>OZ252110.1:10000-4198446 GCA_965248545.1 Alteromonadaceae bacterium
ATTCTCCTTCAATACAACTATAGCGCCCGCATAGTCTTTTTTTGCGATTAGATGATTTGCAAGGGCTGCAAAAACTTCACCCGTTTGTTTAGCACTGGAGCCATAGGTTGATTGCGCCGTTTTTAAAAACTTGAGAAAGGATTCAGGATTAAAATCACCCCATTGTTTTTCTGAATAAATCGCACCTTTAAATATGTGCGCTAGACCATCGTATACCGACGGCAGCGTCGCTGACATATGCCCTTCATTTGGGAAAGCACGATGTTCTACATTTGAATTACCGCGGCTAATCGCATTGGCAAAACGAGTTAAGTCCTGCTGCATCCCGCCACCGTCGAGTTGGCCAATCCCAAGAAAAATTGGCGTTTCCGAATTTATAGTAGATTGCCAGTTATCTTCTACTTGTTTGACTAGCTCCCAGTCGTTCCACCAGAGTGAAGGTCCAATTGCTATATAAGCATTATAAAAAGCATTGTTTTGCAAAAACTGTGATAGTACAAACGCGCCACCCAATGAGTGACCTTCAATAATCCTATATGGATGTGTTCGGTAATTTGCATCTACAAACGACATGATTTCATTTTCAATGAAAGTAGCGAAATTAGACGCTCCACCACTTTCACTAGAATAATTGGCGTCTTTAGATGGCGTAAAATCCCTAACTCTATTTGTACTCGGAATAGCGACAACGATGATGCCAGGAATACCTCGCCACTGCGCTAGCATTCTTGCGCTGGCAACACTGTGTTCAATATTCTGTTTCCCGTCTAATAAAATTAGTACTGGATAAGTGGAATCTGATTGGTCGTAGTCAATTGGCGTGGATACGTAAAACGCTCTGTCTTCACTCAGTGTTTCAGAGTAAATTTTATAACCTTTTGCGATGGAATAATTTCCTTCTTCAGTAATTGTAGGAACGGTTGCTGTGGCTTCTAACGCCAATGCTGCAAGAACTAGAATGAGTGACAATACTCGCACAATGTTTACCTCCACCTAAAAGAATTAGCCGTACTCAAGACTAGAACGGCTCATTGTAACTTAGGAAAAATTGTAGTCTTTTCGGCGTAAAAATTTATTGCAACTGGGTCAATAATGTTTGCACTTAGTACAAAAACCATACGCAGTCTGTGAACTAGAACATCAATATCCTAAAATCCTTGTTGTTAACTGCTACTTACAAGTTTATTCCTACTGCCCCTTAAGTCTCTCCAGTGCATTTTTATAAGCGCTAACCGAATCCGGCGTGTATTGTTTCGCCAACGCCAATGCCTTATTCATACTTTCGATGGCCTGTTTTTTGTTTTCCAACTGGCTTTCAACTCTCGCTAGCCAGAAGTGTGCAGATGGGTCTTTTACTGACAATGTCACCCACTTCTCAAAAGCCAGTTTTGCTTGTTTTAATTCACCTATCCTCATCAGCCTATAACCAATCGCTCTTAAGGAATTTGGGTTTCTTTGTATCGCGGTTTGCGGGTGTAAGGTAAAGCCATATTGTTCGCTTAAGTCATTGTAATGCTGACTTAAGTTTTCAATTACATTACCACCTTGATTTAAGTACTCAACATACTTTTGAAACTGAGCTCTGGGAAAAATCAAATCAAAAGCATTCAACAACGCCGGGATAGCAACAGGATAATGCCCATACCCATCAATATGCTCTGCCTGAAGAGTAAAGTTTTGGGCGTATTCCTTTAAATTTTGATTGAGCTTTTCGACATTTTTGTAATGTGCATTTTCCCGTCTTGCCTCAAACTCGGCCGAGGCTACATAAAGATACTTGCCATCTAATTGCCCGCGTTTAACCTTATGGGTAATTTCATCAACGAAATCCCTTTGTGGATTGTATCCAAGACCAAGGACGTCAGTGCTTGCCAATAGCACGTAAGCATCAAACATATCGGCTTTTTGCAACATGGTATGCAGCGCCATGATGGCAGTTGGAGACATTCCGATTAGAGTCCGGAAGTCGTTAATCCTGTAGGTTGACTCAAGGTGAGGCAGGAGTTCTTCCTGTAAAAAACGCCAAAATTTCTCACTGGCATTCTCGCCGTTTCGTTTAAAGGCTCTTGCAAATCCATCTTTCTCGTCGGCAGGCCAATTGTCTGTGGAGTGAACATATGCGTTGGGTAAATAAGGCCATATGTCGGTATGCAAAGAGACAACGACCGATTTTGGAAAGGCTGCGGTATTGGTCAAATGCCCTACTACCCCCGACACTGACTGTGACAGTGTCCAACCATCAAGTGTAAGAACTAAGGGGTATGTCACATTGGTTGAGTCTAAGTGGTAGTTCGGTGGCAAGTACACATCAAACTTTTCACTTGTCCCAAGTTGAGAGGATACTAACTCAAACCGTTTCCCATAGGGAAAATCTCTCTCTTTAACTGTCGATTCTGCAGATGCGCTTTCGGTAAAAAATAACGCTGCACATAAAGCAATGCTTATTATAAATTTCATATGGGCTCGCCTTGAAAAAGATAAAACGAAAATATATCGAACATCTAAGTAGAGCTTTTTGCATGAAGTACAAAAAAACATACACAAAGAGCAAAAATACACGTTGACTTGAAAGTTGAGCTCTAATGTTTGTGTTTAGAAAACTTTAAGTGATAGTTACTATTTTTGTGTGAAAGAAAGGGCTGTTTCTTAATGGGCAGTATTTTTTCGTATTCATTGTAAATCTGGCGGAACGTATCTAATCCGCCTGCTTGTTCAAACGCCTTATCATATCGCACCAAAAGTTTTTTTCTTCTAACCTCAGGATGTGCAGAAAACATAGTAAATAAATGAAATGCATCTCGCTCAATAATCATTACATTTACGCTTTCCTCCACATCTAGCTGATTGAGCATAGCATTTAACGGGATTTCAAAGGGCGCATACAGCGCGTCAATGCGCCCCAAGAGTAATTTTTCAATGCTTCGTTTCCAGACATTGTGACCATACATTACATCAAAGTTTCGGGTAATTGATTTAACTGACGGAGTAATAATTGAATCTTTTACATGCCCTATTCTGAGAGAATTATTATCCTTGAATAAGTCCTCAACATTTAGGGAGCGACTATTCAAAAAGGCAAATACAGGTGCAACCTTTTGCATATGGTTAGCAGGATAATCAAAAATCTCAGCTCTCTTGGGATCGTAACCAATAATGGCTATGCCATCGATATTCCCATTTTCCATTTCTACCAATATTCTTGCTAATGGCATCTGATAAAATCGAAACTTAACATTCATTTTCGGCGCAATGTGTTTGTTTAGGAATTGTGGAACAATGCCCACAGGCGGCCTAACATTTTCATCTGCGTACATATATGGTTTCATGATGAAGTAGCCTATTTTCACTACCTGTGTTGACGAATTTTCCGCAAAACAAAAACTAGTGGCCAGGCCCAAAGTCATAATAAATGCGATTTTCATTAATGCGCCCATTTCATTGCCCTTTCATCTGTATTAGATAAGCATTGCTTACCCTTACACCACCACTTAACGAAATATTTAAAATATTGAACACTTTGATTGCGTGCTCTTAGTTTGCTCAATTAGTCTAGCTAAGCTCTCTGTTTGTCACCTCGCAGAAAGTTCAAGCTTAATGACTTAACGGGTATGTCAACCAATAGTTAGCCGTTGCTAGTAACGTTAAACTTCTGTTTCAAGAAACATTACTAATCCCTTCATTGATGCAGTTGATATTCACTCTGCTAATGAAGAAGGAAAAAAGGTTAAAGATCCCATAGTCGTAAAGGCTATCAATTGTTAGCTTGGTAAGCTTTTCTAACCTCTCCCGGGCTTTTTCCAATTACCTTTTTGAATGCCCTTGAGAAAGCGGCTTCTGATTGATATCCAACATCCAGCGAAATTGTCAGTATGGATTCCTTCGATAACTGTAACTTTGAATAAGCTAATGACATTCGCCATTCGGTCAAATAGTCGATAGGTGTGTTCCCCACTAGTCGCTTAAATAGCTGTATAAAACTTGTTCTGGACATTCCAACCTCACTGGCAAGGTCGTCCAATGACCAATGCTTATCAGGGGCGCCGTGGATCAGATCAAGGGATTTAGCTATTCGGTCATCATTTAAAGCGCCTAGCCAGCTCAAATGCTCGGGAGCAACACTGTTAAGGTGCTGGCGCATTGCTGCAATAACCAAAATATCAGCAAGTCTGGATATGATAGCTTCAGCACCAACACCAATTTCCAGAGCTTCTCGACCAAGAAGCTCGCCAACACTTTTGACCATCGTGAATTCGGCCGAAGGTGCCTGACGGATACAAATACACTGTGGCAACACACCCAACAATTTTAATACTAGAGGGTGTTGAAACAAGATAGCACCGCAAATGAGTTGTGATGTTTCACCGTCTCCTCCATAGGTAAGCGTCTCAAACCGTTCGGTTACTGCTTTTATGGGTAGATCGGCCAAAGCGGTAAAACGAACACAAGAGCCATCACTGAGCTTATGGCCTTCCCCGCTGGGAAACATTACGAAATCTCCAGCACACAACGTTAGTTTGATACCTTCCACCTCAAAATCTGCGCTACCACTGACCACCAAATGGAACATCATACAGTTTGAAATAGGCGGTATCTCCATAGCCCAAGGGGTTGAAAGACTGGATTGAGTAAAAAAAGCGCTTTCCATACGCAAACTATCCAAAAGCCTCCCGATTGGAACATCTTCAATCGGCGTATTCATTCGCTCTTGATAATCAAATCTCATAAGAACCTCGTTTGACACGAACCTAATTTCAGCCTGATTTAACACCAGCGATTAAATTTGAATCGCCTTATAGATTAATAGTGTGGTGACCACAGCACACACAAGGGTTCTTCGCATATTCCATTTAACCCACGTTGTTTCAAACCTTTCTCTTAGTTTTGCTTTCTCAGTGGTGTCCATCTCATTGACATTCAGTGACTGCAAGGCATTGTTTATTGGTATATTTATCCGAACTGTAGGCGCTTGAACACCGACTATGTATAGAGCTGTTGCTGTGATGATTGGCCACACCTCAGCTAAATCAAATTTGAATACAGAGGAAACACAGAGTGTGATAATTGATACTACAGAACCAGCCCACACTAGAATGAACATTGGATGATTGTTCTGGATTACGCCGTCCATGACTTTGAATGCATTGAGATAGTCATGGTTATTTAGATTCTTGATACCAGGCATTACAATGACAGCGAATGTATAAACCAGCCCTGTTACCAATGCACAAAATAGCGTTGTAACAATCAATAAAACGTTAAACAAATCCATAGTAATTTCCTCTATTTGCGAAACTTAACCGAGTAAATATTCGTTAAACGCCATCAGTTAAATGCCTGAACCATGGTAAAAATGGGCCCTTTGGAACAATAGATGATGGATTGAGTGCCTTTATTGAGTAGTACCCTGCTTTGATATGATCAATCCGTGTATTCTTCGCAAAGGCATCGATCTCAAGCAACCTTTCTAGATAACCGGAAAGCCAGGGATAATCTGAAATTGCCTTAATGTTGGTTTTAAACAGGCCATGATAAGCGACATCAAAACGACTGAGAGTTACAAACAACCTGATATCGCTCTCCGTTATTTGGTTACCTACAGCGAAATCGTTGTCTCGGAAATGCAGTTCCAGTTGCTCTAGTTTTCTAAACAAAATATCAACAGCTTCATCGTAAGCCTGTTGACTGGACGCGAATCCAGCCTGATAGACGCCGTTATTTACGCTGCCATAAATGTCCTCATTAAAGGCATCTATTTGTCTCTTGAGTCTTTCGGGATACAGGTTAATAGGTGATTCGTGAACTTGACGTAAATCATCGTTGAAGATCCGCAATATTTGCGACGATTCATTGTTTATAATCTTCTTCTCTTCGATATCCCATAATACCGGGACCGTCGCTCTGCCTGTATATTGGTAGTCTGTCATCGTATAGAGTTGATGAACAAAATTGACCCCGTCGACATTACTAGGCGTTGCTCCTGGGTAGGTCCCGAATTTCCAACCAAAATCACCAAGAAAAGGTTCTACTACTTTAACGTCAATCACATCTTCTAATCCCAGCAAAGAGCGCGCAATTAAAGTACGAGTCGCCCAAGGACATATATATGCAACATACAGTCGAATACCTTTACCAAGTGCTGCTTGGTTATCATTTATTCGGTCGGTAAATGCGCTGCTCTGACGAATAAAGCGACCCTCACTGTCTTTTTGTTGAACAGGATCCCACTCTTTTTCCCACGATCCATTGACTAACATAATTTCACCTTCACTGATTAAGCCCTCGACTCATATGTCAGGAGACATTGTTGGATTGATCGCGCTGCCAATTCCTATTGCCAAACACCCTTGGCAGCCACGTCTCGTGCATACTCTGAAAAATCTTTTGGTTTTCTGCCAAGTGCCCTCTCAACGCCATCGGTGAGGTACGCATTTCGGCCATCTAGGACAGTTGAGAAAAGATAATCCAGCATCCACACAACATCTTTTGGTGCACCTGAGTTTGTAACACTTTCAACGAAACCTTCATGGGGAACGGAAACGTATTCGATTGTTCGGCCTGTGGCGTTCGATAGCTCTTGTGCAATTTGCGCCAGCGTTAACATACGAGGGCCCGTCACTTCATATATTTCACCTTCGTGCCTATCTTCCAAAAGCGAAACTACAGCAACTTCGACAATGTCATCGACATCCACATAAGGTTCAGGTGTATCAACGTCTGGCAATGTAATTTTTCCAGCTAAGACCATTTCAACGAACGCACCTTCAGAGAAATTCTGATTAAACCAACTTGCACGCACGATTGTTGATGGAATACCGCTATTCTGAACAATCTTTTCGCAGGCTTGAGCCTCTTCTTCGCCGCGCCCTGAGAGTAAAACGAGCTTTTGCACCCCATGCTGTTTTGCTTTGCCAACAAACGCTTCGATGGCATCTGTTGCGCCGGGCATGGCAAGGTCGGGGGCGTAATTTATATACACTGCCTTAACACCGGTGAGGCATACGTCCCACCCAGCCTCATTGTGCCAGTTGAAAGGCGGTACAGCGGAGCGAGAGCCTAAACGAACGTCAATACCTTTCGCCTTTAATATGTCTACAATGCGTCTTCCCGTTTTGCCCGTAGCACCTAAAACAAGAATCGGTCCGCTTTCATTTTGATTGCTGTTTGAATTGTCTGTCATGAGTTGCTCCATAACGTATTAGCCGAATTTACACGTTTAGTTTGGTAGCAAATCCGGAATATTTATTGACACAGCACGACGATTTATTGACTCATTACGCCAACCTTATCTCATCAAAGCTAAAAAAAGACGAGAAGTGTGATGACTTGTAATCAAGGATTAAACGGCTTTAAAAAGAATTCCTTTCTCGTTATATTCAGCCAAGTGTTTTCTCATAGCATCTAATCGGTTTCTTCTAGTGGGTGAAATCTCGTCATTGTTTGTTCACAAGATCATTGCTCATTTAGATGAGAAACATGACAGAGAACCTCTGTTCGCAGCCGCCGGTCTTGATCCGGCAATTCCGTTAAATCCTTCATTAATGATATCTGATCATGACTACTATACGTTTTTTGAAGCTGCTGCTAGGTTGGATAACAGCAAAGGGGACTTACCGTTGCGAGTTGGCGGCGCGATGGGTGCTGAAGACTTCGGTGCAATCGGACTCGCGTTTAAATCCGCGCCTAATCTTGGCGCTTCGTTTAGGCGTGTCGAGAGATACGCCAGAATGCTAACAAGCGTTATCTCCTATACCATTGAGGAAACGCGAGATGGTATGCTTTTCAAACTGTTTCGTGAGGGTCAAGAACGGTTAGGCACAAGACTATCCAACGAAGGTGCGTTTGCCTCATATACATCGTTGGCGAATGAAGTCTCCACGGCATCGTTTAAGCCGAAAGCCGTATTCTTTAGACACGGTAACCCTTCCCATTCAGATGCACATGAACAACATTTTGGTTGTCCAGTACATTTTGATAGTGACAAAGACGCGATGCTATTGTCATCGACTGATCTCCTCACGCCTAATCGTTTGGGTGATCAAAGTCTGATCAAGTTTTTCGATCAGCACCTCGAACAGGAACTGGCCAAATTTGATGATGATGTTTCATTGGAAAAGCGTCTAAAGATAAAAATCTCTAAAGCGTTAAGCGGCGGTATTCCAAGCATCTCTGACATTTCAAGCACCATGGGAATGAGCGGGCGGACGCTGCAACGTCGCTTATCTGAACAAGGCATTTCTTTCCAATCTGTGGTCGATGATGCTAGACGTGATCTGGCGGAAAAGTTACTCCGCGAAACGAATTTCCCGCTAACAGAGATTGCATTCCTTGTTGGCTTTTCTGAACAGAGTGCATTTAATCGTGCGTTTAAACGCTGGGGCGGTCAAACACCGCGATCTTTCCGTTTAAAAGTGCAATCGTGAGTATGGAAATGCACAATCCCCAAATACTGGTGTATTTAGAGCGTATTTCTAAATAAATCAAATGGAAACTTACTGAGCCGGCATATCATACTTAGGAAGTGTGCTGATTATCGCCATTGTTATCACGCAAAGCGCAATAGCAATGGATAAAGCAAGGTTGTAATTCCCAGTGTAATCCCAGGTAACTCCGGTCAGCGTTGGGCCAATGGCGGCGCCAATTGCGAATAAGCTAAACAAAACGCCATATATAGAGCCGTAGTGTTTTAAACCAAAATACTTAGCGGTTAAATAACACATCAAATCAATTTCAGCGCCAATAGCAAACCCAACAGTTAACGCGAAAACCACCGCATAATCTGCGCCGCCGACCACTAGCGTTAGGCATCCAATAGCGGCCAGAGACAGAATAACGATTATAACGAAAGGCGCAAAAAATCGGTCTATGAAATAACCGGTGATAATGCGTCCTAGAACAACGGATATGCCCAGAACAGCGGCTAGCTTTCCAACCATTTCGGAACTAACACCATTATCCTGTAACAGCGGAATGAAACTCGGAATAAAACCCAATATCCCAGCAGAAACAATTAAAAAGCTCATGCCTAACTTCCAGAAAGTGAAGGTTTTCAATGCTGCTTTTAAGCTGGTATCGCCTTGTATATTTGGCGCTGTAGAAGCATTGTTTGCATCCGGCGCTTCCCGAAGTAATAACGCAATAAGTGGAATAGCTATTAGCACTACGCAGAACAGGAAAAGCTGTCCCGACCGCCATCCATTTTCTGCAACATATGGCGCTAGGAAACTGGGGATAATGATCGCGCCAATGCCTATACCACTTAATGTCATTCCCAATGCCAAGCCTTTGTGATGGTTAAACCACATATTAATGACTTTGGTAAATCCCACAGGCATAGACGGAAGCGCAAGTATTCCGAGAAGCGCCGATAACAGATAGTAGTATGTTAACGAACCATCCATTTGGCTCAAAAGGTAAAAACATGAGGCATATAGGACTAACGAAGTTAAACCAATCGTCTTGAACCCAAATCGATCAATCAACATACCGGCAAATGGCGTTCCCACGACAATCATTAACGTTGCGATGGTCTGCCCTAACCCAATTTCACCGCGGCTCCAACCAAAGTCAGATTGCCATTGCGTTATCCACAGACCATTGGTGTAGATATATAACGAACTTAGACTAACACCCACACCGATTATACAAGCTAATAGTGTTTTCCAGCCTAAAATAAATTCATTAGATTTAGAAAAAGATAGCGCCATGGCGTCTAATACTAGTCTGGGCTATACGTATTGTCATTCTCATTCAAATCGTTACACACATCACAATGTATACGGCGTTTAAAATAGTAAACACGAGTCAGTGCAAATATCACTAAAGTCACGCCAGCCCATGTTAATCGAAGAATAGAGTATAAGAGACTAGGAGTGATTAATTCACTTTTAGTACTAGCTAGATGACTGATAGTTCACAACTACATTTTGAATAAAGATAGCAGCCTTTGTTAGAAGTAGCTTGATTTAGCGACTCTTATTCATGCCACTGGAATCATACACATTACGAGTAAATACAAAAAGGGTGCAAACGAGAGTAAAGAAATGGAAAATTCTAGAGATATCAGGAAGATAATTGGTCGGTGTGAGAGGGTTTGAAATTTATCTGATCATGCTACATAGCAATATATAGTGATGCTCTCCCTCGCACGAAGTGTCAGAGCGACACTATATAGAGATACATAGCCTTACTTTTGGGGTGCAAAAATGGGTGCTGGGTGCAGGGTGCAGATAAAGGTGCAATCTACAGACTCTCTTGTGTCATCAATTGTTATTCCCAACTTGACTGGGAATCTTAGTTTGTGCCATCAGCGTACTAAACCTTCGAATTAATTCGGAGTTCACAGTTTGTGAAAAATCCAAAAAAATGAAAACCATTTCGTTAACCCCTTTAAGGCCAACAAAGCGTGAATGGGGGAAACCAAAAGAGTCGATTGTGGGAATACTAGCTGAACTTTTCTGACTAATAGGCGATGTCACCTTTCACCAGTGCCCAAATTCGATTGAGCTTTTGAAAGATTTGCTCATCCACATTGTTCTCCCACGTGCGATAGGCACTATAAGAGTTTTTTACATAGACCGTTAAGTGTTGTGCAAGTGACAATACAATTGTGCAATTAACTGGCCCGTTGGGCTGAGTTATTTTGAACGAATTGATATTTGCTGAACTTAGCCACGCCAAACAGAATAAGCATTGACCCAATGAATGTAGACATCTGATAGCTCTCGTCAAAAACCAGAAAACCGAGGATGCCACCGCAAAAAGCAGTAATACTTCCTGTCTGTCCTACAAACGCAGGTGTAGATGTCTTCTGTAAAGAAAACAGTAAATACTGGCCTATTGAGGCTACCAACATAAACGCAAAAATGAACATATAATACTTAGGTCCTATGCCACTCAATTCTGGTTGGTCAGGAGATTCAAAGGTGGCGAATAATCCATAACTTAAAAATGACATGACGTTTGTCAGTAATGCGACATGATGTGTGGGAACTCTTTTGGGCCAATGACTACTGCGGTAAATGTTCGCAAAACTGATAACCACCGGAGCAGCACAAAGAAGCAATAACCATATACGGTGCTCTTGATTGATATTCATTACATCAGGCTTGTAGAGGAATAGCAGTGATCCAGCAAATGCGCAAGAAAGGAAAAAGACCGGTTTCCTCTGTACTTTTATATTAGACAGAAAGGTGCTCAAAAAATATGTGAGTACAAGTGGGAAGGCGTACGCAAGGGACACAACTCCTACGCCAACATGCTCTACTGAATAGAAAACGACTAATTGCGGAATAGTAAACCCCAACAATGATGCCCAAACATAGTATGAGACATTAGTTTTTAGGCTTGTCAGTAGTCCTTTAAGACCAAAAGATGCAATAAAAATAGCGCTTCCTATCGCTTGAAGCATCGCTATATGAATAGGGTGAATGCCAAGTTGCATAAGCTGTTTAGCCATAATGACTGAAACAGCCAAAAAACAACCCATCACCCAAAGCTTGATATAGTTAAACATAATGACCCCTTTCACCCGCCAACGCTTATTGCAATTTAAACTGTGGCCTAGCTTGTTGCGTGCTCAATCAAGGCACGAATATCTGAGCGGATAATACGCCCATATGTGCATGAAGCCTCAACATCTTCAGCTCCGGAGTTCTACGCTATAAATCGGATAAGTCTGCAAAGACTAAGTACTCAGAAATCTTGTCTCCATCGTGTTTCAGCACAGTTGCGAACATTGAAGAAATACGGCTTCCATCTAGACGTTTATAATCGACGCGACCATGACAAACAGAGTGATCACCTTCGATAATTACTTTTTCGATTGTGTGGCTCATAGAATCGATTGTCTTAAAGAAGCTTTCGTTGGCATCGATGACTTTATCTAACCCGACAATCTCATCATGGTTACCAATTCGGAACCTCACCCTTTCACACAGCAGTGTCGCTAAATATTCCGTATCTTTTTTGTCTACAGCATTTTTATAAAGGTTAACGATCAATTCGTACTTGCTCATGGCTATCTCCAGTAGTTATTTAAAAATCGTCAAATAAAGGTATTCCTCTTTGCTTACTGCACATGCCTCTGGGGCTGAATCTCTTCATTGAGTTTCACTGATCTTAAACTGTATACTTGAAGTCAATAAACATTAATATGGGAAACATTCTGTTGAATAAAACTACACAATTAGATGTTATTTCTTACCTAACTGCCCTGCCTTTCTTCATCGAGGTTGTGAAATGTGGGAGTTTTTCAAAAGCAGCTGAGCGCTTGAATATCACCAAGTCAGCAGTTAGCAAACGCGTTACACAACTAGAGGAAAGACTAGGTATAAAGCTTGTCCACAGAACCACAAGAAGCCTAACGCTCACTGAGGCGGGCAACCGCTACTATCAGGCTGGATTAGCAAGTTTGGAGGTCATAAGTGATGCTGAAAGAGAAGTAAGAGCATTACAGGCTGCTCCTGCGGGCAACCTGAGAGTAAATGTCCCCACTTCATTTGGACTCGCTCAGATAGCATCAATCCTGCCGAAATTCTTGCTTATGTATCCATGTATCAGCGTAGATTTAGTCTTAAGTGATACTGCAAAAGACCTTATTGGAGACGGATTTGATTTAGCACTTCAAACAGGTGAATTGCCTGACTCAACATACATCGCAAAGAAGCTGGCAACCCTTAATAGCGTTGTATGCGGATCAGAGACTTACTTAAAAGAACATAGTATTCCCGCAGTTCCAACGGATCTGCTCAACCATAATTGTCTACTTTATGCACACCACACAAAACGCGATGAGTGGGTATTTATAAAACAGTCCCACAAAGAAGTGATTAAAATTACCGGAAACTACATGACCAATGTTAGTGATGCATTAGTAACTGCGACCATAGATGGTGTAGGGCTGGCAAGATTACCCACGTTTTTAGCCAGCCACTATATTACGAAAAAACAGCTCACACCTGTTCTAACCAATTACACTATGCCATCTAAAGACCTATATGCCGTTTACCCCGATAGGAAGTTTGTACCTGAAAAGGTGAAAGTCTTCTTACAGTTTCTAGTCGATAATTTCGGTGTTGATGAGCCTATTTGGGAGAAATGGAAGCGCATCAATGAATAGTTTCTTATTCAAAATAAGACTTTGCCACAAAAGTGCACTAACCGTTTAGTCTACGCACCTCTGTCACAATGAATTTAGTAAGCTGACAATTTTGATTCCGTAGCGAATTATTTCTCGATAAATAGTTTTAGTGAGACTGAGTGCTGATTAATGCTTTTTCGCTAACTTCCGAGTTTGTTCAAACCAACCATCTATCTGATCTTCTGTTGCACTAATGACTGGTCCAAAATATTGCTTGGATATGTTCCTTATACCTGAGAAAGACAAAATAGTCTTTTTAAGCTGATGGTAAATGACGTTACCTTGCACCCATCGGTACCAAAAGGGCGGAGTATCCAAAGTAATGAGCATCTCTGATGTGCGTCCCGCTAAGAGCTTTTTAGGAATGGTTTTGCCTTTTTCATATTTAAAAGCGAAGCCAGATAGAAAAGTACGGTCAATCAGGCCTTTAAACTTTGCCGGCATGCTGCCCCACCAAACCGGTGAAACAATCACGATGTGCTGAGACCAGGTTAACTGCTCTTGAAAAAACTTCAGATCCTCCTCCAAAGGAATAATGTCGTCATAACCTTCTCTAAGATCCAATTCAAAATCCAAGTCGTGGAGATGAATCACACGTACATTGTTCTTTTCTCCGGCCGAATCTGCATATGTCTGACTCAATGCCTTACAGAGACTTTCCGATTTAGGGTTGGCATTAATAACCAAAATCTTTTTACTCATGAGTTTGTTTCCATATTTTGGGTGTTAAGTTGTTCAAAGTGCTCTGCCAGTGTTCTGCTTCCGTAACATGGTGCGACCATGTCATGCGCCATAACGGTTAAGAAGAATTCGACCGGGCCAAATGTGGATTTAGATAAAAGTCTTTTGCCTGCCCACAATACAATTCGTCGAAAACAATCAGGAAGGTATGTTTTTTTATGACTCAGATGCAAGGAATCGAAAGCCAGTTCTGCAATGTCGTTGTGGCTAAATACTTGAGGGCCACCGACTCCAATAACGGTTTCGTCTTTTGTGATGCTATCAACGATCACGCCAGCTAAATCTTTACCATGAATGGGATTGAGCCTTTTAGTGCCATCACCAAAAAGATAGACACGACCTTTTCGAGCCATGTCTAAAAAGTCTTTCATATCGGAAAAGAAGCCGGTTGGTCTGATCACGCAATGCGCCATTTCGGATTGCTGCAAATACTCAACAAATCGTTCTTTCGCGTCACACAGGTCAACGTCTCTTAGTTGCTCCCCTCGAAACACGGATACATAGATAAACTTTTTAACGCGCGATCGCACAGCTTCATCAAGCACATTAGCATTGCATTGATAGTCGACATCCATATAGGACAATCCGTCCTTTTGACGGGTGATCCCTAAGCAAGAAATTACACAATCGACTTCTGCAAGTTGACCGTCTAAAGATGCAGGCGACGTAAAATCAACTTCTCGAATTGATTTAGGCTCCACGTCTGCATCTATCAGCTTTTGTTTTGAACGCACGAGATACCGTACTTCATATCCTTGCTCGCGCAGAGATTGACAAACAAATGAGCCCAGGTAGCCTGTAGCTCCAACTACAGCGATGGTTTTCATTGGATATTCCTCGTTTGGAATCCGTCTACTGGAAGGTAGCTGGCAAAAAGCTTGATAAATAACGCTGGTATAAACCACAGCATCAAGGGATCAATATCAAAATCAAGTTGCCCCACCATCACCGCGATGAAAACCAACAGGTGGGCAACACTGCGCCTAACTTTTAGGTTTGAACTTAAAATTATCACGCTGCCAATCACCAGAAGACTTAGAAAAACGCAAAAAAACAGAAGGTTGTCACCAACAAACAACCAACTAAACAAAGCCAGATGGGCAGAATGAGGGGCAATGAATTTCAGGTGTTGCTGCCACGTTTGTCCGGGCCTGTGATACCAGGTTTTCGCCGCTCTTGTTGCCGTTGTGGCAATCCCGCCGACCATATCAAATGCCAGTAAGCAGGCGACAGCATACAGGCCGACATGCCACTCTACGTTTTGATAAAAGGCCTGTACAACTATATATCCTCCAAACAACACTGCTGGCACCAGTGCCACTAGATTTTCACTCATACTGGCGCCGGGCCCTATAAACTTATCCCAAGCGCCTTTTAAGCCGCTGCGTGGCGTTAACATAAGTAGGTTATTACGGGATTGCATAGTACGCTCCTTAACAGGTTAATAATCAATCGATTCAAATCAAAGTGGTAGCCAGGCTCGGTGTTGGACTGGGCCATAGCTTTGAAGCAAGGCAATAAGTCTTGTTGCGTACCACGAGCGCTCTGAATAGTCGGATGTGTCGTGGCGCATATGACAAGCTACGTTGAGCACCGTGCTCTCATACAAATAGATTTCGAGCGAAGAAGCTGGGTACTCGTCGCACGCAAGTAATTCTCGACAGATTGCTTCTATCTCATCACGGCATGACTGATGCGATTGCAGGATAAGTGTTTCAAGCCACATTCTGTTTCTCTTTGAAGTTCTTGTATCAAAGCTGTTACAGAATTGATGCCAACTTGATAAGTGCCTTTTTATCAATGACTTATGAGATTCCACATTTTAATGTTGTTTTATTTAACAATTTCAATTGTGATATTTAACAATAAGAGTTCTAATGATGTTAAATATCACAACGAAGTGTGAGCGATATGTTCAACAAGCATCAGCTTTTTTATGACTTCACCAGTGCAATTTGCCGCCACCTGCATCCCAAGGATTCCCTTTTTGCAGCATTTCAGGTCTTGCAATCTCATATCCCAATTGATCGGACTTTTCTGGAAGCTTACGACTTCGATTTAGGGATCGTGCATGTGCTGGCAGAAGCAAACAAGAATGGCGGCCTGCAACTTGACCGGAAGGTACCAATAGGATCGGACCTCACACGCTATGTTGCTGACCGAAATGCCGACATCGATTCTCCATCTGTACTGATCATTAATGATCTCACCAATAATCCAGTTGCCCGGCAAATGGTTCTTTCTTACGGTGGCAGCCTGGATTGCAGCATAATGGTGTTAAATCCGGCTCTGGAAAACGAGGTGCTGGGCTGTATGGTTATCATTTGCGAATCAGGATACCGATATACAGAAAAGGACGCTAACATCTTTGCATTGTTGGATAGGCCTTGTGCAATATCTATCAGCAATACATTAAAGCACCGCCAAGTACTGTACTTGCAGAACCTGCTTGCTGAAGAAAACCGAGTGCTGCAACAAGAGTTAGGTGCGGGTGCCAATTCCACCATTATTGGCGCTGACTTCGGTTTGGCGCCGACCCTTTCATTTGCCAGCAAGGCTGCTCAACATGACAGCCCAATTCTCTTGTTGGGTGAAACAGGAACAGGAAAGGACGTTATTGCAAGTTATATTCACAATGTCTCTGCTCGAAACAGTGGTCCTTTTGTTCGGGTAAACTGCGGTGCAATTCCCGAATCGCTTATGGATAGTGAACTCTTTGGTCACGAAAAGGGAGCTTTCACTGGTGCAGCCAATATGAAACGAGGTAAATTTGAAAGGGCCAACGGTGGAACTATTTTCCTAGATGAGATAGGCGAGTTGCCGCTTGCAGCTCAAGTCAGGTTACTCAGGGTTCTGCAGAATTCAGAGATAGAACGGGTAGGCGGTACTGAAACGCTACCTGTCGATATACGTGTTATTGCGGCGACGCACAGAGATATAAAAAAGATGGTTGAACTGGGTACTTTTCGCGAGGATTTGTTCTTCAGGCTCAGCGTTTTCCCCATTCAAGTACCCTCTCTTCGTGAACGAAAAGAAGATATTCCTGCACTCTTAGACTACTTCGTAAAACGCAAAGCTCAGCTACTGAAACTAGGTCAACCTCCCAGATTAACGCCATCTCTGGTTGAGGAGCTTTGCGAATATGAGTGGCCTGGTAACGTACGTGAGCTTGAAAACGTCATTGAGCGCGCATTGATAATCAATGAAGGAGAAGTTTTGTCAATTCCGGCTCTAACACTATCGAATCAAGCTCAATTGGAAACAATGAGTAGTTCCTCTAGCTCAGATAACATTGCAAGCTTGGATGAAGCCATTAGAGCGCACATTCAACATGCTCTTGAAGTATGTAATGGTCAAATCCATGGCAATAATGGTGCTGCTGAGATACTAAATATCAATCCCAACACGCTCCGCAGTAGAATGCGCAAATTGAACATTCCCTTCAACTAACGCAGGATTTTATTCATTATCCAATTAGCCGAATTTTTGTAATACCTGCTGTCTTTCACTGCTTATTGGGAAGCAGAAAATTTGCAGCAAGAAATGCTCGAAGTTACTTGCACGGAAAACAATGCATCAGGAGTTAGCGAGTTGTTCCTACTGAGTGCCTTTTGGCACCCAGAAAGCTATCCCAAGTCGAACAGTATCCTTTTTCAGCAAATAATCTCTCTGAAAGCACAGCCGTTAAAACTCTCACTCGAAGTAGTCAAAAGATATAGAGGCTTGAGGACAAAAAGGGTGCAATGCACCTTTTTAAAGGTTGTAAACAATTGATATAAAAGGAGTAATTGGTCGGTGTGAGAGGATTTGAACCTCCGACCCCTGACACCCCATGACAGTGCGCTACCAGGCTGCGCTACACACCGACCGAAGTGGCGCATTCTACTTAAATTGTCTGTGAATGCAATGCAACTTTGGTGACCAGAGACTATTTGCGCAAAAATCAAACATATCCTGTCTCATTCCTCTCTGACCGCCCATAACTGACAAAGCCCATAGCCGACTTCCTCTACTACATTTCGTTATACTCAGCATTTTCAGTGTACAAGTGTACGCTGAAAGTCTATTCTTGCCGTGAATCGTTATTTTGAGGTCAATATGCTACCGCGCAAGCATGCCGCTATGGATCGCTCTCACTACTCAGTAGGCGAAGAGTGGATGAATATCACCACCCATGGGTTTGGGTTTGTATTGGCAATTTTTGGCTTAATTTTGATGTTAGTGCGCAGTCAAACCGCGGCAGAAACAATCAGTGTGGCTATCTATGGGGCAAGCCTGGCGCTAATGTTTTTGTCCTCCGCTGCTTACCACGCGTGTCAAAATGTCGATCTGAGAGCTGTATTACGCAAGGTCGACCACACTGCTATTTATCTGCTCATTGCTGGCTCTTACACGCCGTTTTTATTACTGTCAGTCGGCGGTTTACTAGGCACAATCGCCATGATTGTGGTTTGGTTAATAGGGATTGGTGGAATCCTGTTTAAAGTCATTTCTGGCCACCGCTACCCGAAAGTTGGTGTCGCAACCTACGCTGCTATGGGTTGGCTAGCGATTTTGTTGATCTACCCCATTTATCAATCACTGACCGTGAGTGGATTTTCTCTGTTGGTAGCTGGCGGTGTGCTATACAGCCTCGGTATTCCTTTCTACATGATGAAAAGCCATCACTACTCACATGCACTATGGCATATATTCGTCGTCGCGGGAGCAGCCTGTCACTTTTTCGCGGTGTATTACCACGTTATCGGTGGATAAAAAAAAGGCCTCTTTCGAGGCCTAAACGCGTTGTCGAAACACGAGGAAGGATTTACAAATCATTCGCTGCTATAAATTCAATTTCAGGCCACTCAGTGTTGGCTTCGTTTAGGTGCTTAGGAATATCTTTGCGCCATGCCGCATACACTTGTTGATTTTTGTTCACGTATAACTTGCCATCAACAATCTCAAAGGCTTTACCGTCTACTTCAAACTTCTTACCAAAAGTCGCACCGAACGCACAAAAACCACCGTATTGAGGAGCATATTTTTCCGGATTTTGATTGAACAAATCTCGGTGTTCAGCGCTGCTGAAGCGGTAAATTGCATCGTTGTGTACGGCTGTGTATTCAGCGCTACCCAATACTGGCTCACCTACTGTGAAATATGCGACTGCATCATAGCCAGCCAAAATCACGCCATTGTCATCAGTTTGAGTATCAACACCAGCAAACGTTAATGCCGAAAATGCTAAAGAAGCTGCTGCCAGTGCAGCTTTGAAAAGGGTTACCGTCTTCATAAAATGTCTCCAATATGGGTTAAGTCAACGAGGAGCATTGTATAGAGGGCACTTAATCGGCAATATGTCCGCAACACCGGATACTATGTCCGATCGTTCAAAAGGTGTATTTGTGGATAGTCTTAGTCATTTACTTGCAACTCTCAGCGTCAGTGCGAACGTTTTTCACAACGGCCAATACTGTGGCAATTGGGCTATTGACACATCTGGCAGCCATTACATTAGCTTCCATGCGGTAAGTTATGGGCAGTGCTTTGTGAAAATGGAGGGGAAAGACGACGTTCACACCTTAAGAGCAGGTGATGTTGTACTGTTTCCAAGTGATGCTAAACACGTACTGACTAGCGACAATGCCTTTTCTCAAACCATCAATACTGAACAATCCATTGGTTTTGAGCAGCTTGAGCCAAACGGTACTGGTTTAGTCTGTGGTTATTTCGAACATCATCACCCGATGATCAACGACATTATTCGACACTTACCCGAGATGATCATTGTCACCAAACACCAACAATCTGATGCTCCCCTGTCGTTGCTGACTGAGAGCCTGCTAGTTATATCTAAGCAGCAAGGCGATGGCATCGAGCTAATGTTGGAACGGCTAAGTGAGTGCATATTGGCCGCTCTACTGCGTGATCATCTGCCACTTGAACAAGGGATCCTTGCCGCCATGGCCAATCCCAAATTGGCGCCGGCCATTCAGGCTATCTTTGCGAACCCAGAACAAAAGTGGACAGTAGAGCAATTAGCGGAGCGCTGCTTTAGTTCGCGGACAAGCTTTGCCACGCTTTTTAAACAAACCTTGGGGAAGAGCCCTGTTGAATTTGCAACGGAATGGCGCTTGGGTCTGGCTTATCGGGCATTAGCCGACGATGGGGTTTCAACCTTGGCTGCCGCCCTATCCTGTGGTTATGAGTCTGAGGCGTCATTTTCCAAGGCGTTTAAACGCACTTTTTCGATAACGCCGGGTCAGGTGAGAAGCAAATAGGGTCAACTATTCGCTTTTGTCATCTGCGCTGATACGGCTTGCGATGGCACCATCTTGATCTTTGTATTTGGCGTCTTCGCGCGCGTTGTATGGTTTCTCCGCAGCACCTGAGAGCACTTCAAAAGACAATGCACCGATTTTCATGCCTGGTTTAAGTGCCAAAGGTAGCTTTCCGCTATTGAAAAACTCAAGCACAATGTTGCCAGACCAACCCGGATCGATACGGTGGGCTGTTACGTGCACCATGAGTCCCAGACGTGCTAGCGACGAGCGCCCATCCAGCCAGCCAACAATATTGTCGGGCAAAGTAACGGACTCCAATGTCATAGCTAGAGCCAGTTCACCAGGATGCAGGAAGAATGATTTGCCGTCCTCGACCGTGATCTCATCACTCATGACTGAATTCAGAGCTGCTTGTACCTCGGCTTTTTTACCACTGAGGTCAATATATGGGGCTGCATGATCTTCAAACACGCGAAACTGGTTACCCAAGCGAATATCCACGGTAAGACCACTGATGTGGTCGTATTCCGGGGTCGGTGTCATACCGATTTTTCCATCTTGGATGTATTGGTAAATGTCGCGATCACACAAGCGCATGCGGGCGTCTCCTAAATCCTGTGAGTGCCGAAAAATAAACGGCTGTATTATGCGGCGCACGCAGCGCGCAAGCAACGTTTAAATCTAATCGTTTTTCGTAACAATCGCGATCGGATCGCCTTTTACGACCTGCGCTGCGTCGGCATGCACCGGAACGTTGAAGGCAAGTTGTTGTGACAAGGTACGCGCGGCCTCTAAATACGTTTGCGTCAAAGGTGACTCCGGCTCATTTTGGATGAGATTAGTGCCGTTATCCGCATTTTCTCGAATGCGGATATCCAGCGGCAAACTCCCAATCAGTGGTACGTTGTAGCGGTCCGCTAGACGCTGTCCACCATCAGATGAGAAGATATATTCACGCTCACCACAATGCTTACATTGGAAGTAACTCATGTTTTCGATCAAACCCAACACCGGGATTTCGACTTTTTCAAACATCGAAATACCTTTTGTCGCATCAGCCAACGCGATGTCTTGTGGTGTCGTGACCACAACTGCCGCAGTTAATGGTACTTGCTGTGACATAGTTAACTGGATATCGCCAGTACCCGGCGGCATATCAACCAGCAAATAATCCAATACTGGCCACTGCGTGTCATTTACCAGCTGATTGAGCGCTCGACTGGCCATAGGGCCACGCCAAACAGTTGCGTTTTCAGCGGGTACCAAATAACCCACAGAGTTCGCCACAATGCCGTTGGCGGCCAGTGGCTGCATGTGTTTGTTGTCCACACTAGAAGGATGTTCTAACTGGTTTCCCAACATAATCGGCACCGAAGGGCCGTAAATATCAGCATCCAAAATCCCCACTTTTGCACCTTCTTGTCGCAACGCATACGCGAGGTTTACGGTCGTTGCAGATTTACCCACACCGCCCTTTCCAGACGCAATGGCGATGATGTTCTTCACATTTACCACTGGTGGCTTTTTCGTTTGCATCGCTGGAATTGATGTTTTCAAGACTAACGGGACGTTTTGCTCAGGGTGTTGCTGACGTAACGCGTCATTTAGCCAAGCTAGAATAACGGGGTGTTGGGACTCATACGCGAAGGGTAATCCAATGGTCACCTGCTGTTGCGTTATTGAGACCCAATCCTTTACGACTGAGTGTTCAGCAACAAAATACTCAGCGAGTAAATTCTCAATCACACTTTTCAATGCGTCATGCGGTTCTGATTTGGAAGAAAACCATTTCATCATAATGTTGGTGAAACTCTCTAAAATTAATGCGCTAAAAGCCCTTCGGCTCTCATTTTTCGGATGCAAACAACGCCCGTTTGCGCTAGTATTTGCAGCCGTTTTTTAACCTAAATATTTATTCAACACATGCCAACAACTGTTCCGTCTTCATCAGCGGCTGATCGTCGCCGTATTCTGATCACAAGTGCATTACCCTATGCGAATGGTTCTATCCACTTAGGTCACCTACTTGAGCACATTCAAACTGACATTTGGGCCCGCTTCCAACGAATGCGCGGTCACGAATGTTACAGCGTTTGTGCCGACGACGCCCACGGAACACCTGTGATGTTGAAAGCCCAAGAGCTCGGTATTACGCCTGAGCAAATGGTGGAACAAACCCGCGCTGAGCACCATCAAGACTTGCAAGATTTCTATGTTGAGTATGACAACTATTATGTGACTCATTCTGAAGAAAACAAGCAACTGTGCGAAACCGTTTACAACCGCTTGCACGAAAACGGTTATATCAGCACACGTACTATTAGTCAGTTGTTCGACCCTGAAAAACAAATGTTTTTACCTGATCGTTTCGTTCGTGGTACTTGCCCTAATTGTGGAGCGGAAGATCAATACGGTGACAGCTGTGATGTATGCTCGGCGACCTACGATCCCACCGAGATGAAAAACCCTCGCTCAGTCGTTTCTGGCGCCACGCCTGTTTTGAAGGATTCAGAGCACTATTTTTTCGACTTACCAAAGTTTGAAGACATGCTGAAGTCATGGTTGCGCAGTGGTGCTGTGCAAACGGAAATGGCGAATAAACTAGAAGAGTGGTTTGAGCAAGGGCTACAGCAATGGGACATCAGTCGTGATGCGCCCTACTTTGGCTTTGAGATCCCGAATGCGCCTGGCAAGTTTTTCTACGTCTGGGTAGATGCGCCGGTTGGCTACATGGCGAGCTTTTTAAACTTGTGTGAGCGTATTGGCGTCAATTTTGACGATTTCTGGCAGCAAGACAGCAATGCTGAGCTGTATCACTTCATCGGCAAAGACATCACCTACTTCCATTGTCTATTCTGGCCTGCCATGCTTGAAGGCGCCGGATATCGCAAGCCGACGGGCGTTAACGTACACGGCTTCGTCACGGTGAATGGCGCTAAGATGTCGAAATCGCGCGGAACTTTTATCAAAGGACGTACATATCTTGACCACCTTAATCCAGAGTACTTGCGTTATTACTTTGCATCCAAGCTCAATGACGCGGTCACAGACATCGATCTCAACTTCGAAGATTTCGCACAGAAGGTTAACTCTGATTTAGTTGGCAAGGTCGTGAATATCGCGAGTCGATGCGCCAGCTTTATCACAAAACGCTTTGACGGCAAATTGTCGGACACATGTGCAGATGAGGCCCTGCTTTCAGCGTTTACCAACGCATCAGACAACATTGCAAACTTGTTCGAGACCCGCCAGTACCATAAAGCAGTGCGTGAAATTATGAGTTTGGCGGACCAAGCGAATCAATATATCGATGCACAAGCGCCTTGGGTGACAATCAAAGACGAAGACAAGCAACAGCTGACACATGATGTTTGTTCGTTGGGGATCAACTGTTTCCGTATTTTGGTTACGTACTTAAAACCTGTGCTGCCAAAACTCGCAGAGCAAGCTGAAGTGTTCCTAAACGATACGTTGAGCTGGGAAAGCGCCACGCAACCATTGTATGGCCACGCGATCAACAAGTTCAAACCTATGATGCAGCGCATCGAGATGGATAAAATCAACGCAATGATTGAAGATTCAAAAGAAACTATTAATCAATCTGCGCCAGCAGAGGAAAAACCACGCTCAACAGACCCGATTGCCGACACCATTGCGTTTGACGAATTTGCCAAGATCGATTTACGCATCGCCAAGATCGCGAAGGCGGAACACGTTGAAGGCGCAGACAAACTATTGCGACTCGAATTAGATATAGGTGATGAAACGCGTCAGGTATTTGCCGGGATCAAATCAGCTTACCAACCAGAAGATTTGGAAGGGAAATTCACGGTTATGGTCGCTAATTTGGCGCCGCGCAAAATGCGTTTTGGCATGTCGGAGGGTATGGTCTTGGCTGCTGGGCCAGGCGGTAAAGATTTGTATATCCTCGAGCCACATGAGGGTGCAACACCAGGCATGCGGGTTAAATAAAACTCGCGTTATCAGCGGATTAACAAAGCCTCACAGCTGTCAGCGTGAGGCTTTTTTGTTTATCCGTTTTATTGCGATAGATCATCGTTTGTGACCATAGTATTTGCGTTGTGAATGCAGGCTGTGCCTAATTAAGAACAAACCACACCCACTTGCGAATTCGACATGGAAATATCGGGTCAAGCATCGCTGTTTATCGCCATCGGCGGTTTGCTATTGATCAGCCTCTTGGTGAATACCATTGGCCATCGCACAGCCTTGCCTCGCGTCACACTATTGCTGCTGCTGGGTGTCGCAGTGGGCGATCAGGGGTTGGATATTCTGCCTGACTCTCTAACGGCGCGGTTTGATGTCATCGCAGACGTTGCCCTGCTGATGGTTGGATTTTTGATGGGCGGGAAGTTAACCGTTGCCGAGTTACGCAACAATGGCCGACATGTATTGTGGATTTCCTTACTTGGCGCAGTGGTTACGGCGGCTGTTGTCACCATCGCTTGCGTGTTGATTGGCGTTTCTCCAGCGGTTGCATTGCTATTGGGAGCCATCGCATCAGCCACTGCTCCCGCGGCCATTTATGACGTTATTCAAGAGTCACAGTTCACTGGTCCCTACACTGAAACATTACTAGCCATCGTTGCGACAGATGATGCGTGGGCACTGCTCCTGTTTGGGTTTTGTATCGCGATTGCATCGCTGTTGAATGGTCATGCGGCGGACGCCTCTGTGTATCGTGTAATGTGGGACATCGGCGGAGCCGTAGGATTAGGACTCGCGATCGGTTTACCAGCCTCGTATTTAACCGGCCGAATAAAGCGTGGCCAACCCAGTTTGATTGAGGCCATGGGCTGTGTATTACTGTGCGGAGGCCTAGCTCAACACCTCGAAGTATCGTTTTTAATTTCGGCAATGACAATGGGCGCGTGTATCACCAACCTCGCGCGTCATCATGATTACCCTTTTCATGCTATCGAAGATATCGAGTGGCCATTCATGGTGTTGTTCTTTGTGTTGGCAGGTGCTTCAATTCAGCTCAATGGCTTGGTAACCATAGGATTACTCGGACTAGTGTATGTCTTAGCACGCACTACTGGAAAATGGTTAGGCGCATACATCGGCGCAGTAATAAGCCAAGCGCCTTCGGTTACTAAACGCTGGCTTGGTATCGCGCTGCTGCCGCAAGCGGGTGTCGGAATTGGTTTAGCGCTAGCAGCATCCAAGTACTTTCCGGAATATCAGCACACGTTGCTAACGGTCATTGTGAGCACGACGATCTTCTTTGAGTTAGTCGGACCAATTCTAACCAAGCTGTCACTGAGTCGAGCCCGAGCGGAAGGGCTCGCGTGATTGGTCAATGTCTAGACTTGTTCGAACGGCGATTTGAATCCTTGAGGTTTCACCACTAGTAAGTCAATTTCCATCGCTTCAAGCAGTCGCTCGGCAGTATTCCCTAGTAATCCAGTTCGATAGGTAGTACCAACAACCAGCACAGATGCGCCCAATTCACTGGCCAATTCAGGTAACCGCTGTTCAGCATTGCCATTGACGAAATGCTGGCGGCTATCTAAAACGGCACTGCCACAGGCTCGCGAGAACAGATCTTGATGTTGCGCCGACAATTCGTCTAATACGTGAGTGTTGTCAGCGCTAGCGTTAGCAGGAAACACGTCAGTCCACACGTCAGCACTGCGCAACGACTCTAGAAACACCTCCCAATACCCGGGGTCGAAACAGTGGACAGCGTGTAAATCAGCTTGCAGCGCGGCAGCTAATACCCCGGCCTCGCCCAGAACGCGCGCGTCCAACTGACTAGAGCGACTGAGTTTATGTGTAGGGTCCAAGGCGGCAATAACACCGCCATTGGCGTTCATTTCAGCTGTTTTTACAAACAAGATCGGGCATGGACAGGCCTTGAGCAATTGTGACGCGTTGGAATTAAGCGTCCACTGAGCTACCTGAGAGTGAGTGTGGGTGCTCATAATCACAAGATCGGGTTGATACTCGCTGATCAGATTGAGATCACTGATATAAGCAGACTCCTGCCAAGCGACTCGAGTGGTAAAATGCACGTGTTGGGATTTATGTGACTTTGCGAGATCGATCAGTTTGTTATTCTGAAGGTCCAACATTGATCGCTTAACCGTATCGAAGTGTTCTGGATCGAGCACAAAGCTAGACTCGAGTGCTGAGTCATAAATACAACTAAACAACATGATTTCAGTATTATCCGTAAACTGCATTTGCATCGCTCGTTCAAGCGCGGGATGCTCAGCTGCCGCTTGATCGATAATAATCAGAACTTTTTGGTACTCGCTCATCGGAATTCTCCTGTGATATGCACAGTGACATGCTACACCCTGATTCCTAACACTTTTTGATATGGCTCAAAGTTGGCTTGAACTTCTCGCACTAGCGCCGACCGGCGAGAAATTTGGTTTTAAACGCCATTTCGGCTTAACCAGTGACAAAGGCACTTCTCGTTTACGCGCCAAGATAAAATAGGAGGAACCGCTCCAAGGCAGATACCGCTGACAAAAACGATTAAGCTTTTTCACCGGTGGTGTTTGACGATTCATAAACAACGAAAAATGTGCGAATTTGCGTTTTTCGATAATTTCAAAACCTAATAGATGCAACCAATCAATCACGCGGCCTTGACGAAAATAACGTGCTTGCGCCATCGCTGTTTTGCGTTTGTAGCGAACTGCATTGACCAAGCCATCAATACTAAAGGGGTTAAACCCAGTCAGCAGTACGTACCCATTCGGTGTAATTACACGGTCTACTTCTCGCAAAATCTGATGCGGATCGGCAGCAAAATCCAGTTCGTGGGTGAGCAAAATAGCGTCTATGCTGTTTTCGACAAATGGCAACTCATCGCGACTGGAGAACAACGACGCAGCAGTGGACTTCCGCACGTCATCTTCATTTGCGTGAACACCAACTTCTTTTAATCGAACTTGGTGTTTGATTGTACAGTCAGACAACTCAATTTCACTGCTCAAATTGCCCAGTTTTAATAGATGATACCCAAAGCACAAACGACTCCCCTCTCGACACACTTGCTGCACGGCTTGTTGCATCGCCATACCACTGGGCAAGTTTCGCCAACTTGCGGGGTAATGTGAATGCTTGTGTTCTAGAGCTGATTTCATCGGTGTTGCGTTGCACGCCCTTGGCTGAATCCTTATAGTACAGCATAAATAATCTACGAAGAGAATCATCACAGTGTCTCACTCATCGCTCCCAGACGGTTTACAGGTGTTTCCGATCCCAGCGTTCAGCGATAACTATATTTGGTGCTTCTACAATGATGGTCACGCCATGGTTGTCGACCCTGGCGATGCCACGCCAGTTCTACAATTCATGCAAGATAAGGGATTAACGCTGGATACCGTGCTAGTCACCCACCACCACGCTGATCATACTGGCGGTCTAAAGAAACTGCGCAGCGAATACCCTTCGCTGACGGTTATCGGTCCACAAAATCCCAAGATTGCCGGTTTAACCGAGCGAGTTACCGAGGGCCAAGCGATATCAATAGGTGTCTTGGACCTCCAGTTCGACGTCTTGGAATTGCCAGGACACACATTGGATCATATCGCCTTTGTTGGCCATGGCGGTGTGCTGTGTGGTGATACTTTATTTAGCGCAGGTTGTGGTCGACTTTTTGAAGGCACACCGTCGCAAATGATGAGCTCACTAGCGAAGCTGAGCGCACTACCAGACAGCACTAAGGTGTGGTGTACCCATGAGTACACGTTGGCCAATTTGCGCTTCGCAAACGCGGTAGAGCCCAACAACCAAATGCTGAAAGCCTATACCGATTGGGCGCAAAATGAACGTGCTCATGAACGCCCTACACTGCCCAGCACGATTGGAGAACAGAAAGCCGTGAACCCATTTTTACGTGCGCACAGTGATGAGGTAAAACAAACCGCTCAACAACAGTCAGAATTAGCCCTGAATACTGAACTCGACGTGTTTACAGCAGTCAGACGCTGGAAAGATAATTTCTAGTCTGAATTAACAAGCTGTATGAAAAACGCTACACTGTGAATCTTGTGTGACGGTTTTCAGATCGTAAAAAAGCTATCAAAAACGTTGCTTACACGTTGTTAAATTAAGGAACCAATTGTCGATGAAATCAATTGTAATGGGTGGCATTGTTGCGCTGTCATTAGGTCTGAGTGGCTGCGTTGTAACAGAAACAGCAGAGCCATCGGCAGCTGAACTTGCCAACACAACTGTTCCTGAGGCGTCCCCAGATGAAGGCGTATTGGAAATCGTTCACCCTGTTGAACCGGTTGAGTTTGAAGTAGCTGAACCAATTGAAGTTGAACCCGAAATTGAACCTAATCTATGGCAGCATGCCGCAAATCAATTCACCTTCGAAATTCCCGATAACAAGCGCGTCACCGCGCAAAAGAACTGGTATCTGAGACACCCGAGTTACATGCAGCGCGTTTCCAAACGCGCCACGCCGTTTTTGTATCATATCGTTGAGCAAATCGAACAGCACAATATGCCGATGGAGTTGGTATTATTACCCATCGTAGAGAGTGCGTTCGATCCCTTTGCTTATTCGCACGGCAGCGCGGCTGGCATGTGGCAGTTTATCGAAGGCACTGGCAAACGATTCGGGTTAAAGCAAACGTGGTGGTACGACGGACGTCGCGATGCGATTGCCTCGACCGAGGCCGCAATGAAGTACCTCGCGTATTTGCATAAGTTTTTTGACGGTAATTGGTTACACGCTTTAGCCGCTTATAACAGTGGCGAAGGCAGAGTTCGCAATGCGATCCGCAAAAACAAACGCTTGGGTAAGCCCACTGATTTTTGGTCGCTGTCATTACCGCGAGAAACCCGTGCATATGTACCTAAACTATTAGCATTGGCAGACATACTTAAAAACAAAGACCAGTACGACTTTGCATGGCCAGTGATCAACAATGCGCCAGCCATCGACATCATAGATATTGGTGGTCAAATTGATCTTGCCCTAGCTGCCGATATTGCCGGCATGAGCGTAAAGGAATTGTCGGCGTTAAATCCAGGATACAATCGCTGGGCGACGGATCCAGATGGCCCTCATCAGCTAGTATTACCCTTAGACAAAGCCGGAGCCTTTCAAACTGAATTGGCAAAGCTGGATGACAGTGAGCGATTAAACTGGGAGCGTCATCATATCCGTAGTGGTGACAGTCTGATTAAGATCGCAAAGCAATACCACACTACAGTCGATGTGATTCGACAAGTTAACGGGATTCGCGGCAATTCCATTCGTGCAGGCGATTACATGTTAGTCCCTGTCGCCTTGAAAGCCCTAGACACCTATGTTTTATCCAACGACCAGCGATTAGCTTCATTGCAAAATCGCTCGCGTAAAGGCCATCAAATTACTCATACCGTGACCCGTGGTGACACACTATGGGACTTATCACGAAAGTACGATGTATCGACCCGTACCTTAGCTAAATGGAACGGTATGGCACCAGGCGACACCCTGCGTCCGGGCAAGAAGCTAGTTGTGTGGTTGGAAGAAGGTAACAGCAATCTAACGACAGTAACGCGCAAGCTGACGTACACTGTGCGCCGTGGCGACTCTCTGTCGCGCATCGCCAGTAAGTTTAAGGTGCGAGTATCACAGCTGAAGCAATGGAATAGCTTGGAGAACCAGAAGTATTTGCAGCCTGGTCAGAAGCTGACTGTCATTGTGGACGTTGCTGAAGTCGCTAGCTAAAGGTCACCGCTATGTTGCGCATCAACCGCGAAAACTTGCGTGCCAGCCATGAAGGCCCGTGGTTATTGCTTGACCTTGCGATGCTCGGTTTGTTGTTCATCAACCTACTGTGGCTGGTCTTTGATGCGCTGTTCGCAACAGATTTTGTGAACCAAGCACTGGTTAAATGGACACCCAACTTTGTTGCTGGTTACCAACCGCTGCACGAAAATTTTCTACTGGTTGACTTAGTCTTTATTTCCATATTTTTGTCAGAATTTTTTGTTCGCTGGGTCGCTGCGATCAAACGAAAAACATACCTACGTTGGTATTTCTTTCCGTTTATCCATTGGTATGATTTGGTTGGTTGTATTCCCATGGGTGGGACACGGATCTTCCGTTTTTTACGCATTATCTCGATCCTACACAGGCTGCACAAATTCAAAATAATCGACTTAAATGATACTGCCCTATTTCGTTTCATTGCGTTTTATTACGACGTTTTTGTCGAAGAACTCAGCGATAGAATTGTCGTTAAAGTGCTGAGCGACGCACAAAAGGATATCAGTGCTGGATCGCCGTTAATCGAAGACGTCGTCGAGCAAGTGTTATCGCCCAGACGGCCGGTTATTACTCAGTGGGCCTCATCAACGTTAAATCATATTGGCCACTCGATCATGCATCCCGAACACGGGAAAGTCGTGCGTCAACACGTACTAGACAGCGTAGGGAAAGCCATACGCAATAACGATCACGTCGCGGCGATGAAGATTGTCCCAGTCGTTGGCAGTACGATTGAAAAAACGTTAGAAGCTGCGGTGACGGATATCGTCACACAATCCATTATCAATCTGCTCAATGATCTCACGCCAGAGCAAGTCGAAGAGTTTATTGCCAACGGTCTAGAACAAGAGACTGCGGCAGAACAGGCATTGGACAAAGAGGTGTTGTTAGTGGTGAATGAGGTGCTTGAACTGGTCAAACACCATATCAGTGATAAACGCTGGAAAATAGAGCTTGAGGCGCGGCGTCAACAGCGTGAAACCGCACAATCTGAAAACGTTATAGACGACGCCAGGTCGTCCCAGTAGGTCCATCTTCTAGCTCGACGTTGAGTGCTTTCAGAGCATCGCGTGCAGCATCGGCAGCACCCCAATCTTTGTCAGCACGGGCTTGATTGCGCTTCATGATCAAGGCTTCAATCTCAGCCACATCGTCACTTGCGTCACCTTGTAAGTAGGCAACTGGATCATTTTGTAACACGCCCAACACCCCGCCCAAGTGCACTAAGACCTGGGCATATTTGCCCGCGTCTTGTCCGTCTACTTTGGCTTTGTTGAGGTCTTTTGCGACCTCAAACAACACCGCATAGGCTTCAGGCATATTCAAATCATCGTCCATGGCCGCATTGAATTTGTCTAGATAACCGCCGAAGGTAACATCTGTGCTGGTATCTGGCTCCACATCGCGCAGAGCTGTATACAAACGCTCAAGACCAGCTCTAGCTTGCATAATGTTGTCTTCAGAATAGCTCAACTGACTGCGATAATGCGCTGACATCAAAAAGAACCGTAATGTTTCAGCATCGTGCTGCTGGAGTACATCGCGCAAGGTGAAAAAGTTGCCTAAAGATTTCGACATCTTTTCATCGTCAACCTGAACCATGCCAGTGTGCATCCACACATTCACATACGGCGTATCAAACGCACAGCATGACTGCGCGATCTCATTCTCGTGGTGTGGAAAGGTTAAATCAGAGCCGCCACCATGGATATCGAAATGATCGCCCAAATGCTTATGATTCATTGCCGAGCACTCAATATGCCAGCCTGGACGGCCTCTGCCCCATGGAGAATCCCAATATGGCTCGCCGGGTTTCGCTGCCTTCCAAAGGACAAAATCCATCGCATCACGTTTGTGCTCATCCACATCCACACGCGCACCTGCGTTCAGCTGCGTTAAGTCTTGCTTACTCAATTGGCCGTACTGTTCGAATGTGGCTACTTCAAATAGAACATCACCGGTTTCTGTCGCATATGCGTGACCTTTATTTTCCAATCGCTCAATCAATTCGATGATTTCCTGCATGTGCGTCGTTACACGCGGTTCAATATCTGCTGGAAGCAAGTTAATTGCATCAAAGTCTTCGTGCATCATTGCGATGGTGCGTTCGGTCAGCTCATCTGGCGTTTCACCGTTTTCGTTCGCGCGCTTGATAATTTTGTCATCTACATCGGTGATATTTCTGACGTATGTGACATCCATACCGCGAGAGCGCATATAGCGCACTAGTACATCAAAGCTCAGATACGTGCGGGCATGTCCCATATGACACAGGTCGTACACTGTAATTCCACACACGTATAGGCCAACTTTGTTTTCCTGACGTGGAACAAAAAGCTCTTTTTGGCGAGTGCGTGTATTGAATAAGTGCAACATAAAAAAGTTTTACCTGTATCGTTAATTCGGTCGCGCAGTGTAGCAAATTGAGCGCGGCTGTACAGCGCCATTATAGGGCTTTGGAAGATTAGAGATTACTGTTAAACTGCTGCAAATTTTGAATTTGGAATATCCCGATGATTACATTTCACACTTCAATGGGCGACATCACCCTTACATTGTTTACTGACAAAGCACCTAAGACCGTAGAGAACTTCCTACGTTATGCTAACGAAGGCTTCTTTGACGGCACAATTTTTCACCGCATTATCCCCAACTTTATGGTTCAAGGCGGTGGCATGACAGTTGATATGGAGCAAAAAGAAACACACGCACCAGTCGACAATGAAGCGAACAATGGCGTGGCAAACAAGCGCGGTACGATTGCAATGGCACGTACAAACGACCCTCACAGTGCCACAGCTCAGTTCTTTATCAACTCTGTTGACAACGATTTCTTGGATTTTAAAAGCGAAACCATGAATGGTTGGGGCTACTGCGCATTCGGTGAGGTAACCGACGGCATGGACGTAGTTGATGCAATGGCTGGTGTGAAAACGGGCAATCACGGATTCCATCAAGATGTTCCGGAAGAGCCAATTATCATTAACTCAGTGACGGTTTCGGCGTAATCCTGGCACTTTTATACAGGTAAGCGAACACGAATTCGTTTGCCTGTAAAGCCTTTCTCTTAATTCATTACACTTGTTCACATAGGCTGTTGTAGGACGCATTATGGCATTTACCTATTTTATTTCTGATCTTCACCTTGGCGAAGATTTTCCAGAGATAACGGCCTGCTTTGAAACCTTCATGCGGGATAAGGCGCCACACGCAGACGCCCTATACGTACTAGGTGACCTGTTCGAGTTATGGTTAGGTGATGATAATGTCACGCCGTTTAACACCCATATAGCAAGCTTGTTCAAGCGCCTATCGGACACCACCCCTGTGTACTTTATTCATGGCAATCGAGATTTTGCCATCGGCCAAGAATATGCCGATAAAGCCGGTTTCACTATTCTCGACGAACAAACCGTCATCGATCTGTATGGGACCCCTACGTTACTATTGCACGGTGACGAAATGTGTACACAAGATATTGAATACCAGAAGTTTCGCGCTCGAGCTCGAACCAAATGGTGGCAAGGTATTATGGGGGCACTGCCATTACCCTTACGCCGTTATTTGGCGAACAGGGGTAGGAATAAAAGTAAGAATAACAAAATGCGTCTGGCTGATAGCATAATGGACGTCACGCCGGAAGCTGTGCTGGAAACCTTTGAAAAACATAAGGTTCAAGTGATGATCCACGGCCATACTCATCGTCCCGCGGTGCACCAATTAACAGCCAACGGCAACGATGCTAAGCGCATTGTTTTGGGTGACTGGTACGACCAAGGCAGTGTGTTAGTCGCCACACCTCAAGAATTAAATTTAGAAAATTTGGCTTTTTCAAACTGATCACGCTGTAAGCCACGTCATCAAAAGCCTGTCATAAATCCTTAAATTTTAAGTAATAAATAGTCAATAAATCCTTCAAATTTGTTTCAAGTTTTTGTCACAAACCAAGCCTAGTCTCGTAGCGTTTGCTGTGGAGACCCACGCTTCCACAGTCAATTCATCACAAAAAACTATAGGACAAAACCAATGAAACTGATGTGGAAAGGTGCCGTTAGCGCGTTGGCGTTAGCGATCTCGACAAGCATGCACGCTAGCGTCATCCCTGAACACCAGAGCCAAAACGCTTGGTACACGGGCGCTCAATCAACAATTGCAAGTAAACTCAATGTAGACAACAGCTTACGTGCGAAAAACGTAATCTTGTTTGTCGGCGATGGCATGGGTATCTCTACCTTAACCTCTGCTCGTATCTTCGAAGGTCAGTTGAATGGCAATCCCGGTGAAGAAGGCTATCTAAGCTTCGAAACCTTTCCTCATACGGCTTTAGTCAAAACGTATAACGTCGACGCTCAAACGCCAGATTCCGCAGGCACCATGACAGCGATGATGTCGGGCCTAAAAACGGACGTTGGGGTAATCGGGGTTGATGAAGATATTGAACGCGGTAACTGCTCTACAGTCGCGGGTAATGAGGTTATTACCGCACTTGAACTTGCAGAAATCAAAGGTTTATCGACTGGCGTTATTTCCACTGCACGCATCACGCATGCGACGCCTGCAGCAACCTACTCTAAGTCAGCTGACCGCAACTGGGAAGACATCTCTGACATGCCAGAAGATGCCGTAACTGAAGGTTGTGTTGATATCGCTGATCAGTTGGTTAATTTCGAATCTTACCTCGAAGGCCGATACACAGGTGTTGACGTAGACGGGATCGAAGTCGCAATGGGCGGTGGCCGTCGTCATTTCCTACCTAAGGATGAAGCCTACAATAGTCCAGATGCCTCAAGCTCGGTTGAGGGCGATCGCACAGACGGTCGTGACCTAACGGCTGAATGGCAAGAAAAATACGATAATGGCGTATATGTATTCGATCAAACCGGTTTCGACGCGATAGACCCAGCCTCTACTGAGCGCGTGTTTGGACTATTTAACGAATCACACATGCAATACGAAGCAGACCGCGGTAACGATATCGCCGGCGAGCCATCACTCAGTGAAATGACGGGCAAAGCGATCGATATCCTTGACAATAACGACCAAGGTTTCTTCTTGATGGTTGAATCCGGTCGAATCGATCACTCTCACCACGCAGGCAGTGCTTACGGTGCGTTGACAGACACGATTGAATTCGCCAAAGCAGTGAAAATGGCATACGAAAATACCGACCCAAGTGACACCTTAATCTTGGTGACAGCTGACCATGGTCACGTATTCACGATTGCCGGTTATCCCAAGCGTGGTAACCCTATTCTAGGCAAAGTCGTTGGGGTTGGTTCAGAAGACCCTGCAATGGCTGCTGATGGTATGCCCTACACGACTTTGGGCTATACAAATGGCCGAGGCTTCCGCGACTTTGGTGATGAAACTAACGCTGACGCGACGTACGGATTAGACCCCGATGCGGGCCGTAAAGACCTAACTACGGTTGATACCGAATCAACAGGCTACCACCAAGAAGCCCTTATTCCTACTTCCTCGGAAACGCACTCTGGCGAAGATATTTCGCTACACGCCTCTGGCCCCGGCTCTCAGCTAGTTCAAGGTGTGGTCGAGCAAAACGTGGTATTCCACCTGATTAACCAATCACTAGGTCTCATTGAAGAGTAAGCGAGTAGAAAAATGAAATTACTAAAACTAAGTATTGTTGCTATTGCTGTCGCAGGCCTAAGTGGCTGTTTCCTGGAAGGTGACGATGGTGCTCAAGGCCCTGCAGGCACTCCCGGTGCTGATGGTGCTCCCGGTCAAGATGGCGCTCCAGGTCAAGACGGACAAAATGGCTCTGACGGACAAAACGGCTCTGACGGAAATAATGGCTTGAACAGCTTAACGGTGCAAACCCAACTTGAAGTAGGCGATGCAAACTGTCCAAATAGTGGTGTTCAATTCGACTCAGGTTTGGATCTCAACAGCGATGGAATGCTCAGCGCTGATGAGATCACTTCAACTAGCTATGTCTGTGCACCAGGTGTCACTGATGTGAACGACGGTGAAATTTTGACCAGCTTGAATAATGCATGGTTCATGGCCGGTAATGCGGAAATTGAAGAAGCAAAAACCGTTTGGCAATCAGCTACAGGACAAGCTAATGCGGTAGAATCGGTTTCTATTGATGGCAACGTTGTGACTGAGTACAAGTTTGAATCAGCACAAGAAATGGCAACGACACTCGAATCGATTCGCGGCAATGCTAAAAACGTGATCTTGTTCGTTGGCGACGGTATGGGTGTTTCAACTGTCACAGCTGCGCGTATCCTTGAAGGCCAAATGAAAGGCTTAAACGGCGAAGAAAACCAGTTGAGTTTCGACAACTTCCCGTTCGCAGGCTTGATAAAAACCTACAACGTTGACGCACAAACACCTGATTCTGCAGGTACCATGACTGCCATGATGAGTGGTGTAAAAACCGACGTCGGCACCATTGGCGTTGACGAAGATATTAACCGCGGTGACTGCTCTACAGTTGCAGGCAATGAGTTAGTCAGTGCGCTAGAGATTGCAGAAATCGCAGGGATGTCAACCGGCATAATCTCGACAGCGCGTATCACGCACGCAACGCCTGCTGCTACCTACGCAAAATCAGCGGATCGCAACTGGGAAGACGTTTCCGATATGCCTGCTGAGGCAATCACTGGCGGCTGTATCGATATTGCCGACCAATTGGTTAACTTCGAAGACTACTTAGAAGCACGCTACAGTGGTTTAGATGTCGATGGTATCGAAGTCGCTATGGGCGGCGGTCGTCGCCACTTCTTACCCAAAGATCCGGCGTTCAACAGCCCTGATGCAGCGAGCTCAACGGAAGGTGACCGCACTGATGGCCGTGATTTGACTGCAGAATGGCAAGCGAAATACGGTGACGGTGTCTATGTGTATGACCAAACCGGCTTTGATGCAATCGATACTGAAACAACCAATCGCATTTTCGGTTTGTTCAATGAATCGCATATGCAATACGAAGCAGATCGCGGGAATGACATCGCGGGTGAACCGTCAGTTGCTGAAATGACTGAAAAAGCCATTGGTGTATTGGACAACAATCCAAATGGATTCTTCTTGATGGTTGAATCAGGTCGTATCGACCACTCTCACCATGCCGGTAGCGCCTATGGTGCGTTGACTGACACCATCGCATTCTCTGATGCAATCGCAATGGCGGATCAGCTTACTAACGATGACGACACACTGATTATTGTTACGGCTGACCATGGTCACGTATTTACCATTGCGGGTTATCCAAAACGTGGTAACCCAATCTTAGGTAAAGTCGTTGGCGTAGGTTCAGATCAGCCAGCTACCGCTGCAGATGGTATGCCCTACACGACTTTGGGCTATACAAACGGCCGTGGATTCCGTGACTTCGGTGACGAAACCAACGCCGACGCGACCTATGCACTTGACCCAGATGCGGGTCGCAAAGACCTAACCGACGTTGATACACAATCAACCGGATTCCACCAAGAAGCCTTAATCCCTCTGAGTTCTGAAACGCACTCAGGTGAAGATATTGGCATCTACGCAAAAGGTCCTGGTGCAGTGCTGGTTAATGGTACCAACGAACAGAGCTTGGTGTTCCACGTCATGGCCTTTGCCAGTGACATGGTGACCAAAGCCGATGCAGTTGTTGAATAAGCAATGTGAGTTAACAGCACAGGTATAGGTATATCTGTCGCTGAGATTAACAGAGCCTCCAGTAGCGGAGGCTCTTGCGATCAAATGAGAAAATGATGATGAAAAATATTTTGACTAAAGCCTTTATGCTGACTTTTATCAGCCTTCTAAGTATTAGCGTCCAAGCGCAGATGACGTGTTTAGACGAACAGCCGAACCTTAGTGCTCAATATACGATTACCGCAACCAATACCACCGGCCAGCAAAAACACACTGAGCTCATTTTGTGGCGACTCGACAACCAAGTCGCACATCAATACCCCCAAACTGAAATAACAGAGCTCTGGCAGCGTGTTGCGGGTGAACGTATCAAGCCGTTTCGTATGTTTGACCACTATCAACGCACCATCGAATATCAGCCTGGTGAATCAGTACACGGCAAAACTGAGAAAGACTGGTCTCACCGTTATCAACTGATTTCCGACAGCCTGTTAGCACAAATGACAATAACAGGTGAATCGGGTGATGGTTGCGAATCAACTCAGACGCTCACTGGTACATTTGGCGACGTAAAAATGGTAGTTTCTTGGCGCCCTAAATTAAAGCTAATGGAATCTCTCACTTGGCAGTCACCGAATGGGAAAGAGACGTGGCAATTGCAACACGTTGCAACTAACCCAAAAGACGTTAAGGATTTCTTTGCACAGCGCCATGACTATTACGCGACAGACTTTGCTGATATTGGCGATGATCACACTGACCCTTTTTTAACTCAAATGACTAACCTAGGTTTCATTGAGCACGGTGCCAGTGGTTTTTACGAAGCCTCAAAACAGGGTATCAAGTCATCGGGTGGCAGTCACAGCCACGGACACGCTCACTAAATTGACTATCGCGCTAGGCCACAGTGTCAAGCGCGATTTCTCCCGTTACGGGACCACTGTGAAAGCGAAAAATACTGTCCGGCTCATTTACAAGCTCAGCCTCAGCCAACCCAAAAAATTCAATCCGCTCGGCTAGTGAACTGCCGTGAATTTTCTCCGCCAAACTCAAATAGTCTTGGAAATGACGAGCCTCAGAGCGCAACAAGGAAATGTAAAACTTCTCAAGTTCAGGATCTAAAAAGGGCGCGAGTTTAGCAAAGCGCTCACACGAGCGAGCTTCAATATATGCACCGCAAATCAAGGTATCGATGAGCTTAGCAGGTTCATGAGTACGCACGTGTTTCATCAAACCTTTGGCGTAACGGCCTGCGTTTAGACTGGTGTATGGAATTTCACGGCTATGCATGATGTCCAATACCTGTTGAAAATGGTGCAGCTCTTCTTTGATGAGCAATACCATTTTATCGATCAATTCATCGCCATGTTCAAACCCCGATTTACTGATCAACTTTTTAGACAAATTGACGTGCTCACGAAAGTCACCATTGCCCACCTTGCGGTAAACAAAATCTTCATAGGGCTTCAACCATGCAAGTAAGGCTTCTGAACTTGACTTGTCGACCGCGTAGCGTCGCAACAACAGCATCGCGGTTTGCGCTGCTTTTAATTCGCAGTTTGCATGATCAACCAGTAATACCGGCAAACTCGCTGGATCTCTGGCTTGCTCGATCCAGTGATCAGGCGTTTGGCAATGCAAAAAAGTGTGAATAGGTTGCAGTAGCTGTTGGTAACTCATAACAAAAACACTTACGAACGGATTTCGCTATTTTAACCCGTACTAGCCTGTCAGCGATACTGGTAATTGCAACTATAATGACGTCGCTTAGCCCTTCTTCACAACAAACTTGCTGCCAAAAATACGTTCTAGCAGGAATGTATTAATTGTACATATTAACAGTCTTGAACCACACTAAGACAGCAATCGCCTATCGGAGTTGTCAATGAAAGCGTCGACATTTAGCGTATTACTTTTATTGCTTTTCTCAGCAACATCCCACGCCGCCAACTGGAGTGATTTTAGTCTGTCATATCTAAATGGCAGCAACTATCAAGTTGGCGACAATGACCGCCAAATATTGACGCTCGAGCATGCTGCAGGACTCTCGTGGGGTAACACCTTCACGTTTGTCGATCGCTTAGAATACGACGATGGCACAAACGAAACTTATGGTGAAATCGGTGCGCGCTACAAGCTGAAAAATGTGCACTACAATTTCGTCAAAACTCTTTATTTCGCCGGACAAGTTGAAATGGGGACCCGTTCCAACCCCGACGGTACAGGTTCTTCCTTTACTAACTACCTATTCGGTATCGGCAGTGACCTCACCGTGCCAGGGTTCAACTTTTTTCAGCTCAATTTATACGCGCGCAACAATGAACGCACAGATGACAATTACCAAGCGACATTCGTCTGGAGTATCCCGCTTGGCCCCCTCGATTACAGTGGTTTCTTGGATTGGGCTTCGGCTCCTGAACAAACGCGGTCAACATCATTCAATCTCACGTCACAACTCACTTATGACATTGCACCACACATTGGTTTAACCGATGGCAAACTCAAGTTGGGCATTGAATATGTGTTCTGGACCAACAAATTTGGGCTTGCGTTCGCCGATGAGCGCAACGTGAACCTGTTAGTGAAATACCACTTTTAACGGGTTGAATGTCCGAGCATCGACGCCAAATAAGGGCTATGTCAGTACCAAAACAAACCGTATGAATTACCTCGCGCATTTGTATTTTGCTCAACCTACAGCAGATTCTCACTTCGGCAATTTGCTTGGTGATTTTCGGCGCGGCGTAGATATTCACGCCCTCAATCATGCAGTACGGCAAGCGTTAGCGAACCATAACCAAATTGATAAATTCACCGACCATCACCCCGCGGTCAAAGCGTCCATTCTGCTGTTTGCTAGCAAGCACAGACGCTTTGCCCCTGTCGCTCTGGATATCTTATATGACCACTTTCTGATCAATTGTTGGGACTGTTATCACACGAATTCATTCGAACACTTTACTGAACATAGTTATGCGCTGCTTCGCCAACGCATCGAACAAATGCCACCACGCATGCAGCAAGTTGTTGGTCATATGACTACTCACAACAGCTTAGCGGGCTATCAACCAATCGAAGGTGTCAAAGCCGCAATCGGTCACGTGGCGCGTCGGATCCGTTTTACCAATGATTTCGCTCAAAGCTTTAATGACATCGAAAAGCACTACGATGCACTGCACCGCAACTTCGAGGATTTCTTTCCAGAATTACAACAATTTGTCGCCGATAACCCTGTGGAGCCCACCTAACAACCGCTACTGCAGCGCTGGCATGATCAAATTGCTTTTTTCTATAAACTCTACTGGCGTTGATATCCGTGACATGATAAAAATTACGCGTCGTTAAGGAACACTCGGCGCATGAAAACAGGGAGTAGTGTATGTTCTCATTCTTTTTTTTAGACCAAAACCTTTGGTTTTCAATTGCCGTTGGCATCGTTATCTCTTTATTCGTGCTGGAGTTACTTGGTGTACTCTTTGGCCTCAGCCTGCTTAGCTTTCTAGATGATATATCCCCGATTGAAGTCGGTGCCGATGCCAACGTTGAGGGTGGCGTAGCTTCATCATTAAGCTGGCTGTGTTTAGACCGTTTGCCGCTGATGATCTGGCTGATTCTTTTTTTGACCTTGTTCGGGTTATCCGGTTATCTATTTAACTTCGCTAGCGGTTCATTAATGGGCAGCCTACCGCCAACCGCAATAAGTTTAGTAGCCGCTATCATTATCGGACTATTTCTGACCGCGAGACTAGGAAGTTCGGTCGCAAAATTGTTGCCTAAACAAGAATCCAGCGCCATGCACGAATATGAGTTTGAAGGCCTAACGGCGGAGATCGTTTTAGGCGTGGCAAAACCTGGATCGCCGGCAGAAGTCAAATGCATCGATCAATTCAATCAAGCACACTACTTGTTAGCCGAGCCAATTGAAGCAGAAGAAGTCTTCAACCAAGGCGACACCGTGATTTTAGTTAAAAAGGGCCCGAAATGCTGGTTGGCAACTCGGTACATATAGGAACTTAGGGAAAACAACATGGAAACAGTCAATCCAAATAATCTAATGATGACACTGATCGTTGTCGGTATTGCGGTACTGGCACTACTGATTATCGGCATCATATTCGCCAGACTCTACAAGCGTGCGACCAAGGAAACGGCATTTGTGAGAACCGGCCTTGGTGGTGAAAAAGTGATAAAAGACGGCGGTGCAATAGTCCTTCCCGTTGTCCACGAAATCATTCCCGTCAACATGAATACGTTACGAATTGAAGTTGAGAAGATCCAAAAAGACGCCCTAATCACCAAAGACAGAATGCGTGTGGATGTCAAGGCAGACTTCTACTTACGCGTGGCGCCTAATGCCAATGGCATTTCAATGGCAGCGCAAACACTGGGTACCCGTACAACCCGCGCCGAAGAAGTCAAAAAATTGATGGAATCAAAATTTGTCGACGTATTACGTGCAGTCGCTGCCGAAATGTCGATGACCGAAATGCACGAACAGCGGGCCGATTTTGTGCAAAAAGTACAACAGAGCGTTGCAAACGATTTGGAAAAGAACGGCCTAGAGCTCGAGTCGGTAAGTTTGACTGGGTTTGATCAGACTGACCTAGACTTCTTTAATGAAAACAACGCGTTTGATGCGGAAGGTCGTGCGCGATTGGCCAAGATCATTGAAGAAAAGCGCAAAGAAACGAACGATATTCAGCAAGAAAACCGCATCAAAATAGAGCAGCGAAATCTTGAAGCTGAAAAGCAATCCCTCGACGTCAAACGAGACGAAGAGGAAGCCCGCCTGATGCAAGAGCAAGTATTGGCGTTTAAACGCCAAGATCAGAAAGCAGAGATTGCAAAACAACGTGAACAGAAAGAACGCGAAGAGCGCGAAGCAGAAATTGCCAAGCAACGCGCGGTAGAGGCGGCTGAAATCGAAAAAGCGAGAGAAATTGAAACACAGCAAATTCAAAAACAGCAAACGCTTGAGCAAGCGCGTATTCAACAGCAACAAGAAGTTGAAGTTGCAGAGCAAATGAAACAAATCGCTGTTGCGGTTAAATCCGAAGAGGAATCTGCCGCACGAGCCAAAGCTGCCGAAGCAGAGAAACTCAAGGTCGAGAAAGAAGAAGCTGTAACAACCGCCCGTTTAGTGGCAGATGCCAATCGGCGCAAAGAAATTGAAGTGATTGACGCCACCAAAGAAGCTGAGCGAGAAGCCGTGAGCATTACGGTCGAAGCACAAGCGAAGAAAGCGGCGGCAGAAGACTCAGCTGAAGCTATTTTAACCGAAGCGAAAGCTTCTGCTGATGCTAAAAAGCTGCGTGCGGAGGCCGACGAGAAAGTGTTTGCTGTTGAAGCGGCCGGTAAACAAGCCATGTATGAAGCCGAAAACTCACTGAAAATCGAACAAATTGAGTTGCAAAAATCCTTAGCCATCCTGCAAGTATTGCCACAGATAGTGGAACACGCGGTCAAGCCATTGGAGAACATTGAGGGCATTAAGATTTTACAAGGCTATGGCGCGAGTGGAATGGTAACGGAATCAGGTACCGAACAACGTCAAGGTGGCATAGCTGAGCAAGTAACATCTGCGGCTCTAAACTACAGAGCCAATGCACCCGTTGTTGATGCGATGTTGCGTGAGCTCGGGCTGGTCGATGCGGAGAATGGTAGCTTAAATGATTTACTAAACGGCAATAATACCCTCACGACAGACGCCAGAGAAATTATCCAAAGTGCCAATGTAGTACCAAAAGCCAACAAGCCTTCAGGCAATGGTGCTAGCGCACCGGAATCGGAATAGCGCTTAATGCGAGCACTGTTGACGCAGTGCTCGAAAATCGGACCATCGTGCGCTGTTGAATTTCACCTTGCGATGTATTTATTGGCTATTTTTAAGGTCTTTAATGATTTGTGTTGAGACCCAGAATACATCTGATTGCTGTTGCCCACTGTCATCATTGCGCGGTACCATTCTATTGAAGAAAAGATATTTTCCGTCTGGTGATACTGTTGGACCGCCTTCTCTAACTTCAGTATTGATGGTGTTACCCAAGTTGATCGCACTACCCCAGGAACCATCTTTCTGCCGGAAACTTATAAATAGGTCGGATTCCCCGTAACCATCTGCTCGCTCACCGTCCCAAAGTATGTAGCTCTCATCGGCGGCAATAAAAGGGTGGGCGTTCCATCTGCCAGTATTAATCTCTTTTGGAAGCGGCTTCGGGTCCTCGCGTTTGCCATCAATCAGTCGCGAATAAAAAAGCGTGCCATATCCATCCTTGTGTCTGGCATTTTCATCAAACACCAAGGTACCCTTAGCTGATGCTGTGAGACCCATGATTCGAACCTCTTCAAAGTGTGGACCAAGACTTTTCCATTCAGACCAACCATCCACGGTATGCTCTCTATATTTCGACCTGTGATATTGGATTTTACCATCTGGCGAATAGAATGGTTTCAACATGTCGTCTGGCATCACCGTCTTGTGCCATTGATTATCGACATTCTTGAAAACATGGCTTTCTGGTTGCTCTACGTCGCGAGAATGCCGCCATCGTTTAATGTAAATTGTGTTCACATCAGGCGAAAAACCGACAGAATCGCCCCATTTTTCTGTATTTACAATACCGGGGGCAAAGGGTTTTGGCGTTAATCCTGGTGGCTTTTGCCCGAGATAGGGATTTACAGGGGCTGAAGATATATCCTGACTATGGCTTTTGCCACTCATCGTTACCATCGAGAACAGTAGCATAACGGGAAGACGAATATGTTTCATTGGTTGTCCTATTTGAATATGGTTAAACAATTGATTAATTTAATAACATCGGATTCAAATACCTGACGTCTTTCTGACTTTTCACTGACTTTTATGGTTCTATGGCTTAAAAGAGCCAGACACTGAAGCACTCACTTCTGAATTAATTTTTCTGAGGCAATTGGAGGTCTGTTTTATATTCACAACAGTCGGCCTAATTTGCTTTTTTTACCCTGCTTTCGACAGGACCAAACACATTCAACCCACTCGGCATTACTCTGGTTTCTGCGCAATAATGAAAACAGCCCCCTTCTTCTTCGGTTGCCAAATGTGGTTTACGCTAAATCCTTGTTGTTCAAGCAAAGACGCTAGTTCTGATTGCGTAAAAAAGGTTAATTGAGGCATTAACCCAATCGGTTGAAATACGGCAGCCACATATCTAAGCCACCAAATATGACTCAAACAAGGTGTACTCGATATAAACACTCCCCCGGGTTTCAAGAGACTGTGTACCTTTTTGAGCGCATCTTGCCAATCGTCAAGTAAGTGCAAAATGCTCAGTCCCAAAACCACGTCAAATGATTGGGGCTCAGCATCGAATGCGTCAAGTGTATTGACCTCAAAACTCACATTTTCAATCGACTCTAAGTCTGCCTTTTGCCGTGCAATGGCAATCATATTCTCTGAAAAGTCAATGCAATGAATATGTTCGACAAAGGGCGCATGGATAAGCGCAGTAGAACCTGTACCACAGCCAAACTCCAAAACACGCGTCGATTTGCCAAAGAACGTTTGAGTCCGTCTAAGTTTCTCTTCATAAACGGCTTGGTCTGGGATCGGTTGCTTCGCATAACGTTGCGCCCAAGAATTCCAAAAATTAGATGCATTACTCATATACAAATGCCTCCTTAGTTAAAACTGGTAGCCGATGCGAATAGAGGCCACGCTTTCACTTTGTTCGGTGTCTCGTGACTTTCCCCAGCCAGCTTCAACTTTTATAAAGGTGCTACTGGAGGACATGTTATTGAAATAATAACTATAACTTGCGGCGACGCCGTCTACGCTTTCTTCATCAAAGATACTGGCGACGATACAAGCAACCGCAGTAGCTAGTTCATTGCATTTTGGTTCATCGTCAATGACCCCAATGGTTCCCCCCACAAGGCCTATCGCATGCTTGTTGTTCGCTGCAACGCTGTGTTCATAGGCCAGACTAAAACCATCATCCAAGCCTGCCTTGTAATTTAATGTCCACTTTTGTTGATTGTCCCGCGTCAAAACAGCTACTTCAGGCACGATAAAAAAGGGATAGCCTGCCCCTACCGAAAATTGAAAATCTGCAGCTACGCATGGTGCGGTTGTAGCCGCGATGAGTACGAAAGCGCAAAGCTCTTTTTTGAACAACATATGATTACTCCTTTCTAATAAATGGTACTTCCATTGTTTGGAAGCACCCCTAACTGGAAGGCGCGCATTGTATTGCATGCATAACTGCATGATAATGACCAAATATGCATTTTAAATATGCGATAATGTATGAATTGGCAAAGTATCAACTTTGATTGGAATAGAACTCGCGCGTTCTTAATAACAGCAGAAGAAGGCTCCCTATCAGCTGCCGCGAAAGCGCTGAAAACAAGTCAGCCGACCGTTGGTAGGCAGATTAACCAGCTCGAAAATGAGTTAAATTTGATTTTGTTTGAACGCAAAGGGCGAGGCCTTATACTCACACCGAATGGTGAGGAATTACTTGAATGTGCGCGCAAAATGGCAGACGCAGCCAACCAATTAGCTTTGATTGCATCAGGTAAATCACAGTCAGTCGAGGGGCGCGTTAGCATTTCAGCTACCGAAGATGCATCTGTCTTTATATTGCCGCAATTAGTCAAAAAACTGCACGCAATATACCCAGGGATTGAGGTGGAAATTGTGGCTGCAAATGATGCTAGCGACTTACTCCGTCGAGAGGCCGATATCGCTATTCGAGGCTTTGAACCGACCGAACTAGACCTAATTACTCGCAAGCTAGCCCCCGTCCCCGCTAATTTTTACGCCACACGAGATTACATCGACAGCATTGGCAGCCCTTCAACGATCGAGTCACTTTCAAGCGCGAAGTTTGTGGGCTTTGATAATGTTGAGATGATGATACAACGACTGGCAATGATTGGCCTTACCCTGACTAAAAAGAATTTTCCCTTTATATCTGACAACCGAATCGTGCAGTGGGAGCTCGTAAAACAAGGTTTGTGTATTGGGATATTTGCGGACCAGGCTAAAACACTAGAGCCCAGCTTAGCTAAAGTTGTACCCAACCACCCGCCTTTTGTTACCGACCTGTGGCTGGTTGTGCATAGGGAACTAAGAACAAACCGAAGGGTGAAAGCGGTGTTTGATTTTTTGGTCGAAGAGCTCTCTTAAACGCGTATACCGGTGTTATATCTTTCAACACGGTAGAGAATTAGTGAGAGAGCAAAGGCGCTAGTGCGTCTGGGAGGTTTTCTACATTTTTTTGTGCCGTTAGCTTGGCAAGCGCGGTGTGCAAACGCTTTTTATCGTCACCTGACAAATCGCTTAATGATTGTTGAAAATCATGTGCAGTTATTGTCAGTACTCGCCTATTCGCGTGCGTCAGCTTTGTGATTTGACGATACATGTAAACAAACCTTCCCACTACTACATATGGGAAATTTGGGATTTTTATTGGCCCAACGCAGGCTTGATGTCCGCCCATTGGCAAATTTTTAATCTTCATCGACAGCAATTTATCCGCACTCAGCCAAGCCCCACCCGCTCCCATCAAACTGCCACCGATAGCCCCCAGCATCAAGCTGTGGCCGACCAGTGCCACATCTAAAGCGGCACCGCCCACTGCACCTGCAGCTGCGGCAGCAAGGGTTAACTGAGTTTTGGTTAGCCCCCAAGCATACCATTTTTCAGTATCAAACAAATCCGGCGGTAATTCGATGCCATCTAACACCACTTGAGTACCAGCGTGGCGATAGACGTTAAGCAGCGCCTCGACGGCTTGCTGCTCTCGTCTCGTCATCCACTCGTGATAAGCCGTTTTGATGATAGGCTCTAATTTTTTCGCTTGCTGCTCACTGAGTACTTTTTGGCAATATTGATATTGGCAGAGATCAACTAACAGCTCACTCAATATGCTCAGTGCTTGCTGAGCTTGCTGTTGTCGATTGACACTCAAAGCGTCAACTATCGCGGCTAGCGTCACCTGCCAATCGAGGTTTAAAAACGCAAACGTTTTCAGTAATTCTATCTGCTTTTCAAACTCTGCCGTCATCGGGTTAAACACCCGCACGGACTTAAAATATTGATTTAAAGCATGTTGCCATTGCTCAATATGATCGTCACTCTCAATCGGATTAATCAGTGCCATTGATGGCTGACCGGTCCAGCGCAAGATTTCCATTTCAGCTTCATATTCAGGACCGTAAGGACGTGAACCATCCACAACATAGAGAATTGCCGCGCCATCAACGATTGGCTGCAATAACTCTACTTCATCGACAAAATCGAGGCGACACGCAGGATCATTGACAAAGCGCTTTACGGTATTGAACCGTTCACTCACGCTGTTGCAATGTTGCGTTAACCAATTCAGTACTTTTGTGGGTCTTTGAAATCCCGGAGTATCAATAAGCGCGTAACTGCCTCCCGATGTCTCTACGTCAAAGCGTTGAGCATGCTTAGTAGTGCCACTCACACCTGATACTTCAACTGCATCATTCTGTGACAGAGTCGACACTATTGAGGATTTACCTTTATTCGGATGACCAACGACGGCAAAAATTGGAGTTGATGTTTTCATTGACTCGGCACCCATTGTGGATCAACAAATAAAGTCCACCCTGTAAGGGTTCGTGTGAAACGCCGCCACTCTTCAAGCTGCATGGGTTTGATCGGCAAAATTTGATCTTCATTATAATTAACAATCACAATGCACCCGGCCGACATCTGCAAATAGTCCGCGAGTTCTCCCAGCGGCGGCTCCCATGCTTTCACCAGCACCAGCGGCCGATTGAAGTCCGATATGGGGTTCAGCTTATCTGCAGCTACCCATTTGTTCGGCGCGATCGCGTCAAACCCAGGTTGCACATGCAGATGTGCAAGCGTCGACAATGGAATGTCGTGCCACAAGATAAAGGCATCGGCTGTTGGTACCGAGTCTACTACCACATCGTTTGCTAACCCTTCGGCTCCAACGTCTGAAGCTTTGATATGTGCCGTTACGGTAACCGCTGGTTCACCCGCAGTGTCGCGCTGTGAAACGTTCAACCAAATGCGAGCAACGACGAATAACAGTAGCCGAGTGAGAATGCCATAAGCCAATTGAGTCGCGAGTAAAAAACGCCACCATTGACCATAGCGCACAGGATCTTGGTAGTGTGCTGATAAGCGACTATCTTGAGTTGCGGCAATTAACTCAATGGAGGGCTGCGCAGCATCCCAAAATGACCACGGAAGAGCAACTATTGAGAGTATTGAATATAGCTGCTGCGGGGTTAACAATGTACTTCGCCAGACGACATTGACATCTGTCGCGAGCAACATAACCAAGAACACTATCAGTGTTGAAAATGCGAATGCCAATGCGGTTTGCTGGCTTTGTTTAAATAGCCAAGGTTTGATTAATTGCGAGCGCTGCAAAGTTGTCAAAAACCGTTTCTGCTGCGGTGTCCAAATGGGCAAGCGACTCAATATCACTGACAAACCTGCGCCACGTTTAAGTGCAATCCCTATGAGCGACACCAGAGCACCAACAATAGGAATGCCAACAAACAATAACAGCAAGTACAGCAGATTCACGCGGCCGCTACTATCGCCTGAGAAAACCGCTATGCTGAGCACGATACCAAGGATACCGCCGATAAGAGCAATCACCTTAGAAAGTGATTGGCTGTGTTCTTGTTCAATCAATGGTTGCACAAACCTGTATGTGACATTGCCACTCTGCTGTTAAGTCTCGGTAGAGTGTAACCAATTGACGACGCAAGAAAAGGGTAGATTATGTAACAAATATCCAGCTGTTTAATAGCGCCTATGCAGACCAATGAAACTAGGCCCTCAACTGACGAAAGTTCATGCAACTAGGTGTATCAACAAAGACTGACCCGAAATACCCAAAAGTTCGATAGCCATTGTTCCCGATTAAAATCTGACCGTCTACAGCACGGACGAAACTGACCCACCCACCATAGCATCTAATGACATATGGTCCTATTCTGCCCTCGCTTCTGGTGTCAGTGCGACAGACGGGTCTGTTATTCTTCGCAAGATTAACGGCATATCATCTAGTTCTGGGCGACGGGGTAAATGTTCAACGGGGACCTGTTGCGCCTTACCTTCGACTAAAGTGGCCACTTTAAAGGTAAACACATAGCTTTGCTCTATCCCCATACGCAAATCAGTGATTAAGATATCATCCCCTTCTTGCTTGACACCATACGCCCCCTTAGTAAACCATTTGAGCCGCTGAACCCCCCATTCACTGGCGATGTCATCTAAGAGTTCATCGTTTTGACTGTACCTATTCAGTGATACTTCACTCGATTGATCGAATACTGACGTAAAAACCTCATAGTATTGGCCATCGTCTATGGCGACGCTCCGCCATAAAAAAGTGCTAAAAGGTGCCGGTGTGCTGACATACACCTCAGGCTGAATACCTTTGGCTGCAAAAGCACTATGGTTCAATGTATCGATATGCCATTTTGCAATAAATGACCACAACAGATAAATCGAGCTTAATACCAACGCGTAACGCACTGAAAGATGTGCAAAGGACGACGTTGAGGAGGCTATCAAAGCGATGAGCCAACCTATCAGCAATGGCAAGGTATACAAAGGATCAATGATAAACAAGGATGAAAAGCTAAAAGGATGTTCTGTCAATGGCCACAGTAATTGCGTACCGTAAACCGTCGCACTGTCGAGCAGTGCATGTGTGGTGAGCACGGCAAAAATCATCCATAACCAAGGTTTGAAATGAATCTTCGTCGCGGGATGTATTAGCGTCATAAACCAAGCCAACAGCGGAGTTACGAGCAAGTGAACAAGCAAAGAATGTGTTGCACTGCGGTGATAGGTGAAATCTTCTATCGGACCACCATATGAGATCATTACATCAAGGTCAGGTAAAGTGCCGAAGAACGCGCCATAAAGCGCTGCTTTCTTGCCAACTTTTCTTCCCATTACGGCGTAGCCAACAGCACCACCTAAGGCTATTTGTGTTAAAGAATCCATATCACCACTGAATGATTAAACAATGTCAGACAATGATACGGCGTTTTATCGCAAAAAGAGTCATTGTTGTTTGAACTAATACGACCGGTCGTCTTGATACTTTCCTATAAACGTTGGCGTTACAGGCACAGTTTAGCTAGGCTATTTAGCCATTATGAAAACAGTCAAAAACACCGACATTAGTTCTCAAATCGAGCAATGGGTTGATGAGTTAATTTGCGACAATCCGCTGTTGATGGCTAAACTGACAACTGAAATAAAGGAAGCCGATGAATCTCAAGCGCGATTAGGGCTCATTGAGACTGTGCGCTTTTTATGGTTGTGTTCACAATCTAATGCCGTACTTACACCATCGATACGCGTTGACAAGGTTTGGCATGAATTTATCTTGTTTACTCGCAGCTATCAGGCATTCTGCGAAACGCACCTCGGGCATTTTGTTCATCACCAACCAAGTGATCAGCCCAGTAACGAATTGAAACAATATTCGATGACATTGGTCGAATATAAACGGTATTTTGGTCATCCTTCGGCCGCTTTTTGGCCTCAGGTTAAGACTGTATCAACGAAGGAAGCCTCTTCTTGCGGCACGTGCGAAAACTAACGTCCCAAATTAGTTATGGAGAAACACGATGTACTTAAGTCAAATCGTTAATGTCAATCTGACTGAAGAGAATGCCGATATCTTAAAAAGACCGTCTAAATTGTTTAACAAGCTCAAGTCGGTGTTTAGCGGCGAAATGACGCCTACTCAGCGTCTTCGAGCAGAAGTCATGCTGTCGGTTTTACAGCGCGTCAATATTGCTCTCAGACGCTGTGAATTTACTGACTTAGTGTCAGTAATAGCAAATAGTGACCTCATTTATGAAGATGCGGAAGGTCGAAACAAAGACCTTCAAGTCAGTGAGAAAGCGGTAATCGATGGCCTGCACAAGACTGAGATAAAACAGCTGGACTCGCTCAGCCTGAGCGTTGATGGCTGCAAAGGCGGAATACGTTTTTTAATCAACGTAAACATTCAGCGCAAAGCGGCTAAACAAAGTACGCCGGTGAAAATCCAATTGTTTGGTTTTATTGAAGAGTTTCGTCAGCTGCCGGAGGAATCGGCGACCGATTTTTCAGCTCGGGTAAAACAGGAAATTGCCACTAAATGGGGTGATGAAAGCAGCCAAAAGCAACAATTAGATAAGCTTGAAGCAGTGTTTAGTTCACACGTTGCGGCGCTGCAAGCTGAGATTGATACGTTGTTCCCGGCTCATTCCGAATTAGAAGATGGAAAAAAAGTGTTACGCCGAGATACAATGAAGTCGCTGCACAAATGTCACCATGAGCGCTACTCAGACACATTTGCCTACCTCCCTATATGGCTGTTATTTATGGAAGACGCACATGGCGAGGCTTATTATGACGCTCACGAAGACTTCACCTACGATAACAATCAAGCATGGGATGACAGTTCTCGCTTTGTGGTCGGTGCCGATTCTACCAGTTGGGCTGATAACGTTAGTGACAGTAACTTTGGTGGTGGAGCTAGTGATAGTGGTGACAGTGGCGCAAGTTGTGGTGGCGGCTGTGGCGGTGGTTGCGGCGGCGCTTAGTGTTCTAAGAGCCGATGCGTCAACATCATGCGCGTTGACTAACCCGCACTCTCTACTTTAAAACTCGCTAAATGTTTTACCTGCATCTCACAACCAGCCGGTATTTTGGCATTTTGTTGGTCAAACTCGGTAAACACATCTTCTGCATGCATAGCCCTGATTGACGCGCTCAGTGCGTCAATTTTGTCGGCGTGACGTTTGTTGACTAGATGAAAACTTAACACGTTCGCGTCGGGCTCTTCTCGATAATAAACTTGCTTAACGCCCTGACGACACAGCATGTGTAAGGTGCTCGTTTTACTACCGACAATAGAATCTATTGCGCGTTTTTGTAGCGCAGAAACTAACAGTGCGTGGCTTTCATCGAACAAACAATTCAACCCGTATTCTGCGCAATAATGCGGACCAAAACGGAACCCTCGGATCATTCCGATTCGAAATTCCCCGCCCTTTTGACACAATGCTTCGCGCAAACAAAAAAAGCCGACTTCATGCCGAATCATCGCTTCTGGGATCATAAGGAGGTTTTGATATTCCTCTGCAACACGCTTAACGCGGCCAGCTTCAGCATCGAGTTCTCCTCGGTTGGCCTTTTGTAGCGCTCGCCGTGAGGGGAAAAACTGGATTTGCGGTTGGATACCCAATGGGCGATACATCTGATCAAACAGGGCTTGGATTCGCTCCGCTCCAACGGCATGCATGTAGGTATCGTTTATGCCAATTACATAGGGAGTGTCCTGTTGCTCGGACATTATTGACTCTTCTTGCGCTGCCGAATCATTAGCGCACAGCGCAGAAATAACGAGCGCGAAAACGAAAAGCGTTAAACGAATATGAAACACAATCTGCATGTTAGAACACGACTTCCCAGACCCTAGCATTTTAAGTGTAAGTGATACGAACAAATAAGTGAATCGGCCTAAGTATCTAAGACTCAAATCAATTGTTTTTAAGCCTGAAGTTAGGCTTAGTAGAATTTACAACACCTATACAAAAACCGAATGAAATACACAAAAAAAATGTGGTCAATGCTTGACGACTTTTTGTACATCAAGCACACTTGATGTTAACAGCTTGTAAACATATTAATTTATTGATTACATTCGCGATCGTTTTTTGATCGATCTAAGTAAAAAAAGGTAAGTCCTGAGTATTTCAAGGAGAACGCGCTTTATGATTTTGAATCACTTGTGGGGAATTTACGCGCACCCAAAAGAAGAATGGCACACAATAGATGAACGCCACGAAAGTTATTTTTACGCCCTCAGCCACATTTGTATCATTGCATTGATACCATCGATCGTCGGCTACTATTCTGCCGCTCACATTGGCTGGAGCATTGGGGTTGGCGATGTCATTAAGCTCACCCAAGAAAGTGCGTTAGTCATGGCTGTTGGTATGTACTTTGGACTGGTTGCTGGTGTGGTTGCGCTGGCAATTCTTGCCCATGAGCTCGCCAAAGCATTTGATTCTAGTCCAACTTATACGCAATCGTTAGAGCTAGCCGCCTACACTGCTACTCCGCTGTTTATGGTCGGTTTTGCAGCTTTGTATCCAGTGCTTTGGTTCGTAATGGCCGTCGGCCTAGTTGGTCTATCTTACTCGGTATATCTACTCTACTCTGGTGTGCCGATTATGATGCACATACCAGAAGAGAAAGGTTTTATATACTCTAGTTCTGTGGTGACCTGTGGATTGGTTCTGTTAGTTATACTGATGGCTACCAGCGTCATTCTGTGGAGCACCGGAATGGGCCCCGTTTACGTTCATTAATAATGTGAATGACGTGCCCACATGTCATGTCGACATGTTGAAAAGCAAAACGCCAGTCTTAAGACTGGCGTTTTTTATATTTTAGCAATACCCTCAGCGTGGCCTAGTTGCTATCTAAATTATGTACGTCTAAATTGCTGAGTTCTGCTTGGACCACAGGCGCTTTTTTAGATTGCTCACCGCGCGCTGCATCGACACCTTCTAAGTAGCTCTGATCAATGTCACCGGTAATATAATTACCGTCAAACACCGAGGTTTCAAAACGCTCAATGGTGTTGTTTTCTTCTCTTACCGCTTCGGTTAAATCACCTAAATCTTGGAAGATCAATCCGTCCGCTTGAATCAGGTCGCTGATTTGATCAATCTCACGGCCATAAGCAACTAACTCATTAGCCGATGGCATGTCGATGCCGTAAACGTTTGGAAAACGAATCTCTGGTGCAGCTGAGGCGAAATAAACTTTCTTCGCGCCAGACTCTCTAGCCATTTCAATGATTTGGCTTGAGGTCGTGCCGCGAACGATAGAATCATCGACTAGCAATACATTTTTGCCTTTGAATTCAGATGAAATTGCATTGAGTTTGCGACGCACGGATTTTTTCCGCATGGTCTGACCCGGCATGATAAAGGTTCTACCAATGTAACGGTTTTTCACAAACCCTTGTCGATATGGTAAGTCTAGGGTGTTGGCGATTTGTAGCGCCACGTCCATGGATGTTTCTGGAATTGGGATAACGACATCGATATCTTTGTCAGCCCACTCGCGTTTGATTTTCTCACCAAGCTTTTTACCCATATTTACGCGCGAGGCATACACCGATATTCCGTCGATGAATGAGTCGGGACGCGCAAAATACACGAATTCGAAAATACAGGGAGACATTAATGGCTGTTCTGAACACTGTTGAGTAAACAATTGACCTTGTTCAGTAATGTAAACGGCTTCACCGGGTGCTACATCACGAACGAACTTAAAACCAACGGCATCTAGCGCCACACTTTCAGAGGCGACCATGTATTCGTCCCCCATTTCCGTGCTGCGTTTACCCAAGGCTAGCGGCCGAATACCATAAGGATCACGAAACGCCAAAATACCGTGTCCAATTATTGCTGCAACAACAGCGTAAGCGCCTCTAATCTGTGTATGCACTTTACTGACAACCTTGAAAATATGGTCGCTGGTTAATGTTGAGTCTGTGCATTGCTGTAACTCATGGGCCAAGATGTTGAGCAAAATTTCGGAGTCTGATGTGGTATTGATATGGCGACGCGCGATGCGCGATACATCTTTTTGTAACTCTGCCGCGTTAGTGAGGTTACCGTTATGGGCAAATGCAATTCCGAACGGCGAGTTAACGTAAAATGGTTGTGCTTCTGCTGAGCTGGACGTGCCGGCTGTTGGATAGCGACAATGGCCAATTCCCATATTACCGGTCAAACGCTTCATATGACGAGTGTGGAACACATCTCGAACCAAACCATTGGCCTTACGCAAATTGAACATATTGTCGTCAATCGTCATGATGCCCGCAGCGTCTTGTCCTCTGTGCTGCAATACTGTTAGTCCGTCATACAGTGATTGTGCAACGCTAGATTTACCAACAATTCCAACAATACCACACATGTTAAATACCCACTTGTTCCGAAGTTAAAAAGCTTGAACTGTCCTTCATGTACTGAAAGAACCACTCGATGATCACAGCAAACTCAGGCACCAATATTGATGTTTGCCACCATGTACTGGACGCTGACGGTGTAAAAGTATCCATAAAGAATAGCAGTGCACTGACGACTAACACGCCACGTAGCGCGCCAAATACTGCGCCTAACGCACGATCAGTGCCGCTCAGACCTGTTGCTTTGACCAATTGACTGAAAACATAATTAATTAATGCGCCGACGATAAGTGTGGAGATAAATAGAATCGCGATGGCTACACCATTGCGGAGAAGATCGTCGGAAATACGTGTTAGATAAATGGCAATGTCGGGATAAAATTGACTGGCAACAAAAAGCGCAGAGAACCATACTGCGAGAGAAATGGCTTCCTTCGCGAAACCGCGGATCAAACTGATCACGGTCGACAATGCAATGATGCCGATAATGGCGAAATCGAACCAATTCATTGGTTAAACACGTTCCCGCATAGCGATAGCTATTTCCTAGCCATTCAGAATGGCGCGAATTCTAACAGAAGCCAACAGAATTACCAGTGAGGAAACGTTTAAAGATCGCCTGCCTGGCAACTAGACTTTAAACTGCGTAATTTTCCCTGATAGCCCAGTTAGCTCTTTTAAATGAGGGAGCGCATCTTGCAAGCTATCACGCTCAAGATCGGGGCCTACGAAAACTTTAGTTAAGCGCCCGGCACTTGTATTAACTGGACGACTAAACGCCCGATATCCAGCATTTTCGAGCTTGTCCAATAACTCTCGCACGTTCTTTTGGTGACGAAAACTGCCCAGTTGTATGACCCAACCCGCATTTGCGACTTCAGCCTCTGACGAACGTTCGATGGTTGTTTGTTCAGCTAAGGTAGGTGCAGCTTGTTCAAGCGGTTCATTTGCAGGCTCTGAAGTTTGTACATCACTATTTGCTGGTGTACTCGCTACCTCGTCGACGACTGGCTCATCAACCACTTCGAGTGGACGTGACGCGGCCTGTGCGACTTCGTCACTAGGAAAAGTCTGCGGGCTAACCAATGGCTCCTGCGCCGGTGCCTCTGGAACTGACACAAATGACGTTTGCGCAGTACCTTTTTCACCATCTAACAAATCAGGTAAAAAGATAACCGCTAACGCGACAACAATAATGGTTCCGACTAATCGATTTTGAAACGCGCTAGACACGCAAAAACTCCCTATAAAAATCGCCCTTATTATAGGCGTTGTTGCCGCTCAATTGTCAATAAATCTGCCACAGTGACAAACGAGCCAAACACCAACACTGTGTCGGCGCTAGTCAATGTTGGTGTGATCTCTGCGACTGCCTCCTCTACTGATAGGCAATCTTTGACAACGCGCTGGTCGCGAAGCGCTAGCACGAGTTCGTCAGTGGAAGCCGCACGACTCCCTTCTAAAGCAACCGGGTACCAATAAGGTGTTAGAGCTTTAAAATGTCCTAAAGTTTCACGAATGGATTTGTCCTTCATCATGCCCACAATAATGTAGAGTTTTCCATCTGGTTGTGAATCTTTGTACTTGTTCAGAAATTGTGCGACCTTTTCAGCCGCATGAGGATTGTGCCCTACGTCCAATATCCAATCCGGATTACGGCGGATCCGCTGCATACGGCCAGGCAAGCTCACGGTTGCGATTAATTGGCTCAATCGCTCCGGCTGCGCACCAAAAGCATCGAGTTTGTTCAATTGATGTAATGCAGCCAATGCAGTGGCTATGTTGTCTCTTAAAACTTGAGGTTCAGGCAAATTCTCAAACGCCAATGAATCTGAATGCCAAGACCATCGACCGTTGCCTGTGATGCTTTCAGTAAAATCGAAGTTAACACCTTTATGCAACACGACTGAACGGCACTGAGTGGCTGCATTTAACATTGGCACTGGCGTATCTCTGTCGCCAAGTACTATCGGTACTGATGGCCGGAAAATACCCGCTTTTTCAACGGAAATGACGTCTCGGGTGTCGCCCAAGTATTCTTGGTGGTCGATGCCAATACTCGTAATAACACTAAGCTCCGGATCAACAATATTCGTCGCATCAAGACGCCCCCCTAACCCCACTTCTAATAACAGGTAATCAGGCGATGATTGATGCACCATTAGTAGTGCAGCTAGGGTACCAAACTCAAAATAGGTGAGCGTGTCTTCTCCCCTCGCTCGCTCGATCTGCACGAAGGCATCACAAAATGCCTGAGCATCGGGAAGTTGTTCGTTGAGCCGCACGCGTTCTCGATAATCGCTAATATGCGGTGAACTATATACGCCAACCGTATAACCCAATTCACGCAAGGCCATTTCCATAAAGCGACATGTGGTGCCCTTGCCATTGGTACCGGCAACAGTAACCACGCAGGTATCAGAAAATGAGATCCCGAGTCGGTCGTAAACGCGCGAAACGCGGTCTAATCCCATGTCGATTTCAGAGGGGTGGATCGCCATAAGATAGGCGAGCCATTGATCAAGCGACCACGACATTTTCGCTGTCGCTTGATGACTCAATGTAGCATTCATTGATTAGTGACGGTGCAATTTCCTGAGAATGGAATGCAGTGTATCGCGCATTTCTCTGCGGTCAACAATCATATCAATTGCACCTTTTTCCAACAAAAACTCACTGCGCTGGAATCCAGGCGGCAAGGTTTCACGCACAGTTTGCTCAATGACTCGAGGGCCAGCAAAGCCAATAAGCGCTTTTGGTTCAGCAATGTTGATGTCACCTAACATCGCTAAACTGGCGGATACGCCACCCATGGTAGGATCGGTTAATACCGAAATGAACGGTAAGCCTTTTTCATTCATTTTTGCTAACGCGGCACTGGTTTTGGCCATTTGCATCAGCGACAACAAGGCTTCTTGCATACGTGCACCACCGCTCGCCGAGAAGCACACTAATGGCATATTGTGCTCAAGACACTCATTTACAGCTGCGACAAAACGCGCACCAACAACCGATGCCATCGAGCCACCCATGAAACTGAATTCAAAACTAGCAATTACAACTGGCATGCCTTTCATTTTGCCACGCATAACGACCAGCGCATCTTTCTCACTCGTCGCTTTTTGTGCTGCGGTAATACGGTCTTTATAGCGCTTAGAATCTTTAAATTTAAGAATATCTTGAGGCTCTAGATCTTGACCTAATTCCGAGCGATCCGTTGGGTCGAGTAAACTATCGATGCGTTTACGTGCAGTAATACGCATATGGTGACCACACTTGGGGCACACCTCGAGTTGCTTGTCTAATTCTGATTTGTAAAGAACGGCACTACACTCTCCACATTTGGTCCAAACACCCTCAGGTACATTGCCCTTAGTCGATGTTTGCGTTCGAGGTAGTATCTTTTGTATCCAACTCATAGTATCTCATTAAATCTGGGGCACGGTTTATGGCGTGTATTAGAGCATAAACTCAATGCGGCTCAAAAACAAAACTGGTCTTAGAAGTCAATCATACAAAAACAGCGGACCAATGGGCTGACGGGGCAAGCCAAAAGCCTCTGGATAAGTGACATCGACTAAATACAAACCATGCGGTTTAGCCGTAGCAGCGGCCTTTGTTCGGTCTTTCTCGGCTAACAGCTGTGCGATCCACTCAACAGGCTTTTCATTACAGCCGACCTCAATTAACGAACCGGAAATATTGCGAACCATGTGGTGGACAAAAGCATTGGCTTGAATATCAATTACAACATATCGTCCTTGCCGTTTGACTGACACGGAGGTGACATTTCGAAAAGGTGAATTCGACTGGCATTGCGCTGCTCTGAAAGCGCTGAAGTCCTGCTCGCCTAGCAGACTCTGTGCAGCAATGTGCATGCGCTGTTCATCTAACCTGCGGTGCTCGTGCGTCAACCCAGAACGCAATATCCCAGGGCGTAACTTTTCATTGTAAATCACGTAACGATATCGGCGCGCTGTGGCAGAGTAGCGAGCGTGAAAATCGTCAGTTGGAAAATGACACCATGTTATCGCCACCGAATCGGGTAACTGAGCATTTGCGCCCAGCGTCCATGCGCGCTCTGGACGAATCTGATCGGTATCAAAGTGTACAACCTGTCCCGTAGCATGTACGCCTGCGTCGGTACGTCCGGCACATTGAACTTGTATCGGAGCGTTAGCGATTTTCGACAACGCCGATTCTAACTCAGCTTGAATCGTAGTTACTTCCTGTTGTCTCTGCCACCCATAAAAACGGGCGCCGTCATATTCGATACCTAACGCTACTCGCAAAACACTTCACTTGATTGAGTCTAAACGGAGCAAGTGTAGCTCAATGCCTTTCAGACGAACAGACATTGACATGGACTAAATCCATTTAGAGTTGAACATAATCTATCGCACTTGCGTTGATCAGACCTATTAACCTAGCAAGATTCAGCGAATTTGCTTGAATGGCCGCTTGACCTCGTTTCTGTTAACGATTCAAGTCAACAATATAAGCTGCGCCAGATGATTCGCCCTGGTCATCACGGTGTGGCGTTGCGACGATTGCGGTAGTACCCGAAAGTCCAACATTCCAACCAAAACGGTCTTCCGCTAGTCCATCTTTAGCAATAACTTTCGAATGATATCGCCAACCACTTGGCGTTTTTTTGTACACGTATACTGCACCTGCATCCTTGCCCTGGGTGTCGTGATGCATGGCGGAAATCAATGCGATGTCGGTATTTAATGCTACACCGCGAGCAAAGCGATCATCAGCGACACCGTCAGGCGCAATAAGCTTTTGCGTTTGTTCCCATTTGCCCTGCGCCCGCTCGAATACATAGGCTGAGCCCGCATCGACGCCAATACCCTCGAGATCATCTCGCCGGGCAGATATCAACGCAGTATCACCCGATAACGCAACTCTGACACCAAATATATCCGTGTCGGCTCCATCTTCTGCCATCAACTTTGCCTGTTGTATCCACTGTTGACCGTCATAGACAAAAGCATAAACCGCCCCAGCCTTCTCAGCTTTCTCATCGTTTAAATCTGCGCCCACGAGAATAGTATTGTGATCAATGGTCACGCTGATTCCAAACAAATCTCCTTCTGCGCCATCAGCAGCCACTAATTTGGTTTGAAACTGCCAACCATCGGCGTCGCGGCGATAAACATAAGCTGCTCCAGAGTCCTGAAGCGGAGCATCGCCGCGCGGTGCGCCGATGACAAGAAAACGTGTCGTTAACGCAATACTTTGACCAAACGCATCTCCCTGCTTTGCGTCAGGAGCGGTTAACATTTGACGTTGCATCCAATTGGCAGAGTCTCGTTCAAATACAAATACTGCCCCGGCATCTGCAGCGCGGATGTCGCTTCTAGATGCTCCTAACATAGCGACGTTGCCTCTAAGTGCTACGTTGCCACCGAGTGTATCACCAGCCTCTGGCGAATCAGCAATCAACTTTGCCTCTTGCTGCCAGCCGGCAGCACCTAGCGCATAAATATATGCTGCTCCCGAATCCTTCAGCTCTGAGACGTCAGCGTTAATTGAACCTACCAATACCGTTTTGCCATCAATGGCAACGCTGTAACCAAATTGATCTTCAGCATTACCATCACTGGGTAACAGTTTTTGTTGTTTTGCGTCAACGCGCAACGTGAACAACAGCACAAGACAGAGAACTAAGGTTGATCGAGTAATCGTATCCATGAAAAATATTTAACCAAGTTAAACTGCAGCAACGCTAGTCGGACGACTATTGACTGGCAAGCCATAATCGACGAAGAGATAAATGTTAGAGATGTAGTTAAACGCGGTGTCGTATTTACGAGCTTCAAATGCGCTATTTAAGATAACGGTTACGGTAATTCGTTGTAGCCAATTAGCTTAGCTCATTGAATCGAGCAGTTTTTTCGCTTCAGATTGTTGTTCTTCACTGCCTTGATTTGCGACTTCTTGGAGTAGTTCCTTGGCTGCCTGTGGATCATCCATTTCTATGTATGCGCGTGCCAAATCGAGGTTAGCGGCCTGAGCACCACCGTCATCCACATCAACCACCACATCGTCTTCGCTGGTCCCGGTGAACTCGGCTAGTGCGACATCCAAGTTCAAACTGGTTTCTTCAGCCTGACTGCCATCGTCAGCATTGCTTTCCGCTAACAGGGTATCAACGTCAACGTAATCTTGTTCTTCGCTGACAGAATCTGCTTCAGGTTCTTCTAGGACCAGTTCTTCTGAATCAGCGGCGGAAGGCTCATTAAATAAGGCTTGTAAATCGAGATCAGGGTTGTCCAGCTTGAGCTCGGGTTTGCCCTCCACTTCTGAGTCGATGCTATCCAGTAGCTCGTCAAAATCAGCGTCTTCAATCTCTTCTAATACTAGGCTGTCTTCATCTGATTCTTCATTGAGCCAATCACCGAGTCCCGGCACATCCTCCAATTCATCCGCCGTTGGTGCAGACTCTTGAGGAACGTCTGAATCTGCGGCAATATCCTCTTCGACACTAAACTCATCTACAGCTTCGTCTAACAAAGAATCGTCAAAGTCAGTGCTACCCGTTTCGCCAAGCGCAACTTCGGCAGAATCGTCGCCTAAACTGGGGATGTCATCCATTTCGAAGACATCGTCAACAGCGAGCTCTTGCTCGGTGGTGGGTTCGTCCTCAGTCTCTAGCTCAGTATCTGTCGATGTATCGACCTCAGTTTCGGGCTCTTGGTCAGCCTCTAGCTCAGCGAGTAATTCATCGGTTAGTGCATCATCGGCGTCTAATTCATTATCATCCGCGTCTGGCTCGCCCAATTCGGCCTCTGCGTCTAGTTCGGTGACGGGCTCTTGGTCTGCCTCTAGTTCGGCGAGCAATTCATTGGTGAGCGCATCATCGACATCGTCCTCAACAGCGTCAGGCTCACCCAATTCAGCCGCCACATCCAATTCAGTTTCGGGCTCTTGGTCAGCCTCTAGCTCGGCGAGTAATTCATCGGTGAGCGCATCATCGACGTCTAATTCAGGATCATCTGCGCCCGGCTCGCCCAATTCGGCCGCTACGTCTGACTCACTATCGGTTTCAGGCTCTTGGTCGGCTTCCAGCTCGGCTAGTAACTCGTCGGCTAGCGCGTCTGTCTCGTCTACTAATGCACTTTCTACGTCAGGAACATCATCGGTTTCAGCGCCCAATTCTCTGAGTAAATCATCTGAAAGGGGATCTTCAATTTCCGCCATCTCGTCGATATCAACATCGTCTAAGTCACTGGCGAATTCATCTAACGTTTGAATATCTTGCTGTACTGCTGGGCTCTCTTCTTCTGATGCATCTGATGACGGTTCTTCTTCATCATCCATATCATCATCAGGCAACATGCCTTGCATCATTTCGATTTGATCGAGCTCGTTCAAGATCTCATCGGTAACTTTATCAAGTGCTTCATTTTGAGATGCCACCTCATCGCCCAACTGATCCAACATCTGACTGGAGACACCGGTTTCCACATCGACGTCAATGCCAGCAGGCGCATCTGACTCTGGCTCTGGAGAATCGAGCAGGTCATCAATACTTATTTCTGGCTTCTCATCATCATCGTCTACTGGACTAATTGCTTGATCAGCTTCTTGACTCAGTAATTCATCGATATCATCAATCTGTGCCAGATCTTCATCGAGTCCCTCGTCAAGGGCAGCTTCGAGGTCTTCTTCTTTGGTAAGCTCTTCGGCTAGTTGACTGTCGACGTCACCCATTTCGTCTGCATCGAACAGCTCGTCTAGCGCATCGTCACCGATGTCAGCCGCCTCATCAAGCTCCTCAGCTAATGCATCTTCAGCGTCATCCTCGAGTGCATCTGACAAATCAATATCGTCGTCGCCAGACAAATCGATACTGTCGAGTTCATCCATCTCAACATCATCTAATTCGCTTAGCAAATCATCATCGTCGTCTTCGAACAAGCTGTCATCGGCATTGTCATCTGAGTCCGGCACCAGCATTTCATCACTGAGGTCAGCGTAACTGTCTAGCTCATTTTCAACGGCATCGTCGAGAGATTCCTCAAGCTCTTCTGATAGTACATCGTCCAGCAATTCATCGTCGCTGAATAAATCATCATCGTCCGCATCTGGTGTGGCTAAATCGTCAACTAGAGAATCACTGAGATCGTCCATTGCAGGCTGAGTTGCGCTTGCCGCAGCGGCCACAGCAGGAGCTGCCGCCAGTGGCATCGCAGCTTCAGAAGCTGGAGATTTTTTGCGCTTAACTAACCACAAAATACCACCGCCAACAAGCAACAACATCAACACCGACGAACCAACAATCATGGCAATTGGGCTGGTTAAATGGCGCGTCCAATCGGCCTCTTCTTCGGCTTTTTGTTTGGCCAAATCCTCGCGGATTAGCTCAAGGGTTTGCTGAGTGATGAGGGTTTGTTGCTCGATTTGGGGCTGCACTTGTTCATTGACTTGATCACGCAGGTTGCCTAAGTCCTGATTGACGTCATCTAGACGTTCGAACAGTTTGCGATTTTCGTCGATCAGCGATTCAACATTTTCTATCGAGGCGGCAAATTGCTGCCGTAAAATATCAAACTGCTCAACTTGTTGTTGGTCGAGCCTGACTAATTTCTGTTCTAATTGGTTTGCCGTTTGCTCTAGGTCGGATTTTTCCACCAGCTCAACGGGTGGTTTAATATTAACTGGGTTTTGACCATCAGTAGGAGGATTGTTAGCTAATTCGGCTAGCACTCTGTCATCGTTCTCTGCGCGTTCTCGCGCCTGATCGACATCAATACGAGCAACATAGCGTTCTGAGGGCAAGCGCAAGATCGCACCATCCACCAACAGATTGAGGTTTTCGCGTTCGAAAGCTTCTGGGTTGAGTTCATATATCCCAACCATAACCTGATAGATTGATAAGTCAGGATTTTGACGGTAACGAGTGGCGATCCGCCACAGTGTATCAGACGCATCAATTGGACCATAAACCGCGCCAGAATATTGGTCCTGAGCGTCTCTTGGGCCTTTAATAATGAGATTTGTGGATTGGGCACTAACGTCGCTGAACGCACCGATAACGATGGCGAATACGGCACTCATCATTAACAAACGGTTCAGTCTCATTGCGTTCCTTATTTTATTCTTTTTCATTTAGCGACTTTAGTAGGCGATCCTGACTATTCGCTCGCAGCGTTTGTCGAGCGGCATTAGCCAGTCGGAGATAAGCAATTAGTATTCCAAATCTCCGAACCTGCACCTGTAGCCATAAAATTAGCAAAAGCTAAAGGTTTTAAATGGCTTAGCTTAATGCTGACACGCTTTCGCGCGTCAACATTATATCGACCAAATTGAACAGAATATGAGTTTTAACAATGAATTATAAATAATCTCTTACTAAAACTTCGGCAATCTGCACACTATTAGTCGCAGCGCCTTTGCGCACGTTATCAGATACTACCCATAAGTTTACACCATTTGGATGAGAAATATCATTTCTGACCCGCCCAACATGCACACTATCATTGCCGCTAGCGCTGCTGACTTGTGTAGGAAAATCTTCGCGTTGTTCATGCAGCGTAACACCTTCCGCCGCGGCGAGTAATTGTTTTACGTCTTCGGCATCAATTGGCTGACGCGTCTCGATATGAATAGCTTCGCCGTGACCATAAAAAACCGGGACGCGAACCGCAGTTGGATTGACGCGAATAGTGTCATCGCCCATTATTTTATGGGTTTCCCAAACCATCTTCATTTCTTCCTTAGTGTAATCATTGTCCTGAAAAACATCGATTTGAGGAATGGCATTGAACGCAATCTGGCGACTAAAACCACTGGTATCGACTTCACGACCATTCATCAGCGCAGCAGTTTGTTGAGCGAGGCCGTCCATTGCTGACTTGCCAGCGCCGGATACAGATTGGTATGTGCACACATTGATACGATCGATGCCAACTGCATCATGAATTGGTTTCAGTGCCACCATCATTTGGATCGTGGAGCAGTTTGGATTTGCAATAATATTGCGATTTCTAAAGTCAGCTAATGCATGCGCATTAACTTCTGGTACAACGAGTGGAATATCAGGCTCATAGCGGTAATGAGAAGTATTGTCGATGACCACACACCCTGCTTCTGCCGCAATCGGCGCAAAATGCGCGGACACGCTGCCACCCGCAGAGAAAAAGCCAAGCTGAACTAGGCTCCAGTCAAAGGTATCTGCATTGAGGACTTCCACTTCTTCGCCTTTATAGGTAATCGTACCACCGGCTGAACGTTCACTGGCTAATGGGTACAATTTACCGATTGGAAAATCGCGCTCTTCCAAAATTTCAATCATAGTCTTTCCGACCAGACCCGTCGCCCCAAGAACGGCGACATCAAAGGCTTGTGACATAAGTGGTTTTGCTCCTCTATTTAGGGTTATTGAGTCTGCACATTGAATCCCAAATCCGACAATGCACGAATGTTTGGGTGGTTTTCATTGCGCTGCTCGACAACTAACGTTTGTGCTGCAAACTCTCTTCGTTGTCGATAATTTTTGCGTAGATAACCAAAGCTATCTGCAACAGAGTCGGATTGTGCCATTGCTTGACGAAAAATCCTATCATCCTCGCTAATATCATATATCGAAAAGATCATCCTAGATATCAGCTGATCGTCGCAAACTTGTTCCTCTGTCAGTTTTAATTCGTCGAGGGGAGAAACAAATCCACTCATTTTTAAGGTTGGCGTTTGGCCTAAATGCTTACACAGCGCCTCATATACCATAAATGTTCCACGCGCTTTGCCCTCCAAGCTATGCCCTGCGATATGTGCTGTGGCAAATAGAACCTGATCGAGGACGTCTAAATTGCAATGCGGCTCGTGTTGCCACGCATCTAAAATCAGAACGGGTGCATTCCCCTTGGCAACGCAACCTAGGTAAGCTGACTCATCGAGCACTCCGCCTCGACAAGCGTTAACCAGTACTTGTTCAGCATTCAGTCGATCTAGAAAATCCGCGTCAATCAACTTTGCGGTCGGAAAAGGTCCTTCGGTGATGTAAGGCACGTGTAAACAGACCGCGTCACATTCTGCAATCGCCTCCATGTCAACGAATTCGCGCGGGTCAGTGTTTTGTTGTAAGGGAGGATCACATAAATAGTATGCGACACTTAGCGCGTCTAGCTTCGTTGCCAGCGCTGTGCCGACGTTGCCGGCCCCAACGATTCCGACGCGAGTATTACGCAAAGACGTCAATCCGTTTTTAAACTGGCAGTGATATCGCAGTAATGCGCTGATGACATATTCAGCGACTGCAACTGCATTACAACCAGGTGCAGCGGACCAATTTATCCCCCGTTGCGCAAGGTACGCTTGGTCCAAATGGTTGTACCCGGCGGTTGCGGTAGCAACAAACGAAAGCTGCTTAGCACTCGCGATTAAATCAGCGTTGACTTTGGTGGTCGAACGGACGAGTAGCGCATCAATTTCTTCGAGCGCTGATTGCGTTAATTGCCCGGCTCCAAACGGCTTAGCATCCCCAAGGGATTCGAAGCACGCTTTAGCAAACGGCATATTGTCATCATAGAGCATTTTCATGGCCGGAAGTGTATCGGATGGCCATGAAAATCTCACTTAAAATCCGGCTATTTTGATTGAATAATCGCCTGAATAGCTTGATTGACTTGTTGCGGGGCTTCCAATTGAGGGTAATGACCCACTTCCAAGGGCACGGTTGGTGTGTCTGGAAACATCTGCTGAAATTGCGCCAACATGTGTTTACCTGAAATCGGGTCATGTACACCGTTAATGAAGCAGTATCGATCAGCGGATTTTGAAGAAGCTTTCTGCATCGCGTCCTGCATAGCATCGACCCAGCGTTGACGATAACGTTGACGTTCCTTCATATAATCCAAAATCCTTGGAATCACTCGTTTGCCCTTGTTGCAACAAAGCAGCGTCCATAAAGCATCAATTTCATTCTGCTTCGGCTGGCTCTGTGGTCCGAAGATACGGGAAAATCCATTAGCCAGACTCGATTTAGACATCAAACGACTGACGATTGGCCCTAACCACCCATTGAGCAATGTTTGCGTCGGCAGTGGACGATGGCTTTCAGCAAACAAGCCGCCGTTTAGCCAAACGAGCGACGCGATGTCGAATCCCAGACTCTGCTGTTGCTCACGTGCGAGCAGCTCCTGAGCCACTGTATCACCGTAGTCATGCGCAACAATATTGACCTGCTTAAGGTCGAGGTGTTTAACCAGTTCAGCGACAACATCAGCCTGTTCCAATACGCTGTAATTGTGGGGATAGGGTTTGTCGGACAGACCAAAACCGAGTAAATCGAGTGCCACCAATTGGTAATCAGAGGCGAAAAATTGCCACTGATGGTACCAATCCCATGCGGCACTCGGGAAACCGTGGATAAACAACAGCGTTTTGGCGTTCTCTTTAGGCGATACCCAATACGCTATCGAGTGCCCGCACAGCGACGCTGTGCGGGCTGAACGACGGTACTCACTGAGGTCCTGATATGGCATCAGTCTTTGTAACCGGGCGATTCTCGGTCGAGCTTGCGCAAAATACCTGGCCACGCCAGCGCACCGCCCATCGAGCGTGTTACCTGCTCTGCTTGAGCTTGAATACCGGCCAAAATTGGCGCAGGAATCGGTCTTAACTCAACACCGGTTGACTGCGCCTGAATCTGAATTTCGCAGCTCCGTTGCAGTATAAACATCGCCAGAAAAGCATCTGGAACAGTGCTAGCGCAAGTTAACAATCCGTGATTGCGTAGGATCATAAAGTTTGTATTACCTAAATCACTAACCAGACGCACTTTTTCATCAGGATTTAGCGCAACGCCTTCGTAGTCGTGGTAGGACATCGACGACAACGCAAACAACGACTGCTGGCTGTATGGCAATAACCCTTGTTCTTGAACCGATACCGCAATCCCTGCCGTTGTGTGCAAATGCATTACACATTTTGCGTCCTCTCGCGCTTCGTGAACTGCACTGTGAATCGTGAAACCCGCGGGGTTAATATCATATTCACTGTCCATTACTTTATTGCCATTCAAGTCCACTTTAACCAAGCTAGACGCCGTCACCTCTTCAAACAACATACCGTAAGGGTTGATCAAAAAATGATGCTCAGGTCCTGGAACACGCGCAGAAATGTGGGTAAACACCAAATCATCCCAACCATATTGGGCGATGGTGCGGTAACAAGCGGCAAGGTCAACACGCATTTGCCACTCTTCTGCTGAAATTTTGTCTTTAACACTCATAGTAAAATCACCTTGGTAATTGCATAAAAGTACTATACGCTGAGGCAAAACAGCAAACTGTCGCGAATACGACATTGTAGCAAAAATGTTATCAATTCATCATAAAACGATTCTGCGCTCTACGATTTGGTTCAACGCGATGACCGAAGAAGTGCAAGATGCCTTTATTGAGGTGATCAAACCGGTATCATTGAATAACAGCGCTAGATTGTATGCCAAAGGTGACGTAGGGACTGGTTTTCATTGCGTGTTGGAAGGGCGTGTTAAAGTCAGTAACTTACATAGCAGTGGCAAACAGATGGTTTTAGCCTACTTGGATGTCGGCAGCTGGTTCGGAGAGATTTCCATGTTTGACGGTTTGGGACGTTCGCATGACACACATGCCGATGGCGAGACGTTGCTCGCTTTTATCAGTCGAGCCGACTTCCACCGTTTGCTCAATCAATATCCCCAAACCTATCACTATTTCACTCAACTATTGTGCCAGCGGCTGCGCAACACGTTTAATTTTATTGATTCGACCGCGACCTTAAGCCTCAAACAGCAACTCGCCAAACGTCTCATCCTACTGAGTAGTAATTTTGGTCAGCGACTAGCGGGTCATACGCGCATTGAAATCGCAGCATCTCAAGAAACACTAGCAATGATGATCAACTCATCGCGCCAGACGATAAATCGGTTGTTGAAGGAAATGGAACAACAAGGTTACCTAAAAACCCACTATGGCAAGATAACCTTGTTGGATATCGATCAGTTGAAGGAATTGTGCGAGTGGGAATAGCCACTCGCTGTATTCTTTAGTCTTGGTAGCGCGACATAACCAAGGTGGCGTTTGTACCGCCAAAGCCAAAACTATTCGACATAATCGTGTTCAATTCAGTTTCACGCGTTGCCGTTACAATATCCAAGCCTTCTGCTTGCTCATCTAGGTTATCGATATTGATTGATGGTGCAATGAAACCATGCTTCATCATCAACAAACTGTAAATAGCTTCGTTGACGCCCGCGGCTCCTAAGGCGTGGCCGGTAAGTGACTTGGTTGCACTAATGGGTGGTGAATTGTCTGCAAAGACTTCGCGAATCGCCTTAAGCTCTTGCACGTCGCCCACCGGTGTTGAAGTGCCATGGGTATTGAGATAATCGATTGGGGCATCAATGCCCTGCATGGCCATCTGCATACAACGAACTGCCCCTTCACCCGACGGCGCAACCATGTCGTAGCCATCTGAAGTTGCACCATAGCCGGTAATTTCGGCATAAATCGTGGCACCGCGCGCTAGTGCGTGTTCAAGCTCCTCAACGACGACCATACCGCCACCGCCAGAACTAACAAAACCATCGCGCTCAGCGCAATACGTGCGTGACGCGACTGCAGGGTTGTCGTTATATTTGCTCGACAAGGCGCCCATGGCGTCAAATTGAGACGATAGCGTCCAGTGTAGCTCTTCGCCGCCTCCAGCAAATACTACGTCTTGCTTGTTTAACTGAATCATCTCAAGCGCGTTGCCAATGCAGTGCGCACTCGTAGCACAAGCTGACGAGATCGAGTAGTTGATTCCTTTAATTTTAAATGGTGTCGCCAAGCAGGCCGAAACAGTAGAGCCCATACAACGAGTCACCATATAAGGGCCCACTCGTTTGACGCCCTTTTCTCGCAAGATGTCTGCTGACGCCACCTGATTCACTGAAGACGCACCGCCCGATCCCGCAATGATGCCAGTTCTTGGGTTTGAGATTTGTTCTTCCGTTAGGCCAGAATCAGCAATCGCCTGTTGCATGGCGACATAAGCATACCCTGCCGCATCACCCATAAAACGCATTGCTTTGCGATCAATGTGCTCTTTCAGATCGATGTCAACCTCACCCCAGACGTGACTGCGCATTCCCATTTCTGCAAACTGTTCAGAAAATGTGATGCCGGACTTTCCAGCGCGTAACGAATCCGTCACCTGTTGTTGATTGATACCGATGCTCGACACGATGCCGACGCCTGTAATTACTGCTCTTCTCATAGTTCACCTGAATAAATTAACGCGCATAGTCTAATGATTTATACCCACTAAGTGGTCTGCTCTTTGGCATTGGAACTCGCCAAAACCGCATTGATTAAACGCAGTTCGGCCAGCATTTTTCGTTTTAACACGTTATCATAACCTTCCGGTATTTACTGTGACATAGAAACGACAATTGTGCAGCGCTCTTTTGCCAAAATAGATTTTCAACCTGACGGAACACCCGTCGCCAAAGATTTTGATGATGTATATTTTTCTAAACACGATGGCGCAGAAGAAACGCGTTATGTGTTTATTCAAAATAATCAATTGCCAGAGCGGTGGCAGGACCACTCGCGAGGTCATTTTGTTATCGCCGAAACCGGATTTGGTACTGGCCTAAACTTTTTACTCGCTGCCGAAGCATTCTTACAATTCAGACGCCAACACCCTCATTCTGCTGTCAAACAGCTTAACTTTGTCACAACAGAAAAATTCCCACTAAGCCCAGAAGATTGGCATCAGGCAATACAGCCATTTAAGGAACTACAGCTTGCCAATTGGCTGCTGGCACAAAAATTGGTGCACATCGATGGCTGCCATCGATTTGAATATGCCGAGGGCAATACGCGTATCGTGCTGGATTTGTGGCTTGGCGATGTCCTAAGCGCCCTACCAAGCATGAATCAAGGCAGTGGTGGTGTGGTTGATGCATGGTTTTTAGACGGCTTCGCACCGAGTAAAAACCAGGCGATGTGGCAGCCAGAATTGTTTCGCCACATGGCTCGTCTGAGTCAGGCAAATGCAACATTTGCGACTTTTACCGCAGCAGGTTTTGTCAGACGCGGGCTGCAGGAAGCAGGTTTTGAAGTAGAAAAGCGCAAAGGCTTCGGTCGCAAACGCGATATGTTAGCGGGAACACTGAGCGATGAGGCTTATCATGGCTATCAGCTGTCCGACACGCCATACTGGAACCTCACGCCGTTACCGCCAAAAGCGCCCGAGGATTTACACATCGTCATTGTTGGCGGCGGGATCAGTGCAGCGTGCACCGCCTATGCGCTTGCCAAGCGTAGCGTCAAGGTTACCGTGATTACCAAAGCCGATACACTCGCCGACGCTGCATCTGGCAACCCTCAAGCGGCGGTGTATCCGCAACTTAACGCGAAAGCGAGCATGTTGAGCCTGGTCCAACTGAACAGTTTTCTGTATGCCAAGCGGCTATATCAAGAACTCAGTGAACGGGGTTTCGATTTTGCGAATGCTTGGCCTGGAGTTCTGCAACTCGGATTTTCAGACGTTGTACAGCAGCGCCAGGAGAACTTACTCAAACAAAACGTTTGGCCTGAAGAGGTCATTCATGGGGTAGACGCAGAAAACGCTGCGCAACTAGCCGGGATTGATTTGCCATACTCGGGTTTATTTATCCCATTGGCGGGTTGGCTGTCTCCACCTGAACTTGTCACTGCTATGTTTGATGCTGCGGCTCAGATGACCCACATCAATATGGTTTTTAACGGTGAGTATATTGCTCACCAGACTAATCGCGGTATTACGTCTGTTCACTTCATTCGAGATGGACAATCGACACAAATTGATTGTGACGCCGTGGTACTAGCCTCCGGACACTCAGCGGCAACCATTCCCCACAGTGAGGATATTCCGATGACGTTGACGCGCGGTCAGGTCGAATCGATTCCAGCTCAGGCACCACTGTCCGAACTGAAAACCGTCTTGTGTCATAAAGGCTATTTAACCCCTGCCCTTAACGGCAGACATGCACTGGGCTCAACCTATGTGAAACAGGACTTGGACACTGGCGTGCGTGCGGCAGAAACCCAAACTAATAGGCAAACACATATGCGCTGTTTGAGCGCATGTGACTGGGCCGAATCGCTGCCTGAGTCAGCGTCAGCGCGCGCGGCGGTGAGGTGCTCTACCCCAGATCACCTGCCGTTAGTTGGTGCGATACCCAATATTAAGAAACAAGCGCAACAATATGCGCAGTACACGCAGAAGCGCCGTCAACCACTGGCGCAAGTCCCTGCCGTGGTAGCGCACACTTATATGCTTGGCGGGTTGGGCTCTCGCGGTTTTACCACCGCACCACTGCTTGCTGAACGTCTGGTATGTGAGTTGACCGGTGAACCTATGCCAATGGAGCAAGCGTTGTTAGCAGCCTTAAATCCAAACAGATATGTGCTGCGCGAAGCTAAAAGAGATGCATAAAACACTAGCGTTGCGATAGGTACGGGTTTAGATCGGCGACCACAAAATCAGGGATCATCACATTTGCACTTGCGACTACGCGGCGGTCTTCAAGCGATACAATACGCGCATTCACAGAAATTCCCTGACTTCGATAAATCAAGGTTCCGGTCAGGACGTGGTCCATCGCTAACTCAGTAGCCAGATCACTGGCTTCACGACTAAATACGAAATCGCCGCGAGCGCCCACTTGCAACTCTTCTGCCACCTTAAAATCTACCACGCCGACACCAAAGTGTTGGATCTCGCCAATAAAGTACTCGGCCAGTTGATTGCCAACGGGATTTGTATTCGTGAGTTGACTATCCAAGTCCACGAAGGAAGTCACACCGACTAACGCATTGGGTCCTAAACCAACCGCTCTGTCCATCAGTTGCATTGCCAATTGTTCGGCGTAGTCCTTTAAGGTTTTGTGCGTGCGTTCTGATTCAAACAGTGTGCCCATACGATTGCGAGCAGCGGGTATTGATGTTTCGGAACTAGAATCACGCATTTGCATATCGCGGCTATCGGGCCGATAGGTTGCCATTGACGGCGCTACCGCTTGACCCGATTCAAGCGCATACTGCTCTTGCAAAGACAAGGATTGAGGCTCAATGCCGGATGAGCCTTGCGCTTCAGCACTCGATTCCTCGTCAAACCAATAATAAGATCCGTCCGTAATAGCGCAACCTGATAGCCCGCCTAACAGTAGCAGTGACAGGATGAATCGTCGGATTAGCAGCATGTCATTACCCTCGCGTTAATTTCACGCCATCTCGCATATCATCTTGTTGTCGTTCACTTGGGATGAGTGCATCTACAACATAAAACGGCACCAGTGTCTGGGCACTGGCTACCACCGCTTTTGATGCTAACCCCAGAATACGCGCATTAACGAGGTATCCCCCCTGATGTTTGGTCAAGGTTCCAGTGAGGACATATTCCATGGGCAAATTAGCATTTAGTTCAAGGTAGTCGCGACTCAACATAAAATCGCCATCGCTCGTCACGCGAATGTAATTGGTCGCCTTGTAATCAATGACGGGCACGCGAAATTTATGCAGTTCATGGACAAAAGATTCAGCCATTTGATGACCCAGCAGATTGGTTTCTTGTAGGTCACTATCGAGTAGCGCGAAGTGCGTCACCGCGATGGGCGTTTGGGTGGTGACATACTCCATATTACCGACTAAATCTTGCGTCAGTACTTTAACGTAATCCCCAATGTGCTTGGCTAAAGGTCGGCCTTTATAGGCTCCCTGAACACTCGAATATACAGGAGGCTGACCAAATGTACCGAAATTATCAGACGTGTTGTCTTGCTCATCACTCCAAAAACTGGAAGTATCATTAGGGGCTTGGGTGATATCCACCACTTGCATGCTGGCTCGCGTATCACTGACATCTTGCATGCTGACATCAGATTGTTCTGAACTCATCATCGAACATCCGCTCAGAGCAGCAACCATTAGCATTGGCAAGAGTGTTTGCCGTTTAAATAATTTCATAGCATTACCGTGGTTATGTCGTGTCATAGTCTCATTTACATCACTTACAGGGTTGCGTCAGTGCGATAAATCATCCCGTTTCGCGTGGTGACTTGCTCTCTTTGCCAAAACAACTCAGCAGGAAAAAAGCGCGTCGCGGCCGCCATCACATCATTGCTTCTGGCGTTGATGATACGCGCATTAACAACCGCCCCTTCTTGCTGATAAACCAGCGTTCCCGTGATGTAAAAATCAATTGATTCGAGACCCGCGAGTTTTTCAATGTCCCGGGTGAGTACTCGATCAGAAAGATCATTAATTAATATATCGCTCGAAAGCTTAAACTCTTGAGTGATAAACCCACGACGAGAAGCCTCAGTCATCAATCCCTGTTCAAGTTGATGGCCCAATAGCATTAGTGGATGCTGTTGCTGTGAGTCGTATTGCATAGTATCCACTGGAACGAAACCGACTACAGCGTACCGCGCTTGACGACTTGGACGGACACCGCTAAATAACTCGTTGGCCAATTGATGCGTATGCAATTCAATGTTACCCAACGCTGGAGAGACTGAATGGTATGGTTGAGCCGACGATTGTGCATCGTCTACTTGAGCGCAACCTGACAATAACAGCAGTGCACCACTGACAAGAGTTATGAAGACTGATTGAATTCGCATGGTACTCGCTTCGTGCCTGAAATAAATAGTGCCAGAAGATTTGCAAGAATCTAGCCAGATGGGCGAATGTAACCAACTCTGAGAAAACGTGACGTTACTAGTGCTGGCTTTACAGCCTCCCGACGCGCATTAGGCAAATATTTGCCGCTTACCTTGCAGCCAAATCTACGAGTTGTTGCCACAGTGTCCAAACACGGTCTTGGTCGCTCGGCTCGAGTTCTCTGTCTTCAAACGCCGCGTGCAGACTGGTTTTCATTTGCTCGTCAAGTACTGCTAGCCCAGGTGATGCACTTGCCATTACGCGACTCACCACGAGATCGAAATGCCCATGCAAATAGCTATTGATAAACAATTCGTGGTCGTCTTCCAGATTTACTGCATCGTGCAGCTTTTGTTCCATGCTTTCAATTTGATGTTCAAATACACTCATTGATTTCTCTACTCTTCGACATAATCTGTAACCGGATACAAAACGTGATCGTTGTATCCGGTTACGACTTCAATACTGCCGCGCAGCGCTGCATCCAACGCAGGATCCCCCGAATCAACGACGATAGGCCGCTTGTCCAATGCTTGTATCTTGCGTTTACTGGCAAGCACCAGCAAATTGTCGATACCGGCATGACGGATCAACTCTGCACTGATCTGTTGGTTACCGCGTCCGAGGATATGTCCTTGTCCACCGATCAATGTCACGATAATCCGAGTTGGCTTACCTGCACAGGCTTCTAGCAGCTGCGCGGCGGTCAAGTCAGAGCCAATGACCTCGCCATTTAAAACCAAATCAACCCCCAAAAGCGTACTGGGCAAGCCTATCGCTTCCATGGCTCCGGTGATGGTCGAGCCTGAGCCGATCACAAAATACGTGTCAGGATAATCGTCGAATATTTCAGCCAGATAATCGCCCATATCTTGGATCAACAGTTCATCACTCTCCTTGCCACCCATTTTCACGGCTTGTATATAGCGCAACTCCTCTGGTACACGCATTTCGCCAACGTGTTTCGCTATCACATTCCCTTGTCGGAACGCATCCTCGTCAATATCGCGGACTTCAGCTTCACGAACCGACACTAATTCACCGCTGACCAATAGCTGCAATAATTTACCAGCGGTCGTGGGCGAGACCGCATACACGCCCGAGTGGATTTTGCACCCTGCGGGAATGCCAACAACCGGCATGGCGTCACCGACAATGGTGTGAATATCAGTTGCTGTGCCGTCGCCACCTGCAAAGATCAGCGCATCAAGATTCAGCTCCAGCATTTTTTGCGCGGCTTGCTTGGTGTCATCAGCTTCAGTTTGCTGCGACGCAGGCGTGTAGACAACGTGAACATTAAGTCCTAATGACGTCGCTGCATCTTCTCCCATTTCACCGGCTACTGTGTAAATTTCACAAGATGACGAGAGTGACTGAAGATGTCTCAGCGCAATTAAAGCACGCTGATTCGCGAGTTTTTCTGCCCCTCTCGCTAACGCAAGATCGCGGGTCTCCTGACCGTCACTACCTTTCAGGCCTGTGGCGCCACCGATGCCGGCAAAGGGGTTAATGATTAGTCCCAACCGAAACGTCATGCTCATGATGATAGATCCTTGCTGGCTGACAAACATCGCTGTGCGCTCAACGGTGCACTCTTGTAATGCGCTTGTAGTGCTTGGATAAACAGCTGTGCTCGAGCAGGAAACTTAGCCGCCAAAAACGCCTCAAGTTGCGCATAAACACGCAATGCAAAATCGGTCCTATCCGGTGTCGCGCCGTTGAGATTGTCAGTGCTAACGCCAAACTCGCGTCCCGCTGCGACGCTAAATGCCCACTCCAAAGCCTGTGGTTTTATTTCGACTTGTTCAAACGCCTGCTGCTGAACCGCAGTCCGACCATCGGGACAATACCAGTATCCATAGTCTTCAAGTTTTCGACGCTCCGTCCCAGCAATGCACCAATGAGCTATCTCATGCAGGGCACTGTTAAAAAAACCATGGGCAAACTCAATGCGGTGGTATGCGGTCGTCTCGTCAGCTGGCAGGTAAATGGGTTCACCGATGCCCCTGACTAAACGCGTGTTGGTGTAGGCAAACGTCTGATTAAACAATGCGATGAGTTGCTCTACTTCTTGATATTGCAGATCAGCACAGTATGTCGCAGTTTCTGATTCGTGCGCGGCAGTGGCTATGGCGTTGTTCACAGATAAAACAGCTCGTGATTTGGATGCGCGGGAGTGTACCAGAAAGCGGCCCAAGCTTGTAATAGGATCGCGATTGCGCCAACCTATAGGCAAATAACGTTTTTCACTGAGCACTGTGGGACTTTCAGCAGACACTATTATTCAACACATTTACCGTGTTAATGCCAAGCGCGAATTGGCGATAAAAATGAACCAACTCGCCTGTATTCAGCGTTTACAGGAATGGCAATGTCGGCGTTTACTTATCACTCACGCCGATTTACAAGCCCAGCCTAAATTCGCAGATGCAATGCAATTTTTCGTGGATGAACTATATGGACCTAAAGATTTCAGTCAGAGAGATCAGGATCTTACTCGCGTAATCCCTAAACTAGCAGCAGTTTTACCAGAAAAAGCCTTGGTCGCACTCGATGACGCCCTGCGCCTAAATGCGCTGTCATTCGATTTGGACACAGACATGGTGACCGCTTTGTTGGCTCAATCCGCGCATGAGCGTTTGAGCGAAGAGGACATCACACCGGAAACCTATGCGCTGGCATATCGCCAAGTCGGGCGCGCGGAAGATCGCAAAGAACAAATCGAAATCGTTGAAAAGCTGGGCTTGCAGCTTGCTGATGTGGTTCACGTGCGTGGCATCAACCTATTGATCAAAATGGCCCGAAAACCGGCAGAAATAGCAGGAGTGCTGGCTTTACATGAATTCTTGGCCGAGGGCTTCTCAGCGTTTAAACAGTTAGGCGACGTACATGCTTTTATCGATCCGATCATTCTACGCGAAACCCAAATCATGCACGCATTGTTGGACGATCAATTTAGCCTGCAGAACAACCCGCTACCCGAGGTTAAAGCGGCATGAGCCCGACATTAGCCTGGATGCATGCCAAGCCACATATTATTGACTGGCAAATAGGCACTGACGTTATTGACCACTATGGGCATGTCAACAATGTGGCCTATGTGGCGCAAATTGAAAAAGTGGCCTGGTCACACAGCAATGCGTTGGGCCTTACCATTGAGCAGTACCAAGACATCGATCGTGGCATGGCAATTAAGCACCATGAAATCGATTATCTGTTGCCGTGTCATACTGGCCAAACACTGGCCTGTGCAACCTGGATTATCGACTGTGATCAACGCCTAATGTTAACCCGTCAATTTCAATTTATCTGCCGAGAGCGGCAGAAAACCGTGTTCACCGCCAAAACACAATTTGTCTGTATCGCACTATCCAGTGGCATGCCAAAACGCATGCCGGATATCTTCAAGCGCACCTACGGTGGTGCTCAAATTGCTGTCTCGGCTGAGGAATAGTGGGTAATGAGCATGCGTGTCTTTAGCCTCACCACGTTGCTCGCTATTTTGCTGTTTATGTCAGTCGGTTTAAATATTTGGCAGTGGCATTCTGGGATTCAAACGCCCGACAATTCCTCTGACGCACATGAAGTAGCACTGGATGCGCAAGACATCGAGGACGATGCTGACCCGTTGTCTACATTGGTGTCGGCCCTTTCCGATGCACCGCCTACGCGTCAGGTCTCTCCAGCGTCAGCAGAAGCCCTGGATTTGGACAACCAAGCACAGGCGTACGAACAACTTACCACTTGGTTTAGTCAATCTGATTGGCCGCAGTTAACCGTGGCACTGCGCGATTATTTACGACGTTACCCCGACGATACCAACGCGATCTTACTCGAAGCTGAAATGGTATCTCGTACGCAGCCTCTCAATACGGCACTGGTCAACTACTATGCGCTGTTGGAGTTGCCTTTGGACGATAACACGCGCAAATCTATTCAAGAAAAGATCGAACAATTATTTGAAAACGCCACTGAGCAATTGCGCTTCGATCGCGCATGGGACCTACTGGCAGCATTGCTTGAACCACTGATCCAAATAGCCCCATCGGAGCGGCGCTACCTGATCTTATTAGCTGAGGCGTATGCCCAACAGGCCAATGCAGTATTAATGGAAAATACACTCGCAGGGTTGCCTTTTGACGATCCGGCTATTGCGTCTATCCGGCAAATATTGCAACGCCAATTAAATTCTGAGCAAGAGCCCGACCAACAAACGGCGCAGATGCGAGACTTTGCCGAGCCTGATGCCCTGACCAATATCACCCGCATTCCACTCGATCGTTTGGGTAATCAATACACCCTTGAAATACTGTTAGACAATCGCCCGGTGCGTTTAATGATTGATACCGGCGCATCGACAACAGCTGTCACAGCTTCAGCGTGGGCACGCTTGAGTCGCAACGTTGCATCTCGTTTTATCGGTGTCTTCAAGGTCAATACGGCCGCCGGCTACATTGACGCTCCCATGTTCGCAGTCAAATCGGTCAGCATGGGGCCGTTAGCGTTTGACGACGTGTCGGTTATGGTGATCCCATCGCGGATGATGGGAGAAGATCCTGATTTAACCCCGCAAGGGTTGCTGGGTATGAATATCTTGAGTCAATACAATTTCCAGATTGACCAACAAAACGCGCAGCTGTTGTTGAGGCCTCGGCGCTGAGACCCCTACAGTCAGTGATTACGTTACAAGGTTGCGGCTAAACGTGTGCCTTGATCAATTGCGCGTTTGGCATCCAGCTCTGCGGCCTCGTCAGCACCGCCGATCAGATGGTGCGGTTTACTCAAACCGTCGACTAGGGCGCGCAAAGGCTCTTGCCCAGCACAAATGATAATATTATCAACCTCCAAAACTTGGGCCTCATCGTTCACCCGAATATGCAGTCCTTGGTCGTCAATTTTTTCATAGCTCGCGCCGGCGATCATATTAACGCCTTTCATCATCAATCCAGCACGGTGTGCCCAGCCAGTCGTTTTCCCAAGACCTGCCCCGACTTTACTAGACTTCCGTTGTAACAGGAAAATCTCACGAGGAGAAGCTTCTGGTTGTGGTCGCATGCCCTCAACACCGCCGCGTGCCTGCAGGCTCATGTCGATACCCCACTCCTTCATAAATGCCGGGATATCAACACTTGGCGTTTGCTTACCATGCGACAAATACTCAGAAGTATCAAAACCTATACCGCCTGCACCAATAATTGCAACGCGCTTGCCGACTGGCTTTTTCAACTTAATTACATCGAGATAAGACAAGACCTTGTCGTTGTCCACGCCTTCGATAGCTGGAGTTCGTGGTGAAATCCCCGTCGCCAAAATAACTTCATCATAACCGCCGTCGTTAAGCATTTCAGCAGTAACACGGGTATTCAATTGAACATCAACCTTATGGATCTGAAGCTGCTTAGCAAAGTAGCGAATCGTTTCGTAAAATTCTTCTTTGCCAGGGATCTGTTTGGCAATGTTGAATTGACCACCAATTTCACTGTCGGCGTCAAACAAAGTCACGCTATGTCCTCGAGACGCTGCGGTAGTCGCTGCTGCCAATCCAGCGGGACCTGCCCCCACAACCGCAATATGCTTGGTGTCTGTCGCTGGTTGAATCAACAATTCAGTCTCATGACACGCACGTGGGTTCACCAAACAACTGGTCATTTTGCCGTCGAACACATGATCTAAGCAGGCTTGGTTGCAACCGATGCAGGTATTGATTTCGTCAGCACGATCTTGCTCGGCTTTATTGACAAAATCTGCGTCAGCCAGGAATGGACGAGCCATTGACACCATATCGGCATCTCCGCGTGCAAGCACTTCTTCGGCTACATCAGGCATGTTGATTCGATTCGAGGTAATGACCGGGACTGACAGCGCCTCTCTAAACTTGGCGGTTACCCACGTAAAAGCAGCACGCGGTACCTTCGTCGCAATCGTCGGTATCCTCGCTTCGTGCCACCCAATACCGGTATTAATTATCGTCGCCCCAGCTTTTTCAATCGCTTTGCCCAATGTCACAACCTCGTCATAGGTCGAGCCACCTTCGACAAGGTCCAGCATTGATAACCGATAGATAATGATGAAATGCTCACCCACCGCCTCACGTACGCGGCGCACAACTTCGATCGGTAAACGAATACGATTTTGGTATTCGCCGCCCCACTGATCATCGCGGTGATTGGTTCTCGTCGCGATAAACTGATTCAAAAAATACCCCTCAGATCCCATGATCTCAACACCATCATAGCCAGCGCGTTGCGCCTGTTTGGCTGTATAAACAAAGTCGTCGATTTGCTTTTCGATTCCAGCCTCGTCCAGTGCCTTTGGCTTGTAGGGATTAATGGGGGCCTGAACAGCGCTAGGTGCAACCAAATCTTTATTGTAGGCATAACGACCAGTGTGCAAGATTTGCATGCAGATTTTTCCGCCTGCTTGGTGCACAGCGTCAGTAACTTCTTTGTGATTTTGCACTGCTTGGTCTGAATCGAGTCGTCGCGTGACCGCGTGCGTAGCGCCCTCATCGTTTGGGCCAATACCTCCCGTTACGATCAAACCAACACCGCCGCGCGCACGTTCTGCAAAAAACGCCGCCATCCGCTTGTGTCCGTTTGGCAATTCTTCTAACCCGGTGTGCATAGAGCCCATCAATACCCGGTTTTTTAAGGTCGTAAAGCCCAAATCCAGAGGGCGGAACAAGTGCGGGTACTTGGGATGTGGCTGCTGATTCGACTTTTCAGTTTGCATATTGTGGTCCTGATATTTAAGTGTTGTGTGGAGCAGATAACGGGTCTTGTTTGCTACTTCACTTCTGTATCGTTGCGCCTAAACAGTGCTTTTTATTGCACAACAACGCGCCCAGTCTAGGCGACGCTGTGCGTCATGACTGGACGTTTTTGATTCGTGTCTTCAATCGCTTTCATACCTGAGTGGTTACGTTACGACTGAACAAAAAGCTTGTTTTTAATGCATCCAAACAAACTAGACAGCGTCAAGATATTAACTTATGTTGACAGTGTCAAGATAGTGTTTGATGATCATGATTGAAAACTAACTATTCGAGTGACACATGGCAGAAGAAACGCCGAAAACGTCCTATCACCACGGTAATTTGCGCGAAAGCCTTGTTCAGCAAGCGGCCGAGATGGTGCAACGGTCGGGTATTGACGGAATGTCGCTGCGCAAACTAGCAGAAGCGGTTGGCGTATCTAGAACGGCCCTGTATCACCATTTTAAAGATAAAAATGCATTGCTGTGTGCTCTGGCAGAGCAAGGTTTTGTGCGCTGGCGGGAGCAAGCGCAAACCATATTCGATCGAGCAGATATTAGTGATAGAGAAAAATTGAGTCAGTTTGTCCGCGACTATATCTATTGGGCAGCAGACAATCCGCAACTGTACGATCTGATGTTTGGTCGGACAATATGGAAAAACGCGAAACCCACTGAGTCACTCAAACACGTGGCTTATCCAAGCTTTCAATATCAGGTAGATATGACCCGAGACTGGCAACAAAGAGGTCTATTACCCGCTACAGAGGATACCTTGCGACTCTCGCAAGTGACGTGGGGCACAATGCACGGCATCGCTCGCCTCCTGATCGATGGAATCTACGCAGACCGCAGTCACATCGACGAAATGTGTGCCTGTGCAGTGAGTCTTTTTACTCATCGGTAGCCCTAAGTCGTCTGGGGCTCCCGTGACGCGGTCCCCCCTACGACGCAGTTTTAATACTTTTACAATGATCTAAACCGCAGCGGCTTGTTGAATAAAGTCCGCCGCTTTTTCTGCAATCATAATGGTCGGTGCATTTGTGTTTCCACCAATTAGATTGGGCATGACAGATGCGTCAACTACACGTAGTCCTCTAACACCTCGCACTTGCAGCTTCGCATTAACAACTGCCATAGAATCGTCTTCAGCCCCCATTTTACAGGTTCCGATTGGGTGATAGATGGTTTCGGACTTTTCGCGTATAAACTCCAACAACGCTTTGTCACTCTGAACGTCTTGACCCGGTGACAACTCGGTACTTTGAAACTCAGAAAAGCCTTTTGAGGCCAGAATTTCACGCCCCTTTCGGATGCCTTCAAGCATCACCTTTTGATCATCTGGATGACTTAAGTAATTGGGTTCAATCAATGCGTGGTCGGCGGGATGATTGCTGCGCAGGCGAATTTCACCGCGGCTTTTCGGGTACAAGCAACACACGTGCACACCAAATCCATACCCATAGACAGAGCGGCGCCCATGATCTTCCAATATAGCGGGCAAGAAATGAAACTGTATATCGGGCCCTTTCTCTGCCAAAGACGAGCGCATAAAGCCACCCGCTTCCGCTATATTGGACGAGAATAATCCTTTGCGTTGGAACAAGTATTGGAACGTTGCCTTGATGTATTTAGGGAGCGCAGTAACCGCAACCGCGTAGCCCTCTCGTGCTTTACATTTATGTTGCACTATCGCATCCAAGTGGTCTTGCAAATTCTGGCCAACACCAGGCAGGTCGACTTGAACATGAATACCTTTCTCACGCAAATGCTCAGCTGGCCCGATCCCCGACAGCATCAGCAGCTGTGGCGAATTGATAGCGCCACCCGACAAAATAACCTCTTTGCTAGCTTCCACTCGCTGTACACGGCCATTCACACGCGCTTGAACGCCAATCGCCTGACCATCTTTCAAAAGTACCCGTTCAACCATGACATTCGTCATAACCGTCAGGTTGGTGCGTGATAACGCTGGCTTTAAGAACCCTTTTGCAGTCGAGCAACGCTGTCCGCCAACTTGCGATACTTGATAGAATCCAAGCCCTTCTCGCTCTTCGCGGTTAAAGTCCGCCAAAATATTAAACCCGGTTTCTTCCGCTGCATCGACAAACCGGTGAGATAACACATCTGTCGCTCTTAAATCGTCAACGTTGAGCGGTCCGCCAACGCCGTGCAAGTCGTCACCGCCACGGGTATTGTTTTCAGAACGCTTAAAATAGGGTAAGACATCATCCCAGGACCAGCCCTCTGCACCTTCTGATGCCCAATCATTGTAATCGTGTATGTCACCGCGGATGTAACACATCGCATTGATCGAACTTGAGCCGCCTAACGTCTTGCCGCGCGGCCAGAACATCTTGCGATTGTTCAGGTATTGCTGGGGTGCAGTGTAATAACCCCAACCGACACCTTCGACGCGAGATAAAAGTGACAGACCAAATGGGATATGAATGAGTGGATTGCGATCTTTACCACCCGCTTCTAATAAACAAACTTGGCACGCTGGGTTCTCACTTAAACGCGCAGCGAGCGTCGCTCCGGCGCTGCCGGCTCCGACAATAATGTAATCAAATGAATTCGAATGTGTTGGCATAATAAAAAGCTACCTACTGCAATCGGGTCAACTGCTCTGACATCTTACCAGTGTATCAAAGATGGTAACTAAATAGTTAGAAGATTGTTAAAAGCAGACGTTTTTTTGATGCAGATCTAGCGCCCCACATGCGCATGCTTCCAAACTGCAGGAAATGAGTTACCAATGCGAGGTGCTTGAGTATCGCTCGAGTAATTTGGCGTGTTCGGCAATGCGCACTCGTTCTGACTCGTCCCATATTCGCTCGGCCAACTGAGGATATTCCGCATAAAACTGCTTGGCGATCATAATAAAATACGATTTACTCATCACCGCTGGTGATAGTTCGTTGACATATTCATTGGAATAAGAAAGACCATTGAAACGATTGGTTACGACCGCACTAACACGCCCACGTTGCAACATACCAAATGCCTGTGACACGCGACTAACCTCGTATACAGGTAGATTCATTTCATTGAGCATACTGCGAATAGACGCACCAATCTCGATTGCGATTGGCGCCTCGCCCATATTTGAGAATTGCTGACCATCCCACTGTAGCGGTGAATTTAACAGTGTGTAAGCGTGGTAACTGTCACTTTTAAGACGGCGCGAGTGGTCAATTTCGCCATTGCGCTTTGGATAAAGCCCATAGCGCTCCCGATCGGCGTTATAGCTTGCGACGTTAAACAGATCGACTTCGTTTTGCTTCAATAAAACCAAGCAGCGAGGAAAAGGGGCTCTAACCCACACAATGTTCAACCCTAATGACTGCACTATGCGGTGTTGTAACTCTACATTGATACCAGGTAAAGGTGCAGACTCTTGCCCAGGAGCTCGCCATAAAGGAAACAAGTCGGTGTCCATCAAACATACTTTCACTTGCTGCGGAGCGGCAGACGCATACACGAACGGTATTGCCAGACAACAGATCAGCAATAACCCTAGCCGCATGTTTAATGCCCCCCAACACTCAACCACTTGGTGTTAGTATAGTACGGATTCTGCAGTCGCAAACTTTCGTCATCGAAATAGTCCTTGACAGCAGATACTTACATTGCATTATTTGGCAGCATTAGAACCAATCTCAAAAAGGATGTTTGTGTCTATTCCGTGGCACCCTTTGTCTCTCAAAAACCGCCTAAAAGTCGCTATAGCGATGCTGCTCGTAAAACTGGGTAAGCTGAAATATGACCAATTTACCGAGCAAGAGTTAAACCAATTAATTGTTGGGTATTTTCCACAAACGTTGACCCTCCCCGTTCCGGTGGGTAAAGCATCGCTTAAATTACTGCAAGGCGAGATTAGTATGCCAACCAGTACTGATCGCATTCAGTTGCAACTGTTCTGCAGCATTGAAATACGGGTACTTGCCAATCCTATATACCGTGCTCATTTGGTCATTGTCGTATCAGCAAATCCACATTACTTGTCTGAGCATAGTACCTTGACCATCGATAACATACGCGTAGACGATGTTGCTCTGCTAAACGACGAATATGCGCTGCTAAACGACACATCCAAACTCATTGATGCTTTGTCACCCGTGCCTATTGCCGGGCTACTGACAAACCCGATGAAATCGGCGCTGAATATTCTAACGGCCGGCACATCAAATCAGGCGATCGAATACTTACAAATGTATATTGGCGGCAGTAAGCAACGCATCTTAGACTATCACCGAACCCAAATTGAAGATCACGTCATAAATGCCATCGCCAATGAAGATTTGACCATTGAACTGGACCCTGCGGAGTGGCGACAGAATCTATTCTCGCGCCTCGGAAAGGAGGTTGTGGTAGAGGGCAATGAGCTGAGGTTCTATTTTTGAACAATGTCGCGTAGTGGACTCATTAGGCAATCATTGCGGAGTACGCTAGCAAAGCTTTTCAATATTGCGGGTAAGAGAGCCAAAACAGCCAATAGTTGGGGCGAACGTGTTTGACACTATCAACGCTTCGGCGCTTTAATTAATTGTCCCCACAAAAAACAAGGAATATACATTGCAACTCAGGTTAAGTTTTTTATTCGTCTTGCTTTGTTCAGTTTTTCAAACCCTAGCGGAAGAATATTCTTATCGAACGATCTCGCCGCCTCGCCAATTGACCGAGGCTCAAGCAAACAATGCTGCAGAGAACTATCAACGCTATTGTGCTTTGTGTCATGGTCAAAACAGAGAAGGCTATGCCAATGATCACGCCCCTTCACTGAAGAGCAAGCAACTATTGGAGTCAGGCGTTCCACACAGTATCTTGCGCCCTTTGTCATACGGTAGAGTGGGCACACCAATGGCGGGTTATTTAGATGAAGTCGGCGGACCGTTGAGTCTAGATGAAGCATGGGACCTAACATACTGGTTATTTTGGCAGGAAGACGTTGACCGCGTCAGGCTATCTGAAAATACGGTAGTAGGCGATGCCGACAAAGGCGCCCAACTATACGCACAGCACTGTGTATCGTGTCATGGAGCAAAGGGAGAAGGTATCAATGCCCCTGCACTCGCTAACCAATCGGCGCTATCGCACAACAAAGATGAGTTCATTCGCTATGCCATTCGCGAAGGGCGCGACGGCACGCCGATGCAAGCGTGGAAGAACCTCTTATCTGCAGATGACATTGACAACCTTACAGCCTTCTTACGCAGTAAAGCAGACGGATGGGAGCCGGTTCAAACAGTACTTAGAGAGTACCCGACCAAAGAACACTATATTTTGAATCCTGAAGGTGAAGATCCCGAATTCGAGGTCAAAGACGGTATGTACGTCATGTCAGCAGACCTGCACAAAACTTTACAAGAAGGCAAACGGATCATGCTAATGGATACGCGGGTACCCAGTGTTTGGCAAAGAGCCCATATTAAAGGCGCTGTGCCCATGCCCTATTACACAGACGTTGACGAAGTCGTCAGTGATTTGCCCAAGGATGTGGTCATCGTGGCTTATTGTTCGTGCCCCCGCGCGGCATCCGACCACCTTGTAAATCAGTTGCGCGAGCGCGGCTTTGATAATGCCTACACCTTGTACGAAGGGGTATTTGGTTGGATGAATCTCGGTTATCCCGTTATGCGCGGTGAAGGAATGGACTATATTCGATAGTATTGCCTCAGGGTTAACTCAAGAAAGCCATCATGCAACGCATAGATTTTATCGCTAACCAGATTGAAAAAATAGACGGCCATCGCCGCGCAAATTCACGGGCTAAACATCAAAAAATGCTCCGTAGCCCTTTTGTGTTTTTTCGAGGTACGGCGCAACTCTTCTACGCTGATGCCGCCGACAATGTCTTGAATATCCCTAAAGCATTTAGCCAACTGCCACTGGTCTGTGTTATGGGAGATTGTCATGCTGCTAATTTTGGTTTCTTAACCGAAGAAGGGTCGCATGGCGACACTGTCATTTTTACCCCAAATGATTTTGATGACGCCTGCGTCGGACATGCTAGTTGGGACATTTTGCGCTTTTTAACCTCGCTACTACTCGCGGGAGACCACTGCCGAGGCGTTACCCAGGGTGAATATCAAACAGACGACAATTTCGACGGCAAGCTAGCGGTCAATGATCACGATATCGAGAGCGCAATGCGAGCGTTTTTAGATGGCTACATGGTAGTGTGTCAAAACGTTGCCCAGAGCCCTAACGTAATCAATCAAGCCATCGATTACGAACCAGAGGGTAAGCTGGCTAAGTATTACAGAAAAGCCTGCCGGCGAGCGGCTGGCGGTAGAGACTTCAATATTAAAAGCGCATTAGCTAAGGCGATAGAGCTGCAGCAAGGTCGATTCAAATTCCGCGAGCGAGAAGACAAATTCGTCAAGCTAGACTCTGCAACATACTCAACGCTAGAACACGTTTTCGCCCCCTATATGGATGACCCAATACTGGATATCGTAGGCCGCACCAATGCTGGGACTGGATCGGTTAATATGGCCAGATACTATTTTTTAATCGGCCCTGAATCACAACACGATATGCAGAGTTTCGCACGTTGTCATATTGTGGAGGTCAAACAACAACGTCTCGCTGCGCCTTTGCTCTATTTCCGCGACCTATGCCCAGTTAACCGCTTAAACCCAGCCCATCTTACTGCCCGGTGTCAGCGAAAAATGCAACGCCGAGCTGATTTATTACTGGATGAAGTGGAATGGAATGACACTCACTGGTTGATTCGCTCGCGACATCACGCAAAAGTAGGACTCGATCCTGAGGATATTGGCTTGGGCAAAAAAGCCGTCGGTCAAAGCTTCGCTGATTTTGCTCGTTACTGCGGGATGGCGCTGGCCTTGGCGCATTGCCGGTCAGACCGGCGCTCAACAACCTTCGAAACAGCTATCAATGATCTCCTCCAAGCACATCAAGATGATTTGATTTTTGAAGCACGTAACTATTTCCAACAAGTTCTGCTGGACCACAAACTCTTCGGCGAGTGGGTCTCCCATCAGGCAGAAACAAATGCTTAAGCGATGATCCCGATCAAAGTGAGATTACAGGCGTAATGTTAGTCTCTTCCTAAGTTCCATGAACGGTAGAGGCTAACGATGCACAACCAAACGGTTTTAAACGTTTTGAAGGGCATGATGCTAGTCGGTATTTTGCTGATTATTCTAGGCGTTTATTTACACAACTTCAGCGAAACGATGGAAGAAATGGGCGTTACCGGCATTATCATCAGTGCCGTATGTGTTGCAGTAGGCATGGCTCTCTCGCTCCCCACCAAGATGTACTTAACCTTTATCTGGGTCAAACACGAAGCGGATAAAAAGCGCCAAGCGCAGCAAAGTAAAAACTAGGCGGTTTCTTTCTCCTTGTTTATTGGTATGCGACGCGGCATTTCCTCTTGGTCTAAAGTCTCTGTCACAATCGACACCGGCATTTCCGCTATGTGCTCACCAATATCATCGATATTGACCGTCGGATCATCGATGCTTTTTTCAAGTAACTCAAACGCTTCCTGACAGTAGTCTGCCAGCGGCTGCAGGGTTTTGATCTTCATATTGCTGCAGACCATACCGATGTTCGCGGTACCTGCATAAGTCATCAACGTGATATTTACCCCACCGCCCGGTGTCATTGTCGACACTGGATAACTGCTGACCAGTTCAGAATCTTTTAGGTAACGCGTCTCGCTCGGTCCCGGCACGTTGGAGACCAGCAGATTGGCAATCGGTTTGGCTAGATTGGAAAGGCGTAAGACCTCAAATATCAAGGCGATAGATTGAATAATAACAGTGTAGTAACTAAACGCTGCCGGACTGGCCTGTTGCGCAGCGTATTTCACCACCCGGTGATTCACGATGATTTGCCGTAGCCGCATGTAGGGATCACTACGGCCATGCGCTAACTGTACCGGAACAATCGCAATTTTATTCCCGGTTGTTTGTTCGCCCGGTTTACGCAAGTTAATCGGCATGTTAGTGAATAGCGCCTTTTCGAAGGTCTGCCCATAATCCCTTAAAAAGCGGTGAACCCCGATATCAAACACACATAACAATACTTCGTTGGCCGACGCTCTGGCTCGTTTGCCAATCGCCCGGACACGTTCAAAATCAATGTCCATAGTTGCAACTGCCCGACCCGATTTGACCTGTCCAGTTAACACGGTTTTTGTTCCTGAAAATGGCACCGGCATGTAGTGGCGATTGATCCAAATAATCTTAAAGAACAGCCGAATAAAGACAATCAGCAAATCTTTGGTAGACACCAAAAAGTTAAGGGTCTGGCGGCCTACTCGTCGCCACAGTTTCACACTTGGCGGCTTGTTTCTGGTGCGTTTCACAGCCCATATGGGCACAAAGGTATCGGTCGTTGGATGGTCGTGATAGCCCTGTTGAAACCAACGTACCAAGGTAGCGCCATCACCATACATATGGTGAACCTTAATATAAATACCGTACAAGTCGCTTTTGCCATCGTGAATAAAATGAAACTGCCACAAGGGTTTGTCTCGATCGAGCATCACTTCGTGCATTTTCGCAATGTAGTCGTCGAGTGCAGGACGGTCATGCATATCATCAACTTCATGTAATTGAACATGGTAGTGCATATCCAACTTACGGCTTGGGACCAAGGCCAGAGGGAACCCCAGAAATGACTTCACGCGGCAATTGAAAGGCGCAGATGCTTTGTCGTATTGACTCACTTCGTCGAACAAGTCTTTTACGTAATCGGGGTTATTGCTGGCACTTGCCGGCTTGCGCAGTAACTGCAAACTGGCAACGTGTTTGGGATTATCTGCAGACTCAGTTATCCAAAACGTCTTGTCTAAAAAGGTTAGTGTTTTTGCTTTACTGCGTTTAGCCATTAAACCACCTTATTCTTCACTGTGCGTGAATTTGTGCATCGCGATAGATTGCTGCAACGTACTTAAATTCTCAATTGGAACTTGCATACGCGGTCCAAGTAACGTTAACAGTAACGCCAACGCACTGTAAATCTGGTGTTCGTCATCAAAATGCTGTTTGAGCTGATAATATTGCGTCGATTGCAACATCACAATAGCAATGCTTTCGACCAACGGCTTTAGCTCATCGTCACCGATGGCGAGTGCGTGACGCTCGACATTCACACTCAAAATTCGCTCTATCGTTGCTTCCAAGCGCTTGGCGATTTTGCCTAACCCTTTGGCTACCGCTGGGTATTTCTCCATCAAGTCCATCGGAGAACGATAAATGAAACGGTATAAATGAATTTTTTCTAACAACAAATAGACGTAATAAAACTGCTCTTCGAGGTCCAATTGTTCTGGCTGAGAGGCGTCAAGAAGTGTGTTTAATTGGCGCTGATGTAAATCGAATAATGCATCAACGATGAGCTCTTTACCTTTGAAATGATAGTAAAGATTGCCCGGGCTGATATCCATTTCATTGGCAATATCGACACTTGTAACGCTGCTCTCACCATGCTGGTTGAATAAATCCAATGCCGTTGCAAGAACCCGCTGTGCCGTTTTCATGCTGTGCTCCTATCCAAACACAAAATACAGCTGGCAAAAACCAGCAATACCACCCAATATAGCGCCGGTTACAATCAACTTCCATTCATCGGCTTGATAAGCTGGACGCAGCACGCCTTCAAAATCGCCCGGAGACAGCGAACGCATGCGTTCACACAAATCATCTCCAACCTGCAATGCCCCGTTGGCATAATCATAGGCATACATCAAATACTTGTCGGAGTTTTCAAAAATCTGTTTGACCGCTAACTCCTTCATACGGAAATAATTTTCCGAGCCGACCCCAATAGCGAAGTATGGTTGCGCGATGGCGACGTAACGCTCAATTGCATCATTGACATGTAACTCGATTAACTCTAAAAGTTGACCCGAGCCCGACCCGTGTAGAATCATGTTAGTAATATTCTGAGAGTTGATCAGCTTTTGCTCGATAATATCTGAATACACTCGCGCAACCTCGTTTTGGCGCTTGAGAAACATGCCTTGGATTTTTATCGGCCCAAGTTGAATCGGTTCTTTAGGTTCAAAGATTATTTTGATCGCAATCCAGTTGGTGGCATAGCCGACCAACAAACCACCGAGTGGTAAAATCCACCATGCCTGATAAAAATACCAAAGCACCATAGTGAGTAACCCAAATAAAAAGCCAAAGTAAGACCCAGATTTGATAATGAAAGGAAACTCCTTCTCGCCAGCTTTTAAGAATATTTCATTGATTAATTCGGGGTTATCGACGAGTTGCTCGACAACCAATTCTTTAATATTGAGTATTTCATTGACGTTGTACTGGAAATCACTGACGAGTTTACGCACAACATTGGGAATATCATTTTCGATTCGCGAGTAAACTAGATTTTTGCCTTGCACTGGCAAACCGGCCCAAAGCTGTGGTGCGGATTCACGCATTACTTCGTTGACGATTTTGCGCACAACCTGCTTGAGACGCCGATTTATCGCTTTTGATAATTCGTCTGGGTCTAGGCGCTCTGCTAGCTCTTCCACACTCAGCAAGCGCCCTAGCACTAGCTCGACCTCAATCTCTGCCATCTCTCTGCGTTTGGCAGGGATTAAACCTTGCCACCCGAAGATTGGACGGATTCCGACAAACTCTATCGGGTAAAACATCATCTTCACAGCAAGGAAATTGGTCAACCATCCAACGATTGCACTAACTAATGGGATAGATAGTAACGTGAGTGTGGCTAGGTTCCATTCCATAATGAAAGTTCAGCGCCTTATTATTCTGGTTATAACTTCAACACTGAGTGTAACCTAATCCGACCAGAACGTAACCCGTTAAAAACGCCTTATTTTGCATCTTTATAAATGATTGAGCCGTATCAAATAAACGAATAGAAATTGGGTAGTGGTTTCTAAACATTTTGTTTACACTTCGACCATAATATCCATATGAGAGGTGCATTATGCCTTTGTTTGATAATCGTTTAGCTCAGTTGGAAGACGCTATCGAACACGCGCAATCCTATCAGGAGTATCGTGAGGCTTGCGCAGCGCACGATGAATTATCCGGCGCCGACGAATGGAAAGCGAAAGATCCTTGTCGCGACTACGATTACCGTCTTATCCGCAAGCGTGTTCAGCGCATAAAACTGGCGCGTGGGCACGGTGACATCCCTGCATTGATGTCAATCCTACACGAGGGTTTACATGGCAACCTGGGCAATATTGCGAATCCAGTACTCGAACACCAGTCTAAGTTAGGCACCAAAACACTGATCCAGGACTTCATTGAGCAAGTTGTCGGTGCGCTTGACCAAATCTATGCAGCGGACGAACAGGAAGTCGATTTTTACGAAAAACTGTCTTTCTTTGATGAAACCGCACATGCCTTCGGCCGCAGTTGCCTGATGCTCAGTGGCGGCGCCGGTTTAGGGTTCTTCCACTGTGGCGTGGTTAAGTCTTTAAATGAGCGCGACCTGTTACCTGGGGTGATTTCTGGTGCTAGTGCTGGGTCAATCATTGCAGCCATGCTGGGCACCCGAACTCACGATGAGTTGCACGATGTGCTGAATGCCGAATTCATCTACAACAAATTCAAAGACTGGCGTATTTTTAAAGGCGTCCGCTCAAACAGCTTATTCGATAGTCGCAAACTTGAGAACGCACTGATTGAGTTGTTTGACGTAATGACTTTTGAAGAAGCCTTTCAGCGCACCGGTCGTCACGTCACAATAACGGTATCACCTGCTGATTTGCACCAATACTCGCGCCTACTGAATGCCAAGACATCGCCGAATGCCATCATTACCCAGGCGGTTAGAGCGTCTTGTGCCGTACCGATCGTGTTTAGCCCGGTACAGCTGCGTGCCAAAACGCCGGAAGGTGAAATCGTACCTTACATCCCCAATCGCCGCTTTGCGGATGGGTCATTGATGGCCGATTTACCGTTTGACAGACTGGCAAGGCTATATGGTGTTAATCACAGTATCGTCAGTCAAACTAATCCTCTAGCCGTTCCGTTTTTATCGCGTAATCGAAAAGATACCCATACAGCTACCAGCATAACTATGCGACACGTGACTAATCTGGCGAAAATGAATAGTATCTATGCGTTCGACATGCTTGAATCAGCAGTGAGCAACCGAGCGGCCAAATTGGCTATCCATAAAGTTCGCTCGATTATCGACCAGCAGTACGTTGGGGACATTAATATTCTGCCAGAGCGCGGAGTCAGAAGCCTTGCGCACTTATGGTCAAACCCAACTGTTGATAGTATTGCCGAATTAATAAGGAATGGTGAGAAGGCTACGTGGCCACAACTTGACTATATCGAACGCAGTACGCATATCAGTCAAACGCTACGCCGCTATCTCAAACAGTTAAAGGAACGCGAAGCTCGCGTATTAGGCAATACGCAGACCTTGCGCTTGGTGGAATCTAAGTCGGCATGAACAAAACGCTGTTAGGCGATGAATATGTAAAACAAGTAATCGATGTGGTGGAGCTGATAGCCCCCCTAAAAGCTGAAAAGAGTTCAATTCTCAGCGACACCACACATTTCTTTATCAATGACGCAAGGAGCACACGTCATCAGCTAGATCTGAAAGTTCAAATTGCAGCCACCCAAGATAAGCTTGCAGAGGCATCCGAGCCAAGTGCTGCGGATGAGCAAGCATTGCAATCGCTAATTGCTGAATTGGAGCAAGCGAAACAAAACGACGACAACGAGCGTCAAAAGCGCCTAAATCGCGTGCGCCGAGTTTGTTTGAGTCTATATGAGTTGTGCGAAGGGCAAAATCATCAAGAAACTCAGCAAAAAACAGCTAAATTTCTGGCTACGCTTTGGTTTTTGTCGGAACAGATCCCCGGAAAGGTCCAAGCACTTCATCAGCGTCTCAAAGCCCCCTATAAAATGGCGACAACACTGCGTTTAGTGGATGCCATTATCGGTAAAGGGATAATTGACGTACCTAATTGGGGTAGTTTCGACAACCCGCTTGAACGTTACAAAGATGAAGACTCACGGCATAAATGGTTTGCGTGTGTTGCCGTGCCCGCCATGACCGCTGCCTTGTTCCAAGATTCTGGATTACAACATCCCTTAGCCATTAAGTTGCTCAATGGCCAAGACGGCAAAGCCGATCCATTCCGCGTATTAGATTCTGAGGAACGTATTTCTCTGCTTAAAATGAATTATCGATTCAGTGTCGACTACGTGACGATTGGCCTGGGAGTTGATTACGCAACACATTATGCCTCACCAGAACAACAAATTTTGGCTCATGCAACCACCCTCGAATTGGTCAAAGATGCTTACAAACCCGATACAGGGATTGGTCAGTTATTGAAAATACCGCAAATTTACACATCAGTGGTTTTTTCAACTAAAGCGGAGTACAAACGCGAAGACGTGCCCAAAGGTTGTATGCTGGTCGACCAACTTGGAAAAAAAGGCGTTTTGAACCCTCAGCTCGCCAAAGCGTTCAACAGCATAACCGGCTTGTTTCCACAAGGCTTCGGTATCCTCATGCAGGATACCAAAGGTATTGTGCTTGGACTCAACCCGAAAAAAATGTATGAACCAACCGTACTACCACTACTGACAAAAGACGACAGAGTTTTACAGGGCGAGGTCAAATCGCTAAGCAAGAGTGAAAACTTTTATTTTACCGATACGCGGAAAAAGTATAGTCCAGCTGAAATTGCCAAAATTGAGACGCTAGTAAAACTTCGGCCTGAAGATGAACCGTCACATTGGTTGGCAAGTGATAGCATGGATAAATGGTACGCCACGTGGCAAGCATTATAACGCTTTAAAAATGCTGGCCATCCAAGCATACTGTGATTCTTCAGTGAGCTGTTACACATCAAGCTAATGGACCCAAAAAATCGCCTAGGCACCAAAGTCGTTCACGCAGGTTTACCAAAAGCCTCGCAAGGACAAGCATTTGCGCAAAGTCCAGTTTTCGCGAGTACGTTTCATTTGTCCGGTGCTGCAGACAGTGCGGACTACCAATACGCCCGATTTTCCAACCCTACATGGGAGCAACTCGAGTCTTCTCTTACCGAATTAGAAAGTGGAGAAACCATTGTTTTTCCCTCCGGAATGGCGGCGTGTTCAGCGGTTATGAGTGGCCTACTCACTAGCGGTCAAACAGTAGTATTACCTGCCGATGGTTACTATGCGACAAGGGCATACGCCGAAGCGTTTTTAGTACCAAACGGAATCACATTGAAGTTAATCAAAACGGCTGCGCTGATAGATGCTGATTTCACTGACGTGCGGTTGGTGTTAATCGAAACACCGAGTAACCCGATGTTGGATGTGGTCGACATCCAATTACTGGCAGACAAAGTGCACCGTACCGGTGGTTTACTGGCGATCGACAATACAACTGCGACCGTGCTGGGGCAACGCCCGCTTCTACTAGGGGCTGATATCAGCATCAGTGCAGACACGAAAGCACTTAATGGCCACAGTGATGTCTTGTTTGGACACGTTTCAACACAAGAGCCGGCCATTGCTGAGCGTGTGCGTTTGTGGCGAAAATTAACAGGAAACATTCCCGGCCCAATGGAAACTTGGCTCGTCCAACGCGGTCTTGCAACCCTGGATATGCGCTTAGAACGGATGACCACTAATGCTCAAATCGTAGCTGAATTCCTCGCTGGCCACGCTAAAGTCGCGTGGGTGCGTTATCCAGGCTTGAGCGGCGATCCCTCATATGCAATTGCCAAACATCAAATGGATCATTTTGGTTTTATTGTCAGCTTTGATTTAGGTTCCGAAGCGAGTGCTTCGAAATTCTTAACTCATTCGAGCATGATTTTTGAGGCGACCAGTTTTGGTGGCGTCCACACGATGGCAGAACGCAGAGCACGCTGGGGAACCGATGATGTTCCCGAGGGATTTGTGCGATTGAGTGTAGGTTGCGAACATATTGACGATATCATTGCGACACTCGCTGAATCATTGGACACTATTTAAGCAATCGACGTAAATCTGCAGGTGTTGCTACCGCCCTCTGTCATTGCACTATTTTCGATTTAAAAAGGAACAATCCTTATGTTGACTCGTGTTACCCTACTATTGCTCATGTGCAGCCTGTTATGCCTTGCGAGCCACACAGCAAAGGCCGACGTTACAAGCCTGGGCAGTATCCAAGCTTTAACGAATGATAATATCGAAGTCATAAAATTGTCCAGCGATGCTCATGCGTCTGGATTTGTCATTTTTATTCGCGATTCTGTTCGCCAACACCGTCATAATCAACACAGCGAGACAATCCTTGTACTCGAGGGCAATGCGTCAATGACGCTTAATGACAAAGAGTTTGAAGTGAATCCGGGAGACTATGTGCATATACCTCAAGGCGCGTTGCACAGTGTGACACGAGTGTTGTCTGAGCAACCGCTCAAGGTATTGTCGCTACAAGCACCAGAGTTTTTCGGCAAGGACCGAGAATTCGTTGAGCCGTGAAGACACCGCTTATGCACATGAGCGTCTTCAGCGCCTAATCTAGGCGCTTGATTTCACTGGGACAACTCTTGGTCTTGCGCGGTAAGATTGTCTTGAGTAGCGTTTTGTTTCGGTTTGGTAGCTTTCGGAACCAGCGGCCAAAACAATTGCTCCGCCCAGCTCGCTTTTAACATCCCTTTTACGCCATAAGCCTGTGGATACTGCCGAGTAATATGCGCCGTACCAAACAAAACATCCCAGAAAAATAACAGGTTGCCATAATTCCCTTTATACGTCGTGACACCATCCGCCGGGTCGTAACCGTGATGGGCACTATGAGTTGAAGGTGTCGAAATAGTGCGTTCCACTACCCACATTACTGGGTGTAGCCACTTTATCGCATAGAGGCGCTCATCCCACTTCCACTCTGCGTGAGCACCGATGATTACCGTGAGCTTGACGACTAAATAAGCCGCATAAACCCATCCCAGCCCGAGGTAGATTAAAATCCCAGAAAACCACAGTGACGGCATCATCAAATAGAAGAACACATTGTTGCGATACACAATGCGAACACTCATGTACTTGGCGTTGTGGTGAGCGCGATGTAAGTTGTACAGCCAACGTGTTGAGTGACACGTACGATGCCACCAATATTGCATCATATCGTCGAAAATCAACAGTAGCATCAGCTGCAATACAATAGGCAGATCAGTCAACGCTCCTTGATATTCTGGCAATACTAAATACATCAAGAAGCCCGCACTAAACAAAACCAGCGGCTGCGTCACCGCAAATAGTGCAATGGTGCTGATGACTTCTACGATCCCATCAGCTTTGTCTTCTTTTGCTTTGCGAAACAAACCTGTGTGATGCGCTTCTTTTAACGCAAAAAGTGCAAAGATTATGAGAATCGCGATTTGGTAGTTCATCGTAGGACACTGTCGTTATTATTTTATAACAGCTTAGCGCCTGGGCTTACCCCCAAATATATACTTGTATACATTTAGTGAGATTTTATACTGGTGTTCAGGCTTATTTTTTCCAATATGCGATAGTGAGACAATTACCCCTTCACATTCTGAACCAAGCTACTGGGTATGGGACGCGAAAACGCTATTCTGCCGGTGAGAATATTCATCTACGTGGCGACAGCAAACCTGGTTTGTCGGTGGTTACAAATGGACTGGTAAAAGTCGGCAATGCCGGCTTTGATGGTGGTTATCAACTAACCGCATTGCTAAAGAAAGGTGATACGTTCGGTGAGTTCACCTTATTTGCCAACCTTCCACGGACGCATAACGCAGATGCTTTTAGTGATTGCGAGATTGTCCAACTGACGACCCAACAATTTGAACATTGGGTGTCCAAAGAGCCTGCGCTGTTGGCGGCTATGTTGGCAAACGTCTCGCAAAAACTGCACAGCGCGCTTGAAATGCTTGACGATACCAAACGTTTGGCGCTTCCAGTGCGTCTCGCTAAAATGCTATTAGCACTGAGTGCTGAACAAAATAGTCTTCACTTAGCTTTGCGCCAATCTGATTGTGCAGAGTTACTGGGGGTTACGGTGTTGTCGGCACACAAAGCGCTGAAAGTATTGGTGAAAGAAGAATTGTTGGCCACTCGCTATGGCAAAATAGAGATTTCTGACCGTGCTCGATTAGGCGAATATGTCAGCGCCAAGGCAAGCTTACATTCACTCGATAAATAAAAATCGCCAGTCAACACTGTTGACTGGCGATTGCCTAAAACCTGAACGGCTGGTTTCGAATTATTCAGCTTTATCAGTTGTCGCTTTGCTGGTCGTTTTCCGCGCTGCAGGTTTACGCGTTGTCGTCGCTTTCTTAGCCGCGGGCTTTCTCGTTGTTGTCGATTTTGCCTTAGGCGCAGACGTCGAGGTCGATTTCGCGGGGGCCGCTTTTGCTTTTGATGCGGTCGTCTTGGCTGCTGTTGTTGCCTTAGTCGCGGTGCGACGAGCAGCCGGTTTTTTAGCCGCTACAGCCTGTTTGGCTCTCTTTTCAGCCAAAATGGCAACTTGCTCAATCAAATCGTCGACTTTCTTAGAAAGCTGATCGAGTTCTTTATCTCGTTGTGCGCTGCCAAAACTGAACGCATCAAACCAGTTCTTTAGGGTAGAATTCATGGGGTTACTCCGCGGTATGGCATTCTTTAAGTCAGCCTCGACAGCTTCGCCGCGAGTCGCCAGCTCGTTAAACAATGCATTAGACTTAGTGACGGCTTTGTCAAACTCTGTAGATAAATCGCTGATTTGATCTGCGACTAGACCACAATAGGCGTTTGCAAAGCTTACAAAAGGGTTTTTAGTTGCTGTTGACATCGCTAGCTCCTGTGGCGCTCAAAGGCACTCTAAAGTAGAAGTGTAGACGCTTTCTGCTAGGGCGCAAAAACGCTTAGACTGGGAGAAAAACGCACCCGCAAGGAGTGCGTTTCCAAAACTTACTTAGCAGCAGCTAGTTTCGCTACAGCTTCAGTTAGTGCGTCGATTTTTGCAGACAATTCTTCGATTTTGCTCTCTGAATCTTCGTTGTCCAAACCTAGCTTCTTGCGAACGTCAGCAACGCGATCTTCAACTTCTGTAGTCGTTTGCTTGAATTTACCTTTTGCACTTTCTTCAAGCTTTTCGCCTTTAACAACTAGTTCTTCGAAAACTTTTTGCGTTTCAGTGCTAAGTTGCTCGTAACGACCTTGAGCTTCATCGATGCTCTTACCGTACGCGCCCAAACCTGCAAGCCAGATTTTACGTGCAAATTCTTCAGCTTCGTTAAATTTCGCTTTGATTTGATCTGTGTTTGTCATGATGTTCTCCAGTGACCGATTAAGTGATTCGGGAGTAGATTACAAACATCAATTAGAAACCGCATACTAACTTTGCGGTTTCCATGACTTTTTTTTGAATTTTTTTATAATTTGTTGATTTTGCGGGAGATTTAATTTTAATCAACAAGGTCTGATGGCATAGACTCGCGAACTTCGCTCCACACCTTGCCACTTTCAATACCATATTGGCGCAACAATAGTGGTACAGATTCAAAATCACCCTGTTTAGCCGCTTCAAGTAATTTCATGTAGAACGCCTTGACCACATCACGCGCTTTTTGATGCGAAAAGAAGTATCCACCAATTCGTGAATACATGCCTCTGAACCCGTTCATCATGAGCACAAACACCGGGTTTCCAGATGCCAGCGCTAAATCGTGATTGAGCTGATAATCAAAATCGGCAAATGCCCTACCTTCTTCTTCAACATCGGTGTAGCGACTGATTAACTCCACCGCCTTGTCCGGGTTATTCCGAATTGCACCGCGAATAAACACGGCACTGAGATTGGTGCGTGCAGCGAGCAAATTATCGATGAGGTCAGAGATACCTTCTTGATCCAAACGCGCGAGCGTCTCGAGAATATTAAGACCACACGTTTCCCAGAAATTGTTCACGCGGGTTGGCTTGCCGTGTTGGATGGTCAACCAACCATCCCGTGCGAGGCGTTGTAGAACTTCGCGTAATGTTGTGCGCGTAACACCGATCAATTCTGACAGTTCTCGTTCGGCCGGTAATATTGTACCCGGCGCAAAGCGACCACTCCAGATAGACTCAACAATGTACTCTTCAGCAAATCCTGCTGGGCTTTGAGCCTTGTAAATCATGTTCCACGCACCTGCTTTCTTGTTATTTGGACTGATTGTACCAGTCAATATTAGTCCTACGCCAGTGTTTGAAGAACATTAAATTAACATTTCCATCAATCGGCGGGGCAGGTCCTCATCAATGACGCCAATAGATTTACGTTATTGAGAAGTATTTACGATATAAATCAGACATTTAAGAGAGATGCACGGATATTACTGCGAATGTGCTATGTTGATGGCATTAAGTAATTTGAAAGTCAGTAACGACCAAATAGTACTCAGTTGATGGCTGAGTTGGTCTCAATCAGGAGACCAACTCACTCAGGTTGCGGCTAGTCTGGCTCTAGAAAGGACCGATTGGCTCATCACCGACCAGTGTAGAATGAAACCGCAACTGATTGCCACGCAAGTAGTATACTCCCTCGGACATGATGACACTGCGGTCTTCACCGGCGTACACGTAGTAACTTTCATCGCTAGGGACAAACCATTGCATCACTTCACTCATTTGCGCGCCGTCGCTGTTGGTCTCAACATCAATTAACAACAGGCTGTTGTGATAGGGATTGTCACTTCCATCGACAGATCCCCACCCTTCCACGGGCATGGCAAAACGGGAATTGTTATCTGAGCTCAGTACAGACAGAGCCCTGTAGTCATATTCCGCTGGTGTATAGCTGTGCTCTTTCACCAAAGTACTTACCTCCAACGGCTGTTGTGGATCTGACACATCAAACAAGCTTATTTTCATCTGTTGTACGGGCAAAGGGTCAATCACAACTTGTCCGTTAGCAGGAATCTGGTCGACTTGGATTTGCTGTCCAATACCCAACAAATATTGGCTTGAAATAGGTTGTAAGTAGTTTGACACCCCAGGGATTTCTAACGCACCGAGCATCTGCGGTTGAGCCGGATCGCTGGTATCTATGACGTACAGCGGGTCAATGCGTTCGAATGTTACGACGTAAGCTCTGTGTCCGACATAACGAACAGCATATACATCCTCACCTGGTTTACCCAGCGGTTCAGGATACGCTTCATTTGGCAGTTGCCCCACTGTCACGAGTTGATCTGCCTGCTGTTGGACGGTAAATAACCGATGTAACGGTTGCTGATCCTCAGTCAAGTAATCTGTGGTGACGATGCGCAGCGTGTCTGCATACTCTGATAAGCGCAGTTGAGGTGCAGCACTCCACCCGACAATACCCGAAACCGTTCCCGAGGCCTGATAACCAAAACTTTCACCTAAGCCAACTTTGTGTAAAAACGTGTCGTTTTCAACCGTCCCGCTAATATACAGGGCGTCCGTACTTACATAGGTGAAACTGCTTACCGCTGATAAACAGAGTTCTTCAATTTGCCCCGGGCTGGCCAAATCAACCTTCACAACGTGGATCAGCTGTGAAAAACCATCTTGCGCTGTTGCCTGTTCCGGTATGTAACAGTCTGCCGTCGTCAACTGACTAATCACTTGGCCATCAAGCGTAACAGTTGGCAACAAAGCTTGATCATCCAATGCCTGCAACGTTCGGTAATTCTCGAGCTGAGACGCATCATCCGCAGCACCCACGACTAGACCTTCAACTTGAGGAACGTAGGCATTGACTAAATACAAATCATTGTTGATACGACGACTACTCAATAGCCGGCCATCGATGCGCAAAGTTTGTGCACTGCCTATCGCTTGAGGATCAGTCGTATCATAGATATCCACTACAAAATCAGTATCCAAAAACTCTGGCGCAAAGCTGCTGGTGAACGCATCCACTGGATACACGGGTTGCGAACCAGAAATAACGGCAAGGTGACTACCATCGAGTTGGCTTAAATACATGCCTTGAATGCCCCACTCAGGCTCAGCGATCGCCAATTCAGTTATTTCAACCAGTTGATTGTCCGATTGTCGCTGCAATACTCTGACGGCAGATTGATAACCAGTATCTTCAAACCATACAGGATACTCAGCAACGAACATCGTAGCGCCATCAAATTCGATGCGGTCGGCCTCATCAACACCTTGTTCTTGTGTATTGGTCGTTGAAAAACTTAATGACTCCGAACCATTTGCTGGTGGAGCGGCATCCGACACTGGGGAGTCGTTTAATAAAGATGCGACGTATAGCCCGTTTTTGATATAGGTACTGGCTTTCGCATTGCCTGATTGCACCAGGTTACCGGCAAACGCCTGCGGCGCATTGAGCTGAGGTGGCGTCGTAATCTCAGGTTCAGAGCTCTGTGAGCCGGAGCACCCGGCCAAAGCGACTACACTCAGACTTGCGGCACCAAATGGAACAAATGTTTTGCGGATTTGCATATCTATTTCCCTTAAACATGAATGATGTATCACCAAGCCTAAGGTCGAGTGCGACAAGAATCCGTTAGAGATTGCGTAAATTTGTGAATATTTGTAATCAGCCGATGTCGATTTCGTGTCGGTTTGTTAATCTACACCTGATAAATGATTCACCCGCCAACGGAAACCAAACGAAGATAAATGAAGCACACCTCTTATTTGCTCGCGGCCATACTGTTCATCCTGATCTCAAATGAGATTGGCGCGACGCCACCAGATGAAACCTGTAATAAAGGCGAAGACTGCATAACCAGCAATAGTTGGCAGTTTGGTGTCGCGATGGGATTAGGTGGCAGAAGCAACCCTTTGGTTGATGGCGATACGATTCCATTGGTGTTGATTCCGGATATTGCGTGGTACGGTGATTCCGCCTATTTCGACAACGGCGAACTCGGTTGGCAGTGGCTTCCCAACAGACACAGTAGTATCGAAATGTTTGTCGCCCCAAACACCGAGAAAGCCAATTTCACTTTCTGGCACACAGCTAACATTCTGATCCCAGCCGCAAGTCTGGGGGCGGACATTCTCGAACCCGGCGCGCCGAATATTGATCCGCCTGAAGATGCCCATTACGAACTCAGTATCGATGAGGTCCAGAGCCGCAGTTGGGCTTTCGATATCGGCTTACGTTGGCAATGGATTGCAGCACAGCATCGTTGGAGCATCAAGGTTGCTTCAGATATTTCCGGCGTTCATCAGGGCCAACATGCCTTACTTGAATATCGCTACCATTGGCGAATGCATCGCTGGCGTTTCAGCATTGCACCGCATATCAAATGGGTTAGCTCAGATTTGACGGATTACTACTACGGCGTATCTTCTGAAGATACTGAACAAGCCGCGTTATGGTACCAAGGCCGCTCAGGCACTCAATGGGGCCTGGCCGCAAACGCGGCTTATATGTTCAACGAGCACTGGCAAGGCATGCTGCGCATACAGAGCATAAAGCTGCACACTGGTATGGTTGATAGTCCTCTGGTTAACGAATCGAATATTCATTCTATGTTCGTTGGTTTAGCTTACAGATTTTGAGTGGGGGAGAAATGCCGAAGTTAACGCTCCTCCTCCTCGCTATGTTCTATGCTGAATGGAGCGTGGCGCAGAGCACTGTTTGGCATATTGAGCCAGATTCCTGCGTGGTAACAGAGACCGATGAGTTTTGTGATTCGGTGATCACTATACGGTTATTGGCTGAGCTAGATTCGCCTGCGTGCGTTTATGCTCGCAATCGCTGGATTGGCTGTTTTGCCGCAGACAAGCGCTCCCTGTCATTTCCGATAACGGTAACAGAAGATATCAGATTAGAACTGAGAAGTGACCAAGGTACCCAACTGGCTCAAGCGACCATTGCCTATACAGTGCTTAGAGCGCAAGCGCAGCGCCGCCGAATTCGATTACCGTGGAGCGTGTTTTGACAAGTGTAACTTCCCACATATTGCTCGTCGAAGACGACGACCGCTTACGCGACCTGGTTAGCCAGTATTTGCACAAAAACCAGTATCGCGTCACGGCACTGGCCAATGGTAATCAAGTGTTACAGCACCTTGTTGACGATAAACCCGATGTGATCATTTTGGATGTTATGCTTCCTGGGATCGATGGTTTCAGTCTCTGTCGTCAAATACGCCAAACCTATACTGGCCCACTATTATTCATGACCGCAAAGAATGAGGCGATTGACCAAGTACTCGGTTTCGAAATAGGCGCGGATGATTATGTGATTAAACCGGTGGAACCAAGAGTGCTGGTTGCTCGCATTCAAGCGCTGTTGCGCCGCACCGCAGACAACTCTCCTACTGACCTCAACAACCTTGTATTTGGTCATTTGAGTATCGATAAACTGTCGCGTCGCGTCAGTTTAAAAGGTGACGATGTCGTACTGACAAGTCATGAGTTTGATTTGCTCTGTATGTTGGCTGAGCGCGCGGGCCAGGTAGTTGATCGAGACAGTATCTATCGCGACTTAATCGGCAGAGAATATGACGGCCTAGACCGTTCCGCAGATGTCCGGATTTCAAGACTACGCAAGAAACTTGGCGACAACGCCCAAAATCCTTATCGAATTAAAACGATTTGGGGCAAAGGTTTTTTCTTTGTCGCAGATGCATGGCAGTGAGATGCATCCATGACCCGCCTATTTCTCAGTTTGTACATTTTTATTGCGTTAAGCTTGGTCGGATTGAGTGCAGGATTGGAGCGCTTGTTCTTCAACCAGGAAACAACACTCACTGCGAGCCAACAAGTATGGCTAACTACGCTACAGAATTTGCAGCAATCTCCCGAATTGTTGAAAAATATGCTGGAGCAAAGTCAGTTGCCTTTTCAACGCCTCACCATTAATCAGCTTGGAGTGGCTGACTCAATTAAAAGCAGTCTCGAACAGGGGCAGATTGTTGAAGGTTTTGATCAGCGCCGCTGGATACTGTATGTCCCTGTCGAAACCCATGTCATCCGACTCGAAATAGACGAGACTCAAAGTCATTCGAACCCATGGTGGTTGTACAGCAGTGTCTTTTTTGCCCTGTTGGCCGTGGTGATTGCAGTTTGGGTATACCCACTGTGGCGCGACTTACACAATTTAACCCAAGCGACAGCGTCATTGAGCGATAACGGCAAAATCAAGCTCCCCAAAATAGCACCCAGTTCACCGATTGCAGAAATCAATAATGCATTGCGAGAATTAAGTGACAAAGTGCAGGTATTACTGAAAAACCAACGGGAATTGACTGGCGCAATCACACACGAATTCAGAACCCCATTAGCCCGACTGAAATTCGCACTCGTAGATGGCGAACCGATTAGTAGCCAGCAACTTATTGCGATTCGCAATGACATTGATGAGCTCGAGTCTCTGGTTCAAGAAATGCTCGACTTTACTCGCCTCGATATACATGAGCCTGAACTGCATATTGAAAGCGTACCTATCCATGCGCTTTGCGAACAGCGCATCGCGAGTATCTCTGCGGTCAGCCCTATCACGATCAAACTGTGTGGCGATAAACCCACCTTCAACGCAGACGGCCACTTAATCGCACGCGCAATAGACAATCTGCTCAGCAACGCGGTGCGTCATGCCCGCCAGATGGTCACTGTCAGCATAGAGCAACGAACTGACGCAATCGTCGTCAGTGTAGAGGACGACGGTTCGGGCATACCGCAAGCAATCCGCGAGTCAATTTTTGATCCCTTTTATCGACCGGATAGTGCGAGAGATAGGCAGTCTGGCGGAGCCGGTCTCGGACTCGCGATCGTCAAGCGTATCCAACAATGGCATGGTGCAGAATGCTGGGCTGAAGACTCGGCGCTCGGCGGTGCGCGCTTTTGCTTAAAATTCCCTCTATAAACGCATTGTTTTCACGCGACACTCGCTTCATCGATCGTTCGAGATTATCATAGGTATTCATCAGCTTTTTCTTGAGCTTTATGTGCATCACCATCGGCGCCCAATTAAGGAATCTGCAATGCAAATATCCATGACAACTGCAATCTATCGAAACTTTCTGGGCCACGCCCCAGACTGGTACAAAAAAACAATCATCGCGTGTTTACTGATTAACCCATTGCTGTTTATGTGGAATCCATATATCGCGGGATGGGCATTGATCGCTGAGTTTATTTTCACACTTGCGATGGCACTCAAGTGCTATCCTTTGCAACCAGGCGGTCTATTGTTAATTGAAGCCCTCTTTATCGGCTTGACCACACCGAAACATATGATGCATGAAATCTCCGTCAACATAGAGGTGATTCTCCTCTTAGTCTTCATGGTTGCGGGCATCTACTTTATGAAAGACCTATTGATGTTTTTGTTTACCAAACTGGTGATCAAAATACGGAATAAAACGGTGCTGTCTTTGTCATTTATCGCCGCCTCAGCTTTTCTTTCCGCGTTTCTAGATGCATTAACAGTGGTCGCCGTGATTATCAGTGTAGGACTTGGCTTTTACACGATTTACCACAAAGTTGCTTCAGGCAAAGAGTTTCATCACGACCATGACCACACCTCTGATGACGACGTCCCCGGCGCCAATGATTTGGAAGACTTTCGCGCTTTCCTGCGTAATCTAATGATGCACTCGGCGGTAGGCACCGCCCTGGGTGGTGTAATGACAATGGTTGGTGAGCCTCAGAATTTAATTATTGCGGATAAAGCCTCATGGGGTTTTGTCGAATTCTTCATTCGCATGGCGCCGATCACACTGCCGGTTTTTGTGTTTGGCTTGATTACTGCTGCAGTATTGGAAAAGATGAAATGGTTCAGCTACGGCGCGCAAATGCCTAAAGTTGTGCGCAATATTCTCATCGACTACGACCGCCATATGGACCAAGAGCGAACGCCTCGCGACAACGCTAGGTTACTCGTTCAAGCTCTTATCGGCGTATGGTTAGTGGTGGGACTTGCGCTTCATCTGGCTGCAGTCGGTCTCATTGGCTTGAGTGTCATAGTGCTCGCGACATCAAGCAGTGGCGTGATTGAAGAGCATGCATTGGGAAAAGCGTTCGAGGAAGCACTGCCCTTTACCTCGCTATTGTGTGTGTTCTTTGGCGTAGTTGCGGTGATCATTGACCAAGGTTTGTTCCAGCCGGTTATTCAATGGGTGTTGACCTTTGACGGGACTAATCAGCTCGTCATGTTCTACCTCGCCAATGGTGTGCTATCGATGGTTAGCGATAATGTGTTTGTTGGCTCTGTGTATATCACCGAGGTTGCCGCAGCATTGCAACAAGGAGATATCACGCGCGACCAGTTCGATTTATTGGCCGTTGCAATCAATACTGGCACCAACTTACCCAGTGTCGCCACGCCCAATGGTCAAGCGGCCTTTTTGTTTTTATTAACCTCCGCAATCGCGCCACTATTACGCTTGTCTTATGGCAAAATGGTTTATATGGCATTGCCGTACACCATCGTACTCACCATTGTCGGTTTTTTAGCGACCTATTTTGGCTTAGTAGAAGCGACTCAGTATCTGTATGATATGCACCTCATCGAGCACCATACTGAGTTGCCCGGTGTGGGAACCGACAGTCACTAAGGAGTTTGTGCACAATGATCAGGTTTTTAAGTCAATGGGCCCAACAACGTTCCAGCTGGGCGTTACTGTTTGTGTCAGCAATGGCATTTGAAGTCACCGCCTTGTATTTTCAGCACGGTATGGGCCTGCAACCCTGTATCAAATGTATTTACCAGCGTACAGCCATGTTTGGTATTGTTTTCGGGGCGTTGATTCCGCTCGTCAGCAATACAGCGCTAACGCGTTTGGTTGGCTATATCGTGTGGGGTGTTTCCGCTGTATGGGGATTTTTGATCGCATACGAACATGTCGATATTCTCGGTGCGGCAAATCCCTTTTTCGCGCCATGTGAGATAGTACCCAATTTTCCGAGTTTTATGCCTTTACACGAATGGTTCCCTGCTGTCTTTGCTGCTCCAGGAGATTGCTTAGATGATTCATGGCAATTTGCGGGAATGGGAATGGCAGAATGGATGATGGTGATTTTCGGCGTTTACAGTTTATTATTGGCTACCGTTGTCAGCGCGCGTTTATTCGATATCTTCAAGCGGCCATAACGCAATGTAGTCTTCGAAGTGATCGAGGTCGACATCGGCCTCGGACACAGTTTTACCTCGAACCGACATGCCAGCCTTGTGCATCGCTGTCTTCTTACCTTTATTCAACAACGGATGCCAACTGGGCAATCCTCGCCCTTCGTGTAATCGCCGGTAACTGCAGCTCGGCGGCATATAAAATATGCGATCGAGATTGTCTTTGGTGAGTTGCACACACTCTGGCACTCTGACAGTGCGATTTTTGTAATCGGTACATTCGCAGCTTTTGGTGTTGAGTAATTCACACACTATATTGGTAAAGTGCACTTGTTCGCCGGGATTGATTTGGTCGGTACCTTCCGTGAAATACACAGAATCGGCGCTGGAGTCGTCGTCAATAAATTTGTGCAGGCAACACTTGGCGCAGCCATCGCAAATCGATTCCCACTCGGATTGACTCATTTCGGATAGCGATTTGGTTTGCCAGAATGCTTGCCCAGAATCTGTCATGTTATAACACCTATGTCGTGCGTAGCTTTTTGTTATTACTGTGGAGATACTGACGCGGTTGCAGACGCGGTTGCAGACGCGGTCGCAGAAGCAGTCACAACACGCGTCGATACCGCAGCCCCAAAGGAGCTATCGAAAACCAGATGATCGCCATTCTTCAAAGCCCCCACACCTGCAGGAGTGCCGGTCATCACAACATCACCAGGTAATAGCGTAAATGTTTGACGGATGTTTTCCAGCAAACTGACGACATCAAACACCATATTGCTTGTCAGTCCAAGTTGCTGCAGAGTGCCATTGAGCGTGAGTGAAAAGCGAATCTGTTGCCAGTCTATCTCACTATCAATGGGGACAAACGGCGTCAGATAGCAACTGTTGTCAAACGCTTTTGCCCTCTCCCAAGGATAGCCCTTGTTCTTTAGTTCAGTCTGCAAATCCCGTAAAGTCAAATCAAGGCCCAACCCGATACCGGCCACAGCAGACAGGACGTTGGCATCTGTTTTTGCGTTAAGCGTTGAGCCTATTAATATACAAAGCTCAGTTTCAAAGTGACAAACTTCATCTTGAAACGGTAAATCTAATGTTGCACCGAAAGCACTGACCGCGGTGCTCGGTTTGATAAACAGCACGGGAGCTGAGGGCACCTCATTGCCCAATTCACGCGCGTGCACGACATAGTTGCGTCCCACACAGACGGCCTTACCCGCTTGCCATTGGACCGTTTGACCATCACTCCACTGGTGGTTGTACACTGGCTAAACCCTTTTTAATTCGCTCAGATAAAAACGCCACGGAAACCCCAAAATAGCTTGAGCGATTCCACTTCATCAAGGTTTGAAAATTATTGTAGACCAAATAGGCGCGTCCTTGAGGTCCATCGGGCAATATGAGGTTCGCGTTTAGTTCTACCGCAGGTAAGTTTGAGCCATCAAATCGCCGCACGCCCAGCGCTTGCCACTCCGCTAACGGTCTTGCACTTGCTCGGTTTAATGATGCCATGCCTGCGGTATCTATATTGGTTAATTTTACCTGCCGTCCCCACGTTTGGTCGCCACGCCAACCTTCAGAGGAGAGATAATTGGCGATAGACGCGAATACATCAGCAGTGGAGTTCCAAATATCGATGCGCCCATCTTGGTCAAAGTCGACTGCATACGTTAAAAATGAACTAGGCAAGAATTGACTCTGTCCCATCGCTCCCGCCCACGATCCCTTGAAGTCGGACAACGTGATGTGGCCCTGTTGCAAGATGTCGAGTGCGTTGAAAAACTGTTTGCGAAACAAGGCCTCTCTGCGCCCTTCAAACGCGAGAGTTGTCAGCGCAGATAACACCGGAACCTTACCTTGAATGCGGCCAAAATTACTCTCATTTCCCCACAAGGCGACAATGAAACGCTTTTGAACACCATATTGTTGCTCGACCTTTTCCAAGATAGCGTGATGCTCTTTTATCCGGTCAACCGCCTGTTGGACCTTCCAATCAGGTACCCGCGTGGTTAAATATTCGTCTAGAGTAATCTTACGTTCTGGCTGGTTGCGGTCACTTTTTATAACCTTTTTCCGCATTTGAATCGTCGCAAACGCTGGGTCCAATAGGTCCGCTGTATAGCCTCTTTCTAGCGCCTCAGCATACAAACCCTGCACATACTGGTCAAAAGCAGCCTGGTCGTTAGCGAGGGCTCCACTTGAAAAGAACAAGACAGTGAAAACGGTACACTGGCTCAACAGTGACTTTAAGCCAAACACTGAATTCCTAAGACATCCGTTCACCGCTCTTCCTTGGGTGGCTCGGGTGATAGCCCCAACTCGACGCGGTGCTCCGCCAGCCAATTTTCCTGTTTAGGTGGCATTTGTAAATAGAAACCATCCCGTTCAAACGCTTCACTCAGCGCCTCTGGTGAAACGCTATGCAAGGTTTTGTTCGTGTGTTTGGGAATATGCATCACCAATATCGGATTTCCAAAACGTTTCATCAGCGCTTCTGGAACCTGACTAAAATCATCGGCTTTAGGGACATACAAATACATCCCCTCTTTGCTGCGTGTCTTATACACACTGCAAAGTAGACTAATTTGGTTCATTAAATTTCTCTTATTGAAGGTCCAAGTAACTGTTTAACACTATCGAGCATTAACGTTCGGCGCCAACCGGTTAACAAGTCTGGCAATAGATCTTGTGCAGAGGTTTCTTCGTGTTCAAACCACCACCACTTAAGCAACTGATTTAGCTGTTTTTTAGACGCTATGATTTCAGCTGCGATATTGGAATCTTGTGCCGACTGCTGGACGAGTTTTTTTAGTTCGCTCAATTGCTTTTTGTACTGCGGTACATCATTGAGCCTTTTGACCCTGTCGAGCTGGCATTGTTCAGGATTTTGTTGGTACTGAGCCATTGCCTGGTTTACGATACCGACCAGTTGATCAGCATAGCGCCGAATTTCCTGGGGCAATAGTATCTTCATCGCCGTAAGTTGCCGTTTATCTCTTGGGCAATGCATGGCGACGGCGAGCAAATGTGGCTCCTTGATAATAAAATTGATCGCGATGTCTTTTTCTCTGGCCATCTTTAAACGCCAAGCGGCCAATTTTTGCATCACAAAACGTTGTGAGGGGTTTAATTTCCACACATTGCCAATCGCCAAATAAGCGCTTTTCTCGGGCATTTTAGCCGCTTTCTTAACCGCCAATAATTCCATTTCTTGATATAAAACATCGAGTAATTTCAAGTCTTTAACGCGCGGTTCGAGCTGCGTGTATAGGCGGTATAAATACGTAACGTCATTCGCCGCGTAATGGAGTTGCTTGTCGGTCAGAGGTCGCGCCAGCCAATCAGTGCGAGACTCCCCCTTATCGAGCGTGATTTCACACTCCAATTCAACCAAGCGACCATATCCTAAACTCGGCCCCATACCCAATAAATTGGCGGCAAACTGGGTATCAAAGACAGGGGCTGGTGCAACGTCAAAATGACTCAAAAACACTTCCATGTCTTCCGAGCATGCATGCAGTACTTTAACAATATTGGGACTGCTTAATAGCTGCGCAAATGCCGTTAAATCCGACAAAGGCAAAGGGTCAATTAGGTAGGTATTTTGGCCATCGAAAACCTGCAACAACCCCAGTTGGGGCAGCAGCGTTCGCGTTCTCACAAACTCGGTATCTAGAGCGAGCACCGGACAATCAGCCAGGTGCTCACAGAGGGATTCGAATGAAGATTGGTCGTTGATTTGCCGATAGTGCTCAGACACGTTCACCGGCCTTGTTTTACTGTGTTAGTCACGTAACTCCCGTCGCAGAATTTTGCCGACATTAGTTTTAGGGAGATCATCTTTGAAGACAATGTGTTTCGGTACCTTGTAGCCGGTCAAATGCGTGCGACAATGCTCGATGACCATGGTCTCAGTTAATTGATCGTCTTTTTTGACAACAAACAGCTTAACGACTTCACCCGACACTTCATGCGGCACGCCCACCGCAGCGGCCTCCAACACCATATCGTGCATCGCAGCGACTTCTTCAATTTCGTTCGGGAATACGTTGAATCCCGAGACCAAAATCATGTCTTTTTTGCGATCCACAATATAAAAATACCCTTCTTCATCAACCCGCGCGATATCTCCCGTCGCTAACCAGCCGTCTTGAAGGATTTCGGCTGTTGCCTCGGGCCGATTCAGGTAACCCTTCATAACTTGAGGTCCCTTCACCCACATTTCGCCGACTTCACCAACGCCGACCTCGTTGCCTTCTTCGTCCATTAGTTTAATGTCCGTGGACGGTACCGGCATCCCAATACTGCCCTTGTAGGCTTCTAGCTGCGGAGGATTAACGGTTACCACCGGAGAACACTCGGTTAAGCCGTAACCTTCTAGTAATACTGTGCCTGTAACCTTGTGCCATTTTTCGGCAACTGGACGCTGAACAGCCATCCCGCCGCCTAGACCAAATTTGAAATTACTGAAGTCCAGTTCATCAAAACCTGGCGTGTTAAGTAGGCCGTTAAACAAGGTGTTTACCCCGGGCAAAACGGCGAATGGATACTTACTCAGCTCGTTCACAAAGGCTGGCATGTCACGAGGGTTGGTAATCAAAAGGTTTGGACAACCAAACTTCATAAACAGCAAACAACTGCCTTGTAATGCAAAGATGTGGTAAAGCGGTAATGCCGTAACAACCAAGTCTTTGCCCGGTGTGATAGCCGTTGCCAAGATGCCAGAAACTTGCTCTAAGTTTGCGACCAAATTGCGATGCGTTAACATGCCACCTTTGGATACTCCGGTGGTTCCGCCGGTATATTGTAGAAAAGCGAGCTCGCTGTTTTTAACATCAGGCCGTGTGTACGTCGCCGATTCACCTTCATTCAAGGCTTGGGTAAAGCGCTTGGTGCCTGAAAGTGTATAGGCAGGTACCATTTTCTTGACGTGCTTAATCACAAAATTAACTATCCAACGCTTTGGCGCTGGTAACAAATCTGCGATAGACGTCAACAGAATATTTTGGACTGGCGTATCTTTGACAACTTCAGCCAAGGTACAGGCAAAGTTCTCAACGATAACAATGGTTTTTACATTTGCGTCCGTCAGCTGATGCTGAAGTTCTCTAGGCGTGTATAGCGGGTTAACATTAACGACCACCATCCCTGCGCGCAAAATACCAAAGATAGCCACTGGATATTGCAGCAAATTCGGCATCATAACTGCAACAGAATCTCCACGTTGCAGGCCTGAGTTTTGCAAGTAAGCTGCGAATTGACGCGACAAATCGTCAAGCTCACCGAACGTCATCGAATGACCCATATTTATGTAGGCAGTGCGGTCTCGATATTTCTCTACGGATTGTTCAAAAACATCAACGAGAGAAGTGTAAGCATCTGGGTCAATCTCAGGCTCAATTCGAGGGTCGTAATGCTGTAGCCAAATTTTTTCCATGGTTCTTCCAGCTTGTTATTATTGTTTCGAGTGTGTGTTTATTTTAGTCGCGTTCGTGCAGGCAGAACGTCTTTTCAAGTAGCATGGTAATCAAAGTTAACACAAAGTTAAATCTCAGCCACGCTGAATTATGCCATGCGTGTTGGTAATTCGGTCAAAAACTTAGAGATTTTTTCAAACACCTGTTTGGAAAATTGCATATGCAGGTGATGCCCGCCGTCCAAATTTTCTACGTTGGCTTGTTTAAACCAGTTGAGACGCTCCGCCACTGTGCCTCTTTTTGCCAGCAGACCTTGATTGGCCACTATAATCAACAAGGGCGAATCGACACCTGCCATCAGCTCTCGGGCTTGCGTTCGGGTCAGTCGCAATAAGGAGCTATTGCGCAAACGTTCATCCGTTAACCAGCTAACCTCTGATTGCGCAGTCACATCGTGATCGTTTTGCGTTTTAACCGAACGTTTGAGTAACAACTCCACCATGGCTTTGGGCAGTTCAGTGTGCGCTTGGCGCTTTTCTAACAGTTGTCCAAATGGGATTGCCATCGCTTTTTTCTGCCGTGCTCGACGCTGCTGGCGACCTTCAATCCCATGGCGAATGGTGTCGATGGTTTTATCGCCATATAAAGGCCCGCAAGCATCAATGGACACAATAGCAGCAATGCGTTCGGGAAAGACGGCGGCATAAATCGTAGACAAGATCCCTCCCATCGAATGTCCAAGCAGGATGACGTGTTGCCAGCCTTGATCTTCAATTAGCTGATGCAGGTCATCAACGTAATCGAGTTGCTGATAATCACATCCACTCGGTCGATGATCGGAATGTCCATGCCCAGGCCAGTCCAGCGCGATGAAATGATACGCCTCGAAATAGCTCGAAATGGGTACAAAACTGTTGGCATTATCTAACCAGCCGTGCAGTGCAAGTACAATGGGTTTCCCCGTTTGCTGATTACTCAATCCTCTCAAACAAATGTGCGGTAATTGGAATTCAACCGGTTGGAGCGCGTGTTCAGTCAAGTGGAACCTCTTTGGTGAAGTAAAGGTATAGCATAAAATGTTTGCGTTCAATTCGCACATTTCCGTCAATAGAGCAGCAAAGTAAGCGGCAATTTATTGCCGTAATGACGACTAACATGAGCATAATTTGCCACTGTCACGGCGAGAATTTGCCGTCAGTGTCTAAGCGTATAAGTCAATTCCAAGTAGGCCGCGCAACTCCTCTCGTCGCGATTCGCGTTGTAAACTTTGGTAGGTTTCCAGGGCAGCCTGGTTTTGAGGATTAGGTGAGTCATAGCTCGACCGGCGTTGCTCGCGAAACCGCTCGGCTTGCTCGTAGGCTTCAGCAGATGCCTGACGGACAACGGTTTGAGTGATCGGTAATTCAGTTTGTTGACGCTGTTGCTGTTGTGCTCGAGTCTCGGCCTCACGCTCAGGTTGACGCGCCGTTGGACTAACGACTAAGCCGTTTTGTGACGCAACTAGTGACGACTCCAACTCCACTGACCAATGACCTCTCGAAACTCAACCTAACTCAGTGGCAATTCAACTTTCGTTCCAAAGTGCTAAATCGCCTGCGTCAAATCAGTATAGACGTTATATGTCAAAACTCGGCTATTCTCGACCCGGGAGCTTTTTCCAGGTTACGGTATCACGTAAATATACCGGTTGCGCATCTTCGACGGGTACAGCTTGTCCTGCTTCGTATGCGCGTACGACTGCAGGTAACATGTATCGAGCATCTGGTAGTTGAACGTCAATAGCTGACTCAGGATTCAGCATGGCAGCAAGCTCAGGGTAGGCTTGCCAGCCCGTTCCGGCGACTGCACTCTGAGTATGGTTTTGCACATATTCGGCAGCCATTTGAGGCGAGACTACCTGTTCGTTCCCAACGAGTTCAATATGATCCGCTTGCTTTTGATAGTGGGCAAAATAGACTTCACTCATCCGCGCGTCGATCGCAACCAGCACGTCGTCAGTCTCACACTGTTCGGTCACTTGTTGCGCCATTGCCGCCAAGGTCGACACACCGACAACGGGAACATTAAGACCAAACGCAAGGCCTTGCACGGTTGCAATCGCGATTCTTACACCGGTGAAGCTACCTGGTCCGCGTCCAAAGCCAATCAGTTTTACATCTTGAATCTTAATTTGCGCCTCTGCACATACTGCGTCGATCATGGGTAAGATTCGCTGGCTATGCTGCTGCGGACAAACTTCGAAACGTGAAAAAATACCGCTTTGTGTTTGCAGGCAAACGGAACAGGCCTCGGTTGCGGTATCAACAACGAGGACTGGATGTATAATGGAATTATTTTGCATCGATAACGTCTTCTTGGTCTGGAGGCAAGGCGTCAATTTTGGCATTACCTTCACTGTTTACCTGACTCTCCAGCCGTATCCTGTTCAAAAAGTCCAAGGTTTGCTGTATATCACGGCTACGCCTCATTGGCGGCAAACTGGAGAGAAAGATTTTACCATAGTCTTTGGTCACTAAACGATGGTCACAAATTAAAAGTACGCCGCGGTCTTTGGCATCCCGGATTAGGCGACCAGCGCCTTGTTTTAACGAAATGACCGCTTGAGGAATCGAGATCTGGGCGAAGGGATTCCCGCCAGAACGCTTACAATCCTCGCTTCGCGCTTGTAATAACGGATCATCTGGCGCAGCAAACGGCAATTTATCAATCATGACACATATGAGATCGTCACCACGCACATCCACGCCCTCCCAAAACGCTCCGGTCCCTAGCAGCACGGCCTTTTTGTTTTGCATGTATTCGTCTAATAACGCGCGTTTTGATGTAGTGCCCTGGATTAATAATTTACGCGTCGATTGTCGCGACAAAATTTCAGCAACAGCCTTCAACGTCGCATGGCTCGTAAACAAAATAAAGCAGCGTCCATCACTGGCCTTGATAACCTGCTCTGCTATTTCAACCAAGCGGGCATTGCGCTTGGGATGATTGGGTTCAGGCAAGAATCTGGGTACACAGAGCATCGACTGCTGTTGGTAGTCAAATGGACTGTCCAGCAGCAATGTTTCAGCATTTTCCAATCCCATCCGCGCCTGAAAGTGCTCAAACCCGCCATCGACCATCAAGGTTGCAGATGTAAATACCCATGCCTTATCGTCTTGTTCAACAAATGCTCGGAACTTGTTGGCAATCGAGAGTGGTGTTAAGTGCAAAATGAAATGCCGTGGCGTTGTCTCAAACCACAAACTCACACCTTTTTTGTCGACCTCGAGCAGCGTAGTAAGTCGATCTCGGCTCTGGGCTAAACGCTCATAAAAGTTGTCGAGGTCTTTGTCTCGCCCAATATGCAGTTTCATTACGTTCTGCAAAACATCAAGTGCGTCTTTGACCCGCAATATCGCAGCGTTGACGTCTTCTTGAAGCAAGGCCTTGCGCCAATCACCGCGCTGCGGCGATTCGGGGAATAATAGACGAAAATCCATTAACAACTGCTTGCATTTATCAGCGGCACGGTCGAGCTGTTGAGCGTCTTTCAACACGGTCCGGTAAAGCATACTGATATCTTTACACATATCACTGAGCTGTCTGCTCGACAGGGCTTCGCCAAAATACTCGCTGGCAATTTCAGGAATTTGGTGCGCTTCATCAAAGATGACCGCATCAACATCAGGTATCAGTTCGCCAAACCCAGTATCTTTGAGCGCCATATCAGCAAAAAATAAATGGTGGTTTACAACGACGATATCCGCTTCCATCGCCTTTTTGCGCGCTTTCACCAAATAGCAATCTGCATAATCGGGACAGTCTTTACCGGCGCAATTATCCACGGTCGATGTCACAAACGGAAGAACCTTAGCGTCCTCTGGGATACTGGTTAATTCACCGATATCGCCACTTTTAGTCGTATTCGACCAGGTTCGTACACTGTTCAATTCTGCCAATGTCTCGGCGTCCAAAAGTGTCGTCGAGCGACTGTGTTGTTTCAAGCGGTGAGTACATAAGTAGTTGGCTCGACCTTTCAACAAGGCTGTTTGACGCGAACCGCTCAACGCTGCCTTGATAACAGGTAAATCTCGGTGATACAGCTGCTCTTGAAGATTTTTGGTTCCTGTTGAAATGATGACTTTACGCTGCCCAATCAGCGCAGGTGCAAGATAGGCAAAGGTTTTACCGGTGCCGGTGCCAGCTTCAACGATCAACGCATGCTTGTCGACTAAAGTCTGCATCACGGCATCGGCCATGTCGGTTTGTGATTGACGTGGAGAGAAGCCATGAATATGCTCAGTAAGCAATCCGTGTTCAGAAAAAATTGATGAAATATCAGACATTTCAGATGAATATATGGACCATTAAGGCGATTATGCCAAATAATGCGAAACTAATCGCGTTACTTTGAATGGTTTTATCACAATTGTTTTTGTACACACAGCTACCTGATAAATGCTTGGCGAAGAACGAAAAATCCGAATCAGGCTTGACCAGATTCGCTAGCCAGCAAAGTTGTTTTTGTGGTAGTAATAAAAGGAGCATTAACAATCTTGTTACATTTTAATAATAAGGAGATAGTGTGAAATACGCCCTGCGTTTAGCCGTGATATTGGCGCTTCTTTGGCTGTTACTGTCCGGTTACTATCATCCCCTGATGCTATTTTTCGGTGCGTGCTCAGTAGCGTTTGTCGTGTACTTAACCTCAAGAATGGATGAGGTTGACAAGGATAGGTTTACGTTGTTTGTCACTGGTGATTTCGTCATTTTTCTACTCAAGCTGTTCAAGCGCGTGATTCAGTCAAATATCGATGTAACCCTGCGGATTATGGGTGTTAAGCCGGTCCAGTCGCGTTTTGTCGAACTGGAGCTGCCATTTGATGACGAGTTGAGCAAGGTGCTCTACGCCAATGCCATAACCTTGACGCCAGGTACATCAAGTGTATCCATGGATAATGGCAAGCTACTCGTCCACACCTTGAGTGAAGATGGCGCGAAAGACCTCGTTGATGGCGATATGCTCGGCATTATGCCGCGTACTAGCGAGTATCGCAAAGCCATGAAACGCTTAGCCTCAGAACAACAATCTAAGTAATGGACGTGTCTATGACTTCACTCTATTTGGCCGCAGGCATTGCCATCATGGTAACTATGGCGCTTGCCGTTGCGCGCGCGCTGCTCGGGCCTTCGGTATTTGACCGTATCTTAGCGGTCAATATGTTTGGTACTAAAGCTGTACTGTTGGTCGCAGTATTCGCTTTCTTTTCAGGGCGCCCTGACTTACTGGATATCGCCCTTCTCTACTCCCTACTTAACTTTATCGGTGTCGTTGCGGCATTGAGGTTGGTTGAACGCGGCAAATTCTTCGCTGACGAGCAAGAACCTGACGAGTCTGCGAGAGCAAAGGAGCAAGAATCATGATCGATATCCTCAGCATTATCGCTATCGTTCTGGGATGCTTTCTAAGCGTCGTGGGTGGCGTCGGCATTTTGAAACTGCCCGATATGTACGCTCGTTTACATGCGGTGGGAATCACTGACACTTTATGCAGCTTCCTTATTTTGTTTGGCTTGGCCCTGCAAGCTGGTATGTCGCTAGTTCTATTTAAATTGCTGTTTATTTTTATGTTCTTGCTATTTACGTCACCTGTTTCATCGTTTGCGTTAGCGAACAATGCCTGGCATTACGGCCTCAGAAACGACGACCCAATGGCTGAAGCGCAAGCCAAACAGGAGGAGCAAGCATGAGTCTGATAATCAACATCATATTACTGGTGTTTTTATTGATCATGGCCATTGCCATTTTACGCGTACGGCACCTCCTCGCGATGGCGATGCTATTTGGTCTGTATAGCTTGTTGGTAGCCGGCGTATTTGTGGTATTAGATGCGCCCGATGTCGCATTTACAGAAGCGGCTGTGGGTACAGGGATATCGACGGTATTGATGCTGGTAACCTTGGCCTCGATTCGCAATGGACATGAAGCTAAAACCGAGTCTCATACTAAAAAAGGACCTCTGCTACTGTCCATTGTTATGGGAGCAGCGTTGGTCTATGGCACCCATGATATTGCTGAACTGGGCGACCCCACGGCGGCACCTCACACCGAAGTGGGTAGTTATTATATCCGCGTTGGTCAAGCTGAAACTGGTGTACCGAATTTAGTTACCGCGGTATTAGCCAGTTACCGTGGATTCGATACCTTAGGTGAAGTCACCGTTGTGCTAACTGCGGGGATCGGCATCCTGATGCTACTAATAAGAAGAGAGAAAGTGCGCGTTAAAAGCACAGAACAAAGCGAGGGCTCCAGTAATGCCGGATAATTTAATTCTGAAAGTGACAACTAAATGGTTAGTCCCGATCATCCTTCTCTTCGCTTTGTATGTGCAGTTTCATGGTGACTACAGCCCTGGCGGCGGCTTTCAGGCAGGTGTCATCTTTTCGTCAGCTTTCTTATTGTACTCGTTGGTCTATGGGCTCGACGCTACAGCGCGCATTTTACCCGATGACACGCTCCGCATTGCCGCCTGTATTGGCGTACTGTTGTACGCGGGCGTAGGGATTGCGGCGATGCTGAAAGGCGGTAACTTCCTCGACTACAGTGTCCTTGCGGATGAATCTGTGAATGGACAGCACATCGGTATCATTCTAATTGAACTTGGAGTCGGTATCACCGTTGGTGCGGTCATGCTGTTGATTTTCTTTACTTTTGCCAGAAGGATTGCGCCCAAATGATGGATTACATTATTGGTCACATTAATTACTGGCTAATCATCGGCGTCATGATGGTTGGTTTATACACATTGATGAGCCGCTCAAATATGATTAAAAAAATGGCCGGCCTCGCAGTGTTTCAAACCGCCGTTATCCTGTTTTACGTCAGTTTGGGTAAGGTTGAAGGCGGCACAGCGCCCATTGTTGCAGAAGGGTTCACTGTTTACTCCAATCCATTACCCCAAGTCTTGATGCTAACGGCAATCGTAGTGGGTGTTGCGACTACCGCTTTGGGTTTCGCGTTAATCGTCCGGATTAAAGAAGCATACGGCACCATTGAAGAAGACGAAGTACTGCAGAAGGATGCCGAAGAATGAACGCACAGTTAACGGTTTTACTGGTAGTACTGCCATTAATCTGCGCGCCGATCACCGCGATGTTGCGCGGCAAGGGCGTTGCTTGGTTTCTGTCATTTGTCTTGAGCCTTGTCTGTCTTGGGCTGTCTATCTGGCTACTCGCCGATGTTGTGGGTGGCGATGTATTGCACTATGAACTCGGCGGCTGGCGTCCACCGTGGGGAATTGAGTACCAAATCGACGCATTGAATGCCTTGATTGCTGTGATCGTCACCGCGATGGCCAGTATTGCAATGCTGTTCGCCCCAAAAAGCGTCGAAAAAGAAATCAGTGAGCATGTGGTGCCGCTTTTCTATGCAACTTTCCAGCTGTGTTTGCTCGGCTTATTGGGTATTGCGTTGACCGGCGACATTTTTAACCTATTCGTGTTCCTAGAAATTTCCTCACTGTCTTCTTACGCTTTGATCGCCATGGGTAAACACCGCAAAGCATTAACCGCAGCATTTTATTACTTAGTGCTCGGCACCATGGGAGCAACCTTCTTCTTGATTGGGGTAGGTATGCTGTATGCTGCTTCAGGCAGCCTGAATATGGCAGACATTCTTGAGCGGTTCAGTGCCTATGAGGACTTGCACTTAGTTACAACCTCCCTTGCCTTTATCCTGGTGGGAGTAGCACTGAAGGCGGCAATTTTCCCTCTGCATAGCTGGTTACCGTCAAGTTACAGCCAAGCACCGTCAGTCGTCAGTGTATTTTTAGCTGCTAGCGCGACCAAAGTCGCGATATACGTTTTGATTCGCTGCTTATTCAATGTCTATCCAATGGCATATTGGATGGAAATAGTATTGCCAGACTTGTTGGTTGGTTTGGGCTGTGTGGGGATTTTATACGGCTCGTTCAGAGCATTTGGCCAACTCGATATGAAACGCCTTTTGGCCTATTCATCCGTGGCACAAATTGGCTACATGGTGGTTGGAATTGGATTAATTAACCAAACAGCCATGACCGCTAGCCTGTTGCACTTGTTTAACCACGCATTGATGAAGGCAGCTCTGTTTATGGTCGCTGGTATTTTAATGTACCGCGCAAACACGACGTACCTAAAAGATATTCGTGGTGTCGGACGCGATGCTCCGTGGACACTACTCGCTATGGCGCTCGCTGGCTTGAGTTTAATTGGTGTACCTGGAACCGTTGGCTTCATCAGTAAGTGGTACTTGATTTCTGGCGCGCTTGAGGTAGGACGCTGGTATGTTGTACTGGTGATTCTTGCTGGCTCAATTCTGGCCATTTTGTATGTTTGGAAGATCATTGAAGCGCTGTACTTCTCCCCTTCGGAAAAACCTCACGTACACAATGTAAACCCTGGTACCAAGGCCATTGCTGAAACGCCATCGAGTATGGCCATTGCACTTTGGATAGCGGTGGTCGGCTGTATATATTTCGGGCTTGATACCAGTTTCTCTCGGGAAGCTGCGGAAACTGCGGTGAGCGCCCTCTTTGCTGCTGGTCAGGGAGGTCAATAATGCAGTTTCTATTTGATATTCATAACCTGATAACGCTTGCAATGCTGATCCCATTGGCAGGTGCCTTTGTGATCAGCCGACTAGACTTGGAGCCGAATGTTAGAGAAGGCGTGACTTTAATCACCGCGGCCTTGTTACTGGTCGTGAACGTATTGATTTATCAATCTATCCCAGAAGCAAAAGATATCGAGTTAGTCATTGCTGAACCAATGCCAGGACTATCTATTGCTTTCGCGGTAGAGTCGTTTGGCGTGATGTTTGCGCTGATTGCCAGTGGGCTTTGGATAGTGACCAGTATCTACGCCATTGGCTACATGCGGGGCCACCACGAAAAAAACCAAACTCGCTTTTTCACCCTGTTTGCAATTGCCCTTGCCGGTGTGATGGCAATCGCCTACTCGGCAAACCTATTCACCCTGTTCTTATTCTATGAGGTCCTAACGGTATCGACCTACCCATTGGTGACCCATGCAGGGACAACCAAGGCTAGAAAGGGTGGCCGAACCTATCTCACCTTGTTGATGGGTTCATCTATCGTGTTTTTCCTACCAGCGATAATCATTATTTATGCTGCGACAGGCGATCTAACGTTTACCCCTGGCGGCTTTATTGAGGGCAAAATTGATTCCGTCTGGCTTGCGCCATTGATGCTATTGTTCCTGCTCGGTATTGGTAAAGCCGGTATGATGCCGATGCACAAATGGTTACCTTCCGCTATGGTCGCTCCCACTCCGGTGAGTGCTCTATTACACGCAGTTGCAGTGGTCAAAGCGGGTGTATTCAGCATCATGAAAATCGTCATGTTTGTAGTCGGCCCGGATTTCTTATCCGAAACAGCAAGTGCACATTGGTTATTGTGGTTGCCCATGATCACCATCGTGCTTGGCTCACTGATCGCAATGACTAAAGACAACCTCAAAGAACGTTTGGCCTATTCCACCATTAGCCAATTGAGTTACATCATCCTGGGCGCCCTTATGGCAAACGCTATGGGGCTACTAGGAGGTTCACTACATATTGCGATGCACGCATTTGCGAAAATTACGCTGTTCTTTGCGGCTGGTGCGATATTGGTCGCGACACACAAAACTCAGGTCAGTCAATTGGACGGCTTGGGGCGTCAAATGCCCTTTACGTTTAGTATGTTCTTACTCGCGACGTTGTCGATTATCGGCATCCCACTACTCGGTGGCATGTGGAGCAAATGGTATTTGGTTTCTGGAGCGAGTGCTTTTCAGGGAAGCGCTTGGATTGGATGGGGTTTATTGCTCACTTTAATGTTGAGTTCACTGTTAAACATCGCCTATCTGTTGGTTATCCCAATGCGAGGCTTCTTCGCAAAACCTGTCGATGATAAGCATTACGGTGAAGCGCCATTACCGTGTTTAATTGGGATGGCAGTGCCCGCGGCTATCTGTATCTACCTGTTTTTTGCCCCTGAATTGTTCTATCAGCTGGCCAATGATGCGTTGCCGAGTCAACTTCAAGCCTCATTAGCCTCATTGATGAGTGGAGAATAATCATGACTGCTCCGCAACAACCGCAAGAGAATAACGACAATATGAATAACGCTGAGCAACACTCATCAGATGGTTTCTTTGATCGCCCAAGTACCATTAGTTGGATACTGCGCGTGTTTTATGCCCTATGCATCATTTTGGTGTTACTGGATTTTGTTGTTCATCGTCATATATATGTGGATTTTGAAAAGATCCCAACGTTTTATGCATTGTATGGTTTTGTCGCCTGTGTTGTGTTGGTGCTACTCGCTAAAGTCATGCGGGTACTACTGATGCGTGGTGAGGACTACTACGAACCGCTAAATGACGATGACAATAGCAGTGCTGGCAGCGATGGGAGGTTAGACTAATGTGGATCGAGAATTTACCTCCATTTGTTCCCTTTTTTATCGCCGCAATTTTTGCCGGTCTGCTTACCGGTAAAGGTCGCTTAGTTTTACTGCTGGTTCCTGTTTGGGGTGCGCTCAATATGCACCTAACTTTGGATGCGGTCAGTGCCGTTAATATGTCAGTATTGGGTTTCCAGCTGGGCTTTCTGAATGTGGATAAACTGGCCTTAATGTTCGGTTATTTGTTCCATATTGCGGCGTTCATTTCACTCATTTACTCATTGCACGTTGAAGATAAAACCCAACAGATAGCCGGTTTGCTGTATGCAGGTAGTGCGTTAGGCGCAGTGTTTGCAGCTGACTTCATCACATTGTTTATCTTTTGGGAACTACTGGCATTAACCTCTGTTTTTCTGGTTTGGGCGCGACGCACTCAATCTTCTCTCAACGCCGGTATTCGCTACCTCATCATGCAAGTGTTGTCGGGCGTTTTACTGTTGGCGGGCGCTATTATGCTGGCCCAACAAGGCAAGAGTTTAGATATCGACTACGTCGGCCTAGAAGGAACCGCTAGTTGGTTGCTACTCATCGCGTTCGGTATTAAGGCCGCATTCCCATTTATGCACACATGGTTAACGGATGCATACCCGGAAGCGACACCCACCGGCACTGTGTTTCTGAGCGCATTCACGACTAAGGTTGCGATTTACGCACTCGCCAGAACATTTCCTGGTGAAGAGCTATTGGTATACATTGGCGCAGCGATGACCTGCTTCCCAATTTTCTATGCCGTAATTGAAAATGACTTGCGTAAAGTACTCGCCTACAGCTTGATTAACCAGCTCGGTTTCATGGTGTGTGGTATCGGAATCGGTACCGCTCTGGCGCTCAATGGCGCAGTTGCACATGCCTTCAACGACGTCATATTCAAAGGTTTGTTGTTCATGACCATGGGCGCCGTACTGATGCGCGTGGGGCATGTCAAAGGCTCTGATCTCGGTGGTCTGTACAAGACAATGCCGAAAACTACCCTGTTTTGCGTTATCGGCGCAGCGTCAATTTCTGCCTTTCCACTGTTCAGCGGCTTTATCAGTAAAAGCATGGTAATGGCGGCAATGATCGAGGCTGGGCACGAATATCTATGGCTTATGCTATTGTTTGCGTCTGCCGGCGTATTCCACCATGCGGGCATCAAAATTCCATTCTTTGCCTTTTTCGCTCATGACTCAGGGCTGCGTCCTAAAGAAGCGCCAACCAATATGTTAGTCGCTATGTTCATTGCTTCGGTACTCTGTATCGCAATTGGCAGCTATCCGCATTTGGTTTATCAATTGCTACCATGGGAAAACAGCTACCAACCGTATGACGTCACTCACACGCTCACTCAGTTGCAGTTATTGTTCTTCTCGGCATTAGCGTTTGTTTGGCTCAATCGTCAGGGGCTTTATCCTCCTGAGTTAAAAAGCGTCAACATTGACTTTGAATGGACCTATCGCAAATTACTACCAGCGCTCGCGGGAGCGACTCGTAGTACCGTCTCAGCGACTCAAACCGCGATTGTCAAACATTGGACAAGCTTGATGAGCTTACTCCCGAGCATGGATACCGAGTCATCCGCAACGGCGACCGAACTAACCCGCCGTATGGCTTATTTGTTCGTCATAGTGGTTTTCATCGCGGTCGTAGTAGAGGTACTCAGCGTCTAGGGCTGAGTACCTCTACTTCTGATTTAACAGTGCCGTATTACTGGTTCAAGCAATGCTTGTGCTTTGGGCCTGACGTCTTTAACTCGGTATCGGGGGTTTCCAGTTCGAAATACACACTTAATACTTGCCAGTTGTCATCCTGCTTGAACAACTGAATACTGTTAACGCCGGTGAAATCGGCCGCGACTTGTTCTTGTACATAGCGAGACTCGACAACGCTGTACGCCGCTGCCATCCGCTCATACTGGTCCAAATCACGCCAGACCTCACATTCAAAAAAGCCCTTTTCTCTGGGCTCTTTCAACGACTCAATAAAATCCTGTTTGCCAGATACTGATACCACGCCCTTGCCGTCTTTATTACTGACGCCCATTATTCTCGCCGTCGGGTGAAGTATTTGTTGCAAGGCCGATAAATCAGACACCTCTCCAGGTTGATGTGAAATCGCATTCCAAAGCGCACTTAAGGTGTTTCCTGGAGTCGATAAATCAACATCAGTAGCTGCCTGAGCACCGCCGACTATTATACAAACTGAAACCAAACAGCTACGTTTCACAAATTTTCTTATCATACTGGAGACCTTGAGTTACCGGTTGTGTGAGTCAAATTTTACTGCGCACTTTACACCTCAGTATTTCAGATTCACGCTACAGCTGCGTTCCATAAATCTCATTTTTCCGCGATTTCATCAGGTTCTGATTTGGCGCCTCCCAATAGCGCTCGTGGCTACAAAAACCAGAATAAGCAACAAGACTCCAACGTTGCACATTTTTGGTGCTACACTAGAGCCTGGCAGTGGATTTGAATAAAAATATGTATCGGATAGCTGGGTTAATTTTGGGGTTAATGGGTTTTTCGTCATTAGGCGAAGAACGCGTGCATGACGAACTGTCGCTTGCGCTATTTGAGTTACCCGGTGTATTGCAACCCCTTAATGATGCATTACCGTATAATCGATTAGTCAAGCATATTGATGGCACGACACCCCATGCAATGACTACCCAGTATTTACCCTACAGTCGCGCAGAAAAGATGTTGCGTAATCGCCAACTTGACTGCATGTTTCCGGTCGTCAAAGGAGAATCAACCAAACAGTTATCATCCTTTTACAGCGCAACGGTTAATCATGTCGCCGTTTATTTGTTTTCGCTCGACCGTCCACTTCGTTCCTTTGACGAAATTTCTGACCAAGCGGCCTTACACTTGTCAAACCATGGTTTTGGCTACTGGAGCTTAACGGGCAAAGAACATGCTGACTGGATCGCGGTAGATAGTCGTGAAATTGCATTAAGAGTAATGCAAAGCGGCAGAGCTGCTGCCTTTATTGACTATTACCCTGATATCAAAGTAGCGCTCAGCGAGGATGACTTCAAGCGGGTGAAATTCGCCACTGAGCATCCGCTAAACCGCTTTGAAGATGCCGTTGAGTGCTCAGACTCAAATAAAACGCGAGCGTTCATCACCTGGTTTAATAGCGAACTGGAGACCCTCAACCGTACGGGTCAATTACAGGAGATCCTCGGCGAATTCTATAACCGCCATTAAGAGCGAACAAACACCCTAGGCTGCCATGGCGTAAATGACAAACAATCAAAAGCCCCTGCTGTATTCGTTTCGGTTTGCCCGACTAATCCAACTTCATGCCAGTTTGCCTGAGTCAGTTCGTCTTCAAACGTTACCGACACCGATTCTTCTGACAAGTTAAGGGCAACCAAAACATCGCCATTCTGTCCTTGCCTGACGAATGAGAAAACACGGTCAATCCGCGAATGCTGTAAAGGCAGCATAGTGCCGCCGTAGGGGCCATTGTGTAGCGCATCATAGTGTTTCTTCAGCGCGATCAACTGGGTGTACAATTCACCGACGAGGTCCGGTTGCCATTCGATACAATCCTTATCAAAAAACGCCAAGCGCTTGCTCTCCCCGGCTTCCTGACCATTATGAATGAGAGGCATCCCCTCGCCCAATACCGACAATACTATCGCCGCTTCCAAGGCGTCGCCAAACTGCTCTCGCTGAGTCCCTTCCCAAGCATTTTTGTCATGGTTACTGACAAATGTCATTCGGTAAGCTTGTTTTGGCCATGAGCGCTCATTAAATGAATAGTACTTGCGCAGTTTTGTTAACGGTAATGTGCGCATCGCGATGCCGTGCATGGCTTCATTCCACGTCCAAGCATAGGTCATGTCAAATGCGCGTTCGTGCATATCTCGTGATTCCCATTCCGCTAGCATAAAGACCGGTTTTATGGCGTCTAGCGCCTGTCTTGCCTGTCGCCAGAAGTCATTTGGTACATACCCTGCTACGTCGCATCTAAAACCATCAATATCATATTCGGACACCCAGTAGCACATAGCCTCAATCATAAAGCGCCGCAGCCCTTGTTGAGAATAATCAAACTCGATTATATCCGACCAATCCCACCAAGGTGAGGGACGAAAATTGCCGCAGTGGTCCTTGGCATACCACTCGGGATGTTGCGAAACCAAAGGGTTGTCCCACGCGCTGTGATTCGGTACCCAATCGAGAATCACCTTCATATCAAATGCATGTATGCTGTCGACCAGTTGTTGAAAGTTGCACTCGTCGCCAAACTCAGCATTTATTTTCAAGTAATCTTTCACTGCATAAGGGCTACCTAGGTGCCCTTTGCGATGCTTTTCCCCGATTGGATGAATTGGCATCAACCACAGAATATCGACGCCCAGCGCTCTTATCCTCGGAAGTGCTTTTATCACGCTTGCAAAGTCACCCGCGGTTGAGAATTGTCTCACGTTGACCTGGTAAATTACGGCTGACCGACTCCACTCGGGATGCACTACGTGGCTATACTGCTCGATGGGATATCTTTCTTCTGACATAAACGACCACTTTGCTACTCTCAGTGTAAGCGTAACGCATATTGTGCAGAAAAGTAGTAATCGCAAAGCGCAACATTACCGGTAATGGTTAACTAAGCGGAACCTATCCATGGCGATGAAGTCATACAATCAACTTAGTCACTGCATGATCATGAAGGGAGAATTCACATGCGCCTAAAACACCTCGCCATTGCAGCTGGCTGTGTCATTATCGTCAGTGGGTGTGCTGCCAAAGATCTTTACAATGCCGCTCAACAAAACAGACTTCAGGAATGCGCCAAGTTATATGGAGCACAACGCGAGGAGTGTGAAGCGCGTTACCAGAAAGACTATGAAACCTATCAGCGCGAACGAGAAGCGGTTATGAAAGAAGCTGCGGACAAATAATTGCTCCGAACGGTTGCGCTATGCTTTATTTACAGTACGGTGCTAGGTCTTGCAGTATAAAGGTCAATTTTGAAAATGCGACGTTGGTATTTAACCGCTATCGTTTTTGTGTGTCTGTGGTCAAAAAAAGCGGAAGCTGAGACGAAACTGCAGTTCTACACTGAAGTTGCGGCCCCCTACTATTTCCTGGACGAGCATGGCCAAGCACAAGGTATTAGCGTGGACATCGTTAACGCACTTGTCACTTGTACCAGTGTTTCGGGTGAAATTGTCCACCTTCCCTGGGCGAGAGCTGTGCGCGAAACCCATAACAACCCCAACATAGTCTTAACATCGGTATTGCGCACGCCGGAGCGTGAGCAACAGTTCCAATGGCTCGGAACTATCGATACAGCCAGAGCGTCATTAATAGGATTGCATCATCAACGCGAGGCCCCGCTTGATTCAATTGACCAGGCGAAAGATTCAATTGTCGCCACTATCCGCGGTTATGGCTCTGCGTCCTACCTTGCGGAACAAGGCTTTGTTGAAGGTCAAAATTTGGTATTGGTTAGCCAACCTGAGCAACTGTGGGCATTATTGTTCAAAGGCAGAGTCGACTATGTAACGTCTAACGCGCTCACGGGTAAATATGAAGTATCCAGTCTCGATTTGGATCCAAACCAATTACGGACGGTTTTGGATATCGATGAATTAGCGTTACCACTTGAAATGGCGACGGGCCTCACTACCGATAGTGACACCGTTGCACTTCTTACAAAGGCGCTGAAGCAGTTAAAACAAACGGGCGAGTACCATCGTATTTTGAAAAAGTGGTCTAGCCCGTCAGCACAGAGGGCAAGCCACTGATTCCAAGTAACAAGACCCAAGTCGCAAAAAAGACTTTTAACTTAGTTGCAGAAAACATCAGCACGACGCGCTTTGCAATTATTCCGCCGATTACCGCACCAGCGCCGGCGAATAGGACAACGGGCCAATACACCGACGACGTCACAAACGCGTGATAACTGATTGCTCCCCACACGCTGAATGCGCTCAGAATGACAGCCACCGCAATCGCAAACGTCACATTAAACCCGCGCATAATAAGATAGACAGCCACGAGTTCGCCGACGCCCACAGATAACCAGGCTGTAATGGCACCGCCAATAAACCCAATAAGCAGCAACGCGACTGAATCGAATACTACCGGTTGCAGTGTCATGGTTTCGCGTTTGAGCAGAGGAATTGAGGCATAGATACTGATCGCTAACACGATCGAAAATACACCAAACCACAAGTGTAATTGATCAACACCATTACCGTGCAAACTAAACCACTGTAGGTACTCTACGCCCTGTACCAGCCAGATCCCCAGAATACTCATCGGAACGGTTAACACTAGTATACGGCCTAAACCTTGCCATTCGGGGTCTCGAACGTGATGGGCATGAAAAAATCGATACCAAGTGATTGCGCCGGCTGTCATCCCACAACACTGGATGGCGAAGCTAGTCGCGACTATTGTGGTGGCGTCAAAACCTAGATGATTAAAAAATGGAACAAAAACGACGCCTCCACCAGCACCGGTCGCATTAGCAAAAATAGCGCCTGTGATGCCCAATGCGATGAAACCGCCATACTCGGTAATTAACCTGAAGGAATCAGGTAACAGCAACAGTAATATCAGCCAGCTAAGCAATAAGCTCAAACGAACGGGGTGGCGCAAAAACAATTTAGACAAGGTTGATTTCACCAGCGACAGAATGGGAACAGAATGTGCCAGATATATCGACAATTGCCAATTCGAAATAACTTGCTGATCTTCTTTCCACCGGGCTAATGTCGAAGAATCGCACAATAAACAGCAGGTTCATCACTAAAAACAAGCTAACGCGCAGTGAACTGCTCAGCTAGAATTTGTGTACAAATCGTACCGGTGAAAAAAATCCGCTAGTGGTATTTGAGCTAGCACTTTTAATAAAATCGTGATCAATGGTTGAGATTGACGTTACAAATGACAGTGAACAAACCATCCGGTTGACGCCCAATCGTTCCGCGAGCTGGGTTGATACCAAGTACCTAATGCTCGCTATGGTATTCTTCGTAATGGTGATCGCGATAGCATGGGCATTTGTTGGCGCCTGGGTAATACTCCCATTTGCAGGTATTGAGGTTGGGTTACTCGCGTATATTATGTATCGCGTGTCGCACAGCACCTATCGTGCCGAAGAGATTACGATTACTCGGTCATTGGTGACGCTGTCCAAAGGGCGACTGCCCCTCAAACGTTTCAAAGAACAACATCGATTTGCTCGAAACGATTTGCATATCGAAGTCATTGAAACTGAAAACGACTGGCATTTACCCGATATTCGCTTAGTGACACCGACAAAAGCGCTTAGTGTGGGCGCGTTTTTGAATCTTAGCGACCGTAAAACGCTTTCGTCACACTTACGCACATGTGGCATCCCCAACTGCCGCACGCATTGGTGGAAGAACGACTAAACGGTTTTCCAACGCATCACATGCATAACACGAGGGTCAATGCCGCCGCCTAAAAACTGCTGGTATTGTTTAACCATGGCTTGACTACCTATGTGTTGCTGTTCGGTTAAAATGCCTGTGAAATGCGCTACGAAGCTCGACCAATGTTTGGCATAGCGCTGCTGGAACACTTCAGGTCCCCATGCTTTATTAAACCGACGGACTTCATCAGGTGCGAAAAAAACATGTCCGACTGCGTTTTTAGTCCGACTGATCTGGGCTTTTACATCTGTCGCACCAATCAATAACGTATGCGCATCAGCATTTTCTTGACCTTTCCGCCACTGCACCAGGCGACTCTGGTCACCGGCGAAATCCAATAACCAATCTTGATCATCGATGAGCTGGTCACTCATTTGGTCATATTCAACCACTTCATCAAAGCACGCCGATTGCTCTACGAAAGGTACTTGCTTTGTAGAGGTTAGACCGACAATAGTTAATGACGGCATCAAAGCCTTTAGTATTTGTGCAGTGCCAAAGGCAGTTTTGCTCGATGCACTGGTCATGAAAACCTTACACCCTTGCGCCACTGACTGTTCGGCTAACGCGTAAGCCAGAACATAGGAGGTAGTAAACAGAGGTCTGAACGTCAGGATCCAAGTTTCCATCGCCGCCGAGTAGCTGGGGTCTTGTGAGCAGCGTAAATATTGGTCGTACACCGGTGAAATAGAGCGACGTTGAGGGTGCGCATCACTAAATCCCATTGGGGTAATTTTGTCTGCATGAATCAATAAGTGCGTGGCCATCGGTAGATAACCATAGACTTTTTCACCGACATTGAGCGCTGGAGTGTTGCTTGCCACAACGGTGGCAAATCCCCATACAGGAGTGATTCCGTATCCTTCAGAACCGGGGAAAAATCCCCAATAGCCAAACCGTTCACCCAACAGCGCATAAGTGATGTTATTCGCAGAGAAACCAAACTGTTCAACTTCCAATAAAACCGCGTTTGGGTTGTCGTCCAAATGGATCGTCGTTTCCACTTGTCTAACATTGATCAGCGCATCTTTTTGTATTTCGAGTTGAGTGGCATGAATAGGTTGCATATTGACTCTCATTGTCGCGTAATAGTTAGAACTATAATCCTAGGCAATATTTATTTGATTTAGACTCACTAATATTAATAGTTCGTCTATGTTTGTATTTATTCGCCAAGATAAAGGCCAGCGCTTATTATGAGCCTAGTTCAAATTTAGGAGTTAAACCATGAGCGAGCAATTTGATGTAGTGGTGTTTGGTGCCACGAGCTTCGTCGGTAAAATCGTCTGTCAGTATCTTAAATCCACCTATGCTGATTCCGACTTAACTTGGGCTATCGCTGCACGCTCCCAGTCAAAGCTCAACGCCCTGTCTGACAGTGTTGGTTTAGCAGATATTCCGCAAATTATTGCGGATGCTTCTGACCAAGCCAGTATTGATGCACTTGTCGCCCAAACCAAAGTCGTTATTTCGACTGTCGGCCCCTATGCTCTGTATGGAGAACCGATGGTAAAAGCGTGCGCCGAGAGTGGAACAGATTATGTCGATTTGACCGGCGAGCCACAGTGGATCCACGCAATGCTTGCGAAATATGAGACAAAAGCCAAAGAGAGCGGCGCTCGAATTGTCAATTGTTGCGGCTTTGACTCGATACCCTCTGATCTGGGCGTCTACTTTCTGCAACAGAAAGCCAAACAAGCCTTTGGGGAAACCTGCCCGCAGGTACGCACACGCGTCAAAGCGATGCGCGGTGGCGCATCAGGCGGAACGGTTGCCTCACTTCTGAACGTAGTGAAAGAAGCGGCAAAAGATCCTGCACTGCGCAAAATTTTGACAAACCCTTATGCACTCTGCCCAACAGGTCACCCGTTCAAGGCCTACCAAACAAACTTGTCACATGCCAAGTTTGAACCCGAAACGGGCAGTTGGATTGCCCCGTTCATTATGGCCAGTATCAACACCCGTGTAGTGCATCGCACTAATGGTCTCTTAAACGCTGAATATGGTGAGCGTTTCCTATACGATGAAGCAATGATGACCGGCAAAAGCGCAAAAGGCGGCGTGATGGGATGGACAGTAACCGCTGCAATTTCTGGCTTGATGGTGGGCGCCGCACTACCGCCGATTCGCTGGATACTTGAAAATACGATCTTACCTAAACCGGGAGAAGGTCCAAGCGAAAAAGAACAGCTCAACGGTTTTTTCGATTATCGCATATTTGGTACAAGCAAAGACAACAAAACCCTTGTTGTAAAAGTGACCGGTGATCGCGACCCTGGTTACGGTTCAACAGCGAAAATGTTAAGTGAAGCGGCCGTTTGCCTGGCCAAAGACGAAGAAATGAAAACGGTTGACGGTGGCTTTTTAACGCCTGCCGTCGCGTTTGGGGATACCTTAATAAAACGGCTAGAAGATAACGCAGGTTTAACGTTCAGCGTATTAGAAGGTTAACAATACACACCTCGAGAGAAACCGTTGCGCAATTGGCAACGGTTTTTCCATTCAACCCTATTACTCATTCAGGCAATGGAATAAATTCGTCCTCATCCCCCGGCACTTTATCAAAACGCCCCTCTTTCCAATCCAGTTTGGCTTGCTCAATCCGTTCGCTACTGGTCGATGCAAAATTCCAAAACATGCGACGCGGTGCCATTTTTTCCCCGCCAATTAACGCAATTCTCGAAGACTCAAGGGCGGTGACTTGAACATCATGAGCTGGGTTTATGACGGCCATCTGGTATTGCTCGACCTGCGTGCCATCAATATCAACGACACCATCCGCCACATACACTGCACGCTCTTCAATTAACGGTAATGCGAGGGATTGGTTAGGCGCCATTGCCGCTTCAAAGTAATGCGTCTCGGCAAACATTTTAACCGGCGATGTGACGCCGTATGCATGGCCAATAATAACGCGTACTGATACTCCTTCTACATTCACTTTAGGGATCGTCGCATCAGGGTAATGAATGAAATCAGGATCAATTTCCTGTTGTGCTTCAGGTAAGGCGAGCCATAGCTGTAATCCATGCAAATTGTGCTCAACCGCCGTTACCTCAGGTCGTTCTCGTTCTGAATGGACAATTCCCTTCCCGGCAATCATTAAATTAACGTCTCCGGGGCGAATGGGCTGGTATGAGCCAAGCGAGTCTCGGTGCAGAATTTCACCTTCGAAAAGATACGTCACGGTCGCCAAGTTCACGTGCGGATGCGGCCGGACATTGATCCCCGAACCTGCGGGAAATACGGCTGGCCCCATATGGTCAAAAAACAGCCACGGACCAACCATGCGCTGCTCAATTGCGGGTAACACTCTGCGCACTGAAAAACCACCCAAGTCTTTCTGTTTTGGTGTAATGACCGTTTTGATCTTATTGCAATTGGGTCGCTGGCAATCCGCGCTAACGATATTGTCGAACTCTAAACTCATAGGGAAATTCTCATTTAATTATCTGGGCTACTCGTAATCGGATACAGCTAGCGACACGTTGCTATTCCCGAAACGCATAATAACGACACTATCTATATTTTTTTACTACTCGAAGGGCATATTAGACCACTGGAGTGATCTTCGCATCAGACTAATCGTTTAAATAGTAGTCAATCTGGAGACTGTTTATGAATTTGTTTATCGAATCTATTGAAGGCGGCACATATTTAGCTGCCTTGGAAAATGGTAACCAACGCGACTTCTTGCGCGATGGTAACCTCAAGCCCATGACATTCCATTGTATTAACGAAATTCGCGATCACTTGTCAGGACAGCAGTTTGAGCGGGTTACCTTAAGACAATCAACCCCTTACGATGAGATGTGCGGCATGGATGGAATTCCCCAGTCCCTCGAAATTGAACTTGAATGGTAACAAAATACCGCTTGTTTTCTCGCCCTTCCCTGATTAGCCTTGAGTAAAAGGACACTTACTCAAGGACTCATAAATGTTACGCAAGCTCTCAGTTTTAGCCATTGTTATCGCCAGCTTTGGCGCTAATGCTGCATCAGTATGGAAAGTTAGCAAAGGCGACAATACCGTTTATATCGGCGGCACCGTGCACGTATTAAGTGCGTCCGATTACCCTCTTCCTCGCGAGTACAAAGAGGCCTATGACGCATCTGATTCGCTAGTATTTGAGACGGATATGGAAGCGGTCAAATCGTTAGAATTCCAACAACAAAGTATGGCCATGATGACGTTTCAAGATGGTAGGACCTTTCGCGACGTCCTCAGTCCTGAAGTTTCTGCTGCGGTGGAAAAGCACCTGACCTCCAGGGGAATTCCGGTTGAACAATTACTGCCTTTCAAGCCGTCTTTGTTATCCATCACTTTGAGTGTGCTGGAGTTTCAAGTCATTGGACTCACCAGTGAAGGTGTCGATCAATACTATTCAACACTCGCACTGGGTGACGGCAAACCCGTTGCATGGCTCGAGGAGCCCACTGAGCAATTGCAGTTTCTTGCTGGGCTTGGACAAGGACAAGAGAATCAATTAATTCAATATACATTGGATGAGATTGATACACTGAAGCCATCAATAGATGAGTTAAAAGATCAATGGCGCCGCGGCGACATGGAGGCAATGGATAAGTCTCAGCTAACCGATATGCAAAAAGACTTCCCTGCAATTTATAACGACCTTATCGTGGTGCGTAATAATAATTGGATGCCACAAATCGAAGCCATGTTTGCAACTGATGAAGTAGAACTCGTCCTCGTAGGAACCTTGCATCTCGCTGGAAAAGATAGCGTTTTGGCGAGTTTGGAGAAGGCTGGATACAGCGTAGAGAAACTCTAATTCACCGCAACGAGCATGATGTCGAATAAAGGGGTAAATCTGTTATTTGTCAGCCTGTGCACGGTTTACTGCGCGAGCCTGTTTTTTGCCCCTTTGTCATTCAATTGGTTGATAAAAATCAGTCCCATAATCTGCCTGATAGCGGTGGCGGTAGCCCAGTTTAAAGTGCGTACCGTCAAGCTGTTTATTGGTGGTTTGCTGTTTTCCATCGCCGGCGATGTATTGCTAGCCTTACCTAATGAATCGTTCTTTGTGTTTGGGCTCGGCGCGTTTCTCATTGCTCACCTTTTTTACATCTCAAGCATGCTGCCGCTGGGCTTGCAGAGAGAAAAAGCTGTTGGTGCCTACGTGCTCTACGGGCTTATCATCATGACACTGTTAATCAGCCATTTGGGTCACCTGCTAATCCCAGTATTGTTGTATATGTTTGTGCTGCTATTTATGGGCGTTGCAAGTGTTTTGAGTAAGGACTCCAATGCATGGATGGTGCTTGGCGGAATCAGTTTTGTGATATCTGACTCCGTGATTGGGATCAACAAGTTCTATGCTCAGGTTCCGCAAGCGTCACTACTGATCATGGTCAGCTACTATTTCGCCCAGTACTGCTTGACGCGCGGCATATTGGTTAAAGTCAACAGCAACACTGAACCTCACACCTCAATATCTAAGTGAGTGCCCGAACCGCGGTCGTGTTCAGTGTCTTCATCGTCACCCAATATGCGGTTGTGTTCGTTTTCGTTTTGACTCGATGAAAGATGCTCTGAAGGTTCCGCCGAACCATTCTCTGAAAGGTTCTCTGATAGCTCTTCTGGAAGGCTCGCTGCTTCATCGGTTGTATCTACAATAAGCCCGACATGCTCATCGCTGTAGTCCCTGCCCTGTTGTTGCTGCTGCTCTTTTTGTTGTCGTTGCTCACGGGGGTTAACGATAGGAAGATTCTCCTCTTCAGGAGAGGCGTGCAATGGCATTTTCTTGACGATCTTTTTAACTTCGCCACGGTCACCCTTCACCGGCACTGTGCCGCGACGCGGCAACACCGAAAATAATAGATCATTACTCATACCTGTTGTATCTCCTTGCGCATCGCGCAAAACCGGCGGTTTCTGACACTACTAAAGAAAAGACACCACTTATAACTAAAAGTTTTACTTTATTACAATTAAACAAGAATAAAGTCTGCTCGATAAGATTAAAACGTTTGCAAAATTGTTGCCAGTTCGCTAATGTTCTGCGCGTCTTCGAAACATTGCTTAAGCGAAGACTTACAAGGACCAAACATAAATGAATTTTAAACGCGCTGCCCATCACCATCATAAAGCATAACCTTTCAGGTTTGTGCTGGAAGGTCTATTGTCCTTCCGGCGGCGCGGCAAAACTCAAAACCCCCGGAAGGAATCTTCCGGGGGTTTTTTATTTTGGGCAACGTTAAATCAATAGCCGAATGAGGATGAGATACATGAGTGATAATACGCGGTTACGCATTGCAGTTCAGAAGTCAGGTAGACTAAGCGACGACAGTATTGCCTTACTCAAAGCGATAGGCATTAAATTACAAATCCGTGACCGTCTATTGATTGCTCATTCAACCAATCAGCCGGTCGATCTCCTGCGCGTGCGAGATGACGATATCCCCGGTCTGGTAATGGATGGCGTCGTTGACTTAGGCTTTATTGGCCAAAATGAACTAGAAGAAAAAATGCTCGAACGCAAAGCGTCGGGCCGCCCTTTTGAGTACAAAACGCTGCGCGAGTTAGACTATGGTGGTTGCCGCCTTTCTATTGCGGTCCCCAATGAAATGAATTACCAGGGCGTAGGCTCATTGGAAGGCAAGAAAGTGGCAACGACTTACCCCTATCTACTAGAGCGATTTTTCAATGAAAAAGGTGTCAGTGCTTCAGCGGTTATGTTAACCGGTTCAGTCGAAGTTGCGCCGCGTGCCGGCGTTGCAGACGCTATCTGCGACCTCGTCTCAACAGGCGCGACGCTCGAAGCTAACGGCTTACAAGAAGAAGACACGGTGTTTGTATCAAAAGCCGTGTTAATTCAAAGTGCCAAACCATTGAGTGATGACAAACAAGCATTGATTAACCGTCTTTTGCCTCGTATTGACGGCGTAACACAAGCCAAAGAAAGCAAATACATTATGCTGCACGCGCCAAAAGCCTATTTGGAGCAGGTGAAGAGTTTACTACCTGGGGCAGAGAACCCAACGGTTCTGCCGCTTGCCAGCAACGACGACGTTGTCGCTATTCACGTTGTCAGCCCTGAAACCTTGTTTTGGGAGACGATGGAAAAGCTCAAGGCCCTCGGCTGTAGCTCCATCTTGGTTATGCCGATTGAGAAAATGATGGGGTAACTCGCCACGATGATTGATTGGAACCAATTAGATTCGGCAGCGCGTCAACGAGCCTTAGCAAGGCCGGCATTGGCGGATAGCCAACAGCTAACAGAACGTGTCCGCAATATTGTTGATGATGTGATTCGGCGAGGTGATGACGCGATATTGGCATTGACGCAACAGTTTGATGGTGCAGCGTTGAGTTCGCTGCGCCTAGCGCCGGCTGAAATTGAACGCGCTGCCACAGAATTGAAGCCTAGCGTTAAACAAGCGATTGATGTTGCTTACAGCAATATCAAAAGATTCCACCAGCAACAACAACCAGAACCAATTCGCTATGAGACCATGCCTGGTGTGTTGTGTGAACAACAAACTGTCGCGATTGAGAAAGTGGGCTTGTATATCCCTGGCGGCACTGCCCCCTTACCTTCCACCGTACTGATGCTGGGTACTCCAGCGCAAGTTGCAGGCTGTGATGTGCGTATTCTGTGCACCCCGCCAAACCAAGCGGGTACAATTGCAGCAGAAATCCGCTATGCCGCGTCGCTGTGTGGGATTACCGAAATATTCTTGTGTGGTGGCGCCCAAGCAGTGGCTGGAATGGCTTTTGGAACTACAACTATCCCCAAGGTCGATAAGATTTTTGGGCCCGGGAATAGCTATGTTACAGAAGCTAAGCAACAGGTCAGCACACGGGTCAATGGCGCTGCCATTGATATGCCTGCGGGCCCATCTGAAGTCCTTGTTTTAGCTGACAAAAACGCAGATCCAGCGTTTGTAGCAGCGGATCTACTCTCACAGGCTGAACACGGCGTTGATTCTCAAGCCATTCTTGTAACTAACAGTGCGAGTCTCATCAGTGATGTACAGCTACAGGTTGAACAACAATTGGCGGCGTTAGGACGGAGTGCAATTGCGACCGAAGCGATGCAACACAGTCGTTACATTTGTACCCCTAGCTTTGAAGAAGCCATTCAAGTCAGCAACCAATATGCGCCTGAGCATTTGATCGTACAAGCTGAGAATGCGCGCCAATGGCTAACACAAATTAAAAACGCAGGCTCGATTTTTGTTGGCGCCTGGTCGCCTGAATCTGCTGGAGATTATGCCAGCGGAACCAATCACGTGTTGCCAACATACGGATACTCTCGCATGTACTCGAGCCTTGGACTACTAGATTTTATGCGCCGTTTTACCGTACAGGAATTAACCCAGAGCGGTTTCCAAACGCTTGCGCCAACCTTAGTTAATTTAGCCAATGCCGAAGGGCTAGATGCGCATGCGCGAGCGGTGACGGTGCGTATGGCAAAACTTGAGGGAGAAGCCGAATGAGTGACCTCATTACTCGCCTAACCAACAGCAATGTGATTGCGTTGAAGCCATATGAATCAGCGCGACGTCTATACAGTGGTGGCCAGGATTGGTTAAATGCCAACGAATCGCCCTATGCCAATCCCTATCAGTTGGATGACAGCACCCTGAATCGATATCCCGCCTGTCAGCCAGAATTAGTGGTACAGCGCTATGCTCAGTATGCTGATGTGGCAGAGCAATCCGTACTTGTGACACGCGGCGCAGATGAAGGCATTGAGTTACTCATTCGTGCCTTTTGTCAGCCTGGCCAATCCAATGTCATGATTTGCCCGCCAACCTATGGTATGTATGCGATCAGCGCAGAAACGTGTGATGTAGGTGTCATAAGCGTACCGCAAACGGACCAGTTTGAGCTTGACATCAACGCGATGCAACAACACGTGGATAAGGTTAATCTGGTGTTTGTTTGCTCGCCCAATAATCCCACCGGAAATCTGGTAGCCAAACAGCAAATCGAATCGGTTTTAAATATGTGCCAAGACAAAGCTTTGGTTGTCGTTGACGAGGCGTATATCGAGTTTGCATTTGAAAGCAACTGGGCCCAAGCACTGGTAAAATATCCCAACCTAGTGGTATTGCGCACCTTATCAAAAGCGTTCGCATTGGCCGGTTTACGTTGCGGGTTTACCTTGGCTGCCCCGGAAATCATTCAAACATTGCTAAAGGTTATTGCCCCTTACCCTATTCCTGAACCTGTCGCGCAGATTGCAGCGCAAGGGTTGGCGAAAAACCCTATCCAAAGAATGCGCACACAAGTGGATATCCTAGCCAAAGAGCGCAGTCGTCTAGTGGACGCGTTGAGACACTTTGATGACCTAACTCTAGTTGGCGACTTGTATGCCAATTTCATTTTGTTCCGCCACCCGCGCAAAGATGACTTGATGCAGTATTTGGTCTCACACGGCATGTTGATCCGAGATCAGTCGAAACAACTAAACCTAGAAAACTGTTTGCGAATCTCAATCGGTTCGCCAGCTCAAAACGATCGATTGCTCAGCTTGATGCAATCGTTTTTTACTCAAGAGGAAACCGTCTAATGCAACAAGCGATTTTGTTCATTGACCGCGATGGCACTTTGGTTGAAGAGCCGCCGATAGATAAGCAGCTCGATAGTCTCGAAAAGCTGGTATTCGAACCAAACGTGATACCCGTTCTACTCAAGCTCCAACAAGCTGGTTTTCGTCTGGTCATGGTGAGTAATCAGGACGGATTAGGAACTGACAGTTTCCCACAAGCTGATTTTGATGCGCCTCACGATGCGATGATGGCTCTGTTCACCAGCCAAGGGATCACTTTCGACGACGTGTTGATTTGCCCTCACTTCCCCGAAGACGACTGTAGCTGCCGCAAACCCAAGCTTGGATTGGTTAAAGACTACCTGCAGCAAGGTCGTATTGATTTTACCCGTTCGTTTGTGATTGGCGATCGCATTACTGATGTACAACTCGCTGAAAACATGGGCTTACCGGGGATTCAATACAATCGAGAGAGCTGCAATTGGGTTGATATTCAAAAGCAGTTATTGAATGCTTCACGCGTCGCGGAGGTGATCAGGACCACTTCGGAAACCGACATTCGCGTCAGTGTTAATTTAGATTCGGATGCTAAATCCACTATTACAACTGGGATCGGCTTTTTCGATCATATGTTGGATCAGATCGCCACTCACGGCGGCTTTGAACTCAATTTAAGCGTTGATGGTGATTTACACATCGACGACCACCACAGTGTTGAAGATACCGCGCTAGCACTGGGCGAAGCGCTGAAAAAAGCGCTCGGCAATAAGCGTGGCATTGGTCGTTTTGGCTTTGTTTTGCCAATGGATGAGTGCCGTGCGGAATGTATTATGGACATATCGAATCGCCCTCACTTGGTCTTCAATGCTGAATTTACGCGTGAAAATGTGGGTGAGATGGCAACCGAAATGGTCCAGCACTTTTTCTATTCGATTGCACAATCGATGGGCTTAAGTCTGCACCTATCCACCACCGAAGGAAATGCTCATCATCAAGTCGAGAGTTTGTTCAAAGTATTCGGTCGTGCACTTCGCCAAGCCATCAGCAAACAAGGCGATGCTCTCCCGAGCAGCAAAGGAGCACTCTAATGGCGAAACAACAAATCGTTATCGTCAATACCGGGTGCGCCAACATTTCGTCGGTTAAATTTGCGTTCGACCGACTTGGGGTCGAGGTCACCGTCAGTGCTGAGCCGCAGGTTATATCCGGCGCCGACAAAGTACTATTACCCGGCGTTGGCAGTGCTAATGCGGCGATGGACAGTATCCATAAAAAGCAGCTAGCAAGTACAGTTCAATCGTTGTCACAGCCGGTTTTAGGCGTGTGCTTGGGCATGCAACTGATGGTGACGGCGTCACAAGAGAGTACTACAGACAGCACTGAGTGTTTGAACCTGATTCCTGGCCACGTTGAACGTATGCAAGTTGGCGATTTGCGTTTGCCGCACATGGGTTGGAATACGGTTACGCCAGTTCATCAAAATGATCTGTTTAAGTCGATAGATGAAGGCAGCTATTTCTATTTTGTGCATAGCTTCGCCGTCAAACCTTTTGCACACACACTCGCAACTTGTGAGTACGGCATGCCATTCTCAGCGGCCATTAACAAAGACAATTTTTTCGGGGTTCAATTTCACCCCGAACGCTCGGGCGAAGCCGGTGCGCAACTGCTTAAGAATTTTGTGAGTTTATAATGATTATCCCTGCAATTGACCTGATAGAAGGAAAAGTCGTTCGTTTGTATCAAGGTGACTATCAGCAAAAAACCGATTACGCCTTTGACCCTATAGACGTCGTCAATGATTACGCCGACCAAGGCGCTAAATGGTTGCATATTGTCGACCTCACTGGCGCCAAAGATACCGCAAAACGGCAATTGGCACTCATTGAGTCGATGGTTAACACCCAGCGTATGCAATTCCAAGCTGGCGGTGGCATTCGCAGTGAACACGATGTTAAGCAACTGCTTGATATTGGTGTTTCAAGAGTGGTGATCGGTTCATTAGCCGTTAAACAACCCGAATTGATCAAAACATGGCTTAAGACCTATGGCGGCGAAAAAATCGTACTGGCCCTAGACGTCAACATTGATGCCCAAGGCAATAAGTTAATCGCAACGCATGGTTGGCAGGAAAACAGTGGTGTTGCACTAGACCACCTACTGAATGAGTTACTCAGCGCGGGTGCAAAACATGTATTGTGCACCGACATCAGTCGCGATGGCACGCTGCAAGGTGCGAATCACCAATTGTACGGCGAAATGAGTGCACTGTTCCCTCAAGTTCAATGGCAAGCATCCGGTGGTATCGGTTCGTTGGATGATATTGCGGTGTTGAAACCCACCGGCGTCAGCGGCGTAATTTTAGGGCGCGCATTGCTAGAAGGTAAATTCACCGTCGAGGAGGCCTTAAAATGTTGGCAAGACGCATAATTCCCTGTCTCGATGTAAAAGACGGGTTAGTCGTCAAAGGGGTGCAGTTCCGCAATCACGAAATTATCGGTGATATAGTCCCATTGGCAGAGCGCTATGCTCAGGAAGGCGCAGACGAATTGGTGTTTTACGATATAACCGCATCCAGTGACCAACGCGTTGTCGACAAAAGCTGGGTCAGTCGTATTGCAGAAGTGATTGATATACCGTTTTGTGTTGCGGGTGGCATTAAGTCCATTGAAGACGCCGGACGAATCTTGGAGATGGGCGCTGATAAAATCTCGATTAACTCTCCGGCTCTCAACAATCCAGAACTTATCAATCAACTGCATGATATCTACGGACAACAATGTGTTGTGATTGGCATTGATAGTTTTTACAACGATGCGAATCAGCAATACGAAGTCTACAAATTTACCGGTGATGAGAGCCGTACTCAACAAACACAGTGGCAGACACTCGAGTGGGTTCAAGAAGTACAAAGCCGGGGAGCGGGCGAAATCGTCCTCAATTGTATGAACCAAGATGGTGTACGCAAAGGTTATGACATTAAGCAATTGAGTGCCGTTCGAGCAGTGTGCAATGTCCCATTAATTGCCTCTGGCGGTGCGGGTGAGATGCAACACTTTGCTGATGCTTTTAACACGGCAGGCGTCGATGGCGCTTTAGCAGCCTCAGTATTCCACAAATCCATTATCGACATACAAGAACTAAAAACGTTTTTACGTTCACAAGACGTGAGTATTCGACAAGATTTCAATGCCCCGACCAAAGGCTAACGAGTATGACTTTAACATCTGAAAACATTGCGCAACTAGCGTGGGAAAAAATGGGCGACTTGCTACCCGCCACCGTGCAGGACGCGGTGAGTGGCAAGGTCTTAATGCAAGGCTATATGAACCAAGAAGCCTTAACGAAAACCCTAGATTCTGGTCTTGTGACGTTTTTTAGCCGCTCCAAGCAACGCCTTTGGACCAAAGGTGAAAGCTCAAATAATACGCTTTCGCTGGTCAATATCAGTGTTGATTGCGACAGTGATTCTATTTTAGTCCTGGCTCGCCCCGCTGGGCCAACCTGCCACACCGGTGCCGAGTCGTGCTGGTTCAATGCAGAAGTCGCTGATATGACATTTATTGCCGATTTAGAACGCACCCTTGCAGCGCGCAAAGGCGCTGACCCATCGACCAGTTACACAGCATCGCTGTATGCCAAAGGCATTAAACGGATAGCCCAAAAGGTTGGCGAGGAAGGCGTTGAAACGGCATTAGCTGCGACTGTGCAAGATTTGGATGAATTGAAAAATGAATCCGCAGACTTGCTCTACCACCTGATTGTTTTGCTGCAGGCAAGCGAACTCAACCTCAGCGACGTCGTTCGCGTGCTACGCGAGCGACACAAGCCAAAGACAGCTGAATAGTGCTCTATGACAATTGATTACCAACAATTAGCGCCTCGCCACTTTGACGCGATTGTAACGCTTGGCAATCGAGTTCACGGCGACAACTACATAGATAGTCAAGGTATCCGTGATTTGTACGAGCGCAGTTGGCAGGACGATGTCAACGCCAGCTGGGTCGCCATTGATGACAGTGGCAAGCTACTGGGTTTCCGTTTAACTGTGGCTTCCAATCACTGGCAACCGGATCAATGGTGTACACCGGCTCAGTGGGGCGTTAACGCTGAGCATGTGTGTTACTTTAAGTGTAACACGGTGGATGAGTTAGCCCGTGGCAAAGGCGTTGGCTCATCCTTGTTGAGACGTTCAATTGCATCGGCTCAGCAACAAGGTGCGGTTGCAGGACTGGCACACATCTGGTTGGCGAGTCCGAACAACTCTGCGTTTGGATATTTCAGTGCATGCGGTGGAGAACTCGTGAAAAAACACCCAAACAAATGGCAAATCCATTGTATTGAAGATGGCTATGAGTGCCCCGTTTGTAACGCCCTATGCACCTGCACTGCGGCTGAAATGATCTTAAAGTTCTGACGCAACTGGTATGTACGACCCGTTAGTCACCAACCTCCCGCCAAGCGATGGTCATTATCCCGATAGTTTCTGGGTGGACCCAGAGCATCAAAACCTGTACACGCCTTGCGAAGGGGATTACGAAACTGACGTTGCGATTGTAGGCGGCGGTTACACCGGATTATCAGCGGCTTTGCATATCAGTCAAGCCAGTAAATTACGTTGTACCGTCTTAGAAGCCAATCAACCTGGCTGGGGATGCAGTGGCCGAAATGGCGGTTTTGTGCTACCCGGTACCGGTCGGCTCGGGGTTGATAAAATGGCTAACCTGTGGGGTAAGCACATCAGTCAAGCCGTTTATGCTGAATACCTCGCTTCGATCAAGACCGTTGAACAACTGATTGCGTCGGGCATTGATTGCGATAAAACGCAAGGTGGCTACCTCAAGTTGGCGCACAAACCTAGCTTAGTCAGCGCATTGCACCAGCAAGCAAAAGTACTGTCGAGTGACTACGGTGACAGTATAACAGCCCTAAACGCGAACCAAATTCAGCAAGATTACTTATCCGGCGCAGAGAGCTTTGGTGGTATTTATTACCCCAATGCCTTTGGGGTGAATCCCTGGAAACTTTGCCAAGGCTTGGCTGACAAGGCTACTCAAGTCGGCGCAGATATTTTTGGTAATACAGCCGTGTTGAATACCTCATTCGACGGTAGCAAACACAGACTAAAAACAACTCATGGCGAAATAACAGCCAAACACCTGATCATTGCCACTAATGCGTATGGTCCACGTAAATTGTTCAACATCCTTCAGGACAGAACCTTTCCTGTTATCTCTAGTATCATCGTCACCGAGCCTTTATCTAAGCAACAACTAGATGAGATAGGGATTAAACCGGGCCTTATGGTAATGGATACCCGTGCCCTGAAATACTATTACCGAGTCTTACCAGATAACCGGCTATTGTTTGGTGGACGCGGTGCCATAAAGGGGAAAGATGCTGATTCACCTATATACAAAGATGCCTTAATACGAGGTCTAAAACAAACGTTTCCGCTTTTGGGCACAATTGAGCCCGCGTACTTTTGGAGTGGCTGGGTAGCCGTTTCATTAGATGATTACCCGCGTATTTATCACGAGCGAAAATCCGCAACACTGTATGCTAGCGGATATTGTGGTGCGGGCTTAGCGTTTTCCATACAAGCCGGTAAGCGTCTATCTCAATTGTTACTGAGCCCGGATACGCTACCAGAATTGCCTTATTTTAAAACGCCACTAAAACAGTTTCCGCTGGCGAACCTGAGGCGCCCTGCCCTGCAACTATTTTATCAATGGCAAGCGTTGAAACAAATGTTTCGATAGTCATTGAGACAGCACAAAAGATAAAAACCCAATTAAAACAAAACGTTAACCTCCACGCGTGATGAAAACAAAACATAGCAGCAATATATGCTTAACATCATACCTTGTACTACAAGGTATAATGTACTATAAAGTATAGATCTATTAATTGAGGAGTCGCAAATGACGGCTTTAGATGATTTGAAAGCCAAGTGGGATGTGCAGTTTCGCAAAGGTACATTGGAATTAGTCGTGCTGTCAGCGTTACAGAATCGAACCTTGTATGGGTTAGAGCTACTTAACCTGCTCAAGGCGTTTGAAACCACACAGATTACTGAAGGCACGCTATATCCACTATTAGACCGGATGAAAAAAGACGGCCTAATTGACGCAAAGTGGGTTCAAGAAGGCGATACACGCCCGCGCAAGTACTACGCATTAAACGCCAAAGGTTCAAAGCGGTTAGTGGCTATGAGTGCACGATGGCGGCAGTCGGTAGCTGATATTGAGGAACTACTTAACAACCCTGGCCCACACACTTTTACACAAGGAGAATGACATGTCAGATCGCAAACTTATTCAAGATTATCTCGTGAATCTCCAGCGTTTTTTATCTCGCTTAAACAACTTAGAAGCCGACGATGTTATCCGCGAAATTGAGAGCCATATCTACGACAGTATAGAGCTCGCTGAAGCCAATGGTGAGCAAGTTGATATCAGCGCCATGCTGGAGCGCTTTGGGTCACCGCGTCAATTGGCCGAACAATATACCGATCACATACTTGATGGCGCACCGCCCCCGGCAGGCTTCTCAGCGATACGTACCGTTCAAAAAGGCGTTTCCCAAGGACTTTACTGGGGGACAGCCATATTTGGGTACCTGTTCGGTTTTGGTCTGTTAATCATGGCATTTGCGAAACTATTTATGCCAGAACTGGTTGGCGTTTGGAGCAGTGCTAATGGCAATAGTTTCGTGATCGGCATCATTGAACGTTCACAACAATCTGGCGAGGAGTTACTCGGATTCTGGATAGTTCCCATTGGATTTACTGTCGGGATCGCATTAATGCTGCTGACCAATAACCTCTTGCGCGTACTAAAGCGCTCTTTGATTAAAGGTTAAAATAGATGTCAATCATTTGGGTATACATTAAACACTTTCTAGCGGTTGCCGCAATTTTACTGCTCATTGGCTTCGCTGTTTTAGTCAGTCAACATGGCAGCATTAGCATGGCTCCTGACACCCTTGCCTACACCGTCGATCGAGAAGGCCCCCACGTGTTTCACACAGATAACGGTGCGGTATCGGCGTATGTGCGTGGTAATCGCGAAGAAGGCTTTTATGCCGAAACGCGCAGCTTCGAAACCTCAAATGACATCACGCTACCGGTGTACTTTACTGCAGAATCTTTGTCATTCGACGTTGAGCTAAGGCCCTCACACCCGGTTCCCGCGTCGGAATACAATGATGGCCAGCCAATCATCGCCCTGTCTGATCTGGAAGGTAACTTTGTCGCATTCAAAGATTTTTTACAGGCCCACGGCGTGGTCGACTTAGCGCTAAATTGGACGTTTGGTAAAGGACACCTAGTTCTCATTGGTGATATGGTCGATCGCGGCTTTTCGACCACACAATTGCTATGGCTGATCTATCGTTTGGAACAACAAGCCCAACTCGCGGGCGGTCATGTCCACTACATTATTGGCAATCACGAACTGAAGAATCTACACGGTGACTTCCAATCAGCCGCAGATAAATACTTAGCGATCGCGGGTATTCTCGGCAAGCAGCAGTCTGACTTATTTGCGCAAAATTCTGAAATAGGCCGATGGTTAGCGAGTAAAAATGTGATTGAAAAAATCAATGGTCACCTGTTTGCTCATGGCGGTTTACACAAAGATTTTGCCCAACTAGATCTATCATTAGACGCGATAAACGCCATCGCAAGAAGTCGTTACCGCCAGTTTAATTATACGCAACGGGGACTATCGACCGAACATGCCTTAATCACATCTAACCAAACCGGTGTCGCATGGTATCGAGGTTACTTTAAGGGTGATATTGAACAAAACGAACTCACCGATGTGTTACAAACATTCGATGCCAGTGCAATTGTGGTTGGGCATACGTTGCAATACAAAGTCAATCAACAGTTCGATTATCGCTTGTTCGCAATCGACGTTAAGCATCCTGAGGATTACAACACCAGCTTTCCAGTCAAACGATCTGAGGGCCTACTGATCGAACAGCAGCAGTATTATCGTTTGCTGGACGATGGCGAGCAAGTCAGACTATAAAAGGCCAGAGTCCGGCTGATTTTACCCATCCAGTACCGCGCTTATTAGAGCGCGGTACTCGCGGTAGACTCTCTGTTTGCCAACCAAAGCACATAGAGTCCCAGCAAAATATCAATGGCGCCACAAAACTCGGGCCACCAAGCCGGTGCTACGGAGGGCGTGTACAAAACGTGATGTGCAACATCGTATATACCATGCGCTACAAAGCCTACAGCTAAAATAATTAGGCTGACACGCCGCTTCGATTGGTATGCCAACCAAGCGCTACCAATGAATAAGGCACCGACTAGCATTTCGTTAAGCAGAGCGCCAAAATCATTCGCATAAAGGGCAAAGCACCAATAATAAAGAGGAAAAGTTGCCAACAAAACGGGGTACGCCATATTGTCATTTTCATAGCCAGTTAACTTGAACCGATGAACGATTAAACAGGCGATTAAAATGCCGACGACTAGAGCGATTATATTCATACAGTCTACTTAAGCCGCTCGCAGCCAACCATTCTGAGTGGCGATATCGATTTGCTCCAATACAAAGGCCCATAGTTTGGGTGCGATATCAGCCAAGTGTTTGTTCCGGTTGATCACTTGCTGTTTGGTGACGTTATTTTTCGCCCAACTCCCGCCCTCATTGTGCATATTTTGGATTAATGGCAATACTCGATCCATCGCTTTGGCAAATTTCGCATCACTGGTTTCTGCGGCTTCAAATTCTCGCCAGAGTGATAGGTAATTGTCGCATTGATTGGAAGGGAGTAAACCAAAGATTCGCGCTGCAGCTTGGGCTTCAATGCCCGCCTGTTGGGCCAAAATTGCAGCGTCATCAAATGCAAATGTATCACCCGCATCAATTTCGACGATGTCATGAATCAATAGCATCAAGGTCACGCGATGCAGGTCGATTGGTTTGTCCGCGTACGGGGCCAACACATTCGCCATAAGGGCAACATGCCAACTGTGCTCTGCACTATTTTCATATCGATGATTGTCGGTTTTAACTATCGCTTTGCGATAAACAGCCTTGAGCCTGTCTATTTCAACCAGGAAATTGAGTTGTTGTGAAAAATCTACCATGAACTATCCAAACGTTTTGAGCAAGACGCGATTCTCGCCGAGATCGGCAATCGGTATCAATGCGTAAGTGCAAAACGAATGTAACGAATTGATACCGCGCACTAACCTTCCTCAATTCACAATCCTCAACATCGCTTGCTCCAGCTCATCATAATAGGGGTTCCAAGTTAGACGAGTATGTTGCTTGCCCTCTTCTTGATAACCCCACGCGGCAAACCAGAGCGATTCATTGGGTTGTGAAAAAAGGTATTTATCCTGTGTTCGGTTACTTAGGCTAAATCTGATAGTTAGTGCGTTGATTGGCCCAATATTGAACTTTGCGGAGCAATTCCGCGGCTTCAAACGGTTTACTGATATAATCGTCCATACCCGCTTCTATGCATAACTCACGATCGCCTTTCATCGCATTAGCCGTTAATGCAATGATGGGCAGAGCTTTGGCTTGTTCACCCGCAACGCCGGCGCGAATCTGCCGAGACGCCTCGAATCCATCCATAACCGGCATTTGGCAATCCATTAGCACCAAGTCAAATTCAGATTCGCTCATTTCAATGACGTCCAGTGCAATCTGCCCATTCCCGGCAATCGTGACTTTATGATCAGCGAGTTGATGCTCGGCTACCGCTTGATTAATTTCATTGTCTTCAACCAGTAAGATAGAAAGTTTACCCTTGTTGGCGGTCGCTAGGTCCACCTCCCCAGAGAGCGACTCCGGCGCAGGAGCACTGTCACTGATAATAATGTCTATCGGCAACGTGATGGTAAACTGACTCCCTTGCCCTTTAGCACTATTCACACGAATGTCTCCGCCCATCAGTCGACATAGCTGCTGAGAAATAGATAGCCCCAAGCCCGTACCGCCAAATTCACGAGTGGTGGATAAGTCCTCTTGAGAAAACTGATCGAAAATCGACTCTAGTTTCTCTTCTGCAATGCCAATGCCTGAGTCTTTAATCACCACCGTGAGTTGCCCTGCGTCCTCTTTTGTTTCCACTTTAAACACCACGCGGATGCTGCCTTGTTCGGTAAATTTGAGCGCATTACTCATGAGGTTTTCAATAACTTGGCGGATTCGTGTTGGATCGTTTTTAATCAAGGCATTGTCAGGGACCTGAATTTTGTCGCCATACGCCAAGCCCTTTGCCGCACACTGTAAGCGGTATGACTCGGAGATCTCGGTGATGAACTCGACGGGATCAAAAAAGATCCGCTCAATCGCCAGTTTCCCGGCATCAATTTTAGATAGATCTAAGATGTCGTTGATTATGTGCAACAGATTCCGCGTACTGGTGAGTGCCAAATCCACGAACTCATTCTGTTTATTGTTGAGACGCGAATCTCTCAACAGTTGAAGAACACCATAGATACCATTGATTGGCGTGCGAATTTCATGGCTCATGTTGGCGAGGAAATCGGCCTTCATGCGCGAAGACTCTTCCGCTTTTAGCTTGGCTTTCTCCAGGTACTGGGCAGTTTGTTCGCGCGCCGTTACGTCCTGTTGGATTCCGATATAGTGCGTCACAGAGCCGTCATCGTTTTGGATAGGTGTTAACGTGAGCTGATTGTAAAACTCACTGCCGTCCTTGCGGTAATTGAGCAGGGTCACATCGATTGGCTGACGATGATTAATTGCCTCTCGGATGGCCACAACATCGTCTTTATTAGTCTCGGGACCTTGTAAGAATCGGCAATTTTTACCAATAAAATCGTCTCTTGAATATCCCGTTAAGGCTACACACGCTTCATTGATATAGATAATGGGCTCGCCTGGTTGGCTAATGTCGGCGATTAAAATTGAGGTACTCGCTCGATCGACAGCTTGCGTCTTCAGCAACAGCGCAGACTCCAAGCTTCTGCGCAACGTCAGGTCCTCACCGACTAACACCTGACCTGATGTGCGGCCCTGATTGTCCAACAACGGTGTTACATACCAATGAATAACTCTGGGTTCTTCGCTATTGGGTTGCTGATAACGACGTTCAGTATTGCTGATACTTTCTGCGTTTTCATTTTTACTCAGATCATCAAGCAGCTCGAGTAAATCGTAACCACTCAAGTCAACACTTTGCATGAACTGTTCGCAAGCGTCGTTTAATAATATGATCTTGCCGCTGTTATCCGCCACTACCATAAACTCGAGTAGTGCATTGATCACGTTATTAACCTTGTCGTTCGATAAAGACAGCTCATCAATTTGACTTTTTAAGCCATCAAACGCCTCTTCAATGTCCTTGAGCTCCTGTATATGCTCGACATGCATATCACGCTTAAGATTTTCTCCGTCGCTAAAACCGCTTTTTATTTGTTCGCTGAAGCGCCGTAAGGTCACCGATCCCATGCGCGCCGTGAGTTGAGTGCTGAACAAGCTCGCAATAAAGGCTGACAGTAAGGTCAACACGATAAACGGCAGTAAATACAACACCGCCGTATACGCTTCGGCAAAGCTTTCAAAGCTATAGTATTCGAGACCATCAATACTGCGCTGCTTGACGAAAAAGCCATCAAGTTCCCCCGGCATTATCCGCTGATCAGCATCGAATGCAGTACCGCTGGTACTCAAAAGTACAATCCCGGCAGGGTCGGTGATCAATTGACTAGCACTTTGTCCCTGGTATTCAACCAACCGTGCCAACGAAGACGAGTAGAAGACAATGGCACCCTCAACGAAGTCCTGTGAGAAATAGACAGGGACAGCAATGAGTACGCCGTATGATGCAATATCAATAACATCTTCACCCTGTTGCAACACGCGTTGCTGCCATTGGTAAGACGGTAGCACCTTCTCCAACGGTTCGATGTTTTTACTGGCGATAACGTTCGCCTCGAAATCAAAAAACGCGATAGCGGCAGATTCATCATTGTTGATTTGCAAAGACTGGAAAAACAACGGCAAGTAATATTGTTGCTGCTCAGGTTCAACCAAGCTGTTCACGACAAAGTCATTGCTGGCGAGATTTTTAAGTTGCGACACCGTCTCGGCAATGCTTGATTCAACCGCCGCGTTTATCGCGTCGATATTTTGTTGGTGGCGCAATTCGATTTGTGGCCTGGAATAGAAGAAAAACAATGCAACCAAGACCACTGATAACAACACCAAGATCGTGACCTGTCCAGGAAGGGCTTTTCTTAATAGGAATTGTTTTAAACTGTAACGCTTACTCATCTGCGGTCGTTCTTGGCACTAAAAATCCGTTTTCATCATACCGAGTTAAAATATAGTCCTCGGCCCATAATGCGTCTTGGCTCTCTGCAAAGGGTGACGTGTAGTGTTTAACCAAGCCTGCATATTCCTTTAATTCGGTCAGTGCTTGTCGGACTTTATCCGACTCTATCGAGCCCGCCTGTCGCATCGCAATTGCCAACATATGCACGAGGTCGTATGCGTGCGCTAAACCTACCTGTCCGGCAATACTGCTCTGTGTCGCATCAGCATCAAACTGCTCTTGATAGGCGGCAAGCACCCTGCTAGCTTTACTTTGGTCAATAGTGGGGAGTGAAAAATGAAAGGTTTGCAGCACACTCAAATCCAGAGAGTTCAAGCGTTGCAGTCCAATAAGATTGACAAAACTCCCCCCAGCAATGCCCCAATGCGAGACGACCGGCAGTACTGCCGTTTCGTTGTTGTCTAATAACGCACCAAGTGCGACGGCTCCCTCTGGCGCATTTGACACCAGCACTACTGCTTGGGCCCCTGAAGCCGCAATTTGTTTTATCTCGTCGGAGAATGACGTTTGTCGCCAGTTAATCCAAGCAATATGCGCCACGTCAATGCCAAGAGTTTGGGCGACCTTGCCCATCGAAGCCTGATTGGAGCGCCCCCAGCCTGTGCGCTCAAGAATCAATGCAACTCGCTTTAGACCACGCCGATGAACAGCGCCCAACAATACACTGGCCGCCTCCGAATCTCTGACTGAAGAGCGAAACACGAAGTTAGGTGAATAACCATTGTCGATAATGGGTGTTCCCGCAGCCCATGGCACGAGAAAAAGTAACTGATTCGTATGAATGAATGCTAATTCATTTAATACCACGGGTGTGTGGACACCACCCAAAACCGCGGTGAGGTTAGAGATTTGTTTAAATGCTTGAAGATTACGGATGCCCCGAGCTGGATTACCTCGATGGTCTTTGACCACTAGCTCTAAGGGACGATTGAAAACGCCGCCATCGGCGTTAATTTCATCCACCGCTATCTTCGCACCGCGATAAATAGCGTTACCGCCCTCTGCCGCGACAGATGACATGTCCGCGTCAATACCGATAACAATTGCATCGTTGGCAAAGCTCTTGGCGAACGTCATTAACCACAGCAACACGGTCGTTACGGTTAGCCTTAGAAATGTCTTTGGTTTAATCACTGACGCAGCGTATCCTTAATCCATCATCGGAGCAGTCTCTCGTGTCAGTGTAGACGAATAAAACCCTGTTTGCGTTGCTATTTTTTGAGTATTACAGCCGTTAAACAGGCTAACCTATACAACCCTAATCCGCAAAGCTGCATTCAGGCTGCTGCATTGATTCAAGCGCCTCACGAATCCGATTGTTATACCAGTTAGCATATAGCGTGGCGACAGCGCCATAAGTCTGGAATTCGTAACTGCCGTAAGCAAGGTGCTGATTTGAATAAACTCTATACCCATGCGTTTCCACCCAACATTCTGGAATCGTTTTGGTCATATTCAGCTGATGGTTGTGCACCATGATGAAACGAAAGTCTCTTGCTTCTATAGCGCGCTCAGCATCAGTTTCAGGATTGGCTGCTAGGAGCGATACAAGGTCAGGATCTATTTCCGCTATTTTAGGCTGACACGCGATCAGGGATAACAGCGCGATGAATACAAACGCTAAGTGTTTAAACATACATATGAGTCCTCTGGACGCATCAATTGCAACACTCTTTTACAGATTAGGTCAGCCTTTTTCGATGCATCGGGTTAAACTGTCCAAAGCGATATGGGGTCAACACAAGGAAATACTATGTCCTCAATGAGAAAACTACTGAAAGAAAACGTCGGCTTTATCGCGTTCCTAGTCCTGTTGTTTGCTTGTAGAAGCAGTATTGCCGATTGGTACCATGTGCCAACTGGCTCTATGTTGCCCACCATTGTAATTGGCGATCGGGTACTGGTTGATAAAATGGCGTACCGATTAGACGTTCCCTTCTCGGACATCGTTATTATGCAGCGCGATACACCTAAACGCGGTGACATTGTGACATTCGAATCGGAAAAAGCGGACAATCGCCTGATTAAACGTGTGATTGGTGTTCCAGGCGATCGGGTTGCGATGAAAAACAACCAACTGTTTCTCAATGGCAGCGCGATTGAATATGTTGAACAAGAAGACCAATTAATTGAACAACTTAATGAGCATCCTCATGCCGTCATGTTTACCGGTAATAATAGTGAACTGAATTCCTTTACGTATGTAGAGGTACCAGACGGACACTACCTCGTATTAGGCGATAACCGGAATCAAAGTGCCGATTCGCGCGTTTATGGTTTCATTCCTGTCACGGAGATAACCGGTAAAGCCACGCACGTAATCACATCCTTAGACAAAGAAAATTATTATCTACCGCGCAGTGATCGCTGGTTGGAGCCTTTAATTTAAGTTGAAATTATGCACGGGCGACGCTGTCCGTGCGCTGTTGAATGTCAACTAAGCACTATCCCGAAAACCATACTCCGTGATCACTCTCTGCCCACAAAAGAAGCATAACTTATTGAAATTAATATATTTCACGCTATAGTCAACGATAACATTCATACCTTTCAATAGGTCTACATTCTGTTTCGCTAGCATAAATTCTGTATGATTATTGAGCATCATCAATGACGATGAGCACAAAAGGAGAATTTATGAAAACGAATAACAAAGTAATGCTATTAGCTGCTTTAGCTGTTGTAGCGGGTGTGTCTCACGCTGCGGTAACCAAACCTCAGTCCGGTTTAAACAAGGATTCTAAGGAGTTTGTGGACGTTTGTAAGCTTTTCCCCGAAACGTGTAGCGAAGGGACCGATGGTATGGGGAACGGCGGAGGCAAAGAGCCACCTAAGTAAAGAATGAGTTTGGATAGCATACAAGACTTTATTCAACAATTTGGCCTCTACATGCAAGTCATGGCGGTTTTGGCCTACATTATGAATTTCCGACGCATTGATACCTTCGTGTATCTATGCGTCGGTATCTTATTGATAACCCCCATTCAATACGTTTACGAACTGCATCTGCTAGAGCTCGCTATACAGCCCGAAAACCAAGCATTGGTGCGAAACATTTGGTACATCGGATTTGCGATATCCGACATGGTGCTCGTTGCAATCGTTGCCTTGGTCGCCCGAGCACAAAAGCTCAAATTTGACTTCGCGTCAAAGATTCTCGCATTTAGCTTTATCAGTATGGCGTGGATTCAACTCGTGCGTTATGTTGATCGTATAATGATTGAAACAGATGTATTAGGTCAGTTTTACAGTACTTCAATTCCAACAATAAACATTATGGTGACCATTGTTATTGTGGTCTTCACCTTGGTTATGATCGCCGCTGATGGTAGTCGAACGAGGTTTTAACGTTAAATTACGATAATAAAAGTTCAATAATTTCAATGCTTTAAAAATTTTTTGAGATTTTTTTCTTGAAAAAGAATAACTGAATCTTATCTCTTAATTGTCGATGCTCAAAGGAGGTCGACATAACCGCCGCCGACTATCGGGGCACTTAATTAAAACCATATTGCTTAATAAAAGGATATGACTATGCGTACTATCGATCTATCTCCACTTTACCGTTCATTTATTGGTTCAGACCACTTAGCATCTCTCGTTGATGCTGCAAGCAGAGCGGAAAAACAAAGCACTTACCCTCCATACAACATCGAACTAGTAGGCGATGATAAATATCGCATTACCATGGCCGTTGCCGGTTTCAGCAAAGACGATGTCAGTATCGAGGTACAAGAGAATTCACTTAAAATCAGTGGCACCAAAGAAAGCAAAGATGAAGAGCGAAAATTCCTTCACAAAGGTATCTCTGAGCGAAACTTTGAGCGCAAATTCCAACTCGGCGATCACGTCAAAGTGTTGGCCGCTGATTTAGAAAACGGATTACTGCATATTGACCTAGAGCGGGTAATTCCGGAAGCGAAAAAGCCGCGTAAAATAGAAATTGGCAGTAAGCTGATCGAAAACCAATAAATCAGCTATTAAATCGTTTCCCTGTCTAAAGTAAAACGGCGCCGATGGCGCCGTTTTGCATACATGCGAAAAACAATTCCGCTATAAATACAGCCAAAATATATTTGCGATACTCAAGATTAGGATCGCAGCAAAAGTCGAAAGCATACCAACAACTCTTTGCCAACTTGCGCCGATGTGATGGCGTAAGCCGTACGCATGAGTCAAGCGGCCAAACAACAATAACGTGCACGCGACATGCACAATCAGCGTGTAACTCGTATTCAATTCCAAACACAATGCCAATATCAATGTCAGCGGAACATACTCAGAAAAATTAGCATGCACACGCGACATTCTTTGTAATGCTGCATCACCGCCATCGCCTAAACTGACCTTAGCAGCACGTCGAGCGCCGATCACCAAAAACGATAAATACAAATAACAAATCGCCAATAGTGCGGCGTAAAAACCGGTGATCTCAACTGCTGCCTGGTGCATGGGAATTTACCCTAGTAGTTCTGCCAATTGTTGACTTACCGCATCAACGGCTTGAGTGCCGTCCAGTTTGTGATACTGACACTTCTGCTCTGCTGCTGCGGCCTGATAGAAGTCTACCAGAGGTTTAGTTTGATCGTGATAAATTTGCAAACGTTTGCGTACTGTTTCTTCTTTATCATCTTCGCGAATAATCAAGTCTTCGCCTGTTTGGTCGTCTTTGCCTTCAACTTTAGGTGGATTGTATTCAACGTGATAAACACGGCCTGACGCAGGGTGCACACGGCGCCCGCCCATACGACCCACAATTACGTCATCCGCAACATCAAACTCAATCACGTGATCAACATCAATGCCACCCGTTTCCATTGCTTCTGCTTGGGGGATCGTCCGCGGAAAACCATCCAGTAAAAAACCATTTGCGCAGTCGTCTTGAGCAACACGCTCTTTTACTAAGCCGATAATAATATCATCAGAAACCAACTGCCCAGCATCCATTACTTTCTTTGCGGCTAAACCTAGTTCTGTACCCGCTTTTATTGCAGCGCGTAACATGTCGCCGGTGCTGATTTGAGGGATGTTGTATCGGCCCATCAGGAATTGAGCCTGTGTTCCTTTTCCGGCGCCTGGTGCGCCAAGAAGAATGATCCGCATGTGCGTTCTCCGAATTGTATTTTTGTAATCTGCCAGCACTTTACACATTCAGTGTTTGACTGACAAGGCAAAGCACGGGGATTTGTACATACATTAGACTAATTGCGTATAGCCCTAGAACTTAGCCATCAAGACGTACAGCACTTTATTCCTGTTGAATAAATTAAATTCCATTAAAAACAAAGAGTAAAAACGAAAACATGTAATTTTGCGGTAAAAACAAAAAAAGTGGGCCATTCAGCCCACTTTTTTACAGTTAAATGCGTTGTAAATTGCCTTATTTTGACAAGCTCATTAGCAGACTGTTTAAATTGCGTACAAAGCCTGAAGGATCTTCTAAACTCCCTTGCTCAGACAACGCGGCTTGATCAAACAACACTGCTGACCACTGCTTGAAGGCATCTTCATCTTGGACTTCCGCCAAGTGCTTAACCAATTGATGTTCTGGATTAATTTCGAAGTGGTATTTGACTTCTGGTACCGGCTGACCGGCTGCTTGCATCAGCTTCATCATTTGGGTTGTCATGCCATTGTCGTCAGCGACAATCACAGCTGGAGAGTCCGTCAGACGATTGGTGAACTTAACGTCAATAACCTTTTCACCTAACGCTGTTTTCAGACGCTCAAGTATGCCTTCAACTTGCTTTTCTGCTTCTTCTTGTGCTTTTTTGCTTTCTTCATCATCTAAGTCAGATAAATCCACATCAGCACGAGCAATTGATTGCATCTGCTTTTCTTTGAATTCGGTCAAATGCGACATCAACCATTCATCAATACGCTCAGACAACAATAGAACCTCAATACCCTTCTTGCGGAAGATTTCCATGTGTGGGCTATTCTTCGCAGTCTGGTAACTGTCAGCTGTCACGTAATAGATCTTGTCCTGACCTTCTTTCATGCGTTCGATGTACGCGTCCAACGATACGTTTTCGACGCTACTATCATTGTGAGTTGATGCGAACCTCAATAGACCGGCAATCTTCTCTTTATTCGCAAAGTCTTCTGCAGGCCCTTCTTTCAGTGCATTACCGAACTCGGACCAAAACGCCTGATACTTCTCTTCATCATTCTTCGCCATGCGCTCTAGCATTTGCAGAACGCGCTTGGTACAGCCTTGACGCAACGCTTGGGAAATTTTGTTGTCCTGCAAAATTTCGCGAGAAACATTTAATGGCAGATCGTTACTGTCGAGCAAGCCCTTCACAAAACGCAAATAGGTCGGCATGAATTGTTCCGCGTCGTCCATGATGAAGACACGCTGCACGTACAATTTTAAACCGTGTTTATGCTCGCGATTCCACATATCGAATGGCGCTTTGCTCGGAATGTAAAGCAAGCTGGTGTATTCGGTTTTACCCTCAACACGATTGTGTGACCATGACAATGGGTCGGCAAAATCATGTGACACATGTTTATAGAACTCTTTGTATTCTTCTTCGCTAATTTCAGCCTTATCACGGGTCCACAAAGCGGTTGCCTTGTTAACCGCTTCCCATTCGCCAGGCTGGGCAGGGATTTTTTCACCATCTGGACCATCCCGCTCTTCTACAGGGTCTTTCCACATTTGCACCGGTATGCTGATGTGATCAGAATATTTGCCAACGATCGAGCGTAATTTCCAGCTATCAACGAACTCTTGTTCATCTTCGCGAACATGCAATATGATCTCTGTACCACGTTGCACTTTTTCGATATCGGCAATAGTAAACTCACCTTCGCCTTGGGAAGACCATTCAACACCTGCACTCGATTCAGTACCCGCTGCTCGTGTCCGCACGGTGACATGGTCGGCAACGATAAATGCAGAATAAAAACCTACCCCGAACTGTCCGATTAACTGAGAGTCTTTTGCTTGGTCGCCTGTCAATTGGCTAAAGAAATCTTTCGTTCCTGATTTAGCAATCGTGCCTAGGTTTTCAATCACTTCTTCACGCGTCATACCGATTCCATTGTCGGCGATCGTGATGGTTCCGGCTTCTTTATCAACGCTCAACTTAACGTGTAAGTCGCCATCATTCTCGTACAGTTTGTCGTCCGAGAGCGCTTTAAAACGAAGTTTATCAGCGGCGTCCGCTGCGTTTGAAACCAACTCGCGCAAGAAAATTTCTTTGTTGGAATACAGTGAATGGATCATCAACTGAAGCAGTTGTTTTACTTCAGTTTGAAAACCATGAGTCTCTTGATGTGTCGCCTGCGACATAAGACCGTGTCTCCTCTAACGTGCTAAAACATCGCCGCGGATTGATATGCAGCGATAGGCTAAATGTATGTCATTGCCAGAAGTGTGGTCTTTAACCCACTTTTCAAGAGGCTATTTAGCAGATTTTTTTGCGGCTACAGTTCGAGAATTGAAATAAGGTTGTGGCGCTTGGTGTCGATCAAATCTGCCAGTGTATGTTGTCTCAAACTATCGATAAACGCATTGGTTGCATTTCCCAACAAAGATTTCAATTTACAGGCAGGTAAAATGACACAAGCGGGTGAATGACAATTGACCACCTGCAAAGTGTTTTCAAGTAGTAACACCATTTCTCCCAAGTTAATCTGATCAGGCGATTTGGCCAGATAAAAACCACCACCTTTACCTCGCTTCGTATGAATAACACCCGCTTTACCCAATTGATGGATGATCTTATTGACGTTGTTGCGGGATATGTCATACGCGTCACTAATAGCATCAATACTGGCCAGCCGACCTTCTGGCAGCAGCGCTAAATAGATTAAAACGCGCATGCTGTAATCTGTGTATTTCGTTAATTGCATTGGATAGCACCTCACCGACGAACAAAATTAATGAGTAAAAAACATACAACAGGGGTTGCAAGATCCATAACATACATCTAATATGCACATTATTAAAGATGCTTTTAGGATGCACGTTATGAAAAAACACGCTGTACTTGCGCTTGCGAACTGGTCGATGCTAACCACTTTTCTGTTATTTCTTGCTTTTGCTGTGCTCGCTTATGGGTATGAGCAAGAGGTCCCAATCATGCTGTTAGCCGTGCTTCACGTCGCTCAAATTTTCTTATCTGGTTTGTTTAAAGTGGCGTATGTCGTGCGCCTCGTAACGCTCAAGCAACTGGGTATGGCGGTACACTAAATGACCAATTTACTAAGGCCGACGGAGCTCAAACAGGAAATGGCGATACGCCCTATTTGGCGCCAAGCATTTCGACCATTATTTTTAGGTGGCGCATTGTTCTCAATTTTCGCGGTTGTCGTGTGGTCGCTGGTACTCTCTGATAACCTGACCATTTCGCCTTATGGCGGCGCATTCTGGTGGCACATGCATGAAATGATTTTCGGTTTCGCAGGTGCAATCGTCGTCGGTTTTTTATTAACAGCGGTACAGAATTGGACCGGGCTGAGAGCAACACATGGCACTTCACTTGTCGTGTTATTCGCTCTTTGGTTAGGTGCGCGGATGTTGATATTCATCAATCTCGAGCTAATCGCCCCAGTGGTCATGGTGTTGGATGTTGGATTCTATTTACTGGCCGCATTCTTTCTCCTGCGGTTGGTTTGGAAAGCTAACAATCGCCGCAATTATTTTTTCGTTCCTGCATTGCTGATGCTCGCGACATTAAACCTTATCACTCATCTATCGATTGTAGTTGAACGCCCTGAGTGGATGACCTGGAGCGTGAGAACGAGCCAATTTTTAATCGCGTTTTTAATGACAGTTGTTGCCGGAAGAGTGCTGCCGATGTTTACCGCCAATGGTACCGGCACCAAAAAAGTGATGCCTCTAGCGTGGCTTGAAAAGCTAGTACTGAGCAGCACACTGTTACTCTTGGTAATCCACGTATTTCGGTTAGATAAGGTGTTACCAGAGGTATATGTGGCGACAATATTCGGTATCGCTGCGCTCGCGAACGTCTATCGGCTGTTACGCTGGCGACCTTGGGTTACATTAACGGTCCCCCTCGTCTGGTCGTTACACCTCGCGTACCTTTTTATTCCAACATCGTATGCATTGTTTGGACTGCATTTCTGGGATGATGCTATTCGCTACTCGACAGCGCTTCACACGCTCACAGTGGGCGCTATGGGAACCCTTATTTTGGCAATGCTATCGCGGATCTCACTGGGTCACACTGGCCGGGCAATACAAGCCCCCAAAGCTATGACGGTTGCCTTTTTCGCGATTGCACTCGCCGGTGTTGTAAGAATGATTACCGGTATTTGGCCGGCAGGGCTGGTGATTAACGGCTATATTCTTACCGCTGGATTGTGGGCTGGCGCATACGGATTATTTTTAGTTTTTTATAGCCAAATACTGATGAGCCCGAGAGCAGACAAGCAACCAGGCTAGTTTATGCAACGTTGACCGGCAAGGTGCGCTTTATCCCTGGGTTTTGCCGTAAGCCAGTGCGTTAGCGCAAAAAATGCTGAATAAATTGGGTATGCATTGGCAACTTAGACAACTGTTGTTGGATGACGTGTTCTTGCTGACGCATAAACGTATTTAAGTCACGATCGCTCATCATGTCGACAATCGGATGATACTGCTTGGGAATAAGACCCTGCCCCATCATCACCTGTACCCAAGAGTTCTCTGCAAATAAATCGTCTTGCTCTTCGATAATAGTGCCATTGTTGTGAAACAAATCTAAAATTTGTTGCAACCGGTCGGAAACCTTCATTTCGCGCAAATAACGCCAAAACTCATGGTCGTCACGTTCCTGTAAATGATAATGCAAGACGATAAAATCCCGTATGGTTTCAGTCTCGATTGTCATTTGTTGATTGAAGCGATTAATCAAATTCTGATCGATGCCGTCGGTTGGGAACAAACTGATTAGCCAGATGATCGCTTGTTGAATCAAATGAATACTGGTCGATTCGAGCGGTTCAATAAAGCCACTCGACAAGCCAACTGATACACAGTTCTTATGCCAAAACTCTTTGCGCTGGCCCGTTGTGAAGCGGATCAAGCGCGGTTCATTGATCGGCTCTCCGTCGATACCTTTGAGTAAGTCGTCCAGCGCGCTTTGCTCACTCTTAAAGTTAGTCGAGAACACCACACCGTTGCCAACGCGATGCTGCAATGGAATTTGCCAACGCCACCCCGCATCCAAGGCGATAGAACGTGTATACGGCACTGCGGGTCGATGGGATTCGGTTTGCACCGCATAGGCGGCATTCGCGGGTAACATGTCACTCCAATCGTTGTAACCAACGCCGAGTGCTTGCCCTAGCAGTAGCGAGCGAAAGCCTGTGCAATCGATGAAAAGATCACCTTCAACCACTTGTCCAGACGCTAACTGAATGGATTGAATGTGACCGGAGCTCTTATCAAGATTAACGTTTTCTATTTTACCCTCAACACGTGTCACCCCGTGTTGTTCGGCGATACCACGCAGAAACTGTCCGTACTTCGCCGAATCTAGATGATAGGCGTAGTTCAAATTTGGGTCTTGTGCATGTGCAAAACGGCCTTTCTCTGCGGCTAAGCTCTCTAGACTGTAGTCAGCATAGTCTTTTGCCATCTTTTGCTCTCTGGCGCGCACCCAGAAGTGATGAAAGCCAGCAGCCCAGCAAGACATCCCCGATTTACCAAAAGAATGGAAATATTTATGATTCAACCGCGTCCAGTTTTCGAACATGATGCCGAGTTTATAAGTGCCATTTACGGCTTTGAGAAAGTCTGCTTCAGGGATTTTTAACAGCTGATGAACCGTCATAAGTGATGGTACGGTCGCTTCCCCGACACCAACAGTGGGTATCGCATCTGATTCAATTAGCGTGATCTCCAATCGTCGGCCAATTGTCGCTGAGATCGTTGCAGCGGCCATCCAACCTGCCGTACCGCCACCTGCAATTACCACCTTGTTTACTAATTTATCGTTAATCATGCTTGTTAACTTTTTATCCGACTATTTGAGATTGTTGATCAATTGAGCTCTTATTTTCCGCGCTGTGGCTTCAGTCAGTTGCATTTGTTTTTGCTTAGTGTCTTCTGGCAAGTGCTCATACATATCCTCGGGTTGCTCAAACACGTAATGATTAAATAGTGTTTGCCATGCATGCCGTTGATGTGGCGGCAGATGTTTTATGCTCATAATCGCGTGTAGCAATGCATTATTGGGCGCTCCCATAAAAGCTGGAGTGCTGCGCCACCAATAATTCACCAGTCCATTCAAAGGGCTCAGGCTTTGGACAGAATGCCACCACATGCTCGGCACGAAAACCGCGTCCCCGGGCGCTAATGTAACAGTAAGCGCTGCATCCATCGCGCGTTTGAAGCGCGGAAACTTATCAAAATCGGGATTGTTAATATCGACCATACTAATCGGCTGACCAGCAGGAGTGAAATCAAGCGGACCAATATACAGATTGGCTTGTTGTTCGGGCGGAAACAAGGTAAATGTTCGTTCACCAATAATGCAGCACGCAATATTGTCTGGAAAATCAAAATGTGGCGCCACCACAGACTGATTACCAAGCCAGATGCTCTCACGCGCGCTGTGACCATTCAGGGATAAGGTGTTGTGCTTATTCAAACCCGGCAAAAACTGAGGCATCTCAAGAGAGCCGACGTAATATGTCGGTTGATTCTCCAATGTTTCAATCTCGATGAGTTTGTTTAACGCATCGTCGAGATACACCTTAGATTGCACAAAATTGAAACCGTCGACCGTTTCGTTGTAGAAAATGCGCCCTTTGCTCTCCGGCATCGCCATAAACGCATTGACGGGCTGACCGTTATAGAATTGTTTAAGGTAATCAACAACGGCTTGATTGGATTGTTTGGCCGCGGCTACTGCAGGCCAATCGGCCACCAAGCCCCGCAGGACGAGGGGGTTCTCTGCCGTGTATACGCGCTCAGGGACAACTGAAGACGAACAGTGTATTTCTTCAATAGGGGTTCCGAAGCTGGCCGTCATAGACGCTGCCATCTAAGCCAAGTTTGCGTTACGCATGTCAACTAAATTACCTAAGTTAGACATCGAGGCCATGATCATGGTGATCGGCAACAGTAGCTTCTGATCATTTAGATCTTTCAAAGCTTCAGCCGATAACGATTCAAACTTGTCATCAGCGATCGTACTGAAGCCCACTAACTCATACTGTGTACCATCTTTCAAGGTGATCGCTATCGTACTTTCTTCCAGTAAATCGTATTTATCCAACGCACGAATGAGCAATTCATTTTGCTTGTGTCCGGTGTCAATCGACTCTAACATTTTAATCACTTGCTCAAGATAAGGGGTGTAACCGCCGTGTTCATTAAACACGGGCTCACCGACCTCTTTGTTCACTCGTGGATGAGCTGGGTTAAAGGTGATCACCTGCTGTTTATCTGAGCTGCCTTGGATTTGCTGAAACCCAATTGAAAACGGTTGCCGCTGCACCATTATCGGAATATAGCGGGCATTCCACCCAGCAGCGTGCAAAAACAGGTTTTCCCCTTCTTCAAAGCCAAATAATGCAACTGGGAAGGCAGTATTGTTGTCCTTATCTCGGTAAACCAAAATAGGATAATGAGACAACGCTAGGCGAAACTCGAACGGATACGTCATACAAAACATTACGTCATCACCCAACTCAGGTGTGCGGCTAAGATTAATCTTTACATCCGCATGCGCGACGTTATTCAGCATTTCAAAATTCGACATTATTACTACCTGTTATTCCAACTTTGCTCGATATCATGCAACAACTTTCGATTGGTTGGGAGGTGTTGACACAATTTCTGCAGTTCAGTGTGTTTATTTTTGATTAATTTGGCAATATGCGCGCGCTCTCTATCTGCCAGTCGGCGGGTTGCCAGTGTACTCTGTGTCTTAAACCCCATGCCATACAGAATGAACTGATAGCTGGCAGGTGGAAACATTGATTCAGCAACTTCTACATCAGCATGCCATGGTGCGCGATTCTTCCACATAGCCAAGGAACGTTGTAGCGATTCGGGAATGCTCGAAGGCTCTCGATGCTGCAGCCAGTATTCGCTATCAGTGCGTTCCGACAACACATAATGCAACTTGATAAAATCGATAATGTTGTTCCAGTGCACGCCCATACGTTGATTAAACTTGTCGGCTAAGACAGGTAAATCAGATTTTAACGCGGGTAAGTGTTCCCTTAAGAATTTCGCCGAAAACTCTATCAGTACCATCGCGGTCGCTTCTAGCGGGTCAATAAAACCAGCGGAAAGTCCAACAGCCAAGCAGTTGCCCTTCCAGAACGTCTCTAGATGTCCAGGATCAATACTGATCTTATTCGGCGTCAGATCAGCAAAATTGGCATGTGGCATATGCTCTTTAATATAGGCTTCGATGGTATCAAGAGCCTGCTGTTCGCTGCCGTATTTGGACGAATATACAATCCCGATTCCTCGTCGTGTCGGTAGCCCGATATCCCAAATCCAGCCTGCATTATGAGCCGTGGCATGCGTGGTTGAGTTAATGGGTGCATTTGGCGACTCATAAGGTACTTGGAAGGCTATCGCTCTATCGTTAAACAGAACGTCTTTGTGGCTTTTGAACGGTACGCCCAAATGTTGCCCAATGAGCAAGCGTTTAAACCCGGTACAGTCGATGAATAAGTCACCCTGAACCTCAGTTCCGTTATCCAAACTGACGGACTGAATTATCCCATCTTCGCTAGTGTTTACCGACGTCACTTCGGCTCTAATGTGCTGCACACCTAAGTTGTTGACACTGTGCGAACGCAGCAAGTTGGCAAATTTACCGGCATTTAAATGGTAACCATAGTTGACCACATTAGCGTACTCGGGAGTATTGGCTTGTTTGGGTGCCAAATGATGGTTGCAAACACCAGCTTGGGTGGTGGCAAACTGATCGAAAGGCTCAGTAGCACCGGATTCTAACCAGTGATCGACGATGTTCAGATCGCTATAAGCCAGCGGCAACGAAAAAGGATGGTAATAGCTTTCTCCGCCGCCCTTGGACCAATCAAAAAAACGCGAACCTTGTTTGAAGCTAGCGTCGCATTCACTGATAAACTGAGCTTCTGACAATCCTATACGACGCAATGTCGTCGCCATAGTTGGCCAAGTGCCTTCGCCAACACCGATAGTTTTGATGTTCGGTGACTCGATAAGCGTGATACTAAATGCACTTCGCGTATCAAAATGGGCAGCCAAAACAGCAGCGGTTAGCCAACCAGCTGTCCCGCCCCCAACAATTACGATTTGTTTAATTTCGGAATTCATAGACCCTAAATTTAAAAACTCACCATTGACCACGTCAATGGTGAGTTTATGGTTTAATACCGATTTGTGCTAGAAGGAATAGCGCAATCCGAGGTTGTAGCGAGGCCCGGTTTGAGTCACACCTGCAACTTGTAAGTAGTCACGTGCGAACCCTCGAGTTGTCTCGTCAGTCAAGTTGATGACCTCGAAGGCGACAACTAAACCGTTGTCAAAGTCATAACTCGCGTTTAAGTCCCACTGCTCATATGCATCAACATACCCTGGCTGACGACCACCCGCGAAGGACAACCACTCATCACGCCAGTTATACGCTAAACGCACCTGGATACCGTCTTTATCGTAATACAAGATCAAGTTTCGCGTATCACTCAGACCAGGCAATGCAAACTGAGCTTCATTGAGGAAGCGGTCGAACTGCTTGTCTGCATCAGCAAACGTTGCGTTGGCGATAAAACCGAACCCGGTATCCTCAAAGTCATGTTGAACAGCGACTTCCCAACCATCGATGGTCAATTCATCTTCGCTGTTTACCCGTGTATTTAAATCAAACACTGCAGGGCCATCACGGCCAACGACACCGGTGATAATACCACCGCCATTGCCATCCGGCTGAACACCCGCTTCACCACCTCTATTGGCGAAAATCCAGTCTCGAATTTCTTGGTTGGACGGTGTACCACCCAGTGCCGCTACCGCCTCGTCGAATAATGGTCCAAAACCAGGGAATGCTAAATCTGGGAATATCGCAACATCTTCTCGGATACTCGAAGAAATAAAGTTCGATACTGTTTTACGGAAATAACCAACAGAGAAGTAGCTTGCATCGTCATAGTACCACTCATACGACAAGTCATGGTTCTCCGACTCGTATGGCAATAGACCCGGGTTACCAATGTCACCGGTCGCTCGGTACAGACCAGAAGAGTTATATTGAATAAAGTTAGCAATATTCAAGTTGCCTCGTAGGTCACCGTATCCAGCCCTTGCAATGGTTGTGCTATACGAGTAACGCATCTTCATGTCGTAGTGGATGTCTACGTCAAAGTCGAGATTCGGTAGCCAATTATCGTATTTAGCTTCCAGTGACGATGGCACTTCAGTTCCGTCGTCGATGGCGATCCACTCTGTTGCGGCCACCCAGTCAACACGCGTGTAGTTGCGCGATGCTGCACTCGAGGTTACATCCGTCTCTTCGTAGCGTAAGCCGAATGCAAAACGGTAAGGATAGTCTCCCCAATCACCCAATAAATTGTATTGAATGTATGCTGATACAGTCTCTTCTTCAAAATTATTACCAAAACCTTGGTCAAAGTCTGGGCAGAAAGCGTGACCACAGCTCCCCATTAGGATTGAACCATCACCGTCCAGTGCTGGTGTTAAATATAATGGGTTGTTGGGGTCGAGTGATTCTAGGAATACCGCTCTAGCCGCGACTTCTGTGTAGTCAAACAAGAAGAAGTTGTTAGTGATTTGGCCACCCGCATCGAATGAATCAAACACACCTTCCAAGCTAGCCGGTGTCATCAGGTCAGCCATAGAACCGAGTGCACTTGCTTGTGGCTCACCCCAGGTATTACGCTGCACAGAGCTTGACGCTTCAAAGTTGGCAACTTTCGATAAACCGACACCAAAATCAATCGTCTGATCTTCGTCGACGTACCATTTCCCAGACAATTGTGTTTGCTCAATGTTCATCTTCGCCCATTCGTTATTGTACACACTACCGGTTAGGCGCATGTCATCAGGTGAAAGAGGATCATTGGCGGTTGTTGTTGTAACAGGGATATCACCGCGATAATCGATTGTTGTGGACGCACGGCTTCTGCCGCGTAGACCGGCTACGGTAAGGAAAGAGTTAGTGCCGCGGATCATATCATCAGGCTCTCGAAGTGACTCTGAATCATGATGGTCCAATGACAACTCTAAGTATTCGTTGACTTCCCAATCGAAGTTAATGCCGATGGAGTTTAATTCATTGCGAGAACCGCCGCCCCCAGCAGCATGTGGGAAGTCAGGCTCGCGATCAAATTCGGTATATACGAGTGGGGAAACAATTGGCCCCTCAGACCATAAAACTTGGTCAGGCACCTGAGCAACCCAGAAAGAAACGTCATTGAAACTGGCAGAAACTTCTTGCTCAGCATACGTGTAGTCCAAGGTTATCGTTAGCTCGTCCATCGGTTTGTACTGCAGCGTTAGCTGCGCGTTGGTACGCGTACGTTCTATTTCGCTCAAGCTATACACAATATTTCGAGGCAAGCCGACAATGTCACCGGCTGATGGTTGAGTACCGTCTAGGCTGATGCCATCGCGAATCGTTCCGCCATCAACTTCTTCAAAGAAGTTGGTTGTCGCCGATTGCGCACCATTGTTCCGCTCTTGAACACTGCCGGTAAAGGCTACACCAAACGTGTCGTCAAAAAAGGTATTACTGTAGAGGCCGGAAAACTCTGGTGTGAAGGCGTCACCGGTAATGGTCGAGGTATCATTCACAGCCTTAAGACCAAAGCTCGCGTTCATGCCAGGATTCTCTAGCGGCTTCGCAGATAAGATATTGATTGTTGCACCGATACCACCGGTTGGTACGTGTGCTTTACCGGTTTTATAGATTTCCACACCGGAAACACCCTCGGAGGCGATGTCACCAAAATCAAATGAACGCCCGAGCCCTGAGTTAGTCGGTAGTTGGCGCCCGTTTAGCGTTACCAAGTTAAAATCCGCGCCGAAACCACGGACAGTGACTCGCGAGCCCTCACCGTTTTGACGGTCGATTGAAACACCCGTTATACGCTGCAGTGACTCCGCTAGGTTAGTATCGGGGAACTTACCGATATCTTCAGAGTTTATCGCGTCGACAACACCAGCGGATTCACGCTTGGTGTCCATCGCTCTGATTAAACTACTGCGGATACCTGATACCTGAATGACTTCAATATCTTGGTCCGCTGCCGCTGCCCCATCTGCAGATTCTTGCGCGTAGATTGGCGCCATTAAACTCACGCCTAGGGCAAGTGAAACTCCCTTCGCGACAGGGCTTTTTAGACGGTTCTTATTTTGCATAGACGTGTGTCCCCGATTACGTTTTGTTATCAGCTTGTTATAAAAATATGTCTCAAATTAACTTCGCATAGGTTCGACGCAAACAGAAGCAGGTTTCGGTAAGACGGTTTGGCAGAGCGGTAAAGCGGAATTCTATTCAAAACCACTGGTTTAGTAATATACAACGGCTGAAAACGGGCGTTCCTCAGCCGCTGTAGAGTCCGCGTAGACTAGTTATTTTCCGCCTGCATTGATTGCCAACGTTGCGCTTCAACTTTGTCTTCGGCAATTGTCATGATTTGCGCCATACGCCGGTAAAGAAGGGGGAACTCGTTTACGCGGTCTTGCGCGATCAAATTTTTTGCGTAGCGCTTTACACCAGCCACGTAGCGATGGAAGTCATCGCGTTGGTTTTCATCTCGCGCAAATTTAATCAACGCGCCATAGGCTCGCATTGTCGCAGCAATCTGATCCGGGTGTTGATCAATAACGTTTTCGAAATAGCGCACCGCTTCTGAATAATTTCCCAATTTCATGTAATTGGATCCAATCCATCCAAGCGCTTGCGTTTTTTTAGCCGCGTCATTCCGAGCGTAGTACATCGACCGCTCTAGGTATTGGATGCTCTGCTGAAAATTGCCACTCGCGGACTCCAACTCTGCGAGTTTAATATAGCTTTCATGATTGTGAGGGTAGCGTTTTATCAGTTCCTTGAGATGAAATGCACTGGCTTCTCGGTCCCTGACAAAGCGGTTCAACTCGGCTAATTCATAATGTATTTTCCAATCCGCTATGCCTTGCCTAACAAGTTTTTGTCGTCTCAAAAGTGCCTCTTGCGGGCTACCCACTTGTTTAACAATTTGATCACGTCTTGCTTCGGTAAAAGCGGCCAACTCGGCATGATTAATTTGTTCTGTGAACGGCGATTTGTTGATCATACCCAGCAAGCGGTTCATGACCTGGTTGGTTTCGTGGTTAGGAAACCCAATCCTCTGCGCAGCATCATCGCTAGCTAATTCAATAAAGGGCTCGGTGGGCTTAATATCCGCCATAATCGCCGCAGTGAAAGCGCGCGCCAAAACATAGTTCCCGGCGTAATCAAAATGCACATGCTCGTGCAATAAATCCCATCCGGGCACATTCGGTTGACTGGCTTTCGCGAATTCCTCAACACTGTTGACGAAAGCAAAAGCGTCACTGGTTGTGTCTTCGGCGACTTTCATAATGATGTCGTTCAATACGCCGTCCGTTCTAAAGCGTTTAGTATCATATTTAAGTGCCGCTGCGAAATGCTGCTCCGCCTGTTCAAATTCACCTAAATGCTCAAGCACAGATGCCAAACGAAAGTGGGTATCAGCGTATTCATCATCGATATCTAACAGCGCAACGAAGGCCTGTTGGGCCAAAGGCCAATCTTGATTGGAAAAGGCTTCTTCTGCTTGTTGATTAAGCGTGCTCCAACGCTGCTTATCGGCATCGCTCAGGGCGTCCTTATGGCTCGATCCAAATGGCGCAGAGTGGCGCAGATTGACCGGTACAGAAGACACAATCACATGCATGTTTTTGTCTTGCAACAGTTTGATTATATCGCGCAAATTCTGCTCGTAGTGACTGTAGACTGCGTCAAGTCGAGGGTCATCATATTTGACGCTAAACCCAGAAAACATCTGCATGCCTTCCCATTCGAGCTCCTGCTCACCTGAGGCAGGTTGAAGCTTCTGCATCAACATGGCGATGGCTTGCCAGGTGCGCGTTCGTTTAAGCGCTTGAAGTGTTCGAATCAAGGTTAAATTAGACAGAAAGTTCTGGTTGAAGGTGCTTGGTCCGTATGGTCCCACAACCTCATTGTTGCCCATTAGGATCACAGCATAATCAGCCGAATTTTCCGGTAAGGTCCGTGCGACTTCGTATACCACATGGGAATTGACTGACGTCATGGCGGTATTGATGACCTCAATCGTTTTGTTCGGTAAGGCAGCGCTAAGGTGAGCACTAAGATGGCGATCGAGACCGTGATTTACATGCGGAAAACCTTGTGCGGCGGAGCCTCCCAACACATAAACTCTCACTGATTCCTCTGACGGGGAAGCTGTGAGAGTATTGTTCAGTGGTGCAACGCCCAATGACGGCGGATAAAACTGATTGGCAAAAGATTTGTTGTCTTGGTAATGCAGTTCACCGTTAATCTCTAACTCATTGAAATAATCGTAATGCGTGCCCAATCCAATCAATCGCAGTCCCCCTTCAAGCGCTGCAAAAAACAACGCCGGTATTCCGACAATAGCGATAAATGAAAAAATGAATTTCTTAGCTGGGGACATAGTTAGTCTTCCGTAATCGGTTCATTCGCTGGATTGTGATTTGAACCGAGTGATACCACTTGTGTAAATTAAATTAGTCTAAGCATTCGTACCGAGTCAATAGCTTGTGTCGTGGGTTAATGATCCTGACAGCTGCACAGAAATTGGTTAAGTTAATGGGAACTAGGTGCCTTCTGAAGCCAGGGCACGTCAGCTCGAATCATAGGAAAAATATGCATTACAGGGTTAATCGCGCAGCGACACCGTCCATGAATGTGGTTGGTCAGGAAAAGACGCCCGTATTTATTCTGGATAGTTTTTTGGAAAACTTAACCGCCAGTTTGTTGCACGAAAAAGAGCAACTTGGTTTTAGCCCTGCGCCGACCTATTACCCCGGTATACGCGCAAAGTTGCCGGAAGCATACATTTTAGCCGTCGCCCAAGCAGTCGTGCCACTCCTGTGTAAAATCTATGCCGTCCCCACTAACAGCAAAATTCAGTTCTTTGATAGTTATTACTCCCTGGTAACCTGCAAACCTGAACAGCTATCCATTGAACAGCAGATCCCACATTTTGATGGCACCGAACAGTATCGATTCGCACTGCTGCACTATTTAAATCCAGCACCACATGGTGGTACGGCTTTCTATCGCCACACAAGCACCAATATCGAGCGGGTTAACGAGCAAAATGTCGATAAATTCCTCAACAGCGTAGGACAAAACACCCGTCCAAATGACGACACCAACCTAGGTTACATTACCGACTCGAACTCGGATTTCACTAAGATCGGTGAAGTCCCTTACGCACAAAATCGGATGGTTATCTACCCCGGAAATCTACTCCATTCAGGCGTAATTAATAACGCTACCGATATCGATGAAAGCCCCATCACAGGCCGTCTTACAGCTAACATTTTCCTTAGTTTTCAAACGGTGTAATCGCGCTGTATATGGCTCTTAAAGTACTACACTGGCAGCCGCTCGTGCCACAGCGCATGCATCATGCAATTGGACTATTCAGTCCGCTTCACGGCAGGCCTGTCCCCTTTGACCGCAAATAGGGAATAGAGGTATTAACAATTAAATTACATCCTCATATATTGCACTCTTAACAAAATCTTTACGTTTTGTTGCACGCATAAAATCGGAAACGAGGACAAAAATGACTAACCGTAGACGAACACTCAAACACCTGCTACTGCTCGCCAGCACAGGGCTGTTCCTTTCAGCCTGTGGTGGTGGTGATTCAGTTGGTGACACCAAGGATTCTCCTGTAACCGAACCATTCTCTCCTGCTCCAGCAGAGGAATGGGAATTGGTTTGGAGTGACGAATTTGATGGTGATTCACTGAATCCAAACAATTGGGGTTACGATTTAGGCGATGGTTCTGATAGAGGACTAGAACGTTGGGGTAACAACGAGCAACAGTGGTATACAGACCAAAATGCGACGGTATCAGATGGCACACTGAAGATCACAGCCAAAGCTGAATCTGTCCAAGATGGTTTTCCGTATACATCGTCACGGATCACTACACTAGGCAAACTCGATTTCACATTTGGGCGTGTTGAAGCTTCTTTGAAAACATCCGCAGGCCAAGGCCTCTGGAGCGCTTTCTGGATGCTGTCTAGCAACTCACCATACGGTTCGGACGGCTGGGCCGCGACAGGTGAAATCGATATTATGGAAGCAGCCAACCCAGGCGTTGCGGACACAGAATTTCTAGGTTCGACAATATTCCATGGCTTCCCTTGGCCTTTACAGCAGTCACTGTCTGAAGCATTACCAGACGGTATCGATGCTACCGAGTTTAACGAATACGCGGTTGAATGGGAGCAAAATGAAATTCGCTTCTTTGTGAACGATATTCATTTCAAAACCATTACGTCGGCGAGTTATTATTCATACTTCTACAACGATAGTGCTGAAACATATCAGCTAGCCGTTGATGGCGCTCCATTCGATACCGATTTTTATTTGATTCTCAACCTCGCTGTTGGCGGTAACTTGACCGGCAACTTGGTCGAAGATTCGTCTTTGCCTGGTGAGATGGAAGTAGATTATGTGCGTGTATATCGTTGTTCATATGGACGAGCAGACGGCAAAGGGTGTAACTCTAATGTCAACGCAGACTTAGACACTCCAGATCCTCTCCGTCCAGGGCAAGAGTCATTTGACATCTACATCGACGCACCTGCCACGTATACATGGACAATCGTCGGTGAGACCTTTGAGCGTCCACTAGCACTTAACTCATTCTGGGATAACGACGGTGCACTGTCGTTTGCGGAAGTAGATGGTGGCGACCGTGGAAATGTAATTGAAGTGGTTACCTCTAATAGCGGTAATATCTCAATCAATCCAACCGTCGAGCCTATCGAATTGTTCGGTATGGGTAACAATCCAAACTTTGCCGAGCTTCATGCGGGTGAGCTTCGCTTCGACCTCTATGTTCGAAGCGCAGAAGCAGAGAGTTCATTCCTGATCAAGATGGACAGCGGGTTCCCTGCACTTGGCCAGATTGCATTAGCGACAGATGATTTGCCGCGTGATACGTGGACTACCATTAGCGTAAAAGTGAACGATTTACTTGCGTTCCGTGGCGACGGCTTTATGCCGCTTGATACGAGCGCTATTCAAAGTATGTTTGTCTTTGAGCCAACTGGCGCGGCAGATGTATTGATCGATAACATTACGCTTTCATGCGGAAGCCCAGGCACGTGTGGTATCGCTGCGCCTGTTCCACCGCCACCACCGATTGAAGGCCCATTTGCAATGCCGGGTGTGTGGACAATGGCCCCAGAAGCAGGCTCACTTGGTGTAGGTCCCGTTGAAGGCGACATCTCATGGTTTGCAATTGACGACCAGGGTATCTCAGATCGCGCTTGTTTCTTCGATGACACCTATGTGTTTAACGAAGACGGTTCATTCCAGAACGTACTTGGTGATGAGACGTGGGTTGAGCAATGGCAGACTGGCAATGCAGAAGCCTGTGGTCCTTTGGTTGCACCTCATGACGGCATGACGCCGGGCACATGGAATTATGATGCTGGTGCGGGGACTCTGTTCATCGATGGCTTTGGTTCTTTCGTTGGTATTCCAAAAGCAGTGAATGGCATCGAGCTTTCAGATGTCAACCAAACACCACCAAACGTAACGTATAACATCGAAGAGGTCGGTAACGATCGCATGATTGTTACGATCAACTCTGGCACAGCGGGTGCACCAATCTGGTGGCGTTTCGTCATGCAGAAGATCGAGAGCTTCGGTGACCCGGGCCCTGCCCCTGAGCGCACGTTTGCGGGAACTTGGCAAGTTGAACCAGTTGCCGGCTCGCTAGGCGTAGGCCCCGCTCGCGGAGACATCTCTTGGTGGGCAATTGACGATGCTGGCGTTGCAACACGTGCTTGTTTCTACGATGACCAATATGTGTTCGACCGCGATGGCACCTTTGACAACATACTCGGTGATGATACTTGGTTAGAGGCTTGGCAAGGCGTTGCAGGCGAAGAATGTGGTGCTCCAGTGGCCCCGCATGACGGTTCTGGCGACTTTACCTGGACTTATACCGAAGCAACCGAAGATACAGGTACCCTGCTCATCGATGGCATCGGCGGTTACATGGGTATCCCGAAAGCGGTCAATAACGGTGAGCTCGGTAACGGTGGTACGCTTCCGCCAAACGTGACCTGTGAAGTTATGTGGGAAAACGACAACACTGTAGTGCTTGATATTGAAGCAGGCCCTGGTGTTTGGTGGAGATTCCGCATGATCAAGACTGTTCAACCTGAGCCTATCGATCCTGGCACAGGTGGCGGTAGCCCAGTCGTCGGAACCTGGCGAGTAGCACCAGAGGCCAATTCTCTGGGTGTAGGTCCAGCAATGGGTGACATCAGCTGGTGGGCCATTGATGATGCAGGTGTAACGACTCGAGCGTGCTTCTATGACGACGACTATGTATTCATGGAAGACGGCACTTTTGACAATGTCCTAGGTGATGATACGTGGCTCGAGGCGTGGCAAGGTGTCGCTGGCGAAGAATGTGGTGCCCCAGTTGCGCCGCATGACGGCAACGGCGAATACACTTGGGATCTTGATATGGACAACGGCATGTTGACTATTAACGGGGTTGGTGGCTATTTAGGTATCCCTAAAGCCGTTAACAACGGTGAGCTAGGCAACGGTGGCACAGTCACTGGTTCAACAGAATACATGGTTGAGTTTAACGACGGCAACACGCGTATGACAGTTGATATCGAAGCTGGCCCTGGTGTGTGGTGGCGCTTTATTATGGAGAAACAATAAAGCGACATTGTTGATTTAGTAGATTAGTAAAAGCCCCGACCAATGGTCGGGGCTTTTTATTGCCAGTAAGGCTAAATTAAATATCACCACACCTTCTTGCTGTCACCATAACGATTCACCCAGCCCATCAAGTAAACGAACAAAAAGATAACCGGTGTCATCAATGCCTCAGGTTCAATTAACACCCAGCTTAAGCAACGCCACTGACCCGACAGTGGCTGTTTGAGGTTCATTTCTCGGGATGAAGAGTCCATTTGGTAACGTCACCATTGCGCTCAACGTGAAAGTTGGCAAGAAACTTGAGTATGAACAGGTATGCAAAACTCAACCACAAAAAATTGACGCTTATGAGACTTTCTACAAAAAACCTAATTGCAAAGATCGAATCGTTATCCGCCCAAATGACACCCGAGCAACTCAGGGACTTTCTAGATGTACTCGATTCTATGGCGATAATGGTAGAAGACGCTAAAGCAATGCCGACAGGGGCTGAAAATGGGCATCAACACGGGTTCAAGCTGGCATTGCATTGAATGCTGATTAGCATTGATAGCAAGAGTTACAGACTGCGCCGCCCACTAAGTGCGTGACCAAGGGTATTGCCGTCGATGTATTCCAGCTCGCCACCCACTGGTACGCCATGCGCGATTCGTGTCGCTTGGATATCACGTTTGCGGCACATTTCCGCTATGTAGTGTGCGGTTGCTTCACCTTCAACAGTCGGGTTGGTGGCTAAAATGACCTCTTTAACTTGGCCATCATCGAGCTGCTTGGCCAATTCATCAAGTCCAATCTGCTCGGGACCAATGCCATCTAATGGACTTAAATGCCCCATCAGCACAAAGTAGCGCCCCTTAAATTGCGCCGTTTGTTCAATCGCCAGAACGTCCTGAGGCGCTTCAACGATACATATAGTATCCGCTGTTCCTCGCGCAGGATGGGCACAAATCTCGCACAAAGATTGCTCGGTAAATGTGCGGCACTGTTGACAGTGATTGATATGCTCCATGGCGTCATGCAGAACTTGGCTGAGTTTCAAAGCCCCCTCACGATTGCGTTCCAACAAGCTAAAAGCCATGCGTTGAGCACTCTTGTTACCGACCCCTGGCAACACGCGCAAGGCATCGATAAGTTCGCTTAGTAATGGGCTAAATTGCACGGTCAAACCGATTCTCCGTGTTGAGTAGCAAATTGGGACGAGAATTATAGCGTTGTAGAAAGATAAATATAATGCTCAAACTAGTGCTCGTTACTCGCAAGCAATTTCTTTATATCATCTTTAGCCTTCACAATGTGCTTTTTAAGATGACTAGCAGCTCGCTTCTTGTCGCCGTTGCGGCACAATTCTAATAGTGCCTTGTGCTCGGTTTGTGCCGAACCTTCACCACCAGCCAGCATCAAGTGAATACGCACATAGCGCAGTGAGTTTTTGATCAATGTATCGGCTAGCTCAGCCGTTTGTGGGCGCTCTGCTTTGCTGTACAAAATAGTATGAAAACGATAGTTCAGCTCTCCAGTTACACCATCATTACTGCCTGTCGCATTTTCCATTTGATTAATCAAATCTTCCGCTTCTGCAAAATCTTCAGGCGTCAGCTTATCGATGGAATACTTGAGTAACTCACATTCTAATAAGGCTCTGAGTTCAAAAATTTCATCGACTTGGTCGGCAGATAATTCTGTCGCTGCAGCTCCCTTGTGTGGTTCAAAGTTAACCAGCCCTTCCGCCTCAAGCTGCAAAAGCGCTTCGCGGATAGGGATCCGGCTTACATTCAATTCTTCAGCTAACGCCGCCTGACGTAATGGCTCACCCGCCTTTATTTCGCCATTTAGTATCTTTTCACGAAGCGCTTCGACCACAAGCTGAGTGCGGGTTTTGTGCACAATTGCCACAGATTTATCCAACATTGTATTTTGTATACCGAGAGTGTGTCTCAAATTAGCATTTTCGACAACGCCAAGATGCGTATTCCCGTTGGTCTTAGCATCACTCTAGAGTGCTCAAAGGCGCATTCTGCAGACACAAAGGGCGTAAGAATCTATCCAACGCTTTAGTCCCTACGGAAGTTGAGCGCACATCAGTTGAACTCGGGTAAGGTCCACCATGATTCATCGATGCACAAACCTCAACACCGGTTGGCATTTGATTGTAAATGAGCCGGCCAACTTTATGCTTTAAGCGAGTAATCATGGGTTTCGCCGTTTTGATATCACCCTCATCACCATGAATCGTTGCGGTCAGTTGCCCGTCTAGACTCGCAACTAAATCAAACAATTGTTCACTACTGTGGTATTCCACAATCAATGCATATGGGCCAAACACTTCTTCGGACAAGGACGAATTTGCTCGGTAGGTTGCTGCATCGGTTTTAAATACTTGTGCCACTGGATAGTGAGCTTTATCGGCTTCGTTTTGACCTACTTGCGTAACGCCTTCAAGGCTAGCAACGTTAAAAATGGCTTTTCGGTATGCAGCGTCTATTCCGACAGTCAATAATGGCCCAGAGGGTTGGCGCGCAATGCACTGTGCGACTGCTGAAACAAATTCATTACTGCCAGTTGGTATCAACCATACACCCGGACTGGTACAGAACTGCCCTTGCCCCATCATTAAGCTTTGCACAAACGTGCTCGCTAAATCTACAGCCTGTTTACTCATATGATTTGGCAACACGATTTGTGGGTTCACGCTGCCGAGCTCACCATAGAATGGAATAGGTTCCTTGCGCTGATTAATACTGTCTTGTAGTGATTTAGCAACGCCAAGCGAACCCGTAAAACCCACCGCTTTAATGGCTGGATGTTTGACCAATTCGTGACTGACGCGGGGTTCAGCACCTTGCAATAAAGAAAATACGCCAATGGGCATTTGGCACTGCTGAATAGCGGCCTGTATTGCTTTGGCCATTAGCTCACTGGTAGCCGGATGTGCAGGATGACCTTTTACCACCACAGGACAACCTGCAGCAAGCGCCGATGCAGTATCACCGCCCAATACCGAAAACGCATATGGAAAGTTCGACGCGCCAAAAACCGCTACGGGACCGATCGCAATGTAGTGCAACCTTGTCTCGGGTTTAGGTACTGGCGCTCGCTGCGGGTCTGCATGATCGTAAACCAATGCTTCAGGTTGCTCTCGTAATACATTTGCGAATAGCTTGAGTTGATTAACCGTACGCATTCTCTCACCTTGCAAACGCATTTCCGGTAAGCCAGTCTCCCGTTGCGTGATGGCAATTAGCTCATCTCCAAGATGTAAAATGTTGTCAGCTATCGTCTCAATAAACTCAGCGCGTTGTGCCCGCGTTGTTTCACAGTATGCCCAAAAGGCATCGAGTGCTGACTCTGCCGCTGCATTGACCTGCTCATGAGAAGCGTTATGGAACGATTGACCACTGGGTTGATTTTTATCTACCCATAGCGACTGAAACGACGTTGTCTCATTATCACTTTGCCACTGATCAGCGATAAGACTTTTACCTGTAATATTCATGTCTACCTCTAGTTAAACAACCTGAAAGCCGAAGGCATAGGGGTCCTCGTCATCCACGTTTATGCAATTACTGCCAAACACCTTCGCCCAGCCTTGGATACTAGGACAAATGGCGTCGAATTCACCGACGCTAGTGGTATCTTCAATTCGACCGATAAACTGACTACCGATATAACTTTCGTGGACAAAATCCTGCCCTACCCGCAAACGCCCTCTGGCGTGCAACTGTGCCATTCGAGCACTGGTTCCCGTTCCGCAAGGTGAACGGTCTATGGCTTTATCACCATAAAAAACTGCATTAGCAGCGCTGGAATCTCTCTGTTTAGGAGCGCCAGTCCAAAGCAAGTGAGACGCCCCACAGACAGATGAATCTTGCGGGTGAATACATTCAACGGCACTGTTTACAGCGTCTCTAACCAAAGGACTGTATTTGAGTATCTGCGCCGCACTCCATTGCTCAACGCCTGGGAATCCCTGTTGAGGCTCAACGATAATGTAAAAATTGCCGCCATAAGCCACGTCAACTTTCAAGCCTCCCAACTCGGGTACAACGATGAGAATATCGCGGTGCGCAAGGTAAGATGGGACATTGAAAATTTTAACTGCAGAGACCTTTTCCGCACGCATTTGATATTCAATATCAACGATGCCTGCCGGCACTTCCATTCTGAGTTTTCCCGGCTGTCGAGGACGCAGTAACCCCGCCTCTAGTGCCGCGGTCACCGCGCCGATGGTGCCATGCCCACACATTGGCAAACAGCCCGACGTCTCAATAAATAGAATCGCTGCGTCTGTATCTTTGCGCGTAGCCGGGTATAAAAATGCGCCCGACATCATGTCATGCCCTCTAGGTTCAAACATCAATGATTGTCTCACCCAATCGTGACGACGCATGAAATCAATGCGTTTTTCACTCATGGTTTGCCCTTGTAAGTCAGGGTGTCCACTGGTGACTAACCTCACGGGATTGCCACAGGTATGTGCATCGATGCAATAAAACGTACCTTTGCGCATGGGATCAACCGCGCAGATTAAATCGATTCAAATCAATACGATTCGCCTGCGCTTGTTCAAACAGCGCTGTCACATATTGCTTTTCATTCTCAGGTAAACTTAAGCGCGGAGGTCGGGTCAGCTCTGAACCTCGCCCAGCTAACTGTTCAGCAAATTTTATGCACTGCACCAATGTAGGAATAGTATCCAAGCGCAGCAAGGGTAAAAACCAACGCCATATCTCACGCGCCTCCTCGTAACGTCCTTGACTAGCCAATTCAAATATCGCTACCGACTCACGCGGAAACACATTTGTAAGGCCGGATATCCAACCTGTCGCACCGAGCATAAGCGATTCCAACGCGATATCATCAACGCCGCCAAATACAGTGAATCGATCGCCAAATGCGTTGAAGAGTTCTGTAATGCGACGGGTATCCTCCGTCGCTTCTTTGACGGCGACAATATTCGACTCTGCGGCTAGCGTTGCCATCCCTTCGATGGACACATCGACACCGTAGGTAATGGGGTTGTTATAGATCATCAACGGTAGCCCAGTATTTCTGGCTACTTGTTGATAGTGATAGAGCGCTTCTCGTTCTGTGGAACGATACACCATTCCTGGTAGTACCATAAGGCCATCGATGCCGATTTTTTCGGCATCTTGGCTGTACTCAACTGCACCTTGAGTGGTTGTCTCAGCAACGCCGGATAGTAAGGGAACACGTCCATCTACAACCTCCTTGGCAGCTTGCATGACACGACGCTTTTCTTCGGGGCACAAAGAGCAGTTTTCACCTACTGTGCCATTCACAATGATACCGTGAACCCCTTCATTGATGAGGTTATCTAGCATCTGCTGTGTGGTTGCGTAGTTGATTGAGAAATCAGCATTGAATTGTGTGGTGACGGCTGGGTATACACCTCTCCAGTCGATAGACATGAATACAGCTCCTTAAAACGTAGTGATGGCAGTATGGCGAGCAACGCATTGAATAAATCTTTACGCACTTGGCTCTTTAAAAAAACCAATATTAAGTATATTGTATACAATATTCAATATAATATTTTCTCAATGCAGCTTTTAGTTGATTAAAAAATGAATAAACAAGCGCACATCGGTGTAGTTGGAGCTGGCATAGTTGGTATTTGTACGGCATTGCAGTTACAACGAGCAGGATTCCAAGTAACCCTGGTTGATAAACATGGTCTTGCCCAAGGCTGCTCGAAAGGCAATGCGGGACACTTTGCAACCGAACAAGTGTTTCCACTAGCAGACAAATCTTTACTCGCGCAACTCCCCAAAATGATACTCGATCCTCTCGGGCCGTTTCGGATTGAGTGGCGCTACTTAATTAAAGCGCTGCCTTGGTTCTGTCAGTTTTTACTGAATATGCGTGCGCGAGTATTCAATCAAAATCGCGATGCCATCAAAGCATTGAACCGACACGCCATACAATCCTATTTGCCACTATTAAAGGCAACCGATAGTAATGCGCTCGTGCAGCTAAAAGGCAGCTTGTTGACCTTTGAACAAGACGACTTAGTTACGATCCAAAAACAAGCTGACCATTATCGTCGTCAAGGCATCACTGTAGAGGTACTGGATCGTGATTCGACCTTATCGCTCGAACCGAGCTTGTCGGAGCGAATCAAAGCTTCACTGTATTTTCCTGATGTCGGCCATACGGTGGATCCCGAACAATTGTGCTTTGCGTTTGCTTGCACAATTTATGCGAACGGTGGTCAATTGATTGAAGATTCTGTTGAACAGATTTCACTTTCCAAAGGCAAATATGCCGTTCATTGCAAACGAGCCAATTACCAATTTGACCGTGTGGTCATTGCAACGGGCGCATGGAGCAAATCGCTGCTGGCGCCACTTGGATACCGCGTACCGTTGGATACTGAGCGCGGATACCATTTGATGTTACCGCATAAAAACATGCTTGAGAGGCCCGTCGCGTCGGCGGAGCGTCGATTCATCATGACGCCGATGGCAGATGGTCTGCGCCTAGCGGGTACTGTCGAGTTTGCTGGATTAAAGGCGCCGTTAAATCGGAAACGCGCTGAAATACTGCTGCCACATGCGCAACAGTTACTAAGGGGATTGGACACATCCAGCGGCGATGACTACCCACATTGGATGGGTTTTCGCCCATCGCTTCCCGACTCTCTTCCCGTTATCGGTGAGGCTCCGCATCACAAACACCTGTATTTTGCTTTTGGGCATCAACATTTAGGGCTTACTTGGGGCGCAATCACAGGCCAATTAATTGCTGAGGTTGCCCTAAATCAACTACCTAGTGTTGACCTACAACCATACTGTATTAGTCGTTTTAATTGAGAGACGTTATGAGTTTATATTCTGAACACCTGAACATTATTCAACAGCGCTTCGACAAAGCGCTTGACGCTCACGGCTTCGCGCGCGCGCTGATATATTCAGGCCACCAGCGTTATGCCTTTATGGATGACAACAGTTTGCCATTTAAGGTCAATCCGTTGTTTAAATATTGGCTTCCTCTAACGGCACAACAACACAGTTTTATCCTGGTTGAGAGCGGTAGGAAGCCACATTTATTTTTACATCAGATTGAAGACTACTGGCACGCGCAGCCGGCTATTCCAGAGGGCGAGTGGAACCAGTATTTCGATGTAACCGTTATCACTGACAAACGAGAAGTGAAGTCGTTGTTGGGAACAAAACTTAACCAGTGCGCGTTTATTGGGGAAGACAATTTCGCCGTTGATCACTGGCAAGTTGCCGAAAACCCTCCGGCTTTTATCAATCAAATTAATTACATGCGCGCATATAAAACACCTTACGAAGTAGATTGTATGCGCCGAGCAAACATTCTTGCAGCTCGTGGTCATGTAGCAGCTAAAGATGCATTCTATGCTGGGAAAAGTGAGCTCGACATCCATTTAACATACTTGCAAGCGCTAAATATCCGCGAATCACAATTGCCATACAATAATATTATCGCCTTTAACCATAGCGCATCTATTTTGCATTACGATCACTATCAGAAACGACCTCCCACTCAGCATTTGTCTTTTTTGATCGATGCAGGCGCGGAATATAATGGGTATAACGCCGACATCAGTCGAACCTATATCGCGGAAGGTCCAGAGCACCAAGAATTCAACGCGCTTTTTGATGCGTATTGCGCTGAATACTGCGGATTGCTCAACGAGATAGAACGCGGTAAATCCTACCTAGAGTTCCATGATTCGGCGCACCGACGCATTGCGCGATTGCTCTCAGAGTTTGAGCTAGTAAAGACCTCGGCCGAAGAAACCTATGCTAAAGGCTATAATCAGTGCTTCTTTCCTTGTGGTGTAGGCCATTACATTGGCTTACAAGTGCATGATGTGGGTGGATACATGGTGGATTGCACCGGCAGAGAGTGTGCACGGGACCCTCGTTACCCTTTCTTACGCTTAAACAGGCCCATGGAACAAGATATTGTGTTTACGGTTGAGCCCGGTATCTACTTGATTGACCAATTGCTCAACCAACATGCAGATAACCCCGACTTTAACTGGTCTAGAATCAATCAACTGAAACCCTATGGCGGGTTTAGGCTTGAAGACTGTATCGCGTTCACAGCGCAGGGAGTCGAAAACCTCAGTCAGCGAGGTTTTCAACAACTGGGTCACTAACTCAAATGTTGATTGAAGAATGCTAACGTTCGCTGCCAAGCCAGCTCAGCACTGGCTTGGTCGTAACGTCCGGTTGAATCATTGTGAAAACCGTGTTTGGCATTCTCATACACGTGGATTTGGTAATCCACACCCGCCGCGGTGAGATCTTGCTCGTACTCGGGGTAGGTTTTATTTACGCGTTCGTCCAATTCCCCGAGTTGAATCATCAACGGAGATGTAATTTGCGCTCTAAGGGATTTTGCCGCTGGCGTGCCATAAAATGGAACCCCTGCCGACAACAACTCACTATCGACTGCGGCCAAATAATTCACAATATAACCGCCGAAACAAAAACCTACCGCACCAAGCTTACCATTACTCAGCGGATGGCTTTTCAAAAAACGGGCGGCGGCGACAAAATCTTGTTCTATCTTTGCGCGTTCTAGACCGCGCTGCAACACACGCCCTTCATCATCATTGCCCGGATACCCGCCAACTGAATAAAGGGCATCTGGTGCAAAAGCAACAAAACCAGCCTTAGCTAAACGCCGCACCACATCTTTCACGTATGGATTTAAACCACGATTTTCATGGATCACGAGTACGACTGGATAACGCTCTTGGGCAGTTGTCGGCTTAACTAAATAACCCCGCCCCTCGCCGTGTCCTAATGGCGATGCAAATGTTTCATAGGTTGCGAGAATATCTTTATCATTGAACGATACCTGTTCTGCCAATGCATAATTAGGTAATAAAGCACTGGTCAAAACACTCATTGAATACCCGAGCGCAACCAGACCACTGAGTTTTTTCATAAAGGTGCGCCGGTCCATGCCGCCGTGAGCATAATCGTCGTACCAATCAAACGCCTCTTGTGGAATATCCGGTTTAAGTGTAGCCATGAGCTTTCCCTTATTATCTAGCTTTTGTCTCGTTTTACGGCGATTGATACAGAATAGTTCAGCAGACGCGTGATACTTTTAATATCGTGTTCTTCGCCTAGCGTAAGATCTCTAGCACGAATGAGAATGATTGAACAGAGACTGACAAATAGACTAAAACCGGCAAAAAATGGCCGACATTTGCACAGGCCTTTTCCTTGACCTAGGTTTAAGTAAAGAATCATTTTTAGTTTGTATTGCGTATGTTACTTCGCCGAGTTAAACACAGCTTAAAACAGCAAGACTGGCTGGCAATTGGTATCGATTTCGTGATTGTAGTGATTGGTGTTTTCATGGGGATACAAGTCGCGAATTGGAATGAAGCACTACAACTTCAACACGCTGAAACGGCGATATATAAAAAACTGAAAGAGCAAATCAAGTTAGATGCCGAGGATATCCGCGGTCAAATAGATTACAACGCCCACTTTAAAGCCCAATATCAACTGGGTATTGAAATCATCGAACAGAATGATCGGGAGCGAATGAATCAACTTGCTGAAATAGCCGGGCAGTTGACGAATTATTCTGACTATGATCGCCGCGGTAATATCTACGAAATCATGGTAAACAGTGGTGATATAAGGTTAATAGATAACGAACAGATCATTGCGCAAATCATCGATTTGGAGGAAACCATGATGTACATGAATAGGATGGAAGCTATTCATTTTGAGGCGATGATGAGCTACGCCGTTGAAGCAATGAAAGATGTCATAAAGTTTTCAAGTGGAGACGTTAAAAAACCAGAAGTATTATATAGCTTTCAATTTCAAAATCTTTTTTTCCTAATTCACCAAATCACCTCAGAGAAAGAATCGGTTTATCATGACGTGATCCGAAAGATTTCTGCGTTAGAAACATCACTAGAGCAAGAAATAATGGATGTAGATTGAGATACTTCAAACAACTGCGATGAGCTGATAAAGCTCTATTACTAATCCAAGCGCTGCCAGCATGATTCCCAAGGTTCCCACTGCTCGCCCTTCAACAAACCGAGTAGCGAAATCTGAACCACCCGCAACGGTGAAATAGAGAATCAGGCAGAGTAAGAGTAACCCTAGGCTAACGACCAACAACTGTACAACTAAGGTGATCAGCTGCGGTATCAACCAAGTTACGGTTAATGAATCAGCATTTGCCGCTTCAAGTGCGCTCACGGCGAACAGTATAATGACGGGTAGAGTACCCAGGGTAAGCACGGTATTGAGCAATTTACCAAGGCTACTGGAGAGGCGTGCGTGCGCTTTGTCCCTTTCCAAAGAGCGGTTTCGCAGGTCAGCTATAGGTGCTGCAAGCATACCTAAAAAGCGTGCAATTTTGGCTGCAGTGCTGGGCATGCGGACTTCAATAAACGCGAGAGTCAGACCAATGAATTCGAGAATAAATGCAATGACCTGCAATTGAAGATCACTTACCTGCAACATTTTGTCGTCCCGCTGCAAAAACAGCCGATGAGTATAGGCTATTGCAGCAGGACTTCCAAACCCTGATAAATTCCAATCAAACCAGCTGCTGTGCTATCTCTTCGCGCACAATCGCCGCCCCCGCAGTCAGTGCCTCGAGCTTAGCGCGCGCAATTTCCCCTGCAAGCGGAGCCATACCACAGTTCGTGCACGGGTATAATTTGTCTGGCTCAACAAACTGAAGCGCTGTTCTCAGTGTGTTCGCCACCTCTTCAGGTGTTTCGATCCGGTTGCTGGCAACATCTATCGCACCAACCATGACATTTTTACCGCGAATCAACTCGATAAGCTCCATCGGTACGCGCGCGTTGTGGCACTCTAAGGAGACAAAATCTACGCTCGACTTTTGCAGTTTAGGAAACACTTCCTCATATTGCCGCCACTCGGCTCCTAGGGTCTGCTTCCAATCCGTGTTGGCTTTGATACCGTATCCATAGCAAATGTGCACCGCAGTTTGACAATTAAGTCCTTCAAGTGCCCTTTCGAGAGCAGCGATCCCCCACTCGTTTACATCTTCGAAAAACACGTTAAATGCAGGCTCGTCAAACTGAATAATGTCTACCCCCGCGGCTTCTAACTCCTTAGCTTCCTGATTGAGGATTTTGGCGAATTCCCACGCCAGTTTTTCGCGACTCTTGTAATGATCATCATACAGCGTATCGATCATTGTCATAGGACCTGGTAGTGCCCATTTTATTGGCTGTGAGGTCTGTTGACGTAAAAATTTCGCATCTTCAACAAAAACCGATTTAGGACGACTAACATTGCCGACCACGACGGGTACACTGGCTTCATAGCGGTTGCGGATCCGCAGCGTTTTGCGTTGTTCAAAATCAACACCAGTAAGGTGCTCGATAAAGGTGGTCACAAAGTGCTGCCGCGTTTGCTCTCCATCACTGACAATATCAATCCCCGCTTGCCGCTGGTTTTGTAGTGACAAACGCAGTGCAGCACGCTTGCCATCGACTAATTCATCGCCTTGCAGTTTCCATTCAGACCAAAGTGTTTCTGGCTGCGCCAACCATGATGGTTTTGGTAAGCTACCCGCGGTTGAGGTCGGTAACAGTTTGTTTATATTCAATTGCATCTTTGTTTATCCTTACAGCGTGACATTCGCAGACCATTGGTCCAATACTGTTTGATAGGGCTTGATAAAATGCTCCTCTGCATATCGTCCCTGCTCAATCGCTAACTTGCCCCGTTCTTCGCGGTCGTATACCACTTGCGTTAATGAATGATCCTGATGCTGCAAATTTGGCTGATAATGGCTGCCTGCTATGGCGTTGGCATTGTAGATCTCAGGTCGATAGATTTTTTGAAACGTCTCCATTGTGCTGATGGTGCTAATCAGCTCAAGATTGGTGTAGTCATTGAGCAAATCACCAAAGAAATAGAATGCCAGTGGCGCCACACTATTGGGCGGCATAAAATAACGCACCTGTAACCCCATTTTTTTGAAGTATTGCTCGGTCAAAGATGACTCATTGGGCTCATACTCTACACCTAAAACTGGGTGCTCATTTTCTGTTCTGCGGTAAGTTTTGTTGTCTGACACACTCAGACATATCACCGGTGACTTGTCGAAGTGTTGTTGGTAAACGTCGGATTTGACGAAGCTCTTAAACAGTTTGCCGTGCAGCTCACCAAAGCCATCCGGTACGCTGAACGTAGCTTGATTTTTATTGTGCGCCAACAGCAACACACTGAAGTCATAATCCCGAACATAAGACGAGAAGTTGTTACCAACAATACCCTTGATACGCTTACCCGTTTTATGGTCGATAATATTCGTCTTGAGTATTTCAATTGTGGGGAAGGTCTCCCCATTGCCTCTGATGTCAATATCGACGGAGACGATTTCGAGTTGTGCCGCAAATCGTTCGCCATTGGGGTTGTCCCAATGCGCCAGCGCATTTAATCGATTATCAATCATCTGCAACGCGTTGCGCAGGTTCTCCCGGCGGTTTTTACCTCTAGCAAGATTGGCAAAATTAGTGGTTATTCGAGTATTTTCCGAAGGGCGATAATTTTCATCAAAACAAACGGTATTTATCGTAAAGGTAAAATCTGTATTCATCGTAGTCTGCGTTCTAATTGAGCTAAATCGAAAGGTTTACCGCTTACACACAACAGAAAACGTTGTAAGCGATATCGATTCTCACCGAAAAAAGACATGAGGAAAAATGATGAATTTTAATTTTTACATGAACGCAATTAATACAAAGAAGGTACCTTTGACTAATCGCCGGTTAAGCTTGGTATTTTTCCCTTCCCGGTTCTTGTTGTTCGTAGTGAGGCAAGTGCTCATCCAAATCTTCCCAATTGGCTTTTGAAGTCACAAAATTATGCGACATCGGGCGCTCCGTTATATCGGAATCCAAAATCCCGAGTCTCAAGCGCACATACTGAGGGGATCCATTACTCACGCTATAAACTGGAGAGGCACATACTGAACAAAAAAAGCGAGCTTTGCCCGGCTCTGTCTCGTATTTACCCAGCTTGGCTTCCCCGGCCACTACGGCAAAGTGCTGTTTTGCGACAAAACCATTGGTGGAATAGGCCGTTCCACTGTTTTTTCTGCACTTAGAACAGTGGCAATGAATGATTGACTCAATGGGCCCACTGACTTCAACGTGAACTTGACCACACAAACAACTTCCTTGATACATGTCTTATACCTCTTGATAACCCAGCAAGATGATGGTGCGAGACAATATACGTTAGTTAACTACAGACAACTATTTCCCAAATGGAAACATTGTTTTTCCCAAAAGGAATTTTAGTGATAAATTAGATATACCTAACGCGTTGCCGAAAATTTTCTTTTTTTCCAATGCAACCAATAGACAATTTTAACCGTTGTGAAGTATGCCGACACAAAACGACAAATACCTCCTATTGAGAACTTTTTGTAGCGTTGTTCACTTTGGTTCGTTCAGTAGCGCTGCCAGCTATCTGGGAATTCCAGTTTCCAGCGTGAGCAAGCACATCAAGAGACTCGAGGACCAACTCAAGGTCCAGCTGATGGTCCGCACTACACGTTCGATGTGCTTGACCGATGCAGGCTCCCTTTATTTCGAAAAGGGTCGAAAAGTCCTTAAGGAACTTGATCAACTTGAACACGATGTTCAGGCCCTCTCTCGCTCAGCAGAAGGCGTGCTGCGGGTATCCCTGCCGTTGATGATAGGAGAACAAATCCTCTCCCCACTTTTGTCGGAGTTCATCCAAAATAAGCCCGACATAAGGCTAGTGTTAGACTATTCGCATGAGCCAAGTAATCTGATTGAACAAGATTTTGATATCGCCTTTCGCACGTCGACACATTTACCTGATAGTGCTTTATTTGAAATAAAACTCTTGGAACTTCAACCTGTATACGTGGCGGCTCCTGAATACCTTAGGCAATATGGCTCACCATATGATCACAGTGATTTGATAAATCATCACAGGCTTGAATTTAACCCCACCATCAAAACCGAAGACATTGATAGCTCAAAAAGCACCGAGCGGGTTTTATCAAACAGCTACCAAAGCCTTATTACAGCAGCTAAGTCCGGATGCGGAATTGTCTGCGTTTATGACATCCTTGTTGCTAAGGCTTTGGAAAGAAGAGAGTTAGTCCGCGTGCTACAACATTCAGAACCTGAAAAAAAGTACTTATCACTGCTGTATCGCCAAAGGAGTAACACATCCAAGAAGCTCCAATCGTTCGTTAACTTCTTTCTTGATCATCCTCGGCTAGACGCAAACAAATAAAAAAGCGCCCAAAGGCGCTTTTTTTGAATGACGAGACTACTGTTAAAACGGCATTTTGAAACCCGGCGGCATCTGCATACCACCGGTAACACTGGACATCTTTTCCTGCGAAGTTGTTTGCACACGGCGCACCGCGTCGTTAACTGCTGCCGCGACGAGATCTTCGATCATTTCCTTATCATCATCCATCAAACTTGGGTCGATTTCGATACGGCGTACATTGTGATTACAGGTCATGGTAACTTTAACCATACCTGCACCTGACTCGCCTACAACCTCGATAGATTGCAATTCTTCTTGGGCTTTCTGCATGCGCTCTTGCATCTGTTGCGCTTGCTTCATGATGTTGCCCATTCCACCTTTAAACATAAACTCTCTCCTACACTATCTAGGTTTAACTGTTTCGGTCACTACACTTGCATTAAATGTAGTGAGTAATTGATTTATTGCCTCATTTTCTTCAACGACGCTATGCGCATATGCTTGTCTCATTTGCTCAATGCGCTGCTGCAAACCGAAAGGCGTTTGCTCGGGTTGACCCGTTTGAATATCAATCTCAACTGCCCTTTCAAAATGGGCACTCAAGGCTTGTTGCAATTGTTGGACAATACCATCAGACAGCAAGTGTTCTTGATCAGCCTGTAACAACAGTGAAATAGCATTGTCATTTTGTTCAAAACTCGCGTTCAGTGCCACCTGCTTAACTAGGCCACGAACGTTTAGTGACTCAATGATACTTGCCCAAGTGTCGATTTGTGCGGCAGAGACGAGCTTTTCGCCGTTCTCCAAAAAAACGGGAAGTTCTTTCCCGGTTTCTATCTGACTCGGTACAGTCTGGGTGGCAGAGGCGTCTTGAACATTCGTAGTACGTGTAACGTCTTCAACGGGTCGTTGCGGACTCGTGTCCTCTGCTCGCTGAACTGAGTCTGCATAGTCGGCGATTACCTCTTTGGCTGCGCTGTGACTTTGTGGTTCACTTACCTCTTCACCTTGCGCATTTTCCCAAGGCGGTAGCTCTGTCTCTTTGCCTGATTCGGAGATTGTCTCTATTGCGCTAGATTGTGCAACGGGAGGTGCACTTTTAGCCTCAGGCTTTTTTGCGTCTTCACTCGCCTCTTGAGCTGGTTGTTGATACATGCGCTGTTGCATTTCCAACATGGCTTTTGTGCGAGCAAGATTAGCGGCATCCTCAGTCTGCGGTGGCGTGAGAGTATTGTCCTGCTGAGGAACACTTGGCTCATCACGCATTTGCTCGGCTTGCGCTTCTATCGCCTGTTGCTGTGCGTCTAGTGCCATTAGCCCAGCATCAGCATGCGGTGGCTCGGCGGCGTCTTCGATTGCAGGTTGATTGACTGGCTGCGCAGACTCTTCAGATCCGCTCGTTACAGGCGATTCATCTACACGAGGTGGTTCAACAACGGGCGCTGTGGTTGCCACAGCAGGCACATTATTCTGGGTTTCTGGGACAGATTCGCGAATCGTCTGTTCAACATCAGCAAGTGGCGTACTCGGAGTGAATGCCATCATACGCAACAATGCCATTTCTACCCCTGTGCGAGGGTCAGGCGCGTGTGACAAACTGCGAACACCCTCAATACCAATCTGATAGAGCAACTGCACGTGTTCTGGGGTAAACGTTTTGGCTAATTGAAAAATCGCTTTGGCATGCGTTGACTCTAAACGACAGGCGTCTGGCACAATCTGCGTTAACGCGATTTGGTGCAGCGTGGCATTTAGCTCATTCAGTACCTGCTGGAAGTCAGGCGCATGCGCAGCTAGTTCTTCAACCAACGCTAAAATACTTTGATTATCACCGTTTGCCAGAGCTTGAGCGATACGCAAAATGTGATTGCGATCCAGTAGACCAAGCATATCTGTAACCACTGCTTGGGTTACGTTGCTATTACCTTGGGCAATCGCTTGGTCGGTAAGACTCAAAGCATCACGCATACTCCCTTGAGCTGCGCGCGCAATCAAACTCAATGCGGGCTTTTCAAATGGTAGTTGTTCATCTGTTAGTACATGCTCAAGCTGGGTGCTAATCTGTTCTCGCGAAAGTGCCTTGAGGTTAAATTGCAAACATCGAGATAAGATCGTGATTGGCAGTTTTTGCGGGTCGGTTGTGGCCAGCAAAAACTTCACATGTGGTGGTGGCTCTTCCAGCGTCTTCAGAAGTGCATTGAAACTGTGCTTTGACAACATGTGAACTTCGTCAATTAAATAGACTTTATACTCGCCTCGGGTCGGGCGATATTGCACGTTATCTAGCAATTCACGCGTGTCTTCAACTTTGGTGCGAGATGCCGCGTCAATTTCAAGTAAATCAACAAAGCGACCTTGCTCAATGTCCACACATGTCGGGCATTTTCCGCACGGATTAGCACTTTGACCGGTTTCACAATTCAAACTCTTGGCAAAGATACGCGCGATCGTCGTCTTGCCGACACCTCGGGTACCGGTAAACAAGTACGCATGATGTAATCGATTGTTGTCGAGAGCGTTGCTGATGGCATCTACAACGTGTTCCTGCCCCACCAGCTCAGAAAACTTCTGGGGCCGCCATTTGCGGGCAAGAACCTGGTAACTCATAGTGCTCTATTCACCCTCGAATTCGCACAGTGCGAATACATCGACACCATGCTCGTTGAGGCGTTGTTCACCACCAATATCGGGTAATGAAATAACGAAGCCAGAATGTTCGACAATACCACCCAAGCGGCGGATTAGATTAGCCGTCGCAATCATAGTGCCGCCAGTTGCTAATAGATCGTCGATCATCAGGACACGCTCACCTGGCTTGATTGCATCTTCATGGATTTCAAGGGTATCCATCCCATACTCGAGTTCGTAGCTTTCAGATATTACCTGACGCGGCAGCTTGCCCGGCTTGCGAACTGGAACAAAACCAATACCGAGTTCGATCGCAAGCGGTGCGCCAAATAAAAAGCCTCGCGCTTCTGTCCCTGCGACCTTATCGAAATTCATCGGAGTAAACTTTTCGACCATTAACGAAAGGCAACTCGAATACGCGGTATGATCTTCCAAAACACTGGTTACATCGCGAAATTGAATCCCAGGTTTGGGGTAATCGGGAACGGTTTTAACTACAGATTTTATATATTCGGTGGTCACTTTAGTACTTCAATTAACGGGTAAAGAAAAAGACGTACCAGCCGGCAATGATATGCATTAATGGGAAGGCAACAAGCGTGCCTACGGCAGCCAAAAAGTACCACCAGTTATAAACTTCTTTGAATTCAGAATTGTCAGCCATTGTAAAGTCCAATATAGAAGACCAAAAACAGCCGCAAATAGTACTTGAATGTGGCTTGAAATCCTAGCGATATTCTCAGCTTTTAGTGGAGTGAGCCGACAGTACTCGCTGATTGATAAATTGCCACAGTATCTCGTCCGTTGCCTGCAATAATTGCTCAGAGTCCAATTGAGGCAAAGCCTCCGCTAACTTAGCGAGAAGTTCTCGGAATGTCAGTTCGCCGTGTTGCTCAATTGCATTCAGCATGTAAGCAGTAACCTGGTTAATGAGTGTAAACTCAACGGCTTCGTCAATATCTCGGTACACGACTAGATACACCTGCTCAGCTGCCTCTTGAGGTTGAAAATCAGGTCCAATTTGATGTACCGGAAAAGCGTAACTTACCAGTGACGCCAGTGATGAGAGGCGCAATACAGTATCGTCTGTTAAAGCTTCAACATTGGTTTCAAGTAGTTCCCCTTTGCGCACCGACACATCAAGCTCAACCCACTCATAGTGTGCGAGCTCAGCCAGAAAAGGCGGATCATCCGGCTCGGTCAGATATTCATTGGCGAGAAACTCAACAAACTCTTTACTGATGTCGACAAACAACGGCGAGCGACACTGGTGCTGGCTGAAAAAAAGCCGACCTAACGCTTGCCATTTTTGCTCAGTCAAAATCGACTTCAGTACCGGAAAGCCGCTGTCCAAGAACCCCATGATGTTATTGAAGAACAGTTCGCGATAGATTTTCATGCGTCGGTCTTCGATTCCGTAGTCAAACGCATTCTCTTCAGGTGCTTTTATGTGAGCAGCAAATGCCTGTTGCACATCTCGAAAATCACTCATGCGGTAAGTCCCGGTTTTTGCTCTCGGTTTACCTGTTGCTGGATAGCTTTGATTTGGCTAACTTCGGCTAGCAACGCTTGCATAGATGGAATGTTGAAATCGCGCTCCAACAAGGTTGGAAACACACCATGAACCTGGTAAGCCAAGCGTAATAACTCCCATACTTCAGGTTTTACATCGTCTCCATGGGTGTCCACTTTTAGATCGTCAGCTTCATCGTAATGACCTGCGATATGCCCATAAACGATTTTTCCGGTTGGCATTGCACGAATAAACTGTTCGGCATCATATTTATGATTGATCGAGTTCACAAAGACATTGTTGACGTCGAGTAGCAAATTACAGCCTGATTGTTGCAGCACCTGCTGGGTAAACTCTATTTCGCTCATTTCCTGACCCGGTGCTGCGTAATAAGACACATTTTCGAGGACTAAAGGTCGTCCTAAAATATCCTGAACTCGCTGTACCCTTTCAACAACGTGCTGAACCGCTAGCTGAGTGAAGGGAATAGGCATTAAGTCATACATGTGTCCTTGTCCGGAGCAATAGCTCAGATGATCACTGTAGCAGTCTATTTGATGCTGCTTAAGAAACTGTTTTACCTGATGGACAAATTGTTCATCTAAGGGATCTAAGCTGCCTATCGATAGAGACAAACCATGCGTAGCAAATCGGTAATTATCGGTTAGGTAGCTAAATTTCTTCTCATAGCTGCCGCCTAACGACATCCAGTTTTCTGGCGCAACCTCCCAAAAATCGACTTCTGTTGGATAGTGTTCGATAACCTCATCGAGCATTTCTCGCCGCAAACCGAGTCCAGCTCCGACTAACTTTTCCACGTATAATCCCCGTTACTGCATTTGGATGAGACAAAAAAGCCGGTCATCACAACCGGCTTTTATTCGAGTAAAGAACCGTGTTCTTCAACTATAGCTTAGGCTTGGCCACCGCACTTGCCTTCACCACACTTGCCTTCTTTGCTCTTTTTAGCTTTGTCGCCGCCGCACTTGCCTTCACCGCACTTGCCTTCTTTGGCTTTCGCAGCCTTGTCGCCGCCGCACTTACCTTCGCCGCACTTGCCTTCTTTGGCTTTAGCTGCTTTGTCGCCGCCGCATTTACCTTCGCCGCATTTGCCTTCTTTCGACTTAGCTGCTTTGTCGCCGCCGCATTTACCTTCGCCGCATTTGCCTTCTTTTGACTTAGCTTCTTTGTCGCCGCCACATTTACCTTCACCGCACTTGCCTTCAGCAGCAAATGTCATGTAACCAGATTCTAGCTGCTGTGCGCCGAACGGCGTCGCATTTGCTTGCAGACTCACAGAAGCGAGTGAGCCGATTACAACAACACCAACAGCCGTAGCGATAGTTGATTTTTTAACTTGTTTCATATTTTAGTTCCCGTCAATTATTGTGAGTCTGAATAATGCGAATGTCGCACTCAAGAATATAGACCCTGTCTTACATCAATATATTTCAAAATGAAAAATTTTTTCTTTTTTGCGGTAAGCAAACTTTTTTGCACGACCAATATTCGAGTACTAGGTTGCGTGTAACGCTCCTTCCAATTGTTCCAGTGACTTCCCTTTCGTTTCGGGCACAAAACGGATCACCAACACCAATGCGATTAGGGCAAACGCTCCGTATATCGCAAATGTTAGTGCGGCACCCAAGGTTGCAAGCTCCCATGGGAATACCAGCTGCACCATAAAACTGACAAAACTGTTGACCACGCCCACCAGCGATATCGCTAACCCTCGCACTTGCGTAGGAAATATTTCCGAAAACATCACCCACATCACAGGGCCTAACGACATCGCAAATGAGGCGACAAAACCGATGATGCCCAACAAAATCAGACGGGCATTCATAGTCGTTGCTGCTTCAAGCAGTGCCCCTTGAAATTCGTTCGCTTGGGACTCAGAGAGTGTGTTTGCTAGGGCATTTTTGAACGCAACATCCGATTCAAACTTGACATCTTTTAGCAACTGCAATTGACTCGCAGTTAATGATTCATGCTCTGCGCTTAATGTCTGAATATCACTTTCCGTCAATGTATAGGTTGCCTGCTTAAAGCCATAAGCACATACAGCCATACTCAGTACCACACCGCTTAAGCCAACGATTAGCAGTGGTTTTCGCCCTAATCTATCAATGGTCATCATGGCGACAATAGTGAAGACTACATTCACAACGCCTATCAGTACCGCTTGCATGAAGGCAGCGTTTGTCCCCACACCACTCTGTTCAAAAATGGTTGGCGCATAGAAGAAAATGACGTTTATCCCGGTAACTTGTTGTGCAATACCGACGATCAAGCCAACCCCAATGGCAAAGCTCATTTTATTACTAAAGAGCACTTTCAGTCGCGCCAGTAAGGGGGGCTGTTGATTAGCCAATGAGGATTGTATGGTTGCCAGTTCAAGGTCAGCTTCTTTAGCCCCGAACAAACGCGTTAAGACCTGATGTCCTTCTTGTTTCTGTCCGGTCATGATAAGCCAACGAGGGCTTCGCGGAATAGTAAACAACAAGCCAAACCAAATCAGTGCTGGGATCACCTCCATGCCTAACATCCAGCGCCATACTTGCTCATTAATCCCCAATTGACTGACCCAGGCTAAGTCGCTTTGGCTCAACTGCAAAAAATAATAGTTACTGAAATAAGAGACAGAAAAACCTAACACGATATTAAATTGGTTCACCGAAACCAACTTCCCTCGATGTTCCGGCGCACTGATTTCGGCGATGTAAATCGGCGCAATCATCAAAGAACAAAACGCCATACCACCAATGAAGCGTGCCGTGACTAGCATCCAGAAGTCTGTCGCTAAGGCCGATGCCAAGGCGGAAACAAGGTATAGAAAAGCAATCAATATAAGCGTCTTACGCCGCCCAATCGCATCACATATGGCACCGGCCGTAATGGTGGCGATGATGCCACCCAGAGTAGGTGAGCTCACTACAAATCCCTGTTGCCAAGTCGACAACGAAAACTCTGTGGCGACAAAGCCTATAGCGCCCGAGATAACCGATGCGTCAAAACCGAATATAAATCCGCCCAGCGAAACAATGATGGTGTAGTAAAGTACAGAACGGTTTTGAAACATGTATATCCCTCTTTATTATTGTTTTGAGTAGTGGTTAGTCAGCCTGATCGACGGAACTGGGTTTTCAGGCCCACTTTAACCGGAGCATCACTGCTGTAACTGAGTCCATGCCCCTTAGGCCAAATTTCGGCATATGACATTTGGCCAGCGACGGCATTGGGGTTAATCGGTACGTGTCCGTTGGCCGTTGGCCATGGGAATGCCAATCGCCCAATAAAGTCCTGCTCACCAGAGAGTAAGTCAGCAATCGATTCGCCTTCTGAGCCGGGTAGCCAAGCAGTTAAAAATGCATCAGAGAGCGCAAGTTCGTCGTCGATTATCAATGGGCGCCCATTGAGTAAGACCGCGACTGTCGGAATCCCGAATTGTTTTAGTTGTCTGAGAACTTGGATGTCCTCAGGGTGCAATTGGCTGAGTTCGAGACTCCTACCATAAGGCGGTTGAATGGTGACATAACCATCCATTCGGCTTCCCGCTTCAATTAACACACGATCCGTTTCACGAATATCACCCAAGCCCTCGGCATAAGGTTTTTCACCAATAACAACAACTGCCACATCAACGCCTTCAATTGTTGAATCGTTCACTTGGTCAGGTGGACAATGCAATGTGTCGCGGAAAGCGCCCGCGATACCAGAAGCTATATCCGTAGCGCCCGGTATTTCGAATGCATCTTGAACACCCTGCCACTCCAACGTGAAACCGCCGCACTGCATCCCCGTGTGTTTGGCCCCTTTCCCTGTTATCAGTATTTTTTGATCAGACTTAAGTGGCAAAACTTGCTTGTCGTTCTTCAACAACACGCAACTGTGCGAAGCGGCTTTGCGTGCCATTGTTCGATGTTGCTCGCAGCCAAATCTTGATAGATAAGGCTTACTGCGCTCGCTTGGGGCAGCTTGGTCAAATAAACCAAGAGCAATTTTGGCCCTTAAGATCCGTTCCACCGCATCGTTGATTCGTGTGATGGATACAGTTCCAAGCTCAACGTGTTTGAGTAGTGTTTGAATAAATTGTCGCCAACTTTGGGGCACCATAAACATATCTATGCCGGCATTCACACCCTGCCCCAATGCAGAGTAAAAATCATCATCTACGGTATTGATACCGTGCATGTCAGATAGCACGAATCCGTCAAAGCCGAGTTGGTCCTTGAGTAAATGGGAGATTAGAAAGGCATTGCCATGACACTTATCACCATTCCAGCCACTGAATGCGACCATGATACTCAAGACACCCGCATCAATTGCCGCCCGAAAAGGCTTGATATGCAGCTCTAATTTTTTCAACGATTGGCGCGTATCACCCTGCTCAATGCCATAGTCGGTGCCTCCATCGCCGACAAAGTGTTTTGCGCAGGCCAAAATTGGATAGTCGGTTCGCCCTGCATTCAATGAGTTCATGTACGTTCTGGCAAACCAAGCAATTTCTTCTGGTGATGAAGACACACTCTCGTACGTTCGGCCCCAGTGATAATGCTGGGCTAGCGCCAAATTTGGCCCAAAAATCCAATTCGCGCCAATAGCTCTAACCTCATCTCCAGTTACGGTCGCAACTGCCTGAATGTCCGCCTCACTGCGCGATGCGCCAAGGCCTATATTGTGTGGAAATATCGTCGCGCCTTTGACATTGGCATTACCATGGATCGCATCAAGACCGTACAAAATTGGGATTGCTGTGAGCTGGTCGTCCCGCGCTGCGCTTGCATGCCAGAACTTATCTCCCATAGCCAACCAATCTTGCAACTCATTTTCGCCTGGACATGAGCCGGCAGAACTCATCACACCGCCGAGAAAAAAGTCACGTGCATCTTGTGGCGCACATGTCGCCTGATCTGCCAGTGCCATTTGTCCAATCTTTTGCTCCAACGTAAGGTTGGCCAGCATGTGTTTGGCTTGCGCTTTGATCCTGTCTGACATGGCGATTGGCATGTTTACACTCCCGTGAGTCTGACTGTTTCAGTCAACTGACAATCACTATTGCCACCAATCCCTATTCTAAACTCTCCAGACTCCATTACCGAGTTACCTCGGTCATCATAAAAAACCAAATCAGCCGCACTCAACTGAAAGGTTATTGACGCCTGTTTGCCGGCCTTAATCTGCACGCGTTGAAAACCTTTAAGTTCCTTCACCGGGCGAGTCACACAGGCAACCACATCTCGAACGTACAGTTGCGCGATTTCCTCGATGTCGTAAGCGCCACGGTTATGAATCACTGCGCTGACACTGATGAGATCATGTGGCGTAAAGACATGAGCCGATACCACGACATCAGTGTATTCAATACTTCCATAGGTCAATCCATAGCCAAAACAGAATTGAGGGGTGAAATAGGTATCCATGTGGGATGCGGCCATGCCTAGAGACGTCTGCTCGGCACGCATTGGAAACTCGTCCATGTGCACGTAATTGTCGTGAGTAACCGGTCTGCCCGTAGGCTTTTGCGCATAATACAGCGGTATTTGACCCACGTGACGCGGGAAGCTAATAGGCAGCTTGGCTGACGGTATCCGCTCGGCCAATAACAGGTCAGCAATCGCTTGTCCGCCCATAGTCCCAGGGTGCCAGGCGTATAAAATCGCGTCAACTTTGTCTACGACACGGCTCAGCGTCAATGGTCGACCAGCCATAATAACTAATATCAACGGGATACCGGCCGCTTTCAAGCGAGGGGACAATTGGTCAATAAACGCTTGTTGCGCACCGGGCAAGCTTATCTCTGCTCGGCAATGCGCTTCTCCTGACAGGATAGCTTCCTCGCCAGCACATAAGACCACAGCTTGGGCGCTATTTATCGCTTCAAACGCACGCTCGAAGCGTTGTTCGGAATGGTCTCGAGAAGACGCAAACACAGGTTCGAATGCAATCTCACACGATTCACTCAGAAGATTTTGTAAACCTTGCAGAAGGGTGATGCTGCGCTCTGGTTCTCCGTCAAAAATCCAGGTGCCTAATTGCTCATAAGGATCATTTGCCAACGGCCCTAACACTGTAATTTTCGCTAGCTGATTGGACTCAAGTGGCAGCACGGCGTCGTTGTTTTGCAGTAAAACACAGGACTTAGCAGCGGCTTCGCAAGCCAGCGCCTTGCAGTCTTCTGGATCGATCATTTGCTCTGTGGGCGCATATGGCTGTTCAAACAGTCCGAGGGCGAATTTGGCTGTCAAAATGCGTAATACCGACTGATCCAGTTTGGCTTGTTGGACATGCCCATCGCTGAGTAGTGCCGGTGCATGATGCAAAAATGTCTGACTCACCATTTCCATATCAACACCAGCTTTCAATGCCAAATCAGCGGCATCTTTATCGGTTTCAGCGATGCCATGATCGGTCAACTGTTGCACTGACGCCCAGTCACTGACCACAAAACCCTGATAACCCCATTCATCCCGCAAGACATCACTTAACAGGTACCTATTTGCGCTTAATGGTACACCGTTGAGGTCGCTGAAAGACGTCATAAAAGTCATCGCACCTATGTCGCTGCAAGCCTTGAAAGGTGGTAAATAAATATTGCGAAGGTCGTGCTCACTGATATTAGTCGTGTTGTAGTCACGACCACTTTCCGAGGCTCCGTAGCCGACAAAGTGCTTGGCACACGCAGCGATCGAAGTGGGTTCGGTGAGACTGTCACCCTGGTAACCGCTGATCATCGCCTTGGCGAGTTCGCCGCAGAGTACGGGATCTTCGCCAAATGATTCAGCTACCCGCCCCCAGCGTGGATCACGGCTAATATCGATCATCGGCGAAAAGGTCCAATTGATCCCACTTTCAGAGGCCTCAATTGCACTGTATCGTGCGGTCTGCTGCACGAGCGTTGGTGACCAGCTCGACGCGAGTCCAATGGGTATGGGGAATATGGTTTTGAAACCGTGAATCACGTCACGCCCGATCAGCAAGGGTATCCCTAAGCGTGTTTCTTCGACTGCAATGCGTTGCAACTCTCGCACGGTGCCTGGGTCAACTTCATTGATGACGGAACCCACGTGCCCCACTCGGATAGCATGAGCGAGAGGATCCGCCACATACCCTCCGCAGCCATTGAGTTGATTCATCTGCCCCAGTTTTTCATCCAAACTCATCTGCACCAAGAGTGCAGCAGCACGTTGCTCGGGGGTTGATGTCTCGGCCTCGCGAAGGCCGACCTTCGGGGATACTTGATGTAGCGTTCTCAAAAGCGTTCTCTAATACTTATTACGACCTTACGTTGTCATCTTAAAAGCTTTCCCTGTTTGACTACTGTATTCGTTGATTGCATCAACGCAACGTAATTGCGGTCAAACGGATTCAAGCACCGCTAACAAGGATTTAACAATTACAAAATGACCACTCACTGTTGCCATTTGTGCGCACTCCGCAACTGGCATTGTATGGGAGTGTGATACGCGATAAAAAAAGCGCAATTACGTTTTTGCATATCCGTTTTTCTAAAACTAATTTTGCGCTGCGAAAGCGTCGGCGACTGGATTGAAGACGCCCTCCCCCATGCATGATAAAGCGCTTTCTCAAACAATGTAAAGCTCCAGCCATGAGGTCTTACAAGTGCAGCCAGGCCAACGAAAAACAGCGAATTAATTGGCTGTGACGCCCATCGCGTATAGTCATGGTTGTTGTCAGCACTCGCGGCATATTGTGGCTCACGCCTGCGTTAACCTTTCGCTTAGTCGCATTGGCAGTCCGCCTTGGCTTATTTAAGTTGTATTCAATTATGAAATGACTAGTTTTCGTAGGTTATTCGTTCGTGGCCAAGAAGGCGATGCCCGTTATTAACCCACAAGGAGCTAACAATGAGAGTATTAAAGCAGTTCCCCAGATTCGCAGTGTGCCAGCACGCGAGACGGTTAATAGCGCGTGCACTAAATAGCGGAATGATGCGAACGAATAGTCATTACTTCAACCGCAACCAACAACTAATTCTTACTTCTGCCATAGGCGGTACGAAAAGAGCACCAACCACTCTTTTCGACGGCTCCATATTCCCAATAACCGTGGAAGTCGACTATGCGCGAATCTTTCAATTGGCAAAACAAAAATAAAAGCAGCCAACCTTTGACGAGAATGAATTATGGGCAGCAATATGTCTAACGCGTATGCATTTGCAGAACCTCAGTGCGCTGGTTCTTTTGTTCAACTAGATGGCGAAACCTATTACAAAATCAGCCATGTGGACCAAATGCCTCCGTTTTTTATCAGCCTGGTATCAGATAATGATCACTGGCTTTTTGCCGGTTCGACCGGCGGCTTAACAATGGGCAGAGTATCGCCCGAAACAGCACTTTTCCCATATGTACCGGTAGACAGGATCTATGAAAGCTCACCGCATACTGGGCCAAAAACGCTAATTAAGGTCCAGTTAGACGAAGGTAGACAGACAACCTGGGAACCCTTTAATACCGAGCACGATGACCGCTATCAAACTAGCCGTCACTTGTATAAAAATGTGTTGGGCAATGTCCTAACCTTTGAAGAAATTAATCACGACCTAGGCTTGGCGTTTCGTTACCAGTGGCGTTTCTCAAGTGAGTTTGGTATCTGTCGACAGTCAACTTTGACCAATCAGAGTAATCAGTCACGCCAAGTCGAGGTACTGGATGGATTGCAAAACCTGCTTCCAGCCGGAACCCCGCGATTCACCCAAACGGTATCCAGTAACCTTGTGGATGCCTACAAATGGACTGAGCGCGACGAGAGCAGTAGCCTAGCACTGTACACCCTTTACTCAGCTATTACTGATCGCGCGGAGCCCGTGGAAGCATTGCGCGCCAACACGGTGTTTGGCCTATGTGGTCAGAGTCATCAGATTTACCTTACCTCTGAGTGTGTCGCTCAATTCAAAAACGGAGCGTTGAAACCACCCGCTTTACAGGCGCGGGGCGTCAGAAGTAGTTATTTCATTGCACAGAGCTTGAATATTGCTGCAGACGCAAGCGAAACATGGACGATAGTGGCAAATGTTGAGCAAGATCAGCAACAAGTCGCGACTTTACAGTCGCAGCTAGAAGACCAAGCGTCGCTACAGGAAGCGTTGTCTAATTCATGCCAAGATGGCAACGACAATTTAGCCAGAATTATGGCATCTGCCGACGGATTTCAAACGACTGCGGAAGCTGAGGTGTCTCTCCATCACTACGCCAACACTTTGTTTAACGTACTGCGAGGCGGGATCTTTGCCGATCAATACAGGATTTCGCGTGACGACCTTGCCAAGACCATTGCGCATTTTAATCAGCCGGTTTTTAGGCAACATCAAGATGCTCTTGCAGCATTGGCTGAGACAGTTTCACTTGCTGATTTACAAGCTTTTGTCACAAACCGCGAAGATCCGCAACTTCAGCGATTAGTGCAAGAATATCTACCCATTACGTTTGGCCGACGACATGGTGATCCGAGCCGTCCGTGGAACCAGTTTGCAATCGAGCTAACCGACGACAACGGTCAACCGCTGCTGTCTTATCAGGGTAACTGGCGCGATATTTTTCAAAACTGGGAAGCGCTTTCCTTGAGTTTTCCTCGCTTCACTGAATCCGTTATCGCGAAGTTCGTTAACGCTTCAACCGTAGATGGTTACAACCCCTATCGTATCACAAAGCAAGGTATTGATTGGGAAGTGGAAGAGCCTGACGACCCTTGGAGTTATATTGGTTATTGGGGTGACCACCAAATCATTTACTTGCAAAAGCTGTTGGAATTGTCGGCGAATTTTCAGCCGCAAGCATTGGGCGTGCTGCTCGACAAACCAATTTTTAGTTACGCCAATGTGCCATACCGAATCAAGGCGTTCGAGGACATCATCAAAAACCCTAAAGACACGGTTGAATATGATGAAGCACTGGCGGAGACCATCGAACAACGGGTTCAGGAACTGGGTGCAGACGGCAAATTGGTGCTCCAGCAAGATGGTCAAGTGTATCAAGTCAACTTAATGGAAAAGCTGTTAGTGCCGTTATTGACGAAACTCAGCAACTTGGTGGTCGATGGTGGTATATGGCTTAACACCCAGCGGCCAGAATGGAACGATGCCAACAATGCCCTAGTGGGACAAGGCTTGTCGATGGTTACGCTGTGTTACCTGAACCGTTACCTCGCTTTTCTCAAACAGACGATTTTAGCTAATGCTGACACCCACGGCTTCGCGGTCACATCTGAAGTCGCGACGTGGTTAATCAAAACCACTGAAATTCTCAGCCAAACAGCTGAAACGTTGGAGCAAGGTGCACTAAATGAGCAGCAAAGTTTTAGCGTGTTACAACAGTTGGGTGAACTAGCCAGTCACTATCGCCGCACTATGTATATACATAATGGTAGCTTCAACAAAACCGAGCTTTCAATTAACCAAATTAATGCATTGATTGACCCAGCTTTGAAGATTGTTGAACACAGTATCCAAGCGAATCTTGCTGATACTGGCCTATATCACGCCTACAACTTACTTCACTTGGAACCAGATGCGCTTCGTGTTGGTCACCTTTATTCCATGCTTGAAGGTCAGGTTGCCGTTTTGAGTTCTGGGGCACTTAGTTCAGAGGCCTCAGCTCAAGTGATCGGCAAGCTGTTTGATAGTGATATGTACCGTCCTGACCAGCATACGTTCATGCTTTATCCTGACCGTCCACAACAGCGTTTTTTGAACAAAAATGTGCTGAGTGCTGAGAGTGTCGAACACATCCCGCTGCTACCTCTCATGTTGGGTCAGGGTGATACTTCATTGGTCCTCAAGGACGCCAAAGGAAACTTCCGATTCAATAGCGATATAGTGAATGCAAACGCGCTGAAAGATAAGTGGTCTGGAATCGTTGCAAACTACCCTGACGCAGCAACCGAATCGGCATTGGAACAGTTGCTCGAACTACATGAATCAGTGTTTAACCACAGTGCCTTTACCGGGCGCTCAGGTGGTATGTTCGGATTTGAAGGTCTTGGTTGTATTTATTGGCACATGGTGTCAAAACTATTACTGGCAATTCAAGAAACCGCGATTTCGAGCTACCGGCAGCACGGTTTAACCGATACGACGCAGTTGTTGATCTCACAGTACTATCATGTGCGTGAAGGTATCGGCTTTAACAAAACGCCGCAAGAATATGGCGCGTTTCCCGCTGACCCCTATTCGCACACCCCGAAACACGCAGGTGCTCAACAGCCCGGTATGACCGGACAGGTAAAAGAGGAATTGATTACGCGGTTGGGAGAGCTAGGTGGATTTGTGCAAAATGGCAGCGTGGTATTTGAACCGTTTATGTTGCGCGCACAAGAGTTTACTGTAGCTGAACAAGATTTCCGTTACCTCGCCGTTAATGACAAATGGGAAACCATTAAGCTGCCACCCGCGTCGATAGGTTTTAGTTGGTGTCAGGTGCCGGTCGTATTCACACTCACCAATGAAGCTGAGAGCACTATGCAAGTGACATTGTCCTCCGGCGAATTGGTCTCTCGAAGCTCTAGCTCACTAACGCTTGAAGAGAGCCAAGATATGTTCGAGCGCAACGGCAATATCAAACAAATCGAGGTAAACATTCCTCGCAGTCACTTATATCAAGCATAGAGAGCACAGACTATGTCAAGACTTGCAAATTTATATACGCGCCGCTATTTACGCGGCGCCCAGCTAAGCCATGAAGACAAGCGCGATTCGATAAAGTCGTTAATCGACGATGGCCTACACGGACTTTGCTTCAGTCCCTATTTGGAAGGACAAGGTCCGGGGTCAGAATTATCACGTGAGCAAATCAAACAGCGAATGTCTGTTATTTCCCCGAACGTTAAGTGGATCCGCTCATTCGCCTGTACAGAAGGCAACGAATTGATCCCCGAAGTCGCCAAGGAGTTGGGCCTTAAAACACTGGTCGGTGTATGGCTTGATGAAGATATGGAAACTAACGAACTAGAACTCGAGAACGCGATCAAATTGATGCAACAAGGTTGCGTCGATATGCTCGCGGTGGGTAACGAAGTAATGTTGCGCGAAGAAATGAGTGCTGCGCAGTTAGTGGATTACATCGAACGTGCGAAAGCGGCTGCCAACGGTATCCCGGTAGGATATGTGGATGCCTACTATTTGTTTGAAGAAAACCCCAGTGTTGCGGAGGCCTGCGATGTACTATTCGCCAATTGTTACCCTTTCTGGGAAGGCTATTCAATTGACCACGCGTTGGTGTATATGAAAGACATGTATTACCGTGCGAAAGCTGTGGCTGGCGATAAACCAGTGGTGATCAGCGAGACCGGTTGGCCAAACAAAGGCAGCTTAGAAGGCCAAGCACTGCCGTCAGAAGACAACGCGATGCGCTATTTTATTGATGCATGTCGATGGACTCAGCAATGCGACATTCCGTTGTTCTACTTTTCGGCTTTCGATGAAGCCTGGAAAGTCGATGCCGAAGGCGACGTGGGCGCTTTTTGGGGACTATGGGACAAGGATGGAGTACCGAAATTTTGGCAGCCGTAGCAATGGAAACTATTCTTCCACATTCTTTAGAGTCACTCGGGATTGCGATTCAACGCTCTATTTGTTACTCGGGCTATCGCTCAGGCCAAGGGCCTGGCCTGGGCATTTACCCCAGTTATTCTGAAGTACTCGAAGACCTTCAGTTGTTATCCGGCAACTGGCAATACTTACGCATGTATGATGCAGGTCCGCATGCTCACATGGTCCTGGATGTGATAAAACGCGAGAAACTGCCATTTAAGGTATTACTGGGCATGGATCTCGCCGCCGAACAAAGTAATCCTAACTGCCCATGGCTACCCTGGTACCCGGACCATGAACTGGAGAAAAATCGCCTGCATAATGATCAAGAGCTGTTGCGGATTTTGCGCCTCGCTAACGACTACCATGAGTTCATTCTCGGTATTTCAATTGGCAACGAAGCAAGTGTTGATTGGACTGATCACAAAGTCGATACCCAACGGTTGATTCACTTTGCCCAACAATTGAAAGCGCAAACAGACTTACCGTTAACCTTCTGCGAAAACTATGTGCCGTGGGCTCGTGGTGATCTCGATCAGTTAGCCCCATGTTTGGATATGATTGCTTTGCATAGCTACCCTCTGTGGGAATCGCAAAGCATTGACCATGCGCTCCATTTTACCGAACAAAACTATTATGAGGTTGCCGACAGGTTCCCCCACACACCAGTCATCATAACGGAAGCGGGTTGGACAACAAACGCCAACGGTCACGCTTTTCCGGCACATTTTGCCAATGAAGCTTGGCAATCAGAGTATTGTGCTTCGCTACTCGAATGGAGTGAACATAATGGGATTCTGACCTTCTTGTTCGAAGCATTCGATGAAGACTGGAAAGGCTCGGGTGACCCGTCAGAACCGGAGAAACACTGGGGCTTATACCGAATAAATCGACAAGCTAAACCTGTGGTGGCGGCGATTAGCAGCGATGACGCAACTAAGTAACGTTGACTGAGCTATTACCCAACAAAAGAGTGTGTAATACTGGCTTATCAATGTTAGACAGTTGACGTTAAATATGCTGTTCGAACCTTCCAGCAATGAAGATGAAATCATTCACCTAGAACCCGAAGCGCCCTTTTATTATTGGCAACTCGGGTTTTGGGGGTTTCTGTGTATCATCAGCTTCTTCACCTTGACGCTATGGTATAGCCAACCCTCGTTGGCCTATATTGCCCCTGTTGTGAGTCAATCTTTTGTCGGCTTAGCATTCTCCATCCTAATTGAGCGCGCGATACTTGCGGTGTGGCGTAAGCCTCTGATCATCAAAGCAATGATCAGTCTGCTCGCCGTTGTTTTGATTTCGTCACTGTGGACAGTAGCGCGCATGCTCTTGTTTGAGTATATGACCGGTGAGCAGCACATATGGGATGAGTTCGGCGGTTGGTACTTCAGCAGTATTTTTATCTTTATTAGTTGGGCCGCTTTGTTCTACGGCGTGCAATATTACGAGCTACTACAAAAAGAGCACCGCATTATGCTCAGAGCCGAGGCTGAAGCGCGTGATCAACAAATTAAGCGCATGAATGCACAAGCCGCTGCCAGAGAAGCACAGATGAAAATGTTGCGCTATCAGCTCAATCCGCATTTCCTATGCAATACCTTGAACGCAATAAATGCGTTAATCGAATGCGAGGAAAGCGAGAAGGCCCAAGAAATGAGCGTTAAACTGAGCCAGTTTTTGCGTCACTCGTTGGACAATATTCCAAATACTAAAATCACATTAGAAAGTGAAATAAACGCGCTAAACCTCTATCTCCAAATCGAGAAAATACGCTTCGAAGACAGGTTGCGTTTAGATTTTGATATCCAACAAGGGGCCGAAAACGCATTGGTACCGAGCCTGTTGTTACAACCAATCATCGAAAACTCAATGAAACACGCGATCGCCAAATGTGAAGACGGCGGTACTATAAGTCTATCAGCAGCGATTAACGGTAGTACTTTACAGCTAAAAATCAGTGATACGGGTCCCGGTATTAAGATAGGCAAGAGCAAACTACAAAGTGTCTTTGGCAGAGGTGTTGGCTTGAAAAACACTGATGAAAGGCTAAAAATGCTATACGGTAGTCACTATATTTTTAATTTAAACACTGTGCCCAATGGCGGACTTCAAACGGAAATTCATATTCCGTATGAGCCGGTAGCCAAGGATTAAAGCACTGGAGGCTGAATATTAATGCAAGCATTAAAAACCATCATTGTGGATGATGAGCCATTAGCGTTGGGACTTCTCAAGGCTAAATTACAGAAAAGCCCACAAATTGAAATCGTGGCGCAATGTAAGAATGGTCGAGAAGCCCTGGACGCCGCTTTATCACTGCAAGCAGACTTAATGTTTCTTGATATTCAAATGCCTGGGCTTGACGGTTTAGAGGTGGTTAAACAAATCCAATCAGATGAAATGCCGCTGATCGTATTCACAACCGCTTTTGAGCAATACGCCATCAATGCTTTCGACTTGCACGCTGTCGACTATATTTTAAAACCCATCGACCAAGAGCGCATTGATCGCGCGATTGAACGGGCGGCCCAAAGACTAGCTTCGAGCGAACCCACAGAATCGAAAGCAAGTATATTAAGCGCTATAAACGCCATGGATCAGCACCCTCGAGCCAGTGAGGAAAATCTGTCGATTCAAAAACGCAAAATCGTTATTCGCGATCGGGAAGAAATCACCCTACTCGAGCAGCAAGACATTGCCTGGCTTGAAGCTGCAGGTGACTATGTTTGCGTGCATGCGAACGGCGAAACACATATTAAACGCAGTACATTGAAAGAGCTTTTGAACGAACTAGACCCTGAAATATTCAAACGCGTTCACCGTTCCACGATCGTCAATCTCAATTTTATCGAAAAAGTCATTCCGCATACAAAGGGCGAGTTCTTTCTGATCCTTGGCGAGTTCAACAAAATCAAAGTGAGTCGCAATTACCGCGAGGCTATTAAGGAATACTTAGCGGCGGGGGCCTAACGTGTTCAGGGCCTGTTAGAACCTCAATTAAACTCTTGCACCCACAGCTTTTCATACAGGGCTTTGGTTGATACAGCATAACCATCAGCAGCGAAATTAAGTTGCATGAATTGTCGGTTTTTGTGCTCATCGCTGCGGATCTGCCCCAGTGCAGTATCTATCTGTTCTACCGCCTGCGCACCCAGTGTCGAACGTGAACACAAAACGCGTTTGGTTTGCCTAACCTGCTGCGAAAACTCTCTGACTTGATAGAGCGACAACCTCGACAATTGTTCAGGGCTTAAAAGTGCGAGTTCTTTATGCGCTACATAGCCAAAATCGATTCTGCGCTTGTCGATTAACTGCAAGGTGTGCTTATTGAGGTCGGTGTCAATACCACTGATGCGAAGCACACTATTGGGGTAGTCATATTGCTCGACTTGCGCCACCCACATGTTCGAGACTTGTCCGTATAACACGGTTTTGAAACCATTGCGCAGTAGATGCTCCAGGGAGACTGTACCGTTATTCTCAAATAAACTTAGCTGCCCTGAGGGTGCAGCAATTAGATAGGGTAAGCCAATGGCGGTAGGACTCGAATAAATCCCCCACTCCTCTCTCTCTGGCTTATACCCTGCACCGAAAAAGCAATAGGCCGTGGTCTCGTCACTGGCAGTTTGAATGAGTCGCCAATTTCGCTTGATTGGGTAAGACTCGAAGCGATGTTTAAACGAGGGGATCTGTTTCGCCAGGAAGCGCATTACGCGATAGTGCTCGCCACCTGTAATAGTGGCTCCATCTCGCTCAACACCACTCTCTAGTGGTCGCAGCCATACAATGTTTGATTGCGCAGAAACGATCGCGCTGGTAAGTAACAGCGCCAATAGCGAAACAGCATTGATAATGAATTTAAACAACGAGCGACAACCACCGATAACCGATCTACCCAAGGTAAGAATAGTACAGCCAATGAAAAAAACCGCAGTTTTCGTCGCTCGTATTGTTCGGCTTAACTCTTGGCTGTTAGCACGCGACTAACGGGTTCAAAGCGAACCTTTTGCCCTTCGCGGATGCGTTCCGCCCCGCGAATGATGACTGGCATTTGGTCACTTATATCACCGAATACTTCGATTCTGTCATCCACGCCGACTCCCGTCTCAACAAGCACGCGTTGGGCTTCATTGTTTTGATCAACTTGGAAGATGTACGTACCGCTTTTACGCAAAACCAAGGCATCTCTGGGTACCGTTAATCCATCATGAAAATCACTGTGCGGTAACGCGACCTTCACCGCACTGCCAATTGCATACTGAGTTGGGTCGAGCGCGATGCGCACTTCCATCATGCGTGACTGTTGATTGCCCACGGGAACAATCGCTCGGATAGGTTGCTCCGCGCGGTTGAGCTGCTGATCAATTGACACCACCATACCAGCATCAATATAGGGCAAAGTGGTCAACGGGGCTCTTACACTTACTTCGACGTTTTGCGTATCGACGATACGTAATAAGTTTTGTGCAACACTGGTGAATTCACCGGGCGACTGTAAGCGCTCGACTACCATCGCGGTGAAAGGTGCACGCACCTGGCTTTGATCGATTTGATACTCCGTTAGCTGCTTGTCATATTTGGCTTGCATCAGTTCTTGCTTTGCCATCTCTAACTCGATACTCACGTCGTCCAATTGATCCTTGGAAGTATTGTTGAGCGCCGCCATCTGACTAAAGCGGGCAACCTTTCGATTGAGCAGATCAACACGCGCTTGCCATTTTTCAATGGCAACCTGATTCTGACCTTTGAGCAGCTGCAAGCGCTGATCGTCAAGTTTTGCCAACACTTCTCCTTGCTGAATAATGTCACCAACATCGGCAAGCCACGTAATTCTCCCAGCGACTTCGGCGGCAATATTCGAGTCCACTCGACTCACGACTGTACCCGGTAGCCAAATATGATCAGCGATAGATTCTGACAACACCGTATTGACTTCAACGAGGGTTGCCTCAGGCGCCGCATCCTGTGCCAAGACACCGGCATTAACAAGTAAAGCACTGCCAATAAGCAAGCTTTTAAGTGGAGTTAAACGATTCATAGTCATGCCCTATCTACATTAAAGTTTGGAATTAATTTTGTCTTGTTTAGCACTCGCCAACGGCCCAATAGCCGCGACGCGCTTGTCACGACCGAAGCTGAAGTCCAGTTGCATCAGCGTCGGTAAAAGAACCAAGGTGAACAACGCACTCACTAGCATTCCACCGACGATCACGGCTGCCAGCCCACGGTAGATAACGCTGCCTGTTCCAGGCATAAGTAGTAGCGGTAACATGCCAAAAATAGACGTCAGTGTGCTCATGAATATGGGACGTAGGCGCAACAATAGCGATTGATGCACTGCTTCTCGTCTAGATAAGCCCTCGCGCTCACCATTACGGGTTTGATGCACCAACAAAATCGCATTATTTACCACCAAGCCGAGCAGAATGATAAAGCCAATCATTGTCAGCAAATCAAGTGGCTGAAACGTCACTAGGTTGAGTAAACGTATGGCCACAACACCACCGACAGTTGCTAGAGGAATTGATAGCACAACCAAGGCGCTATCCTTGAGTGAGCGGAACAGTCCAGCCATCAGAACAAACAACAAGCCCATCGCAAATGCAAAGTTTTGGCTCATCGTGCTGACCGCTTTTTTCAAACTGTCGGCACTGCCGCCATAACTAATATTGCCGTCTACCGGCATCGCCGCGAGTAATGTTGGTTCAACTTCATTTTCGATGAGTGTCATCGCTTCTTCTAGTGTCATGTTCTCTGGGGGATTAACATTCAGAGTCAGAGTGCGCTTGCGCTCAATTCGCTGAATTTGGCTCGGTCCAACTGTGCGAGAGACATTGACTAGCTCACCAAGAGGCACGACTTCACCACTAGGCGTCATCATTGGCGTGGTCGCCAGCTGCTCTGGTGTTTGCCAATCCTGCGATCGCATGATGATATTCATGCGTTTTACCCCATCGAAGTACTCGCCTACATAAACCCCATCTCCCATAGCACGGACTAAGTTCGCTACTCTAGGACGGTCTAAGCCGACCTCCATAATGCGCGCATCACGCGGAATGAATTGCAATTCTGGTTCGGCTTGCTCTAAAGACGGATTGGCCCGTACATTCGCTCCTGGGAACGTTTCGCGCAATAGATCCAACCCTTCTTGAGCCGCAATAGCGAGCCCTTCACGGTCGGTAGACTGCAAGCGCACATCTATCGAGCGACCATTGCCAAAACCACCGAATAAGTTACCTTGCATCGCAAATGCCTGAGTATCCGGTAAGTCCTTGAGGATCTCGTTGCGCATCAGTTGCTCAAGTTCAGACACATTACTTTGATCGTTGGCTCGAACGCCGATAGTGCCGCCATTTGGCCAGGTCAAAATGTAGTAGTTCTTAAGCGAGGGTTGTTTCTCACCGTCCATATAAGGTTGTAGGCGTTCCACCACGAGTGACATCACTTCTTCTTGGATAAAGGCGTCGCTCGCTCCTGCAGGGAAGTTAAAGAAAGCATCTACGGCGTCACGCTTCACTGGCGGTAAGTAATCCAACTTTGGAATCAACAAATAGGTAGCGGTCAAAGGGATAGCCATTAATGTCAGCGCCACAACAATGCGCTTCCGATTACTTGAAGTTAGCGTCATGACCGCACCAGCGATGCGTTGCCAAAAACCGGTCAGACGGTCTTCAGGTAAATGGCCTTTGAGGAATCGACTGGCAATCACGGGCAATACCGTAACTGCCACAACGAATGATATAGACACAGCGATGGCAATGGTTAGCGCCAAATCTGCGAATAATTGCCCTTCCACATCACTTAAAAACATCACAGGGATGAAAATCGCCACAGTGGTTGCCGTTGAGGCCATCAAGGCTCCAAACACTTGACTCGTGGCAATGGTCGCTGCCTCTTGCTCATCACGGTGTTTGGCCCGTTGCCGGACGATGTTTTCTAACACCACGATTGCTGCATCCAGTACCATACCTACCGCGAACGCAAGACCAGCTAATGAGATGATATTCAACGAGCGGCCGGTAATCTGAAGCACAATAAACGTACTCAGAAGTGAGATAGGAATGGCAAGCGCGACAATCAGTGTGGCGCGCATTTGGCGCATGAACCACCACAAAATGCCAATAGCGAGCAACACGCCAATAAATAAGTTACTGGTGACTAAATTAACAGCACGATAGATAAAAACAGAAGCATCAAACGATTGAACCATGGTCAATTGCTGTGGATTTAGCAGCGCCTGATTGAGCTCATCCACTTTGGATTTCACCGCTTCTAATGTGGTCAATACATTGGCATTGTTTTCGCGGTCGATACGAATCGATACCGCAGGGTTACCATTTTGAATACTATAGTTAGCGCCGTCAGCGCGTTGGATACGGATTTCAGCGATGTCATTTAGACGAATTGGGCTGCCGTCGCGCCATTCCAAAATCATGTTGCCCATGTCTTCAGGTGCATACTGCCCCTCAAAACGCATGGTATAGCGGCGGCGTCCCACATCGACAAAGCCACCGGAAACGTCGGTAGACGAGCCCAACATGCGTGTAATGTTAGTGAGATCAACCCCTAACTGGGCCGCCAAAAATGGATCGAATACAATCTGAAACTCTTCAGGGCCACCAATACCATTTTGCATTTGAACGCGGGAAACCCCCGGTATTGATTCTAATTCCGGCCTAATTTCATCTTCAAAAAATGTGGCATACTGATCGATATTTGCGGTGTTGCCTGGCAGCTTTTGCAAAAAGAAGTAGGTCAATGCTGGCGTACCACCGCCCCAGCCGCCCATCATTATGTTCGGTGACAGCGCATCTCGAGGCAGTGGCGGGACTCGGTTCATTCGACTGATGACTTCAATGAGCGTTTGTTGCATGTCAGTCTCAAGCCCAAACTCAAGGTTGATCCAAGCATTACCCTGATTTGCGAAAGCGCGCATGCTGTGTAAACCCGGGATACCCTGCAGTACTTCCTCTTGTGGCTCGATGATCTCCGCTTCGATTTCTTGCGGCGATGCAGCGCGCCAGAAAGTTTGTATCGAAATACTCGGTCTTTCTATATCAGGAAACAACTGAATCGGAAGATTAAGTAGACTGTACAAGCCGAGGACGCTGATTATGGCAACCATAATCCCCACGCCTGAGGCATTTTTTATTGCTGATCTGGTGATATCCATGTGTTGATACCGGTGCGTTCTTGTACGTTTACTATAAGTCGCGATTAACATGCGAAAAGTTTAAAACCGTTAATGAGCTAATTAATAAGCCCAACAGCAGCAGGGTTATTTAGCTGTTACAAAATGTTTCTGGCGTGCGTTAAATCACCCTACAAAGCCTACTATTCAACGCTTTGTCGTACATTTTGTCGCATAATCGACACGGCATCTTTTGTGTGTATTTTGAACAATAGTGTAGGTATAGTAGACCCTTACAATTTTTGGAGTTACCGCCGACATGAACAACTAATCACCTGTTATCCAATTTCAATTTTTTTGGCATACAGGGTTAGTCGGCGTGATGATTTCTCAACATTTTCAGATAGTCAGTAGCACTTCTTTTTTTGATCGGAGTAATTCCCTCCGGTTTCTTTAGGACTTATACGCCGAATGCCCCTGCAACTCAGGAGGCTCAAATGGCCGTATTACAACTAAACGAATTACACTTTCAATTGGACAGTGGTGACAACCTATTCTCAGGTGTTTCAGCGTCACTAAATGCCGGTAAAGTAGGCGTGGTGGGCAAAAATGGGACAGGTAAATCGCTATTGATGTCATTAATCGCCAAACGACAAACGGGTTTTACCGGCAGTATTTCTGTTACCCCGTCCGTGGCGTTTTATCAACAATCGATATCAGCCATTACCGATCAAACCATAGCGGCATTTCTTGGTGTGGAATCCGTACTACAGGCGTTAACGCAGATTTCAAACGGACAATGTGAGCAGAATCTGTTTGACGTTGTTGGTGAGCAATGGCAGTTACCAGAGACGCTTTCACAGCAATTAATGTCAATGGGATTACCACGTGATCCGATGACAAACTGCAGTGTCCTTAGCGGTGGCCAGCAGGCCAAACTTAGACTGTGGCGCACGCTTGAGCAAAAGGCAGAACTAACCTTACTCGACGAACCCTCAAACCATTTAGATCGGGAAGGTCGTCGCTGGCTTTTAGACTGTTTATCTGCACACCGCGGCGCGGTGATCATCGTCAGTCATGACCGAGAGCTGCTTAGAACCGTTGATAAGATTTGGGAGCTCGCAAGTGGTAAATTGCATCAGTATGCTGGTAATTACGATGCTTACGCTCATGCCAAAGCCGTTCAACAAACAGCTGCCGAACAGAAGCTCAAAAGCTTAAATAAACAAAAAGCGTCAATGCAACGAACGGCTCAACTCAATGCAGAAAAAGCCGCGCAGCGCGCAGCACAGGGAAATAAAGCTCGAGTGCGAGGAAGCCAACCCAAGGTGCTACTAGACGCCATGCGCGACCGCGCGACAGCAGCTGCGTCGAACAGAAACAGTAATCTAAGGCAGCGCCAGCGCTCTGTCACAAAGAAGATTGATGAGTTAAAAGATACAATTCAAGTCAGTAAACCACAAAACTGGACGCTCGCCACCTCGACACAACGGAAAAAATGGCTAGTAAGAGCAAAAGAGCTCGTTTTGCAGCACGGTTCACACTGCCCCCTCACCTTTACGCTAACGAGTTCAACTAAACTGTCGTTGCGTGGTAACAATGGCACAGGGAAAAGCAGCTTGTTGAAAACCTTATTGGGCACTTTGCCTAGGACGTCAGGGGAATTGATGTGTAACTGTGAATTTTTCTATCTCGATCAACACTTTGCCGACTTCAACACTAATGTCAGTGCGCTAGACTATCTAAGTCAACACTGTAGTTATTTGGACAGCAGTTTTGCGAGAACGCTACTAGCTAACATTGGCTTGAGAGGTGACTTTGTATATCGCCCTGTTGAGTGCTTAAGTGGTGGCGAAAAAGTAAAGCTGGCATTACTGATTGCCAACAATCAGAAACAGTTCAATGTGCTATTACTCGACGAACCTGACAACCACTTAGATTTAGATTCTAAGGCCCACCTAGCGAAGGCATTATCCGAGTATCCATCCGCCTTCATTATGGTGAGCCATGATGAGGATTTTATCGCTGATTCTGGCGTTACGGAGGCGATTACCATTAGCCTAAATTAAACCCCTCATTTTTAGTCCTCGACTAGCGCAACACGTTGCGCTAGTTCGTCCGTTACTGTTGAACGGTTACTTGCTCTCCTGCCGTTCCTTTCACCAGTAACACACACCCATCGAATTCTGATTCTATTGTGAGCGGTGAATGTGCGTTCTTTAGTGAATTGAGATAGTCAGTGTTTCGCCCCTCGCATCTAAGCTTCAAGCCACTAATCACGTTCTGTTCCCAATGCAACGTAACTTTGTTTCGGTTAAGCCTTAATGTTCGCCATTTACCTTCCCCTAGTTCTAATGTAACCGAATAGGGCTCTGTTGTTGCTAAACGCTGTTCAACTCTGGTACTTAAAGCATCAGCGAGTTCATCATCGATTGATACTTTATCGGAATTGATCATTTTTTCTATTGTATCTTGAGCGTCTAAGTAGCGATGAGAGTACATCTGCATTTCAAAAAGATTCATATACAATTTTGATGTAACTTTATTGCTTAAATAGTCTTCCGCTAAGTAACCTGCAACGGTTAAGTTATATAAATAGTTATCGTAGTCTTTGTCCCGAAAATTTAGCATTGCGGTGACCCAAGCCAGCCAAGCTTGTCTCACTAAGTTGTATTTGAAATCATCCTTTATGGTTTGGATAGCCTGTTCAGCATTATCAAGATCATTCTTCCCTATCAACGCGAGCACCTCTCCGTAGGCTTCTGCAAAATTCTCCCCTGCGGACTTATTTTGATCGGAACCAATGTTCCGCGCATGCCTCAAAAACATCACTTGGCTGGATTCAACCGGACTACCATTTAGAGTCGCGGGATTAAACTCCAAGTCTTCTAGTAACTCAAATGCGTTTTCAATAAAACGTGACTTCTCACTATGGTTAATTAGTAGAGGTTCAACGACTCTTCCTTCAGTATTAATTTCATAGTGTATCCACGTCCCCCCCTCTAGACCCGTCAAATTGTCGCTCGAGTAATAAAATTTTCGGTCGGTGTCTTTGGGGGTCGCGGGTGAGAATGCAGGGCTTTCTGCTTGTGCCATACTCGTTAGAAAAGCAAATATAAAGCCGGATAAACCCAGACAGACGCTGAGACGCTTTGCGTTACGCATATATAAATTCCTTTTTCGTAAATCTTTTTTAAATCCTTAAAACAAGGCGTCAGTTGTTAGCTTTGTCGAAGCTTAATCTCGCTGACTCTTGCTGATGAGTCAATACTTAACTCACTCCAAAAAGCAAAAAAACCCGGCCAATTGACCGGGGTTTCTTTAAATAGGAGTCTGGCGATGTGCCACTCTCACATGGGGGTGAAGAACGTTTGTCGCAGACAATAGCAAATGCCCAATGGCATTTGTTAAGTGATGAACGACACAGCCACTGGCTGTGGCTGGGAGTCTCAGCGATGCTGAGGATGACCGTGATGAAGCATCTTTAGATGCTGCTTAAAACAAAAAAGGCCCACCGTTAAGTGAGCCTTTTTGTTTTAATTGGGAGTCTGGCGATGTGCTACTCTCACATGGGGAAGCCCCACACTACCATCGCCGCTAACGTGTTTCACTTCTGAGTTCGGAATGGAGTCAGGTGGTACCACGTCGCTATTGTCGCCAGACATAAACTGTAAACAATATTGGAAAATCTGATATCAGTTAATTCAAGAGTGCGACTTGTTAAGCAATCGTCACATACAAACACATTAGGTGTTGTATGGTTAAGCCTCTCGGGCAATTAGTACAGGTTAGCTTAACGCCTTACAACGCTTCCACACCCTGCCTATCAACGTCATCGTCTATAACAACCCTTCCAGGACTTACGTCCAGGGATGACTCATCTTGGGGCCGGCTTCCCGCTTAGATGCTTTCAGCGGTTATCCGTTCCGAACGTAGCTACCGGGCAATGCCTTTGGCAAAACAACCCGAACACCAGCGGTTCGTCCACTCCGGTCCTCTCGTACTAGGAGCAGCTCCCCTCAATCATCCAACGCCCACACCAGATAGGGACCGAACTGTCTCACGACGTTCTAAACCCAGCTCGCGTACCACTTTAAATGGCGAACAGCCATACCCTTGGGACCGACTTCAGCCCCAGGATGTGATGAGCCGACATCGAGGTGCCAAACACCGCCGTCGATATGAACTCTTGGGCGGTATCAGCCTGTTATCCCCGGAGTACCTTTTATCCGTTGAGCGATGGCCCTTCCATTCAGAACCACCGGATCACTATGACCTACTTTCGTACCTGCTCGACGTGTCTGTCTCGCAGTTAAGCTAGCTTATGCCATTGCACTAACCTCACGATGTCCGACCGTGATTAGCTAACCTTCGTGCTCCTCCGTTACTATTTGGGAGGAGACCGCCCCAGTCAAACTACCCACCAGACACTGTCCACAACCCCGATAAGGGGCCAATGTTAGAACATCAAACATACAAGGGTGGTATTTCAAGGACGGCTCCACATCATCTGGCGACAATGTTTCAAAGCCTCCCACCTATCCTACACATGTAGGGTCAATGTTCAGTGCCAAGCTGTAGTAAAGGTTCACGGGGTCTTTCCGTCTAGGTGCGGGTACACTGCATCTTCACAGCAATTTCAATTTCACTGAGTCTCGGGTGGAGACAGCGTGGCCATGGTTACACCATTCGTGCAGGTCGGAACTTACCCGACAAGGAATTTCGCTACCTTAGGACCGTTATAGTTACGGCCGCCGTTTACCGGGGCTTCGATCAAGAGCTTCGCTTACGCTAACCCCATCAATTAACCTTCCGGCACCGGGCAGGTGTCACACCGTATACGTCATCTTTCGATTTAGCACAGTGCTGTGTTTTTAATAAACAGTCCCAGCCACCTGGTCACTGCGACCCCCATCTGCTTACGGAGCAAGTCCATCACAAACAGGGGCGTACCTTCTCCCGAAGTTACGGTACTATTTTGCCGAGTTCCTTCACCCGAGTTCTCTCAAGCGCCTTAGTATTCTCTACCTGACCACCTGTGTCGGTTTGGGGTACGGTTCGTATAATCATAAGTTTAGAAGCTTTTCCTGGAAGCAGGGCATCAACCACTTCAGCTCCGTAGAGCCTCGTCTCGGTTCTCGGCCTTAGAAACCCGGATTTACCTAAGTCTCCAGCCTACGACCTTTCACGTGGACAACCAACGCCACGATGGCCTAGCCTTCTCCGTCCCTCCATCACTGATTATACAAGTACGGGAATATTAACCCGTTTCCCATCGACTACGCATTTCTGCCTCGCCTTAGGGGCCGACTTACCCTGCCCTGATTAGCATGGGACAGGAAACCTTGGTCTTCCGGCGTGGGGGTTTTTCACCCCCATTATCGTTACTCATGTCAGCATTCGCACTTGTGATATGTCCAGCAAACTTCTCAATTCACCTTCATCCACTTACACAACGCTCCCCTACCCAGCATGTAAACATGCTGCCGCAGCTTCGGTATATTGCTTAGCCCCGTTACATCTTCCGCGCAGGCCGACTCGACTAGTGAGCTATTACGCTTTCTTTAAAGGATGGCTGCTTCTAAGCCAACCTCCTAGCTGTCTTAGCCTTCCCACATCGTTTCCCACTTAGCAATATTTTGGGACCTTAGCTGGCGGTCTGGGTTGTTTCCCTCTCCACTACGGACGTTAGCACCCGCAGTGTGTCTCCCGGATAGCACTCATTGGTATTCGGAGTTTGCAAAGGGTTGGTAAGTCGGGATGACCCCCTAGCCTTAACAGTGCTCTACCCCCAATGGTGTTCGTCCGAGGCTCTACCTAAATAGATTTCGGGGAGAACCAGCTATCTCCCGGTTTGATTGGCCTTTCACCCCCAGCCACAAGTCATCCCCTAACTTTTCAACGTTAGTGGGTTCGGTCCTCCAGTTGATGTTACTCAACCTTCAACCTGCCCATGGCTAGATCACCGGGTTTCGGGTCTATACCTAGCAACTAGACGCGCAGTTAACACTCGCTTTCGCTACGGCTCCCCTAAACGGTTAACCTTGCTACTAAATATAAGTCGCTGACCCATTATACAAAAGGTACGCAGTCACCCCGAAGGGCTCCCACTGCTTGTACGTATACGGTTTCAGGTTCTATTTCACTCCCCTCACAGGGGTTCTTTTCGCCTTTCCCTCACGGTACTAGTTCACTATCGGTCAGTTAGGAGTATTTAGCCTTGGAGGATGGTCCCCCCATCTTCAGTCAAGATAACACGTGTCCCGACCTACTTAATATGTGAATAATGCACCTTCGTGTACGGGGCTATCACCCTGTATCGCCATGCTTCCCAACATGTTCCACTACTACATTACTCATCGGCTGCTCCCCGTTCGCTCGCCGCTACTAGGGGAATCTCAATTGATTTCTGTTCCTAAGGGTACTTAGATGTTTCAGTTCCCCTCGTTTGCCTCTACACCCTATGTATTCAGGTGCAGATACCGCCGAAGCGGTGGGTTTCCCCATTCGGACATCTGTGGCTCAAATGCGTTTTGTCAGCTCACCACAGCTTTTCGCAGACTTACACGTCCTTCATCGCCTCTAACTGCCAAGGCATCCACCGTATACGCTTAGTCACTTAACCATACAACCCTAATGCGTCTGCCTTTTGAATTCAGACTCACTAAGCGGTACTTAAACCCGCTGTATGCGTGACGTTTGCTAATCGCGCTATGACTTTCGTCATAGCTATACAAGTTTCGCTTGAAAGAACCGTCATTTTTAAAAATAACAATTCAATCAGTTACTCTTGGATTAAATTAATATCAGCTTTTCCATATTGTTAAAGAACATTAAGGTTTAAAAAACCTTAATAAATAACCGCTGATTAACAGGTATTTATTAAGGCTATTGACCTTCACTATTATAACAAAACAATCTGTGTGAGCACTGCATCAAAAATGTCTATCGACTTAAGGTAAGGAGGTGATCCAACCCCAGGTTCCCCTAGGGTTACCTTGTTACGACTTCACCCCAGTCATGAAACACAAAGTGGTAACCGTCCTCCCGAAGGTTAGACTAGCTACTTCTTTTGCATCCCACTCCCATGGTGTGACGGGCGGTGTGTACAAGGCCCGGGAACGTATTCACCGCAGTATGCTGACCTGCGATTACTAGCGATTCCGACTTCATGGAGTCGAGTTGCAGACTCCAATCCGGACTACGACATACTTTAAGGGGTCCGCTCCACATCACTGTCTCGCTTCCCTCTGTATATGCCATTGTAGCACGTGTGTAGCCCTACACGTAAGGGCCATGATGACTTGACGTCGTCCCCACCTTCCTCCGGTTTGTCACCGGCAGTCTCCTTAAAGTGCCCAACTCAATGCTGGCAACTAAGGACAAGGGTTGCGCTCGTTGCGGGACTTAACCCAACATCTCACGACACGAGCTGACGACAGCCATGCAGCACCTGTGTCAGAGTTCCCGAAGGCACCAATCCATCTCTGGAAAGTTCTCTGCATGTCAAGTGTAGGTAAGGTTCTTCGCGTTGCATCGAATTAAACCACATGCTCCACCGCTTGTGCGGGCCCCCGTCAATTCATTTGAGTTTTAACCTTGCGGCCGTACTCCCCAGGCGGTCTACTTAGCGCGTTAGCTTCGCTACTCACGAATTAAATTCACAAACAGCTAGTAGACAGCGTTTACGGTGTGGACTACCAGGGTATCTAATCCTGTTCGCTACCCACACTTTCGCACATGAGCGTCAGTTTTTGGCCAGAGAGTCGCCTTCGCCACTGATGTTCCTCCAGATCTCTACGCATTTCACCGCTACACCTGGAATTCCACTCCCCTCTCCAAAACTCTAGACTGCCAGTTCTAAAGGCAATTCCCACGTTGAGCGCGGGGCTTTCACCTCTAGCTTAACAATCCGCCTGCGTGCGCTTTACGCCCAGTAATTCCGATTAACGCTCGCACCCTCCGTATTACCGCGGCTGCTGGCACGGAGTTAGCCGGTGCTTCTTCTGTTGTTAACGTCACAGCTAGCAGGTATTAACTACTAACCTTTCCTCACAACTGAAAGTGCTTTACAACCCGAAGGCCTTCTTCACACACGCGGCATGGCTGCATCAGGGTTTCCCCCATTGTGCAATATTCCCCACTGCTGCCTCCCGTAGGAGTCTGGGCCGTGTCTCAGTCCCAGTGTGGCTGATCTTCCTCTCAGAACAGCTAGAGATCGTCGCCTTGGTGAGCCTTTACCCCACCAACTAGCTAATCTCGCTTAGGTTCCTCTTCAGGTGAGAGCCGAAGCCCCCTTTGGTCCGTAGACGTTATGCGGTATTAGCCATCGTTTCCAATGGTTATCCCCCTCCCAAAGGCAGATCCCTAAGTATTACTCACCCGTCCGCCACTCGTCAGCGATTAGCAAGCTAATCCTGTTACCGTTCGACTTGCATGTGTTAGGCCTGCCGCCAGCGTTCAATCTGAGCCATGATCAAACTCTTCAATTGAATACTTGCGTCGTTTCTGTAAACAGAAACTAAAAATAAATTGTCGTTGTGACACTCTTAACGAGTGCCCACACAGATTGTCTTGTTATAAATTGTTAAAGAGCGTTGCGACTTTCGTCGCTGCTTGAAGTGTCTTAGTGACCTCCTCAAGCGGGATGCGCATTCTACATTGTCGCATCTGAGAGTCAAGCATTTTTTTGAAATTTTATTTTCAGCGATTTGCTTGAAACCCGCTTCTCACAAGGCTTGGCGAGAAACTAAACAAAGTTTGTTTGTTTTGTTCTCAACGTGTTCCCGTTGAAGCGAGCGCGCATTCTACAGACCTTTTGAATTGGGTCAACACTTTTTGCAAAAAAACTTAAAAAAACGGTTCAAGCGATTACTTTTTGCTCACTTCGCTTTCTTTTTGCTCAAAATCGCTGTTTGCATTCATTTGCGCTTCACTATTTGTCAAAAAGTCCTCGTCTTCTTCATGGTCACCGACGACGTCGTCTAATGTCACCTTATCAACTGTTCTAAATGTATTGATAGGACCAGCCAATGCATATAAAGAGAATACAATGAACAACACCAAAGCAGGTTCAGTCGCAACGATAACGAATATCATCATAATGATGAGTAATGCGACAAAAGGTACCTTGCCATGCCAATTAACTTCTTTGAATGAGTTGTATTTAAAATTGCTCACCATTAGCAACCCGGCGAGACCGGTAACAATGGCCACAATTAGGCCATAGTCATTACCATTTGCATCGTATTCCACCCCGACCCAAACTAGACCGGCTACCACAGCTGCTGCTGCTGGACTCGCCAAACCTTGAAAGAAACGTTTATCCGCAATTCCTACTTGTGTATTGAAGCGAGCTAGACGCAAAGCGGCACCTGCTACATATATAAATGCAGCTAACCACCCTAGCTTACCCATTTCCGTTAGGCCCCAGTTGTAAGCAACTAACGCAGGTGCGACCCCAAACGAGACCATATCAGCCATAGAGTCGTATTCTGCACCGAATTCACTTTGCGTATTGGTCATCCTCGCAACTCGGCCGTCAAGACCATCGAATATCATCGCGACGAAGATTGCGACCGCTGCTGCTTCGAACCGCCCGTTCATAGAAGAGACCACAGCAAAAAATCCAGAGAACAGTCCAGCAGTAGTTAAAAGATTAGGTAATAGATAGATACCTTTGTTGCGCTTCATTAATACACTACTTAAAAAAAAAACGGCTTATATTATATCACAGCATATAAGGCGAAGCTTTACTCGCAGATTATGTAACGGCTCATTTCGGCAACATTCCAACATGTTGAAAATCGCTTATTTCTGTCAACTATCTTTACACAACGAAGAATATACAATGCTAACCATATGTTTTTTATACAAAATAAAACATGGTTCGGTATTTGCTTTGAGCACCTTTGTATAGTTTTTTATACCTTTTTTGCCCCGTAGTCGCGCTAACCTTGGAAGTAGCGAAGTGGGCTAATTGAACTGAATTAGGAAAATCTACCGTGAAAAACCAGCCGCTAATAAAGGCGTTTGCAGCAGCGATGATAGCAGGATTGTTATCAACGCCGGTGTTTGCAACAAACTCAAACAACTACACCATCGATTTTAACGATCCAAATTTCGTTTCACCTGGCAATGGTCAGGGCAATTGGGGTCAAGTAATCGACAATGAATATTCGGGTACCAACCTTTTTGGCGGTATCGACGTAACGTTCTGGACGTCTGCTCAGACTGGTGTAAGCGGTTTTAGTGGACTAGATTTCGGTAAGACAGCCCTAGATTACTCCAACAATAAAAACGGTTCTTTTTGGAACGCGCCATATTTGGTTTTATTTAACACCACTCACAGACCAACTGCTGATAATGACTTAGAGGTTGGTCGAGACAACGGTGATGGCCGTGCATCAAATTACACTGGCGGTAATATCGCTATCATTCACGAGAACAAAAACAGTAATGGTCAATGTGATAGCTCGAAAGGAACATTGGCATGCAAAAATCCAGACGACCGTTATATTGGCGGCAGCGGCGCCCCTCATGGTGGATGGGTATTTGTAAACTTTAGTCAGCCTGTCAACCTACACTCAATTAACTTGATCGATATGGAGAGTGGCTCTAATCAATTAGGCGCATTTGGGTTTTATGATGCGTCAAACACGTTAATTGGCTCGCAGAGCATGACACCGACACTGCTCAACACCACTCATAACGATGGTGACGGTGGTTGGTTAACCCAACAATTCAATAACGCAATGAATGTCACTACCCTTGTGTTGCGTATGCAGGGTTCCGGTGGTTTCGATAATATTGTGTTTAGTGCCGCCAAAAACGTTTCTGAACCATCAACCATCGCAGCCATGCTGCTCGGCTTGGGTTTAGTGTTCGCTCGTTCAAAGCGCAACAAAGCATAAGCGCATAAGAAAAAAGAGCCGCTTTAGCGGCTCTTTTTTTATCTCATCACTCAATCAGATTTGAACGGTCTTTTCACTACTTAGTTGTTTAAACGCGTAAGATACATCTGAGTAGTAGGATTTGACAGCTGTTTAAAGCGCTTCAGCATTGCTTGCCCCTCGTCCACTCGATTCAGTTCAATCAATGCATTGCCCAAGTGATATAAGTTAAGTGGATTCCGTGCATTTCGAACAAAACTTTCTCGCATTAAAGACAAGCCGTGTTGCTTATCTCCCAGTTGAAATACGATCCAACCTTCTAAGTCCATTACCACGGGGTCTTGGCGCAATGATTCATCGGCCTTAGCCAACCATCGCCTTGCAGACTCAAAGCTCCCCAGAATCACATCCATGGTCATCAAATTGATTAGGCTAAAAGGATCTGAAGATTCAAGCGCTAACACCGAAAGGTATTGTTCCTTGGCTGCATCAAAATCCTGAGTTTGCTGCAGATAATTAGCAAATACTCTGCGGGATGCCAGGTCGCTGTCATTTACTGCTAACCACTGAGTGTAGAGTGACTTAATCGCAGAGTGTTGGTTGTCACGCCAGTAAAGAGACGTTAAATACGGTAAATGCTGGGCTGACCCGCTGACGCTATGTGCTTGCTTGGCCGCGGAGATAGCGCTTTGAATATCATTCTGACGTAATTGTATGTCGCTTAATTGTCGATAATCAGTTGAATTTTTTGTGCGACGAGTGAGTCGCGTTGCAAGGTTTTCCGCACCCGCTAAGTCATTGCGTAAAATCAGGTAATCAACACGCAATCGGTCAACATTATCGCGTTGCCCCGAAATCTGCTCCAAACGTTGAATAACATCATCTACTTCCTGCTCGTTACTCAGCCGAACAAACATTTTCCCAATTTGCATAAGGTGAGGAGGAGAATTACCGACCGCACCTAACAGTGTCCGCAGCGAGCGATTCGCTCCTTGGTAGTCTGCAACACCCAGTTGTGCTTGAGCTTTGCCAAACAGCACAGCCGGTGAAAATTTGTTGATTTGCTCCAATTGGTAAACGACTTCTCCAGCTTTATCAAATTGCTGACTCAGCAGCAGCGCATCAAGCCAATTCAGTAGGGTATTTTGCTCGAGTGGCGACACCGTATTTACGCGCTCGTAATAATCAGCCGCCGCCATGTGGTCACCTGCTAATTGCGCGATCCTTGCCAACAAAAACAATACACGGATGTCCTCTGGAAAAAGCTCTACCTGCTCATTCAACAGTTCCGTTGCGGCATTTAGCCGTTTCTGCTCAATGAATATCTGGGCAATATTGAGATTGACTAACAAATCATTCGGCGATAGTTGCTTAGCGCGCTCAAAAAATGACATCGCTATTTCAAGCTGTCCTTGCGCTTGGTAAGAGGAGCCTACGAAATTTAGTGCTTCAAGTTTCTGATCTGCTCGGCTTTCAATTTGTTGAGCAACAACATGGGCCGCATCCTTATCGCCACTTGAAAGTAGTCCATACCCTTTCACCAGCAATTCATCCGTTGATGCGTCACCAGCCTGTCCTGATTGAGGTTGAAACTGATTGGCGTTAATTTTTGCCAGCGTTGTGAATTTGCTGATTAGAGTATCTTTTTGCAACGTCTCCGATAGACGTTCGTAAACACTGATTAACTCCAAGTCTTTGTCACTTTCAAACAGCGCCGTAATGTATGCTCGGACACTATTTAAGCTCATTATATTAAGCGGAATTAAGGATAAGTGTTCCAACGCCTCGCGGTTTCGATTTTGCGCTGCCAACGCATTAGAGATTGTCACGCGCAGAGCATAATTCTGAGGTTGCAAACTAATCAATTGTCTTAATTGACGTATAGCCTCTGAATAGTTGCCGAGATAAAAATCGGTCATTGCTTTCGCTCGGCGTAACTCAAAATGCTGCGCCAAAACATCATCGGGAACTAAGCTCATCTTATTTTTTAGGTCATCCAACATTGCATCGGCAACGTCAAATTGTTCTAGCTTACGCAGACCAAGAACCTTTAGAAAAAGTGTATAAGGATCGTCTGACGTCTCTGCAAGCATGAAATCAACATCCAGCATGGCCAGATCCACTCTATTCTGATCCAATAAGACTGCGGCTCTGCTCTTACGCGCGTCGAACAAGTCGGGTTGTAAAGCAATGGCTCGAGAGTATGCTTCTATCGCGGCTACCTCATCGCGTTGTTGCTGTAAATAAGTACCCTGTAAATACCACACAACACCGTTGTCCGGGTGCTGAATTTTGGCTTTCTCTATTAGCTGCTCAAACAACGCAGAATCGTTTTTTTGCAACGCTATTTGTGCAAACCCTAGTTGAGCAGTGATGTCACCCGGCAACAACGCATTTGCGCGACGATAGGATTGCTCTGCACCGTCCAAATCCCGTAATTTTAGAAAAGCATCTCCCCGTATCAGCAACAATGCCGCCTGAATATCGTCTGGCCTGCCGCCTACTTCTATGGAGCCGATTAATGCTCGATACTCACCTCGCAACAACATAAGTCTGGCTAGCGGCACAATCACAAGGTTTTCATCAACGTCAAGCGATATAGCTCGCTCGTACTGTTCCTGAGCTGCAGCAAACTCTCCGTATTGTTGCAGTATTTCAGCGTAAAGGATTCGTGCGGGAATATTGTCGGGCGTTTCTTGTAATAGGTTTTTAATCTTTATGACTGCACTGCTCACATCTCCTTGTTGCATATCTGCAAGCGCACTCTCATAAGCCGAAGTGTCAGCCAATAGATGCTGAGAAGTTCCTAGTGCTGTAATGACAATAAGATGTTTGAACGAGGGGAAAAATCGCTGAGAAAGCGCCATAGCCGCAGTCATTGTCCTTAAAAAACATGCGCCTAGCATAACCTGATTCATGGACATATGCACTCACAGGATCGTCTTTTGGACGACCCTGTGAGCTGCGCTCAGTCATGTGAGGAAAACTTAATCCCGTTTTCATCAGAATCGATTTTAATCGTACTTTCCGGTAGCAATTGTCCAGACAGTATTTGCTGAGCCAGCGGATTTTCAATTTCCGTTTGAATCGCGCGTTTCAGTGGCCTAGCGCCATAGACTGGGTCAAACCCGGCTTCCGCAATTTTGTCCAATGCGGTTCCGGATAATTCCAACTTATAGCCTTTTTCGACTAACCGCTCGCGTAGACCCGCAAGCTGAATAAGCGCAATTGACTTAATTTGCTCTCGGCCAAGTGGATGGAATACAACGATATCATCCACGCGATTGATAAACTCAGGTCTGAAATGTTGGCCAACAACCGACATGACCATCGACTTCATTTGCTCATACTGACTCTCTTCGTGTTTGTCTTGGATGATATCTGAGCCTAAATTAGACGTCATAATCACTACGGTATTTTTAAAGTCTACCGTGCGCCCCTGTCCGTCAGTCAGGCGCCCATCATCGAGTACTTGCAGTAAAATGTTGAACACATCGGGGTGGGCCTTTTCGACTTCATCCAACAAGATGACTGAATATGGCTTGCGTCTGACCGCTTCGGTTAAATAACCACCTTCTTCATAACCGACATATCCTGGCGGTGCGCCAACGAGTCGCGAAACACTGTGTTTTTCCATGAATTCAGACATATCAATACGCACCATGGCTTGCTCAGAATCGAATAAAAAACTGGCGAGTGATTTACACAATTCTGTTTTACCCACACCGGTCGGTCCTAGGAACAAGAATGAACCAATCGGGCGATTTGGATCGGCAAGACCGGCGCGAGAGCGTCTGATGGCGTTGGATACAGCATTAACCGCCTCTTGCTGTCCGACCACGCGATGATGCAATGACTCTTCCATGCGCAGCAGTTTTTCACGTTCGCCCTCAAGCATTTTGGAGACCGGAATACCGGTCCAGCGCGACAAGACTTCTGCTATCTCAGTATCAGTCACTTTATTCTTGAGCAATTGAGTTTCAATGTTTTCGTTTTCCGCAGCTTTTTCAATACGTTGTTCAAGCTCAGGGATCCGACCGTACTGCAACTCGGACATCCGACTTAGATCAGATGCGCGTCGCGCAATCTCCAAATCCAATTTAGCTTGCTCAAGCTCTGATTTAAGCGACTGAGTTCCTTGCATCGCGTCTTTTTCTTGCTTCCATACTTTATCCAAGTCGGCGTATTTCATTTCCAGTTGTTCACGCTCGAGCTCGATTACCTCGAGACGCTTATGACTGGCATCATCGGTCTCTTTGGCAAGTGCTTGCTCTTCGAGCTTCAATTGAATGATACGACGTTCCAAGCGGTCCATTTCTTCGGGTTTAGAATCAATCTGGAGACGAATACTCGACGCTGCCTCATCAATCAAATCGATCGCTTTATCTGGTAGTTGGCGATCGCTGATGTAGCGCTGGGACAAGGTCGCCGCGGCCACAATTGCCGGGTCGGTAATGTCTACAGAATGATGCAATTCATAACGCTCTTTCAAGCCGCGCAGTATTGCAATGGTATCTTCTACACTCGGCTGGTCGACGAGCACTTTTTGAAAGCGGCGCTCAAGCGCGGCATCTTTTTCGATATACTGGCGATATTCATCCAGCGTGGTGGCGCCGACGCAATGCAATTCACCGCGCGCCAATGCCGGTTTCAACATATTCCCGGCGTCCATCGCACCATCGGCCTTACCGGCCCCGACCATGGTGTGAAGCTCGTCGATAAACAGAATGACACGCCCCTCTTCCTTGGATAATTCGTTTAAGACCGCTTTTAATCGTTCTTCAAACTCACCACGATATTTAGCGCCAGCAACTAAAGCGCCCATGTCGAGTGACAAAACACGCTTATTTTTCAGGCCCTCTGGCACTTCGCCATTGACAATACGCTGCGCTAGTCCTTCTACAATCGCGGTTTTCCCGACACCAGGTTCACCGATTAGGACTGGATTGTTTTTGGTTCGACGCTGTAAAACTTGGACAGTACGACGAATTTCATCATCACGCCCAATAACGGGATCGAGCTTACCTTGCTCTGCACGTTCGGTCAGATCGGTCGTATATTTCTCCAAGGCTTGGCGCACATCTTCAGCGTTCGGGTCAGTGACCTTTTGACCTCCACGCATGTTTTCGATCGCTTGATTAACACCTGTTTCGGTGGCGCCAGCCTGTTTAAGTAATTCACCCAGCGTCGCTTTATCCTGCAAGGCCGCTAAAACAAAAATCTCGGAGGTGATGTATTCATCTTTTCGTTGCTGAGCGATTTTGTCGCACAGGTTTAGCAGTACCACTGACGATTTTGCCAACTGCACATCGCCGCCAACGCCCTCTACTCGAGGTAGGCGGTCAACTGCTTGAGACAAAGTTGAGCGCAAAGCATTTACATTTACCCCAGCTTGCTCGAGTAAAGTTCGAATGGAGCTGCCTTGCTGGTTAAGCAACGCTGTCATCAAGTGGACAGGCTCTATAAATTGATGGTCGCGGCCCAATGCCAAAGACTGAGCATCTGAAATCGCAAGTTGAAACTTGCTTGTGAAACGATCTAAACGCATGAAATTCCCCACAATCGTTTTCGAATTACTGTCTATGTGGGTATTTATTGCAGTTTATTCAAGTTTACCGATCCGTTTTTTGTACAATTTCTATACAGCAGGAGTCTTCATAATCACGCTGACCATACGGCCACAGTTAGGTTCGCCACGATGTGATGAGCGCCGATAGGAAAAGAGTTTTTGTGCTTCTGCATACGTGCACCGACCGTCGATTTGGATCTCGTGAATATTGTCTCGGCGCAATTGGAATCCGGCAATCTTGCCCAAGTCCAACATGATTTTACCGTCATTTTTCGAGGGTGTTACTGCTGCTGGAACAGCTGCAAAAGGCCGTCCTTCAGCATCGGGTAACTCGTAGTGCGCAACGCTAATATGCGGACCTATCCAAGCAAATATTTGACTGCGATTGACGTTGGAAAATGCCCGCTCCACCGTGTTGTGAATAATACCGTTTTTCAATCCCTGTAATCCTGCGTGGATAGCTGCCACAGTATTCCCACTAGCATCGGCTAACAACACGGGCACGCAATCCGCGGTCATTACAGCACAGGCACAGTCATTCCGTCGGGTATACGCTGCGTCAGCTGTGTACTGTTCACTGGGCAACTCAACCACTCGATCACTGTGGGTTTGCTTCAGCCAGTGGATCCGTGGTGCAAACGGGAGTCGATCTCGATTGGTGGCAACAGCATTTGGGCTATCGCCAACGTGATCGCCAACATTTAAGCTAGCAAACTCACCTTCACTGACTCCGCCGTCGCGATTAGTCGTGTATGCCAGGACTTTGTCACAGGGGACAAAATTAATTGGCTCAATTCCGGACTGGTTAATCATCCAGACCGTGCCTAAGCGTGTCTAGCTCGAGCAGTTTAAGTAAATTCTGCATATCTTCAGGCAGAGGCGCCTGCCAACTCATCCATTCTTCAGTCATCGGGTGATAAAGAGATAACTGCGCCGCGTGCAATGCCTGTCGTTTGAATTGGCGTAAACAATTGACCAATTCTTCACTCGCATTTTTAGGCAAACGCGGGCGTCCTCCATAAGTTTGATCACCTGCGATCGGGTGTTTGATATACGCCATGTGAACGCGTATTTGGTGTGTGCGGCCCGACTCCAATTTCAAGCGTAAGTGTGTATGCGAGCGAAACTTCTTCATAACGCGATAGTGGGTCGTGGCCGGTTTACCCGTCTCGCGCACCGCCATTAACGTGCGCTTGGTCGCGTGTCGGCCAATCGGTTGATCGACCAATCCACCCGCCACCAGGTTGCCCATAACGACAGCTTCGTATTCGCGACTCATCGTGCGAGATTGCAGTTGGTCAACCAAGTGCGTTTGTGCTTCTAATGTCTTTGCAACCACCATAAGGCCTGTCGTATCTTTGTCTAAACGATGCACAATGCCGGCTCTGGGTACAGTATCGATCTCTGGGACCTTGGCCAATAACGCATTCAAGATTGTCCCCTGAGCATTACCCGCACCAGGATGAACAACCAAATCTGCCGGTTTATTGATTACCAAGATATGGTCGTCTTCAAATACGACATCAAGCTCAATAGGCTCCGCTTGATGCTCGACTTGGACTTCGGCAACGGCATTGATTTCAATCCGTTCGAAGCCCTCTAACTTTTGTCGAGGAACAGTCCAGACCTGTCCGTCTACTTTTACCAGTCCATCTAATATCCATGTTTTCAATTTAGAACGCGAATATTCAGGGAACAAATTGGCAATTGCCTGATCTAATCGTAAACCGTGCACGGATATGTCCGTCTCAGCATCGAGTTGAATTAATTTTTGTGTTTCGCTCATAACGACTCAAAGAAAAGATTTGGCATATGATCTCAAGCACGGCAGACGTTTGCAACAATAGATAATCAGTCGACAGACTAAAGCAGATTATCGTTAACATGGTCTAGGCAACACAATCATGGTTGCGCTAGAATATGCGCCAAGCATAAAGCGATGCACTCGTCGCTTTGAATAGGAAGATTGAATGAAGTATCAAAAGATTTTACAAGCGCTATGTGTTTCTGGCGCTTTAGCGCTGGCAGGATGTAGCTCCTCTGACAACGAAGAGCAAGTAATCGCTGCTAATCAAGGTGCACAAAGCATCTATGACCAAGCAAAGAGCCAAATGGATGCTGGTAACTTCGCGGGCGCTGCAACCACTCTAAGTGAGCTAGATTCGCGCTTCCCATTTGGCCCTCTATCTCATCAAGTCCAATTGGACATGATTTACAGCTACTACAAATCAGGTAAACCTGACCAAGCGCTAGCGACAATCGATCGCTTTATTCGTCTAAATCCAAACCACTCAGACGTTGACTACGCTCACTACATGCGCGGTCTGACCAACATGGATACTGACAACAATTTGTTTCAAGATTTACTTAACATTGACCGCTCCGACCGCGATCCCAGTAAATCTCGCGAGGCGTTTGAAGACTTCCGCCGCTTAATCGAAAAGTTCCCAGACAGTAAATATGCAGCAGATGCTCGCCAACGTATGCTATTTATCAAAAATCGATTGGCTAGTTACGAAATCGCCATTGCACGCTTTTACATGCGACGCCAGGCTTATGTTGCTGCGGCGAACCGCGGCCGTTACGTGCTTGAGCACTACCCAGATTCGAGTCAAGTACAGCAAGCGCTGGAAATCATGGTTGCCTGCTATGACCAACTTGATCTCCAAGATCTGAAAGAAAATGCCTTGAAAACCTTGAAGCTTAACTATCCAGACAGCGACTTTATCAGTTAAGACAAGTATGAACGTAAAAAAGGCGCCTGTTGGCGCCTTTTTATTTCTAGCTTTATAACAGCTATTTAAAGAATAAGTGACTAAACGGGTTTAACAGTCGTGCAATACCCGATGTGAAATGCAGCGGCTTGTCCACGATGCTGAACACTAGACAGCCCTCATCGGCCTCTGACATCGGCGCATGCGTATGCTCGCCATCCAATGCGATGAAATCACCTGAGTCATAGTTGGCAATGCCATCACTGAATTCGCCATTGATGACCAAGGTAAACTCTGAGCCTTTATGTGTATGCTCAGGTACTCGGCCGCCCTTTTCCATATAAATGAAATTGGACACGCCAATTTCGCCCATATCAACAGGTGCTTGCCATAACTTACCAACAAGTGATGACCAGTTGCCGGTCTGCCTTACGTAGCGGCGCAGTGCGCGTGGTACACGAAATGAACGTCCATCTAGCTCGATGGAATCTTGGGCAGGAATGCTTAGCTGCGGCCGTTCGGCAATAGGCTGTTGCATGATGTCTGCCATCATGGACTCTAGTTTGGGGTCGAGCGACGCTTCGGCAAATGCTTCCTGCGCAAGTTGTTTGCTGTATGCCTTTACCAGTTTCTGGCATTTTTCACACATATCACAGTGCGCGGATACAACTAGTGCTTCGGCCGCCGGGAGGTTGCCCGCAGCGAACGCTTTAAGTTGCTCTGTAGTTGGATGGAAATTAATCATACTGTTGAATCATATCCTTAAGTCGCTGCAGAGCCAAGCGTGTTCGGCTTTTAACCGTACCCAATGGAATCTCTAATTCGTCAGCAACTTCTTGTTGCGATTTACCGTCGATGTAAATCGCTTCAATAACGACACGTTGTTTTACTGGCAACGCGTCAAACAAATGTCCTAACTGTTCGAGGGTGACTTGCTCTTCGAGGGATGTCTCATTAGCGTCAGCGGTCTGTTCGCACAAAACTGGCCATAAGTCATCTGAGCATATATCTTCTTTGCGGTTTTGAAGCTTGCGCAACATATCGAAGCGAATGTTACGCGCTATCGTAAATATCCAAGTCGAAGGGGAGCCTTTCTCGGCATTGAACAAATGCGCTTTCTGCCAGACGTTGGACATCGTATCTTGCACGAGTTCCATCGCAAGTGCTTCGTTACCCATTTGTTTGAGTGCATATGAACGCAGGCGTGGCGCAAAATAACTGAATATTTTAGCAAACGCGACTTTACTTCGCTCTGTCGCAACCTCAACTAGATAGGCCGACATCTCTTCAGCGCAGTCAATGGGTCTTGTGGGTCTCGCTTGTTTCGATTCCAACGGTATTCCGACTAGCATGTAATAATCTCTTCACACCTTTTAGTAACTTATACGGTGTTCAGAGAAATTCGATCACTCAATTAGCTCTCTTAAAAATTTTAGCACTTTTCCGCAATCTTTTTGCTCTAAAAAATGCTGTTTTTGCGAGGCGTCAACTGGCAATAATTCTAACCAGCGATGAATCACCCATATGGGATCATCAAATTTTGGTTGATTGTACAACGCGTTGACCTCCGGATACTTTTCGAATATCTCTTGCAATCGTTCGTTCATCGGATCGATCTCAGGGGCAGTAATGTCACACGACCACTGACCCATCTGTTCGCAATCGCCGATCCGCAAACCGTCTTGCTCCGTGCTGATATTGCTGACGCTCACGCAGTGCAGCCCTTCTACGGTTATGCCCAATAAACCGTCTTCTAAGACGTCAAAGTCGACGACTTTGCCAACGGTTCCGACTTTGTGAATGTGCGTGTTTAGGTCTTTGTCTCCGTCAGATTTAAGCATGCACACGACGAACACCGAATCTTCAGCACACACAGTTTTGACCATTCGAACGTAGCGCGGTTCGAAAATCCTGAGCGCCATTCTACCGCCAGGAAGAAGGTGCGCAGAGAGTGGAAACAAGGGTAACGTTTGCAAAATTCCTTACCAAATTAAAGTTATATGCTTCCTTTACGCCACTTGAGCCAACTTGGATCGCTTTTCATCATGAATTAAAAATTTTTAACTTCATGATCTGCAACAGGATTTGTAATGTATCTATATCATTATTGATACAAGTTGAATTGAAATGACGGTAATAGAAAAATTTCGTAATTTTTATCAAGGGCTTAGCAAAAAGGATATAAGCGGTTTATCTGATGTTTACAGTCAAAACATCGAATTTATCGACCCAATAGCGACACATCACGGAATCAAAACCGTTACCCAGTATTTTGGCCGTCTGTTAAAAGGGACAACGTCATGCGACTTTACGATCCACTCAATCAAGTCGTTGTCGGACGACGAATTTGTCGCCGAATGGCAAATGCGTTTTGTTTCGTCCTCGTTGAAAACTAATAACCCAATTGTCGTGGATGGGATTACAGTCGCTAGAACAGAAGGTGACTACGTGACCTATCACCGCGACTATTATGATATGGGCCAACTCGCATATGAGCATGTCCCTTTGCTTGGTTATTTTGTTCGTAAAGTGAAAGGAAAGTTGCAATGAGCACAACATTACTCGTCACCGGTGCGACCTCTGGCATTGGCGAAGGGCTGGCGAGGTTAGCCGCGAGCCGCGGTTATAACGTAATCGCTTGCGGGCGAAACGCCGATAAACTCGCTCAGCTAGACGCAACCGATAATATCTCGACTTTGCAGTTTGACGTAACTGATGAACATGCGACCCGAGCGGCATTGGCAGGCGTCCAGTGTGACATTGCAGTATTAAACGCGGGTACATGTGAATATGTCGATACAGATGCGATCGAACCCGCGATGTTTCGCCGGGTTTTCGAGCCAAACTTCTTCGGCGTCGTAAACTGCGTCGCAGCACTGCGTGCCAATCTAAAGACCGGCAACCAAATCGTGATCGTTGACTCTTTGGCGCGACTGCTTCCTTTCACCAGAAGTCAAGCATACGGGGCAAGCAAGGCCGCGCTTTATTACTTCAGCAAAAGCTTAGAGGTCGACCTTGCACATGATGGCATTGACGTACAAACGGTATCACCAGGATTTGTCGTTACACCACTAACCGATAAAAACGATTTTGCCATGCCGATGAAGATCACCGTTGATGAAGCCGTAAATGACATGCTCAATGGCATCGAAAAACGTGCCTCTTCAGTCTATTTTCCGACTCGTTTCAGCCTGATTTTACGCTTCCTGAATTTATTGCCAGCAAGCCTCCAGCGTAACCTGTCATTATCAATGAAACGCTCGATGAAACGAGGTAAACGAAAACAATGAGCAAACGAATAGCGATAATCGGAACCGGTATATCCGGCCTTACCTGTGCACACCTGTTACATCGAAACAATGACGTGACCGTTTACGAGGCCAATGATTACATCGGAGGTCACACTGCAACCAAAAACATTGAGGTTGATGGGCAACAGTTTGCGATCGATACCGGTTTCATTGTGTTTAATGATTGGACGTACCCAAATTTTATTAAGCTGATGGACAAACTCGGGGTTAAAAGCCAACCGACAGAAATGAGTTTTAGCGTTAAAAACCTCAGTGAGAATCTTGAATACAACGGTAACAATCTAAATAGTTTGTTTGCCCAGCGCAGAAACATAGTCAGACCTAAGTTCATTCGTTTGGTGCGAGACATTTTAACGTTTAATAAGGCGTGTAAGGCTTTGGATATCGCCAACGTCGACGAAAATCAAACACTCATTGGGTATATCAAACAACTTGGCTTGAGTGATGTGTTTGTAAATAACTATATTCTGCCAATGTGTGCGGCAATATGGTCGTCTTCCGTGGAAGACACCAAAGGTTTCCCGTTACGGTTCTTCTTGCAGTTTTTTAACAACCACGGACTTCTTAATATCACCGATAGACCACAGTGGTATACGATTATCGGTGGCTCGAATCAGTACATTGCGCCCCTTACTGCAGGGTTCAAAGATAAGATTAAGCTAAATTCCCCCGTCAATCAGGTGACCAAGCTCGAGCAGGGATATAGCGTTGCAGCTGTAAATCAAGAGGACACAATTTTTGACGAAGTGATATTTGCCTGTCACAGTGACCAAGCACTCGCCATGCTCGATAACCCGAGTGAAGCCCAGCAATCTGTGCTTGGCGCCATTCCGTATGCGATGAATGATGTCGTTCTGCATACAGACACAGCGATCTTGCCAAAGCGCCCACTCGCGTGGGCAAGCTGGAATTATCTTATCAAAGGCGAAAACGGCGAAAACGAAAAACCAGCGTCAGTCACCTATAATATGAATATCCTCCAGCGGTTGAGCGCGTCAAAGACGTTTTGTGTCACATTGAATAACACTGCAGCAATCGACCCCGATAAAATTCTCGGCCAGTATCGCTATGCGCATCCACAATACAACTTGGCAATGGTCGACGCACAACAACGTCGTGCAGAAATATGCGGTATTGACGGCATGCACTTTTGCGGCGCTTATTGGTACAACGGCTTCCATGAGGATGGAGTGCGCAGTGCCTTGGACGTATGCCAACGCTTTGGAGAAACACTTTGAGTGCTGCTAGGCTAGAAAGCGCAATCTACCGAGGTGAAGTTTATCACCAGCGGGTTGTGCCCAAGCAGCATGAATTCACCTACAACATTTTCTTATTCTGGTTAAAACTGGATGAAGTAGATCAAGTCGCTACGCAAGTGGCTGGTTTCAAATCAGCGGGATTTGGCCCCGCGGTCTTCAAACGCGGCGACTACCTTGGCGACCCTTCACGATCGTTGTCCGCAGAAGTGCTTAAACGATGTCATGAGCTGGGCGCCGAAGACTTACAAGGTGACGTCTTTATGTTGGGACAAGTGCGCGTTTTTGGACTGTATTTCAGCCCGGTTAACTTTTACTTTGTCCGCAATCAGTTGGGGCATTACACCCACATGCTAGCGGAAGTTAGCAATACTCCCTGGAACAAGCGCCACCATTATTTGGTTGACCTAGACCAGCAAGCACCTACGGAAAAAGCCTTTCACGTCTCACCTTTTAATCCGATGGACATGGTTTACCGCTGGTCGGTACAACAACCCAATGAACACATGAAACTCGCTTTGTCTTGTTATCAAGAGCAACGCCATTTCACTGCAGCAATCAACATGACAAAAATGTCATTGAACTCAAAGTCCATGACAAACGTAATGTTATCTATACCAAGTATGACAATAAAAACGGTCGCAGGTATTTATTGGCAGGCGCTGAAACTATTTATCAAGCGAGTGCCGTTTTACTCTTACCCTAGCAATAACAAGGAATACTGATCATGTCACATGGTGAACAGGTTATCGTATTTGAAGAACAAATGAGTTGGATGCACAAAACGTGTAAAGCCATCTTCCTCAACGTTTTATCCTCTTTACCCCATGGCCAAATCACGATCAAAGAACGCGGTTCTCTGGTCGCTGTTTACGGCGATGCTAGCAGCGATTTAAAAGCCGAAGTCGACATTCAATCCCCCGTAGCTTACCGTCACTTGCTGTTAGGCGGCAGTGTTGCATCGGGCGAAACCTACACCGACGGCCTCTGGACGACGCCAAACTTGACCAATGTCATCCGAATTTTTGCTCGAAACCTACCGACCTTAGACAAGTGGGAAGCCAAATTTAAGTGGTTATCATTGCCCGCCTGGAAGGTGAAACACTTCTTAAATAGAAATTCTCAATCTCAAGCCAAGAAAAACATCTCCGCACATTATGACCTCGGCAATACGTTGTACACGCGTTTTCTTGACGAAAGCATGATGTATTCTTCTGCAATCTATCCGGATCCGAATACTTCGCTGGCAGAGGCGCAACAGCACAAGCTAAAAAGTATTTGTGACAAACTCCAATTGACGCCACACGATCATTTACTCGAAATTGGCACGGGTTGGGGCGGCCTTGCGGTATATGCAGCAAAACACTACGGCTGTAAAGTGACCACCACTACAATTTCAGAAGAGCAATATGCCTACGCAAAGCAGTGGGTCGAGAAAGAAGGTTTAGAGCAGCAAGTCACCTTGTTGAAGAAAGACTATCGTTTGCTTGAAGGTAAGTACGACAAGCTAGTGTCGATCGAGATGATTGAGGCGGTTGGGAAAGAGTATCTGAATAACTTTTTCGCTAAGTGTTCTTCACTGTTGCACCGCAGCGGTTTGATGGTACTGCAAGCAATTACCATCGACGACAGACGCTATGACAGTTATTCCCGCAGCGTTGACTTCATACAGAAACATATTTTCCCGGGTGGTTTCCTGCCCTCTCAGCACGTCATGAATAATACACTAAAACAGCACACCGATATGATGATTCGCGACTTACACGATATTGGGTTGGATTACGCCCAAACACTACGTGATTGGCACACTGCGTTTCAATCGGCCCGTGATGAGCTTGAGAAGCATGGTTATGATGACCGCTTCGCTCGAATGTGGCAGTATTACTTGAACTATTGTGAAGGTGGTTTCTTAGAGCGCACCATCAGTACTGTGCAACTCGTGCTCTCTAAGCCCGGCTTCAATGGAGCACTGAACAGGTAAATAGACATTATGAAACACAGCGGCGCCTGGTTGTTTAAGACAGAACCAGATACGTTTAGTATCGATGACCTCGAAGCCTGTCCTCAACAACGTGAAATTTGGGATGGGATTCGAAATTATCAGGCGCGCAATTTTTTGCGAGACGATGTTAAACTCGGCGATTCGGTGTTTATCTATCACTCAAGTTGTAAAAACGTAGGCATCGCCGGTCTTGCCCGTGTATCTAAAACAGACGTTGCCGACCCGACACAATTTGATCCGGAATCTCGCTATCACGATCCCAAGTCATCACCTGAAACACCGCGATGGATCACCGTTGAAGTTGAGTACGTCGAAACCTTTCCAGAAATTTTGCCTTTAAAAACCATCAAGGCCATGCCTGAGATTACCGACATCGGTCTCGTCAAGAAGGGCCATCGGTTATCTATTATGCCGGTCAACGGCGATGAGTTTGAGGCATTGTTGAGCGCCGCTCGCGCGGCTAGATAGCTAGAGGCTAGCCAGCGCTAGCCATTGTCAGTACCTTCAATCACAGAAATTGGATTCGACATCAACGGCTTGCCCTGGTTGATCACAATTTCCACCCGACGGTTTCGCGAACGCGCGTCAGCTTCCTCCCCGTCTATCAACGGCGCGGTATCTGCGCGTCCCACCACCGACATGCGGGATTCATCAAAGCCTTGGGCTCTGCGCAATTCTTCCGCCACAGCAACGGCGCGTTGCGCGGATAAATCCCAATTGGAACGATAGAGCTCGTTCGAAATTTGCTGGCTATCGCTGTGTCCTGAGACCTCGATTTCTCCCGGCATCTCGGCTAGTAGTTCGCCGATAGTCCTGATAATTGGAATGAACTGTGGTTGTAAAAATGCAGAGCCTGCTGAGAACGAGCCATTCTCTCGAATCCGAATGGTAATCTGTTGGCCCAGAGATTCCATTTCGATCGAGCCATCGACAATTTGTTTCTCCAATTGTTGCGCAACTTTCTTAAGCATCTCATTAACTTGCTCTTGAGCTGCTTGCTGAGTTTGAGACGCGGCGGATTGGTCAGTTGCCGTTTGTTGTGCCTGACCGCCGCGCTGTGTTCCTCTTTGCTTTTGACGTCCACCCGCAGAGTCTTCATCACCCGCTTGGAACTCCAGCATTTGCTGAGTCATTTCTATCGTTTGTTGCTGGATGTTTTCGATTGGCGTTGGGTCAGGGCGACCGGGGCGGAACTCCATCGCAATCACGCTGGTCCCTTTAGGAATGTCTTTTACTTCAATCTTGTTTTGCACACCGAAGGCAAATTTCATGGAACCCGCAATTTGTTTGAATTTGAGTACATCCATCTCTGAGAACGCCAGCAACAATACGAAGAAGCACATCAATAGAGACATCAAATCCGCGAAGGTTCCCATCCATGGCGGGAGACCTTCGGGGGGCATTTAGGACATTCTTCTTCCATCGAAACCTCTACTCTTCGTCAGTCGTTTCAGCGCGCTTGCTGGCCGCCAAGTAGTTTTTCAGAATTCCTTCGATGACACGTGGATTTTGGCCATCTGCAATACCCACAATTCCGTCCAAGACTAATGATTGATTCAGCTTTTCTTCGTCTGTTCGGTTGGTAAGTTTAGCCGCTACGGGTAAGCATATAACGTTCGCAAAGAACGCACCGTACAAGGTCGTTAACAAGGCTACCGCCATTGCCGGGCCAATCGCTTTAGGGTCATCCATGTTAGACAACATCGCAACCAGACCAATCAATGTACCGATCATCCCCATCGCCGGAGCTACATCTCCCATCCCTTTGAATATCGAGGCACCAAACTCGTGACGTTGCGTAGTCATACTAATATCTTTCGCCAGGGTTTCGCGCACGACATCAATATCATGGCCGTCAACCAGCATGTCCACGCCCTTTTGCATAAAGGCATTTTCTATCTCTGCCTCTTCTAAAGCGAGAAAACCGCCTTTGCGCGCTGCGTCAGCCATTTCGACAATTTTTTCAATCAAATCATCGGGAGATTCAATCTTGAACATAAAGGCTTTGCCGGCGATTTTGCCTGCGCCGAAAAATTGTCCCAGCGTGTACTGCGAAAGTACAACAAATATCGTACCGCCAAATACAATCAGTACGGATGGAATGTTGATGAACATGGATAGATCGCCACCAAGTACCATCGCCATCACAACGAAACCTATAGCACCAAGAATGCCTATGACGGTTGCTAAATCCACATGTGACTCCTAATTTGCTGAAAAAACAACGGTATTCCATGGAGTATATCGCGCCTGAATAGGCTATATACTCTTGCCATTGTATCGACCATAGCAGAGATTTCTACACTCGGGGAATTAAGTTTTTCACGAGAGCATTGACCACCCCACACGCCTTCGGTAATGTGCGCGGTAATCTAAAGCAACCCAGTAAAGGCTATTCGGGTGACTGACAAAGCTGCAGAACCACAAAATTTTGAACAAACGATTGAAGAACTTGAAAAAATCGTTCATTCACTAGAACAAGGAGAAGTTCCTCTGCAAACCGCGTTAGAACAATTTGAGCGCGGCGTGAATCTCGCCAAACAAGGCCAAGCGACCTTGGCGGCAGCAGAACAAAAAGTACAAATTTTAATGGCGGAAAACGGCCAGTCTGAATTACAAGACTTCGACAACAACGATGAGTGAAGCTAACCTCACGGCGCTGCACGGTCACGTCAGAGCCGCTGTTGACCAGTATCTGCAATACGCTGTCGATGCTCTGCCCGATCATGCACCGAAGCTAAAAGACGCCATGCGATACGCATTGCTCGTGGGCGGTAAGCGCATGCGTCCATTACTCAGCGCGATTACGGCTCAAACGCTAAACGTTGAAGAACAAGACTATTTGCCTGTCGCTGCTGCGATTGAGTGCATTCATGCCTATTCTCTGGTGCATGATGATTTACCCGCTATGGACGATGACGATTTGCGTCGCGGTCAGCCTACCTGTCACATCAAGTTTGATGAGGCGACCGCCATTCTGGCCGGCGATGCACTACAAACGCTAGCCTTTGAGCTGTTAACCCAATGCGAATTGTCTGCCTATGCTGACAGCCAGCGCATCAAACTATTGAGTTGCATCGCTAAAGCAGGCGGCTATCGAGGCATGTGTGGTGGTCAAGCGATTGACTTAGCGTCGACCGACAATGCTATTGATATTCATCAGTTAAAGTTGCTGCATCGTTTAAAAACCGGTGCTCTGTTAACGGCATGTGTTGAGTCCATTACGTTATTAGCGGACGGATTGGCACCGCAATCTGGGCAAGCACTGATTGAATATGCACAAAAGATGGGATTGGCGTTTCAAATCCAAGACGACATTTTAGACGTAACAGAAACCAGTGAAACGTTAGGCAAACCTGCGGGTTCTGATGAAAAATCAAACAAATCAACTTTCCCTGCACTACTCGGTTTGGTTAACGCAAAGCAAGAACTTCAAGAATATCACTCACAAGCGCTTCAAGCGATCGAGGGATTGCCTTACAATACCGCTTTGTTGCGGCAGTTTGCCGACCTGATGTTGAATAGAACTTATTAATAAAGCATGACCCTAGATATAAGCCAATACCCTACCCTCGCCCTGGCTAATGACCCGGAAGCGTTGAGAAAGCTTCCCCAAGAGCAATTAAAAGCCGTTGCTGACGAGCTGCGTCAGTACTTGCTTGCTTGTGTAAGCCAAAGCAGTGGCCATTTTGCCTCTGGACTTGGAACGGTAGAGCTGACCGTTGCTCTGCATTACGTGTACCAAACACCGTTTGACCGGCTTATTTGGGACGTAGGCCATCAGGCTTATCCTCACAAAATTCTAACCGGTCGTCGCGACCGTATGCAGACCATTCGCAAGAAAGGTGGTTTGCATCCATTCCCGTGGCCACCGGAAAGCGAATACGACACCTTTGCAGTCGGACACTCGTCAACGTCAATCAGCGCTGCACTCGGCATGGCCATTGCGGCTGAGAAAGAACAGCAAGATCGCAAAATTGTTGCGGTTATTGGTGACGGTGCCATGACTGCCGGAATGGCATTTGAAGCCCTAAATCACGGTGGTGACATTGATAAAGACCTAGTGGTCGTATTAAACGATAACGAGATGTCGATCTCTGAAAATGTGGGCGCGTTGAATAGTCACCTTGCACGCCTGCTCACCGGCAATTTTTTCAATAGTATCCGCGATGGCGGTAAAAAATTGTTGAGCAACGTACCACCGATAAAGGAATTTGCCAGTCGCGCTGAAGAACACATCAAGGGTATGGTTGTGCCAGGTACCATTTTTGAAGAATTGGGTTTCCACTACATCGGTCCAATTGATGGGCACGACGTGAATGGTATGGTCGATACCATGCGCAATATGCGTAAGATGAAAGGCCCGCAAATTCTGCATGTTGTCACCCGCAAAGGGAAAGGCTACGACGTTGCAGAAAAAGACCCGATAAAATACCACGCAGTACCGCAATTCAATCCGAAAGATAACGCTCTGCCGGCCAGTAAACCGGGTAAGCCCACCTTTTCAAAGGTGTTTGGCGACTGGTTATGTGACATGGCAGCGCGAGACCCGAAGCTGGCGGCGGTTACTCCCGCGATGCGAGAAGGCTCGGGCATGGTACGTTTTTCGCAGGAGTTTCCTGAACAATACTTTGACGTTGCCATCGCCGAACAGCATTCTGTCACGTTTGCCGCTGGTATGGCGCGCGATGGTCTGAATGCCGTTGTGGCAATTTACTCAACGTTTTTGCAGCGTGCCTATGACCAGTTGATCCATGACGTCGCGATTCAAAACTTACCAGTATTATTTGCGATCGACCGAGCCGGCATTGTCGGTGCGGATGGTCCAACTCACCAAGGTGCGTTTGATATCGCCTTTATGCGTTGCATCCCCAATTTAGTGATCATGACACCAAGTGATGAAAATGAGTGCCGTCAAATGTTGTACACGGGCCACAAAGCGCAAGTGCCGGCTGCCGTCAGATACCCGCGAGGAGCTGGCGTGGGCACTGAGATCCAGGCTGAAATGAGTGAGATTCCGTTGGGCCAATCGCGTACGCTACGTAACGGCAAACGCATCGCTATCCTTAATTTCGGGACACTTGTTGGCTATGCGCAAGAAGCTGCCGACGCTGCCGACGCGACACTTGTCGATATGCGCTTTGTTAAACCACTGGATACTGCTGTCATCGATTCACTTGTCGCTGACCACGATTTACTGCTTACCCTCGAGGACGGCACCATCATGGGCGGTGCAGGTAGCGCTGTCGGTGAGTACTTGCATGAAAAAGGCTATCGCAATCGTCTCGTTAAACTCGGTCTTCCCGATCAGTTTATTCTGCAAGGTACGCAACAAGAGATGTATCAAGAATTAGGCTTGGATACTCAAGGTATCCTCAACCGCATTGAGACGGCTCAGAACGGCCAATAAAGAAGGCCTAGATGCAAACAAGCGCAGGCCATCAGGCCTGCGATAATATCATCCAGCATAATCCCAAAACCACCGTGCACGTGTTTGTCCAGCCAACTGATGGGCCAGGGTTTTAGAATATCAAACAAACGAAACAGCAAAAATCCAGCCAGCAGTGTTTGCCATGTCAGCGGCACTAAAACAAAGGTAAGGAACATGCCGGCAATCTCATCCCATACGATGGAACCATGATCATGCACACCCAGTGCCCGTGCCGTATTCTCGCATATGGCGATACCGATAAGACACGCTGCTAGCGTTACCAGAAGATATAGCTCGCTCGCAAAAATCGCCGTACCTAATACAAGGGGAATGGCTGCAATAGAGCCCATGGTACCCGGCATAAAGGGGATTAAACCGCTGCCGAAGCCGAGGCCTAAGCAATGCCAGGGATTAGCTAGACTGACTCGTTTTCTGAGTTCAGCTTCCATTGAAGTGCTCAAAGCCTTTCTTACCAGAATGCTGATATGGCTTGTCGTTATGCTTTAGTTCAATTTTACCTTGGGCACCGGTAACTTGACCAATGCAAGTTGCTTGAATATTAAAGCTGCTAAACGCGGTTTCTACTTTGCTTTTGAACTCTTCACCTATGGTGAATAAGAGCTCGTAGTCATCACCCGCAGTCAAACCATATTGAATCGCCTTTTCGTCATCGACGACATTGGCGAGATGCTCTGATATAGGTAAACGATCAACGTGGAGCAATGCGCCACAGCCCGAGGCTTCGAGGACATGTCCCAAATCAGCCAACAGGCCATCACTGATATCGATACAAGCACTCGCAGAGCGGCGCAGTGTCGTGCCTGCCATGACTCGCGGGGATGGATAATAATGACGTTTAACCAGATAAGCTGCGTCGTCACCAACCGCTGCCAGCTGGCCGCGCAAGATGTCTAATCCTGCACCTGCATCACCTAGATTACCTGTCACATATACCCAATCGCCCGGTTTCGCCCCGCGACGAGTTAACGCTGACTCTTGAGGCACAAAACCTTGCGCAGTAATGGTCAGCGAAAGCGGGCCCGAGACGGTGTCGCCTCCAATTAACTGTACGGAATAATACTGACACAGCTCGTAGAGGCCTTCGGTAAACTCTTCTAGCCAAGCGGCTTCGCTGTTGGGTAAAGAGAGTGACAAGTTTATCCAAGCAGGCTCTGCCCCCATCGCAGCTAAATCACTGAGATTTGCCGCTACAGCCTTGTACGCAACGGCTCTAGCTGGGGTATCTGCGAGGAAATGAACGCCACTGACAAGCGTGTCAGTGGTCGTTGCCAGGCACTGGTTTTCGGCTACTTTAGTCAGTGCAGCATCATCGCCAATACCAATTAGCACATCTTTGCGCTGGTGACCGCCATTTTTAAAAAAGCGGTCAATGAGATCAAATTCTTTCACGGTCGTTAGCTACGTTCGTGTTTCCGCAGTGTTTTGACTGCCTTGTCTAATACGCCGTTAATGAATTTGTGGCTATCCTGAGCGCCAAAGCTTTTGGCCAGCTCAATCGCTTCATTGATAATCACTTTGTACGGCGTTTCGATGCACTGTGTCAGCTCGTATGTCGCAATGCGTAAAATAGATTGTTCGATTGGGTCAAGCTCTTCTGGCAGTCGACCAAGGTATGGTTTTATCGCCTGATCGAGCTCGTCATAGCCAGCGACTGTGCCGCGCAACAACGATTGAAAGAAAGTCATATCGACTTTCTTCATGTCATTGCTGGTTGCCAGCATCAGTTCTACTTGCTCAACTGGATTGTTTGACATCTGCCAAGAGTAGACGCCTTGCAGCGCCAACTCTCTAGCCATGCGACGAGGAGCTATCTTCACGCATCACCTAGATTTTCATCAAGTGCTGACATGACGTTAACCATTTCAAGTGCACCCATTGCGGCTTCAGCGCCTTTGTTACCGGCTTTTGTACCAGAACGCTCAATCGCTTGTTCAATACTGTCGGTGGTGATTACGCCAAACGAAACAGGCAAAGCATAGTCAAGTGATACTTGAGCTAACCCTTTATTGCACTCACCCGCAACAAAATCGAAGTGCGGAGTGCCGCCTCGGATAACCGCTCCCAATGCAATGATCGCATCAAATTTACCGCTTTGGGCCAGCTTCTTAGCCGCGATCGGTAACTCGTATGCCCCAGGCACACGTACAAGCGTAATATCTGAATCATTTACTTCGCCAAAACGTTCTAATGTATCCAGTGCGCCTTCTAACAAGCTTTCAACTACAAAGCTGTTAAAACGCGATACAACGATACCAAAACGCTTGCCGGTTGCACGTACATTACCTTCAATCACATTCATTTCGATTACCCTTCAAAAATTCGGCGCGCAGTTTAGCACTAATCGTGGATATATTCGACTACTTCGAGACCATATCCCGACAGCGCGTGGTATTTAACCGGTTTACTTAACAGGCGCATTTGATGCACCCCTAAACTGGCAAGAATTTGACTCCCAACCCCAACGGTTCGAGATGACCCTTTCCAATCTGCGGCTTGTGGTGTTTCGCCGCGATCTTCCATTTCAAATTGATGGACCTGTTGGGCGATATCTTCATCTTTGCCAAGTAATACTAAAACCCCCCCTTCTTCTGCGATGCGTTGCATCGCTTGCGGCAGCGTCATCGAGCGATTAACCGAGCGCGTTGAGCCCAGTAAATCCGAAAAGGTATTGTGTAAATGCACACGCACTAAAGTCGGGTTGTCTGAATTTATCTCACCCTTTTGCAAAGCGAAGTGTAGCTGGTTGTCGATTACATCGCGAAACGTGTGTAATTCAAAATCGCCATACTGAGTTGGAAGCGCGCATTTGGCGACTTTCTCAATGGTGGTTTCATTGACGTTTCGGTACTCAATCAAATCGGCAATGGTACCCATTTTCAAATTGTGCTTTTCAGCGAATGCTTCTAACTCAGGTCGACGTGCCATCGTGCCGTCGTCATTTAATATCTCAACAATCACTGCGGCAGCCTCACAACCGGCAAGTCGAGCCAAATCGACACCGGCTTCCGTATGACCAGCGCGGTTAAGCACACCGCCTTGCTTGGCAATCAATGGGAAAATATGGCCGGGTTGAACAATATCGGTCGCCTTGGCATCCGGTGCTACAGCAGCCAATATTGTGCGCGCACGATCGGCTGCTGAGATGCCCGTCGTGACACCTTCTGCGGCTTCTATGGAAACGGTAAAATTAGTTGAAAATTGCGCACCGTTATTGTTTACCATTAGGGGTAAATTGAGACGCTGACAACGCTCTGCGGTCATTGGCAAGCAAACCAATCCACGCGCGTGGGTAACCATGAAGTTAATCGCTTCGGGCGTGACATGCTCTGCGGCCATAATCAAATCACCTTCGTTTTCGCGGTCTTCGTCATCCATTAAGATGACCATACGCCCAGCGCGAATGTCCTCGATGATTTCTTGTGGAGTGTGTAGTCCCATATTTGTCTCAGTGTAAGGTATAGGTTAACAGTCGAACACGCGTTATTTTTTTAAGAATCCGTGTTCCGCTAAAAAGGCCATATCGATGCCTTTCTCATGAGTTTCGGCGGCTTTGTCACCCAAAACCAGCCGCTCGAGATAACGTGCAATCACGTCTACCTCTAAGTTTATTTTGGTGCCAACTTTATAGGTTCCCAAAACCGTCTCCTGCAGTGTATGCGGTATCACCCAAAGCATAAACTCAGAACCATTGACTTCGTTGACGGTCAAGCTGACACCATCAGTGGTAATCGAACCTTTGTGAGCGATGTACTTAGCCAGTGAATCGGGCGCCTTGACCCAAATTTCCACGTACTTGGTATGTTCATTGATGCGCGACACAGTACCCAAACCATCAACGTGGCCACTGACGATGTGTCCACCTAAGCGGTCGCTCACGGCCAGGGCTTTTTCAAGATTGACTTGAGTGCCCACGCCGTAATTACCAAATCCGGTATATTTGAGTGTTTCGGCTGATACATCGGCGCTGTAGGTCGTGGCAGTGTAATCAACCACGGTCAGGCAAACGCCATTGGTCGCGATACTGTCGCCGAGCTTCACATCCGACATATCGAGTTTGCCCACATCGACTGTGACCCGCATATCATCGCCGTTGCGTTGTAATGCGCTGATGTGCCCAACGGCGGTAATTATTCCAGTAAACATAAACTCTCTCGTACTTTATTTCGTCTCAGGCGTTATTCATATTGGGGCAAAAAAGTCATTTTCACGTCATCGCCCAATCTTTCTACTGATTGCAAACTCAGCTGAGGTACCTGTGCCATTTCAGTATAGTGCGGTAACTGCAACAGTGGCATTGCATCCTGCCCCATTAGTTTGGGCGCTTGGTACACCACAAGTTCATCAACGAGTCGCTGTTCTAAGAGCGCCCCACACAATTGAGAACCTGCTTCCACCCATACGTTGTTAAACTCGGATTCGCCCATTTTAGTTAGCAGTTGATGTAAATCGACTTTGCCGTCTCGAGTGGAATCGAGTACCCACTGTTCAGCTTGGTTGTCGTTGAATGTGGGGTTGTGTTCAGTCAACGCAATGATAGGCAACTGAGTGGCTTGCACGATAGCAGCACTTGGCTGAATGCGATGACCGCTATCAATTGCAACAACGCGAGGCTGACGCAACGCGATGTGTTTGACTGAGTCAGGATAGAGTGCACTGTGTTCGATCCGCACGTTCATTTGCGGATCATCGCGCAGAACGGTACTAGAGCCGGTCAAAATAGCACAGGCTTTTGCTCGCTCTTGATGCACGTCTTTACGCGCTTCGGAACCCGTTATCCATTGACTTTCGCCATTGGCTAATGCGGTCCGTCCATCAAGGCTCATGGCCAACTTAACAATGACTTTTGGACGCCCTGTGCGCATGCGCTGCATAAAGCCTTGATTAATGGCCGAGGCTTGAGACTCAAGGTAACCGATATCGACCTGAATACCATTGCTACGCAAGATGTCGATACCGCGCCCGCTGACTCTGGGATTTGGATCGAGTGTCGCAACGACTACTCGCGCGACTTTAGCGGCGACTAACGCATCAGCACAGGGCCCTGTTCTGCCGGTATGACTACATGGTTCTAGCGTCACATATACGGTCGAATCCTGAGCTGCCCTGCCGGCTTGCTGCAATGCGTGTCTTTCCGCGTGGGGCGTACCCGCTTGTTGATGGAACCCCTCGCCAATAATGTCCCCAGCTCGGTTCACAATGACACAACCGACGTTGGGATTGGGAGTGGTCGTATATTGGCCAAGCGCTGCTAGGTGCAGCGCTCGTTGCATAAATGCGTTATCGATTACAGCTGATTGCAGCTGCGACATAATAGACTCGCTCAATTCCCAAGTTTGGCAATCTCTTCACCAAACTCGCGAATATCTTCAAATGAACGATAGACTGATGCAAACCGAACATAGGCGACTTTGTCGAGCTCTTTCAGGGCATCCATAATCAGATTACCTACCATTTCACTCGACACTTCTCGCTCACCTGTGGCTCGCAGTGCAGATTTAATTTTTACTATGCATTGCTCAATTTGTTCGGTGCTTACCGGTCGCTTTTCCAATGCACGCAGCATACCCGCACGCATCTTGTCTTCGTTGAATGGATCGCGTGAGCCATCTCGCTTCACGACACGCGGCAAAACCAATTCAGCCAATTCAAATGTCGTAAACCGCTCATGACAGTGAACACACTCTCGACGACGACGGATTTGATGCCCATTAGCCACTAAACGCGAGTCAATGACCTTGGTATCTTGAGCCGTACAAAAAGGGCAATGCATGTCGATTAACCAGCGTAAACCGGGAAGCGCTCACACAATGCAACCACTTCACCACGAACACGTTCAATAACGCTGTCGTCGCCCATGTTGTCGAGCACGTCACAAATCCAACTAGCTACCTGTTGCGCTTCAGCTTGTTTGAAACCACGGCGTGTAATCGCTGGTGTACCAATTCTCAAACCACTGGTAACGAACGGCGAGCGAGGGTCTTTTGGAACCGCGTTTTTGTTAACCGTGATGTTGGCGCTACCAAGTGCTGCGTCCGCATCTTTACCCGTGATGTCTTTATCAACCAAGTCCAATAGGAACAGGTGATTGTCTGTGCCGTTTGAAACAATCTTGTAGCCGCGCTCCTGCATCACAGCAACCATTGCTTTAGCGTTGTCTAACACTTGTTGCTGGTAGGTCTTGAATTCAGGTTGCAGCGCTTCTTTGAACGCCACCGCTTTCGCTGCAATAACGTGGCAAAGTGGACCACCTTGGTTGCCTGGGAATACCGAACTATTGAATTTTTTGTACAGTGTTTCATCACCGCAAGATGATAGAATCAAACCACCACGAGGGCCCGCTAGGGTTTTGTGCGTCGTCGTTGTTACAACGTGCGCATGTGGCAATGGATTGGGGTATAAACCAGCAGCGACCAAACCCGCAACGTGCGCCATATCAACCAGTAAATATGCCCCTACTTTGTCGGCAATGGCACGGAATCGTTGCCAATCGACGATACCAGAATACGCCGAGAAGCCGCCAATGATCATTTTTGGCTTATGCTCATCCGCCAGTGCTTCGACTTGGTCGTAATCAATCTCACCGGTTTCTTCATTTAGTCCATATTGAACTGCGTGGTAGGTTTTACCAGAGAAGTTTACGTGAGAGCCGTGGGTCAAGTGACCACCGTCGGCAAGGCTCATACCTAACACTGTGTCATTGGCTTCAAGCAACGCCATAAATACCGCTGTATTGGCTTGAGAACCTGAGTGTGGCTGAACGTTTGCGTAGTCAGCGCCAAATAGCTGTTTAGCGCGTTCGATCGCTAAATCTTCCGCAATATCAACATACTCACAGCCGCCGTAATAGCGTTTACCCGGATAGCCTTCTGCATATTTATTAGTCAGTTGAGAGCCTTGCGCCTCTAATACGCGAGGACTGCAATAGTTCTCAGACGCAATCAGCTCAATATGATGTTCCTGACGGGCATTTTCATTATTGATAGCGTCTGCGAGTTCTGGGTCGAATTCAGCAATTGTCATGTTGCGAGAAAGCATAGCGGCTCCTTTACAGCGAGATGCGAATAAGCGCGATTTAAAACAAACGCGCTCGTGAGAAAATTACGAGCGCATATTCTAGTCATTTTGTGCGTTAAGTATACCGATTTATTGGATTGTTTTGTGCTAATGCATAACTCCCTTGAAACTCCGACCAGTCGTAGACTGAACGAAGCAGCAAAGGCACTGATATTTAGCCTTTTTTCAGCCCATCAATCGGCTTTGTGGGCGAGCTGTTTTTCCAACTGTTTAACCCGGTTAAATAGGTCGTCTAACTGACGTGCACGAACAGCATTCTTGCGCCACTCGCGATTCGGCAACGCGGGTTGACCAGACGAGTATACACCCGGCTCAGTTATATCACTGGTGATCATTGAATTACCCGTGATCTGAACTTTGTCTGCGATACTGATATGCCCGTTGATACTACACATTCCCGCAATGACCACGTATTTACCAATTTTACAGCTACCCGCCATACCGGTTGCGCCGCAGATACAGGCGTGATCACCTATTTCGCAGTTGTGCGCAATGTGTACTTGGTCGTCAATGATCACGTTGGTCCCAATAATGGTGTTTTCGAGCGCACCTCGGTCAATCGTGCAGCTGGCGCCAATATTGGTTCTATCGCCAATCACAACGGTGCCAGTTTGCGGAATCGGCAGCCACTCACCGCGCTCATTGGCGTAACCAAAACCGTCAGAGCCGACCACAGTGTTACTGCGGATCACGACGCCTTGTCCGATTTGCAATCGGTGATACAGCGTGACATTGGCATGGATAATACTGTCATTGCCAATTTCGGTGCCCTCGCCGACGTGTGCGCCGGCACCAATTTGTACGTTGTCGCCCAAAAAGACGTCATCACCGATCACCGCATTTGAACCAATACTGACGTTTTCTCCCAGCCGGGCAGTGGCTGAAATCACCGCGCTCGGCGCGATTCCGCTGGCGACTCGCGGTGTGTTATCAAATAACTGGGCTATTTTGGCGAAAGCCGCATGGGGGTTGTCCACCACAATCGCTTTATCCCCGACCAACTCCGCATGCTTTTCCGTAATTAACACACCTGCTGCCCCAGTGTCCGCGAGCTCAGATTTGTATTTGGTGTTAGTGAAAAAAGACAACTGCTGCGCATTCGCACCGGTTAACGTATTGACACCGATAATCGGCTGTTTGGCAAAGTCGTCATTTGCGATTGGTTGTGCCCCGACATGCAATGCCAGGTCCGCGATTGAGTATTGCGGCATGAAGATTCCTAACTAACTATAACTGGGCGAATTCTAAGTGAATTTGCGAAAAGGTGCGAATCTTAGTGGCACAAAACCAGCACATTTCATTACAATAGAGTCTGTTTATTACAATCAATGAGATTCTTAATGTCCCAGTACGTTTACAGTATGCATCGGGTTGGCAAAATCGTGCCACCGAGCCGACATATTCTTAAAAACATTTCACTGAGCTTTTTCCCTGGTGCCAAAATTGGTGTCTTAGGTCTAAATGGCGCGGGTAAATCAACGCTGTTACGCATCATGGCAGGTGTCGACACGGACATCGAAGGTGAAGCGCGTCCGCAACCGGGGATCAACATCGGCTATCTACCTCAAGAGCCTCAGTTGGATGAGAGCCTTGACGTACGAGGCAATATCGAAGGTGCTGTCGCGGACGTTGTGCAAGCCCTAAAGCGATTGGATGAAGTCTATGCAGCCTATGCTGAAGAAGGCGCAGATTTTGATGCGTTAGCCAAAGAGCAAGGCGAACTGGAAGCCATCATTCAGGCCAAAGACGGGCATAATCTGGACAACGCCCTAGAGCGTGCAGCTGATGCCCTGCGTTTGCCTCCATGGGATGCGGATGTCAGCAAGCTGTCAGGTGGTGAGCGCCGCCGTGTTGCACTGTGTCGTTTGCTACTCGAAAAACCAGACATGTTGCTCCTCGACGAACCCACTAACCACCTTGATGCAGAATCAGTAGCGTGGCTAGAGCGGTTCTTACATGACTACGAGGGTACCGTTGTGGCCATTACCCACGATCGTTACTTCCTCGACAATGTTGCCGGTTGGATACTGGAACTCGACCGCGGTGAAGGTATTCCGTGGGAAGGCAACTATTCATCATGGCTAGAGCAAAAAGAAGCGCGTCTGGAACAAGAAGAGCGCACCGAATCGGCGCGCCAAAAATCAATCAAGCAAGAATTGGAATGGGTTCGTACAAACCCGAAAGGTCGTCAAGCCAAAAGCAAGGCGCGTATGGCTCGCTTTGAAGAGCTTAATACCGGCGATTACCAGAAACGTAACGAAACCAACGAATTGTTTATTCCACCAGGTGAGCGGTTAGGTGAAAAAGTCATTGAAGTGAATGGCGTAAACAAAGCCTACGGAGAGCGCGTCTTAATTGATGATATGAATTTCACTGTGCCAAAAGGCGCGATCGTTGGGATCATCGGTCCAAACGGTGCCGGTAAGTCAACCTTATTCCGTATGATCTCGGGTCAAGAACAACCCGATAGTGGTGATATCGTTCTCGGTGATACAGTGCAAATCGCCAGTGTTGACCAGTTCCGGGATCACATGGACGGTAACAATACTGTTTGGAAAGAAGTATCGGATGATCAAGACATTATTCGCATTGGTAATTTTGAAATTAACAGCCGCGCATATTGCAGTCGTTTTAACTTCAAAGGGACGGATCAACAAAAATTCATCAAAGACTTGTCAGGTGGTGAGCGCAACCGTGTGCACCTAGCCAAGTTGCTCAAAGCGGGAGGAAACGTTCTGTTACTGGATGAGCCAACCAACGACCTTGACGTTGAGACCTTGCGAGCGCTAGAAAACGCCATTCTTGAGTTTCCCGGTTGTGCCATGGTTATCTCGCACGACCGTTGGTTCCTAGACCGTGTCGCGACTCATATTCTCGACTATCGTGATGAAGGCAAAACCAACTTCTTTGAAGGCAATTACTCAGATTACGAGCGCTGGCTGAAAGATAACTTCGGTCAAGATGTGGTTGAACCACATCGTCTGAAGTACAAGAAAATCAGTAAGTAAACGTCGACAAGAGCCGAACTCAATGTTCGGCTCTTTTGTATGAAAACCCCATAATTACAGCGTTACTGAGCTATCATCAGCTGTGCTCTTCTAGCCATTTTCAACCATGCAGAATGCATTGAGTTTGTTGCCATCCAAGTCGCGGAAATAACCCGCATAGAAACCTGACGTTGCACCCTCTGGTCTAAACCCAGGTTTGCCTTCACATGTTCCACCTAGCTCAAGCGCTTTGTTGTAAAGCGCGTCAACTTGTTCGGGGGTCTCCACTATGATTGCTACCATAGTGCCATTGCCCACGCTGGCAGGATTTTTATCAAATGGCAAGGTCACTGATAAGGCACATTCCTCTTGCTTACGCGACCAAGCGATGAAGTAGTTTTCCTCTTCCATAAAACGCGACGCCCCTATTGTAGCCAGCAACGCGTCGTAATATGCCCCAGCACGGTCAAGGTCTGCAGTTCCAATCGTTACGTATCCAATCATCTTTTTTCTCCTGTTTTCAAATGTTGGCGTTAATGCGATTGCTAATATAGGCGTTGACTACTGACATCTAATGTCAGTAGTGTTTGGCTACTATGTTGGCTATCTAAAACACCAAGGTAATCGTTTAATGCGCAAATCGGATCGGCTCAACGAAATCGTGCACTACCTCAGGCGCATGCATCATGCTGTCACCGCCGAGGTATTGGCCGAGCACTTCGAGGTCAGTGTGAGAACCTTGTATCGCGATATACAAGATTTGCAGGATTCAGGTGTGCCAATTCTTGGTGAAGCCGGAGTGGGTTATGTGATTGACAAAAACTATCACCTGCCGCCCATTATGTTTGATGCCGACGAGGTTGAAGCGATTGCTTTGGGTATCAGCTTGGTAAGCAATTGGACTGATGCGCTATTTGCTGAAAAAGCACAGAGTGCTTATCAAAAGATCCAAGCAACGTTGTCGCCACAAATGCTGTATGAGCTGGCGCAAATAACCACGTTTTCGCAACCTAGCCATTACAAGATCCCGTGGGAAGTTAATTTTACCGAAATGCGCGAGTGCATTCGGCGCAAGCAAAAGGTGCGCTTTACGTATCTGGCGCTCGATGAGACAACGAGTCAGCGCACCATTTGGCCGCTCGCGCTCACCTCGTTCAGCCCAGTATGGTTACTCACGGGTTGGTGCGAACTTCGTCAAGCGTTTCGCAACTTTCGCATTGATCGCATTTCCGATTTTGCCCTGTTGAATGAGCGATTCAAGGACGAAAAAGGCAAGAACTTCAGCGCGTATTTAAAGACGCTTGAACAAGGTGAACAAGACGATAACTGTGGCTAAGTAACCCATCAGATAACACTAGCTGATTGCGTCGAGCGCCTCTTCCAAGCGCTTAACACCAATAACCTCAATGCCATTGATAGGCGATTTAGGCTTGTTTGCCAACGGCACAATGGCGCGCTTAAAGCCGTGCTTTGCGGCCTCGGTTAAGCGTTCTGTGCCATTTGGTACTGGCCGGATTTCGCCTGCCAAGCCTACTTCGCCAAACACGATCAAGTCACGCGCCAGCGGACGGTTGCGAAAGCTCGATACCATCGCAGTTAACAGCGCTAAATCTGCACCAGTTTCACTCACTCTCACGCCACCCACAACGTTGGCAAACACATCTTGGTCATTCATTTGAATATTGCCGTGACGGTGCAGCACAGCTAACAGCATGGCGAGCCTATTTTGCTCCAAACCAACAGCGACCCGCTTCGGATTGTTAAGCTGGGTATAGTCCACCAGAGCTTGTAGTTCGACAAGCAATGGGCGAGTTCCTTCCCACACTACCATGACACTGCTACCGGGCGATTCGGTATCATGCCGGTTTAAGAAGATGGCGGACGGATTTTTGACTTCTTTCAAGCCTTTTTCCGTCATTGCAAACACACCCAATTCATTCACCGCACCAAAGCGATTCTTGTGACTGCGCAACGTTCGATAGCGATTGTCACTGTCGCCATCCAACATCATTGAACTATCAATACAATGCTCAAGTACTTTGGGGCCGGCCAAGTGTCCCTCTTTGGTCACGTGACCCACAATAAACATGGCGATGTGTTGCTGTTTCGCAAATCGAGTCAAATATGCAGCGCTCTCGCGAACCTGAGACACACTGCCGGGTGCTGACTGTACGTCGGCAACATGCATGACCTGAATGGAGTCAATGACCATCACCTGCGGCTTGTGCTTTAACGCTAGATCGCAAATGGTTTCCACATTGGTTTCAGATAACAACGACAGTTTCTGATTGGGTAATCCGAGTCTGTCGGCACGCAATGCCACCTGCTGCAAAGATTCCTCACCTGTTACATACAAAGTGTTCATTGATTCTGCCAACGCGCACATCACTTGCAGTAATAAGGTACTTTTACCAGCCCCCGGCGATCCCCCAATTAACATTGCAGCGCCGGGTACGATTCCGCCACCCAATACGCGATCAAGTTCAGTAAACGTAGAGCTAAAGCGCGGTAAATCGCTCAATTCAATTTCATTGAGTTTGGTAATACTCGCATCGGTTGCTCCGGCGTAACCACTCAGGTTTCTCACGCCGCCTTTGGTAGCGGGTGCCAAGGTGATTTCAGAAATCGTGTTCCAAGCTTTACACTCGCTACATTGGCCCTGCCAACGAGGGAATTCTGCGCCACAGTCGGAACATACATATGCGGTTTTACGTTTTGCCATGAAATCTCTAGATCAGATATAGTGAAAGCGATCGATTGTCGCTAATTAAATTGGGTGTTTTAAGCCCTTGTGTTTAAACTAAAATTGCCGATAAAGGTTACATGATTTATCACAGTTGCTCCATATCTGAATCCAATAGCGTGCGTAGTGTCCGTCAATTATGATGCAAGAATTCGAAGAATATACTGATCTTATCGAACGGCTAAAGCCAATGATCAATGAACCTGAGTTCAACCAAGTGTTGAATCAGGTTGCGTCACATCTGACCCGGGACAAACGCTTTTTACTCAAAATGGAGCTCAAGCGGTTGGCGCGGCCCTGCATTCGAGTGATCGACTTACGTGGCAAAGTAGACGGCGAATGCGAACTATACGAGCACGACGGTCGCCCTCATTATCTCGATACTATTGCTATCGAAACTTTTGAAAAACAAGTGCGTATCTTCGGGCAATACACCCTTGGCGTCTATGAAGCCGTGCATCGCACGGAGAACAACCTCAAACTGATGCGTGAGGACGCGCTCAATCAAGCGCCTGTCGATGTTGCAGACGAGCCAGAAGAAGATCCAGAAAAACGCTATCTAGCAGAAAAAACGTCGTTAATGAGTTACCCCAAGCGCGACGACGAGCGCATGAACTATGCGGTTGCGTTGGAATTATTTACGGAACACAACAATAGCGTGCTGGGCACCAGCATGGATATTTCGAACAATGGCATGCGCGTAAAAGTTAATTCTGACTATCTGTTTACACCGAACGAAAAGCTGTCGGTATATTTTCGCGGGATGGAAGCAGAGTACGCCTTGGATAAAAAACATGGCATCTCCTACCACATTGTCGAAATTGAGCGCGGAAAAAAAGAGCAACGCTTGCGATTGCAACGCGTAACAGAAGAGAGCAACCCTGCTTTTGATGAATTTATGGAGAAATTCATTCACGGCAACAAACGTCGTTACAAAGTCAATATGGACAATACGCTGGAAGCCATTAAGAGTAAGACCTGCGAACAGTATTTTACGCCGCGCTTCCCTTCTCTGCCGGTGTTCATTGATTGTATTGACGACCAATACATCGCGCGCTACGCGATGGTGAATGATGCTAATCGTGAAATTCTGAATTACTGGGCTGACGAAAGCGATAACTTGCGTCTAGGGTTTATGGCGAATCACCAGAGAATCGCCAGCCTGGCCAATATGCCAAAACACCAACGCTCACTGTTTGTATTCGTGTTTACCCATGTCAAAGACGGCAAAGTCTATTTTTATTCAGCCACGATGCAAGAGCTGGCGACGCATCCGAACCTTCATTCTGTATTTTTGGGGTTTGGTGCACGTAAAGTCAGTTGGCGAGTGTTTAAACTGCAACTCAGTGATGTAACCTCCGAAGACGCGCACGTGCCTTTATCGATCCCGGACTCGGTAAGTGAGACGGTTAAACGCCAAAACCATCCACCCGCACCACGCTTGATGGCACGCTTGAAAAATATCTCGCATATTCTATTGGTCACAGATGTTACCTCTGATGCTGGTCAGCAATGCTACGAAAAATTCCCTCTGAAACGGTCTGAGTTGGCGAAACTGAAAGTCTTTGGTCATGCGCGCAACAAGCCACCCGCAGAAATAAAAGTATTCCGGTTTAAATACTTAGAACAACGCATTGAGAGCCGCTATCAACTTCGTTCTAAAGTGGAGTTAACCTTCGATGACATCACCCTTACCGGTGTCAGTGAAGATGCATCGGTAAATGGCTTGCGGATTGAGCTCGACACCTTCTTTCACGGCGCACAAAACAACCGCGTATCCCTGGCGTTCCCGCAATTACAAAAGATCACCAAGAAATATCGTTTGGACAACCTTCAATATCGGGTGATCAACATGAGCGGTGATCGCAATGTATTGCACTTAAAGGCAATCAATGAAGAGGGAAATGTCGCCAAATCTTTCTTTGACGATCTGATCAAAAACAATAAAAACCGCCTCAAAACCTACGCTGACGAAGAGGAAATTCCGGGTATCGGCCATGCGCTGCGCTGCATGTACGCCAAAAACGTTGAGAACATTGCCTTTTTCATCAAGAAGGATAACAACCGCTATGTACCCGACACCGTTATTGATCATGGGCAATCCAGTCGCATCGCTCAGCTGGGCGCACAGTTTGCTGAACCAGGACAATTCAATTTAGAATTTTTGTACCGTGACCGGAGCAAAGAATACGCCTTTATCCCTGAGGCGATTAGTCAATTACGGATCGAACCTAACCCCTTGTATCGCGAACTTTATATCGCATTCAACCCGGCCGAATCTGAGCTGCAAAAAGCGATTGAGCCAAGGTTTTCGGAACAATTCCTCGATAATAACCAGCGTAAAAGCTTCATTCAAAAGGCACTCGCAAATGGGCAGTTCATCGCCATTCATGTGTATATGTCACTAACGGGACGACCTGATTTGGACTTACTGCAGTCTGAATTCAACTATGTCAGCGTTTATGCCATTCACCGTGCCAAGGAACTAGAAGAGCAACTTTGGAGCATTGGCGCCATGGGGAACCTCATCGATATCACCGATGAGGTCATGCATCGCTACGGTTTCAAACAGCCACAGATAGAGGCGAATCAAGAAGCGCCGAAAAACGTGGTAGTCGGAACCAACAACATCGAAGCCCTGCTCAAGCATTAGCGCTCGATTGCACTAGCGCAAATAAAATAACGCGGTATCTAAACCTGTTGTGCGAATCGCAACATTCGCTTTTTCCTGCACCACAGGCTTCGCTCGAAACGCAATGCCTAACTGAGCCGCTGCCATCATGGTCAAATCGTTTGCGCCATCCCCCATCGCAATTGTCTGCTGACGACTGATTGACCAACGATCCGCTAGTGCGTTGACGGTTTCAGCTTTCGTGGTTGCATCGACAATATCACCCAACACCTTGCCCGTTAATGTGTTATCGACAATCTCAAGTTGATTGGCGACGGCAGCGTCTAAGTTAAACCGCGCCTTGAGATGATCGGCAAAATAGGTAAAACCGCCACTGGCGATGGCAATGTACCAGCCGTGATGATGTAAGGAAGTGATCAAACGGTTTAAGCCAGGCATGATGGGCAATTTGTGTTTAACCGTTTCCAGCGCCCGTTGTTCGAGCCCTGCCAAGCAGGCCACTCTTGAGCGTAAGCTTTCGGCAAAATCTAATTCGCCACGCATAGCCTGTTCAGTCACCTCAGCAACGGCATCACCCGCTCCAGCTAACACTGCAATTTCGTCGATACACTCGGCAGCGATGACCGTACTGTCCATATCCATGACCAATAAGCCAGGTTGACTGAGTTGCGGAGCATCGACGGTAACACCAATCTCGACGCTAAACGCTTCTCCTAGCGCACGCAGAGGCGCTTTTAATTGCGCTGTGTCTATCATCTCGATGGGGAACACCAGACCAATAGTGCCGCTAGCAAAATCACTGCATGGATGAATATAACAATCAGAGACCGGGGTTATACGTTGCAACGATTCAATCATACTGGCCAGTAGCGCAAGCGTTGGTGCTTGCGCAACAATATGAATCAGCGTTTGATGTTGACTCAGCTCTGTGCCACTGTCCAGCGACCACTGACCGTCAGAGTGCCAACGCAAAACTGGCACTCCACCAATATGTTGGGTATTTTCAGCCAGTGATTGAAAGGTTTGATAACAGTGTGTTTGGTGCTCAGTAAACGTCAAAGATTGCACTTGAGGAATTCGCTTTTGTTGCAGGATGGCGAAAGTCTACAGAATGCCAACACAACAATAAACTACCCTTGGCAATTATTCGCTATTATCATAAGGTGAAGTTATAACCTCATGGCGGTATTCCACTTTTGGCGATAAACACCCATAGCACATATACGGTTTATAAACGTATAGCCAACTTGATCTTGATCTTGATGGGCATCGCTATCACGCTGAATTTGTGGTGGGTCGACCAACGCCAAACACGCAGCTATTACGACGTTCAAGCGCAACAACTAGGGCGCAGTTTAAGCCAACAAAAAGCGTTAGATATCAGTAGTTACGTTGCTGCCAATAACAGTGAGGCACTGAACTCGGCTCTGGAGCAACTCCTTTCCGATCCACATGTTGTCGCAGCGCGTGTGTATGATTTCCGCGGTCGCGTCCTAGCCAGTGCTGGATTAGAAGAGGACTTTATTGCCAACGCCAAACAACGTGGCGCTGAGCGACTGACGTTTGTCGCCGATATTCAGCGCTCGCAAGCGGATCAAGCAAACCAAACCATTGGCTATCTGCAGTTGCAACTCGCCAGTGAATCCGTGATGGCCCACCATCAGGCCTACCAACAACAGCTTACTCAACAGCGTATGGTATTCATGTTACTAGCCGCGCTAGGGGCCCTATACGTGACGCGGGCGTTCTACAAATTGCGTTTTCAGATCCAGCGTCGCCTGCGCGCGAAACGTTGGCTAAACCGATAAGCTGAGATAATTTTCGGTCGTCCTCGCTGCAACCGTAGCGACGTCAGTCCCCAATAAATCGGCAAGTGCTTTTGCGATGATGGGCAGTCGCTCAGGAGTATTGCGTTGTCCTTGAAAGCCCGCAACCGGCATATCGGGTGAATCAGTCTCCAGAACTAAATGTTCTAAACCCACGAACTCAATCGCCTGACGCGTCTTATTTGCCCGTGGATAGGTAATAGTGCCACCGATGCCGAGCAAAAAGCCGCGCTCGACATAGGATTTAGCGACTTCTTTGCTGCCTGAAAATGCATGAATGATCCCGCGCCCGACAAACTGCTGCTGATTGAACAACTGGTGGATATGATGGTGGGTCTTCCGTGCGTGAAGAATCAGCGGTTTATGATAGTGTTTCGCAAGCGCTATCATCGCTTCAAACACGTGGTTTTGTTGGCCTAAATCAGCGCTGATAACGGCGTCGAGACCACATTCACCAACCGCAAATATATCCTGATGATACGCATCAAACAACTGCGTCAACTCAGTCATTTGCTCTTCCAGACTAACGTCGTCAAACTCGGCGAGAAAATAAGGGTGGAGCCCCAGAGATACATCAATCGTGGGTTGTTTAGCTAGTTCAAGTAATGCCGACCAGCGCTTGGCGGTGGTGCCAGGAATGTGAAATCGCGACACACCCAATTGCTGCGCCCGGTCGAGCACAAGCTGACGATCATCGGCAAAGTCATCCAAGTCCAGATGACAATGCGAGTCAATCATGCTGGGCGCTAGGGCATCAGCCGCTGTGTCTGCCACGTGCCATCTGTCCCAAGGTTATACTCAAAACGGTCGTGCATGCGGTGTTCACCACCTTGCCAAAACTCGATTTGATGAGGCTTAACCAAGTAGCCTCCCCAGAAATCTGGAACCGGTACTTCGCCTTTCGCAAACTTGTCTTTGAGTTGACTAAACTGTGTCATCAGTAGTTCACGAGTGGAAATTGGTTTGCTTTGTTTCGATGCCCACGCCGCTAATTGGCTCTCTTTCGGCCGCGACAAAAAGTACTTTGCTACCGCCGTGCGAGACAACGCCTCTGCCGTGCCACAAACGCGCACTTGACGCTCGAGTAAATACCATGGGAAGTGCAAAGAAATTTTGTCATTGTGCTTTAGCTCTGAGGCTTTACGGCTGCCCAGATTAGTGAAAAACACGAAACCGTCTGGGTTAACGTCTTTCAACAATACAATCCGCTGTGAAGGCTGACCGTCAGCGTCAACCGTCGCAACAGTCATGGCAGTTGGGTCAGGAATGCCACTGTCAATGACGTCTTTTAACCAGCGGTCAAATAAGTCCATGGGGTTGGAAGTCAAATCACCGTCTGTCAAACTGCCTTTCGTATAACTACGACGTAAATCTGCCAAATCCGTCATTCCAAGCCTCACTCCTCTGAATAGCCGAGTGAACGCAAAGCGCGTTCGTCATCTGCCCAACCACTTTTAACCTTGACCCACATCTCTAAGAACACTTTGCTATCAAAAAGTGCTTCCATGTCTTTTCGTGCTTCGGCGCCAATTTTCTTCAAATGCTGGCCGCCTTTGCCGATGACCATTCGTTTTTGCGAATCACGCTCAACCAAAATTAAGCCACCAATTCTCAACATACCGGTTTCGGTTTGCAAAAACTGTTCGATCTCTACGGTCACGGAGTATGGCAATTCATCCCCGGTGAAGCGCATTAGCTTCTCCCGAATGATCTCGGCAGCCATAAACCGACTAGAGCGGTCGGTAATGTAGTCTTCAGGAAAATAAAACTCGCTGGGCGGTTGGGCATCAATCACCAAGTTTCTCAGCGTATCGACGTTCTTTCCGGACTTGGCGCATATGGGAATGGTTTGAGCAAAATCATATTGTTCATTTAGCCATGTCAACTGACTGATGAGCGCTTCTTGTTCAGCAACTTTGTCGGTTTTGTTGACAACCAACCAGCAGGGAATACCAGAGTCCTTGATCTTGCTGAGTACCAACGCATCATCGTCGGTCCAGCGCGTCCCTTCAACCACAAACAAAACCAAGCTTACTTCGCCCAAGGAGCTCGACGCAGCTCGATTCATAAACCGATTGATCGTGCGTTTTTCCTCGCTGTGAAGTCCCGGTGTGTCTACGTATATCGTCTGACAATTGTCACGCGTATCGATACCTAGAATACGGTGACGTGTCGTTTGTGGTTTCCGCGACGTAATACTGACTTTTTGCTCAAGCAAACGATTCAGTAGCGTGGACTTGCCCACGTTAGGTCGGCCAACAATGGCGACCATCCCGCAACGGGTCTCGAGTTCAGTCATGATTTTGCTCGTTGTTGAATAAGGGCTAGCATTTGCTGCGCTGCGTCTTGTTCAGCTCTGCGCCGACTAGGCCCTGACCCTTTGGTCATTTCACTACTCGCCGCTGATTGACAGCTGACGACAAAGGTCTGATCGTGCTCTTTACCGCTTACACTGACAACGTCATAGGTCGGTAACGCTAGTTTTCGCGATTGCAAAAACTCTTGCAGCTGAGTTTTAGAATCCTTGGCGGTTTGGTCTGGGTCGAGCGCTTCGATGTCCCGTTGCAAGATTTGCAACGTAACTGCTCTAACGGTTTCCATATCTGAGTCCAGATAAATAGCGCCTAAGATGGCTTCAACCACGTCCGCAAGAATCGACGCACGTCGGTGTCCGCCACTTTTAAGTTCGCCTGGCCCCAAAAACAAATAGTCACCAAGACCCACTCGCTGCGCGACATTGGCCAAGGTTACCCCTTTAACCAGCGACGCTCGCATGCGTGTGAGTTTACCTTCCGGCTGATTTGGAAAACGTTGATACAAGAGTTCAGCGATAACCATGCCTAAGATTGCATCACCTAAAAACTCCAAGCGCTCATTATGCGCTTTTGCAGCACTGCGATGCGTCAGGGCTTGCTGTAATAACGCCTGGTTATCGAATGAATAACCAAAATGTTTATTGATATGCCGAACGGCTTGGTCTAATTGCTGATTGGTACTGGTCATCTGCTAACCCCGAGATCAGTCAATGCCACCCACCCGACTGAAGCGAATCCCAGTCGGAACCCAGCGTGGCAAAAAGCTATCCGAACTGCGCTCAAATTCAAAGCTAATCCAAATTGCGACGGCCTTACCAACCAAATGCTCATCTTTGACAAAGCCCCAAAACCGGCTGTCTGTGCTGTTGTCGCGATTATCGCCCAATACGAAATACTCATTTTCAGGAACGATCCATTGATTCAACAAGGTTCCAGGTTGATTGTAGTACCGAGAAGTCGGTACCGGGCGACCCGGATTTTTGAGGATATCATGGCTCACCTCACCCAATTGTTCGGTGAAGCGCTGGAGTCGATTCATATCTTGGACAAATTCGTCATTGCTCACATACGTCAGCGGGACGGCGAAGCGTTTGCCACATGTCTCGCCGGTTGCACAGGCTGGCGTGATATAGATTTGTTTGTTGCGATACTCAACCGTATCACCCGGCAAACCAACAACGCGCTTGATGTAGTCCATGCGCGTATCTTCTGGGTATTTAAATACCACCACATCGCCGCGCTCGGGTTCTCCGGTTTCAATAAATTTATGTCTGGCAACCGGATCTTTGAGGCCATAAGCGAATTTTTCCACCAAAATGAAATCACCAACCAACAAGGTTGGCATCATTGATCCCGAGGGAATTTGGAAAGGCTCGTAGATAAACGAACGCAATACCAACACGAAAGCGATAACTGGGAACACCTGTTTGGCGGTGTCGACAACATACGGGTCTTCCACATGTACATCGACCACGCCCGCTTCTCCGCCTGTTGTCGAAGTGGCTTGGACGCGTAGCTTGCGTTTTTGTGCGAAGAACAATGCATCCACAAGCCATATCACACCGGAAACGACGGTTAGGATAACCAACAACAGTGAGAAGTAATTCGCCATTATTTACCTACTTTTAATACTGCAAGGAAAGCGTCTTGTGGCAACTCGACGTTACCCACTTGCTTCATACGCTTTTTACCTTCCTTTTGCTTCTGTAAGAGTTTTTTCTTACGACTGACATCACCACCATAACACTTCGCGATTACGTTTTTACGTAACTGCTTCACCGTGCTGCGCGCTATGACATGGTTACCAATTGCCGCCTGAATCGCGATGTCGAACATCTGTCTCGGGATCAACTCACGTAGCTTTTCCACCAGCTCTCGCCCTCTAAACTGGGCATTGTCACGGTGAGTAATTACCGCCAAGGCATCTACTCGCTCACCATTGATGAGAATATCCAATCGGACCATGTCTGCCGAATTGAATCGCTTGAAGTTGTAATCCAGCGACGCAAAGCCGCGGCTGGTTGATTTCAAACGGTCAAAGAAATCCAATACGACTTCTGCCATCGGTAATTCATAGGTCAGGGCTACTTGTTTACCGTGGTACGCCATGTTGACCTGTACGCCGCGTTTTTCGACACATAAGGTAATGACATTACCCAAATAGTCTTGTGGCACGAGAATATTCGCTTCGACGATAGGTTCACGAATTTCTTCAATATCGTTAACTGCAGGCAATTTCGATGGATTGTCCACCTGCATAACCTCGCCTTTGGTCGTCACCACCTCATACACAACCGTCGGCGCTGTTGTGATCAAATCAAGGTCATATTCACGCTCGAGACGTTCTTGGATGATTTCCATGTGGAGCATGCCAAGGAACCCAATCCGGAATCCAAAGCCAAGTGCCGCAGAGCTCTCTGGCTCGTAGAACAAGGACGCATCATTCAGACTGAGTTTAGCCAACGCGTCGCGGAAATCTTCATACTCATCAGAGCTAACCGGGAATAACCCGGCATAAACCTGCGGTTTAACTTTTTGGAAACCCGGTAGCGCTTCATCTGCCGGTGTACGAGCGAGCGTAATCGTATCGCCCACCGGTGCACCATGGATTTCCTTTATGCCAGCGATGACATAGCCAACTTCACCCGCCTTTAGAACACCTGTGTCGTGTTGTTTTGGGGTAAACACACCAACCTTATCCACTTGATGAACTTGGCCATTTGACATGATTTGAATGCGATCTTTAGCCGTCAGTGTCCCTTGAACAATCCGTACTAAAGAGACGACGCCTTGATAGTTATCGAACCATGAATCAACAATCAGTGCTTTCAGCGGTGCATCAACATCCCCTTCTGGTGGCGGGATCTTAGCAACGATTTCTTCCAGTACTTCTTCGATTCCGACGCCCGTTTTTGCCGAGCACTTAACCGCTTCGACAGCATCGATGCCGACAATATCTTCGATTTCCTCTGCAACCCGCTCAGGCTCTGCTTGCGGCAAGTCGATTTTATTCAGGATAGGCACAACTTCCATATCCATATCGATGGCGGTGTAGCAGTTTGCCAGTGTTTGGGCTTCTACCCCTTGGCCCGCATCAACAACGAGCAACGCGCCTTCACAGGCGGCGAGCGAGCGAGATACCTCGTATGTGAAATCGACGTGTCCTGGCGTATCGATGAAGTTCAATTGATACGTTTCACCGTCTTTCGCCTTGTAGTTCAGCGTTACGCTTTGTGCCTTGATTGTGATACCACGCTCACGCTCCAAATCCATTGAATCTAGAACTTGGGCTGCCATTTCGCGGTCGGAAAGCCCGCCGCAGGTCTGAATGAGGCGATCAGATAAAGTCGATTTACCGTGATCGATGTGAGCAATGATACTGAAATTACGAATATGCTTATGTTGCATTAGCGTCTGAAACTACCTGATAAAAGTGAAAAGAAATTTGAGAGACTCAAAAACGGGCGAATTTTACTCTTTACCGCGTCGGAATGCGAGTTTTTACGCTTGAGAAGCTAAATTGGATGACGCGGGTGACGCTAAAAGTACCCCAAGCAAGATAGGTTGATAGTGCTGTTGCTCCTGCCCCTTGATATACCGTGACAATCCGACGAATGTCGCCATGGTTGAAAGTAACGTCATTAGTACTACGGCCCATTCACCTTGAATGCCAATCGCCGGTAATACCGTACTAAACAGCGCCGCGCTAATAACCAAACTCAACAAAGGTACTATGTACAGCAACAATGAGGCTTTCATAAGTGCCTGTTCAGGAATACCTAATCGCACCCGAGTGCCAACCTGTACTGGCAGATCAGTCTTAAAACGCAGGGTTTCGCTGCGCGGAGTCAGGGCCCGGGAAATGGCTCCGGTGCCACAATCCGATTGTGCTTGGCAACTACCACAGGTCGTTTTGATTTCAGTTTCGACTAAAATCTCATCCTGTTCTATCGCAATGACTGTGCCGACTTCTTCGATCATGCTGTTAATTCACCCGCGCTGACAACGATGCAGCAATCTGATTCGCTGTCTGCGGCGGAACCTCGCCAATAACGGTTATTTGTAGATTTCCTTCTATACGCGTCAACACGGTTTTCGATTCATGTCGATAGGCATTGTTTTGTAGACCAGGGGCACTAACGGGCATCACGTAAACTGAAACAGACACTAAACCATCACTGAGCATTGCATATTCAACCACTTGGCCTGTGTCTGCCAAACGATGCGTATTACGCTTAACTTCAATCATACCTACAGGTAAGTATGCAATGTTCCAATTGTGTTGGTGATGGCGATTGGGAATTTTCGTGACCGCCGGCAAAACGTCATGATTAATCCGATCAAAATACGGATCGGGTGTTGCACTCAAGCTCATCTGCGTTACTTGGATTTGTTCGAGGACTTTACCGCCAAGATCCAACATGTTCAGTTTGAGTGGCATACCGGATTCTTCATCCAACCACAGCTGATATGCATAGCGAGAATTGTCACGACTGATAATACGAATTTGCTGAGCGGCACGACCTGAAACGCGGCTACGCCCAACTGCGATAAAGTCATAGGCGGTCTGCAAACTCAAGGGATCAGTCAACAATTCGGTAGGAAATGGTCCATCAATCAAGGAGCCACTCAAACTGTACGGCCTTACATCCGGTTCAAATACGCTGATCACCCGGTTAACGCGAATGTATTCCTTGCCAGGTCCATTCAACACCGACAAGTGTTCCATACTAACGCCTTTGTCGAATACACCATGACGCCAAAGATAGGGCGTCGTGTCTGAACCACCATGGCTCTGTACCATGGAGACCAAGTAGTTAAGTTCGGTAATGGCTTGTGACATCTTCAACAACCATTCGCCCCCACTTAGTTTGGCGCTGCTGCTAACCGCCGGTGCCTGTTGGGAGGTTGAAGCCTCGCTTGGCTCAGATTGTGTTGCTGATTCAGCTTGTGCCGGTGGGTTTTGCACGGGCTCTTGTGCACTTACCAGGCCGGAAAAAAATAAAACCGCGACAAATGTCAGCGGTTTTATCGAATTAAGGTGCCTAAACACAGTGTTCATCAATAATGATTACTCAGGCTGTTGATTGGAGTCGTCGTTTTGCGCTTCGGCTTCCGCGTTGTTACCTTGAACTTGCGCTTGTTGAATTTGCAACTGACGTTCATGATCAGCGATCAACGCGTTCAATTGACGGCGCTGTTCAAGTAACGCCGCCATATCGTTGCGTGTCACCGGCCGCGTTTGTTCCAGACTCACTGGCGCAAGCCCTCCCTGAGGACCCGCTAACGGTGGTGCAGTCACGAAAGGTTGTGTCTCTTCTACCGTTTGGCTGTTGAAATTCTGGAAACCGAGAATCGCGACAGCCGCAACAGACGCAGCGACCAACAGTTGCCCCGATTGTTTGACCAAAGGAATCACTTGGCCAATCACCGGAATGTCAGCAATGCGACGCTTAGGCGCGAGGATCGCAGGTTCTTGTTCGATTGCTTGAGCGATATTAGCGGCAATATCAAACGAAGGCTCGTCGGCTAACTCACCACGCAGTCCGTCACGGATCACATGGTAGCGTTGCCATTTGGCAGATAATTCGGGATCGCGGCTGATCGATTTGATCAGCTCATCATTGTTGCCGGCTTGTTCGCCATCAACGAATGCTGAGAAATTTTCCTGCTGTTGCGTCATAAAACACTCTTTTTTGACTCACGCCGTTATATTAACGGCTGTTTAATCAATCATCAATGCTGAATCAGATTACTGCTGCATCAATGGTTGAATGACTTTATCTATCGCTTCACGAGCTCTAAATATTCTCGACCGAACCGTTCCAACTGGACACTCCATCACGGCAGCGATCTCTTCGTAGCTCAGACCTTCCATTTCTCTAAGCGTAATTGCCATACGTAAATCTTCGGGCAATTTATCCACGACTTTAAACAATGTCGTTTCTATTTCGTTTGACAGTAACGAACGTTCGGGTGTGCTGTTGTCGTGCAACGCTTCACCACCATCATAATAGTCCGCTTCCTGTGCATCGATGTCACTACCGGGTGGTTTCCGCCCCTGTGACACCAAGTAATTCTTCGCTGTATTCACCGCAATGCGGTACAGCCATGTATAAAATGCACTGTCGCCTCGAAAACTCGGTAACGCTCTATAAGCCTTGATAAAAGCTTCTTGCGTTACATCGGCAACATCTCCCGAACTCTTCACATACCGGCCGACCAAGTGCATGACTTTGTGTTGGTAGCGAACCACCAGCAAATTGAATGCGTTCTTGTCACCGCGTTGTACTTTTTCAACCAATTGTTGGTCTGTAATCTGCTCGCTCATCCGAGCCATATCTCCTTACTACATCACTGCACGGCCCGTGCAAGCAATTGAATAGACTTTGGGGATCGCTAAAAGTTCGATAATATTTAAAAAAACTTAATAAAAACTGAACGCAAGCGGGTGATTGAACAGTAATGATACCCTTAGATCGCACTTTTTTATAGGCTCTGCCGCGTTTTACTTATTGGAATACTATGTCACACAACGTCACTCAGAAGGCTGCTCAGCAACACCCTCGCCGCCCTAATATTCAACATCAATGCGATGTTTTGATTATCGGCAGTGGTGCTGCTGGACTCAGTCTCGCCTTGAAACTCGCCGAGCATTGTAACGTTATTGTGTTGAGTAAAAGTGAACGCAGTGAAGGCTCAACCCGCTATGCACAAGGTGGCATTGCCGCTGTATTTGACGAAGATGACAGTATCGACGCGCACGTGGTTGATACATTGGACGCCGGTGCAGGGTTGTGTGAAGAACCGGTCGTGCGCTTTACAGCGGAGCGCGGCAAGGATTGCATGCAGTGGTTAATCAAATTTGGGATGCCATTTGACACCGAACAAAGCGAAGACGGTAAAACCCGTTACCATTTAACCCGCGAAGGTGGCCACAGTCACCGCCGCATCCTGCATGCTGCAGATGCCACCGGCCAAGCGGTGCAAATGACATTAACCGAAGCTGCCAATCAGCACCCCAATATTCATATCTTCGAACGCTACAATGCGATCGATCTGATCAAAAGCCCAAACGATCACAATGTTTGTATTGGCGCCTATGTGTGGTCACGGAACAAAGAGCACGTTGAAGTCATTCGCTGCCGTTTTGCTGCGCTGGCTTCTGGTGGAGCCAGCAAAGTGTATCAATACACGTCAAATCCAGATGTCTCCAGCGGCGATGGGATCGCCCTCGCGTGGCGCGCTGGATGCCGTGTTGCGAATATGGAATTTAATCAATTTCACCCGACCTGCTTATATCACCCGGAAGCGCGTAATTTTCTGATTACCGAGGCGTTGCGCGGTGAAGGCGCATTCTTGTGTCACGCTGATGGCACAAAATTTATGCACAAGTTTGATGAACGAGCAGATTTGGCACCGCGCGATATCGTTGCGCGCGCGATCGATTTTGAAATGAAACGGATCGGGGCCGACTGTATGTACCTCGATATCAGCCACAAACCTGCCGACTTTATTGTGAAGCACTTTCCGAATATTTATCGCAAGTGCCGCTCACTGGGAATCGACATCACGCGTCAGCCAATTCCGGTAGTACCGGCCGCACATTACAGTTGCGGTGGGGTAATGACCGATTTAAATGCTAAAACCGATCTCGATAACGTTTATGCCATTGGCGAGGTTGCCTACACCGGTCTGCACGGTGCTAATCGGATGGCCAGTAATTCACTGCTCGAGTGTATTGTCTTTGCCCATGCGGCGGCTGATCACATCAGTGCACGACTGGCGAGTCAAACTGAGTATTGTGAGATCGCGCCGTGGGATGAAAGCCGCGTGACGGATTCAGACGAGGAAGTCATTATTCAGCACAACTGGCATGAACTGCGATTATTTATGTGGGACTACGTTGGCATTGTACGCACGACCAAGCGATTGGAACGGGCATTACGGCGAATCCAGTTGCTCGAACAAGAAATTGACGAGTATTACGCCAACTTCCGGATCAGTAATAACTTGCTTGAGCTGCGTAACTTGGTGACGGTCGCTGAACTTATCGTGCGCTGCGCAATTGAGCGCAAAGAGAGTCGCGGACTGCACTACAATATCGACTATCCTGAGCTGTTAGAAAACAGTGGACCGACGGTGCTGAAACCAAAGAAAAGGCGAGTAATGGAGGCCGGCAGTTTATCGACCTCACCGCAGCGTGTTAACAGTTAAAGCGCGCAGACCTGACCGCTCAACACGAGTTGTTTGTGCACTTGTTTTGCCGCTTGATGCAACTCAAATCGACTGGTTTGACTGGTTTCAGCGTCGAGGCGCAAATCGACCTGCTGCGGTAACAACGCCGCGGCCATAAAAGTGGCATCAATTCGATGTGCCTTGAAAGGCGATTGCCAGTGTTTCTCCACCACGCTCACAGCCATTGCTAACGTGTGCATGCCATGGGCAATATTGCGTGGAAAACCAAACAGTTTGGCACTCAGCGGCCACAAATGAATGGGGTTGTAGTCACCGCTAATAGCGGCATATTGCCTGCCGATGGCACTACTCAAGTCAAATTGCGTTTGACTGTAGTGCGGTTCCAAATGTTCGATTGGCGCAGAATTATCGTCCTGTGCAGTAATTTCCGACGGCATATTGCACCGATAGAGGTACTCTCCAGTTGCGACGCATACCACCTCTTGTTGTTGACGCATAGTGACAGTTACAAGTACCAGCAACCCTTTGCGATGATGTTTAACCATCGAAAGTTTGGCGCTTAATGTTAGGTCAGCTTTTTTCATCGGCGCCAACACATCAATGTGATTACCCAGATGAACGAGCCCCAACAATGGGAACGGTGATTGCTCACCCAGTAATAGCTCCAGTTGCAGCGATAACCCCAATACCTGAGGATAACAAGGGTGCATAGTCTTGTGATACCAACCATGCATTAAATGATATTTGTCGAGGTGTTCAGCAAACGCTGCATAGTGAAAAACTTTCTCTATTGCATTGCCAGGTAAAGGAATTGGACTGTCAGCAGACTTAAACACCTCAATTTTAGGCAAATCTGCACGTTTCAAAGCAGCTTTTAGTAATGACACGAGTCTTCCTTGTTTTCTGCGTGCTGAAGCGTGATTCGATAACCCAAACCACGCCTATCGGTATCTGACAATTTGGACAGTAATAACAAAAAATGTCTAGTCTCACGTTTTTGATGCGCCACTGCTTCAAGCTCCAGCCAAACCCAATACAAACCGATCCGTGTATTGTTGCCAATCCGCCACAGTTGCTCTGATAGCCCGATGTAAACGCCGTTCTGCTGGTTGAATCGCAATTCAAGCTGCTGTCGGTCACTCAGGTGCAACACTAAACAGACGAAAATAACGGCGATAGCGGTTGCAACAATAGCGACAGAGGGCTGTCGCAGAGAGCCAACCTGCAGGCTCGCCATTAAGGGCATAAACGTGATCATTCCCGCTAACAGTACTGCGACTGGAAACGGGAAACCTATCGAATAGGCTAGCTTAGACCTTAACACGCGATAAGATGTGCTCGATCATTGCTTTGAATTCAGGATCTTCGCAAGCTTGGTGGCCCATAAACCAGGCATATAAATCTGGATCATCGGCGGTAAGTAAGCGCTCAAATTGCTCCTGTTGATGTTCATCGAGGTCATGGAAACCATTTTCAACAAATGGCATTAACAATACGTCCAACTCTAGCATACCGCGTCGACAAGCCCACTTGAGTCGCGCATAACGTTTATCCGAAAACATTCATTTACCTTCTATTTTTTTCTGACCGCACTATAGCATGAGCCAGTATGGAAGTTTACTGCCCAACGGCACAGAAAGTTCAGCAAATTGTGCTTGTGTTCAATCAATCAACCCCCATTATTCTCTTCATTGATTCATGTCTTACGGTTGTTTATGTCTTCTATTCAATTGCCCGATAACTTTTTTTGCCAACTCGACGAGGTCGGTATTATTTCTTTGTCTGGTGAGCAAGCAGATAGTTACTTACAAGGACAAATCACTGCGAATGTCGACGCCATCACTGCTTCAGTTGCGGGGTTAGCATGCCATTGCGACTTCAAAGGCAAAATGTGGAATGCCGGCTGGTTGGTTCGCCACGCAGACAGCTTGGACTTTACGGTGCAAGCAAGTGCCCTACCCGAGTGTTTAGCACAGCTAAACAAATACGGTGTGTTTTCAAAGGTCGATATCGCCGATAGTTCTGAGCAAAAACACTTATTTGGACTAGTCGGTCAGCAAGCGCTCGAGGCGCTCTCTGCTTTGGTTGAGGAACTTCCAACCCAACATCTAGGGGTGGCTCACTTTGCCAACGGCTGGATACTGGCGCTCGAAGGCCATGAAGCGATGCGCTATTTATTGTGTACGCAGGATCCCGCTGCACTGAAGGAACTATTGGCGTCGGTACCAGAAGTTTCCGCGCAATATTGGTATGCGCTCGATATTGAACGTGGGATTGCGCCGATATACGGTCAAACCAGCAACGAGTTCGTTCCGCAAATGTTCAACATGCAAGCGCTGGACGCGATTGATTTCAAAAAAGGGTGTTACATGGGTCAGGAAGTAGTGGCCCGCACTAAGTACTTAGGTAAAAACAAGCGCGCGACCTACCGACTGATTGCGACAACTGAGTCAGATTCGCTCACAGTCGAACCAAGTGCTACTCTAGAGAAAGCAATCGAAGATAATTGGCGCAGAGGCGGAACGGTTGTTCACGCAGCGAACGTCGAAAATAAATTGTCGTTACTAGCGGTATTGAGCAATGACACACAAGTGGGTGACGTGCTGCGCTTAAAAGAATTCCCTGACGCACTGTTTACGGTTGCCGAACTCCCTTATGAATTGACCGAATAGAATGGAATATAGATGATCAAAGACAATAGCGTAGTCACCATGCATTACACCGTTAGCACCGGCGACTCGGTAGAAATCGACTCCTCACGCAATGGCAACCCTCTCGTATTTTTGTACGGCCGAGGTTTCTTAGTCGCGGGCCTTGAAGAGGCCTTACTGGGCAAGCAAGTCGGCGACACGTTCGACATCACCGTAGAGCCAGAAAAAGCCTACGGCGAACGTTACGACAATCTGGTTCAGGCAGTGCCTAAATCGATGTTTGAAGGCATGGATGTCGAAGTGGGCCTATCGTTCCGAGCTACGACTGACGAGGGTGAGCAGTCGGTCATGATCATTGATGTCACCGATGAGGAAGTGATTGTTGACGGCAACCACCCATTGGCTGGTGTCGAACTGACATTCGATGTTGAGATCCTCGGCTTGCGCGACGCGACAGAAGAAGAAATTGCGCATGGACACGTACATGGAGAGGGAGGCTGTGAGCACTCCCACTAACCACTAGCAGGATAGAGCCGCACCGCCTAAGTCTTCGTGGACGCCATCATTGTCTGCATCGGTACTGGCTCTTACTCGCCCTTGTAAAGTGACCATTAGAGCTCTGGCGTGTTTGGCCGCTCGGTCTTTGTGACAATGCAGGATAGTCGCGGTAATCATTGAGCCCCCGCTCGGAATAAACCGAATTGAGCCAGCCGGTCCAGTCATAACGTTGACACCCGCTATGACACTGGTTGCAACCAGCAGTTCTTCGTTCGCATCGCGTGAACCATCAGCATTGAAATCAGGAAACACCATTTTGGCGTGGTTCCAATTGGTGGTACAGCTCGTGAAGTTCTGAGTCGGGCAAATAACCGTGTCGGCCTGCTGATCAATCGCAGTGTGGCGAGCGAACTGAATGACACCACTGAGCTCGTTAATTTCACCGATGATGCGGTTCTGGATGAAAACTGACTGAATACCGGGCGCCACGGTGGTAATTACAATCGCAACGATTGCAATCGTAATCATCATCTCCGTTAATGTGACACCAAATTGCTTACGCATTTAACTTCGCCAAGTGATAATATCGTAAAGTAACAATACGCCAATTTAGCCTGAATTGGGTATGCGATTTCAACCATAATTAGTATAGCCTATACCTCGAATAGGCAATTTCCGGAAAAATGGGGCACGCACAGACGAATGGTCAATACAATGTTAAAGCAAAGTGTTATTGAAGAAATGAAGGTTTTGCCACATATCGATGTGGATTATGAAGTAGCTCGACGCGTCAGTTTCATTAAAACGCAGCTGCGCGACTCCGGCTTGAACAGTCTAGTGTTAGGTATTAGCGGTGGAATCGATTCCTGTACGCTGGGTCGATTGGCACAAATCGCCGTCAACGAGTTAAATCAGGAGCACAAAGAGACCTATCAGTTTATCGCGGTAAGGTTACCTTACAGTGCACAAGCAGATGAAGATGATGCACAACAGTCAATCGACTTTATTCAACCCAGCCAAACCGTTACGGTCAATGTACAGCCCGGCGCCGATGCGATCCATGCGGCGACCAGCAGTGCGCTAGCGGATACAGGTCTTTTACCTGCTAGTGAGGCAAAACAAGACTTTGTTAAAGGTAACGTGAAAGCCCGTACGCGTATGGTCATTCAATACGAAATCGCCGGTATGGTGGATGGTTTGGTGTTGGGAACAGACCATTCAGCAGAAAATATCACCGGTTTTTATACCAAATACGGCGACGGTGCGTGTGATTTAGCTCCCCTATTCGGTTTAAGCAAACGTCAAGTTAGACAAGTTGCCGCGCATTTAGGAGCTCCAGAAAAAATCATTCACAAAGCACCCACCGCCGATCTGGAAAGTTTGGATCCACAAAAAGCGGACGAAGCGGCATTAGGCCTAACCTACGAACAAATTGATGATTTCCTCGAAGGTAAATCTCAAGATGATGCAGTTGCAGAGAGACTGCTGTATATCTATAAAAGTACGCAACACAAACGTATCCCTATCCCTACAATTTACGATGGTGAAGAATAAATGAAAAAAGTAGAAGCTATCATTAAGCCGTTCAAGCTTGACGACGTGCGAGAAGCACTGTCTTCAATCGGTGCGACAGGTTTAACCGTCAGTGAAGTGAAAGGCTTTGGTCGTCAGAAAGGCCACACGGAAATGTACCGCGGTGCTGAGTATCAGGTTGATTTTCTGCCGAAAATGAAACTCGAGCTAGTCGTATCTGACGATTTAGTCGACCAAACTGTCGAAGCAATCGTTGAAAATGCGAAAACGGGTAAAATTGGTGATGGTAAGGTGTTTGTGTATAACGTTGAGCACGCCGTCCGTATCCGCACGGGTGAAGAAGGAGACGAAGCCGTTTAGTTGCCTTCCTCCCTGCTTTATCAGCGCATCAGGTTGTGATGCGCTGTAGCAGACCGATTCGGTTAACAACTCCAGCAATACTCAGCTGCGCTGATGTTCCCGTCGTTATTTTTATCCCACGCCTTGCGTCCATCACTGAACACGAATAATGCACCATCACCCGCTTGTTCGGTGCCACTGACTGGCGTGGCTTTGACCCGGAAGCTGATGCCATTGGCCGCTACCGTATCAATGGTTAAGTCATAACGTTTATCCGCAGCAGCTTCCCCCGCTGGAGAGTGAGCGGCAAAGATAGCGGGTGAACCGGTATTGGCGCCTCCAGAGGCTGCTCCCTCGTAGGTATAGTTAGCAGCTTTGTGGCGTTCCATTGCCGCGGCAAACGCCATCAAATCGGCTTGAGCTGTACCGCGGTTACTGGTTTTCAGCATCCCTTGATACGATGGGTAAGCGATGGCCGTGATAATGCCGACAATCGCGACCACAATCATTAACTCAACCAAGGTAAAACCTGCGCGCTTCAAGCGCTTATCGTTTGCGTTATTTTGCATTATTGCCTTTCCACTTCAGTTTCCCAGCTAGATTTCTGTACCCGTTCAAATTGGCCGTAAATGTTCTGTGCTAAGCACTCAAAGTCAGACGCACATTGCAGCTGATTGCCATTCGCATCGACCTTGATTACCGCTGACACACACTCGGTACCTAAACACACAACGGGTTGCACAATGTCTTCAATCAAAATCTTGGTATCAGGTGCAATACCCGTTTGTTTCAACTGTGCAAACCGGTCCCCACCATCCAAATCGCCATTATTGTTTAAATCACTCACTGCATTAGCGTTGAATAAATTGACCAAATAGGCCCGGCTATTACCGGTCGGCGGGGCGCACGAACTGGTACTTGAGCTCGCTGGAACATAGGTTGTAAAGAAGATCTTATAGTCCAAAATCAGTGGTGATGAAAGGACTTTCTCTCCCCCCGTTGTCAGACGCAGCATCCAACCGGCTTTGCTTTGTAGCGCGGCACTTTCAATACCCTGCACGGCCGCATCAGAGGATGACAACAAGTGATCGGTTGCGTCATAAAAGTCAGTTTCTACATAAGCAGTACTAGGCAGTGTATATTCACCGTCGGCGTTAATGGTGAAGATGCCAGTATCTTTTAACATATAGAAACGATCGTCTGTTGTAGTACTCAAAGGGCCCGCTCTAAAGCCACTGCCGACCGCGACCGCGTAGTACAAGTCATCGCCCAAAGCGATTTCTGATACATCAGGGCCATAGTAGAACCGACGGTTATCACCAGCACCTGCTCCACCTAAATCGGCAATAAGTGCGCCTTTGATAAAGTCTGAACCTGACTCGCCGTTGTAGATATCCAAACGGAACATTTGACCGCCCATATCGACGACATACATATGGTCAGCATAGCCGTCATTATCGCGATCAATTACCGAAATCCTCGCCGGAATACTGTACTGCATTTCAGACAGATTTAAATCGGCATTTGCGTTACTGGCTTTCCACAACAAGGCACCAGTGTCAGCGTCAACCATAAAGACGGCATTGCCAATCGAATCTGGTGAGCGCACTGACTTAGAGTCTTGACCGTCATCATAACCACCGCCGAAAATCATCACATTTTTGACGCTTGAACCCATACGGACTTTGGTTAGGGTTGGACGTGACCAGGTCTGGCCGAGTTGTTCGAAACCTGTGGTGCCACCCTCTACCTTGAATTCCAGCTTCGGTGAATTTTTGCTGCTCACGTCAAACACGTAGTAATTGTCTCCACCGCGGCGCATACCAACATAAAGCCAGGTTTTATTGCCGATTGTGCGCAGTACCATGTCGCCATCTAGACCATAGATGTGATTGAAGGTCGATGTATCGCGATACAGGTCATGTAAATTACCCAGTAGCTCATCCGGGATAATCGCAAAATTCTCTTGTCCCGTGGTCGAGTCGATTGAGTGCAAGAACCCATGATTTGTTGCGACAAAAATCGCACTATCATTCGCTGCATAATTCACAATGACGGGTTGACTGTGAATCGGATCACCCATTTGCAAACGCACGTCGGTAGTAGAGCCATCGCCATCATCGTCCCGAACATCAACGCCTCGCGCCCATTGCAATACGGTATCTCGCAACACCGCAGCATTTGGTTCGCTGGCGACGGCCAGATCGGCCTCGGTAATATTGCTATTCGACTCATGCAAGCGATTGGCGGTTGTGGCAATAGCACCTGGACCACCAAACGCATATATGTTCCGAGTTAGGCTGACGTTTGATGCCGCGCCACCTTCACGAACATCATTACCATCGGCCAATGGCGACCAGAACGAATGACTATTTTCTGCAAAGAAGCCCGTTACGGTATCAACAGCGTCTAATCCGTTTTTATCTTCAACAGTATCGCCGTCAATTTTGTACTTTTTCAAATTGCCCGGCCACAAGGTTCCTTCAGATGGCTTGAAAAGTGCAAAGTACAATTCATCTCTGTGTGTTAAACGGTTCAACTGGTTCACCGCAACACCCGGCGAAACGAAGGTTGCATTAACGTCTTTTACCGAGCGCAAAATAGTCTGGAATGCGGTGACCAAATCGGCACTGTTGTTCGCCGTATAGAAACCACCGCCGCTTTGCAGCGCTAACTGATTTAAGAAATTGTTAGCAGTGGAGTTTGCAGCGAAACCAATGGTGTGAGTGATCACGCGCGAACCAATTTTAGACAGGTTAGAATTGCTCAAGTTTTTAACGAGGTCGATACCGCACTTTTCACCACCAGAGCCAGTGCAGCTCTCGCCTAATAACGTTTCAATCTCATCAACACTGTGGTTGTTATTCGCTTGTCCATCGGACAATAACACTATGTGGTTGTTGGTTTGGCACTGTAAATCGACGATCGGTGAAATGTATTGTGCCGGTGTCGGGATATACTCACTGATACAATTTGAGCTACTCAAATTATCGTCCGTACAACCACTCGCACGCACGGCATCTGCGCCCGTATAGGATGCTCGATTACTCACTCGGGTATTACGTCTAACCGTGCTACTAACCGAACTTTCACCGCGTTTTAGACCATAGTACACATCGCGACCACCGTAGTACTGGGTCGCCTCATATAGAGTATCTACAATCGGTGTGTAACCACTGGCACTCAAGTCATCTACTTGACTGACAAGATGCTGTCGCACTGTCGCCGTTGTCCCAGGCACTGCGTTGCCTTGATACTCGACCACCAATACAACTGAGCCAGAAGGCTTACCTTTGTATGTGTAGGCACCACGTTTACCACTGAAATTAGAGAAAATAAACATCATCTCGTTGTTGGGTTGCCAACCTGCTCGGTCAACAATCTGCTGAACAATGCTAGTAACTGCTGGCGATTGATAAACACTGTTTTTATAAAACGACGGGATATTTGACCACGTCACACTCGTTGTTTTGGGCTTGTCTCGCAGCATATAGCGGTAGTAAGGACTGAAGTCATCCGGGTCATCTTGGTTGGCTGCGGAGATGGTCATCTGTGCGCCGCCCCCCGTGTTAGTTTGATAGGCGGTAAACTCTAAATAGGCGTTGGTAATGGTTGCCCCTTGCGGCAAATTCACGTTCCTAAACCGGACACCAATGTAGGAGTTGCTGCTCGCTTGAAAAGTGAGTTCGCTACCCGTGGATTGATAACCATTACTGCGTTCTTCGGCATTATTCGCATTTGAGCTGACTTGATAAGACAAACGTCCGGTAACACATCCCGTGGCCGTTGAGTCATCATAAGATACAACCAACTGGGGAGATAAACCGTTCCCCTGTTCATTCGATAGTGCGCGTCTAGAGCTAGCAGCATCAGTACTGGTACCCTCGACAATTAAGCTCAAGTTGTTGCCGCCACACCAAGCCGCTTGATCGACAACCTCTTGAACAACATCCACCAAACTAGGTGTATTGATGACCTCACCGTACAAGGGGAAGTCGTTATCCGTTGTCCAGACCACTTCATTCGTTGTCGTCGGGCGCGAGCTGATGTCATTTGAACTATTCGTAAAGGTCGCAGAGCTTGCAGTCTTCTCACCCCGAATTGTGATCGTTGACGCAGCCGTGTTTAACGTGCCTGAGGTATAGCGTAAAAACGCGTTGGTAATCGTCGCGCCTTGTGGAATATTGAGTTCCTGATATCGATACCCTGTGGTAACCGTATTTGTCCCTTGGGTAATGATTATATCGTTACCGCCGAGTGTTACCGTACCATTGATTTCATAAGCATCGTCACTGCCAGTTGCGGTCGACGTGATGATCTCAGGTTGCACGGCGTTATCGATATCCCTAACCGGGTACAATATTGGCCCACCAAAATCAGAGAAACGCATCAAACCCGCATTGATGTTGGTCGCGGACGCCAGCGCATCTTTTAACGCATTTTGAACGCGGAGCATACGGGACTCAGAGCCACCATCTTTGTTCGTCATACTGCCCGACGTATCCATAATAAATAATACGTTTGGGTTGTAGGTCACTGCGCTCGCACCGGTTCCTAGGTAGATTTCTAAATCATCCCCCATCGCCGTGGCGCTGATCATGCCACTCAACAGAATACTGGGGACGAGGACATGCCTTTTGATTTTTGCTCGCCAGTTCATAATATCTACCTCTTAACTATTGCGATGCCGGCGCGAAAACAGCAGCGGTCAGACTATTGGCAACGACGTAACTTTTGCCGTTGACTTGTCCACAACCGCGGACGACGAATACATGGCAGTTAATGTTGCTACCGCCAATCACATTGCTCGAGCCTCGACATGCTTGCTCGCGCACAAATGCAGTTCTTGACCAACTATTGATCGGTGGGCGACTATCATACTGACCCGCGCCGTTGTGATTAGCGCCAGTCGTGAGCCCTGCTTGGGTGATCGTTCTATTTGTCCAGTTATTGTTTTCATAACAGCTTAACTGCTGCACAGTCGGGTCATACACATTGCCCTGTCGCGCATCGGACAGTGGATCTGACACATTGGGATCGGTCAGCAGCACTTCATCTTCAGATTCAAACACTACGCCCGCAATCGCCGCCTCTGCAGCATCAAAGGCCAGTGAGCTTTGCTCCATTGAATCGGCCATTTTGTTTTGCATTAAACCACTGGAAACAGATGCCACACCCAAAATGGTCAGCGAGAGCAAAACCAATAGCGCGAACACCATCACTAAACCTTGCTGCTTCATATTCCAATACTCCGGACGAAATTCTTCACATTGCGCAATGCAATAGTGACTTCAAATTGTTTATATATGCTATCTGTGCCTGGCGTAACTGGCGCTGAGTCCAGCAACACGAATGTGGGTGAGCGGCTAAGTTCTACTTGGCCCTCACCTTTAACTAACAGCGCCATGCGAATCGCGACGACTTGGCCACCTGCCGCGATGGCTGCGGGTAATTGATCAGCTGGAATGTATTGTACTGGGCGCGCGGTAACATCACCGGCAATAGTGGAATCGGCTAAGCCATATAACACCTGGAAACCGTGCACATCATCAAGCAAGGTAAACGCCGCATGACCGTTGTGACCAACGGCATTGCGCAAGCCTCTTAAATAACGGCCATCAAATCCGCGACACTTGAGCTGAGTCCCATCTAAAAAGTACTCATTAACGACGTGAAACTCGGCGCCGTTTGCGTAACCGAGTGTATAACCTCGACAGTCGCGGTCAGATTGCAAGCTAACCACTAGGGTATCACTGGCGTTACCAGCACCTTCCAGCGCCCCCAGACCGGCCCGAATATTAAAATCGCCAGGCAGAGGAATCGGATGATTTTGCACAAACGCAGCCTCTTGCACGATATCAACGGAGCGATCGAGCAATCCGGAAAGCGGGTCATAGCGGCCCGCCATAATGATATCTGAGCGCAAACGGTTAACGATAAACCGGCCACTTTCTTGAGAAGATGCCACAGCCCTGTTCAGGCGGTCAGTCACCTGATTACTGACCATCACCTGGATCACTGCGGTTGCCACCACAAGTCCCAAGGCGAGCGATATCATCATTTCAACAAGGGTAAAACCTCGTGCAGCACGTCTCATAGTGTCACCTCAATGATGACACAGTCATGGTCACCGACCCGACCGGCTATGCAGTCGGGATTGAGTATTCGGGTGTTCCCTTGCCACGACTCGACCGGCCAAGCCAAAATGATGCGATGGCGTGAGCCCACGCTGCAAGCATCGGTATCAGCCACATTGTTGTCGTTACAGGTTAATTCAAGCGTTACGTTAGGATTAGCGTTTACCGCAGCACATGACATCTCATATGCATCAAAGGCAGCAAATTCTGCTGCAGTGCATGAATTAGCGGTACAGTTGGGTACCGTTGCGGGATGGTTTTGGCAGAAGCACTCATAAGGTGGTAGTGAGCTAGCGCAGCTCAAATTAGCAAAGTTATAGAGATTGGCATTAAAGTAGTCGTCGTTCACAATCATGCCGTCACCAACAGTAGACGACACGGCGCTCGCTCTCAGGCGCTCGCTCATTTGTTGCGCGACCAAGACGGCTTGTGTTCGGCTCAATGCATCGGCATTGGAAAATGAACCGATAAACTGCAATGACGCAACACCTAACAGGCCGACAGACAAAATAAACAAGGTCACCAAGACCTCGATCATGCCGATGCCGCGATGTTGTTTTGCCATTACATGGCGTTGTTTGACGTTTTTACTTTGCACACCTAACTCTCTTGTCGTTTGTCGCTTCCAGCTTGCTAAACACCTTTTTTGCACTTTTCGTGCAACTAGAAAATCCATCGACAGCTAATAGCAGAGCATGAGCGAAAAAACGCTTTTTTTGCCCTGAATATTAAAAATTCCTACTGATACTGTAGCTCAGATTTGTCCAGATAAGGTTATTGTGGAACAGAGATAGGTATTAAAAAAGCCAACCTGTACTAAAAATGCTTTTAAGGACAGTCGGTTATGCTGTTTTGAGATTAGGCTTTATCGCCCAAAGGCGCAACATTATTGGGTAAACGTATCAATTTTCACACCCAAAATAACAGGTGCTCAAGCGCCAATAATTGACCATTACGGCGCTACTGCATAGCGCCGTTTGTTAGTTAGCCTACTTGCTTAATTCGCAGTTCCTTAGGAACGGCAAATTCGACGTTTTCTTCACGACCTTGACGTTCAGTGGCAGACACCGCGCCCCAGGCTTTTAAGCGATCAATTACGTCCTGAACAAGGACTTCAGGGGCTGAAGCACCGGCTGTCACACCAATGTTTTCGGCCGTTTCCAGCCACTCTTGCTGAATACAATCTGCACCCGCAATTAAGTAGGCCTTGGCACCAATTTTTTCGGCCAATTCGCGCAAGCGATTCGAGTTTGAGCTGTTTTGCGCACCAACCACTAACACCACGTCACAATCATCCGCCAACTCGCGCACTGCGTCTTGGCGATTTTGTGTCGCGTAACAAATATCGTCTTTGCGCGGGCCTTCGATAGCTGGAAAACGCTCACGCAGCGCATCGATCACATCAGCCGTGTCATCCACAGACAAGGTTGTCTGACTGCAGTAATACAGGTTATTTGGATCTTTAACTTCCAGTGTTGCCACGTCATCTTGCGACTCAACCAAATAAATGCCGCCGTCTTCATTGTGGTATTGCCCCATAGTGCCTTCGACTTCCGGATGGCCGGCATGCCCAATCAAAACACACTCAGTGCCGCGTTTGCTGGCACGGGTAACTTCCATATGTACCTTGGTGACCAATGGGCACGTTGCATCAAATACTTTTAGGCCACGTGAATTGGCTTGTTCACGAACTTTCTGAGAAACCCCATGCGCACTAAAAATAACGATGCTGTCATCGGGTACTTCGGCGATCTCGTCTACAAAAATGGCACCGCGTGCCTTTAAACCATCGACAACAAAGCGATTGTGTACGACTTCGTGACGAACGTAGATGGGCGGCTGGAACAGCTCCAATGCGTTTTCAACAATCGTAATTGCTCGGTCTACACCAGCACAAAAGCCACGAGGGTTAGCCAAATGAATTTGCATTCCAGTACCTATTATTAGTGAACCGTTGGTTTAGGGTTGCGCACAGCCAGTATTTCGACGTCAAAGATAACGGTCTGTCCCGCCAAAGGATGGTTAAAATCAACCGTCACAGAATCACCTGCAACACTGCGAATAATACCAGGCAATTCGCTACCGTCTGGTTGCGCAAAGCCAACGATCATCCCTTCTTCGACACCGTCCTCTAAATTGAAGCGGCTGCGTTCCATGTGATAAATGTTGTCCGGGTTCGGTTCGCCAAACGCGTCATTCGCGGCCAACGTAAACTCCTTACGCTCACCTTCTTTCATCCCCAATAAACAGGCTTCAAAATTAGGCGTGAGACTGCCATCGCCCATCACTAATTTTGCAGGCTTGTTATTAACGCGGGTACTGTCAGCCGCTGAACCATCTTCAAGTTTTAAATCAAAGTGCATCAACACTTCACTTTCGTCGCCAATGATCTCGTCAGTCATTACTACTCTCTTTATCTTCGCTGTCGTTACCAAAAAGCATGTCGATAATTAACAATGCAGCACCGATGAAAATCGCGCTGTCAGCAATGTTGAATGCCGGCCAGTGCCATTGTTGGTAATAGAAATCTAAAAAATCTATTACGTAGCCGTGAACTAAGCGATCATAAACGTTACCCAATGCGCCCCCCAAGATAAACGAGAACGCAATCGGTAACCGCAATTGGTCTTTTGGTGCCTGCTTCAGCCAAAACAACAACAGCACACTGACGCCCAGCGCAATGGCGGTAAAGAACCAACGTTGCCAGCCACCTGCGGTATGCAAGAAACTAAACGCAGCGCCGTAATTGTGCACGTAGGTTAAGTTAAACATCGGGCCGACTTGAATGGATTCATACAGCTGCATGCTGTCGACAACTGCGGTCTTGGTCCATTGGTCCAAAATGAGCACCAGCAGCGTTATCCAAAGAAAACGCAAACCGGTGTTTAACAGCGTATTAAGCATAGGAACGTTGCTCTCCCTCGCCTGCAACATTGGTTACGCAGCGCGAGCACAACTCAGGGTGCTCAGCAGACTCACCAACATCGTCAGTGTGATGCCAACAGCGCACACACTTAGTTGCAGATGTCTTCTCTACTGCGACTTGTAGTCCTTCCACGTCGGTTTCGGTGGCATCGGCATGAGTACCTTGAACAACATCGACTTTCGAACAAATCAATACGAAACGCAGCTCATTTTCTAACTTAGCCAAGGTTGCTGCCAGTGATTCTGACGCATACAAGGTTACGTTTGCTTCTAGTGAACCACCCAACACACCGTCTTTACGTGCGCCTTCAAGGGCTCGGTTAACGGCCGTTTTCACATGCATGATCTGTTGCCAGAAATCATTATCAAACTTGGCGGACACATCCGTTAAACCGTCATACCAGGTTTCAGTGAAGACAAACTCACCACGTTCGCCTGGCAATGCTGTCCAGACTTCTTGTGCGGTAAAGCTCATGACCGGTGCCATCCAGCGCACCAAGGCCTCAGCGATGTGATACAACGCTGATTGACACGAACGGCGCGCATGGCCATCTGCTTTAGCCGTATATTGACGGTCTTTAATGATGTCGAGATAGAAGCTGCCCATTTCAATCGAGCAGAACTGCATCAGCGCTTGTGTCACTTCGAGTAAGTCGTATTTTTCATACGCAGCAGTGATTTGTGCCTGCGTGTCTTTGGCACGTTGCACCGCCCATTGGTCAAGCGCAACCATGTCATCCACGGCAACTAAGTCGGTTGCCGGATCGAAACCGTTCAAGTTTGCCAATAAGAAGCGAGCCGTGTTTCGGATGCGACGATAGGCGTCTGCAGAGCGTTTAAGGATTTCATCCGATACGGCAATCTCACTGCGGTAGTCAGTTGAAGCAACCCACAGTCTTAAGATGTCAGCACCCAGTTTATTGGTCACGTCTTGTGGCGAGACAACATTGCCAAGCGACTTAGACATTTTCTTACCTTCAGCATCAACCGTAAAGCCGTGCGTCAGAACTTGTTTATACGGCGCGTGATCTTGCATCGCTACAGACGACATCAAAGACGACATAAACCAACCACGGTGCTGGTCAGAACCCTCTAGGTACAAATCTGCAGCCGCAGGAATATCGTCACGACGGTCAACGACAAAGTGGTGCGTGACACCTGAGTCAAACCACACGTCCAACGTGTCGGTGACTTTTTCATAGTCTTGTGCGTCTGCACCGAGCAAGGCTTCGTCTTCAAGATCCCACCAAGCTTGGATGCCCTTTTGTTCAACCGCTTGTGCCACCTTCTCCATGATTGCTGAAGAGTCAGGATGAATTTCACCCGTTACCTTGTGAATAAACAACGGTATTGGCACGCCCCAAGTCCGTTGACGTGAAATACACCAATCAGGACGACCTTCAACCATTCCTTCAATGCGGCTCTCACCCCATGCAGGGATCCACTCAGTCTTGTGGATTTCATCAATCGACTGCTCGCGCAAACCTTTTTTGTCCATGCTAATGAACCACTGAGGTGTTGCTCGGAAGATGATTGGCGTTTTGTGGCGCCAGCAATGTGGATAGCTGTGCTCGTACTTGACGTTCAAGATCAAGTTGCCGCTCTCGGCTAGCGCTTCGATGATGGCATCGTTCGCCTTGAATACGTGCATGCCTTCAAACATTGGTGTGCCCGGTACATAGACACCATTGCTACCCACCGGATTGTATACTTCTAGGCCGTATTTTTTACCGACGTTAAAGTCATCTACACCGTGTGCAGGCGCAGTGTGAACACAACCGGTACCCGACTCAGTCGTAACGTGATCACCTAAAATGCAAGGTACCTCTAAGTCCAACAATGGGTGCTTGAGCAATAAGTTCTCTAACGCTTGGCCCGTGCATGTAGCCAGAACGTTGACCTCGTCAGCGCTGTAGCGAGTACCACAACTCTCAACGAGATCAGAGGCAACAATCAGATTGCGCTTGCCACCCTCAAGGGTCATCTCAACTAAGGAATACTCAAGCTCAGGGTGCAACGACACAGCGCGGTTAGCCGGAATTGTCCACGGCGTGGTAGTCCAGATGACTAACGCAGTGTTGTCAGTGATGCTGGTATCGACACCAAATGCTGCTGCGAACTCGGCGCTCTGCGCGAGTGGAAACGCGACATCAATCGCCGGCGAAATTTTGTCTTTGTACTCGACTTCAGCTTCTGCCAGCGCAGAGCCACAGTCTGTGCACCAGTGCACAGGCTTAAAGCCTTTTTGAACGTGGCCATTTTCGACGATTTTGGCAAGCGCACGGATAATGTTCGCTTCCGAGTCAAAATCCATCGTCTTGTAAGGCTTTTCCCAGTTGCCAAGGATGCCTAAACGCACGAAGTCCGCCAACTGGCCGTCGATCTGCTTTTGCGCATACGCGCGGCATTTTTCGCGGAACTCCGCAACGGACACTTTATGCCCTGGCTTACCGACTTTCTTTTCAACCATCAATTCGATTGGCAAGCCGTGGCAATCCCAGCCAGGTACGTATGGTGCGTCGAAATCAGAGAGCGTTTTCGACTTTACAATAATATCTTTAAGAATCTTGTTAACCGCGTGACCAATGTGGATGCTGCCGTTCGCGTACGGAGGGCCATCATGCAAAATGAAAGGTGTTTTACCCTTTTTGGCGACGCGAATTTTGTTGTACAAATCCGCTTTTTGCCAGTCTTTGAGCATTTGCGGCTCACGCTGGGCCAAATTGCCGCGCATAGGAAAGGCGGTATCGGGTAAATTTAAGGTGGCTTTATAGTCACTCATGTTTCGGTTATTCCAATGTTCTTATTCAACTTGTTGCCAGCAGCTTTTCAGCTTGCGAGGCATCTTGAACAATTTGCAGTTTTAGTTTTTCAAATGATTCAAATTTAATTTCTTCACGTAACTTCGCGACGGGTTGGACCCGAATGCGTTGACCATACAAGTCACCACTGAAGTCAAATACGTGTACTTCCAATTGTGGGCGCGTGCCATTTACGGTTGGACGATGGCCAATGTTCGCAACTCCGCCAAACGTCTTGTCAGCGACGGTGACTTCTACCGCAAACACGCCATTTAATGGCGTATTCAACCGTTTAAGCAGCACGTTAGCCGTTGGGAAGCCTATTGTGCGGCCGCGCTTTTCACCGTGGACCACTTTGCCCGTAATGCAAAAGGGGCTGCCCAACATGGCATTTGCCTGTTCAAAATCGCCCTGTTGCAACGCTTCGCGAATCGCCGTCGAACTCACACGACAATCAGCCATTCGCATACTCTTGGTGTTAACCACCGAGAATCCATGACGCTCCCCCGCCGCAACTAGCATGTCGAAATCACCTGCGCGTTGCTTGCCAAACCTAAAGTCATCGCCGACTACTAGGAACTTGACGCCGAGCGTGTCGACCAACAAATCCTCGGTAAAGGTTTGCGGCGACTGACTGGCAAAGGTGGGGTTAAACTTCACGCATATCAAGCGGTCGATGCCAATTGCACTGAGCGCTTCGTACTTGTCACGCAAGGTACTTAACCGTGCAGGCGCAGAGTCCGGAAAAAACACTTCTTCTGGCTGCGGTTCAAACACCATAACTGTCGCCGGCAAATTGCGCTGACGAGCTTGCTCAATCAACTGGGACAATACGGCTTTGTGGCCTAGATGAACACCGTCGAACTTACCGATGGTTAACACGCAACCACGGTGTTTGTCTCGCAGGTTATGTAAACCGTGCACCAGCTCCACGTCTGTTCCTCTGTTGTAAAGGCTAAAATCACAAAGCCCGCGATTATAAACGACCTTCGCTTGAATACCAATCAAACAAAGGCTGAAATTTACGCTATTTTTTAGGCGATAGAATGGCGAATATGTCGTGGGCGAATGCCCACAATCAAACCAACGAATACAAACACACCAAAAGCGGAGAAGATTTGTACAAATAAGGCAATTACACGCTCGAGTTCGGGTGTTTCCGCCCACACGAGATCAGGCGTTTGATAGCGCACAAAAACCGCCATTGAAGCGGCGGCGATAAGTACGCGCAGCACAAACCAAAGTGTCGCTGACGAAATTTTGAATACGCCCTCTTTGGCCAAGGCCCAATAGAGTAATCCGGCATTCATTGTGGCCGACATAGCCGTCGCAATGGCAAGCCCTACATAACCGAATGGATATGCCAGCGCCAAGTTAAAGACCATATTGGCCGCCATGCACCAAATCCCGAATTTGACCGGTGTTTTGGTGTCTTGACGGGAGAAAAACCCAGGCGCTAACACTTTAACCAACATAAAGCTCAGCAAACCGGTTGAGTAAGCCATAAGCGAAAAACTGGCCATTCGTGCCGTTTCGGCCGTGAATGCACCACGCTCAAATATCACGGTCAGGATTGGCTCAGCTAACACGAACAATCCAGTGGCAGCTGGAATCCCCAGCAAACACACCATTCTGACGGCCCAATCCATATTGCCGGCAAACCGCACAGTATTGTTGGTCACATGGTCGCGCGACAGCGTCGGCAAAATCACGGTGGCAATGGCGATCCCAAACAGCCCCAATGGGAATTCCAATAAACGGTCAGAATAATACAGCCAACTAATCGAGTTATTCATCAAGAAGCTGGCGATAAAGGTGTCGAGCAAAAGATTGATTTGGCTAACACTGACGCCGAATAACGCCGGGATCATTAAGGTCCGCACTTTAATGACATTAGGATCGTTCCAGCCCCAACGAGGGCGCACGAGAAACCCCGCATGCCACAGAAAAGGAATTTGAAACAGCAGCTGCACGATGCCACCAATAAACACGCCCCACGCCAACGCGATACCCGGCTCTTCCAGCTGAGGTGCTAAATACCAGGCACAAGCGATAATGCAGATGTTGAGTAACACCGGCGTAAAGGCTGCAACCGCAAAACGATTTAAGGTGTTTAACACCGCACCGGCAACGCCCACCAGCGATATAAAGGCTATGTAGGGAAAAGTGATTTTCAGCATCAAAGCTGACAATACAAACTTCTCCCCGTCGGGATGATCGTTTAGATGATCAATGAACCAGCCTGTGCCGAAAATGGCAGCTAATACTGGAGAGCCAATCACCCCAATAATGGCAACCACAAAGACAATCGCGCCGAGGGTTCCTGAAATCTTGGCAACGAATTCACGCTGTTTTTGCTCGCTCTCATTTTCGTGTACCTCTGTTAATACCGGCACAAACGCTTGTGAGAATGCGCCTTCGGCGAACAAACGGCGCAAGAAGTTGGGGATTTTGTTGGCGAAGAAAAATACGTCAGCGGTCGGACTTGCGCCCATGATAAAGGCGATTACACCGTCTCGGACCAATCCTAAGATCCGCGACAGCAAGGTCATAAAACTAACAATGAGGCCTGATTTGAGCAGTTTGGATGACAACGACGATTCCTTTGAAAAACAGCGCTGAACATCAATCCAGCCTTGTACCAGCTGGGATTATTGACGAAAACGACGGGAATGTAACCTTTTTCTTCGTGCAAAGATTATTGTTCTTACAGGCGAGTATAGAGAGGGTGAGAGGGGCTACTCTTACCCTAGCTAACCATTAGGCAGCGTTTTCGCTATTGATGTCCCAACCGGGGAATACCAGCACTGCTGGATGGCATTTAAGCGCTCTAGCAAGCACTTTGGCTCTCTCGACACCTAAATTAACGCGATCATTTTCTATGGCAGAAATCGTTGATTGTGGGATCCCCGCGATGGTGGCTAATTCATTCTGACTCATCTCTTGAAGTTCTCGAATAATGCGCACAGATTCACCGCAAGACAACTTAATGCGTTGTTTAGCTCTTTTAAAATCATTCACTACGACCTCCTGCGATAATCATGCGGTGACAGTTCTACTACAAACACGAACATTTCGTCATTGTTGACTGTGTAAACGACTCGATACTGACGATTTAAGCGACTTGAACGGTAGCCTTTCCAATCACCCGATAAAGTCTCATCGTTAAATCCCTTAATCATTTTTAGACCAGAAGGCCCTGAAATCTCGGCGATATCCTTCCACTTTTCATATCGCTTTTGAATTTCGATGGGTGCTTTGTTTAACTGCTTTTCAAGCCGCTTGTGTTCATATACTGCCCACATATCAAAAAGTATATATACCTTATATAGTATGTCAATTGAGGTTTTTTAATTGCTATGAGGTAGTGATGAAACCATTGAACTGAAGGCCAAACAACCGGATTAAAGGACGGGCGTTGTGCCAAATTGAGCCCTCTGAGCCCGGTTTAGATATTGGGCTCTGCACCGCGAAGCAGCTCAACCGCGAGTTTGACGAAATCTGAAGAGGTTAAAATGCCGATGATTTGTTGCTCCTCATTCACAACGGGTAAGCAACCATGTTTGTTTTTCAGAAAGAACGCCGCAACGGAAGCGACATCATCGGTGTCTCGAACGGTATCAAACTCAGTCAAGGCGACTTCCATAATACTGGTGTTTGCCTCGTGCTCGGCCAGCGCCTTACCACCATAGGTTGCGAGCAAGCCCAAAACCTTCGCTATGAGCGTTTTCTGCGTCACGATCGCCACTAATTGATTCGTGTCGGGTTCGACAATCGGAAGATGGCGAATACCCTTTTCACGCGTGATGTTATGCGCGTCTTGCAGGGTTACATCCGGTGAAAGCGTCAAAACCGGCGCGGTCATCACATCAGCAACTGTCATTTTCATATCGGGTAATCCTTTATGTTATTAAGGTTTATATACAAAATCTAATCGTTGCTTCAAAGGTTAGCGCAACATAAAAAGGTATGTCATGCCGTTCACCTCTGCTTCATGATTGAAATCAAAAAATCAACTAAAAACTGGGTCTTATGGCAGTATTCTCAGAATCAACTGACTGATAGCGTTTAGTCGTTTTAAATGATTAGACTGTTCAGAAGTCGATGAATGCATCACACCGATATTTACCAATGGAAAATTCTCCAGCATTTTATTTTGCGAAAACCCTTGACGAACACTCACAAAGTTCCCAATATGGGAAATTGTTGTGAGAATTATTGCTCGTTCGACACTCAAAGCATTTTGGGAAACCCCGCCATATCGGGACGCCGAACAGCCGCTTCGCTCTTGGTTTGATGAAGTAAAGAATAGCGACTGGAAATCGCCACATGACATAAAGCAAAAATTTCGGTCGGCCAGTTTCGTTGCGAATAACAGGGTGATATTCAACTTACACGGAAACAAGTATCGACTAGTTGTTGCCGTGAGGTACGACTTAAAGATCGTATTTATTTGATTTATCGGTACTCACAATCAATACGATTCCATTAACGCTGCTGAGATTTGAGACGTTTGCTATGCAAATAAAACCGATTAAAAACACACATGACTATGAAGCAGTATTGGGCCGTATCGAAAGCTTGTGGGAAGCTGAAATAGGCTCTTCCGAGGCCGATGAATTAGATGTCTTGACCACATTGGTTGAAGCGTATGAAAAAGCGCAATTTGCGATTCAAGCACCCGACCCTGTTTCGGCAATCAAGTTCAGAATGGAGCAACAGGGCCTCATTGATGCGGATCTGGTCGCTATTTTGGGACAGCGAAGCCGTGTATCAGAAGTCCTTAATAAGAAACGGAAGTTGAGTATTTCAATGATCCGTAACTTACATCACCACCTAAATATCCCGCTAGAGAGTCTCATAACCGATTATCCATTAACGAAATAGTCGGTTAATCTGCGAAACTCGCCAAAAATCAATCGCGTTCCCATTAGACAATATTGGCAAGTTGTTTTGATCACCTATCGCATCAAAACGATTGATGCTATTCTGCGCAAAAAAAAGGAATAACAACGCGACAATGCAGGACGCAGCGCGCTAACAGCCATAACTGGTAACCATGTTAATCAAATACTTTCTTGAGTACATAACGCCTCAAAAGCACAAGTACGCGATTATTTTCGTGCTGATGATGCTAGAAAGTACCGTGAGCCTGGCAATCCCCTATTTTGTGGGCCAGTTCTCCAGTGCGGTGCTTGATGAGCCTTCAGTATTTGAATGGCACTACGGCTATTTACTCGGTATCTGGGTGCTGTTGATCATGGTTCAGGCCTTGGTGCGTTATCAATTTAGTTTTCGTGTCAATATGGTCGGCGCGAGAATCCTTTCGCAATTGAGCTGCCGCCTATATGACCATGTCCAAATGCTGCCGCTCAGTTATTTCTCGAAGCGCAAAAAAGGCGAAATTCTATCGCTGATCAGTAACGACGCGAATGTCGTCGCGTATTTCTTGTCTGGCATACTCACCAGCCTCGCCCCCAGTTTACTGATTGCCGTTGGCTCCCTTATTTTAATGGCCAGTATCAACATTTATCTCGCAGCGATTATTGCCGTCACCGTACCGGCGTTCTTTATGCTGCTGAAACTATTAAGCCGGCGCGTCCGCCCACTATCAGAAATGGTGACCAAGCAACAAGCCGGGATCGTCGCTCAAGCAGCAGAGAACTTCAGTACCATTCAACTGCTGAAATCCTTTGGTCGCGAACAAATCGAAAGCGATAAATTTAAGCACAGCACGGAGCAAATGCTCGACTTGCGTCGCAGTCAGTTCCATATTCAAGCGCTGCTCTCGCCGCTGATTCAAATGCTGATATCGATTGGCATTGTGCTAATTGTATTGGTTAGCGTGTTGCACTATCGCACCGGCGAGCTGAGTATCTCTGAACTCATTACCTTATTGATGTACGGTATGTTGTTTGCCAAACCCATGAGCAGTTTGGCCAGCACCTATGGCCAGTACCAACAAGCCGTTGGCGCCTCCACGCGGATCATTGATGTATTCAATGTCGCGCCAGAAGCCAATGACGAAAGTGAACAAGGCTTGCACTTCAGCTCTGGCACTATCGATTTGGACGACATTAGCTTTGATCACGACCCTGCAGAACCACTCCTGCATAACGTAAGTGCGCAGTTTGCCGCCAATAGCGTTAACGTGATTGTTGGCGATAACGGCTCAGGCAAAACTACCCTACTCCACCTGTTAATGCGCTTTATCAAACCGCAGAGCGGTAAAATCCTTATCGACGGCCAGGATATCAGCCAATGCAGTATTCAATCACTGCGCAGTCATATTGCACTGGTCTCGCAAGATGTGGCGTTAAGTCATGGCAGTATTTACGAGAATATTGCCTATGGACGCCCTGACACCAGTAAAGAAGAAGTCATCGATGCGGCTAAACGAGCCGGTGCGGATCGCTTCATCCGCACATTAGATAAAGGCTATGATTCTCAAGTGGGCGACAACGGTGTATTGCTCTCTGCGGGTCAACGTCAGAAGATATCGTTGGCACGCGCATTGCTGCTTGATTGCCAGGTCATTATCTTCGACGAGCCAACATCATACGCTGACAGTCAAGGTCGCGAGGAGTTTACGGCACTGGTTGAAAACCAATTGGCAGCACATACCGTAATTGTAGTGACCCACGATCAAGCATTGGCCGATGTCGCAGACACCGTTTACAAGATTGATCAGTGCAAAGTCGTAAAAGCCGCATAACCGATTAACCTGCGTGCTTGCCCACGCAACAGCGTGAAACAGCACGTTTAAGATGGAAAGCGAGATGACAATGGAACTTCCACAAACCGTTAAAATCAGTGAATCAGCCCTGATCCAAAAAGTTTCAGGTGAGATGGTGATCCTCGATATGGAAAGTGGCCAGTACTATACCCTCAACGAAGTCGCTTCTGACATGCTTGACCACCTACAAGCGGGTTTAAACCTAGACGCAGTAGTGGCCAAGATTTGTGAGAAATATGAAGCGACAGCAGCAGAAGTTGCCAACGATTTAAATGAAATGCTGACCACATTGCTCGAAAAGCAGTTGGTGCAGCCCGCTTAACATGAAGAGCCGTGGTTATCGCATTACGATTTTATGTGAAGCGCTACTGACCTTGCTTAAATGGGATATGACCATTCGGCATCGCCGTTTCTCGCGTTGGAAGCGCCACCTCAACGACTACCCTCTGAAAAAGGCCGCCAAGCTGGATGAAGACGGCGCAAAACGACTCAACGCACATATTGAATGCATCGTGCGTAACTTTCCCACTGAGCTGAACTGCATGCGCAGAAGTCTAGCGCTAAAGACCATGTTGGCGCGACGCAATATCAATACGCAGCTGCACATCGGGGTTAAATTTGATGAGCAAAATCAATTGAGCGCCCATGCCTGGTTGAGCTTGGACAACGCGCTACTTAACGACAGTCACGAAAACATAGAGCAATACACTGAAATAACAGAAAACCGCGAGAAGTTTATTGCCTAGCTAGCCGAATCTGGCCAACAAAGCCCCTAGACAATATGGGTTTGGTACCAAGACTGAACCAAAATGGCGTAGAGTAAATCCACCTGCAAACTCGGTGTTGGGCTTGCCATCACCGTATCAAACGTTGCCAAGACCTCGAGGTTGCTGACCAGCCCTAAATCAGCCAACGCTTCATGCTCAAGTAAGCTACGGATCTCTTCTTGGTTGTGTTTCAACAACTTAGCAAAGTGTTGGTCAAACACGGTTTTCTTTTGATTCCAGCACACTTGCTTGGGCAAATGCTGGTTCATGGTTTGCCGCAATAGCAGTTTAGGGTATGCGCCGCTAATATGCAGGTGTTGCGGCACATCAAAACTGAATTGGGCAATGTGTTTGTTAAACAACGGGTGTTGTACTTTTAAGCCATACTGATCAAACACCGCCTGATAGGAGCGCATGGCATTGAAGGTTGAAGTTTGAAACAAGCCTTCATAACGCGCATAACGCGCGAGGTTATGTTTTTGGCCCGCATAAGGATTGGGCCGCTGTTTCGCATCGAAAATCTGCGTGCGGGCCTGTTCGGTCAACCATTGGGGGATCGCAAAAGCCGCCAAGGCTTGCTCTACACTTGTGCCATTAATACGGCTTTTAAACTGTTGCTTTAGCGGGCCTAAAAATACGCTGCGAAGTGCGCCAAGCACTGGCAACTTCAGCGTGCGCGCACTGCGAATGACTTCCGCAATCACGCCCCAATCACCGGCACTTAGCCGATCAAAATACGCTAAGCTGTGGCCCCAAAACATTTCATCACCGCCATTACCCGTCAGCAAGGTTGTTGCAGTCGCATCTACCATTAATTGCGCTTCTTGATGATATTTGGGTGATAACACCATGCCAGGGCTCTGCGCATGCGTCGGGTACACCTCACTGAAGCGATAGTCGGCATATTTATCCAATTCGATAAAATGACTGTGCGTAAAAGGATAGCGAGCAATCATTGCGTGGATGTTGTCGCGTTCATCGGCACTATCAGTATTCACATAGGTGTGTGACATTGATTGCATCGTCAGGTTGCGCAGCTCGGCCAGCTGAAACGCCGTTGCCGACACGGATGTGGAGTCCATCCCCCCGCTTAACTGCGAGAAAAAAGTATTAGATTGAGGCATCACCTCACCAACACTATGTTGCAATAGCGCCCAAAGCTGCTGTTGATACTCTTCAGCATAGCCAAACGCGGCCGATTCAGCCCTCGTAGTATCAATATCCCAAAACTGACCTCTCTGGGGCGCTCTATCGGGACTGAGCAACACCATACCGCCTTGCGGGACTTGATGGATATTCGCATACAGCGACAGGTTGGGATCAGGCCGCCCCGCCAGCCAAAAGCTTAGCGCTGTTTGGCAAACCAGTTTAGGTACTAAAGGCAACAGTGCTTCGATATCGCAACTGACGGCAAAAGTGCGTGGGAATTGCGACAATTCAGCGTAAAACAGGGTTTGTGGATTAAACGCTGAAGTTACCAGTAATAGATACTGGCCAGCGTTATCCGAAATAGCCGCGCGAAAGTCACCTTCTAATATTCTAAGTGATTGTGAACATTGACTTTTTATTTCGCCAAACCGACCACCGTCAGAGTTTTTTACAGCCAAATCGGCGCAATTTTGCAGATAATTGGGCAAAAATACGGCCTTTTCGGCACTTTTGCCCTCAAACAGTGCAGCGTTGCACTCTTGTAGTGCCGATTTTCCCATGCGAGATTGAAGTAAAATAGGTGAATCAGATTGACTATCATCAGAATTAGCTGATGATAGCTCAGGGCCAACCTGACAAAACATTGATAAACCATGTGAGAAATGGCACACAAGTGAGCCTGAAAAAGCGCTGCTTGATGCAGCTAACTTATCTTCCACAAATCGCGCTGCAGCCCTTGCGTTATGCCCGTATAGAACAACTTTTGTTGACAACAAACTCACCGCTAAAAAGCCCTCTTCCCTGCCGATAATTGCGTACTGATGGGTTGTTCATAAATTTGCAACGAAGTTGGCATAAAATCAAACGTAAATAATTTGTTAACTGTAACTCACAGATTCTAAAGTGCTTTTTTGTCAGTGTTTTTTACAGTGTTACATTTTTACTGTTTATGCTTAGTGGCTAAAAACTGTTAACTATTGTTTTTAAAGCCTTTTTAAAAGTTGGTTCAGTTTTTGCCTAAGTCAAGTTGGAATCCGCACAGTAGTCTCGTGCACATCTTGAAGTCGATACAAGGATCTGCGACATGATTCGTAAAATAATTTTAAGCCTTGGCATGCTTGCCATGTCTAGCATTGCAAACGCCTCTCTCATCATCAGCGAAGCCGCGATCACGGGCGCTGACATGGCGGGGATGGAAGTGACTGTAACGTTCGGGGATGATTCAACTGAATCTATGATCTGGCAGGTCATCGCTGATAATAATGGTGTGTCTATTCAAGACGCTGAAGGCCGCGTTGGTGGTGCAACCGCGACGACTTGGTCATTGCAGCAGCAAGGCTACACGTTGGGCGGTGTCGATAATGGTATTTTTTACGGCCTTTGGACGTTCGTTAATAACAATGCGTTGGGTGTTAAGAGCTTAAGCATTAATGGCTTGATGGCAGGCGCAGCGAGTATCGTTTTTGATTCGCTGGATGATGCACCATACTTCCCAGGTTCTGGTGGTGGTCAAGCATTCGTCACCATGTTCCCAGGAGCAACAGGCGTATATGGCAATCAAGTTGATGCTAATTTCCCTGACTTGTTCTACTCGCTAACGATCAATTTCACGAACACAGTTCAGTCCGGTGAAACAGTGACATTCTTTGCTGACACCGATGCACTTGAAGTGTCTGAACCAGGTATTTTAGCGTTGATGTTGTGCGGTCTTGCATTTGCAGCACGCCGCTCAGCAACCAAACGCATCAGCAAGTAATATTCAGGGGTATACGGATATGTTGAATAGCAAACAGACAATGCCGATTAAAAAGGCATATACAAAACCAGTAATTACCAATCCAGGTACGCTTGCTGAGCTTACCAAAGGTTTCTCTGGCAGTATTCCTGACGAGCAAGGTGGCCACACTAAGCGTAATCCGTTCGAAGGCTAGTCTTAACATGGTGATAGCAACATAGATGTTGCGTGGTACGTCACAATAGAATTGATTGTAAACCGCGCCGATAGTTGGCGCGGTTTTTGATTCTATAGGACTGAGTTATGAGCTTATGGAGTTAAGGATGAGCGAGCGTATTGGGTTAGTAAGTATAGGGTTACTATTATTTGCTAGTACTACCTCTGGAAATGCCTATGCACAACAAGACATCGGTACTTCTTATGGTGCAGGTCTGCATGTCACCAACGATGACAATGTACTGCGCCAAGTAGATGACGTCTCTGACACTAGCCTGACTGTTACACCCGAACTTAGATTGTTGGGCTTGTACGGTAAGCAGTCTTTTTCTTTAGACTATGCTGGTGAATACCGCAAATACCAGGACGCTGATGAACTTGACTATGATGCTCACGACCTAAAACTCGCAGCAAGGCTTGATCATAGCCAGCGCTTATCTTCAGAACTGCTCCTTCAGTACCAAGACGATGTTGAAGAGCCGGGTATTACGAATCAATCCACTGTTGGTCTGTCCGAGTTCAATCAATTTGATATTAGCCGAGCTCAAATCAAGGGAGCATATGGTCGCTCAGATAGTATTGGCCAAATCGTATTGATGCTAGACCACAGTCAGCGCCGCTACACCAATAATAATCAAGCCTTTCGTGATTTAGACATGTCTGGCATTACCGGGCAATTTTTCTACCGAATTGCGCCTAAAACTCGGCTATTGTTTGAAGCGACCGCCGCGAATATTGACTATCAAAATACTCAAATTTTTGATCAGTCTAGCCGGGATAATATCTATTTGATCGGTGTCGAATGGGACGTTACCGCAAAGACTTCTGGTACTTTTAAGGCCGGTTATCAAACCAAGTCTTATGACAATGATGCAGTGTTCAACGATATATCCGGTCTGTCCTATTCTTTGGATATGACTTGGTTGCCAAATACCTACACAAAAGTGGAATTGGGCGCCTCGCGTTTGATCAGCGAATCAGCTCAATTTGGTATTGGCGGCTTTATCAGCAACGGCTTTAAAACGCGACTCGAGCATGCCTTTACCGAGCGTACAGTATTCTATGCACAATACGATCATTTAGAATACGATATCACATCAGTTATTGGCCGCACTGATAAACGTCACGAATTTGCGCTCGGCGCAACGCATGATTTACGTACCTGGCTGGATATTGAGTTTAGCTTTATCCGCCAAGAACGGTCTTCCGATGAAGCCATTTTTGAATTTGATGCACAACTGATCCAACTCAGTTTGATTGCCTATTTTGATTAACTGAGGATCTGTTATGAAAGCCATTCACCCTATCATATCTTTTGTAAGTGTTTTGTTCTTGCTGGCTGGATCGTTTGCGCAGGCTCAAAACCTCGACGATTACCGGTTGTCGGTTGATGACGAAATTTCAGTCACTGTATTCCAAGAACCTGAGCTCAGTGTGCAGAAAACACGAGTGAGTACCACTGGCACAATATCCATGCCTCTAATTGGTCAAGTAACGGTGCAATCCCTAACCGTTGAAGAAGTCGAAGCAAAAATTACTGCGTTGTTATTAGGAGACTACCTCAAAAAACCCAATGTAACCGTTTCAATCACAGAATATCGACCGTTCTATATCAATGGCGAAGTTGATGAGCCTGGTAGTTATCCGTATCGAAAAGACTTAACCATTGAAAAAGCGGTGGCACTTGCAGGCGGATTCACCGAAAGAGCTTCTCGCACCACAATTAAACTTATCCGCGAAGGACAAGAAACAGAAATCGAAAACGTCGCGTTAAATTTCGCCGTGCAACCCGGTGACGTCATCACCGTTAACGAAAGCTTCTTTTAAGCCGTCAACCAAGTAGTAACTAATATGAACACTGTGCCAACAAAAAAACTAGATGGTAAACATAGCAATTTTTCCGATGGCAATATGCAAGAAGACGTCATCGACTTAGGTCAATATTGGAGGATAGTTAAGAAAGCAAAATGGAGCATTATCCTAATCACGCTTTGTTGTGTTGTTTTTGGCAGTATTATAGCCTCGAGTATGACGCCTATTTACAAAGCGACCTCAAAGATTTTGGCCGATCCTCAACAACCCAACGCAAACCCGAACGAGCAGTATATCGCATCAGCTCTAGTGTTTTTGTTTTACGAAACACAGTACGAAATAATTCGATCTAGAAACGTTGCTGAAACAGTTGTAGATAAGCTCGGACTGGTTGAAAAGTACAAAAGAAAACACGCTGAGTTAAAAAACCAAGGCAAAACTGGATTTTCGGCAACAATTCATGAGTTGAAACAGGAAGTTAAGGCGTTAACTGGTAAAAATACAACTGAGACAGAAGTCAAACCTCTTAGTGACGAGGAGATTCGAACCAGAATAGCGTTAAGTATTCAAGGCGGTCTAGAGGTATCTGGCGGTAAACAAAGTCAGGTTATTAACGTATCTTATAACTCTGATGACCCGCAAGAAGCGGCAGAGATCATCAATGCTATTGCCGATGCTTATATCGCTTTCGGTCTGGAGTCTCGCTTAGGTGAAGTGCGAAATACCGAGCAATGGCTTGGCGAACAGTATGAAAAACTAGGTAGTAAACTACAGGAATCTGAATCAGCACTCAGTGAATACCGCATTCGCCAAGGTTTAGTGGATACTTCTCAGCAACAACGCCTTGCTAATGCGCAATTACAAAACCTAAACAACGAGTTAATTAGAGCGCAAACCAATTTAAGTGCCGAAACCGAGCAGTATGAGTTGATTCAAAATATAACTGTTGGGTCAGCGGCATCATATGCGCTACCAGCTGTACTAGCTAACACAACTGCTAGTGATATGGTTAAAGAACAGGCCGATCGCGCTCGCGAAGTGGAGCAATTAGAACAACGCTATGGCGAAAAGCATCCCAAAATGATTGATGCCCGAGCTGCACTTAAATCCACGCAAGATAATCTCAACAGTGAAGTTGCAAAAATCATCGCCAATGTTGAAAAGAGTTATCGATTAGCGTTAACTCAAGTCGAAAATGTACAACGTTTGATTTCGGAGAGCCGAGCAGAAATCCAAGGTCTGCAAGGTAATAACCTCGAGCTTGTGCGGTTAGAGCGAGAAGTTGAAAACAACCGAAGAGTATACGAGTCTTTTCAAAGTCAATTAATGCGAGCCAATATTAACAGTGAATTTGAGGCTTCTAACGTACACATTATTGACCGGGCAACAGTACCCTCTGCGCCGTACAAGCCCAATACTAAGCTTATCATTGTGTTAGCAGCCATGTTTGGTAGCTTCTTTGGCATTGTATTAGCGTTTGTGCGTGAAGCCCTAGATAACACGTTTAAAACACCAGATAACGTCGAAGATAAACTTAAAGTGCCTAGTTTAGGAATCACGCCTATCGTGAAAAAATCCAAGCAAGACGCACCACCGGAGCGCCAATATTTAGATGACCCACGCTCAACATTTTCGGAAAGTATAAATACTATTAGAACTAGTTTGTTGTTTTCGAATATCGACAATCCGCCTCAAACCATATTAGTTACCTCTTCGACAGGCTCTGAGGGTAAATCGACCTTGGCTGTAAATTTAGCGGTTGCTTATAGCAATATAGGTAAAACCTTACTGCTTGAGGTAGATTTACGTAAGCCAAGCATTGCGCGCTACCTAAATATGACCCCGACCGCAGGACTATCAGAACTTGTGACCGGCAGCCTACAAAATGGGGATAGCCTGATGCAGAGTACGGTTAAAGATAACTTGACCATCATCACTTCAGGTGCAATGCCAAGAAATCCTGCCGAACTATTGTCTTCAAAGAAATTTGAGAAAGTACTAGAGGCGCTGAAACGCAACTTTGATTATATTATTCTTGATGGTCCTCCAACCCTACCGGTTAGTGACTCTTCAATCATTGGCAATAAGATGGACGCCGTGATTATGGCTGTTAAAGCAGAAGATACTAAAGTCAATACAACTAAAGAGGCGATTAAGCGTTTGCGCAGCCACAATGCGCCGGTAGCTGGTGCGGTACTGACCGTGGCTGAGCCAAGTAAAATGAGCTATTACGGAGACCATTACTACGCCAGTGAATATTATGGTGATGTGGATCCTAAAGAGCTTAAAGTCGCTAGCGTTTAACGAGATAATTTCGACATGATCGATATTCACGCGCATATTCTTCCCGGCGTCGACGATGGCGCCCGGAGCAGTGCTGAAGCGCTCGACATGTTACGTATGGCTGTCGATCAAGGTGTGCAGGTACAATATTTAACACCGCACATCCATTTTGGCCGTTACCCCAATCAAAAAACGGAGTTAGAACAACACTTCGCTCGATTTAAGGATTTAGTAGCCGCAAAACAAATCGAAGTGGAACTTAGACTAGGCGCTGAGTTGCGTATTGGCCCGGAAATTATGATGCTGGCCAAACAAAATGCTATTCCCACCATTGGTGAGTTTGGTGGGAAAAAACTCTTTTTACTAGAGTTTCCACGCTCTGAAATCCCACATGGTAGCGATAACCTAGTTGTATGGATAATGCAAAACGGATATCTACCCGTGATTGTGCATCCAGAACGCAACCATGCATTTATAAGACGTTCAGTTAAACTAGAACAACTGATTCGACTGGGTTGCTTGATTCAAGTTACGGCTTCAAGTATTACCGGTAAATTTGGTGACGAATGCCAGCAGTTTGCGTTTAAGCTTTTGGATGAAGATAAAGCTCAATTTATTGCTACTGATTGCCACAACCTTAAAGGAAGAAAGCCAGATTTAGGTGACACAAAAACGTGGCTAGAGCAAAACGGATACCCAAGGGCGAGTTTTTATCCCTCTTTTCTACAGTAAACACTATGCAAGCGCCCTTAAAAGCAAAATTAATCATCTATCCGATTGCAGCTCTTAGCGTATACCTCGCTTTTTTGTCATTTAACATCGGACTAGGTTCGCTAATAAGCGTCAGGCCAGAACAAGCAATTGCCGCTTGGGAAAGTGATAGTCGAGTATTTAATATTGAGGAAGCTCGCCGTTATCAAGCTCGTCTAGAATTGGCAATGGCGCTTTCTCCACATAATGCATTTCACAAGCTTTGGCTTGGCAGATTGTATTTATTACTATCTGATGTTGAGGATAAAAAAGCCAACTTAGAAGCCGCAGAAAATTTTTTTATCTTATTCAATCAACAAGTACCGACTTGGTATGAAGGGTGGGCTTTTTTATCTGTCGTCAAGTTCAAAATGGGAGGAACTGAAGTCAACGAGCCTCTATCAAATGCGCTTAAATTGGGTATGTTCGAAGAAACTAACCAAAGGATTGTTTTGAGACATGTCCTAACGAACTGGGAGTCTCTGACTGATGAAAATAGAAAGCTTAGTGCCGTTACCATTTCGCATGTCTTCGACTACTCTGAATATTGGAAGGAGCTGATATTTGAGGCTAAGAAAGATAACACTTTAACAATACTTAAAGAGCATGTTCATCATGACTGGCAGCTAGAAAAAATACGTCTCTTAGAACAAAACATTTTAATAGAAAGTGTCAACAATGATGTTTAAGGTTTTGAGTTTATTATTTATTCTTGCTCCGTGGTTTCATGGTCTAGAAACTATTTATCAATCAGCACTATTCAATACTTTGATTCTATGTTTAAGTTTTATAGTCTTGGTTAAAAACCCAGTCAGAACTCAAATCGTTGTATCTAATAACCGCTTAATTGTTTTGAGTTTCCTTATTTTTTTAGTTTATTGCTGGGCAAAACTAATACCACTTAATCAGTTTCACTCAACAATTAGTCACTCAGAGGCTTTACTTACTAACTTAAAAACTACTACATACTTAATATTGTTTTTGACACTATCAGTGTTGCTAACTTCTTACAATCGGGTAAATAGCCTAAGTCAGTTGATGATAATATCTGCCTCCGCAAATTGCATCTACGGATTGATTAACCACTACACTGGCGGAGCATTTGAACTATCCGCAGCTATTGCGCCATGGGGTAGCGACTGGTCTGAAATCACGAGAGGAACTTTTAGCTATAAGAATCATTATGCAAGTTACATTGCGATGAATATTTTGATAGCTATAGGACTGTTGCTATCTTCTTCTAATAGGAAGTCATCCAATTTAGTTGATTTTTCAGGTGTCAGAGTACTACTCTACAGTTGCTCGATATTACTAATGTTTTTTACTTTAGTTAAAACAGGGTCTCGAGGTGGTTTTTTAGTATTTTCTATCGTTATACTATCTTGGTTTTTTCTGATTCTCCTTAAAAACAGAAAAAAGTTTGGCTTCACATCAACCGGAATTGCCATTTCTGTATTTTTCATACTCGCCTCTATAGCCCTAACATCAGCGACTTTTGAAAGATTATCTAAAGATGGTCTCTCTGCCAAAGGCAGGGATCTTATGCACAACACTGTATTCAGTATTCTAAAACATGAAAATAGTTTGGTAGGCAGCGGGCCAGGCGCATATCCATTAATCCAACACAAATACAAACAAGCAGAGCTAGGCGTATCAGGTATGTCGCGAAAAGCACACAGTGACTACCTAGAACTCTTAGTCAACTATGGTCTTTTTGGTGCTTTTCTATTATTCGTTGTTTTTGTTTTCTGGATCAAACGCACAGTTGAGGTTAATAGTGACCGAGATAAAAAGCTATATTTTGTAAGGCATGGGTATCTAGCTAGCTTAATTTACCTTTTCATACATAGTGCAATCGATTTTAATGTTTCGTTACCATCGCTCGTATTATCGGCAATAGTCGGTGTTGTGACTCTTCTAATACCAACCGCGTACTATAAAGACTAAGTGATATATAGCTTTGAATAAGCATGAACGAGATCAGAGCTTTTTAACTCATTTCTGGTAAACCATTTGTATTGACCGTGCTGCCTGAATGGCAGATCAAGCTCTCCCGCCTCAACTACCAGCGTGTATGCGAGAGCTACATAATGGGTAGTGACAGAGTCGCCAAACACGAAATCATCGTAAAAGTGGTCATAAGGACCGCATAATTTCGCTTTCTTTATTGTAAACGCTTTGCCTAATTCTTCTTTTGTTAACCGCGAGAATGCAATTTCTATTGATTCGTTTTTCAGAATTCTCCCACCAGGCACAAACCAAAAACCTCGAGCAGGCCTATTTAGCCTCTGTCCAAGCAAGATCTCCCCCACCTCATTTTCGACAACCAGATCAATTGATACAAGTGGAGAAGATGCGATTACCGCAGTAAAGGTATCTCGGTCGAGAAACATTCTATTTCCTAAAATATGTTTGGTTGACTAAAAACCATTTATAAGTAGATACTAAGCCATCTTTTAGTGATATTGAACTGTTCCAACCAAGCTTTTTTAACCTACTAACATCCATCAATTTTCTAGGTGTTCCATCAGGTTTTGTTGAGTCAAACTCCAATAAGCCGTCAAAACCGACAACCTCGGCCATCGTCTCTGCCAACTCCCTGATGGTGCAATCCTCACCGGTGCCAACATTGATGTGAGAGAGCATTGGCTGGGTATTAGATTGGTAGATTTCACTATCCAGATTCATAACATGGATAGATGCTGCAGCCATATCGTCCACATGCAAAAACTCTCGCATCGGTTTGCCGCTTCCCCACACGACAACTTTGTCGTCTCTTGCCAGCTTAGCCTCATGAAAACGGCGCATCAGAGCAGGAATAACGTGCGAATTTTCAGGGTGAAAGTTATCATTCTCGCCATAAAGGTTTGTTGGCATTACGGAGCGATAATCAACTCCAAATTGGCGATTATAAGACTCGCACGTCTTAATGCCGGCAATTTTTGCTACTGCATAGGGCTCGTTAGTTGGCTCTAAGATACCCGTCAACAATGCATCCTCTCTCATAGGTTGTTCAGCGTATTTAGGGTAAATGCAAGACGACCCCAAGAATAGAAGTTGCTTAACGCCAGCTCGGTATGCTCCCTCTATAATATTGTTTTGAATAGTAAGATTCTGATAGATAAAGTCTGCGGGATAGGAGTTGTTGGCAACTATCCCGCCAACTTTCGCTGCAGCCAAATAGACTTGGTCAATCTGGTTATCTTCAAAAAAATCAAACACAGCTGACTGTTCAAGTAAATTCAATTCAACTCTGTCGCGAGTAACAATCTCTACATCTCTATCCTGCAATTGCCTAACAATTGCAGAGCCAACCATACCTTTATGACCCGCTACGAACACTCGTTTAGTCATTTTTACTCTACCGCAACTGATACTTTATGCCCGTGAGCTTTAAGCAGCGCAACCTGCTTGGCTTTGCTAATATCTTCTGAAACCATTTCAGAACACATTTCTTCTACGGTGATTTCAGGTACCCACCCTAACTTCTCTTTTGCCTTGGTTGGATCACCCAGTAATGTTTCGACCTCTGCTGGCCTGAAGTAGCGAGAATCTACCTTAACTATTACATCTCCAACAGAAACACCTGGGGCAACAGCCTCATCAACCTCTTTCACTGTGGCTATTTCTTCAATCCCTTCACCGCTAAACTCCAACTGTATGCCCGCTTCAGCAGCAGACATTTTGACAAACTCACGCACAGAAATTTGTTTGCCCGTCGCAATTACAAAGTCGTCAGGATTGTCCTGCTGCAACATCATCCACTGCATTCTGACGTAGTCTTTCGCATGTCCCCAATCACGGAGTGCATCCATATTTCCCAAATACAAACAAGGCTCCAAACCTTGAGATATGTTGGCAATGCCGCGAGTTATTTTTCGCGTAACAAACGTTTCCCCCCGGCGAGGAGACTCGTGGTTAAATAGAACCCCATTGCAAGCATAAATCCCGTAAGACTCTCGGTAATTCACTGTAATCCAATATGCATACATTTTTGCCACCGCATATGGTGAACGAGGATAGAAAGGTGTTGTCTCTTTCTGTGGAATCTCTTGAACTAGGCCATAAAGCTCAGATGTAGATGCCTGATAAAACTTAGTTTTCTTCTCTAAACCTAAAAAACGGATAGCCTCTAGGAGTCTTAATGCACCTATCGCATCAACATCAGCAGTATACTCTGGCGCTTCAAAAGAGACCGCTACGTGAGATTGGGCGCCTAAGTTGTAAACTTCATCCGGCTGAACTTCTCTCAAAATTCGAGTTAAGTTCGAGGTGTCTGTTAGGTCCCCATAGTGCAAGAAAAAACTAGGGTTTTCTTCATGGCGGTCCTCATAGATATGATCAACACGCTCTGTATTGAACAATGATGCACGTCGCTTAATTCCGTGAACTTCATATCCTTTATCAAGTAAAAATTCTGCTAAGTAGCTCCCATCTTGGCCTGTTACGCCTGTAATCAGTGCAACTTTCTTATCCATCTCGTTCCCCTTTAATTAAATTTTCTACCTAGCAACCATTGCTGTAAAAAATAGTAAACAAACCTTGGGTTGTGCTTAAGGTACCTCTTCCACAATCTCTTAGGCTCACTGCACAAACGGAAAAACCACTCCATGCCTATTCTTTGAACTAAAATTGGTGCATGTTTTTTTTCGCCAGATATAAAGTCGAAAGCCGCGCCAACTCCCAACATTACACAGTTCAAACTATCTTTGTGTTCAGCCATCCAGTTCTCTTGCTTTGGGCAACCAATCCCTACAAACAAAATGTCTACTTCTGCTGAGTTTATTTCCTCAACGACAGCAAGGTCTTCAGTAAGAGTTAGTGGTCTAAAAGGGGGAGAATAGGAAAAGCAAACTTTAATATCGGGAAACTGCATCTTTAAATGGTTCTCCACATTTTTGAGTACCTTTTCAGATGCTCCACCATAAAAACCTACATTAAGTCCTTTTTCGACACTTTCTTGACAGAGCCTCATCGTCAAATCGAATCCTCTAATCTGAGACGCACTTTTATGACCCAGTAGCCGTTGAGCTACAGATAGAGGCTTACCATCGGCAACAACATAATTGGCTTGATTAACAACTTGCGCAAAAGCAGGACAATCAAAAACTTCCATACACATATGTACATTTGAGACACAAACGTAACGAGCAGTTTGGGATTTTTGGCCCAGCTCGAAAACCAGTTCATCGATGCCTACCAGGTCTGTTCTTTGCTTCAATAAAAACATATACAGGTCCTCCATCCATTAGTTAAAGCGTTTTCGAATATTCATTAGGGGGACCTCTATTCCATGGTAGATAGCAGACGATACAAAGAGTGTTAATATGAAAGCCAAACAATAGGTCAAACCACCTTTATCACCTAGCCCCCAGATTACAAAATATAAAGACAAAAAATGAAAAAGATAAATCCCGTAAGAAATAGTGCCGACGTAACGCATAAAAGGATTGTTGAGTGTTGAGAAAACAAACTTATTGGGAGCTGTAAGAATGTACCAACCAATGACAAGGAGTGACAAGCCCTGTAGGGTATATCTGAATGTTTGCCGAAATTCTTCGTCTCGATACAAAAAAGTAAAAAGTAGGACTAAAATTGATATTGATAAAAGCTTGTTTTGTAAATTTACCATTTTCCCAATAGTTTTTTTAAAACTGGAATTGTAGGTTAAAGCTAAGACCGCTCCCCATAGAATACTGTCTATTCGAGTGTCTGTTCCTTTGTAAACTCGAGTATGAGTTGCATCAAATACGTAAATCAACATGAGTCGATGTAAAAGTACTAGTATGCAAACTAAGACAAAAATCGATATCATGGTTTCGTGAGAAAACCTTTTTCTAATAGCATAAAAAGCAAAAGGAAATACGAGGTAATAATGTTCTTCAACTGCTAGTGACCATAAAATCCCTGTCCCAGGAAGCGTGTTCACAGAACTATTGTAAATAGAGTAGTAGTTAGTCAGATGAAATATTTGGGCTAATATCGCATTAGTCGAGACGTCTTTATCATAAACTCCATAAAACCAGACTAGATAGGATATAAACAGCGCTAGATACATACTTGGGAAAATTCTAACAGCCCGTCTCACATAAAAATTCTTTACATTGATACGGCTGGTATTCGCAAACTCATTTATTAAAAGGTGGGTGATAATGAAGCCAGATATAAAGAAAAATAAGGTCACCCCAAAACCACCTGGGACAATGCTCCCGAGACCATAGTGAGACAAGACTACAGTTAAAACTGCAACTGCTCTCAACCCATCTAAAGAATGAATCCTCTCAGACATAAGACTCTATTTCCTGTTATGATCAAAATTCGGTTGACGAGAATTATGAACAGATATTCCATGCTGAAATCCAGATACAAGCCGCTCATAAAACGCTCTTTCACTATAAAAGTCTTGTCCTAATGTGTAAGCATTTTCACCCAATTGAAATGTCAACTTTTCATTAATCCATAGTTCACGAAGCTTATCTGAGAGATCGCTTAAAGAGTTAGGTCTAAAAAGGAGTCCAGTCTCACGATTTTTAACCACTTCACTTAAACCACCGATATCCGAGCATAAGACAGCCTTTCTGAATTGCATAGCTTCCAAACAAACCGATGGTAAACCTTCATAGCACAAGCTAGGAACCACCAAAAATGAAGCTGCGCTGTAGAAATTTGTTAACTCTTCAGAGTTCAAGTGACCAAGCATTTTTACGTTTGGAGGTACGTCTCGCAACAAAGCGGAATTGACTTCGAATGCTCCTGCACACTTGAAAGCGATATCAGGATTAAGTTTTGCGGCCTGAAAAAGTAATTCAATCCCTTTTTCTTGACTAATGCGGCCTACGAAGCCAATAAACTTATCATTTGAAGTAGAACCTGACTGCACGTTCAACATAGCTCGCGAAGTACTCAGACCAGATAGGACCCTAATTTTGTTTGAATCATAACCTGCCCTAACCAATATATCTTTTGCGAACTGAGTTAGTACTAGGAAACAGCTTACATTATCCTTAAAGACTCCCCTCTTGTTAGCAATATAGCCTCTGAGCGCATACCCAAAACTCTTGAAGATATTATCTTCGCAATTATGCACAGCACACATGTATTCTCTGCCGCCTAAACACGTGTCGCACCCCTTATTTTCTCTTAACATTAATCCCGTTGGGCAAACTAATCTGTAATTCGGAACACGCATCACAACGGGCAGGTCACTTTTTCTGCATGCATCAAGTATCGCTGGTGAAAGCTTGGGATAAAGATTTTGGATTAATACTACATCTGGCCTATCAGATCGCAAAAACCTTAGAAATTTTGAGTATTGAAAGAAATTGTATATACCGCTGAAAAACATTCTTACTTTACCTAAAAATAATGTTTCGATATCTAGGCTACTTTCATAGTAAGTTGTGACTGAATGGCCGTTTTGTCGAAGAAGGTTTGATATATTTTCTATATTTACTTCTTCACCGCTCCCTCTGCCTGGTATAGCGTACTTATTGTGAACAATTAATACTTTCATCGCGCAGCTTTCCTTTGAAATGGTTGTATGAAATCCCCAGTATTAACAAAAACACCAAAGCTACGGGATCAAAGGCTCCACCGATTATTGACTTCGACATGTTGTTTGCTAGCAGAGTTAATAAAGCAGCTGTGGTTGCAACCCCTATTGGATATTCAAGAACTTTATTTTTGATAACGTAGAAACAATGACTAATTAACCATATGAGGAAAACACTCGCGCCAGCGATTCCAGTACCCAGAATAACCTCCAAAAAACCGTTGTGTGTATTCGTATGATTTGTTCCACCAAATTGCTCACCAATTCTTGCTCCTACAGAATGGCCAACACCGAGAAATAAGTTATCTTGAATCATATCTAAATAGACTGACCACATATCAGCTCTACCCCTAAGCTCTATTACCTGCTCCATCGTTTTTCCAGGAAAAATCATCTTGAAAACAAGGCTCTGCAAATCAAATACTAAAAACGTAAATATAAGAGGGATAACTGTCAGAAGTAGTACACCAATACCTCTTGACCCAGCAGCTATATGGACGAACAAGAGGCCAATTAACAAAGATAGGATACTAGCTGAACTAGTCCCTAAAATGATGAAAAAAGCAAATATGAAAAGATATCTAAGGTCAAATTTCCTTGTTTTTATACCCAGAGCATAATTAAAAACAAAACCTGCGGCAGCAATGGCAGAGTATGAATTGGTGTGAAAAGAGTGCAACGTAAATGCAAAATTACTATTTCTAAGGTGCATTACTATAAATAGGCAAATAAAAGCGATTAACAAATTAGAAATATGCTGCTCAAACTTTGCATTCAAAGTGAATGACATACATATCACAACTAAAAGTAACATTTCAGATGCCCTGACCATTGTATATAGTGGATGCAATGACCAAATGGATGAAATGGTTGCTAGCGCGTAAAAAAGTAAAAGAAAAATAGCAGGCGAGCGATAGATTGCACCTAACGTATCGTTTCTTCTCCTTCCACAAACTACTAACAGCCCACCTAATGCAATCAAGAAAACTTCTAAAATTGCAGAAGCATCAGCGCTTCCGTAATCACTACTGGCGCGTGTTCTGTTAAATGCAGAAACCCTAGCTACTAATAAAAGAAATATGAGGACATGAATCCAATAGGTCTTTACTTGCAACACTCGTTACTGCCTCATTGCGATATCACATGCCTTTGCGATAGCTTCCGCAGCGGTAGTTGATGTTTGACTATCTACGATCTTTTTAGACTCTCTTCCCATTTCTAAAAACTTTGTTCTAGACTCGAAACTTTCCAAAAGAACCCTTTCGTAGCTATTTATGTCACAAGGATCAAAAACCCAACCATTTATCTGCTCATGAACTAACTCAGGCCAACATCCATTGTATTTCGAGCTCACGATTGGCAAGCTTGCTGACATCGCTTCTGGTACAACTAAACTCCAATTGTCCTCTAATGTGCCTATTATGAAAATGTCTGAAGAGCCATAAACAATAGCGAGTTCGTCATAGTTAAGTTTGCCTAGTAAACGAATATCTGAATTGGACTTACTTTTCATTTGCTCCAATAATTGTCTTTTGTCTCCATCGCCAACTAACACTAAGGCTACACGACTATTGTTTTTAAAAGTTTTTTCCCAGGCATTTAAGAGTTCTACGACCCCTTTCCGTTCAGTCAAACTTCCCACATATAAATACACAAACTCAGGTAGTTGAAATTTATCTTTAAAATCATTCAATGCACATTCTTGCAGCTGAGAAACCGCCTCACTAATACCTTCAACATCAGCTACCATTTGTCCTTCAGTAATCCTATCTTCAGGGTATCCTAGCGAGACAAGATATTCTCTAGATAAGCGGCCATTGCAACTAATCGCATCCACAAACTTAAGTATTAGCTTTCGGTAAACTGTTCTTATCCTCTGTACGTTCCTTTCTGTATGCTCTGTTCGCTCGTAACATACGACTAGCTTTTTACGAAAAACAATCTTGTATAGAACGGCCAAGAAAGTCCATTTGAAGAAACCATCGCATATTATCAAATCAGGATTTAACTTATAAAGATGCTTTAGGACTCTGGGGTTTAAACGTAAGTTAAAGCCAGAGTTCGCCATTCCGTCATTATCTTCCTTGCCTATTTTCAACTCTCCGCCAAGCCCTATAGCCCTTTCTTTCAGAGACCATCTAGCCTTATCGATGACTCTTTCTGGAACGTACTCTTTAGAAAAAATCAAATAGAAATCATCCCGAAAAACTCTAGACAACTCCTGAAACACAGGGACTCTGTAATCCAAAAATGAACGAGTTACCCAAACAATTTTCTTCACAATTTCACCTTGAATACTTTAGAGTAAAACTTTTAAAAATCTCTTTAGCAATTAATAACTGGGCAACGATAAAGTAAACTATGAATCCCAGATTTGAAGCTCTTCGCAGAAGTGAATTTAATCGACTACCAGGCATAGAATAACCATACTTTGAGGTGGTGAGGTATGAATCGCGAAACTTAGAACCTAAAAGTTGGTGGTGAGCATAACCAGCTGCCACTTGCCCTCGTATCTTCACATAGTGTTCCATGCTTTTTCTTGGAATATTAGTAACTATTCTTCGTTCCCAATCTTCAACTTTTGGGCATAACTTTCTTCTCTTCCTGTATTTAGTCCACCAAACACCTTTGGCTGCCTCTCTAGAGTTATTGTGATACAAAACCTTATTTATAAAACCCCATTGAGTATACCCTGTGACATTGAGCCAATACTCCCAATCTTGGCTTACTCGTAAGTCTGCGAGTTGCTCACCTGCTTCTTCAATTACCGTCCTTCTAATGGCAATGGCTCCAGTCTGTATATTGTTGAAATCAACCCAAAATTTATAGAAGTCATCTATAAACATCACCTGGTTAGAGTTTGTCAAACCCTCACTAACTTTCGGTACAACTTCACTTGTACCGTCCCCCATATGCCTTTCCCATGCAGTCATTACCGCACCAAAGTTTTCATTTTCATCGAAGAAGTTTGCAACTTCTTTGCAAAAATCAGGGGCCCAATAATCATCAGAATCTAAATATGCAACAATATCTCCTGATGAGTTTTTTACGCCAGTATTCCTCGCAACCGCCTGACCTTTGTTAGGTTGCTGATAAAACTGTATAGAATCTCCATATTTAGCCAATAAAGAGGGGGTACTATCTGTAGAGCCATCATCCACAACTATAACTTCAACATCATGGTAACTTTGACTCAAAACCGATTGAACGCATTTTTCGATAGTATCTTCAGCGTTATAAGCTGGGATAACTGCACTTATCTTCATGAAAATTCCTTTCTTTTGTTAACGGTGTTCCAATAGAACAAAACAAATGAGGTAAAAAATAATACCGCGATGGAAACTAACCAAACCCCACTCGTAACGGAAATGTGTGTCAACGAGAGAAAAATACCTCCAAAGCTCAACACAATCACCGGCTGAATAATGGGCCGTTTTACAAGGTAGATTTTTATATATGAATATTGGATAGCTACCAAAAAAACATATGAAAAAGTCAAGATGGTTGAAACTCGACTTGCACTAAGGGAAGTAACATCCGCCAACATCGCAACAATAGTTACTCCTCCCCACAATATAGTAATGAGAAGACCTTCCCACCTTTTGCCAGCTGCATCCATAAATTGCCGAAGGATTTCAGAAATGGAGAAAAAATAAAGTGATAAAAAGAGCAGAGAGATTACTTCAGCCAATCCCTCGTACTCTTGCCCAACCATGAGGGCAGCTATTGGGGAAAATAATATTGCCATAATTGTCAATGGAATAAGAAGGGAACTAATCCTTACCAACTGAGAGACCATGAGCTTTTCATAAGTATCCTCACAACCAGCTCTGGTTTCCGCTAGAACGGGTAACATTGCACGACCTAATATAGAAGGTAGCATTAGCAACATTGCTCTCCATTGATTCGCAGCGGTAAATAAACCAACTTCAAAAAAACCTTCATCTGATTTAGCCATAAGAACTCTCACCCCCCACAAAGTGGCGCTTACAAAAATCCCCGTTAACAAGCCAGGTAAGGCAAAATTGAACAAAACTCCTGTTACACTCTTAAGCTCATGAATACTCTTTGAAAACGTGATGCCAAATTCCGCAAATGCTCGCCTTAAATAGACCACATAGAAAAGCAAAGAAAATGCGGACATAGCGCATAAACCAATTAAAATTCCAGAAATACCAGACCATATAGCAGCGGGGATTAGAAATGCGCAGCTTGTTACTCCCTTTAAAACATTAATAGCGGCAATTTCTTTAAACTTTTCAAAACCAGCTAATGCCGATTCAATGACCAAACCAACCATATTTAGTATCAAAAACACTGCGCCTATTAAGAAAACTCCACTAAGCAGCTGAGTTTCAAAAATACCATCAGATAAAATTGGCTCTGAGAGCGCCAAGGCAGCACCAGTGAGTATGCAAGTGGTTAGTGAAAACAAAAAAACGAGAGAAACTATGGCGCTTAGTTTTGAAGGGTTAGATTGTTTGAGCTCGCCAATGTATTTAGTTAAGGTAGAACCTAGCCTCATGGATGCGAAGGTTACAAATAGATCGATTGTAGCCCGAATTAAACCTAGTTCTCCAAACTCTTCTGGACCTAAAACACGAGCGATAGTCAACATTGAGATTGCGGCCCCAACTTTCCAAGCGAGGTTCCCAACAAACGACCATCTGAAGCCTTTATTAATTCGTTTAACTAGTGAATCAATATCCAAACCATCAATCCTTTCTTCAAAAAGCGTGTGATTGAACCAACCTTTATCATTATTAAAGAGCGCAAAGTTTTAATTTTTCAGGATCTTTTCTATTCAAATATCATCTGGAGTCTTTGATGATGTGGCTTTAACGATAGTTGTCACTTCGTTCATGAAAGCCTTCTTTGCGTAAGAAGAATAAGCTTGTTCCCCCCTAGATTCGATCTGAGCAATCAATTTTCTAAAAATTTGGTTTGCACCAATTCTGTTTGCTTTTGCTAGAGTCAAATGTTTATCTAAATTCCCAGAGCGCCTGCATAGATCATACTCTTTGCACCTCTTGGTGTAACCAAAGTCAGCTTTTCTGGGGTTAGCTAAATTAACAAAGGGAACGCTATTGCTTATGCATATAACTAATGGATGAAAACGTACACCTACGTATCCAGCGCAGTTAGCTATCATTTGATACCAATACTCTGGGCTGATAGGTTGTTCAAACGTGTAATCAAGGCCACATTGCAAGTGGAAATTTTCGGGGCTTGGCAAGTTGGCCACGAGATAACCTTTTTCATTGCATAGTTGCCTAAAAGTGGCCAACCATTGTTGACTGTAATTGCCGGACAATAAAATAGTTTTACTTATTCTTTCATCAACTTCACTCTTCACGCATGCAGAGTTTTTAGACAACGAAAATACTGGATCTGGTAACTCGTTAATATCATTGCTGTAGCTCGGGCAAAGGTGCTTAACCATTTTCAAAGTCCAAGAATCCCTCACGTTAATGCGGTCAAACTTTAGTAGAGATTCTTTCAGTTTTGGATAAAGAGACTTATCTAATTTTCGATACTTAGTGCCCATAGAGCTAGCTGATATTGATGCTTTGAAAACTCTTTTATCATCTCGCCAATTCAACCAATATGGTTCTAGCTCGAGGCTGGGTTGCGTAAAATAGTCACTTTTCCCCAAAGCACGCCTGAGATTACTTTTCCAATCATGTTTAGGTGATAAACGGAAAACTGCGTCGCTACCAACAAGAACTGCTTTCAAGTTTCTTGTACAATATTCCTCTACTTCCGAGGAAGCGTTTAATTGTTTGGATAGGGCAAGTTTGCGATTGAAGAAGTCTTCGTGCTCTTTTGCCTGTTGTTGATTAACTAAAGTATCGTATGCTTTTACTTTGGAGGGGTTTCTATAGTCAACGATTTCAGCTTCTACGCCCAGGCCTCGAAGCGCCTCTTGCGTTGCAAGGGCTTGAAGGTTTGCACCAAAATTATAACTGTAATGAAAAGTCAAAACTCCGATTTTCATCTCACATCCTCAATCGATAGTATAGATAGATTAGGCGCACGCCTCTCAGGAATCGGCGCGCCAGTCTCTGGATAGCCACAAACTCCATTAACGATAATGTGATAGTGACTGGGTATTTTTAAAATCTTCTTTAGCTCTTTTTCTTCTTTTGCACTGCTTTGAGCCCAAGAGAGCATAGTAGTCGCAAGCCCCATACTGTGAGCCATCAAATTTACGTTTTGGACACCTAGGCCTAAATCAACGTAGGGAAGCATGACTTCATGCGGCATATCATAGCCTCTGATATCTGCACAAAAACACATAAACACAGGTATATCTCCACTAAACCCCTTCCCACCTGCACATAACTGCATACACTTCTTTACTAGTTCTGCTCCCTCAGCAAAAAATATTTTCCCAGGTTGTTTGTTGCATGAAGTAGGACACCATTGAAGAGCTTCTGCAAGCAAGACCAGCTTTTCTCGGTCTATAGTATCACCTAAGAATCTTCGGATAGATCTGCGACTTTTGATATGTTGATACAACTCTGCCTCATTGATTGAGGGTTTTTGAGGTGGCTCCATTTTCATGGGGATGCCAGTTTCTTGCATATCTTGATATTTTTCTAGCTTTTCACTGGCCCATATATAAGACTGGTCCTCCAAATGATGCGCTTTTATTTGGTGATTTGCAGCAATCGCTTTGGAATAGTACGCGTTGCTATGGCCTACAGCAAAATCCTTTCTCTGCATACCTTTATCCATTATGTGGGCAAATTTTCGCAACCTTGACAGCCAATAATCGGAACCTAGAGTGTTTTCTTTCTGACGCATCCAATAACCTCTCTCTCCCAAAGAAATTACCCTCCTGTAAATAAATTGAGAAAGGATAAATCTCACAATCCTAAATTGGATTAGCTTCTTATATATCGTCTTAAGTAGGCTCATTTGGTTACGTTACTCACAGCATTAAAATTAAGTGAAAAGGCTATTTTTCTTACAATGTAGTACAAAAAAAAATATGCTTTTTTGAAAGTCATCCTATCTAGCAAGACTTGCAAAAGAAAAAATCTTACTTTTTCATTCAGATATTTGTTCCCAGTATTCCTTATCAGACTGTTTGATAGGCGTTCAGCAACTGTAAATGGTTTGATATTTTTTCTTATATTTACACTCCAACTTGAGTAAGAATTTCCATATTGAAGAGCTATCTTTTTTAAAAAAAAATTAACCATTGAATTACACTTCGATCTTTCCGCGATAGTGTTTAAACCACTAAGATCCAGACCTTCAGTTCGCAGCAGTGTCAAAAAGTCTACGTCAGAGTAATGCAAGGAACCCATATCTTTGAATTTGTGTAAAAAGTAATGGAGAAAAAGGTAAGGTATACTCAATGTGAACACGTTTTGATTTGGGAAATAGGGGTGAGGAATTTTCGACTCAAACACATCCTCCATGTCCACATCAAATAGGAATGAATGGACTAGTTCTTTGTGCAGATCAACAGCGAACCCCTGTCGACCCTTTTTCGGAACATATGAAATTTCATACAAATCGTCGAAAGGGCCTGGAACTGGTTTTTTTGAATAGTCCATCATTTCAGATAGTGTTTGATTTGCCTCCTCCCAATGCTGAGGCATCACGAGAATATCAATATCATTTGTGAGTCTTGGTGCATCTGAACTATACAACCATTTTGAAAAAGCCGTACCTTTCAACAAAATTAGAGGTATGTCTTTTTTACAGAACTCTTCCACAATCAGCGCTAATTGCTTTTCTTTGGCCATTTCTCTGACCAATGCTTTCTTTGTTTCCACTATCAACATGTTTTGCACAGAGTTATCTAACTCATAAAATATCCCCATGCATTCTGCGTTTCTCTTTAGTAAAGGTATTACGCGCCAATGATAGCCTATGTGTGTCGGCAGCTTATTTAATAACTCGATAGCATAGTCTGATGCAAGAACCGGCTCATCCCATACTGGTATCGAAAGCAGTATTAAATCTCGAACTTCTTTTTCGTTCAAAGCGCTATTGATAAAATCGCTCTTATCAGTCAATCGAAACAAAACCGTACACCCCTGAGTCAGTAAGCATTTTTGTGTGAAAAGCCATTTAAAACCGTCAAATAAAGAATTTTAAAGTCCATCCACAATGACCAATTTCGAATGTAATCGAGGTCATACTCTATCCGGCGTTCCATTTTATCTAAAGTCTCAGTCTCTCCCCGCCATCCATTAACCTGCGCCCAACCTGTAATGCCAGGTTTGACCTTGTGGCGAAGCATGTAAAAGTCGACCATTTTGCGGTATTCCTCGTTGTGCGCGACCGCATGAGGCCTTGGTCCTATGACTGACATATCGCCTTTTAACACGTTTATAAATTGCGGGAGTTCATCTAGCGATGTACGTCGCAGAAACGCACCAAACTTGGTAATACGAGCATCGCCTTTAGTTGCTTGGGTAACTACGTCGCTGTTTTCCGTGACGGTCATCGAGCGGAACTTCCACATTTTGATGCGCTTACCATTTAGCCCATAGCGGTCCTGCTTGAAGATCACCGGACCTTTGGACGTTAATTTAATCCCAAGCGCTATCGCCAGCATTGGAAGTGCAATGATGGTCAAAATGATGCTAGAGAGCACAATATCCTCAAAGCGTTTTAGTGTTGCCGCACCGCCAGACATAGGATTGTTGTATACGCTTAACGTCTGGATGTTACCCACGTGAGACATAGTGGTTTGCATCATTGAAAACATAAAAAAGTTAGGGATTAGCTGTACATCCGCCGTTGTATCCCCCAACCTGAAAAGGATATCTCGGATACGGGATTCTGCCTTCATCGGTAGTGCAATGAATACGGTATCAAATTGCCCTTCTCTTGCGGCAAGAACGCCTTCTTCAACGTTACCGATGAGTTGATCCATAAATGGAGAATCGAGGCGGTCAACACTTCTGTCATCATAAAATGCAGCTAAGCGATATCCAGTCTCTTTACGGAAATTGATTTCGTGTGCCAATCGAACTCCGGCTTCCGACATACCAATAATGGCAACACTGCGAGTATTGTGACCTTTAACCCGCATTCTGGTTAAGAAAACGCCAAAGACTGTACGCCAGGTAATTAGAGTTGCGCCAGCAATTACAAACCATAATGCCAAAGAGATTCGGGAATAGGTTTCAGACATTTTCGAGAAGAACAAAAATAGTAATACTGCCGTTACTGCAACAGCCCACGAAACAAAGGTGTAGAACATTAACTGCTTAAAAAAGCCTGAACGCCAGCTTCTATAGAGGGTATTGGACTCAGCGGCTATGGCAAACGTGATGTTTGCACCGAGGCTTAACAGTAAATAATTATTATCGAAGTCGACGCCTCGAATCATCAATGCTAGAACAAGCGACATGTGGATCACCACAAGGTCCACCAGCCGATATGCAGCTGCAAAGGTATTTACATTGTTTTTGACAAAACCATTGTGATTCGTCATCGCTTCGTTCCTTAACTCGTATGAGCTGTATGCCAGGCTCAGTGACGTAGTACTTCAATTTATGCTGCAAACCATTGTGAAACAGCTTGCAATCCGTGTGTCCCTGAAGGATAAGTGATTTCGGTTACCCTGATGTTTTGTGATATCTCTGCCAGTTTTTTTAGTCGCTGGTCTTCGATACCGAGCGGGCGATAAACCTCACCCAAAATGGTGTTCTTCAACAGCGCCATAAACGCCTCACCACCGCTTAACGTCTTTGTTTCGATCCTATTGTTGTTATTCTTCTTGTCTTTGCCGCCGATGTTATCCTGTCTTTTTAACAGAATGATGTCAGTCAGCATTTTTTTGTTTGTAATAGTATTGGGCCTTTGAAGTGGCACTAACTTTTTATCAAAACCTTTATGTACTTTCGTATGCTCGCTGCGCAAACCAGGCGTATCTGCCAAAGCATGCTCAATACTGTCTGGCCACAACCGCATCACCGGCCAACTTGGGTAGATCTCATACCCGTTTTTCTCAGCTTTCCCTGTATTGCAGCTATAAAGCGCAACCATATCATCGGTGAGTAGCTCATAGCCTTGTTGCAGCAATACACTCGACAGTGTCGACTTACCGGTACCGCTGGGTGCAATCAATACAACCGTACGTTCATCCTTTGTCAGTGCATTGCCGTGTAAACACGGCACGCCCTGTAACTCTAACCACAATGCCAACCCCATCGATTGAAAGTAATGGCTAGCCGGTGTCCCTTCGGCACTCCAATCAATATCAAACTGATTGCCTTGCAAGCGAAACAAGCCTTTACCCTGACAATCCACCGCCAACGTAACACCAAGCGCATCCTTATATAGTGCTACTTGAGTTTCGTATCGTTCACCCTGCTGCTGGCCCCGCCAAATAAGCTCTCCGCTTGGCACTAATCCTTCGACTTCAGCAACGTGAAGCTCGTGCTTATAGCTTTCGGATAAGCACCAAGGCCTGCACACTACACCGTGCAGCGGCAACTTGAACCAGTCCATCACTTTGTGCTGAACGGTGCTCAAGCGAGTAACCCAATAGCTGTTTCGTTTAAGTCCATTACTTCGCAGTTGATACGATGTCGGGCGTTCAGTACGCTCGCAATATTCCTAACTCCTGAAAACAACAAAGCACAGGTCATGCCAGTTACGAAAAAGTTATATTTTTCAGATGGTTGGAAAACAATCAATGTTAAGCAAATGTAAAGCTATTTTTTGATGTAAAAAAACTAGACATCTATGTGCACATTGATGGTTCAAATTTATTCGAAAACACGCCATGTATGCCTATAAACCCAATGTATTCAGGCATATGGTGTTGATGGCCATTGCCGGTGAAAAGGTTTAGCGGTTAGACGGCGAATGTTCAAGATGAGTGCAACTAACCAAATTGGTGCAAAATTACAGATTGGAAAAATTTGATCTTTAGGAAGGCGAAAAACCATTGCTTCCTGATAAAATAATGCAAATACGTCATTGGATAATCTCTCCTGCAGATAATCCGGGTTAGCAGTACAAAAACTGTTGACTTTACCCGCTTACCTAGGCAGAATTCGCGCTCTTAATTTTTTACCTGTTTTTTGGGAGTTACACCTTGGCTAACATTAAGTCTGCTAAGAAACGTGCCATCCAGGCCGAAAAGCGTCGTCAGCACAACGCCAGCCGTCGCTCCATGACTCGCACCAGCCTTAAAAAGGTGGTTGCGGCAATTGAAGCTGGCGACAAAGCTGCTGCTACAACAGCCTTTGCTGCTGCTCAGCCTGTACTTGACCGCATGGCGGCACGTGGCTTGATCCACAAGAACAAAGCAGCTCGTCATAAGAGCCGCCTTGCTGCACAGATCAAAGCACTAGCATAATAAGTACGAATTTCGTATTTCAAAGAAGCGCCTTCTGGCGCTTTTTTTGTGCGCGCGCTTTACGTGTCACCAACAGTTTCCGCAAAGCTTTAGATTAAACGCCATCTTGTATAGGTAACACTATTACATTGACCGCCCGATCGGGTACTATTTGTAGCGCATTTAATAACAGAGATAAGCCATGCGCACTTTAATACCCCGTTCACTTTTGATGTTCGCCAGCGCCGCGTTAATCGCCGGTTGTATGCAAACGGCATCACAGCCTGAAGCTCCTGTGGCTTCCTCACCTTATCAGCCATTGATTGAGACAGCTCAACAGTCCGACCTCGCCTATGAGATTGTTAAGTCACTCACCGTAGAGGTTGGCCCACGAATTCCGGGCAGTGATGGCGATAAGCGCGCTGTGGTCTGGGCTGAAAATAAGTTTAATGAACTGGGTTTTGATCGCGTATTTAAACAACCGGTGCGTGTACGCAATTGGTCACGCGGATTGGCAGATGCCAAAGTTGTTGCGCCATTTGAACAGTCACTGGTGATTACGGCGCTGGGTGGCTCTATCGCCACGCCTGAAGGCGGACTTAAAACCCAAGTGGTGATGGCCGATTCGCTTGATCATCTTAAAACCCTGCCTCGCGAACAAGTCGAAGGCAAAATAGTCTTTATTAATCACCGTATGAAGCGTGATCGCGCCGGTCGTGGTTATGGTCCGGTGGTCAGTGGCCGTGTGCAAGGCGCTGTTGAAGCCGCTAAGCTAGGCGCCAGTGCCATTCTGATCCGTTCGGTCGGTACGGCTAACTCGCGTTTTGCCCACACCGGCATCATGCGTTATTCAGACGATGTTGAGAAAATTCCAGCGGGCGCTTTGTCTAACGCCGATTCCGATACCCTTGAAGCCATGGTCCAGGCCGGTCATGAAGTCACGCTAGACGTGGACATGCGCGCTAAAGATCTCGGCTGGCAGACGTCGTACAACGTGATAGGCGAGTTTGTTGGCACTGAGCGACCTGAAGAAATTGTACTGATCTCTGCACACCTGGATTCATGGGATGAAGGCACCGGTGCACTGGATGACGGTGCGGGTGTTGGTATTGTGATGGCAGCGGCCAAAGTGTTAAAAGACACCATTGGCCAACCCAAACGTACAATTCGCGTTGTATTGTATGCCGCGGAAGAAGTTGGCCTGGTTGGTGGCCATGAATATGTGCGCGTTGAAAAGGAAAATCTGGGTAATCTGATTGTTGCGGCGGAAAGTGACTTCGGTGCTGGGCAAGTGTACAAGCTAAACACCTTGTTTAACCCAGATTCACTCGACGAAACCGAAGCACTGTATGCGGCGCTTGCGCCACTGGGCGTTGAAAAGGGCGATAACACTGCAACCGGTGGCCCAGATGTATCCATGTTGCCCAATCACGGTGTACCGGTTGTAAACCTCTACCAAGACGGCACTTACTACTTTGATTATCATCACACCCCGAATGATACGTTAGATAAGATCAAGCCAGAAGATTTACAACAAAACCTGGCGGTCTGGAGCGTATTTACTGCGTTTATGACTAACACTGGCATCGAAACACGCCCAATACCGGTTAAAGAAAAATAGCGTTTGCTTTTAAAAACCCGCCCTTCGGCGGGTTTTGTTTTTTCGCCCTCAAAACTGTCACCTACCCGTCATAATTTGTTAACCGAACTGTCAAAGTTTGGTCACTGAACTGTCAAGCTTTGTCTCTACCCTGATATTCCAAGTTTTGTATTACTACTTGGACTAGTCATGCAACCACAAAAAATCAAAGCGAAAGCCATTTGGCTATCAGACATCCACCTCGGCAACATCGATTGTAAGGCCGAATTCCTGTTGGATTTTCTCAATCGTATCGAGTGCGACACCTTGTACTTGGTGGGCGATATCGTGGACATGTGGCAGATGACCAAGCAGTTCCGCTGGCCGCAGGCGCACAACGATGTCATGCACAAGCTGATTGATTTCAGCCATAAGGGCACGCGTGTGGTGTACTTACCTGGCAACCATGATGAACCACTGCAAAAATACAGTGGTCTGCAGTTTGGTGAAGTCGACATCCAGCGCGAAATCATTCACGAGACAGCAGAAGGTAAACGCTACCTTGTGTTACATGGCGATCAGTTTGACGGCGACGTTACCCTTGGCCGTTTCCATCAGTGGATTGGTGATAAAGGCTACGACTTCTTGCTCACCCTTAACCGCTGGTACAACAGTTATATGCGCATGCGCAACAAGCATTACTGGTCATTAGCGGGCTACATTAAACGCCGCATCAAAGGCGCTAATTTGGCAATTGAACGCTATCGCCAAGCGGCGTGTCGACGTGCGGAGGAAATGGGTCTAGATGGCGTTATCTGCGGCCATATCCACCACCCAGAATCGGTGTCAGTTAAAGGTATTCACTACATTAACGATGGTGACTGGGTTGAAAACTGCTCAGCACTGGTTGAAGACGAAAGTGGTGAACTGCGTCTGTTGACCTACACCATGCTGCAATCCGTTGTCACCCCTATTCAGCCGACCAGCATTGAATCTCACAAAGCTGCATAAAAATAATTAAGAGGCGCGTTACATGTTCACTGTGAACGAAGTATTAAATGAGCACTACCCTAAATTAGCCGACCATCCGTTGTTGTTTAAGTCTTCAGAGTTCGTGCTGAAGCGCTTACTGCACGAGCGCGAGATCACCGAATTTGGTGAAACCTATCCGCATGTAGACGACATCGATTTTGTTGAGCAGGTGCTTGATTACTTCAATATCAGTTTTTCCGTACGCGATTGTGAAAAAGAAAATATTCCGACTGAAGGTAAAGTCGTGATTGTGGCGAATCACCCGATTGGTTCATTAGACGCACTAGCGCTAATCAAATTGATCAGTGAAGTGCGCAGTGATTTAAAAGTTGTTGCCAATCAAATGCTAATGGCAATCAAGCCTCTTAACGATATGCTGTTGCCGGTCAACAATATGCAGGGCGGCACGCCCAAAGAGCATCTAGCCAATATACAGTCGCACCTGACTCAAGGTGGCGCAATTTTAATCTTCCCTGCTGGCGAAGTTTCGCGTTTGCGCCCGCAAGGTGTGCGTGACACCCACTGGCACTCTGGGTTCTTACGCATAGCCAAAACGGCGCAGGCGCCAATCCTTCCGGTGTTTATCGATGCCAAGAACTCACCGTTGTTTTATGGCGTTTCGATGCTCTACAAACCATTGGCGACTGCGTTATTGGTGCAAGAGATGTTTAAGCAGAAGAAAGCCCACTTGCCGATGCGCATCGGCAAGCTGATCCCGCATTCGAGTTACGCCAACTTAAATATGGCACTGCCGAATGTGGTCAAGCTGATCAAACAACACTTGTATCGCATTGGGTTTGATAAAAAGCCGCTATTGGAAACCCAAAGCCCCATCGCCCTGCCAGAAGATCGCCAGTGCTTGCGCAAAGCGATTAAAAATAGCTGTGAGCATTTGGGTGAAACCGGTGACGGCAAACACATATACTTGTATCAACACCACAAAAGCTCTCCGATCATGCGCGAAATTGGTCGCTTACGCGAAGTTGCGTTTCGCGCTGTTGGCGAGGGTACTAATAGGCGCCGTGATATTGATGCCTACGATTCACACTACTACCACTTGGTATTGTGGGATGAGCAGGACCTAGAAATCGTCGGTGCCTACCGCTTTGGTGATGCCAAAATCCTAGGTAAACCTGGGCATGAAACCGGCCTTTATTCGGCTACCTTGTTTGATTACGCAGAACAAAAAGACGCACTGTTTGCCGAGGGCCTTGAGCTTGGCCGTAGTTTTGTGCAGCCGCGCTATTGGGGCAAACGCAGCCTTGATTACTTGTGGTTTGGTATTGGCGCTTTCTTGAACCGCTACCCACGCTACCGTTATTTATTTGGTCCGGTCAGCATCAGTAATGCATTGCCTACCACAGCAACCGATCTGCTCGTACAGTTTTATACGCAACAATTTAATCAACTTGAAAGCTTGCCGAATTTATCCGCCAGTGCGCAAATCCCCTACCCACAAGACAGTGTTACCAACGTTGACTTCAGTAGCATGGACTATAAAGAGGCGTTTAAAGAGCTGAAGCACCAGCTAGCCAATATGGGTACGAATGTGCCCACTTTGTACAAGCAATACTCGGAAGTGGCTGACGAGGGCGGTGTGGTGTTTTTGAGCTTTAACATTGACCCTGACTTCAACGACTGTGTGGATGGCTTAGTGGCGGTAGATCTGCACAAGCTTACCGCGAAAAAACGCAAGCGTTACATCGAGTCCCAACAAGCAACAGAATTGGCTGGGTAAAACCGGTCAGTTCTGTTGCTTTCCCCGTCCGTTGTGTGCGGTTAGATATTTTTAAATATAACTAACCGCAACACTGACACCGCTTTTGCTGGCCCTGCGGGCGTGCACACTCGCAAAAGGTATTAGCCCATATCCCTAATACTGCACTTAACTACCGAAAGTGATCGTTTTTTAATCTACAGTTAACCCGTCTGCCACTTTTAGTGTCGATACTGTGTTGTGACCGTTAATTGCTAACGGTCATTATCACCTGTCAGTAATGCTTGTAGTAAAGTAGTGAGGCTAACCAATGAGCAAGTCGTTTATTTCGTTCATTAGTCGCGTGTTCGTGTATGGGATCTTTGCGTTGATCGTAATGTCACAAGCCGAAGCGCAGACAATCTCGATGATGTAGTCGCTGCGCTGTCAAAGGCGCTGCGAAAACGCACACAATAAATCGAATTTTTGAAGGCGGAGTACGCAGGTACTCCGCGCTTCACTGTGCCTGCAAGCTGCGTTTGAGCAACTGTGCAAAGATTGCTTGTAACGTTCTGATGTCGTCTAACGCCACATGTTCATTGACTTGGTGAATGGTTCGATTGGGTACCCCGAGTTCAACGACTTGAGTTTGTGCATTGGCAAAGAAGCGGCCATCTGAGGTACCACCGGCCGTGCTCAACACCGGATAACGCCCGGTTATCGCGTGGATGGCTTGTTCGCTATCGTGGATCAAGCAATCGCCGTGCGTTCTTGGCTGACTGAGGTAGGCGACACAGGGGCGCTGCCACTCCAATTCATATTCAAATGCAATATCTTCAATCAGGTTAGTGATCATCGCTTTGAGCTGCGACTCGGTATAGTCACTGGCATAGCGCACGTTAAAGCTAATTTGGCACTGCCCAGGTACAATGTTGTCGCTGTAGCTACCAGTGTCGATTTGAGTGACCTGCAAGGTTGTGCCGGGAAAATCAATTGAGCCCGCATCAAAGTGCAGGTTTTCCAGTGCCGAAACTATCCGGGCGGCAATATGCGCGGCGTTTAACGCTTGTTGAGGGTACGCTACATGCCCTTGTTTACCGCGGATCTTTACTGACGCTGACAGCGAGCCACGTCTGCCTACTTTAATCGCATCGCCAGTTTGCCCAGCGGCTGTGGGTTCACCCACAATCAACCGATCCAACTGGACACCGGCGTGATCAAGGTAGTGTTTAATCGACTGGCTACCAAACTCGGCTTCGCCTTCCTCGTCACTGGTGATCAACCACCAGAAACTGTATTGACTGTCCAGCCGCTGCCAATCAAAGGTTTCACAGGCAGCGAGCATTGCCGCTACGCCGGTTTTCATATCCGCAGCGCCGCGCCCATATAAATTACCGTCCTGAATATGCGGTACAAACGGTGATGTGCGCCAGCGATTAATATCACCAGGCGGTACCACATCAGTATGACCACTGAAACCAATATGGGTGTCTCCGCGCCCGATTCTGGCAATCAGGTTAGATACGCCGTGATCAGGTAAATGGAGGATATCAAACCCAAGTGCAGCGAGCTTATCGGCCAAATACGTCTGACAACCACCGTCTACGGGGGTAATGGATTTAATTTGCATTAATTCCACAGCGTGTTGAATCGCGAGGTGCTCGCTTAAATCAAAGCACTCCGGATCAGACGGAACGATGGACAGCACATTGGCGGACGTCGGCTTGATATGCATTACGTGATTCGCATTTTTAAAAACACGCTGCGTATTATCGAGGGGAATTGATGACACTTTGATTAAACTACGGCGACAGTCTGATGACAATCCAACCCAGTAATAACCGGGTATATCAACGCGTGTTTTGGGCTAACTGTCTGTTCGTTAGAGAATTTCGACCAACTTAAACTGAATTTAAGGTTACACTGTAAGAGTTACACCAGATACGGAGTACTGAGTTTGATTCGACTGTTGTTTTTGATCCCATTAGTGTTGTGCACACTGTGGATTGTTTACCTTAAATCCAAAGGCTATACCCTCGGACAGGGTAAACAAGGCTTCCAATATATCCTGATCATCTCTGCGGTAATCGCAGCGGCCTACACGTTTTTGTATTTCGTCACGCAATACCAATAAAAAAAAGCCCCGCTGAATTCCTCCAGCGGGGCTTCTCAATCGACTTGCTTTAATTATTCAGCAAATATCTGTACATCAGCATTACTGCGAAGTGCCGCGATAAACGACTCGTAGTAAGCTTGGCTGTAGGTAGACGACAAGTTGCGTCCTAGCGCTTCAGCTTGCTGCTCAGCAGGCGCCTCAGGTGAGGTTACGTTCAACACCTGAACAACCGATACGTTACCATCTGTCTTAGCAACCGACGCAACGTTTTGGCCTGCCTCTGTCCCTAACGTGAATGCTTGCTCGACAACTTGGCCACTCGGCATTATCGAATTGCGAGTTACGCCTTCAAAGCTCTCCCACGAATACTGGTTTTCTTCGAGTAAAGCCGTTGCATCTTCACCAGACGTCAGCTGATTAACAATGTTATCCGCCACTTCTAGGGCTAACTGTTGTGCTTTCTCACCACGCAATGTGGTTTGAATTTCTTCAGTCACTTCTTCAAGCGTCTTAGTGCGTTGTGGCTCGTGTTGTGTAACACGTACAACGATAATACGGTCTTCAGAAATTTCGATAACGTCAGAGTTAACGCCTTCGTCGATTAACTCAGATGAGAATGCAGCTACCACAACTTCAGGGTAGTTAACTTGCGCAGGCGCAGCACCACGAGCAAACAAGTCAGTAGTGGCGACGGTTTTACCCGCAACACCGGCTACGTCTTCAAGTGTGTCTGGCACCTCAAAGGCAAGTTCTGCCATTTCCTGCTGACGCGAGTAAAACAGCTCGGTAGCTTTGTCGGTGCGTAGCATTTCCATGACTTCTGCACTGACTTCTTCAAGCGGCGTGATTGATTCAGGCTTGATATCCGTAAGCTTGATAATGTGGAAGCCGAAATCGCTGCGCACAACGCCGGAAACATCACCGACGTTGGCTAGGCCAAACGCCGCTTCTTCAAACGCTGGGTCCATGATATCGCGACCAAAGAAGTCTAAATCACCACCGTTTTCTGCACTGAAAGCATCTTGTGATTCAGCCTTCGCTACTTCCGCAAAATCTTCGCCGCCATTCACGCGTTCTAGTAATGCTTGCGCAGTTTGCTCTGCGACCGCTTCATCTTCACCGAAATCAACCAAGATGTGTGACGCACGACGCTCTTCTTCGGTCATGTAACTGCGTTGATTCAAGTTGTAGTATTCAGCCACTTCTGCTTCGCTCACATCGACGTTGTCGAGCAAATCACTGACCGTCAACTCAACATACGCCAGCGCAACTTGTTCTTGCGTGTCGTAACGGTCGATATTGGCTTGGTAATAGTTGCTAACGTCAGCATCAGTCAATTCAACAGCAGGCTCAAATAAGTCTGCAGAGATATTCAATACTTGGATATCACGCGTTTGATTTTGCAAATCATTCACCAACGTCACTTCACTCGGTAATGCAAAATCACTACCCGCAAGCGCTCGAGCCAACTGCTCACGCGTCATTTCAGCACGCATGTAGTCGCGGAAATCGTTGGTCTGGAAACCCGCTTGTTGAATAATCGCTAGGTAACGGTCGTTGTTGAACTGACCACCTACTTGGAATTCAGGCATGGTGCGAATCGCGACGCGGATTTGCTCATCGCTGACGCGCAGACCCAGTTCAACCGCTTTTTGCTCAACCAGCTGCTCACCGATAAGGCGATCAAGTACGCCCTGACGGAACTCAGCTAAATAATCTGGATTCGCAAACAATGCTGCTACACCTTCACCAAATTGGTTTTCGATGCGAGCACGTTCATTTTGATACGCACGTTCCAGCGTATTTTGCTGGATTTCAACGCCGTTAACTGCAGCAACAGCAGTTTGCGTAGAACCACCTAAATAGCTGCCAACCCCGGCAAATACGAAGCTCAGTACAATCAGCGCAATGATGATCATTGCCCATGGCCCTTGAGCCCCTTCTCTAATTCTTTCTAGCATGGCTTATAAACTCTCCATAAAACCATTTATTGGCGCTTTTTCGTGTAAAGCTGTTTTCAATTTAAGGCCGCGAATTATAACCGATCCAGCGAATATCGCTAAAGTTTATTTCGATGATAAAGGCGTGTTTTACGTTGATCGGGAATTACGCTGAGAAATTACCGCTTCGCAGGATTGAAAACATATAAAAAAGCCCCCGCGTTGCGGAGGCTTTTCGGCGCTAAAAGCGAGAAAACGCAGGTATTAGTTACACGCGTCTTTAAGTGCTTTACCAGCTTTGAAAGATGGAACTTTCGCTGCTGCGATTTGAATTGTTTGGCCAGTTTGTGGGTTACGACCACTGCGAGCTGCACGCTCACGAACTGAGAATGTACCAAAACCAACAAGTGCTACTTGATCACCATCTTTCAATGCTGCAGTAACAGCGTCCGTGAAAGCGTCTAAAGCACGTCCAGCAGCTGCTTTTGAAATATCTGCGCTAGCAGCAATGGTATCAATGAGTTGAGACTTGTTCACAATAAGATCCCCTTCGGTTGTTATTTTATTTGTGTGGCAAAACCGTTTTTGCCAAGTGGTTATAACAAGCTTGACGGCTAACATCAAGCAACTGTTTACAATTATTTAACTTCTGATGAATCGCTGCCACCCCTTGAGTGGCAAAGGCTTGAAGCGAATACATCCTAAAGGTATCACAACTTTTTGCTGTTGAAAGCGTTATTCGTTAAAAAATCGCAAAAAAAAGCGCCCAACTGTACACTTTTTGTTCAATTGGGCGCTTGTTATCGTTTCTAGGCCTTTATTGGCGCAGTTTTAACCGCAAACTGGCCATTTCTAACTGGCGTTTTTTTCCACAGAAAATGACTCGACTGGCTCTTGAAGCGCAATGTCGAGTACCTCATCAATCCAACGAACCGGATGGATGGTTAAATCTTTCTTAACATTTTCTGGGATTTCTTCCAGATCACGCTCGTTCTCATGCGGGATAACAACGGTTTTGATGCCACCGCGGTGCGCAGCTAATAGCTTCTCTTTAAGTCCGCCAATAGCGAGTACTTCCCCGCGCAACGTGATCTCACCGGTCATGGCAACATCACACTTAACAGGGTTCCCCGTTAAGCTAGACACCAAGGCCGTGCACATCCCAATACCAGCACTTGGGCCATCTTTTGGTGTCGCACCTTCTGGCACGTGCACGTGAATGTCGCGCTTCTCGTGGAAGTCATCGTTGATACGCAATTTATCAGCGCGGCTGCGAACCACTGTCATGGCCGTCTTAATCGACTCTTGCATAACATCACCAAGCGAACCGGTGAAGGTCGTTTTGCCTTTACCCACTACCGATGTCGTCTCGATTGTTAATAAATCGCCGCCGACTTGAGTCCACGCCAAGCCAGTAACCTGACCAATCTGGTTTTGCTTATCCGCTTTACCATAATCAAAACGTTGCACACCTAAATAGTCTTTCAAGTTTTCCTGGGTCACTACAACCTTGTCTTTGGATTTACTCAACAAGATGTGTTTAACCGCTTTGCGGCACACTTTTGAGATTTCACGTTCTAAGCTCCGCACACCCGCTTCACGCGTGTAGTAACGAATCATGCCCAGAACAGCGGAATCAGTTATTTCTAATTCGCTGTCTTTCAAGCCATTGCGCTCAATCTGTTTGGAGATCAAGTGGCGCTGCGCAATGTTGAGCTTTTCATCTTCGGTATAACCCGATAGGCGAATCACTTCCATTCGGTCTAAAAGTGGACCAGGAATATTCATGCTGTTTGAGGTTGCCACAAACATGACATCTGACAAATCGTAATCGACTTCTAGGTAGTGGTCACTGAACGAGCTATTTTGCTCAGGGTCGAGTACTTCGAGTAACGCCGACGACGGGTCGCCGCGCATGTCAGAAGACATCTTGTCGATTTCATCCAATAAGAACAGTGGGTTTTTAACGCCTACCTTACTCATTTTCTGAATTAATTTACCCGGCATAGAGCCAATGTAAGTACGGCGGTGACCGCGGATTTCCGCTTCATCACGTACGCCACCCAACGCCATGCGCACGTATTTACGACCGGTCGCTTTGGCAATCGATTGACCCAATGAGGTTTTACCAACACCTGGAGGCCCGACTAAACAGAGAATTGGCCCTTTGAGTTTCTTCACGCGTTGTTGTACCGCGAGGTATTCGATAATGCGCTCTTTGACCTTTTCAAGACCATAGTGATCGGCGTCTAACACCTTTTCTGCTTTCGCTAAGTCTTTCTTCACGGCTGAACGCTTGTGCCAAGGGACACCGGCGAGCCAATCGATGTAGCTGCGTACAACCGTTGCTTCGGCTGACATCGGCGACATCATCTTCAGCTTTTTAAGTTCTGCATTTGCTTTATCTTTGGCCTCTTCAGGCATTTTGGCTTCTTCGATTTTCTTGTTCAGTGCTTCGAATTCGTCTGGGGCTTCATCCATCTCACCCAATTCTTTCTGAATCGCTTTCATTTGCTCATTCAGATAATACTCGCGCTGGCTTTTCTCCATTTGCTTTTTAACGCGGGTACGGATTTTCTTCTCAACTTGAAGAACGTCAATCTCGCCTTCCATTAATGCCATCAAGTATTCTAGACGATCGTTTACCGATGACATCTCAAGGACTTTTTGCTTTTCAGCCAACTTCAGCGGCATATGCGCGGCCATGGTGTCGGCCAGACGGGCTGCGTCTTCAATCCCATTCAGTGAGGTCAGTACTTCCGGTGGAATTTTCTTGTTCAGCTTCACATAGCCTTCGAATTGAGACACCGCCGAACGAATCAAAACCTCTTGCTCACTTTCAGACAGAGGTTGATTTTCGATTTGTGCTACATCGGCAGCAAAATACGGTTCAGTCTTGCTTAAACCCTCTACCTGCCCGCGGATATTACCTTCCACCAGTACTTTTACGGTGCCGTCGGGTAGCTTCAATAACTGCAGGATTGTGGCAATAGTGCCTACACTGTAGATGTCTTCTTGTTCAGGCTCATCAACGCCTGCGTCTTTTTGCGCGACTAAAAATATCTGCTTGTCGTTGGCCATGGCCGCGTCGAGACAGCGAATCGATTTTTCGCGGCCGACAAATAGCGGGATCACCATGTGTGGATAAACAACTACGTCACGTAGCGCCAATACGGGCATTTCGGTGCGTTGCGATTGCTCTTTGGACATGCTTTCTCTCTTGAACTGCGTATCGCGTTTATATGGGGTTAGGGTAAGAAAGTTCAATCACCCTGCCAAGAATTGTTTTTGATATGGCACAAAAAAAGGCCCAAATAGGGCCTTCTTTTTTTCCAAGCGTTATTCTGATGCCGCTTTTTTGTCTTGTGAATCGTAAATCAAGATGGGTTTTGACTCACCTTTAATCACCGACTCATCAATCACGACTTTGCTGACCTCCGTCATCGATGGCAAGTCGTACATGGTATCAAGTAACACCGCTTCTACGATGGAACGTAATCCACGAGCACCGGTCTTGCGCTGCATTGCTTTGTTTGCAATCGCGTGCAATGCGTCATCACGGAACTCAAGTTCAGTTTCTTCGATCGCGAAGAGCGCACCATACTGTTTGGTAATGGCATTCTTCGGTTCACGTAAAATCTGAATAAGTGCATCTTCACTGAGTTCTTCAAGGCTGGTAACAACTGGCAGACGCCCGATGAACTCTGGGATTAGGCCGTATTTGACCAAATCTTCAGGCTCTACCTTACGGAATAGCTCTGTTAGTTGCTTCTTGTTGTCAGCGTCTTTAACCTTGGCGCCGAAACCAATACCCGTGCCGGTGTGAGCACGTTGCTCGATGACTTTATCAAGGCCAGCAAATGCACCGCCACAGATAAATAGGATCTTCGACGTATCGACTTGTAAGAACTCTTGCTGCGGATGCTTACGACCACCTTGTGGTGGTACTGAGGCAATGGTGCCCTCAATCAACTTCAACAGCGCTTGCTGCACACCTTCACCGGATACATCACGTGTGATCGATGGGTTGTCAGACTTGCGCGAAATCTTATCGATTTCGTCAATGTAAACAATGCCGCGCTGGGCCTTCTCAACATCGTAGTCGCACTTCTGCAGTAGCTTCTGAATGATGTTCTCAACATCTTCCCCCACGTAGCCGGCTTCGGTTAGTGTGGTCGCATCGGCCATTGTAAACGGTACATCTAGCAAGCGAGCCAGAGTCTCGGCTAACAAGGTCTTACCGCTACCGGTTGGGCCAATGAGTAGGATATTACTTTTGCCTAACTCAACGCCTTCGTGCACATCGCCGTTACGCAGGCGTTTGTAATGGTTATAAACCGCTACAGACAACACCTTTTTGGCATGCTCCTGACCAATGACGTAGTCGTCTAGGTGAGCATGGATTTCATGTGGCTTGGGTAGTGCGTCCTGTTGTTGCTTAGGCGCAATTTCTTTAATCTCTTCGCGAATGATGTCGTTACACAGCTCAACACATTCGTCACAAATAAATACTGAGGGACCTGCGATCAGCTTGCGAACTTCGTGCTGACTTTTCCCACAGAATGAGCAGTACAGTAATTTATTATCACCATCACCGTTTTGCTTGTCTGTCATGTATAGATTGCCTCTATGCTTTCCCGGACGATTGCTTCGCCCACTAATATTCTAGTCGATTATGCGCCGATTGCGTCGTCACGACTAGATAGTACTTTATCAATTAAACCATATTCCTGAGCTTCCGTCGCACTCAAAAAGTTATCGCGATCGGTATCTTGCGCAACTTTCTCATACGGTTGACCTGTATGCTCAGCCATTAAACGGTTCATTTTCTCTTTAATGGACAGGATTTCCTTGGCGTGAATTTCAAAATCAGATGCCTGGCCTTGGAAGCCACCTAAGGGTTGGTGGATCATCACGCGAGAATTCGGTAAGCAGTAACGTTTGCCTTTCGCGCCACCTGACAACAAGAATGCGCCCATGCTCGCCGCTTGACCAACGCACACTGTGCTAACGTCTGGCTTGATGAAGTTCATCGTGTCGTAGATTGCCATACCCGCCGTAACAGAACCGCCTGGCGAGTTGATGTAAAGGTAAATGTCTTTTTCAGGATTCTCTGCTTCTAAGAACAACATCTGCGCAACGATTAAGTTCGCCATGTGATCTTCCACCTGCCCCACTAAGAAAATGACATTTTCTTTCAATAGTCGAGAATAAATGTCATAGGAACGCTCACCTTTAGAAGTTTGCTCAACAACCATTGGCACTAGCGCATTTGTAGGATCGAAAACGTTATTCATGCAGAAAAGACCTTACTCTTAAAAAACAGAAGAAAAAAAAATGCTCGGAGAGTTCCGAGCATTTAATCAGGTGCAGACTATAAAAGTCAAACAAGAACGTGAGGATTAAGCCTGTTTGTTCATGATCTCGTCAAACGCCTTTTTAACTTCTTTCGTTTTGGCGTTTGCCGCGACCCACTCAATCGCTTGTTCTTCTAATGCAACATTGTTCATTTGCTGCATCATTTCGTCGTTTGACTTGTAGTACTCGATAACTTCACTTGGATCTTCATACGCTGTTGCCATTGATTCGATCAATGCATCAACGCGATCGCTTTCCACTTTAAGCTCTTCTTTCTTGATGATTTCGCCAAGTAGCAAACCAACAGAAACGCGACGCTTAGCGTTGTCCATAAACAAGTCAGCTGGTAGTTCAGGAAGGTTTTGACCTTGACCCTGCTGCTCGAAACGCTGCTTAGCTTGTTCGCGAAGTGCATTAACTTCTTGGTCAACCAATGCTTGTGGCAAATCGATTTCGTTCTTCTCAACTAACGCTGAAATAACGTTTTCTTTCAGTTGTGCTTTAAGCGTTTGGTCTAGTTCACGCTGCATGTTTTTCTTAACTTCTTCACGCAATGCGTCGACGCCGCCTTCAGTTACACCGAATAGTTCTGCGAACTTGTCGTCAACTTTAGGCAATGCTTGACCTTCAACTTTCTTCACTGTGATAGCGAAACTAGCTGCTTTACCTTTAAGCGCTTCGGCGTGGTAGTCTTCAGGGAACGTAACTTCAGTCACGTGCTCTTCGCCTTTCTTCGCGCCAACCAAGTCTTTTTCGAAACCTGGGATCATGCGGTCTTTGCCTAGCTCTAGTGTAAAGTCTTCTGCTTTACCACCTTCGAACTCTTCACCGTCGATAGAACCAACGAAGTCGATAACAACACGGTCATCTTTCTTCGCTTTACGCTTCACTTCTTTCCACTCAGCGTGTTGCTTCTGAAGCGTTTCCATCATGTTGTCTAGATCTTTGTCTGCAATCTCTACAACTGGCTTTTCAATCTTCATCTTGTCGATGTCTTTAACTTCAATTTCAGGATAAACCTCAAAAGAAGCTACGAATTCAAAATCTTCGCCGTCTTTGTCGTTCTTAAGTTCGAACTGTGGGTAACCCGCAGGCGTGATTTTTTCTTGAACGATGGCTTCGTAGAAGTTGCGCTGCATTACATCGCCCGCAATTTCTTGACGAACAGCTGTACCAAAGCGCTTCTTGATAACAGATACAGGAACTTTACCTGGGCGGAAACCGTTAATACGTTGTGTTTTCGCCAATTGCTGTAGGCGTGATTTAACAGCACTGTCAATTGCGTCCGCAGGGACAGTGATAGTAAGACGGCGGTTTAAACCTTCATTCGTCTCAACAGAAACTTGCATTGTAATACCTCAACTGTGCGCCGGATGACGCGCTTCTAATCAGATGTTATTAGCGAGCTAATTTAGCCCCGACATCTTTTGTTATACGCCGCTGTTGCAGGCGTCGGTTAAAAAAAGACGCGGTAGTATACAGGCTGTAATTTTCAGAGTCGAGATGTAAAACTCAAATTCCTGCGGTAAGGTACTACTTATTTGTAAAACGCGAACTTTGAGAGGTTCGATAGAGGCAGAAACAGCATGGAAAAAAATCTAGAGTGGGCAGAATTTGAACGCGTTGAGTTACGGGCGGGTACGATTACTGAAGTCGAAGCATTCCCCGAAGCAAGAAAACCTGCGTACAAGCTTACGATTGATTTTGGCGATGAGATTGGCAAGCGTCGCTCCAGCGCTCAAATCACTGAGCGCTATCAACCAGCAGAGCTGATCGGTAAACAGATCATGGCAGTGGTCAACTTTCCCAACAAGCAAATTGGTCCATTTATGTCGGAGTGCCTAGTGACGGGCTTTTATGATGATGATGGCGCAGTTGTACTGGTAACACCAGACACGACTGTTCCCAATGGAGCTAAGCTAGGCTAGCGCAGCAGACTGCAATGGCTGTGATTATCAAGAAAAGTGGTCGGTGAGATAGGATTTGAACCTACGACCCCTTGGACCCAAACCAAGTGCGCTACCAAGCTGCGCCACTCACCGACAAGAGACTCAATAAAGAGATGGTGCGGAAGGAGAGACTTGAACTCTCACGCCGTGAAGCACTGGAACCTAAATCCAGCGTGTCTACCAATTCCACCACTTCCGCAAAAATGGGGTGGACGATGGGATTTGAACCCACGACAACCGGAATCACAATCCGGGGCTCTACCAACTGAGCTACGCCCACCATAATGATGTTGACCATTATAGTCGATTTAATCTTGCTTGAACGATTCAATCCATAGTTTTGAACCTTCCGAACTCGCCTATGGCGCCTGCGTGGCAGCCAGCCTCGGCAAGATTCTTCTCATCCTTCCGAACTCGCCTATGGCGCCTGCGTGGCAGCCAGCCTCGGCAAGATTCTTCTCATCCTTCCGAACCCGCCTATGGCGCGTCCGGCAGGATTCGAACCTGCGACCCACGGCTTAGAAGGCCGTTGCTCTATCCAGCTGAGCTACGGACGCGTAGCGAATCTGTGCAAGATTAAAGTGGTCGGTGAGATAGGATTTGAACCTACGACCCCTTGGACCCAAACCAAGTGCGCTACCAAGCTGCGCCACTCACCGAACCAAGCAAAGGAACTATTCAGTACCTTTACGGGGGGCGCATATTACCGACTTGCCTGATTGTCGTCAAACACTTTTATGATTAATTTTATGGTTGCGCAAAATGCCAGCAATTGGGTGGTTTTTTAGGCGCAAAATTAGTCCAAAACACTGTCACTCAGAGTTGGGATAAGTCTCTTTGCTAAATTAAAGGGGCAAAGCCTTTAGACTAGAAAGCTTCGAAATCAGGAATGATTTCGTAGAGCGTACAGGGATGTATTCACCGCGTCTTTCTAGACTGAAGGCTTTGGCCCATATACTTAAACATCCAACGACTCTCACCAAAGCCCCTATTACAGTTTGAATGAGACCGCTAAATACCAATTGCGTAAGGTTCATAGATAAAGGGGCAAAGCCTTTAGGCTAGAAAGCTTCGACATCAGGGATGATTTCGTAGAGCGTACAGGGATGTATTCACCGAGTTTTCCTAAACTGAAGGCTTTGGCCCGCTATTCATACCAAATAAAACACCCATTTTTTTAAACATTGACCTAATCGAAACTTGAATCCATCAACAGTTCCATGGGATCATTTACGTTCTAGCGCAATTAAGAGAAATTTCATGCACGCCCATCGCATTGACGGCAAACTCATCGCCAAACAAGTTCGCAACGACGTTGCCCGGTACGTTAGTTCAATAGTGGAAGCCAAAAAACGTCCACCCGGTCTAGCGGTTGTGTTGGTCGGGTCCGACCCCGCTTCACAAGTCTATGTATCAAACAAAACCAAAGCTTGTGATGAGGTTGGATTCGTATCCAAGTCATTTGACTTGCCTGCGACGACAGAACAAAGCGCATTACTCGAATTGGTTGATGAACTGAATGCCGACGACAGCATTGACGGTATTCTAGTTCAGCTACCACTGCCGGCGGGTTTAGACGCCGAAGAGATCCTTGAGCGTATTCACCCACATAAAGACGTGGACGGCTTCCATCCCTATAACATAGGTCGACTAGCACAGCGCATCCCTGCGCTGCGTCCTTGTACCCCGAAAGGTATTATGACCATGATCGAAGCCACAAAACGCCCAATCAAAGGCCTTGATGCCGTGATTGTCGGCGCTTCGAATATTGTCGGACGCCCCATGTCTCTGGAGCTGTTACTTGCTGGTTGTACCGTAACGACCTGTCACAAATTCACTAAAAACTTACAAGCTCATGTGAGCCGCGCAGATTTACTCGTGGTCGCCGTGGGTAAGCCGAACTTCATTCCGGGCGAATGGGTGAAACCCGGCGCGATTGTAATTGATGTCGGTATTAACCGTCTTGCTGACGGCCGACTCGTTGGCGATGTAGAATTTGACAAAGCCGCCGAAGTCGCCGATTGGATCACTCCTGTACCGGGCGGTGTTGGCCCTATGACCGTTGCGAGCTTGATCGCAAATACTCTTGAAGCGTACGTAAAGTTTCACTCCTAATCTTGCCAGCAGAGACCACATCGCCAGCCAATCCGACAGCAGCCACCCGCCATTGGCTGCTGCGCACCGTGATCGGTGAGAATTTCTGTCCGTTTGCCAAACGCGAGTTTGAGCGTAACAGTATTCATTACCAAGTTTGCACTGAGTCTGGCTTTGAACAGCAAGCATTGTGTGTGATGCAAGAATGCGAGCGACTGATGGCACATGACGAGATTGAAACCACACTGGTGATATTCTCGCCCAGTGAAACAAGCGCGGGTCGCGATCACAACATCGAGGCGTTCGATGACTTCTTGGCGCTCGCTGACCAAGTTAACTGGCTAATGCAACGTGCACAATTGGATGGCACATTACAGCTCGCCACCTTCCATCCACGCTACGTGTTCGCTGGCGAAGACGAATCCTCACCCTCGCATTACACCAACCGGGCGCCGTTTCCAACCTTACACTTGATACGTGAACGCAGTATCGATAGAGCGCTTAAGACCTTTAAAGATCCTGATTCAATTCCGCAAACCAACATCCAACGCACGCTGGAACAAGGTGCTGAGTTCTATCAAAAGATCCTCACCGAATCACTGCTACAACAATAAAAAAGCCCCTGAAGTAACTCGAGGGGCTTTTTTCGACTAATCGCCGCCAGGCGCTTCGCCTTCATCTATCGGGACTTGCTCAACAGGAGCTGGCGGCCCCTCAGCTTCAGGAACTTCAACAAAGTCACTGCGTTGCTTATCCAATTGATTATAGGCAAAGCTACTGAGCTCGAACACCCAGTCACTGAGCCATGGATGGGCCGCTGAAACATACACGGCATAATATTGCGCTTCAGTGCCGTACAACAAAATACTCAATTCATTGTCTTGGCTGGTGAAAGTTACGGTTGCATTTGGCGCATCCGCTAGTACTACCGACGTGAGCGGCCTCACTGCGTCAAAGCGCGCGGTCAACATCGCGGACAAACTGTTCTCGACGACGTTAGGGAATTGGTAGCTTTCTTCTGCGGTAAGCTCGGTCAGTATCAAACGCGGCGTATCACCGTTCTCACTGCTCGCCTCTCGACTAGCCTGCCAAGTGCCCTCACCTTGGCGAAATGCCGTGGTTACTTGTTCAACATTCATCAAAGCCAAAGGATTGAGTAGCCACTGTTGTGCGTCAATCGGCAAATTTAAGCGGCGGTCAATCAACCAGCTTTGCGCTTGTTCAGGAAAACGCACAAAGGACCCTACGCCGCTGGTCGCGGTATTACCCACCAACACCGAGAAGGCCTTATCACCTGCATACAATGTCAATAAACGCGATTGCGCGTCTTCACTGATGACATCTTCCACCGCCAGACGCGCATAGTTCTCAGGATTTTGCGTTTTAGGTTGATAAAAAGCAGCTTCAGATAACGACGCGATCAACCCGACCAACAAATTTTTATCCGCCGGGAATTGCAAGCCAGACTCAATATGGGTTGCCACCCACTCGCCTTCCAGCAACTCAGCCACTAACAATTGGCCATTGGCATCGCTGATATCAACTTTGGTTACCGCGGCTAATTGTTGTTCAAATTCACCGAGAAGACTCGTTGAGGTCTCCGTCTGCTGCATATCATCCTGGAGCAACCAAAAACCAAGGCCACTGACGATCACAAGCGCCGCAACTAAGCTCAATAACGAACTTGATTTCATCCTTGTCTCCTATAACGTTAGCTGCGATTTCCGCGCTTTGGTGCGCAGCACTCGAGCGAGGAAAAACAGAACCAGCGCGAGTACAATCGGCGCAACCGCAATATTGAGTAGCTTCAACCAATTGCCGAGCGCATCTATGTCGCGGTCAAGTTGGTAACGCACATCCCGCAACGCCTTGCGTATTTCAATGCGCTGATCGACAAAGTTGTCAATCGCAGCTTGCTGCTCTGGGGTCACCACAAGTGCGCCAGATTCGTCTTGTTGGCTTTGCAGTTGGGCCAACTGAGCTTCTGTTTCGGCAAGCTGTTGTTGGAGCAACTCTTCCTGTTCTCTAAACTTCGCCTCAGCGACAACTTCAAGTGCTTCAACGCGCTCAAACGGCCGCGCAAAAGTGCCGCGGCTGCGCACACTGATTAGCGCATCGCTGCCAGAAAGGTTCTCTACGGCATTGGTAAACATATCGCCGTTATTGGCGAATGGTGTAAACAAAGTTTGTCCGAAGAAACTGCTTTGTTGGACCCAGAATCGGTCCGCTAGCATGTCGGCATCGGCGACCACAATCACATTCAGGTTGTCAGTGCTGTCAACCCAATCCGCCAGCCCTTCAACTTGCGCGTACGCGGATTGCGCTTGGCCTGAGAACCGCGCGGCAATGACGCGTGCTTGATCAGCAGCGACAAACCCTTTCGCAAACTCCCCTGGATCTTGCGTCATGCTGTATTGCGCCGTGTCGATCAACTGACTATTCGACGAGCTTTGCAGCAACGGCAGCATCTGCAAGTTACTGCCTTCTTCCAGCTGCAACGCACCAACTGACGCTGCATTGATTGACTCAAGGTTGGCTGTAACAACATCGTCTTCATCAATACTGGCCGCATCGAAGCCCAAAATACCCAGGTGACGTGCGACACCACCTTGTGGTGTTCTGACCTCAAGGCCCAGTGTTGCATCTAACACTACCTGATTCGGGTCAAACTGAATGCCCCACGAGGATAGTAGCGCTAACTCGCTGGCATTCGCACCAACGCCGCCCATCATCGCCATTTGGTCTGATTCATAATGCGGATCGACAAACACCAACAATCTGCCGCCCTGCATCGCGTATTGATCAATGCTCTGGGACAAGGCTTCAGACAGCCCTTGAGGATGCGCAACAATCAACACGTCCGTATCGACCGGCACCTCGGTCGCTTCTGCACCGATAGTCGTCAGAGTATAAAGTTGCTCCAACTGAGTGTAGAACACCATTGGTGGCTGGTACTGTCCTGTCATTGGGTTCTGCTGACCGGACATGGACAGGTCGGTTAATAATGTCACGTTAACCGCGGCATTATCACTCAACTGATAGACGAGCTTACTAATATCGTATTCTAAGAAGGACTCTTTTTGCGGATCAAAGAAACCAATGATCTGTTGGTCGTCAATCGCGTTTGTCCCCGCCAGACCGAAATAAACTGATTCACCGATTTGACCAATCGCAGCGCCAGTTAAACCATATTGTGCCGCTTGGTCTTCGGCCTCTGAAAACGGCACAGGATCAATGACGTTGAGAATGATTTTACCATCGCTGTAGGTCGCATATTCCTGTAACAAGCTCTCAACGCGATTTGCATAATTGCGCAGGCTAGTCATGCCCTTAGTCGCCGTATCAGAGAAGAACAAAGTCAAGGTAACCGGCTCTTTGATCTCATCGATCACTTGCTTACTGCCGTCAGACAAGGAGTAAACCTGATTCTCAGTTAAGTCGATGCGGTATTGATCCAACGCCTGGTTGTTGACAACCACCAGTGCGAAGAATAGGCCCAAGAGAACAATCAAACCAATCGAAAATGAAAAAATACGCGTCATGATTAGTCCGCCTTCTTTTGATCGATGATCAGGTGATTGGCAATCAAAAAGACCACCATCACAATGATAAAATAACCAACGTCATTCAGTGCCAAAACGCCTTTCGCCATAGACTCAAAGTGCGTTAGGAAACTAAACGAAGCGACCGTATCGAGCAGTAATGCTGGGGCCCAGCCTTGGAAGGCATCGAGAACCACATTGCTGCCACTTAGCACGAATATGAAACACACCACCACAGCAAGAATAAAGGCAATCACCTGATTCTTGGTCAGCGCTGACATACACAAGCTAATCGCTAAGAAGCCACCAGCCATTAGCCAACTGCCGATGTACGCTGCCAGAATAATACCGTTGTCCGGCGTACCGAGGTAATTGACCGTCAACCACAATGGGAATGTCAGCGCCAAGGCTAAACCTAGCACCGACCAAGCCGCTAAGAACTTGCCAATGACCGCTTGAGTTACCGTTATGGGCAAGGTCATCAATAATTCAATCGTGCCGGAGCGGCGTTCTTCAGACCAACTTCGCATCGCGATCGCCGGCACAAGGAATAGATACAGCCACGGATGAAAATTAAAGAATGGCAGCAGGTCGGCTTGACCTCGCTCGTATAGTTGCCCAATGAAAAAGGTAAAAACCCCACTCAAAATCAAGAAGATTGTAATAAATACATAGGCAACCGGCGTCGCGAAAAAACTGGCGAACTCACGTTTAAAAATGATCCCTACCGGGCTTTTAAACTGACTCATGCGGCCTCCTCCGTGATCTGGCGGAAGACTTCGTCTAAACGCCCTTGTTCAATGAATAAGGTGTCGACGGGCAGCTTGCACATTTGGATGTACTCTGTCACCAAATGTAAGATCTCGGCATCCGGTTCAGGGAATAACGTCACTCGACCGGTGGCTTTATCCACCTGCATTTCGGCAACACCTTTGAGGTCTTCAAGTCCCGAGATGTCAGACTGATAGCTCAAATGTAAGGTAATCGCTTTGTGATACTTGGACTGTTTGAGCAAGGCTTCTGGCGTATCGTCAAAGCGCAGTTGACCATCAGCAATCACCATCACGCGGTTACACACTGCCGTAACCTCTTCTAAGATGTGCGTCGATACAATCACCAACTTGTCTTTTGACAGTTGCTGTATAAGGTCGCGCACTTGGTGCTTTTGGTTTGGATCGAGTCCGTCAGTTGGCTCATCCAAAATTAAGATTTGCGGATCGTGAATGATTGCTTGTGCCAGTCCTACCCGTCGCTTAAAACCTTTGGACAAGTTTTCGATGGCGCGGTCCAGCACTTTTTGCAGCGCTAATTGCTTGATCACCGCATCGATTCGCTCTGACTTCAGTTTGCCCGATAACCCGCGCACGTTCGCAATAAAGTTTAAGAATTGGATAACACTCATGTCGCCATAGGCTGGGGCGCCTTCGGGCAAGTAGCCTATGCGCGTTTGAATGTCTTTGGTTTGCTCCCCCATCACCATTCCATCGATGGTGATTTGTCCGTCTGACGGAGTTAGAAATCCGGTGAGCATTTTCATGGTAGTTGATTTCCCGGCGCCATTTGGGCCAAGAAAACCGACGATATCGCCGGGTTCAATATTAAATGACAGTTTGTCCACAGCGACAAACTCATCAAACTGTTTGGTCAGCTGATTTACAGAAATCATAGGCATCCTATCTCGATAACTTTCTGATTTTAATCCAAATAAATTCGGGGGTGGTCCCGTTCAGGAATATGAGGGCTTAGCGGCTGAATTCAACAGCCTGAACGATGATTTGTGCGCAAGTTTTTCACAATGTCCTGAGAGAGTAAATGGTCCCATGAGTGGTTGTTGCAGTTTGTCGAGGAATCGACCAATCTTTGCGATCTGCGACATCCGGTAATGGAACGCTAAGCCTTGGGTAAATATTGGCATAAAACGGCTTGTAACGCGTCTTTGTCGACCGGCTTGGTGAGATAATCGGTCATTCCCGCATTTAAACAAGCTTCGCGGTCACCCGCTAATGCATTGGCGGTCAATGCTACAATTGGCACGTCTTGCCACTGCGCACCGGCACATCCCTCTCGAATCGATTGTGTGGCTTGAAAACCATCCATAACTGGCATTTGACAATCCATCAGTACGACATCGAAAGACTGTGGCGCTGCCTCGGTAAGTGTGTCCAGCGCTTCTTGTCCATGTTCTGCTATCTGGCTGGTGACGTTCAAACTGGTAAGGATTTCCTGCAGTACCATCTGATTGATAAAATTATCTTCAACAATGAGCACCGACAGGCCATCGACTTGCACCTCTTGTTGTGGTGGCGTTTCAACCGGTGGCGAAGCTGACTCGAGCGGCACAGAGAATCGAAATGTACTGCCAACATTAGCTATGCTGTGTACCGTTATGTCGCCGTCCATCAAGCGCAAAATCTGTTTACAAATCAACAGCCCTAAGCCTGTGCCTTGGGCCTTTTTGGTGGCCGAATTATCCAATTGATGAAAGGGTCTAAACAACTCTTGAAGTTGATTTTCACTCATCCCAATACCAGAATCTTCGACACTGAATTCTAAGCTCAAGGGGCCCGTGGCGTCGGATAATACGGCGTTGACAGTGATGAGCCCCTGCTCGGTAAATTTGTGCGCGTTACTGAGTAGGTTCAGCATAATTTGTTGTAGCCGTGTCTTGTCGCCACTGACCCAGACAGCACCTTCCCAAGACGTATGCACGGTGATCTGATTGTCGCGCTCTTTTAATCGAGGGTGGATAACCGAGACAGCCTCTTCAACACAGGCATTTAAATCAAAATCGACCGCATTGATCGCCAATTTTCCGGCCTCAATTTTTGAATAATCGAGAATGTCATTCACAATTGACGCTAGCAAATTAGAGCTTTGCTTCGCGAGGCGCAATTTATCTTGTTGCTGTTCAGTAAGGTTGTCTTGCTCAATGGTATCCAACAGGCCAGTAACACCTGCGATGGGCGTGCGTATTTCGTGACTCATATTGGCCAGAAAGCGGCTCTTTTCGCGCGATGCTGCCTCAGATTTGACGAGCAGTTGATGTTCGTTTTCAAACATTTCCTCAACGCTGGCAAACAGTAAGCGCAAACCGCTCAAAATCACCAATTGACCAAAAAAGGTCACGAACAACCAGCGTGCTGCGCCCATCGGATAGTCAAAATCAAAGGCGAGGTTAAAGCTCAAAAACAAACTGGCCGCCGTCGCGATCACAAAACCGCTATGCAGCCAAATATTGGGCACCACGGCGATGCAAAACGTACTGATCAACACGGCAATCCCAGCGTGACCAACGCTCTGGTTGGCGTAACAGTTAATGTTCGCCACCACTAACGTCAGCATGCTGATAAACAGTGCGAGCTCCCGCGCTTGGAATCGATTGCGGGCAAAGAAGCAGATTACGTACAGCGCAAAAATGGCGCTCAGAGTAAAAAGTGGTATCGGCCTATATTCCTGAACCACATTAAAATAAAAGGTGATCGCTACAAACGGGAGGGTAAATATCACCAGTGCCTTCAAGATTGCGACTATGTATGCATGCTTGAGTTCATCGTGATTCAGGCTCGGTGATTGTGGCAACATTGAATGCGTTGTTTGCCTTGTGCGAATAATCTATTAGATCCAGCATAGACAAGGCGCTATGGGAAGGCAATAAAAGAGTAGGTACCTGCTAGGCAAAAAAAAAGGCTCGCAAGGTGCGAGCCAAAAAAGGTTGGGATCCATGGAGCGATTGCTCCAAGACATACATGTCACGAAAAATGACAGTGACACTTTAACAACCAGATGTGTATAGATTATGACAATCTCAGCCCCAAGTGTTGCAAGTTGTTGCACGGGCGCTCTACACTGACAGCTTTTAACGACCAATCTCGACACCTTGACCCATTCAAACCTAACTGCCACGCCGATTGCACATATTCGAACGCCTTTTCGCGAAAAATTTGGGATTCCCAGGCAGCCAGCATTAGCACCAGATATTCAAGGTATTGTCACGTTTAACCAAGCATTCAATGACCCCGACTACTTGCGTGGGATCGAGCAGTTTTCGCACCTGTGGTTATTATTTAGTTTTCACCAGCATACTGCCCATAGTCCGAGTCCATTAGTTCGGCCGCCGCGCTTGGGCGGAAATGAAAAAATCGGCGTGTTTGCCAGTCGTAGTTCGTTTCGTCCAAATGGTATGGGTATGTCGCTGGTGAGCTATCAAGCTCACGATTTTCATAACGGGCAGCTAACGCTGACCGTTGGTGGTGTCGATCTCCTCGATGGCACACCGATCCTCGATATCAAGCCCTACATTAACTACAGCGACAGCCAACCCGACGCAAATTGCGGCTATGCGCAGCCGACTCCACAGGCACGGTTACAACTGCGGTACACTGCATTAGCCCAACAACAACTGCACAGTTTCAGCACAGAATGTCCGACTCTAGCCGCCGATATCGAAACGGTGTTAACCCTCGACCCGAGACCGGCATACAAGCAAGCGAAAGCAGACCCGAAAACTTACTCCATCTGGCTGCATTCAGTGGATGTAAAGTGGCACGTTGAGCAGGATATTGTGTATGTCACTGAGCTAATTGCACGACACTAGCACAAACGGTCAAATAGCTTTTGCCATCTTCCTAGCGACTGATAGAATACGCGGGTTTAGATTTTACTTAGGAACACCATAGCTGCATGCGTACCAGTCAATACCTGCTCTCAACTCAAAAAGAAACGCCTGCTGATGCAGAAGTTATTAGCCACCAGCTAATGCTTCGTGCCGGCATGATCCGCAAACTGGCTTCTGGTCTGTATACCTGGTTACCGTCAGGTCTGCGGGTATTAAACAAAGTCGCCGATATCGTGCGCTCTGAAATGAACAAGGCAGGTGCAATCGAGGTACTGATGCCTGTCGTTCAGCCTGCTGATCTGTGGCAAGAGTCTGGTCGTTGGGAAGAATACGGTCCTGAACTACTGCGCATCAAGGATCGCCATCAGCGCGACTTCGTGTTGGGTCCAACACACGAAGAAGTCATTACCGCATTGGTGCGCAATGAAGTGAGCAGCTACAAACAGTTACCGCTAAATCTGTACCAAGTACAAACCAAATTCCGTGATGAAGTTAGACCGCGCTTCGGCATTATGCGCGGACGTGAATTTACCATGAAAGACGCATACTCGTTCCACTTGAGCCAAGACTGTTTGCAGAAAACCTATGACGATATGCACCAGGCGTACTGCAATGTGTTTGAACGCTGCGGCCTAGAATACCGACCTGTAATCGCTGACTCTGGCGCAATCGGTGGTAGTGTTAGCCATGAATTCCATGTCCTCGCCGACTCAGGCGAAGACGATATTGTCTTTAGTACTGGTTCAGACTACGCGGCAAATATCGAAACCGCCGAAGCGCTTGCAGTAGGTGACAAGCAGACAGGTTCAGCCGCGCAAACTGAAGTCTCCACACCAGATGTCGCTAGTATTGAAAATGTGTGCGAATTCTTTGACTGCGATGCTGCGCAAACGATTAAAACCATTATCGTCGTAGGCGAAACAGAAGAACCGACCGCTGCAGATGCACCTTTGGTAGCGTTGGCGCTGCGTGGTGACCATAGCCTGAACGAAGTAAAAGCAGAAAAACTCGATGGCGTATTGTCGCCGTTGACCATGGCAACTGATGCTCAGCTTGAGCAGCAATTAAACTGCAAAGCCGGCAGCGTCGGTCCGCTTGGCCTCGGTATTCCTGTGTTAGTTGACCGCAGTGCAGCATTACTCGCTGATTTTATCTGTGGTGCCAACAAAACTGATGTGCACCTTAAGGGCGCGAATTGGTCAGGTGATTTGAACGTCGTTGATATCCGCAACGTGATCAAAGGTGACCCTTCTCCTGATGGTCAAGGCGAGCTCGACATCCGACGTGGCATCGAAGTCGGTCATATCTTCCAGTTGGGAGACAAGTACTCGAAATCAATGAACTGCGGTGTGCTAAGTGAAACAGGTAAGCACGAAACGCTAACGATGGGTTGTTATGGAATTGGCGTGTCGCGCATCGTCGCCGCAGCGATCGAGCAGAATCATGATAAGTTTGGCATCATTTGGCCCGATGCTATTGCCCCGTTCAAAATTGTGTTGATCCCAATGAATATGCACAAGAGTCACCGCGTCAAAGAAGCGGCCGAGAGCTTGTACGCGGCGTTGGTCGACGCGGGTATCGAGGTATTGTTTGACGATCGCAAAGAGCGTCCGGGTGTAATGTTCGCCGATATGGAGCTAATTGGTATACCGCATAGCATCGTTATCGGTGAGCGAAATCTTGACAATCAACAAGTGGAATACAAGAATCGTCGTAGTGGTGAGAAACAGCTACTTGACCTTGATAACGCTGCGGAGTTTGTACAAAGTCTTTAAACGCAACACAACGGGGATTGAATGCAAGTCACATTTTTTGGAGTCAGAGGTTCGATCCCAACACCGGGCGAAGCGTACGTTCGCTACGGTGGCAACACTGCTTGTGTGGATGTGGTGGTCGATGATCACCATATCGTCCTTGACGCAGGTACCGGTATCCGATTGCTAGGCAAACAATTAATAGGCACCGACAACCCCATCACCGTGCTGCTCTCGCACAATCACTGGGATCACATTCAAGGTTTCCCATTTTTTACGCCAATATTTCAACCGAATAGAGAAATCACGGTTGTACCGGGCATTGTTAATGACGGGAATACCCATGCCGTCATCGAACAGATGCAGGGGTCATTGTTCCCGGTGCCGTTCGAAACGCTACCGTCCAAGATCAATGTAACGCCCATCGACAAAGCAATCGATGAGTGGCAAGTGGGGAATGCTACGATTCGCCGTATGCCGATCAATCACCCCGGTGGCGGCTGCGCCTACGCCGTGATTTCACAATCTGCCAAAGTGGTCTATTTGACCGATAATGAACTCTATCCTCCGTACAAGAAAAGCAGCGACTTTTTGGAATTTGTGGAGTTTTGTCGCGATGCAGATTTGCTGATCCACGATGCCCAGTACATGCTAAGTGACATGCCCGCGAAATCCGGCTGGGGTCACTCTGTTGCAGAGGAAGCAGTCAAGTTAGCCATGGCTGCCAGTGCCAAACAACTCGCGCTGTATAGCCATGATCCAGAACGCACTGACGATGACATCGATGCCATCATTGAACACTGTCAGGAGTTTATTGAGGCAGCGCGTGCGCCGCTGATTATTTTTGCGTCTGCCGAAGGGCAGTCATTGAGTTTTGACTAATTCAAACGCGTTTGTTTAGCACACACCTGCAGCATGAAAAAGCTGCATATGCACATCCACCAAGGCGTCTATATCACGCTGATAACCGCCGCCAATAACCGCCGCCACCGGCAAGTTGTGCCGAGCACAGGCTGCAAACACAAGCTCATCGCGTTGGCGCACCCCGGCGGTTGTGATATTTAGATGCCCCAAGTCATCATCAACGTGAATATCCACACCCGCATCATAAATAACGGCATCAGGGGTTGCTGAACGCAGCGCTAAATGCAGTGCGTCATCGACTACACTGAGAAACTGCTCATCTTCGGTCCCCTTCGGTAGCGCAAAATCAAGGTCAGAGACCTGCTTTCGATACGGAAAGTTTTTTTCGCCATGCAAGGAAACTGTGAACACATTGGGATTGTTTTCCGCTAATTTCGCAGTGCCGTCCCCTTGGTGCACATCACAGTCAAAAATTAGGACTCGATCAAGGCTCGGCTGTTGCAGCATTTGTAACGCCGCAAGATACAAGTCATTGACCATACAAAAGCCACTGCCATAGTTGGCAAATGCGTGATGATAGCCACCCGTTAAATTCAATGCTTTGCCGTGCTGCAAGGCTAACTCAGCCGTCAGTACGGTGCCACCCGATGCAGTCAGTGTGCGCTGGACCAATTGCTCCGACCAAGGAAATCCAATTCGGCGCATCGCTTTGGCAGGTAGCTCACCGGCAACGAGTGCATTGATGTAATTCGGATCCAGCACCCTATTAACTTGCTTTGGCGTGAGGGCTTGTGGCTCAAAAAACCATTCATCAGGCACTGCAAGCGATGCCAATCTGTCGCGTATTCCCTGATACTTTTGGATGGGAAAACGATGCTTCACCGGCAAAGAAAGCTGGCTATAGATCGGGTGAAAGACTAACGGGATCATCTTGTTGCGCTACACCATCTATGCGTTAACTCACAAACGAGATGATTATTATACCGAGCTTTTAGGGATTCCGTTCACTTGTCGCTGCGGTAGCGTTAAGACGCCTTAAGCGATGACACAACACTATCAAATCGCGTTGATGCAGTATCCATATGCTCAGTGATATCTCGGCGAGACGCTAACCCTTTGTACTGTTCGGCGAGCGCAGCGATGCGTTGTGCCACGTCAGATACCCCCTCAGCAGTCTGTGATTGTTGATCGGTGACCGATTGAAGTTCATGTACTGCAGAAGCGGTTTGTTCAATGTGACCCAATACGCCCTTCAATTTAGCGAGTGCAATTTTCGCTTCAGACGCGTTGGACTCAGAGAGTGACTTACCGGTTTCCATGGCTTTCACCGCCGTTTGCGCCTCTTGCTCAAAAGACGACAAAATTGAGTTTATTTCCATCGTGGATTGTTGGGTCTTGGCAGCCAATGCCCTAACTTCATCCGCGACAACCGCAAATCCCCGACCTTGCTCTCCTGCGCGGGCCGCTTCGATTGCCGCATTGAGTGCTAACAAGTTGGTTTGATCCGCTATCTCATTAATGACATTCACTACACCGAGGATATCCGCACTGCGTTTTTGCAACTCTTCAACAATTTGGCCTGAGCGATTCACCGTACTTGCCAGGGTTGTAAAACCATCATTTGCCTGTTCGAACGTTGCATAACACTCAGTCATGTTTCGACTCGAAGCTTGCGAGGCAACCCCAACCTGCTCGGAAATAGACACTAGCTGCAATACACAATGCTCGAGTCCCTGAGTCGCGGTGTTTAACCGTTCTGAGGCATTACCCTGCTCTATAGAACCATCATGTATGTCTTGGCTTACTAGTGTTAGGGTTGAGCTTGCCTCTTGAATATGGACTTCAGCGTCACTAAGCTCATTCACCACGCCGATGAGTTTCGATTGCAGTGTGCGCGCAGAATCGGCAAGTACGCCGAGTTCATTGCCACTTTGGTAGGTCAGCTCAATGTCGTAGTTGGACATCGCGAGACCATTGAGTTGTTTAGCGACCTGTTTAATTGGTTTGATCACCTGACGCCGCAACCGACGGATCACAAAAATGACGGTTAAGATGGTCAAGATAACGATCCCCAAAACCAGTGCGGTGAGCGTATTTCGAGTGTGGGCATCAAGCGTCAGAATGGCGCTACCAGCCCGTTCGCCAATTTTGTCGGATAAACGCGCCAGTAACTTTGCGGGCTCTCGATCGATACCTCTTACTGCCGCATCACCGACTTTAGGGTCGTAACCGGACTCTACGAACAACTGATAACCTTCTCGGTATTTCTCAGCCATATGTTGATGCGCACGGATAAACTCGCGAATGAGTTGTTTTTCATCATTAGGTACATCTTTGGCTGAAAGCTTGCGTTCCAGTACCGTTTGGATGGCCTGCTCCTTGGACTGGAATCGCCCCCAATATTTTTCCCGGTCGCCCTGCTCAAAACCTCGTAACAGCACGTTTTTCCACTCTTGAACTTGTGTTTTAAAATCACTCAACACATCCGCAATCTCTCTTTCCGCTTGAATGACACTGCCTTCCAAATGTTCAATGTCATCGAGTAATTTGAAAGAGGTAAAAACACTGGAAAAACCCAAAATCAGGATGATTGAAAGGCTTACCATTACAGGCAAAATCACTAATGTGGTGATGCTCTTAAATTGCGGCATGGAGGTCTCCTTAATGAATCCCGGATTAGACCCAATCCAGATGACAGAAAGATGACGTTTTGGCTCGATTTTGTTGTAAAAACAAACAATCAGTTCTAAAAAATGCGTTTTTTGTATCAGAGTCGAAATTTATGGAATTCAGTAAGTTGCTGTGAAAAACTGCACAATAGATTGCGCAAATGCCGATGCATTTGGGATGTCCCAGTAGAAATAAAACAACAAATAGGTCACCAATGAAACAACATGACAATACACCGCTAAGCGATTACATCGAGTACCCCGTCGACGAGATGCTAGCGCGGGCCGAACGCTTCTACACGGACATAAAACGCCGACACAGTATTCGACAGTTCAGTGACCGCCCCGTTCCTAAGGAAATAATCGAAAATTGTTTAAAGGCCGCGGGAACCGCACCCAGCGGTGCCAACCATCAGCCATGGCACTTTGTTGCGATTCACTCGGATGACGTCAAACGACAAGTACGAGAACAGGCGGAAGCCCATGAACGAGGTTTCTACGACGGACGTGCCGGCGAAGAATGGTTAGACGCTCTGAAACCGCTTGGCACTGATGCAGAGAAGCCTTACTTGCAGCACGCGCCATGGTTGATCGCGATTTTTAGTCAAAAAAAGGGGGGCTTAAACCCTGGTGACAAACAAACGAATTATTACGTGCACGAATCTGTTGGTATTGCGACAGGCTTTTTAATTACCGCGCTGCACAATGCGGGCTTAGTAACGCTCACTCATACACCCAAACCGATGAGCTTTTTATCCCAGATTTGTCAGCGTCCAGATGATGAGCGCCCTTACATGTTGTTGATTGCGGGATACCCTGCTGAAGACGCGACGGTACCCAACCATGCGCAATCGAAGAAGTCGTTAGACGAAATTGCCACGTTCCTCTAGCAGTATGCAGGTGCCCCCTTGCCACCCGGAGGCGTTCTAGCAAACTGCGAATTGCCCGACTGCAACCGTATTCAATGCCAGAATACGCTGACTTTGATTGACAACGCCTGCCGGATCTAAAAAGGTTGGGGTAAGACTCACCTGACCCGATGCATCAATGTTACGTCTCAAGTTCAGCTTTTCTGTTTTCTTTATCGGTCTAACCGTGCTCGCGTGCCAAACGCGTGCGGATGAAGATATTTATGCGTTTAACGCAATGGCACCGCTGGAACTTACCAGTGAAGAACAATGGTCCACGTTTGAGCAACATTTACAAACCGCAAAGCAGATGGGCCTTGACGGCGTTTCGGTGGACGTCTGGTGGGGCAAGGTTGAAGCCCAAGGTGACCAAGTCTTTGATTGGCAGTATTACCACCGCATCGCAGAATTATTCAAGAAACACGGTTTACAGTGGATCCCCATCATGTCTTTCCATCAATGTGGCGGTAATGTTGGCGATACTTGCAATATTCCGATTCCGCAATGGATCTGGACACACTTCGATGGCGTCGCCCCTCAGCAACTACAGTTTAAGTCAGAGCAAGGCAATTACGCCGCAGAAACGTTGAGCTTTTGGCAAACCGAACCCCTGCTTGACGAAATCTACCGTCAATATGCCGAGTTTATCAGCGCATTCGCACAAGAATTTGGCAGCTACAGCACTATCATCCAAGAAATCAACATTTCGATGGGACCTGCTGGAGAACTGCGTTACCCATCCTACAACAGCCATGACGAAGGAACAGGTTTTCCCAGTAGAGGTGGGATACAAGGGCTGTCGACTCGCGCACTCGAGGCGTTCGCTGACCATGTGGCAACGCAAACTGATATGACGCCAAGTGATGACAGAGCACTCGCCGATCACATTGCAACACTAAAACAGCAAGTATTGAGACTAGACTTCGATACAATATTTAGCACCGGCGCTCACTTTGAAGAAGGACTTGCGCAAACCTATTTGCATTGGTACCACACGTCACTGGTGGAACATGGTGAACGAATGCTTGAAATAGGCCATAGCAGTCTTCAAGGTGCGCTCAAAGAGATCCCCATCGGCTTCAAAATCCCAGGGATCCACTGGCAAATATCAGCGCCCGGGGGCATGCGACGCTCAGCAGAACTCGCTGCTGGCCTAGTTTCGCCGCTCAGCTTACTCGAGCCCAATAATCCCGGCTACGAGTCAATTTTATCAATAGCACAGTCATTTCAGCAGCGTTATTCAAGAACAATCAATGTACACTTCACCGCTTTGGAAATGTCAAACGCACCAACCGCACCCAGCTTTAGTCAAGCTAAAACACTGGTCACCTGGTTGTCAGAGACTGCCAAGGAAATGGAACTCGCGATTAAAGGTGAAAACGCACTCGCCGCAGGTGTCTATTCAAAGGCGGGTTGGCTGAATATTGAGGACGCCCTGAATAATGGCCATTACTCGGGTTTAACGGTATTAAGAATTGGTGATATAGCGTCAGAAACGAATAACGCACTTGGCCATAAACAGTACAAAAGGCTGATAACTAATTTCAACAAGTAAACAAAAAGCCCCTCAATTGAGGGGCCTTAAATACCTAAGATAGTGAAGCTAAGGGCTGATTTATTCCCACTCAATCGTAGCCGGTGGCTTACCCGAGATATCGTAAACCACGCGTGATATACCGTCGATCTCATTGATAATGCGGTTCGAGACATGACCCAAGAAGTCATACGGTAAGTGCGCCCAATGTGCGGTCATAAAGTCGATAGTTTCAACCGCGCGCAGTGATACTACCCAATCATACTTACGCGCATCGCCCATAACCCCGACAGAGCGGACCGGCAGGAATACGGTAAAGGCCTGACTGACCTTGTGATAAAGCTCAGCACGGTGCAACTCTTCGATGAAAATCGCATCGGCACGACGCAGTAAGTCACAGTATTCTTTCTTGATCTCACCCAACACACGTACCCCAAGACCTGGGCCAGGGAACGGGTGACGATATAGCATGTCATATGGCAAGCCTAGTTCCAGGCCAATCTTGCGGACTTCATCTTTAAACAGTTCGCGCAGTGGCTCTACTAGGCCCAGCGCCATGTCTTCCGGCAAACCACCGACATTATGGTGAGATTTGATAACGTGTGCTTTACCTGTAGCGGAGCCAGCAGACTCAATCACGTCTGGGTAGATCGTCCCCTGAGCTAGCCACTTGGCATCGGTCAGCATGCCCGCTTGCTCGTCAAACACTTTTACAAATTCACCGCCAATGATCTTGCGTTTTGCTTCTGGATCTTCTTCCCCCTTGAGGGCATTCAGGAATCGCTCTTCGGCTTCAACCTTAATGATGTTGAGGCCAAAATGGCTGCCGAACATGTCCATTACCTGCTGGCCTTCATTTAAACGCAGCAAACCATTGTCGACGAAAACGCAGGTCAGGTTTTCACCGATTGCCCGGTGCAACAGCATTGCAGTAACAGATGAATCAACGCCACCGGACAGACCCAAGATGACTTTGTCGGTGCCCACCTGTTGCTTGATCCGTTCGATTGCATCGTCAATGATCGCGGCAGGCGTCCACAGCTTTTCACAGCCACAAATATCCATTACGAAGTGCTGCAGAATACGCTGCCCTTGGCGCGTATGCGTCACTTCCGGGTGGAACTGAACACCGTAAAAACCTTTGTCTTCGTTGACCATTGCCGCATGTGGACAACTGCCCGTTTTGGCAATCGTTTTAAATCCGTCAGGAATCTCTGCAACTTTGTCACCGTGACTCATCCAAACGTCGATTAACGCATTGCCATTGTCGCCAATGTGATCTTCAATCTGAGCAAATAGCGCGGTACTTTCCAGTAACTCGACTTGTGCATAGCCGAACTCTCTCAAGTTTGAACCTTGTACACGCCCGCCAAGCTGCTCAGACATGGTTTGCATACCATAGCAAATGCCGAGCACAGGAACGCCAGCCTCAAACACATACTCAGGCGCTCTTGGCGAGCCTGTCTCGGTTACAGACTCAGGGCCGCCAGACAAAATTATGCCATTTGGCGCAAACTCTTTGATTTGCTGTTCACTGACATCCCACGCCCAGAGTTCACAGTACACGCCAATTTCGCGCACGCGACGCGCAATTAACTGGGTATATTGAGAACCAAAGTCGAGGATCAAAATACGTTGATCATGAATATTCGCGGTCATTTTTGTTTTCCTAATAAAACAAATAGCGCTGCCAGTTGGCAGCGCATGAATAGATGGTAGTCGAGAATTAACCTAAGCGGTAATTAGGTGCTTCTTTGGTAATGCTTACGTCGTGTACGTGTGATTCGCCCATACCTGCAGCGGTTACTTTAACGAACTGCGGCTTAGTGCGCAGGTCGTCGATTGTGGCGCTGCCCGTCAAGCCCATGGCTGAACGCAAACCACCCATTTGCTGATGAATGATATTTGCAATCGGACCTTTGTATGCGACACGTCCCTCAATACCTTCTGGAACAAGTTTCTCGGCATTGTCACTATCCTGGAAGTAACGGTCAGAAGAACCGTGGCTCTGATTCATGGCACCCAGTGAACCCATCCCGCGATAGGACTTGTAATAACGCCCTTGATACAGTTCGACCTCACCTGGCGCTTCTTCAGTACCGGCTAACATGCTGCCGACCATCACACAGCTCGCGCCTGCGGCGATCGCTTTGGCAATATCACCAGAGAAACGAATACCGCCATCAGCGATAACCGGGATCCCCGTGCCTTGTAATGCTTCAACTGCATCGGCAATTGCCGTGATCTGTGGCACACCGCACCCCGTTACGATCCGCGTTGTACAAATAGAGCCTGGACCAATACCAACCTTCACAGCATCCACACCGGCGTCGGCCAATGCTTTGGCACCGGCTGAGGTAGCCACGTTGCCAGCAATGAGCTGCACGTCTGGATAGGCATTGCGGATTGCATGAACACGCTCAATTACGCCTTGAGAATGACCGTGCGAGGTATCAATCAATAGCACGTCAACACCGGCTTCAACTAAAAGTTCGATACGTTCATCCGTGCCGGGACCCACACCAACAGCAGCGCCAACGCGTAAGCGACCGAGTTCGTCTTTACACGCATTCGGCTTACTCTCTGCCTTTTGGAAGTCTTTAACGGTGATCAAGCCGCGCAGTTTGAATGCGTCGTCCACAACCAGTATTTTTTCAATGCGGTGTTCATGCATCAATTCCAATACCATGTCGGAAGGCGCACCTTCTTTGACCGTAACCAGCTTTTCTTTTGGCGTCATTACCGTACTGATCGGTTGCTCTAAGCGATTTTCAAAACGCAAATCACGCCCCGTCACGATACCGACTAGGTTGTTGTCAGCATCGATAACCGGAAAACCGGAGTAGCCTTTCTTTTTACTCAGCGCGTTAACTTCGCCAATAGTTGCCGTTGGCATTACCGTCATTGGATCGGATACAACGCCACTTTCGTATTTTTTAACTTTGCGAACGTGTTTGGCTTGTTGTTCGGGCGTCATGTTTTTATGGATAAAACCAATTCCGCCCTCTTGAGCCAACGCAATCGCGAGACGCGCTTCAGAGACTGTATCCATCGCTGCGGAAACCATAGGAATATTCAAGCTAACATTACGTGTTAAGCGAGTTTGCAAATTTGCAGTGTGAGGCAGGACTTGAGAGTGCCCTGGTACAAGGAGAACGTCGTCAAACGTTAAGGCTTCTTTGGCGATTCTGAGCATGCAACTTTACCTGTAATGATGAGGTTTTAATTGCGGCGCAATTGTAGTGTTTTTTGGATTTCAGGTAAACTTACTTTCGCAATAAACTAATAAAAAATTTCACTATGATAAAACCACCCTCAGATACCCGACAAATATACTCTGTCACTAAACTGAATCGTTTGGTCAAAACAATACTAGAGGGTGAAGTCGGTTCAGTATGGCTAACGGCAGAAATCTCCAATTTTACCGCTGCCAGTAGTGGACATTGGTATTTTTCGTTAAAAGACCCCAAAGCGCAGATCCGCTGTGCAATGTTTCGCAGTGCCAACGCAAGACTAAACTTTCGTCCCAAAGAAGGCGACAAGGTCTTGGTGCGTGGAAATCTATCGCTTTACGAACCGCGCGGTGACTATCAACTGATCGCGGACTACATCGAACCAGACGGTATGGGGGCATTAAAAGCAGAATTCGAACGGTTAAAACTGCAGTTAAACGCACAGGGCCTGTTCGACACGGGTCGCAAACAACCGATACCTGAACATATCAAGCGCGTCGGCGTGATCACCTCGGCAACCGGGGCGGCATTGCACGATATTCTTACCGTACTGAAACGCCGCAGCCCCGCAACTGAAGTCGTGGTGTATCCTTCACAGGTACAAGGCGATAGCGCCAGCACCCAACTGATCAATGCATTACAAGTAGCGAATCAAAGAGCGGAAGTCGATGTCATCATTCTGGGTCGAGGCGGCGGCTCGATAGAAGATCTCTGGTGTTTCAACAACGAAGCCTTAGCCCATGCGATTGCAGCTTCCTCGATTCCAATTATCAGCGCAGTCGGTCATGAAGTCGACATCACCATCGCTGACTTTGTGGCGGATCTTCGAGCCCCAACCCCCAGCGCTGCGGCAGAAGTCGTGAGCCAAGACAATCGTGCACAGTTACAACAATTACACAGCACGTTACGCCACATGCAACAGCTCATGATGCGACAGCTGTCGAATGCCCGTTATCGTTTGGACATGATGACCAAAAATGTGCAACGACATCACCCGACGACCAAGCTCAATACTCAGGCACAACGCCTTGATGATTTATCGCGTCGCTTGCACATCGCACAGCAGCATCGATTAGCCCGACTCAATGCGCGATTAGAAGCGACAGGTAGTCGACTGAATGGCCAAAACCCAACGGCTAGAATTCGCAATCAACAGGACAAGTGTCAGCTACTCGCGAAACGCTTAAACACGGCGATAAACCAACAGCTACAAAATCGTCAACATCAGTTTGCGCAATCTGTGGGTCTTTTAAACTCATTGAGTCCGCTGGCAACGCTTAGTCGCGGCTACAGTGTCACTTATCACAATGGCGCTATCCTTCAGAACGCGAAGGATGTAAAACAAGGAGACGCTTTGGAAACGGTTCTGGACCAAGGACGCATAAAAAGCACTGTGGTTGGAACAGAATAAACCTTGTGCAACCGACAGAGGTTAGGCATCATCTGCGGTGCAATTTATTGAGGGCTAAGTGGTGAAAGGAACACAAGTTATGAAGTTGGACAAATGCAAAGGAATTGCATTAGCGTCGCTGTTAGCGGTTACCGCTATGTCAGCTGATGCTGAGCCCAATACATTGCCGCCGGTCAGTGTATTTTCATCTTATGTTTCCGACGCGATTACCCAAGAGTGCGCGCAAGACCATATTCGCTGTGTTGAAGATTATATTACCCCTGAGAATTTCTATGCTGCGATTAACAGCCCTGAGCGCTTTTTAAATGCGGCAGCGAGTGAAAATGGCTTTGATTACGAAATATTAATTGCCAATATGTTGCTCGAGGACACGTCCAATAAAAACCAGGGGGCGACCCAATCGTTAGTGTCTGAATTTGACGTTACATGGCGCAGCATCCCCTTGGGATCATACCAAATGCGCCATCAAATCAATTCAGAAACAGCGCAGTCAATGGACAGGTCTCGACTGGCTGAAGTCTTTGTAACCGAATTTCTGAAACAGTCCGATAGCGAACAAGTCTTCAGTGCCAATACACTGTTTGAAAAACTGCAAGCCAGTGATTATCCGCAAGATTTAAAACTGCCAGATGCCATAGCCGCGTTTGAACTCTATGATATGCAGCTCTATCACGATCCGTTGCAAGGAGCGGTCGCTCGCTATACGCATCCAGAATACCCTCGCGACGTGCTTGATGTATTCGTATATCCAATGTTTAACGACGCTATAACCCCCGTCGTTACTGCAGAACAACAATTGTCTAGTGAACTACAAAAAGAAATTGATGACGTTGAGTTAATTGTCGCCAGCCGGGAAATAGAAGATGTTGCTATCAGTGATATTCAAGCCATTGACTGGCAGGTGGACAAACGCCAATACCACGGTTTGTACTTCGATGTAGTGGCGGCTGATGAAGACGGCGAACCCATGTTCACCACAACCTATCTGTTCCAATCCAAAGACAAGTTCATCAAGTTTAGTGCAAACTTTCCCGGCCGTGTGGCTGACCAAATGGTGAAAGGCGCATTACCCCATATAGAGGTGCCGGACCCATCGCCGTTAATGAAGAGTTTACGTGGTGAGGCAACCGACACCTCAAACGAAAGCTAGGGCAACACCCGCTGCCCTACACCGCTTATTTTTTCTTGTGGTATGACATCATCCGTCTGCGTTTGCGCTGTTGCGCCAACGTCAGCTGGTTCTTTTTGCCTTCAAATGGATTCGCGCCTTCGCGGAATTCAATCTTAATCGGCGTGCCCATCGTCTTAAGTGCCTTGCGATAGTAGTTCATCAAATAACGCTTGTACGAATCGGGCAAGTCTTGAACTTGGTTACCGTGAATGACAATCACCGGTGGATTATAACCACCTGCGTGCGCGTACTTCATTTTTACGCGACGTCCCCGCACCAGAGGTGGCTGGTGGTCGTCCTGAGCCATTTCCATAATCCGCGTAAGCATCGACGTGTTGATGCGTTGGGTCGCAGAGGCGTAGGCTTCTTGAACAGACTCAAATAGATGACCAACGCCGGTCCCGTGCAGCGCAGAAATGAAATGCAGACGGGCGAAATCGATAAAACCCAAACGGCGATCTAACTCTCGTTTGATGTCATCTTTAACATCATTGTCGAGTCCATCCCATTTGTTTACCGCCAGTACCAAGGAACGTCCAGAATTAAGGACAAAACCCAATAAGCTCAAGTCTTGATCGCTAATACCTTCTCTTGCATCAATGATCATCAGTACCACATTAGACGCTTCGATTGCTTGTAAGGTTTTAACGATGGAGAACTTCTCGATGGCCTCGGTAACTTTCTTACGCTTGCGCACACCGGCGGTGTCGATTAACACATACTCGCGTTCATCGCGCTGCATTGGGATGAACACACTATCTCGTGTGGTACCTGGCATGTCATATACCAACACGCGCTCTTCGCCCAAAATGCGATTGGTTAGGGTCGATTTTCCAACGTTTGGCTTACCGACTATTGCCAACTTGATTGGCATCCCCTGCAAGCGCTCTAGCTGGGCTTCAGCATCTTCCTCAGAGACTATCTCTTGCTCGGGTTCGAGCTTCATGTCCGGGAACTGGTCTTCTAATTCGCGGACTGATTGATTCAAAAGCTGGCTTACACCTCGGCCGTGTGCCGCTGCAATTTGATGCACATGGCCCAAGCCAAGTGCGTAGAAATCAGCGCTCTCGCTGTCACCGTCGATACCGTCAACTTTATTGGCGACCACATAGGTTTTCTTTTCGGACTTGCGTAAATGATCCGCAATTCCCTGGTCTGCCGGAGTCAAGCCCGCTCGAGCATCCACAAGGAAGAACACTACATCAGCTTCTTCAATTGCGAGCAGTGACTGTTCAGCCATAGCCGCATCGATGCCCTCTTCGTCACCGGAAATACCGCCGGTATCGACAACGATAAACGCCAAATCATCAACCTTAGCCTGACCATACTTACGATCGCGAGTTAAACCAGGAAAATCCGCTACCAGTGCATCACGTGTATTGGTTAAACGATTAAACAATGTTGACTTACCAACGTTGGGTCTGCCAACTAAAGCAATAACTGGAAGCATTAAATATCAGGTCCTATGGTAATCAGCTAATCGGTTATGGATTGACTTTTAGCGCTGCAATCACGCCGTCACGAGTAGTGGTATACATGGTATTACCGCTGACTACTGGCGCGACATACACCGACTCATCTTCGTCATCATCACCGAGTGCATAACGCGCAGCGAACTCACCGGTTGATTGGTCAAGCCAGTGCAAGAATCCAAATTTATCGCCCACGACAACATAGTTACCGATTGTTGCAGGAGCAGATAAGGAACGTCCTTTCAAACGACCCTGAGACCACAACTCAACACCATTACGGCGATCAATAGCGTAGATGTGACTGTTGTTGTCGACTACAAATAACGAGTTCGCAACCATCGCTACCGACTGGTACGACGCATATTCGCGTTTCCAGATAACTCGACCAGTGCGTAACTCCACCGCCGCCAATGTGCCGCCATAGCTAATGGTGTATATGGTCCCAGCGAATACGATTGGTTTGGCGTCTATATCCACAATGCGCTCAAGTTCAGTTGCGCCACTAGGTGCAGCAATAACCTGTTCCCACGCCATTAAACCTGATTCAAGGATATTAACTTGTAACTTTCCAGTTGGTGTACCGATGATTGCACCACCGTTACTCGCAACCGGCGTTGAAATTCCGCGCAACGACAGTGGTGGAACCTCACTGTCAGAACGCCATAATTCGCTGCCGTCATTGCTATTCAAAGCGATAAGGCTGCCAGCGCCGGTATTGACAACGACCACCCCACTTTCAACTGCTGGCGCAGCGATAACTTCACCGCGCAAATCAACTTTCCACTTGGTTTCGCCAGTTTGCGCGTTTAGCGCGTATACGTAACCGTCTTCGGTACCAAAATAAACGGTATCAACTACAACCGTTAAGCCACCAGAAATCTTCGCTGAGATGCCACTTGACCATAGCGATGAAAAGCTACTGAAGAAGCCTTCATTTTGAAACGTCGCAAAATTTCTCTCCCAGACGACCTTGCCACTATCTTGTTCTAGTGCAAGAACACTGCCCTGTCGGCTGGCTACGTAAACTTTGTCATAAGCTACTGCAGGCTGCAGACGAGAGTAGTAGTGATCGACTCCGTGACCAATATCTCGGCTCCAAAGCTTTTCAGGTTCGAACTGTTGAACAATCGGTTCAAGACGGCGAATTTCGAGTTCTTCGTCATCCGCAAACCAATCTGAAATGGTTGAACATCCACTGATACCAACGATAGCGAGTGCCGTAAGAGTTAATTTAACGCTTTTCACATTGACTCCCTAGCTGTCAGATGCAGTTGCAGTGGCTTCCGTAGAGGCTACAGCTAGATTATCGAGCTTCATTTTTACCAGACGGTTATTGGCATCCGCTTCCACAGCAGCGCTGTAGGCTAGGCGAGCCTTAGTAAAATCGGCCAACGCAACATAGGCGTCACCTTTAACTTCTTCAATTTGTGCGCTAAATGCCTCGTCGTTAATCTTAGCAACGCTGTCCAAAGCTTGCTGAGCATTGCCCTGTGCAACCTGCACTCGCGCTAAACGCAATAACGCAATTGATTGCAACGCAGGTTCATTGGTACTCGCGGCCGTCGACAAGTATTTCTCTGCCGCAGCCAGGTCTCCGCTATCAACAGCCTGAGAAGCCATTATCAATGAGGTAATTGTGGCATAACCCGAGTCACCATAACTTTCGATAAAAGCCTCAGCTTTCGCCGTAGGATCGTCAGACTGAAGGCTTTCAATTACGCTTTGGTATTCCAGTGAAGCCGCCTCTTTGGCCGTTAACTGGCTATCAGAGTAATATCTCCAACCCCACAAGCCACCGAAGCCGATAACCGCACCGAGAATGATCGCCATGCCGTTTTCTTTCCAAAATCGCTTAATCGCTTCTACTTGTTGTTCTTCTGTTGCGAACTGTTCCACTGTTTTCTACCTCTTAACCAACGTCGGTGCTCCTAGCACCCCAATTTGACTTATATACCGATTGGCGTTTGTGTTACGCCATTAACTGTTCAATGTGTTGCGCCAACGCATCGAGCGCAATCGATTCTTGCTCACCTTGAGCGCGCAAAGGTTTTACCCCTACACACTGCTGCTGAGCTTCATCTTCACCAATCACTATTCCAACCACAGCCCCTGTTTTGTCTGCGCGTTTGAATTGCTTTTTCAAATTTCCACCACCACAGTGCAGCTGGACATTTAACGCCGGCATTTGCTCGCGCAGCTGTTCAGCTACTTGCATTGCGTATACAAACAATGAATCGCTCATTGGCATCACATACACGTCTGCTACCGCGTCACTGAGCTGTGCGGTTTGCAATGTTTCAATTAACAAGACCAATCGCTCTAGTCCCATCGCGAAGCCGACTGCTGGCGTTGCACGACCACCAAGCTGCTCGACTAGGCCGTCATAACGACCACCCGCCAAGACTGTTCCCTGAGCACCTAAGTCTGCTGTTACCCACTCAAAAACAGTGCGGTTGTAGTAGTCCAATCCGCGCACTAGACGAGGATTGACTTCAAATTCGATTCCCAATTGCGTCAAACGTTCACATAACATTGAAAAATGTTGTTGTGATTCATCATCTAGGTAATCCAATAGCAAAGGAGCGTCTTTTACAATTGCCTGTACGTCAGGGTTTTTGCTATCTAGGACGCGAAGAGGATTGGTTTCCAAACGACGCTTGCTATCCTCATCGAGTACATCAAAGTGGGTACGCAAATACTCAACCAGAGCGTCTCGATATGTGGCGCGCGCTTCAGGTGAACCCAATGAATTAAGCTCAAGTTTTACGTGATTGGTCAAACCAAATTCTCGCCACAAACGCGCACTCATCATAATGACTTCGACGTCAATGTCAGGGCCTGCTAGACCGTAAGTTTCAACGCCGAATTGGTGAAACTGGCGATAGCGACCTTTCTGTGGTCGCTCATGCCTAAACATTGGGCCCATGTACCATAGGCGTTGTTGCTGATTGTACAATAGCCCGTGTTGATTACCCGCCCGAACACAACTCGCAGTGCCTTCAGGACGAAGGGTTAAACTGTCGCCGTTGCGGTCGTCGAATGTGTACATTTCTTTTTCAACGATATCGGTTACTTCACCAATGGAACGCTTGAATAAATCGGTGCTCTCGACAATGGGTGTTCTGATTTCTTGATAACCGAAACTAGCCACAACCTTGCGCAGTCGAGATTCAACCCATTGCCACTGTTTCGTTTGTGCAGGCAAACCGTCATTCATTCCCCGGATTGCTTGGAGTTGTTTGGACACAGTAAAACTCAAATCTGATTAGTTAATAAAAAGCCCCGTATTATAGGGGCTATCAAGTGAAACAACAAACGAAACTAGGGCCTTTTATCAGGATTAATCACCCTGCTCCACGTTCGTGACAGGGATCTGATTATTTTCATCCAGCATAGCGGCTTTAGCGCGAATGCGTTGTTCAAGTTGTTCGACTAAGTCGTCATTTTTAATTCGCTCTTTTTGGCGTTTACCATCAAGGTAAAAACCACTCATATTCCGAGCGCCAGTAAGCCCTAAATCGGACACTTCGGCTTCACCTGGACCATTCACTACACAGCCGATAATCGATACATCCATTGGAGTCAGGACGTCTTCAAGCCTTTCTTCTAGGGCATTGACCGTGCCGATCACATCAAACTCTTGTCGCGAGCAACTCGGACAGGCGATAAAGTTGATCCCACGCGAGCGGATGCGAAGGGATTTTAGGATATCGAAGCCAACTTTGATCTCTTCTACCGGATCGGCGGCGAGAGAAATCCGGATGGTATCCCCGATGCCCTCGGCGAGCAGCATACCTAAACCTACTGCACTCTTCACTGCACCAGAGCGGAAGCCACCCGCTTCAGTGATACCCAGGTGCAGCGGGTTATCGATTTGTTTCGCCAGTAAACGGTATGCACCAACGGCGAGGAAGACATCTGACGCTTTAACACTGACCTTATACTGATCAAAATTCAGCTGATCTAAAATATCGACATGCCGCATGGCCGACTCAACCAGTGCTTCTGGTGTTGGTTCGCCGTACTTTTCTTGCAGGTCCTTTTCAAGTGAGCCACCGTTGACCCCAATCCGAATCGGAATGTTCTTATCTGCAGCACAATCAACGACACTGCGGACACGCTGCATATTGCCGATGTTACCCGGGTTGATGCGTAAACAGTCAACCCCATATTCAGCGACCTTTAACGCAATGCGATAGTCGAAGTGAATGTCTGCCACCAATGGCACATTCACTTGTTGCTTGATGGCCTTGAATGCTTCAGCAGCATCCATGGTCGGGACTGAAACCCTAACAATTTCGCCACCAACCGCTTCAATGCGTTTGATCTGGGCAACGGTAGCCTCAACATCCGTCGTTGGGGTATTGGTCATCGATTGAACAGCAATGGGAGCTCCATCGCCAATTGGAACATCGCCGACGTAAATACGGGTCGACTTACGTCGTTGAATCGGAGATTCAGCAAACATGTAACATCCTACTTGGGTAAATTAAATCGCGCGCTACGGCCGGCGGGAATATCACTCATATCGACGGGCTCACCGGCGTATGTGATTGATACGTTTTGCGGTGCGCCAAGGGTCACTTCAAACGGTGCAACGCCTGAAATAGCCATGACCCGCCCTCTTACTTTGGTCCCATAGGCGATCGCTTCACCAGTGGCGTCAGTGATATTGACCCAACAATCGTCTGCGAAAGTAAATACCAGCTCGACCACATCAACTTCTGCTGGCGGCTCGTTCGCAACGTCATCTTCAGTCGGCAAAGACAATTCAGTCGTAATACTTGGGCTTGCTTCTGTTGAGGCAATATCCGCAGAACTTGGCAGTTCATCTGGGTATTCTAGATTCTCGGCTGGTGAGGTTAACTCAGTGGCTAGCTCACTCTGGTCAGCGACGGGTTCGAGCGCTGAGCCCAAATCCTCTTGTTCCATTGGTAGGGCTGGGCGCTCTTCGCTAACAGCGGGGGAATCAGCTTCATCAACCGCTGTTGCTTGTTCCGCATTCACGAGGGAATCTAACAGAGAGTTACTCGTGGTCTCATTTTCAGCACTATTGCTCTGCTGATACCACCACCAAACGGATAGAGCGATAACCACTGTGATGATAAGATAGGTTACCATCATCCAGCGACTATCCGTTGCTTCTTTTGATACTCGCCGCGAAAAGCTCTGAAGTTTTTGTGGCCCCTGCTTGCCATTCGCTGATTGCTCGAATGTCTTGAGCAGTGGCTCTGCATCAATCCCAACATTCTTGGCATATAAACGGATATATCCCTTCAAGAATGTTGCAGACGTATTATCACTCACCTGATCGGTTTCAATCTGATTGATAATGTCGAGCTTAAGGAACAGTTTATCGGCAAGTGCTTGCTGCGTTAACCCCGCTGCTTCCCGTGCTTGTTTTAACTGCTTACCTACACTGGGGGCTTCGGCAACTTCCGTGGGCTGTTGTTGTTCCTGATCAGTCATTAACTATTGCTCTTGTTCACTGCTTTGTGCTGATGGTTCTGATACCAACAACGTCATTCCGACTTGAATCGCACCATTTTCAGGTAACTGGTTCCACTCAATCAACTTGGCCATTTTAACGTTATAGCGCAGTGAAATTCGGTACAGATTTTCACCTTTTGCGACGACGTGTTGAAGTTCTGTTGACGGCGTATTGCTCGGTTCCGCTTGAGCTGCTGCCACAGCGTCATCCTGAATTGATTCAGCAGCAACGTCTTCTACCGGGTGATCTCGCTCAGCGGCACTGTCTTTAAAACCTGACGCTGCTTCAGCTATTTCTGCTGCGGACTCTTCTGCTTTGTGGGGCTCATTGACTTCTGCGGGCGTCGATTCTTGCACAGCGGAGACAGGTTCAGATACTACCGGTGCTGGCATATCAATTCTTTTCGCCGTCACCGCAGGCATAGCGTCATTCATGGTATCTCGATATTTTGCCGCTAACGGATGTCTTGGATACATACGCAATAACATGTCGCCATACCCCTTCGCAGTTGCTGGCTGTCCTAAACCGTTCTCAATCTGCACAGACATCCACAGCGTATCCGCGCTCACCCTTGCGACACGTTGATAACGGGTTAGCGTTTGCTTCGCTTGTTCAAACTGGCTCTGGCCTACATATAACTCGGTCAGTAAAAACAGACTCTTCGCCCGTGTAGGTTGGTGATTTAACGCCGTAGTCAGGTATTCGATTGCATCGCTGTTGCGCTGCTGGCTAATGCTACATAACGCCATATTTTCATAGGTCTCGGCCGAACTCGCGTACGTCTGACTATTCACCGCTTGTAGGAAGAACGTTTTGGCCTCTTCGTAACGGCTTTGCTGACAAAGAAACGCGCCGTAACTGTTGGCGATATCGGCATTGCGAGGATCCAGTCTCAAGGCGTTTTGATAGGCTTCTTCAGCCCGGGCTATTTCTTCAACAACTTGGTAGTAATAGGCAATACTGTAGTGCGCGTCAGCTAAACGCGGCGCGAACTCCAGCGCTTTATCCAAGTTAATTTTTGCCTGTGAAAAATTGCCATTCTTTAGGTAGGTTAGTCCCAGTGAAATACGTGTTTTTGCTGCTTCAACTTGGTCAAAATCATTGCTGCGTTCGAATCCTTCTGGCAAGGGTTCACTGACACAGCCGACAATAAAAATACAGAATAGGACGGCGACGCTTCGGGCAAACATTGAATAGCTCTTCACTGGAAGTTGGTTGTCTCTACGCAAATCTATCAGACCCACTATGAATAACAATGATTTAGTTAGGCTTTTTGTCGCTTATTGGGCCACTTTCACAGAAATTGGCTGGCCTTTTAACTGTTTTTTCATCATTCGTTTAGTCCGGTCTACCACATCGCCCACTAACTGACCGCAGGCAGCATCAATGTCATCACCGCGCGTCTTACGAACCATTACGGTATAACCATGCCCCATCAAAACCTTAGCGAATCGATCGATTCTCGAATTGCTTGAGCAAGTGTAAGGCGACCCCGGATAAGGATTGAAAGGAATCAGATTAATCTTACTTGGCGTGCCTTTGAGGACTTTCGCGAGTTGTTCAGCCTGCTCCATGCTGTCGTTGATGTGATTCAGCATCACATATTCAACTGTCACCCGCCCCTGATTTGCCTTCGATTTTTCCAAATAGCGGCGCACTCCAGCTAAGAAGTTTTCAATGTTGTATTTCTTATTGATCGGTACAATTTCATCGCGTAGCTCATCATTCGGTGCATGCAACGAAATAGCCAAAGCCACGTCGATTTGGTCGCCTAACATATCAAGCGCCGGCACAACGCCTGAAGTACTCAACGTCACTCGGCGCTTGGACAAGCCGAAGCCAAAATCGTCCATCATAATGTCCATTGCCGGCACGACGTTTTTGAGGTTCAGTAGCGGTTCGCCCATCCCCATCATGACGACATTGGTAATTGGACGTTGCTTGCTGTCATTAGACAGACCCAGTGCAGTAGCCACACGCCACACTTGGCCAATAATCTCAGCGACTGACAAGTTGCGGTTGAAACCTTGTTGAGCGGTTGAACAAAACGTACATTCAAGTGCACAGCCAACTTGTGAAGACACACATAAGGTTGCTCGATCAGTTTCGGGGATCCAAACAGTTTCAACCTCTTGACCACCGTCGAGTTTTAGCGCGAATTTGATAGTGCCATCGGTTGCATTCTGTTGATACGCGATTTCAGGTGCTCGGATTTCGCACTGAGCTTGTAGCTTAGCTCGCAGTGATTTGTTCAAGTTCGTCATCTTGTCGAAATCATGCTCGCCGTGCTGATAAATCCATTTCATCAACTGATCAGCGCGGAATGGCTTCTCACCAATTGATGCAAAGTAATCGCGAAGGCCCTGTCGATTGAAATTCAGCAGATTTACCTTGTCTACCACCGGTGCTGCGGTGCCAGTTGGCGAAGTCTGTGATTGCTCGGATTGACGATTTGACATGATTCTTAACTCAAATGACGATGGCTATTAAATACGCAAAAAGGGAGCGATAGCTCCCTTTATCGATTCCGCTTAAAGTTTAGCGTGTGCGTGGGCAGATTTCTTCTTCAGAGAAGAAATAAGCGATTTCACGAGCCGCTGATTCAGGTGCATCTGAACCGTGTACAGCATTTTCGTCGATAGATTCTGCGTAATCTGCACGCAAAGTACCTGCAGCGGCATCCGCTGGGTTAGTCGCGCCCATGATTTCACGGTTGCGAACGACTGCGTTTTCACCTTCAAGCACCTGAACCATAACCGGTCCAGACGTCATAAAGTTTACCAACGCACCAAAGAAAGGACGCTCTTTGTGCTCTGCATAGAAACCTTCAGCTTGCTCTTTGCTCATGTGTACCATTTTAGAAGCAACAATGCGTAGGCCAGCTGTTTCGAAACGGTTGTAAATTGCACCGATGACGTTCTTAGCTACTGCATCAGGCTTAATAATTGAAAATGTACGCTCGAGAGCCATGCTCTATCTCCGTAAAAAAGGTTAATCGAAAATTTGGTCGCGGATTATATGCAATAAACGCCTAAAAACCTAGTGCTTTACTAAACTTTATCGGCATATCTGTTGCGCACTTTTTACACTATTGGGGAATAACATTCAGAGCCTTGGATAATTCCTTATTTCAACAGCAAAATTCATTTTTCGAATGGCTTAACTATAGTGAGCTAGGGAAGTCGATAGATAGAGCATTAGCGAGCGTCATGAGTTGTTTTGCTAGAACAGGCGTCAACTCGAACCCCGAGGCTAGGTTTTTTTGATACGCTTCCCATCGGTGCTCCCCAGGGATGCGTCCACCTGCGGCGTGCACTTCGGCAATCAGGTGCTCTAGACGTGCGTAATAGATGTCCATAGGCATTAGCGATTCAACTGATAAGGCGATCATTAAATGTCCGTTCTCGGCAGGACCCGACATGTCATTGTGCATTGATCTCAATTGATGTGTTATGCCCGCCGATGTAATAACTCCACTTAATAACTCTACAGCGAACCCAAGCGCAAAACCTTTGGCTCCAGCCATTGGCTGAACACCTCCTTCGGCCGCATCTTTAGCATCTGAGGAGCGCGTCCCATCCTTCGTTACAATCACGCTTTCGCTCAAAGGTTTCCCCAACTGTTTCGCTTGAGTAATTGTCGACCCGGCACTGGCCGCAGTAGCCATATCAATAATCACGTGTTCTTGGTTTTGTCTGGGGCAGCCTATTGCAATGGGATTAGTACCCCAAACCCGTTTAGTCCCATTTGGTGGAATGACTTTGGGAACAGAGTTGCTAAAACATAAGCCTATAACTCCAGCCTGTGCAGCTTGGTTGACGAAATAGCCAGCAGCTCCTAGATGGCTGGCATTGCGCACTGCAACGCACCCGATGCCTTGCGATTGTGCTATTTCTATGGCTTTTGACATTGCTTTGTGAGCGACCACGTACCCCAAGCCAGCATCGCCATCCATTGTTGCGACAGCAGGAGCGACTAGCTTGATTTGAATGTTTGCTGGTGAGTGGTGCAATTTCTTTTGCAGCCGCTCTACCATCATCGGTAGCCGCCAGATACCCTGCGTATCTCGTCCAGCGCAATCTGACCACGACATAATTTCAGCCTGCAACTGAGCCTCGGTCTGATCAGCTCCCGCAGCAACCAACGCTGCTACTGAGAATTTGCACATTGCCTCAGGACTAAACCGCACTCTCGTTATTCCATGCCAAAAATACGTTTCAACCGTGGACTAAAATTATGCTTAAGCATAAACCAGAAAGGCTTGAGGTCTGATAACGACCAGTAAGGGAATACCTTGGGCTTGAACCATATGCTGGCCCACTCTCTAAAGGTAATTTCTCCCTCGCTGCGTAAATCTCTGTACGCATCAAAGTCATCATCAAAATACCAGTAATAAAGAAACTGCCTGTAGGTTTTTGTGTCTTGACAAGGCTGATTAGTTAGACGTCTATAAATTATTTGTCCAATATCCACACCTGATTGAAATACCTGCTCTTGAGCAGCGGTGAAACGAGCGTTGCACTCAATAATCTTCAATCGGTTGTCTCGCGGATCTCGCTTAAATTCGACGTTGCCAAGTCCTTTAAATCCGATACCTTTGAAAAACTGCTGACCTACTTTTGCCGTTTCAGGTAACCATTCAGTAACGTGACAAGAACCTCTACCAAAGTTTTTGGGTGAGCGCCTAATGATCCGTTTGGTAAACGAGAGCCACTCTTTTCCATCCTCATCCATATAGGTGTAGTAACTACTGAGTAGCGTATCTGGTCCCGGTATATGCTCACATAGCATGAAGGCCAAACCGGCATCAAAGGTCTGCTTTGCTTTTGAGAGCAAATCAGGAAACGTCTCTATTAAGAACAACTTAGCCTTGAATTTAGCCTGAAATTTATGTGAATGAATTGGTTTTATCAATACTGGAAATTGAATCTCAGACTCAATGTCCTCTATATCAGCTAACTGGTTGATTTCCCAGTGTTTCGGGAAGTCGACCCCAACCATATCAGCCAATCTTAGCGTCTCTTGTTTATCGAGTAACTTTTGATGTAACGCAGGCGGCGTGATATCGAGGATAAAGCGCTTTGACAAGGCCTTTTCATTTTGCGCTAGAAAAGCAATTGCTCTATCACTACAGGCTAATACAATTGAGTCCTTAAATGGAATTTCCGAATCTTGGCTGAAGAAAAAATCTTTATAATATGCTTCTTCACTGACCCCATCTGGGATACACCAGCTGCGCACGCAATATTTCGAGTGATGTGCAGCACAATTTGACGGGGCTATAACGAACACCTTTACCCCTAACCGCCCCATGCTTCGTGTTAATGAGAGAGAATTTTCCATCCCTCCGAGTAGCACGAGTGAAGACGTCGGCTGGAACTTGTCGTTATTGTTAGTGAGTCTTTTAGTTGACACCGACTCTATTCCTTATGACATCGAAGTTCATCGAGGCTTTTATCCACCCAATCGTTGTTAAAAACCCCTTGCTTAACCGATGTTTCATAATCAAGTCTCGCTTTTTTGGATTGATGCAGGCGAGAAGACAGTTCTCTTGCACTCTCTCTCCGGACAACGACTACACCCGACATATCAGCGACGATAATGTCTCCGGGATTGACGACAATACCACCGCAGCTTACGGGGTAGTTTACTTCTCCAGGTCCCCTATGCAAGGGACCAATAGGGGTAATACCTTTCGAATAAATGGGCAAATCGACTTCTTTTAAGGCCTCCACGTCTCGAATCAGACCGTCGACAATAACGCCGACCGCTCCTTTGTGCTTAGCCTTAGACGCAATTAAATCGCCAATTACAGCGTTGTTGGTCGAACTACCTGCATCAATAATTAAAACATCCCCTGGCTCAATTAGATCGATTGCTTTATGCACCATTAAGTTATCGCCGGGAAAGACTTTTATCGTAAGGGCTGGGCCAGCAAAACTAAGTGCATTAATGTGGTTCGCAATATCGAAAGACATTGTATAGAGTCGATTCATCTCGTCTGAGATATCAGGTGTAGGGAAACTAGCCAATTCACGAACGAGTGTAGCCTCTGCTCGATCTATTTCGGTGCGGACTCTAAAACCCGGACCGGGATGCAAATCAGCGGATTTGGGTTTATCTGCCATACTGCGCTTCCTCTGTTTTGTAACACACTAACACAGGTATTCTCTACATACTAACCGGCTTTAAACACGTAAGACGAGCATACTGGGGCCGCTTGCGCAGTAACCCGACCTGATAATCAGTTTAGCTCGGGATCAGGCCAGAACTTCGTGCCTTTGATGGTTGCCTGCAATGCCAGACCACTTTCGGTTAATGTGTAAACCGTCAGGTCTCCGTAATAGGCTTCAGTCTGAACCGATTTGCCTTTGTCAGCGGCTTTTGCCGCAGCATCGGCGTTGCCACCAAAGGTCCAGCCATTTTCCACGAAGTTGGTAATCGCTTGTTGAGAATGAAAAACGATAATGAGCCGATAGTCCTTCACCCCAAGCCCCAAACCCACACCGCCTTCTGCCATGTTCATATAGGTCCGCGAATCTTTTGTATTGTTATTGACGATGCCATACCCAGTGCCCGCCGAAACAAACAGTAAATTCACATTGGCATTGGAAAATACTGCGTATCCTTCGGCATTTTTGATTTGCGCTTCAGTATCGGGTTTTTGAGCGTACAGTTGGGAAAGTGTTTTGGCCTGGACGGCGTGAATGGCCTGTCGCTTGCTGGCCTTGGAGCCATCGCCCATAGAGGCACAGCCAGTGACAACCATGATCGTGAAAGCAGTGATAGCAATGTGAAGCGCGCGCATATTTCCTCCGTTGAAAGAAACGTTACGCCAGCTTAATGGTCCTCACTGGCGTGATTAATTGTATATTTCGGGATTTCGACGACTAAGTCTTCGTCCTTAATGATGGCTTGGCAACCTAGTCTAGAATCTGGCTCCAACCCCCACGCTTTATCGAGCAAGTCATCCTCAAGCTCATCACTTTCATCAAGTGAGTCGAACCCTTCGCGAATGATCACATGGCAAGTTGTGCAGGCGCAGACTTTTTCACAAGCATGCTCGATACCGATGCCATTGGCAAGCGCAACGTCGAGAACAGAAGTACCGCTATCTCCTTCCAATACCGCACCGTCTGGGCAGAGCTCTTCATGTGGCAAAAATATAACTTGTGGCATTTTCAAAAACCTTTTTGTTTGTTTCGCTCAGCGTGGTCACGCCGAGTCACTATAACTTTTCGACCGACTGCCCGGCTAAGGCAATATTGATGGATTTGTCCATCCGGCGTTGAGCAAATGTCTGACTCGCATTATCCACTGCTTCGATAGATTGTTTAATGGCATCAGTACTGTCACCTTGCGCAGTCTCCCGCAAAGTGCGCATCGCACATTGTAACGGTGCAAGCTCCTCATTAGACAGTAGTGCTTGGTCTTGCGCCAAAGCAGCGTCAAGTGCTTCGAGTACTCTTGCCGCCTCAACCTGTTGCTCCTTTAACATCCGAGCTTGCATGTCGCCTTTAGCGTTACTCATTGATGCTTTGAGCATTTCGGTGATTTGTTGTTCCTCTAGTCCATAAGACGGCTTAACTTGAATATCAGCACTGACACCAGAGGATTTCTCCATGGCCGTTACATTCAATAGACCATCAGCATCCACTTGGAAAGTCACCCGAATGTGCGCGGCTCCAGCGGCCATTGGAGGAATTCCAGTTAAGGTGAATCGCGCCAGTGAACGGCAATCGTCCGTCAGCTCACGTTCACCTTGAACAACATGGATCATCATTGCCGTTTGACCATCTTTGAAAGTCGTAAACTCTTGCGCTTTGGCAACTGGAATAGTGGTATTGCGATGAATTACTTTCTCTGCGAGTCCACCCATCGTTTCAATACCCAGTGACAGCGGCAATACGTCCAGTAACAACATATCGCTGTCGGGTTTATTCCCCGCGAGAATATCCGCTTGGAGCGCCGCGCCAACGGCAACGACTTTGTCTGGATCAATCGAGGTCAATGGTTGACGCTCAAAAAATTCGGCGACCTGCGCTCTTACTGCTGGAACACGTGTTGAACCGCCTACCAACACGACTTCTACCACGTCCTCCTTGCTGACCTCAGCATCTCGTAACGCCCGGCGACAGGCCCGTAAGGTCTGTTTTATCAAAGGTTGGACTAACTGCTCAAATTGCTCGCGACTAACCTCGACTGACCCCGCCCCGGCGAAACTCAAATCAATGGTCGTTGAAGGGTCTGCAGACAATGCTTCCTTTGCGCTTTTGGCTGCTGAGACTAAGTGGCGATAATGACGCTTTTTTTGCCCTGCAGAGAACTGTAGTTGTTCGGCAATCGCATCGGCCAATGCGTGGTCGAAGTCATCGCCTCCTAACGCTGAGTCACCGCCAGTGCTCAGCACTTCAAATACACCTCGCGTCAAGCGGAGAATTGAAATATCAAACGTACCCCCCCCAAAATCATAAACCGCGATAACACCTTCCTGACCCGAGTCTAAACCGTAGGCCAATGCGGCAGCGGTCGGTTCGTTAATCAAGCGCAGAACGTCAAGCCCTGCAAGGGTAGCAGCGTCTTTGGTGCCCTGACGTTGCGCATCATCGAAATACGCTGGAACCGTTATCACTGCTTTGGTGACGTCATCGCCAAGGGTGTGTTCAGCACGTTGTTTTAAGCAGACCAATATATCGGCTGACACTTGCACAGGGTTTTTGCTTCCCTGTGACGTTTTGATCTGTACGTTGTTAGTAGTATCTTGAGCAAATTCGTAAGGCAAATTAGGCCAGGTCGCCATGACGTCATTGACACTGCGACCTAGAAATCGCTTCACCGAAACGATGGTATTTTCGGGATTGTCTGCTGCAGTCTGATAAGCCGCAGTCCCCACCACGGTCTGGTCAGTTTGGTACTGCACAACCGATGGCAATAAATGGTGTCCATTTTCATCGGGCAATGTTTCTGCTTGCCCACTGCGCACCGTTGCCACGAGAGAATGAGTTGTACCTAAATCAATACCAATCGCCAGTTTTCGCTGATGCGGTGCCGCACTCTGTCCAGGCTCTGCAATCTGTAATAACGCCATCGCTTATGTAAATCTCGTCGTTGTATGTGTTAAGAGAGAAGTTGCTCTTCTTTTTCCGCAACTTCACTTTGTAATTTTAAGATGAATTTCAGTTTTCTAACATTATCAGCAGCGAGTTGGTTGTGCTGTTCATCATTGACCTGTAAGGATTCTGATAACGATTTGGTCAGTAAGCGAAGCTGTTGCTCAACTTCGTCGTTGAGGTCGTCGATCACCTGCTCTGGATCGTTCGACTCGTTAATATCGGCCAACATTTCACGCCAATGCATTTGCTGCATTAAGAAATCCATATCCTGCATTGTTTGAGTCTCGCCAGCGAGCTCAATTCCTCTTAGCGAAAGTAAATGTTCGGCGCGACGAACAGGTGATTTAAGTGCTTGATAGCCATCACTGACCTGCGCATTTTTTTGTAACGCAATACGTTGCTGTTGCTCGCTTTGGCCGGCAAACTTATCAGGATGAGTGACGCGTTGAAGCTGTTGATATGTAGACGATAGTGCTGCCAGGTCGATCTCGAACGACTCTGGCAGACCGTAGAGTTCAAAGTAATTAGACATCATCAATGTCAGACGTTGAAGCTTTCACCACAACCACATTCGCCGTTAGCGTTGGGGTTGTTGAACTGGAAACCTTCATTCAGGCCCTCTTTAGCAAAATCGAGCTCCGTTCCATCTAAATAAACGAGACTCTTGCCATCAATAATGATGTTCACTCCATTGCTCTCGAACATTTCGTCATCAGGGTTCAGCTCATCAACAAACTCAAGCACATAAGCTAAACCAGAACACCCTGTGGTTTTAACACCTAATCGCAGACCGATGCCGCTGCCGCGGTTTTCAAGAAAAGATTTGGCGCGCATTGCTGCTGCGTCAGACACTTTAATACCGCGATATTCCACTTGTGACTCAGACATAGGACTTCTTACTTGTGTTTGCTCTTGTAATCATCAACTGCTGCTTTGATTGCATCTTCAGCTAAAATAGAACAGTGAATTTTAACCGGCGGCAATGCAAGTTCTTCAGCAATATCAGTGTTTTTGATGTCTGTCGCTTCATCGATACTTTTACCTTTGACCCACTCGGTCACAAGACTGCTAGATGCAATCGCAGACCCACAGCCATAGGTTTTGAATTTAGCGTCTTCAATGATACCGTTTTCACCCACTTTCAATTGTAGCTTCATTACGTCACCACAAGCCGGCGCGCCTACCATACCGGTTGCAATACTTGGGTCATCTTTATCAAATGAGCCAACGTTACGTGGATTTTCGTAGTGGTCGATAACTTTTTCACTATAAGCCATTGTTGTAGCCTCTTAATTAACTTGTATTCTTAACGTTGTCAGATACTTAGTGGTGAACCCACTCGACTTTTTCCAAGTCGATGCCTTCTTTGTACATATCCCACAATGGTGACATTTCACGCAGCTTACCAATCGCATTGCGAATAACGTCAATCACATAATCGATTTCTGCCTCTGTGGTAAAACGCCCCATGCTGAAACGGATTGAGCTATGTGCTAACTCATCAGACAGACCCAGCGCACGCAATACGTACGATGGCTCTAAGCTAGCAGACGTACAGGCAGAACCTGAAGAAACAGCCATATCCTTCAATGCCATGATTAAAGATTCGCCTTCAACGTAGGCAAAACTGACGTTTAAATTACCTGCAACGCGTTGTTCTATGTCACCGTTAACCGTTACGGCTTCGATATCCTTGATGCCGTTCCACAACTTGTTACGCAACATCAACAGGCGCTCATTTTCAGCCGCCATTTCCTCTTTAGCGAGGCGGAAAGCCTCTCCCATCCCAACGATTTGATGGGTAGCCAGTGTTCCAGAACGCATACCACGCTCGTGACCACCGCCATGAATCTGTGCTTCAATACGAACTCGAGGCTTACGGCGAACATACAAAGCACCGATGCCTTTAGGTCCGTAAGTTTTGTGTGCAGAGAAAGACATTAAATCGACTTTCAACGACTGCAAGTCAATTGGTACCTTACCGGTACTTTGTGCCGCGTCCACATGGAATAAAATCTTACGTGAACGGCACAGTTCACCGATTGCAGCAATGTCTTGAATCACACCAATTTCATTGTTCACGTGCATGATTGAAACCAATACGGTGTCGTCACGCATCGCGGCTTCCAGCTTGGCCAAATCAACGATACCGTTTGGCTCTGGTTCTAAATACGTAACTTCAAAGCCCTCGCGCTCAAGTTGGCGTGTTGTATCGAGTACTGCTTTGTGCTCAGTTTTGAGGGTAATAACGTGCTTACCACGCTTGCTGTAGAAGTGTGCAGCACCTTTAATAGCTAGGTTGTTAGATTCAGTTGCGCCACTGGTAAATACAATTTCGCGCGGATCAGCGTTAACCAAATCTGCAATGTGATTACGTGCTTCATCAACGGCTTCTTCTGCAACCCAACCGAAGCGGTGTGAGCGCGACGCAGGGTTACCAAAGTTTCCCTCTGTTGTTAGACATTCGGCCATTTTCTGGGCGACGCGAGGGTCTACAGGCGTAGTTGAAGAATAATCAAGATAAATAGGGAGTTGGACCTGGCTCATTCAATTTGCTCCGATTACAGCTGTAAGCTGACTTCAATTTCGTTAACTAGTGCGGATGGTTTGGTTTTACATTTATCTTGACGGTCCGCCACGCGCTTAACGTCGCGCTTAGCCATCAATTCACCGAGAGTGATACCATCCAAAAATACGCTGATCCGTTCACTCAGATCAGACCATAAGCTGTGCGTGAGGCATTGCTCACCACCTTGGCAGTCCGATTGCCCCTGACATCGCGTTGCATCAACTGTTTCATCTACCGCTCGGATAACATGGCCGATCGCGATGTCACATGCGTCTCGCCCGAGCAGATAACCACCACCTGGGCCGCGAACACTGTCGACTAGCTGGCTTTTGCGCAAACGGGCAAACAGTTGTTCCAAGTAAGACAGAGAAATTTCCTGGCGCTCCGATATGTCAGCAAGTGGCACTGGACCTTTAGCTGAGTGCAGAGCCACATCTAGCATAGCCGTCACGGCGTAGCGCCCTTTCGATGTCAGTTTCATACGAATTCCTGCGGTTTTTCGATGGTCGCGATCCTGACATAACCTAGTAAAACAGTCAAGTATTTATCCGACTAAATTAGTCAAGTATTAATACCCTTATCGCAGTTTATTCAGTCCAACTAGATCTTTGGATCAAATGCTTCGTGTTGCTGCTGTTTGTTTTCCGGCACATTGGGCTTAAGGCCCGTATCGGCGAAGTCTTCGACGCTCAAACTATGCAGAGACTTAGTGCAAACATCGCCACCCATTGCCTGGATCGCCGCACACATCTCTTCAACTTTTGCGTCCATCATATGGACATGATCAAGCATAACGCCCATCGCGTTAGCGACAGGATCAGGGTTGTCCGCAGACACCGCGTAAGCATCAAAACCATACTTCTGTGCAATTTGATCACGTCGACGTTTATCCAAGCGTCCTTTTTCATCGATCAGCTCGGCCGGCGCTTGAATCACTCGCCCAGGGATCCCAACCGCAGTAGCGCCAGCAGGGACATCGCGCACAACCACTGAATTGGATCCTATTTTGGCGCCACGTTCGATGGTTATCGGTCCTAACACCTTGGCGCCCGCACCGACCACAACGTCATCTTGCAAGGTTGGGTGGCGTTTACCGCTATCCCAGGTTGTACCGCCCAGTGTTACACCGTGATAAAGCGTGACGTTGTCACCAATTTCGGCGGTCTCTCCAATCACCACACCCATACCGTGATCAATGAAAAATCGGCGCCCTAAAGTTGCCCCAGGGTGAATCTCAATGCCGGTGAGCCAACGCGAAAAAGTAGAGATGCTACGCGCCAACCACTTCCAGTCTCGGCGCCAAAGTTTGTGTGCCAGTCGATGCATCCAAATCGCGTGCAAGCCTGGGTAATTGGTTAATACATCAAACGTTGTGCGCGCTGCGGGGTCGCGATGGAAAACGCTTTTGATATCTTCCTTTATTCTGCTAAACACAACCTATGCACCCGTATTATCAGTATCTGATGGCGTCGGTTTGTCCGGGCTGGACTGGCGAGCCACCGTTTTGTCAATCGACGATAAGATACCGCGTAAGATATTGAGCTCCAGCGATTCTGGACGTGTGCGATTGAACAACCGACGCAACTTCTCCATCACCTTACCCGGGTGATTCTTAACAATGAAACCGGTCTTGAATAAGGTCTGTTCTAAATGCGAGTAGAATCGCTCTAAATCGGCAGTTAACGGGTACTCTTGGGCCGACGGTGGCAGGTTGTCGATATCCAAGTGTGCCATACGGATTTCATAACAAAGCGTCTGCACGGCTGCGGCCAAATTGAGAGAACTGTATTCTGGATTAGCTGGGATATATGTGTGGAAATGGCATTGCTGCAACTCTTCGTTGGACAAACCATTATTCTCTCGACCAAACACTAATGCCACGGTGTAGTTTTGCCCTTCTTGGACTAATTTGGCGGCGCTTTCACGCGGTAACATACTGGGCAACGCATTCGTTCGCGTTCTCGCCGATGTCCCGATCACCAACCCACAATCAGCAATAGCCTCTTCCAGGGTGGAAACGATTTTGGCATTGGCCAACACATCACCCGCACCAGCAGCAAGCGCGCTAGATTTGCCATCCGGAGGCGAGATCGGGTCAACCAAAACTAATTGACTTAACCCCATTGTTTTCATCGCACGCGCAGTCGAACCAATATTACCGGTATGAGATGTATTGACCAGGACGATTCGAATATTTTCAAGCATGTGCAATAGTTTTCCGCATTGTGAACCAAAGGCTGAATAGCCAAAAAATCGCGGCGTAGTCTATCATATGTAGCAATACCTGACAGGCAGAATTGCACTAAGGTCTAATATTCAGATATAAAGCCGTTGCAAATGCACGATTATCTGGTAGGATTCGCGCGTTTTTTGGCCAGCATCTGTGGCCAATTTTTTCTGCTCTTTGACAACTGATGGTGAATACTATGCATCCGATGCTAAACATTGCGGTGCGCGCGGCGCGCGTTGCTGGAAATATAATTGCTCGTGGTTTTGAAAACCGTGACGAACTTGATACTCAAGCGAAAGGTGACAATGACTTCGTCACTAAAATCGATAAAGAAGCCGAGCAAGCCATCATCAGTAAAATCAAACAGTCATACCCTGACCACGCCTTCTATGGTGAAGAATCCGGTAAACAGGGCGATGATGAAACGTTCACCTGGGTGATTGATCCACTGGACGGCACCACAAACTTTATCAAGGGTATTCCGCACTTCTGTGTGTCTATTGCGCTTCTGCACAAAGGCCGTCTAGATCAAGCGGTTGTGTTCGATCCAATTCGCGGCGAACTATTCACAGCCAGCAAGGGTTCAGGTGCACAGCTCAATGGTTACCGAATTCGCGCTTCAAAAGCGCGTGATTTGAATCAGACGGTGCTTGCAACAGCATTTCCGTTTAAACAAAAAGAACTTATGCCCGAGTTCAATGCGCAATTCACCCAAATTTTTGCCGCAGCGGGTGATGTCCGCCGCAGTGGCTCAGCAGCACTAGACATGGCCTATGTGGCTGCAGGTCGCTATGACGGTTATTGGGAGAAAGGCATTAACCCATGGGATATTGCCGCCGGTGAACTGTTAGTTCGCGAGGCAGGCGGCTTGGTTACAGACTTCAAAGGCAACAACGACCCACTTTACAGCGGTGAAATCGTAGCCGGAAGTCCACGAGTTGTGCAACAATTGGTCAAGCACTTAAAATAATCCAGTTGCCGTCAGCCCAACATGCTCTGGTGCGGCCTCCCACCAGAGCTTTTTTGTATCTGTGCTATTTGATTTCGATCAGAACTTCATTGTGACGTAAAAACGGAATGGTTAACGGGCCGTTATAACCGGCTTTTACCGGCGCGCCAATCTGCTCATAGCCATTACTATCGAGCCAGTTACGCAGAATTCGCGTGTGTTCTTCAACATTGCCTCGCCGCAACGTACCACTGAATTTTATCGCGGCGACCTTATAGTTCTTAACTTCACTTATGGTCACACTAGTATCGAGGGGTTCAGGAGTCGTAGCCAACGTAAAATCACTCGGCATAACAAATGACATACTCGGTTCATCAACACTGTCAGACATGAACACTGGCGCTGTCATGGCAATTTCACGGCCTTGATCACTGCCGTCAATGAACACAGGTGCCGTCATGGCAATTTCTTGTGTGCCTTTGTTTTCACCGGCAATGTACTTAAATAGCTTCCTAAAGGCGCGGTTGTCACCATCTTTGCTACTCGCAGAAACGAGAATCATTGATTCATAGTTGCGCACATCAATTTGCTTGGCGTCATCGCTATGGATAACGGTATACGGGGCAGACTCAACGCCATTATCACCAAATACAGAACAGCCCGAGATAAACAAAGCCACCAGAACAACAATTAAAACTTTCACCCATCAACCCTTAAAAAACACAATGTATTAGGTGGACTACGCAAACATTGCCAACTTGTATCAAATCAAGGGTGAAAAGTGGGTTTGAGGATTAGGGTTAATTCCAGCGCAAAAAAAATCCCACTGCACACAGCAGTGGGATTTTGTAGATTCATTCAGTTCAGCAAAGCCAAACGTCTGTGCTACGGCATCTCTTCGAGGTCAGCGCCTTCTTTCTCAACCTGCGGAGGCATCAGATCTTCTTTACTGATACCCAAGCTCAGTGCCACTGAACTCGCCACATAGATAGATGAATAAGTACCGATAACGACACCAAACAGCAACGCTGTTGCGAAGCCGTGGATAAGTGCACCGCCTTTGAAGAACAAGGCTAACAATACCAACACTGTAGTCAATGAGGTAATGATCGTACGGTTAAGCGTCTGTGTTAACGAGATATTGATAATTTCCTCTGGACCACCTTTACGCACTTTGCGGAAGTTTTCACGAATCCGGTCCGATACAACAATCGTATCGTTCAACGAGTAACCGATCACCGCGAGTACCGCGGCTAAGATGGTTAAGTCGAACTCAAGTTGCAATACCGCGAACAGGCCTAAGGTGATGATAACGTCGTGCGCCAAAGCGCCCACTGAACCAAGGGCAAACCGCCACTCAAATCGCATCGCTACGTAAATAAGGATACAGATTAAGGCAACAAGCATGGCGAGACCACCTTGCTCGGTAAGCTCCTCGCCCACATTCGGACCCACAAACTCAATACGACGCATATCTACGCTAGCATCACCCGTTCGCAGTGCCGCCAGGATCTGATCGCCAATCGTGGCTGAGTTAACCCCTTCTCGCGGTGCAATTCGGATCAATACATCCTGGCTACTACCAAAGTTTTGCACGATCGCATCGGCAAAGTCCGCTTGGGTCAGCTGCTGCCTGATTTGCGCCAAGTCAGCGGCTTGCTCGTAACCGACTTCGATCAAAGTCCCGCCGGTAAAATCCAAGCCCCAATTCAATTTATTGACGGTTAACGCGGTAATCGAACCAATGATCAAAATCGTCGATAACACCATCGCCGGAATTCGAAGCGACATGAAGTTAACAGTGCTGGTTAATTTAAGTAACTGCATAATATTTCTCCTTAAATTGCCAGCTTTTCAACACGGCGCCCACCCCAAATGAGGTTAACTAGCGTGCGCGTAACAATGATTGCGGTAAACATCGACGTCGCAATACCAATCATCAAGGTGACTGAGAAGCCTTTGATTGGCCCAGTCCCTACAGCAAACAGAATTAAACCTGCGATGAAAGTGGTAATATTGGCATCTAAAATGGTAGAGAAAGCACTGTCGAAACCGTGGTGTATGGCCTGCTGCGGACTTCGTCCATCGCGAATTTCCTCGCGGATACGCTCGAATATCAGTACGTTGGCATCAACTGCCATACCAACGGTCAGTACGATACCCGCCATACCAGGAAGCGTTAATGTAGCACCAGGGATCATCGACATGATACCGACAATCATCACAATGTTGCCGACCAGAGCGATGTTTGCAACCACGCCGAACGCTTTGTAGTACACCAACATAAATGCCAGAACCAGCGCCATACCCCAAATAATTGCTTGCATGCCCAATTCGATGTTTTCTTTACCTAGGCTTGGACCAACCGTACGCTCTTCAACGATTTGAATCGGTGCGATCAGGGCACCGGCGCGCAAGAGTAACGACAAGTCGCGCGCTTCTTTCGGTGAGTCAAGACCTGTGATCCTGAAGCTGCTACCCAATTGCGCTTGGATCGTTGCCACGTTGATGACTTCTTCGTGTTTTTCAAACACTAATTTGTCATTCGCATCGCGTTCACCCGTGGACTTGTACTCGATAAATACCGTAGCCATTGGCTTACCAATGTTGCCGCGCGTGTTACGCGACATCTTATTACCACCGTCAGAGTCTAACGAGATATTGACCTGCGGAATGCCATATTCATCGACACCGCTGCTGGCATCAATGATGTGGTTACCGGTTAGCATAATGCGCTTTTCCAACAATTGCGGCACGCCATTGCGGTCCTCAATAAGCTGGGAACTCGCCGGAACGCGACCATTCAAGGCATCGCGAATGTCGTTGCGTTGGTCAACCATACGGAACTCGAGCGTCGCCGTGGCGTTTAGGATTTCTTTTGCACGCGCAGTGTCTTGGATACCGGGCAGTTGTACGACAATGCGGTCAGCTCCCTGCTTTTGTACCAGTGGTTCAGCGACACCTAGTTGGTTTACACGATTACGGATAATGGTGATATTCTGCTTAACCGCGTAATCGCGAATTTCAGCCAAACGCAGTTCACTAAACGTTGCCTGCAAGCGCAGGCCACTGCGTTCCGTAAAAACTAAATCACGGTTGCGATTTTTGAGGAAGAATTCTGCTTGATCGAGTGTTTCTTGGTCGCGAAACACAATATCTACACCATTGTCAGTCGCTTTAACTGAGCGATAGCGGATCTTTTCTTCACGCAAAGCCGTTCTGAAATCACCTTGAGCATCTTCGAGCGCCTTGCCAATGGCTGAGTTCATATCGACTTCCATTAGGAAGTGGACACCACCACGCAAGTCCAAACCCAGCTTCATTGGCGCACCGCCAATACTGGCTAGCCATTCCGGCGTATCAGGCGCTAAGTTCATCGCGACGAAATAGTCATCGCCAAGCTCGCGCTGCAACAACTCTCTGGCTTGCAACTGCACATCACCGTCGGCGACACGTACCAGAATCTGGTCATTTGCGAACTCAATGCGCTTAGCCTGTATATTTGCGCTAGCCAAACTGTCAGTGACTTGGCCCACAAGGTTTTCGGTAACTTCTGCGTTTCTACCCGCCGAAATTTGCACGGCATGATCTTCTCCATAGATATTCGGCAGCGCATACAACGCACAACCGAACATTACGACGAGTACCAGCAGTGTTTTCCATAAAGGATTTTGATTTAACACAACAACATTCCTTTGCGGCTTGATATCAGATCAAGCCTACATAGTTTAAATAGCTTTCATCGTACCTTTTGGTAGTACGGCTGTTACCGCGGTCTTTTGGACTACGATATTGTTCGATTCATTTAGTGAAATTTCGATGAAGTCTTTGTCATCGGCAACCTTAGTGATCTTTCCAACCAGACCACCTTGAGTGAGAATTTCGTCGCCTTTACTCAAAGACGAAACGAGGTTCTTGTGCTCTTTCACGCGTTTTGCTTGCGGACGATATAGCAAGAAATAGAAAATCAAGCCGAAGACCACCAGCATGATGATCATCTCAAAACCACCACCCTGCGGGTTGCCGGCGGCCTGTGCGTGTGCGTCAGAAATAAAAAAACTCATAAAATTCCCCAACTAATTGTTGTTATAGTGCCGGTACCGGCATGTTTTTCTTGGCGTAAAAATCGGCGACAAACTCATCTAAAGCGTTGGCATCGATAGCGTCACGAAGACCTTGCATTACGCGTTGATAATATCGCAAATTGTGAATCGTATTTAACCGTGCACCGAGGATCTCGTTGCACTTGTCTAAGTGATGTAAGTATGCACGCGAATAATTTTTACAAGTGTAACAGTCACAATTTTCGTCCAATGGACGCGTATCTGTCTTATGTGCAGCGTTGCGTATCTTAATAACACCCTCAGTAACGAATAAATGACCGTTTCTTGCGTTGCGGGTTGGCATTACGCAATCAAACATATCGATACCGCGCCTGACCGCTTCGACAATATCTTCTGGCTTGCCTACGCCCATCAGGTAGCGAGGCTTGTCATCCGGAATTTGCGGAGCGGTATGCTCGATTACGCGCATCATGTCGTCTTTGGGCTCACCAACAGACAAACCACCGATGGCATAACCATCGAAACCGATTTCTAGTAACCCTTCTAGGGATACATCACGCAGATTCTCGTACATTCCACCTTGCACGATGCCAAACAACGCGGATTTGCTGTCGCCGTGTTCTGCTTTACTGCGCTTTGCCCAACGCAGCGACAATTCCATCGACGTCCGCGCTTCCTGTTCGGTCGCCGGATATGGCGTACATTCATCAAAAATCATGACAATGTCTGAGCCGAGATCACGTTGCACCTGCATTGACTTTTCAGGCGTCAGTAGGATTTTTTCGCCATTGATGGGTGAGCGAAATGTCACACCTTCTTCGGTTATTTTACGTAGATCTCCTAACGAGAAGACTTGGAAGCCGCCACTGTCAGTAAGGATTGGCTTTTGCCAATGCATAAAATCGTGCAAGTCGCCATGTTGCTTAATAATCCCTGTTCCAGGACGCAACATCAGATGGAAAGTGTTACCTAAACAAATATGCGCGCCAGAGCTATCTAACTCTTCTGGCGTCATACCTTTAACAGTGCCGTATGTGCCTACCGGCATAAATGCAGGTGTCTCTACCACACCACGTTCGAACACCAACTGACCGCGACGCGCGCCTTTGTCGGTGTTTAACAGTTTAAACTGCATATCGATCCCATCGATCAGAGGTTTAATTTTGGGGCGCGATTATACCAGTTATCTGAGGAAGGTCATGCACTATCCGCTTTTTCAATGAACATTGCGTCGCCATAGCTGAAAAAGCGGTATTTCTGCTCGATTGCTTGTTGATAGGCGCTCATTACATTATCCCTACCCGCAAAAGCGCTAATAAGCATCATTAACGTCGATTCTGGTAAATGAAAGTTGGTGATCATGGCGTCAACCACATTGAAGTGATAGCCCGGATAAATAAAGATTGATGTGTCTTCAAAGAAAGGTTTTAGCTCGCCGTCTGCACTGGCCGATTCAAGTGATCGCACTGACGTTGTTCCCACCGCGATCACGCGTCCCCCATTGGCTTTGGCCTGTGCAACTGCGTCAACGACTTGCTGCGGAACCTCTGCATATTCGGCGTGCATCGTATGCTCTTCGATGTTGTCAACACGCACGGGTTGAAACGTTCCAGCCCCAACATGCAGGGTCACAAATGCCAATGTAACGCCTTTTTGGGTTAACTGCTGCAAAATCGCATCGTCAAAATGCAACCCAGCCGTCGGCGCAGCGACAGCGCCAGGCTTTTCGCTGTACACAGTTTGATAACGGGTTTTGTCGGCATCTTCATCAGGCCGATCAATGTATGGTGGCAACGGCATATGCCCATGCGACTCCAACGCGTGTAAAACTGACTCGTCGCCGACAAATCGAAGCTCAAACAATGCGTCTCGGCGCCCAACGACCTCTACATCGATGGCATTTTCCAAGCGCAACATCGAACCAGGCTTTGGCGCTTTGCTCGCGCGCACATGCGCCAGCGCTAAATCATCTTGTAAAATCCGCTCAATTAGGACCTCAACTTGCCCACCTGTCGACTTTTGGCCCATCAATCTCGCGGGTATTACTTTGGTATTATTGAATACCAGCACATCATGTTCGTTTACCAGATCCAGAATATCGGTAAATTGGCAATGTTTTACCACGCCATTTTTTCCATCGAGTGTTAATAAGCGACTTGCGGTGCGATCTTCAGTTGGGTATTTCGCGATTAAGTTTTCGGGAAGTTCAAAGGAAAAGTCAGATAATTTCATTGCTAGAGCGCCGTTGTTGAGCGGTGAGAGTCGATTTAGGACCCAATTTAGGTGCGCATTTTACGTATCAAAAATGATACCTGCAATGCGATTTTGATACGCAGTTCACGTCGAAATGTTCGAACAAATAGTCTAAATTATAATCAACATTACGTAATCGTGTGTTCTCCTAACTTCTACTTTGCCCGGCTCAGCCCGGGCTTTTTTTTGTCCGTAGTCCTGCAAACTAGCGCTGGACAAACATGGCGTGCATCTCAGCCAATGGAATATCTTTCACATTTAATACAGACATAATCTGTAACAATAAATCAGCACCTAAAATGCCTTTATTCACTTTATTGCGCAGGTTATCGGCAGTCTGACAGATGCCAATCGCTGCCAGACGCTCGCTCAACTCCTGATAACGCACGTCTTGACGCGACATTTCAATCTTGATCAAACGCTGCACGAGGTTGCGCCATTCTTTAGTGCTTAGCTGAGTCATAAAACCTCACATTTGTGAATTATATTTTACAAAAGTATCTTATTTTACCCTTTTGAATAAATTATAGTTTGACAAATTTAATTCATCATGGCTACACTTTTATGGCGTTGAACAGAACGTCTCGACAAGTTTACGCACATGCAATGCAACAATGTCGAATACGGTTTGTCAGTGTAATAGTTTTATTCAGCAAACAAGGTTACAGTGGTAACGCACTTACGACTATAGGAGAAAAAGTCAATGAGCTGGAACTTGCAACAACTGTCGGAATTACTTGCCGAGCAAGAGCAATACGTAGTGACTGAGGAAGAGCACTGTTTGTTGATTGCCAATGAAGATGGGATTGATGCCTGGTTAGCAATTAGTGGAGAACAAATACTAGTTGAGAGCTTGTTGTTCGCCGTGAGCGAAGTGCAGGATACGAACGCCTTGAACGATGAGATTTTGCGCACGCATATGGTGTTTCCACTCACTACAGTGGGTATCTCGAGTGTTGGCGGAGAAGACTATTACACAGCCTTTGGTGCATTAAGTGCACAATCGAAAGCGGAGAGTGTGCTGATTGAAATTGAAACACTGTTCCAAAATGTCGCATCTTTCATCGATGCATATCAGTCTCATTTAAACGTATCTGCGTAAATCGCAAAGGAGTATCACATGTCAGTATGGCAAAAACTTGTAACGGCAGTGAAAGGCGGTGCCAATGAAGCTGCACAGTCCGTGGTAGATAGCCAAGCCATTCGGATTCTCGAACAAGAAATCCGCGAAGCGAAAGAAGAATTACGTAAATCTGATCACGCTCGCACTCAGATTTTAGCGAAGTGCAAATTAGCCCAGCAAAAAGTCGACAGCATTCAAGCGAGCATCACTCAATATGAAGAGCACGCTCGAAAAGCGATTGATACTGATCGTCAATTAGCGCTGGATTGCGCACAAAAAGTATCCGACTTAAAAGTAGAGTTGGAAGCCGAACAGACTTATTTAAACCAGTTCAAGCAGTCCGAAACCCAACTTGCGGGAAATATCTCACAAGCCAAAGCTAACTTGCGCCGCCTTGAGCAACAGGTTGACATGGTAAAGGCGACTGAGTCAGTGCAAAAAGCGCAAGTAGCCGTTTCTTCGCGTCACATGGGTGCCAATAGCAAGATGAAAACAGCAACTGAATCACTGCAGCGTATTCAAGAGCGTCAGAACTTGCGCAACGCGGAATTAGAAGCGGCGGAGGAGCTCGCGACCAGTGAATCAACTGATGATTTGGAAAAGCGCCTAGCCGATGCTGGAATCAAAGGTGGTCAATCATCTGCTGACGACGAACTCAGCCGTATTCTTGGCAAGTAATCGGTGATAGCACACTAATGAGTGGCACGACCTTATGGCTTAGAGTCCGCAAAGTCATGCTGCAGTATTTTGCAGAAGCGCGCTGGTACACGATTGTACTGGCGCTTGTGTTTTATGCAGCGACTAGCTGGGGCTTGCTCTACTTAGCGGACGAACAAGCGCTACTCAATACACATGACTTTATTTATTGGTTGGCGGTTACAGGCTCAACTGTTGGCTATGGCGACTTATCTCCCACCACACCAATGGGCAAATTTATCGTCGCAATATACGTTATTCCGCTGGGTCTTAGTATTTTCGCTTTGGTTGTGGGCCGAATCGCTAGTTGGGTCTCAATGCAATGGCAAAAGGGAGTGTTAGGTTTGAAAAATTTATCCGTTAGCGACCATATTCTGGTGATAGGCTGGAATGAAAACCGAACGCTGCAGTTACTGAAACTCTTACTCGAAGAGCGCAGTGAGTCTAACGACAATCCTGACATTGTGCTGTGTGTACGAGCTGATGTCAGCAATCCGATGCCAGGAGATATCGATTTCGTCAAAGTCAGCTCATTTAATGATGATGAAATGGATCGAGCAGGCGTTTCTAGTGCGCGCACCATTATCATTGATAACCCAATGGACGATGTCACGATGACAACGTCGCTATATTGCGCGAAGCGCAATCCGAATGCGCATTTAGTTGCGTATTTCCACGATGAAAATTTATCTAAGCTGTTAGAGCAGCACTGTCCAAACGTTGAATGCACGCCGAGTGTTGCTGTGGAGATGCTGGCCAAATCAGCCTTCGACCCAGGCTCAAGTGTGCTGCATCACGACTTGTTGGATGTGCAAGAGGGCCAGGCGCAATACTCTATAACGGTTCCTGCTCAGCAAGAAGCTGTGCCACTAGACGCATTATTTATTAATTTTAAGCGACACTATGAAGCGATATTTATTGGTTTTGCCCCGCAAGGCGATTATCGCAACATGCGGGTCAACCCGAGCTTGTCTGAATCTATAAAAGGTGGAGACAAATTGTTTTACATTGCCGACCAGCGGATCAATGACGTCGATTGGTCACGTTTGGCATCCGTGTAAAATAGGAGGCGCTAATGTTTAAAAAATGGTTTGCCAAGCCAACTGAAACTAAACCTAAATCTCCCGAAATAATGGGCTTGTATTTGGGTGGCTCGTTTGAATTAGACGACCTAAAGATGCGCCTAATAGTGCCGCAGTTAACCATAGAGAGCCCGGCTACCAAACACATCATTCAAGCCGTAGGAGAAGCGCCGCTGGATAGCGGTGGAAAAATGCTGCGTTTTTATACTGATGATGATGCTTTTTTACAAGTTGTCTTGGATGGTGGCGATACTGAGTCGCACATATCCGACGTGAAGCTCTGGTATTTTTACGAGACACTTACGATTGGCAATGAGGCGCAGTGGCAAGACGCACTGAATAACAAAATCTCCCAACCTCACTACCAACTTGAAGACACGACTTTCACACGTGTTTGGGATGCGGTTGGCGAAATATCTCCACCGATTGCCGTCACTGAAACCACTTACGAGGAAGATGGTGACACTAGTAAAACCGACCAATTTATGATGTTGTATGAACGATTACTAGACGATGACACTGCCGAGTCTCTGCTTGTGGCGGGTGAGGAAAAGATTGTTGGCTACAACCACGATCGATGTTTGGTGATTAGCACTGGGTTTGACATACAGCCCAGCGATATAAAAATTAACGGTTAACTCAAAAAAACCATAGGAGTTTTCATGGACGCACTACTCGATTCAATTGCTGGCTTAGGTAACTTTGGTTTGTACTTTGGCCTGAGCATCGTATTTTTGTTCGTGTTTAAAATCATTTATGCCTTTGTTACGCCTCATGATGAGTGGGAACTCGTCAAGGAAAAGCAAAGTAATGCCGCTGCAATAGGCTTTGGCGGCGCAATGGTCGGTTTTGCGATTGCACTTGCAGGCGCCGTGTCGAACTCAGCATCCTTGTTAGACTTTGCCATTTGGGGCGTCATCGCGATCATCGCGCAAGCACTAGCATTTGCAATTTTACGCTTCACATTTATGCCCAAAATAGCAGAGCGTATTAATAACGATGAAGTCTCAGCAGGTATCATGCTAGCTGCTGTATCTATCGCAGTAGGCTTACTCAATGCAGCTTGCATGACCTATTAAGGGAGGTGTGCAATGACTCAAACAAAACGCAGTACCTCGATTAATATAAACCGCATGCGCAAACGCTTTGCGGTAAAACCTTTGGCGCTCGGTGTCGCAAGTATTTTTCTGTCTGCGTGTGGCAGTGATCGGCAAGATGCGATGATTTACACCTCGGTAGATGAGTGTATTGACGAAAACCCTTCCGCAGCGGATGTCTGTCGAGCGGCGTATGAAGATGCGCTCGCAGAAGCGATTCGTACGGGTCCTAAATTTGCCAGTGAATACGATTGTGAGTACGAATTCGGCCCTAATCAATGTCGCGTGTATGACACCGATTCCGGTTCGTTTTTTATGCCGTTCATGGCCGGCTACATGGTGAGTAATTTATTGTCACCCTCGCGTTATTATCATCAGCCAATTTATACGTCTTACAGCCGCCACTCGCCTTTTCGCTCACGTTGGATCCTAGCGGATGGCACGGTATTTAAGGGCGATATCAGAGACCGCAGGTACAAGGTCCGTGAATCGACGTTTAACAAGAAGCCGACCGTCAGCCGCACTATGAAACGCGGTGGTTTCGGTAGCAGTGTACGCGCTAAATCGTCGTGGAGCAGCTCTTCTCGTAAGTCTAGCTGGGGCGGCTAATTTGCTGCGCATACCCATCGCGGAGCGCCCAGGTTGGCGCCAGCGCGCCGCTGATTTTGGCTTTCACTTTCACACCATGTACGGTGAACCCTACTGGGATGAGTCTGCCTATTATCAGTTTACCCTAGCGCAAATTGAGCGTGATCTAGAAGAGCCCACCGAGGAACTTCACCAAATGTGCCTAGCTGTGGTCGACGACGTAATCGCTTCAGAGCAATTACTCCGTCAGTTTCAAATACCTGAAATGCACTGGCAGGCCATCGCCGACTCTTGGCGCAACGCACAACCTTCGCTTTATTCTCGACTAGACCTCGCCTATACCGGCCAAGGTCCAGCCAAGTTTCTCGAGAATAATGCCGATACCCCAACCTCCCTATACGAATCAGGGTTTTGGCAATGGTTGTGGTTGGAAGATAATGTCGAACGCGGCGCTCTGCCCCGTCAATCTGACCAGTTTAATTCGTTACAAGAAAAGCTCGTCAATCGTTTCGTGGAAATTGGTCAGTATTATCAAACCCAGCATATGCATTTCAGTTGCTGCAAAGACACGGTCGAAGACCGAGGTACCGTGCAGTACCTTCAAGATTGTGCCGCAGAGGCCGGGTTTGACACGCGTTTTGTGTACGTTGAGGATATCGGCCTGGCGACCGACGATAGAGACCTTTGCTTTACCGACCTCGACGATTACACGCTAGATTATTGCTTCAAGCTCTACCCTTGGGAATTCATGTTAAGAGAATCGTTTGCCGAGCACCTTGTGGCGGCTCAAACCCAATGGTTAGAGCCAATGTGGAAGGCAATACTGTCGAATAAAGCGCTGCTACCCGCACTGTGGAAGAAGTTTCCAAATCATCCCAATTTACTCCCTGCGTTTTTTAGTGATGAGGTCTCTGCAGGTTCCGTAACGCTGGAAAGCGGACAACGCTGGGTGCATAAACCGATCTTTTCTCGTGAAGGCGCTAACATCAAAATTACACAAGATGGCGATACGCTTAGCGAAACAGATGGCCCGTATGGAGAAGAAGGACACATTATCCAAGCCTTCACTCCACTGCCAAAGTTTGAACAAAATTATACGTTAATAGGTAGCTGGTTAGTGAATGATAAAGCCGCCGGTATATCTGTCCGAGAAGATCAATCGCCGATTACGCAAGACCTATCGCGCTATTTACCGCATATCATTTTGTAATCACCGGACACAAAAAAGCGCAACAAATAGTGCTCTTGTTGCGCTTTTTGGGCAATGAGTCCAAGAATTTTATGTGTGGCGACGTCTTATGCCCGCCAAGGTAAGTAGCATTAATGCCAATATTCCTGGCTCAGAAACGTTGACTGGGCCATTCGCAGCAAACTTAACTGAGCTGTCTAACACAGACAGAATGTTTTGACTGATAAACCCATCATAAGTGAGTCCATCATTCACGTGTATGACGGTGCCACCATGCTTTTCTGTGTAAGACAGCATAGGTACACCTTCGGCATTTTCCATCACCACAGTAGTCCCTTCTAGCGCTTTGACTAATGAATAGGAATCTTCACTGCCATCGCCTTCAACAAAACTACTCGAGAATAATTCGGTTACGAGAGGATGGTTTTGAAAGCCATTAGATACGTTCCAGTCCGTTTGGTACAAATAATCGCCATCATATTCAACGGGGAGTAGTTGCGTTAATGGCTCATCAAGCTCGTTATATGCGTACCACTCGGTGAATATCAAACCACCACCCGCGGCAACAAAACTAAGCAGCGATTGGTTTGCCAGCTCCGGATTTCCATCCTCACCGGTATCGTCGCCATACTCATAACCCGCAAGATACAGAACAACTTCAGCGCTATTTGGAATTACACCGTTCCAGTTGTAGTAACTCGAATCAAATAACACGGTATGTCCTTGAGACTGAAGATAAGGGTTAACATAGTCCTCGGACAAATCGTCCCCCCAACACATAGACAACAGCGGCATTACTAACCCCTGACAAGCCCATGAAAAAAGCAAAAATATAGGCTTTAAACCACTTTTCCATTAGATACTGCTCCAAACTAATAAGCGAAAGGCCAAGCAAATAGTATTCCGTTGCAATTTATTGCATTTTTAACAGATACTTATGGTTAATAGCGCGATATAACTACGTCTTCAAAGCCAAACCTTGTAAAAAAATCCGACGCTCAAAAAAACAGCATATTCACCGTAGATAAACATTGGAATTCGAATGTTTATTGGGGGTTTAAGATTTAACCCCATAAAAGCAACGTTGACAGGTTTACTTACAATTCTATTGTCCAGCCATATTCCAACTATACATAGCTTTGCTATTCTGCAACTTTTAACGGGTTTGTAATGACTATGAGCTGGATATCGGTAAAACAACAATCTCGATGGTTGGTCGGCATCACAGTTGTGCTTTTCGCAGTTGAAGCCATCAACTTATTAACTGGACGTTCACTCGCAGCCTTTGGTGTTTTTCCGAGGGAATGGCACTACCTGCCGATGATCATTTCTAGCCCCTTTATTCATGCCAATCCCGCCCATTTACTCGCAAACTGGTTCACATTGATCGTATTCATAGCGTTAATGGGTTTGCAAGGCCAGCGACGGTTCATCGGCATCAGCATCTGGATAATTGTGCTGACTGGCGTTTGCGTGTGGCTATTCGGTCGCAGTGCTATACACCTTGGGGCTAGCGGTTTGATCTATGGCTATTTTGGTTTCCTCATATTGGCGGGCTGGCGTAGCCGACGGAAACGGATGCTGCTGGTTTCTGTGTTGGTCGCTCTCGCCTATGGAACCATGGTTATTGGCGTCTTGCCAGTAGCCGGTTTCGTTAGCTGGGAATCTCATCTATTCGGCTTTATTTCTGGTTTGATTGCCGCGTGGTACTGGGCAAAATAATTTCCCGCGTTATACTGGCAGTTCGATTTTCGAAGGACATGATAATTGTATGAGTGATACACCTGAGTCCACGCAGAATACACAGCAGCCTAAACAGAACAATGGCTTTTTTGGCAATCTGATTTTTAATATTGTCATTCCTGTTGTGGTAATGAGTTACGCCAGTTCAGATGAATGGCTCGGCCCGGCTTGGAGTATTGTTGTGGCGCTGAGTTTTCCTATTGGTTACGGCTTATGGGATCTCAAACAATCAGGTAAAGTAAACCCCTTTTCAGTGCTTGGTATCGTCAGTGTCATTCTCACCGGCGGCATTTCATTATTAGAATTACCGGCTGAATATATCGCTATCAAGGAAGCCGCAATACCGGCAATTATCGGCCTTGCCGTGATTATTACTCAATACACCAATAAACCATTGGTTAAAATCTTGGTACTTAACGAGCAGATCATCAATTGGCCTCACTTGACGCAAGTATTGAAAGATAAAGGACGGTTGGACGAGTTTGAGCGCAAAGTGGCGGTTAGCTCTTATATTGTTGCCAGTTCATTTTTCGTCTCTGCCGTGCTCAATTATGTGTTGGCAAAGGTCATTTTGGTCAGCCCACCGGGGACGACCGAATACACCGAAGAACTCGGCCGTATGACAGCGCTGAGCTACCCCGTTATCGTGATCCCAAGCATGATTTTACTGATCGCGGCACTTTGGTATTTGTTCGCTCAAATCAAAAATATTACTGGCGAAGACATCGAAGACTTTATCAACCAGTAATCCATTAACCCCTTGTCACGTAAGACTATAAATAGTGAACCCAGGGGCCTTGTATGATTCGCGTTGATTCAATCACCAAATCATTTCAGACAGTAAACGGTGATATCCGAACCATTATTCATGACCTTTCTATGTCAGTTGAATCGGGCCAAAGTGCGTCTATCAGAGGCGCGAGCGGTTCTGGGAAGTCAACCTTATTGCATCTGCTGTGCGGTCTAGATAGTCCCGATAGCGGTCATATTTCGGTTGATGGTCAATCCTTACCGCAGCTCACCGAATCACAGCTAGACGACTACAGGCGTACCCAAATTGGCATTGTTTTCCAGCAGTTTCACCTGATCGAAAGCCTCAATGTGCTCGACAATATTGAGTTTACTGCCCGTATATCGGGTCGCTTCAATCCGCAGTATATCGAGCATTTAGTGTCGAGACTTGGGCTGCAACAGCTCATCAGCACCCCTATCCCAATGTTATCTGGTGGCGAGCAACAGCGCGTCGCAATCGCCAGAGCACTAGCGCATCAACCCAAAGTAGTGTTTGCTGATGAGCCCACTGGAAATCTAGATGAAGAAAATAGTGAACGAGTAAGCGAATTACTGTTTACTACCTGTCGAGAATTATCAACTTGCTTAGTGTGCGTGACTCACAGTGCATTGGTAGCCGATCAAGCAGACCAAGTATTGCACATGCACGCTGGTAAGCTAGAAGCCAGTTAGGCCTGTTTATGGTGACATCAACAGCACTGGTCATCTTATCCCACGCAAGGCAACAGTGGTTACAGGTACTCTGGGTGATCGCAGCCATCGGGATTGGATGCGCCGGTCTGTCGTCAGTATTGATGCTCAATCAAGCCGCGCAACAAGATTATCAATTAAATAGCCAGCAATGGTTGGGCATTAACTTCTCTAAATCGCTTACCGCGCATATCGTCCCAAGGCCCGAACTGTCGACAGAGCAACACCTGCGACTTTATTCGAACCTGCGCAAAGCAGGATTCACTGGAATTGTGGCGAATCAAACGGCAACCTTTGACATCACTGTCGCAGGGGAAATTAAACGTGTTACCGCGATAGGCTTAGATGCACCGGCCTTAGCGTCGTTGATGCCCGAACACCAACCCGATTTCTTAGCGCTTAGTGGTATTAAAGCGGTAAGCGATGCTCTGTATACGGCGCTAGAAAATACGCCGCAGTTATTCGACCCACACCCCACCCTATCCGCTTTAACTGCGCTGCCAACCGTTAACCTGAGCCAAATAGATAGAAATGAATACGTTGTGATCGTCGATTTGCACCATTTTGCCAATCTTGGAATAGCACTTAAACCAGAGTTCTTGGTATTTGAGCCCGTCGAGCGTCAGGTTATGTGGCAAAACCTGATTAACAACCAAGCAAATATTCGCCCGGTAGTAAGTGTTGGCGATGCAATCGCATCAACGCGCAGTTTTCACTTGAGCTTGTTGGCGCTGTCGATGGTGATGTTTTTGGTTTGCTTGTTTATTGTCGTCAATGCGCTAAACCTTCTTCTCAGCCAACGACTCCCGCTATTGAGGACACTTCGCCAATTAGGGCTCTCCAGGCGATTGCTATTTCTACTTCAGCTCTTCGAGCTCTGTGTCTATGCCACAATTGCTACATTTGTGGGATTAGCATTGGGCTATCATCTTTCTCTTCTGCTGGTGCCTGCAGTATCCACAACACTGACGGCGCTCTACCGGGTCAATGTTGACTTGTTCGGTATTTCAGGTCTGAATTTAATGCTTCCCCTGTTGTGTACCAGCTTAATTGCAACGGTATTGGCGGCGATTTTTCCGCTGCGCCAACTTAATCAACAGTTGCGTTTTAGATCACACCACGAGCAACCATCGAATCCCAGGATACTCATAGGGTTACTCACTCTTTGTGCATTTGTGTCCATCGGACTCGTTAACCTTCCCCCGTCAACTGAAAGCGCATACTTGATGATCGCAGCTACTCTTGTCACTGGGATTTTGTTTTTATTTGCAGGTTATCCGCTACTGCTCAGATTATTCACAACACTAACGTCACCCAAACGACGCGGGGTTGACCAGAGCGTCACTCAACCTTCATTACTTCCGATTATGCATTGGTCAATCGCTCACTCAGAAAAATTGGCCAAACACTCGCGCTTAGCGATTGCGGCTTTTTTCATTGCTTTAGTTACCCATATTGGCATGAACCTCATGGTTGACAGTTTCCGAACCGCAACCATGAATTGGCTGGAAGGCCGATTAGTTGCCGACTACTACGTATCAGGCGACCAACAAACGTTAGAACAAGCCAGTGATATGCTTGATAAGCGTGGCATTCAACATTTTCAAAGGCTGCAAACCAATATGGACGTGATAGTAAACACCTCGCATCTGCTGCGCCACACCGCTGTGTATGGCTACCCGACAGATAAACGCTATCTTGAAGGCTTAACCGTTCATCAAGCTCTCCCTGATGCTGGGAGTATTTTTGCGCAAGGCACTGGCGTGTTCATTAATCAGCAGATGGCATTTCGCCATCGTATTGCGCTGAATGATCATATACAGCTGGGTGGTGCTGATAGGACGAAAAGCTATAAGGTCGTTGGCGTTCACCATGACTATGGCAATACTCAAGAACAAATTCTGCTTGCGACACCTGCGCTACTGCGCTGGAGCAAGAACGCGCAATTTGAGCTAAAACTCAACGGTCTGAGTGCTCACTCAACGAGTCTAACCGAACTGGAATCAACACTACAACCTGTGCGTCAGTCGCTGAACCTGCTGAGCCGAGCAGATATCCTCAAACTTAGCGTATCAGCGTTCAATACAACCTTTAAGATCACGGATGCACTAAACTTGATTACCTTGCTAGTCGCCGTGTTATCACTGGTCACGTCTATCATCTTGTTACAAAAGCAAAATCAACTTAGTGGCGCAATTCTGCGCAGTCTCGGCGTATCGAAGCTGACGATAACAACCTGTTTATTTGGCCAATACATGCTTATCGTGGTACTCACCGCGCTGTTTGCAATCCCTTTTGGGATCATATTGGGCTGGCTGTTAGTGAGTCGTTTGAACATTGCCGCATTTAATTGGTTATTCCCGCTGCAAATATCTTGGTCAGCAATGGCGATAGCAGTATCGGTAAGTCTCCTCTTGACAGCTCTTATTTCTCTATGGCCGATTGTGAAAACGCAGCGCTTCTCGGTAAAGGAACAATTGCAATGCGCCGAGTAACAAGGGGGATCACTGGAACAGTTTATGCTGTGCTGATTGCCTTAATATGGGGGTGTTCACCGGACGCCGAAGAAACACCACAAGAAAAACCAACAACAGGCCTGTATGGCGGCATCTTGTCTGACAGTCAAGTTAATACACGCGTTACCGCAGACCGAAAACTGGTGTTTCCAGAAGATCATCTCCCGCATACTGAACATGCAATTGAATGGTGGTATTTCACAACCAATTTGCACAACCCTGACCGACCTGAACAAATGTATGCCTTGCAATACACACTGTTCAGGTTTAATCAGGGCAATAATCGAGAAAACGCTTGGTCAGATGGGCAGTTATATATGGGACACCTGTCAATCCATACTCCGCTAGGTCATGTGTTTGAGGAGCGGTTTGCGCGCACGGGTCTAGCGCACGCTGGCGTATCCTCAAATCCGTTTACTATTCGTATGGATGACTGGGTGTGGCGATCTCAATCGGAAGCCTTGCTGCCAGCAAGACTATCGGTCTCTAGTCAAGGCGTCGACGTAGACCTTACCCTATCCTCTGTTGGCCCGCTTGTCCTGCATGGACAGGATGGTTACAGTCAAAAATCAGCCAGCGGTAGCCACGCTTCCTATTACTATAGCCAACCTTTTATCAAGGTAACGGGTCACATACAGGAAGCGGGAAAAACCAGCAAACTGGTTGGTGATGGCTGGTTTGATCACGAATGGACATCACAATTGATTGATGCGTCGACGGCCGGATGGGATTGGTTGTCGATGCATCTAGACTCCGGTCATAAAGTCATGGTGTTTCGCATGCGGTTAAACGATCAACCGACGCATTATTATGCCTCGTATATTGAACCTTCGGGAACGCTGAGAAGCTTGGTACCCGATCAATTTAATTTCGTGCCGATTGCACAGTCACAATTTAACGGCAGAGACTTTCCTTCAGAATGGTCGCTTAAGATCCCGGAATTAAAGATTGATATAACCACAAAACCGCAAAAACAACAGCAGTGGAACCTAGGCAGGTTTGAGTACTATGAGGGTGCCATCGATATTACCGGCACCCATTCTGGCGTTGGATTTATGGAATTGACGGGTTACTAAGTGGCGCTAATTTAGCAGCGCCACGAATCTTTAAACGAACAAATTTCGCTATCGTCTTCGGCCTCACCTGACTCGTGAACGGCTTCAGTGCTGCGGGCTGTGTCGCCCAGCAAGTCAAAGATCTTGTGTGCAATGTCAGTATTATCCATCGCTCCTCGAAAGTGCTCAAAACCTTTACCAAACGCAAAAATATCCACATCTACGCCAGTATGGCCAGAAGTCGTCCAACCCGTATTGGTGCGACTATCGACGATGGTTTTTAGCGGAACAGCCTGCGCACGAGGCTCAAGACTCGTGTCGATAGCGTTCACAAGCGCCTTTTCCTCTTCATTCAAGGTGAAGCCAAACGCACTTTCGACTAATGCCACTCGATTGTTAGCAGTAGCCAATTTAGGCACAGTCGCTTCAATTGACGCCGTCATGTTTTTGATGTGTTCAGGACTCCATCGATACTCACCCTTGGCGCCAATGGTTAGACCGCCGGTGCTATGATCTGCGGTAAGCACTACGAGTGTATCCGGGTTGTTTTGAACGTATTGTTCTAAGTAGGTCATGGTTAGCGCTAAATCATGCATTTCAGCCATTGCAGAACCAATATCATTGGCATGGCCCGCCCAATCGACCTGGCTGGCTTCAATTAATAAGAAGTAGCCATTTGGATTTTCCAAATGCTTGATCGCATGTTGCGTCATATAAGATAGCCGATTGCGACGCGTATCATCCAACACCCACGGTAAGCCTATTGGCGCAAAAAGTCCGAGTACGCGTGTTTGCTGGGTGAGAGTTGCAAGTTTGTTGTAAGTATCAACGTATTGAAATCCCGCATCAATAAATTCACCGGTGACATTGCGGTCATCTCGTTCAAAGTAAGACTGACCGCCGCCAAGCATCACGTCGACAATAAAGTCGTTATTTATTCGATCATCAAAAAAACTGTCAGCGATTTGGTTGTAGTTGCGACGGTATTCATTTGCGACCACATAAGACGCCGGTGTAGCGTGGACAATTTGTGACGTCACCGCTAACCCAGTTTTCATCCCATTTAACCGCGCTTGATGCAAAACGGTTTTCACTGGTTGTTTGTCTTCGTCTACCCCGATTGCGCCATTGTATGTTTTAACACCCGACGCTAGAGCTGTAGCACTCGCGGCGGAGTCAGTAATGAAGCCTGATTGCTGAGCCGGATAAGTACTGGCTGTGCCCACCAGCATGCGATCAAAAACAACAGGTTCCACGCCTTTCGTAGCTGGGTCATCCATGAAGTTGCGGTATGCCGTGACGTAGGCGGGGCCCATTCCGTCGGCAACCACCATGATAATGTTTTTGGGTTGGTTTTGGGTGTGACTTTGCCATGTGACCACAGGATTTGTTGCACTACAGGCAGCTAAGAGGCCAGCTGAGCCGACGACTGCTAAAAAACGTGAAAAACGCATGAAATATTCCGTTAATAAAAGCCACCCGCGATTGTAATGCAGGCAACTCATAAGTGAAACGCTATTTATGCAGAAATTCTCGCATTCGCTGTTGCACCACATCGACCAATAGATCTGGTTGGAATTTAGAAATAAAGCGGTTACAGCCGACTTTCTTGACCATCGCTTCATTGAAATTACCACTGAGGGACGTATTCAACGCAATGAACAGATCACTCATACGTTGATCATCACGAACTTCCGCGGTCAAGCGGTAGCCATCCATCTCTGGCATTTCAGCGTCCGTGAACATCATTAAAATTTCGTCAGTGACTGACTTGCCTTCATCTGCCCAGTTTTTAAGCCGCTTTAGCGCCATCAATCCATCATTTTCTTCAATAATGTTGATGCCGAGCTGCTCCAGTGTGTCACGGATTTGTTTTCTCGCAGTCGCAGAGTCATCTACGATCAAAACTGTCTGCCCCTTCAAATGCTCAATGACATCGTGGTCCAAAATCTCTTCTGAGATCTCGATATCATAGTCAATAATTTCTGCTAAAACCTTCTCAACATCGATAATCTCAACTAATTCAGTCTTTCCTTCTATATCGATTTGCGTAATGGCGGTGAGATAGTTGGCCTTACCAATACTGTTGGGCGGTGGCTGAATATTGCTCCAAGAGGTATTAACAATGTTCAAGACCTCGCCAATTAGAAACCCTTGTACGCTGCGATTGTATTCAGTAATGATAACATTAAGATGCTGTTGGCTTGCCGCATCACCACCCAGTGGCTTCATTTTTATCGACTGTCGCAAATCAATGATTGGGATAGAAGAGCCGCGATAGTTGGTCACCCCTTTCAAGTTTCCATGCGAACCTGGCATCTGGTTGAGCTTCGGAACGGTGATGACTTCTTTGACTTTGAATACGTTGATTGCAAACACATGCCGAGTGCCCAGCTTGAACAATAAAAGTTCAAGACGGTTTTCACCCACCAACTGTGTCCGTTGGTCAACAGACGCAAGAATACCAGACATGAAGTTCAACCTTTTAATACAACAACTAAAGAATAGACGGTCGCGGATTGATTGCAAAAATCCATTCCCAGTTTGTCGGCTTTTTGGACAAGCTCGCGCAATGGTATCAGCAGATAACATTATCGCTAATCCCAACCATTCACCAGATCAATACAAATGGCTAGCGGGCACTCCGCAAAGAATATCCCCATGTAATTTGTTCTAGCGCAATATTAGGACCGATATTCGTTTAGGTTTGTTTCACCCAGTGCTAAAAAAGTCATATCAGAAACAACACATGTCATTCATGCGAATTATATCGAATATGATAAATATATTGTTTCGTTATTTTCGTCAGGCGCTTAGGATGACTCCACAGCTCGACACAACCCTACATTGAACAGTGAGGAAATATTATGTCTCAGTATCAACAAGACTTAGCCGCAATCGCAGAACTAAAAAATGCTCAAGCGGGCACTTGGAGTGGCATTAATCCTGAATTCGCGGCGCGTATGAAAGTACAAAACCGCTTTAAGACCGGCTTAGATATCGCAAAATATACAGCCGGTATCATGCGCAAAGACATGGCGGACTACGATGCCGATAGCGCTCAATACACACAGTCTCTAGGCTGCTGGCACGGTTTCGTCGGTCAACAAAAAATGTTGGCAATCAAAAAGCATCAGGGTACAACCAACAAGCGCTACTTATACCTTTCTGGTTGGATGGTCGCAGCGCTACGCTCTGAATTCGGCCCATTGCCAGACCAATCAATGCATGAAAAGACGTCTGTCCCTGCGCTTATTGAGGAGTTGTACACGTTCTTGCGCCAAGCTGATGCGCGCGAGTTGGGTGACTTGTTTAAGCAACTCGACGCTGCAAAAGCGGCAGGAAACGACACAGCAGACATTCAAGCGCAAATCGATAATTACGAAACGCATATTGTCCCTATCGTAGCGGATATTGATGCCGGTTTCGGTAATGAAGAAGCGACCTACCTTTTAGCCAAAAAGATGATCGAAGCGGGCGCGTGCTGTATCCAGATTGAAAACCAGGTTTCAGATGCCAAGCAGTGCGGTCACCAAGATGGTAAAGTTACGGTTCCACACGAAGACTTCTTAGCGAAAATCAATGCGGTTCGTTATGCATTCCTAGAGTTGGGTGTTGACGACGGTGTTATCGTCGCGAGAACAGATAGTTTGGGTGCTGGCTTGACGCAAAAAATACCAGTATCAACAAGCGAAAATGATCTTGCAGCACAATACAACGCGTTCTTGGATACAACCCCAGTCAACTCTGTTGCCGATTTGAATGATGGCGAACTTGTGATTAAACAGAACGGACAATTAGTTAAACCGACCCGTTTACCGAATGGTCTATTCAAGTTTAAGGACAATACTGGTTTCGACCGCGTGGTACTTGATTGTGTCACATCATTACAACACGGGGCTGACCTCTTGTGGATTGAGACTGAAAAGCCACACGTCGGCCAAATTGCTGAAATGGTAAACGCTATTCGCGAGACGGTTCCTAACGCTAAGTTGGTTTACAACAATTCACCATCGTTTAACTGGACACTTAACTTCCGTCAGCAAGTGTTTGATGCTTGGTCTGAAGAAGGCAAAGATGTATCGGCATACGATCGTGCGGGACTTATGAGCGTGGACTATGATGACTCTGAACTTGCTGCTGCAGCCGATGCGAAAATCAAGTCTTTCCAAGCTGATGCAGCAAGAGAAGCGGGTATCTTCCACCACCTTATTACACTTCCTACGTATCACACGGCTGCGTTGTCTACAGACAATCTAGCCAAAGGTTACTTCGGTGAAGATGGTATGTTGGCTTATGTTAAAGGTGTTCAACGTCAAGAACTTCGCCAAGGCTTAGCGTGTGTTAAACACCAAGCAATGGCTGGTTCAGACTTAGGTGACACGCATAAAGAGTACTTCTCAGGTGACCAAGCGTTGAAAGCAGCTGGTGAAGATAACACCATGAATCAGTTCGACGTATGATTCCCTTAATGTCGAAAAACTAAACCGTTAGTTCGGCAGACTATGCCCTAATCCGGGCTGACCGACCCACAGTGTGGGTCGGTTTTTTATCTGTAAAGCGCACGAAATCAGTGTCAATAAATTTTACACTTCCCTATACGAACGTCAGACTGCAAAATGCATCTCTTTGTTATCTCAAACTTTTTTCAAAAAGTGATATTGGGCCCGCTTCTTGCATAACGAAGGCCAGTCATTTAATAGGAAGTTGTAGCAATGAAATCTATTTTAACGCTCGCGTTGTGTTTACTATTCACCAGTGCCGTAAACGCGACGCTTATCACTGATGTTGACAACATCAACAGCCGTGACGGTAACGACGTTTATCAATTGAGTACATTACTTGAAGAAGTGAACGCGTTCATTGACCGAAACCACCAATACGAAAACATCCCCGCATTTTTGTTGGGCGCTGACTTTGTGCAAGTCGCAAACGATGACAAGACTGCTGGAAGCGGCTTCCAGATACTGTTCACGCTAAGCGCTGAGGCAACGGTGTATTTGTTCTTGGATAATCGCATGAACGTTGCATCAGCAATGCCTTGGGTAGCATCTTTAGGCTTTGTTGACACAGGCGACGACATCGGTGTTGACGAAGGTGCAAACGGCAATGTGAATCGCTATTCATCTGTATACGCTGCTGTTTTTAGTGCCGGCCAATACACTTTCTTTGAACAAAACAATGGTGGTAGCAGAAATATGTATGGAATCGCGGCAGTGGCAGCGCAGGTTCCTGCTCCGGGAACGCTAGCCCTCTTCGCGGCCTCGATTCTCGGTTTAACAATCCGCCGCAGAATTAAGAGATAACCAACATCTCAAATGAGCGAGCTTGAAATCCAAGCTCGCAAATCCTCTCCCCTGCTGTTGCTCCATTGCACAGTCGAGCGAAACTAATCTCCCTGATCGCACGTTAGAAAAGCCTTATTCAGGTTGATTCAGATCATATTTCTACAATACGACTAAACGCTTATCTATTAATGTTTGCATTTATCGTTATAATCAATCCAACGAATATAAAGGCAAGCCGTTATTACCACTATGAATATTGCAAAAGTCGACTTGAATTTGTTGGTGTATTTGGATGTGCTACTGCGCGAGGGTAGCGTCACCAAAGCCGCAAACCAACTCAGTATTACCCAGCCAGCAATGAGTAATGGTCTCAAGCGCTTAAGAGACTTATTCAAAGATCCACTGCTTGTCCGAACTAGTGATGGTATGACGCCCACTCAACGGGCGACAGAGTTACAACCGATTATCCGCGACGTATTAACCAAGCTGGAAACGTCTATCCAGCCCGAAACCGAATTTGATCCACTAACCAGTGAACGTACATTCCGTATCATGACATCAGATTATGCGGAATCGACCTTACTCTTGGAGCTTGTTGGACGATTATCGGAACTGGCACCTAACATTACGCTTGATCTGATCACACCCAGTGACGTCACATTTTATGATGTAGAGCAAGGCAAGGTCGATATGGCAATCAATCGCTTTGATGAGTTGCCATTATCATTCCATCAGAAAGTCATTTGGTATGACAAATTTTCCTGTGTGATCAGCAGTAAGAACCCTCAGAAGGATCATTTTGATTTAAATGCCTATTTGAGCGGACAGCACATTTGGGTGAGCAAGACGGGTTTCGGTGTGGGCGTTGGCATTGATCCCAACGAAGTTCAAAAACTGGGCTGGGTGGACGCCGAGCTAACCAAATTAGGAAAACAACGCGATATTCGAGTATTCACTCGACATTACCACGCGGCTTTGCAGATGGCCAAAACACAAAACTTAATCGCAACCTTGCCCAGTAGAGCAGCCAAAATTTTTGCGGATGACCCAAGTGTTTGTATCGTCGAGCCACCGTTTGACATTCCTCCGATTGCATTAAAGATGGCGTGGAGCGCACTATTGCACCACGACGCTGGCCATATTTGGTTACGTCGCTTGATCGCTGATGTCGGTGCAGAAATCGCGCAATAAAGTCATTCACAATCATTATATCTAACATGGAAAGCATAAATTAAACATTAGGTGCTTATCATGGTTTCATGGGACTTCAATTCAAGTAGTCTTTGGGGGCAGCTATGTCACATCAAAATGAATCTCGCGTGCAGCGCAATGGGTTAGCGATAGCTGAGTCCTTGTTTGCGTTCATTGAAAATAAAGCATTACCCGGGTCAGGTATTAGTAGTGAAGAGTTTTGGCAAGGGTTTGCCAACATTGTACAGCAATTTACCCCCCGCAACGAAGCGCTCCTTACAACCCGAGACCGACTACAAGCTCAGATCGATGAGTACCATCAGCAGAATGCTGATGTATCGAGTCAAGACTACAAGCAGTTTCTGCGTGATATTGGTTATCTAGTAAACCAACCCGAAGAGACTCAAATTACAACGCAAAATGTCGACGACGAAATAGCAACCTTGGCTGGTCCACAATTAGTCGTCCCCATCAATAATGCCCGCTATGCCTTAAACGCTGTAAATGCGCGTTGGGGCAGCTTGTATGACGCTTTTTATGGTACCGACATTATTGATGAAGAAGGTGATAAACACCGCAGTGGCGGCTATAACCCAGTACGCGGTGCTGCGGTAATTGCACTAGCGCGTGAATGGCTGGATCAAATAGCTCCTCTAGAGACGGGTTCTCATGTGGGCTCTCTAGCGTATACCATTGTGAACGGCGCACTGCTCGTAACCTTGGCTAATAACACAACAATAGGACTAAAAGATCCTGCTCAATTTGTCGGTTACCAAGGCGATATGCAAGCGCCGTCTGCCATCTTACTGCAGCACAATGGCTTACACGCTGAAATTCAGATTGACGCGTCGCACCCGGTAGCACAATCAGATCCCGCCAACGTAAAAGATGTGTATCTAGAGTCAGCACTTACGACGATTATGGATTGTGAGGACTCTGTTGCCGCCGTCGATGCAGAAGACAAGACACTGGTGTATTCAAACTGGTTAGGTTTAATGCAGGGTAGCCTTAGCATAGACGTTCAAAAAGGTGACAAACAGTTCACGCGAAAAATGAATAGCGATCGGGTCTATACAGGTATCGGGGCAGGTACTTACAAATTGTCTGGACGTAGTTTGATGTTCGTCCGTAACGTTGGTCATCTTATGCGAAATGATGCGATTCTCATCGATAGTCAGCCCATTTTCGAGGGCATCATGGATGGCGTCATTACCAGCTTGATTGGTAAACACGATTTATTGAGGAACAGTGCATTTGAGAACTCTCGCAAAGGCAGTATCTATATCGTAAAGCCCAAAATGCACGGACCTGAAGAAGTCGCTTTTGCGAATGATTTGTTTGCCGCAATAGAATTGATGCTCCAACTACCCGCTAATACGCTGAAAATGGGTATTATGGACGAGGAGCGCCGCACTTCAGTGAACCTGAAGGCGTGTATCGAAGCCGCGAAAACACGGGTCGTATTTATTAATACTGGCTTCCTAGATAGAACCGGAGATGAGATTCACACCTCAATGTACGCTGGTCCGTTCGCGGATAAAGCGTCGTTGAAGACGCGCCCTTGGATTACCGCTTACGAACGCGCAAACGTTGCTACCGGCCTTGCGTGCGGATTGAGCGGTAAAGCCCAAATCGGTAAGGGTATGTGGCCGATTCCTGACCAGATGGCCAATATGATGGCGACTAAAATCGGCCATCCCAAATCAGGCGCGAATACCGCTTGGGTTCCTTCACCAACAGCTGCAACACTGCACGCCCTGCACTATCACAAGGTATGTGTATTCGATGTACAACAGTCTATCCTGCAAGAGCAATTTGATGGGCTGGACGACATCTTGAGTATCCCGTTGGGTAAACCACAAACGCAACTGAGTGAACGAGAAATTCAGCGCGAGGTTGATAATAATGTGCAAGGCATCCTGGGTTACGTGGTGCGTTGGGTACATCAAGGTGTTGGATGTTCAAAAGTACCGGACATTAATGATGTAGGTCTAATGGAGGATCGCGCAACGCTGCGTATTTCGAGTCAACACCTCGCCAACTGGCTACTGCACAAAGTCATCAGTGCTGAACAAGTTATGGCCTCACTGGAGAAGATGGCCTCACTAGTAGATAAGCAAAATCAAGGCGACCCAGAGTACATTCCGATGACGCCAGATTTAGATAACGCCATCGGCTTTCAAGCTGCTTGTGAATTGATCTTCAAGGGGTGCGAGCAACCGAGTGGCTATACAGAACCACTGCTGCACGCCAAGCGGATAGAGATGAAAGCCTCTCTCGTTAAATAATCCACTGGCGTAACTCGTGCCAGTGGAACAGCGGTCTGCTGGCACTAAATCAGAACTCCGTCTAACCTTAAACTGTGTTCAGTTGCTTTGAGGTGTTATGACGGTTAATTCACAAATTGTCCCGATTTTCTCAGGCGGTGGCACTCGCCTTCCTGCACATATTGGGATTCTGCAGGCCCTCGACGACCTCAACGTCGATTTCGACACCTTGGTTGGTGTGTCGGGCGGTTCCATTGTGGCGTCGTTGTACGCAGCTGGCTGGCCGTTAAAAGATATATACCAGTTGTCACTCGATACTGACTTTAAACAATTCAGAGAGTTCAGCTTGCTCCGCTTGTTTTACAACGGCGGCTTAGCCTCAGGTGAACGCTTTGAAAAGTGGATGGACACTCAGCTAAATGGGCGTACTTTCGCCGAAATTCCGCTCAACTTGAGTATCTTGGCAACTGATATCAATGGCGGTGGCCCGGTCATATTTAATCGCACCTCAACACCCGACATGCCGGTTTCAAAAGCTATTCGCTATTCGATGTCGATTCCGTTGATCTTCAGCTTCCAAATGTATAAAGAGCATGTAATGGTAGATGGTGCCATTCTTGCTGAAGATGCTTTATTCGAGGACTGGCGCGGTGATGGCACACCCAGTATTTGCTTTCGACTAAAAAGTGAATTAAGAGAAAAGCCGCTGGACCCCAAAAAGCGCTTGTTACTGCCACAATATGTTGGCTTGCTTATCCGTACCTTTATGACAGCTCTCTCGCGCGAATATGTGCACGCGAAACACTGGCACAATACGCTCGTGGTGAATACGGGTGATGCATCAGCCGTTGATTTTGATATCACCGTTGAAAAAAAATCAGCGCTTTATGACGCCGGTTATCAAACTGTGATGAATTACTTGCCTAATAAATTGACCAAAGTAACCCACTCAAATTAAAAAAGCCCGTCGCACACGTGACAGGCTTTCAATCAAACCGGCTTAGATACTGAATGTATTAGTCAATCTTGTAATAGTCTTTGTACCAGGCAACGAAATTACCAATGCCCTCTTTAATCGTTGTCTTTGGACGGTAACCCACATCCTCAACCAAGGCCTCGACATCAGCAAACGTATCTGGCACATCGCCTAGTTGCAGGGGCAGTAAGTTCTTTTCTGCCGTCTTACCCAGAGCAGACTCTAATGTTTCGATATACTCCATTAGGTGAACTGGCGTCTGAGCACCGATATTGTAAACCTTCCACGGCGCTTTGCTCGTACCCGGATCAGGCTTTTTACCGTCCCAATTTGAGTTAGATTCAGTCGTATTGTCCAGCGTTCTAATGATACCTTCTACAATATCGTCTATATACGTGAAATCGCGGCGATGATTACCATAGTTGAATACATCGATTGGCTTACCCGCTAAAATTGCTTTGGTAAACAAGAATAGCGCCATATCAGGACGTCCCCAAGGACCATATACAGTAAAGAAACGCAGGCCTGTCGTTGGCAAACCATACAAGTGACTGTATGTATGAGCCATCAATTCATTCGCTTTCTTACTGGCTGCGTAAAGGGATACGGGATGATCGACATTGTCATGAACTGAGAACGGCATACTTTCGTTTGCACCGTACACTGAACTTGATGATGCATAGACCAAATTCTTCACATCATTATGACGACAGCCTTCCAAGATATTCATGAAGCCAACAATGTTTGCATCGATATAAGCGTGTGGGTTCTCGAGCGAGTAACGCACACCGGCTTGGGCCGCTAGATGCACCACCTTGTCAAACTTGTGTTCTTCAAATAAGGCTGGCATACCCTCGCGATCTTCAACAGCCATTTTGACGAACGAGAACTTATCCCCGTTTGGTTGACTTTTGATTCGCTCCAGTCGCGCCTCTTTGAGGCTTACATCGTAATAATCATTCAGATTGTCTAAGCCCACCACTTCATCACCGCGCTCTAGAAGATACAGCGACACGTGTGAACCTATAAAGCCCGCAGCTCCAGTTACTAAAACTTTCATAGTTTTCCTCTAAAGTCTGATATCAACTGCTTGTTTATCAAACATATATTTTAAATCAAAAATAACAGCATTGGATTTACCGAGCGCCCTGAGCTCTTCGTTTGTCCACTGCTTAAACTGGTCATGTGCAACGGCGCCAATGATTGCGTCATATTTGCCGATTTCTGGTGCTTCCACTAACGATAGCCCGTATTCATGAATCACTTCGTCACTTTCCGCCCACGGATCGTAGATATCCAAATTAACGTGATAGCTTTCTAACTCATGCGCAATATCGACGACTTTAGTATTGCGAATGTCCGGGCAGTTCTCTTTGAACGTTATCCCAAGCAATAAAATATTTGCACCATTGACCATGATTTGCTGATTAAGCATGTTTTTCACTAGGCGTGAAACCACATACTCGCCCATTCGGTCATTGATCCGACGACCGGCCAATATCACGTCAGGATGGTGACCTAGCTCTTCTGCTTTATGGGTTAGGTAATAAGGGTCGACTCCAATACAGTGCCCGCCGACCAATCCTGGCCGAAAGGGTAAGAAATTCCACTTACTGCCAGCCGCTTGTAAAACTTCTTCGGTATCTATGCCCACTCGGTCAAAAATCATGGCGAGCTCATTGATGAGCGCTATGTTTAAATCACGTTGGGTGTTTTCGATAACTTTTGCGGCCTCTGCCACTTTTATCGACGAAGCCAAATGAGTACCTGCAGTGATGATAGAGCGATACAATTCATCGACTTGTTGAGCAATTTCCGGTGTGCTGCCTGACGTAACCTTCACGATTGTTTCTAAGCGGTGCTTTTTATCACCCGGATTGATGCGCTCGGGACTGTAGCCCGCAAAAAAGTCCTGATTATAGGTAAGCCCAGAAACATCTTCGATAATGGGTAAACAAACTTCTTCAGTCGCACCAGGATAAACCGTTGACTCGTAAATAACCGTGGTGCCTCTTTGGATAACGCCACCGATCATTTGGCTCGCTTTTTTCAGCGGTGTCATATCGGGCTGTTTATTTTTATCAATTGGGGTTGGTACCGTAACAATAATGTAGTTACACGACTTAAGTGCCTCCGTGTCGCATGTGAACGATAACATGCCAGCAGAGGAAAGCTCTTCACTGGTAACCTCTAGGGTACTATCAAATCCTTCTTCCAACTGTTTGACGCGGCTTTGATTGATGTCGAACCCAATGGTTGGCGCTTTTTTTCCGAAGGACACGGCTAATGGCAAGCCAACGTAACCCAGGCCAATGATGGCAATTTTGTTGTTATTTTTCATAGCGTTTATGTTCAATCCCCAAAACTTCACACCTATAGCAATCAATGGTGTCATATTTTGTGCGATACAGAAACACTAAATTCTGTATCTGCAAAGCAAAAATACTGACGGCGAACAAGAACAACAAGTTGCCGCTAGAGTTGGATACCATTCGCCTCAGCCAGCACGTACACGTGCTCAATAGGGATCGCATATGTAATACCACTGGGATCGGAAATTGCCGATTCTTTCGTCGTTTTAATGAAGACTTTGTTGATCACCGCGAATACTTCACCAGTGTCTTCCAAATACACTGCGCTGCCACTATTGCCCGGGTATGCCGTTATATCCAATTGATAGATCATAAACGGTTGTTGTAAACGAGTCATAAATTGCTGCGTTATTTGCGTACTGTGCTGTGCTGGCCTGATGTTTGGCGTATACGCAGCAACAATGCCAGAATGGGTTGCGGGAAATAATCCGAGCACCGCACCGATTGGAAACCCCGTCAAAGCTATTTTTTTACCATCCGGTATGACTTCTGCCCGAGGGCGAAGCGGCAGTGCGGGGAGGGTTTCACCAATAGCTAAAATCGCAATATCATGTTCAGCGTCTGTCATCACTTTGTCGATTGGAATAACTTTGGTTTGTCGACCGTTCGGTACAAAAACCACGCGACTCGACTTGATCCCTTCTTCCAGTTCTGCGCTGATGACGTGTTCATTCGTTACGACGTATTTGCCATTTCCTACCACAAAGCCCGAACCATCAAGTCGGTTACTGATCGTTGCCATGGGTGAATAAACACCAATACCAACCACTGAAGGCTTTACTTTAGCGACTGTCTCGACCAAAGAGTCGCTAATCACCACGTTTGAATAAAGTAAAATAGAAGCCCAAAGAGCAAATTTGTAACAGCTACCCGTCGTTTTTTTCATCGCCTCAACCCAAACCACATTCGCGTTTATGCTCAAACATACGTTTAAAGCATCAAGTTTATCAAGGAATTGCAGTTAACAGTTTGCATAGATTTAGCTTCACTGTGCTATATTTACCCTACTCAAACGGATTTGCTTTCACAAACGAGGTTATACATTGAGCACAATGAACCCTTTTCATACTGCGCAATCACCAGCGTTAATGGTTAACCCCATTAATTCGGTGGTCGATCGCGTGAAAAAGTTAATGAAGGGTTACAGTAAACTGCAAGAAGCCAAACAAATCTCCAAACACTTTTCGGAATACCTGGAGCCGGTAGTCGCGAATTCGCCAGAATGTAAATCAAAAGTTTTTAATATTCGTCATCAGGTGTATTGCGAAGAATTAAACTTCGAACCTCTGCGCGATAATGCCGAAGAAACAGATGAATTCGACCCAATCTCTATACATGCAATGATACAGCATATCCAAACGGGGAATTACGCTGGAACGGTCAGGATTGTTACCCCAGGAAAAGACGACGAGCAATTGCCAATCGAAAAGTATTGCTTGCATTCTATCACTGATAAAGCGTTGTCCCCTGCGAATTATGCACGGCATGAAGTGTGTGAAATAAGTCGACTGGCTGTTCCCGCTAGATTCAGACGCCGTAAGATTGACCAGTTTGATGGCGCTGCAACCGGTGTCATTAACCCACAGACGTATTCTGAGGCCGAACTTCGCTGTTTCCCCTTCATTGCCATTGGGTTATATATGTCTGCGGCATCAATTGTTTTGCTGAAGGGCATTCCGCATACTTACGTAATGATGGAGCCGAGGCTTGCACGCAGTATGAGCTTTCTTGGAATTAAGTTTCATCAATTGGGTCCAACCGTTGAATATCACGGGCAAAGAGCCCCCTACTATATTAACCCTCATCTACTGTTGGAAAATTTAACACCCGCCTTCGTTACTATGCTGAACGACATCCGGCACTCTATCGACACCCAAAAACATTTAATCAGCGCAAATGAGGCAGTCTAATGGCTTTCTCTTATGACGACGCGTTTTCACGGAATATTGGTTGGGTAACAGAACAAGAACAACACAGCTTAAGCCAAAAACGTGTGGCAGTAGCCGGTGCAGGTGGTGTTGGCAGTGCCCATATGTTGGCGTTGGCCCGTATGGGTATCCAACATTTTCACATATCGGATTTTGACGAATACGACGTTCATAACTTTAATCGACAATTTGGCGCTTTTATGTCGACCGTGGGTAAACCCAAAATGCAAACCATGTCGACCATGCTCAATGATATCAATCCGAACGCTGCGGTAGTCGAGTTTGAAGGAGGGATTGGTGAGCGTAATGTTGATGAATTTCTAGATGGCGTGGACATATATGTAGACAGTCTGGACTTTTTTGCGCTGGCCGCGCGCAAATTAGTATTCAAACGATGCTATGAAAAGGACATTCCGGTTGTTACGGCCGCACCACTCGGGATGGGATGTGCTTTATTGTGTTTTCTACCGGGTAAAATGTCGTTCGAGGAATATTTTCGGTTTGAAGATAAACAGACCGAAGAGGAGCAATTGATTCAATTTCTGATTGGCCTCTCGCCGGCCATGCTGCAACGCAACTATTTGGTTGACGAAAGCAGAGTCAGTTTCAGACAGAAAAAAGGACCCAGTACCGTCATGGCGGTAAACCTGTGCGCAGGAATGGCTGAAACCTATGTTCTGAAGATTTTGTTAAATCGCGGCGATGTGCTGTGTGCTCCTAATGGCCTCCACTTCGATGCTTACCGCAACAAACTCGCCAAAACGTGGCGCCCTATGGGTAATCGAGGACTAATGCCAAGAGTGATGTTTCAGATCGCCAAACGAGTTGTTACCAAACAGTAGTAAATTTGTGTCCGATTTTTTTACAAGTCGGTTTTGCAAAATAACAAAAAAAATATAAAAGCCCTTATTATCAACAGCTTAAAAAGTTGGCACGCTGAATGCTTTATCTTTGGCAAGCGTAGACTCTCGACGTGTTAGAAAAGGAAACGAACATGAAAACATTTAAACTTTTAGCAGCAGCAGCGGCGTTGAGCGTCAGTTCAGCATCGTTCGCAAGTCCAATGATCATCGAACAGTGGACATACGTAAATGAAGCAGGCTTCTCAGCCTTCACTCAAACAGCAGGCACTCCTCAGTCTGTTGCAGTACCAACGTTGTCTGGCCAAAGCGCAAACGGTGGCACTTCAATCCTGAGCACTGGCGAGCTTCCTGACAACCTTTGCTGGGGTGACATTGTAAATCCTCAACAAGGTCAAAGCTGTTTGGGAATCAACTCTCCTGTTACAGAAGGTACGACTCAAACTTGGGACGAAAATGGCAACCTAGTTGCAATCCCTGGTGGTAACGCTTTCACAGCTGACTTCGGAGAAGATTACTGGGATTACTTCAATCAAGGCACAGCACTACGTCACGACAACTTCCCAATTACCGGAATTTTCCTTGACACAGTGCGCATTGTTGATGGACTTCAGCTATCTGCAGTTGCACCAGCTGGTGTTACAGTCCTAGCACCTGAACTAGAGTTCATGGTTGATTTCTGGGAAACGCCAAACGCAGGTATCGACGCAAACGGCACTTGCCCATTTGGTCCAGCTAGCGGTACTCCAAACTCAATCAATGCTCTTGGCTGTTCAGATATCTTTGAAGTAGCTGGTTTCGCAGGTGGTTTCATCTTGAACTCTGGTCTTGACTTCATTGATTTCGCAATTAACTTCACAGTTCAAGGCTTAGACAACTCTGTTTGGCACACTAACTACCAGTTAATCACACGTTTGAGCGGTTTAGAAGTTGTTGGTAACAACTTAGGCTTCGCGACAGAAGAGCGTGGTGTAAACGTTTTGAATGCGCAATTCGCAATCAGAGCAATTCCAGAACCTTCAACAATCGCAGTGTTCGCATTGAGCCTTCTAGGATTGGTTGGTTTCTCAAGAAAAGCTAAGAAGTAACTCATTCAGAATGAGACTAAAACGAAAGGCTGCCGATTGGCAGCCTTTTTTTGTATGGTTATCTCTGTAAGAAATTTCACATGTTTTACCTAAAAAACACATATACCTGTACTCCCCGATCTACATCTTGAATGCATAATCTCCCACGTCAATGATTAGTCAACTGAAACGAAAGCAACAGTACAACAAATTAAGGGAGTACTGTTTCGAAACAGCTTTTTAAACACTCCATTAAATTCGGGTTTTACTCTTATTGCGAAATACTTATCAACCTAAATTAATTTTATTAAGCTACAATTCTTTACCTTAGTCAGATCAACTTTAATGTAGATAAAACACTAATCTGCGACACTATTTACTAGTGAGTTAAATTAAACTTGAGTAGACTTGTCGCATTAATCTAAAAATTAGTTTCGTGCCATGTTTGACATACCTGTCCCCTCTGCTATTGATAAGATTCGATTCAAAATTTCTGGATTTTTGTCGAATATCGCTAGGATTTTCGGCTTCCAGCAGCAACAGTTAATCGTCTGTGGCTATCCGCGAAGTGGCACATCACTTCTTTACAATATGTTATCTACAAGCTTGTCGAGAAGTTTTTTATTTACCACATTTGAAAAGTACTTTATTTATCTAATCCACAAATTTGGCAACATCGCATCAAAGGCGCCACTGGATATTAACCATTTACACTCTGTTGATGAACTCAATGTAAACAACAAAAAATTGGTTATTATTGTTGTGATCAGAGATATAAGAGATGTAATCACTTCAAAACACCCAATCTTTGATAAAGAATTTTTTATTGGACATGACTATAGTTACTGGCCAGAAGGTCCTAACTTTGAGCGATGGAACAAAAACGGAACAGGGGTTATCGAAATCACTGAACGTATGAAAGAACTGAAATTGAGAAAAGATGTTGCGTTTGTCAAATATGAAGAATTGGTTAGAAACCCCGACGAAATTCAGCAGTTTCTGCAAAAAAAGTTTTCACTTAAATTTGAATCAAAATTCTCGGACTATCACACCAAACAAGAAAAGTTGGCATACAAATACGAAGGGCGTCATAAAGCTAATAACGAAAACCTTGTGTTGGAAGGCAAGAAAATCGTAAATAAGAAATCCAGATGGAAGTCTCGTGAGTTCGACGAGAGAATCATTATGCAGTTTACTGAATGCCCAGAACTTTTTAATATTCTGATTGATTTTGGATACGAAGAAGACAAGCTTTGGTTTAAAGAATATGAAGTCAGTGAGGAGTTATAGGGTGACTTCTAATAGACAGGAATGAAAATTGCGAGTTGATTTGCAACATAGCTGTATTTTGTAAACTTGGAAGGAGTGTAATACGTTGCGGCGATAGTCATTCAAGCGCGTTTGGCTCATTATTTTTTTACAGTCGAGCGAAAAGTTGATTGGAGGCTCAACAGTAATTCCGTAAAAAGTGCTTTCCTCAGTAAGGTCTTGTATGTGGGCCTCTGCGAGAACTAGCAATTAGTTTCGTTTTCACAAAATGTAAATCGACAATTCCATAGAAATACATTAACGTTATTATCTTCAACAGTTAATCTTTAGACTCTAATCACCAATAATAACTGAAGAGCTGTCTAGCAGGTGGATTATGAGTGCCAAGGAAACGCAGAGCTTGTAGTGTTGTAGTGTTGTAGTGTTGTAGTGTTGTAGTGTTGTAGTGTTGTAGTGTTGTAGTGTTGTAGTGTTGTAGTGTTGTAGAAAATTACAAATTAGCTATTTTATGAATGGAACTTTTATTATGGTTAATAATGTTAAATTTACGGTCTCCTCAGTCATTCCCCGTATTATATGGCAAACAGCAAAAACAAAAGATTTGCCCGATGGTATGGCAAAAGCGTCTCACAGCTGGCGTAACAACAATAAAGAGTTTCAATATTCTTTACATGACGATGCAGAATGTATAGATTTTTTAAGAAACGTTTACCCTCCTGAAGTTTTAGAAACTTATTTCAAACTCCCCTCAGGGGCGTTCAGAGCCGATTTCTGGCGATACTGTCGGCTTTATGTTTCAGGCGGTGTGTATGCGGATATTGACACCGTCTGTTGCAGACCCTTAAGGTCGTATATCAAGGAGCGCGATCAATTCGTTGTACCTGTCGGGGCGTTAGACAAGCGGTATTTGTTTAACGGCTTTATAGCTTGCACTCCAGGACATCCAATCCTCAAACGTATTATTGAAAGTATTTGTTGTAACATTAGCTCTCTCCAAGAAAGTAAGGTTGGAACTGAGGAGAAAATTTTCGAAAAGCACTTTTTGTCAGGGAGAAAGCTAGATGAAGCAGCTTTATTGAAAGCTAAATGCTTCTCGCTTGTTGGACCACTCGGTTTGGGTAAGATTGTTAACACTGTTCTAGACAGACCCATTTTAGAACCTTTCCAAACAGGCTACACTGACATAAAAGGTGCTATCAGAGTTTTAAGTTTTTCGAAACGGCGTGGAATAACTGTAGGTTTAAGGCGCGTGATAAAACCTAAATATGACGGATACATAAGTGATTCTTCCAGCCTTGGCGTCAAGCACTGGTTAAGTGACTGAGGCCATAGGATTCAGTACTGTCGAATGTTGGCGAAACTTTAAGCCATCATATACATGTACCGGGATTTCGTTAACCCCAAGGTTTGTCAGATTGAAGATGAATGAAAGAGGTATTATTTCTTTCGCGCCTTTGCAATGTTGAGTTTTAAACATGACTCAACCAAAGATTTACAAATCCCCCATTGTCTAGCGGTGATATATATCCAGTCTACAAAATAGATTCCCAAAAGGTCCAATACCCTAGCGGGTTTGTGCTTTGAACGAATGATTCTTTTTATGGAAAAAATAGCAGGGATAACCACCAGTCCGAAGCCACTCAAATACGGCATGTAAGAATTTTTGTCGCTCACGATAAAAGTAATAAATGCAGTCGCATGTAAACCTATTAAACAAAACGAAAGCTGAGTAATAGCAGTAAAAAAGTTTTGTGCATAACTAGACGATTGCCACACTTGCCGCCGCCAAAAGCCAAGAAAACTGTTTGGAAATCCCAAATGAACAACACTCAATTCAGGCTTAACTGCATAGCCTTCTAAGCTATTAATTTTCCTCGAATAATCTTCATCTTCTCCAGCAGTAAGTTCTTCTGAAAAGCCACCGACAGTATCAAATGCGGCTCTATTCGTGATCAAACAACCGCCTATCAGGGTGGTGTATAAAACAGTATTCTCGCTGGAATCTAGAATCCAATACTTCTCAAAAAAAGAAGGATCACTTCTCAATAAATATTGGCCCCCAACTGCATCCTTTCCAGATTCCTCTAGTAAGCCAACACACCTTACAACCCAATCCTTATCTACGACGCAGTCTGAATCCAAAAATATCAAAATCTCACCCGATGTGATTTTTACGCCGTCATTGCGAACCCCCCCAACATATTTTGCTGAACTGGATATTATTTTCACCGAATCATAATTAGATGCGATTTGTGTAGTAGCGTCCGTTGACTCATTGTCTACGACTACAATCTCCACCTGACTGATAAGGTCGTTATAATGTTGATTTGTAATTGCTTTTAGGCACTCATCAATGTATCGCTCTTCATTGAAAGCTGGAATTATTATAGAGACGCTGTATTGGGCCATCGGTTTTTCTTCAGGTTTCGTGTAAGTCAAAGACTGTTTTCCGACCTATTTTAGAGGTAATGGGAATCTTCATATGAACATCATAAGTGCTCATGAGCCACAGAAAGGGTAAACTAATACAGTGAAATTACTATAAAAAACTCTCAAAATACTGCTGTTTTTTGACTTGTTGCTCAAACTTCGAGGTATAGCGGAGTGTGTAGTCAAGATCATCACCAAAATATTTCTTCATTTCAGTGGAAATGAGAGCTTGCCACAAATCATTTGATTCACCTTCGAGTGTAATGAGCACTTCACCGCGTTTATCTTGGCGAGCTTTATAATTAATTAACACGCCGGTTTCGATCGCGATATTCTTAAAAACATAGTAAAACGTTAGTGCCGGATACTCTTGCTGCTTACCTTTAATACTCGAGCCTTTCCGCCCCATAATATCCTTAATAACTGGATGCGATCGCCCACACTCACACGGTTCTTCTGATAATGTGACGCAATCTCCCAAACGATAGCGAATAATGGGAAAAGACAAGGAGGCGAGATTCGTAATTATGATTTCATTGTTTTCGTCGGTTTCGACAATGACACTTTCCATATTTATGTGCATGCGCCCTTCAGGGCATTCGAAGGCAATAAGTCCAGCCTCTGCTGCACCATACTCACTAATCATTTTGCGCCCAAATGCTTGCCTAACGGCAGGCTGATAAGCCTCCAGGATCATTTCGGATGTTCCTTTAACCATCTTTAAACTATCAACGCGCAGCCCTAATTGGTTTACTTTTTTTGCGACTTGATAAATCATCGATGAGTAACCGGAAAGATATCGAGCACCGTTCAAATTTCGGGCGAATTCAGATATGGAAGTGTCATCATAACGAAAAATCCTTGACCTATTCTGAAGCCAATCAAGTAGACGTATTTTCCAAGAGCGTTTGCGATCCAGATTATATCCCCAGAAATATCCATTCTTGTCCCAGACGTTTACTCCATACCAATCGTAATTACGCATCACATTCGCTCTGTTCTGAGAGTCCCACTCTTCATTACGATAGAATTCAAGAGCCTCCCCACTAGTACCGGATGTTTCCGCTAACATCCGCTTTTTGAACGGAAAGGTCGTGTGAATTCGATGATTTTCTGTTATTAGCGTTTGTTTTGATATAGTTGGTATGCGCTTTAAATCTTCCAAAGTCTGGATATCGCGAGGGTGAAGATTGAGGCTATCAAATAGGTCTCTGTAATACTCGCAGTAATCATATGCAAGCTGCAAGAGCTTGCGCAACTTGTTTAATTGGAGAGCTTGTAAGTCCGACAGACTGAGTGATTCTTGTTTTTTCAGCTCGTCATAAATGCGCTTCAGTGAAGGGTTTCTCATCCGCGCACCAAGCCAGAAAACTACTTTTGCAAACGAAAAAGTCATGTTTTATGGTCCCAGTATTCGGTCGGGTGAAGCTTGTAGTCTATGGTTACCATTTTGGTTAACATGTCTAACATAGAATAAGCGTCACCATTGTTTTGCCCGTAACGTTCGATAACCTTGTGCATTTCGTCTTTATTCCACATATCATCGACCAACATGTCCACATACTCATGAAATGATGATTGTTGATGCAAAAATTGGAAGTTGTTCCACCCCAGACCTTTAACCGTTTGGCCGGTAACTTTAGTAGCCACTTTTTCACCCAGTATTCTCACTAGGCGACTAGATTCTTGAAGCAGTATGGGCCTTCCAGCATTCACCAATGTAGCGGCCATAGGTAACGAGCACAATGCTTTATGCTGCTGTTTCACAATGAACTGACTGACTTTATAGTTAACCCTGTGCCGATACTTGAGTGTCAATACCCGTTTTGCCAATATCGAATCCACATATGGATGATGATACCCCAAAGATGTTGCAGCAGCCTTGGTTTGCAAGACAAAGAATTGGCGATGCGCATGTGCTAACTTGAAGCGCTCGCAAAGCTCTTGTAAACCGTTTGTACCCGTTTGCACATAACCAGACAAACATTTAGTAGTATCAGCTGTAAATTGCTTTTGTAACGCCTCATAATCGACGCTTTCTTTCCAACACCATGGATGAGTCTTAAAGGCTTCACTTAATAGGGGAGATAAGACTGACACTGCTTGTTCATTTGAAACATTATCATATACTCCAGGGCGGACCATCGAGTTAAACAGCAGCTTAAGCTTGTTAAAACCTCCGGATAAACTATTAATCCCATAATGCCCCGACAAATGCTCAACAAATAAGCCGGCACTTAACGGTGCACTGACATGGCTCGAGAGGTATTGGCTTGCATGGAACCAGTGTGGAAACAATGCAAACCCTAGTTCTCGCAGCATTCTTTGAGCGGTTTCCGCGCCAAAATTGGTCGCCTCTAAAGGATTAAACGTCATGTTGGTCTGCAGCGGTGCGCCTAGCTTGAATGCGATTTGAACTTCTCTACTTTTAAGCTCGCCATGAGTGTAAGTACCGACAATTCGCTCTCTGTTTGAAGACAATAGGACTCGTGAATCCCACCCCGCTGATAACATAAGATGCGATTCAGGCGAGCGCATTAGAACGTCATACAAACGCTCATTTATGTCTTCCAGGCCTTGGGAAACATCACAAGCCCCATCAGACTGCCACTCTGGAGCCGTATCCTGTGTAACCTCTCCATTGTGAAACGTAACCGTTTGAAGTGGGCAAGTTTGTTTGACACCCTTTAAAAGCGTTTTCTCACCTACGCTGAACGCACCCGCCAGAAATGTATAAATACCAGACCAATCTTTGTCGAATTTACCATATCGAGTAAAGTTTTCGATTCGATTTGAAATCCAAAATTGACCGTTGTACGCAGCGTAGAAAAACGTTTCACTTCCCATGAAGTCGCAATGAATCGTCGCCGTATTGCGTTGTACACAAAAATTAAAGAGAGCACCAGTGTGGGTACGCGGATTCCATTCTGCAGAATCTAAGGTGAAATCTTCGAACGCATCGTGTAAGTGTCTATCGCCCACATACACACTAAAACTGTCGACATCAGGTTTGAATAGTGTGTTTTTGCATCCTTTATCAAAGTAGATAGATGCTGACCCACACTGGTGCTCGCACTCAAAGCCCTTAATGTCAGCATGCGTACTTACAGCCGATTGAATAATTACTAGAAAGCCCTTGTTATCTCTCATTTATGACTTTTCCTCACTATTAGATTATTCATTCGTCACCACTTTTGTTCAGCATTACAGCCTTGTCAGATTCTATTAGGGCGCATGTTGCATCCGCGATATTCTTTAAACATTTGTCAAAAAAGAACTGATTGGTGTTGTACGGATCGTGCAAATACACTGTTTTCATCTTTGAGACTAAACCAATTAATAGTTTTTGAGTGTTTGGGAACAAACGCTCAAGCTCTGCCAAGTGTTTTGGCTCCATTACTATGAGTAGGTCTTTCTTCTGAGCTTGGTACGCAGCAATATTTTGAGAGCGATGGGAGGCAATCTCAACCCCAGTCCTATGGGCATAGTCAAGGGTCTTCTTAAACGCTTCATCGCCGCCTCGACAGTGCAAACCAAATGACACTGTCGCAAAACCTAATTTGCGGCTAACCGCTTCACCAAATGGACTACGACAGATATTACCACTACAAATAAAGACTAGACGGTCAAAGGACTCTAGCCTCGATGGAGAGGCATTCCTATAAGCCCCAAAAAAATAGGCTAGGTCGTACCGTACACGACGCAGAAGTCCTAATTTTGACCCGAATTCGTTAGCGATCCAATCAGAAATCAACACTTAAACTCCCTTCATTTTTAGTTCGTTGTATAAATCGCCGTAGGCTTTAACCATGGTCGCAGACGAAAATGCGCTCGTTGCGCGTTCAATAGCATGCGCATTGGACTCAAGCGACTCAGGAACATTATTGATAATGTCACTGATTGCCGAGCTTATGGCGTGATGTTCAACATCTATTAAAGTGCCTTGTGTCACGTCTTCAATTATTTCCTCTGGCCCACCGCACCGGGTTGCGATCACAGGTAAACCAGTAGCCAAAGCTTCTATAGTACTGATAGAAAAGCCTTCTGCGTCAGACGTCAAAAGGAATACATCCAAACCATTCAGGTATTCAGGAGTATCTTCGACGAAACCAATGAAACTGACATTCTTGATATTGTGCTTAGCGATAAAGGCGTCCAGTTCAAGTTGTAATTTTGATTTTGGGTCACCTGCAATTACAACATGGAATTTATGTTGCAATGAGCCTAAATCATTTATTGCCTCAAGCAACAAGTCATAACGTTTAGACTTGCGGATATTGCCCAAAGTACCAAACAGCACGGCGTCATCGTTTATGCCGAGTCGTTGCCGCAGTTCGCTGTGCTTCCGCTGACCATAGAGAGTCGTATCCACCCCGTTATAAATAACTTTTGTACGTTCTGGAATGAGTAAGTTTTGTGTCGCAATCTTTTTTGCAAGGGAATTGCTTACCGCAACAAAACAAGAGATTCCTTTTCGCATGAACCACAGTTTCAAACGTTTAAAACGCTCAGTTGGAGACACATCCACCATACCATGATAGGTGGCCACCACAGGTGTTCGGGTAAACATACCGACGATAGCAGCATAAACATTAGAACCAAGTAAGTGGGATTGAATTACATCGACTTTTTGCCTGTATATAATACGTGCCAGACGCACCAGGAAGCCCACATTAAAGCTCCCTTTCGAATCAATAATGATCGGCTCAACGCCTATGTTTCGAAGTTCCTTGGCGACATAGCCCTCACCTCGAATAACCGCGACAGAACGAGTGTTTTGGTCATTAAAGTGTCCGGCTAAACGAATAAATACGTCCTCAGCCCCACCAGGGCCTGTGGTGTCAATCAAGTGTAGGATTATTTGTTTATCAGTTTTTTTCTGAGGCATGATGCCTTCGCTTTGAAATTACTTGTATATCAATATAAACAAAAGGATAACAAGCAATATGTTTGCTGCCTACTAGACATTTATAGTTAGTCATTAAAAAGCGTTCTAAATACCAAACCGGCTTTTGTTATCACTGCGCGGTTGTTAATCATAGTGAGACTCGCACCATTAAGCTTCCAACTGAGTGCAAGTAAAGCTAAGTATTCAATGAAAAAGACGAAAATAGCTATCAGAAAAAATACCTAGCCTCAGAATCCCCTTATGTGCAAATTCAAAAAAAGTGTATTGTGGTCTGCGGTTACATTGAATAGTATTCACTGTAGCGAGGAACATACAGTTCTATCTTGGCGGGATGTTACGTTGCAATTGTAGCGCCGTCTCCCCCTCGGTATTTGTTGGGAGTTCTTCATTGTAAAGGAAGTAACGGTTATTAGATTACTATTCTGAGGGAGATGTTTTCACTTTTATTCGTACTGAGAGACATGAATGAAAGTTTGAGAAGATATATAGATGAAAGACACCAGAAGCGCTTTCGCAAATTTGTTGTGTAAAACTATTTCAAATACGCCCACAATCCTTACGTCAAGAATCGTTGGCCAATTTGCATGTGTTTTTATGTTGCATAGAATTCAGTGCGAGGCGTTACCGAATGATGGCTACCCGCAAGATATATTGAGGTCAAGACTCAAGTATTTAAGAAAACACAATTTCAATATTATCAGTGCCTATTCTCTAGTTCAGCTGCTCAAATCGGGAAGCCCTATCCCCCCAAAAACAGTAACGTTTACAATTGACGATGGCTTTCGTGATAATGTTGTAACGGCCGGCGAGATCTTTGCTGAGTTTGATGTACCGCTTACATGTTTTGTAATCACGGGGTTTGTTGAAGGCGAGTTATGGCCCTGGGACGATCAAGTGAGCTGGATCATACACAATTCACCCAAAATAAATAAAAACGGTGCTTCACAAGATTTACAGAAGTTGGTTCATCGGACAAGGCAAGAGATACAAACTAGAGATAATTCCCGTCTTTATTCAGAGTTGGAAGACTTGTATCAATTTTACGACGTACAGAAGCCTTCTCAAGTGCCTCCAGAATACACGCCCGCCAGTTGGGGAGAGTTAAACAGCTTTTCGCTAAAAGGTCATGATATAGCGCCTCACTCAAGAAGCGATAGAATACTCTCGAGATTAAGTGACTCAGAAGCAAAACAAGAGATCTTGGACTCAATAAACTCGTTGCAAGCACATACCAACATGAAACCAATATTCGCATATCCGACGGGGCGACAATCGGACTATAGTGATGCAACAGTTGCGATTTTGGAAGACCTACCAATCGAGGCAGCATTTGATACAACCCCAAAACACTGTACTGATGCCAATAGGTTTGATCTTTATAGAATACCTCGTTTTCCCTTGCCTCTTAGCGAATTTGATTTTTATCAGTATATTTCATTTATTGAAAAAATGAAGAATGTCGCCAGAGGATACAGAAGAGTATAAAATTTGGAAAATGAACGGTATGGCGTTGGGACAAACTTACGTTGCTGGTTTGATGACAACTGCGCCAATAACTATTTGTTTCACCTGCCATTTGCGCTAACACAGCTTGTACCACTTGGATTCACAAATTCTTATGACGCATAAAGTAATTTTAGTTTTTGATGCTAACCAAAGGAGCGCTCTTGCATCTGTTAGAACTCTGGGGAAGAGAGAAGACTGCATTGTCTACACTTGCGATGAAACAACTAGTTCTTTGGCTGGTGCGTCTAAATACAGCTTCGATTATTTAGTCCACCCCAGCATTAAACAATCACCATCTGAGTTCATCAATTGGCTACGGGAGGTTATCGAGACAAAGAACATTACTCACTTGTTCCCAGTCACTGAAATTAGCAGTAGAACTATCCTCCAACATAAAGACCACCTCAAAGCGAATCTGCCATTTGCTGATATTGAAACGGTGTTAACCGTCAGTGATAAAAACAAATTGATGGCGAAAGCTATTCAACTCCAACTACCTGTACCCAGTACATTGTTTTTCGAAACGTCGAATGATATTCAAAAAGAGCAATTGAGTTATCCCTGTGTTCTCAAACCAAGTCTGTCTAGAGTCTTATATGATGGCAAATGGGTTGATACTAAAGTTGACATTATTCAAAATGAGGAGCAGCTACTCGAAGTCCTAGAGCACACGGAATATCTGCGTCATCTCCCGTTTATGATACAGGAATACATAGAGGGGTTCGGCGCAGGAATTTTCACATACTATCAGAGAGGAATCGCGAAGGCATTTTTTGCTCACCACAGGATCCGCGAAAAACCCCCGCAAGGTGGAGTGAGTGTATTAAGCAAAAGCGTAAGTGTTGATGCGACCATGAAAGAGTATTCCGAACGGTTATTGAATGCTGTCAGTTGGCATGGTGCGGCAATGATCGAATACAGAGTCTCAAAAGATGGAATCCCCTTTTTGATGGAGATCAACGCCCGCCTATGGGGGTCATTGCAGCTGGCGATAGATTCAGGTGTAGACTTCCCAAGCCTATTGGTTGATGGTGAGTCCAAGACCCCCCTTAAACCGGTCACCGTATACAAGATAAATCAAGAGCTTCGTTGGTTACTGGGAGATTTGGACAATTTATATCTAACCTGGAAATCAAGTTCGATACCTATTCGTTCAAAAATTAAAGCTACCTTGTGTTTCCTGATACCCTTCAGCCAATCGCGCAGATATGAGGTCAACCGGTTGGGAGATCTTAGACCGTTCTGGTTTGAATTGCGAAGCTACCTGGGGCTGATAAAGTGAATAAAGTAAACAAGACATTGAAAGGCTCTTTGCGGGGTATTGTTGAATATATGGCTAGCACTGTGGGGTGGTATCTGACACAGCACCGAGGCAAAAAGCTAATAGTTTTGATGTATCACAGGGTCTTACCAAAAACGGATCAACGCTACGAGTTAGAAGAACCCGGCATGGTAGTGACTCCGGAGACATTAGAGCTACATATGCAATTTTTGTCGCAGTCGCGTCACCCGGTTCTTAAAATAGAGGAATGGCTCGCACTTCCAGAGATAGACAAACCCAATTGTGCTTTCGCGGTCACTTTTGATGACGGGTGGCTAGATAACTACGAATATGCTTTCCCCATCCTCAGAAGATATAACATTCCGAGTACGGTGTATTTAGTTTCCGATTTTATCGGGAAAAAGACTCCGTTCTGGCCTAACAAGATATTGAAAATTCTAATAAATGAAAACGAATATGGAGCCAAAGAATATGAAAAGTTGGTTGACCTGATCGGATTTACCCCTAACAGTAACTTGGACAGAGATGGAATAGCCGACATTATTAAACGGCTCAAAAGGTACTCCGACTCTCAAATCATAGATGCATTGGAAACTGTGCCCTTAGATGAACGAGTTCCCGATATGATCAACTTGTCTCAACTAAGTGATTGTGTGAAGAATTATGGCGTTGAAATAGGATCTCATACGCGAACTCATAAAAGGCTCACAGAAAACCTAGGAGCCGACGAACTACGCCAAGAAATAGAAGTCTCAAGAGAGATCTTAGAGGGCCACAGTTTAGGTGAGATTTCGGGATTTTGTTATCCAAATGGTGACTATTGCAAGGCGGCACTTGAATATGTTCGCCAAAACTATGAGTATGCAGTGACGACCAAACGGGGCTTTAATTATGCAAAGTCATTTGATAAACATGAGCTTCTTAGGATTGGAGTTCATGACGATGTAAGTAATACAGTGACAAAATTTAAAGCAAAGCTGTCTGGTTGGCTATAAATTGAGTTGCATTCAACAGTACCCATCATGCTAAATAAGTTTAATCAAAAACCGGTTTTTTGGTATACATCAGGCGCAATCATTAGCCAAATATCTGCGTTCTTGATGCTCCCCATATATACGCAGTATCTGACGCCAGAAGAGTATGGTGTCATTGGCTTACTAGTTTTAGTTCTCTCTGTTTACGAACTATTTCTCGGTGCCCGATTCGGTGTTGCGCTACCGAAATTTTACTATGATGGGAAGGACCTTAAAGAGAAAAATCATACTATCGCCACTGCGCTTGTTTTTACCGTCGGAGTTAGTGTGCTTGGGTCGATTTTGTTTGCTCTGAGCTCCCCACTCCTGGTCTCCAGCGTTTTCGAAAGACCAGACTTACATCAAGTCATTCAAATTTATGCGATAACACTTGTTACTGCTTCAATGGAAGCCTATGGCTTAGTGTATTTGCGGTTGAGAGACAAGCCGCACTATTTCTTTGCATTATCAATGTTGAAGATGCTCCTTCAAATCTCCTTAAATTTAACATTTTTAATAGTATTTGAGTTGGGTTTAGAGGGCGTGATATACAGTAGTATTATTTCTTCGGTTATTCTAGCGTCGATTTGCGCAATTTATATTGCCAAAAATGCTGGAATAACCTTTGAAAAAGAGATAGCAAAGCGTCTTTGGGTATTTACGTGGCCTCTCTGGTTAAGTGGAATGGGTACCCTGTACATCACGTTCAGCACTAACTTTTTAATAAAATATTTTGCTTCGCTCACTGATGTAGGTCTCTACCAATTTGCGCTTAAATTTAGTACGTTGATTGCGATTTTATTTTGGACACCTTTCAATCAATGGTGGCAAGTTCAGCGGTTTAAAATAGCGAACGAAGCGAATGAACCAAAAGAACAGTTCTACGCCGCTTTTTTCTTGGTATCTGCAGTATTATCACTTGCGGTATTAGGTATTAGCCTATTCTCTGACATTGTAATGCAGCTGATTGTAGGAGAAGAGTTCCATCGAGCGATTCAATACATTCCAATTCTTTGCGTCATTATGATGGGCAGTAAGGTGTTACTGTTAGTTCAATTTCCATTGCTTAAAACAGGGAATACAAAGGTCTATCCTAAAATAACCTTTTTTAACGCCATCGGGGTCACAATATGTGTCTCTGTCGGCACCATACATTACGGCCTGAAAGGAGCTGTATACGGTATTTTGTTGTGTCAGGTGGTTGAGTTCTGTTTTACTTACTTGATTGGCAAGTCGAAGTATGACCTCGGAGTATCAGTGCACCAATTCTTTATGACCGTCGCGATCGCTTTCCTGTTAAGTCAAATTGGATTGAGCACAGCAGAAGGACGTTTAGTCCACGAGAGATTCATCATTTATACGTTGGTGGTGCTAAGCTATATGAGCCTACTGTCGATGTATATATGGATTAACAAGCCATTGCGCCATCGTCTAACTACGTTTGTTCGTTTGTATATCATATAAACTTTATTGTTTTCTGAGTCTCAAGGACAACTGGTAATTGCTTCGACTTTCTTTACGGTGCTATCTGGCGGATCTCCATTGTCTACCATAAAAACGTTATGGCCAATAATCCCAAAGTTTTCATCAGAATATTCAGCCTTCAGCTCCCCGTTGTCGTCGACAATATTCGAACTCTCCCCTCCAACTAAATTCGCTTTATCTATATCCATAATTGTCTCATTCCATCGAGTCAAGTTATTGCTAATAACCACATTGCCTGAAACCTTGTAGTTTTCCCGACCAGGAAAACGAACCCAAGCCGAGCCATTGATAAAACTATTGCGATAAATAAAAGAATTGTATGTTCTGCCCTCTAGGGACTTTGAACCAGCAAAAAGGAGTGTTGTAAATCGTGCGTTGTTAGGTAGAAATCTCACTTTGTTCCAATTAACTTCGTGAGAATTTGCCACAATTGGTGATGTTGCACTGTAACCGATGCTAATGCCACCGCTCTCAATATTTTCAGATATGTCGTTTGCTCTAATTGTAACGTGGTCAGATGTTGCCTTTGCCCATAGACCATAACCATAACCATTAGAACTATTGCGAGCAGTATTTTCTTCGACTAAAACGTAACTCGAATAATAAATATCTACATATGAACCATTTGTGAGGCCATTATTAAAGTTATCATGGATATTTCCTTTGTAGAGTATGTAATTCTTGTGGACTCTCGGGCTCGATATAAAAACCCCCGCAGGATTATCGTTGCCTTTAATACCTGGACCATGAGATTCAAATGTATTATTCCACCATGTGGATCGGGAAACATCGCCAATTGCCCAAAAAAAATGTGCATTATCAACATCTTGACGCGACCCACGCCAATGAAGGGAAGCAATAAAAATATCTTTAAGTGTATTGGGGTCAGTAACAATTTTAGCTTTGCTCGCGTCAATCACAGCCTTTTCCCCAGGAAAAGCAATCAGGCTTGGTGTTTTAGCATCTGCATTTAATCTAACATTGTAGTTAGTATCTGTGCCTCCGATTAGTTCATACATTCCTTCTCTAAAAACGACGATTTTGTTGTGGAACGTGTCGTCCTTTGCGCTACCTTTGTACCAATTTCTCACATCTGCTAACGGGCTATCTATCGCTCCACTACCACCGTCTTTCGCGCCACTTTGAATAAACACAAATTGACTATCATCTACGTCAACTGTCCACTCAACATCAACGTAATTCAGTTCTTGATCGGTTACTCTCACGTAAAATTCAATAGTCGTATCACCATCACCGCTCTGAGGTTTCCAATTCACAATACCGTAGCTTTCTTGACCATATAATTCACCGATAGATGCCCCTGCTGGAGCTTTGATTAACTCATATTTGAAAGGCCATGCACCGCCTTGCACACCGATTGGAATTTGGTAAACCATGTCTGAGTGAGCCCAGCGATGGCGAGCGTGTGATTGCGTGGAGGCGTCGGGCCTTGGGTAGACAAGGTGCATCGGCATTCTTGCCTTTTCGATATATGCTTCGGGAAGAGGAAACGTATTGGAAAAACTATCAAAATGGAAGAAGAATAACCCAAATACCGACCATCTAACTAGAAAAGTGTACATAACGTTTTTAAACCTATTAATAACTAATTCTGTTGTATTCAACCATATAACTCTGTTTTGAATTGCACCAAAAGGTTTCAGATTAAGTCGCCTTGAGGTTTTCCTTCGAAACTTTTTGTTTTACAACATTAAGCAAACACACAGTCAGCGCTAAATTCATCCATAAAAACGGATAATAGACAACGGAAACGAATTGACCCGCAATAATGAATCCAATCAATGCCAAATCTAATCCTCTGCTCAGCGCGAACAACCAACAATCATCAGCAGAACGACCGCTTAGCAAACTCCGTGTTTTTCGGTTACTTAGAAATGCAAACAAAATCAACAGAAAATAGGGAATTAGCCCGAGGAAACCAAGATCGGCTCCAACTTGAACAAAAATATTGTGCGGTAACTCAGCGCCTCGTATAGCTCTCATTCCTACCAAGTCTTCGGAATAATAAAGACCGTAATAATAGGGAAAATTAAAGTACCCCACACCGGCAACAGGATGCTCCTTTAGCATCTCTAGGCCATTCTCCCAGTATAGTAGCCGTTGTATCGAAGTACCATCCTGACCAATATCTCTGAATCGATCTTTTTGTTCATCAGGCAAGAACTGGTAAATTAGTGCTATGACTATCCCGGCGGCGATTATTCGCTTAATGTTTATCTTTTCTTTAAAGACAATCAACAGCTGCACCGCCAATGCTAACTGCCCTCCTCTTGAACTAGCAGCCATAATTGTCATTGCGGCGGTTAGAGGACACAAAGCCAAGAACCAATAACGTATACCAGAGAGGTGCTTTTTCTGAGCTTTAAAAAGATAAAAAGTTATACCAAACATAATTAACATTTGAATGGCAAGCTCACCAGAGTTTTGGAAAAAACCCGGAGGTCCTTTCATCCCCCAAGAAGTAAAGCTAAACCCTCTGAATGCCCACTCTCTAGCACCAAAAAACGACATCTTTGCACTGGCTAATATTATGATCAGAACAAACACAAACAACCGTTCTTCGTTTCTCACAGTCCAAATAATTAAGAAATAGATAATTAACCAAGTGTAAAAGTCTGACAGCCGAGAATATGAAATCGCTGGAGCATAGGCCAATACACTACTGATAAGCACTGAACATAAGAAAAACATCAGCCAAAAATTAATTGGATTCGAAACCCATTTTTTTTCTGGATCAAGAACTAAAGTGACAGCAGTTAAAACAATGAAGGTTTGTGCCCATGGAATAATGTCTATTGCAGGATAAAGCGAATGTGGTCTGACGTATTCGATAAAAAGATAAACACAGATCAAGAAAAATGAAACATGCTGCCTTCTGGAGGTTTCCCAAGTTTTCCCTATGTTATATGACAATAAATCTTTCATGCTAAAAGTTTATTTCAATCCTTATTGACAACTTCTACTGTCTTGGTCTTCATCTTACAGGACTTTAGTACTCAGCTAAAAACAAAAATCAACTGTACTTTTAGTGCATCTTACATTGTTTCGGTTATGCGCTCATTACCAAGCACGAGTAGAGCACAGTATCAAAACCCATACCGTTTACTTAATTACTAAATTTAGCGTATCCACGAGAGTCTTATGTGTGGTAGATAATGTGTATTTCTCAACTACGAGTTCTCTAGCCCTGTCCCCGTGCTCTTGAACAAGTTCTCGATTACTGAGGTAGTGAGAAAATTTGTCCGCAGCATCTACAACATTATCCTGAGCATATACAAAGCCATTGCTGCCCTCTTGAGTAAGCAAGCATACCGATGGATTGTCAGGCACGATTACCGGCATTCCTGCGATCATGTATTCCAAAATAGACAGCGAATAACCCACCTCTCCTTTACTCGGCTGAAACCCCACATCGCATACAGGGTAAAGATTTCTAACATGTTCCACACGCCCTAAAAAATGGCAATTTTTAGTTATCCCTAACGTTTCTGCATAACGCTTGAATTCATCTAAGTCAGGCCCATCACCGCAGCAAACGTATGTAATATCGTGCCATCCCCTTTTCACTAACTCGGCAATGACTTGGATGCCAAAGTCATAACCTTTATATCTGTTCGCTCGTGCCGATGTGAGGACAACAAATTTGTTTTGCGACTTGAGTCTTTTTAAGATGTCTAATTCAGGAATATCTGCCTTTTTATAGTTTGGGCTAATACCGTTTTGAATGGAAAAACACTTGTGTGCTGGAAAGCAAGAAGTCTTTATCAGTCGAGTTTTCACAAAATCGGTAGCGGCGAAAGCAGCATCCACGTTTATCAAGGGAGCCTTGCATATAGCAGTTTTGATGATTCCAGCAATTCGATTTCTCAAACTCCTCTGACCGGGCGTATGATCATGAGAAACAATGACTCGCACGCCGCACAACTTAAAAATTAGATATCGATACGAATATAACGGATTGTCCGTTAAGTAAATGCACTCGATTTTATTTTTATATAGAAATCGTATTTGCTTGAGTAAACCTTTCAGTGTTCGTTCAGTAAAATCACATTCGACTAGGATAAGTTCGCTCTCTTCGACAGCTAAAGGAACCTTATTTATTTCAGGGTAAACTAAGAAGCAGTCATAGCGGTCACTGAACGAGTTTGCTATGGCAACCCAGTAACTCTCCATGAGCCACCACGCATAGCCAACATCAGACGGCCAATTTGCGACACACAAGAATCCTGGCTTTTTTTGTTTACGCATATTGGGGTTTGCCCTCAAATCATCTTCAGAACTGCGGAATTATTCAACATTTGTGTCGAATCTCGATATTGATGCAACACGTATAAGAGCTTTACTGCTGTAGCATAGTGATTACCGATGGCAGCTGCTAATGTGACTTTTTTCACTTTGCATTTTCAGACGCTACATCTCAAAAGAATTAGCAGTAGATTAACTGTTAACTCGTTAATTTTGTTATGTTACCTCAGCAATTTTCGTTATGCTATGCGAATTGACCAAGTGCCTATGTTTCGGACTCACACGAAAGCTATGACATTCAAGTTGATTTGAATAGACATTCCTAACGGACTGTAAAACTGTCGAAATCATCTTTTGGTGTGAGTAGCTACCGTGACGCAACTCTGACTATTAAGAATGTCCTGTTGTGCTAAACAAAGAGTCTTGAAACAATTGGCCAATACTAGTTTTATAGACAATATTTGGATTAAACATGGCGGGAACGAGATTTCGCTCAGTGACAAGAGAAGCATTGGGAAACATTTTCAGAGAAGTAAAAATTGCAATCAAACCAGAACCAAAACCAGAAAAGTGGGTTTTTATTGTAGGTTGCTACAACTCTGGAACTACTCTACTTTCTGAACTGATGGGCAGGCATCCAGACATCTCCGCATTGCCAACTGAAGGCCATTTCATTACCGATCAATTTAAAAAAGACTACGAACTAGGCATTCCTCGAATGTGGGTAGACCGCGAAGATTTATTTCGTCTGAACGAAAAAGATGAAGGTCCCGATGTAGTCAGGATTAAAAAAGAATGGGGCATGCGTTTAGACTTGTCGAAGCCCGTGCTTGTGGAAAAGTCACCACCTAATGCAGCTCGAACACGTTGGTTTCAAGAACACTTCGAAAATGCTCACTTTATTGGCTTAGTTAGAAATGGGTACGCAGTTTCGGAAGGGATCTCCCGAAAAGGAGATCCAAAATCAAACAAAAAAGGTTGGCCGATTGAAAAATCAGCTTGGCAATGGGCTCGTAGCAATCAAATACTCCTCGAAGATTCCAAGTTACTTAACCACTTTTGCTTGGTCAAATATGAAGATTTAGCTTCCGATCCGCAACAAGCTCTGAATAACATAGCCAACTTTTTGGGGCTTTCGGCATTTCCAGATCTAACGAAACAGAGCTTTGCGATACATGAGCGCGAGCAAAGCGTTTCAGATTTAAATGCTAAAAGCATTGCAAACTTGAATGCAGAGGAAATCAGTCAGATCAATGCTGTTGCAAGTGATATGCTCATAAAGCTTGGGTATGATGTTATAAATCCCGAGGACTAATTCTGAAATTGTATACTAGAGGCTTGCTCCAGCCTCTAGTATCAACCTGATCTTATGAATTCCTACGCTGATGCTCTTCAATAATACTTCGATATTGTTGGTTCATGAACGATGCGATCTTATCCGACGCATAACGCTCTTCAACCCATTTACGAGCTTTAGTTTGAATCGACTCCCAACATGCTCTTTTTTCAATCACTTGCATCACCGCAGTAGCAATCGCTTGGCTATCGCGATCTTCAACTAGAAAACCCGATTCCCCGTCATCAATGCACTCAGGAATCCCCCCACTTTTGGTTGCAATCGTGATTATTCCTGTCGCTTGAGCCTCTTGAAGAACAACCCCCTGGGTTTCTTCGTGAAAGCCATCCTTAGAGCGAAGACTCGGAAGTAAAAACACGTGTGACTTTTGGTAAACCTCTTTCAATTGCTTGTCAGGTATTCCAGACAGTACTGCAACCACGTCAGAGATCCCGAGCTCTTTTGACACTCTTAAGATCTTATCTTTTTCAGGCCCAGAGCCAACCATCGTATACGTGACCTTTTGTCCTTTCTCCAGTAGCTGCTTGATAGCGGTTAGCGCAAATTGATGCCCTTTGTCCGGATGTAAACGCCCAACAGTCAAAATATTTACTGGGCCATCCACCGGGAATTTCCGGGTTTCGAAAGGCCAATTATCTAGGTCAATTCCCTGAGGTACTACAATACATTTATCCTCGGGTGCGCCCAAACTAACGTATTGCTGCTTCGCGAACTCAGTATTCATGAATATCGCATCGGCAGCGTCCGTGTATTGGCGTCTAGCAGAGTCTGAAACAAGCGGAACACCAACGGGAGGTAAGCCATGGAAGGTAATCACAAAAGGTTTCTGTGACGCCCGAATTAATCTGACAAGGTGACTACCGACAAGCTCAGTATGTGAATGGATAATATCCGGATTAGTGGTAAATGCTGGACTCACAAGCCTGTCAACCACTCTTTCTTTTAACGACGTACCCTTAGAATCATAGTTTGCCCAAAGTTCTCGTTGATGTTCCCGAACACTTTTATTTTTCATCGACCGAATGTAAAACTGAATCAGTTCAATTTTATTGGTCGGAACACAACAGTACTTTTTGTCCAGCGCGTGTTCAGCAATCGCATCAGTTAAATTGCCTTTTTCTTCTTTCCGTGAGATGACTCTATTGTCCCCGCCGAGCAACGCAATTTGCACAAGGTGATTAACGAGCCAGGGCTGAATCAAGCTTGGAAATGCTGCTGCGAGGGTCAGTACATTGACACCTGTTGAAGCTGTTGTTCGTGAGAACGGTTCGAAATATCCATTCGTCATCAATTCTTTACTCACCTTCATAGAACTGGAATTCTCAAAACTCTTTACGGCAACGCTATATTTATCATTGCCATCTTAAGCTGTATTGGTGCAGATACAGGAATATCAGTTTCGTACCCACCAAAATATACGTTAGAGATACTATTATCGCTGCTATTTAAAATATACTGGTAACCATGGGATGTTCTTCTGGTTGCTAAGTCAGCTTTTCCATCGCCGTCATAATCAGCAACGATCGGAACGTCGAAAGAGTCTTCCGAAAACCCGGTTCGTCTTATATCGCCTGTGGAACTATTCTTTACAAACCAATGCGCTGAAGACGGTCTTCTGACAGCGTAGTCAGCTCTACCGTCCCCATCATAATCCTGTGGGACAGCAATATCTTCTGCGTCTGAACCAAAATACGTCACAGTCTCTTCACCGGTACTTGACTCGATAATACGCCACAAACCAGTATCAGGCTGGCGAACGCCGACATCCATCACCCAATCAGCATCGAAGTCCCCTACTACAGGTATGTCGCCCGTTTGCCCAATTCGGAATAGAACCTGTTCATTAGTTTTACTTGAAATTATGCTCCACTCATTGCTGCGCATCGACTTTATAGCGAAATCGCTAATACCATCTCCGTCATAGTCTGCGGCAATAGGTAAATCGGTTAAGTGTGAACCGTGAACCACTTCTAAAACCGAGCTGTCACTGCTTTTCAATACTACCCACCGGTTGGTGGAAGGCTCATAGAGTCCAATATCGGTAATCGAATCACCATCAAAATCCCCAAAGATGGGAATCCCCTCCGAAACATTAGTAAGACGAATATTACATAGTGTCTGATCGGAAGAGCGATGAATTAAAAAAGTATTTGTTGCAGGCCTTAAAAAGGCTAAATCTGCTTTTTGGTCGCCGTCAAAATCTGGCATGTGTGCTGCGAAGTTAAATGGATACGCGGTATACTTGGTGGTGTTGTTTGTATAGTCAGACTCCTTCGAGTCCGTTTCAATTCTTATCGAGTGTTGGATAGGATTTTTTTGCCACAACCTAAATTCGACGCGGAAGGTCCCTTCCTGCCAAAAATCGGTCGTTTCCAGAGTGCACTCGATTCTCCAATTGTCGTGAGCACACTCTGCTGATGAATCTCCAAAGTTTTCAAATTCTATAGATTTAACAATTGCCCTGCTGTTTGATGTCATTGTCACGTTAAAACGAGACGGTGACGCGTCTGACATATTTCCAATTTTGAAGGAGAGCGAGTAGCGCTCTATTCCAGGTTTTCGAATAATATGTGGAGTACCACTGAAACCGATATCGACCGTATTAGCGTTTTCTGAAGCATTTGAAAAGTGAGATTCTGAGGCAGCTCTATTGCCATCTGATGCCTCTGCTTGCAAATCAAGACAAGTGAGAAATGAGATAAAAATCACAAGCACTTGTATATGTAAAACCCTGTCCACTGAGCAAGCCCTAAAATGATTTATCGCACTAGTCACAAGTTTAACTGATCGAGTTATCGCGAACAAATTCTAAATACACGCTTGCGATTGTAAATTTATGAATAGGTATCGAAAAGAATAATTAGGACACAACTGTATAATAAATTTGGGTGACTGAAGCTGCATTCGCCACGGCACTGTAACGACTTGGAAATTTCACCTCGGGCCGTTCCTCGAGAATATTCTGAACTACAGCGTCATAATCAGCCGGAATCTGACTGTATATCAGACCTTGGGGGAAAGCTTCTTCCAATAGAGGGACTAGACCTCCAACGGCGTGAGCTACAACAGGCACCCCCAGCGATAGCGATTCCAGTGCAGTCATCGGAAGTCCTTCATGATCGGATGTCATGATTAAAATATCAAAGTTAGCGAGCCAGCTGGGAATAACATCTGAATGACCATGAAAAGTAACCGTATTCTGAAGTTCAAAACTTTCCGAAAGCTCTAACAAACTAGATTTCAATGGGCCGTCACCAAAAATATGAAACTGAAAATCGGTTTGAGAGTTAGAGTGGCATAATAGGTGCGCAATCTGTATGAATAGATCGACTCGCTTTACCCTAACCAGGCGACCAATAATTCCTATATTGATACGCGAAGGGTCTATGTCAACAGAGTGTTTTGCGGCATCTGCATTGACTTTACCTGGGTCAACTCCATTCGCAATAGTGTAGATTTTTTCTGCTGGGATTTTATTTTTTAAATCGTGAGTTAACACGTCAGAGACGGAAATCACAGCATCTTGCAGGTAAACCGCCACCCAACGGTCTATCAAACCTTGTAGTTTTTGTGTGAGGCTCAAAGTAAACTCTTGCGCTCCATGCACTGTGCGTACACAACCCGCATTTACACTTAGGAGGTTCGCGAGGGCACCGATAAGATGCTCTTTTTTGCGATGTGTATGAATCACATCCGGTTTGTATTGGCGGACTTTTCTCCAGCTTTTATACAGTAATTTAACAAAGCCAAATTGAGACTCTGGAAAGACTTCAACATCTAACTTGAGTGCTTCTAGTTCTGTCGCTAAACGACCATGATTCAATACAATTACAGATACGTGGTGTCTCTTGGCGAGCTCACTTACTAGCGTTAACACTTGAGATTCCGCTCCAGCCCATAAATCTCCGGAAACAATGTGCAGAATTTTCAATTTTTTCATTTTGATAGTCTGACGAATTGAGCTAACTGTTCCGAATTTGCCAGCGATTCCAATGCATCAGCAGGACAGTTCGGAGCACATTGCACTTGCAGTATAAATGCGCGCGCTTGTTTAGGAGAAAATGCGTAGCGCAACTGCAAAAACTTCACTTCTAACCCCGAAGAGACCATTTGTTCGCCAACCTGGTAATACCAAAACACTCGCTTGGTACCATTTTCTGCCAAGGCCGTATTGATGCGAACTGAGCCGATCTCTACGGTAGTTGTCATCGACAAATCACTTGCTGGACGATTTGCGTAATAAATAAGCTCTTTACCTTGAGCCTGACTGCGATAGGTCACCACAGCAATAACCGAACCGTTTGGCAATGGTTCTACGCTTTTAAACAGGCTCACTTCATCATGTCCTTCAAACCGCGCTCCGATTGCGCTGAGTGAAACATCTGAACTCTCTACATAACCATTAAACGACCTAGATTTGTCCATAACACCGGGACTAGCTTCAGCAGCTAAATACTCACTATTTACCGCTTGGTAAGCAAACGGAGCTGAGACCAAGCTAATGCAAAGAAGAACGAGAGACACAACTGACTTATTCACGCTTCCATGTCGAGGGACGGTTTCATTTTGCGCTAATGACGATTGCTCGTTCACTTTGAACAAACGCTCGGCAATAACGAAATAACTCACCATCAAAACTGCAAAAATAACCCATCCAAAAAAACCATGATCTTCGACCAGTTCACTTTGCATTTTTGATTCGTACCCGATCATTACCAGCGCAAACACACGAATCCAATTGCCAACGATTGACAAAAACAAAATCAAACTGATCGCTACGATACGATCTCTAAGTCGAGGCAAATTCAAATACGAGTAAAACAATCCGATCGTGATACCCGCTAGAAAATAATTAAGGCCAGCACACCCATCGGCAATTCGCATTGTCCCATAAGGGATTTGGATATCGTATTGGTCAATGAACGCTGTAATACCAGCCCACCTAATACCAATGGACACAGCCCATGTAGTTAAATCTTGAAGTGGATTTAGTAGAAAATCCATAACGGGAATGGCGAGGAAGAGTGCACCTACTGGAATCCAAACTTTTATCGCATTTTGGAAACCTACCACCGAAATAAACAACAATGCGATCATAACGGGCACCAGCATTTGTTGAATCAGCAATACTTGCACGGCATTTGCCAAAACCCACAGTATTCCCGCACATAGGCCCAAAGGAACAGCTAGGAAGGAAGGTGATAAATTAAACCATGAACGCTGTACGTATAAGGCATAAATAATAAAAAGGACCAACACATAACCGTGTGAATAAGTATGGTTGTTTTGGGTCCATAGAGTGTTTAAGGACTGGAATGTCGGCGTGAATGCTGAATATATCACTAACACACTTAGGATTAAGACAGCAGATAGCTTGAGGCCATCTACTCTCGAAAATTTGTTATCGATATCCATGTGGAATCCACGTCCCTTCTGTATGATACTGAATGCAATAGGTAATTTGCCAAACATATCAGATCGCTATCAAATGGCGAAATAATTTCTTTTTTATCTCGTGTCACGTTAAAGTACTGGAATAACAAGAGAGGGAGTTAGCGTGTGCAGCTATTGTTTTGGGTTTTGGTCATAGTTTCCGTTTTTAGTTACTTTGTTTATCCATTTTCTTTGAGCGCTCTTTCAGCCTTGAGACAGCGAGAAAACGAAGACACCAGTCCGTCTAGCTCCTCTGATGAATTGCCCCACCTTACTTTGATCGTCACCGCATACAATGAAGAAAAGCGCATTCGGGAGAAAATAGAGAACACCCTTCAATTAGACTACCCTTTTGAAAAACTCACGCTAATTGTTGCGTCGGATTGCTCTTCTGATGAAACAGACAACATCGTACAAGACTACGCAGACAAAAACGTAGTTTTGGTTAGGGCCGAAGAGAGACTTGGGAAAGAAAATGCACAATGGCAAGCGATACGAACTATAGACCATGGCGTTATAGTCTTCTCCGATACCGCAACAAAAATTGAAAGCGACGGGCTTCGCCGTGTAGCTGCCTACTTCAAAGACAACCGAGTGGGTGCTATATCGAGTGAAGACAGATTTATCAGTACCGACGGAAATATTGCGGGAGAAGGCGCCTACGTTCGATATGAAATGTGGCTTAGAAAAAAAGAGTCGCAACTAGGTGGCTTAGTCGGCTTAAGCGGCTCCTTTTTTGCTGCACGAGTCGAAGTGTGCAAAAAGTGGGACATCCACTCCCCAAGCGATTTCAATACAGCGTTGAATTGTGCCTCCCTAGGCCTTAAAGCAGTAACAGCTCCAGATGTATTAGGCTTTTACAAGGATTTAGCTGATCCAAGTAAAGAGTATGCGAGGAAAGTGAGAACCGTTATTCGTGGAATGACTGCGCTCGCCAGACACCCAGTTGTTTTGAATCCCTTTTCGTATGGATTATTCAGTTATCAAGTTGTTTGTCACAAACTACTGCGTTGGACCGTACCATGGTCACTTTTGGGCCTATTGGTGGTGACACCTTTTACACTTCGCGAAACGTTCACTATCTATGATATTGCTATGTTAGCGCAAATTGTATTCTATGGACTCGCTATCGCCACTCACTTCTCCGAAAGACTTAAAAAGTCTGGCATAACTAAAATAATATACTTTTTCGTTCAAGCGAATATTGCAGTATTCGACGCCGGAATTAAATTCCTAAGTGGTAAACGCATGACTGTCTGGCAGCCTTCTGCGAGATGAACCTAAAACAGCTCCCTCCTGTTGGAACCAAAATACCCGAGTTTGATCCCAATATTCTGGGAATAAAATTAACGGGGATAGTTACAGGCTCCGCACTTACCCAGTCAGGAACATGCGCTCTAGCGATAGCATTATCTATTGCTCGAGAAGCTTCTGGCATGAAAAAGCCTGAAGTCATTATCCCAGCCTACTGTTGTCCTGATTTGGTCTCAGCTGCTGAATATGCGGGTTGCCAACCGGTAGTCGTCGACATTCAACCCTTTCCTTATGGATACTGTGCAGATTCGTTGAGCCAAAGTGTTAACGATAATACCTGTGCAATAGTGTTACCAACACTGCTCGGGATCAGGATGGATTCAACAATTATCCATGAGCAAATTCCCGATAACGTGCTGATAGTTGAAGACAATGCTCAATGGCTTCCTGAATCGAAGAGTGCTTACCCTGAAGAACACAACGCCCGTCTCCATTTCGATCACACATTCAAGCATATAGACTTATCTATTGTGTCTTTTGGACGCGGGAAACCGGTCAACCTGCTCGGTGGAGGGGCGATATTCATCCATAATGCCCGCCTTGTCTCTCTCCTTGAACGCACCCTAGAAAGTACGCTAATAAAACAATGCGAAAATCTCATTCAATTGGGCGACGAGGTACCATCCTTGCGTTTTCGAGTCAAAAACGCTCTGTTTAGAGCTCTCTGCAACGAATGGTTGTTTGGTCTGTTGGTTAAAGCTCCTTTTCTACATATTGGGGAAACTCATTATCACCCCCTAACTGAATTGCTACCGGTGGGGACTGATACCAAAGTAATGCTTGGCTCAGGTATCAATGCATACATGCGTGACAACCGATTCGCGGAGACAACTCTGCGCTCTGCGAAGCTTTCTTGTTTGTTCGCCCAACAAACGGACAATCGATTGCTTCGGTATCCCATATTTACGAAAAGTCCTGAGGCAAGAGAATCTGTTTACTCAGCACTAAACCACTGTGGAATGGGGGCTAGTAAATTTTACAACGCATTGGTTTATCAAATTGAGGGTGTAGAGCAACGCGTAAAACGGTATAGTTCGATCCGAGTATCCAATCAATTCGCTGAACAAATGCTTACCTTACCTACCCATAGTTTTGTTACTCAACGTCATATTGCCGAGCAGCTAAAACTGCTTAACAGGCTCGATAATGACCTGGGCTTGAAGGTACAGGACTAACCAGCACGTATGAAAAATTCAGCAGAAAATCTCAAATCTGAGTTAAAAAGTCTTAAAGCGCAAAAAGGCCTAATCTCAAAACAGTTCAAACATGTAGACAAAGATAGTACACAGTTCAAAGAGCTTAAAGTTGAGATTGGCGGCATCAGTTCGCGGATCAAGAATATTGAATCTAAGCTCAAGAAATTGCTCCAAGTCGAGCCTGATGACCAGGTCAGCAAACAAGAACCCATAATAGAAGAGCCTGGATTGTTTTGTGAAACCGAAAGTATTTTTGGCCAGCCGTTTGAGATTAATATGTGGCTTGGCGAAGAAGTCCCTCCTGAGTGGTGGAGCTGGTTGGAAACTCACAACCAGCTTCTATACCAGCAACGGCGCTTCATTGATTTACTAGCGAGTGACTTTCAACTAACCGTAATTCTGGTTGCCGCAAAAGACACTAGCGGTAATTTCATCGGCGGCGTAACACTGTTGATGAAGGAGAGCAAACTTTTTGGTCGTTTCGCAACGTCTATACCGCATGTCAATTATGGTGGTATCGTAACGCAGTTTAAAGACGTAGAGCAGCGACTGCTCGAGCAGGTTCCAACGGTCTGTGGTCGCTATGGATTAAAACGAATAGAAATCAGAAGCGCGCGACAAGCCACAGGTAAAATTCCTGCGTCAACAAAAAAAGTTTCTATGCTACGAAGCCTTCCCAACAGCATTGAGGAACTAGACAAACAGTTGGGTTCAAAAATTAGGTCTCAAATCAAAAAGGCTGAACGATTCAAGCCGGCAGTGAGGTTTGGAAGAGAAGAATTGTTAGACGATTTTTACCATGTATTTAGCACGAATATGCGCGACCTTGGTACACCCGTCTATCCGAAATGTTGGTTCTCAAAATTACTGAACCAGTTCCCTGAAAGTACAGAAGTTTGTATTGTATACATGGATGAATCTCCTGTTTCTTGCGGGTTCCTTATGGCTAATGGTGACTTAGTTGAAATCCCTTGGGCTTCGACTCTAAAGAGCGCAAACAAATTCAATATGAACATGTGGATGTATCATCAAATTTTACATCATTGTATCACCAAGCATGCTAAGTGGTTTGATTTCGGTCGATCGACAGTAGACGCAGGAACTTTCAAGTTTAAAAAGCAGTGGGGGGCGAAACCACGCCAATTATACTGGTACATGGCAGACACTAACGAATTCCGAATAAGTAGTGATTTAACACCGGACAATCCGAAATTTCGATTGGCAATTGCCTGTTGGCAAAAGCTCCCCGTTTGGCTCGCGAATATTATAGGCCCTAGAATTATTTCTCATCTCTCATGACTACAGAAGTTGAAGTTAGGATCCATCAAAATATAGGTGAAATGGAGCAGCTATCAAACTGTTGGGATTCACTCAATGATAAGTCGGAAGCTTCTGTGTTTGGCACCTACGCTTGGAACTATCGCCAATTTGAGCTGCATGAGCGAACATTAGTGGTTTCAGCCTGGAGGGCAAACGAGTGTGTCCTAATTTTACCTGTAAAGTTGGGCTGGTTATCAAATAAACTCAAGCTTCAATGCATTAAGCATTTGGCAACGGCGTTTACTGACTACCAGTGTATCCTGGTTAAGCCTAGTGAGAAGGCTGCAGAGCTACTTGATACCTCACTACGAGCCTTAGCTTCTCATCTCGGTAGACGGCTGCCGGTCCACTTTGCCAATCCATCAAAACTAATGAAAGATTTGGTTAGTCGCCTCTCCGGCTATCGGGTAATCGAAACCAATAAGTGGGTACATTGTGAATTCGATGCAGCAGAGGCTCCACTTAAAAGTAAGCTGCATAGAGAAGCCCGGCGAAGAAAGAAAAAGCTGAATGAATTAGGGTCAATCGAAATAGTTATCGATCATTTGCCTACTGAACAGGATATACGTTGGGTTCTGGCACAGAATGCTGCTCAATATGGGAGTAATCGTCTAACATCATCTTCGCATACAGACAGAACAATGGCACTTTTGCGGGATGTTAGATCTTATCTGAGCTTTTCTACAATTCTTTTGAACTCAGACCCGATATATTCTCACCTAGGCTTCACGCATAAATCTAAGTTACAGTATTACCTTCTCGCGTCAGACCCTCAATATAAAGCTTACTCTCCTGGTATCGTCTTGCTTAACGAGCTTGTAACGTCTCGGAGCACAACCGGAATCGATTATCTTAGAGGGGAGGAGGATTACAAACGACATTGGTCAAATAGAATTTACTCTGACAATGGCTTGCTTTTAATCCCTCCGGGGCTGCCTTGGGCCGAAAAACTACTCGCTCGCTATTGGGCGACACGAAATCAGTAAACGCCATTTGCGACGTCAGTCCACTTTCCATATTTTGGGTAACGCTTACCCAAATACAGTTCTTGCATAGACACCCAATCATAAAGTTTACAGAGGCGCGTTAGTTTTGATAGCGCCTTACTTTGGTTAATGTGATGCCGAAAGTTAGATTTAAAATTACTTGGGATCCGCGGCTGCTCAGGGTCAAACTCCCATGGATGAGTATAGAAATTACCTCCATCGCATTGTGATGCACGCTTGAAAGCCCAGTTGAACAAAGCAAAAGGCAACAAGCGGAAATAACCACCGCCCCCCGCTGGTAAATTTGAATCAAACATTGGTAGCGTTGTGACAGGAATCTCTAAAAGACCATTTTCCAAATAAAACGGTGTTAGGGGCGCTTTTGGAACACCATAGAGGTCGTGCTTAATCGGATAACAACTTGAGCTGTACTCATAACCCGCTTCTAAAATTCTATCATGCGCCCATTCATTATTTTTGTCGATCGAGAAGCACGGCGCTCGATATCCTTTAATTTCTGAGCCACTGGTATCCTCAAGAAGCTTTTTGGCTGATGAAATATCGTCAAAAAAGGAATTAGAATCCTGTTTCGAGAGATGTTGATGCATAAAACCATGGCTGGCTAATTCATGTCCGTTGGAGACAATGTCTTGAATGACGCCTGGCAGTTCTTTTGCAACCCAGCCTAACGTAAAAAAAGTCGCCTTCACATGCTGCTTTTCGAACACTTCAAAAAGCGACTCCATTTGAATTCGTAAACGCGACTCACAGCTCCGCCACTTATCAGGTGATATGTCGTTCGCAAATGCTTCGACCTGAAAATACTCTTCCACGTCAACGGTCATTGCATTAAGATTTGTCATACTCTGGATTCGAATAGATAAAATAAAGCGAAGTATCTATCTCTTTGTCTTCATAGTAAAGTATAGATAAATGAATTAGGTGATGAAAAACAGTAGTAATTACTCAATTTCTAGACGTAAACGGAAACGTACTGACTGCGTTGTAATAAGAGGGAATTAGAATGAATCGAACGATGGTAATAGTCTTTGTCTTGGCGGCACTCTTAACGGCTTGTCAGCCAGCAATGGATAAGCAAGAGGAACTCAGCCAAGTTCGTCTTCTAATCGAGCAAGCAGACTATCAGACAGCGAGAATACAATTACAAAATCTTGCGGTCGAATTTCCCGAAGACCAAGAGATAAGAATTGTACTCGCAGACACGCTAATGAGTATGGGCTCTTACGCCAGTGCTGAGAAAGAATACGAGAGAGCAATTGAACTCGGTAATAGCGATACTAGAGTTGCATCCATGCTGGCGCTGGCCAACATTTATTTGAGTGACTTTGAAGACGTTATACAAATCACTGAAAAATTGGAATCAAATGATAGAACTTCCGCACAAATCACAACGTACGCAGGCATCGCACATGCCGGTCTCGGCGACTTACCAATCGCAATTGAACAGTTTACGGCCGCCAGTGAATCGAGCGAGTCGGATCAATACGCACAATTGTCCAAAGCTTATTTGCAAAGCCAGGAGGGTAATACTGAACTTGCAATCAAAACCCTTGATTTTTCCTCTGAATCTTCAGCAATCTTCCTCGAAGGTATTTACTTAAGAGGAAAGCTCCAACTCAGTATTTCAGACTTCGAATCGGCGGCTGAATCATTAGCGTTGTTTTATAAAAACCAACCAGAATCGAGAGAAGCTAAATTATTCTTGGCAAATGCGCTAGTTCAGAAAGGAGACTTAGCCGCAGCTCGGCCCCACATTGAAAGCTTGATCCAAGAATTCCCCAACCAAGCTTTCGTGAACCAAATGATGGGATTAGTATACTTCTATGAAGGTGATTTTGAGCAGGCCAAATTTCACGCTGAGCGCGCTATCAGCAATGGATATTCAAGTGATATAGCATTGGTAATTCAGGGCTTAAGTGCATACCGATTAGGCTTGTTTGAGCAAGCTCACAGGGCCTTACGCACAGTTGTATCCCGACTTCCTCTAAACCACCCTGCTAATCGGGCATTTTTATTAACCCAGCTCAGCTTAGGCTATGAAACGGATACCGAAAGCCATAGTAATTTTATAGAAAATTTAGACGAAGATGATATCGATGTAGCAACATTATTGGGAACGAAACTGGCAGATGAAGGCAAAATTGAGCAAGCTCAAAATATTCTTAATGAGTTAAGCACAGTCAACCTTAAAAATGCTGAAGACTATTCCAATATTGGTCTCTTGAAACTTAGGCTTGAAGATCCAAGTGGGGTAGAAGATTTAAGGTTGGCATTACAGAAATCTCCAGAGCTTACCAATGCTAAACTAGGATTAATCGATGCTTACGTAAAATTACAGGATTACGAAGCATTATTAGCGTTGGGTAATGAAATAATTTCTAGTGGGAATGATATTGTGTTGGGTTACAACACAGTTGGACTTGCCAACCGTTTGTTGGGAAAGGTTAGTGAGGCTAAAGAAGCGTACAAGCAAGCGCTAGAGATTGACCAGAGAAACCCAGCATCTAGAGTTTATTTGGCAAAGCAATCACTGGCGGAGAACTTAAAAGAGGATGCCATTAATTATCTCACCCCGCTCGTATCCGATAATCCTGAGTATGAGCAGGGTATCAAATTGCTATTTTCCATTTATCAGCAGAATGGCCAAACAGACAAAGCCATAGCCGTTCTTCAAGAGGCACTGGAAAAGGCACCTGACAGCCAAATGTTGAAAATATCTCTCGCAAGAGCATACCTCAGTGAGTCTAGGTATGAAGATGTAAAAAACACGCTCAAGATAGCAAACCTTGAACCGCGCTATGCAGAAACTTACTACCTCACTTTACTTGAAACTAACTTGCAAGAATTCAACATTTCTGATGCTGAAGCATTGCTGTCTGAGTGGGTAAATGATTATCCCAAAAGCGAGACGGCAGCGCTGAGTCAAATAGCATTTTTAGAACAATTTAATCGAGCCGAAGACGCCAGAGATGCCCTGAATCGAGCATTGGATTACCTACCGTCCTCATCACAATTTAGAGCATTAAAAATAAAGCAAGAAATTGAGCGGGGTTATACCAAAAACGCAGCGAATTTACTGCAAAAGATGCCCGAGGAGTTTAAAGCCACGCTAGCAGCAAGAGCGCTTGATTCACATCTCAAAATATCTGAAAACAAATATGAGGGCACATTGCCTGTCTTACTTGAGGCATATAAAGAGTCACCAACACTGTTTAATGCCAAAGGTATTATCAAGATATACAAAGGGCTTAACCAGCCTGAGAATGCCGTCCAATTTCTTCAGGAGCGTGTCGATGCATATCCTGGCGATGTTTACAGCAGGAGTATTCTAGCGAATCTTACCTTTTATGAGGCCCCTGAAAACTCATTAAAGCAATATGAATACATTCTCAAGGTTCAGCCCACAAACATTATTGCTGCTAATAATTTAGCTTGGTTGCTATTCGAGGCCAACCAGCTAGAAAAAGCCAGAACGGTCTCTTTATCAGCGCTATCGATCAGAAGAAATATACCTTCATTACTTCATACTGCGGGAAGAATCGAATATGCGCTAGGCAATTTCCAGTCGGCTGCAGATTTGCTGGCTGAGGCATTCTTGATGTCCCCATCCCCCTTGATCGGATACTACTACGCTTCTTCACTAGTTAACCTAGGTAAGAGCGAAGATGCGTTGGCAATTCTTAAGTCCTTGCAAACCTCAGGTGATGAGGCTCTAGACCAAAATATCACACAGTTGAATGATAAGCTTAGGGGAAGTTGAATTCTCGGCTGAATGAGGAGAAATAACCTCAAGCTTTATTTACAAAAGCTTGAGGCCATTCTTCGAAGGAAAGTGTCAAACAACCTTTTTTTTCGTGCCTTGATACACAATATCCGTTTTTTCGGTGTGACTTGCTTGTTGCTCAATCAGCGCCCTTTGCCAAACAACACTACTTCAACAGTTCGAATCAATATAAGCATATCCAAAAGCAGGCTTTGGTGCTTTACGTAGTAAAGATCGAATTTGAGCTTTTCCAAAGAGTCCTCAATACTTGCACCATAGGGATAGTTTAACTGTGCCCAACCTGCCAACCCGGGTTTGACATTATGTCGTTGATTGTAATAGGGGACTTCACGAATCAATTGTTCTACGAATTCTGGTCTCTCCGGCCTTGGACCAATGAAAGACATTTCACCTTTGAACACATTAAATAACTGTGGTAATTCGTCTATCCTATATTTTCGTATGAATGCACCAATCCTTGTTACCCTAGAATCATTCTTACTTGCCCATTTCGCGCCATCTTTTTCAGCGTCAGGTCGCATACTGCGAAATTTCATAATAGAGAAAAGTTTGCCATTCAGCCCTACTCGCTCCTGCTTGTACAAAACAGAAGCACCAGTTCTTCTGCCATCGTCCATGTATATTATGAGCGCTGTAACAACCATGAACGGCCAAACAAAGAAGAAAACGCAGAACGCCATAAGGGCATTGAAACTGTAATCAACGGCATCTCGCAAGTAGTTCTGGGAGTGAAATCCGTTCGAATAAATCACCCAGCTTGGATACATGAGGTTTACAACTATTTGACCAGTCTCTCTTTCCATAAAATCAAGAAGGTCGGTTACCTCTATCCCTCTCAAGCGACAGTCAAATAAAACGTCTATCGGTAACGTACCCCTTCGCTGATCACAGGCAATAACGATTTCTTCTATATCGTTGTCGATTAAAAAGGATTTAAAACGTTCGTCTATTTTAACGTGAATGATCTTTTCGTTTACGATTCCACTTTCGCGATTATCCCCCGGTATTGGCACGAAACCCACCAATTCGAATCCAAGTCTATCGACGTCTCTCCTCATTCGTTTTTCAATAATTGATGCTCTCTCACCGGCACCGAGTACGATTATTCTGGTTCTGCCAAGCCCCAACAATCCGAGACGATTGGTGAAATACCGGAAAAAAACCAGCGTTACGATACTCAGCGATATCGCGCTAGGTAGGTAATATGGATGCATATTTAAACCACTGAAAAAGGTGCCTGTGGTCACTTCGACTACAAAATAAGTCAACGCAAAGCTTACGAAAATGCGCCGAATAATCCCTCTAAACGTCTCTCTTAACTTTGCTTCATAAAGGCCTACCGACAATGAACACAGTAGAGCGCAGAATGTGATTAATAAAACATTGATTATCAACGGTTCGGTTTTGGGCGACTCCATAACCTCCAAGTAGGTTAAAAAGAAACTGGCTATGTAAGTTGTATAAGAAATTAACAATGCTTCTGTAATGACAAGAGCATTTGATCGTTTATTCTGCCTATTCTTGGGAGCTGGCATTCAGGATTTCCAAATAAAAATCAACATAATTGCCATATGATAAACAAACTAATTGATATAGACTACGAATCAGTTGAAGAAAAATACATTGAATTAACTATTTTTTTTCGTAAACCTAAAGGCTACGTGATACACATTTCTTGGAAGAAATTATGAAGACCATCACTATTGTAAAAAACATCGCTGTCTTAGCCCTATTAACTGTGTTGACTGCGTGCAGCTCAGCCACGCTCCCGGAAGCGACACCCAGGGCATCACTCACCACGGACGTCAACAATTACCAGTACCTTATTGGACCTGGAGACAACCTGACCATCTTTGTATGGAGAAATCCAGAGATTTCAGGCAGTTTCATAGTTCGACCTGACGGTAAAGTAACCACCTCACTCGTGGAAGACATTGTAGTAGCCGGAAAAACGCCTACTATGCTAGCGCGCGAACTTGAAGAGGAATTATCAACTTTTATCAACTCCCCCAGAGTAACCGTTAGTGTTAATGCATTTCAAGGCCCATTCAGTGAACAAGTCAGAGTCATTGGTGAGGCAACAAATCCCCGAGCGGTCAACTACACACAACATATGACTTTACTAGACCTTATGATAGCAGTTGGTGGTCTCACAGAGTTTGCGGATGGAAATAGGGCCAAGCTTGTTCGTGTAGTTAACGGTCAGCAAAAGAGCTTCGAAGTCGATATTGACGATTTGATAAGGAAGGGAGATATCGAAAAAAATGTAGATGTATTGCCTGGTGATATTGTAATTATCCCTGAAGCCTGGTTCTAAGATAAGCATTTATTAGGGATATAGCTAATGCAAGATTTACAAAGCTCTCTTGATGGTGTTCTCGACTACATTAGAGGCATATGGATTAAAAAACGCTACGTGATGATAGCAAGCTGGTTGATAATACCAGTTGGTTTGATTTATGTATCTATGATGCCTGACGTATACCGTTCGGAAGCAAAGATTTTCATAGATACTGGCTCAGAACTTGATATGGCACTCAGAGGTTTGACTTTTGAAGAAAATCCAAACCAGAAGATAGCCATGATGGTCCAGACGTTGAAAAGTAGAGATAATCTGGAAAAGATTGCTCGTGGAGCAGATTTAGATATTACTGCCGCCTCACCGGACGAGTACAATGCATTACTAGAGTCCTTATCAGACGATGTAAAACTGCTAGCCCCTGCACCAAGGAGTCAGGACAATGTGTACACCATTTATTATGTTCACCGAGAAGCGGTTACCGCGCGAAATGTTGTACAAGAAACACTCGACATATTTGTGGAAGGCGCATTAGGGGAATCTCGGGCGGGGAATACCACTGCCAATCGTTTCTTAGACGAACAGATTGTAGAATATGAACTAAGGTTGTCCCAATCAGAGCAGCAAATGGCGGACTTTCAACGACGAAATGCCGACCTTTTACCCGTATCCGGAACTTTCTATTCACGCTTAGGCAACCTTCAAGAAGAACTTGACGTTACCAGATTGCAAATCGATGAACTCACCAAGCAAAAAGAAACATTCTTGGCTCAGTTACAAGTTCAGAAAGAAGCGCTGAGTAATAATAATGTGCAAGCCGGTTCCGAGCCTCTAATTCAAACCCGCTACGATGCTCGAATAGTTGAACTTGAGGCCAGCCTAGATCAATTGAAAATTAGATTCACTGATTTACATCCAGAGGTAGTCGAAACATCAAGGCTTCTTGATTCACTTCGCAAAAACAGAGATCGAGAAATAGAATCGTTCTTAGCACAACAAGCAAACTCTGTTGATTTAATACAGCCGAATCAGATTAGCGTCGATATTCGCAGCGAAATAAACCGGGTTGATGGCGAGATCGCTTCATTACAAGTCAGAGAAGAGAGCTTTCTTAATAAAATCACTGAACTTAGAACGAAAATAGACTTAGTCCCTCAGTTAGAGGCAGAACAAGTCGCCTTGAACAGAGACTATGAAATATTAAAACAAAACTATTTAGAGTTGCTGTCAAGAAGAGAGTCCGCTGACCTATCGCAAAAAGCCGACGTCAGTGCAGAAGATTTTCAATTTAGAATCATAGAACCGCCCATGGTTCCGATTGAGCCTGACGGTCCAAATCGATTAGTTTTCTATACTTTAGTCCTATTGATCGGCTTTGGTGCAGGAATTGGCATCGCTTTCATAATCAGTCAGTTCTCCCCAATTTTAATCAGAGCGTCTCAATTGAGGTTAGTAAGTGACTTCCCGGTGTTGGGTGCTGTGAGCCATCTAAATAGAGAAGTAATAGCTAAAAAGGCGAGAATTAGATTGTTTCTGTTTATTCTGTCCTCGGGAGCCTTAATCGCTATGTATGGAACATTGATGGTCGCTGAGTTACTGCGCATCGATGTAATGGGGAGACTATTGTCGTGAGTACTATTGAAAAAGCACTACAGAAAAAGCGCGCAAAAGCAAAAGCGGAAAATGCAGAAAATGCAGAAAATGCAGAAGATAATACTCAAAGTACGATTGAGAAAGCCTCTTCAGTAGCAGCAAAAAAACCAGAAGGTACCACAGAAGAAGCGACTACGATTGTTGAACCAGAAATTGCGAAGAAAGAAAGCGTCCCTGCAGAAACTCAAATAGTTCAGGAAAACTTCATCGACTTGAACACTGAAGAGCTTGAGCAACGTGGCTTTGTTTCAGTTGAATCGACGCGACGTCTGATCAATGAAGAATACCGAGCGATTAAACGTAAGTTGTTGAAAAATGCGTTTGGCGCACTATCAACAACGCTAAATAACAGCAACATAATAATGGTGAGTAGCGCTAGGCCAGGAGAAGGAAAAACGTTTACTGCGGTAAACCTCGCTCTGAGTATTGCAGCGGAAAAAGATAAAACTGTGCTACTTGTTGACGCCGATGTTTTGCGACCAAATGTATCCAAAACCCTTCGGGTTAAACCTCGCGATGGTCTAATGGAATATCTTTTGGATGAAAAGCAAGATATCTCTGAGGTGATGTATAAGACAAATATCGAAAAGTTAAGGATAATACCGGCCGGAAAATCTCATCACTTATCCACTGAATTACTTGCCAGCCAAAAGATGCACGAAACAATAGATGAGATTGCGTCTAGATATCCGGACAGAGTAGTTATAATAGATACACCACCACTGATAGGCATCAATGAAACCGCAATTTTGACAAGTTTTGCAGGGCAAGCCGTCGTCGTAACCGTCGAAGGAAAGTCGCGACTATCAGACATCTCAAAGGCAACAGCACAACTGAATCCTGATATGGCCGTCGGTTTTGTTGTTAATCAAGCAATTATTTCATCTGATGACCAGCAAGGTTATTATGGTTACTACTACGCCAACTAAAAAGGACTAGTGGTTTGCGAAAAATACGATTATTTGTTCTGGGAACGCTGTTTGCCTCCTCGCAGGTCAATGCCGAATGGACTTTTATTCCAAGTATTGATTCGGGAGTAATCACTCAAGATGCGAAAATTGGTGACGAAAACAAGATCAAAATCGATACGATAAACATCGACCCGAGCCTCTCCGTCAACTACGAGTCTCGGCTTGTCAATGCTAAATGGCTGATGCGTCATCAGCACTTGATAAGAGAAACCAGCGACGATAATTTTAAAGACGATTTTAGTACCTATCAATACGAAGCGGACATTGAACTAATTGAAAATTTGCTTTCTGTCGAAGCCTCCGGCGATTTGAGTCTCCGCAATTTAACACCCGGTGACTACCTTACATCGGATCGTTTTTTGAATCCCGAAGCGCTTACCAAAACCAGAGTTAATAATGTAGGTCTAAATCTAGACGCAGAGAGGTTAGATTGGGTCAATATTGAAAGTGAGATAAGCTACAGTGACCTTGAAGCAGAAGAACAAAGTTTTGACGCTAACAATTTAAACGGTACAACCTATACTTGGTCCGCAGAGTTCTCTGAGGGTGACAACCTCGACAATGTACTATACGTCCTGAATACTCTTTACTCCAAATCAGAAAATACGGGAAACAGAACCAATGGCGCTTCCAGAAGATCCGATCAGATCAGTAGAGAAATTCAAGGTTTTCTAAACTACCAAATTTTTAACAATATCGGTGTAGTTGTTAGAGGTAGTAATGAAGGTTACAGGTTCGATGATGTTGCCTCAATTGCAAGCCGACGTGACTTTACCAGTTATGGTGCGGGTCTATCTTACCTTCAGAGCGCTAATAGATTTCTTACCCTTACATATAATAGAGGCGAGCGTGATGATGAAAAAGAGTATTACCTTGGGGGGGCGATCCGCTGGGCGTTCTCTGGACGCACAAGCCTTGAGGCCTCGTTAGGTAAGCGTTACTACGGCGACTCTGGAAGTTTCCAATTCAATTATGCGACCCGGAATCTCAGAGCATCAGTCAACTATTCTGAAAGAGTGACCAATTTTTCTCGTCTGACGGCAAATTCTGAGTCGCTAGGTGTGTTTGTATGTCCAAGCAACGATATCAATATTTCCTCTTGTTACCAACCAAACAGCCTTAATGTGCAGCTCGAGCCGGGCGAACAATTCACCGAATTTTCAGACTTTGTCGTCGAAGTGTCAGATGAACCGATTCTCATTAAGTCTTCTACTGCGATCTTAGGTTATGCGAAAACTCGCTTTTCAATGGCTTTAGAGTTTAGATACTCGAATCCTTTCTATGAGAGCACTGGTAGAGAGCAGCTCTCCTACACGACCGTATTGTCGGGAAATTACGAATTGGGCCCTAAAACAGATTTTAGAGCTCAACTAACCTACATTGAAGCGGCAGAAAGGCCTGGTACTAGTGGCCTTGGGGCTCGATATGATGACACAATATACCGCGCGCTTGGCGCTGTAAGTTATCGTGTTAATAGTAACTTATTGGCGGATTTCGAAATCAGATTCGTAGACAGAGATTCGGATATTATCGAGAGAAACGTGAAAGATCGTAGACTATCAGTGACCCTCAAATACACCTTCTAAATACTAAAAAAGGATGAGCCTCACTCATCCTTTAATCTTACATAAGCCTTGTATTTCTTCTTCAACAACTTGTCGATGTACTGAGTCAGCTTCACTTTGTGGCTAATCGCGCTATCTAGTGCGTCCACCAGCTCGTTTAGCATCGTTTTATAATATTCGACATCCCTTACTTCGCCATCGTGATCGGGCAGCTCTCCGCTAACCTGCTGTTTGATGGATTGCTTTTGCACATTTGAGTCAGGTGCCGCAGGCGGTTCTGGTGTGAACATTTCATCTTTGACTTCACTTATCACGTTGCCTACAGCTTCTTCGTCCAGTGTTTCCAGTTCTTCTAAGAATCCATACAGTAATATCCGGTCCATCAACGTATTTATCTTACGCGGTACTCCAGTTGTGAAATCATGAATACTCAAATACGCACCATCTGAAAACAATGTTTCTCCAGTCCATCCGGCGTTTTTAAGGCGATATTCGATGTATGAGCGGCACTCCTCAGCAGAGAGCGGCGCCAGATGACATGAAGCTACGATTCGCTGTCTGAATTGTTCCATATTTGGGGCGCGCAATATCGGCTGTAATTCCTCTTGTCCGAGCAAAAAGCTTTGCAATAACGGTTTGCCTGCCTTTTGAAAGTTCGACAACATACGTAGCTCTTCGATGGTTTCAAGAGGCAAATTTTGGGCCTCGTCGACCAAAAGCAGTGCCCTCTTACCCTGTTGACTTAGCCCCTCTAGGAATGATTCAAGCGCTTCGAGTAAATCGGTTTTAGTTTTGTTGGCAACATCAATTTCAAATTTGGAGGCGACCATTTTCACCAATTCGTCAGGATTAAGCTTCGGCGTCACAATTTGAGCCGCCACAATATCATCCTCAATATCCGCTAGCAGACTATTCGCTATGGTCGTTTTGCCAGTACCAATGCCTCCCGTTATCACAATAAAGCCTTCGGCTTGGGAAAGACCGTACTGTAAATACGACATCGCGCGTTTGTGCCACTTACTGGCAAAAAAGAAAGCCGGATCAGGCGTTAGCTGGAAGGGTTTGGAATTCAATCCATAATGCGATTCATACATTGAATGACTGCCATGTGCGTTTGGTAATAGGGCTTGCGCTAGCTTACAAGTCTAGCGCGTTTGGATCTAGTGTTGCTCTACAATTTGCTTAATTATCGCAGTCGTCGAAACACCATCTTTGAACAATAGCACTTTCACTTCACCGCCATTGGCCATTACTTCTTTGCCACCCGCAATGTCTTCGATTTTGTAATCGCCGCCTTTCACTAACACATTGGGTAAAACTTCACCGATTAGCCGTTGCGGGGTTTCCTCGCTGAAAGGCACTACCCAGTCTACGGCGCCTAAGCCTGCCAGAACCGCCATCCTTCTGTCAGTAGAATTAATTGGCCGCCCCTCTCCTTTTAACTGGCGAACCGACTCGTCAGTATTGACAGCCACGACCAATCGCTCGCCGAGCTTGGCTGCTTCATCTAAATAGGCGACATGACCCGCATGCAAAATATCAAAACAACCATTCGTCATAACAACGCGCTCACCGCGTTGCTTGGCGTCCTGGACGGCTTGTATAAGCTGTGACTCGGATAACACACCACCGTCGAGATGATGGTCGTCCCGCAATGCAATTGCCAGTTCAGTGGTTGATACTGTGGATGTGCCAAGTTTACCAACCACTATACTCGCAGCAACATTCGCCAGAGTGCAGGCTTGTGAAAAGTCACAGCCAGCAGCAAGGCTCACTGCCAAAGTCGAGACAACCGTATCTCCTGCCCCCGTGACATCGTAGACTTCGCGTGCTTTTGCGGGTAAGTGGAGTGGATGTTCGCTACCGGTGAAAAGCGACATACCTTTTTCTGAGCGAGTCAGAAGAAGAGATTGAAGTGATAGCTGCTGTCGCAAAGCATGGGCTTTAGCTTGCAATGTATTTTCATCCTCTGCCTCACCACACACACCTTCAAACTCATCCATATTGGGCGTAATAACAGTGGCACCAGAGTACTTCGAAAAGTCGGCGCCTTTGGGATCAACAACAACTGGCTTACCCGCCTTTTTAGCTAGCTTTATCAGCGTTTGGGACTCTGACAAGGCGCCTTTCGCATAATCGGATAACACCACAACATCGCACTCAGAAAGCGCAGCTTCGAAGCTCGTTAACATATGGCCTTTGTCAACAGCGGCAAAGTTGCGTTCAAAATCCAAGCGCAATAACTGCTGGTTACGACTGATAACACGCAATTTTGTAATCGTGTCGAAGCCTTCGATTTGACTGAAGGCACATCTCACATCAAAAGCACTCAATTTGTTACGCAAAATGTTGGCTGATTCGTCAATACCGGTGAGTCCGATTAACGTAACCTGGGCGCCCAAAGTGGCCGCATTAATCGCCACATTTGCCGCACCACCTGGACGATCTTCACTATCTCCCACCTTCACGACTGGCACAGGTGCCTCAGGTGAAATTCGGCCGGTCGAGCCTTTCCAATATCGGTCGAGCATTAAATCACCAACAATGAGTACGCGTGTTTTGCTAAAATCGGGTAAATGCATATGAGGGAGCTTCAGTCTTTATTGTTGTTTCACGTTAATGGCATCATTCTACACAAAAGCGAAATAAAGCTCTAAAAAGTCACGCAGAATAGGCAGTCGTCATCATTAACATTCAAACAACGAACAAGTGCTCAAACGATTGGTATTTGTACATCGTCGAAAACAGGCTAGGCCATTTGTATACCGGTATTACAACTGATCCCGAACGCCGCTTTGATGAGCATTGTCACGATCCCAAGAAGGGTGCCAAAGCCTTGCGTGGCAAAGGGCCTCTTGTGCTGAAGTATAGCCAATCAGTGGGCGACAAACGCGTCGCTCATCAACTGGAATATTGGCTCAAGCGGCAAAGCAAAAAGCACAAACTCGCGCTCATTTCCGGCAGTCTCAACATTGAAACGGTCAAACAGCGCCTAGGTATAGGTGAATACGCCGATCACAATAAAGGCGATACCAACGCTAAGCACTAACTGGATGCTCGCAACACCAACGTTGTGTTGCTGGTCGACTTCCTGTTTCCAATCGAGCCCACTCAATACCATGCGCTTTGCCACGGTTACCATCATCAACAACGACATCGATAAGGCAAAACCGACAATCAACCAACCGGTGACATTGCTCACATAGGTTTGCGGATCATAGGTTAATAACACCGATGCGGCAGAGACGATAATCGCTGTGCCAATAAGGTTTCCTGAATGTTCGATAGCGAGTGCAATGTGGCCCTTACACAGGATTTTTTGAAAAGAGTCATTTTGATTATTGGTGGCAAAGCGTAGCTCATACAGTCGCGTCATTAACAACAACACGAGTAAGACCACAATAAAGCCGGTAGTGATTGCCACAATCGCATTCACATCGGTGCCCTCAACCCACAGCAGCATGCTGCGTAACATTATGGCGCTCGCGATTGCGCTGGCAGCATCAACTAGCGCTACGCTGACATTTTTGTCCGCAATCATTTGCTCTTTATCAAGCTTGTTCAGCACAATCTTGTCATGTGCGATGCGACCAAGCTTTACCAACGCAATACTGATCACACCAAACAACAACATGCCGATTGCCGCGCCTTGATACCCTTCACCAATGTGACGCCCAACGACCGAACCGAGCACAATACACAATGAAAGCATACGGCCGGCAACGCTGATGCCAAACGCAAAATTATCGCGCTCACCCAACTCATTACTGACGCTTATCTTAGTAACCCGCCCCGACATCCAGCGAACGACGAACAGTAAAATCAAGGCGATGCCGACATCAATTGCCAAATAGCCCCAAATCTCTGCAGACAAAGGATTGAGTTTAACCAGGGTTTCCATAGCTTTCCTTAGAGTCAATAATCTGATTGGCGTATTGTGAGTAACGGTGAAGGTATGACACACTGTGTACAGCGATTGTCTAACCACACTCACACTATTGATTATGCTTGCTCCACTGTCAAATAACACGCTTTTGCACGCGCAACAAACCGAACACAGACAAAGGCTTAGCCAATTAGATGCCGTTGCAGCCTTAGATGCACAGCAAATCGAAGAACTATCGCAGTTATGCGCGTTGAGTGACTATGTCGCACGAATTACAGAGCAATATCCCGCTGCTATCGGTGCACTCAACGAATACGCGAAAACACTCTTAGGCGCCGACTCTGAGCAAGCATTGCAACGAGCTATCAGCGTGTCAATCAGGGCTAAAATGGACACTTGTAGCGATGAAGCAGCCGTGATGTCAGCATTGCGCAAAATTCGTCATGAATGGTTGTCAGCAATAACGTGTTGCGATTTGATTCATCAACAACCCATCCAGGATTCACTCACCCAAGTTTCCGTTCTCGCCGAGGAACTCATTAGCGCAGCGTACCACTGGCAGTATCAACAGCTAGAAGCGCGTTATGGTGCACCGATGGGACCGCATGGTAAACAACCACTGTGTATTTTAGCCATGGGGAAATTAGGTGGGCGCGAGCTTAATTTCTCTTCAGACATCGATTTAATCTTTGCTTATCCCGAAAAAGGTGAAACCCAGGGAGGTCGCAAGTCGATCGAAAACCAACAGTTTTTCACTAAATTGGGCCAAAAGCTTATTCAATTACTCGATAACGCGACAGCTGACGGTTTTGTCTACCGTGTGGATATGCGCTTGCGTCCATTTGGTGATAGCGGACCGCTAGTCGCAAACTTTTCGGCACTCGAGGACTATTATCAGGAACAAGGGCGGGATTGGGAACGCTACGCGATGTTAAAGGCGCGAGTGATCAATACAGATGACACCTATGCGCAAGAGCTACAGGCTTTATTGCGCCCATTTGTATATCGCCGATATGTGGATTTCACTGCACTCGATAGCTTGCGCAATATGAAGCAGTTAATTGAAAAAGAAGTGCGCCGCAAACAGTTGAAGGACAATATAAAGTTAGGTGCCGGCGGGATACGCGAAGTCGAATTTTTTGTGCAAAGCATGCAAATTATACATGCAGGCCGGCATCAGCAACTCCAAACACCGTCGCTCCGAATTGCACTCCGTGAATTGGTCAACTGTGAATTGCTTGATGCCGACGAAGCTCAGGCGATGCTCACCAATTATGATGCACTGCGCAAAGCCGAGCACTGTATTCAACAATTCAACGATCAACAGACGCAACAGTTACCCAGCAACGACCTCGACCAAGCGCGGCTAACCTACTTACTGGGCTTCCGAGATTGGCCGCAATGTCATGCCGCGATTGAACGGAATCAGAATCAAATCCATCATTACTTTTCACTACTCATTGAGACGCCTGAAGAAGCGGAGGACCGCTCTGAACCTTTAGTTGCACTCACTGAAGATCTGTGGGCCCTCGAACTGCTTGAAAGTGATTGGCAATCTCTACTGACTCCCTATTGTGATGCAGATGACATTACGACCCTGTGGCATGACACAACTGCCGTTAAACAGCGTTTATTGAAAATTCCAATGGGTCAACGTGGGGCAAATAGTCTCAATCGTTTAATGCCGTGGTTTTTGCACGACGTCATGCGGCATGCGAAGCACCCCAATCTCGCAAGTCTAGCGCCTGTCATAATCAGTATTGCCGGCAGGACAGCATATCTTGATTTGCTGTTGGAGAATCAACAAGCGCGTTATCAACTGATCAACTTAACCACACAGAGTGAATGGATAAGTGAACAAATAGCGCGCTTTCCTCTGCTGCTAGACGAGCTGCTTGATCCGGCTTACCTCGCGAATCAAACAACCGACATTCAAGTGGTTAAACAACAAATGCAATCACAATTGCAGCAGTCGTTGTTGCGCGTGGACCCAGATGATTTAGAAGCAATGATGAATACATGGCGGCAATTCAAGCTCAGCCAACAGCTGATTGTCGCCGCTGCAGATGTGTGTCAGACCATACCAACCAATGCGGTCAGCGATCACCTCACGGTGCTGGCAGAAACGCTCTTGGATAGCGTTATCCGCTCTGCCTGGCGTGACATGTCAAAGCGTTACGGTGAGCCAGAAGGCTGCGATATTGAGAATAGTGGATTGGTGGTCATTGGTTACGGAAAACTCGGAGGATTGGAGCTTGGATATGGGTCAGATTTAGATGTGGTATTTCTGCACAACGCAGAGCGCCAACAGCAAACCAATGGCAAGAAACCCGTCAGTGCAGCCCAGTTTTACGTCAAATTAGTCCAACGGGTTATGCACTTGATGTCGACCAACACCCAAATTGGCAACGTATATGAAATTGACCTGCGGCTTCGACCAAATGGCAATTCAGGCATGTTATGCAGTCATATCGAGGGCTATTTGGAATACCTGCGGGACCAGGCATGGACATGGGAACATCAAGCCTTGGTTCGCACTCGCCCCGTATGGGGAAGTGCGACACTGCAAAGCAGAGTTTCTGCAATCAAGCGATTAGTGCTTACCTCTCCGAAGCATGATCCCCAATTGCGAACCGACGTGAGTGAAATGCGTGAAAAAATGCGCACTCATTTACTGAAAGACACAGACACTCACGTCGATCTAAAACAAACCAACGGCGGCATTACTGATATCGAGTTTATGACCCAATATTGGGTGCTTAAATATGCCTGTGAGTGCCCTGAGCTCACAAAGTGGCCTGACAATTTACGCATCCTTGATGCACTAGCTGCGCATCAATTTATCAGTATTGAAAATGCGGAAACATTGAAGCAATCGTACTTAGACATGCGCCAGTTATTGCATACCTCGAGCTTACACAGCCGTAAACTGGTCAAAAATGACGAGCGAGTGCAGCGAATCCGGACAACCGTATCCGAGCTCTACAATGCCGTATTAAAGACGGACGAGGAATAAAATCGGAATCGGTTGTAATGATTAGTTTGCCCGAACGCAATTGTTGTTGAGGTATTCCGTATGGTTGGCAGTCACAACTAGCGAGCGCTGCTTGGGGCATACATAGCCATACACATCACCATCAAAGTTGCTGTCAACAGCGCTTGCGATTTGTTTAACCGCGGAGGCAATCGTTGTATCGAGTTGGAATTGATGTTTGATGACAAAATCTTGGTCAAGGTCCCAAATCACTTGCATACCTTCTTGTTGCGCGTAGCGAGAAATCACCTCACGCAGCGTACTGCCGGCCTTAAACGTCCGATATTTCTTTTCGCCAACCCAGCGACCACTGATTGGGCGAGCATCGCTACTCATGGATTGCAAACGCTCGTCGAGACTTTTGTCGTCTTCGCCCAACTCCATCACAAAATCCCCCATCTCTTCCTTGATAGGATCCACAGAGCTTGCGCGAAACTCTTCATAAAACGCACTCAGTCCAGTCGCAACAGAGCGTTTAGCTGGGGCTCCCTCAGGCGTCGGTTGCTCGACGGTCTCTTCTTGCAACGTTACCACAATCACAGCTATAACGATTAGAGCGAGTGCTAGCCCTAGGTGCCTTACCCAGAACATTGTGTTTGAAACATGATTCGTTTTCATAGCCACCACATGCTTATGCTACAAAAGTAAGTTAATACTAACTTACACATCATTTAACGTTAATCGTACAAGCTTGGATCAGTTTCCAAAGGTCGTGTCTTATAGCGCTTATGCATCCATAGATAGCTCTCTGGTTGTTCCAGCACCAACTCCTCAACTCGCTGATTAAGCTCAATTAACGCTTGTCGATCTTCTTTATCGGCAAATTCTGGCATTGGTGGATAACATTTTACCACGTACCCAGTTTTGGTGTACTGAGAGGTAATCATCAAAGGGACACAATCCGCTCGCCGCGCAAACATAAGTGTAGCTGTTGTTGTGGCTGTTTGCTCAACCCCAGCAAATGGCACAAAGGTACTCTGCAGCCGCCCGTAATCCTGATCAGGTAAATACAAGCACAACTCACCTTCTGACAGCGCCTCTATTAGCGCTTTCGCGTTGCGTTTGTGAATCATGTATTTGTTTGAGCGATTGCGTCCGTGATACTGGAGGTAATCCATCAATGGATTGTTGTGTTTACGATAAAACGCAATACTGGGATGCGCGTAGCCCATGATCCGACACGCTAGCTCGAGGTTCATGTTGTGTAAGGCAAGCCCAAACACCCCTTTTCCCTGTTTTAATACCGCTTCCACATGTTCAAAGCCTTCGACTTTACCAATGCGGCGAATTCTCCATGCCGGTGCCCACCAACCCAGTGCAGTCTCAAAAATTGCCATGCCCGCGCAATCTAAATGTTTCGCAAGTAGTGCTTCTCGTTCAGAGTCAGTCATTTTAGGCCAAGTCAGCGCCAAGTTCCGACGCGCGACCGCCACGCGTTTTTTGGCGAGCTTTTTCAACAACCAAGCGTTTCCCTTCGCCAATACACGCAAAATCGGCAGTGGCAGCCAACTAATGAGGTACAAGAACAATACACCGAGCCAGATTAACCAGAATTTAGGCAGTAAAAACCGCCATTCGAAACGGGGAGCTATAATTTTTGACACGTAGGACTTTGTTTTATGTGATTACCTCGACCTAGAATAACACGAATGCGGGGCCCTGTTGACCATTCCCATTGACATGGCAATTGGGGCATAGATTTTTGACAAATGTTCGCAAAATCATTCTTTTACTGCTTAAATGTGATCATCTTTGTGCTAACCATGTTGTGAAATGGCGCTCCAACCTGAACTACTACTCGAGATGTTGAACAAATCTGCCTCAGGGATCCTAATGGTGGATAGGCAGGGGACCATTACGTACTGCACGCCTCACGTTAATCAACTCTTTGGCTATTCGGAAAACGCCTTGCTGGGCTCCGCTATCGAGCGACTAGTGCCGTTAGAAGCGCGAGAACATCACAAAAACCATGTTTCGGATGCATTCAATAGGAGCATTAGCCGTGATATGGGAGACGGCAACAGCTTTCCTGCACAGCATGCTGACGGTCATATTTTTTATATCAGCGTCAACCTTACCCCGAGTGATGATGGTCAACACATGTTTGTGACGGTAACCGAGACTACCCGTCATATTTCAGCCCAACAAGAAGCACAGAAGCGCATTGAGCGGGTTCAAATGCTGCTGGAAACAACCAGTAACATCGCGCGTTTAGGCGTTTGGGAGCTCGACTTAGTCAGAGACAAGCTGTGGTGGTCTGACGAAGTGTACCGGATTCATGAACTCCCCTTGGGCGCAAAAGTCGACGTTGAGAATGCAATTAACTTTTATGCGCCTGAAGCAAGGCCGATTATCACCGCCGCGGTAGAAGAAGGTATTCAGGCGGGTACTCCTTGGGATGAAAAGCTCCCCTTCATTACCGCCAAAGGTAAGCAAATCTGGGTTCGCGCGGTAGGCTATGCCGAATATAACGACGGCGAACCCGTTGCATTGCGCGGGGCATTTCAAGACATCACTGATTTAAAACAGGCAGAACAAGAAGCGATCGCTGCAAACGCGGCAAAGAGTGAATTCTTAGCGAACATGAGTCACGAAATCAGAACACCTCTTAACGGTGTTCTGGGTATCAATCAATTACTCATGAACACTGAGCTCGACGATAAGCAACGCGAATATGCAGAACTGATCACCGCTAGCGGAAAAAGTCTACTCGCCATCATCAATGACATTTTGGACATGTCCAAAATTGAAGCGGGACAATTGGTTATTCACCCGAAAACCTTTAATTTGCGTGAGACAGTGACGCAGTTGGTCGAAACCACTGAATTGCAAATTAAAGAGCAAGGTAAACCGATACGTGTAGCGCTAAGTTTCAGTGAAGATATTGCAGCCTTTGTCGAAACCGATCCCGACCGATTAAAGCAAATTTTATCCAACATGCTATCCAATGCGCTAAAATTTACTGAGTCTGGGATCATCCAAGTCAATGTAGAGCTAGCAGCGCATAAATTGTTGTTTCGCGTCAGTGACACTGGAATAGGTATTGCGCAAACTGACCTAGAGGCCCTTTTTGACAAATTTACCCAAGTGGACGGTAGCTCGACCAGAGCTGCAGGAGGAACGGGCCTGGGGTTGTCAATATGCCGAGATCTTGTGCAGCTTCTTGACGGTGAAATTGGTGTCGAGAGCCAAGTCAAAAAAGGAACGACATTCTTTTTTGATATCCCTTACGTCGCCAAAGACGATGACTTCGATATGAGCGTACCGCTCGTTGCACTGAATGTTATGTTGGTATGCAACCATCCAGAAGTGATAGACCAATGGAAAGAAACCGCCTCGATTCACGAATTACATATACATGAAACCCATTCCGCTCCGGAAGCATTGAAAAAGCTTCAGGCACTGGACGACATCTCTAGCATCGATGCAGTGGTGGTCTACGATGACTTACCTGGCATGAGTGGTATCGAATTTGTAAAAGTCTTGCGTCAGCGAGACGCCTTTTACAACATGTCAGTGTTTTTCGTCGATCGTCGGTTTATTAGCGGCAACCTCGAACTCTGTGAACAACTTGGCCTAAATGGTTACTTCAGCGAAGATGAAAGTTTAAACGACATCGTCAACACACTACACGGCAATGAAACGGATGTACTCGGCGACGAAGTCGGAGCCACACGCCCTGTTACAGACTCTGCCACAGACCGATACATCGCCGACGGTGAGCGCTATAAAAAATACGTGTTATTAGTAGAAGACAATGAAATAAATCAACTGGTCGCTCAAGACATGCTAGTGAACTTAGGTTGCCATGTAGAAATAGCAGGCAATGGACTCGAAGCGGTTAATATGATTCAAGCGAGCCCAAGGCGCTATGCCATGGTGTTGATGGATTGCCAAATGCCGGTTATGGATGGCTTTGAAGCGACCGAGAAACTGCGAGAGTTGACCGAACAAAGCAACCCCGATTTGCCGATTATCGCCTTAACCGCGAATGCAATGGACCAAGACGTAATTCGCTGTTTTGAAGCGGGTATGAACGATCATATTGCTAAACCGGTCAACCTCGACGCGCTTCGTCACGCAATTGAACGCTGGACCGATTAGCTCGCGAGTCACATCACTCAGTATTGGTCATTGATCGCTTTTAGTTTTTTCTCGAAGGCTTCAAGGCTGGCAGCCGCCTCGTAATCAAAGTGGTATTGATTGTGAAAGCCAAATCGCAACTTTACGAGTGCATCTTCGATAAATACAGTATAGCCATCAAAATCGGTATAAGCTTTAACACCACCAAGATGATATTCATTGTCTTGTTGCTCTCCGTGTTGACGAATTTTATCGAACACCGTGAGAATAAACTGACTATCAACTTCATTTTTCATACGAGACTCCCATCTTAAACTCGATCCTAAGCGCTGTTTGGTTATACAGCGCGCAAGGTGGGTTAGTTCAGTCGGTAGTATTGTACTAGTTAAAGTTGTAGCGAAAGCCAATATAGGCAGCATTTGACGAAAAACTGTCTTCGCCAAACACGTGCTCCACTTCTATTCTTACCATGGTATTGAGTCCAACATACCAGTCGAAACCGAGACCAACCATACCACCGAGTATCCCATCGTCGTAAGCTTCGAGCGCACAACCAACACATTCAGATTCTGGTTCTCTAAACCCAGTAAGGTCAGCACGCATCACACCTAATCGGTAAAACAATTCCCCTTGGCGAGAAGACGCTTTTCCCAACACCGATAAGAATAGCGCATCGCCCTCTAACCCATCGAGCAGATTTGCACTGGCCGCCTCATCATCCGCGATACGTTGAAAGCCACCTTCAATATACCATTGCGGATGGATTTCATGACCAAGCGCTAATTTATATGCCGGACTGCCCGCGGAGTACTGGGCAAATTCCGAATCTGCGTAACCAGCACTGATAACGCCATACATGCGCTCAGTCGCGGAAACCGCAGTCGTTGCACTTAGCAGTAATGTCGCAATGCCTAATTTTTGGAAAATGTGCTTCATAGCATTCCTTTAAAAATAATATTCCAATGTAAACTGAATAAAGTCTTCCCGACGCAAAAAGTAAAGAGGGTCGGTAACAACGTCCGTCGCGAAGAAGTACGCGTCAAGTTTCCATCGCCACTGGTCAGTCATACGACTGGAAGCTTCAATAAAACCAGTATAGCTAGAGGAATTATCCAAGTCTTGTACCATTCCAATTAAAAACTCCGTACCGTCAATATCATTGACGACCAACCGGAACCCCAACATGAGATCGTTTTGGCCAAACACAAATGGCGCGTTATCCCGCTCATCAAATTGATATTCCATCAGCCAACCAAGGTCATAAGCGGAATTAAATAGCCCAACATGGGTGTACTCGAAACCTAATACAGCAGCAAAAAACTCATCTTTGACGATCGGCTGTAGCGACAACGGTACGTTGAGCAAATCATCTTTTCGATAGATACCCTCAAACTTCAAAAGCCAAGCATCTACTACTGCTAATGCATCAATACCGACCTGCTGGATTTGAGAGTAGTAAGGCCTAAGAACAGGTTGGCCAGTCTGGGGATCTAGCGACTGCGCCAGCAACGGATCGCGGTTAGTGCCGTCAAAATAAGACACGCCCAAATCCCAATCACCAAGCGTATGCTGCCAACGCAACGCATAGTCAATGTGTTGCTCTTCATTGTCTGAAGCAAATAGCGGGTTATCGTTATCAATTTCAAAAGGCGGGGTAATACGTCCTTCCACACCTGCGAAGGTACGTTCTCTAAAATACGGGAGAATAAAGGCTGAAACTCGCCCATACTCTGAAAAGTAGGAGGCCGATAACATTGGTTGTCCGAGCTTATCTTCACCATCTACAGCCTCAACCAAATCAGTTTGATTAATCACGTCAACCAAATGTAGAGACTCTGTTTGCCCCCAAAAAACTTTACTAACACCTGCCAAGAATTCCCAATCTCTGGATTGATGTAGCCAATGTAATTCCCTAACGTCAGCGTGAGACCTTTCGCTATCGTGCTGATCGAGGCGACCAAACGGCTTGATGACAAGCCGATCATCGCCGTCGTTCCAGCTATAGTAAAACTCCGGTGCGAGATACAGTGAACTTTGTCCGCGCTCCTGTGTGGGCAACAGTGGATCTTCGAAGAAGTAGCGCTGCTCAATTCCAGCTTCACCGGCAATTTCAAATTCAATGGCCCTCACTGTTGAACTAAGAAGCGCACCGAACAGCCCCGCCAATAATACCGTTGTTAACTTCCTTGTGTGCATTGCAGTGTTACCCTTATCGTGCATTGCGCAGCTTATTACTGTCAAAGTCACCATCCTCAAGACCTACGTCAAACTCGATACTATCAACCAGTAATTCGGTGCTTTTACCGGTCTGCTCATTGATCATCTCACTGCGATGAGCACGCCAGAATTTATCTTTATAGAGTTTGTAATCGTCCAAGGTCAGCGTTTTAAGCAAGCTATCTTTGCGGTCGTAAAATTGAATCTGCAACACATAAAAATGCTCTTTATCAATCCATACTTGTTGACGCGTATAACCGGAGTTGCGGTCGAGCGGTTTCTGCTCCACGACATGCGCATCGCGTCCTCCGATGGTGTCATCATTCAGGTAACTAAATTCGTACTTTTCAAGTTCAAATGAGGTCATGTCTTCAAATGCAAATTCACTCCCCATGAATGGACCCGATTTGTTTTTCGAGTTTATTCGCTTGACGCGCTTGAGCGCGGGTAGGTATATCCACTGAAGGTCTGGCTCCAGCGCTTTTGAAAAGCTTAAAAATGCTGTCCCACTGACGTCCCTCGGGCGATCAAATATGGTCAGCGCTTTATCACCGTCATTTTCAACCTCTAGCGACTTAACGCGTAACTCCCGAACAGACTCCTGTCCCTGCGCATTACGCAAAATCATTCGCATCTCAGCTTCGGTATCTCCCCAACCCGTATCGGCGGCTTTGCGCGCTTGAGATATTTCCATGCCACGCTGCGCATCAGCTGAAGCCATTTGGGTAAACGCGCAACAAGAGATAAACAACAAGCCCCAGTGCGCGATTCGCATCTTAGATTTGAAACTACCCCTCATTTCTCACTCCTTATAGATGTGCAGGCTGTGCCCTTACACCGGTCATCTACCTATAATTCAGTACTAATAATAACGGCTAAAGCACCAATATGCTGAGGAATTAAGCGGATTTTAGGTATTCTTGAACGGGTTAAGGTGTCTGCAATTAAACCTTTAGCGTCAATAAACCATCTAAATAAGAAGGATTTAGCGTGTTTTCGACCGACAATCTTGTCAATCATTAAGCACTTTGAGTCTTATGTCGCGGCTCCAATTGAGCGAATGGTGACAACAAATTCCCCAAACAATTTGGAAATTTCGCGTAACAGAACACTTACAACAGTATAAGAATTAATACTCACGTATCTCTTTCAATACAACCATAATCCAAACAAATCAATAAGTTACACCTTTCCTCGCTAGAATTCTCGTAACAAACTTTGAACAATTCTTTAGCAAGTTTTGATCTTTCCAGAAATTGCGCTAGTATATATCCACAACTGGTCAGATGAGCGGATGAGTATTATGAGCATCAGAACAAGCCTTAAAAAAGTGTTACCCCCAATTTCAGTTACCGAGCAAGAAGCGCTCGACGCCGGGGACGTATGGATTGAATCGTCCATCTATCGCGGCAAGCCCGACATGCAAGTGTTGCGCAACATTCCAAAAGCGAAGTTGTCTGCTGATGAGCAAGCATTTCTAGATGGCCCAGTCAAAGAGCTGCTGGCCATGGTCGACGATTTTGAACTGCAAAATGGCGAGCATATCCCGCAAGAAATCCTAACTTTCTTAGGAGAGAACAAGTTCTTCTCGATGATTATCCCGAAGAAGTTCGGCGGCTTAGAGTTCAGCCCGTATGCTAACTCTACTATCGTAGCAACAATCGCGGCCAAAAGCGGCGCTATTGCAGTAACCGTCATGGTTCCTAATTCTTTAGGTCCGGGCGAGCTACTCATGCACTACGGTACCGAAGAGCAGCAAAACTACTGGTTACCGCGTCTGGCGGTTGGTCAAGACATTCCTTGTTTCGCGTTGACAAGCCCTGAAGCGGGCTCAGATGCCGGTTCAATCCCTGACGCTGCGATCGTGACCAAAGGTATGCACAATGGCGAAGAAGTCATTGGTCTATCTGTTTCTTGGGATAAGCGTTACATTACACTTGCCCCAATCGCGACGGTGTTAGGCTTGGCATTTAAAGTATTCGATCCTGAAGGATTACTCGGCGACAAAGTTGAGCTGGGGATTACTTGTGCACTATTACCGAAGAGCCACCCTGGTGTTGAACTTGGTAACCGTCACGACCCAATGGGTGTGCGTTTTTATAACGGTACTACCCGCGGTAATGACGTATTTATTCCAATGGACTTCATTATCGGCGGACAAAAGAATATCGGCCGTGGTTGGCAGATGTTAGTTAGCTGCTTGGGTGCAGGTCGTGGTATCTCACTTCCAGCGATGGGTGTGGCATCAGCACAGTCTGCATTTAAGTCAACTGCCGAATATTCGTTCGTGCGTGAGCAATTTGGTGTACCAATTGGTCGCTTCGAGGGGATCCAAGACAAGCTTGCAGACATTGCAGGTAAGACGTTCTTACTAGAAGCAATGCGCGTATTGACAACAGAAGCCCTTGGGCTAGGCCTAAAGCCATCAGTCATCACAGCAATCGCGAAATACCACATGACCGAACTCGGTCGCGATGTATTGAACTCTGCGATGGACGTTCAAGCGGGTAAAGCCATTCAGCGTGGCCCACAGAACACGTTAGCAAGCGGTTACTCTGCGCTACCTATTGCGATTACCGTGGAAGGTGCAAACATCTTGACGCGTAGCTTGATGATCTTTGGTCAAGGTGCAATGCGTTGTCATCCGCACTTGAAAGAGATGGTAGACCTGATTCACAGCAACGAGTCGTCTGCAGATAAAGAATTTAATAAAGTGTTAGGTAAGACAGTTAAATTCAGTGTCAAAAACGCACTTCGCAGTAAGGTTAACAGCTACCTGCCGTTCTTACGCAGCACTGAATCAGCGCTGCCAGAGGTTCGCCCTTACGAGAAACGGCTAAACGCGTTGTCGGCGAAACTTGCGCCCCTAGCGGACTTGTCATTACTTGTTCTGGGTGGAGATCTCAAAAAAGCAGAGCTTCTATCTGCTCGCCTTGGTGACATGATGAGCTACTTGTACGCTGCGATGGCCGCAATTCGTTTCTACGAGCAACGTGTCGAAGATCGCAAATTGGCACAGCCATATTTCGAATATGCAATTCAATGGTCTTTGCAACAAGCTGAACAAGCCCTAGTTAATTTCGTGGACAACTTCCCGAATGCACCAACACGTTACTTGATGCGCGTGCTAACCAACACGTATACATCATCTGTGGCGCAAATTTCGGATGACTTAGTACGCGATCTCGCTACAGCCGCGTTACAAGACAACAGTATCAAGGACCAGTTGACTCACCTTGTCACAACTGATCCTGGTGATGGTAACGACATTAATGAGCAAGCGTTCAAAGCGAAGCACGCGGTTATGCCAATTCTTGGCAAAGTACAGAAAGCGTTGCGCAAATCGCCAGTGGTACCTTTTGTTTCATTTGAAAATGCCGTCAACAAATTGCTAGAAAAAGGTGAGATTACCGCAGCAGAACATGCTGATTTACTCAGCTATGACGCAAAACGTAAACTTGCCGTGCGCGTTGATGAGTTTGACTTCGACCTGAACTTGATTGATGAATCAGCGCCAGTCGCAGAATCAACAGCAAGCGCTGCATAAAGGCAAATCATAAGACTTCAAAACGGCTCCCAAGTGAGCCGTTTTTTTTATCCAAAAATCCGTATAATCTTGGCTCTGATATCCATAATAATAAGGCCAAATAAACATGGCTCAGTTGTACTTTTACTATTCAGCAATGAATGCTGGAAAATCGACCTCATTACTTCAATCTGCGTACAATTATCGAGAGCGCGGTATGCGCACAGTTATTTACACAGCGGCACTCGATGATCGCTATGGCACAGGCAAAGTTAGTAGCAGAATTGGATTGCAAGCCGAAGCGCAATTATTCACGCCAGACACAAATCTCCTAGATGAGATGCGTGAACACCATGGTAAAGACAAAATCGATTGTATCTTTATCGATGAGGCACAATTCCTCAACAAATCACAGGTCAAGCAGCTTACGGATATAGTCGACGATCTCGGAATCCCTGTGCTGGCCTATGGCCTGCGAACAGATTTTGCGGGCGAAACGTTTGCCGGTAGCCACTTCCTACTGGCGTGGGCTGACAAGTTGTTCGAACTTAAAACCGTGTGTCACTGTGGTAGAAAAGCTAATTTTGTCGTGCGTTTTGATGAAAATGGCGAGCCCGTTAAAGCCGGAGAACAAGTACAAATCGGTGGCAACGATCGCTATGAATCTATGTGTCGAAAGCACTTCAAAGAGCTGATCTGGTCTTAATGAGACACCCTATCTGAATCCGCTGTTTATGCAATGCGGCGCCCCCTAGCGCATTGAAAAGCAACTGGAGCACCGGGCATGACAGCGAACAATCCAGCAACCAAGACAATTGTAAAGTAGGCGACATTTTACCAAACCCTGTCGCCCATTTTGCCCAAAGCACCGCCGCACTAACCTACTGCGATCCCAAGCCAATCCGCAATTTTTAATTTTAACTTTTAAAATCAGAAGTTTAGTACATTCAAATGGTTGGGTATCTGCGTTTATGAGCCAGCTCGTCCGCGCCCAAACTCAAACACAATCACGTTCGAGCGCTACAAATATCAAAATGCACGACTAATTTTGGGGCTTAAGGCATAACCATTCATCACTAAAGGTAATTTAACTTCGCGTTTTCTATTGATTATGCTTATTTAAAATATCACCTCTATTCGCATGCGAGCGGCGGTGAGTATCAGCATCGATAATTCTGAGAGAGAATACGCCATGGATTTTAGTTACAGCCCCAAATGCCAAGACTACCTACAACGCGTTAAAACGTTCATGCAAACGCACGTTGAGCCAATTGAAGACGAAGTATACGAGTTTATGCATAGCCACAACAACCATGGCAATTGGCGCGAATGGAAACTGCATCCACAAGTTGAAGCGTTGAAACAAAAGGCGAAAGCAGAAGGCTTATGGAATTTGTTTTTACCCGATGCCGATCTAGCACAGGGCTTAAGTTGTTTAGAGTATGCGCCGATCGCTGAGCAAACGGGAAGATGCCTGTTCGCCCCAGAAATATTCAACTGTAACGCGCCTGACACTGGCAATATGGAAGTCCTTTACCACTTCGGTGACGAGGCCCAAAAAACAACCTGGTTGACCCCCCTACTAAATGGCGAAATCCGCTCGGTATTCGGTATGACAGAACCACAAGTTGCGTCGTCTGATGCGACCAACATGGAAGCTAAAATCGACGTCGGAGAAGAAGAAATAGTCATTAACGGCCGCAAGTGGTGGTCAACAGGATTAGGTCATCCAAACGCAAAAATGACTGTCTTCATGGGCTTGTCGAATCCCGAGAACGATCGCCACAGTCAGCACAGTATGGTCATCGTACCCCTTGATTCTCCGGGCATTACAATCAACAGAATGCTAACCGCCTATGGCGATTTTGATGCACCGTACGGTCATGGCGAGATGACTTTCGAAAACGTACGCGTTCCCCGCAGTAATTTACTAGTTGGCCCTGGTAAGGGATTTGCGATTGCACAGGGACGACTCGGACCTGGCCGGATTCACCACTGCATGAGAGCTATCGGCATGGCTGAAAAGGCACTTGAATTAGCGATCAAGCGTGGATTGTCCCGAGTGGCATTTGGTAAGCCATTGGTGAAATTGGGGGGTAATGGTGAACGTATTGCACAAGCGCGAATGCTGATTGAGCAAGCGCGCCTATTGACCTTAAATGCGGCTTGGAAAATCGACAATGTGGGTGTGAAAAATGCCATGGTCGACATCTCAGCGATCAAAGTTGTGGTGCCTAACATGCTCCAACAAGTCGTCGATATGGCCGTACAAATGCATGGTGGTGCTGGCATGTGCAACGATTTCCCACTGGCGCGTTTTGCCGCTGGTGCTCGAGCGCTCCGTTTGGCTGACGGTCCGGACGAAGTGCATATGGGAATGGTCACGCGTCTTGAGTTAAAGCGCTATGTCTAGTTTAGATACGGGTCATGCAGTTAGACCCGGCGAGGAATTAAACCTAGAGCGCTTATTGCCATGGTTAAATGACAATATTGGCGAGTTATCAGGTCAGCCACGAGTTACTCAGTACAGTGGAGGCGTATCTAACTGGACGTATTGCTTAAGCTTCGATAATCGCGAGATGATTTTGCGTCGGGCTCCTGATGGTACCAAAGCTAAAGGCGCTCATGACATGCAGCGAGAACATGATTTACAGCGCGACTTGAAGCCCGTCTTTACTGCAGTTCCGGCGGTTTATGGGTATTGCCCAGACAGTTCGCTGATTGGCAGTGATTTTTACGTGATGGAAAAATTGGTCGGCATCATCCCGCGACGTAACATGCCGCGTGAGGTCAACCTCAACAGTGGACAGGTCGAACAATTGTGTAAAAACGCAATCGATACGCTCATTGCGCTACACAGCGTCGATTACAACGCTGCCGGCCTCGCTCATATCGGCAAAGGTAGCGGCTACGCTGAACGCCAAATACACGGCTGGATTAGTCGCTATGTCAAAGCTAAAACCTGGAATGTGCCACGCGCCAAAGGCGTAACTGATTGGTTGATTAAACACATTCCGGTACAAGAAAGCCTGTGTATTACGCACAATGACTTCCGTTTTGACAACCTGGTGCTTGACGGCAAGGATCCGACCCATATTGTCGGCGTGTTGGACTGGGAACTAGCGACAATAGGTGATCCACTAATGGATTTAGGCAATAGTCTCGCCTACTGGGTTGAAGCTGGTGACGATCGGCTGATGCAATCGACCCGCAAGCAACCGACTCATTTACAGGGCATGATGACACGGCGACAAGTAATCGATTACTACTGTAGTAAGACTGACCGCGACGCTCGGGAGTTCGCCTTCTATGAAGTATACGGCCTGTTTCGCTTGGCGGTTATCGCGCAGCAGATATACTTTCGCTACCATCACAAACAAACTCAAAATCCAGCTTACAAGCATTTTTGGTTTTTCGTGAATTACCTAATCCATCGCTGTAAAAAGATTATAAAAGCAGCATAAACTATAACTTCGGCTCAACAGGGTTAGCACATGACAACAAGAAACAATATTTTAATCACCGGAGCGAGCTCTGGACTCGGTCGAGGCATGGCAATCGAATTTGCCAAACTAGGCCGAAACCTCGGTCTTTGTGCCAGGCGCGTCGAACGACTTGAAGCGCTAAAGCAAGAGTTATTGGCGATAAACCCCAATATTAAGGTTGTGACCAAATCATTGGACGTCGATGACCACGATGCCGTATTCAGTTGCTTTGAGGAATTTCGCCAAGAGCTCGGTAGCTTAGACCGCGTGGTCGTCAATGCAGGCATGGGTAAGGGAGCTTCCGTTGGTACGGGCTATTTTTATGCCAATAAACAAACTGCGATCACTAATTTTGTGTCTGCATTGGCACAGTGTGAAGCTGCCGTCGGCATTTTCCGCGAGCAAAACGCGGGACATTTAGTCACAATATCTTCCATCAGTGCGGCTCGTGGCTTTCGTCGAGCGCTTACGGTCTATGCAGCGACCAAAGCTGCTTTAACCACCTTGACTGAAGGCATTCGAATCGATTTGATGAAGACACCTATCAAGGTATCAACCGTTCATCCCGGCTTTATCCGCAGTGAAATCAATGAAAAAGTCGAAAAAGTCCCGTTCATGGTCGACACCGAAACCGGTTGCAAAGCCATCGTCAATGCCATCGAAAAAGAAGGTGCCAACAGTTATGTACCAAGCTGGCCATGGTCGCTGCTGTTCAGATTAATGAAGATTGCACCGCTTTCTCAATTGGCCAAGATGAGCTGATGCAGGAGTCAGTCCTTTCACAGGTTCTGTTGCCACTTGTTCTGGCACTCATCATGTTTGGCATGGGAATGAGCCTGACGCGAGATGATTTTTCGCGCTTGCTACGTATACCTACAGCCGTCATTGCCGGTCTCGTTGGTCAAGTATTGTTGCTACCAATACTCGCATTTGGACTGGTATTGGTCATGGATTTGCCGGCGTATTTAGCGATCGGCATCATGGTACTCTCAGCTTGCCCAGGCGGCACAACATCTAATCTGATTAGTCATATTGCACGGGCTAACCTAGCTTTATCCATTACCCTGACAGCCATCACGACATTGATTTGTGTTTTCACGACGCCTTTTATCATTCAGTTTAGTTTGGATTACTTTGCCGTCAGTAACCCAAGTTTCTCCTTGCTCAACACAACGCTAGGGTTAATTTTTATATCGTTAGTTCCCGTAGTGCTAGGTTTGATTGTGCGCCATAAAGCACCTATGTTTGCCATTCGTCAAGAGCCACTATTCAGGCACATGGCCGTCATTTTCATGCTTTTGATGATTGCAGGCATTAGCTGGCAAGAACGCGAAATGTTAGCGACATCGTTCCCCGACGTGTTTGTAATAACGATGACGTTAAACGCGTTAGCAACCTTACTCGGAGTAGCAATCGCCAAACTCGTCTTATTGTCAGAAAAAGATGGGGTTACCTTGGGTATCGAAATCGGCACGCAAAACGCTTCCATGGCTATTCTAATCACCTTGACATTCCTCGATGATCCCAGCTATGCAATTGCCTGTGGGGTCTACGGCGTGACTATGTATATCGGTGCAATAGCGCTGGTTTTATGGCACAAGGCCAGAGCTAAATCACCGATAAATTCATAGTACGCAATAACACTCATTTAGGCAGTGTGGTGGACTTTCACGCCACTCATTGCCTTTACTGACTAATTGTGAGGATTGCTGTTCAGTGCTATCTCGCGCTGATCATTAGCAAACAAAGCCCTCAACTCTTCCCGCCCCTGCTTACTGGATTCAATCATGTCAGGCAGTGTCATATTGTGTTCAATGGAGCGTTGCAACATGGCATCGTCATGCTGTGCGAAAACGTGCGCCATGTAATCGGCTTGCCCTTGCGAATACCCCATCGATAACAACACTTGCTTTGATGCTTCTAAAGCGCCACCAAACATCTCTCGAGTAATATGCGTGACACCTAAATTGGCGAGTTGTGTAACATGCGTCCGATTGTGCGCGCGCGCTACAATTTGAATGTCCGGATACTCATGGCGCAGGAGTTGCGCGAGTTTTGTTACTGATTCCATATCGTCTATCGCGATAAACACGATAGAAGCGCCCTGAATACCGGCCTTCCGCAGCAAATCAAGCCGCGTAGCGTCACCATAAAATACTTTATTGCCGAATTGCTGCACAAACTCGATATGCTTGGCGTCCTTATCCATCGCAGTAAAATGCACACCATTGGCGGTTAATATTCTTGCGGTTATCTGACCAAATCGACCAAATCCGGCAATCAATACACGAGGTTGTTGGCTATCGTGGTGAGTGTCGTATACTGCCGGGCAGTTTTTACTATTGAAAACATAGCTATAGGCGATCACTAGTGGCGATGTCAGGGCCATGGATACCCCGACCACGAGGTTAACCATCGAGGCAACGTGCGGTTCTACGACTTGGTTGCTAACAGCCAACGTCATGACAACAAAGGCAAACTCGCCGCCTTGGCACAGCATTATTGATACTCGGGCCGAATCTGTACTCGATTGCTTATTGAGTTTCAGAATAAAAAATATAATCGCAGCTTTTATCACCACCAACAGTAACGTCGCTACCGCCACTGTAAGGGGTTTATCGACGAGAAGTTGCAAATCTAAATTCATGCCGATGGCAATGAAGAATAAGCCTAACAATAGCCCTTTGAATGGCTCTATTTCAGTTTCAAGTTGGTGCCTAAAAGATGAATCTGCCAGCAGGATCCCGGCGATAAAGGCTCCCATCCCCATGGATAAACCAACTTGGTCCATCGCCAGAGCAGTCACTAAAACGATCAGTAAAGCCGCTGCCGTCATGACTTCAGTGCTGCCATAGCGTGAGACTAACCTTAAGAAGGGGTTGATTAAGAACCGACCTATCACCAACACACCAATCACGGCACCTATCGCAATCCACCAGGGTGCATTTTGTGCTGCGGGTGTGGGAGAAAAGCTCGCCACCAGCAATAAAATCGGGATCACGGCGACATCTTGCATCAATAAGATGCTAAACCCCTGTTGACCAGGTGGCGTCTGCAGAACTCGCTGTTCATTCATTAATTGAATCGCAAACGCTGTAGATGACAAGGCTATTGCGAGACCCACCACAATTGCAGTGATTAGGTTATAACCCGCAAGTAATACTAATCCACCCAAGACAGCAGCACTGCCAAGGAGTTGAGTTCCGCCACTGAACAGGATCTGATTCCGCATTCGCCACAACGTTTTTGGATCCAGCTCAAGACCAATAACAAATAGCAGAAACACCACGCCCATTTCAGCAAAATGTAAGATGGTGTATGGGTCGTTCACTAAGTTCAGTACACTAGGACCAATCACGATACCCGCTACCAAATACCCTAATATTGCGCCCAATCGCAGGCGTTTAAACAGCGGCACGGCAATAACAGTCGCCGCTAAAAAGACTAACACCGATGCTAGCAATGACATGGGAACTCCTATTCAGCTACCTGCTTGGCAAGCTGTGTAAAAACGTTTGTAAAGATTAACGCAATGTTCTGGGTAAATCGCAACAAAGCATTACAATTTGCTAACAGCATTTCTGCGCTCGTTCGACTAAACTTAACAGAGCTTTCAGGTGCTAGGCTGCGCGCGTGGAGGACGAAGAAAGACATATAGTAGTCATTTTACGGAGTAACGAGTGCATAAAAGGGACTTTCCAATCCACGGCGATATTCAATTGAGCATTAACGATGGTTTGCTCATCATTGAAGGCTCTGGGCCTGCTAACTTAGAAGCGGTGCTCTGTTATCAACGCGAGGCTCAGCGCTACCGCGACAAACTCAATCCACATCCCTGGGGAAGCTTAGTGCTGCTGCGAGGAGAGCCACTACTGCCACCTGAAGCTAAATCATTACTGGTGACCACGATTCAGTTTGCCTGTACCCAAAGTCTAGTAGCGACCGCTGTCGTTTTCATGGATGTTAAGCACGCTTCTACGGTACGATTCTTTTGGGATTCAGTCTACGCCGAAACGGAGCTTCTGCACGCGTTTTTTGAGAACGAGAAAGACGCCAAGGCTTGGTTGCACAAGCAAATAGACCTAGCCTCCTAAATCACTCGCTATGATGCAACACAAACGGTAGACCGACGTAACCACAGTGTCGACTATTAACATCACTGCCTACAAAGAACTGAGTCTGTTCATCTGCCTTGACTAAGACTGAATACCCCTCCATTGACCAGTTCAACTGTTTTTGACTGCCACACCACTGCCTCGTTTGATTGCGCCACTCTCCATCGTCTAACGCAGATAGTTTTTTGCGTTTAGTCGTTTTAGTTAAGGTGCTTGTGACGCGCCAATTTTGCGCCTCTCGGGTAAACTCAAGTTGCATCTCTGGCAACAAAAAATGCGCGGTGCCTGATAGCTGTTTCGCCTTAACACTTGCTACCTGATTTAATTGCAGGTTATTCAGGCCGTTTGCTCTATCAACGACAAATACCCCCGCTTCACCTACCACACCGAGAGAAACACCGTCGGTATGATAGTCCACTAACAATGCCGTTGTTTCATCTACCCCGAACGCAAAACGCTGTTGCGCTGCATCAGCAAACGCGATGAGACGTGCTTCTCGGTCACGTTCAGAAAAGTGCGTATCGAGCAGCCCGAGGTTAAACAAACCAGTGCCACCTTGGGGTCGGTAGGTTAGCTCATCGCTCAGTAGCCCATCTTGGCAATCTCCAGAACAGCGGGAGCTTGGTGCTCCCACAGGTATCGCACCGCGTGTTAGTGCGTTGCGACTGTGACCATTAGTAATCATTGGGATCGGCCGTTGATTATAAAACCCACCGGCTTGAACTGCCGTACCGGCACTCGTGCCACCAACGACTAGCTCACCGGCTGCTACACGGCGCTGTATGATGGCTAATTGTTCGCTAACCTGCCCGTCTGGTGTCAACAGCGCGGCCAGTGTTCGAGACTGGTCGCCGCCGTTAAAAAATACGCCATGAACCTGATTCAACAAGTCATTCAGCAGCTCTGGTTGCTGGCAGTACTGCTGATGAAGTTGACTGCGCTTCGGATAAACCCGTTCGCGGTCGAATTGAAAAAATTGTGCGCTAATTTGTGTTAACTGGGTACAACCATCAGTACCCCATTGTGTCAACCACCGCGCATACTGAAAGCTGGCATCCAGCGGCAACCAAACAACATCTGCACCCATAGATTCAAATGCGGAAATATAGAAATCAGCTGATTCAAACGCGTCTCTCGAGGAAGCCGTTACGACCGCTATTCTCGGCCTATCGGCGGTTACGGCACGTAAAGAAGACTGGTCGACAAACGTTTGATACACCGCACGACTAGCAAGACTCTTATTCCACTCAACAACAGCACGCTCCTGTTTGCGATTACCATTGGGATCTAGCTGGCGTACTTCGTGAGTATCCAATAAGGCAAAATAGACACTGTCCGGTAATGCACGTATATCCCGCTCACTAAACCCATGTGCAACTAAACCATCTAAGAACTCGTTGCGGCTTTTCTGATGCTGCGATTCATTTGCATAGGCTTGCACCAATACTGCATGAAGTTGCGAAAATAAGGCGTTATTTTGTGGCCAAAACTCGGCCATTTGTAAAAATTTTGCCGCTGATTTCTCACCAAAAGCGTATTTAAGTTGGGTCAATTCGTGCTCATCGAAGTCATTATTTCGACAATTTTTTATCGACATACTGGAACATGTTGACAGTGAACCGCCCGCTAAAATCAAATCAAAATGTTTTGTGTCAGCAACTACAACCGCTGAATAACCGACTGTTTTTAAGCAGAAAAACAAAATAATCAAACATTGACACTGAACGCTATACCGTGCAGAAAAATTGAAAAATGAGCCCCACATGTGAGTAATAAATCCTCGGCTGACGAATTGACTTTTTTTTACCCTAGTGGTAACAAATGAAAGATGTCAACGAAATGTTTAAATAGCATTTCGCGACATTTAGGCGCATAATCTTGCACGTTTATGCGAAACTATGAATAACTCTTTTTAGGCGAGCAATGCTAAAAAAAGCAGTACAAATCAGTAACTATTTTTACCAAAGTTACTACCTCTCTGAGTGGTTTGACGAATAACCACACCCAACTAGCGTGACGCCTGGCTCACGCCTGCGCATTCCTGTGCGTAATTCAACGACATAACAACAACAATAATTTCCCTGTGTTCCCGATCTAGTCGGTTTTTAGGAAGGTATTACAATGAGAACGAACCGTATTACGGCTGCGATTTGCGCAGGCCTAGCGCTTGCGTCTATGTCCGCATTAGCACAACAAACAACCACAACTGAAGAACAAGACATCGAAGTCATCAACGTTACCGGCTCCTTTATCAAGGGCGTAGACGTTGCAGGCGCTCAACCACTCACCGTGTTGACTGCCGAAGACATTGCCAAAACGGGTGCCAATACCATTGCGGATTTAATGCGCACGATCAATCAAACTCGCGGCGGTGTTGGTAGTTTTACCACCGCACAAAGTGGCGCGACATCCACTTCAACCCCACCGGGTCAGGCGGCTGCGTCACTTAGAGGTATCGGCCCATCAGCAACACTGACACTGGTTAATGGTCGGCGTATCGCCGCGAGTTCTTTTGCCAGTGGCACAGAGAATTTTGTCGATATCAACAGTATCCCTGCGTCTGCAGTTGAGCGCATTGAAGTGTTGGCAAATGGAGCCAGTGCCATCTATGGCGCAGACGCGGTAGCTGGTGTAATCAACTATATTCTGAAAGACGACTACGAAGGCAGCGAAGTTAATCTTAGCTATGAAAACACCGCCGATTCGCCTGATGACGGCCGAGTAAACCTGCAGCTACTCTGGGGCAGTGAGATTGGCAGTGGCAACCTTACAGTGTTCGCTGATTATTATGACCGTAAAGCCAGTCGCGCAATTGACCGTGCTTTGACGCGAACGCCGTCGCTGGTGAGTAATTACAGCTACTTACCGAAAAACACACCTAATATTTATTTCTTCTCCGCACGCGACGGGAATGAAATTGGTGCGCCAAATTGCGCGACAGATTTTGTCACCACCGAGTTTGGTGAAGAAATTTGCGCTTACTATGGCAACGAAGACGACTACCTTGAGACGCCGCTAGAGACACTATCTGCCGGCTTCTCATTGGTACAAGAGTATGATGACTTAACATGGAAAACCGACTTTTTCTACTCGCGCAGTGAATCTACGTCTTTTTCGACGCCTGCGCCAATCAATCGAATAAACGATGATGAGGGTCCATGGGTCGAAGAATCTGCTCTGTTTATTTTCGATCAAGCCACTCAAGATGCACTATTCGATAACTTGTATATCGACCCATTTATCACACAAGCGGGGCAAGAACTTTGGGGCTTCACTTATGATGCACGCTTTGCATCGCCAAGAACAGTAGAAGTAGAAACTGATTCGTTTCGCTTGGTGTCATCACTTACCGGTGTAATTGGCGACTGGGATTGGGAATCAGCAATATTACTCTCGCGTTCAGAATCCAATCAAACCGCTGTGGCTGGGATTTATAATCGCTATCTTTACACAGCGGCCGTTGATGGCGAGCTTTGTTCGAATAATACCATTGCAAATTACGATTTTGACTCTGATACCCTGAGTTGCAGCGGCGGTAACCTACTCCCGATGTACAATCCATTCTTGGTTGGTGATGCTACGAATGACGCTACGCTTGCAGCGGCACAGGCACGCCCAACTCGCGATGGTGAAAGCACAGTTTACGGCTGGGATATCAGAAGTAACGGCGACTTATTCGAATGGAATGGTCAAACGATTAGTGCCGCAGTGGGATTCGAAGTTCGTCGAGAAGAAATCACCGATGTACCATCGTTGGATTCGCGCGCTAGATTTGAAAACGAATACCTAGTTGACGTCTATGGCTTCGGCTCTAGCTTGTCTGAAGCGGATCGAACCCAATATGGCGCATTTGCAGAATTGTACGTGCCAGTAAATGATTCACTAGAGCTCAGTCTTGCCGGTCGATTTGATGACTACAACGACTTCGGCAGTAGCTTCAACCCCAAAGTTGGCCTGACGTTTAGACCCGTTGAAGAGCTCGTGTTAAGGACCTCATGGTCTACCGCTTTCAGAGCACCATCATTGACGCAGGCCGGGGTTAAACTTCGTACTACACGTGCGTCGTTTGATTGCTCTGCAAACCAAGCGGTTGCGGACCTGTACTGTGAAGGCGATGGCTCTGTGCGCGGTAACAATGTATTGGAGCTCGGTAACCCTCTTCTTCGTGCTGAGGAATCAGAGAGTTTTACTGCTGGTTTTGTATGGAGCCCAACGAAACATACCGATATCAAAGTTGACTATTGGCAGTTCGAACATGATGACTTGGTGGACACCAACATGACAGGTGTTCTGGCACAAGCGATTACAGATGCCAGTCTCCGTCACTGCGGTCTGGTACCCGAGGGTGAAACCGGCATCGCTTATGATGAAGACCTGTGTTTGGTCACCGACAATGCAGGCCTGACCATTGAAGAGCAAGGCGCAAACTTAACGGAGATATTGGATGCTTGGGTCGCATTTGATGATCCACGTTTTGCTGAGTTGCCATTATTTAGGGACCATGTATTGCTACTAGACAATACCGGCACCCAAGATGTGAGTGGTATCGATATCGACCTGTACCACGAAATTGAGTTTGACACCGGTTTCTTAGAATTAGGCTTACGCGGTACACATTACGTGAGCTATGAGCGAAACAAGCCCGGTTCAGATGAAATCGAAGAGTTGATAGGAACGTTCCGATATCCAGAAAACTTTGCGACCGCACAAATTTTCTGGTCCACAGAGGATTGGTACGCTGGCGCGTACGTCTATTTCACCGACAGTTATCAAGACGATATCTCGCGCTTGCGCGGCAGAAATATCGACGAGTTACTTGATTTAGGTGAGCTCGACGAAAATGAACAGAGAACGGTATCCTCATGGACAACGGTGCGCCTCAGCGCCGGATACTACTTTGAAAACACAACAGTGAGATTAGCTGTCGACAATGTATTCGATCGCGAACCTCCTCGAGTGTATGGCTCGGCTAGAGGTTTCGATGCCTACAATGCTGATCCGTATGGCGCAACCTATTCTGTATCGATAGAACATCGCTTCTAAGCTCAAAACTGAATGACAAGCATCGCTCAACCTCCCTGGAGTGATGCTTGTTCATTCTGTGATAGGGCTCACCGCTCCAGAATCATTTCGGGGTCTTGACCCTGTTCGCACTCGTAATTAATACTTTGTTTAGCCCACTACGTGTTGGAAAGTTGATATGCATGCCAATTCCGCCCCCAGTAAAATGCCTGATGCATTTGTTATTTTGTTTTTTGTCATAATGCTGGCTGGTGCTCTTACTTATATTGTGCCACCCGGATACTTTGAGCAGATTGAAGTTACCCAAATCGTTAATGGTGAATCGAAAACCCAAACCTTGATAAAAGAAGACAGTTTTCAATACCATGATACCACCAGCGCTGGCGTGGCACTGTTTGCCGACGGTGGTGATGTGGGCATCCTAAATTATGCTTTCGAAGGGTTAGTTTCAGGAGATAAATGGGGCTCGGCCGTTGGGGTTGTGGCATTCATACTGATCGTAGGCGGTGCCTTTGGCATTATTATGAGCTCCGGTGCGATCAACAATGGCGTGTTAGCGCTAATCGCTCGATTTCAGCATGCCGACAATTTAATCTTGCCGGTATTGTTCGTGTTGTTCTCGCTCGGTGGCGCTATTTTTGGCATGGGCGAAGAAGCCATTGCTTTTTGTATCGTGCTAGTGCCGCTGGTTATCGCCTTGGGCTACGACAGCATTACAGCAGTGTTGCTCACTTATGTGGCGACCCAGATAGGTTTTGCGACTAGCTGGATGAATCCATTCTCCGTCGCGATTGCACAAGGTATTGCCGGGGTTCCGCTTATGTCGGGCCAAGGTTTTAGAATGGCCGCCTGGCTGGTATTCACCAGCATAGGGCTCGCATTTACGTGGCGCTACGCGCGTTCAATCAAACAGGCACCGGAACGTTCACTGAGTCACGCAACCGATGTCCATTTTAGGCAACAACAGGCCGATATCAAGGCCAAATACAACGGCACCGACAGCATCATATTGTTAACTTTCTTCGCCGGGATTATTTGGGTCATTTGGGGTGTAACAGTCCATCAATACTACATCCCCGAAATCGCGAGTCAGTTTTTCACGCTTGGGATTGCCATCGCATTGATCGCCAAACTGTCCGGAAGAATGAGCTTGAATCAGGCCTCTAGTGCATTTCAACAAGGAGCCAAAGACTTACTTCCCGCGGCTTTGATTGTTGGGATGGCCAAAGGAATTGTGATTATTCTCGGCGGCGACGATGTCACCACACCATCGGTGCTAAATACGATTTTATTCCATGCCAGTAATGCCATTGGTGATTTCGGTGCCTCCACCAGTGCGTTGTTCATGTTGACGTTCCAGTCGATATTCAATTTCTTTGTGGCGTCCGGCTCGGGACAAGCAGCCATCACAATGCCTCTGATGGCACCGCTTGCTGATTTGGTAGGTGTGTCCAGACAAGTCGCCGTACTCGCTTTTCAACTTGGTGATGGTTTAACCAATATAGTCATCCCAACTTCAGCGTCTCTAATTGGTTGTTTAGGGGTCGCTCGACTCGATTGGTCAGTATGGATTCGATTTGTATGGCCACTGGCATTGCTGCTAGGTGGGACGGCTGCAGCAACGATTCTAGTCGGCGTCGCGATTGGCTTTAGTTGAGGATAATAGCGCCGTAAAAGACCATTAAAATATTCATATAGAATAAAGATTGTGCGCGAAAACGGCTCTGCTACACTCGCTGACAGAACGGTTATGGAAAGCCTAATCTGTCCCTAAATTATGAGGAGAGCACTGTATTGTTCGCGTTTGACACAACTTACCTATCACGATTAATTCTCCGCGGACTAGCGACCGCGACAGCGCTCTTTTCTATCTCTAGTGTTGCTGCTGAGGCGGTATCACATGACCCACTAGTTAAAGCCCTCGATCAAACAGTACCGGCCGCACTTGACACCTTTAATACGCCTGGGTTAGCCGTAGCAGTCGTTTCCAGCGAGGGCCTGATCCTAGCCAAAGGCTACGGTAATAGAGTGGTTGGTACCGACTCTCCGGTAAACGGTGACACTTATTTTAGGATTGCCTCTACGACTAAAGCGTTTACAGCTGCTAGCGTAGCTCAGTTAGTCCAAGACGAACGCATGCGTTGGAGTGATAAAGTCATTCAACATTTGCCCGAGTTTGTCATGCATGATCCGTATGTCACTCGCGAAATGACCGTTCTGGACCTTCTGACGCATCGCAGTGGATTAGGCAGCGGTGCTGGTGATAGCATGCTGTGGCCGGAACCATCTGGATTCTCCCGGGAAGAAATAATCTACAATGTGCGCTTTTTGACACCTAAGTCTAGTTTTAGAGGCCAGTACGGATACAGCAATGTTATGTACATTACTGCGGCTGAAATTGTTAGCCGAATGACCCAACAGCCATGGGAGCAAACGGTTAAAGAGCGTATTTTTCAGCCACTAGACATGCAGTGTTTCGCTGGCGATGTACCCGCAAATGTCCTTGAAAATACAGCCAAACCCTACGGCCATAATGATGAACGTGGTATTTACGCAATTCCTCGCAATGCCATTGACGAACGGGGTTTAGCTTCTGCGGCGGCAGGCGGCATCGTCTGCAATGCTTCTGGTATGGCGAAGTGGCTTCAATATTTATTAAGTCAATACGCGACCCTGAATGAAGAAACCCAAGACACCGCTGCTATTTCTGACGCGGATGACACAGTGCTATCTCCAGATACAGTCGCTGAACTATGGTACCCGCGCACGGTCTTGGGAATTGGCAAGTTAGAGAAAAAACTGGATGGTACAGTGTTAAAAGCTTACGGATTAGGCTGGCGTATCAGTAACTTGTACCAGCATAAAGTAATTTCACACACGGGTACCTTGTCTGGATTTCAAGCGTATGTTGCGATGTTGCCCGATTTGGATATCGGCGTGGTCGTATTGAACAATGGTTCTAATTACGGCGCACGTTCTTCTGTCATGCAAACGGCTCTGCGTCACTTTTTGCCCGAGCCGATGCAACAAGACTGGGTCAGTATTTACCATGAGTACCAACAACAAAGGAATGCTGAAAGGGCTGCACGTTACAAAGCTCCGCGAGGAACGGATACGGTAAATAATCCAACTGAACGTTATTTGGGTCAGTATGTCGACCAATGGTATGGAGCGGTATCAATTAGCCAAGTTGGCAAGGACGTACGCTTTAGCTCCGCTAAAATGCCGATGCTCACAGGTACACTGTCGCCCTTTCGAGATAATTCATGGTTGATTGAATGGGATAACCAGAACGCTGCGTCAAACGCGTTCATTCACTTTAATGTGGATGTGTCAGGTAACGTGACCGGTTTTCACTTGCATCCCTTCTCGCTGGAGACAAGTGAAAACCATGAGTGGTCTGATTTAGAGTTCGTTAAAGAGGTTGAACCGAAACCTTCTTTCTGAACCATAGCAGAACACCGCCGAGCGCGAACAGTCCCAACGTGGCAGGTGCAACAACATCCACTGTGCCACGCGCTACTAAAGACGAGAAAATACCCGTTTGGCTCTCGGTGTATACGCCTATTTTTCCAGACACAAAAGTCGTATTGGTAAGGTTAAACGTAATACTATTATTAGTAGAGCTTGAAGAAGCCGCGACAAGCGTTGTCTCGGCACCTTGAGTGCCTGGCGTATTTCTCATCAAGCCGCTGAGCACAAAATTGATAATGCCGCCGGTGCGAGAGATCGAAAACGAGTATAGATTATCGTCTTCCCAGAACAGGCTGCCCCAATTCTGCAGTACTGTACTCACGCCATTTTTCTCTTCAACTAAAAATAGGCCTTGAGTACCATCGACGTCAGTATAGCGGTGATCACCCTGCGACCAACCCAAGCGGTAATGGTTGTCTGCATTCTGCCAGCCAAAAACCAAACCGATAATGTCGTTATCGTTGCAGCTATTATCGTTGGTACCCGAACAGCTGGTATTGTTAACCATTGTTGGTGAGAATTTGCCTTCGAACAAAAAGTCCCCATTCAACGAGAAATCACTGATCAAGCTACCAGAACTATTAGAGCTTTTCTTCGGTGTATTGGCGCCAAGACTCAGCCATGGCGTGTTAGATGATATCTTCCCTGCAAATGGAGATTCTTCGTACGTCCATTGCTTGGTATTAATATCGATCATCGCCGCATTTGCTGCAGATACACCGACAACACTTATTAAGGTTGCGAGTAATAACTTTTTCACATCAAACTCCGAACGTCGTGATTCATACTACAAGTATACCCCAACCCGACACGCAAACCAATTTCGCCCGCGTACACAAAAGTATTCTTAAAAATACTCACGCATCAAATGAAATACGTTACGGCACAACAATTGTTAGTTTATTAAAAGTTTAAAGCAGACCAATAAATGGTATCCTTGTGACACAAAGAGGCTTGAAAACTAATAGGAATATTCTCAAATGAGTCATTGTCGATTATTTGAAAGACTTGTTAAAAATGCTCCCGCAGTTATCGTCCTGGCATTGTTTTCGCTCACCTCAAATGCGGAACAAACCGACAGATATGACTATACAGACGCATCTTTGTGGTCCGAGGTAATTAAGCGTTTCAACAAAACCGAAACGCTCGCGGAAAAACAAGCGCATTTCAGTACAGCCTATCAATTACTCAATCAGAAGTGCGACTTCGCTTTTTCTGAACAGTCTGAAAGTCGCCAATTACTTGAAGAAGCCGAGTATTGGGAAACCAACTACGGTATAGAGTTAAGAGGTGGTCTTACATCCGGTGATATCGACTCAGGGGATGTGGATGAAGGCGGACGCACCTACCTAGAACTTTCTTGGGATGTTTTGGATAATGGTTACAAGGAATTTGAATACAGAGCCGCTGATTTAAAGCGCAGGGCCGCACTCGAGAATCTCTCTACAGACTTGAACAACACGGCGTATGAATACCGCTGCCGAGGATATCAAATCCGCAATTCATTTACCGCACTAGAGGCTGCACTCAGTAGCAATAAACTGTCCTTAATGGAAAGTATTTATCAAATCTAGAATCAAGCCTATTTTAACGGTGGTGCTTATTTGGATGAATTACTCATATCTGAAGAAGCAATCGTCCAATTGTCCCGTAAGCTTGAGCGTCTGAATAACTTATCAACTCTGAACAAGGACAGTTTCGACATAATTCATCCGCCCACCATTGACATCAATATTGAGAGTTTAGTCAACGCGGTGGAGGACGACCCTAGATTCAAAAGCCTGTTAGGATTGGAGCGCCAGAGAGCCGCATCAATCAATCCCTATCAAAATGGCAAGCGATTGCGCTTTTTCCTGCGCAAAGAATTTGATGTATTAGCATCCAATAGAGACGAAACGGTAGCAGGCGTGAGGTTCTCCGTGCCGATTGTGTTTGCCGACCGTCCAAATTATCAACGCAAATTGAATCAATTGGACAATGAATACAATATTGACCAGTGGCAACGGATTCAGCGGGTACGGGATAGCTACAACAGTTTTCAAAATCAACTCGATCGAGTCATCACCCAACAATATCGTTATTTGAGAAGCAAAGAGAAGATGAATCGTGTCATTAACCGTCATCATCTAGACGAACCAATGTTGATTTCGGCAGTTATGGCACGGTTGATCAATTATATGGACGCGAGCATCGAACTCGTCAATACAAAACGAGAACTATACGAGCGTGCTAACGCCGTATTCTTGAGCGCTAGAGTGCCGTTCTCTGCTGATTTTATTGGCCAAGTTCCAGTGACAATTAAGAATTATCGAAGCCGTCCGTTTTCGAGAGCTGCGTACATTTGGAGTAGGACTTTCAACCAGACTGACAACGACAGAATTCTGCTCGTTTCGAAAACGCAGGGTTATGACCGACTTTACTTGTCCTACAGTCAGAACATTGACCTTACAAAGCTAGAACAATTTCTCGCAGAAACCGAGAATAGTGGCCTAAAGGTAGAGCTAATGATCAGCGATAATGCGCTATTCCAACCGAGTAACCATGTCAAAGCGGCTTCCAAGGTGGCGGCTTTAAGCCGTTTGGCTAACGCTATCCACCTCGATATCGAGCCACAAGCAACTAGCGAATACGATGACAACCGATTGAAATATCAACAAGACTACATTCAAATGTTGAGCGTCATCAGGCAGCAACTACCGGACATCCAACTCACTGCAGCTTTGCCCTTCCATTGGGAACTAGATACCTATGCAGCGGCACATACATTCCTGGATAAAATCGTGATAATGAATTACGAGAACAACAAAGCCGACACCTTGACGCGTCGTATGAAACGTATTTTAACTCAAGTGCCGCTAGAAAAGCTTTCAATGGCTGTTAGACCGAAAGATTTTGCTTCACCGTTTCAGCTAGAAGAGGTACTCGCTGTTGTTAATCAGGCTAGTGGCATAAATGACTTCGCATTCCACAAGTTTGCTGAAGTGATTGAGCTGAAGGAGGTGAACCAATGAAGTTGAGTAATAAAAACAGCTACCTCACAAATCAGTCAGAGGGCAAAGCCCGGAATCGTAAACTGCCGAAATTGACACAGCTCCTGTATATAGTGTTTGTCATTCTACTGTTTGGATACATCATCTATTTACTCGTGTTTCGCACATTTATGATTAAAACCGACGGTGTGGTCGAAGTTGAAAAATATCGATTAGCGGCAACCTATGGTGGAAAAATAGAGTCTCTACGCGTAACAGAGGGGCAATCCTTTCAGCGAGGGCAAACGATAGCGATCATAGGCGCAGCGCGATATTGTAGTCCTCCTGAGCCGGACCCAAGGCTGTCACGACTCACTTTCCAAATTACCGATGAAGAGATAAAACTAAGAGGGCTAATTGCAGAGTTAAATTTGCTGAACAAACAGCAAGCAGCCGCCACTGAGGATACAGCCGGTATCAGACGAGCGCTTGAGCTTAATGCGCCGCTGTTGACGGAACAACAATCGACATTTGATGTACCAATCCAGCAACAAACTAATGAAATAGCCTTGCAAAGACTCACTATTCAGAGCCTTAAGGATCGGCTAGAAAGCCTACAGAACATACCCCCGACTTTTGACGACGATCCCCGCTGCGTATCCGAAACGATCACGGCTCCGTTTGATGGGTATGTTTATTCAGTATCATTGATTCAAAATGAAGTATCGAATCGCGGCGAGACCATATTGACTGTTGTCGACAACGAAGCAGCGGTTAGCGTCGAGCTATATCTCGACAATGATTTATATTCATCTGCAGAATTAGAGCACGCTTACACAGTCACGTTTCCCGATGGGACAGAATCAGAGGCCAGAGTAGCAAAGGTGAACACATCCGCGATTACACAATCAGAACGCGAGTGGAAGGGCTACGATCCGGTACTTCCAAAGATCAAAGCTCATTTAGTACCTGAGCAAATGTCTGACATTCCATTGTGGAAAAAATATGATCGCTATCAAGTTAAGGTCAAGGGGGCAAAATGAGTCAGTTTTATAGTATTTCTGAGCATTCACCTGACGTAGATAGTGTGTCAAAAGTTGGGCTAGATGCCTTGGAGAGCGTTAGCAAAGACACTGCTGCATATGTGTTTCAATTTTTCGATGAAGGGCAAGCAACCGAGGTCTTAACAACGATACGACAGCATGAAAACCCTGAGGTGTACCTACGCCCTGTTGTGATGTTGAGTGACAACTCACCGGGTGGTTTGTTGGTCAAGCGAGTCGATAAGTCCCTTGAAATGGACCATTTCGAAACGCAAAAAGACGCGCTGTTTGGTGAGTTTCAATCCATTAATGATTGGATTTCGAAAATCCCCAATAACGATGGAACACTGGCCGATCAAAGCTTGCGCTTTAAACTGCTGCGCTTCGTCGCATCTCGCGCAATAGCGCTGTCTCCGACGAAAACAGTTTCCAGCTTAGCAGGCTTTGAATACTGCATGATCTCGGCTTTTCTAGACAGTCAAGATACGAGTATTGAAGGTGTATTATCTTTCTTAGCTGAACAGCAGTTATTACAGCCAAATTTCAATAGCAGAGCGCACTTCTGTCCTCACTGCGATAGCGCGTTTCTAAACTTTAAAGAATCATGCCCGGATTGTGGCTCGGATAATATTGAATCGGATGAGCTCATACACCATTTCAAATGCGGTCACACGGCGAGTATCAATGAGTTTACACGTGATAATCAGTTAATCTGCCCCAAATGTGATGAACACCTCAAACATATTGGCGTGGACTACGATAAACCTTCTACCATCTCTAATTGCCAAGATTGTGGGCACACCTTTCAAGATCCGGCAGTAAAGGCAGACTGTTACTCATGCCATAGAACTTCTGATGTAGATGATCTTGTCCGTCGCACCATTTATACCTATGAGATTACAGCGCTCGGAGAAAACTCGGCCAAATTTGGTCTAGATGCACTGTTTACGTCGATTCTACAAACCGACCTCAAGCTCTACAGCAATAATGAAGTCGAGCAATTCATCAATATTGAGAAGGCCAGAATACAGCGCTACAAGCTGTCTCAAACATCAGTAGCAATGATTCACTTAGAAAATTTGGAGCAGCTCTTTAATCGGCTAGGCAAGAATACCAAACAGATGTTTAAAGAACTCAGTGCTGTGTTCAAAGCGGTGTTCAGAGAATCTGACTTAATTACGGCGAAAAACGAAAGTGTCTTCGTGGTGGTGATGACCGAAACGTCTACTGAGAATGCGCAAAAAGCCATTGAGCGGTTGGATGAAAATGTCCAGAACCTATTTCAGAATAGCCTCTCATTCGATCTATCGATGGGCAGTGCTGTCGCGGACGTTACTGAGGTCGAAAGTTTGGACGCCTTTGTTGAGAACGTGCTGAGCTAGAGCGACTACTGGCATGGAAGGTTTAATAGACTTCGTATCCAACATGACCTATGGCCAACTACTCGGCTATTTTTGGCCTTTTTTCATGTTGGATATGCTCAGATACGTGGTTTTAGAAAGCATATTGATAGCACGATACTTATATAAGAAGGATCGTGCCAAACCTGCTCTCGCGGCTGCTCGAACACGATTGTTTAAAGAACGACCGCTAATATCGATTCTTGTGCCTGGTAAGAATGAAGGCAAACACCTACCCAAATTGGTTCGCTCTCTCGCCAACCAGACATACAAAAATACAGAACTGATTGTCGTTGATGATGGCTCTGATGACGACACGCCTCATATCTGTAGGAGACTTAAAGCTCAGGGTAAAATAGACGTTTTCATCAGAAATGAAATTCGCGGTGGTAAAGCGTCAGCAGCCAATATAGCGTTGCGGTATGCCTCCGGCAAATATATTGTTCATATCGATGCAGATTCTCATTTAGATAATGACGCATTAGAGAAAATCATACTCCCCTTCATCCTTGACGAAAATGTTGGCGCTGTTGGAGGAGATGTACGAGTTGCAAATGCTGAAGAATCGTTTGCAACGAGATTACAGAGTATTGAGTACTATAAGACTATTAGCTCTGGTCGCGTTGCTTCGTCAGAGCTTAACATTCTAAGAATTATCTCAGGTGCCCACGGCGCCTTTAGAAAGGACCTGTTAGACAGAATTGAAGGTTGGGACGTGGGACCGGGCTTGGACGGTGATATAACCCTCAAAATTAGAAAACTTGGTTACAAGGTAGTGCATCAAGTCGACGCCGTGTGCTACACCAATGTGCCAACTGCATTCAATAAACTCAGTAAACAGCGATATCGATGGGATAAATCACTCGTCAGATTTCGACTGAGAAAACACGTAGACATCTTAAAACCCAGCTCCAATTTTCGTGGTTCAAACTTTTTCTCAGTACTGGAAAATATATTGTTTAATGTATTTTTCGACTTTAAATGGCTGGTGTACTTCATATTTATGTTGTACACCCAGCCTCAAAATTTAGGTTATATCTTCGTAATAAACTACTTCCTGTATTTCTTTGCCAACTGTTTTCAATTTGTAGTACTCAGAATCCTGATCAGTGACACGTATAAAGCAAAGGATAGCTATTTGGCATTCTTCTTACCTCTGATGCCTTTTTATACTGGGATCTATCTGCGCCTTGTCAGAACCTACTCCTACTTAATGGAATTCTTCCACAAAACGTCTTATGACGATGCATGGAATCCTTGGAAAGTGTCCGAGGTTGCCAAAAAACGCAACCTCTAAATGCTAAGAATTAGGATAAACATCCTAACGAAAACTTGTGAAATTTTGTTAACGGAGCATAACATGCCCTTTGTTTCGGCGATTTTGAGTGTTCTCTCGAGAGTATTTTAGCATCAATTATTAAATTTAAATTACTTTTAGTTATAACCAATGACGCTTTATCTTTTAAAATCATAAGCTTACATATTTAACGCCTATCTAACATTCAGATTTACGTGTTTTTTACCGGATCCGCACAAACAAACAACAAACATTCCTTTTGAGTTCGGGCATAACGTAATGGCTGACGACAAATGCGTCAGTTAAATCAATTACTTTTTGAGGAATCAAATATGAAAAATCGTAACCTAATGCTTACTACTGCAGCGCTTTCGTTACTCGCCATCAGCCCTTTTGCTTCAGCTGCTACTGAGCAATCATTGACTGAGAGCGTCAAGTTCACCGGTGACACAAAATACGCAAGTTTTTGTAAAGCCGTATTGGAAAACAGCGTTTCGAGCATCCGCCAATCAGCGATGCGCAGTGTGGGTGAAGTAGCACCAAGCCGACGCAGTGTCATTCGTGTGGTATCTGCAGATGATGGTGTTACATGTAATGGTAAAACCTTGATTGAATTCTCTGTCGAGAAAAATGCAACTGACGTACATGCGTTTTTAGTCGCTCAGCGCTAATGCATTATGTCTGTACCTTACTTCAACATAATCAATAAAAAAGGCGAGGGCTCCCCTCGCCTTTAATTAAAAGCTCAGCTTTTTCTTTCAATAGCACCAATAATCACGACTTTTTCCTGTTCTTTTCCATCGCTACGATGTGCACAATCAATCGACATGTGAACTCAGTATGCAATCGCAATTAAACCACTTACAAGCGCTTGAGGCAGAAGCAATACATATTCTGCGGGAAGTTGCAGCAAGCTTTGACAATCCCTGTATGTTTTATTCCATAGGGAAAGATTCAACTGTAATGTTGCACCTCGCACGTAAGGCATTTTGGCCAGCGAAAGTCCCTTTCACATTGCTCCATGTGGATACCACCTGGGAATTTGGCGAGATGGGTCAGTTTCGCGACGCTCTGCGCGACAAACATGATTTGGATATCATCGTGCACGTTAACCAAGAAGCGTTGGATATGGGGATTCACCCAATTGCGTCCGGTTCGGTCAAATATAACGATTTCATGAAAACCATTGCATTGAAACAAGCACTGGACGAACACCAGTTTGACGCAGCTCTGGGCGGGGCCCGCCGAGATGAAGAGAAATCACGTGCAAAAGAACGGGTGTTTTCAGTGCGCAATGCCAACCATCAATGGGATCCCAAACAACAGCGTCCAGAACTATGGTCCATCTACAACACACAAATCGATAAAGGCGAATCAGTGCGCGTGTTTCCTTTGTCAAACTGGACGGAACTCGACGTCTGGATGTATATCCTACAAGAGAGGATCGACATTGTGCCGCTGTATTTTGCCAAACCAAGATTGAGCTGGATAGACGAGGACAGCGGACAAATATTGGCACTCGATGATGAGCGCATGTTGCCCTATTTAAACGAGACCGAAAAAAATAGCTTGGCAGAACGTTGGATACGGTTTCGGACACTGGGGTGCTACCCTCAAACTGGAGCCGTGCTGAGTCGAGCTGACACGCTAGAAGGGATTGTGACCGAAATGCTCGTGAGCAAAACCAGTGAACGAGAGGGCCGGCTGCTCGATAAAGACCAAAGCGGCTCTATGGAAAAGAAAAAGCGAGAGGGCTATTTTTAGCCCTTACTTCCATCCCAACGTTTGTTCAAAATCACTGTCTAATTGTTTCGCAAAGTCTTTGGCGTGGATCGCAACTTGCTCTAGCTGTTTGTCTTCCTCAGTCTCGGCAGTAAATTTTGGGACTTCCACCGGATAACCAGCTTCATCCACGGCCATAAAGGTAATAAAACACCGATTGGTGACGACGATCTTCTCGTCCTTTGGATCGCCCGCTCGAACCACGACATAAATGTGCATGCTACTCTTGCCAGTATGCACGATTCGCGCGTGGACGCTGATCAATTGGCCTACCAGTATTGGCCGGATAAAACGAATAGCGTTAGCCGAGACGGTTACACAATAGCGTTTACTCCATTGAGCAGCACAGGCATATGAGGCCTGATCGATCCATTTCATCACCATTCCACCATGTACTTTTCCACCAAAGTTAACATCGGTTGGCTCAGCTAAAAAACGAAACTCAGTTTGGCTATTGACACTCATCTACTATTCCCGAAAATTCTTAATAGTCTGATTATAGTAAGCTTTTTATAAATTGCAGAACGGAATTAACAAGCACAAATTGTCTGTATAACGCCTGTTGTGTAGATTGAAATCACACTGGAGAGTAAATGTCGTTGTATGAAAAAGGCTGCAGGAGAACCCTGCAGCCCAAGATGGTTGTCAAAATTATCGATCGATCTTCATTACTTTCACCCAAGCTTTAACGAAATCATCCACGAATTTTTGCTCAGACGTATCGTAGGCATATACTTCTGCAATGGCCCGTAATTCAGAGTTTGACCCAAACACTAGATCAACAGAGGTTGCCGTCCACTTTTGCGCTCCAGAACTCCTGTCAAACCCATTATAGATACCGTCAACGTCAGACTTCTTCCAGACCGTGGACATATCCAACAAGTTGACAAAAAAGTGATTGTTTAACTGACCCGGGTTATCGGTTAAGACACCGTGAGATGCACCTCCATGGTTTGCATCTAATGCACGTAATCCCCCAACAAGCACCGTCATTTCAGGTACCGTTAAGTTCAACTGATCCGCTCGATCAACTAATGACTCTGTTGGTGACTGATAGCTATGGTCGGCGTTGAAATAGTTTCTAAACCCATCTGCATGCAATTCGAGCAAACCAAATGAGTTAACGTCCGTCTGAGCTTGAGTAGCATCGCCTCTGCCAGCACTGAAAGGAACGGATACCTTAAAGCCCGCTAACTCAGCAGCATTCTCAACAGCCGCGCTTCCTGCAAGTACAATGACATCCGCCAATGATACCTGAGTATTTCCCGAAGCGTCGGCGTTGAAATTCTGCTGAATACGCTTCAATGCAGACACAACTTTATCGGTCTCGGCTGGGTTATTAACGGCCCATCCATTTTGCGGCGCTAGCGCGATGCGCGCACCGTCTGCACCACCGCGCTTGTCAGATGCTCGGTAACTCGCAGCAGCTCCCCATGCGGTTCGGATTAATTCAGCATTGCTAAGACCTGCATCGGCAATTGCTGATTTGAGTTTTGCCACGTCACTATCGCTTACCGAAGAACGTGTATCATCCGCGATAGGATCTTGCCAAATGTGCACGGTTTCAGGGACTTCATTCCCCAAGAAATTCCGCGACGGCCCCATATCCCTATGCGTTAGTTTGTACCACGCCTTAGCAAACGCTAAGCGATATTCCTCAGGGTCGGCCAAGAATCGCTCTGCAATTTTGCGATACTCAGGGTCGTATTTAAGCGCTAAATCTGCAGTTGTCATCACCGGCGGATTAAACTTTCCTTCAACATGTGCATCAGGGACGACCGCGTGCAGCGATTCATCGGTTGGGATCCACTGAATTGCACCTGCTGGGCTACGCGTTTGCTGCCATTCGAAATTGAGTAGGTTGCTTAAATACAAGGACGTCCACTGGGTCGGGGCTTGTGTCCATGCACCTTCAAGACCGCTGGTTACCGTGTCTTCTGAATGGCCTTTGCCACATTTGTTCTTCCACCCTAACCCTTGCTCTTCGATGCCGGCGGCGCCCGGCTCAGCGCCTACGCAATCAGAAGGTTTGTGGGCACCGTGCATTTTACCGAAGGTATGCCCGCCAGCGATCAGTGCCAAAGTCTCTTCGTCGTTCATCGCCATGCGGCCAAACGCAACGCGGATATTTTTCGCTGAGCCAAGTGGGTCAGGCACGCCTCGTGGACCTTCAGGGTTGACATAAATTAGCCCCATATGGGTTGCACCTAGCGGTCGTTGTAGCTTGCCATCGCGGTTTTCACGATCACTGGCAAGCATTTCCACCTCTGGTCCCCAATATACTAAGTCCGGCTCCCAGTCATCTGCTCGTCCGCCCGCGAAGCCATATGTCTGAAAGCCCATGTTTTCAAGCGCTACATTGCCTGCCAATACCATCAGATCGGCCCACGATAATGATTCACCGTATTTCTGCTTAATTGGCCACAAGAGGCGCCTTGCTTTGTCAAGATTGCCGTTGTCCGGCCAGCTGTTGAGTGGGTCAAAGCGCTGCTGGCCACCGTCTGCACCACCACGGCCATCTAGCGTTCGATAAGTCCCCGCACTGTGCCATGTCATGCGAATAAAAAACGGCCCATAGTTACCAAAGTCAGCCGGCCACCAATCTTGCGAATCGGTCAATACAGCGTCGATGTCTCCTTTGACAGCAGCTAAGTCCAAACGACTAAACGCTGCACCGTAGTCAAAATCGGAACCATAGGGGTTAGAGCGTCCGTCGTGATCGCGTAGAGGCGATAAATCGAGTTGATCCGGCCACCAAAATTGATTCGATTTTGCTTGGCCCACTTTCGCAAAACCTGTGCCCATAGCACCTTTTGGCTTACTTATTTCTGCAGTTTCAGCCATTAATGGCGTGCTTGCGAAAGCACAACACACAGCAACCGCTAATGTATTCTTTAAAAACTTCGCCGTCGTTTTCATTATTCTATTCCTCGTTCAGAACGATTGGATTACATACCAAGTCAGAAAAGTCGAACAAACCAACGAATGTGTGAGTTTGTTCGACAATAAAACTGTCGCTGTGCAAAAATGCTCAGCAACAACGATGGCAAAAAGTATAGAAGTCCGAAATGTAAATGTGTTGTAAATAAAAACGATTAGCTTAATCGAGAAAATTGATAAGTGTGGAAAGTTCGCTCTACTAGACGTAAACCAACAGGGTGAACAGATTACAGAATTATCTCGCTAGTAAATGAATCGAACGTTCAAGGCCAAGTCTTTACAGACTATCGGCTGGCGCTGAAATCCAGCTTTCATTTGACGTATTTTATTAGACAGTGGCTGTAAAAGGTGGTGATGCTGTTTCGCCACGTAATGAAAAACTTCAATTTCAGTATCTAAAATCGGTCTCACTTTGAGCCCCAGCTCACTTAGACATGGTTCGGCAATATGCTGTGTTCTCTGCATAATATGAATATCTGCTAAACCATCTTTGACCGCTTTTCTAGCCAGATCTGGGTTGGTTACAGAGAGACAGGAAACTGAATGTGTATGGCACCATTGCTTGGCATAAAGGGAGTCAGCGACAACAACGAAACGACTGCGCTGATTGGGGTTACAACTCTTGTCCTGGGTACACGCCGCAAATAGTGCGATCTGAGTAAGTGGTTCCTCGACCTGCAACAAAATTTCGGTGTTGTCAGCGGCTGAGCTCATCTGGTATACCACTGCATCGACCTGCTGCTTTTTAACCATCACTAACATTCGTGTGAATGGCAAATAGGCGAATTCAACCTCGCTCGCAATATCGGTATAAAGCTCTGAAAATATGTCTTCCAGTTGGGTTTGGTAATGCGTACCTTGTGTCGATTCAGGCAGGCCTATAGTGAAAGAATGCGCACTGGTTAGGGATAAAAAATAAACTGTCAAACCGAGTAAAAAATAGCGCATTTTAACCTCTACAACTGCGAACAAACGCCGCGCATTATACGGTCAACTGGTCTGACAACAAGCAAATAAACGCTCACTTTTTGACCACATCAAGAAGTGTATAAAGATCAATACCCAAACGAGATCGAGGTGAAAGTGGAGTTAAGCTACTGATATAGAAATGTAAGCTACTCGCATCAGTATCTGGCTTGGGCGTAGAATGGGGGGCGAAAATCGGCCGATTAAAGGTGAAATGATATAACTAAATCAGCCGATGGGAGCACTACTCATATTTGGCCCGAATTGCTTGCCATGTTGGATCGTCATCAAGTGACTCCAGCAAAGGCAGCATGGCTTTGTAGGTTTCGAGATGTTGGTGTAGCGTAAAAGCACGACGCAAGAACACATCATGGGGTTGTTCAGACAGATGAAACACATCGGGCAGATCATCAATACTGTTTAAATAAGTAAATACTGATTTGCTCACGATACCAAAATCCGCTCTTCCCAACGTAATTAGTTCCAAGACTTGACGCTCACCAATGGTATCGATTCGACTAACAAGGCGACGATCGATCGCTTCGTTCACGCCAAAATAATAGTAGCCTGCCACGCCAGCCAAAATTTTACCCGTCAATGATTCTGGTCCAGTGAATTCAAAAGGGCTAGTGTTCAAGGAGACGAACTCGTCACGATCGGCATATATGGAGGGTAACCACAAGAAACGCGTTTGTTTGACATCATCAAACCACACGGGACTAACGCCGATGATAACGCCATCCAGAGAAGCCATCTCGATCATGCGATCTAAGCGTTTACGCGGAATGTAATTGGTCTGATAAGTATGTAGCGGGTCTTTGTCGCTCAAATATTGCGCTAGGTCATAATACAAACCGATTCCCAATTCTTCATCAACGACAAAAGGTGGTTTATTGTGATACGTATATAGATAAATCGTCTTCGTACTATCCTCTTCTGCCTGTGCCATTGCCGACATCAAGATACTTACCATTAAGACACCGAGGAGCACCAAATGACGGCTCAAGCGCACTGTAAAGGGAGTATTATTCAGTAAAGCTATGAGAGTACAGTTACGCATAGACATCCGTTGTGTATTGGCTCGAATAATATGAAACGTTTCCGCGGCCTTGTTCATTTAGCGTAAGCATTGATGCTAGCACCAAGTATGTCAAGGTCGAATCAAGCGTTGCATTCCCTTGTGAGAGTATTTTATCAATGTATGGAAGAATCCGTTTTTAAAGAATCGCGGAGCTCTGGTTGCAGACACAAAAAAAGGGTCCTCAGGACCCTTTTTTTACATAGGTTGTTCAGTCAATTACTTCTTGGCGAAGCGACGAACGAATAGTAAACCAAGCGCTAATGCCACCAAGCCCTCTGGCTCCGGAACATTTGAAGGGCCACAAGGAACGCCAGGCTGTGGAACACACTGTTGGCTACCACCGTTAACGCTCAATGTAGATTTAGCTAGCGTTACCAACCAGCCGTCGAAACCAGTATCAATGTCCATGCGAACGCGAAGACCAGCATTAACCTGAGCAGCAGCCCATGCGTAAGCAGTCAAATCAAATGAGGTAAACGCCCACGTATCATCTAGACCAACTAAGTTACCGACAGAGAACCACGCAGCGCCATCCCAAACGAAGATTTCATCCATCTCATCTGGTGAGTCAACGTCGAACGCCGAGATTTCTAAAATGATAGAGCTGAATGGGCCACCTGCAATTGCATTGTGAATCCACTCCCAATCTTCATTTTCATCACGGTAATACGGGTTGTTGTATTTGTTGCCATCAACGTCAACGAAATACTCAGTTGCCGTATTGTTTGAGTAATCTTGAACGTCTGTAATTGGTGTCGCTTGCGCTGTCATTGATACGCCGACAATTGCGAGCGCTGTTAGTAACTTTTTAAGCATAATGTTAATCCTTATTCACTATTTACTTCGATCAGTTGAGCGTTTATTTCTAACACTTGACTGTTGATAGCATATATAGTGCCAGTTTATTTTTACCATAATTTTCAATGAGTTATATTTTTCAATCAATCAGGTGTTGAAAATTTGTAAAATTTTTAGACAGTCTAAATAATGTACATCTTCGCACAGCCTTCCCGTTAGCATGCTAAACGAGTGAGTCAATAAGATACTTATTTATCGAGTCAAAACGGTTGAATCCATCCAACATAAATGACCAAAAGGATCCCTTACCCGACCTCGCGACGATATGGCGAGTTTTGGAAAGAGTTCTTTGTTTAGAATATGCCGAGTTCAGGAGATGGCAGACTGGCTTTCACTAGTCTGCCTTGGTTGTCACTTACTCTTCCCGATAACTATCCAAATCCGGGCATGAGCATATAAGGTTGCGATCACCGTATACATCATCAATACGATTGACACTTGGCCAGAACTTGTTACGCGCTACAGCAGGCACTGGGTAGGCCGCAAGCATACGATCGTAACTCCGTTCCCAATTGGCGTCACAAATATCTGCCAACGTGTGCGGAGCGTTGTGCAATGGGTTGTCTGTTGCATCCCACTCACCGCTCTCGACTTTAGCGATTTCTTCACGGATGTGAATCATCGCCTCAATGAAACGATCCAGCTCGACTTGTGCTTCAGACTCAGTAGGTTCGATCATCAGCGTGCCCGCGACAGGGAAACTCATCGTCGGCGCGTGGAAGCCATAGTCATTCAGTCGTTTGGCAATATCCATCTCTGAGACACCAGAGGCCTCTTTTAACGGGCGTAAATCAATGATGCATTCGTGCGCTACGCGGTCATTTCGACCTTTGTACAAAATTGGGTAATGACCATCGAGCTTCTTCGCGACATAGTTTGCATTTAAAATCGCGACTTCAGTTGCTTTCTTTAAGCCTTCTCCGCCCATCATCTTGATATACATGTAACTGATAGGGAGGATTGACGCACTGCCCCAAGGCGCCGCAGAAACCGCACCGTTGCCCGGTGATGTAGTTTCAACATTGACCACCGTGTGGTTAGGTAAGAAAGGTTCCAAATGCTTCTTGACGCCGATAGGGCCCATACCAGGACCACCGCCACCGTGTGGGATACAGAACGTTTTGTGCAAGTTCAAATGCGACACGTCCGCACCAATAAAGCCCGGCGAAGTAATCCCCACTTGTGCATTCATGTTGGCACCATCTAAGTAAACCTGACCACCATACTCATGCACGATGTCACAGATCTCACGTACGGTTTCTTCATAAACGCCGTGAGTTGAAGGGTAGGTAATCATTGCACAAGACAAGTTGTCAGCAACGTCAGCTGCCTTTTGACGTAAGTCATCTAAATCAACGTTTCCGTCTTTATCACAGTTTACAACAACAACTTTCAAACTCACCATCTGTGCAGATGCTGGGTTGGTACCGTGTGCCGAACTTGGGATCAAGCATACATTTCGGTGCCCTTCGCCACGGCTCGCGTGGTAGCGTTGTATCGCTAGCAGACCTGCATACTCGCCCTGTGCACCCGAGTTGGGTTGCATGGAAAGGGCGTCATAGCCGGTAATGTTGATCAACCAATCACTGAGTTCAGTAATCATCTCTGCGTAACCCTGGGCTTGGTCAACTGGCGCAAATGGGTGTAACTGGCCGAACTCAGGCCAAGTGACCGGGATCATCTCGGCAGTTGCGTTAAGCTTCATGGTGCAAGAACCAAGCGAAATCATCGAGTGATTCAAGGCTAAATCCTTGTCTTCCAATGACTTGATGTAACGCAGCATTTCGGTTTCAGAGTGATACTGATTGAACACCTCATGACGCAAAATATCTGAGGTTCGGATCAAGTCTACTGGAATCGATTGGCTACCTTGCTCGATAATCTCAGCATCTAGCGCCTCAATATCTAAACCATGGCTGTCACCAAGTAATACGTTGAACAAATCGCTAAGGTCTTGTCGTGTAGTCGTCTCATCCACTGTTACGCCGACTGCACCATCCAAATCAGCCCGAAGGTTCATGCCAGCATCCAGCGCGCGCTGCAAGACTTCTGTTTTGTCAGTTGTCTCAACGGTAATGGTGTCAAACCAAGTATCATGACGCAGCGTCACGCCTTTTCCTGTCAGACCCAATGCCAAAACGTCGGCCATTCGATGAATACGGCTGGCGATGGTCTTAAGACCCTGCGGACCGTGGTATACAGCATAGAAAGACGCCATATTGGCAAGCAATACCTGCGCAGTACAAATGTTTGAATTCGCTTTTTCACGACGGATATGTTGTTCTCGTGTTTGCAGTGCCATGCGCAATGCAGGGTTACCACGTGTATCTTTACTGACGCCGATAATACGACCCGGCAGCGATCGTTTGTATGCATCACGAGTTGCAAAGAAGGCGGCGTGAGGACCACCATAGCCCATCGGTACGCCAAACCGCTGAGCACTGCCAAAGGCGACATCAGCGCCCAGCTCTGCTGGCGATTTTAATAACACTAAACTCATGATATCGGCGGCAACTGCCACAATACCTTTATTAGCCTGCACCGCCGCGATGATCGCCGACAAGTCGTTTACTGCGCCTGTCGTATTCGGATATTGCAAAATAGCACCAAACACATCCATTTCGGTAACCGACTCTGGCGCTCCGGTAACGACCTCGAAACCAAACATTTCCGCGCGCGTCTTAACCACGTCAATGGTTTGTGGGTGCACATCATCCGCCACAAAGAATGTATTGCATTTTTTGTTTTTGCTCACCCGCTTAGCCAAGCCCATAGCTTCAGCCGCAGCGGTTGCTTCGTCCAACAGTGACGCAGACGCCAATGGTAATCCAGTTAAATCAATAGTGACCTGTTGGAAATTCAAAATTGCTTCCAACCGTCCTTGCGCTATTTCTGGTTGATAGGGTGTATATGCCGTGTACCAACCTGGATTTTCTAACACGTTGCGCAAAATCACATTGGGTGTATGCGTGTCGGTGTAGCCCATTCCGATAAACGAACGCATGATGGTGTTCTTGTTTGCAACCGCTTTTAATTGACCAAGCGCATCAACTTCATTTTCCGCGATCCCAACATCCAAAGGTTCCGGTAACCGGATCCCCGCCGGAACAGTTTGTTCAATAAGGTCGTCCAGTGAAGAGGCACCAACAGCTTCCAGCATGTTGGCAATTTCTTGCTGACCCGGGCCGATGTGACGACGCACGAAATCATTTGGTTGCTCTAGTTGAGCCAATGTTTGGATGGTGTTTGACATAATATTGAGTACTAGTTTGTTTTGCGCAATGAAAAAATAAGCACCGCTTAAATGCAGTGCTTATATGCTAAAATCGTCTTGCCTGAATCAGTCTTCGTCGATGCTCGACTCATACCCTTCAGCGTCAAGCAAGGCTTCAACCTCACTCGGGTCTTCAGCTTTAATTTTAAACATCCAGCCATCACCGAACGCATCAGAGTTGACCAGTTCAGGGGAATCTTCTAATTCTTCGTTGATTGCAATGATTTCGCCGCTGATCGGCGCATAAACGTCAGATGCTGCTTTAACTGACTCGGCCACAACTATGTCATCGCCCGTGCTGACGTCATCACCCACGTCAGGTAACTCGACAAAAACCATATCGCCAAGCAAATCTTGGGCGTGCTCAGTAATACCAACGGTAAATACACCATCGCCTTCTGGACGCACCCACTCGTGGGTTGCAGTATAGCGAAGCTCTTTTGGGATGTTGCTCATAGGGATTCCTGCTTATTCTGAAAAATTAAACTTATAAAACGCTTTTGCCATTGCGAACAAAACTGGGTTTCACCACATTTACTGTAACCCACTTTTTGCGCATTTCCACTTCCACCGTTTCACCAACACCGGCAGGTACGCGAGCCATCGCTATCGAGTGGCCGAGTGTCGGTGAAAATGTTCCCGACGTGATCACACCTTCACCAGCTTCACAACGCACATTCAAGCCTGCGCGCAATACACCTTTTTCGGTCATGACCAAACCCACAAGTTTGTCTGTGCCTTGTGCTTTCTGTTGCTCAAGTGCTGCTCGGCCAACAAAATTTCGTTCAATTGGCTCCCACGTGATTGTCCAGCCCATATTGGCGGCTAGTGGTGAAACTGATTCATCCATATCTTGGCCATACAGGTTCATACCCGCTTCTAGGCGCAAGGTGTCACGCGCTCCTAGACCACAAGGCTTTACCCCTGAATCTAACAAACGGCGCCACAAATCACTGGCTTCCGATTTACTGACGATGATTTCGTAACCTGCCTCGCCGGTATAACCTGTAGTAGCAATAAACAAGTCTTCTGCTTGTACGCCAAAGAAAGGTTTCATGCCGGCAACAGCTTCTTGCTGCGCGGTAGTGAAGACCTGCTGCGCTTTTTCTTTAGCGTTCGGGCCCTGGACTGCAATCATGGCAAACTCGTCACGCGCGTTGATGTTGACATCAAACGCTTCAGCTTGTTTGTTGAGCCAGTTCATGTCTTTTTCACGCGTCGCAGAATTAACCACGATGCGATAATTGGTCTCATCAAAGTGGTAGACAATCAAATCATCGATTACGCCGCCTTCTTCATTCAACATACCGGAGTACAAGGCTTTGCCTTTCGCACTAAGCTTGGCAACGTCATTTGCCAATAGATGGCGAAGATAATCTTTTGCTTGTGCACCTAACACATCAACGATTGTCATGTGTGATACGTCAAACATACCTGCATCTTGACGAACTGCGTGGTGTTCTTCAATTTGTGAACCGTAATTAATCGGCATATCCCAACCGAAAAAATCGACCATTTTTGCGCCACATTCAAGGTGCGCGTTATACAAGGCTGTTTGCTTGTTCATACGACTAAATTTCCGTCAACCGAGATTAAGTCCACCGAGTATAGAAAGGCCGTATGTAACAAACAAATTTGAAATTTAAATCTATTCATTTACATTATTAATGTTTAATAGCTAAAGCATCAGGTTTTCTAATAATGAAGCAGCTATCTATGGATACCTTGCGCACGTTTGTTACGATCATTAGTCAAGGTGGCTTTGCCAAAGCGGGTGAGCGACTCGGACGCTCACAGCCCGCGATAAGTTTGCAGATTAAAAAGTTAGAACAGCAATTGGAACAACGCTTGTTCACTAAAGTGGGCCAGCGCTATGAACTTACTGTCATGGGCCAATGGTTGTTTGATAAAGCACAGCAGATATTAGCCTTGAATGACGAAGTATTTCATTTTGTCGCCCAAGATCCGTTGCGCGGTAAATTGCGTTTGGGAATTCCCAGCGAGTTCGCATCTATCCTCCTGCCATCAATTATCGGCGAGTTTTCAGCCCAATATCCCGACGTTTCATTAGAAGTCACATCGGCATTGAGCTACGAACTACTTGATCCTGCCAAGCAAGCGGTATTTGATGTCGTGCTGGCACTGGCCAATGATGAAGAGGCTGCGCAAGCAGACTACTCAGTTCAAGATGATATCGTGTGGATTGGCGATCGCAATAGTCGTCTAAGACCCGATCAGATTGCACTGGTGTTGGCACCCGAGGGGTGTATGTATCGCAGACGTGTAATTGAAGCGCTCAAGCAACAAACTGTCCCGTGGCGGATTGCCTATACCAATGCGGACTTAAGCGGTCTAAATGCTGCTATTACTCAAGGTATTGGGATTACCGCCCTAGCTCGTCGCAGTGTGCCGAATAACTTAACGATTATTAGTCATGCACATTTACCAGTGCTGGGATCAATCAATGTGTGCTTGTTCGATTATGCACAACACAGGCAACAAATGAATCAGTCGAATATCAGCCGTACTTTGACCCAATTTATTGCCGGACGCCTGCCGAAAAACTAAACGACTTGTGATTTCCGAAATCTGTCATATGATTGAATAGACTGGATAAAAAGTAGCCATAAGGATTGGCATCACTCACAAACAGGAATCAATATGACGTTTAAACACATCGTTCCAAAAGCTGTCTGTTTGGCAGCCATCGCTTCTGTAGGGTTTGTTGGCAATGCAGTCGCGTCCGATGAAGAGACCTATTCAACTGAAGCCTATTGCTTACTGCAAAAAGAAAATGTCGATCCGCGTTATTTGGAGGCTTATGCCGACAAACTTGGCGTAGTCCCATCGCGTAAGACCTGTCGTTCATTCCTCGACTTTGCTGAATCTGTTACACCGAAGAAGTGGGATTACCCTCAGGGGCGTCCGTATCCTGGAAGTGTTATCCGACTAACTCCAGCACAAGTTGAAAAGCTGAAAGCCGCGAAAAACGACGGCTAGCTCAGCGGCAAATCATAGTGAAAACCGATTCCAGCCGGAATCGGTTTTTTTTTGCAACAGCCCAACAAGTAGAAACTCACAAAACCAATCAAGGCCGGATTTCTGTTGGCCTTTGCCCTGAGGACCGCATTATTCCGGTCGTCCCAATCAGCTGCAGATTGTCGCCCATCTCTGCGTCATGGTACAGTTGCTGAAAGATTCTGAATGAAGCGTACTATGCGAATAATTAAACTCATCCTTGTTTTCTGTGTAACCTTCAGCTCACTCGCGCTTGCCAAGCCTGGCGCAAGTGCGCCAAACAGAGGTAGTGATGAAGGTGCAGGTCCATACAGTCAATTGATTCTGCGCGGTGTCACCGTCGTCTCCGGTGAAGGGGCGCCTGCTCGAGGCCCCGTCGATATTGTGATTGAAGACGATCGCATTGTGAATATCGTCAACGTCGGCCACCCAGGCGTTCCAATCGTCGCGAAGCGCCCAGAACTAAAGACAGGTGGCACAGAGTTGGATCTTGAAGGGCACTATGTGTTACCCGGCTTTGTCGATATGCATGGTCATATTGGCGGTTCTGCAGACGATATACCGGCCGAATACGTGTTTAAACTGTGGATGGCACACGGCATAACAACCGTGAGAGAGCCAGGAAGCTTCAATGGTTTGGATTGGGTGCTGGATCACGTTAAGCGCAGTGAAAGTAATCAAATTGTAGCGCCGAGAATCATCCCCTATTTAGGTTTCGGTATGGGTGCAGAGAAACCCATCTTTACCCCAAAACAAGCCAGAGACTGGGTCAAGAAAACAGCTAAAACTGGGGCAAAAGGTATAAAGTTTTTTGGGGCAACACCGGCCATCATGCGCGCCGCCCTAGACGAGGCTAATAAACAAGGTCTTGGCACCATGATGCACCACGCTCAACTAAACGTCATGCGGACCAACGTGCTTGACTCAGCGCGCTTAGGACTGACAACCATGGAGCACTGGTATGGGCTGCCAGAAGCTATGTTTGAAGATCGTGTTATCCAAGACTACTCGGCTGACTACAATTACAACAACGAGCAACACCGATTCGCTGAAGCTGGCCGATTGTGGCTGCAAGCCGCAGAACCCGGGTCAGAGAAATGGAATGCGGTGCGTGACGAATTGATCAGCTTGGATTTTACTATTAATCCCACCATGACCATTTATGAGGCCAGTCGAGACTTGATGCGAGAACGCTTTGCTGAATGGCATAAAGATTACACGCTGCCGACCTTGTGGGACTTTTTTACCCCTAGTCGCTACGCCCATGGCAGCTATTGGTTCGACTGGACTACAGCGGATGAAATCGCTTGGAAACACAACTTCCAACGTTGGATGACGTTCCTCAACGATTACAAAAACCACGGCGGCCGGGTAACCACGGGATCAGACTCAGGGTATATCTATAAAATTTATGGATTTGGTTATATACGCGAGCTTGAACTGCTGCAAGAAGCCGGCTTTCACCCTCTAGAGGTCATCCAAGCGGCGACACTAAACGGTGCTGAAGCCCTTGGACTGGCTGACCAAATTGGCTCGATAACCATAGGTAAAAAAGCGGACTTTGTGGTTGTTGCCGACAACCCACTACACAATTTTAAAGTACTGTATGGCACCGGGCACTTCCGTTTGAATGACGAAAATAAACCGATTCAAACGAATGGCGTTACCTACACGATTAAAGACGGCATCGTGTACGACGCCCAGAAACTTCTTGAAGACGTCCGCGACATTGTTGCGGCGGCTAAAGCTCAGTAAGCCCGCCAGGGCAACTAAATCGATAAGCCGCGGGGGTTACGCCCCCATGGCTTGTTGAATAAGGGTTCGCTTTATTGGGGTCAGAGAATCAAAACACTGCATACCGACACCTCGAATGAGCTTTTTGATAGGGTCGTCACCTGCAAAAAGTTGTTTGAAGGCTTCCATCGTGGCAATCATTTTCGCGGCTTCACTCTTTCGCTCGCGCTCGAAACTGCGTAACCCTTTGACCTGACCAAGCGCCTCCCGCTCGATTGCTGACAACGCCTTCGCCAACGCAATACCGTCTTGAAACCCCAAGTTAACGCCCTGCCCAGCCAGTGGATGAATTGTATGTGCTGCGTCGCCAATAACCACGGCGCGGGGCGCTAACCACTGTCGTACATAGCGCATAGTCAGAGGGATTTTCACCCTCGAAGTCAATAACTTACATGGGCCCAACGCGGTATTAATTGCAACGCTAAGTGCTTGACAAAAGTCTTCGTCATCCAGCGCCATCAACCTGTCCGCTTGTTCATTGTCTTGTGACCAAACAATCGAACACTGAGATTTATCCGCAAGTGGTAAGAACGCTAATGGACCGGTCGGCGTAAACGCCTGTCTCGCGGTGTCGCCGTGCGTTTCTGTCGTTTCAACGGTTGCGACAATCGCGGCTTGATCGTAACTCCAAAACGTCATTGGTAGCTGAGCCTGCTTGCGTACTAGTGACTCTGCGCCATCTGCGCCGACAACCAGCTTTGCGGTCAATAACTCGCCGCTTTTAAAACTGATTACCGCGGCTTCTTCTGAGATCGAAAGTCGCTCAATCTCGGTATTTTCAAACACACTCACATTTTGCTGTTGGGAGACTACGTGATGTAACGCATTTACAACGTTCTGATTTTCGACAATTGTGCCTAGGTGGCTATGCTGAATATCTTCGTTAGCAAAATGAATATTCGCAAAACTGTCTTTCTCCCATACGTGCATATGCGTGTACTCACACGCTCGCTGATGTGCGATCAACGGCCATGCACCAACCGCCACTAACATTTGCTGGGAAGCCAAGTTGAGCGCCGATACCCTCGGTTCAGTGATGCTCTCAAGTTCTCTCGCATTGTGACTGCGATTGATCACCGCGACCGAAAGCGTTGAATCACGCAGTAAAGCCGCCAAAGCCAACCCCACCATTCCGCCACCAACGATCGCGATATCTACATTATGCATAGCGATACCCCATTGCCCGCTGCGCGAACGAATACTTTAAACTTTCAACATGATTCATTAATAATAGTCCGCCATTGCGTCCCAAGACCAATGGCCAAAAGTGGTTGGAGAAACCTTTCACCAATCCGTTGGTCGCAGTAATAATTGCGTCGCGGTCACGGTGACGGCGTTGAGCATATTCAGCTAAACTACGCCAATCCCCCAAAGTCTCGGCAGAACAGCTTTTTAACGTCGCAACTGCATCAGTGACGTCTCTAAGCCCTAAGTTCAGGCCTTGCCCTGCAATAGGGTGAAGGGCTTGCGCAGCATTGCCGATCACTATGCTGCGATGCCGGTGTAGTTGCTCAACATACTTCAGTGTCAGTGGATAGCATACTCGCTCACTCACGCGTTCGCACACGCCGTGATGTTGACCGATGATGAGACTCAATTGTTGCTTAAAGAACTCGCTATCTGTAACCAAACGCTCGAACGTCTGTTGATCAGCACTGTCATGTGTCCATACCAATGAATACACTGCGGAGTCTTGATTTGGCTGCGCTGCCAAAATGGGTAATAGCGCTAGTGGGCCATGCTGGGTAAATCTTTCGTATGCCCAAGCATGATGTGGCTTTTGCATCTGTACATTTGCAATGATGGCTGTCTGCTGATAATTAACCTGCTGCTCGGTATAGCCAAGTTGTGACTTGAGCGCAGACCGGCCGCCTTCGGCAATCACGAGCAAATTTGCTCTCAAAGCCTGACCGGACGTCAGAGTGACATCAACATAATCGCGGTGCTGCTCTACCTGTTCAACAGCATCCGGACTGAAAGACTTGACGCGTGAGGGGCTAGCCGCCAAAGCCTGCTGAAACGAATTATTGAGTGCTTGCCCAATCGCCTGAATAGGGGCCACTGCGCCTAACTGCGCAACTCGCATAGTATCAGCGGATAAATGACACTTCCCAATATAACCTTGATCAGACACTTGGATATGCTGAATTGGGCAGGCCTGCAACGCTGCAACAATAGGCGCGTCCGTCATTAACTGTTGCAAGTATTCTAAGCTCGCATTGCCAAGCGCAAGGTAGCGACTATCAAACACTGGGTGCCCACTTTGCTCGCTCGCAAACGGTTGGGACTCTGTGACTGCAATAGACATTTCCGTTTGTGCCGTCAGGTCGAGCGCTAGTGATAACCCAACCGCACCGCCTCCTACAATTACAACATCGACTTGTGTCAATCTAACGCCTCTATACCTCTACTAACCAACGCTTCCACTTCGGCGATGGTTTTCGGAACACCTGCGGTTAATACGCGATGACCGTCATCTGTGATCAGGATATCGTCTTCGATTCTGACCCCAATGCCTTTGTATTGTTCTGGCACTTCGGCAGTCGGAGAAAAATATAAACCCGGCTCTACGGTCATGCACATCCCTGGCTGCAATGGTCGGTCTTGACCGTCGATTTTATAGTCACCGACATCGTGCACATCTAACCCGAGCCAATGCCCTAAACCATGCATGAAAAATGGCTGATAGGCTTTGTTCTGAATCAAATCTTCTACTTCACCTGACAGGATACCCATCTTAATCAAGCCTTGTGTCAATACGGTCAAACAGGCATGCATCGCTTGGGCAATAGTACTTCCCGGTTTCAAGTGGTCTAACGCCGCTAACTGCGAATCTAAAACACACTGGTAAACCTGCGCCTGTGCGTCACTGAACCGCCCCGAAACGGGGAACGTGCGCGTAATGTCGGCCGCATAGCCGTGCAGCTCGGCACCAGCATCGATAAGAACCAAGTCACCACTGTGAAGCTCAGCTGAATTTTCGGTGTAATGCAAAATACACGCGTTCTCTCCACCGCCTACAATACTACTGTACGCGGGAAAGCGCGCGCCTTGGACAGCAAACTCGTGATGCAAAGTTGCTTCTAATTGATATTCAAATTGGCTGGTACTCACTGCTTGCATCGCTCGACAGTGTGCTTGTGCAGAAATAATCGCAGCGCGTTGCATCACCGTGACTTCATCAGGTTGCTTAAACAAACGCATTTCGTGCAATATGCCACGCACATCGATGATAGTCGAAGGCGCCGTCTTCGTTTGCTTGGGGGCCGAGCGTAGTTTGTCGAGCACAGAGAAAACCAGTTCATCAGCAGGGGCAAAGTGTCCGCTGGCAAAATACAAATTGTCATGACCATTTACAATGTCATGCAACGCCCAATCCACTTGGTCCACTTCGCAGGCATCATCAATTCCATACAAGTCTGGGGCGGCATCTACTCCAACACGTCGGCCATGCCAAATCTCGGCATGTTCATCCTTGGGTAAACATGCCAGTAACGCATACTCGCCATCATAATCAGCACTGTTGGATAACATTAGCCAAGCATCGGGTTCATGAAATCCGGTCAAGTACCAAAAATCACTGTCTTGGCGAAAGGCGTATTCGGTGTCGCGACTGCGCGTTTGCAGCTGCGCACCTGGGATTACACAAACGCTGTTCGGCAGCATTTTGTCAAGCAACGCCTTGCGACGCTGCATGTGAAAGTCAATTGGTAGCATTTTTGTTTTCTTTACGTACTATTAATGTACAGTCGGTGGTGCAGACTCATCGTCAAGCGGCGATTGACCAAGTTCGTTAAAACATAACATGCTCGAAACACGCACGTATTCTTGTACTTCGAACAACGCTTGCTCGGATTCTTCATCGTCGTTCATGCTGTCTTCCATCTTGACGATTTCTGCAAAGTCTTCCAATGCTTCCTTTACATCATCAGAACAATTGGTCAGGTCGTTCTGTTGCAAGCCAAATCCCGTCATGAAGCCTTGTACATAATTGATCAATGCAGCGCCGCGCTCATTGATTGGTGCAGCATCATCGGGCAAGAGTAAGACTAAGGCAAAATCACTGTCGAGCATCTGTTGACCGATGTGATCAAACATTTGTTCAAGTGCCACCTTAAGTTCTTCGGGCAACGCGTCGGCCGCACAGAACATATCGGCAATGGCCGGTTGCCAATCGCGGTCACTCAAACTCATTCCGCCTGCCATCATACCGCACATAACACCCTGAATTTCTGCCGCATCTGCGGTGAAATGAAAACGTGTGAGCAACGCTGATATACTCTCGTAGTCAAACTCTTTCAATCGTAAATACCTAACCTGTCTTTAACTTGTGATATGCTAGCAAATTGCTTAAACCGCCCCAAGGTAAAAATAGCAGCGAGCGATGATCTGCTTTCTACTTGGCTAGGTTTACGATAGTCTTTATCGAAAATGCTTAAATGCACTATGTCTCCTGGGATATTTGCCAGTTCATTCATGTCCCTGGCCGATGCTATTAATCTAGGAAGTTGATTCGACTGCTCTTGTGCAAGCTCGACACGTATCGAGAAGCCTGCGGTAGTGATGATATTTCCGCCCTGAACTTTCGGTTCACGGGCGAATAATGAACAGCGGTATTTTGGGAGACACCCTTCACGTTACAGGATAATAATGGCGATAATAAATTTCGGTTCGATCAATATTGATCACGTTTACCAAGTCGAACATTTTGTACAACCCGGGGAAACACTTGCCTCACATCACTACCAGCAGCTACTAGGTGGAAAAGGCGCAAACCAATCGATAGCGCTGGCGAAAGCAGGCGCAGAAGTGCGTCACGTTGGGCGTATTCACAACAATGATGCTCACATCAAGCAAACGTTGATCAAGCAAGGTATCGATTGCAAACATGTTCAGTGCGGTGATACACCCTCTGGACACGCTATCATCCAAGTCACTCCTAGCGCTGAAAACGCCATCGTGCTATTCGGCGGCGCCAACCAGGAACTGGATCACAAAAGCGTATTTGCCGCTTTAGATGGTGCAAAGTCAGCTGATTGGGTACTGACCCAAAACGAAACGTCAGCAATTGAAGATGTACTTCGCCAAGCGAAAGAGCAAGGTCTAAAGGTTGCATTCAATCCAGCACCGATGACACCTGAGGTTAAGACATTACCAACGGATTGCATCGACTTGTTAATTGTCAACGAAGTAGAAGCGGCCGAGTTTGCCGAAACAGACGACTTGAACGAGATAGAAGCCTACTTCAAACAGCATTGGGGACATGCCGAAGTCATCATCACGCTCGGGAAAAAAGGTGTGATTATGCTTCGCGGTGAGCAGCGTATTGAGGTTCCCGCGTTTGTCGTTGCAGCAGTTGACACGACTGCTGCGGGCGATACGTTTATTGGATTCTTTTTAGCCGCTTACAGCGAGCACGCAGACGCCAAGCAAGCGTTACAGAAAGCTTGTGCTGCTTCGGCCCTGGCTGTCACCGTTGAAGGCGCTGCACAGTCAATTCCTGAATTAGATGCGGTGAACCGATTTTTAGCTAAGCAACACTAAACAGACAAATGTTAGCGCATCGTATGCGCAGGACCAGCGCGACGTGAGTCAACGCAGTGCCGGTTCGAAATTATGGACACAAACTATGACACACAAAATTATTTTAGATACGGATCCTGGCATCGATGATGCGATGGCTATCTTTTTTGCCTTTCAATCACCTGATATTGAAGTACTTGGCTTAACTACCGTATACGGCAATGTTCCCGTAACGATGGCGGCCAGAAATGCAGTTACACTGTGTGATTTGGCCGGCCAGGATATTCCCGTTACTCAAGGTGTTGGAATGCCATGGGTAGGCCCTGAATCCGGGTACGCTCATTTTGTCCATGGTGATGACGGCTTCGGTGATATCAATTTCCCGGCTTCAGATAAGCCGCTTGATCCACGCAGTTCAGCACAGTTTATTATAGACACTGTCAGAGCCAACCCCGGAGAGGTGACAATCGTCGCCATCGGTCCACTCGGTAACCTGGCCTTGGCACTGCGTCTTGACCCTGAACTCCCCAAATTGGTTAAAGGCGTCAAAATTATGGGCGGCGCGGCATTTGTAAAAGGCAATGTTACGCCGGTCGCAGAAGCGAATATATGGAATGACGCCTACGCCGCGGACATCGTATTCTCGGCTGACTGGGACATCACAATGTTTGGCCTGGATGTTACCAATAACGTACCCTTCCCACCGAATTTCGTTGATATTTTGGCCGAAAAGAATGAAAAACTGGGTGGTTTTGTACAACAGTCTGCGCAGTTCTATATGGACTTCTACTCACAAGACCGTGAGGATCGCGTGTGCTTTTTCCACGATGCTTTTCCATTGGCTTACCTCATCGACGAATCGTTGTTTGAATTAACCGAAGGGCACATCCGTGTGGCCACAGATCCGCTCAATAGAGGCCAAACGGCGGTAGCGCCTATTGGCTCAACAGCAAGCCCGTTATGGTTGGAAGCAAAGAAAATTAAAGTGGCAACCAAAGTCGACCACGGCCGTCTAACAGAACTCTTCATCGATACATACGCGCGTTAGCGATGGCCTCGAGCAAGTCCCGTAAACAGCAGCTGCGCAAGCATTATCGAGAGCGCCGCAAGGCGCTCTCAGCGCAGATGCAAGCGCATGCTGCTGCAGGCCTTCTCGACCAATTCATCCGCTTAAGAACCTTCTGTGACATAACACATATAGGTGCATTTATTGCCAATGATGGCGAAGTCAGTCCACACCTGCTAATCGAACACTGTTGGTCGAATGACATTGGTGTGTCATTACCAATACTCGATCCTGAACAGCCTGGCCACTTGATGTTTGTCGAATACCGTGCTGATTGCGACATGCAGGTCAATCAGTATGGCATCCCAGAACCTGTGCTTAGCCGCACTAATATAACGCCGCTATCCCGTATCGGGCATTTATTAATGCCATTAGTCGCCTTTGATCGGTTTGGCCACCGCTTAGGTATGGGCGGCGGATACTACGATAGAACATTGGCACGTAAGAGCGAGGATCACCCGATGCTCATAGGCATCGCGCATGAGGAACAGTTCTGCGATAGTTTGCCGGTTGAAGAATGGGATATTCCTCTCAAACAAATTCTAACTCCGCAAAGGCATATTACGTTTAATTAGACTCTCAGAAACGATGTTAATTTCGACATTCTCAGCTGACTAATCCACCGTCAATAATGCTACAATATGGCCTTCGCAAACTACCCTATCTGTAACCACTATGACGCAAGATGATAAAAAGAAAGCGGCCGCACTAGCTGCAGTTTCATACGTCAGCGATGATAGCATCGTTGGCGTCGGCACGGGCTCAACAGTGAACCACTTTATTGACGCCTTAGCGACGATTAAAAACAAGATTCAAGGCGCAGTTTCCAGCTCCGACGCATCTACCACCAAGCTTAAAGCTCTGGGTATTGAGGTATTTGATTTAAACAGTGTCAGCGAATTGGATGTCTACGTCGACGGCGCTGACGAAATTACCGAGCACATGCATATGATCAAAGGTGGTGGAGCAGCTCTCACGCGGGAGAAAATCGTAGCAGCGGTTGCCAAACAGTTTATCTGTATCATTGATGACACCAAGCAAGTACCTGTTCTGGGTAAGTTCCCACTTCCCGTCGAAGTGATCCCAATGGCGCGCTCATACGTGGCAAGAGAAATCGTCAAACTTGGCGGTGACCCCGTATATCGCCAGAATGTCGTCACCGACAATGGCAATGTCATCCTCGATGTCCACAATTTAACGATCCTCGATCCACGTCAACTAGAAGCTCAGCTCAATGGTATTGTCGGCGTAGTCACGAATGGACTTTTTGCACACAGAGGTGCCGATATTGTGCTGGTTGGCACAGAATCTGGTGTTGAAACGATAAAATAGGCTATTTTCCGCTTTAAACTCTCCGAGACATCTGGTATTTTTCGCTATCGTTTAGACGTCCAGATGTCTCTTTACCCATTTATCAGTATGAGAACCCATTGCTATGAGCAAAGTATCGCTACCCAAGGATAAAATTAAAATTTTACTATTAGAAGGTCTACACGCCAGTGCGCTTGAGACTTTTCAGAGCAATGGTTATCACAATATCGAAAGTTTAAAAACATCTCTGCCTGAAGATGAATTGATCGAAAAGATCAAAGATGTCCATTTCATTGGTATTCGCTCGCGTACCCAATTGACCGAACGGGTTATCGCTGCGGCTAATAAGCTCGTTGCAGTGGGTTGTTTCTGTATTGGTACCAATCAGGTCGATTTAACTGCGACGCAAAGCCGCGGAATTCCGGTGTTTAATGCGCCCTTTTCGAACACCCGTTCTGTCGCTGAACTCGTTTTAGGGCAAATCATCCTGCTATTGCGTGGCGTGCCTGAGAAGAACGCAAAAGCCCACCGTGGCGAGTGGTTGAAGAGTGCGGTTGGCTCTTATGAAGCGCGCGGCAAAGTTCTGGGAATCATTGGTTATGGCCACATTGGCACGCAGCTTAGTATCCTAGCCGAGCATCTCGGTATGCGCGTACAATTTTATGATATTGAAGACAAGTTAGTATTGGGCAACTCAGCACAAGTTCGCAGCCTGAAAAAACTACTCAATACCTCTGATGTCGTTACGCTGCACGTACCAGAAACAGCGCAAACTAAGGATATGATTGGAGCCAAAGAAATTGCCCAAATGAAGGACGGTAGCATTCTCATCAATGCTGCGAGGGGCACTATTATTGATATACCAGCGCTTGTTGACGCGCTCGCCGCGAAAAAGCTGTCAGGTGCCGCTGTCGACGTATTCCCGGTTGAACCAAAGTCAAACGATGAAGAATTCGAGTCACCATTGCGTCAGTTTGACAATGTCATCTTAACCCCACACGTGGGTGGTAGTACTCAAGAAGCACAAGAGAACATCGGGATTGAAGTCGCAGGCAAATTAGCCAAATACAGTGACAACGGTTCCACTTTGTCGGCGGTTAACTTCCCAGAGGTATCACTGCCGCTGCATACAGACACGTCACGTTTGTTGCACATTCACCGCAATCAGCCTGGGGTATTGACGCAAATTAACCAAGCCTTTGCTGACAAACAAATCAACATCCTTGCACAATACCTGCAAACCAATGAAAACATCGGTTATGTAGTGATTGACGTAGAGGCCAATCGTGCCGACGAAGCATTTGCTGAATTGTCACGAATTGATGGCACGATTAAATCTCGTATCCTGCACTGATTGCGAATAAATCCAGCCACCTTTGTTAGCGTTGGTCGGATAACAAAAAAGGCAAGTCATAACTGACTTGCCTTTTTTAATTACGCTTGTAGTGATTGTGCTAGGTAAAGCGCTTAGAAGAAGCTGTACACCAAGGTGACAGCTGTTTCAGTATCAAGTTTATCGACGCCTTCAGCAACATCGGTATTGTGATCCAGTTTTAACGATAGCTTCATTGAAAGTGAACCGTTTATTTTCGCTGTCAATGCTGATTCAGCACGCGACTTGGTATTATCTGAACCAATTTCTGTACTCAATGATTGAGTGAACTTAGAGGTATCGGATATCTTCCACGTATAGTTGAATGCACCACGCAGAATAGCACTGTCATTGTCTTCACCCGCCTGTGTTTCTGCAAACGAGTAACCCGGACCAATACTGTAGTCAAAACTACTCTTATCGTCTTCCCAGACTTTCTGGTTCCAACCGGCCGCGACCGTCGCTTGGTATTTGAAGTTACTGAAGCGGTCATCTTCATAAGAACTAAACACAAAAATACGATGGTCTGGATTTTCTAGTTTGTAATTCCCTTGGGCTGATGCGAAGAATTTTTGCGCCGAGGTCTGGTCGACGTCTTCACCGTCAGCGTTAGTCACCTGATCTTGCTTATACAAGCCTTCAATCAAATATTCGTTGCTCCAGCTCTGTAGTTCTTGTTTGGCAGTTAATCCAGCGCTGACGGAAGTTGTTTCAGTATTACCCGTCGTAAAGATCATGCCGAATTCACCATCCATCGTGAAATCTTTAGCATCGTCGGCCAGTGCGCTACTGCTTGCCAATACAAGCATTGCGATCATTGATTTGTTCATTGTGCGTTCCTACTATGTAAAATTTGGTTTGGTTGTGATTGCGATATTGGTTAACGGTCGTGTACTTGTTTGCCTAAAAAAACTGATACACCAAGGCGACAGACGTCTCCGTATCCAAGTTTTTGGCGTCAACATTATCAGCACCACTGTTGTAGTTCATAATGAACGACAACTTCATCGCCAGGGAATCCATAATATTGGCTGAAATTGATGTTTCTGAGCGCGAGCGTGTGCTGCTGTCATTTGCCTCTGCGCTCAAAAATTGTCTGAGTTTCGCTCCGGTCGACATTTGGTATTTGTATTCAATTGACGCCCTTAAGATAAACCCGTGTTTATCCTCGTCCGTTTCGCCATCGTGGTTTACCGCAAAGCCATACCCAGGCCCAATACTGTAGCGGAATTGATAATCACTTTTGGTGATCGCTTTGTGCGCCCAGCCTGCGGCAAGGGCAGCTTGATACTTATATGCACTAAAGCGATTGTTATCATATTCACCAAATAAAAAAAGCCGGTTGTCAGGATTGTCGAGTTTGTAATCCATTTGCGCAGTGGTGTAGACACGCTGCGCGGTCACATCATTCTGTGGCTGGCCGTCGACTTCGACTTCACTTTCTTTATACAGCAGCTCTAAGCGGTATTCGTTGCTCCACATCTGAGTCTCGTGCTCAGCATTCAGTGCGCCTTTGACACTCAAAGTGTTGGTATTACCTGATGCTGTGACAAAGCCAAACTCACCATCCAACAAAAAATCACGCTCGACCGTGTCATTATTGTCAGCCGTAAAATTCGGATCGTAGAGGGTTTTAATAATGTTTGTAGCGGCCAAGGCCTGTGGGCAAAATGCCAGTATCAACAACAAAAAAGCGGCTGTACGCATTTATCAGTCATCCCTTAACTTAAAATCATTGATGCAACACGCGCTGTGTCGCGCTCGGTTGTATCGATAATGTCGGCAATATTTTCGTCTGATAAACCTAGCATAGGCTTAGTATCGTCTTCCCATATCTCTACTGATTGATATCGGGTTTTATCAGACTGAGATTCAGTTAACTGAGCGGCAAACGTCATGATCGCAACATCTGCATCCTGTTTTACCCGAGCAGTATTGTGCATTTGTGCAACTGGATAATACAAGGTCAATGGCAGCTTCCAGCGTTCCAAGATCGCCCCGCTACACTGTGCAAACGCAAATCCCATCTCCTGCTGTTGACGCTGCCACGGGAAGCCACTGATGCTTTTATTGATCACGTTAGCGTATTGCTCAGGGGCGTTCTGGGCGATCACGAGTTCTGCGATGCCTTGTAGTATCCCCATCACAAAAAAGCGTTCTGCACCGCGTTTTTTGAGCGCTGAGGCCGTGTGTTTTGCCGCCATGCCACAATACACCGAGTTATGCCAATGCCGATCAACACTGATCAGGTCACTGTCAAAGTGCTTGAATGCTTGTGAGGCTGTCTCAGCCATAACAATGTTGTATAGCGCTTCACCACCAATGATACTGATCGCTTTTGTTACTGACTCTATTTGGCTGGGAAAACGAAATAATGCACTGTTGGCTAAGCGCAATATCTTTGCGCTCAAGTTCGCATCTACCGCAATCAATTGGCCAATATCGTCAAGTGAGTGCCTTCCACCGTCGAGCATACCGCGAAGTTTGACGCAAACCTCTGGCATTGTGAAAGACTGCGACGCGTAATCTGCGAACTTTTCAATCGACATTGAACCCCCTCGTGTTGAGGGGTCGATTATAGCGTTTATCTAACGCACAATTAAGCCCTATTTGAGAATTGTGCAGCACACAAAAAAACGGGCTTATTCAGTCAATCAAACAGATCAATTTGTTTATTCGGGTCAGAATCTTGAGTTTTGGGTTTGCGCGTTTGCGAGCGGGCTCTGCGCTTGCACTGTTGAAGGATTATTTTGCGCGCTGCATCGGTGATTTGCGGCCAATAAAGCCGTTCCTCTCGGGTTCGAAAACACCCTTTACAGTAACCCTTATCATTGGCCTGACAAACACCAATACACGGACTAGGCACTTCGAAGAATTCTAACTGCTGGAGCTGCGGATTATCTGTTTGTTTTGCCATACTAAGCCGTCACGCAGTTCTGTTACGCCGGACTTCCCGTCTCAACCAATACACCACAAGCGCCATTCCGGTTATGGTAAAAAACAATGCCACTGTTGCACTCAGGATTAATAACGGGTTGTTGAAATCACTGCGCTTATCATAATCCATAATATGCAGCATCCAAAAAACATCGAACAGACGCCAAATATCCGAACGCACTTTTAATATTTCAGCACTGATTGGATGAAAATAAAAGGTTGTGTTGATCCAGTCGTCAAATTTAATCGCCACAACCGCATGCTCAATACCTGAAGCTTCTGCCGGTGGTATCGGTAAGTGCTCAATACTGCTGATGCCAGCATCACCAGCATAACGGGCCATTGCCTCTTGCTGGAGTAACGTGTCAGATAGGGGCTCTGCTAACCTTTTCCCATTGCGATCAATACGCCAAAACTGCGTTGTATTGTCGAATCCTGTCGCTACCAACAACCAACCTTGCGGCCCGTGTAACCAACGCGTTACGCGATACTCACTCAAGTTCCATTCGACGTTATTGGGTGACTGACGGCTGCGCATCAAAAGCTGCTCTGGCGGTTCGGGCATCGCGGTCTCATTCAGTAAAGGCTTGCCATGGACCCAAGTTAACGGCATTGCACTCATATACAAACCACCAGCGATCCACAAAAGCACTTGAAGGCCTATCACAAGACCTATCCATTTATGTAATCGCATCCAAACTTTCATTTGTGGTTCCCAACCTATCGCCGACTCAACGACTAACGTCATCATCAATCGATAAACAGTAGCGAAGGGCGCAGCTAACTGCAATTGAGATTTAATGCTCCGCCCAGAGTTAGGTTTAAATCCATTATTTTGTGCTGATGCGACTGAACTAAGAAAGGGACCATTCAAACCCCAAAATGTAATGTTTACTTTACTTTTTGAAATTAAAAGTTGACATATTGTCAAGCTGACAATAAGCTACATGTAATGTTTACTTTACTTTTTGTCACGCAAACCAGGCTTTAATTAAAGTTAACGAGACAATTTGTAAAGTTGTAACGTGAAAATTGTTATAAAAGGAGATGAAAATGGCATCAACAGAGACCTTGAAACAACGGGTATCACGCACCAACAAGCACATGTTTGTGTGGACCTTGGCGTGGCTTTTGAGCTTAGCTTTATTTGCATTTGGGCCGAAATTTCTGTGGGATTTTGCGCCAACTTACTCGCTGTTAAGCCTGGCAATAAATGCGTTTTTTGGATTTAAGATGATTGTGGCAAACAAACGCCATATCGATAGCATGGATGAGATGCAACAACGGATCCACTACAACGCAATGGCCGTCAGTTTGGGGATCAGCATGATATTTGGGGCAGCGTATGGGTTGCTGCAAAGCGCTCAATTAATTGAACACACCCCCAATCCTTCCAACATTCTGTTTGTTATGGCAATCAGCTACATCATTAGCGTGTTTGTGGGGTTCAAAAAATACTTATGAAAAATCGATTAAAAGTACTCCGAGCCGAGCGAGATTGGACCCAAGCAGATTTAGCTGAAGCGCTTGATGTGACAAGGCAAACCGTTAATGCAATTGAAAAAGGCAAATTCGATCCGAGTTTACCCCTAGCATTTAAAGCGTCACGGGTGTTTGGTCTAACAATCGAACAAATCTTTGATGACGGTTGGAGCGACAATCAATAATCCAGAAAATCGCCATCCAACAACGTAATATCACCATTAAAAAAGCCAGCATTAAATGCTGGCTTTGTATTTTATGGGGAAAACCCAGACCTATGCGTAATTACTTACGTTTTTTCGCTTTCGGGTTTGGCATATCCGTGATGCTACCTTCAAAAATCTCGGCAGCTAAACCAATTGACTCATTTAACGTTGGGTGAGCGTGGATAGTTAATGCCACGTCTTCTGCATCAGCGCCCATTTCAATCGCCAAACCGATTTCACCTAACATCTCGCCTGCGTTCGTACCTACAATTGCACCACCGATAACGCGGCCTGAGTCTTTGTCAAAGATCATTTTCGTCATACCGTCAGTCGCAGCTGACGCAATCGCACGACCCGACGCGGCCCATGGGAAAGTGGCTGCTTCGTAGTTGACGCCCTGCTCTTTAGCCTCTTTCTCAGTCAAGCCAACCCAAGCGACTTCTGGCTCAGTGTATGCCACTGAAGGGATGCAACGCGGATCAAAATAATGCTTCTTACCCGCAATGACTTCGGCAGCAACGTGTCCTTCGTGAACCGCTTTGTGCGCAAGCATTGGTTGACCAACAACGTCACCAATTGCGTGAATATGAGCAACGTTGGTGCGCATTTGCTTATCAACGTTAATAAACCCACGCTCATCAACTGCTACACCCGCCTTTTCAGCACCAATCAAGCTACCATTTGGCTTACGGCCGACAGCGACTAGTACTTTGTCGTAACGCACCGGCTCAGCAGGTGCCTGCTTACCTTCAAAGCTTACATATAGACCATCGTCTTTCGCTTCTACCGCGGTAACTTTGGTTTCTAGCATCAAGTTGAACTTACCCTTCAAGGTCTTGGTATAAACCTTAACGATATCTTTGTCTGCTGCAGGGATTAATTGGTCAAGGAACTCTACAACGTCAATGCTTGAACCCAACGCATTGTAGACTGTCCCCATCTCTAGGCCGATGATACCGCCCCCTAAAACAAGCATTTTCTCTGGAATGTCTTGCATTTCCAAAGCACCTGTCGAATCAATCACACGAGGGTCATCAGCAGGAATGAACGGCAATGAGACGGGCTCAGAACCCGCCGCAATAATGGCGTGTTCGAATTTAATCGTGGTTTTGCCGTCTTTACCGTCTACTTCAAGGGTGTTGGCGCCAGTAAACTTACCGTATCCTTGCACATGCTGTACTTTGCGCATTTTTGACATACCAGCAAGACCTTTAGTCAGCTGATTTACCACACTGTCTTTCCAACCGCGAATTTTATCAAGGTCGAAGGTAGGCTCGCCGAATGTCACGCCGTGACTCGATAAGTGTTTGGCTTCCTGGATAACTTTAGCAACGTGCAATAGTGCTTTTGAAGGAATACATCCAACGTTTAAGCATACTCCACCTAACGTATCACGGGCATCCACAACGACAGCATCCAAGCCTAAGTCAGCAGCGCGGAATGCCGCCGAGTAACCACCAGGACCTGCTCCCAACACAACTACCTGAGTTTTAATTTCGCTCATTACGACCTCAAATTTAATTCGAAAATTGTGCGCCTATCCGCATAGACGCAACGCATGCGCAGATTCTAATGTGCCGAGCATGCGAGTGCAAAAAGTTTCAGTGTTTTGCAATTCAAAACACTGAAAAGCTATCATTACAGCAAGATTTGACGTAAATCGCCCAATACATTGCTTAGGTGTACAGCAAACCTTGCCGCGACCGCGCCGTCAATAACACGATGGTCGTACGACAGCGACAATGGCAACATCAAACGCGGTTCGAATTCTTTACCATTCCACTTCGGTTTCATCTCACTCTTAGATACCCCTAATATGGCGACATCTGGCGCATTTACAATAGGTGTAAATGCCGTTCCACCAATGCCTCCCAGGCTAGAGATTGTGAAACAGCTGCCCTGCATATCGGCCGCCTTGAGTTTACCATCACGTGCTTTGATACTGATTTCCGTTAACTCTCTGGAAAGCTCCAAAACACCTTTTTGGTCAACATCGCGCACGACGGGTACAACAAGCCCTCCCGGGGTATCAACTGCAATACCGATATGGTAATACTTTTTCTGAATCAAAGACTCACCAGACTCAGAGAGCGACGTATTAAACACTGGGTAAGCCTTCAATGCATCGGCGACTGCTTTCATCATAAACACCAACGGCGTAATCTTTACACCCAGCTTGCGCTTCTCAGCAACCGCATTTTGCTCTTTACGGAATGCTTCTAAATCGGTGATATCCGCTTCTTCAAATTGGGTAACATGTGGAATGGTCACCCAATTGCGATGCAGGTTTGGACCGGAAATTTTCTGAATCCGCGTCAACGGCACTTCTTCGACTTCACCAAACTTACTGAAATCAACTTTTGGTGGCGCAAGTACCTGTAGACCACCGCCACCAGATGACACGTTGGTTCCTGGCGTCATCTTAGGTCGCGATAATTCGTATTTCACATACGATTGCACGTCTTCCTTCAAAATACGGTTTTTCGCGCCAGAACCATTTACTTGGGTCAAATCAACGCCAAATTCACGTGCTAAGCGGCGCACAGACGGCGACGCATGCACTTTACCTGTCGGCTTTTTCTCACCGGCAGAGGGGTGATGCGGGACAGGTGGTGGCTTCGGTGCACTCGCTGGCGCAGGAGCCGAGGCTGGCGCTGGCGAAGGTGCCGGAGCAGGTGCTGTTTCTGTTGTGGTTGCCGTTACGCTTGCGCTAGCTTGTGTTTCCAAGGTTAACACCAGGCTACCTTGCGAGACTTTGTCACCGACACTGATCTTCAGTGATTTAACCACGCCCGCTTGCGGCGCTGGTACATCCATGGTCGCTTTATCAGTTTCAAGAGTAATTAAGCCATCTTCTTCAGCAACGCTGTCGCCTTCAGCCACTAATACTTCAATGACGTCGACATCGGTTGCGTCTCCAATATCAGGTACAACCACATCAATTAACTCACTAGTAGCCGCAGGCGCGGCCGCCGGCAACGCATCAGCAGTGGGTTCAGTTGTAGGTGCAGCTGGTGTACTTTGCTCAACACTCGCATTCGGTGCTGAAGTTGTTAATTCCAACACGGCTGACCCTTCGGACACTTTGTCACCAACATTCACTGAGATCGCTTTTACAACACCTGCTTGAGGTGCTGGTACATCCATTGTTGCTTTGTCCGTTTCAAGGGTGATAAGCCCATCTTCTTCCGCTACGCTATCGCCAACATTTACTAGGATCTCGATAACATCTACGTCATTGGCGTCACCGATATCAGGAACTGTGACCAACACAACTGATTCTTCACTCGCTGGCTCGGCTGACTTAGGTTCAGCGGCCACAGGCGCAGCTTTTGCCGGCTGCGCTGGTGCAGATTCCGCACTCTCAGCAGCGCTGATCATTGCCAATAATTGACCTTGGGAAATCTTGTCACCCACCGCAACATTAAGGCTTTCGACGACCCCGGCGAAAGGCGCGGGAATATCCATGCTCGCCTTGTCACTTTCAACCGTGACGAGCGAATCATCAGCTTCAACAGTGTCGCCTGGTGAAACGCACAATTCAATTACTTCAACCTCATCATCGCCAATGTCAGGTACCAATACTTCTTGATTACTCATTTCAATCTCTCCCTGTCGACTTAGGCGTAGAATGGATTTGGCTTGTTCGCATCAATACCCAGCTGCTCTGCCGCTTTGGCGAGTGCTTTAGCATCAATACTGCCGTCTTTGTGTAATTCAAATAATGCGGCGTACGCGATATGCGCTGCATCAACTTCGAAATGGCGACGCAAATTGGCGCGGCTGTCTGAGCGACCGAAACCATCGGTTCCCAAGACGCGATATGCTCCAGGCACATATGCTCGTACTTGGTCAGCATAGTTTTTGATGTAGTCAGTTGCTGCGATGGTTGGCCCATCAAAGCCTTCTTCCAACACTTCGGTGATGTATGGTTTTGCTGCCTTAGCATTTGGATTTAGCATCGCTTCACGCTCAACTGCATTACCGTCACGCGCTAACTCATTGAATGACGTAACGCTGTATACTTGGCTAGCGACATGGAATTCATCGTGTAATATCTGTGCAGCTTGCTGAACTTGCAACAAGATCGTACCAGAGCCCAACAGTTTAACTTTCTTCTTACTGTTGCCTTTACCCACTTTTTCGAGTGAGTAAATCCCCTTGATGATCCCTTCTTGACAACCTTTTGGCATTTCTGGTTGCACATAGTTTTCGTTCATAACCGTCAAGTAGTAGAACACGTTCTCTTGGTTCTCTAGCATACGGCGAATACCGTCTTGAACGATGACCGCAACCTCATACCCAAACGTCGGATCATAGCTGACACAGTTTGGAATCAAGCCTGCTTGGATATGACTATGCCCGTCTTGGTGCTGTAGTCCCTCACCATTAAGTGTTGTACGACCAGCTGTTCCACCGACGAGGAAACCACGAGTCTGAGAGTCGCCTGCTGCCCATGCCATATCGCCGACACGTTGGAAACCAAACATGGAATAATAAATATACACTGGCAACATAGGGAGGTCGTTGAGTGAGTATGAGGTACCCGCAGCAACGAAAGACGACATAGCACCGAGTTCGTTAATGCCCTCTTGTAACACCTGTCCTTTTTTGTCCTCGCGGTAGAAGGCGACTTGATCGCGATCTTGAGGAATGTATTTCTGACCGGAGTTACTGTATATACCCACTTGTCTGAACAGGCCTTCCATACCAAAGGTTCTAGCCTCATCTGGAATAATCGGTACCACGCGCTGACCGATTTGCTTGTCTTTCAACATAACGGTTAAAACACGCACAAATGCCATTGTAGTTGAGATTTCTCGCCCGCCTGAGCCCTTAGTAATCGCTTCGAAGGACTTTAATGGTGGAGCTGGAAGCTCCTCGGAACTATTTTCTCGGCGCACTGGCATGTAGCCGTTAAGGGCTTCACGCTTGCTGCGTAAATACTTCATCTCTTCGCTGTCTTCGTCAAACTTGTAGTAACTCAAGTTTGCACATTCTTCATCACTTAAGGGGATGTTGAAGCGGTCGCGATATTGCTTAACTGAATCGGTATCCATTTTCTTAACATTGTGAGCAATATTCTTGCCCTCACCCGCGTCACCCAGGCCATACCCTTTAACGGTTTTGGCGAGTATGACTTGCGGTCGACCTTGAGTTTCAGTTGCCCGTTTGTATGCGGCGTAAACTTTGACTGGGTCATGGCCACCTCGATTCAAACGCCAGATGTCTTCATCAGACATATTGGCAACCATTTCCTTTAATTCTGGGTACTTGCCAAAGAAATTGTCACGTGTGTAGGCGCCGCCTTTAGCTTTGTAGTTTTGGTATTCACCATCAACGGTCTCATTCATTACATCGAGTAACTTGCCGTGGGTATCACGTGCTAGTAGCGAATCCCAGTAACGACCCCAAATGACTTTTATCACCTCCCAACCTGCACCGCGGAATGTGCCTTCTAACTCTTGAATAATCTTGCCGTTGCCGCGCACTGGGCCGTCTAGGCGTTGTAGATTACAGTTGATGACAAAGGTGAGATTGTCGAGGTTCTCGCGGGACGCAAGACCAATCGCGCCCAAGCTTTCCGGCTCGTCTACCTCACCGTCTCCCATGAAGCACCAAACGCGCTGACTAGAACAATCTTTCAATCCGCGGTTGGTGAGATACTTCAAAAATCGCGCTAGGTAGATCGCTTGCATTGGACCTAAACCCATCGAAACAGTTGGAAATTGCCAGAAGTCAGGCATTAATTTCGGATGCGGATAAGAAGAGACACCTTTACCGTCCACTTCCTGACGGAACATATCGAGCTGCCCTTCACTTAATCGCCCTTCGATAAATGCTCGTGAATAGATACCAGGAGAAACGTGGCCCTGAACAAATAGGAAATCTCCACCATTGTCGTCAGTTGGCGCTCGGAAAAAATGATTAAAACCGACGTCATACAGCATCGCTGACGACGCAAAACTAGATATATGACCGCCGAGTTCTAAATCTTTCTTTGAACCTCTAAGGACCATCATCAAGGCATTCCAACGGATTGCATTACGGATTTTAGTTTCGATGGTTTGGTCACCGGGCATCGTGGGTTCTTGACCCGCTGGAATCGTATTGATGTAGGCGGTTGTCGCATCATACGGAAGGTGAGCGCCGTTTCGACGCGCGTTCTCAATGAGAGACTCGAGTAAGAAATGGGCACGTTCAACCCCTTCGTTCTCAAGGACGGATTCGAGTGAATCGAGCCATTCCTGAGTTTCTTGTGGATCTTGATCGTGCTGCATCATATCTGCCATGGTGCCATCCTATAGTTACTTACACTGTTTATTCTTGTCCGAATAAGCCTAGTTCATGACCGCGTGTTTTGCGGTTAATCTTGTCTTATTCAGTTCCAATACGTCGCAACGCTCTTTGCATACGCAAATCGCGTTGATTAATCTTTAATAATGTTGATTCGATAAAGGCCAAATGAGTATTACTTTCGGTCCTGGCCAGTTCTGGATCTCGCGCAACAATCGCGGCAACAATTTGGCTCCGTTGTTCATTAAGCGAAGACTGAACATCTGAGTGCTGTGTCAACATATCCAAGTTACGGCGGATATTATCAACCAACATAGAATGCATGGTGCGCATCACATGCAATAACACCATGTTATGTGCCGCTCGTGCCATGGTCAGGTAAAACTCCCCCAATGCATTGGCCTGTGCGTCGGTATTCAGCGTTGATGTTCGATTCACTTTATCCAGCGCGCGTGCCAAAGCGCTATGGTCTTCTTGCTGTCCTCGCAATGCAGCATAATAGGCCGCCATGCCTTCAAGTGCGTGTCTGAATTCAAGTAAATCAAACTGCGTTTCCGGGCGCTGTGCAACCAAAGCCAGCAGAGGGTCTGTCATCGCAGAGTTCAGTTCGCGACTCACAAAAGTACCGCCGCCTTGTTTACGCGTAACGAGCCCTTTAGCTTGCAGGTTTTGAATGGCTTCACGTAACGACGGCCTAGACACCTCAAATTGCACTGCCAGCTCCCGTTCAGAAGGCAGTTGATCACCCGCAAGCCATGACCCATCAAGGATCATACTTTCCAGCTTTTCGGTAATCACATCTGATATTTTTTGTCTCGCACTAAACATAGTCGCTATAGATACCCCGAAGCCGCCGATACTGGCTCACTGTAAACTGATGAAAATGTAAACAAGTTTTAACCTGACAACCAAATTGGTAATACCAATTAACCTATTAACTGACAAGTGTAGGTGACTCTGAGATTTTGAACAATCTTTTTTCCAGTGTTTAGCAAGCTATTCCCGTAAAGCTCGACGTACGCCTTGCTACAAGGGAGTCTTAGAGAGATCCGACCTGCTGCCATCAATAAGCATTGCAGGGAAGGATATGTGCATCATCGCAATGCTTATTGATGGCAGCCGATTAAAGGCTAGCCTAGAGTGCTCCGAATACGGTCAGAACCGACACAACACTGACGAGAAATGTGATGTTGCGTTTGGCTAACTTAACCAGAATTTTAGGTTCTGAAATTATACTCTCGGGGTCATCAGGAGTGGGTGGTTTTGCCTCGACATCCTCAGCAGCCGTTGACACCTCGCACAATAGTCGCTTGGCGGTAACCGAGCCATCGAACAAATGTTCAAACCAAATTGGCATTGCTCGGCCAAAATGGCCAACTAGCAAGAAGCCTAGTGCAGTAATTCTGACCGGGATAAAATCGACCCAATGTGAGATGGATACCGATGCTTTTACGACTGCTGGCTGGTCTTCTTCTGTTCCCCATTCAGTGTGAACGTAGTGATACAATGCATAACTCAGCACATACAACACTGCACCAGCGCTCCCCAGCAACATAAACGCAATAATGACTGCCGCATAGTGAGTGTAATTGAGCCATACCAAGTGCTGGCCAAATGAACCACAATAGCCACTATCGGCATTGTGTCCTAGCGCTTCAGAGTGTAGCTCGCAGGCCATCACATCGCCGCGATTAGCAGCTTGTAAAAAACACTTATACGTTGCCCGTAAGCGCGGACAGCCAATGCAAAGGTACAGGATTACAGTATTGAACAGTAAACCAATAATGCCATTGCCCAACCAATCGGCTATCCCGAACACCAACAACGTTGGAACAAACACAATGGCCAGCAAATGCAGCGTATCGGTAGACTCCTTTAGCCACCCTTTCCCTTTAACCCATTCAACGTACTTAGCGATGTGGTATTGCGCTCTCCACTGATCGGTTTTAGCCGTAACCCGCTCGATTAAAAGTGCCAGTAAGAGTGAAAGCAAAGTCATTGAGTGTCCTCAGTTAAAGAGCATCTGAAGCTCGGCCATTGAAAAAAGGGACCTGGATCAGTTTTCCGACCTGGTGCTATATCGTTATGACCCACTATTTTGCCCAATGATATCTTCGGATACGCTTTTTGAATAGCTAAAGTAACGTCTTTTAACTGTTTGTACTGCAGTGCTGTAAATGGCAGTGAATCACAACCTTCCATTTCAATTCCAATCGAATAATCATTGCATCCAGCTTTTCCTTGGAAGCTGGACATCCCCGCGTGCCACGCTCTATGGGTAAAAGGCACGAATTGGATAATCGCGCCGTCTCTGCGGATAAATAAATGCGCAGAGACTTGTAGGTGCTTGATCGATTCGTATGAAGGATGCTTGCGGGGATCCAGTTGGCCCAAAAATAAATCCAGCACATCATCACCGCCAAACTCATTGGGCGGCAGGGAAATATTGTGGATGACCAACAGCGACACCTCACCTGAGTCGCCTATCGGCCGATCATTAAAAAACGGAGATGGCACTCGTCGCACATCTTCCAACCAACCATCGATGATGTTCATCATTTATCGCAAAAGTATCGTATAGTCTCAGTACGTAATACTGTGAATGAAATTAGATGCAACAGCAACCTGATAGCAGCTTAACCAAATGGATGGTTATCCTCGCATGGATTTGTGGATTCGGTCTGCTTGCGTTCGTCTTTGCCGATTTACTAGAGTCGCAAATTAATCCGAACCGCAGCCCCTCATCGAGCAATACTGGTGGATTTGTTGAAGTGACACTGCTGCAAAATCGACAAGGACACTATGTAGCAAGTGGCACCATTAATGACGAGCCCGTGGTTTTTTTAGTTGACACTGGCGCAACAGATGTCTCAATACCGGCACACCTAGCGGACGAGCTCGGTCTGATTCCACAACGCCGAGCTTATGCGCAGACAGCTAACGGTGTAGTTGAAATAGCAGAGACGCAATTAGACTCTATAACGCTAGGGGACATTACACTGCGAAACGTAGATGCAAATCTGAACCCCGGCATGCAAGGCGAAAAGATTCTGCTCGGTATGAGCTTTTTAAAACAAATTGAATTCACCCAAAGAGGTGACGCACTTATCCTACGTACACTATAATGCGCGCCACCTGATTCTCATTTAAGCCTGAGTAAATGCATTTCCCGGAATATCTCACTCAAGACATCATTGATCAAAACGTAGCATCAGCACTATCTGAAGACTTTGGCGGCGAAATCACTCCCCAGCGTGACCTAACCGCGTACCTTATTGACAAAAACTCGAGAGCAACTGCAACAGTAGTAACGAGAGAAAGCATGGTAATGTGTGGTAAACCATGGGCGCAGACAGCGTTTTATAGACTCGATAGTAATCTTCAACAAGACTGGCACGTCGAAGATGGCGAGCATGTTGCGGCAAATGAAACCTTGGTTACGTTAACGGGAAACGCTCGGGCTATCCTCAGTGCGGAGAGAACTGCACTTAATTTCCTGCAGACCCTCAGTGCAACCGCGACTCATACGGCGAACTGCGTTAAGCACCTTGCTAATTCGTCAACCCAGTTATTGGACACGCGCAAAACCCTACCGGGTTTGCGTGCCGCTCAAAAGTACGCGGTACTATGCGGGGGCGGCAATAACCACAGAGTCGGCGTATACGATGCCTTCCTCATCAAAGAAAATCATGTAATGGCATGCGGCGGGATTAAACACGCTGTAGCCAAAGCCAAGCAGAATGCCCCGGGCAAACCGATAGAAGTAGAAGTTGAGAATCTAGCAGAATTGACTCAAGCCCTTGACGCACAAGCCGATATTGTAATGCTGGATAATTTTACGCTGGAACTGATCCGCGAAGCAGTTGTACTTGCAGCGGGACGATGTAAGCTGGAAGTGTCTGGTAATGTTACCGAACAACATCTTCAGCAATTAGCCTCGGTTGGGGTGGATTACATCTCTAGTGGTGCATTGACCAAACATGTCACTGCGGTAGATTTATCCTTGCGATTTCAGCTAGATAAGTAGTTTTAATCGGTTATTGTTGAATCTGTTACACATAGGTATGTGTTTGCATACTTGTCAGTTTAGCATCTCCATCTATACTGACAATCAAGTACCGAGGCGCAACAATCGAAAACGACTTAGGTACCCTTTTAAACTTTTAACTAAATAGCGTTAGACGGCGCGCGGAGATATACCATGAAGAACTCAATGACTAGCAAAAAAGGTTTCACCCTAATCGAATTGATGATTGTTGTTGCGATCATCGGTATTTTGGCAGCAATTGCACTGCCTGCTTACCAAAACTATACAAACAAAGCGCGCTTCTCAGAGCTAACTAACGCAAGTGCAAGTGTTAAGTCTCAAGTAGAAGTTTGTGCTCAGCTTAACGGTGCTTTAGCAGCATGTGATAACGGTGCTGAAGGTATCCCTGCGGCAATCGCAGCAGCAGCTGGCGTCCCAGGTGTAGCGGTAGCGGCTGGTGTCATCACAATTGCAGCGCCAACGGATGCTACAGGTAACCTAGTCGGTGCGACTTACACACTAACACCAACAATCGAAGCTTCTGGTGTTATCACTTGGCAGGAAGCGTGTAACCCAGCTGACATGTGCTAATAAGCTTCAAGCATTAAATCCCAAAAGCCCAGAATATCTGGGCTTTTTTGTCTTCAAAACAGCTAACATGGAATCAGATTGATTCACATAAAGGGCGGGAACCAAGATGGCTAAAGCACTAGATACTTTTGAATATACTGGCGCCGATCGGCAGGGGAACTCCCGCAAGGGCGAAATCAATGCCGCATCAATCAAAGAAGCCAAGAATCTATTGCGGCGACAAGGTATTTCAGCGACCAAAGTCAAAAAGCAATCTAAATCACTTTTAGGTGGCAATGACAAAATAAACGCCAACGATATAGCCGTCTTATCCCGGCAGATTGCGACAATGCTTGGCGCGGGTGTGACTTTGATCCAAAGTTTAGAAATGATTGGTCAGGGCCATGCCAAACAATCCATGCGCAAACTACTCGGCGAAATTGTACATGAAGTGCAAGCTGGTTCACCTCTCTCCAGTGCACTGCGCAAGCATCCCGAATACTTCGAAGATCTCTATTGCGATTTAGTAGAAACAGGTGAACAGTCAGGTGCACTGGAAACTATTTACGATCGGATTGCCGTTTACAAAGAAAAAGCCGAAGCATTAAAGTCAAAAATCAAAAAAGCCATGTTCTACCCAGTTGCGGTCATCGTGGTTGCCTTTATTGTTACGACCATTTTGCTGATTTTTGTGGTGCCTCAATTTGAGGAGATTTTTAGTAGCTTTGGTGCCGAGTTACCCGCATTCACTCAGTTAGTGCTAGCGATATCTCGGTTTGTTCAAGACTATGGTGTTTTTATTGCAGTCGCTGCAGGTGTTGCTGGCTGGTCGTTTATACGCGCTCATAAAAAGTCACTAGCGCTAAGAGATAAAGTAGATAAACAAGTCTTAAACATTCCCGTCGTAGGTGAAATCCTAAAGAAGGCAGCGATTGCAAGATTTACCAGAACGCTATCAACCACATTTGCCGCCGGTGTACCGCTCATTGGTGCATTGGATTCAGCCGCTGGTGCCTCGGGTAACGCCGTTTACCGAGATGCTATTTTATTCATTCGCAAGGAAGTCGCAGGCGGTATGCAAATGCACACGGCAATGCGCGCCACGGCGGTATTCCCCGATATGGTGACGCAAATGATTGCGATTGGTGAAGAGTCGGGCGCTGTGGATGACATGCTCGGCAAGATTGCAACGATATACGAAGCGGAAGTTGACGATATGGTTGATGGCCTAACCAGCTTATTGGAACCATTGATTATGGCAGTACTCGGTGTCGTGATTGGTGGCTTGATTGTGGCCATGTATCTACCGATCTTCCAGATGGGTAATGTGGTTTAAACCCTATCACTTGCGGCGATAACGTATTAGGATCGGATTAGAAATCTGATCCACTGAGTTAAGGTTCCAAAACATGTCTGCAGCCTTTGAGTTAATGGCGCAATCTCCTGCTTTCTTTCTGACATTGGTGTTCATCATCAGTCTAATGGTTGGCAGTTTCTTGAATGTCGTCATATACCGCTTACCGGTTATGATGGAACGAACATGGAAGCAAGAGTTCGATAGCTATTTCAATGCTTCGGACAACCAAGAAAATCCAGCATCAGCTCAGCAGGACCAAGTAAATCCGCCGTTCAACTTGGTTAAACCTGATTCCACCTGCCCAAAATGCGGTCATGCGATTCGCGCGTGGGAGAATATTCCAGTCATCAGCTGGATTATACTCGGTGGTAAATGCTCGAATTGTAAAACGCCAATAAGTATCCGGTACCCCTCAGTCGAACTTGCAACGGCACTGCTATCAGTATGGGTCGGCTGGACCTTTGGTTTTGGGCCTGCCGGCCTTATCGCCATTTTCGTTACTTGGGTGCTTATCGCACTTACATTTATTGATGTAGACAAGATGCTATTACCCGACGAATTGACACTGCCTCTGGTTTGGGTTGGCTTGATCACAAGTCTGTGGTCTGTATTTGTGACACCTCAGGACGCGATAATTGGCGCGGCGGCCGGATACCTCTCTCTGTGGAGCGTATACTGGCTATTCAAGCTGGTAACCGGCAAAGAAGGCATGGGCTATGGCGATTTTAAGCTGCTAGCTGCACTTGGTGCGTTTGTCGGTTGGCAAGGTCTACCGGTGATCATTATCTTATCTTCATTGGTCGGCGCAGTGGTAGGTGTAAGCCTGATCTTGCTAAAACGCAATGAGTCAGGCCAAGCGATTCCTTTCGGTCCGTACTTGGCCGTGGCCGGTTGGTTAACCCTGTTGTACGGTGAAGAAATTCGTCAGGCGTATTTTAATTGGGTACTCGGATGAACCGGTATATTGTTGGCCTAACCGGTGGCATAGGCTCAGGCAAGACAGCTGTAAGTGATGTATTCCAGGAACTGGGGGTAGATATCGTTGATGCCGATGTATGTGCTCGCCTGGTCGTTGAGCCTGGGACCCCGGCACTTGACGCTATCCGCGCAAAGTTCGGTCAATCAATCTTGCAAACGGATGGTCAGCTCGATAGAACAAAGCTTCGCCAACTCGTCTTTTCAAATCCCGATGACAAGGCATGGTTGAATCACTTGTTGCACCCCCTTATTCGCGAGGAAATGCTCCGCCAAATACAGTCATCGATATCGACCTATTGCATACTGGTCGCTCCCCTATTGATTGAAAACAACATGCAAGGCATGGTCAATCGCATTCTTGTCGTTGATGCCAGCGAACATAATCAGCTGCATAGAGCCTCTGCTCGCGACGGCTCGAGCCGCGAAACGATTCAAGCGATCATGAATGCGCAATGCAGTCGAGAGGAGCGGCTGACGGCTGCTGATGATGTCATTGACAATAATCAATCACTCGAGGCAATGACGCAATCGGTGCAGCGCTTACATCAGCATTACCTTACGCTTGCGTCTAAATCATCTAATACTTGAAATTATTCACATTTTCCTGTGTAGTGCATTGGCATCAGACTAGGAGAGAATATGTCATCAGCGGTTTATGAGTTTCCGCTCAACGAAAAGGTGCGCAATTATCTGCGTATCGAGCACTTGCTGCAGCAAGTTAAAGCCAGTGCTGACCGCGATGATCCCCCCGCATGCATCCAGTTTTTCAATGACCTGTTCACTTTGTTAGACCTATTAGAACGTTTAGATGTTCGCAACGACATTCTAAAAGATATTGATGCACAAGAAAAAAACTTGCTGCATTGGTCAAAGCACCCGAATATTAACAATGAAGCGTTACAAGAAACATTACAAACTATTCTCAGGTTACGCGAGCAACTGAAATCGAATAAGCGCATCGGTAGCGACGTTAAAGACAATGCTTTTGTAGCCTCTATTCGACAGCGTTTCGCAATCCCAGGAGGGACCTGTAGCTTTGACCTGCCCAACCTGCATTTTTGGATGCATCAGACGCCAGATAGACGTAAAAGCGACCAGCAAAAGTGGCTCTCAAACTTGGCACTGATCGACAATGCAATTACGCTTAGCCTGTCATTTTTGCGGCAGCGCGGCAATTATCAGCTCGTGGAGGCCGTTAATGGCTTCTTCCCAGGCTTATCAGACGACAAAGGTGACTTAATTAGAATCCGAATGCTGGACGCGCTCGATATATACCCTACATTAAGTGGCAACAAATATCGTTATGCGCTGCGATTTATGCGGTTTGATGTCGAATGTGGCAACAACAAACCGGTCGAGCACAGTCTTAAATTTGAAATAGCGAGTTGTTAATGAAAGTCCAATGTCCTACCTGCCAAAAAACCCTGGAATGGAACCCGCAAGCTGAATTTCGGCCGTTTTGTAGTAAAAAATGTCAATTGATTGATTTGGGTGATTGGGCGACGGAAAGTCACGTAATCAGCTCTCCAATGAGCGAAAACCCAGTTGAAGCGCATCAAATCGACGAAGAAGCAATTGCCGAACAATTCGAACGCCAATCTGCCGAATTCTTCAAACACTGAATATAGGAGTCTAGGTACCTCTCATGTCTATTCATTCCGTAGTTGTCGTCGGTGGAACACATGGCAACGAGCTTACCGGTGTGCGTTTGATTGAGCAGTGGCAACAGCTCTACCCACAATTTGAACAGCCTAGCCTTGCTATAAAACCGCTAATGGCAAATCAACTTGCGGTGGATAAACGAGTACGATTTATAGACCAAGACTTGAACCGCCAGTTTACGCAGTCTGACGCCCCAATTAACAACGATCACGAAGTAGGCTTGGCAAAACGCTTGAGTACTGCTCTCGGGCCTAAGTCTGACGGACAACCTGATTTAATCATCGATGTGCATAACACCACCAGCAATATGGGGGCGACGTTAATTTTGGTCGACGATACACAATTCGACCAACAGCTTGCTAGGTACGTACACAAGCAGATGCCAAGCTGCAACGTTCTGCTTGAAAACGAGAAACCCTATGCCCAACACCCCTATCTGTGCACTTTGGGTAAGAAAGGCGTCATGATTGAGATGGGTGCGCAACCTCAAGGTGTCTGTAGAGCCGACATTTTTCAGCAGAGTTTAACCTTACTCAATCATATTCTCGTATTTTGTCACGCTTGGAATGCTGATAATTTGACTACACTGGACGCTTGCCCGGTGTATCAATTTGATGAACTTGTTACGTTTCCGCTCGATCACGATGGGCATGTCAGCGCTATGATCCACCCAGATGTTCAAGACAAAGACTTCCATCCAGTTAACCCTGGCGACCCAATTTTTCTTGGCTTCGATGGCGCAAATATTACCTGGAAAGGCGACACCACTACTTACCCTCATTTTATTAATGAAGCCGCTTATCAGCAAAGTCATGTTGCCTTCTCGACGGCCCGCAAAATTTTGTGGTAATGTATTCAAAAATATAACAACTCACTGATTTTAAGTTTGATATTAACTTGTCAGGAGTAGATAACAGTAAACTGAAGAAATTCAGTAGTTACTTTGGGACATATGCGCAAAACACGTTCACTTTCAAATCGCGGCTTTACCCTGATTGAATTGATTATTGTAATTGTTCTTTTAGGCCTTTTGGCAGCTGTGGCGGCGCCACGCTTCGTTGATATCTCGAGTGATGCCAAAATCGCGTCGTTAAACGGGATCAAAGCGCAATTTAACACCACCATTGATTTGGTTCTGGCAAAAGCCAGAATTGAAGGGTTGCGTCCTGCTGCACAAAACCCCGGTGGTAGTCAACAAACCGCTTACGTTATTGATTTCGGTTTTGGCAGTACAGAAGTGGATTGGCGAAATTTGTGCCCAGAAAGTCGCGCCGAATCAGGCAATCAACTGGGGATGCTCGACTTTATTGAGATCTCAGGAGATAACATTCAAACGCGTTTTGACAATCAGTATACGTGGGTTGGATACGATATACCGAGTGCAGGGCAACCGAACACCCAAGGATGCTTTCTGTTATATGACTCATTTGGCAGTCCCGAGTGCACAGTTGAGTTGATTACCACGGACTGCTAATAATCCGCTTGGACGATGCGTCAATCCGCTGCTTTCCACTCGCCCTGCTGCAGGCGTTCTATTATCGTCTTATTCGCGTCAGGGAATATCAGCGTGTGCAATTGATCAATCGCAACCCATTCCACCGGCTGCCCTTCTTTACCATGCGGCAGACCTTCAAAATGCGTCACAATCGCCATATGCAAATTGACCGTTTTCTCGGGATAGTCAAATGAGAGTGAAAACCACTTTCGAGGGTGCTGAATGGCAATACCAATCTCTTCGTATAACTCACGACTCAACGCTTGCGATAGCGATTCTCCAGGCTCAAATTTGCCACCGGGAAACTCCCATTTATCGCCTTGATGTAAATGAGCTGGCCGTTTAGCTAACAACACTCGCGTGCCGTCGACAATAACGCCAACGGCAACATCGATACTAGCACCCATTTTAGTCACTTAGCTGAGCTTACCGCAGCACTGTTTGTATTTTTTGCCTGACCCACATGGACATGGCTCATTACGCCCCACTTTGGGGCCTTGACGCGCTTGTGTGGAGGATTTAGCGGCAGGTTCATTAGGCGACTCGTGCTCGAACTTTTTAGACATCGCTTCCGCTTGCTCACGGCGCTGCTTTTCAACTGCTTCTACATCTGACTCAGCGCGTACTTGAACCTTGCTAAGAATAGAGATTACCTCGGTTTTTAACGCCTCAAGCATGCCGGAAAACAACTCGAAAGACTCGCGCTTGTATTCCTGTTTAGGGTTTTTCTGTGCATAACCACGCAGGTGAATACCCTGCCTCAAGTGATCCATTGCGGCTAAATGTTCTTTCCAGTGACTGTCGAGATTTTGTAGCATGACTGCTTTCTCGAATTGACGCAGAACCTGTGGTCCAACAACCTCTTCTTTGTTTTTATAAGCCGTAGAGATTTCACCCAAAATGCGCTCTCTGAGCTTTTCTTCGTATAGCTTGTCATCGCTGTCTAGCCACTCTTGAAGCGGCAAGTCGACCGCAAAATCGCCTTTCAGTCTTACTTCTAACTCAGCGACGTTCCACATTTCTTCTAGAGACTGTGGTGGAATATATTCATCAATCACACTGTTAACAACGTCTTCTCGAACGGCTTCAATAGTGTCGCGAATGTCGCCTTCATCGAGTAACTCGTTGCGTTGCTCATAAATGACTTTTCGTTGGTCATTGGCAACATCGTCATATTCCAACAGCTGTTTACGAATATCGAAGTTTCTACCTTCTACTTTCCGCTGGGCATTTTCAATTGCTCGCGTGACCCACGGGTGCTCAATCGCTTCACCGCGCTCCATGCCTAGGCGTTTCATCATGTTGCCCATTTTGTCCGACGCAAAGATTCGCATAAGTGCATCGTCTAGAGACAAATAAAAGCGAGACGAGCCTGAATCACCTTGACGCCCGGAACGACCCCGTAACTGGTTGTCGATACGACGTGATTCGTGACGCTCGGTGCCAATAATATGCAAACCTCCAGCGTCCAGCACCTGCTGATGACGTTCTTCCCACTCCTTAGTCAGTTTCTCAACTGTAGCCGGTTTAGGATCTTTTATCGCCGCCATTTCCGCTTGTAAATTACCCCCGAGCACAATATCCGTACCACGACCGGCCATGTTGGTTGCAATCGTTACCGCGCCAGGTCGACCTGCTTGCGCAACGATATCCGCTTCTTGTTCGTGGAATTTAGCATTGAGAACCTTGTGGGGGATCTTCTCTTTCTTTAAAATACGAGATAGCAATTCCGAGTTTTCAATTGATACCGTCCCCACCAATGATGGCTGACCACGCTTGACGCAATCTTTAATATCTTCAACGATCGCTTCGTATTTTTCTTCCGCCGTTAAATAAATTAAATCGGCTTTATCATCGCGAACCATTGGACGGTTGGTAGGAATAACGACAGTTTCAAGACCATAGATATGCTGAAATTCGAAAGCTTCAGTGTCTGCAGTACCTGTCATTCCAGCTAGCTTGTCAAATAAGCGGAAGTAGTTTTGGAATGTAATGGACGCCAGGGTCTGGTTTTCATTCTGAATCTTAACCCCTTCTTTTGCTTCGACAGCTTGATGCAATCCTTCAGACCAGCGTCGACCTTCCATCGTCCGGCCAGTGTGTTCATCGACAATTACAATTTCATTGTCTTTAACAATGTAGTCAACGTCGCGACTAAACAACTTGTGCGCGCGCAATGCGGCGTTAACGTGATGTAGTAAGGAAATATTTGCCGCCGCAAACAATGACTCACTTTCAGGTAAAATACCCTCGCGCTGGAGAATTTCTTCAACATGAATTTGGCCATTTTCGGTCAAATGTATTTGTTTACCCTTCTCGTCGATGGTGAAATCACCATCGCCCAGCTGACCTTCTTCATCTTCTTTTTCTTGCTTGGTAAGTTCGGGAATTACTTTGTTGATCTTGATGTAAAGTTCAGAGCTATCTTCAGCTGCTCCGGAGATGATGAGTGGCGTTCGCGCTTCGTCAATCAGGATGGAGTCAACCTCATCGATAACCGCAAAATACAAGTGATTCTGGACGCGATCCTCAGGACTAAATGCCATGTTGTCGCGCAGGTAATCGAAACCAAATTCGTTGTTGGTGCCATAAATAACATCGCAAGCATAGGCTTCTTTTTTCTGAGGCGGCGACATGCCCGGGACATTACAACCGACAGTCAAACCCAAAAATTCGAATAACGGTCGGCTCCAATCGGCGTCACGGCGCGCCAAGTAATCGTTTACGGTAATAACATAAACACCTTTACCGGCCAGCGCGTTTAAGTAGGTCGGTAAGGTTGCGGTTAATGTTTTACCTTCGCCCGTGCGCATTTCAGCAATTTTGCCCTGGTGGAGAACTTGGCCACCAATCAATTGAACGTCAAAGTGACGCATACCGAATACACGTTTACTCGCTTCACGTACGGTCGCAAAAGCTTCAATAAGCATATTATCCAGACTTTCGCCCTGCTCAACGCGCTGCTTGAACTCCGCAGTCTTCGCTTTTAACTGCTCATCCGACAACTGCTCGTATTCAGGCTCCAATGCATTGATAGCGGTTACCGCTTTACCCAATTTTTTCAGTAAGCGGTCATTACGACTACCAAAGATTTTTCTCGCGATACTGGCAAACATGTTTTATCTATTTCCAACTGTTAACTGACAACTTATTGCTCAACCGCCGAAACCGTTCAGCAAGCGTAATTTTTTATTGCGTTTGATGCTAGGGCAGAAAGCTACCTTGGAGCAGCAACCCTAATAAACAAAAGGTAATGGGTCTATCTGCTGTCCTTTGCGCAATACTTCATAGTGAACGTGCACCCCTGTGGAGCGACCAGTACTGCCCATCGTGGCAATAACCTGACCTTTGGTGACGATATCGCCAACCTGCACGTCTAAGCTAGCATTGTGACCATATCGTGAAACCAGTCCGTTCCCGTGGTCGATCTCGACGAGGTTACCATAACCGTAGCGCTCTCCAGACCATGTCACTAAGCCCGCAGCTGTGGCAACAACCGGATCGCCATCCTTTCCAGCAAAATCCAAGCCCTTGTGCATGGCTGGCTTACCGGTGAATGGATCATCTCGCATACCGTAGTAGGAAGATAACCAGCCTCTCACCACAGGACGACCTGCCACATCACTTATATCTTGGATATGGTGACCCAACATGACAGATTCAAGCGCTTCAAGCTGTTTGATTTTATCTGACAGGCGATTGTCCAACGAATCTATTGCAGAAAACATGGGATGCTCGCCCCCCTGCATATCGCTGTCTATGTCGAGTGAGTTTGACTCGCCTGATTGCTGAGTAGCTTCGTTCGAGACGCTTTGCGGGTAATCGATACCAGCACTGCTGGCAACGTGCTGACTGAGAACATCAACCTCTCGCAACTTAGCTTCTAGTTCGGCTATTTGTTGCTTCAATATTCTGAATTCGTCTGAGGTTTGTTGTTCCAAGGCTCCAACGCGTTGTTGTTCTTGCAACAGCCCCGTTTTAACAACGTGGATTCGAGCGAGCTGCTCATCAAGCGTGTGTGTTGAACGACTAGAAACCAGCGCAACCAGGCTCAGCAGCACACCGGCGCTGACCAAGCTTCTGGCGCCAATTTGTTTGGCGTATTTAAATCGCTTACCGCGGATTAAAAGCGTGAGTTTCATAATGATTCAAGTTAATGCTAGCGGCACTATTCTACCGTTTAATTAAAAACTCACAATCCCCTTTTTTCGCGTCGCGTGATTCAACTGAGCCATCATCACAACAGGTTAGCCTAATAAGCGCTACTGCGCAGCTTGAAAGAGACAGCACATGTCGCGCTAGACCCGTTACAACCAGCAGAACAAGCCCCAAGCTTAAGATCTAAAAAGCATGAACCAACAGTAGTATTTTTACATTCTGGTCAGGATCAAAAATGCCGCTGAAAAGCGGCATTTTTGGTAACAAATAGTGTCTTTCGATTAGACGAGTGCGGGCTCAGTAAATCGAATCGGCACTTCATCGTTAGACTCATAGGTAACAAATTCCCAACTCGTCCGATCGGCCAGCATTGCATTGAGTAGCTTGTTGTTTAAGCCATGACCGGTTTTGAAGGCATTCAATGCACCGATGATACTGTGGCCACACAAATAAAGGTCGCCTACCGCATCCAGAATTTTGTGTTTAAGAAACTCGTCGTCGTAACGCAAGCCTTCAGGGTTTAGTACGCGAAAATCATCCAACGCAACGGCATTTTCCATACTACCGCCCAAAGCCAAGTTGTGCGCATTCATATACTCTAAGTCTCGCATGAAACCAAAGGTTCTCGCTCGGCTCACTTCATTTACATATGACGCAGAATCAAAATCCATCACCATGTGCTGGCGTGTTTGGCTGATGACTGGGTGATCAAAATCAATCCGGAAGTCAACTTTAAATCCGTCGAAAGGCACTAACTCAGCCCATTTGTCCCCGTCTTCTACTCGAATAGGTTTCTTGACGCGGATAAACTGCTTTGGCGCATTTAACTCTTCTATGCCTGCAGATTGCAGCAGAAAAATAAATGGGCTTGCTGAACCATCCATGATGGGGAGCTCATGGCTATCGACTTCGATAACAATGTTGTCAATGCCTAAACCGGCAAGTGCAGACGCAAGGTGCTCAACGGTATGAATACTGACGCCATCGTTGTTACTCAAGCAGGTACACAGCATTGTGTCACCGACAGCATTAGCTTTGGCAGGGATGTCCACGCACGGGTCAAGGTCAACACGCCTGAATACTATACCCGTATTCGCAGGCGCTGGCCGGAGAGTCATTGTGACCTTCTCACCCTTATGCAAGCCGATACCAGTCTCTTGTACCGCTTGTTTGATTGTGCGTTGCTTAATCATATATTCAAATACCCAAAAAACGGCCGCGTATTATAGCTGTATGTCATAAAACTGTCAAAAACAGGTCTGACTTCCTTGCTAAGCCGCTTTTTATTGCGTCCTAAATGCCAAACGAACCAACAACTAGTCTGCTTGCTTTCGCAAGAAAGCAGGAATATCCAAATATTCCAAATCACTACCAGGTTGTGCGACTTCATCAGTCTTCAACGCTTGATTACCGTCAGTCACCTGCGGTGCAGCGGCAGTCGCCTCGCGCCCTTGCGTGAAGTTTCGAGCAGAACTAGTCAAACGAGAACCTTCGTTGCTAACCAACGAAATATCAGGTTTACGTTCGGCACCAATACCCGTAGCGACGACCGTTACACGCAATTCATCAGTCATGTCCATGTCAATAACGGTACCGACCACGACGGTTGCGTTTTCTGAGGCAAATGCTTTGACCGCATTACCTACCGTTTCGAATTCATCAATCGCAAAATCAGGACCAGCAGTGATGTTGACCAAAATACCTCGCGCGCCGGACAAGTCGATATCTTCTAGTAGAGGACATGCGATTGCACCTTCAGCGGCTTCTTCTGCACGATCTTCACCACTCGCGACACCACTTCCCATCATCGCCGTGCCCATTTCGGACATCACCGTTTTAACATCGGCGAAGTCGACGTTAATTAAACCCGGCCGTGTAATCAGTTCTGCGATTCCTTGCACTGCGCCGCGCAGTACGTCATTTGCTGCGCTGAATGCTTGAAGCAATGGCGTACGCGGCCCCATCACTTTCAATAGCTTTTCATTTGGGATAGTGATCAGCGAGTCGACATGCTTGGACAACTCTTCTATGCCTTGGTTCGCAAAATCACCACGTTTACGGCCTTCGAAAGGAAACGGCTTGGTCACTACCGCAACCGTTAAAATACCCATTTCCTTGGCGATTTTTGCCACTTCCGGCGCAGCACCCGTTCCCGTACCACCGCCCATTCCGGCGGTGATGAAAACCATGTCGGCACCGTCTAGGCTTTGACGAATCGTCTCGCGATCTTCATGCGCGGCCTCTCGGCCAACGTTCGGATCAGCGCCCGCACCAAGCCCCTTGGTGACATTTGTACCAATTTGTAACGTGACGTCAGCTGACGAGCTACGCAACACTTGTGCGTCGGTATTGACCGCAATGAATTCAACACCTTCAATGCTCTGCTTAACCATGTGCTCGATAGCATTACCGCCACCGCCACCTACACCGATCACTTTGATGACTGCGTCTTCGCCGTGACTATTCATTAATTCAAACATACTTACTCTCCGGTTTTGTACGTTCATGATATCGGGTCATTCGTTGTGACCATCCAAGGTCAAAGTCGCATGACTCGATGTTTTAACGCTTAAAATTCACCCTTAAACCAGCTTTGGACACGACTAAAAATGCCCTCGCCAGATTTCGCTTTATTGGTTTTTTTGTTATCAACATGCTGTTTGCCATACTGCAACAACCCAACAACGGTCGCAAAACTGGCATCATCAACATATTCCGATAAACCTTTGACGTTCAGCGGCTTTCCTACTCTTACTGGCATTTGGAAGATTTCCTCCGCGAACTCTACTGCCCCCTCCATTTTGGCAGTACCACCTGTGAGGACCAATCCAGCGGCAATTTGTTCCGCCAACCCACAGGCTTGAATCTCTTCATAAATCAATTCAAACAATTCTTGATAGCGTGGCTCAATAACCTCCGCTAGTGTGTGCCTTGACATCGCTCTTGCCGGACGACCGCCAACACTTGGGACTTCAATCGTGTCTTCCATGCTGACCATATCTTTCAAGGCACAGGCATAATTAACTTTGATTTCTTCAGCATTACTAATCGGTGTGCGGAAAATTTTGGCGATATCACTGGTAATTTGATTTCCTGCCACTGGAATAACTGCGGTATGTCGAATAGCGCCATCAGTATAAACAACGATATCAATTGTCCCGCCGCCAATATCAACAACACAAACACCCAATTCTCGTTCATCATCTGTCAATACGGCATAACTTGACGCCAATGCCGAAAAAATCAACTGGTCCGCATGTAAGTCGCAGCGTTCAACCGACTTCACAATGTTTTTCGCCATGTCGTCCGCGCAGGTAATAATGTGCGCATTGGCTTCCATCCGAACCCCAGACATACCTATCGGATTCTTAATCCCCTCTTGCACGTCGATCGTAAACTCTTGGGGTAACACATGTAACAATCGACGTTCAGCTGCGATAGGCACTGAACGCGCGGCGTGAATGACATTATCAACGTCTTCCTGAGTTACTTCTTGGTTGTTAATTGGCACCATGCCATTTTCATTCTGACACTGTACATGTCGGCCCGAGATAGCGAGGAAAACCGATGAAACCTGGCAGTCCGCCATTAATTCCATCTCATTTAACGCTCGCTGCACAGATTGAACCACCAAATTCAAATCGTTCACACCGGCCTTATCCATACCCTTTGCAGAGTGAGTACCGACACCAACAATGCTGATAGAGTTGTCTTCCAACAACTCACCCACCACCGCTTTTATATGGCTGGTGCCTATGTCTAAGCCAACTATTAGGTTTCTATCCATCGTTTTGGACATGCTTATACGTTCTCACTCTGTTTGTGTTCGTCAGACCAGCCAACGGCTAACCCGGTGTCATAGCGTAAATCGATATACTCAACAGCTTTTGGCTGCTCTTTCAACAGCGGATACACATCAACGAAACGCTGTAAACGGTCGATGAACTCTTGACGACCCAAATTCAATTTTATTGCGTTCTTTAACGTGATCTGCCATGCAAATCGTTCACTCAAAAACAACTCATCAATCGGTAATGCTGCACCAGCCAGCAGTGTTTGCATCGCATGAAACCCCTGCAAAGCCGTTTTTTCACTGCCACCAGGGCCATACAGCCTGGGTAAATCTCTCGACACATCGCCGCCCGCAAAGGTCTCCCCGTAAGGGTTGAGCAATAAGTCATCGTTCCAATGTGCCACGGCCTTCTGCTCGACCACGTACACGGTCAAACGGTTCGGCCATTGTTTTCGCACCGAAGCGCGATAAACCCAGGGTTGTTGCTGCAACAACTCATACACTTCGTTGACATCCAGCTCAAAAAAACTACCCGGCTGGGATGTCCTTACCAATTGTTCCAATCGCTGTGTGTTGATGTGCTTCTTTTCGCCCTGAAACACAATATCTTGCACCGGTAATTGTTGTGCGTCATGCAACCAGCGATACACGCTGATACTCGCCACACTTAACGTGAGCAAAACGAGTATAAAAAACACCACGCCCGCCCAAAAGGCACCTGAACGGGTACCCGCGGACGGCATCAGTGCTCACCTTCCAAGCTCGTCGCTAAAATAGCGACGACTAACTCATCAAAACTGACTCCGGCTGCCGCAGCAGATTTGGGAACCAAGCTTTTTTCAGTCATGCCAGGTACTGTATTCGCTTCTAGCAAATAAAATTCGCCGTGCTTATCCTGCATCAAGTCGACACGCCCCCATCCTGTACAAGACAGAGATTCAAAGGCCTGTAACGACAATGCGGCTATTCGCTGCTCGCGTTCATCGGATAAACCGCTAGGGCAAAAATACTCTGTCGAGTTATCCTGATACTTAGCTGCATAATCATAAAAATTGTGAGGGGTAGACATTCGAATGGACGGCAGTACGTGTCCTTGTAATAAAGAAACCGTGTACTCCGGACCATCTATGAACTGCTCTATTAATACGTGTCGATCGTAGTCGAACGCTTCTTTTACGGCAGTTTCTAATTGTTTAGCGCTTGTCACTTTTGCCATGCCGATACTGGACCCTTCTCGGGCCGGTTTCACCATGGCGATGTTCCCCAACTCATGCATTATAGCGCCGCATGATCTCACGTCAAAGTGCCTTTTGTCCGCAATGCGATAATTTGCGGTCGGTAAGCCTAAACATTGCCAAATTTGTTTAGTGTGAACCTTATCCATAGCCAATGCTGAACCCAAAACACCGCTACCTGTGTATGGGATCGCTAGCTGTTGTAAAGCCCCCTGAAGCGAGCCATCCTCGCCGCCGCGACCGTGCAGCATTATCATGACACGGTCATACCGTTCATCTAACAAACGGGTCAGTGATTTGTGGGCAGGATCAAACGCGTGCGCGTCAATTCCTTTATTCCGAAGTGCATTTAGCACCGCTTGGCCGGAGTTTAGCGATACCTCACGTTCTGCGGAATCACCACCCAACATTACCGCCACTTTACCGAATACACTTGGTGCTAGTGTTAGGCCATGTAACGTCATTGACTCAACCTCCTGGCCAACTCTACCCAATCTAATCGTGATTGTTGGAGTTCTCTGGCCAGTGAACCAACACTACCGGCGCCTTGCGTAAGCAATACATCGCCCGGTTGCAGGGCACTCTCAAGTAACGCGGCTAACTTCTGCGTTTCGCCGACATATATTGGCTCAATTTGACCGCGCGCCCGTATTGAACGACAAAGGGCACGACTGTCAGCGCCCTCAATCGGAGACTCACTCGCAGCGTATACGTCGAGCATTAATAGTGAATCCACGTCACTCAAAACCTCGACGAAATCTTCATATAAATCTCGTGTACGACTGTACCGGTGCGGCTGAAAGATCATGACTATTCTGCGTCCTGGCCAGTTTGCTTTGGCCGCCGCTAACGTCGCTTTGACTTCAGTTGGGTGATGACCATAATCATCCAACAGGGTGACCTCACCGCCTTTACAGGCGAAATTACCCAAGGTCTCGAATCGACGACCAATCCCCTCAAATTCAGCCAGTGCCTGCTGAATGTGCTGATCACTAATACCTTCATCAGTGGCAACTGCAATCGCTGCCAACGCGTTTAACACGTTGTGGATCCCGGCTAAATTGAGGTTTACTGACAGTGGTGCGAGCCCCTCACGATGCACTGTGAATTGCATACTACCGGGTAAGGCGTGGATATCGGTTGCTCGAACGTCATTTTCTGGGTCGAGCCCATAAGTCAACGTATTTCGACCTATTCGACTTTCCAAGCCCCTGATGACGGTGTCGTCTCCACACACAATAGCACGACCGTAAAACGGTAAGTTGTGCAAAAACTGGATGAAGGTGTCTTGCATCTTTTGGAAGTCACCATCATAGGTTTCCATATGGTCAGCTTCGATATTGGTAACCACGGATATCATCGGCTGTAGATGTAAGAATGAGGCATCGGACTCGTCTGCTTCAGCAATTAGATAGCGACTAGAACCCAATTTAGCATTCGTCCCAGCGCCGTTTAGTAAACCACCGATAACGTAAGTCGGATCAAGACCTGCGTGAGCAAAAATGGTTGCGATTAAACTCGTAGTCGTCGTTTTACCATGCGTTCCAGCAATCGCAATGCCGTGCCGAAAACGCATAATTTCGGCCAACATTTCAGCGCGTCGAATGATCGGGATACGGTGCTCATTAGCGGCTTGTATCTCTGGATTGGTGTTATCAATTGCACTTGATACAACAACCACGTTTACCCCGTCTACATTTTCTGCGTTATGACCGATGTGAACCGTTGCACCAAGCGTTTGCAAACGTGCTGTCATATTGTTGGCTTGTATGTCAGAACCACTGACGCGATAACCTTCATTCAAAAGAACTTCAGCAATTCCCCCCATACCTGCGCCACCAATACCAACAAAAAAGATATGCCGCACCTGGCGCATTTGTGGATTTTTAAAGGGTGTCATTTCACTCATACTACAACTCCAGAAGACACCTTGCGGGGCTTAACATTTGCCGCCTCGGCACAACTTGCTGAGACACGTTCCGTGGCATCAACTATGGCGCAATCGAGGGCATTAAGGCGAATGGTTTGAATTTGTTTAGGATCCGCAGATAACCGCTTTAATAGCACAGGCAACTCTTCAGCCATATGGTTTTGTGCTACCAGATAACCCGCTCGGCGATGTACCAGTGACATAGCATTAGCAGTTTGGTGGTCATCAACGGCGTGCGGCAAAGGTACAAAAATAGCAGCGATTCCAGCCAAGGAAATTTCTGTAACGGTAATTGCGCCCGCGCGGCAAATTACAATATCAGCCCATTGATAGGCTGCTCCCATATCCTCGATAAAATCGACAACATCTACGTTGGTGAGTCCACGTCGAGCATACCGGTGCGCGACATCGTCGCTATTACCTTTGCCGGATTGGTGGCGAATACTCACATTGTCAATATTGGCGAGTATCTCCGGTAATTGTTGATTGAAAGGGCGAGCACCTAAACTGCCACCGATAATGAGTACATTAAGCCCTAATCGCTCGGCATTGGGTTGCTTTTGCGGTAATTGACTAATTGCCTTTCTAACCGGATTCCCGGTTACTTCAATCTTATCGTGATTCGTCAGCGCTTGTTTGGCAGCTTCGAATCCGAGTAACACCTTGCTCGCAATCCGCGACAACCAACGATTGGTCATCCCTGCAACCGCATTCTGCTCGTGGATAACCACCGGAATATTCAGCCAACGAGCAGCGAGCCCTCCTGCTGCGCTGGCATATCCGCCCATGCCTAACACGACACTGGGTGACAACTGCTTGAGCAGAGCACGGGCACTCACTAAGGCTTTCAGTAACTGCCAAATAGACGCCAGTTTTGCCACTAGGCCTCGACCTCTCAAACCACTCACTTCAACAAAATGTAACGCAAAGCCGTATTTAGGGACGATTTCAGCTTCCATATGATCGGGTGTACCAAGCCAATGTATTTCCCAACCTTGTGACTGCAAATGCTGAGCGACTGCAATACCCGGGAAGATATGTCCCCCGGTACCACCTGCCATAATGAGGATACGCTTGTTCAAAGGGGCCGAGTCAGATGTCATCTGGCCTCCTTTCGTCTTCAGACTGAATTTTGCGTTTCGTTTTCTTAGGTTTAGCCCCTTTTTTACTCAATGCTTGCACCCCGTCAACTCGCATTTCAAAGTCGATTCGAAGCAAAATTGCCGTGGCGACCATCATCACGATTAGACTAGAGCCGCCGTAACTCACCAGCGGTAACGTGAGCCCTTTGGTCGGTAATATACCTGCACTCGCGCCCACATTAATGGCTGTTTGGAAGCTAAACCAAATACCAATTGCATAGGCCAGAAAGCCCTCAAACGGTCGTTGTCGACTTAGCGCTTGATTACCAATACGCAATGCTTTAATCACTAACACGAGGATTAACGCCAAGACGCACAAAACGCCAACGAACCCGAGCTCTTCGGCTAAAATAGCGACGATGAAATCGGTGTGAGCTTCTGGCAAAAATTCCAATTTTTGCAAGCTATTACCGAGCCCTTGACCGAACCAATCTCCACGCCCATAGGCCATCAGCGATTGGGTCAGTTGATAACCGCTGCCAAAAGGATCTGCCCATGGGTCTAAGAAGGATGTGATGCGGCGCATTCGATATTCCTCGAATACGATCAGTGCAACAACCGCCATTAAGCCGACAAATACTAACGCAAAAAACTGCCAAAGCTTCGCCCCCGCAAGGAATAACAAACCTATCGTTGTCACCAGCATAACGACCACTGTACCGAGGTCAGGTTGTAGCAATAGCAATAAAGCCAAAACAAAAAACACAACCAGTGGTTTGACAAACCCCTTCAGATTTTCAGTCACTTCTTCGTAACGGCGGACAAGGTAGCCGGCTAAATAAGTAAACAAAAACAGCTTCGCAGGCTCAGCAGCCTGGATTGTAATTGGGCCAAGAGCTAACCATCGAGTACTACCATTCACATTTCGCCCAACCAACAACACAGCAACAAGCAATGCGATTGCCAATAACAGAAGATATGGATTGGTGACTCGCCAGAATTGCATTGGAACTTGTAGTACAACGACCGCGGCGGCCAAGGCTAAACCAAGATAGATAACGTGACGGATAGCGAAGTGAAACGGATTATCAAAAAGCCGCGCAGCAACCGGCATAGAAGCGGATGTCACAATCACAAAGCCGATCGCCATCAAAGCTAATGAGACTAGAACTATAGTTAAGTCGTAATAACGCGTTTGCGCATCATCGTGTTGCGTTGCAAACAACTGCGCTAACGTTTGATTGGGTACCGTTAGGTTGATCATGCTGCGAGCGCCTCCACAGCTTCGACAAAGGCGTCACCGCGATGTTCAAAGTTTGTATACATGTCGAGGCTGGCGCAGGCCGGTGCAAGCAGTACTGTGTCGTTGGATTTCGCGATAGCATCGGCGACTCGAACTGCTTGCAGCATTGAATCTACGTAAACACTATTATCATTCATGTCCAAAAATACACGCCCATCTTTACCCAGTGCCACAACATAATCGACATCTCGTTGGATTTGTTGTCGCATTGAATTTAAGTCAGCCCCTTTGGCGTCTCCGCCTAGGATCACTACTAAGCGTCCGTCAGTTTGGTGACGTGCTGCGCTTATACTCGCCATCGCTGCACCAGGGTTAGTCGCTTTGGAATCATTAATCCAACGAACCGAGTGATGTGTTGCAATCCGTTGGTAACGATGCGGTAGTCCAGTAAACGTTTGCAAAGCCTTCTGAATAGCGTCTTTTCCAACTCCAGCGCTTAACGCAAGTAACGTCGCTGCCTGCATGTTTAGTACATTATGTTCGCCATACATTGAGCATTTGCTAACGTCAATGCAGTCTTTCCCATTATAAAGAATGACTTGTCTCGCTGCGTCCCAAGACATACCAACACCCGATTCACTCAAACCAAATGTCAGCGCTTTGTTTGGTTGAAAAGCAGCGATGTATTGATCATCTCGATTAACAATGCATTGTTCTGCATGGTTGAAGATTTGACGTTTAGCTGCGGTATATTCCGTCATCGTATTGTGACGGTCGAGGTGATCTTCAGAAATATTCAATATGACCGCTGCGTTTGCTCTCAGTGAGCGAGTCGATTCCAGTTGAAAGCTCGATAGCTCCATAATCAACCAGTGCTCGGTGTTGTCCTTAACCGCTTGCCATGCTTGCAAAACAGGTGTACCGATGTTGCCTACTACGCTGGCCTTAAGGCCTGCAGAATTAAAAATCGCTCCTAGAAGAGAGACGACTGTCGATTTGCCGTTCGAACCGGTGACGGCAATTACGGGATTGCGGTTTTCGCGCGCGAAGAGCTCTACATCACCGACTACATCAATACCAGCCTCCATGGCTGCTTGTATCGAAGGCGTAGCTAAGGAAACACCAGGACTTACGACGATGAGTTCAAACGCAATCAATCTCGAAACGTCGATTGCGCCCCACTCAACTGGGTACGATATGTCCGTTGCCAACGGGGCACGGGTATCAAACATGTGCACATGTGCGCCTTCAGCATGCAGAAACTGCGCGCAGGAACGTCCGGTGATACCGGTCCCTATTATCGCAATTTTCATCTCTGCATACTTCATTGACATACTATGGTTACCGTAACTTCAAGGTGGCCAAGCCAACCAAGACCAAAATCAAAGAAACGATCCAAAAACGCACAATAACGCGAGGTTCTGGCCAACCCTTCAGTTCGTAATGGTGGTGAATAGGCGCCATTCGAAAGATGCGCTGACCGCGTAACTTGAAAGAACCAACCTGTAAAATCACCGATAGCGTCTCAACGACAAAAATACCGCCCATGATAATCAATACAATTTCTTGACGAACAAGAACAGCGAGTATTCCCAATGTTCCACCGAGCGCTAACGATCCCACATCACCCATGAAGACTTGTGCTGGGTAAGTGTTGAACCACAGGAAACCAAGACCCGCCCCCACAATCGCAGTGCACACTATGACAAGTTCACTCGTGTAGGGGATGAAAGGAATGTTTAAGTATTCGGAAAAGTTAACGTTTCCAGTGACATAGGCAAAAATAGCAAACGCACCTGCAACCAAAATCGTCGGTACAATTGCCAAACCATCTAGACCATCGGTTAAATTGACGGCATTACTAGTACCCACAATCGCAAAGTAAGCAATGACAAGATAAAGGGCGCCCAGCTGTGGCATTACTTCTTTGAAGAAGGGAACCAAAAGAGCAGTTTCAGCCTCCAAATGCGCTGTACTATATAAATAGAATGCGACTGCGATCGCTATCACAGACTGCCAAAAATATTTCCACCGCGCGATCAAGCCTTTCGAGTCTTTGCGTATCACTTTGCGGTAGTCGTCGACGAATCCAATCGCGCCATAGGTGACAACAATCGTGAGAGTAGCCAGCACGTAATGGTTGGTCAAATCAGCCCACAAAATACTGCTGATCATTATCGCAGCGAGAATCAACAAGCCCCCCATAGTAGGCGTGCCTGCTTTCGATAAATGTGACTGAGGGCCATCATCACGCACGGTTTGGCCTATCTGAAGACGCTGAAGCCAGCGGATCATCGCAGGTCCAATCAAAATCGCAATGAGTAATGCAGTTAATGTGCTAAGAATGGCGCGTAACGTTAAATACGAGAAAACATTGAAGCCAGCATCAAACTGGGTCAGCCATTCTGACAACCAAATTAACATGCGATTTTCTCCCGTCTACGTTCAAACTTTCCCACGGGAGAGGCCTCAATCGCTGCTGTCACCCTCTCCATCCGAGAACTTCGAGAACCTTTAACTAAAATCGTAATGTCACGCTGCTCGTCTGCCAATAGCTGATGAAGCGACTCGACCAGTGTTTCAATACTGTCGAAGTGCGCGCCATTTTGACCGAACACCTGACTCGCATGTTGACTCAACACGCCTATGGAATATGCCTGTTGAATGCCTTTCTGCAAGGCGTATTCACCCACTTCTTGATGATAGTGGCGGGCTTTTTCGCCAAGTTCAGCCATGTCGCCAAGAACGAGTACGCGGCGACCGGAAAAGCTGGCGAGTAAATCGATGCCAGCCTTTACTGAGGCAACATTTGCATTATAAGTGTCGTCCAGCACACGAACTTGATTCGACAATTGTTTTACATTTAAACGCCCGCCAACTTGCGCCATATCTGCCAAGCCAGATCGAACATCTTCAAGCGTAGCACCAACATTCATCGCTAAAGCCGCGGCAGCGAGTGCATTACTGACATTGTGCGCGCCTGGAATACTCAATGAAACGCCGGTTTCGCCGGCAGGAGTGTGCAATAAGAACGATGCACAGCCATCCAAGCCTAGCGTAATATCTGTTGCATAAAAGTCACTACTTGAATCACCGTCTTGACTGAAGCTTTGCATATTTTGACGCTTTAATTTGCCCTCCCAAAACTGGAAAAACTGACTATCGTGATTAACCACAGCCATGCCAACGTCATTCAACCCTTTAAATATTTCACTTTTGGCGCGTGCGACACCGAATAAACTACCAAATCCTTCAAGATGAGAGGCTGCGGCATTCACGATCGTTGCGACATCTGGCTTAACAAGCTCTGTGGTATAGGCGATCTCTCCTAAGTGATTGGCACCCAGCTCAATTACGGCAAACTCGTGCTGTGGCTCTAACCTAAGTAAAGTCAGTGGCACACCGATGTCGTTATTAAAATTTCCAGCCGTTGCCAATACACTTCCTCTACGGCTAAGAATTGTGGAAACCATCTCTTTTACTGTGGTTTTGCCGCTACTACCGGTAATCGCAACAGTTTTGGGCTTTACTTCTGCCTTAATCGCTGCACCAAGCATCCCTAAAGCTGCTAGGGTGTCTTGAACCTGAATTTGCGGTAATTTAGTCTCCACAGGCTCGCTAACGAGCACTGCGCTTGCACCTTTTTGTTCAGCCATTGAGACGTAATCATGTCCATTGAACTTCGGTCCAACGAGCGCAATAAACAGATCGCTACTTTCGATATGGCGCGAGTCTGTTGTAACTGAGTCAACGGTAATATCGGCACCGTGTAATACGCCATCGACTTTTTCTGCTATCCATTTAAGAGATACTGCTAACATGTTGGAAGCTCCTGCAATAACTGGCTGACAAATGCGCGCTCATCATAATCGAGCCGTTGTCCGTTAATGTCTTGGTAAGTTTCATGCCCTTTGCCAGCCAACAATACAATGTCGCCTGGTCTGGCATGCTGTAACGCATATTTAATCGCGTCAGTTCTTTCATCGATAACCACAACGTTGTGTGGGTCGTCTATCCCGGTTTTGATATCTGCACTGATAGATTGGACGGTTTCATTGCGGGCGTTGTCGGCAGTCAATACCACGTGTTGGGATTTAAGACTGGCAATTTTGCCCATCTGAGGACGTTTACCTTTGTCGCGCTGACCACCACAACCAAATACACACCAAACGTCGCCATCTGTGTGCATCGCAGCGGCATCAAGTGCATGCGCCAAAGCGTCAGGTGTATGCGCGTAATCGACGATAACACTGGCTAACTCTGGTTGACTGAACAACTCCATTCTGCCGGGAACAGGTACTAGCGCACTCAAACCTGATAGCAGGTCACCAAATCGGGTACCCAAAGCCAATACAGCGCCCGCTGCGGCCAACGCATTGTAGACATTAAACTGCCCTACCAAACTCAAGCGCACTTGTTGTTTTCCCCAACTCGAGTACAACTCGAATTGTGTGCCTTGCGGCGTAGTTTGGACATTTCGCGCACAACAATACAAACGGTCCTTTGACCATTGCTGAGTATCCAAGTCGATGCCATACCAAATGATCTTCGCACTATTTGGTGTGTGTGCTGCCCAATTTTGACTTTCAGGATCATCTGCATTCAGCACGACATGCTTAAGTGCTGGTTGTTTTAATAGCCTTCGCTTCGCGGCGGCATATGCCTCCATCGTCCCATGGTAATCCAAGTGATCGCGGGTTAGGTTAGTAAAAATAGCCACATCCGTTTTGACTTGATTGAGGCGTCCTTGGACCAAGGCATGAGATGAGGCTTCAAATGCCACTTGATGCACGTCTTGCTGAGACAAGTCGGCCAAAATGTATTGCATTTGCAGTGCGTCAGGCGTGGTATTGCGAGTTTCCTCAAGGTTAGACAACGCAAACGGATGGGAATACAAGCCACTACCAAGAGTCCCTATCATGCCGCATTTTATACCCAAGGCATGGCGTAACTGACTGAGCAATTGTACGACCGATGTTTTTCCATTCGTGCCTGTTACAGCGATACTTGTCATCTTAGTCGCGGGATAATCGTAGAATGCGGCGGCCAAAGCTGAGAGAGATTGAGCTAAATTATAAAATTCCACGATGACCGTATTTTGTCGCATACTGCACTGGCCATGAGCACTCTGATCATCGGTTTCACTGATAATTACTGGCGCACCTAAACTAATAGCTTGGGGAATGAACTCCCTCCCGTCCAACGTATGCCCCTTGACGGCCAGAAAGGCTGTTTTTATTGAAACGTCGCGGCTGTCTAAAACCAATTTCTCCACACGCACATCCGGCGCGTTGATGCCAAACTTTGCCAGTAGAGGTTCAATGCTTTGTACAAAATGACTAATCACCATGATTGGGTGCCTCCAGCCACTCTACTCGCGTAATGCCGTTACCTTTGCCTACGGCGTCGGGTGCAACATTCAGCAGGCGCAACGCCCCCCCCATAATTTGGGAAAATACAGGCGCTGCAGTATCACCCGAATGATACAAATCACCACCGGGCTCGTTGATTAGGACCACTGTCACCAGTTGCGGATCTGAAACAGGGGCGAGGCCGGCAAAAATATTAACATATTCAACGCCGTAGCCACCGGCTACCGCTTTTTTACTGGTCCCTGTTTTACCCGCTATTCGGTAGCCATTGACACTTGCCTTGATACCAGAACCACCGTCATGAGTGACCGTTTCCATCATGCGGATAAGGGCTTCGGCATTTTTCTGGGAGACTACGCGATGACTCTGCTCAAAATCAGATTTGGCTTCTGACAGAATAATACGTAAATCCTTTTTGATACCGCCACTTGCAATCGTTGTGTACATCCTGGCGAGCTGAGCTGGCGTTACGGCAATTCCGTAACCGAAGCTTAGGGTGGCGAGTTCAAACTCAGACCATCGATTGCGCTCGTGAAACAGACCACTGCTTTCTCCCGTCAACATAGTGCCCGTATCGGACATAAGCCCCATGTTGTAGTAGGTATCAATCAAGAATTCTCTCGGCACCGCTAAGGCGAGTTTTGATGTGCCCATGTTGCTTGATTTTTGAATAATAGTTGCGAGGTCAAGTTCACCTAGATTACGAGGGTCTTGAACCACACTTCCTCCTAGTCGCATCCAACCAGGGGACGTATCTACTACAGAGTCGGGTTTAACGATACCAAACTCCAACGCACTCAATACCGCCAAAGGTTTGAGTGCCGACCCCGGCTCAACGGGATCCGTGATAACTCGATTTCTGACTCTGTGCGGTGCAACCGTTTGTCGATTATTCGGATTAAACGACGGGCTATTGACCATGGCGAGAATGTCACCGCTTTCAACGTCAACGACAATGGCAGATGCGGAAACGGCGGCATAGGTTTCTGTCGCCTGTTTAATGGCTTTGTAAGCCATTGCTTGGACTCGCTGGTCGATTGTTAGGCGCAAGTCCTTGGCGTTTTCACCATCCGTCTGTTGGATAATTTCAACTTGTCGTCCTTTTGCGTCACGCCGGATCGTTCGACTGCCAGGTGTACCCGTTAGCCAGTCATCGTAAAGCCGCTCTAAACCCTCAATGCCGCGGTCATCAACATCTGTAAACCCGATTATATGGGCCGCTACCTCGCCACTGGGATAATAACGGCGTGACTCATTGCGCAGGCCGACCCCAGGAATATCAAGTTGACGCACATACTCAGCCATAGCCGGCGAAACCTGACGCTGCAAATATACAAATCGACGGTTTGGGTTATCTACTCGATCGAGAATATCGCCAATGTCTTGTCCCAACACTTCCGCCAAAGCTAACCAGCGTCGTTTCTGTGACAGTGCATTTTCTTGGTGGACGATTTTTGGGTCAGCCCATATGGCTTGAACCGGAACACTTACCGCTAACTCTTCACCGTGACGGTCTGTGATCAATCCTCGATGAACCATAGAGCTTCTCGTCCGAAGTGTCCGATTATCCCCTTGTTCAATCAATGCATCTGGCGCGATCACCTGAATGTAGGCCGCGCGGACAGCCAATACAATAAACACAGCGACAACCGAAACAAGCACAACGAGAAAACGCCAGTTAATCAAGTCTGGGGCTTTGTTCTGCTTGGCACCTTGGCCCTTGCGCCGCATTGCACTGCCTTTTTGCGCGCCGTCATTGGTGGTTAACACAGCACTCATTTCAACCTCACCACGACTTCGTCAGAAGGTGTAGGACGGCGCATGTCCAAATCTCGCTTCACCAGAGATTCGATCCGATTGTGTTCCGTTAACGCACCTTGTTCGAGTAACAGGTGACGCCACTCAATATCCAGTCGATCCTTTTCTTGCATCAACTGCTCGTTGGCAATGATCACTTGTCGATTCATGTGCGCGCTTAGGATCACTGCCACCGCGCTAGCAAGAACCAATAAAAACAACAAAACCCGCATCGGGTGGCGGGCCGCATCAGTCAGCATTATGGTGACTGGGTTGAAGGTGGTAGGTGACTGACTCATAACTTTTCTGCCACCCTGAGAACCGAGCTTCTCGCTCGATTGTTTTGTTCTAATTCTGCCGGACTGGGCTTGATGGCTTTGCCGATAACCTTTAACACTTTATCGGCGTCGATTTGCGCTTGTGTCAGGGGCACACCAAGCGGCACATCTTTTCCTTTGCTTTGCTCGCGCATGAAACGCTTGACTAACCGATCCTCTAGAGAATGAAAACTGATCACAGCTAAACGGCCGCCGCTACGCAGGGCTGATACCGCACCTTTCAACCCATCACGCAGCTGGTCCAACTCTGCGTTGACATAAATGCGAATCCCTTGGAAAGCGCGTGTCGCCGGGTGTTTAAATTTGTCTTTTACAGGGACAGCTTGATCGATCAGCTCCGCAAGTTGTTTGGTTGTGGTTAAAGGTTGTTGGTCACGAGTAGTGACAATCGCATGCGCGATACGCTTACCAAATTTTTCTTCGCCAAATTCCTTGATGACTTGTGCGATATCCTGTTCTTCAGCTGCCGCTAACCACTGTGCCGCACTGATGCCCCGCGTAGTATCCATACGCATATCTAAAGGGCCTTCACGCATAAAACTGAACCCGCGTGACGCATCATCAAGCTGAGGTGAGGACACGCCTAAATCCATTAATACGCCGTCAACTTTGCCGCTAATGCCCATGCGTTCGATAACATCGGCCATATCTGCGAACGGCTGATGCACGATATTGAAGCGCTTATCTTCCTTGAGGTGTTCTGCCGCTGCGATCGCCTGCGGATCGCGATCAAACGCAATCAAGCGACCCTCGTTTGATAAATGTTCCAAAATGGCCTGTGAGTGACCACCGCGTCCAAACGTAGCGTCTATGTATATACCGTTTGGTTGAATCGCGAGACTTTGAATTGATTCATCTAACAATACCGATAGGTGTTGAAATTCGGTATTGCTCACAGTGAGAAGTCCTGTAGCCGCTCAGACAGGTCAAACCCACCCGCTTGCTCGGCTTCCATATCAGCATCAACTTGATCGGCCCAAATATCCGCATCCCAGATTTCAAAACGATTGAGCTGACCAACCAACATGATTTGTTTATCCAACTTGGCGTGGGCACGCAGTGGGGGGGGAAGAAGGAAGCGTCCGCTTTTATCCATTTCACCTTCTGTGGCATGACCCAGTAGCAAGCGTTGTAAACGTCGCTCTTGCGGGATCATGGTTGACAACTTGGTCAACTTAAGTTCGATCTCTTCCCATTCGGAAAGTGGGTAAAGCAGCAAACAACTTTGTTGAATATCAACGGTACACACTAGATTTCCGCCGCAATCATCAAGCAGCGCTTGGCGATATTTGGTGGGGATAGCCACCCTGCCTTTACTGTCAAGATTGATTGCGTTAGCGCCGCGGAACATTCCCCTAGCCTTCTATGTTGTTTTTTTATTATTAGTGTTTTGAAGCTCTATGTTGCAAATACTTGATCCAGCGACCGTACTTCGATGATCCACAATTTGCCACTTTTACCCACATTTGTGAGTTTAGGTATCCTTTTACCCCACTGTCAAGCTAATTTAGGTATTAAAAATGGGACTTGATGAAGAAATGAAAGCCGGCAAAACGGCATGTTGGCGTGAAGTTGCTGATTAGTATTAAAAAAAAACCGTCGAGCCTAAACTCGACGGTTTTTAGAAAAAGAAACGAAAACTTTTACGACTAAGCGTTTTCTGCTTGTCCTTCAGGCTTAGCGGCACGGATGTGCAAGCTAGCAATAGGTGAATCAGTGTTATTTGATAGCTCAACCAAGCGGTTTAACTGACCAAGTGAAATCATCGTCGCGTAAATAGCTCCCATGAAACCATTCTTATGCAGTTCCATAACGACTTCTTGATCGAGCTCACGTAATTTCTTCTCGTCAATTGACATCATGCCAGTGACATTGCGCTTCTGACCATTGGTGTATTCCAAACCGATTTCAATCGCTTCAAGCAAACCTAAATCAACCACTTTCTTCACAAACTGCTGAGTTAATAACTCACTGTTTGCCAAATCCGACAAGAATTGCTGACGCGTATTCAAAAACTCAGACGGCTCACCTTCTTCGGTGAATACGGCTTGACCGTCTTCCGCATTGACCAGGGAACTATTCTCGTCGAAGAATACACCAAGCTTTTCACCATCAGGACGGACATCAAAAGGGTAGCGTTGGATATTCATAGGAACGTGAGGCCCTTGCCACACACCATCAACAACATAAAAGTTTTTGTTTTGTTCAGTACCCAACATAACGACGATGTGATGGTTACCTGATTGAGGGTCTTGAATGAACACAAGTGGCATAGTGCTCGCCAAGTGAGCGAATTCGCGGATTGTCGCCGCAGCCAAATGACTGTCTTTTGCGAATGTGAAATCTTTATGAGCACTGATTTTTAAATCTTTGTGTTTACTCTTGTCTAATGGAATGTAGTTTACTGCCATGGATATTTCTCTGAGGTTATCGACCAAAGGGCGGTTAAAAATAAAGGGCGCTAGTATCCGCGATCTTCAGCTTAATGTCGACCTTCCATTGCGAGTTTTACGCGCTTAGGCTAACGTAACGCTCTTCAAGTTTTTCCTGCGCTACAAAAGGATAATCAAATGACGCGACGCGCCTCCATTGCAACTGCTTGTTTCTTGTTGCTTTCATCACCTGCCACCGCCAGTGAAGTGAAGAGAACAGCGGATCAAATAGCCCAACAAACCATCATTGTCGATGGCCATATCGATGTCCCCTATCGAGTAAAAGAAAAATGGGTAGATGTTACCCAAGCGACGGAAGGTGGTGATTTTGATTACCCAAGAGCAGTTGCAGGCGGCCTCAATGCACCATTCATGTCAATTTACGTTCCGGCTTCCCTAGACAATAGCGCTAAATCAACCCAGCTCGCCCATGAACTAATCGACTCTGTTGAGGCCATTGTCTATCGCGCGCCCGAAAAGTTTGCGATCGCGAAAACAGTTAAAGATGTTGAGGAGCAGTTCAAAAAAGGACTCATTTCACTTCCAATGGGTATGGAAAACGGTTCTCCGATCCAAGGCGATCTCGCTAATTTGGTCACCTTTTACGAACGCGGTATTCGTTACATCACGCTAGCGCACTCGCAGAGCAACCACATTAGTGATTCTTCTTACGACATCAGACGACAATGGAAAGGCCTCAGTCCGTTTGGCAAACAACTAATCAGTGAGATGAACAATATCGGCATCATGATTGATATTTCACATGTCTCTGATGCTGCCTTTTACCAAGTCCTAGACATTACTAACGTTCCAGTAATAGCGTCACATTCTTCGATGCGCAAATTCACACCCGGATTCGAGCGCAATATGGATGATGAAATGCTCAAAGCATTGGCCCAGAATGGTGGCGTTATTATGATTAATTTTGGTTCGGGTTTTGTGAGTCCGGTGGCACGATTGTGGCGAGATAAAATGGGTGAACAACGACAAGCGTTGATCGATCAGTTTGGCGAAGACTCGGAACAAGTGGCAACATTTAATCAGGAGTACAAAAAACAAAACCCTTATCCATTCTCGACGTTGGAAATGGTTCTTGATCATATTGATCACGTTGTAGAAACCGTGGGTATCGACTATGTCGGCATAGGTTCTGACTATGATGGCGTAGGTGATTCTTTGCCAGAAGGGCTAAAAGATGTGTCGACTTTCCCAAATCTTATTCAAGGATTGCTGGATCGCGGCTACAGCGAATCAGATATCGAAAAAATCTTAAGTGGTAACGTTTTGCGAGTTTGGCGAGCAGCAGAAGACTATGCAGCCAAAGCCAAGCGCTAGGCCTAAAGCCACTGAATACTCGCGACTACAATGATCCCTAAGATCAGCATGTAAGGAAGCGGGGAACGCCACACTGAAATCGGTGTGGCGTCAGGTTTTTCGACAACGACAGCGGGCTCTTCACTTTGTGCTCGCTGGTTCGCCTTGCGTTTCTTCCACCAGTACAGCTGACCAACGAGCAGAACAAACAAACCAAGTGCTAGGTAAATACTAAAGCCATCGTATAGCCATGCGGCGTAAAAATATAAAAATACATATGCCGCAATAATTGCCCAAAAAAACTCTTTCATGCCCTACTCGCTAGTGTTGTTGTTCTGGAGATAGTTGTTGGATGAAATTTAGCAGCATCGCGATCATATGACCATGCAAAGGATTTGCCTTTGGTGCTAAACAAGCGTCGACTACTTGGTCTTGTGGAACAACAAAGTTAATCTGTTCGACTTGTTCCTTGTTAAGTGGCAGGTTGCCGTGGCAAAGACCGTAGCTCTCGTCAATCATTAGTTGGACATTATTTGCTGTATTGTGAGCAAGAAAATCTTCAATCCCTGAGAATGGTGTCGACACATCGACTGCTGAGTGAGCAGCGAACGTCGGTAGATCGACGCCTTCCGCATAAAGCACTCGAACGTCACGGATAATTTCCATTAACTCCAATACTGAAAAAAGCGCAAGATCTGGATATTTGTACGGATTTCGACCATGGGTGATATAGTCGCCGTCTATCCACTTGGCGATGGTTTGCATGCCCCAAATACGGCTCATCTGTTCGGCATTTTCTGACAAGGCCAAGGCACCTGAAAACATCACCAAACCGGTCACGTCTTCGGGGTTCAACAGGGCATATTGCGTGGCCAACGCTGCGCCAGTTGAAAAACCACCGATCACGATCTGGTCTCCCAAGGGACGCGACAATTCCATGACAGCGTCAACGGTCTCTTTCCAGCGCTGTGACAGCGCTGGGTCTTGCATATCAGCGTCAGCTTGTACTAGCCCATGTCCAGGCAGCAACGCTACGACAACATTCATTCCTGCTCGATGCAGCGACTCTGCGATTGAACGAAGATAAAAGGGGGAATCACTTAACCCATGAAACAAGACAACGGCTTGCTGAGTGACTTTTTCATGGTGCAAAATGTAAGGGGCATTTCCTTCATTGCGCAATACTACCGAACAGACTCTGAACTCTTGATAATCACCAGCCAAGCATCGCTGCTTGGAACCTAATTGTTGTGTGTACAAGGACGTAAACTGGTCAAAAACCAGCTTCAAGTCACTATTTGATTGCGCCGATACTGGCGCAATCATGACTAACAGGCTTAGCAATCCAACAACCGTTCGATACATTAGTTAAAGTACGCCTGCAAATCATCATTTCCACCAATGTGCTTTCCACCGATAAAGACTTGCGGCACGGTGTCACGTCCAGAAATCGCCTTGAGCGAGACAAACGTTGCATCTTTACCCATGATGATTTCTTCGTAATCAAATCCTTTCTCAGCGAGCAAGGACTTGGCGGCTGAACAATGTGGGCAACCTGGTTTAGTCAGTATTGAAACGGGTTCCTGTGGTTTCGCTTCTGGTGCAATATACGCCAGCATAGTATCAGCGTCAGAAACTTCAAACGGGTCACCCGGCACATCCGGCTCGATGAACATTTTTTCAACGACACCATTTTTGACCAGCATAGAATATCGCCAGCTGCGCTTACCAAAACCAAGATCGGCTTTATCTACTAGCATACCCATGCCATCAGTAAACTCGCCATTGCCATCGGCAATCAAGGTAATATTGTCTGCTTCTTGGTCTGCAGCCCAAGCATTCATTACGAAGGTATCATTGACCGACATACAGATGATGTCATCAACGCCATTCGCTTTGAAGACGCTTGCCAACTCATTGAATCTCGGCAAGTGAGTAGACGAACACGTTGGCGTAAAAGCACCTGGCAACGAAAATACAATAACCGTTTTATTCGCGAAAAGTTCCTCAGTTGTTTTCTTGACCCATTCATCGCCCTCTCGCAATGGGAAGGTTACAGAAGGGATTGTCTGACCTTCTTTGTTAGCTAATGATGTCATTGGATATTCTCTCTCATTGATATGTGAACGGTTCTAGCATAACGAGCCACACCCGGTATGCCCAATTGAAAGTATCAATCACTTTAATCGGTATTAAAACCCATGCCTATATATATTTACGCATTCCGTATCCATCTTGCGACAGTTAATGAGTAGCGCTATTTTTAAGCCAGCTAAATGGAATTGACCGATTCCTGCAGGCGATTATTGGTTCAATCAGTGATGGGTGTTTTCTAGCGCGCCGATCACAACGTCGTAATTGAGGCTCAATATGATTATTTTAGTTGGTGGCGAAAAAGGTGGCAGTGGTAAAAGTTGTCTAGCCCAAAATATCGCCGTTTATCTGCGTACTGAAAAGCAAGCAAGCGTATTAATGGTTGACTGTGATCCGCAGCGAACCACATCTGACTGGATTCAAGAGCGCAGCAGCAATGAAGAGCTCCCGAATATCAATTGCGTACAATTGTACGGCAAGATTCGCAACGAATTACTCAGTCTGCGCAATCACTATGACTATGTGATTATTGACTGTGGTGGTCAGGACAATTTGGCGTTGCGCTCATCAATGGCGGTCGCGGACCATATTCTCATTCCGCTGCGTCCAAAACGCCGAGATTTAAAGACCGTTCCGCACATGGAGGACATCGTGTCCACGTGCAGAATGGTAAATCCGGGCATGAACGCCGCATTCGTCATCACTCAGTGCCCCTCTTTGCCCAGTTTAGCGAGCAGAATATTGGATGCTAAAGAAGTCTGTCGTTCGTTTGAGATGCCAGTTTTGAATTCTGTCACCTTCAGCCGCAACATGTATGACGACTCCGAGGAATCCGGTAAGTCGGTCATGGAAAGCGAGCCCGATGGTAAAGCTGCGATTGAAATCCGCAGCATCATTGAAGAACTGTTGGCACGAGGCAAAGGTGAGAAACATGAGCTTAGCGAATTTAAAGAAAACCGCGCATTCGGCTAATCACCGCACGCAAAACATGACAGCCGACCGCTTTATAGATGAAGCGGTCAGTTATGCTAACGGTTACCGGACGTTTAACAACGTGGTTGCTCTTGACCAGCATAGCAAGGTGAACATCGTGGCTGATTTGCCCTCACCGTTGCGACGAGCGACGTTTACACTGGGTGATCGAGCGATAGAGCAGTTAAATCAGTTATCAATACAGACGGGGCTTTCGAAATCCGCGCTGTTACGGCAGTTAATCGACCGTCACGCGCTGCATAAAGACTAACCAACAAACAATACTTAAGCTGCATCAGCCATACCTAATCAATGCAGCAATTTAGTTTATCACTGGTCAAATGCTAGACAGCGGATGACAACCAAGGATGAAACAGTGAAACAAGTACTTGCCAATGACAGCCAACGACTAATTGCTTTCAAGTCCGTTGTTTTGCTGTTGTGTGTCCTATTTTTGTGTAGTGCAAACGCGCAAAACGCCTCAACAGCGAAAGATTTGCTATCACCAACCAATTATCACCGCCATATCGAAGTGATGAACTACCTGCAAGAAGCTCAAGTCAGTCAAGCGCAGATTGCTGCGTCTGAAATGCTCAATGCTGCCAAACAGCAGAATCGTGAGATTGACCAGCTGCTAGCGCTGCATTTACTTGGCAAGGTGGGGCTTTTAGGTTACCAGTTGGATGCTGCTGAACAAGCGTTACAAAAAGCCAATACCGGGCTCAAAAAATATGAGGAATTCTTAATTGCAGCGGACGTAAATTCCGACCTCGGCATCTTGTATCAATTGCAATCATTGCAAGGTCGGGCATTAAGCCATTTCTTTCAAGCTCTGTCTCTTTATGAGTCATTAGGCAACCAACTCGGAATGGGACAGCAACACAGTAATATAGGTAAAACCCTCACCCAAATGGGACAGCTCGAAAGCGCGCTCTCTTCCTATTCAAAAGCGTTGAAGTTACAACGTGATTATCAAGACCCAGAAGGTGTTGCAAGTTCTCTGTTCAATATGGGTGAAATTCATAGAAGGCTGAACCAATTTGGCCGAGCGTTGAGTTACTTTGAACAAGCCCTGGAAATCCAACAGCAGCTTGGGAACCATACAAACACTGCCAATACCTTGATCAAGATTGGAACGGTATTACGCGAGCAAAACCAGCTAATTCCTGCTAAATCTGCCTTTGAGGCAGCAATGCAACAACTGAGTTCTAATAACCAAGCAAGAATCTACAATCGAGCAACACTGGGGCTAGCGGAAACCGCGTTTTACCTTGGCGAGATTGAACAAAGCAGGTCGGTGATGCTCTCGATATTATCACAAGCCCTCGCCCAGGTAGATCTACCTCTCGTAACCCAAGCCAGACTGGCAATCGCAAGAACCTATGCACACGAGCAGCGTTGGCAACCAACAATAGAACATGCCGAAGCGGGTCTTGAGGAGCTACAGAATAGAGTTGATTTGGTCAGCGAAGCTAGATTTCATAGCCTGATTGCCAGGGCTTATCAAGCGCTGGAGGACTATGCAGGCGCTTTCTCGGCTTTATCTCGGCAAAAACAACTTGAAGCTTCTATCCTGAGCGCGCAACGACAAGCTGCGCTGACCAAGCTTCAGTCAGAACTTGAATACATAAAACAAGAACAATACATCAAAGATTTACGTGAAAACAAAGCCCGAGAGCTACGTGAAGCCGAACGAAGGAACCAGCAAAACACGAACTTGTTTGCCAGTTTAATTGTCGTTTTGTTGTTCTGTTTTTTGCTGTTCAGTAGACATACTCAAGCGCGCCAGAATCATCTTCTGCGATCGGAGGTCATGAGCAGAACAACAGAGCTGGAACTCAAAAACTATGAATTACAACAGGCCTATCGATCGCTAGAACAAATGAGCTTGAGAGATGCCCTAACCGGCTTGTACAACCGGCATTATCTCGAGGCAAATCTGGGTGCAGAAATTGAACGAAGTTTACATAGCTATACTCTCGCAACCCAATCAAACGAGGCTGTGCCAGAACAAAGTGACTTGTTGTGCTATTTGATTGATATCGACGACTTCAAACACATTAACGACACATATGGGCATGTCAACGGCGATACATTTCTCATTCAATTTGCGCAAATTATCCGCCGGGTTTTCCGCCACTCTGATTTACAAATCCGCTGGGGGGGAGAAGAATTTCTAGTGTTGTGTAGGAGTACTCCTAGAGACAAGGGAGCAGAGCTAGCGGAGCGTCTCCGGAGGGCCATTGCGGAGCATCATTTCGATATAAAACCCGAAACGCGTATCCACGCGACATGTTCGATTGGATTTATCGCTTATCCTCTTGATCAACGGGCCCCTGAAAGATTGAGTTGGGACCGTTCATTTGCGTTTGCTGATGAATGCTTGTATTCGGCCAAACTGTCGGGAAAAAATTGCTGGGTAGGTGCACTTAATGCGGAAATCAGAGAGTCTTCAGGTGAACCGACCGCGTCGATTCACCCAGAACTTGGTGCCTTAACGACTGTAACTTCGTTAAACCACGTTTCCGCCATTCGATGGCAATACGCTTCCGCATGCGCATAGACCTAAATAACCTTATACGCCGGTTTTTAAATCTTCCAAGTGATACTTATCAATCAGAGAATACAAAGTCGGACGGGTCACCCCTAACAGTTCGGCTGTTTTCGAGATATTTTTGTCTGCTCGAATGTAGGCTTTTCGAATGGCGCGACTTTCAGCAACCTCACGGACTTCACGTAAGTTAAGTATTTCTTTATCTTCACTGTCATCGACTTCACGCAAACCCAAATCTTCAGCATTGATCAATTGCCCTTCAGCTAAGATCACTGCCGACTTCAGTTTGTTCTGTAATTCGCGAATATTGCCTGGCCAAGGGTGTGCAAGCATGGCCTTGATCGCAGCATCGCTGAACCCTTTGACCTTAGCGCTAAACTCTTGGCAATACTGGGTCAAGAATGTTTTGGCCAACAAAATGACGTCTTGATCACGATCTTTCAGTGGCGGTATGTCAATGGTGATTTCCCCCACACGATAAAACAAATCTTCGCGGAAGGATTCATCTGCAACCATTGAAGGGATATCGCGGTGAGTCGCACATATAACGCGGATATCAACAGGGATTTCGGTTCGACCACCAACGCGTTCAATTACACGCTCCTGTAGGAAACGCAACATCTTGGCTTGCAGACCAATTGGCATGTCTCCGATTTCATCCAAAAACAACGTACCACCTTGTGCCATCTCAATTTTTCCTGGTGTGGTCTTGTTGGCACCGGTAAAAGCCCCTTTCTCGTAACCAAACAATTCACTTTCCAACAGATTTTCGGGTATCGAAGCGCAGTTTATTGCGATAAACGCTTTCTCTGAGCGTTGACTGTGCTCGTGAATACTGCGTGCGAAAACCTCTTTCCCGGTTCCACTCTCTCCGAGCAATAAGGCGCTGATATCTGTCTGCGCAATCTTCTCGGCTCGGCGACTCGCCGCCTGAATTGAAGCACTGTTGCCAATAATCTTGCCCATCGACGGGCTCGACTTGATCAAAATACGATTTTCGTGCTCAAGATTGGCGAGGTTTAAGGCTCTGTTGATGATAATTTTGATGGTATCGGAGTCGATTGGCTTTTGATAGAAATCATAAGCACCTAACTCAATCGCTTTTAACGCATTGGTTTTATCATTGTTGCCAGTGACCACAATGACTTTAGTATGCGGTGCTAAAGAGAGCATCTCTGCTAAAGCGGCTAGTCCCTCAGAGGCATTGGCTGGATCAGGGGGTAAGCCAAGATCCAGTGTAACAACCGCCGGCTCGTGACGACGGAGCTGTGCAATCGCTGATTCGCGGTCCTCTGCATAGACCACGTCGTAATCAGTTAAACTCCATTTTAACTGCTTTTGAATCCCTAAATCATCGTCAACGACTAGCACTTTACCCATGATCGCTACTGTTCCTTTCGTATTGTATAATCTTAATGTGTTGGTATTTGCAGACAAAAAGTTGTGCCATCGCCTTGCTGGCTAGTCACAGTTAGCTTTCCACCTATTGATTCCATATAACTCTTAGCATCATACGCACCTATCCCCATCCCGGCATTGCCTTTTGTCGTATCAAATGGCTTGAACAGTCGCGAATCGATGAAATCCTGTGACATTCCTTCGCCATTATCCTCTATCTCAACAAACTGTAAATGGCGTTCTGCATTGTGATGGATGCGCAGTTTGACAAAACCGGTGTCTGCAGTCGCTTGCTGGGCATTACTCACTAGATGGTACACTACGTTCGCAAATTTATCTGCATCTACGACAACATCGACCTCGGTTTCAACAGTGATTGTTGGAGTTGGTTTCAACGTGGCACATCGACTGTCGATAACATCTTTAACAATATGCGAAAGCACGAAACTACCAGTATTGGGTTTTTGACTTTGCTGTTTCTCAGACAGTTGCGTGAGCATTTTACTCATTCTCGACTTGGTATGTTCCAACGTCTCAAAGGTATCGTCAATAAATTCTGGGTTATTTTTATGCTGTTGTGCGTTAGCCAAAATCAGGTCAATTTGAGCAAGTACATTTTTGAGATCGTGCACTACAAACGCAGACATTCTGGAAAAAGCCGCAAATTGCGCGTTTTCAGCAACTTGGTTCGCAGCTTCATGGTGGAATATATAACTACTTATTTGCGCGGTCGCAGCATTCAAATAGTCACGTAACTCCCAATTCAATCGCAAAGTAGCGTCATTATCCCCGGTTAAAACGGCCATTCCCCACAAGGCATCCCGCTCAAATATTGGGACAATGATTACTTGTTGAATTTCGTCAATATCATCTTTGGTTAGCTTTAAGCCATCATATTGGTAGGGCTTAACCCGATACTCTTCACTGTCGAAAATCCAACTCACTTCACCAAAGAAAGCGATCAGTTTGTCTGCAATCGACGGAGGGAACTCTTCAGGGTAAGCCTTCTGGGCAACGCAGTGTAATTGTTGGTGTTGGAGCTTAAAAATTGCGCCAGATTGATAATTCAAGGCCCCTAAATATCCGCGCAATGCGGCTGAATAAACATCACCCAACGAGTTTGTCGGCGCACTCAATGATGTTGTTAGTTTGACCCACTCCAAGCGATAATCAAATTGATTAGCAAAGAAGTTCTTCGTGATAAAAACTTTTACCTTGGTGCGGAAGCTTTGCGACATAAACACCGTCGCCAGCAATGCCACTGACAACACGACGAATACCACTTGGATCATCGCCCCCCAATTACCGCCAATAAACTTAACGGCATACCCAATGGCAGCCATTATCAGCAAGTATGCGCCTGCGACCAGTAACAAAGAGCTATGAAGGACTACTTCTCGGGAAATGAATATATCGATCCCCCAGTGCTTTATTCGGCGAGTTGCCACGACAATCAAAGGGATGAGTAGAAAATAAATGTACCCCCTCGACGCAATATAGAGTGGTTCTATTTGTGCCACCATAGTGGCATTTGCATACGTAACAAACTCAAACAAATTAATCGCACCCAGATACAAAACCAAAGGTTTAAATGCCCAGCTCTGAGCACCGGATTGCCGATATACCTGTTCAAGTAAAATCAGAACCTCTAGGGCGATAACCGTTTGCAAGAGAAATCGCCAAGAGGCAGACATGGGCATAAAAAATGGTAAAACTAATGCTGTTATCGGTAGTGCCAGAATCGCCCAACTGACCGGCCTTTGCAGTACGCTCCAGATATTGTCAAAATCGTCGCGCAAAAAAGCAGCTAAGAACAACAACCATACCGACTGCTTGAGGGTGTCCACGAACAGGAGTCGGTCAAGCGTCAATTCGCCGGCAAGTATTGAGATATGGGCCACAGACCAGAATACAGTGACCACCGTACTCAACACCAGCAAGTATTTCGCCAGACCCGCTTTGCGAACCGTAAACAGCAAGAGTAACAGTGTAAAGTAGCCAATCCCTGCTAGGGCATATCCAAGATCTGAAATCACAATTTTTTGATCACCAAACTACCAATGGAATAACCAGCACCAAATGAACAAAGCACGCCACAATCGCCTTTGACTAGGTCAGTGTGATTGAGTGCAAACGCAATAACAGACCCCGCAGATGCGGTATTTGCATAGGTGTCCAGTACAATTGGGGCTTCATCCTGATCAGGCAATCGCCCCAAGAGTTTTTTACTGATCAAAGTGTTCATATTGATATTTGCTTGATGCAACCACCAGCGTCTTACCGCACTTCGTTCTATTCCGCAATCTTCAACATGCTGGGCAAGGTGCTCAGCTGCCAGAGGGCATACTTCTTTAAAAACTTTACGCCCTTCTTGATGGAACAGCTTGTCAGGACCATATGGATCGGCATCAGTTGCATGCGTCATGTAACCGAAGTTTGAGCGAATGTTATTCGAAAACGATGTGAATGCTTTGGTACCCAGTACTTCGTATACGTGTTCACCGCGTGCCGAAGACGCAGACTCCACAACGGTCGCCGTTGCAACATCACCAAAAATAAAATGACTGTCGCGATCGGTGTAGTTTATTTGTGGAGAAACCAATTCTGGATTTATCACCAACACTCGTTTTGCAGTTTCTGCTTTGATCATTTCATAGGCGCGATGTAAGCCAAATGTGGCAGCTGAACACGCAACTAACATATCAAAGCCAAACCCTTGGATATTTAACGCCTCTTGAACCTCGATGGCAATCGCGGGATAACTTCTTTGGGTATAGGCACAACTGACAATAACAGCGTCTATATCTGCTCCGGTCAGGTTTGCCGATTGCAGCGCAAGCTTGGCCGCTTCAACCGCAATTTCAGCTTGCTGACTTATCTCGTCATCACCTCGTTCGGGTATTAAAGGCCGCATGCGCTGAACATCGAGCACACCTTCTTTGCAATAAATATAGCGACTCTTGATCCCAGAGGCTTTTTCGATGAACTCAGCACTGCTGTGTGGTTTGGCTGGAATTTCTCCTGACGCAATTTCAGCCGAATGCTGTTGATTAAACATATCGGCATAAGCATTGTAGCATTCCACTAATTCTTCGTTGGATATGCTGTAAGGCGGTGTCCACACGCCTACGCCACTGATAACAACGGTATTACTCATATTTATTCTCTATTTTTATTGTTGACCGAACTCTGTCGGTACTATGAGTTAAGAATACCTTGACTCCCAGCAATTGTCATTGAACAAAAAACGGCGCCTATTTGGCGCCGTTTTAATTGGAGAATGTACTTCCAAAGTTAGTTCGGCGTAATTTCCCAAACGCTAACCGAACCGCTGACTTCGTTACCCGAGATTAACAACGGGTTACCGGTTGCACTGTCTTCACCAGCCACGAAAACCAGGCTTTCAGGCGCTAAATCACCAATCACGTCGTCATTCGTTAGCCCTTCAGTCAAATCACGATTGATAACGTACTCGGCAAATTTCACGTCATATGGATTGGTAACATCGTAGACCATGATACCGCTCATACGCTCTAAGCCGATGAACGCATATGTGCGATCGCCAATGGTTCCAACGGTCAACGCCTCAGGCTCTGGCCCTTTGTTTTCAGAACGTGAATCACTCTCGTTTTCATCGTTGTTATTATTAAATTGAGCACCATGAATTGACGCCGTGATACGTTCAAAGTCAGCACCAGAATCAAACACTACAAGTCCGTTCTGATCCCAGATAGTGAATGAACGCGCACCATATGTGTATGCCGCATCGTATTCACCGTCGCCATCTGCGTCGCCAAGCTCCATCGTAACGCGCAGGTCATCAATCATTCCACCCGCTTGTAGAGCCTCTAGTTGTGAACCTGCCGCTGCGGTCAAATCTTTAACTTTGACTTCATCTGTATACGACAAACAGCCGTCATCCTCATCAAAATCTACGCCGCCTGCTGCAGTACAAGCAGGTTCGTCGGCTACTTCAAAGAAGTACTCACGCGCATCACCTTCATTGGCGGTGACTAGGAAAGTCGCGCCTTTCCACTCGTAATGAGAAATCGTGTCTGGCATGTAAACGCCATACAAACCGTCATATTGACCAAAGCCAACAGCACCGTCTTCATTGCCGTCGAAATCTAAGCCAGACCAATCTTTGAAACCTAAACCGATGACTTGCACAGACAAGTCTTCAAGGTTAACAATCGCTAGCCCGTTATTTTCTTGCAATGTGATGTAAGCCGTATCGTTCGTTGCAGTAACGGCTTCAGGCTCCAAATCTTGCGCAACAGTGATCGTGATGTCGTTGCCATTGATGTTTTGTCCGGTAGGATTAGGGAAATGCATCCCCATCGCTTCCAAGTCGGCTTGGGTACCATTTAATGCAGTGAAAGTGACTGACTCAGCAGTTTCCTCTGGCTCGTTATTCGCTAAGATATCGATAACAGAGATGCTACCTTCTGGGTCGTTGCTGTAGTCACCATTTGGCTCACCTTCATTGGCAACAATGAGTTTTCCACCATCAGGTGTAAACTTCACCATATCAGGTAGGTTGCCCACAAGCACGCCATCCAGTAATACTGGTGCTGAATCTTCTAAACCATTGTAGAACAACACGATACCGTCATCAGCCTGAGTTTCACCGGCAACCGCAACCGCGAGTAAATTGCCAGAGATAGCAATACTGTTCATTCCACCTAGAGCTTTACCTTCAAACTCAGTCGGTAAATCAATTTGCGTAACGTTTAAATTGATTTGATTAATCGGGTCTGACAGCGCAGCAGACGTTATTCCACTGCCATCGATTACCGCGATAGAATTGTTCGAACTATCGGTTGCATAGATTGTTTGAGTTGCTGCATGATACTGGACAATTTCTGCAGAGCCGTCACCCGAAAGGCTCGCCCGTGCGACCAACTCCATGGAAATGCCTAATGAAGCGTCCTGACCGTCTGAGCCATTTTGACCGTCACTACCATCTTGACCGTCTGCACCTGGAGTGCCGTCTTGACCAGGTTCACCTTGCGGTCCCTGTAATCCTTGCTCTCCTTGGGCGCCATCGTCGCCATCAAGTCCACATCCTGTCAGCGCTGCTGTTACAAAAAACGCCAGGAGTCCGTATTTAAAAACTTTTCGAGCCGCCATCTGCCTTCCTTTTAATCTTATTGTCAAACGAACTTAGGTTAGTGAGTTATCATGCTAAATAGTTTCGATTAAGTCTACTCTTTGCACGAATTAAACCCAAAGAATGCAGAAAATAGCGGCTCTTTGTGACAGATAAATGACGTTATTGCACACAAAGCTCCGCTGCCACTGGCGATAGTGTTACGTTCCCCGCCACACGAACTCTGACACAATCCCCCAGAAATGCGTCTTCGTGATCGCTAAGCACAGTGACTTGATCGCCATCGACGGCAGATAGTTGGTACTGATACCCGGTATTGTTCCCTTCAAAAATGGCGGTAATTAATCCCGCTAAAAAACCGCCAATGACGGCCCCCCGAATCGCATCCCTCGTATCGTAAACAGCACCTGATATCGCGCCATGTGTTGCGCCTATCAACACGTTTTCATCCACGTCAGAATCAAATTCAACCGTTTCAACGCTGTCGACCCATGCATAGAATTCTGTGACGAATTGGTTAGCATCTGCCTTGGAAGGTTTCTGATGGTGCGCGCACCCCAGAAGGAGGGTGCTCATCAACACTAGCGTAATTACTCGTAGGGTAGGGTTATACATTGCCAGACCTTTTAATCGATTATTTAAACAAAACGTGCGTCTATCCGTTCGAAGCACAACAACTTGATTGACAGTTTGACTCTTCTAAACTGAACGAATGCTTAACCACACTATCAATGATAAATGACACGCTTGTATTGCGCAGATTCCCTTCGCCAGCACAATACCGTAGTATCGGCGTGTGTTCGCCACTTATAGGAAGAAATGAACGATGTGGAAATTACTGGGTATTGTATGCAGCATTATTCTTCTCGTCGCATGCGCCACTTCCCCAACGGGAAGAAGTCAAGTCCTACTCTATTCAAATGCCCAACTGGCAGACATGGGAGCACAGGCCTTTTCCGGAATGAAATCGTCATTGAACGTGTCACAGAAAACCGTTGAAAATCAATATGTGCAGTGTATTGCCAACGAGATAACCAGGCTTGTTGGTCCCAATGTGTTTTCAGGTGAGTGGGAAGTCGTCGTATTCGAAGACGAGCAAATTAACGCCTTTGCGCTGCCAGGAGGTAAAATAGGCGTTTATACAGGACTGCTAAGAGTGGCAGAGAATCAACACCAATTGGCTGCCGTTCTCGGTCATGAAGTCGGACACGTGATTGCGCAACACGGTAATGAGCGGATGTCTCAAAGCACGCTCATCGGCATAGGGACTCAGGCTGTCGCACAGACAATGCAAGCAAATGATGTTCCGAATTCTGGGCCCATCATGGCGGCTATCGGTTTAGGCCTCCAAGTTGGTGTTCAACTGCCGTTTAGTCGGACTCATGAATCCGAAGCCGATGAGATTGGACTTCAGCTGATGGCTGTAGCTGGTTTTGATCCAACACAGGCCGTCAATCTCTGGCAGAACATGGAAAAAGCCAGTGGCGGACAGCGTCAGCCTGAATTTTTATCGACCCATCCAGCCCCTCAAACCCGCATAGACAGAATTTCAGCACTGTTGCCTCAAGTGACGCCAGCTTTTGAAGCAGTGCAAAGAAAACCCAAGTGTGGCTGAAATAAAAACAGCCTCCAAGGAGGCTGTTTTTTTGCAATGCTTTAGCTATCAATCAACTATTCAGATGCACTTTCCTGCTTGTGCACATGAACGTCCATTTGCGGGAATGGTATCGAAATCCCTTCTTGGTCGAAGCGCAATTTGACTGCTTCAGTGAAGTCAAACATTACACCCCAATAGTCGCCACTCTTAACCCACGGGCGTACAACAAAATTGACACTGCTATCACCTAATTCAGATACCGCTACCTGTGCTGCAGGCTCCGCCAGTATACGTTCATCTTCTTTGATCATCGTTTCGAGTAACTGCTTGGCTTTGCGTAAGTCATCGTCGTAGCCAATGCCAAATACCATATCCACGCGGCGAGTATCTTTGGCCGAGAAATTGGTGATATTGCCGCTGTATATTGCACCGTTTGGAACAATAATTTGCTTGTTGTCTGGCGTTGTCAATTCAGTGGTAAATATACCGATAGACTTAACTGACCCCATGGTTCCTCCCGCCTCGACAAAATCGCCTGATTTAAACGGTTTGAACACCAAAAGCATAACGCCTGCAGCAAAGTTTTGCAGAGAGCCTTGTAGTGATAAACCAATCGCTAAACCAGCAGCACCTAAAATCGCCACTAATGAAGTCGTATCGACACCCAAGCGGTCGAGTGCCGCCACGATGACAAATAGCATCAGTATCGCGTTTAAAATCGACTTTAAAAAATCTACCAACATATCGTCGTATTTTGATTTGGACATTAACTTGCCAAATAACGACATCAAAATACCAACAACTATCTTACCGACGATGTAAATCAGTATGGCCATCACGATGTTGATTCCCCATGGGATCACATAAGTGTTGACCAAATTTTCAATCTCTTCAGGTGTGTACATGTATGTTTCCTTATTATGTGCTTGCTGCTTATTATCGGCATAAGATAGGTGGTATTGAGGATTATTTCCATTACTTATTGGAGTTTTTTTAAACAAAAAATCGGCCTAGTTAACTCACCATTGATTTCCCTAAATTCCGAAGCAAAACAAATAGCTTACAATTCGCTAACACCTTTAGTGACGCTGTTTTGCGACACTTGCTGCCAAAATTTTTTTTCGGTTTTTACTGGCTTTTTTTTCAAATTTAACTATATTTCACCCACGCATTTTTCGACCCATCCATAAGGGCAGTTCAATGCGTCGTTGTTAATATTTTTAAAGGAATTGAAAATGTTATTAATCTCTATTTTGTTTACGTCGGTTAGTTTGCTTTTTATTTACTGTCTGATGAGGGACACAGGCAAAAACACGCCTCACGCGCGCCGTTCTAACGCCAGCAATTCGTTAGAACAAAGGGAGACGAGTGAGAATCGAGCTAAGCCGGTAAGCCCAATAAGCGTCAGTTAAAACGCGATTATCATTGTTCAAAAAAGGCGCATCACAGCGCTTTTTTTGTCGCTCGCTAACGCCATGTTATGCTTAGCGTTCATTGCAGTTTATCCCATTAAATTTATGCGTATCCCACGTTTCTTTATCGATACAACACTACAAGTCGATACTCATATCGATATGCCAACACCCGTTGCTCATTACATCTACAATGTTTTGCGCTTGGAGGGCGGCGCGCCTGTTGTGCTCTTTAACGGTGATGGCAGCGAGTACAGCGGTGAAATTTCTGAGTGCTCAAAGCGCAAAGTTGTAATTGACCTTGGTGCGAAACTTTCAATTGATGTGCAATCCCCTCTAACCACCCATTTAGGCCAGGCGGTCAGCAAGGGCGATCGGATGGATTTTGTCCTACAAAAAGCGACTGAACTGGGGGTCACTCAGATTACGCCAATTCTAACAGAGCGCTGCGCGGTAAAACTCAATGCTGAACGATGGGCAAAAAAGCGCATACAATGGCAAAAAATAGTCGCATCAGCATGTGAACAGAGTGGCCGCAACACTGTACCTGCAGTCAATGACCCCGTTTCGCTCCAACACTGGTTGAGCTTATCAACCAAAGAGTCACGCTTGATTTTCGATCCTAACGAACGTCAACGATTGACATCGCTTGCCCCCTCCAGCGCAGGTTTCCGATTACTGGTGGGACCTGAAGGTGGTCTGACTGAACAAGAAGTATACGCAGCCAAACAAAATGGCTACCAAGGGATCTCAATGGGGCCGCGGATACTGCGCACGGAAACTGCGGCGATAGCAGCACTTTCCGCATTGCAAGCAATTCACGGTGATCTATAAGTCGTTGAAGTGACGGCTTTTTGACACTTCTTCGTGAAATCGATAACGTTTTGTTAAAAATTGTGCGACAATTAACCGTTTTTTTAAGATAAGTGCCTTTGCAGTAAAATTTATGCGTTTGCAGTTGATCAAAAATGCGTCAACGGACCGATTAGCAAAAATCGAAAATCGGAGTGTTATCGAACAAGGGAGAGCTAACGCCCTCGACCTTTTAGTTGCCGGAGCATCATTGCCGGAAGTCGCCAATGCCATGCTGGAAGGTATGGAGCTTGCGCACGAAGGTATGCGTTGTGGTGTGCTATTGGTGAATAACGATAATATTACGCTCTCACCGCTGGTCGCCCCAAGTTTTGGTGACAAGTTTGTTGAAATTTTACAAAATTTCCCAATTTCCTCGAACAGCGGTTGCAGCGGTGCAGCCGTGTTTCATCGTAAACCGATCTTTGTCGAGAATGTGTTCGAACACCCAAACTGGGAAAATCTGCGGGCAATAGCACGGCGTTCAGGTATCGTCGCCTGTTGGGCTCATCCTTTAATGTCTCCTGAAGGTGATGTATATGGCGCGTTGTCCGCATATTTCACCGAGATCCGCAAACCAACTCAAGCCGATATCGATGCCCTCGAGTATGAAGCAAAAGTACTGAGTATCATCATCGAGCGTGCTAATAATGTCGAAGCATTAAAGAAAGCGAATGAGCAATTAGAGAAACGCGTTGCGGAGCGCACTCAGGAGCTGAGCGAGGCCAATGTGATGCTCAGCAAAGCGCTGGATCAACGCAATGAAGTGCGGTCTCAGCTGTTGGAAATGGAAAATATGGCGGCACTTGGCACCATGATGTCGAGTCTCACGCATGAAATAAATACGCCAATCGGTGTCGCTATTACAGCGTCCACATATCTGAAAGCAATGCAGCAAAAGTCAAAGGGACTATTCGATAACGATAGTTTGAAGCGATCGGACCTAGAGGCTTTCTACCAAGAGTGCTCTGAAGCATCGGAGATCATTGAACGCAACTTATCGCGTACCAGTCAGTTAATCAAAACCTTTAAGCAGCTATCAACGGACCAGCATTCACAAGAACAGCGGCCGATAAACCTATGCGCATATGTTGATGAGGTCTTGTTATCTCTGAAGCCAAGGCTAAAACGCTTCGGCCATGTGTTTTGTATCGATGTTAATGCTGATCTGGAAATCAAGAGTAATCCCGGCGCCCTGAGTCAGATTCTCATCAACTTCATCATGAATTCGGCGATCCATGCGTTCGACCCCGGCGTGAGCGGACGTATCACGATTAAAGCAAGGATAGAGCAAGATTCGTTGTTACAAAAACACCTCATTTTGACCTACAAAGACAACGGCCGAGGCATGACTGAACATACGGTTGCAAATATTTATAAACCGTTTTTCACCAATGCTCGTCACAATGGCGGCACAGGACTCGGTATGCACATTTGCTACAACCTCGCCATTGATGTTTTGCGCGGTTCAATAGACTGTGAATCGAAACTAGGCAAAGGCACAACGTTCGTTCTAAAGTTCCCTATACAATAGCGCCCAATTTTATCGAGTGGACACACTTTCATTCATACTGAAATGAAGTGTGTGCACAATTGGTCTAAAGTTAGCAACGCCTCTCGGATAAGCCTTGAATTGTCCGGAAATACCACAACATATTCAAAAACAGCAGAGTAAGAGCAACTATGACCATTAAATTAGCCATTGTTATGGATCCCATTGCAAACATAAATATTAAGAAAGATACCAGTTTTGCAATGCTTCTCGAGGCACAGCGACGAGGGTATGAGCTTGCCTATATTGAAATGGCTGATTTGTTTATTGACAAGGGTCAGCCATACGCCAATGCGGCAGCTTTACATGTGCAAGAAGACACAGAAAAATGGTTCGAATTGGGTGAGCCCAAAGCAACTAAGCTAAGTGATTTTGACGTTTTACTGATGCGCAAGGACCCACCAGTGGACGCTCAATTTATCTATGCAACACACATATTTGAATTAGCGGAGCGCCAAGGTACGCTGGTTGTGAATAAACCTCAAAGTCTGAGGGATTTTAACGAAAAACTCTTTACCACATGGTTTGCAGAACATACCCCACCGACGTTGGTAACGGCAAACAAACAACAAATAAAAGACTTCCACGCTCAGCACAATGATATTATTTGTAAGCCTCTTGACGGCATGGGTGGCGTATCGATTTTCCGCATCACGCCAGATGGTACCAATCTCGGTGTCGTTGCTGAAACTCTGACTGACAATGGCAAGCAATATGCGATGTTCCAGCGTTACTTACCAGAAATTGCTGAGGGTGATAAGCGTGTGCTAATTGTCGACGGAGAAGTTATCCCCTTTTGTTTAGCTCGACTCCCTAGCGGCAATGAAACCCGTGGCAACCTTGCAGCCGGAGGAACCGGACGCCCGCAAGCGATTAGTGCCAGCGACAAAGCCTTGGCCGAGGCGATTGCACCAACATTGGTAGAGAAAGGATTACTGTTTGTGGGCTTAGATGTCATCGGTGACAAAATAACGGAAATCAATGTGACCAGCCCAACCTGTGTTCGAGAAATAGAAGCTGCTTATGACATCAATATTTGCGCTAAACTATTTAATGCAATTGAAAAGAGGTTAACAAATTAATTCATGACCCAGCCGTTATCGCTAGAGAATCATTTCCTAATTGCCATGCCAAGTCTCGAAGACCGCTATTTCTCTCGATCTTTGACCTATATCTGTGAGCACAACAGTGATGGGGCAATGGGACTAGTGATCAACCAACCGACCAACATGAATTTGAAGAGTCTGCTAAACCAGATTGACGAGAAGATGCCGGTGAACGATGAGTACGCCGAGCAAATTGTACTAGCAGGTGGTCCAGTTTCTCAGGACCGAGGGTTTATTTTGCACACCAGCCAACCTGGCTGGTCGTCAAGTTTGCAATTGACCCCAGACATTATGGTCACAACGTCAAAGGATATCCTACCATCGTTAGCTACCGATGAAGGGCCAGAGAAATCTATCGTTACGCTAGGTTACGCGGGCTGGACGGCGGGTCAACTTGAGCAAGAAATTCAAGAGAACAGTTGGTTAACTGTCGAAGCCGATATGGACATACTATTCAACACACCGATTCATAAGCGCTGGCAAGCAGCAGTGAATAAGCTTGGTGTGGATATTTGGCAGCTTGCCCCAAATGTTGGGCATGCTTAACCTATGTCTCAAACAATCCTTTGTTTTGATTATGGTTTAAAAAGTATTGGTGTCGCCGTCGGTCAGTCAATCACACGAACTGCGTCTCCACTTGATGCGCTTAAAGCAAATGATGGTGTACCGAACTGGGATCAGGTCAAAGTGTTGTACAACGACTGGATGCCCAACCTATGTGTAGTGGGCATGCCTCTCAATATGGACGGAACAGAACAAGCGATATCACAACGTGCCAAAACCTTTGCGAACCGCCTACAGGGGCGCTTTAACAAGCCTGTAGCGCTGTGGGACGAACGCTTAACCACAGTGGACGCGAAAGCTGAACTATTTGAACTAGGCGGCTTCAAAAAACTCGACAAAGGAAAAATCGATAGCGTATCGGCTTGTATCATCTTACAAAGCTGGTTCGACAATCACGCCGATTCGTTTTAGTTTGGGCCCCTCAGGCTAAATAGCTAGCGGTTTCATTGCAACCGGAAATGGGCCATTTAGCCGCATACCGGTTGCTGCTTAGACATTCGATTAATTAGCTTTTGTATTTAATCGAACAACCGTAAGGTGGTGTAAGCGTTTTGTCGATAGTTTCGCCGTTGAGTAACGCGTCGAGTCCGACATCAACATAATTAATTGCCTTTGGGATATCGGCGGGGTTTGCCGATTTTATGCTATCGATACCACCCGCATATTTCAGCTCACCTTCCGGGTTAATGATGTACATATGTGGGGTTGTCTTTGCGGCATACTGCTTACCAACGATGCCTTCCGGGTCAAATAGGACATGTGTTGGAGCCGCGTTTCTAGACGCTGTCAATTGGTCAGCTTGGGCAGCATCCACATAGCCTTGCTTACCTGGTGCCGATGAGATGACCGATAACCACACAACGTCTTGGTCCGTGAATTTACGCTGAAGAGACTGCATATTGTCACTTTCATAATGCTTTTTAACATAAGGACAAAGGTGATTTGTCCATTCCAACACCACAAATTTTCCGCGGTAATCTTCCAAAGACACAGATTCCCCCTTACTGTTTTGCAGTGCAAAACTTGGGGCAGGTGAGTCAATTTTAATTGCCGCGTGTGTCGAAAAACTAACGGCGAACGTCAGCGCCATGGCTCTCATTATTTTCATCATTGCTGTAGCTCCTGTTGTGCTTGCGCTATCGCATCAAGCACAATCTTTGGGGTTAAAATTTGAGGTAATATTTGAGCGCTCTTGTCACCCGCGTAAACCACATACAAGGGTACGCCAGCCCGTTGATATTGGCTCAAATAATCTAAGATGTCCTGGTTCTTATTGGTCCAATCGCCAACCATATACGTTACACCGTCTTGTTTTAGCGCCGTTTTTAGCGCGCTATCAGTAAAAGCGATTTGTTCATTGACCTTACACGTTATGCACCAATCTGCCGTCATATTTACTACCACTATCTCGCCACCGGCCCTCAACTGTTCCAAACGATGCGCATCAAAAGCGATGGTGAAATCGCTGCTCGCAGCTGATGCTGTCGTCGAAGGCGTTGGGGTTTGTAACGAGAAAGGGGTAATCAATGCGACTAGAACGCCCAAGATTGCGATGCCTTGAATCCAAGGACGACGCGTTTGATTGAGCAAGTAAACACCCAAGGCAAAACCAACTAAGCTCACCATTAGCACAAATTGCTGCGCGCTATTGGTTTGCCCAAGGTAGACAAAACATAGCCAAGCGACCGTTGCCAGCATTGGAAAGGCTAGCAGGTGTTTCAGTGTTACCATCCACTTGCCCGGTTTGGGCAGTCGCGCGCGAACACGAGTTGATGCAAATAGTAACGTCATCGGTAACGCAAACCCAAGCGCCAATGCGTTGAAAATCAATAAAGTGACAGCTGCGTCACTGACTAACGCTACGCCGAGTGCAGCCGCCATAAAAGGGGCTGTGCAAGGTGATGCGACAATGACCGCCAACACACCTGTTGCGAAATGAGCGCTGAAGCCAGAGCCTCCCACTAGGCTCTGTCCTACTCCCGATAGCCGGGTTCCGACTTGGAGAGCGTCAAAGAGTACCAAAGCGATAAAGGTAAATAAAAAACTCAATGCAACCACTACGTAGGGGTGTTGCATATGAAACCCCCAGCCAACTTGCTCACCGCTGATTTGTAATGCAATGATAATCGCTGCAAACGCGTTGAAACTGAAAAGTACACCGATACAATATGCCCATTGATGTAAGAGCGGCCCCTTGTCTTGCTGCAACGCCAGCGCTTTAATCGATAATACGGGCAGCACACAGGGCATTACATTGAGAATTAACCCACCTAGAAAGGCCATGGCAGTGACGAGTAATATGCCCTGCAACGTCATCAGTGGTGCAGAGCTCGAATCAATTTGTTGCGTCGAAACTACATTCATTGTCGTAGACAGGTAATAACCACTTTGGCCATTGGACAGCAACCAGTTCAATGTATCAGTAGCGTCATCAAAATAAGGCGATTTGCTCAACACAAACTGTGCTTTCCCCGCCATCAGTATAGGCTGCTGAGGCGCTGCGTGATCAATGGCAACGGACGAAAATGGAAACATGCGCCATTCATCTTCAACATCGAAGCCTGGCAATGCGTCGGTATCGACCTCAACCACAATGTGCTCCTGATTGACTTCAAATTGCCCATGAAGGGTTTTAGGCGACGGCCACGTTTGTCTTGTTTGCTCAAAAAGAGCCGCATGCTCAGACGGTGTCGCATTCGCCGCCAATGGCACTGTCAGGCTTAACTCTGCGCTACCAGGGATACAGTCTTCTTTGCATACTAACCAAGATAAACTTGCGTTGACCTGGATAGATTCGGACGTCAAATCATCCGGCACTGGGGCCGTTAAGATCAATAAATTGCTACCCTCGTAGCCATAGTTAACCAAATGGGCCACGGGTATCGCTTTTGGCAGTGGCCAGTGAATTTCACCGAATTCCAGTTCTGGCACGCTGGTAATATTGATAACGGGGGCTTCACCTGAGTCGCCAGGGTTTCTCCAGTAGGTGTGCCACATTTCCTCAGGTTGCAAGTGAACGCCAATAACAGCAGTACCGCCCAGTTGCCATGAGGTGTATTCACTGACAAGCTCTACGACGATATGCGGCCCTGAGGCCGTTGCCAATGGCTCACTCTGAACACAGGTGTTCCAACCCAATAGCGTGAGCGCCAATATGCCAACAAAAATCCACTTTCTTAGAATTGTAATCAACTAAATCTCTTCCTAGAGCGTACGATAATCTTGTTTGAGAGTACCGCGGTTGAAAAAATGAATACAACAAACAGTTTACGCAAAATGAGATGGTTGTGGTTCATTCCCATAGTATTAGCCGTCGCATTTATTCCACCAGCAGTCTCAAAGCCCTATCAAGCGCTTAAGTCGTTGCGATTCAAGCACCGAGTGCTGATTGTCGACCTCGAACGTATCGATACCAAATCTAGCCTCATGACATTTTTGGAAAGCACTGCTGCGGACATCGAAGAGCGTCGAATACTCGTCTTACTTGTCGAAGAACGACAGGTGACTAGTTGGCCGACGATAGCTTCGCCAAGTCAATACTCAGTGGCGGCCTTGAAAGACCTAATCCAAGACCATGCAGTGGTGCTAGTTGGACTTGACGGCAGTGTTAAAGCACAATCCAATGAACTCGATCTTGAAACGTTATTCACTACCATAGATGCGATGCCGATGCGTCGTGCCGAGATTAATCAATAACACTGAAACTAAGTCCGATTACATGAAATACGTTAAACATTATGAATGCACCGATTGTGGACAAACTTACCCAGTCGATAAACCGATGAACTTGTGTCCTAACGACAATCGCCCAGTCCGTTTAGTCCTGGATGTCGAACAAATCAAAACTGATTTCCCAGACAATTCTTGGTACCAACCTGAAGAGAAAAGTATGTGGCGGTTTGGGGCCCTGTTACCGTTTGACAAGCAACATCAACCGGATTGTGTTGTTAGCTTGGGGGAAGGCTACACGCCGATGATCGAGATCAGTGATTACGCACTGTGTAAAAACTTGGGTCTAACCGTTTACATCAAAGACGAAGGCCAGCGCTATGAAGGCTATGGCGCAAATCCGACCGGGAGCTTCAAGGACCGAGGGATGTCGATGGTGGCAACAATGGCGAAGCATTACGGACTCACTCAACTGACGGTTCCAACACAAGGGAATGCTGGTGACTCATTAACCGCATATGGTAGTACCCTGGGGTATAAAGTGGCGGTAGTTATGCCCGACGACACACCGCTTAATATCATGGGCAGTGTCGCAGTGGCAGCACTTAAAAATCCGGATATTAGCATCGACCTCGTTAAAGGAACAATCCGAGAAGCGGGTGAATACATGAAACGCCATTATGTACCTCAGGGGTTTTTTAACTGTGCAACATTCCAAGAGCCTGGCTGGCGCATCGAGGGTAAGAAAACCATGGGGCTTGAGTTAGCTGAACCTTGGCCAGGCTTAAAACCAGAGTGGAAGCTGCCGGATGCAGTGTTGTATCCAACTGGCGGTGGAACCGGCATTTTAGGCATGTGGAAAGCCTTCGACGAACTCGAAGAAATAGGCGTCATTGGCAAACATCGGCCCAAAATCATTGCGGTACAAAGCGAAAACAACACCCCTATCGTTCACGCTATCGAACATGACTTAACTGATACAGTGGCCACATCAGGTGGCGATACAATTGCCACTGGCATCAATGTGCCCGGTGGGGTTGGTCACAAGGCTGTTCTAGCCGTTATCCGCGAAAGTGAAGGCGGAGCGATCAGTGTGTCCGAACAGGATATGAAAACCGTGAGTCGCGAAATATTCGAACAATACGCGATGTGGATCAGTCCAGAGGGAGCCGCATGCGTTGCAGCCTTGTCTACCGCAAAAGCACAAGGATTAATCTCTGAACAGGATAGTATTGTGTGTTTTAACACGGGTAGCGCGGAGAAATATCTCGATAATTTACATGATATTTTCATGTCCGCAGTCGTCCCCAAACGCTAGCCAATCGACGACAGCATAGTCCATCGTCAGCTTTACAGGGTGTATCTCAGAAGGCACCACTGCGTGTTATAACGCAAGTTCATTCGCGGTTTGTTTGGCATTGCCAACAAATCACAAAGCTTGCGTCGTTTGCTTCGCCACAATTCGAGCACACCCAATCACCAGACGCACGTTGCTGCTCAGATTGCGAGGTGAAATCAGCGATAAGCTGCTCCGCTTTTAGCTGCCATTCGTCGTCGCTCAGCCAGACTTCTGGTTGAGCGTCCAGCGGCGCAACCTCCCCGATTGCGCCGGATAAAAACTCGTTTTTAATAAAGCATGGTATGCCACTGTCTTCTAACAGTTGCTTTACTCGAAACACCATAAAACGATCGAAATCGCGAAAAATCAGCAAACGGCTAGTCCATATCGATAGAAACATTCGACAATGAACCCAAACTCGTACCTTCGTCGGTGTCTAGTTTGATCATCAAGCGCAAGTCGTTTGGCGAATCGGCGTGATGCAACGCTTGATCCAATGAAATACGGCCAGCTTTGTAATGGTCATAGAGCGCCATATCAAAACTTTGCATCCCCTGCTCTTTGCCTTTCTTCATCGCATCTTTCAAGCTACCGATTTCATTGCGCTGTATCAGATCGGTAACCAAAGGTGAGTTGAGTAGAATTTCAATCGCAGCTACACGCCCGTTTCCATCTACGGTCGGAACGAGTTGCTGTGCGACAATCGCGCGAATATTTAGACTCAGGTCAAAACGCAACTTATCGTGCATGTCTTTTGGTGCCAAATGCATGATCCGCTCAATGGCTTGATTTGCGTTGTTGGCGTGCAACGTTGCCACACATAAATGCCCGGTATCCGCAAAAGACATAGCGTATTCCATGGTCTCCATCGAGCGGATTTCACCAATCAAGATCACATCCGGCGCTTGTCGCAGAGACGATTTTAGCGCGTCATCAAAAGACAACGTATCAATCCCGACTTCGCGCTGAGTAACCACACAGTTTTTGTGTTCGTGTACAAACTCGATTGGATCTTCAATGGTCAAAATGTGTCCACGTGAATGCTCATTGCGATGGCCAACAAGGGCTGCGAGTGAGGTGGACTTACCCGTACCTGTGCCACCGACAAACAATACCAAGCCTCGCTTGGACATGATGATATCTTTGAGCACTGGAGGTAACCCCAGATCATCAGCATGAGGGATCTGCGTCACAATGCGACGGATAACCATACCAGCGAGGTCTCGCTGCCAAAAAGCACTACAACGAAATCGGCCTATACCGTCTCGGGCTATTGCGAAGTTACATTCTTTGTCTTTTTCAAATTCCGCTTGCTGTGCGGCGTTCATGGCTTGATGCACTAAAGACAATGCATCATGTTCAGACAAATTATGGTCGTCGAGAGGCATAAGTTGCCCATTAACTTTTGCGCTCACCGGATAATTGACCGTAATGAACACATCAGACGCCGACAGTTCTACCATTTTGCTCAAGTAGTCATCGAGTGATTGCATAGCAGATTAAAATCCTGGTTTTGGTTGTTTATCGATAGACTTCGCCGCAGCGTCTTGCGGTGAAATAACACCCGCACCGACCAATTTTTGCAGGCATTGATCCATCGTCTGCATGCCATGGGCCTGGCCGGTTTGAATAACCGAGTACATCTGCGGCACTTTGTCTTCGCGAATCAAGTTCCGAATCGCCGGTATCCCGATCATGATTTCGTGAGCAGCTATCCTGCCACCTCCGATTTTCTTTAGCAGCGTCTGTGAAATAACCGCACGGAGCGATTCCGACAGCATGGAACGCACCATGGATTTTTCCTCAGCTGGAAATACATCGATGATCCGATCAATGGTCTTTGGTGCGGAATTGGTGTGCAAGGTACCAAACACAAGGTGTCCAGTTTCAGCCGCTGAGATGGCAAGGCGAATAGTTTCTAAATCCCGCAATTCACCAACCAAGATGACATCAGGGTCTTCACGCAGGGCGCTGCGTAATGCATTTGAAAAACTGTGCGTATCTCGATGAACTTCGCGCTGATTTATCACCGAAAGTTTATTGTCATGGACAAATTCAATCGGATCTTCAATCGTCAAAATGTGTTCGCGCTTATGCGTATTGATATGGTCAATCATGGCCGCCAGCGTCGTACTTTTACCGCTACCAGTAGCACCCGTTACAAGCACGATACCGGTTGGTTGATTAATGATGTCTTTGAATATGGCCGGTGCCCCTAAATCATCCAAAGTTAGTACCTTACTTGGGATAGTCCGCAACACAGCAGCTGCGCCGCGATTTTGAACAAAGGCATTAACCCTAAAACGGGAGAGATCTTTCACTTCGAACGAGAAGTCTGTTTCAAGATTCTCCTCATACTCTTTGCGCTGCATGTCGTTCATGATCTCGTATACGAGTGCATGGACTTGCTTGTGATCCAGCTCTGGTACGTTGAGCCGGCGCATTTCGCCATCGACACGAATGATAGGGGGTAATCCGGCGCTCAAATGCAAATCTGATGCGTTGTTTTTCACACTAAAGGCTAAAAGTTCGGTAATATCCAAAGCCTGTATCTCCGATGATTTATTAACACGCTATGCAAACAATAGCAGATCGGCTCGCGCACGCACAAAAGATGATTGCGCAAACCATCAATGAAGCCCATCGTCCAGCAAATTCAGTCAAATTGCTAGCCGTAAGTAAAACCAAACCGGTATCTGATTTACGACAAGCGTATGACAGCGGGCAACGATTATTTGGCGAGAACTATGTTCAGGAAGGTGTTGAAAAAATTGAAGAAATGCAGGATCTATCGGATATCGAGTGGCATTTCATCGGACCATTGCAATCCAATAAAACTCGTCTGGTCGCAGCTCATTTCGACTGGGTACAGAGCGTTGATCGGCTAAAAATAGCACAGCGTTTATCCAGCCAAAGACCTGCGAATAAAACGCCTCTACAATTACTTATCCAAGTTAATATCGACGATGAGCAGAGCAAATCAGGGGTTACACTCCAAGAGGTAGAAGCGTTGGCTAAAGGTATCAGCGCATTGCCCAATGTCACCTTACGCGGACTAATGGCAATTCCCCGAGCTAATCCAACTGCAGAACAACAAGTTCAGGCATTTACTCAGCTTAAGGCATCATTTGAGCGCTTGAAACAGCAGTATTCATCCATAGATACACTATCAATAGGCATGAGTAACGATATGAGCGCTGCGATTCACGCAGGTTCGACCATGGTCCGCATTGGAACCGCCATATTTGGTGCTCGCGCCCCAAAACAACAGTAGAGGTGTTATGCAAATACAACCCATAGGATTTATCGGTGCAGGGAATATGACCCGCAGTATTATCGGGGGATTGGTAGCGTCAGGTTATTCTCCCGAGCTAATCGTAGCGAGCAATCCGTCAATGGAAAAATTACTGGCATTGCAAGACGAATTCGGTATTCATATTACCACCGACAACGATGCAGTACTTGCGTTCGCCGATATAGTCGTAATGGCTGTTAAGCCGCAAATTATGGCTGACGTGTTGGCGGCATTGGATAGTGAACTGATTGACGACAACAAGGTATTTTTATCAATTGCCGCAGGGATCAACGTCTCGCGGTTGATGGAAATGCAGCCTGCGGCGGCCAAGTGGGTGCGGGCGATGCCGAATACACCAAGCGCAATCGGCAAAGGAATGACGGGATTATTTGCCGGCGCCAACGTCAGTGAGGACGAGCGAGAGAACTGTGGTGAGCTGTTGAAAGCTGTCGGGGAAATCATTTGGGTCGGTGAAGAAGCCAAGATAGATGCAGTAATCGCTGCAGCGGGTAGCTCTCCTGCTTATTTCTTTTTATTTCTCGAGGCAATGCAAGCTGAAGCCCAGAACATGGGATTTAATCAACGTCAAGCACGAGAACTTGTGCAACAAGCCATGCTGGGTGCTGCTCATATGGTCATTGAAAATCCTGATCTAGAATTGTCACAGTTGCGACAAAATGTGACCTCAAAGGGCGGAACAACGGCTCAGGCAGTGGATACCTTTCAACAAGGTGGTCTATCATCGTTGGTAAGCAACGCAATGCGAGCGGCAGTGACGCGAGCAAAACAGATGTCAGAACAATTTTAGGGCCAGAATCACACTATGAATGCTACGTATTTCCTTATCTCGACCTTATTCAATCTTTATCTGATGGTAGTGCTGTTGCGCTTGTGGTTACAGATGACGCGCGCTGACTTCTATAATCCGTTGAGCCAGGTAGTGGTTAAAGCCACACACCCAGTTGTTGGGCCTTTGCGCAGGGTAATCCCCTCAATTGGCGCATTTGACACCGCTACTTTTTTATTTGCACTGATTGTCTCAGGCCTAAAGTTACTCACTATTGGCTTGTTATTTGGTTCAAACTTAAACCCTCTCGCGATCGTCATTTCTGCATTTTTTGATGTTATCCGACAGGGATTCGAACTGGTGTTTTGGGTGTTGATTCTGCGTGCAATTCTGAGCTGGGTAAGTCAAGGAAGTAACCCAATTGAGTATGTTCTGATGCAACTAACTGAGCCAATGTTACGCCCCATTCGTAAGATCATTCCACCGATGGGTGGACTAGATTTATCAATCCTGATTGCGATCATCGGATTGCAATTTATCAGTATCTTACTAGGCGACATGTTTGGGCGCTTTTAGCACGAGGGAATACTATGCAGTTAAAAGTATGGTTGTTAGCCATTGGCGTCAGCTTGTTCAGTCAGGTGGCAACAGCAGAGCAAAAACAAACCTTGGGGCAGTGGGACGTGCATTACATGGTTGTCAGCACGACCTTTTTAACCCCAGAGATAGCCAAGGCAAATGGCATCGTGCGCAGTCGATTCAATGCCCTGGTCAATATATCGGTACTTGATAAGAATACGAAAAAAGCGCTGATGCCGGCGGTATCGGGAACTGCCAAAAATTTGATTGGTACGAGTAAACCGCTCTCGTTTAAACGCGTCAACGAAGGTGATGCCGTCTATTATCTGGCAGTTTTATCCTACCGAGATATGGAAACCTATCGTTTTAATATCGACATACAGCAAGGCGAGCAAACACAAACGCTAAGTTTTTCACAAAAACTGTACGTCGATTAACATCACTCAGTTCAATGCTGGTCAAACATAATTTGATTGCCGTCAGGGTCTACAAACACGCAGTGACACGGCCCTGAATCACTTTCGATAGATTTGACTGGTTCAATTCCCACAGCGCTCATGTGTTGCTGAATAGCGCGTGCGTCAGAAGGATTGAACGTCAGGATATTGTGTTCAAACATATCTTTAAACAAACCGATAACCGTGCTGCCGTTCTGCATAATTAACCAGTTGTCTTGTACTGAACCACACCCCTCCAATGCTTTGAATCCCAACGCTTCATAAAATGCTTTAGATTTAAGCATGTCCTGCACGGCTAAACTCACCGAAAACTGTCCAAGTTCCATATCGTGTCTCCCGTCTAACTCGGCTATGCCCAGCATTGTGGGCCTAAGGTCATATAGATTCCTCTGTCAGGTATAGACGAGTCCCGCCTGCAACACAACAATGACGCTTCGACTACCGCATTATCGCTCGTGCTGAATTGTTTTTTGCCAAGATGGGGGCGTAAGCAACTTAACTCTGCTCAGGTCGAGTGAACACCAATTCTGTCTCGGTGCTTTGGGCTGGTTGATATTGATACCCGGCCGAATCAAACTGGGTCAATTGTGCCGCGTCTGTGATGCGATTCGCGATAATATAGCGCGCCATCAGACCGCGCGCTTTTTTGGCGAAAAAGCTGATGACTTTGAACTTACCATTCTTTTCGTCTTTGAAGACCGGTGTGATAACTTTAGCATCGAGTGCTTTTTTACTCACCGCTTTGAAATACTCATTTGACGCAAGGTTAATTAACACCGGCACTTCAGAATCTTCGTTTGGGAATTCTCGGTTTATCTGTTCGGCGACGCGTGCGCCCCAAAATTGATACAAGTTGTCACCGCGCACATTTTGCAGCGATGTCCCCATTTCCAAGCGGTATGCTTGCATGAGGTCAAGAGGACGCAACACGCCATAGAGCCCAGATAAAATACGCACGTGTTGTTGTGCAAACGCCAAATCTTCTTCAGTCAGAGAAGCGGCATCTAGACCTGTGTAGACGTCACCGTTAAACATGTGTAGTGCCGTTTTGGCATTTTCCGTAGTAAAGGGGAAATCAAAGCTATTGAAGCGCTCAGCATTGAGGATAGCCAGCTTATCACTGATGCCCATTAGACTGGACAAATCTGCTGGCGAGAGTGTCTTGCATTGTTTAACCAGTGTTTTGGCATCATCGAGCAATGCGGGTTGGGTTGTTTCAAGGTTTAAAGAAATCGGCTCTAAGTCCAAATTTTTTGCGGGCGACAACACAACAAACATAACAACTCCAACAGTACAAAAAGGCACAGAAAAGCCGCCGCAATTGACGGCAAGGTTTAATCTATTACGGGGTTTATTGCGGCGAGATCGAAAAAACCAATATCTGAGTGACAAATTCTTCGAAAATAGTCTATTGCGCTAGCGATTGATCGCTCACGCAGTTACCCTATAGCCAACTAGAATGTAAGGAACGCCAATGAGCAATCAATTAACTTCATTGCGCTCGATGACCACCGTTGTAGCAGACACCGGGGATATCGACGCTATCCGAAAATACCAACCAGTTGACGCAACAACCAATCCGTCGCTATTGCTAAAAGCGGCTGAATTACCTCAGTATGAAAACTTAATCACACAAGCCATTGCCTATGGAAAAGCTGTCGGAGGTGATGAGCAAACACAGATTGAGAATGCGAGTGATAGTTTGGCCGTAAGTATCGGCCAACAAATCCAAGAAATCATTCCAGGGCGCATTTCTACTGAAGTCGATGCACGATTGTCATTCGATACCCAAGCAACAATCCGAAAGGCCGAAAAACTCATCCAACTATACGCAGATGCCGGTGTCGATAAATCGCGCATATTGATTAAAATTGCGTCAACGTGGGAAGGAATAAAAGCTGCCGAACAATTGGAAAAACAGGGTATAAATTGCAACCTAACTCTACTGTTTAGTTTTGCCCAAGCACAAGCCTGTGCGGAAGCTGGCGTTTACCTCATATCCCCCTTTGTCGGCCGTATTTTGGATTGGCATAAAAAGAATACTGGCCAAGAAAGTTATGCGCCAGCAGACGACCCTGGCGTTTTGTCAGTTACCAAAATCTACAACTATTATAAGCAACACGGTTACAAAACCGTTGTCATGGGCGCGAGCTTTCGGAATACCGATGAGATCATTGAGCTAGCCGGTTGTGACCGCCTGACGATCAGTCCACAGTTGTTGGAAACATTGGCAAACACGCCTGGAGAGCTTACCCAGAAATTGACTGTCGCCGAAAGTCATACACCGCCCCCCACACCACTAAGTGAAAATGACTTCCGCTGGGCACACAATCAGGATGCCATGGCGACAGAAAAGTTGGCTGAAGGTATCCGTAACTTTGCTGCAGACCAAGAAAAACTCGAAGCCTTATTGAAAGCGCGCTTCTAAAACTGACAAAGCTCAAGCTGCAGTGGCTTGAGCTTTTCATTCAATTCCGCAATTAATGGTCTATTATTTCCTCTAGGCAATCGCGAATTAGGATTGGAATATTGTTAACCCAGCACGGACAATTCCAGGTAAAAATAGACGGTAAGACCATTCACGTAGCTTCTCGGGGAAGTTTTAATGCTGAAGGCACGCTCAAATGTTGTGAAGCGATTGACCATGCCATTGCGCAGCTTGCGCCTTCACACTTTTTAATTTGCGTTGATTTAACTGAGTTTGAAGGTGCAACACCGGACGCTTGGGATATCACAGAGCAATTCAACCAAGCACTGCTAAGTCACCCATTGACAGCAAAAGCCATTATTGTAAAAAGCCGATTTGTCGAGAGCTATGTCGAAACGGTCAATCAATCAGAAATCCGCCATAAAACTCAAGTTTTCAGTAATTCACAACAGGCTCTGACTTGGCTCAACAGCCATTAGAGCTAGCCACATCGCAAACCCACTTATCGCGAGTAGTCCAAACGCATCGTTTTTGCGTAAAGGTAGTGTAAATAAGGAAAGTGCCGTCTTGAAAAACGGTATCCTGAATAGTAACCAATGATTCAAATGGAAATACGGCGACCATTAGGCTGCACGCATATTGGAGGAAAACATGAGCCATAACAGCGATACACATTCAAATGAGGCCGCTCGGCCAGTCTATGAGCGCAAAGCGCCATGGTTAATACACGGTATCGTATCACTCATTATTCTAGGCGTCGCCTTTGGTGTCGTCACTGCATTATTTGGCAGTAAACCTGAAGCCAACCGCTGGGGTGGTGACCGTCCTGCCCCCAGTGTTGCCGTTGAAACACGTCCGTTGACGACTCAGTCTTACGATGTATGGGTTGATTCTTACGGAACGGCAAAAGCGCTGACAGAAACGCGTCTGGTGTCCGAAATTAACGGTAAGGTGATTGCCGTATCGCCTAATATTCGCGCGGGAGGTAGCTTCAAAAAAGGTGATGTTCTCGTGCAACTTGAAGATCGAGATTTCCGGTTCGAAGTCGATGTCGCCGCTTCAGCCGCTGCGGAAGCTGAAGTAGCCTACCTTCAAGAACAAGCACAAGCGGAATTTGCCGCCCAAGACTGGAACGAAAAACCGCAAAGCGATGCCGCGAGGCAGCTTGCTTTGAGAATCCCACAAGTCGAAGCTGCCAAAGCGGCCCTGCAGGCAGCGAAATCCAGACTGGAAAAGGCACAACTTGACCTCGACCGGACAAAAATTGTGGCCCCATTCGATGGCAAGGTATTGGCGCAAATGGTTGATATTGGTCAAGTCGTAACCCCAAGCCAAGCCATCGCTGAAATCTACAGCACAGATGCTGTTGAAGTTCGCTTGCCGATAAAAATTCACGATTTAGAACACTTGGCATTGGTCGAAAATTCAGCCAATGGTCGCGGTGCGCAAGTCGTGCTGGAGAGTGACATGGGTAGTCGTACATACCGCTGGCAGGGGGAAATCGTGCGCACTGAAGGTGCATTCGACCCCGCCACTAGAATGTTATATGTCGTGGCGCAGGTAAGAGATCCTTTCATCAATAATGACGAACGACCAGCAATGCGCGTCGGTCAGTTTGTCCGAGCCAAAGTCGCCGGAAACAGCTACGACAATGTTTTCGTTATTCCTCGCAGAGCGGTATCACAAGATTTCATGGTTAGCATTGCCAAAGACGGCGCGCTGCAAAAACGCCAAGTCACGCCCTTGTGGACCGACAGTGAGTCGGTCGTGGTAGCCGCGAATCAACTTTCAAATTACAGTCAAAATTCGATTGCTACTGGAAGCTCGATTAACGACCCTCTAACCACACAAGATATTCTAATTCTGACGCCTACTGCTAACCTGCCCAATGGAACACGCGTGCGCTCAATGACAGACGGGGTACCGCAGGAACGCTCCAGAGGAGAGAGTCCTATCGTGGCAGATAAGCAAGATGAGCAGGCTCGCGGCACTAGTGCCAGTTCTGCCGCCAGCGCTAGCAGCGCAGAGTAAAGCGGAGGAATAGAAATGATAGCTTGGTTTGCAAAGAACGATGTCGCCGCCAATATTTTATTGGTTGTGATCATGCTCGCGGGTTTATACGTGATGAACGCAAAAGTACCTGTCGACATGTTCCCCGAAATTGAAATTCGCAACGTCAATGTGAGCATGTCATTGCCGGGCGCTTCACCGCAAGAAGTCGAAGAAGGGATCACCATCAAGATCGAAGAAGCAATCCAAGATCTTGAGGGTATTCGTCAATTGAGTTCAACCAGTCGCGAAGGTGGCGCCACGGTTTCGATCGAAGCACTCGATGGATATGATGTCAGGACTCTACTAGAAGAAGTCAAAATACGCGTCGACGCGATCAATAATTTTCCCATCGATGCGGAAAACTTACTCATTCAGGTTCCGCAATGGCGTCAAGATGCCATCGGTGTCGTGCTGTACGGCGATTATGACGCTGTTACGTTGCGCCGTATGGCTGAAGATGTGCGAGACGAACTGGCACAGCTAGATGCGGTTACGCAAGCCGCGTTGGACAGTACCCTACCGTTTGAAATGTCAATTGAAATCCCAGAATGGGCACTGCGCCAGTATGACATAACCCTTGAACAAGTCGCCAATATCCTGCGCCAGAACTCTCGCGATGTGTCTGCTGGTAACTTGAGGACTGAAGGTGGTGAAATCTTCATTCGAAGTAGAGGACAAGCATACAACGCGGCCGATTTCGCCGAACTACCCATCATCACCACACAAGACGGCAGCATGATTCGCTTAGGCGATATCGCGCAAATACGGGATGAATTTGAAGAAACACCATTACGAACACGCTTTAATGGTGTACCAGCAGTAGAAATCGAAGTATTCAGAACTGGCGCTGAAAGCATCATCGATATCACCCAAGCCGTCCGAGACTACATAGTCGACAAACAGCCTGAATTACCGCAAGGCTTAGAAATGGCATACTGGCGAGACCGCAGCGAGCCAATTAAGGCACGTCTTGCTACATTAACGACCAGCGCCTGGCAAGGCGCTTTGCTCGTTATCACGATGCTTGCACTGTTTTTGCGTCCTTCGGTCGCTTTCTGGGTTTGCCTGGGGATCCCAATGTGCTTCTTAGGCGCATTTTTATTCATGCCTCTGTTCGGCGTGAGTATCAATCTCATGAGTTTGTTTGCGTTCATCCTAGTACTCGGAATCGTCGTGGATGATGCCATCGTCACAGGTGAGAATGTCTACTCGCATTTACAACGAGGTGAAGAGCCTCTGTATGCAGCAATAAAAGGAACTCGAGAAGTCGCTGTGCCGGTGACCTTTGGTATCCTCACGACTGCCGCAGCGTTCTTACCGTTGGCGTTTCAAAGTGGTCGAGGTAGTTGGTATGCATCAATTACCTACGTCGTTGTACCCGTTCTATTGTTCTCGCTGATTGAATCTAAGCTAATTCTGCCGGCTCACCTTAAACACGTGCGTCCACAAGCTAAGAAGACTTCTAAGCTGTCGCAGATTCAACAACGTATTGCACGCTCTCTCGAAGTTATGATCGAAAAGGTCTACCAACCGGCTTTAGCCCATGCAATGCGATGGCGATATGCGACACTAACCTTGATGGTTGCGTGTTTTATCATGGTGATGGGAACTATTTCCAGTGGCCACACCAAATTCATCTTCTTCCCGCGTATTCAGAGTGAGATAGCGACCGCCAACGTCATCATGCCATCTGGAACCGCGTTTGAAACAACGGATAGCATCGTCCGCGCAATGACTCAGCACGCGCAGGATCTCCGAGACGTCTACCGGGACCCAGTTACCGGCGAATCAGTTATCCGCAACATCTACTCTATTAGTGGAGGACGCAACGCGACAACCGGTCGTGTGCGAGTTGAAACGGTTCCTCCTGAAGATAGAACGTTGGATGTTACTACCCAAGATATCGTTAATGAGTGGCGTAAACGTGTGGGACAAGTTCCCGGAGCGGAGCAACTCAACTATCGGGCCGAAATTGGCGGTTGGGGTGGTGCCCCCATAGATATCGAACTCAAAGGCCACAACACCGAGGCTTTGACCGTATTAGGCGAGGAACTTAAACAAAAATTAACCGAGTATGCAGGGGTATTTGATATCGAAGACTCGATGTCAGACGGCAAAGAGGAATTGCAGCTTGAGTTAAAACCCGAAGCTAGATTGCTCGGATTGGACTTGAATACAGTCGCGGGTCAAGTCCGTCAAGCAGTATACGGTTTTGAGGTGCAGCGAGTACAACGCGGTCGAGAAGAAGTTCGCGTGATGGTTCGCTACCCTCAAGAGGCACGGCAATCAATCGAAACGTTGGAGCAGATGATGATTCGTGTGGGACCTAATCAAGAGGTCCCGCTATGGCAAGTTGCTGACGTGTACCCTGGCTTAAGTCCGAATGAGATTCTTCGCGTTGATCGTCAACGGACGCTAAATGTTACAGCCGATTTCGATAAACAAAATGCTGACATGTCGCTGGTAATAGAAGAGGTTGAGGGTTGGCTTTATAGTGTCATTGGCGCCTATCCAGGCATAAGCTTCGAACTCGCGGGGGAAGCACGCGACCAAAGAGAATCTTCGCAAGGACTAGCAATCGGCGGCATTGGACTATTATTGCTAATCTACATATTGCTTGCAATACCGTTTAAATCTTATTCACAACCGATTATCGTCATGTCCGTTATCCCGTTCGGCATGATTGGCGCCGTCGTCGGTCATTGGATTATGGGAATTGATTTAACCATGCTGAGCTTTATGGGAATGCTGGCACTGGCGGGTGTTGTGGTCAACGATTCGCTGGTACTGGTTGATTATGTTAATCAGCGCAGACTGGCGGGAGAGAAAATTAAAAAGGCCGTTTATGATGCTGGAGGTAGGCGCTTCAGGCCGGTATTACTGACATCACTCACGACCTTCGCCGGTCTAATGCCTCTGCTGTTTGAAAAATCAACGCAAGCTCAATTTCTCATTCCCATGGCCGTCAGTTTGGGATTCGGCATTCTATTCGCGACGCTGATTACACTCTTTGTCGTGCCGATGAACTACCTAATCCTAGAGGACTTCAAAGGTTACTTGCGGCGATATAGCCGCGATATGAAGTCTTTAGTGGTTAAAAAGGCCTAATCATTCATTTGGCGATACGGACTAGGTTAACCCACCGTATCGCCACTTCCCTTCCGATTGAAAATATTGCTGACAACAGAGCAAGTGCTTTGTAACAAAAATGACAACGCTGTCTTTTTGTGTTAAAAAAGACGCTTTACACTATTTTGTTGTCAGAGTAGGCAAGTTTTTACATACCGCTGTGGCGCTTAACGACGTCTTATGCGAATCCATGCAGATTGCAGTTAAAAAAAACACGTCTGAAACAAAAAAGATAAATAAAACCTTTACGCTCAAGCGATAAACTACAGTAAATTAATAGCCTGCGTAGCAATCAGAATATTAACCGCTAGCTCAACTTGGCTAAACGAAGGAAATTGGAATGACAAACATCACGGCATCGACCCCCTGGCAAACGCTCAATCATTTGGCAACCGATATGGAAGGCCAACATATGCGAGACTGGTTTATCGCCGATCCGAGTCGTGCATCAGTGTTTTCTATGCAGGCGTGTGGGATCCAACTGGACTACTCCAAGAATCGCATCAATGAAGGTGTGTTAAAAGCGTTGTTTAACCTTGCCGAACATTGCCAAGTCGAAGCGAAACGAGACGCGATGTTTGCTGGCGAGATCGTTAATACAACCGAAGGGCGAGCGGTGTTACACACTGCGCTGCGAAACTTTTCCTCGGCGCCTGTATTGGTCGATGGTCAAGACGTAATGCCTGAAGTCCGACAAACGCTAGGTAGGATTAAAGAATTTACTGAGAGTATTCATTCCGGCACGCACAAAGGATACACAGGAAAGGCAATTAAATCAGTCGTTGCTATCGGCATTGGCGGTTCGTTTTTAGGTCCCAAGATAATGACAGAAGCGCTAAAGCCTCTGCAGCATCAAGGGATCACAGTGCATTTTGTCGCCAATGTAGACGGATGTCATATTCGCGATGTATTGAAAAATTTGGACCACACGGAAACGTTAGTCTTAATGTCGTCAAAGTCATTCACTACGCAGGAAACCCTCCAAAACACCCTGACGGCTAAACAATGGTTTATGGAACAAGGTGGAACTCAACAGAACATCGCGAAACACTTTGTGTGCGTTTCATCGAATATCAAAGCCGCCGTCGAATTTGGAATCGCAGAAGATAATATTTTCCCTATGTGGGATTGGGTCGGCGGCCGCTACAGCCTGTGGTCAGCCATCGGATTGCCGATCGCCTTGTCACTTGGCTTCGAACATTTCGAACAGCTATTGAAGGGTGCGTTCGCCATGGACCAACACTTTAAAGAAGCTCCAATGCACCAAAACATGCCGATGATTATGGCACTATTGGGGGTTTGGTATCGCAACTTCCACGGCGCACAAAGCCATGTTTTACTTCCCTACTACCACTATTTGCGCGGACTTCCTGCATACGTACAACAGCTAGATATGGAAAGTAATGGCAAACAAGTTGCCCAAGATGGCCACGCGGTTGCCTGTGCTACCGGACCAATTATTTGGGGAAGCGAAGGAACCAATGGTCAGCACTCTTTTCATCAGCTAATTCATCAAAGTCATACGTTAATACCCGCCGACTTCATCTTGCCGCATACTGTGTACGGTGGAGAAAGCGAAAACGCCAAGCAACACCACGCCATGTTGGCTTCAAATTGCTTTGGTCAAACCCAAGCATTGATGCAGGGCAAAAGTTACGATGAATGCTTAGCCGATTTGAAACAATCAGGTTTGAGTGAGAGTGAACAACAGCGTATTGCCGCGCACAAAACCATGCCAGGAAACAAACCCAGTAATACCTTAACTTTCAAACGTCTGGATCCCTTCACTCTCGGTGCTTTGATTGCCCTGTATGAACACAAAGTGTTTGTGCAAGGCGCTATTTGGGGCCTTAATTCATTTGACCAGTGGGGCGTAGAATTGGGTAAAGTGCTCGGCAATCAGGTTTTAGACGGTATCAATGGAAAACTCGACACGAGTCAATTTGACGCTTCCACAGCCGCACAAATAGCGGCATTTAGCCAAGCACAACAAGACTAGGCTCAGTATCAATCGGGCTTGGTATCTACGCCGAGCCCCTCTGTTTCGTTTCGCGGATAGTCTCGTCCAGCAGAAACGTATCCTATTGTCCTCTGATCAAATCAAGTCAGCTGCTCAGCTGTCATGAAACCGTCACAGTTTGTTAACTGAAAGTTAATATTTCTATTTTATGTTACGCATCGTTGTGATATTAATAGAGTGTGAGTTGTACATTTAAGTAGCAAGTACAAACCCACAATTAAAGTGTGCGAAAATAACTATAAGGAGATCGCCGTGAATAAAAACGATGTATTCGCGAGTGCAGATAGTGAAAATAAGACCACCAAACAACGTAGTAAAAAACGCAAATGGAGAGAAATCGAAGCAATTCAGGACCGCTTCAGATTGGAAAAAGAACTCGCTGAGTTCGACATGGATTTTGACCTAGATAGCGCAATCAGATAATACAAAACGGCCGCATATTTTGCGGCCGTTTTTCGTTTCAGTATTCGCTTATACCTGCCAGTCAATAGGTTCCCTGTTGCTGGCTGTCAGAAGTCTATTTGTCTCGGAAAAGTGACCACACCCCAGAAACCCTCTATGTGCAGAGAGCGGAGATGGGTGCGGGGCTTTGAGCACGTGGTGTTTATGTTCGTCGACTCGAGCCGCTTTCCGTTGTGCATGACCACCCCAAAGTAAAAACACGACACCTTGGGTGTAATCGCTAATTGCCTGAACTACCACATCTGTGAATTGCTCCCAACCGAGCTTTGCATGTGAATGTGCTTGCCCGGCTTGAACGGTCAATACAGTATTCAACAACAACACTCCCTGCTCGGCCCAGCGAGTCAGATTACCGTGTTTCGGAATTTCAAAGCCCGCAATATCACTCGCCAGTTCTTTGTAGATATTCACGAGTGAAGGCGGCGGTTTGACGCCATCCGGTACCGAAAAACAAAGACCATGGGCCTGCAACGGACCGTGATATGGATCTTGACCTAAGATCACTACCTTGATTTGCTCCAGGGATGTTGACGAAAAGGCGTTAAACACATCTCCTTTCGGTGGATATACCGTCACACCCTGAGCACGCTGACGCGCAATCTCATTCATCATATCGACAAAATAAGGTTGACGCTTTTCCTCACCTAACACGTCGCTCCACGACATCGTCATACCCACAATCCTATTTTACTTGAGTAACGCCATCATGTGCTGTTTGAGTGCTTGGTAATCATTTGCAAGGTCCACAGCGTAGCTCTCCTTCCCTGCAACCTCTGCCAACGCACTAGGAAGATTAATCGGCTGACCTAACACATTTTCGACCGACTCTCTGAATTTTGCCGGGTGCGCCGTGCCCAAAAACAGGCCGTGTTCACCCGCTTCTAGCTGGTGCTGTAGTGCTCTGTATGCCACCGCCGCATGAGGCTCACTAATGTAACCCAATTTCGCCAAATGGCGCATGGCAAGTTGGGTGCTTTCTTCATCAACCATTTCACCAATCAACTCTGATGGCTGTAATTCGCCGCGCTGCATCATCGCCTCAATACGTGGCCAGTTATTTGGCTGACTTACATCCATTGCATTAGACAAAGTCGCTTGAGTCGCTTTGGGAGACCATTCGCCTGTTTTCAAATACCGCGGAACCGTGTCGTTTACATTGGTTGCAGCGATGAATCGCTTAATTGGCAGACCTAACGTTTTAGCGATGATACCTGCTGTCAGATTACCAAAGTTGCCACTTGGCACGGCTACCACCAATTCATCGCGTTTGTCTTTGGGTAACTGAGCAAATGCTTCAAAGTAATAACAAACCTGAGCTAACAGGCGACTAATATTGATCGAGTTTGCTGAATTTAAGTGCAAGCCGTCGCGCACATCGGGGTCGTCGAATGCTGTTTTCACCAATGTTTGGCATGCATCAAAATCTGCATCAATTGCCACTGTGTGGATATTACCACCTAGCGTAGTGAAGAGTTTTTCTTGTAACGGGCTGATCTTTCCTTTAGGGAATAAGATCACAACATTGATATTGTCAATTCCATGGAAAGCATGGGCTACAGCCGCACCGGTATCGCCAGACGTCGCGGTTAATATCGTAATAGGTTGTCCATCACTGATATTCGCCAGGCATTGAGCCATAAAGCGGCCACCGAAATCCTTAAACGCCAGTGTGGGGCCATGAAACAATTCCAAGCATGAAATATTGTTGTCGATGTCTTCAACCTTGGCTGGAAAATTAAACGCCGTTGAAACAACGCCTTGCAACGTTTCGGGGGCAAGGTCGTCTCCAATCAAGTGAGATAATACCTTTAAGCTTCTCTCGACTAGCGGTAACTCGAGCAGTTGATCAACATTATCCAAAGGCTCAAAAGCCTCTGGAAAAAATAATCCCTGCTGTTGTCCTAATCCCGTTTTAACCGCAGTTGGAAAATCGACCCGTTGCTGTGCAACTTTTAAATTAACTAATTCCACCTAACTTACTCGCTGTGTTGTTCTGCTGTTGCCCCACAATTGGGGATGGTACAAACGTGTGAAAACCCGTCACTGTTTTGTACGTAATGTTGATCCAGGTATGTTTTTATTTTTTGTGCATCATCTAAGTTGCTGGCGATGCCAAAGACTGTGGGGCCGGAACCACTAATTCCAAAGGCGAGCGCGCCGTTAGACATAGCATAAGCGCGCGCCTGGTCGAAGCCCGGTAACAAGGCTTTTCGCCAAGGCTCGGCGATTACATCATGGATGACCTTCGCTGCTGCAATCGGATCTTGCCGATACAAAGCGTCCACAAACACGCCAATTTGACGCCCAAACGTTATCGTATCTTGTATATCGTATTGAGAAGGTAAGATTTCACGGGCCGCTGCGGTCGACACAGATAAGCCAGAATAACTCACAACCCAGTACCAATCGTCAATCGTCGGGAGTTTAACCGCAGGAGACTGCTCATCACCCGTCATTAGGGTAATACCACCAACATAGCATGGCGCTACGTTGTCATAATGCACACTGCCGCTGATTCGGCCCTCGAGCTCTCCCATCATCAATAACAGCTGGTCAGCATTAAATGGCGAATCGTGATGCACATTCAATGCATGTAAAGCTGCGACTATGGAAGCGGCACTGCTACCCAGACCACTGCCAATCGGCAAGCGTTTTTCGAGGTGCAACTGCAAAGGCAGGGGTACTTGTCCTAGCGCCGCTAATTTCTCTACAAAAAAATGGTAACACTGCATCACAATGTTATCGGAAGTCTCGCCCGGCAATCGATCGGCAAATCGGCCTGCAACGGTTAACTGTGTTTCTTCTGCACGCGAAACACTCACACTATCGCCAATCAGACTGCCGTCAATTGGCTTGAGTGCGGCTCCCAATACATCAAAGCCAAGGCTTAAATTACCTATCGATGCGGGGGCAAACGCTGTTGTACACATTCGGTCCTTAGTTGACATCTTGCTTCCAAGGCATAGTTCTTAAAATATCGGCAAACACACCGGCTGCGGTTACTGTCGCACCAGCTCCATATCCCCTTATAACATAGGGAATCGGTTGATAATAGGCACTGTGAAAAGCAAGTGCATTCTCACCATTTCTTACCGCAGCCAAAGGCTGGTCAAGTGGCACGGCTTGAATACTCACTCTACATTTACCCTCGCGGATAGAGCCCACGTAACGCAACACCTTGCCCTCTTGTTTAGCCGCTTTCACCCGTTGGCTGAAGGTGTCGTCAAGCTGACGTAAATTGGCCAAAAACGTATCAACGTCGCCGCTGTCATCAAACGTTGATGGCAAAACCGAATCAATTTCAATATCTTCGAGCTCAAGTGCCATATTGGCTTCACGCGCCATAATCAGTAGTTTTCGCGCCACGTCCATACCACTTAAATCGTCTCTTGGATCGGGCTCTGTATACCCTTTATCGCGCGCTATTTTAGTTGCCTCTGACAATGACTTCCCGTCCTCCAATTCACCAAATACGAATGACAATGAACCTGACAAGATCCCTTCAAAGCTCTCTAATGTGTCACCTGCGCTCAATAACTTCTGCAAGTTGTCAATTACTGGCAAGCCTGCACCAACGGTGGTCTCATAGAGGTATTGACGGTTTGTCTGCTGGGCGATTTGTTGCAACTGATGATAGTAGTCCAGCGATTTGGTATTGGCTTTTTTGTTTGGAGTGACAACGTGGAATCCTTGACCAAGAAAATCGAGGTACTGGTCGGCCACTTGCTCACTGCTCGTGCAATCAACAACGACAGGATTGACTAGCGCATTATCATTAACGAAGGATTTCAACACCCCAGTAGACAAGGCGACATCACTTGCCGATAGACGGCTTGACCAATCTTCACTGAGGTCGATGCCTTGTGTATCGAGCAATAACTGACGACTGTTAGCAATACCATAGACATTCAAGCGAATATTGCGCGAGCGGAGCTCCGCTTGTTGCTTTTGAATTTGTTTCAGGAGCTCGGCCCCAACTGTCCCGCAACCGACGAGAAAGACATCCAATGTATGGGAATTGGAGAAGAAATTTTGATGGATCACTTTTACAGCCTTTTTGCCTTTTCGGCCTTCGATAACAGTAGAGATTGAGCGCTCAGACGATCCCTGAGCAATCGCGACATTGTTGACTCTAGCTTGTGCAAGCGCGTTAAAGAATCGCGCCGCCAAGCCTTTTTGATGTCGCATACCGTCACCCACCAAGGTTACGATGGCGAGCCCAGTTCTGACTTCTATTGGATCGAGTAATTGGTTCTGTAGCTCCAGCGCAAAAGCGTCCTCCAATACATCCCTCGCTTTACTCGCATCTTTCTCGTGAATACAAAAACTAATGCTGTACTCACTTGAGGACTGGGTAATCAGACAGATTGAAATGTTGGCGTTTGCAAGTACTTCGAAGACTCGACTTGCCATACCGACCATTCCCTTCATTCCAGGTCCTGCAACGTTGAACATCGCCATATCATCAAGCTGTGATATGCCTTTTACACTCGTCCAACGTTCGCTTGGTTCAGCACTAATTAGTGTTCCTAAAGCAGATGGATTTAAGGTATTTTTAATCCAACATGGAATATGAAATTGAGCGATTGGACCGATAGTTTTTGGATGTAAAACCTTAGCCCCAAAATAGGACAACTCCATCGCTTCTTGATAGGTAAGCTTGTCTAATAAGACTGCACCCTCAACCTGATTTGGGTCAGCGTTGTATACCCCATCAACGTCGGTCCAAATTTCGCAACATTCAGCATTAATACACGCGGCCAGGATAGCAGCAGAGTAATCAGACCCATTCCGGCCAAGCGTTACCTTCTCACCACAGGTATTTGCGGCAACGAAACCGGGCATTATCAATAGTTCACTGCCATCAGTTGGGATTTGATCAAAACGTGCACGGCTGGCTTGAAGGTCTGCGATACTATCTAAATAATCACCTTCGGCGACAACGTGATCCACCGGGTCAATGATCTGATTGGAAACCCCTTTTGCAGTTAACAGATGACTAAACAGTGTCACTGACACGTATTCGCCCAAACTCAGGATTCCCGCGGTTACCGCCGGTGGTGCCATGCCAAGTAATCGCACACCTTCTAGCTGGGCCGCCAGAGACGTGAGGCGCTCATCAATAAAGGCGCTTACCTGTTCGATATCGAAGTTGGGAAAATGCGCATGCAATTCTTTTGCAATGCTGTGCAAGGTCATGTCGAGTTTGGCAAACAGTTCACCAAAGTCTTTACTTTGCGCCGCTTCATCACACAGCAAAGACAGTGCGTTCGTTACACCTTTGGGAGCCGATAAAACCACTGCAGCACCATCTTTCCGGTGGGTCTCCATACTGATTTCCATGACCCCCATATAGCGCTGTGCATCAGCTAGTGATGAACCGCCAAACTTCATAACTTTCATGACCCAATCTCCCTCAACGTTCTAATCAAATGCAAAAAAAAACCCGCTTGGTGTAAGCGGGCTTTCGTTGATTTTGCTGTTTGCACTAGCCAACGACCGCCCTAAAAAAGGTGGTAATCATCATGCCGGTAGTGCTAATCATTTTCTTCATGCGCTCAATTTGACGTATAGACGTCTAGATGTCAATAACAAATTTATCGTTTCACGACTTTTTATTAAATCATCCGCTTTCAATAGCGGCGAATCAATACAAACCGAAGCGCTGTAAAACACCGTGTAGTCTCACCGAGTCAACTGGCTTTTTTATAAAATCCAGCGCACCGAGTGACAATACTCGTTCTTGCATTTGAGGCTGAATATCACCTGAAATCACAATCACAAATACTTCTAAGGACCTTTCCTTGATGGTTTGCAGTACTTCGACACCGTCCATTAACGGCATTGTTAGGTCTAAGAACAACAAGCAAATGGGGTGTTGTTCAAGTAACTGCAACGCTTGCTGACCATTTTCAGCAGTATACACTTGCTCGGTAAATGGCTCAGGTAAACTTTTGCGCACCATCTTTCGCGCTAACGATGAGTCGTCACAAATCAAAACAGGAAAAGACATACAAACCTTTTTATTGTTGTTATCACGGTATTTGTATCCCCTGAAAATAACCGAAATTTGTGCAAAAGAAAAGCATCTCGACGTCGGCAGGCAGTTAGGTCTTTAGTCTGATGCGCTGTATCGCGCTGTGAACCGTGCTAGTCTTGTTAGTCTGCTGTATATCGAAACACCCAAGTAAACATGACTGACACACAGATTTGCGCCAAAGTTGCTTACCAAATTCTAAATGGGTTCGACAAGAGTTATCGCTGGTACACACGGATCACACGTGGTGCTCAAGATCGTTTCGAACAAGGGCAATGGGCGGCCACTCAACAAGCCGTTAAAGAGCGGATAACGATTTACGAACAGAGCTTGTCCGACATCGTCAGTGAAATCTATCAGCAGGTTCACGTCCACCAGCAAGATATTGAGTTTTGGATAACCCTGAAAGAATCTTATACACAACTGCTTGACCGACATCCTCAATATGAACTAGCTGAAACCTTTTACAACTCAGTCATCGGAAGAGTGTTTCGACACCGAAAGATTGATGAGCGCATCATGTTTATTCTCTCAAGTCGCTGCTTCTTGTCGGGTAACGACCGTCATCACGTCGTGAACAGTTTTGATACCGACGGCACCGTTCGAGCCATGCATGAATCTATTTTGCAAACCTACCGCTTTAACATCCCTTTTGAAGACAAAGAGCGTGACCTGCAGTTTATGGATGTCGCACTGCGCGCTAAATTGAATCGCGAACAGCTCGCAAGCGTGACCGCCGTTGAGTTATTGAAACCGGTCTTTTACCGCGGGAAATCGGCGTATTTAATAGGCCGTATTTGCATGCCAGACCAGACAGTACCTTTTGTGTTGGCATTGCAAACCAATGACGAACAACAAATATTTGTGGACGCTTTGTTAACCGAGCGCAAGGACTTGAGCGTAATTTTTGGTTTCGCTCGTTCATACTTCATGGCAGACACACAATTTCCCGCCGAAGTCGTCGCGTTTTTACAAAAACTTCTTCCGAACAAAAAGAACTTTGAATTGTATATGTCATTGGGGTTCTACAAACACGGCAAAACCGTGTTTTACCGAAACTTTTTACAGCACCTTACCAACAGTGATGATCAGTTTGAAGTCGCCCCAGGGATCCGCGGGTTAGTGATGGCTGTTTTTCATCTGCCTTCCTACGGTGTGGTGTTTAAGATCATTAAGGATGAGTTCGCCGAGAGTAAGAAAATTACTCGCGAACACGTTAAAGACTGCTATCGCCTGGTGAAAACATCTGACCGAGTTGGACGAATGGCCGACACTCACGAATACGTTAATTTTCGACTACCTCGGGAACGTGTGACACCGGCTCTACTCGACGAATTGCTGGAACACTGCGCTTCAAGCATCGAGTTAACTGACTCAGAGGTGATCATTAAACATCTCTACATCGAGCGCAAAATGACACCGCTCAACCTCTATCTCCAACAAGAAACTGATGAGCAAAAGATTCGTAGCGCCATCGATGAGCTTGGTACCTGTATCAAGCAAATCGCACTCGCCAATATTTTCCCAGGCGATATGCTCCACAAGAACTTCGGGATTACCAAACACGGACGAGTCGTGTTTTATGACTACGATGAAATTTGCTTTATGCACGAGCGCAACTTTCGCGCCATTCCTAAATCGGATGACCCCTACGCTATCGATACATTATCTGTCGCGCCAAATGACGTTTTTCCAGAACAATTCGAACATTTCATCGTCGGTAAAAAACACTTAAAAGAACTACTCAAAGAAATGCACGGCGATCTTATGACACCTGAATATTGGCGAAATGTTCAGCAAATAACGGCGACGGGGGCGATTCAAAACTTCACACCTTATCCCAAGAGTCGCAGATTTATGCAGCGCTAGCCAAACGCCAGCAAAAGCCGAGCAACTAACGTAATGGAGCAACCGAACGCGACGATCCAAACGGTGCTGCGCAATTTATCCAAATCCATCCAATACATGATGAGGTAAAGCACGCGGCAAACAACAAAGATAATTGCTAGCCATTTCGCAGTTTCGTCAATGGCGCCAAGCGCCATCACAGCAATTGCAGCAGGCGCAAAATAAGTAAGTGCCTCAAAACAATTGTTGTGAGCTGCCAGTGCGCGCGCACCAAACCCGGTCAACCTAGCCTGTTGTTCGCGGGGATGTCGATTGTCATAACCATCGAGGCGATTCATTGCCAGCGCTACAGGGGCTTTTGCCAACATTGGCATAACCATCGTAATCAAAAGACATATCAACATCACAGCCATCGGTGGAATTCTCCCGTTAATTCAGCGTTGTCAGTGTACACCAGCATCATCAAATACATACATTACAAAAGATTAAGCATTCAAACCAATCTAAATCGGCATTGTAATGCGTAAATAACACTATCTTGTTAGAAAACTGGAACGCTGTATGAAATGTTTAGTAATTGAAGACGACGCAACGGTTAGTCACTTCATCCAAAAAGGTTTGAATGGTGCCTCACACACATGCGACATCGCAGAAAATGGTGCACGCGGACTCATGTTGGGAACAAGCAACCACTACGATGCGATTATACTCGACCGAATGCTGCCAGAACTGGATGGCATGCAAGTGCTGAAGCAATTACGTGCAGCACAGGTTCAAACACCCGTGCTAATTCTCAGCGCCAAAAGTAAAGTAGATGACCGCGTAACGGGCTTGCGTTCGGGTGCTGATGACTATCTCACTAAGCCATTTGCTTTCGAGGAGTTGATAGCACGCTTAGACATATTGGTGCAACGCAATGAAAGTCCCTCCTCACCCGCAGTCGAAGTTGAATTAACTGCAGCAGATTTGACCCTGAACCTATTGACACGAAAAGTCTATCGCGCAAACAAGAGTATTGAACTACAAGGCCGAGAGTTCAGGTTGCTAGAGTATTTAATGCGCAACAAAGACCGAATCATTACGCGGACAATGCTGTTGGAAAAAGTGTGGGATTACAATTTTGACCCTCAGACCAACATTATCGACGTCCACATAAGCCGCCTACGCCAGAAAATAGACAAGGGATTTGCGGTCCCGCTGATTGAGACAGTCAGAGGTGCTGGCTACCGTATGCGAGACAATTTGGATGAACACTTGTCAGCATGAAGGCTATCCGCGACTTTTCGAAAAGCTCGAGTTTCTCGCTGAGTGCTTTATTTACCGGGCTGTTAATGCTCGGAGTATTTTTTATTGCCTACTTCGTGGTGATTAGCAGTGATCAACTATTCTTGCGAGAGTCTGAAGCCGCAATCGAGTTGGACGCCAAGGGCATCCAAGAAATCTATGCATTAGCCGGGATTAGTGGCGTAGCGAAAACATTGGAAAACCGATTAATGGCATCGGACAACAGCTCTTTTTACGCGCTGCGGCAAGAGGGCGCTGCGCCTACACTAAGTAATATAGGCAGCTGGCCTCAGGATACGGATAATGAACGATATGTCGGCTTGACGTTATTTAAACTTGAAACGTCCACCAATGCATCTGAAGTACTCGCCAAAATCCTCCGCTTCGAAAACGGCTATGAACTGATTGTTGGCCGTAATATCGATGATATTGAGTCAGCGCAGTGGGTTGGAAAAACCTTCGGTTGGGCAGTCATCTTTGTGCTCTGCCTGATTGCGGGCGTGAGTTTGTGGGTGGGTCACTATGTGGTTTCCCGCATCAATGATATTTCAGATACCGCCGATCGCATCATGAATACTGGTGATTTGTCCGCACGCTTGCCGGTTGAAAGCACATGGGATGACCTCAGCCAACTCGCTGTTGCACTCAATCGCATGTTGGAGGAGATAGAACTGTCTGTAGATAATATTAAGTCGGTGTCAGATAGTATCGCGCATGATTTGCGTACACCACTAACCAGAATGCGGCAACGAATAGAAGACCAATTTGATGAACAAACTGCTCGCCCATTGCTCAATGAAGCAGATAATCTACTCAGTATGTTCAATGGCTTGCTACGCATTGCGGATATTGAGACAGATAAGCAGCGCAGTGCATTCAACCAGTGTGAAGTCAGTCTCATCATTGATGATGTTATCGAGCTGTATCAGCCAGTTGCAGAGCAGCAGGGTATTGCGCTCGAAAAGACCCTCGAACCGATTCAAATGCACTGTGACCGAGACTTAATCTTCCAATGCGTGGCCAATATTTTGGATAACGCGATCAAATTCAATCGCCAAGGTGGCAAGGTGAGTGTTTATGCTGGGCAAATTAAAGATACTATTATCATACGAGTAGACGACGATGGCATTGGCGTGGACGCTAACCAACACGCTGATATCACCCGCCGTTTCTTCCGCGCGGATAAGAGCCGGAATACGAGAGGTAATGGCTTAGGGATGGCCATGGTGGCGGCTATTATCAAGCTTCACAGAGGCAAACTGAGCTTTGCAAATAACCCGTTGGACACGGGAACCGGGCTCGGTGCGATCATGCGTTTCCCCTCCTGAACAAAGCGTCGCGTTCAACCGACAGAAGAGACCGTTCATCACAGTTGTTTGAAAATATCGCTATACTGCTCTAGGTTTGAGTCAAGTCTTTATAAGGATGTTGATATGCGCAATCTACTGTTTGTTTCACTTTTATTATCAAGCGCTGCTCTGGCTGGTCCTCCGGCAAAACCTCAATGCATCAGTGAAGATTGCTCGATCGGCAAAATCACGACACTGCAAGCGCTGTCATCTCGAGGGAATGTTGAGGCGAGTTTCGCCTTAGGTCATGTCTTTCTGAACAATAACTCGGGGGTAAAGACTGACTACGCCATGTCATATTATTATTTCGACCGAGCGGCTCGCTATAAGTTTTGGCCCGCTATCCGACAAACTGCCGGTATGTTAGCGCGTGGTATCGGGGTCGAACAAAACATTCCAGCCGCGCGTGAACGTATGTTGAAGGCGGCCAAGCGCGGTGTTGATAAGGCCGCTGAAGAATATGCCGTGTTGGTATTTTCAGACCCCACAGCCAATGACGAAGATCATGCCCAAGCAACAGAATTTCTGCAGGAAGAAGTCGACAAAGGCATGAGCTATTTGGCGAATTATACCTTGGCGTACCTATACATGACCGGCGAGTACCTACCGCAAGACCTAGACAAAGCGAGGGAGCTACTGGTCTTCCCAGCCAATGGTAATTTTGCCAATGCCCAAATGATCCTGCGTCAACTAGAAAGTAATGAGTTGGATACGCACCAACTTGCCGCAAGCGCTGCAAACACGGCGAAAGCGTGGAGACTAGATCCCAATATAGAAGTGATTACGGTAAAGGGAATCGGTCAAGATCTGGCCAGTATCACCTACGCGGTAATGGATCAACTGAGGCTGTCTCATGGTCAAACCGGCAGCCGGATTAAAGGGAACGGATGTACTGAAAGGCTGCCTGGCTGTGAGATCCTTGATGCAAGTAAACCGGCCAACGCAGTTGCATCGATAAGGCTACAGTGAGGGGTGCGGAACATTACTCCTCCCTGTGAACGTGATACAGCGCAATTGAGCGGTAGATAGCGCTGTATCACAACGATAGGAACGTTATTGCTTTTGCATAAAGATAGTGACTTCTGCCATAACAATGCCGAACTTCTTAATGTAACTGCGATTCATCATGGTTTGATCGTCAAATGCCCAAAACCAGTCATCGAATTTGACCCGGTACTCAGTGTCATCCACCGGCAAATCCATCTCATATCGAAAATTGAACGCATTGCCAAAAGAGCGCCCCTCAGCAAGTCCAGCAATATCACCAGCACTTCCGGAATACAGGTTAGGCCCTACCTGCTCAATGGTCCAAATCCGTTTTTCAGGCCCCTCGCCTACACCGTAAGTAAAGGTCTCATCAAGTACCAACCGTTCATCTTGTATTGAGCCATCGATGTCCACGATGAAGCGTTGTACAACATCTCCACTGCGATTTTGCACGATGCCCCAGGCTCGTACTTTACCCGTAAAAAATTGCTCCAAATTAAAAGCTGGCTCTACGGTTTGATAGTGGTTGCCGTCTATCGAGACACTGCATGCGGTTATCGCAAGAGAGGTCAACGCGATCATGCAAATGCGTTTGAGCTTAGTTAACTTTTTACTCATTATTTATCCCCTTTTAGATCCAACAAGCGTGCTCGCAACCCCGGCTCTGAAGTTTTATCACTCAACCATATGGCGAAAAATTGCTGGGTAAATGTTTGCTCAGTGACAGTCCCGAGCAAGGCGTCATCTAAATAAAAATGAGCATTACCTTGTGCATCAGCTATACCCGTAATCGTTTGTCCTTTCGATACATCTGGAAACAGAGCTTTCATTGTGTCTTCCCATTCACTGAGCTTTTGTTTGTCCTTGAAACCTTGGCTCTTCATCTCTTTGATCGAACGCTCTGCAATTGCCTCACCATCAAAGTCTCGTAAGTAGGTCAACGACAAGGCATAAGCCGCATCTTGTTGATATGTTCCACTGGGTGCATACAACTTAGCTAAGTAAACGTCCCAAAAAATGTACTCAAACTTTGCTTCACCGACGATTTGTGCGTCATCAACATATTGATCTACGACTGTTTGACTGGCCATTGCGCCTCCTGATAAACACCAAATAACGAGGCCAAGCCCAGTTAACTTTTTCATGCTGTTACTCCCAATGGATGATTAGCTGCGCAGATGCGTTTGCGCAACACATGTACGTGTCCTTTGATGCTTTGTACGAAAAGAGACAGATACTGATCATCGCGAGATTAATGAGAATGACTGGGAAAATAGAAATAACATTGTAAATTCAGGCTGTTACTGGACGTTTTAACGCTCATTACGATTTCTTAATCCAGATATCTGATAGGCTTAACAGACCATTGGGCGTATTTGCCATTGCCGTATTTTCTTGAATAGTCTGCAACCGCTCATTTTTCACATTGATATCAAGTCGAGAGAATTGGCATCAATCGCGTTACAATTGGCTTACTCACCAACCTGAAACTTTCTCAACATTGCATCGCTTATGGACCGTCAACGCTTGATAACTCAACTGGATATTGCTCTGCCATCGCGACTCCAGCAGATCTATCCGACTTGGCGGAATGCTGAACGCTATACAATCTATGTCAAACGGGATGATTTAATCCATCCCGTGATATCGGGTAATAAATGGCGCAAGCTGTCACACACGCTTGAATTGATGGCCAATACCGAAAACGTCAGTTTAGGAAGTTTTGGCGGTGGATATTCAAACCACCTACATGCCCTGTCGTTTTGCTGCTGGCAACTGGACTGGCCGTTGACCGCCTTTATCCGCGGGGATTACGCCAACCGCGAGACGCCAATGCTACTGGACATACAGCGATGGGGGACACGTGTAGTTTATCTGACCAAGAAAGACTATCAAATGCGCTCAAGCCAGCCATTCTGTGCGATGCTATCTAATCGTTACGCACTGTCGCACTTAATACCCGAAGGCGGTAGCCACCAGGATTGCTTTAGCGGTATGGCAGCGCTAATGAATGAATTTGAGCATAAGATCGATTACCTGCTATTGCCCGTTGCCAGTTCAGGTACACTCGCAGGGATGGCGGTAACTAGCGGTAATGTGAGTAACCTTGTCGGTATAGGAGTCTTAAAGGGGGCTAACTATTTAGAACAGCAAACCCGGCAGTTAATTGATCTACATCCAGTGTTAACGGATTACTCGATTTTGCACAACTATCACTTTGGTGGCTACGCCAAATCGCCGGAGAATATAAGATCTTTTTGTCAGCACACGTCTCAAATGCTCGGGATACCCATTGAGCCAGTGTATTCTGGTAAGACGTTTTACGCCCTAAAGGACCTAATTGAGCGGGCTGCTTTTCCTATCGACAGCACTTTATGCGTATTGCACACAGGCGGTCTACAGGGCAGTCGAGACTCATCAAAGAGTTGAACCAAACGCGTTTAATCAACGTTTAAAGGCGATAAATACCATTCGCTTCAAGAGGACATTATGCGTTCGCATGCGGCATTGCACTCACTTACCGAGTGCGAGCCTTTAATTGATACTGCCGTGCACTTCGCAGCACAGCTACTGCGCTGGTCTGATAACGTATTTCCGTTTGCGGTTATGTCGATTGATGGCGATATACAAAATGTGTTTGGCGACGATCGTTCACAAGTAGACGGTGGGATGATTGAAGAACTCGAATGGCTTATTACAGAGCGAAGCTTTCAGGCCCAAAATACCGCAAGCGTCGTAGTGTATTTGGCCTGTGTTGAGAACGCGGAGCAATCTCTCAATGACGTCATTGTCACTCATATCCATGACACTAGTGGCAGTGAAATTACACGCTTATATCCATATTATGTAAGCTCAAACGGCGTAGATATCGGTCAACCCACGGTCTATTAGACCGCCGCGCTACACAGCGCGCTCAGAGTCTTCAACAAGACTTGCAAGATCGTCATTTACTGCTAGGATTCAGCGCAAATTATTTTCAACCCAAGTAGGACTTTTTATGTCACGCGTTCTTATTATTGGCGCAGGCGGTGTTGCCGCTGTAACTGTGAAAAAGTGTGCTCGCCTCACCGAGCATTTTGATGAAATATTTTTGGCTAGTCGTACGGTTTCAAAATGTGAAGCACTGCAAGCTGAAGTCGGTGCCGATAGAGTCAAGGCAGTCTATGCATTAGATGCAGACAACGCTGCAGAAGTTGAAAAACTCATTAATCAAGTGGAACCAGACCTGGTCGTCAATTTGGCACTACCTTATCAGGACTTGCCAATCATGGATGCGTGTCTTGCTACTGAAACCGATTATTTGGATACCGCTAACTACGAACCTAAAGACGAAGCAAAATTTGAATACTCATGGCAATGGGCTTACCAACAGCGTTTTCAAGACGCCGGTATCATGGCACTGCTTGGTAGTGGCTTTGACCCAGGTGTCACAAATGTCTACACCGCATATGCCGCGAAGCACTATTTCGACGAAATCCACTACCTCGACATTGTAGACTGTAACGGCGGCGACCATGGTCAAGCATTTGCGACCAACTTTAATCCAGAAATTAACATCCGAGAGATCACGCAACGCGGCCGGTTCTGGGAAAATGGTGAGTGGAAGGAAACAGACCCACTGAGTGTGCGTGAGGATCTGGACTACCAGAACATCGGTGTTCGTGCGTCTTACTTGATGTTCCATGAAGAGTTAGAATCTCTGGTAAAACACTTCCCAACTATTAAGCGGGCGCGTTTTTGGATGACTTTTGGTGATGCTTATTTAACCCACCTTCGCGTATTGGAAGGGATCGGCATGACCAGTATCGAGCCGATTGAATTCCAAGGACAGTCGATCGTGCCACTTGAATTTCTCAAAGCCGTATTGCCAAACCCAGGTTCCCTTGCCGAAGGCTACACAGGTAAAACGTGTATCGGTACCTATATTACAGGTGTTAAAGACGGCGTCGAGAAAACCATCTTTATCTACAATAACTGCGATCACGCAGCATGTTTCGAAGAAGTCGGTGCACAAGCCGTGTCCTATACAACTGGAGTACCGGCGATGATCGGCGCTGCGTTGATGCTAAATGGCACTTGGAAAAAGCCAGGGGTTTGGAATATGGAGCAATTTGATCCAGATCCGTTCATGGACATGCTTAATCAACACGGACTACCGTGGCATGTAATTGAGTGCGATAGCCCATTTAATCGATAATCACACTACGGGGATCATTTATGGACTTAACGGCTCGGAAAGATATTCCTTCGCCTTGTTACGTGCTAATCGAAGAGTATTTAGACCGCAATCTACATTTGATGCAGCGCGTACAAGACGAAACTGGCGTGAAGATTATTCTCGCGCTAAAGGGGTTTTCCATGTGGTCCGTATTTGATCGTATCCAGCCGTATTTGCGCGGGGCGACCGCTAGTTCTGTGTGGGAAGCTAAGTTAGCCAAGTATGAAATGGGCGGTGAAGTCCACGCATACTCACCCGCGTATAAGGACGACGATATAACAGCGCTCAGCGATTTGGTCGACCATCTTTCATTCAATAGCATCGCACAGTGGCAATTGTATCATCAGCAGCTTACGGACAAAGGTGTATCGGTTGGACTGAGGGTGAATCCAGAAAATCAAGAAGCCGATACACCATTATACGACCCCTGTGCACCCGGCTCACGGCTCGGTATACGTGCCGCCCAGTTGGCGGGAGTAGATCTGAATGGTATCGAGGGATTCCACGTACACAATTTATGTGAGTGTGATTCCTTCGCAACAGAACGCACTTTGTTAGCGATAGAAGAGAAGTTTTCTCCATGGCTAGGTCAATTAAAATGGCTCAATCTCGGCGGCGGCCACTTGATGACGCGAGAAGGCTACAATGTTGAGCATCTAATCGCGACCTTGAACGCATTTAAGCAGCGCCACCCGCACTTAGAGGTCATCATGGAACCAGGCTCAGCAGTGGCTTGGGATACTGGACCTTTGATCGCAGAAGTCGTGGATGTGGTCGAAAATGAAGATACCATTGCGATTCTGGATATATCTGCAACGGCACATATGCCAGATGTACTGGAAATGCCGTATCGGCCGCGGATACTACATGCAGGTATGCCAAACGACAAACCTCATCACTACAAACTAGGCGGCAATTCCTGCTTAGCGGGAGATGTCATCGACACGTATAGTTTTGACAGACCACTGGTACCGGGTGACCGGATCCAATTTGAAGACATGATGCACTACACCATGGTAAAAACGACCTTCTTTAACGGTGTAGAGCATCCGTCTATTGCGATATTAAGAACGGATGGCACGTTAGATGTAGTCCGTCGCTTCACCTATGAGGATTTTAAAGGGCGTTTATCTTAACGCCCCCATTTCCGTACCTTTCAATACTCAATCAGAATTGGTATTCAATACCCATCTGTAAACTGCGTGGCCTGCCTGGGAAATAACGAGGACCCGAAAACGTTGTCCAGTCTGCGCGTTCAGCGTATTCACGATCAAATAGGTTGAGAATTTGTAACGTTAATTGCCAGTCAGTCGCGGGCTGCCAAACGCTGCGGATATCAAATACATTGTGTCCAGAATAGCGTTGTTGATTTTGCGGCTCTAAATAATAATCACTGACATGACGCCAATCCAATGAGACGTCGAGCGTTTCCTGTGGCGCCCAAATGAGTTGCGCATTAGCCAGCCATCTAGGCGCGGTGTCCATATCGTTCCCGGCCAGCACAAGATCACCCAAATTATTGCGGTATTGATGCTTGGCGTAAGTCATCGCAGTATTGAATTGCCACGCCTTTGCGATGGCCAACTGGGCACTTAGCTCGACGCCTTGGTGCTTCGTTTTGGCATTGCTGCGATTAAAAAAGTCACTATCGCGGAAAATCACATTGTCTTTACGCATGTCATAAAGAGCAATCGAAACCTTTAATGGAGAAGAAAACCAGCGATAACCGACTTCTACGCTGGTTGCCTCAACACTATCCAGCTCGGCGACTTGCTGCGCGCGTTGCAGACGGTAAAGCTCAGTCGCCTGCGGTGCACGGTAACCTTGTGCTGCACGAGCATACAAAGATTGATTATTATCCAGCTGATAGTTCAGCGCGATTTGCGGTGAGACGTTGGAAAAATCATCACTGCGATCTGCCGGACGGCTATAGCGACACCCGCCGAAACCACATGCATTACCCGCTTCGTCAGTCCTTCCCGCGATCATCAGGTTGTCATATTGGTAGTCAATCTGTTCTGCACGCAAACCAGCCAAGATTTGCAAATCGTCATTCAAAAACCATGAAAACTCAGTAAATGCTGCGATCATGTCGGCATCTACCTTATAATCGTATTGAAGCCCTGCTGGAATAGTTGCTTGCAGAAATGCCGAACCTTGCGTAGCGTTTGGCTGGAACTGGCGTAACTTAGCTGAGGTTTTCTCCGCGTCGATTCCAAGCGTCCATTGTATAGTTGAAGTTAGATTCCAATTGATGCTACTTAGGATTCCTATGCTGTCCTGTTCATTCTCTTCGATGGGCTGTCCGGGTAAGAAATGCATCAGAAACGCCATTTCTTGTTGACGCATGTAGGGAGTTACCTGCCAGTTTATCGCGTTTCCGACCGCGTCAAATTGCCCGTCGAACTTAATCCAGAGTCTCGCTGACTCGGCATTTCGATAGGCTTCAGGGTTAGTGTTTGATTGGGCAATTTCGGCATCTCGATAAGCATTTAATCCGGTGATAAATCCTGCTGTTTCTTGATCAAGATCGCTGAAACTTAACCCGGCGGTAATGTTGGCATTATCTAACTGATGGGCATAACGGATATGCGCTTTGGTCTGTTCAAAGCCCTCTTCGTCACGATAACCAGAATCGTCCGTTACCGCCAAGTTGAAACCCAAGCCGTGCTGAGAACGATTATTGCCCATGTTTAGACGTGCTCGGCTAAAACCATAAGAGCCTACTTCCAGCGCCACTTGCTCACTGGTGTTGATCGGATCTTGTGTAATCACGTTGACCACACCGTGCATGGCATTCGAACCGTACATAGCCGTTCCAGGCCCTTTCAACACCTCAATGCGCTGTGCATATTCAGTGCCGGCTTCAAACATCTCGTTGATGTTACAAAAGCCTGCTGCGCGCAACGCAATGCCGTCTTCAGCCGTGAGTAGCTCACCGCAAGCGCCGGCACCCGTGAACACAGGAGAGCGTAGCGCCGGTAGATATTCTTGGCCGTTGCCTCGTTGAATGTTCACACCGGCGATTCGGTTCAACACTTGTTCGATATGTTGTGGACCCACTGTTGTTAACGTCTTTTCATCGATCCAACCAATAGAAACGGGATATTCACGCGTAACGACTGCATAGCGAGACACCGTTTTGGTAACTACTTCAATATCATTTAGCTCATCTTTTGACAGCGGTGTAGCCGACTGCGCCAATGCGGCGGAAGAACTACAGGATAATGTTCCAACCAGTAAAATTGATAACGCTCTATTCAACACCCAAAACCTCATAGAAATGGCGACAACAAGACGCGCAAATAGTATCAAATGCATACCCACACCCGACCCAGTTGAACGGACGCACAAACGCATTGGTCGCAAAAATTGCGCGACAAGTTTGACTAATCGTCATGTCGGACTTAATTCGACTTACTTACGGCGTGGTACGTCAACCACCCGCTTGGGATCACTTATCATCTAGGAGTATTGAATACAGCGTATTCTTTTTGAGCTTGTAATGATCCGCGACGACCGCGGCAGCTTTTTTAGGCGGTAAGTGCTCCGCTAAGGACCGTAATAATGCCAATGCTTCAACCGGGACTTCCTGCTTTTGTTGAGGTTTGCCGGCTATCATCAGCACGAATTCACCCCGTTGATGTTTTTCATCAGCGTTCAGCCACGAAAGAATTTCATCTGGCGTTCCACTTACGTAACGCTCAAACGTCTTGGTCAACTCTTTTGCCAAGACCACCTTCTGCTGATCGTACAGATGCTGTTTAAGCAGTTTTATGGTTGCCACTACACGACGTGGCGCTTCGTAGCAAATGCTTGTACACGGCGATTCAGCAAGTGCAGCAACTGCCGTCACCAAAGCCTGTTGTTTGGTTGGGAGAAAACCGACAAAGTGAAATTGGTCGGTTGCTAAACCAGAAGCGCTTAACGCGGTAATCGCAGCACACGCACCGGGCAGTGCAACGACGGAAATGCCCTTACTTCTGCATTGTTCGACCAACACATAACCGGGATCACTGATCAGCGGGGTGCCTGCGTCAGATATCAATGCCACGCTCTCCCCGCCCAACAGTTTTGAGGTTAACATTTCGCTGCGCGTCGATTCGTTGTGTTGGTGTAGGGACAATGATTGGACCTTTAATCCTAAATGATCAAACAACCGTTTGCTGTGGCGCGTATCTTCTGCAGCAACCCAGTCAACGGCAGCCAAAACCTGAATCGCACGCTGCGTGATATCCGCTAGGTTCCCAATCGGCGTGGGCACAATGTACAGGGTACCACCAATAACAGTCGATTGCGGTTCCGCGATCGCGTCAGATTCAAACTCGTGATGTTCCATGGGCGTATTTTCCGGTATTACGATTGGCTGGCATTGCGGCCCGGAGTTTAGCACAAAGCATGACTTAAAAGAGAGTAGCTGAATCGGACGTTTGCAACGATATGAGGCGTTATCGACAAATATTGGGGGGGTAAATGTATCAATAGGGCAAATTAACTTTACCGCGTTCACGTAGTCTTTCCCACCCCCAATAACGGCATATTTTACCCGAAAAAATCCACCGTAATCTCTATATAGACAAGCCAGAAATCGCGATCCTCTACGTTGTGAAAAAATATATTTTTTTTTGCATTTTTCGTTTGTTTTCAATGGTTTTAGCGGCTATAAAAAATTGCCGATGCTGCAATGCATCCGTTAAAACGAATAAAAAACAAACACATTTCACGGCTCAAATATCCGCTGTTTTTAGCCGAAGAAATAGACCAATCCATGGAACCGATTATGAAAACTTCAGAGTCATTATTAACCCAACATCTCCGCCGAGCGTTAGGTGTGACTGCAGCACTTAGTTTGACTGCTCTAGCACCTGTAAACGCCCAAGAAACTACCGAACAAGCTCAAGATGTCGAAAAGATAGCGGTCGTAGGTACTCGTGCTGCGCCCCGCTCCATCGCAGATTCATCTGTACCGATTGATATTATTGGTGAGGAAGAATTTGCCAATCAAGGTTCAACCGACATGGTATCGATGATGCAGACCATCGTGCCTTCTTTCAATGTCAACGACCAACCGATCAACGATGCATCTACATTGGTACGCCCGGCTAACTTACGCGGCATGGCCTCTGATCACACGCTAGTCCTCGTTAATGGTAAACGCAGACATCGTTCTGCGGTAATAACATTCCTGGGCGGTGGACTGTCCGATGGTGCGCAAGGGCCGGATATATCTGTCATTCCTGCTGTGGCACTAAAACAAGTTGAAGTATTAAGAGATGGCGCAGCTGCTCAATATGGTTCTGACGCTATTGCCGGTGTGGTTAACTTCGTGTTGAAGGACGACACCGAGGGCGGTGCCATAGAAGTTCGCACAGGCTCATACTTTGAAGGCGATGGTGACATGTTCCAAGTTGCCGCTAATGTGGGACTCCCGCTATCAGATGATGGTTTTGCTAATTTCAGTGCCGAATACCGCACCGCCGATGATACTTCACGCAGTGTTCAACGAGATGACGCAGCAGCGCTTGTTGCTGCTGGGAATACATTCGTCGCAGATCCGGCCCAAATTTGGGGGAGTCCAGAGATCAAGCACGACGTCAAATTGTTCATGAATCTAGGCTTGGACCTAAGCGCTGACTCTCAAGCATATATGTTTGGTAACTACGCAGAACGTGAAGTAGAAGGCGGATTTTATTTCCGTAACCCGCACACTCGCGGTGGTGTATTCGATGGCGGTACCAACGATGCAGGTGAACAACTTTTATTAGTTGGCGATCTAACCGCCGATGGCACTGGCAACTGCCCTACCGATATTGTAGTAGGTGCCAACGTGTTACAGAATCAGCGCTACATCGATTTGGTTGCGAATAATCCAGATTGTTTCTCGTTCAACGAACTGTTACCCGGTGGCTTCACCCCACGATTTGGCGGCACTGTGAAAGACTCTTCGTTAGTCTTCGGCACCAAGGGTGAGTTGGGTAATGAATGGGGTTACGACATCAGCGTCAATCTCGGCCGAAATGAAATCGATTTTGCGATCAAAAATACGATAAACCCTTCTCTTGGTCCTGATACTCCATTTGAATTCAGCCCGGGTAAATACATTCAATCAGAACAGACGTTTGATTTTGATTTAACGAAAGCGGTTGATATTGGCTTGGACGATCCTCTCTACTTCGCGGGTGGTGTGCAATATCGCAACGAGTCTTATGAAAGCATCGCGGGTGACCCTGCCTCATATGAAATTGGCCCATTGGCGTCGCAAGGCTTTGGAATCGGCTCAAATGGCTTCCCTGGCCTATCGGCACGCAGCCAAGGTAAAGCATCGCGGAATAACATCGCGCTTTATCTAGACGCGGAGATGTACCCAACTGAAAATCTGTTGTTAACCGCTGCACTTCGTTATGAAGATTTCTCTGACTTTGGTAACACCACCAAAGGTAAAGTGTCCTTCCGCTATGAATTTATGGAAGATGTTGCGCTTCGTGGTGCATTCTCTACTGGCTTTAAAGCCCCAACCATTGGTCAAAGTAATGTGCGCAACGTAACCACTGCGTTTGGTACCGATGGCCGTCTGATTGACCGAGCGACGTTACCACCAACGGATCCAATTGCGGCTCAGGTCGGCGGTGAGCCTTTGCAGCCAGAAGAATCTGAGAGTTTCAGCTTGGGTGTTGTGGCCAGTTTTGATAACGGCTTATTCCTTACTGCGGACTACTACAATATCGAAGTAACCGATCGCATCAGTACTGTGTCGGGTATCGCGTTGACGCAAGCGGACATCGACTCTTTGTTAGCGCGTGGAATCAGGGATGCCTCAAGTTTCTCAGAAGTAAGTTACTTTGCTAATGACTTCGATACCACGACTAAAGGTGTAGATGTAGTTGCTAACTACAGCATGGAAATGTTCGGTGGCGACACTAAATTCGCACTGGCGTATAACTGGACGTCAACAACGGTTGACCAAGCATCTGAATTTATCTCCGCGGACCGTATCCGCATGATCGAAAACAACCTGCCTGCCGTGCGTTACAGCGTCACTGCTAACCACACAAACGGCGATTGGCGCTTCCTAAGCCGCGTAAACTATGCGGGTAGTATTTTCGAAGACCACTTAGATTCAGGGTTGCCTATCGACAAAGTTGGCTCTGAGTTCACGCTGGATTTAGAGCTTGGTTATCACGTCTCAGAAAACTTGGAATTAGTTGTCGGTGCAAAAAATGCGCTGGATGAAGAACCAGACCGCAATGTTTTGTGGGACAACGAAATTGCAGGTTCAAAGTTCCCAACCACGTCTCCAATTGGGATCAACGGTGGTTTCTATTACATAAGAGGTTTGTATACCTTTTAAGTGATTTGCCACCAGGGGGGCGAATTTCGCCCCCTTTTTTGATAGCATTAGCACGCTCTAGTGACAGATAGGTAGAAAGTTCTCAGCACCTATTGCTATCGATAACAGCAATAAAAGCATAATAAAAGCGCTGTAAAGTAATAGAGACGATCAGGTCAGGATAACGATGACGAGAAAGTCGACACTAACTGTAACGTACTTAAAATATCGCTCGAAGTTGATGAGAGCGGTTGGGGCAATCGTACCCTCTGAGGATATCGAAGATATCGTTCAGGAAACGTATATAAAAAGTTACGAAGCGGAACTCAAACAAGAGATTCGCTACGAACGCACGTATATGCTGAAGACAGCGCGCAATTTAGCGCTCAATCACGTGAATCGAGCGGAAAACGTGCGTCGTGAACAATTGGATAATATGGATGCCTTGCCACATGAATTAGTTGGGTATTCACTAGAAAAAAATGTCGAAAGCAAAGAACGCTTTTTAAACTTTTGCCGAGCCACAGATACCCTATCTGCTGATGTGAAAAGGGTTTTCTTATTAAAAAAAGTATACGGTAAAAGCCAACGAGAAATTGCAGAACTCCTTGGATTAAGTGAAAGCACAGTAGAGAAACATGTTGCCAAAGGCTTGTTGCTCTGCTCGCGCTATTTAAAAGAATTATCACAACAAGGTGCTGGCAATGCGGAGACGCCAAGCGGTAGCACCGATATTAAAGATGGAATTAATCCATGAGTAATGTTCACAATTTCAGCACACGTGAGGACATCCACGAGCAGGCGTGTGTTTGGATTAGTCGCATAGATCGCGGACTTAGCGAGCAGGAAATAGAAACCCTTTCTGTCTGGTTAGCAACGAGCAACGCGCATCGCGAAGTGCTGTTTGAATTAGCGAGTCTGTGGGACGACATGTCTGTTCTACACGAATTGAGTGGTTTGTTTCCGCTTCACGAACAAGAACCCGAGCAGTCTACTGGCCGTTCAAATGTAGTCCGATGGCAAATTGCCGCCAGTATAGCCTTTGTATTTTTGACGGTTGGCGGTCTATTTTTGAATCAATGGGGCGCGTCACCCGATGACTTAGTAGTAGCTGCGCAGCGAGCATCGACGCAAGTTGGAGAGCAGAAGAGTATCACCCTCTCTGATGGCTCAACACTGCATCTAAACACGAATTCAGTTGTCAGCATTGTATTTTCAGAACAAGAAAGACGTATTTCCCTGCTCCAAGGTGAAGCGTATTTCGATGTGGCTCACGAAAAAAGACGCCCCTTTGTGGTTGCCGCTGGCGCCAATACCGTTACAGCGATAGGTACTGCATTTAATGTACAATTAGTTGATAGCGCTGCATTTGAGTTGGTTGTCACCGATGGCCGCGTGTTGGTTCAAGATAAAGCACTGCAACGTTCTGAAGAAGACTCGAAGATTCTCTCTGGTCAGAGCGCTATTGTTGATGAAGGCTCACTGGTCTTCTCTGGCGAGAAAGTTCTTATAGACAAGAAAATAGCTGATAGGCAAGCGGTAACTACCGAACTAATGGATGACGACCTTGCCTGGCAAAAGGGCATGTTAGTGTTCAAAGGAGAGACCTTAGCGAGTGTATTAGAGGAAATTACCCGATACACCCCGATGCGCTTCCAGATCACAGACGAATCCCTAAGAACACGTCGCGTGGCAGGATCCTTCAAGGTCGGCGATATTGATGGCCTACTAAATGCTCTCGAGCACAGTTTCGCAATCAAAAACGAACAAGTTTCACAATATACTATCCTACTTTCTGAAGGAGCCTAAAAGGCTCCTTTATACTGTCCAACTAACCGCATAGAACAACGTGTTCAAGCGCATTCTTGCGTATCATTGTTGTCATTTTTGCGACGATATTGTAGCTTTGGAGCTAAATCAATACGAACCGATAGTTTTGTACTGATGCTGGCAATACAAACAGCTATCAGAAAAAAATAACAATAATACAATGCGGTTAAAACTTAACACGTGTTTACTTGAAATAACCTGGTCAACGGTGCGTAGTCATCGCCACTGCGCCCCTGTGTCTCTCGATTGCCTGTTAGCGAGACAGTGACTGTTGTTTTATGTGGAGTAAGTTATCCGATGACGAATAAGTTATCGCGCCTCCAATTTAGCATCAACAGGCTGCGAATTGGCTTGGCAATAATATTATTGCAGTTCGGGGGCTTGGCGTATGCTCAGCAAGCAACCTTCGCTATTCCCGCGCTGAGAGCCGATGAAGCACTTACCTTATTCGCCAAACAAGCGAACATAACGCTGCTGTTTCCCTTTGATATCGCCGAGACGATCACGGCAAAACCGCTTACTGGGGAGTATTCGCTCCGGCAGGGATTAGAATTACTGCTCGAAGGCTCTTCATTGGTTGTGGTTCAAGATGAAAATGGATTGCTTAGTGTTCAAGCAAAGCGAAAACAACCGCCACCGGCAACAACCCTCGATGCAATAGAGTCAAATGAAGATGCGGTATTTCCGGCGGTTATCGAACAAATCGCTGTCGTTGGCAGCAGGAGCTTGCCAAGAACGGTCATTTCTTCGCCAGTGCCAATTGACGTGATTGGTGGTCCTCAGCTGTCGCAACAAGGTGAAACCGACGTTCTGGGTATGTTGAGCAACTTGGTGCCATCACTGAATGTAAATGATCAATCCATCAATGATGCCGCCAGTTTGGTACGCCCGGCGAATTTGCGTGGCATGGCGTCTGATCACACCCTGATCCTGCTCAATGGCAAACGTCGACATCGCAGCGCCGCAATAACCTTCTTGGGTGGTGGCCTATCCGATGGTGCACAAGGCCCCGACATTTCGGTACTTCCTGCGTCTGCTGTTCGACAAGTAGAAGTGTTACGTGACGGTGCTGCTGCTCAGTACGGCTCAGATGCTATTGCAGGTGTAATTAATTTTGTACTCAAAGACGATCGCTCTGGTGGTATGGTGTCATTGCGTGGGGGACAGTTCTTTGAAGGTGATGGCGAGGATTTCCAGGTGCAAGCGAACCTCGGGCTACCATTGGGTAACGAAGGGTTCGCTAATGTCAGTGCTGAATTTCGCCAACGCAATGCGACCAACCGCGCTACTCAGCGAGCTGATGCGCAAGCGCTCATAAATGCAGGCAATAGGTTTGTTCAAAACCCAGCCCAGTTTTGGGGTACCTTGAACGTTGACGATGATGTTAAATTTTCAGTCAATGCTGGCTCGGATTTATCGACCAGCGCTCAGTGGTACGCATTTTCAAATTATGCCCGACGGGAGATTGAGGGTGGGTTTTATTTTCGTCATCCACACACTCGACGAGGGGTTTTCTCTGCTCAGAACGACGACAGTGCACAACCACGACTACTGGTCGGTGATCTGGACGGGTTAAACACGGGAATAGAATGCCCAGATGTGATCATTAGCGATGACAATGTACTCGATGATCCCAGTTATCAACTCATCGCTGACAACACCACTGCACTTGGACGGAACTGCTTCGCTTTCAACGAAATACTCCCAGGTGGGTTTTCACCTCGATTTGGTGGCCGTGTAGAGGATGCCGCTATCAGTACTGGCGTGAAAGGCTTTTTAACCTCTGATTGGGCCTATGACTTGAGTGTGAGTTTGGGTTACTCGGGAATCGATTATTTAATCTCAAACACAATAAATCCATCTTTAGGCCCTGACTCCCCTATGTCATTTAGACCAGGCGGAGCGCGACAAATTGAGCGCTCGGTCAATTTTGACATTACCAAGTTTGTCGATGGCATTATGAATGAACCGATTCATATCGCCGCTGGGGTTGAATGGCGTAAAGAAAGTTACCACCAAAAAACCGGTGAACTCAGTTCGTATCAAGTGGGATTTTTAGCATTAGAGCCTGACACAGGTGTGAGCCAGGGCTTTAGCGTTGGTTCTAACGGTTTTCCTGGCTATACACCGGAATCGTCAGGCCATTGGAGCCGCAGTAACCTAGCGCTGTATATTGATGTGGAAACCTATCTAAACGACGACTATTTAATGGGAGCCGCCGTCCGCTATGAACATTTCAACGATTTTGGCTCAACATTTGAAGGCAAGCTCACTGGACGATACGAATTAAGCGAATTACTGACGCTTCGTGGATCAATCAGTACCGGATTCAAAGCCCCCACGGTTGGTCAAAGCAATGTGATCAACGTCACGACGGCTTTTTCTGAACGAGGACTGGAAGACCAAGCAACGCTCCCTCCAACTAACCCAATTTCGATCCAAGTGGGCGCGACGCCACTTCGCCCAGAAGAGTCGGTCAACAAGAGCCTAGGGCTGGTCTACTATTGGCATGAAGGTTTTTTTGCGACCCTCGACTATTTCCATATAACGCTCCACGATAGGATAAGCACAACATCCGCGATTCGACTAAGCGAAGAAGATATTGCCACGCTGATGCGCCAAGGCGTCCCAGATAATCAAATATTTGAAAGTGCTAAGTTCTTCACCAATGACTTCGACACCACAACGCAAGGTGTCGATATTGTCCTGAGTTATGATTTTACTACCGGAGAAATCCAGAACGCACTATCTGGTTCATTTAATTGGACCCACACCAATGTAGACCGAGTGACACTCTATCCCAGACTTACACCTGATGGTCAGGTCGAACTCGTTTCAAACCTCACTGCGTCTCGTATCCGTATGCTGGAAGAGAACTTGCCAGATTATCGGATCGCGCTGGCGTTGAATCAAACATACCAAAACGTGAACGCATTGTGGCGCGTTCGTTACTACTCCGGGTTTTATGAAGACCATTTAGATGCGTCAGCAGGCTTGGATATCAACGGTAGTTCAGAGACTGTGCTAGATGTGGAGCTCAGTTATCAAATGACTGACCAAGTGCGGATCACTTTGGGTGCACAAAATCTATTTAATACCAAGCCGTCGAGCAATCCATTTAGCGATATTGCTGGTGCAGAATATCCCCCTACTTCACCGCTGGGCATGAATGGCGGTTATTACTACGCGCGTGTTTCATATACGTTTGAGTGAGCCAATCTAAAGTGTGTGCGTATGCTTCAAGAGTACTATCGCCGAAATTTACGTTGGTACAGTAGTGAACCTGTTGCCCGAATGTTAGACTAACGAAAAACACGAGATACGTTTAAAGGCGCATTGTTTGTGATGCTTGATCAACGGGTAAAAACCTCGCACCAGCTTTTCATGGCTGCCATATTATCGCTCTTTTTGTTTGGTTGTGGAAGCACACCACAACCGCAAGCACAAACGCCGGTTGAGGTCGAACGTCCAGTGGAAATAGTACCCGAGGCAACGTCACTGGGTGCGGCCGAATTAATCGCAGCAGCACAGCAAAGTTTCTCGCTGACGGGTGATGAAGAACAGCGAAATCAACAGCTTTTACAAGCAGCTGAGCATTTTTATGCAGAGGCGAACTGTCCTTCAGCTCTCGTCGTACTGCACAGTATTCGCAACTGGCAGTCAGCCATACCAGACACGATTCACCGCAATTTGTTGCTCGCCGAATGCGCGCCGGCAGAACAGCTGGATGCTGCAAAACGCTTGGCACTACTCGAAATACTGAGCCCGCGACCAGAATTGCGTCAGCGCCAATTGAAAGTGCGCGCGGCTGTTTATGCCAGTCAACAGCAGTTCATTCAAGCTGCTGCGCAGTATGTACAATTGCAAACGCCGACTGGCGACGAAAATGAACAAATATGGCGCTGGATAAATGCTGCTGCCCCTGGACAGCAACAAGCCGCAATCAGCCAATTCCCGCGGTTGCGAAGTTGGTTGAACGTAGCGGCAACACTGCGACGATATGGCGACCAGCCACAGCAAATAGCGCAGTTCTATGCCGATTTTCTGGCCCAATATCCCAAGCATTACCTCGCTTTGAATACGCCTGTAGAAATTACCAGAGGTATTGCGGCCATTTCTGAGCGACCCCGTAATATAGTGGTCATGTTGCCACTCACCGGTCGCTTGAGTGCGCAAGGCAATGCGATAAAACAAGGATTGCTCAGTGCGTATTTTGACTCCATTCAAGTTGCGCAGTTAAAAGACGCCTTGCCACCATTGCAGTTTGTCGACACAACGACATTTAACTTTGACGTCGCAACAGAACAAGTTTTACAAGCAGATTTGATCATCGGTCCGTTAACAAAAACCAATATCGAGCGCTTGCAGCCGCTGCTATCCCCCAACACCACATTGTTAGCACTCAATCGGACTGACTCGATAGCGGCGAATCAAGATCGCCCGAGTGCAAGTGAGATGAATCAAGCCGCTATAGCAGATGAAACAGCGGAGGCTACGCCTGAAGAAGCCCAAATTATGCAACCTGATGCATTCCGTTTTTATTTTGCATTGGCACCAGAAGATGAAGCGCAACAACTCGCCAAGTACATCTATACTCAAGGTTATCGTGCGCCGATTTTAGTACATGCACAGGATACCACTAGCCAGCGACTATCCGCTGCTTTCCTATCCCAATGGCGGGAAATGAATCAACAGACTGACAACCAAGGTATTACGGTTGTGAGTTACGATTCAACCGACGCCATGCGCGAAGGGGTCGGCTCCGCGTTAGATGTGGCACAAAGTCGAGCCCGCATCGTACAGTTGGAGCGCTTACTAGGCCCTGAATTATATAATGTTCCGAGAAATCGTCGCGATGTAGATGCCATTGTGGCGTTTGCGTCACCAGAGCAAATTGAACTACTCAACCCGATTATTGAGTCAAGTTTGAGTCCATTTACAGATAAGAACGTTCCGGTTTACGTTACATCCAGAAGTATTCGCTTTGATGTTAGCAAAAACCAATTACGCGACTTACAGAACGTCCACTTTTTTGATATGCCTTGGATGATGCCAACCCATCAGTGGAGTGCTCTAGAAGAGCAGATTGAAGAAGTCTTTCCGCAACAGCGCGATCCACTCAGACGCTTATTCGCTTTAGGCTACGATGCTTATCAGCAATTCCAAAACCTTCCCTACATGGCCTCTATTCCGCAATTTAGCGTACTGGCCATGAGCGGCAAGTTACGGGTTAACGACAACAATGAAGTGGTTCGAGAATTACCGCTCGCAATTATAGATGAGCAACAGGTACGCCTGCTTGCCAACCCGTAATGCGTTATCAACCAAGCAAATCGGTGATCGTGCTGAAATGATCGCCAGACGCTATTTGGAGCGTCATGGTTTGAGTTTCATTACTGCAAACTACCGATGTAAATGCGGTGAAATTGATTTAATTTTGAAGGAACATCAAACTTGGGTATTTGTCGAAGTTAAATATCGTGCTCAACAAAATTTTGGAACCCCGACAGAGCAATACACCGTTACAAAGCAACGACGTTTGCATAATGCAGTGAGGTTGTTTTTGTTGGATAATCAGCTCAACGAGTTTCACACGCCTATTCGCATCGACGTCGTTGGTGTATCCGATACAACGATCGAATGGATAAAAAATGTCACAGGATAACTATTCATGCTAGAAAAAATTAAGGCTAATTTCACCGAAAGCGTTCAGACAAAGCTATCCGCTTTGGAAGTACTGCCGGAATCGATTGAAAAAGCCGCCATGATGATGACTCAGTGTCTCATTAACGGTAATAAGATCCTAAGTTGTGGCAACGGTGGTTCGGCTGGAGACGCGCAGCATTTTTCATCTGAACTTCTCAACCGCTACGAGCGAGACCGGCCAAGCTTGCCGGCGATGGCACTGACCACTGACAGTTCGACCATAACGTCAATTGCGAATGATTACAGCTATGACGAAGTATTTGCCAAACAAGTGCGTGCACTAGGTCAGCCCGGTGATATTTTGTTGGCTATCTCAACCAGCGGTAACTCGCGCAATGTAATCAATGCAATGCAGGCGGCATTGGCGAGAGATATGACGATCGTAGCGCTGACCGGTAAGGACGGCGGCGAGATGGCCGGCTTTTTTGGACCGAATGACGTCGAAATCCGTGTCCCTTCTTCGCGTACAGCGCGTATTCAAGAGGTTCACTTGTTGGTGATCCATAATCTCTGTGAGTGCATCGATGACACCTTATTCCCAACCAGCGAGGACGACGCCTAATGGAGCGAAGGATTCGTAACATTGCAGTGGCAGCCCTGCTTGGCGTTGCCGCGTTGACACAGAGCGGATGTGCGGTGGTGGCAGTAGGTGCAGCTGGCACCGTTGCGGCGGTGAGTGCAAATGATAGGCGCACCGTTGGAACACAGCTTGACGACACGAACATAGCGGGTCGTGTGGCCTACCAGCTTGCCCTTGTGGAAGCGTTACGCGCCAATGCGAATATTCGTGTTGAAGTGTACAATTCAGTGGTACTGCTGACGGGACAAGCTCCTACTCAACGCTTGCGTCAACTGGCTGTTGACGCCACCCAAAAAGTCGAAAATATCAGTAAGATCCACAACCAAATCCGCATCGGCTCACCTGCGACAGCAAGTACTCAAGCGAATGACATTTGGATAGCTTCAAAAGTCAGAGCGCAATTTGTCACTGACGAGCGCGTACCGACACTGAATGTGTCCGTTGTAGTTGAAGACGCTGAGGTATTTTTGATGGGGCGCTTAACAACTGCAGAAGCAAACGCCGCGGTCGACGTAGCGCGCAATGTCAAAGGCGTTAAAAAAGTAGTGAGAGCATTTGAGTTAAAAAGCTAATAACCGGTTGCTCCATGCTAATTGACACTGTTTCAAAAGAAGCAGTGTCGCACCTATCTGCACTATACATTGTCATCTTTTGAAACATTATTTCCGGTAAATGATGACTTTTGTCACATGTATTTGTCGTATTTTAGCCACACAATAGACCTTACTCACGCTTAACTAGGACTAATATGAAATCGTCTTCCAGTCGCTTAGTTGCAATGGATGTCCTCAGAGGGTTTGCGTTACTCGGCATCCTATTGATGAACATTCAATCATTTTCCATGCCTGGCGCGGCGTACCTAAACCCGACTGCATATGGCAATTTTTCTGGTGTCGACCAGTGGGTGTGGAGTGTTAGCCACCTGTTTGCCGATCAAAAATTTATGTCGTTGTTCTCAATGCTATTTGGTGCGGGTGTTTTATTGTTTTGCCAAAATGCTGAGCAAAAACACGGTAGCGCTCGCAAACTGCATTACACACGGACGTTTTGGTTGCTCGTTTTTGGCCTACTGCACGGCTACCTGTTTTGGTATGGAGATATTCTGTATGCCTATGCAATGTGTGGCTTTATCATTTATCTGTTGCGCAATAAATCGATCCGATTTTTATGCATCACCGCAACTCTGCTGTTGCTAATCAGCTCATGTTACAACTTACTACTAGGTGTAAGTATTGAGCACTTCCCTAAGGACGCGATCACTGAGCTAAAAAGCATTTGGCAACCGGATGAGAAAGCGATTCAAGAAGAACTACAAGCCTATTTGGGTTCGTTCACCCAAGCACTAGCTTTTCGCGCCGAAGAAACCTTTTTTATGCAAAGCTATGTATTTTTCACCATGTTCATCTGGAGAGCCACCGCTATGATGCTACTGGGTATGGCCCTATTTAAGGCGGGCTTTTTTCATATGGGCTGGCAAACCAAAACCTACATGCGCGGCATTTTCATCGCCCTACCGTTTGGATTAATCCTAGTTGGACTCGGCTTGTACAACAATATTAAGCACGACTTTAGCCTCGAATACAGTATGTTTATCGGTAGCCAGTATAATTATTGGGGGAGTATTCTGGTCGCTTTTGGCTATGCCTGCGCTGTCATGCTTATGGCTAAAACCGGTTTTGCATCAAGGTTACAAAACCGATTAGCGGCAATTGGCAAAACTGCCTTCAGTAACTACATACTACACACGGTTGTTTTCACCAGCCTTTTTTATGGCTATGGGCTGGGGCTATTTGGAGACGTTCTGCGCTGGCAACAACTCTTGTTAGTAATCGTTATGTGGATGGTACAGCTGTGGTGTTCCGCTATTTGGTTAAAATACTATCGATTTGGCCCGTTGGAATGGGTTTGGCGTAGCTTGACCTACGCAAGACTGCAACCCATGAAGCGTTAGCTTAAAACAGATAACTTAATACCAGAAAAGGAAAAACCCCGATAAATCGGGGCCTTTCGAGGAAGCAGAACGTTACTCTGCCGACCATGTTGAAACATGGTGGTAGCCGAAGCTACCGAAATTGTGGACTAGATACGCTGTGAAAGTGCAGCTGCAACTGGGTTGTCAGCAAGGCCTTGCTCAGCGACCCAAGCTTGTAGTGTTTTGCCATCCTGCTCGGGTGCCGCTAAATGCTTTTTTGGCATTTTCTTCACAAGTAAAGTACCGGCTTCAACAGCGTTGTTAAGCATCGCGGTACGGATAAGGCTGTTACCGCCGCATGAAACACCTGAATAGTAATCTTGAAGTTTAAGGTTGTAGTCAGAGCGAACCTTCTTCATTTTCTTACGCAATTCACCTTTGTCGTCAGACTTAACGATGGTGCAGATGTTTTGTAGTGCTTCGTTGACGTCTGCTTGAGCAGTACCTGTGAACAACAAAGAAGTAGCAGCGATAGCGATAGAAGTTTTAACGATTTTCAACATGGTTAATTCCTCAGTAAGTTGTTTGATTTCGTTTCGACGTGAGTAATTAAAGCTGAGGATTGGTTAAAAAAAAATCGCTGGGGTGATACATAGGTATGTCAAAAAATACCTATTGTTCACCCACTTAGTTACTGACCTCTAATGATTGTGCCACTCGCCATCGTGTGAATGCATGCGGTTTTCAAGTGCCGCACCTTGTTTATAAAATGAGGAGTCAGGCTCACCTTTGAAACAAGCCATCACCCAAGGGTATTGGTCAGCAACGAAATAGCCATATTGGCCGTCGACGGTCATACCGTTACATTCATCCAAATCACCGGCCCCTTCTTGATATTCCCAGTCACCAATGAATTGGCCATCGTGGTTCGCACTGACTATCCCGCCAACACCAGCAACTGGAGTTTCATAACCGGCGATGTCTTGTCTCGGGCCCGCATCGTTTTTGAGTACGTAGCTAGAGCGCGCCTTTCGAATAGAGCCATTGGCGTCTTTAAAACAAAAGCCGAAAACCGGAAATCCATCAGCGGCAAAGCCGATGACGGGTGATGCTTCACCCGTCAGCTCGCAATCCTGATTAAACATCGCGATGGGGTTGCCGTGGTAGTGATAAGTACCATCGGGTTGAGTATGCGCATTATGCGCATCGGTACCAAAGCGATTCAAAGAGGACATGGGATCGTAGCGCCATGGATTGTCAATTTGGTCGGGACCGCAACCGATCTTTTCCTCTCCGAGCGGTTCATTACCCACGCCATAACACGCCGCAGCGAGCAGATCGAGGGTCGCGCCATTAAGAAAAACGACATTTGTCACTTGCAAGTCCAGTGGCGTAGCATTGGTTGCTCTTGTTGGAGATTTTGGAATCGCAAAAGTGCTCGTCTGCTCTGCCACGTCAGTTGCAAATCGCGCGCTTGGATCATTGAAATCATGATTAGGAATTTCATTGGATACCAACAGGCAATGCTCATTTTGCTCACTGATTTCCGTGTTACCACTAAAGCTAATCGCCCTTTGAAGATCAGATACATTGGCAAAATAACTGCCAACATACTGGTGACAGTCACCGCTTTGATTAGTGAAGTTCGTATTCGTAATGTCGACACCTTGGTTATTCGCTGTAACCGTGATCGTGTCTGCATCGCTCGTTAGATCGCCATCACTCACGCGCAACGAGATGACATAAGTCCCCATGACATCAACGTCGAAATGGCTAGTATGATGAGTCTGATTGAGGAGCACTGCTCGACTATCTTCGGGCAACTGTTCTATCACCCATTGAAACGTCAGTTCATCACCATCAGGGTCCGAACTACCTTGACCATCTAGGTAAACGGCTTGCCCGACAGCGACTTCGCTATCCATTCCTGCATCGGCAATCGGAGCGGTATTTACTGGCTGAGTGCTGTCGGTGTTAGATGGACTTTCAGAATCATTGGTAGTGGTTGTAGAGCTTCCACAGCCGTACAAGGTTAACAACAGAGTAGCGGCAGTCAGTGTTTTGTAGGCAGTCTTCATAGTGCAACTCAAATCAAAAGAGATGCGTGTAGCATAACGGTCAAATGTGCAGAAAGTATGGAAGCAGAGAACACTTGTTGTGGAATCGATACTTCACTATCACTCGGTTGAATAGCGCCAACTGGTCAGATTTGATAAGGTTTAACGAGTTATTAGAGGAGTCTAATCGGATTATGTCAGCACCCAGAGTTACCCTACGCGTTGAAAACCAAATCGGTTACGTCAACTTGAATCGCCCAGAAAAACACAATGCCCTTGATATGGCTATGTTCAAAGCAATTGACAAGGTTATTGGTGACATCAAAAGGAACAAAGATATTCGCGTTGTCATTGTGTCCGGCAACGGTGAGAGTTTTTGTTCAGGGCTAGATGTAAAGTCGGTATTATCCAATGGTGCTGGCGCGATCAAACTACTGTGGAAATGGTTGCCAGGAAACGCAAATCTCGCGCAACGAGTGACAGTGGGTTGGCGTAAGTTAAAGGTTCCCGTCATCATGGTATTGCATGGCAAGTGCTGGGGCGGCGGAATGCAAATTGCACTGGGTGCTGATTTTAGGATTAGTGATAGTCATTGCTCCTTTTCAATAATGGAGTCGCGTTGGGGTTTGATACCTGACATGGGCGGAACACTTGGCTTAATGGAATGCGTCGCCAACGATCACGCCATGAAATTAGCAATGACCAGCGAAGTAATCGATGCTCAAGTTGCGGAATCAATCGGCCTTATTACCAATGTAAGCGACGAACCGATGCAAGCGGCGGAGACTCTAGCACAACAATTAATAACCCGTTCGCCCGACACCAACGCGACGATCAAGGCGATGTATCACAAAATATGGTGCCGCCAAGAGCGCAGTATCTTGGCCAAAGAAAGCCTCAATCAAGTTCGAATATTGTTGAGTAAAAATCAACGAATTGCAGTCGCTAGAGAACTCAAGCAAAAGGATATCCCCTACAAAGTTTGATTGCGCGATGAGCGAGGCTTCGGTTGTCGTAAGGTACTGCAATTACCAAGGCAAGCAAAAAGATCTACAAACGGCTCGGCCGATATGGAATATTAACAATTCCCTATCGGCCGAGTACCAAAAGAGAACCTCATGGTTGCCAGAATAACCCTTGAGATGTGGCGTGTGTTTGTCGCCATTGCCACAGATGGCAGTAGTCAAAAAGCAGCTGATTCACTACACAAAAGCCAATCTGCCGTCAGTCACGCATTGAAAAAAATGGAAGCTGAATTAGGACACCCTTTGTTTGAGTTGTCCGGCCGGAACCTGGTATTAACAACCCTAGGGAAAATTCTACTCCCAAAAGCACAGCGCTTATTGGGCGAGGCTATAGGCTTGGAATCCTTGGGGAAAAACTATCAGTCGGGATTTCTGGATGAAATCGCCATTTCCAGTGATATTCTTTTTCCAACTGAACTGTTAAAAGAGGTTATCGAACGATTTCATATGATCTACCCAAATGTGTCGCTACGCATATTTGAACCGTCTTTGTCTGGTACGAGCCAATTGTTGGAACAAGGCGTTATCGCTCTGGGTATCTCGAGTATTATGCCACCAGATTGCATTATTGACCCGCTTATCGATATTCATAAAACATGTGTCTGTTCAGTGGCACATCCGTTATCAACTAAAGTCGAAATATCCCAGTCGGATTTGAAGCTGCATACCCACATTGTGATCCGCGATTCTGGTCAGCATAATGTTAATAGCGGATGGCTCGGATCAACTAGACGCATTACAGTTTCACAAATCAATACCGCGCTCGAATTGGTCAAAAGCGGATATGGTTACGCGTGGCTGCCCGATACGTTAACTCAACTCAGTTACAAAGATTCCCAGCTGACGAACGTTAGATTAAGCAAAGGCGGCACCCGAATTGTCCGTCTTCAGATTGGTATGCGGCCGGATCTGACGACCTTACCGGAAGTCACGGATCTTTACGACATCTTCAAGGCAGTAGCACAAAGCACAACCCAATAGTGTTCCGTTAAGCGTTGTGAACACTTGAACAAAGTCGGTCATAGCGACCCATTCATTTCATTATCGGATAGCGTCAACAAACACTAAGCTTGCCCCACACACTAGCGGAGGCGAGCATGTCTAACTACTTAAAGCTTTGGATTATGGGCGGACTATTGTCATTCTCGGTAATCATCGCAAAGCAACTTATTGTAGCCGGGATACACCCCATTTATCTGGCAATGCTGCAGGCGACTGGCAGTATTGTATTCTTGGCATCTTTTGGCACAACGGGCGTCATAGATAACTTGCGACGCAACGTGTCGTATTATTTACTTGCCTCGACGCTCGGGTTTACGATCCCACAACTTGTTGTTTTTTATTCGGTTGAATACGTAGGTGCTAGTGTTGCGGCTCTTGCCTATGCGTTTCCGCTATTTATCACATTTTTCTTAAGCCATTTGGTTTCAAGCAGCAAAGTTGAGCGCAAAGCACTGATCTATATGCTAGGAGCCTTCTCAGGATCGCTATTGTATCTGTATAAACCAGACGTGATGCTTTTTGATAGCAATCAAATGGGCTGGTTATTTGTGCTCTGTTTAGCCCCTATAACCTTGAGTATTGCTAATATTTATCGCAGTCGGTATTGGCCGGCTGACACACCGATTTATCATGTAGCCCTGCTCACTAATGTTTTTTCTTTTGGCAGTTACCTGCTGCTCGCAGCGTACACAACGCCAGTCTTGCCCGACTACTCAATATTGAGTTACAGCGTTTATGCTGCGATTTTGGTGTTCATGTTGATTGCAGGAATCGGTCAGTATTTATTGTTTTCTCTGCAAAAAGGCGCCACGCCGTCGTTTGTAGGTCAAACCGGCAGTATCACTGCGTTTTGTGGAGGTGCACTCGGTTTTTTGTTCTTTCAAGAAAGCTATCAACTCACAACCTTTTTGGGCTCTCTACTGATTATTGTTGGCGTGGCGGGGTTCAGTCGCCAACAAGATCTTGAGCATACCCGGCCGTAACGATCGCCAATCCAACACAAACATCATATGGAGACATTTTATGAACGTAATTGAAGCCATTGAATCCAGAAGAGCCGTCAAACACTTCGACCCACTGGTCAAGCTGACCGAACAGGAAGTCGAATTCCTTATGGAAAAGGTGATCTTGTCACCTACCTGTTACAACATTCAAAATTGGCGATTCGTCAGAATTACCTCCGAAACTAAACGACAAGCGATGCTTGAGGCCGCATGGGGACAAGCACAGGTCGCTGAAGCCTCAGAGCTATTTGTTTTATGCGCTGATGTGAATGCTTGGCAAGATCGGCCCCAACGTTATTTCGCCAATACCCCACCGGACGTCAAAGCGCTTATGCTGAATATGCTTGAAGACTTCTACCAAAATAACACTGAGCTACAGGCACAAGAAGCGTATCGTTCATGCGGTATTGCCGCCCAAACCATGATGCTAGTCGCGAAATCCATGGGCTATGATACCTGTCCAATGATGGGGTTTGACCCTGAAAAAGTAGCTAAGATCATCAATTTGCCCGACCAACACCTCATTACAATGCTTGTCGTTGTGGGTAAAGCACTTAAACCAGCCCACCCAAGGCCCGGCCAACTGCCGCTATCTGAGGTGCTGGTTGAGAATATGTTTTAGTCTACAATAACGGTGCTGTGCCGGTTACACCAACCGGTTGGTGTAACCGGTTGGCATTTTAGTTATCGGATAAAGAGCGCGACGCAACAGCTGCGCCTATTGCAATACCTATTGCGATACAGACGCCCACATTATTTGTTGCCAGGCCAATGGCTGTCCCAACAGCACAACCGATTGCGATGCCAGCACCCACTGTTTTGTGTTGTGATTTCATGAGCTCAGTCCTTGTGGTGTGTCATTTTGTTGAGTCGACCTCGTCAACCACCAGTAGCAGAAAGCGAGTAACGACCAAAAAAATAAATGCAGGACTTTGGGGTTAATGGTCTGAAAGTTAACAAACAACAGCGACCACATCACAAAAAATGCACAGAGACTTTGCAGACCAAACCTCTTTTTCAGCAAACATCCAACCGCACCGACAACCAAGAACGTCCCCATAATCCAAAGATAAAATAAATAGTTGACGGTCGAGAACGGCACCAACGCTTGAGCGGCGATATTCGCCATGAAATGGGTCACTTCATTCAACCCTTCTTGCAAATCAGGGATAGCCAATATCCCCTGGCTCTGCAAAAGCAGTAGACTACTCACGCCGAGGCGAACGCCGCCGTACGCAAGAAACATTAGACCAATGGCATAAATAAGATAGTTTTTTGTTTTAACGTTCATGTTGTTCACCTCGCTCTTTGCTTGACGCTAGGCCAAGCGCTAGACATGAGAGCAAGCTTAATGAATCAATGTAAACTGCAAGTAAACTGAATTAATGTAATGACATGCTGACACAAAATTGGTCACGCGTATGAAGATGGGTAATGGTGTACCCAAACCGTTCGGTTAATCGGGACACCAAACTTAAACCAATACCAAAATGTTGTTCTTCCTTGGGCATGTTAGAGGCCAGATTAGAGAACCGCAGTAGATTCCCTTGAGTCGAAATGGACCACTCGATTTTGGCATCGACCTCTCTTCCATGGTGCACAACATTATTGAATAAATTAAAAACGATTAGCTCTAAAACTTCCTCTGGCATGGCTACCATATGAGCTTTATCAAAATTCAGTTCGACGCAGACCCCATGCACTGAGCACTGTTCCTCTAGCTGCAATAAGGTACTCTGAATGGTTGCCTGTACCTCTGTTGAACCATTGAATACCTGATTTGAGGTCAACCACAACAAACCGTTGCTTAACCTGCGCATTCGCGTCATCGACTTCTCGAGTCGCCGAAACGCGGCTGAGTCGGCCATCTCTTGATGGCTCGCACGCATTAATTCGACGGAGTTCCGCATTACCTGCAGTGGCGTCCTTAGCTCATGAGCCAGTCCCTGGTTGAAGGTAACTTGTTGTTCCAACAATTGTGCTTTTTGCTGCAACGCATCTTGCAGCTCCATGGCAATTAACCTGACATCTTGCTCTTTAATAGCGTCGAGTTGCTTCGATTCTGCAGCTGTAAATTCTTGGTCTTTGGTAAATACTTCACTGAGTTGAGTAAAGGGTTTCAATGCATAACGAGCCGACAATTTCGCTACCCAAAATGTCAATACAACTGTCGGAATTAGCAATACTCCGAGGATTAGAAAAACGTCTTCTAACGCCCTATCAACAAGAGCAACATCGGTAGTGTCATACAAAATAGTGCCATGTTCCGTGATCAAGTAATGATAATGACGTTGGTCGAGATTGAATTCCCCATAAATATCTCCTTGGCCTACTTCAAAGTAGCGCAGCTTCTGAATGATATTAGGTTCTAATTCATCGAGTTTGTCGATAACACGAATGTTATATGGCAGCGATTCACCGTTCTTAAATTTTACATGTGCCTGCTCCATCCTTTCATTGAATAAAACATCTTCAAATGAATAGGTAATCAGTAAAGTCGCAGCTGTAAATAGCAACACAATGGAAAAGGTCAATCCAGAAATAATGGTAACCAACCGACTAAACAATGTTCTTTTAGCAGCCACCTTTAGCCCTCGTCACTCTCGCTAATGGAAAGTTTATAGCCCACGCCTCTTACTGTGGCGATAAGTTCATGCCCAAATTGCGCTTTGAGTTGTTTGCGTATCTTGTAAACATGAGCCCGCAGCGGATCACTTTCAGGCGTCTCCTCACCCCATATTTGGCGGTGTATTGTGGCCGTTTTTACTGCACCGGGATATTGCTCTAGCAGCAATTTCACCAGTTCAAAACCCACTTGATGCAATTGCATAGAGTGTTCTGCTATCGACAATGTCAAATCGTCACGGTTTAACCTAATACCGGCCTTCTCAATCAGATGCATGTTTGTATTGAGGTGCTCATTTTTAGCCAAACAAACCGAAATACGCGCGGATAACTCTGCAAAAGAGAAAGGTTTAGCCAGGTAATCCCAAGCGCCACTATCAAAACCTTTCAAAACATCGGATTCTTTTGAACGAGCTGACATAATGATGACCGGTACGACGGTTAAATACTCCGTTAGCATCGAACGACAGACATCTAATCCGTCCACATAGGGTAAATTCAAATCAAGTAGAATGAGGTCATAGTAATTGGCTTCAATCAGGCTCAATGCTTGCCGACCATTGTAGGCAAAATCCAGCTCATGTCCTTTTGTCGACAAGTACTCGGCAATGCCCTGCGAGATATCGATGTCATCTTCGATAACTAAAATAGTAGCCATATAACATTCATCCTACCGTGTTTTACAGTGAGTCGATTAACGGATATACGTGTTCAATCATCCACTTTTCCATTCCTACCCAGCCGTCTTCAACCTGAAACATCACGACAACTTGTAGCGCATTTTGTGGATCGACCCAAAAGACGGTCCCCCCTAGCCCAGACCAGAAGAAGCTTCCTTGCGCACGACTGTCGCCAGATATTTCTTTTACTCCGACGCCATAACCAAAGCCCGCGCCTTTGTAAACGCGAGGTAAGAAGTGCTTATCCAGGCCAGCGATATGTGATGTAACCATCTGTTCTAATAGCGCCTCCGACAATATCCTACGTCCGTTAAACACACCGCCATTGGCCAACATATCAACAAAATTTGCGTAGTCTTGTGCCGTTGAAACTAAACCACCACCGGCGGAAATAAGCTGCGGCTTGGACAAGTATTCTGAGTCTTCAGCTTCCTCAACAAACAGAATATGCTCTTTGTCAAAGGTATACGCCTTTTCGAAAGTCCCAGCATCGTATTCATACATATCAACCAAGCGATGATGCTCTGATTCCGGCACGTAAAAACCGGTATCGTTCATATTCAACGGTTCAAACAGATATTGTTGAAAATACTCATCTAGGGGTTGCTTAGTCACCGCTTCAATGATTGCGCCCTGAATATCGCTGGCAATACTGTATTCGAATCGCGTACCTGGCACAAACTTCAGGTCAATACCCGATAGATCGTCGACCAGATCGGTTAAATCATTGCTTCTGGAGAGAGGATTGGCGATTAAATAGCGGATATCAACCCAGTTCTTTAATCCTCCGCCATAACCAAAACCTGCAGTGTGACTCAATAACTGATGAACGGTAACCGTCTGGAGCTGACCATCGAATTCAAACGGCTCAAACTCAGGTAAATATGATCGAATATCCGCATTTAAGTCGACTAGCCCCTTGTCGACTAATTGTAAAAGCGCAACAGCAGCTAGAGGTTTGGACATGGAGTAGATTCTAAAGATGTCGCTGGTTGCCACAGGGCGGTCTCCATCGACATTGACCTTACCATAAGCTCGGTGCAAAACCTGAGTATCGTTATGCTCGATATGAACAACCACTCCCGGCAACTCGTGCTCGACCAACAAAGCATTCAAGTTTCGCTCAAAGGTTGCTATTTCGGACTCCGGCGTCTCGCTCGCCCAAATAGAACAAGTAAGCGCCAAGCTACCAATCAATAGACCCGCATTTGATATCTTTTTAAACATAAAACTTAACTTCCCGTTTGCAGTTGCTTCGGAAATCAAGTTAACCGGAACAAGGTGAACCCAATGTAAATTGGACGTGTTTCTCAGTTCTTTAACTAAGCCGTTAACACGCCTGTAGCATGGCAGATATATGCTGTTTAAACGCGTGTGTCACAGGTGAAATCACTTTACCCTTTGGGGTTACTAAATACCATCGACTCCGTATCGGTAGCTCTCGCACTTGCAACTCAACCAGATTTCCTGGCGCCATATGACTCAGCGCATGACGGCTGATGATCGCGACACCAAGCCCGGCCACCACAGACTCTTTGATTGCTTCATTACTGGCAATGGTCAACATGCGCGTTTCTGGCGCGCCACGCTCGGCGAAAAATCGTTCTATCGCAAAGCGTGTACCCGAGCCTTTCTCTCGAATCAGCAGCCGCTCGTTTCGAATATCTCGCCATGTGAGCGCATTTTTGATCGTTAAAGGGTGATCACTGGGTGCGACCAACACCAATGGATTCTCGGCCACAGGTTGAATGTCAATATCCAATTCGCGAGGCGGGTGACTGAATAGGTAAATATCGTCTAAATTCTGACTGAGTCGCGCGATGATTTCCGCTCGATTACCGACATTAAACTCAGGCTCAATATCAGGAAACGCCTGACAAAAAGACCCAAGCCAAGTCGGTACTAAGTACTTTGATGTGGTAACAGCAGAAATTCTCAAGCGGCCATAGGATAATCCAGCGCGTTTAGCGAGACGCATTTCCAAATCATCCAGTACATCAAACATCGATCTGCTAGCGGTTAGGAGCTCCTCACCGGCATCGGTCAGGAACATCTTTTTGCCAACATATTCAAACAAATCCGCCTGAACGGTTTGTGACAGTTTACTCAACTGAGTCGATACCGTAGGTTGCGCCAAATGCAGGGCTTGGGCAGCCTCAGTGACACTTCTCCGTTCTGCAACCGATTTGAAGATCTCCAATTGCCGAAACGTTAATTGTCGCGTGTGGAACTTACTTCGCATGGCGTCATTGCATTTATTTTTATAGATACATAATGAAAATATAATCTATTATCGCAAATTTTAAAAATCTCTAGAATCTGCCTCCGACAGACAAAATCGTTGTGGAGATAGACATGAACAAATCAATTAGACCCATCACGGTAGCATACGGTGATGGCATCGGGCCTTCGATAATGGAAGCGACCTTACGCATCCTATTTGCCGCAGGTGCGCGAATCGCACCGGAGAATATTCATATCGGCGAGCAAGTTTATTTGAGTGGACAAGACAATGGCATCGACGACTCAGCTTGGGCGTCATTGCGCCGCACCAAAGTGTTTCTTAAAGCGCCAATCACCACGCCTCAAGGCAGCGGCTACAAAAGCTTAAATGTGAGTATGCGTAAAGCGTTGGGTTTATATGCAAATGTTCGCCCTTGTATAGCGTATGCGCCATTTGTAGACACTAAACACCCCAATATGAATATGGTAATCATCCGCGAAAACGAAGAAGACTTGTACGCCGGTATTGAGCATCGTCAAACCTCAGAGGTGTATCAGTGCCTTAAATTGATCACTCGCCCTGGTTGTGAGCGTATCGCCCGTTACGCATTTGAATATGCGCGCCAGAACGGCCGTAAACGCGTGACTTGTATGATCAAAGATAACATCATGAAATTCACTGATGGTTTATTCCACAAGGTCTTTAAGGAAGTTGGTGAAGAATACCCAGATATCACTCAAGACAGTATGATAATCGACATCGGCGCCGCGCGTATCGCCGATACGCCCGAAGACTTTGACGTCGTGGTAATGCCCAATTTATACGGTGACATTGTCTCGGATGTCGCTGCACAGATCGCCGGTTCAGTGGGAATGGCAGGATCGGCTAACATCGGCGACCAGTGTGCCATGTTTGAAGCCATTCATGGGTCGGCACCGGATCTAGCCGGAAAAGATATTGCCAATCCATCTGGCTTACTGCATGGGGCGATTCAAATGCTGGTGCACATTGGCCAAGGTGATGTGGCCGAAAATATCCATAACGCTTGGCTCTGTGCACTCGAAGATGGCCTGCATACCGCCGACGTGTACAAACACGATATCAGTCAACAGAAAGTCGGCACTATGGCGTTTGCTGAAGCGGTAATTGAGAGGCTAGGGAAACAACCACAGTCACTGGCGCCGGTTTCATATGCCAACAGCAAACCACTCAAATTAGCACGTCCGACTCGGTCAGCACAGATTGATAAGACATTAGTGGGGATCGATGTATTTCTGCAATGGCGAAACGCCGAGCCGCTCGTGTTGGGTGAGAAGCTAAATCAACTCAACCAAGAAAATATCAAACTGCAACTGATAACCAATCGAGGTGTAAAGGTTTGGCCTAAAGGGCTACCCGAGACGTTCTGTGTGGACCATTGGCGCTGTCGCTTTACGTCGCCCAATAAGAAAATCGACTTTGCCGAAATACTGGCACTGCAAACAAGACTGCATGATGCGGGTCTAGATGTAGTCAAGACCGAGAACTTGTATGACTTTGATGGTGAGCCCGGTTACGCCGCTGTACATGGCTAATTGAACTTCAATTTAAGGCAAAAAAAGACCGGCTATTGGCCGGTCTTGTACAGAATTAATCTTCTACCGTTTGCTCGCTTAGCCAATCCGATAGCATCGTCATATCCTTTTGTACTGCCATTTGCAGTTCCTCCACCCAGTCGTGGACATTCTGCCACCACGCCGGATGGTCGCCTTGTTGAATTTGGTTGGCGATTCGTTGCACGCGAGCCAGCCCTACAGAACCCGCTGCGCCCTTTATTTTGTGAGCCTGTGAACACACTTCAGATTTTTCATCTGCGCTTAGGCTGAGTTGCAAAATTTCCATATATTCAGGCATCTTGTCTTGGAATACTTTCACGCTAGTTCTCACCATGTCTTCACCTATGGTATCCACTAACATTTGTAACAACTCCAAATCCAACACGTTACCGAGATCGTTACTCTGTTTTGGCTTTTCTACTTCTGGCACAGGTGATACGGTGGGCTCTGAGAACAACTCATTGAACACTTCAATTACGCGTGATTTTTTAATCGGCTTGGCAATGATGTCATCAAATCCATTTTGCAGGTATTCCTCTCGTTTCTTGATCACATTTGCCGTTAACGCAACGATCGGTGTTTGCATCACTAACTCCTCGTCCAGCAGTGTTTTAGCAACATCAAAACCGTTCATATCGGGTAACTGGATATCAAGTAAAATTAGATCATAAGTGCTCGCTCGGGCCTTATCGATAGCTTCCTGTCCAGTCATTGCAACATCCACGTGTTGGCCGAGTTTTTCAAGTAGTGCTTTGGCTACCATTACGTTCAATTCAATATCTTCAACCAGGAGGATATTGAGTTTGTCGACCTTCAGTGATTCCAGCTGAACGGGCCTACTGGATATTTCAACGGGTAGTTCTATCTCAAAACGAGAGCCACTCCCTACTTTACTCTGCACTGCGATCTTACCGTTCATTAGGTCAACCATTTGCTTACAAATTGCCAAACCAATACCCGTTCCTGTTGCCGTTTGATGATCTGGGTGGTCAACTTGGTAATACATCGCGAAAATTTTATCTAGTTCTTCTTGAGGAATCCCTACCCCAGTATCTTCAACTACATAGGTTATCAAGGAGACGCCATGCTCTGGCTTGGTCGCTGACACCGTCAGACGGACTTTGCCCTTGGGCGTAAACTTGACCGCATTGAACAGTATATTCCACAACACCTGACGCAAACGCGTACCGTCAACTTCAATCAACTTTGGTAAGGGCTCGTTAATTTGCCAGGAGAAGTCCAAGCCTTTATCAGCCGCTAGAAGCCTGATAATACTGCCCAACTCGTCAGTAAATTCCTGCAGAGAGACTGTCTTCAGTGACAGCTCTAATTTATCGCGATCCAAACGATCCAGGTCGATAATATCGTTAAAAATATTGCCCAGCGTAATCGCGCTTGCGTAAATAGTGCTCACCCAATTGAACTGCTCTTTGGTCAGTTCGGTATCGCGCAACATCCGGCTCAGCCCGACGATACCATTCAACGGCGTTCTCAATTCATGACTTATGGTCGCAATAAAACGGGTTTTGTCCGTGCTCGCTTTGGCCGCAGCACTGGCCGCTTGTTTACGTTCGGTCATGTCTCGTCCAAACGCTAGTAATCCTAAGCGGTCACCATCATTGTCGAAGAACGGCACTTTACGCATTTCAAAGTAACGGCGGCGCCCATCGGCAAAGCGCAACCACAGTTCTTCGGTAATACTCGCGTTGCTCTCCAGAACTTCATGATCACTAGCAACAACTTGCTTCGCTAAGTCTTCTTCGTAAACGTCATGGGGAGTAAGGCCCAGCAGTTCTTCTTGAGTTTTTCCAGTTAACTGCTCGGCGACTCGGTTACAGCCAGCGAATCGTCCCTCTTCATTGCGGTAGTAAATCAAATCGGGCGAGGCATCGATAATCGAGCGCAGTAAGGTCGATAATGTACGCGCCTGCATTTCTTGCTCAGATTTGTCTTTGATTTCTTTTTCTAATTCAACAAAGACCGATTCTCGCTCCAATTGCGCGGCTTTGCGCTGCTCAATCTCATGATTCAATTGACGGATATTGTGCTGTAACTCCCGATTTAGGAAAACATCTTCCTCGCGTAACTTCTCCATTTGTTCGAGCAGTTCTTGGAGGTGTGTGCGAGAGTGTTCAAGTTGCTTGATCAACTCACTAAAAAAGTACAACACGAACGGCGCGCTTAGCATGGTTAAAAAGAATGCGCTAATTAAGTCTTCCAATTCGGCCGGACTATCCAAACTAATCCGGATGATATACGAGCCCCCCATGGTATAAACTAGGCTGCCTAAAACAAAAAGGATGCTTAATTTGAAAGCACCAAAACGTTCAATAAACTGGGCAAAACGAATTGCCCATGAATCTTTCGGTGTGTGATCGTGCATAAGAAATCAAAGCGTTAAAATACCAATGTCGCAATGGTAGCAAGAATCGCAGTCCAGGCGAGTGTTAAAATAAAAAATAAACGGCAATTCCATTTCGGAACAAAAATCGCATAACTATGCATCCATCCTGGACCAATCTTGCATACCTATGCAAGAAGCCATAGCTAAATGAGAGTCATTTATAATTGTAAAAAGCATGTTAAATAATCAAAACTGGTGTACCAGTGAGCAATAGCCGAGATAAATTAGTTGTTATTGCAACCGTTTTGAAATAAGCATAAAACACTGATTTATATAGACAATACATAAAACATCTTGAATTCAAATGAATCAGTGTGATTTGAGAATTGATTTTCTAAACATTCCTCGGTATTTTGTTGAGTCCGCTACAACAATAATGAATAAAAATGCGGTTCTAAAAGGGCCTGGTATCCTCACAGCACACAACGACGACCAAAAACAATAAGCACTACAATAATATGAAGTGGTAGCGCCGCAGCTAATGCGGACAAGCCGCTCGATGATAGGTGCAAGGTATCTACTGGTTCTGCTCAAACCTTGTCGGAATTCCCGATAGGTAAGGCAATAGGAGTTTAGGAATGAGTTTATATAATCCTGCCGACTCACGGGATAACTGTGGGTTTGGATTGATCGCCCATGTGCAAGGGGAAGCAAGTCATCGCTTGATTTCCACTGCCATTGAAGGGCTGGATCGCATGCAACACCGTGGCGGTATTGCCGCTGATGGTAAAACCGGTGACGGGTGTGGACTATTGTTGCAAAAGCCGGATGGATTCTTTCATGCAATTGCCGAGGACAACGGTTGGCGATTGAGTAAAAAATACGGCGTCGGTACCGTATTTTTCAGTCAGGACAAAGCACTTGCCGAGGCCGCGCGAGCAGTAATAAACGAGGAACTGGTCAAGGAAACGCTCACCCTAGTCGGTTGGCGTGAAGTTCCCGTTGATCACAGTGTTCTTGGTGATCTAGCGAAAACTGGCGTGCCGCAAATTGAACAGGTATTCGTCAATGCGCCAACGGGCTGGCGCAAGCGCGACCTGGAGCGCCGTTTGTTTATGGTACGCCGTCGGGTTGAAAAACGTTTGAGTAGCGACCCTGATTTTTACATCGCGTGCCTCTCAGGCTTGGTTACCATATATAAAGGTTTGGTAATGCCGCGCGATTTGTCCAAATTTTACTTGGACTTAGCCGACCCTCGAATGGAAAGTGCAATTTGTGTTTTCCATCAACGGTTCTCAACTAATACGCTTCCTAAGTGGCCTCTGGCACAGCCATTCCGATTCCTCGCTCACAATGGTGAAATCAATACCATCAAAGGCAACCGCGATTGGGCAATGGCGCGAACGGGTAAATTTGCGACCCCGTTAATTCCAGATTTGAAAGATGCTGCGCCGTTCGTTAACACTGAAGGATCGGATTCCAGTTCACTCGATAACATGCTGGAACTGTTCCTTGCAGGCGGTATGGATCTATTCCGAGCGATGCGGTTATTGGTTCCACCCGCGTACCAAAACAACGATACGATGGATCCAGAGCTTCGCGCCTTCTACGAATTTAACTCAATGCACATGGAGCCATGGGACGGCCCTGCAGGTATCGTACTGACAAACGGTCGCCACGTTGCCTGTAACCTCGATAGAAATGGGCTCCGACCGGCTCGCTATGTCATCACTGACGATGGCTTTATTACGCTGGCTTCAGAAGTTGGCATCTGGGATTACGCACCTGAATCAGTGATTGAGAAAGGCCGAGTCGGTCCAGGCGAGATGCTGGCGGTAGACACGTATACCGGCAAGATCATGCGCTCCGACGAGATTGATGAAGATTTAAAAGACCGACATCCTTACCAAGAGTGGTTGGACAAACACATTCGTCGCCTCACACCGATTGAGCAAATGGACGCGAGTTTGATTGGACAGCGGGTTTTTGATGATGAAGCATTGTCGACATACCACAAGTTGTTCAATTATAGCTACGAAGAAATTCAACAAGTCATCAAGGTACTGGCTAAAGACGGGCAGGAAGCGGTTGGCTCGATGGGCGACGACACACCAATGGCGGTCATGTCGTCCAAACACCGAACCTTGTACGACTATTTCCGCCAACAGTTTGCGCAGGTAACCAACCCGCCGATTGATTCGCTGCGTGAAAACCACGTCATGTCATTGGCTACGTGCATTGGGCGCGAGCAAAATGTCTTCAGTGAAACCAGTGGTTATGCTGACCGAGTGTTGTTCGATTCACCCGTATTAATGTATACCGACTTAAAGCAGTTGCGTGAGTTCAATCCAGAAAACTACTATTCCGAAGTAGTCGAGCTTAACTATGCGCCAGAAGAAGGCCTCAAGAAAGCCCTCGAGCGCGTTTGTGGAGAAGTCGAATATCTGGTTAAACAAAAGCACGCGGCATTTATTATCCTGTCAGACCGTAATATTAAGCCCAATCGATTACCGATACCGGCGGCTATGGCGGTGGGTGCAGTTCATCAACGCTTGGTAGCCAAGCAACTGCGTTGCGACGCTAATATCGTGGTAGAGACAGCCAGCGCGCGGGACCCCCACCATTTCGCAGTACTGCTGGGGTTAGGTGCAACCGCAATATATCCATTCTTAGCTTATGAAACCATTGAACAAATGGCAGAAGCTGGTGAGTTTGACGTTTCCGTCATGCAGGCAGTGTTGAACTATCGCAAAGGGATCAACAAAGGCCTGTATAAAATCATGTCAAAGATGGGCATTAGCACCATCGCGAGCTACCGCAGCTCTAAGCTGTTTGAAGCAGTCGGCATCAACGAAGATGTAATCGACATGTGCTTTAGAGGTATACACAGCCGTATTCAAGGCGCAAGCTTTGACGATTTTGAACAAGATGCCATCAATCTCAATCGCATCGCTTGGTTAAAACGCAAGAAAATTTCTCATGGCGGTTTGCTCAAGTATGTACACGACGGTGAATACCATGCCTACAATCCGGACGTTGTTAGAACCTTGCAAGAAGCGGTTAAGAGTGGCGACTATACTGACTATCAGAAATACGCTGCGCTAGTAAATGAACGCGCGCCATCACACCTGCGCGACCTGCTTGCATTGCGCGATGACATTACGCCGATCGATATTAACAGTGTTGAACCAGCTGAGAATCTATACCCGCGGTTTGATACAGCGGCAATGTCGATTGGCGCATTAAGTCCTGAAGCACATGAAGCCCTCGCTATTGCCATGAATCGTTTAGGCGGGAATTCAAATTCAGGTGAAGGTGGCGAGGACAAACGCCGCTTTAATACCGAACGCAACTCTAAAATCAAGCAAGTGGCATCAGGCCGTTTTGGTGTAACCCCTCACTATTTGGTTAATGCCAGTGTTATTCAGATTAAAGTTGCGCAGGGTGCTAAACCCGGTGAAGGTGGACAATTGCCCGGTGATAAAGTCAATCAGTATATCGCTGAGCTGCGCTACTCGGTTCCAGGCGTTACATTGATTTCACCGCCACCTCATCACGACATTTACTCGATTGAAGATCTGGCTCAGCTAATTTTTGATTTGAAACAGGTCAACCCGAAAGCGCTAATATCGGTTAAGCTCGTTTCTGAGCCTGGTGTAGGTACGATTGCAACCGGCGTAGCCAAAGCTTACGCGGACCTTATAACGATTTCCGGTTACGATGGCGGCACGGGTGCAAGCCCTCTCACATCGGTCAAATATGCAGGTAGTCCTTTTGAGCTTGGCTTGTCTGAGACTCAACAAGCGCTGGTCGAAAACGGCCTACGTCACAAAGTTCGCGTTCAAACTGATGGTGGATTGAAAACCGGTTTAGATGTTGTGAAAGGCGCTATCCTTGGGGCCGAAAGCTTTGGCTTTGGTACTGGACCAATGGTCGCACTCGGCTGTAAATACTTGCGGATTTGTCACCTGAATAATTGTGCTACCGGTGTTGCAACGCAAGACGAGAAGCTGCGTGACAACTACTTTATCGGTCTACCTGAAATGGTGATGAACTACTTTAAGTTTGTCGCTCAGGAAGTCCGCGAAATTCTCGCCAGCTTAGGGGTTACAAAACTTGACGACCTTATTGGGCGTACTGAGTACCTCACCCTTCTGGATGGCTATACTGCAAAACAAAACAAACTGGACCTAGCCCCTTTGCTTGCTAAGCCATCGGCGATGGACCATACCAAGTTGTTCTGTTCTGAAACCACTAATGCACCGCTCGACAAGGGCGATTTGAACCGCCGAATCGCCGAAGACTGCCGGGCTGCTGTAGCTGAAAAGCAAGGAGTGGCATTAGACTATACGATTCGCAACACCGACCGCAGTGTTGGTGCTACCTTGTCAGGCGAAATAGCCAATCTGTATGGTAATGAAGGCCTCGAGGACTCACCCATTCGTATCACGTTAACGGGCACTTGTGGTCAGAGTTTTGGTGTGTGGAACGCCGGTGGTGTACACATGCATCTCATTGGTGATGCCAATGATTATGTGGGTAAAGGCATGGCGGGAGGCAAACTCGTGATCAACCCACCGCGTAACATTCAGTATGATCCCCATCAAAGCGCCATTATGGGTAACACCTGTCTGTACGGTGCAACAGGTGGCAAACTCTTTGCCGCTGGTCGAGCCGGCGAACGTTTTGCCGTTCGTAACTCAGGCGCCATCGCCGTAGTCGAAGGGATCGGCGACAACGGCTGTGAATACATGACCGGTGGCATCGTGGCAGTGCTAGGTAGTGTTGGTGTTAATTTTGGTGCCGGCATGACGGGTGGTTTCGCATACTTGTATGATGAAACCGACGATATACAAGCACGTATTAATCCGGAATTAGTAGAAGCCCTACCGATTGAACAAAAAGGTATCCTTACTGAGCACTTACGGGGATTAATCAATCAACACTACGAAGAAACAGGCAGTGAACACTCGCTGTATTTGCTCACACACTTCAGTGAGGCGATCACTAAATTCCGATTAGTGAAGCCGAAAACCAGTGATGTGAAGAATTTGCTTGGCCACATCAGCCGATCAAGTGCTGAATTACAGCTTCAAGCGCAGTAGAGTGAGGATTTAAATTTTATGGCCAAGAACGTTTATCAATTTGTCGATGTTGAAAGAATTGATCCGCCAAAGAAGCCCATTTTGGTCCGCAAAGAAGACTTTGGTGAAATATATCAACCGCTAACCCAAGAACAAACAGAGGGGCAAGCAGACCGCTGTTTAGATTGCGGTAACCCCTATTGTGAGTGGAAATGCCCGGTGCACAACTACATACCGCAGTGGTTATCCCTTGCCAATGAAGGGCGTATCATTGAGGCTGCTGAGTTGTCGCATAAGACCAATAGTCTGCCCGAAGTTTGCGGTCGAGTTTGCCCGCAAGACAGGCTCTGCGAAGGTGCATGTACGCTAAATGACGATTTTGGCGCAGTCACAATCGGCAGTATAGAGAAATATATTACCGATACAGCATTCAAAATGGGCTGGCGTCCAGATATGTCGGGTGTGACGTGGACTGACAAGAAAGTCGCTATCGTTGGGGCCGGTCCCGCAGGGCTTGCTTGCGCAGATATACTGGTTCGCAATGGCGTGAAACCCGTTGTCTATGATCGATACGAAGAGATTGGGGGGTTACTAACATTTGGTATCCCATCATTTAAGTTAGAAAAGGACGTGGTGAAGTTGCGCCGAGAAATCTTCACGGATATGGGCATTGAATTTGTGCTCAATACCGAGATTGGCAAAGACATTCCATTCCAGACGCTACTCGACGAGAACGATGCCGTATTTTTGGGTATGGGCACCTATAAAGCAATGGAAGGTGGTTTTGATAATGAAAATGCGCCAGGCGTGCACAAAGCACTACCATTTCTGATTGCCAATGTTAATCGCTTAATGGGGTTAGAGAAACACCCTGAAGACTTCATTGACATGCAAGGCAAGCGAGTCGTTGTATTGGGTGGTGGTGACACTACGATGGACTGTGTACGCACATCTATTCGCCAAGGTGCTACCAGTGTTACATGCGCATATCGCCGCGATGAAGAGAGTATGCCTGGCTCTCGTCGAGAAGTGGTTAATGCCAAAGAAGAGGGTGTTGAATTTCAATTCAATCTGCAACCAATTGATATTGCGGTTGATGAAAATGGCAACACTGTTGGCGTTAAGCTGGTCAAAACAGAAATGGGACCACCAGATTCAGCGGGGCGTCGACGTCCAGTTGTCGTCGAGGGTTCCGAACATGTCCTGCCTGCAGACGCTGTTATCATCGCGTTCGGATTCCAACCTAGTCCCGCCAATTGGTTTGCCGATTTTGGAATTATTCTGGACGAGAAAGGTCGAGTGCGAGCACCCGCGAATGGAACCTTTGCATTTCAAACATCAAACCCCAAGGTTTTCTCCGGTGGTGACATGGTGAGAGGCAGTGACCTGGTGGTTACCGCAATTGATGAAGGCCGCAAAGCGGCTGAAGGTATTCTTGATTACATTGGCGTGTGATTAGCGTTTGCTTATGCGACAATAAAAAGGGGCAACTAGATGCCCCTTTTTTTAATCCTGACATACGCAGCAACAACCAACAGACCCCAAGAGCACCGTAGAATAATGATAAAAAGCCGGATTTGGATACTGATAATCTCTTCCCTCGTTATGCTGAGTGGTACTGTAAGGTCAGCAGAGCCCCTCAAATTGCGCAGTTCAGTGTCGCCAGAGTTTCCGACCGGACTGCATTATAAATACCTACACTATATCGCTGACCAAATGGAGCTCGAGCTGGATATCTATCCGATGCCATTTGCTCGACGCCTTGCATCATTAAAAAGCGGTGAAATCGACATTATGGTCGGTCTCAAACACACCCATAAACAACGCAAATTTAGTTTTTTGCAGCCCAGTTATGAAAGTCTAAAAGCGGTCTATTTTATCCGTAAACGTGATCAGGCTCGTATGCAGCAAGCGTCAGATTTAGCCTACTTGATCGGCGGCTTCAGTATTGACGAAAAAGAGTTTATTGAACAAGTAAGAAGCCAGTTCAAGGACGTTGTCACGGTCACCAATCTTGAACAAAAGATCAAATTGTTAGCCCGTGGCAGAATCGATACCTTTGTTCATTTTGAGAGCAGTGCCGAATTTAAAATACGCGAAATGGGCATGCAGCAACGGCTGATCAAGGCAGATTATCAACCGGCTGACAAGCTTGACTATCATATCGGTATTAGCCTTTTGTCACCACTTTTGCCTTTGCGCGAAAAGCTCGAAAACGTGATTAAACGGGGCGTCGCCAATGGTGATTTCGCTAACATCCGATTACAACACGAAGCGGCAATTGAAACCGACTAAGACTTATAACCAATAGTCTTTTTGTTACTGAAGCGGCGAATGACAGAATTAACGGCATTGATGGTTTTTCTCAATGTTTCACTAGCCTGTAACGATAACTCAGTTGACTTTTGCGTCTCTTGAGAACTCGTCGCTATATCGACAATTTGTCGGTTTATATGCTCAGCAACGTTGCTTTGTTGTTCAACGGCTGCGGACATTTCGACAGTCATGTCGGCTATGCCACCCACTGATGAGTTGATTTGATTGAGTGCGTTGCGCGTCTCATTGACGATTTCAGTGCCCCGCTGAGCGGCTTCTAAACCTTCAGTTGAAACCGTGACAGCTTTCTCTGATCGACTCGACAACTGCTGAATAATATCGTGAATACGATCGGTCGATTCACGTGTCTTCGATGCCAGCGAGCGGACCTCATCTGCGACAACGGCAAATCCGCGGCCTTGCTCTCCAGCCCTTGCGGCCTCGATTGCGGCATTCAGGGCCAGTAAATTGGTTTGATCGGCAATACTGGAGATAATATTGGCTGCCTCTCCTATATCACTAGTCGACTCCGCTAATGCCGCTACTGTGTTTGAAATAGATTCAACCGCGGCCTGCAATTCGGTTATGGTTTGCATCGATTGTTCAGCTTTAGCATTACCCATTGAAACACTATCTGTCGCTTCTCTGGCACGCATGGCGTTCTGCTCTACTCGCTCGGCAACTTCTTGAATAGACTGTGACATTTGCGTAACGGCAGAGGCAATCTGCTGTGTTGCTTGATTTTGCTGGTTAACGATAACGCTGGTACTTTCGGCTTGAGCGTGCGTGCTGCGGGCCACATCGTCCAAACCAGAAACGGCATCAGAGGCGCGCGCTAGCGCGGTGCGCGAGCGTGCTAATTCACAACCCAAAACAAGCTTGGCTCGAGAGCGCGCACCGTAATCGTCAAAATAGGTTTGTGAAACGACCGGGTTGTCATATGAGTCTGGGCTCAACGCAATCAGTTCATTCCAATTCTTAGTGTTGACTGCGAACTGCCAAGCGGCTGAAGCCAGTAAACCCGCTGCACCAATAAAAGCGGCGAGGCTGCCAAACAGCATAGCAAGTATAATAACAACAGGGATCCCAATCCCCCATGTGGGTAATGTCTCACGTAAATAAAATTGTGCTAGCTCAGCAGCGCTGGTACTGGATTTGTCGGCTCTGAGACGCGCGTAGCGATATTCTGCGCGTCTTATTTCATCATCCAGAGCAGGAACACGGACTGATTCATATCCTGCAATTTCGCCTTTCTCGAAAACAGGGGTAACAAATGCCGACACCCAATAATGATCGCCGTTTTTACGTCGATTCTTGACCAATCCCATCCAGATTTTACCGGCTTGCAAAGTTGCCCACATTTCTCTGAATACCCCAGGAGGCATATCGGGGTGGCGGATCATATTGTGATTCTGATGGATCAGCTCTTCGCGCGAGTAACCACTCACTTCAACGAACTGCTCGTTACAGTGGATGATCATGCCGCGCAAATCAGTGGTTGAGATCAGACGGTATTCCGTTGGAAACTTGTATTCTCTCTGAGAGACAGGTTGGTTATTTCGCATGCTTCAACATATCCATTGGTGACGCTTTGCTTTTTTAACTGACGACAGCGCTCTTATATATTTGATATTCCGTAATATTCAATTTAGTTCAAACTGTGGTTTTTACAAAAAAAGTGCCTAACTTAAATTGAAATGATTGAGGCGTGGGGGCACAAAAGACAAAATGAATATCGTCGACACAGTTTGTTCAATCGGCTACAACTGATGCGGGCGGGTTTAATCCATATTGAACCCATTGAATTGCGTCATCGATGTTTACAAACTCACGACTCAAATACTGATTACAATCCGGTGGCAAAACTAAACTTTCGGTTACCCTTGAAGATATACGAGAGGATGACACATAAGCTTCTCTTACCATACCTGCCATAATTGCCCGGCGAGTTGCTTCATTGAGGTGAGGGATAGCGTCAGCTGTCGGCATCCAATCATCATGTAAAATGCCGACCGCGCCAAATGGTGGTGTTACCAACGGGGTAATCGTGTGATTGAGTTCATAGGTAAACTCCTTGGCTTTCTCTAAATTCCAGCCACCTGAAATCTCCATAAAAACAATATTGTTTTCAACCCAGAGTTTCAATTCGCCGTGGCTATGGAAAGGCATGTCAGATTACCCAGCAAGAACATACTATTAACTCTAGCCGCTTTTGAGCGAGGCGCAAATCAGGTCATTCCTGTTCGTTAAATTTGCCATCAATTAGGGATTTGATGGCGTCAAACGCGGATTGCGCATCTTGCCCCTCACACACCAGTGTAATCACTTCACCCTGGTGGCTTTCGAGTAACATCAGCCCCAACACACTATTGGCATCGGCAGACTTATCATCCTTGTGCAGGGTAATAGATGCATCAAACTGATTGGCAAGCGTGACCAACTGAGTCGCTGCTCGAGCGTGTAATCCCAGTTTATTCACGATAGTCAGTTGTTCTTCGATGCGCATGGATACCTCTAACGGTTTAATTCTCTGTGGCGGATTTGCACATCGGGGTGGGTTTCGCGAAACGTCTTAGCAAGACACTCCGTCACGTATACTGAACGATGTTGTCCTCCCGTGCACCCTATGGCAATAGTGACATAACTGCGGTTATTGCGCTCCAAATGCGGTAACCATGTGGATATGAGGTTTTGAATTTGCCATATAAACTTGGTTACGATTGGCTGAGTCCCCAAAAATTGCTCCACCGGCGAGTCCAGACCGGTTAAATGCTTCAGATCAGGCTCCCAGTGCGGATTCGGTAAGAATCGAGCATCAAACACGTAATCGGCATCTTTGGGATTTCCATATTTAAACCCGAAGCTTTCGAAAACCAGCACGAGTCTAGAACTCTTCTTACCCAGCACGCGCTCCCTGATCAATTCGGCCAACTGGTGCACGGACAGCTTATCTGTGTCGAGATACAAATCAGCGCGCTCAGCGACCGGCGCGAGTAACTGCCGCTCGGCAATAATGGCATCGGATAAAGAGCGATTTTCTTTTGAGAGCGGATGCAGACGCCGTGTTTCACTGAAGCGCTTGACCAATTCGTCATCACTGGCATCCAAGTAGATGATGTTCATATCCCATGCGTCAGGAAGATAATTTAGGATTTCAACTAGATCGTTGGGATCCTTGGGAAGGTTTCGAACATCGATAGAAACGGCGACAAGGTCATAGTCGTCGACAACCGCATGTGTCAGCGTGGGTAGCAAGTTGACGGGTATGTTATCCACACAATAGTATCCGAGGTCTTCGAGCGCGCGGAGCGCGATAGATTTTCCTGAACCGCTGCGCCCACTCACAATAATCAGTTTCATATGATGGTTTTAAAATCCGCTAGTGATTAGTCCGATAGCGCTACGCGAGCGCCTGCATAATGTCTTCACTGGTTTTCGCTTTACGGATAAGTTTTACCCGCTCTTTGTCTGCTAACTTTCCTGCCACGCCCGCAAGCGTTTGCAAGTGCCCGTCGGTTTGGTCTTCAGGAACCAACAAGGCGAAAAAAATGTCAACGGGCTTATCGTCAATGGCGTCAAAATCTATCGCGGGTTCACTGGTTACTACAATTGCCATTACACGGCTCAAGCCGGTCAAGCGGCCGTGTGGAATTGCAATCCCATTCCCTATGCCTGTACTGCCCATGCGTTCTCGCTGCATCAACGCTGCAAGTACGGTCTCTTGTTCTATGTCTCGGTTATTCTCCGCCGCTAGTTGGCTGATGATCTCGAGAATTCTTTTTTTGCTATTACACTGAACCGCACATTGCGTGCGGCTCGTGCTCAATATTGCTTGTAAGTTCATACTTATTGTTACAACGGGATGCTCACATACGTGAGCTGGCACATATTAATGCCGCTTTAGTTTTTCCTTATGCCGGATGACTTGTCGGTCTAACTTATCAACCATGCTATCAATCGCTGCATACATATCGGTGTCTTCAGAAGAAGCAAACACCTCAGCACCACTCAGGTGCATTGTCGCTTCAGCCTTTTGGCTGAGTTTTTCTACATTTAAAATGACATGTACGTTGGAAATATGGTCAAAATGTCGTTCGAGTTTGGAAAATTTGGTATCGACATAATTGCGAAGAGAATCAGTGATATCGACGTGATGACCGGTTAAGTTAATTTGCATAAATCGTCTTCCTTCTTGTTCGAGCTATTACAGTAAGCTCTTACGTTGATTGGACGGAGGAATCCCTAAAGATTCACGGTATTTTGCTATCGTTCGCCGAGCCACTTTAATGCCTTGGTCGGCCAACAATTGAGCAATCTTGCTGTCACTCAATGGTTTACTGGGTTTTTCTGCTGCTACCAGTTTTTTAATTAATGCCCGAATAGCCGTAGAAGAGCATTCGCCTCCACTTTCCGTCGCGACATGACTTGAGAAAAAGTATTTCAACTCGTAAATCCCACGTGGAGTATGCATATACTTTTGCGTCGTCACGCGTGAAATAGTTGATTCATGCATATCGACCATTTCGGCTACATCATTGAGCACCATTGGTTTCATCATTTCAGGGCCATGCTCAAAGAACCCAATTTGTTGTTGCACGATGCAATTTGCCACTTTCATTAGGGTCTCATTGCGGCTCTCAAGACTTTTAATAAACCACTTAGCCTCTTGCATGTGCGAACGTATAAACTGTGAGTCACTGCTATTGCGCGCATTGCGGCTCATAGCTGCATATTGCTGATTAATACTTAGTTTAGGCAAACTATCGGGATTTAGCTCAACATTCCAGCGACCATTTTTTTTACTCACCGAAACATCCGGGATAACGTACTCAGGCTCTTTTGTTATCAGAGCGCTACCGGGTCGCGGGTTTAGTGTTTGCAGCAATCTCAATGCTTCGCGTAACTCGTCTTCTTTTAGACGACTCTTGCGCATTAAGGTTCGATAATCTTTACTACTAAGAAGGTCGGTGTATTCGACCAAGAGTTGTTTCGCTTCAGAGAGCCACGGTGTATCAGGTGCAAACTGGTTTAGTTGAACCAACAGACACTCTTGCGGCGATCGAGACCCAGAGCCAATCGGATCAAACATCTGAATGCGCTTTATCACACACAGTACTTCATCTTCTTCGATTTGCTCATCGGAAATATCGTCATCATTGACACTAACGAGGATATCCTCAATTGTGCAGGTCAAATAACCTGATTCATCAATTGAATCGATAATGGCAATCGCGATCGCGCGATCGACCTCGCTGAAGGGGGTGAGATCAACCTGCCACATCAAGTGGTCTTGGATATTGTCAGTCGTTTCCCCCTGAAAAACATGATCATCATCGCTGCTTGACGACATGGGTGCAGGTGCCGAAGAGGCGCTGTAGTACTCATCCCAAGTGCTATCGATTGGCAATTCATCAGGTAAATCATTTTTTTCTAATGCATCACCTGACTCAATGCTGTCAGCACTGACAGTTTCAACTTCATTACCCTCTTTATCTTTACTGTTAAGTGACTCCAAATTTGAGTCATTCTCACTGCCCTCTTCCATTTCAAGAAGTGGGTTAGAATCCAAGGCTTCTTGGATTTCGGTTTGTAAGTCTAGCGTCGACAATTGCAGCAACTTGATTGCTTGCTGCAACTGCGGGGTCATAGTGAGTTGTTGACTAAACTTTAGTTGTAACGAGGGCTTCATTTATTGCTCTTTGTTTCCCACATCATTGATACGATTGGCCTTATGTCGACGGTTAACAACGCTATAGCTTAACTATAGCCTGAATTGCTCCCCTAGGTATACATCTCTGACCTTTTGATTAGCCAAAACGTCTTCTGCAGTGCCAGATGCGATCAGTTCTCCGTGACTTACGATATAAGCCTTTTCGCAGACATCCAATGTCTCTCTTACATTGTGGTCGGTAATAAGCACACCGATACCTCGTTCACACAAATGCTGAATAATTTTTTTGATGTCATTAACCGAGATTGGATCTACCCCTGCAAAGGGTTCATCCAATAGAATGAATTGCGGATTAGCCGCCAATGCACGGGCGATTTCTACGCGACGGCGTTCACCACCCGACAAGCTCATCCCCAAACTATTGCGAATGTGGTTGATATTAAATTCATCCAATAAAGCATCGGCTTCTTGCTCTCGCTGGAGACTCGAGAGCTCCTTACGCGTCTGCAAAATAGCCATGATATTTTCTAGCACCGTAAGCTTGCGAAATATCGATGCCTCTTGTGGTAGATAGCCGATCCCCTGTCGTGCTCGTTCATGCATGGGGAGCAAGGTCAATTCTGACTGGTCAATGTATATGCGCCCATGATCCAGCGGAACTAAACCAACAATCATATAAAAGGTTGTCGTTTTGCCTGCCCCATTGGGTCCTAATAGCCCAACGATTTGACCACTGTCGACACTGACACTGACATCGCGAACGACTTGACGGGATTTGTATGATTTAGCGAGATTTTTTGCGACTAACGTGGCCATTATCGAGGGTCTTCCTCTGACTCAGAGCTCTGTGCTGGTGGATCTTCGTCTTGTTGCTTTTCCTCTGTAGACGGGTCTTCATTTTGCAAATCCCTGAACGTCTCAGGTCGAAAAACCGTTTTTACACGCGTTTCTTCATCGTCTCCACTTTGCGCCAGCAACTGCTCTTTCTCCATATCAAATTGGATCAAATCACCTTGCACCATGCTGGTATCACGAATCAGTTGCGCGTCACCATCAAGCGTTATAGCGCGGGAGACGACTTCGTAAGTAATGACATTGGCTTGCGCTGAAACGCGACTGCCGTCATCCATATCCTGAGCATAAATTGCAGGGTTCCCTCTCGCGATGAAAACTTCCTTCCCCTCGCCATCGGTAGCAATAACTTCTACCTCATCTGCACGAATCTCCATACTACCTTGGGTGATTCTAACGTCATCTTTGAAGATCGATGTTTTGTTTTTACCATCGAGGAACTGGTTTTTGGAATCAACCGTAATCGGCTTCTCAAAATCTGATTGCCCAGCCTGAACGATGGCTGAGCTCGTTAACAAGAGTACGATTGCCGCGGGTAATAGCTTTGCGCGAAGGCCTTTTGACCGGCTTTTTGTTTTTGTTAGGTCTACTTGCATATCAAGACGCCTTCCGATTCGGGGAATAAATAGTTTGAACATGTTGTTTCAGTTCATATTCTTTGGTGTGCAAATTGGCATTAAAACCATTGCTTTGGATTTGGTAATCTTGTCCTTTGATGGTTACCGCTTGGTCAGACGTCATAATTTTGGTATCCAAATCAATTTGTAAAAAATCGGTTGTAATGGTTTTTACGAACGCTTCTTCACTGAGACTTGTAATGATGACGTTTCGTTCCAATTGAATCCTATTGTCGTCGTACAGTGTTCCTTCATCTGCGGTAACACGCCAGGGCTGCTGGTCGTCTTCCATATAAATCGTATATTGAGGCTGTTTGAAATAAACAAAGCCCAATTGGTCGTAATGTTCCATTTCACTGGCGAAAATTCGATGGCTTAAAACACCATCTTCGTCATAAAGTGCACTACGCAGGTTGGTAGCTTGGTATGTCGGCTTGGAAATATCATCGTCTCGACTAATTTGCGGCGACTCTTCTTCCTTTAGCCACGTTGGTATATACGTGGCCAATGCCAAAATGAACAACGCTGAGATACTGTAGCTCAGTCGATTCACACACTACTCCCTGAAAAATCTTGAAGGGCATTATTCACCTGCAACAGAATATCACACACTTCTCGCACTGCACCAAATCCACCGCGATTATGCGTTACCCAATCAGCATTTTGTTTTACCAGAGGATGCGCGTCATTTACTGCGATTCCCACCGCTGCAACGTTGAACATACCGATATCTGGCACGTCATCCCCAATCGCCGCTACCTGCTCTGGTGTTAGGCCAATTGATTGAATTAAATTCTGTAGCGCCTGAAGCTTATTCTCTTCGCCTTGAATAATATGGTCGACTTGCAATGACGCCATCCGATCCGCCACTATTCGGGAATTTCGTCCAGTTATCACAGCCGTTGCGACTCCCGCCTTGCGAATCGCTTTCATACCAAACCCATCTCGCGTGTGGAACGCCTTCAGTTCTTCACCGCTGTTGCCTAGGTATATTCTACCGTCCGAGAACACGCCATCGACATCGCATACCAATAATCGAATATTGGACAATGCCTCGAATATTTGCGCAGGTACTGTGCCATGGAGTGTATCAACTGTGTGCATTTAAATAACTCCTGCTTTTAATAGCATATGCATGTTAAATGCTCCGCAAGGCTTGCGCTGCTGATCCAACACAAACAGCGCACTGATTTTATGTTGTTCCATGGTGTTGAGTGCGTTAACCGCCAGGGTGTTTTGGTTGATCGTAATACCATTGGGTGTCATCACATCACCCACTTGAGTGCTGTGAATATCGATGCGATTATCCAAAATCCTGCGCAAATCGCCGTCAGTAAATATTCCGATCAGTACGCCATCTTCGTCACAAACGCCGGTCATTCCCAAGCCCTTTTGAGAAATTTCTAGCAGGGCTTGTGTGACGGTCTGCTCGGGTGTCACCAGCGGCAATTGTTCACCACTCACCATAATGTCATCAACATTCAGCAGCAGCTTTCGCCCTAAACTTCCGCCGGGATGTGAAAGAGCAAAATCGTCTGAAGTGAATCCTCGAGCGTCTAACAGCGCTACCGCCAGCGCGTCGCCCATAACCAAAGTCACTGTCGTACTGGTCGTCGGCGCAAGCCCCAAAGAACAAGCTTCTTCGTTGACGGCAATGTCGAGCACCACGTCAGCGTTCGTCGCTAGTGTACTCGTCGGATTATTTGTCATCGCGATAATAGGAATCTTTCGCCGCTTAATGACGGGCAAAATGCTGATCAACTCGCCGGACTCACCACTATTGGAAATCGCGATAAGTACATCATCTTCAGACAACATACCTAAATCACCATGATTAGCCTCGCCAGGGTGCATAAAGAATGAAGGCGTACCGGTGCTGGCTAGTGTCGCAGCTATTTTGTTTCCTACGTGGCCTGATTTTCCCATGCCACTGACAACAACTTTCCCTGTGCAGGACAGGCAAATCTCACAGGCTTGCACAAAACTGTCATCAATACGATCGCTCAATGCGCTTAACTCTCGCTGTTCAATCGCGACAACACGTTTTCCTGAGCTAACAAAATCCGTCATTTATCTTCCAAACAAGTACCATTGATAGACCAGAAACGCTGCAACGAAGCTGGCTGCCTCAAGTCGATTTAAGCGGCGGCGTCCATACACATCAAAACTATATATGATTAATAAGCCAGTGAAACCCAACATGACAAATATGTCTATCTGTGCCGCATTAGCATCAATCAAGCCTGGTGATAGTAAACCAGGCATTGCTAAGACCGCTAGTAAATTGAATATGTTAGACCCAACGATATTCCCCAGAGCGAGATCGTGCTCCCCTTTTAATACGCCAGCAAGACTCGCCGCCAGTTCAGGCAAACTGGTACCGAGCGCAATCACGGTTAATCCAATGACTAACTGACTTACCCCCAAATACATCGCAATATTGACCGCCGATTCAACAATGAAATGGGCACTTGCCGGCAGCAATACCAAACCTGTTACGATCCACATCCAAGCCATCAGGTCACTTACATCCTTGGGCAGCTCTTGCTCAGTTTGTTGTTGTATTGGATCGGGGGTTCGAGAGCGGATCGAAAAATAGGCTAATCCAATTATTGTCAGTGCAAATCCAGTTATCAGAATTAAACCTTCTACTCGACTAATATACTGGTCATAAATGAACCACGAGGCGATTAAGCAAATGACCAACAAAATTGGCATTTCACGTTTGACCGTCTGAGATTGGACGACAATCGGCTTAATCATGGCCGTAATACCAAGGACCAAAGCGATATTGGTGATATTTGATCCCAGCGCATTGCCCACTGCGGTATCTCGATTATCCGCAAGCGAAGCCACTGCCGACACCATAATTTCGGGTGCCGATGATCCCATCGCAACGATAGTCAAACCTATCATCATTGGTGAGACACCACTATTCTTAGCAAGTGCCGAAGCACCATAAACAAATTTGTCCGCCGCCCAGCTTAATACAGCGACACCGAGGACAAAAATAACGACTTGAAGCAGCATAAGGAAAAATAATGCGATTGCTGTACCATACTTCCGCGAATGATCGCAGAAAATCAACTGACTTCCTAGGCCTTAAGCGCAATCCCGCCGAATAATTTCAATTAAATGAATTATTTGTAATCGCATTTTTTTAAACCTGCTAGAGAAACTAGCGTAAGAGTAAATGAGAACTATTTAAGTGTTAGCCGGTCTATCCCCTTGAAGGTCGATATACAAAGTCGCGGGCGAGTCAACGAGAATCACCAACCGATGTACTTGTTTCGAATTTTTTGGATATAACTTGTTACTTTTTAACTTTGCTGATGCAGCTTGAAAACCGGTAGAATAGCACCACATAGGCTCTTCACCATTTTGGGGTGGCCCCAACGTTTTATTAATGCTCAACACAGCGCATCACGATTAAGGCAATAATGGACAATCTAGTCACGATTAAAAACATGACGTTTAAGCGAGGCGCACGGACGATTTATAATGATATCTCGCTAAACGTACCCAGAGGCAAAATAACTGCCGTGATGGGCCCGAGCGGAATTGGCAAAACCACTTTGCTAAAATTGATAGGCGGGCAACTTCGGCCAGATAACGGTCAAGTACTCTTTAACGACACCGACGTGCACGCAGTCTCGCGTGGGCGCTTGTTTGAACTGCGTCGCGATATGAGTATGTTGTTTCAAAGTGGCGCACTGTTCACTGATATTTCGGTGTTCGACAACGTCGCGTTTCCATTGCGAGAACACACAAAGTTGTCTGAATCAGTCATCCAAACTCTGGTTGCGCTAAAGCTTCAGGCTGTAGGATTGCGCGGAGCGGCTGACCTGATGCCAAGTGAACTTTCGGGCGGAATGGCGCGAAGAGCAGCTTTAGCCAGAGCGATCGCACTTGACCCGCAGCTAATCATGTTCGACGAACCCTTTGCGGGACAAGACCCGATTTCGATGGGCGTCTTGGTCAAACTGATTCGAGCGCTTAACGACTCCCTAGGCGTTACCAGTATCGTGGTGACACACGATGTTACCGAAGTCCTTACTATTGCGGATTACGTATACATTCTCGCTGAACAGAAAATTATTGGTGAGGGAACGCCCACCGAGATTGTGCAAAGTGATTCAGATTTGGTCCAGCAGTTCCTGCAAGGTAAAGCCGACGGCCCAGTCCCGTTCCATTTCAATGCCGAAAGCTTGGAAAGCCAGTTGCTGGGGAGGCCGGCATGATTAATTGGATTGCCAATATAGGCGCCACCACCATTGCACGAGTGGCCGCGACAGGAAGAGCCGGACTGATGTTGTTCGGTGCGATTTTCGCGCTTCCTCAGTTTAAGAATATCCGCCTGACAATTCATCAAATGTATGTTGTCGGCGTTCAGTCACTGTTAATTATCATCGTGTCAGGCTTATTTATCGGCATGGTAATGGCACTACAAGGCTATACTATTTTGGTCGATTATGGCGCGGAAGGCTCATTGGGGCCAATGGTAGCGCTGTCACTACTGCGCGAACTCGGCCCTGTCGTAACGGCATTGCTGTTTGCCGGTCGTGCGGGTTCGGCACTAACAGCTGAAATAGGCCTGATGAAAGCCACAGAACAGTTGAGCAGTTTAGAAATGATGGCGGTTGACCCACTACGCCGCGTAGTCGCTCCGCGTTTCTGGGCAGGGGTTATTGCCATGCCAATGCTCGCACTCATTTTCAGTGCGGTTGGCATTCTCGGAGGCCACTTGGTTGGCGTTGACTGGCTTGGCGTTGACGCCGGAAGTTATTGGTCAATTATGCAGGCAACCGTGGATTGGAATGAAGACGTCGTCAACGGCATTATCAAAAGTTTTGTTTTCGCAGTCGTGGTGACATGGATTGCATTGTTCAAAGGGTACGACGCGATTCCGACGTCGGAAGGAATTAGTAAAGCAACGACAGAAACTGTCGTGTTCAGCTCACTGGCTGTTCTAGGTTTAGACTTTGTGCTAACCGCGTTGATGTTTGGCATTGAGTAGGAGAGAAAATGACCACACGTAAATCAGAAATATTGGTGGGAATATTTGTTTTGTTAACGATTGGCGCATTGCTGCTGCTAGGTCTTAAAGTGGCCAACCAAGGTATGCAAGCCAATGGTGAAACGTACATATTAAAAGCTAAGTTTGACAATATTGGTGGCTTGAAAGCGCGCTCTGCCGTGAAAGTTGGTGGTGTCACCGTTGGTAGAGTTGAATCCATTGCGCTAGACGAGGATGATTTTACTCCAGTTGTTACCCTCGCGATCAGCAAAGACTATGACAGTTTTCCTGACACAACGTCAGTGGCCATTTTAACGTCAGGCCTGCTGGGTGAGCAGTACATTGGCCTACAACCTGGTTTTTCCTTTGGTGATGTGGAAAACCTCGGTGATGGCGACTTTATCGAAGATACGAAATCAGCGTTGGTACTTGAAGACTTAATTGGTCAGTTTTTATTTAGTCGAGACAGCGAATAAGCTGTCAGATTCGGAGAATTATTGTGAGAAAATGGTTATTGAGCATTGGAGTTGTGTTGTCGTTGGTTGCAGGAGTTGCTAACGCACAAGTGGAAACCAATGATCCGTTTACGATGGTACAGTCAGTCGCATCTAAGACGTTTGATCGAATTAAGACGGAGCAAGCGTCAATCCAACAAAACCCTGAGGCGTTGCGAGCGGTGATGGAAGAAGAGCTATTGCCTTATATCGATTATCGTTTTGCTGCTTATATGGTGCTAGGTAAACACGCGCGTTCAGTCCCCAAAGAAAAGCTGGGCGAATACGTTCAAGTATTTCGTGAATATCTGATCACCAGCTACGCTATCGCAATGGGCTACTATGATGACCAAACGGTCGAGTTTGAGCCATCAGGTGAATGGCAAGGCAAGAAAACAGTAACGGTTCGCGCAATCGTAAAAGACACCGGTCGTCCTGATATAAAAATTGCGTTCAAAGTTAGGAAAAACAAGAAAACCAATGAATGGCGTGCCTATGACATGGTGGCAGAGGGCATCAGTCTGATTTCGAGCAAGCGCAGTGAGTTCGAAGGTATTCTCCGTCAGGAAGGTATCGATAAGGTCATTTCAATCATGCGTGACACGATTGAAAAGCCAATTTCGATCGAAACGCAAGACGCGTAATCCAGATGACGAATCGTTTTACAGTTGCGATAGATAAAGACAATCAGGTCGCCATTAGCGGTGACCTGACGATGTATTCTATCGAAAAAGATTGGTTGGTAAGTAATAAACAAGTACTCCACTCGTTCGATAAATCACGATCCGTAGGGGTAGACTTATCAGCAGTCAACCGGATCGACAGTGCGGGCCTCGCATGGCTAGTCAATATTGTCCGCGACGTCAAAGGCGCGGGTTTTTCCCTCATTTTCAAGAACACACCATCTGAATTGCTAAATCTTGCGAAAATTAGCGACGCTGCCCCACTTTTACCGTTAGAATAACGCCCTTTCGCACATAGTATTAATGCCCTTCACCTCGCGCTTTTTTCTTAGCGCAGGTGATGGTGCTGTTTCGAGAGTTATCATGAACAACGAAGAAATCGAACTTTTGTTAAAAGATGCACTCAATTTATCTGAGGTGTATGTCAAAAGTGAAGGTACACACTTTACCATCATTGCCGTCAGTGAAGAATTTGATAGCATGAGTAGAGTAAAGCGCCAACAAACCGTGTATGCACCGTTAAAAGAACGCATTGCCGATGGCAGTATGCATGCGGTCACAATCAAAACCTTTACTCCGGCGCAGTGGCAACGCGAGCGCATGTTTAATATGCCAGGTTGAAAAAAGAATATAGATGGATAAATTGGTCATTAAAAAGAGCCCACCACTAAACGGCTCTGTGGTTATTTCTGGTGCCAAAAATGCGGCGCTACCTCTCCTCATCACATGCTTGCTGTCTGATCAAAAATGTACGTTCAGTAACGTCCCTAACTTACGCGACATCAATACGAGCCTAGCGTTGCTGGCTGAACTCGGCGTCACTGTCGATCGTATTGACAACAACACGGTTGCGTTAAATGCGAGCACACTCAACAGTATCACGGCATCGTACGAGTTAGTGCGCACCATGCGCGCGTCAATCCTTGTGCTAGGACCGCTGTTGGCTAAGCACGGAAAGGCAAATGTATCGCTTCCAGGAGGCTGCGCCATTGGCGCACGTCCAGTTAATTTGCATTTAGCCGGGCTAGAAAAAATGGGGGCCAACATTGTAGTGGAAGAAGGCTACATTCGGGCAACGGTTGATGGTCGATTGAAAGGGGCTCGTATCTTCATGGATGTCGTCAGCGTAGGCGCTACAGAGAATTTGATGATGGCTGCGGCGTTGGCCGAGGGAGAAACGATTCTTGAGAATGCCGCACGCGAGCCAGAAATTGTAGATCTTGCGTTATGCCTCAACCGTATGGGGGCGGATATACACGGCGCTGGAACTGACAATATTCGGATTAAGGGCGTACCGAGTTTGAATGGATGCCAACACGATGTCCTGCCAGATCGGATTGAAACCGGTACTTTCCTTGTTGCTGCTGCAGCAACGGGTGGTAAAATCCGCTGCGAACATGCGGCGCCAGACACACTAGATGCGGTCATTGACAAACTTGAGCAAGTCGGGGCCACGATTACTAAAGGTGACGACTGGATCGAGCTCGACATGCATGGGAAACACCCCAAAGCGGTTGACCTTAAAACCGCTCCACACCCTGGTTTTCCGACCGATATGCAAGCCCAATTTGTCACTTTGAACTGCATAGCTGAGGGCACCGGCGTCATCACAGAGACCATCTTTGAAAACCGCTTTATGCATGTGCCTGAATTGCATCGCATGGGTGCCGATATAGCGCTAGAAGGAAATAGTGCGATGTCGAAAGGGGGTTCCCAGCTTCGCGGAGCGCCCGTGATGGCGACCGATTTACGCGCTTCTGCTAGCTTAGTGATTGCAGGCCTCCTGGCGGAAGGAGAAACTACCGTTAATCGAATTTACCATCTGGACCGGGGGTATGAGTCTATCGAGACTAAACTAGGTGGTTTAGGTGCAAACATTGCGCGAGTCAGTGAATAACATGTGAATGGCGTGCACTGGCGCGCCATTTAGCACTGCTTTTTTAACTCTGTTTGGTCAGCAGCGCTGTCATTGCTTGATTGAATATCCGCAACCACTTCACGCTAAACTGTCCCTTCGCTTGTCGATTGATAGCAATAACCGCATCTTTCTTAGAAAGCAAATGATCGCCATTGTGTGCCCTCGAGTGCGTCATCGCATCGTATGTGTCCAGGATAGCTAATAACTTTGCACCATCGCATATATCAGCTTCTTTGATCCCGAGAGGATACCCTGTACCATCGACGCGCTCATGGTGCTGCATAACGATTTTGCGGGCACCGTCCCATTGGTCCAAGTGCTCGAGCAAGCGAGAACTTTTGTAAACATGAGAGCGCATTAGATTAAACTCGATTTCAGAATATTGTTCCGTTTTGTGCAACAGTTTGAGCGGCATAAATGCCATACCGAAATCGTGCACATAACAGGCCACCGCTAATTGCTCGGGGTCGATTTGGTTATCGGCACTTGAGTTAACATAGCTGGCGAGTTTGGCAATTCTGTCGCCTCTCCCCTCCCAGTACTGTGAACGTCGTTCAATGGCTTTCATCAAATCACGGAAGAACAAGATATCTTGTTGTTTTTCAGCACTGAGATCCTTTGGGATACCCGTGTTGCCCAGCGTCCCAGAACTGGCAGTCGCGCCTTTTTCATCACCGCTGTGCTGTTGAATACCTAAATCCAGATTGGGATTCAACAACAGCACAGCTTCAGCTAAAAATTGCTCATGGTTTTCGGTGTTATCAGGTTTTATACGCTCAATCGCCAAGACAAGCTTGTCATGTAACTCGCCGTCGTACGTCGCTTTACCTTGCTCCATACAGCCTTCGACAAACGTTTTAACGCGGTCCATGGTTAACAACACCAAATCGCTCATCGTACTGGTATACGAGATTTGCCCTTTCCGCAGGAAATCGAGTAAGTCTTCAACCCGCTGCAGCAAGGGTATCATCGGCGAGAAGCTAACCAGTCCCAAATCGCCCTTGATGGTATGAACTGACCTAAAAAGCGAACGCTGTAACTCATTGTCTGTAGGGCGTAACTCTAATTCGATTAGCGTCTGTTCACTGGCTTCGTAAAGCTCATGAATTTCTTCCATGAGATCGCCAAGGATGTCGTCATCTAATTCTTCGGGAGTAAAGGTTTGCATTACTGCAGCTATCCTTATTTTTTTATTCTCAATTGGTATCGACCAGTCTCTGATAACTGTTAGGTCAAGTTTCAGATTCAAGCGCCCATTTGTATAGAGTGTAGCAGTACAGACATCAGTATGCCGTGAGTTGGAGGTAAGACAAGTCAAACTTCACTACCGTTTTTGTCTCAAATCCGTATACTGCGTCGCAAAATTCATTTGAGCGTACACGTGTTAGCTGTAATTAGGTGCATTACCTTACTTTTCTATTTTTTGTTGATTAATTTTCTACTGCTCTTGGTTTGCGTAGTTCGTCCATTTCACCGCAATAACGTTCATATTGCCGGGATATTGTATTCATCTATGTCGAGTATCGTAGGCCTTAAAGTTGTGGTGAGGCGCGCAAACGAAGTAAAAGATGACGTACCCTATGTATTTATTGCCAACCATCAGAACAGCTATGACTTGCTCACCATATGCAAAGCGGCACTTCCGGGGGTTGTCACCGTAGGCAAAAAAAGTCTCAAATGGATCCCAGTTTTCGGTCAAATATACTGGCTGACGGGCAACATCATGATTGATCGCAAGAATTCAGGGAAAGCGCGAGACACATTAAGCATCACAGCTGACAAAATAAAACAACGCAAACTGTCAGTATGGTTCTTTCCCGAGGGAACGCGTAGTTACGGTCGTGGGTTATTGCCTTTCAAAACCGGTGCATTTCGCATCGCAATGGATACCAAAGAACAAATTGTCATGGTGTGTGCCAGTGATACCCATAAAAAAGTTAACCTCAATCGTTGGAATAACGGTACCGTCGTTATTGATATTCTTCCTCCGATTAGCATAGACCCAGCCAAAGGTGCCAAGGTGTTAGCGCAAGAGTGTCACGATAGAATGGAATCGCATCTCACAGAGTTGAACAATGAGGTCGCGCTGCTCGACCGAAAAGGCTAAACTAATGGTGTGTAAATACCGCAATAGAAAACAATGAATATCGAACAAGAAAAAACCGAATGGCACGCCTTTAATCAAGAAACCATTGATGCACTCGCAGCCGACGGTAGCCAAATGGATGCGACGTATACTGTCGAGCACCACTTTGCATGCGCTAATTTCGACGATCTCGAAAAAGCCGCCGTAGACGTATTTAAAGCTGGGTTTGAAGTGAGTGATGCTGAGGAACTCGTGCTCGATGACGGCCAGACCGTATTTTGTTTTGATGCGGTCATTGAGCGCCCAATGGAGCGCTCGAGTCTTGATAAAGACACGGACACCCTAGTTCAGCTCGCAGCCAAGCACAAGGTCCACTACGATGGTTGGGGTACATATTACATTGGTGATGATGCGATTGTAGATGAAGATGACTTTGACGCTTGAGTCGGCTTAATGCCGGTGACTCACGCCACCGGCTCGAATATCAGTAAATAACAGCCGTCAACGATAACATCTGACTGCTCAGAATAGACGCGAAAGCGTTTTTCCCCTGTATACTTGGTGGTGATATTCACTTCCATCACGACAAAATGATCACCTGATTCTTCCGCCATTTCACAGGCAAGTTCCCACTGCCTTGATACCACAGCCTGATAATCCGGATCTGGATACGCCTTTTTCCACCACGTTTCTTTGTCAGGTATTTCCTTAATATCCCAGCCCAACTGTTCGGAAAACGCCGCATTCAAAAAAACGACTGGATGGTTGAGTGTATCAGGCAAATCCCTGACTACCGCAAGGGGGACGGGCAGTACAGCAAGCACCGAATGTGAAAAGTCGATCATCCAATACAACTACCGTATAAGGAGAACCTACCTAAAGTGTAATGTGTTTTAGCTATATCGCAATTCCGTAGCGGATTTCGTTAGTCTACACTTATTAAACAGCAACGCACTTTTCGGTGGCTCAGAGCTCCAATGTTTGCACAACACGGTTTGTACGAATTAAAGCAAAGCGGCGACATTATTGTGTTTAAATCCTATGGCGCATGGAACCTTGAGGCGTCGCAAGACTGTATTGCCAAAATAAAAGTCATGATCAGCCGTCGACCACAGCATAAGTTCGCACTGCTCGTCGATTCCAGGGAGTTTGAAGGCTCTACACCTGATGCGTTCGACGCCTGGCTAGAAGCGATAGAGTTTTGGTTTGAGAACGGCTTGGCATGCATGTGTCGAGTGGTTGATATCAACTCTGCCCAGCACAAGCTGTTTCTCAATTCCGCTGATGATATTTTTCGCAGCCGTATTGTATTTGATTATGCCGCCGATCAGGCATCTGCGTTAGCGTGGTTGCACCAAAATGGATGGAAGGGCTTTGAAGACGGCGTTGCCAACCATCGGCTTACGTCGAATTTTTATTCTTAATAATATTTGCCGTTTCTTGAGGCCGGCGTACTCAACCTGGCCAATATCCGCCGAAAGCCTTTACACAACCTTTACACGGCGCTGACAGTGAGTTGACATTCATTGTGCTTAAATTGCAGTTATCGGGATTGCAAAGGAGCATCGAATGTCGTCACTATCACATACTCAAGCCTCACACTTGGCAAGGCGAGCAGGATTCTCTGCTCAAGACAGCATCGTGCAAACCTTGTTATCCACCAGCTCGCTAGACAGTGCAGTAGATGCTTTAATTTCAATGCCAACGACGCTGTCTCCCTTACCTGATTGGCACGACAGCGCACCGCTTGGTCGGAGCGATGACGAGTCGCAACGTCAAGAAAACAAACAAATGCGCAACCAATGGTCAAGAGAACTCAAGTATTGGTGGTTTGGGCAAATGATCGCTAACACTTCACCGTTACAAGAAAAAATGACCTTGTTCTGGGCGAATCATTTCACGTCTTCGCTTAAAAAGGTCAAATGGCCCCCCGCCTTGCTCAATCAGAACAAGTTACTGCGAACATTCGCCTTGGGGAGTTTCAGAGACATGTTAAAAGGAATACTCAGAGATCCCGCGATGCTAGTGTACCTTGATAACGCCAACAGCAATAAAGGCTCGCCAAACGAGAACCTAGCGCGTGAGTTACTTGAGTTATTCACCATGGGTGAGGGTCAGTACTCTGAACAAGACATCAAGGAATTGGCCAGAGCACTCACTGGCGCTAGCGTCAATAAGAAAACCGGCAGCTATCGGTTTAATCGCAGAGCCCACGATAGTGGTACAAAGACGATCTTTGGTCAGACACGCGCATATACACCAGATGATATTGCCGATCTTATCCTTGCCCAGCCACAGGTGGCGCCATTCATTACCGAAAAACTATGGCGCTTTTTTGTCGACGACACGCCAGACATGACAGTAATCGATTCGATAGCCCTGCAGTTTATCCAGCAAGATTATGATATCGCGACAGTCCTAAAAGCACTGTTCACCAATGAAGCCTTTTGGGTAAGCCAAGGTGTGATGCTGAAGTCGCCAATGGAACTTATCGTCGGCAGTGTGCAGCTGTTTGACGTACCGGTGATTTCGCAACGACGTTTTCTCAGCGTCAGTCGTGCCCTAGGACAGGATTTGTTTGACCCACCCCATGTCAAAGGATGGGCGGAAGGACGGGCGTGGTATACCACTGGAACCTTAGCAACACGAGAAAAAGTTAGTCAGTTTGTAGCTACACGTCATCGAATTGTTCCAGCCGAGCAACAGTTACTTGCTGTTCCGACAATTGTTCCCTTGCCGCAGTCAACCCATCGCAATTATCTCAATTTGCTGGTGAACGATCCGGCTTACCAAGTGACCTAGGAGAAAAAAATGAAGAGACGTACATTTTTAAAATCCGCGGCCCTGCTCCCTATGGTCGCCTATTTCCCTCACTTCGCGATGGCGAAAAGTGATGAACAGCGTGTGTTAGTGTTGGTTCAATTTGGCGGCGGTAACGATAGTTTAAACACCTTTGTGCCTTTCACTGATGAGGCATACTACAGCGCACGAGGCAGCCTCGCAGTTGCGAGTAGTGACGTGCTGCCGTTAAGCAGCGAGCTCGGTCTTAATCCTGTTATGTCAGCGTTAATTGATGCTTGGCAAAACGCGGATATGGCAGTAGTACAAGGACTTGGGTATCCAAATCCGAATCGCTCACACTTCAGGGGCATCGATATTTGGCACACTGCGTCGGACGCAGACACAGTCCTTACCAACGGTTGGTTAACATCGGTGATGCCCGACAGTGACAGTCCTTTGCAAGGTGTCATCATCGATGGTAGCCCTGGCGCACTGCGTGGCGAACCTAATCAGTTTGGTTTGGGTGGTCCGATAGATGGTATGTCTGAAGTGTACGCGCCCGACGGGCACGCACCAAACAGCACGGTCGAGTACGTTATGAACCAACGCTCAGCCTACAACGCCGCGGTCAAAGAACTTACCGTTGCGTTTGAACAGCCCATTGAAACGACGGTAGAGTTTGCCAATGATGCGTTCTCTGTTCAGTGCGAGACATTAGCAAAGATGCTGACCGCTGGCGTTAGACCGCACGTTGTGCATTTGAGTTTGGGCAGTTTCGATACCCATAGCAATCAACGCAATGCTCACGATACCTTGTTAAATCAACTTGCCAATGGACTTGCGGCTCTTCGACAAGAGCTGCTCAATCAAGGCTTGTGGCAGCAGGTAACGGTTGCCACTTATTCGGAGTTTGGGCGACGTGTAGAGGTTAATGGCAGTAACGGGACCGATCATGGCACTGCCGCCAGTCACCTCGTTTTAGGTGGTAGTGTTAATGGCGGCCTGTATAGCCAAATGCCCTCGTTAACGGATTTGCAGGACGGCGACCTCAAGCACACTGAAGACTTTAGAGCCTATTACAAAACCCTAAGCGACTGGATGTCTTGGCCAGCATCTGATGAACTGAACAACTTCGACAACCTAGGTTTTGTTTAGTTTTACAATCTACTGATCAGATGACTTAGGAGATTCCATCACCACATGTGTTGATATTGTCGCTACTTGCGGCAGTGTTCCCAACACATCGGTGTGGAATTGCTTGTAGTGCTTTAAATCTGCGGTTTCAACGCGCAAGATATATTCGAATGAACCGGTTACATTGTGACACTCAATAACTTCCTTAGCGCTATCAATCGCTTGTTCAAAGCCCAATTGTGAATCTTTGGTATGCTCATTGAGTCCCACCATAACAAAAGCAATGAAGCCTATCCCCATCTTCTCTTTGTTAAATATTGCTTTGTAACCTCTGATTAAACCGCTCGATTCCAACTCTTGAACTCTGCGCAAGCAAGCTGATGGTGATAAACCAATGCGTTGTGCAAGCTCATGATTAGAGATTCGCCCATCATTTGCAAGTTCACGCAATATTCTGTCGTTATATGAATCATTTTTCATTTTAAATTTCCCTTTGGCTATCCGAAATGAAATCTTAGCAACCACATTGCGTCAGTTAAGGATTATAATTGCACTACATATCAAAGATTTCAAACCAACAACCAATAGGTCCTGCAATGAGTCTAGAATTACTATCCGCATTAATGCTTTTTGCGCTGGTTTCGTCGGTAACTCCGGGGCCGAATAACTTAATGTTGATGGCGTCTGGCGTTAATTTTGGTTTTCGACAGACGATTCCTCATATGCTGGGTGTATCACTTGGATTTGTATTGATGACTATTCTCGTCGGGATTGGAATCATGCAATTATTTGATCAATTTCCGATTAGCTACCAAATCCTCAAAGTAGTCAGTGTACTCTACATGTTGTTTTTGGCATACAAAATTGCAACAGCAGGTCGCGCACTTGACGAACAACATACGAGGAGTGTGCCGTTTACTTTCGTCCAGGCTGCCCTTTTTCAATGGGTTAACCCCAAGGCATGGACGATGGCACTGAGTGCTATCACCCTATATGCACCAACAAAATCTTGGTACTCCGTGCTCTGGGTCGCCTGCATATTTGGTCTGGTAAACTTTCCTTGTATCGCCTGTTGGACAGGGCTGGGTACAAAGTTGCGACGCTGGTTAGACGAGCCCAAAGTGCTTACCCGTTTCAACTATGGAATGGCTGCCCTACTAGTTGCTTCTTTGTATCCACTCATGGTCTAACTCAGATTGCCCGCTTCTCGCTAGCGCTTTACTTAAACAGGATTCAGACAAGTTTCAGTTTTTGTTCAGCTTTGAACGCGCACACTTAAGCCATATTCAAATGGATGTTGACTCGAAATGATTGAAAGAGCTCAACAAAGACTATGGTAACGAGGAGTGACATATGAAAGCGTTAATCTCAGCATTAGGAACAGCGACCGTACTATTGTCATCGAGTGTGACAATAGCAATGGAGTCTCAGGAGCAACAGGTTAAATCGGCGGAATTTCAATTTGAGCAGGCATTCGAATCTCCTGCCCGCCGCGCGATCATAGATAAACCCTCGTCAGCGTATGATCTAAATGCCAATGCAGCTGAGCAGAATTGGACGCTCAAGAACCAACAACTCAGTAGCATGCCAAAGCGCACTCTCGACAGAGAGCAGCAACAGAGCTTATCGTCGAACGATTTCTGGATTTATGACACCTGGGCAACGCTATCGAATGATTTCGATTACGACGGCTATTACTCCAAAGTATCGGTCGAGTTCGATGCAGACACAGTCTACAGCCGTGCCTATGTATACGCGATTGTGTATCTAGGCTTGGAAGGCGTATTTGACTCCATACACGTCACGTCTGTATTTGCCATCGATGGCGATTCTAGCTTGGATAGCTTTGTCGTGGAGAGCGAATTGGTCACGGGGTTTCCAAGTGATGACTACGAAATATTGGTCGAACTGTACGATGCTGACACGGACCAGCTGGTTGCCTTTACCGATGGTCTAGACGACGCCGATTTAGCCATCGTACCGCTAGAAAGCGAGAACTATGAAGTTGTGCCTGAACCTCGCGTTATCGTCGTTGAAGAGCATGGCGGTAGTTTAGGTTGGTGGGCGCTGCTAATGCTACCGGTTATCGGATTGCGCACCCTACTGAAACGGGAAACACACTAAGTAGGGTCGTAACGCCGCGACTTAATCGTCGCGGCCTTTGGCCGAGTCGTTGGATGTGTCTTCGATGTCTGTTACGACACGCTCTACCAACTTGACTCGGCCACTTTTCACTAAAGCGTCTCGCAACACATACTCAATTTGAGCGTTTAGGCTGCGAAGGTCATCGTCAGCCCAGCGCTGCATCGCCGAGAGAACTTTCTCATTTATCCTCAGCGGGTAGGCTTTCTTAGCCATTAATACAGACTTCCGGTATTAATGATTGGCTGAGTATTCTTGTCACCACACAAAACAACTAGAAGATTACTCACCATGGCGGCCTTTCTTTCTTCGTCAAGCTCGACGATTTGTTGTTCACTGAGCTTCTCCAGGGCCATATCGACCATACTGACAGCACCTTCAACAATCTTTCCTCTAGCCGCAATAATCGCTGCAGCTTGCTGACGTTGTAGCATGGCGCTAGCGATTTCTTGTGCATAGGCCAAATGACTGATACGCGCTTCGTGGACCGTGATCCCCGCCTTTCCTAATCGCTCTTGAATTTCTTTGGAGAGTCGGTCTGCAACTTCAACAGGGTGACTACGTAGGGCAATTTCAGCTTCGTTGTCATCACGAGGATCGTATGGATAGCTGCTTGCTAAGATTCGCAGCGCTGACTCACTTTGAATAGTGACATAGCTCTCGTAATCATCCACTTCGAATACGGCTTCGGCGGTATCGGTTACCGACCAAACGACTATTGTGGCAATCTCAATCGGGTTTCCCTGATTGTCGTTAACTTTAATTTTGGCACTTTCAAAATTACGGATACGCAGTGAAATGGCTCTGCGCATGAACAGAGGAATGGTCCAGCGTAAACCTGCGCGTTTTTCCGTTCCTACATAGCTGCCAAATAAAGTCAGTACTTTACCTTGGTTGGGTTGAACCATGAAAAAGCCCCCCCAGCAAATCAAGATAACAATAAATAGTAAGATATTGGCAAATTCGAGACCGTTGATCGGTACAGTATTACCGCCCACCAAAAAGACGCCGCCAATAGTCGCAGCAATTAAACACAGTAAAGCGGTATAACCATTAAACGATAGGGCTTTTTTCTCTACAATCATGATAACTCCTTTTGATATCACTTTGATATCATATTAGTCCGTATTTAGAGAATTTGCAAACCAAAGCCGCTAGATCGCGAAAGCCGGCATTAATACCGGCTTTTTAGTTTTTGTATACCCAGACCCAATCAGATTGCAGCGAGTATCCTGGGTCCCCACATCATCATACTTGCGGCCACCACTCCAATCAAAGTAATAGCAATCGCAAATGAAACAGCACAGGCTGCAATAATCGTTGATCGCTTGTTACGCTGTTTTTCAGCCCAGAAAGCTAATTCCGCAATTGCCATAGGAAGCAGAAAAGAAGCGAACGACAAGGCTATATCAGCGGGACCATCAATATTCGCACTATTGCCCAAAGCCCCCTGATTAATCATGAACCATCCCATCAAATACAATCGGAACGTCCATACACCGTTAATTAGGATGAATGCGTGCACAGCAAAACGTCGATGTTGCGCAAATTTTCTTTGCCGTGCGGTGCGCCATGCAAGAATGACGAAAACAGGAATTAAAATGCCGTTTAACGTCACACCGAGAGAGCCAATGTCACTCAAGCGACCGCCTCCAATCCATGTCATATACAATCCAGAGAGTGCACCGATGATACCGAAACCCAGGAAGAAGCGACCATTGAGACGATGGAAAGCTGGGAAATGTTTGCGCACATAGGGAACTAGCTGAAACGTCGCACTTAAGCAGATCACCGCAACCGGGATAACATGAAATAGCAACAGAGCATTGTAGGTAGTATCGCCGTTCACATAACCTTTAATCATGTGAGAAAATTGTGATTCGTCCAGTGTTCCTAATACAAATGGCAGTGCAAATTGCGCCAGTATGTAAAAGGCAAACATCCATTGGCCAACGAAAACTACGCCAATCCAACTTTTTATGGCCATATCCAACCAACGTTCCAATATTGGTTTTGACGCTTTTTTCATTGTATTTTTCGCTGCTCTGGGATCAATAACCGTCTCCATTGCCTGACTCCTGATTTACTTAACAGTGTGTCGACAGAATGCGATTTATGAGGCCGTAAGGCTTATCGAAATCAGAATTCGATCATCGAAAGTGGACGCTTTTTCTCTGTAAAAACCGTATTCCAGTGGTTCGACGCTGTGCGTCGAAATATTCCCTAACAAATCCATACTAGGTCTCGAAACGCTGACGTACTAAACTGTCTCGTGTCAGAATGAGGGGTTAACTATGTGGATAGATATTGCCTACACAGTATTGCTTGTGGCTGCACTTGGCGTGATGGTGGCGCAAACACTGTTCAAGCAAAAACGTATCGAGCACATCGTGTTTGCTATCTTCTGTGGTTCGCTGGCAATGGTCGCAATCCAAAAACTTAGCGCTGATGCGTTAGGACCCTATCAATACATTATTGCGTTAGGTACCTGTGCCACCTGTAATGCGATGTGGCTCGTCTCGAGAGCCATGTTTCGTGGCGATAACAGTTTGTCGCTGCGTCATTTTGTCTTCGCCAGTGCGATTGCCGTGCTTATTCTGATGAATCGCAGCATTGATTTTTTACTGTCACTGGCATGGGTAGACGCAAGTGCGATCAATTGGATTGATCGCTCTGCAAGCGAAATCACTCAACTCATGTCGTCAACGGTAATAGCACTGACATTCTGGGAATCTATCCGCGGTTACGCAGAGAGTCCCCCAGCGCAAAAGAAACAGCGACTACTCTTTGCCTCTATGTTCGTCACAGCCGTGTTTACCACGACTGTTATTGCGCGTGGCGTGTTACCTGAAACCGCACTGCCTATTGTTTACCCTTGGCTAGTTGTGTGTTTTGCATTCGGAATGATGTGCGTAACCTTTGCTATCCTCGTGTGGCAACAATACGAGCGAGATAAAGCATCACGCAGCGAGCACGCAGAGCAAACAACGTCTTCTGCCAGTGCAAAAGGCAATGACTATCCGGTTTATAGCGTTGCCAATCCTACTGAATCGGAAGATAAGACGCTGTTCACCGAGATTGAGCAGTTGATGACGAAAGATAAGTTGTATTTGCAAGCAGAACTGAAAATGATAGATATCGCCAACCATTTACAGGTGTCTGAGTATAGAGTGAGTCGCGCCATTCGGAGTCACTCTGCAGCCAGCAATTTCAATCATTTTGTCAATGGTTATCGTTTGACACATGCAAAGCAATTGCTGACGGCAACCGACAGTCAGCACTGGACGATTTTAGTCATCAGCTTAGAGTCAGGGTTTGCGTCACTAGCCCCGTTCAATCGAGCGTTCAAAGCTCAAGAAGGCTGTACGCCCAACCAATATCGTCATAAACAAGCGCTTGTAGCTGTCGAACAGGCTTGCCTATAAAAAAGCCTGAGGCCAGTAGCATTCTGGATTCAGGCTTTTTATCATGCACACACCCATTAAAGCTGCGCGCAATACATCAGTATTTAAAGCGACGCTCAATCACCATTAAAGTGCTTGAATTGACGCGTATTGCTCTTTGAGTTTCGTTAATTGTTGACTTGCCTCGGCGAGCTTTTGTTTTTCCTTTTCAATCACGACTTCTGGCGCTTTGCTCACGAAATTTTCGTTACTGAGCTTACCTTCAGTGCGCGCGACATCCTTCTCAATTTTCTCAATCGCCTTTGTTAGACGCGCAAGTTCAGCGTCCTTATCAATTAGGCCAGCCATGGGAATCAAAACTTCCATATCACCGACAATGGCACTTGCTGAAGCCGGCGCTTCTTCACCGTCTTTGAGCAAGGTCATTTGTTCGAGTTTGGCCATACGGGTAAGATACAACGACATTGAATCCAAGCGCTGTTGGTCAGCTTCGCCCGCATTGCGCAACAATACTGACAACGGTTTGTTCGGCGAAATATCCATCTCGCCACGGATATTACGAATTCCGACAATGACCTTCTTCAGCCACTCAACATCGTCCAATACCTGCTGATCGACGCCGTGTTCAGGTACTTGTGGGAAGCGCTGCAACATGACACTAGGGTGTGCACTCATATCGCAGTCGGTCAATGGCGCTACGCGTTGCCAGATGGTGTCTGTAATAAATGGCATAACGGGATGTAACAGGCGCATCAATTGCTCGAGCACATTGACCAAAGTATGGCGCGTACCACGCTTTTGCGCGGCCGTACTTTGATCTGAATTAAGTACCGGTTTGGTTAACTCCAAGTACCAATCACAGAATTGATTCCACGTGAATTCATATAAGGCTTGTGCAGCGATATCGAAACGATATTGGGTTAACGCTTGCTCAAAATCTGCCACCGTTTGGTAGAAGCGCGCCCAAATCCAGCGGTCAGCCATACTCAGCTCAAGTTGCTCTGCGGTGCTGCCTTTACCCGTATCTTCAGCCTCGGTATTCATCAATACAAAACGCGAAGCATTCCAAATCTTATTGCAGAAGTTCCGATAACCCTCAACTCGACCCATATCAAAATTGATATCGCGACTGGTGGAGGCCATAGCAGCAAAAGTAAAACGCAAGGCATCGGTGCCATAACTGGCTATACCGTCTGGGAATTGTTTGCGAGTGCGCTTGGCGATCTTCTCAGCCTTTTGAGGCTGCATCATACCGCCTGTGCGCTTTTCGACTAATGCGTCAAGGCTAATGCCATCGATTAAATCAATCGGATCTAGCACATTGCCTTTTGACTTGGACATCTTGTCGCCCTGCTCATCTCGGATCAGGCCCGTGATGTAAATGTCCTTGAATGGGATCTTGCCAGTGAATTTCTTTGTCATCATGATCATTCTGGCGACCCAGAAGAAAATGATATCGAATCCTGTCACCAATACCGAACTTGGCACAAAGGTTTCAAGTTCAGGTGTTTTTTCTGGCCAGCCCATGGTTGCGAACGGCCATAACGCCGAAGAAAACCAGGTATCCAATACGTCTTCATCTTGACGCAGCGCGACATCATCGGCTAAGCCATTGTCTTGGCGCACAGTTTGCTCATCAGTGCCAACATAGACATTACCGTTATCATCATACCAAGCTGGTATCCGGTGACCCCACCACAGTTGACGTGAAATGCACCAATCCTGAATATTGTGCATCCATTGATAATAGGTTTTGTTCCAGTTCTCAGGGACAAACTGGATTTCACCCGACTCAACCGCTTCGATAGCAGGTTTAGCCAACGATTCTACCGCCACATACCATTGGTCAGTTAGATAGGGCTCGATAACCGCACCGGAGCGATCGCCTCGCGGTACTTTCAAGTTGTGCGGCTCAATTTTAACCAATACACCTAGTGCTTCGAGATCAGCTACGATTTGTTTACGTGCATCGAATCGATCCAATCCGCGATACGGTTCAGGTACATCGTCGTTGAGTTTGGCATCGTCAGTTAGAATGTTGATCATCGGCAAGTCGTGACGCTTACCCATGTCGTAGTCATTAAAGTCATGCGCAGGGGTGATTTTTACACAGCCGGTGCCAAATTCTTGATCGACGTAGTCATCCGCGATCACGGGGATCAAACGCCCCGTTAAAGGCAATTTGATTTGCTTGCCAATCAAACTTTGATAGCGCTCATCCTCAGGGTGAACCGCAACGGCTGTATCTCCTAGCATGGTTTCAGGGCGCGTTGTAGCAACAACGAGTTCACCACTGCCGTCCTCAAGCGGATAACGCATATGCCACATGTGGCCGGCTTCTTCTTCGTTAACCACTTCCAAATCCGAAACCGCAGTGTGCAGAACCGGATCCCAGTTAACTAATCGCTTACCCCGGTAAATCAGGCCTTCTTTGTGGAGTTCCACAAATACTTTCGTGACTGCGGCGGATAGATTCTCATCCATGGTAAATACTTCGCGGTCCCAATCAGTCGATGTTCCCAAGCGACGCATTTGCTGGCTAATAGTGCCACCAGATTCAGCTTTCCATTCCCAGACCTTGTCGACGAACGCCTCTCGCCCGAGGTCGTGACGGCTCTTGCCTTGCGCATCGAGTTGGCGCTCAACCACCATCTGAGTGGCGATACCAGCATGGTCTGTTCCACACTGCCACAAGGTATTATTTCCCTTCATCCGATGATAACGGGTTAAGGTATCCATGATGGTATGCTGAAACGCATGTCCCATATGTAAACTGCCCGTCACGTTTGGCGGTGGCAGTAAAATACAGTAAGGGTCACCAGAACCAGACGGTTTGAAATAACCGTTCTCTTCCCAGCCTGCATAACAAGCTTGCTCTATCGCGCTGGGGTTAAAGGTTTTATCCATTAGTTGTCTCTTTTGATAGTGGCAAAAACTGCATTTGGCAGCCCGCCATTTGATACTGTTTGTAGCGCTGTCTAGCAGCTTTCTTGCCTTCTTCATCAGCTGGCACAAACTCTATGATGCGCTGAACTCGAGGCGAAATTGGCAAAGTTTGTTGGCTGACATTCATCATTGTGGGCGCGGTATAATTACTGGCTGCCCATACCAATGTTACCGGCGAACCGTTCGCGGGGCCCTCGCCAAACAGATTGTGCGGGATAAAGGCATCTGTTGGCTGTTGCCACAAATGTTCATCCCACTGTTCAGCGGTCGCCTGATCGTCGCAGACGATTGCGAGTGTCTGTCTGGCTCTGTAGCACTCGGCCACCAGCGGTGTTGCCGCAGCCATAACCTGACTCTCTTCTAGCTGATAAAACGTAACGTTCGCGGCCATAACTTAATCTTCAGTACGAATACCTGCTCGATTCAATAGGAACTGTGTCAGCATGGGTACAGGTCGACCGGTCGCGCCCTTATTTTTGCCAGAGACCCACGCGGTTCCAGCAATATCCATGTGCGCCCAATTGTATCTCTTGGTAAAGCGCGACAAGAAACAAGCAGCAGTAATCGTGCCCGCTGGACGGCCCCCCAAATTGGTCATGTCCGCAAACGGGCTTTCAATTTGTTCTTGGTATTCATCCCACAAAGGCAAACGCCATGCACGGTCTGCACTCTGCTCAGACGCATTGATCAACTCATGCGCAAGCGGGTTGTGTTGACTCATAACACCGGTTGCATGTTTACCCAACGCAATCACGCAAGCGCCGGTTAACGTTGCAATGTCGATGACCGTATCAGGCTCATAGCGCTCTACATAGGTCAAAGCATCGCACAATACTAAGCGTCCTTCCGCGTCCGTATTCAGAACTTCCACGGTTTGCCCTGACATTGTCGTCAAAATATCGCCAGGTCTGTATGCTTTGCCATCAGGCATATTTTCACAGCCCGCCAAAACGCCAATCACATTTAACGGCAAGTTTAATTCAGCAACCGTATGCATCACACCAAGCACGCCTGCGGCACCACCCATGTCATACTTCATTTCATCCATGCCTTCGCCGGGCTTAATCGAGATGCCGCCACTGTCGAAGGTTAAGCCTTTGCCGACCAGTACGATGGGGGCTTCATCTTTTTCGCCACCATTGTGATGGATGATACTCATCATTGATTCGTTCTCTGAACCGCGACCAACGGCTAAGTATGCATTCATACCCAATTCCGTCATTTGCGCTTCATTCACATGCTCAAGTGAGATGTGCTCATATTGTTCAGCCAACTGCTGGGCCTGCTCCCACAAGTATGCAGGATTACAAATGTTTGGCGGCATATTCGCGACATCACGCGTAGTGTGCGCGCCCAATGCCACTGCTAGGCCATGCTCAAGCGCGCGCTCGCCAATCGGTAGCTCTTTTCGCGTGGGTACATTGAAGACAATTTTGCGCAACGGTCGACGGGCTTCACCTTTCTTGCTTTTCATTTGCGTAAAGGTATACAGAGAGTCTTGCGTCGCTTCCACGGCTTGGCGGACCTTCCAATAAACGTCTCGCCCTTTGACGTGTAGATCAGACAAATAGCAAACCGCTTCCATTGAACCGGTTTCATTAAGCGTTTTGATAGTTTTCGCAATAATCTGTTTGTACTGACGCTCATCTAACTCACGTTCTTTACCGCAGCCGACAAGCAACACGCGTTCGCTCAATACATTAGGTACGTGATGAAGCAAGAGCATTTGACCCGCTTTGCCTTCAAGGTCACCACGACGTAACAGGCTACTGATATAGCCCTCGCTGATTTCATCCAGTTGTTCGGCTACAGGGCTCAGACGGCGTGGTTCATAAACGCCAACGACGATACACGCACTGCGCTGTTTTTCTGGACTACCACTTTTTACACTAAATTCCATAATCATCTCTCGCTCAACAGTGCAGTTTAATCCGATCAAATTGTCATTTTTTGACAATTTGGATTAACCTTTAGCTGTTGCTTGTGATTTAATATGCGGGCAATTGAATGCTAATGTGTTCGACCGCATGTCGACAAAACTTGTCAAAACGTTGAGTTTACTTAAATCTGTGACTGCTTTCACTAAAAATCAAAGTTTCCATACAACAAACCTATGTTGATTTTCCGCTATCTACTTAAAGAAACATTAAAGTCGCAACTCGCGATCTTCTTCGTATTGATGGCGATATTCATTACGCTGCGCTTCGTTCGTGTCTTGGGGGACGCCTCAGATGGGGATATCCCAGCGAGTCTAGTGGTAGGTTTTCTAGCGCTGTATAGCCCAGTTCTAGCCTCGTTGGTACTGCCGATAAGTGTGTTCCTCGGCATCATGCTGGCACACGGTCGCTTGTACGTAGACAGTGAAATGACTGTGATGAAAGCCTGTGGGATCAGTGAGTGGTATGTCACGCGCGTGATGCTAGTGCTGTCGATGTTCATGATGATCCTCACGGGTATGGTCACATTGTGGCTGGCACCGTTATCAGCTGAAAGTGAGTACCAACTTCGTGATAAAGCCAATTCAGAAGCGGGTATTGCTGCGGTAATACCCGGTCGTTTTCAACAAACCGGCAATGACAAAGCCGTCATCTTTGTACACGAAGTAGACTCGGGTGGCGCGCAACCATTAAAGCGCATATTTCTCTCCCAACACCAACAGCAGCCTAGTGGTGAACCGGAAGTGCACGTTGTATATGCCAATGCGGGTAGTATCAATATTGATGAAACAGGCGCACAGAATCTCGTTCTGAATGAAGGTAATCAATACGAGGGTAATGTCGCTGAGAATACTTACCGCATCGTTGAGTTTGACGAATACCAAATTCAAATCAGTGAACAGGCGCCAGTAGAATCGAATCGAAAAATGGTCGCTTTACCTACACTAGAATTGCTGGCGGACGGTTCGATTGAGGCCATTGCCGAATTTCAGTGGCGTATCGCAATTCCCCTTTCATTGCCGTTTTTAGTGTTAATCGCGGTGCCACTATCTGCAGTCGATCCTCGTCAAGGCCGTTTTGGTAAAATGTTTCCTGCGATTTTGCTGTATCTGGGCTACTTCCTCTTGCTTCTGGCTAGCCGACGCGTGCTAGAAGACGGCAAAATCCCAGTACAAATCGGACTTTGGTGGGTGCATATGGTCATGTTGGTAATTGGCATACTACTCATCGCCAGAGATCGCAAAACCGGTACACGCTTGCGTTCCCTAGTCGCGAGGAAGAGCTGATGTTTCGCATCCTAGATTTCTATATCGCGCGCACTCTGCTTGGGACAGTGACCTTAACACTTTCAGTGTTACTGGGTCTCAGTGCGCTGATTAAGTTTGTTGAGCAATTGCGAAAACTGGGCGAAGGCAACTACGATATGACCGTTGCCTTGGTATACGTTTTGTTGAGCCTACCTAGAGACTTAGAGCAATTTTTCCCCATGGCTACACTGCTTGGTGGTTTGATCGGAATGGGGGTGTTAGCAACGCATTCTGAACTTGTGGTGATGCAATCCGCAGGTTTAAGCCGCTGGGATATCATTGGCTCGGCGATGAAGTCCAGTGTATTGATGATCATTGTCGTTATGGCGGTGGGTGAATTTGTCACGCCTGTGAGTGAATCCAAAGCTAAGGAAATTAGAACCGAAGCGATTTCTGGAGGAAGCTTATTTTCGTCTGAACAAGTGGTATGGGCAAAAGATGGCGATAATTTCGTCAGTATTGGCCAGGTCGTGAATCGAGATTTCTTACGCGATGTAACGATTTACTGGTTCAACGAACAGCTTACATTAACGCAACTGACGCATGCCAGTGAGGCTGTTTACTTGGATGAATCATGGCAGTTGCGCAGTGTAAAACATACTTTTTTTACGGAACAACGCATCAGACGTGAGGGCATAGAAGCAAACAGCTGGACGTCAACCTTGACCCCGGACAAGTTAGGCGTTGTTGCGGTGAAGCCTGAAGCATTATCAATCCGTGGTCTAAATGACTATGTGCGTTATTTGGAGAACAATGGTCAGGATCCGTCGCGCTATGAACTCGCCTTATGGCGTAAAATCATGCAACCCGTTTCTGTCTCTGTAATGCTACTCATGGCATTGAGTTTTATCTTTGGCCCACTGCGCAGCGTAACAATGGGCGCGCGTGTGATCATGGGCGTATTAACGGGCTTTGCCTTCTTCATTACCAATGAAGTGTTTGGTCCATTGAGCCTGGTTTACCAGTTACCTCCCATACTCGGAGCGCTCGTACCAAGTTTTGTGTTTATCGCCATTGCGACCATGTTGCTCAGGCGTTAGCGCCACGATTTGTGATCGTTAGCGACTTTGGAAAGCGATAACACTTCGATTTTTGAGACGCGGTCTTGGAGTGCAAGTTTGTTTTTAAAATCAATCAAAACAAATAGGGTGCCAAGGCCCAGGAACGCGCTCAACATTCTGAGCAACAAGCGGCCGTAACCCACTGGGTTGTCATCCATTGCAAACATGCGTATGCGCCACGCGCGCATACCAATGGTTTGGCCACCGTTTTTCCAAAACCAGAGAAAAAAGCCTACCACCCATGCTACAACCCAGGCTTGGATGATACTTTTATATAGCAGGGAATCTTGCATAAGTTGGTTAAATTCCACGTCTTCAGGCTTTGAAATTAATTGAGTTTCAAACAATATAAGTAAGGTAATAATAATCACCAGCGCAGCGCACATGCCCACCGCCACCGCGACTAAAACGTCATACACCATGGCGGCTAAGCGTTTGAAAAAGCCTGCGCGAGGTGCGACTTCGGGTTTGTTTTCCACTGACTAAGACCTATTAGTATCGAGCTTCCAGCGCCACAGTGTGACAAAGTTGCCAGAATGCTTCCAGTAAACAATCTGTAGTTGTATAAGAAATGTGCGTTTGAACAGGATTTTCCAAAATTCCTTGCGCAGCGCGCAAAGCTGGTTATAATGCGCAGCCTGAATTGTTGAACACGACAACTCAGCGGTATGGTTACCAATGCCAGAGTGGCGGAATTGGTAGACGCAGCGGATTCAAAATCCGCCGCCCGTGAGGGTGTGCCGGTTCAAGTCCGGCCTCTGGTACCAAACCATAAATCAACCGACGCAAGTCGGTTTTTTTGTGCCCCCATTTTGAGGATGGTTTTATTCAGAAATGTATTGCAACAGCCCGTCTAAAATTTCATCTTGTTCATCTAACAAATGATCAACAATGGAAATGTCAGGTACGACGCCTTGCTCGGCTTGACTGCCATTGACTCGCACAATGTGACCTTTCGAAATTTTCACCGTTATCCCCGTTTTTGGCAGCACGTATTGAAACTGAGAGGCATACAAACTCGGGTAATCCCCGGTTTCTTCTCCCACCATCGTCGCTAATTTGTAGTCTTGAATCTGTGCAGCCGTAACACTTGCTTGAGAATGAGAGTGCCGATTTATTAGTGTATAGACTTTGCCGGTGAATCGTCGCTTCGGGCTTACTGGTTGTTTGTAACCAAAATCATATTCATAGCGAGTGCCCACAGGGTTTTCCATTATGGTCTTCCAGTAGGGATTTTGAAGATCTCGATGCTCGCGAGTATTGTCTTGGAGTAATCGACTCGTGCGCAGGCTAAATCGAGCAGTCCATTTGAACGGTTCCGTGGCTAAATACGCGACCAGGTAGTCGCTGAATGAATCATTTCCCCCGCTGTTATTACGCAGGTCAATAATGAGATTGCTGGCCTCACGGCTGAGAATCTGACTGAAGGCATCATCAATAAACGCTCGATACTCTTGCTCATCTCCCGAGAAGTGCCCCGGATTTAAATACGCTGTATGACCGTAAAATCGCAATACCTTTTGGGCGTTAAGTATTTCGTCTTTGACTTCTTCAAATCCACTAAAAACCGGAACTGCATCCACTTTGACAGAGTCGACTTTCCCCTCGTTGCGCAGTGAGACAGTGAAACTTTTTTGCTCGCCAAAAACGTACCAAAAGTATCTTGGGAAAGACAAAACCTCCAGTTTGGCGAGCTTAAAATACTCTCGCTCTGCCGAAATCTGTGGGCTGATTTTGCTTACGATATCAGCGATCGACATGCCGTTAATTGCGACCACTTCAGATCCTTTTGGGATAGTGTGATTGCCTGAGTAGTTCGCTCGGACTAAGGCCTGTCCATTTTCAAACGCTAGATCAAGGGGAAATAGCGTCCCACCACGCTCGGCAAATTCTAGGTAGGGTTTGACTGGGAAATCAATTTCAGTATGCCCGTTGTTGATCGCCGAGACGAGTTGCTGGTAAACCGTTATGGTTGCTAGCAAACTGTAAGAAGACTCCGTAAGGCTGTCTCTAATGGCGTGATACTTATCGTCAAACTCTTGCTGAGAAATATAAGCATAAACGTTATAGTGAGTGTCAATGAGTGATTGATAGAGTGTGGCAAAGTCTTCTATTACTTCTTGTTGAGTGAAGCCATCATCAGTCGCGTTCGCGTACGAAGCGACACAATAAACTAGGCTTAAGCAAAATAGCGGAACGAACGATAAACTTTTCTTCATACTTGGGTCTCTGACGTTTTGACAATCGCTAGATACTCGTTTTTGGGTGTTAGAAAGTAATGACAAAAACCTCTTATTTCTCTGACAAACTAATGTAGCACTCACAGCCTTACCAATATTCTCAATGAAAGCAGATAGTTACAAAAATCTTCAAATCGACAAATGGCGAATCAATGTCACCACGGGTGAACTCTGCGATACCCAAACAAATCTCGTGGGCGATGAGAGAATAGACCCATTGGGGATCAAACTACTCGTGACTCTCGCAGAACACAATGGTGAATTGGTGGCAAAAGACGTTTTGTTTGAGACCCTATGGACTGAAACAATCGTGACTGACGAAGCTCTGTCCCGATGCGTATCTCGGCTCAGAAAATTGTTGGGTGATAACCCAAGGCACCCCAACTTTATTGAAACACTTCCTAAACGAGGTTATCGCCTGATTGCCACAAACGTGCAGTGGCTTGAGAGTTCGGCTCCTCTCACACAGAGCACCGCTAACAAAAAATTGCCTACGAAAATCCTGATAACTATTACAAGCATAATCCTGCTACTCGTCGTGATGGTGTCTTTTTATGCGATGAAAACAAGCCTGCTTGAATCGTCAACGCTGGGAAGCAGAAATACACTTATTCAACAGGCAGATGACTACTATCACAATATTAATCGCCAAGATAATGAGATGGCAATCGAGCTATATCAGCAAGTGCTGGCTTTGTCACCTGATTCAGTTTCAGCAAATTCAGGGCTGGCCAATGCGTTGGTGCAAAGAGCCATACGAATGCCTACCCAAACCAGTGATGTGAAATGGCAAGACATGAGTTTAAGCCTTGCCTTGTCAGATGGGCGACTGACCAGTGCTGCCGCAACACTAACGCTAGACAAAGCGTATGACTTATCGAGCAAAGCCGTAACACTGGCCCCAAATGATGCGCGAGCTCACAAAGCCCTTGGCTTTGTGCTGTCGGCTCAAAATCAACTGATGTTGGCACTTCAAAGTTACCAAAAAGCACTGGAGCTCAACCCCGATGCGTGGGATGTGCTCATTAATATTGGCGAGATTAACGAACTCTCAGGACGACCCACCGACGCAATAGCCAATTACAAACTGGCACTTAATGCTATGCATAAGAAAGAGCCCGGACTGAGCAATCGCGGTCGACCGTGGCGAGCCAGTCTTGGCAGCAGTATTGGCGATAAATACGCGCAACAAAATAACCTAAATGAAGCAGAGTTGTGGTACCGGCATGTATTGTCATTTGCACCATTCGATAGTAATGCCACAAGTGGACTAGTGGATGTCTTGCTGAAAACCGGCAGAACAGGTGAATCTCGACGAATTTGCCAGGCGTACCATGAAAGAGTTGGCGTACGGCTCTGTAATGAACATGAATCAGGTTAGCGGGCCCGTCCTCGTTCAACTATTTTTGTGTACTGCCGCCTTCAATTAACTCGAAATCAATCGTTTGACTATGAACTTCTCCCGCCAAGAACATTCTTGTCGCGATTTCGCCTTTCCTAGCGCTGAATTGTTGCACTGTTGTCAACGTTGGGTGGTATCTTTTCGCAATATCGGTACCATCAAATCCCACGACTCTCAAATCTTCCGGTATTCTCAGTCCCAAAGTTAACGCTTCTTGCATAGCCGTCAGCGCAATCACGTCACTCATACATAGCAATAAATCGGGTGCAGGTTTCATGCTTAACGCTTGTTTTACTGCCACAATCGCACACTCATGAGTACTCTCTGGTATGTGCCAAATTTTTTGATTACTGATTGATAATCCAGATTTCTTTATGGCTTTTACATAACCATCTAGCCGTCGGTGAGAGATTGAAAACTCACTATCCAGTAAGGGGTTATCACCGACAACACACGAATGCTCTTGATCGAGCAAACGCAACCCCAAAATTACCGGGTTTTTGACCTGATTATCAAGCCCGATCAGCGCTGACTCATAAGCAGCCCGAGCATTGTCGATATTGACTGCTGGTGCATGATCAATATCAAAGTCAATTGTCACTACGCGTTTATTGATTTGATTTAGCTGCTGCAATAAATATTGATTGCGCGGTGAACCATAACAAATGAAGCCATCAACGAAATCGACAACTTCATTAACTGAATCGTTGCTTCCAGAAAATAGCAACAGGTTGGCTTCTGAATCTTCTAGAGCTCTTGCCACCCCCTGCATCAGTTGACTGGCAACTGGATCAGTAACCATATACTCGAGACTATCCGGCAGGACCAAGGCTATTATGTTTGTTTTTCCCCTGCGCAGAGACCGAGCAGCCTTATTCGGGCCGGCATAACCCATCTCTGCGCACGCCGCGAGGACTTCCGTGCGCTTTTTGGCAGACAACTGATCAGGACGGTTAAATGCGTTGGAAATAGTCGCGGTAGACACGTCTAAACGACGAGCAACTTCTTTAATCGTTAGTTTCGTATTACTCATAGCGCCACACTACCGTATGGCGCCAAAATATCAATCTCCAAGTAAGCTTTTGATCGAGAATGAATGTGTTTGTTGTTCATTTTCAATCGAAACTTCGGCATGCAAACTCGCCAAATCAAGACTCAATTCCGCTTTCGAATGCGATAGCTCCCAGCGCATGACTAACAAATTTTGCACATGCTCTATCGAAAAATCACCATTGAATGCATCAGAGTTATTGCGCATTTGAATTAGCGCGAGCAAGCCTTTTACCACAGGCTTTTCTAGATGTTGTCTTACTGCAGATTGGTCAATATAGGGACGATTAATATCGCGGCCCACATTTGTGTCCGCCAACAGCGCCATATCGTTTTCAATCGCGAGTAACCCGGCATAATAAACCTGCGGTATCCCAGGGCAGAAAAACTGTATTGCCCTGGCGACTAAATATGCCTCATCATCCCGAGCCAGAGCGTCATAGTAAGTGCAGTTAATCTGATACAAATCTACATTGCTGGCGGCCGCTCCCGTCGCTTTGCGTGATTGTTGTTGGGAGTTGTGATGAATCGTTTCTACCAAATAATCAATCTGTTCATTGTCCAGCAAACCGGCCTTCCCTTCTGACGGACCAACATCAACGATTCCGATACCGTCATGGGTATCAAGTACCGTGAAGCAATTCCGCGGTGAGATTTTAAGCCATGCTGCCAACGCAGTTGCATCGCGCCGAAACAATGTATGGAGGATCAGAGGAGGTAAAGCAAAATCGTAAACGCTGTCGCATCGCTTGGCGATTTCAATTTGAGTTTCATAATGGCTGTGGATTTCGACTAAACATTGCATACCGAGGTCTTTTGCTCGCCTGCTCAGTTGCTCTATAAAAGCGAACGTTTCTTCCAACATAAAGCAACTAGTATCCGCCCGCTTGATCGCATAACCCGCAGCGTCGAGCCGTATTAAATCAACCTTATTCTGAGCAAAGGTTTCGAGGATCAAGTTCAGATACTGTTCTCCTTGGATTGACTCCACATCAATGTCAATTTGATTGGCAGTAAACGTGGTCCAAAACGGGATGACTTCCCCGTTCGCTAACCTGTAGTCAGTAAGAAACGGTGTTGGGCGGGGCCTGAATACTTTGCTCATCGCAGAGTCGTCATCATCGGTAAAAATTGACTGTTTGGTCAAAAACAATGGCCAGAATTCAGACTCCCTACCGTGCTCTAAGACATCTTTAAACGGGACGCTTTGTGCAGACATATGGTTGACGATTAAATCCGCCATTATGTCGAAACTGTCGCCCAACATTTTGATACTGTCCCAGTTCCCCATTCTTTGGTCGACCATCGTATGATCAATCGGATCGAATCCAGCATCTTCGCCATCGATGGGATAGAAAAAAGGTAATAGGTGAATACCGTTGAAAACGCCTGCAAGTTCATGTTCCAGTATCGACTGTAAATCACTCAGCGTTCCATTGCCCAGTCGATTTGCATATGTGATTAACTGAACGCCATTTTTAACCGGCATAAAACTCTCCAAAAAAATAAATATACTCATCGTGTCGCTAAGATTGCGACGCTAAATACTCTGACTAGCAAGAATAAAGGCCCCATATAGGCCGCTGTCGTTACCTAGGCTGGGGGGTACGATCAAATTAGACAGGGTTTGTCCTTTAGGGAGGACTAGGTAGTCGTTTACGCTAGTGCCGGTCTTTTCAATGATTTTTTCCAGTAAGCCAGGCTTGGCCATAACCCCGCCACCAAGCACAATAACGTTAGGCGAAAAGCTCATCATTAAGTTGTGGCAGAGTTGTGACATGGTAGTTGCTTGAAGTTCCCATGCAGGGTGTTCATCCGGCAGAGTTTCTGCCGGCTGCCCCCACATTTGTCCAATCGCTTTACCTGAGGCAAAACCCTCGATGCAATTGCTATGGAATGGACACTGTCCAGTCAAGCGGGAATCACCTGGAACCAACATATGACCGATTTCCGGATGAATAAGGCCGTGCAATGGAGAACCATTAACCACAACACCTCCACCAACGCCCGTACCAACAGTTACATAAACAACCACGGCTTTATTCTGCCCTGCCCCGATAGTTGCCTCAGCGATGGCTGCACCGTTAACGTCAGTATCAATAAATACGGGAATACCTAATCTAGATGATAATGTTGAACGCAATGCTACATTCGACCAATTCGGCTTCGGCGTCTTAGTAATTGAACCATATGTTGCTGACTCAGGGTTTAAATCCAATGGTCCGAAGCTAGCAATGCCCAAAGCAACAAGCTCTACACCACTGTCTTGTTGCCGGACAAAAAAATCGATCACCGGCTCTAGTGTGTCCTGCGGTGTCAGAGTTGGAAACCGCGCTTGTGCAACAATGTTTCCCGCTTGATCAAACACCGCACAATTGAATTTGGTGCCCCCCGCCTCAATCGCAGCGTAAAACTGAGTCATTTGACACCTCCGCTCTGCCGATATTCGGACCGCTCAACTTCAGCAAGTCGCGCGTCAGTCGGCTTGTACCAATAGTTAAACAGCAATCCAACACACAAGAGCGCCGCAAACCCCGAGGCAACAATGAAACCGTACTTTGCGTCACCACCAAAGGCGTCACTGACTATTCCCATAACCAGCGGTCCGGCAGCTGCGCCAGCAGCGGTAAAACACAATATAACGCCCGCCACTGTTCCATGCTGACTCTTTGGGAAACAATTAATCCCTTTTGAATTAAAGGTTGGGTAGATAACCGACATGAAAATACCGCTGAGCGGGAATAAATAAAGTGCTATCGATTTACCACCTAACAAGCCTCCGACAAAACACACTAGAATACATACGCTAAAAACCAACAGCACAGCACTCCACTCAAAGCGTTGCATCATCCAAATACCGACAAAACGTCCAGCTGCTCGCAAAGAGAAAAAGACTGAAACCGCATACATTGCCAGTAATTTGTTGGCATCATTGCTATAACAAGCAAATACGTCAGTGACCGTTCCAGCTTCACAAATGAGGTAACTGGGCATCCAAACGTAAATTGCACTCTCCGCCGCTACGTATAAGAAAGCGCCGATTGAAAAGCCCATGGCATAGGGGTCTTTAAGCAGGACAATGCTCTCTTTGAAACCGCCAGAATGAGTTAATTTTGGCTTTTGGTATTCGGGGTATTTAACCAGCAGTGCCATCACTATTAAAACGGTGCATAAACCACCAGCGATGACATAAAGCCACGTCCAATGCACTCCGATTCTGATCAGATAGGCAACTAGCAGCGGACCAATGATTGCACCAACACCAAAAAATGCTTCTGCACCATTCATGGTACCAGTATGCTCTTTAGTCGATGTCGAGATATCTCCGATTAGCGCCAAAGCTGCCGTTTTAAAAATCCCAACAGCCAGCCCTGAGAGCGTGACCAACCCCAGAATAAATTCAAAAGTCTCGCCGATTAAAAAGAGATAGCAAGAAGCAGCAAAAAGAGCCAAACCAAGAATCAGTGAAGGTTTTCGCCCAAAACGATCTGCCAGAAACCCCAAAAACAAGCCCGAAACCGCGATGCCAACCATGAAAAGGGAATGCATCAAACTGGCCTGGGTATTGTTTACCCCAAATTCAATTCTGACTTCTTTTATGATCTCCCCGACTGAATCTGATGTCATTGCAAACATCATAAACATCAAATAGGTTAACCATCTTATTAGAGTCAAATTCTGCTCAGAGTGCGCTTTTGCCATAATTACCTAGCCTGAATTAAGTCAGGCAGAGCCCCGGCTCTGCCTTTAGCATCATTAAAATATGTATTTAAGTTGCAGTGAGCTGGTGCGCCCATTGAGAGGTCTTGCTCGAATGATGTCACCGCTAGCCGCACTCGCTTCTTCTGACTCGGTAATAACAAACTCGTCAGTCGCGTTATTGACATTTAAACTCACAGAGAACTGGTCAGAGAAATAGTACGTGGCAAACAAATTCACCAACATGTAAGCGTCTTGTTTAAGTTCATTACTATCCTGCACATAATAATCCGTAGAGCCTTGCAAGGCTGCGCCGATGGTGAGGTTATCAGTCTCGTACTGGGGTACGATAGTGTAGATTAAATCGGCTTGACGACGCGGCGTCTTGCCGACTAAGGCAGGATTAAAACGGTCATTGCTGATTTCAGCATCTGTCCATGTCGCATTACCTGACACAGAAAAACCACCGCCAATATCATAACGGCTCTCGAGCTCTAATCCCGTCGCTTCATATTCACGAATAAAGGTTAACCCGCTGGTCAGTTCAGCTTGAGTGTCCTGAGTAACCGTATTAAATAGCGTCGCATTGAACTGCAATTCAGGCGTGCCATATTTCAAACCTAGTTCGAACTGTTCAGTTTCGTCAAACCCCGATGTAGTGCTGGTTAAACTGCCGTCGCCATTCAGCGTGCCGGCGATTTGCAACAAGCGATCAGCTATGGCACGCCCCCCCTCACTGTATCGAGCAAAGAATGTAATGTCATCGCTATATAAGTATGAGCCTCCTAGAGAGAATGAGGTATTGCTCGCGTCATAATTGATGATCTGGCTGCCAGCGCCGGCTCGGTTCAAATTAATCACACCACCGCCAAAGCCGAAACCGTTAGCTGCTGAAGCATCTTCAGTGTTTCCAGAAATTACTCCGTCTCCATTGAGATCAAAATCAGTATTGCCACCACAACAAGAACTGATCAGTTCACCGTTGGCGTCCACTGTGTCTCGGCGCGCACTGATATCAAATAACCAGTCTTCTCCCACTTCAAAACCGAGGTTAATATAAGGCGCTGTTGTGGTGTAATTTAAATCCCATTCCCATGACAGGAAACTTGGTGCCCACAAGCCATTATTGACCAAAGCATTGCCATCAGCGTCCGTAATGTGAAGGTACTGAGAGTCAGTTCCGTCAACTGTTTGGATAAAGGTATTCCAGCTATTCCAGCTGGTCGCTATGTCCTGCTTGGAGTAATAATAACCGACAGTAAGTGACACGCCATTGTCGAATTCTTTACGAATGTTCAAATCATTGATTAAGTTTCCAAGATCATTGATCGATGTATCAAACAACAGGTTGAGAAACGCCAAGCCATTATAATCACTACCCGCGTTAGGGCCATTTGCTAAGGTTACCGATGTCGACGCACAGTTGAATGGGTTTCCATCGCCATCCCTAGCCGAGTCACAAATAGCGCTCGCCATTTGTTCTGCGCTTTGTGGCCCGTACGCTCCAAACGTATCAGTGAAAGGCGAAATAAAGCCACCCGAGACATCAGAGATTCTAAATTTATTCAGTAGTACCATGTCTGGTGCCACTTCTAAATCGGCTTCGAATCCCCAAGAAGTGACTTGTGATTCAATCCCATCAGTTAAATCTCGATTGCGTGGATTGCCGAAAGAGTCGAAGGTCGAAATATTTGTGGTGTAGGCAGAATGAAGTGTTTCACTGCTCGCATCAAAATTGGCGACCGGCCCATAATCTCCATTTCCGTTAACCAACACGGGCGCGGGTAAATAAGTGGTAACTTTGTCGTCAAGATGTTTAAAGTAAAAGCGGATATGGCCATTGTCGAGCAGTTGCGTTACGTTAAACTTAACTTGGCCACCTTGGTCGCCATTGAAACCTGTGTCTCTAGTACCTTCTCCGCCGCGAGCAAAACCGCCAATGTGGAAATACAAATCATCATTTACTTCTCCACCGTAACTGAAGTCCAAACGAAATTCGTCATAATCCAATCCAAACGAAGTTCCTATTGCACCGCCCCCCGTTTCACCAGTGTTACTGATCAAGTTGATTACACCACCAGGGGAGTTACTTGCGAATGTCGATGCAGAGCCGCCGCGAACGGCTTCAACGGACGCCACTGACCAGTCATAACGCAAGAAGTTGTCTGTATTCCCAAAATTAATATCGCCAAATTCTAAGACTGGCAATCCATCTTCGTGAATTTGCATAAATTTTGACCCACCTGTCGCCAGTGGTATACCGCGAATGGTAATGTTAGCGTTGCCGCCGCCACCTGATGATTCAGCGCGAATCCCCGGCAAAGAACGAAAAACTTCTGCCGTTGAGCGCGGAGCTAATTTCTGAATTGCAATATCATCAAGTGAACTAACCGATACACTGGCTTCTTGAGCAGTTGTTCCAGACGGCGATGCCGTTACTACAATTTGTTCATACACCGGCTGTTCAACTTCTGACGCTTCTTGTGCAACCGCAATGGTTCCCAAAGAACACGAAATAGCGATAGCGAGCGTTTTCATTTTATAAGTGTCCAACATGTCATTCTCCACGCTTAATTCAAATCCTAGCATCCAAACCAGACTCGGAAGTGACAGGATTTTGGTTTTTAAATTCTATCTTAATCGATTAAGTAAAAGTTAACAAAGCTCGCCCGAAATGTAAAACAAATGTTCAATTATTGACCTTTCTCGTCATTAACAGACTGAATTTTATGAGTATTTAGTTCAGTCTTTTAACTTGAAGAATTAGTTTTCGATATGTAAACAGAAAGCCGACCTGACGCAATGTGTAAAACAACATAAGTCTTTTTACTTTCAAAATGAAATTCAAAAGAGACTGTCAGTGAAATGTGTGAAGTAAAGTGTGAATGGGCCGAATACTCGGCCCACTTTACCTTATAGGTCGTTCAAACCCTGCGCATTTAACTTTTCGTTAAGCGGTGTAACTTGCTCTTCAAGTAAGACTTTCAGCTGTACTTTGTACTGCTGCCACGTTGCCTCTAAATCTTCGAGACGTTTCAACGCTCCCGCTTGAGCCGGCGCACCTGTTCTATCGAAGTTATCCAATAGGAACCTTATCTGTCTGTCCAGCATATTTGGCCAGTTGATATCATCCTCGAACGTTTCGAATTTAGGTTGAATCACCAGTGATTCCCAATCATCGATAGCGTTAATAATTCTATCGATTGAAGCTGAAACCTCACTGGCTAGCATTGGGCTTTCTGCGTCGATTTTGTGTAATTTCTCGCGCACGTCGCGCGCTCTCTGCAAATCGCTAAACAGCTCGTTGAGCATAGACGTTGCTGCTTGAATACTTTGTTCAACGATTAATAGTTGCGCGCTATCATTTTCCTCTCTGGGATCAGGCAGTACTTTGAAAGAGCGCGTTTGCGTGTGTTCACCAATTGTTAGGGTTGCCTTATAGTCACCCGGCATGACCCGCGCACCGTTCCAACCACCAAACAGCTTAACGTCGTCAATACAATTCAGCGGCGCACGACGTAAATCCCAAACAAATTCGTTATAGCCTGCATCTGTGGAGGGGTAACTGAAGGAAACCGGGCTTCGCTTATCCTCATTGCCTTTTACACACGCTTCAAAAGCCCCCTGCGCCGAAGATAGACTCCGGACAAACCGGTCATTTGCATCATAGATATCAATTTGCAATGTTTCATCTTCTGCCAATGACTCGGCTAGGTAATACCTAAAGGTAGCGCCTCGTGGCGGGTTTTTAGCTTGTGGCATACCACTGCCGCCACCGCCGCCAATTAACCTAACACCGTCAACCGGTTGATACTGAAACAATGCCTCCTCATGTAAGGTCTTACTCACTTCTCGCAATGGCACAATGTCATCTAATATCCAGAAACCACGACCTTGGGTTGCGACAACGAGATCATCGCCTTTTACCTGCATATCCGTTATCGCAACAGGGGGTAAATTCAACGCAAACGACTGCCAGTTTCGGCCATCATCAAAACTAATGAACATTCCGCTTTCCGTACCGGCGTATAACACGCCTTGCCGGACTGGGTCTTCGCGTACAACTCGCACAAACGCCTCGCTAGGAAGCCCTTTATCGATCCGTTTCCAACGCTTCCCGTAATTTTCTGTTTTGTATATATAGGGCTTATAGTCGTTGAGTTTATATCCAGTTACCGCTACATAAGCGGTACCTGGCGCATGTACACTTAAATCAATGGCATTGACTTGGGCTTCTTCGCCATGCGGTGTGATATCGTCCCAGCTCTGGCCTTCGTTGCGTGTCACATGCAGTTTGCCATCATCTGCACCAACCCAAATCTCACCTGGATTTACAGTAGACTCTGCAATGTAAAAAATCGTGTTGTAATACTCTGCGCCTGCTTGCTCATTGGTGAATGGTCCACCATTTAAACCTTGTTTTTCAGGATCATTGCGAGTCAGATCGGGACTAATTTCCTGCCATGTAACCCCTCTATCGGTCGTTTTAAGCAGCTTCTGAGTCCCGTAATAAACCGCATTTTTGTCGTGTTGCGATACTAAGACAGGTGCGTTCCAGTTGGTGCGGTATTTTTGATCACGCGCATTGCGCCCGAATACGTATTCGGGGTAAGGCATAATCGGACGAACACGTCCATTGCTACGTGTATACTCAGTCAGTGTTGCATTGATGGTGGTCGCATAGATTAATTCAGGATTATCTGGATCAAATGCAATATGAGCACTCTCCCCGCCCCCCACGGCAAACTGTTCTTCAAACCCGATGCCCCCATCCCAAGTTGCGGAAGGGATGGCGAGGGTTGTGTTGTCCTGTTGACCGCCATACACATGATAGGGCGCTAAATTATCAGTCACAACGCGATAGAATTGAGCAGTGGCTTGGTTGTAAATGCTTGACCAAGATTTACCCCCATCAAAGGTAACAGTCGCCCCTCCATCATTTGCGTTGATCATATTGAGGCTGTTGTCCGGGTTAATCCACATATCATGGCTATCGCTATGTGGTATCGGTCTGATTTCAAATGTTTTGCCACCGTCAATGGATTTATGCAGTTGCACGTTCATTACATAAACGGTGTTTTCATCATTCGGGTCGGCTTTAATATGGTTGTAATACCATGCGCGGGCTTTAAGAATGTTGTCCGCGTTCAACAACTGCCAAGATTTACCGGCATTGTCACTGCGATACAAGCCACCTTGTTCCGCTTCAATGATGGCATAAAGGCGCTTCGGATTAGATGCAGATATATCGATACCGACTTTACCCACAACGTCAGGTAGGCCACCTTCTAACCGGCTCCAGGTTTCTCCTGCATCCGTCGACTTATAAATGCCGCCACCTTGGCCCCCTGATTTGATAAACCATGGCGTTCTGCCGTGGTGCCACATGCTCGCATACAGTATGCGAGGGTTGCTTGGATCAAGGACCAAGTCAGCAGCACCAGTATCCGCATTGACTTTTAAAACATGCTGCCACGTCTGACCACCATCGGTAGTTTTGAATACACCACGTTCATCGTTAGGAGCCCAAATATTGCCCTGAACGGCAGCCCATGCAATATCAGGATTAGTCGGGTGTATTCGAACTTTTGGAATCTGACCTCGATTAGCTAGTCCAACAAGCTTCCAGGTCTCACCCGCATCCGTCGATTTGTAAATTCCTTTACCGTGACTTGTCGTTACGCCGCGAATTGGCCCCTCACCGGTACCAACGTATAAAACGTTGGGATCCGACTGTGAAACTGCAATTGAGCCTATGCTGCCAACTTTGATTCCGTTATCTGAAATAGGCTCCCATGATACGCCCGCGTTTGTTGTTCGCCACACTCCGCCGCCGGTAGCCCCCATATAGTAGAGATTAGGGTTATTTAGAACACCAGCCACGGCCACAGAGCGACCACCACGGTATGGCCCAATAAAACGATATTCCATATTGTCGAACAGGCTCGGGTCAATGGTTTCCTCCAATGCGTATACAGGATTAAACCACCCGCAAAAAGCGCTTGCGGTGAGCACTATTGCACTCATTTTTCGGAACAAGGTATTCATTGTGGCCTCTTTTTATCAAGATTTTTTGTATCGGACAGGACTGAAAAACGAGTATTGCACCCGCTCCTACTAGTCACCATCATAAACCAACCAATCAGGGCTTTCACTGCTCAACGGCGATTAAACAGTGTATTTTTTATAAACACTCCACTCCTCTTTAATTTTCGTCATTTCATCCTATCACCCATGATTTATTGAACTTTTTCTGTATCGTCGATGGGTTGGTTATTTGAGTAACATTCAATTTCCCAAAAAAAGGCACACAATGAAAACAATATATAAGGTGGCCCTAGCCACTGCCCTTACCTTTTCAGGTACTGTTGCACTTGCGGACGACGAGAAAAAAGAAGACGCAATCTTTAGCAGCAAAACCTTCAAGTCCATGGAATTAAGAAACATCGGCCCTGCGTATATGTCGGGACGCATCGCGGATATCGAAGTCGACCAGAGAAACCCTTCGACTTGGTACACTGCTGTTGGTTCAGGTGGTATCTGGAAAACCGTCAATGCGGGGACAACTTGGACACCAATTTTTGATGACCAGTCAGTTTATTCTACTGGAGACGTCACTATCGACCCCAGCAATTCAGATATCATCTGGGTGGGCACCGGTGAGAACAATGGTGGCCGGCATATCAGTTTTGGAGACGGTATCTATAAATCAATGGATGGTGGTAAGACTTGGAAAAATATGGGACTCAAAGAGTCTGAGCGTATTTCCGACATCATTATACACCCCAGTGACTCCAATACTGTTTGGGCTGCGGTACAAGGCCCCCTATGGACCAGCGGTGGTGAGCGGGGCTTATATAAAACCACCGATGGCGGCGAAACCTGGAAATTAGTGTTAACGCCAGAAGACGACTGGACTGGGGTAACATCTCTCCTGATCGATCCGCGCAATCCAGATAAATTGTATGCCGCGACTTGGTCGCGACAACGCACAGTGGCCGCTTATGTGGGGACAGGCCCGGGTTCAGGCATTCATACGTCAAATGACGGCGGCGAAACCTGGACAGAACTAAAAACAGGCTTACCGACTGGTAACATGGGCAAAATCGGTATGGCAATTTCGCCGATCAATCCAGACGTTGTATATGCAACTATCGAAATTGATAACCGCAAAGGCGGGTTTTATCGGTCCGATAACCAAGGTGCCAGTTGGACAAAACTGTCTGACGAAGTCGGCGGCGGTACTGGCCCCCACTATTATCAAGAGATCTTTGCCGATCGTCATCAATTCGACCGCGTCTATATTGCCAGCAACTACAGTAAAGTGTCTGATGACGGTGGTAAAACATGGACACCAATTAATACGCGACGCAAGCACGTCGATGATCACGCGATGGCGTTTCACCCTACCGATCCAGATTTTGTTTTGATTGGTTCTGATGGCGGCATATATATGTCCCATGATCGTATGGAAAACTGGCGTTTTATTGCCAACTTACCGCTAACACAGTTTTACAAAATTGCCGCTGATGACACCGAACCTTTTTATACGGTTTATGGCGGTACACAGGACAATTCCACGCAAGGTGGTCCCTCTAGAACCAACCGATCTGAAGGCATCAAGAACAAAGACTGGTTCCTTACCTTGGGTGGCGACGGGCACCAACCGGCGATCGAACCAGGCAACCCTGACATCATGTACTCACAGTGGCAGCAAGGTAACCTGACTCGCGTTGATCGCAAGACTAAAGAAGGCGTCTATATCAAACCTCAGCCTCGTCCAGGCGAGCCGGCTGAGCGGTATAACTGGGATGCACCGATTAATGTCTCAGCGCATGATCCGAAGCGCATTTATTTTGCGTCTCAGCGCGTATGGCGCTCGGATGATCGCGGTGACAGCTGGACACCAATTTCAGGTGACCTAACCAAGAACGAAAATCGGATGCACATGCCAATGATGGGCAGAACCTGGTCGGTTGAAGCGGGCTGGGACTTGTATGCGATGTCTAATTTCCACACGATCGCCAATTTCGCTGAAAGCCCAGTCGATGAAAACATCCTGTGGGTCGGTACTGACGATGGGATCATCCAGGTGACCACCGATGGTGGTGAGAACTGGAAGAAAATTGAACTAGACGACATCAAAGGTGTACCCGCAAATGCGTATGTAAATGACATCCGAGCGGATCTTTATGATCCCAACACGGTATACGTAGCGTTGGATGATCACAAGAATGGTGACTTTAAGCCGTACTTAATCAAATCGACTAACCTAGGTAAAAAGTGGACGTCTCTTGCAGATACTATTCCGGACAAACACCTAGTTTGGCGTATTGTCCAAGACCATGTGAACAAAGACCTGATGTTTATCGGGACTGAGTTTGGCATATTTTTCACAGTTGATGGCGGTGAAGAATGGGTAGAATTGGATGGTGGTATACCAACGATATCCACGCGCGATGTTCAGATCCAACGCCGCGAAAATGATTTAGTCGCAGGTACGTTTGGACGAGGAATTTATATCCTTGATGACTATGCGCCATTGCGTGAGCTAAGCAAGGAAGCGATGCAACAAGATGCGTTGTTGTTTGCGCCTAGTCGACCGGTAAAGTGGTTCCAACTTGACCGCAATCATACCCGCACAGACGGTGATGATCGTTACTCGGCGAAAAATCCAGAACACGGTGCAACGCTTACTTACTTCCTTAAAGACAGTTTGTTAACCGCAAAAGATCGTCGTCAAAAAGCGGATAAAAAAGCGGTTAAAGACAAAAAGTACCCTAAATATCCTAGCTGGGAAGCCATAGAAGCCGAGAACCAGGAAGCCAAACCTGCGGTATATGTGGAAATCCACGATGCACAAGGTAACTTTGTTAACCGCGTAGCAGGGAAAACGCAGAAGGGGCTTCACCGTTTAACCTGGGATATGACCCACGCAAGCCCAAGAGCCATTACGGGTAAGAAGGAACCTGCATGGCGCAGCTCAGGATTAACGGCTGCACCAGGTAAATATACGGCAACCCTGTTTAAGCGAGAGGGTGCTAATGTGACACAACTAGCCGAAGCTGTGGAATTCACGCTTGAAGCTATTTATCAGAATGCCTTAAGCGGACCTTCTGCTGAAACTACTCAAAAGTACCAAAACGATGTTGTTGCGGCACAGCGTCAGTCTTCAATGAACTCAATTATTCTTGAGCAAATGAAAGATACGATGAAGAAAGTGCGTACTGCAATAGACCGTACTCCGGGCGATGTGAAAGCATTAGAAGCACAATTCGCAGCGGCTCAAGCGGAAATCAATGCGATTAACCTTGAGTTAAACGGTCTCGAGTCTCGCAACCGTAAGGGTACTAAGCCAGCTAACATCAACAGCCGCCTTGGCTATGCAATGTCAGCAACGCGTTCTTCTTATGGACCTACTCAGCAACACCTAGAGCAGCTCGGTTTTGCTACTGAAGGACTGGCAGCCGTCAGTGCGCGCATCAAAACGTTGCATGAAACGACGCTCCCAAGTTTACAGACAGCCATCAGCGACGCTGGCGGTCCGTGGACACTCGGCGCGGCAGTTGTTTCAGAGTAACCTTAAGCATTAGATCAAAAAAGGCACCTAACACGGTGCCTTTTTTATTTTCAATGTGCAGTTCAACTACAGACGGTCTTCATACACAACCTTTCCGTCTGTCATCGCCATCCGAGTTTGGCCGAATAGTTGATAGCCCATAAACGGCGAGTTCTTTGACTTAGAAGCAAACAAGGTTTCATCCACTTTGAATGATGTTGATAAGTCAAACAAGCACAAATCTGCCGGCTTACTTTCTTCAATACGACCACAATCTAGATTAAACAGGGCTCCCGCTTTTCGACTCATTAAATCAATGCAATCACTTAGCGATAGCTTTTCCGTCTTTACGAAGTGGCTGTAAATCAGCGGGAAAGCAGTCTCTAACCCAATAATCCCAAATGGCGCAGACTCTATGTCTTGCGCTTTCTCTTCCGGTGAATGCGGTGCGTGATCTGTCGCGATTGCATCAATCGTTCCGTCCAACAGCGCCTGCTGGCAGGCCAGCATATCAGTTCTCGACCTGAGAGGAGGATTCATTTTCCAATTCGCGTCTAAGGTATTGTCCGGTTTTACTCTGATGTCTTCGTCACACAAAAGTAGGTGATGTGGCGATACTTCCACGGTGACATTCGCTCCATTAGCTTTCGCTGCCCGCACAGCATTGATTGAAGCTTCTGTTGAGACGTGCAACACGTGATAATGAGCGCCTGTTTGCTTACTCATTTCACATCCCCTCTTTACGTGCACGGACTCAGACTCCGGCTGGATGCCTTTAACAGAAAACTTCTCAGCGATAGCTCCAGCGTGGATAGCGCCACCATTGGATAGTGACTCATCTTCAGAGTGATCAAGCACTGGCAAAGACAGCGCATGTGCTGCTGTCAAGGCATCTAAGAATAACGCGTCGCTTTGAACGCCTTTGCCATCATCGGTGATAGCCACAGCTCCAGCGTGTTTCAGTGCGGCAAAATCAGTCATTCTCTCACCCGACAACCCGAAAGATAGTGAACCCGTTGGATAGACTTTACAGATACCAATTGCCTTGGAGCGCTCGGCCATGAACGCGATAACTTCAGGGTTGTCTGCAGTTGGACTGGTATTTGGCATAGAAATAACGGCTGTAAAACCACCTTTTACTGCTGCTTTACTACCAGATTCAATATCTTCTTTGTATTCCATTCCGGGTTCACGGAAATGAACCTGCGGATCCACTAACCCTGGCGACAAAAACAACCCAGTCGCGTCGATAATGCGGTCAAACTCACCGACTATCTCTTGCTCAGAAACCGTTGAGATAGTGTCATTTTCAATCGCCACATTAACCACAACATCATTGTCATGGTCACGGCCAATAAGACGCCCTTTACTATTCGCGTTTTTCAGTAAGATTTTCATCGATTAACACTACCCTTCAACAACATTGCGATACATTTACCGGGAAAGTCGAATCAATTAAAACATATCGAGCCCCCTTTTTGTTACATGATAACATAACATCTGAGTATCTAGTGTTCAGTTAGCGAATGTTCGAAAGAATCTGGCCAGATGCAAATAATCTAAGACCACGAGCATGTAGCTCACTCAATTCAACCACTTTGTTTGATATACTTACCCGGTTAAAACACAACGAATTTGAGGTTTATGGCAGTCCGTTTTCGCCAACTGAGTCGCTCACTTCACCTTTGGGGAGCTCTCATAGTATTTACGCCCGTTATTATCGTGCTTGTTAGTGGCCTTTTGCTTCAAGTCAAAAAGGAGTTCGAGTGGATCCAGCCAGCAACGCAAGCGGGCGTAGGTTCAGAACCTGCGATCTCCTTTGAAACCATATTGGCATCTGCCAGCCAAGTACCTCAGGCCGAGATAGAAACATGGCGAGACATCGATAGGCTTGATGTTCGACCGAGTAAAGGGGTCGTAAAGGTTCAATCAAAAAACAGTGTCGAAATACAAATCGATGCGACAACTGGGGATGTCATTCAAGTCGCCACGCGTCGCTCAGATACCATCGAGTCGATTCACGATGGTAGTTGGTTTTTCGAAGGCGCTAAGCTGTGGATATTTTTGCCTGCGGGTATTGTTTTATTATTTATTTGGCTAAGCGGTGTTGTATTGCTTTGCACCACATTACACTCTCGGTTTAAACGAAAAAGAGCCAGACAACAAAATACCGCCTGACCTAGAAAAAATAAGTGAGGTTGACTTCAACATCACGACCGAGAGCGTTGGGTGCTTTTTCATCCGTACTCACCCGATACAACTCATCAGTAGCATTATTGATCTGCACTTCCAGCCCAAACTTTTCGGTCAGGTCAACTTTGTAGCCAGCGCGAAAAAAGCGGGTAGAGTCGGTATAGATTTCACTATCACCGGGTCGCTGATGATCCGCTCGATAATTGGCACTCAACCAGATTTCATGCCCATTTCTACGCCAGCCGAAGATTGCTGAATGATGATCGGGACTCACATCGTTAATGGGTTCGCCGTCATCCCCCTCACCTGACAATAGCTGTCCTGCCACTCGTACGTAATACCCATGAGGAAGTCGCCGATAGAATTGGTAACTTGCACCACTTATCTCAGCGTTGCCAATATTCACATACTGTCGCAACACTGGGCTAAGACTGACGCGTTCAATGTAATGGTCAATTGATTGACTAAATACACTCAGGCTGACACTAAAATCGTCGGCCTGATAGTCTAACTCAGCCTGCACATTGGTGGCTTGTTCAGTCTTTAGTAATGGATCTCCTATTGTCATGCCTCTCGGGGTACTGCCTGAGAAATAGCGCTCAGTCAGTGTCGGCACCCGGTATCCGGAACTCACATATACCCCTGAGCGCCAATGGGAGTCCCACTGGACCGTAGCCCCCACGAAGCCACTGATATTGATATCATCTTGAGGTTGTGTATCTCGAATGTCACTTTCTTGCTTCATATACTCAGTTCGAAAGCCTGCCGCCCACTCAGTATTGTCTACACTTTGAGTCGCATTTGCCGCAAACGAGTAAGCAAACTGTCGACCGCTTAGGTTTGTCCGCTCGAATACCAAATTGTCGACCGCAGAAAGCTCTCGTTCAGCTACTTTGACCCCTGTGCGGGCATCCATGGCAAAACGCCAATGCAGCAGCCAGTCCTGAACTGCCATTTGACGACTGACTTCAGCGCCCCAATTGAGTGCGTGATTAGACAATAAATTCGTCCGTTCCCCCGTTCTGACAATACGCGTGTCAAAGTCAGCTTGGTGAGCGTAGAGGCGCGCGTTTTGCCAGTCAAAGTCGATTTTTGCTAACCAGTGATTATTCTTTGGGTATAGCGTAAAGCGCTGGTCGATGGGATCTGAGCTGGCTTTACCAATATCCCGACTCAGCGAGGTCATCAATAAAGCATCCTTGATCAGATTTTGTCGAGGTGACCATCGCAATAGACCGGAGGTACTTTCGAACTGATTGAACAATGCTTCTCCGGCCGCGTCACTACCCTGCTTCGCACGACGAACGTTTCCAGCCCAATAAACCGTGCTGTTCTGAGTGTTGGTTGCCCCCATTAAAGACAGATTCCGATAGGCCTGTTGTGTATTGGACGAAACTTTTAAAAGGGGTGTTTCGGTTGCAGCTAGTTGCAAATCAATACCGCCGCCCATAGCCCCTGACCCAAGTTGCGTGGATGCAGCTCCAGACATGAGATAAACGCCACCTAAAAAATCCGGCGGCAAAAACTCTGCAGCATTGCCAGCGCGCCTTTCAGAGTGAATCGGGACCCCTTCAATTAGCGTTTGAATTCGCCAACGTGAAAATCCGCGAATACTAATCGTTTGAAATAACCCGCCTTGGCCATTCAAGTTGATTTGTGGCGACATAGAAAGTGCGTCCGCTACCGAACCGACCTGACTAACGCCAAACAGATCAAGATTGACTAAGGAGATTACACTTTGCTGCTCGGTAAGATACGTCGGTGCAGTACCCACAATTGTGATGCGCTCTTGAAAATCGTCCGCTTGAGCACTGGCACAAATTGAAAACGTACAACAAAGAAAAAGAAAGGGTTTGAGCATATAAAACAGTTAAAAATAACAAGCCGTCACAGCAATGCTGGACGGCTTATTTTAAGGATTACTCCAATTTATTTAAAGTTGCAATTAGCACCACATCACTGCACATGAGCCACCACCTCATGGTGGCTCATAGTCAGTTTACTCGAGTGTTGGAATACGTCCAGGAGTCCATGGAGAACCGACGCCTTCCAGTTTTGACTCGAGTGCAATTAGCTCTTCTTTGAGCACCTTCAGTTGGTCAGCAACACGCGTATACTCAGCTTCAGCAATGTCCAGTGACGCTAAGTGATTACCCGATACTGCCTTTTGGCTGCCGCTGATTGCAAAATACAAGCTACTTGTGCGACCTGCGACTGACCACGGCACTGGTTCGTGACGAGCGCGCACCGTTGCATCACCGCTCAACAGTAAACTCAACTGAGCTAACCGCTCCTTCAATGCCCGAACTGCTTGAGCATCTTCTTCCGTAGCGGACGGTGTTAGATCAATAGCAGCACTGAGGTGCATAATGCGATTTTTCAACTCACCTTGTGCTTTAGAAGCACCGCGGACCGAACGGTAGAGATTTGCTGCACGTTGCTGAATGGCCAACAATCCTGCGCGATCTTGCGTAATCTCCTCGCTATTATTTAGCAATTTGAGCGTAAATGACTGTGGCTCGGACAGTTCAGACACCTTACCAAATTGGCGTTTTTTCAAGGTAACCGTATATTCACCAGGCAATGCAATCGGTCCCTTAGGAGGTATCGCCCACGGTGGGATATAACCCGATGGCTTTTTCAAACTAACGGGCGCGCTCGATGGATAGTGCATATCCCATGCAACGCGGTGTAAGCCCTTGCTTGTAGCGGCTTTGACGCGGCGAACCACTTCACCGTTTGCATCCTTAACTTCCAAGAAGATGGAAGGCGCTTCTTCTTTGTCTTCCTCGCGCAGCGTATCCCAACTTGGATAAGGTGTATCGCCACCGTCCTTTTCAATTTCCTTTTCTTTCTCACGACGTTGTTTTTGCAGTGTTTTATAACCATCTCTTAGGTAGTAAGAGAAAACTGCGCCATAAGGCGGGTTATCAGCACTGTAGAACGAATCACCGTTAGAGCCTTTGCGCTCTCCGCCGTATTGATATCCCTCTAGATATAACCAGGTATCTTTGATTGAGAAAAGTGTTGCTTCATTATCGTCCAACGACTTTTTCGACGTGCGTAGCGGCGAATAATCATCAAGAATATAAATGCCACGACCAAAAGTCCCAACCACCAGGTCGTTTTCTCGACGTTGAATTTCCAAGTCACGTACCGCAATGGTAGGGAATTTGCCTTTCATCTGCGACCAATTTTGACCACCGTCTTGACTGAAAAACAGACCATACTCAGTGCCCACAAACAGTAAATTCGGATCAACGTGATCTTCAGCAATCGTGTGCGCTGAGCCCCACTCAGGTAGGTTGTTGCTAATTAATTTCCAGCTTTTTCCTTTGTTGGTTGTTTTTAACACATAAGGTTTGTAATCGCCGCGTTTGTGATTATCAAATACGGCATAGGCAACATCTTCATCGTGCAGTGACGCGATGATGTCTTCAACCAGTGACATACCTGGCACACCCTTAAAGCTATCTTCAGTGCGCCAATTCTCTCCTCCGTCTTCAGTTACGCTGATCAAACCATCATCAGAACCTGCGTAAATTAAGCCTTCTTTTAATGGGCTTTCATTCAGCGCAATAATCGAACCGTACATTGATGTAGAAGCATTTTTCGCGATCGTATCAACACTCCACACGCGGTCCATAACCTTGAGCTGGTTGCGATCAATTTGACGAGTTAAATCTGGGCTGATAATCCGCCAGTTCTCGCCACGATCGTCTGACTGAAAAACTTTTTCAGCAGCATAAAACAAACGAGTCGACTTATGCGGGCTCAGTAATAATGGCGAGTTCCAATTCCACTTGTACGCATTTTCACCCATTTGCGGATGCGGGGTGATCGATACTCTTTCTCGTGTTCTTCTGTCATAGCGCGCTAATCCACCATACTGGTATTGCGCATAAATAATATTCGGGTCATTCGGATCAATCTGTGGTTTGTAACCATCGCCGCCGATGACAATGTTCCAATCCGCATTAGTGATTCCATGAATCACGTCAGTGCGAGAAGGGGCGCACAATGAGTTGTTGTCTTGAGTACCACCACAGACGTTATAAAAAGGCTCTGCATTGTCAGGTTGCGCACGGTAGAACTGACCTAGCGGCAGATTATTCGCCCACCGCCATGTTTGACCCCGGTCCCAGCTTTCGTACATTCCACCGTCACCGCCCATCAATAGGTGACGCGTATCATCTGGGTCGATCCACAGCGCATGATCATCTACATGACGATACTGATTCGATAAGGATTTAAACGATTTACCACCGTCCTCCGAAATTTTAGTGAAGGTATCTAAAGCATACAGACGATCGGGATTTTTGGGGTCAATCACTAACTCATTGTAGTACTGCGGGCTACTGGTCATATGGCTAGAGCGTTTCTGCCAGGTCTGTCCGAAGTTCTCTGAGCGATATACCCCTTTCTCTTCATCATTTGACTCGACAATTGCATACAGTGTTTGTGGGGATGATGGCGCCATGGCAATTCCAATCCGCCCCATGTGATCTTTTGGCAAACCTGCAGAAATGCGCGACCATGTCTTACCACCATCAGTGGTTTTATGAATACCACTTCCCGGGCCGCCATTAATAAGCGTCCACACATGACGTCGTCTCTGGTAACTAGTTGCAACAATATTGTTGAAGTCAGCAGGATCGACGACGAACTCATTAATTCCGGTGTAGATGTCAATGTCTAAGATCCGCTCCCAGTTCTTGCCACCATCTTTGGTCTCATACAGACCTCGATCGCCCCCATTGCTCCACAATGGTCCTTGCGAGGCAACCAATACATGGTTGATATCGTTTGGGTTTATCCAAATTTGGGAAATATGGCCGGAATTCTTTAAGCCCATGTTTTTCCATGACTTACCACCATCAAGCGATTTGTAAACACCATCACCGTACGCTACTGAACGCTGTGAATTGTTCTCGCCAGAGCCAAGCCACAAAACATTGTGATCAGATGGCGCCATCTCGATTACACCGATTGCGTAAGCCCCTTGATTCTCAAACAGTGGCGTCCAAGTTGTCATGTTGTTGGATGTTTTCCACAGATTTCCAGATGCAGTTGCCACGTAGAACTCATTGGTCCGGCCTGGGTTAACCGCTAAATCAGAAATCCGTCCGGAAATCATGGCTGGGCCAATGTTTCGCAACGGAATATTGGCTAATGGGTGTTTCTTATCATCTTTGCCCACGGCCTGCACTGGAGTGATTGATACAGTGAAAGCCAAGCAAAAAAGCAGTAGGGATTTTCGCATGGTGGTTAGATCCTTGTGGCTGGTGTGCCTGATAATTGTTTTTAGTTGTTATAACATAACTCTTCGAAACTGCTATCCGATGTAACAGCTGGTCGGCGCAGAGAGTGATGCTCCGCTAATACTAGCAGCAAGATGTCAAATGCCGCCATCTAATCACGAGCAACGGCAGGTATAACAGGATAGTTTTATTTACATGCATGGATCTAATGCGTTTAATCTATAGCTAATAGGGCTGGTAAGCTCATATGAGTACTACCGCCCCACGCTATTCTCGCGTACTTTATTCGGCCGCTAATATGCTTGCAAGCCACTTAATGCTGCGCACTCCGGTCATTGGAAACGCGCTCGAATGACTACCATCTACAATGTCATGAATCACTGTCAACGCACTGTGGTTGGGAGTGTTAAGTAACGCTAAAAAAGTCTCAATGTGTTCACCACGTGAGAGCTCATCGCCTTCAGTACCACTCGACAAATAAACGTTTGCATCAAGCTTTGAGTCTTTAAAATCACCTTTAGCGATGCGCTCCGACAGGCGCCTAAGAGCGGGGCTGCCAACAATATAGTGCTGAAACGTGTCCGGTGCAGACATCAAAATATAGGCACCAAACGAACCGCCCATTGAATAACCAAAATAGGTGCGATTACTTGCATCAGTCCGATACTGCGCCTCCACATAAGGAATGACATCTTGTCGAATAAATCTTAGGTGATGATCGGCTTGGCCAAATTGATACTTGGCTTGGTGATCGGGGTTATCTGATTGCGACATGGAGTAATCTCGATAGCGACTGAAGTGAGCATCCTCATGACCGAGATCGGTTTGCCAGGATACGCCGACTAAAATGACCTCCTCGATGATAAAAGCCGTTGACGCAGATAAGATTTCCATATGCCAATCAGCATCAGTGAAGTAAATCACTGGATAGCGCTTTTCGGAGTTTTGCGCGTATCCTTCGGGCAACTTCACATACAGTTCGTATTGTCGCGACATGTGTCGATCTTGAATACCGACGGTTTCTGTTCCATTGATACTAAAGGGTTTCAGCTCACCCGCATATGACTGAGATGCCGATACCAAGGTCAATATCATTAGCAGCAGTAACTTTTTCATCTAGGACTCTCCGTTGAGGTGATTTAATTCACGGCCAGAATATTTCCAGCCACATTAGAACACCTGAAAAACGTGTGAAATTTTGCTGATTTTTTGCTGACGTACCATATTCAGAGCCTTCACATGGCACCGCTCTGACTCCTTGGTTCACCAATTGGTACGATACAAACGTTCCTCGAGGCCGAGTAACCCGAATAGACTAGAAACCGCACAATGTCACATTGATGTCGCCTTTTTGACACATCAATGTCGTTTCCTCGCGATTTAAAAGCGTCAAAATGTTACCTTTCTCTCACACTGAAGGTAGCGAAACATGGACATGCGAGTAGACAGTCATTTTTTGAAAGAACAGCGGAAAAATCGAGCTTGGAGTCAAAGCGAACTCGCTGAGATGACAGGCCTAAGCTTAAGAACAGTGCAACGAATTGAAAAAAATGGTACTGCTTCCCTCGAGTCTATCAAAGCCTTTGCAGCCGTATTTGAGCTTACGCCGGAGTCCTTTCAGACGCCCGTCAAGGCGTTAACAGACCAAACCTCTCTAACGCAAACACCCTCTTCGAATTGGGAACGCTGCCAGACATTCAAGTTAAGCGATCAGGCAATACAGATTTCTCTCTCAATTGCGATCCCTGCGTCACTGATTGCGTCATTCATGTTGCTGAGTAAGCTGCCTAATCTCGACTGGGTGCACGCGGTTAGATTGAGCTTGTTCAGTGAGCAACTACCCAATATTGTTCGAGGTACGGTTAACATAACGCTCGCACTGTTACCGATAATATTCATATCAATCTGTGTCGGATTTTGCTGGGATATATACACACAACAGGGCGCTTGGCATTGGGCTAAAGACAGATTGAAACATCGGATAACATTCAGGTCGTTTTCCAATTCAATCCGAGCCAGATTGAAACGCGGCACGGTATTATGCAAAAAACCAATGCTATTTTCATTGCTACTATTAAGCATTGCTACTGTCGGTATAGGGACAACAATGGAGCCATACCAAAAAGCAAACCTTAAGCGCTTTATCGCTCACGTCTTGCACATAGACAACACGCCGACTTAGTTAGCTACGACGACCAGAACTAAATCAGACAGGCATAAAGCTGGGGGTTAACAACCGAGTTTCGCCCCAGCTTAGCTTATACGCTATTGCTGCGCCGTCACAACCTGTTATAGCGTGCACTGCGCGGACGCTTATTACCTACATGCTTAGGGGTTGACTTATCTGTAGCCGCTTTTGTCGCCTTGCTGTGGTCGCGCAAACACTCTAGGAAGGCGAGTTTTGCCTGGCGATGCTTGATTCTTGTTGATTCTGTACTTCGCGTTCTCAACTGAGTATTGAGTTCGTCCGCTTCTTCCTTGAGAGACTGACATGAATGCTGTTCGCTTGCTTGCGTAAAAGGTGTAAGAGATATGCCGATGAATATGACTAGCCATTTGCTCATTGTGTTTTTAATCCTTTAAATAACATGAACCAACCCAGCAAATTCTGAAACAAATTTACTGTGCATGAAACTGTCTATTGGTACTTTTCGCCGCGGACGTATGGTCATTGATAGGCGAATGAATCGAAATCAGACAACTCGATACGACGTAACTAAAGTGTAACAAGTCGCCGTTGTCTTTAATAGACATAACAGGCCTAATCAGTTGCGCAAATCTCTGCGTCACTTATGCGAAAAATTTCACTTCAAATTCACCCTGAGTGCTTAATTTTTATCTTTTTTTACAGTGGATAATTCTATGAGTAAGCAATCACGATGGGCAGCCATATTCCCGCTGGGTATGACTATCTCCACCTTATTAGCTGCGCCTGCAATCACGGCTGAACAGTTGGGGACTGTGTCACCGAATATACAAGTTAAAACTCAAATCAAGAACGCAATTAGCGCTTTCGAAAACACCGATAGAACGACGTGGTCGTATTCTGTAAGTCGGTATGAAAACGAAGAGGGCGACATTAGCAGCAGCCTTGAAACCTTTACGCCCAATGATGAAGCAAGTAAACGTTGGCAGCTGATTGAAATAAACGGGACTAAACCTTCGTTAAAGCAACAAGCAAGCTATGCAAAAAAGAAAGCTAAGCAGTCCAAAGGTGAGGACTCACAACATTTTAGTCTTAGCCTCAATGAACTCATTGAGTTAAACAGTGTAAGTCTGAGTTCCGAGGACGATTTGAATTTTAAAGCAAGCTTCGACGTAAACCTCGAAAAGCTGGGTGAAGATGCCTCCAACCAATTAACCGGCACTCTGACATATAACAAAGCTGCAGGCTTCATCGAAAGAATAGACATCGTGAATTCAGTCCCCTTCACGCCTATGTTTAGCGCCTCGATTGACGAGTTCCACATCAGCATGCAATTTATTAAAATTCATGATGCAATTTTACCGCAACAATATTCCTTAACGATGCAAGGCACTTTTGCATTCTTTACTGAAATCAATGAAACATCGCTCGATACATATGCCGATTATGTTTTGCACGATTTAAACTAGCACCGCTGCCAAAATGAAAAAAAGCCACTGTTAAGGTGGCTTTTTTTATGTCAGAAACAATCAAATTGGAATACTACTGTTCCTTGAGTAGCTCTCGCACAGAGCTAGTTAAGCTGCCTCGACTCGCGGCAATACCGATAAATGTAACGACCGCCATAATGACTGAGAGAGTAAAAAGCAGCCAAATGACATTGGGCGAATAGGTGAGTGAAAACTGTGATTGATAAATCATCAGCCCACCCACGTAGGTACCGACAATTGCTCCCAATGCAGCGACCAGTCCGGTTGTTAGCCACTCGATAATATTCAACTTAAAACACGTTGCTTGGTTAAATCCAAAGCTCATAATAATACTGTTCTTTTTCTTTTCTTTTTCCTCGAGAGCATGGCATGTTGAAAATATGACGATAAATGCGAGCAAAATGATGAGCGTTGCGAAGCCCGCGATGACTTTGGTAATCATTGCTAACGTGTTGTCGAAGCGAGAAGTTAGTTCCTGCAGAGAAGTCATACGTAGGGATGGGAACTGCTCCCACAAGTCTTTCAGTAGGTTGAACTGGTGCGGTGCCAATTCGAGGCTCGCCATGTAAAAATGTGTTCCTTGGAGGTGCTCAATCGCCTGCGCAGGCATTTGCACCCAAAAAGTTATTGAGCCTGCTCCTGAGCGATAGGCGTGACTGGCAACTATTTCAAATGCTATAGAGCGCTGACCAACAACAAACGTTAAGGTGTCACCGATACTCAAACCAAGATCTAACATCACCTCTTCTTCTATCGAGATAACCTGCCAGTTCTTTTGATCTGACTCCCACCATTCCCCTTTTGTAAGTCTGTTATTGTTCGGGATTGCATTCGTCCAATGCAGACGAATAGGTCGTTGAAACGTTGCTAGACTTTCACTCGGAGAGGTAATTGCGTCATTAAGAAACTGACCATTTACGTCAATTAGTTTGGCGTACATAAAGGGTTTCTCTTGACGAATTTGGATAGCATTTTGTTCAGCCCACGCGTTCACAAAGTCCCTCTGTTCCTGTGTCGCTTGTGATATGAGCAAGTTACCGTCATGCTCGCGTTGATAGGCTGACATTGTGTCACCTAAATCTCGCATCAACATAAGCGTAAACAACAGTAAGAATGCACAAAGACCAACGCCAAGGATTTGAGTGCTTTTGTTGACTAAGCGCTGCCTCATCATAAACAAGGCAAACGGTATCAAGCCAGAACCACTCTGCGTCAATCTCTCCCCTACCGTTAACACAAACCAACTCACCAGCAGTATCAAGATGATGCTCACCAACATTGCACCCAGCACCATAATCGTCAACAAACCGTTATCCGAGTAGTAGTAGGCGACCCCGAATAATATTATCGACGCGCACACTAGCTGCACGCCATAACTGTTTTTCTTAGTTACGCCGCTAAGCAGTTGTGCAACTGAGCTCTGTTTTAAGCCTAACCAAACTGGGAGTTGGAAAACCAATAAGATACAAAATACCGCTGCAAGGGAGCTAAACATCTCGGAAATGTCCCACTGCCAAGTCATGCCTTCAAACGTATCCGCTAACCAATGTATGAGTGCAGCATGCCCCACCCCCGAGAACACAATGACCACCGGTAATATACCAAGCGAACGAATCAGCCATTTAAACAAAGAGATTTGAAACCCCAGACCTTTACTGGCCCCCAGACTCATACTGACAGCCATAAAATGTTGTTCTTTGTGAGTTTGGACCCGAGTTAGCTGCTCTATCGCGATAGCAGCCATGAAAAACAAAATGATTGACGCTAGACCAAAAAAGTTTTCGGTGCGCTGCCAAAACAGGGCAAGAGGATGTGCTCCTTGCTTGTGGACCAGCTGTGCTGCCGGTATCGATTGTTTCTGCCACTCGATAAGTTGATCGATTTGAGTCGAAGTGGCTGCAATTAAATACCGATATTGAACAAGTTCGTCGGGAAACTGGAGTTTGCGAAAATCTGCCAGATTGACCAGCGCACGCATATCGACATTGTGCCCTTCCATTAACCTATCAGGTTCGTGCAGTAAAACCCGAGTCACAGTAAAGGATTGGTCAGCCAGAGATATAGATTGCCCAACATCTATACCCAATCCACCCAATAGACGCGAGTCCAACCAAATCTCGCCGCTGGATGGGCCTGAATTGGCGACTTGTTCTGTTCCTCCCAACACTTCTGCGACGGTGACTTCCCCTTGCAACGGGTAGCTGCCGTCAACTCCTTTAAGTCGAGTTCGTTGCCAGTTGTCACCATGGGTAAGGGTTGTCGTAATCGATTGAGTAGAAGACGTTTTATTGGCAAAACGCTGTAATTCAGACAACTGTGCAGCAGACAACGATTGATTGAAGCTGATAACGGCGTCAGCTCCTAGAAGCGCATTAAGGTTTTCTGTCAAAAATGATTGAATACTACTCCCGGTCTGATTCAACGTGACAATAAAGATCATCAACAGCGCTTGGGTCCAACGAAGAAACTGCAGGTGCTTGTAGCGTTTTTCTTGATTGTGAAATTGCCATGCCAGAGAAAGACTATTTACGCGCATGCGACATCCCCCCGATAACCATTCGAAACGGGCAGGCATTTACCATTGCCCAGCGTAAATGTCTGCTCGGCCCGACTGGCGAGTTCATTGCTATGTGTTACCAACACGAGTCCCGCTCCATTTCGCTCACAGCAACGAAATAGGGTGTCCGCGACCAAGGCAGCATTTTGCTCATCTAAATTACCGGTTGGCTCATCAGCAAAAATAAAGCGAGGCTCAAACACAAGCGCTCGAGCGATAGCCGCACGCTGTTGCTCACCACCACTTAGCTGCTGTGGTTTGTGGTTTAAGCGATGCTCAAGGCCAACTTCCGAAAGCCAATCTCGAGCTGTATCAAGCGCATCTTTAATGCCTCTGAGTTTTAATGGCAATGCCACATTGTTCAATGTAGTTAACTCTGGCAGCAGATGAAATTGCTGGAAAATGAAACCGATTTGAGCGCGGATCGTCTCCATCGATGAGCCATGCCCTTGACTCACAAACTCAACCGCACCAGCGGTTGGCCTCTCCAGCCCTGATAGCAACATCAGTAAGCTGGACTTTCCTGCACCAGAGGGGCCAATGACCGAGTAGGAACGACCTTGCTCAATCGTCATATGCACATCATCGAATAAATGGACTGTTTCCCCAGACGAATTAAAAGACTGAGACACTCCTTTGAGTTGAATACTGTCGGCTAACGAGCGCTGCATAGATACTTACCTTTACTTGACTGTCGAATCAGCAGTAAATCAAAGAGTGGTGAAATGGACGTGAAATCCGCACGTTTTCGGGTTAACACGAGCGCTCGCTTTGCTAAATCTATTTGGGTATCGCCGACAAGCAGGTAATAGATGAGGTTAGTTGATTAGCGTTTATTCCAATCGCTTTGATAATAGTTGAGGTCTGTTCTAGTCTACTAAGTCCATACTTTTACCGTGAGACTAAAATGAATAAATATCTATTTACTGCAAAAACCCTCATGACTTCGATGTTTTTGCTATGCTTCTCAACGATGGCCTTTAGTTTTGACACGCCGGAGGCCGCAGTCAACTCTTACATCACGGGTGTTAAAACGGGATCAGGTGAGCATGTCATTGCTGCATTTTCGGAATCCGCTTCCATTCAATATTACGATCAGGATGGCCAATTCCGTGTTTACACCAGAGCAGACTTCGCAGAGTTAGTTGATTCAGGCAATCAATGGAATGCGCAGATTGACATTACCGCAATGAAAAAAACTGTGAACGCAGCCAATGCAACGGTTGAATTCACGTGGGGTGATAACGGTGAAAAAGGGTATGTCGATTATTTAAATTTAATCTATGACGGGAAAAGCTGGAAAGTGACAGATAAAGTTGCGCAATTTGTTAATCGGTAAACGCTTTTGGTGAGGGCTTGTAAAAAACCCCTTGTCGCAACTCGCTCACGAGACTCTGCGGGAGCGCTGAGTTATTCAGCGCCACTTTTGTGCGATTGAGCAGGTCCAAGCTTTGAAAACGCGCGTCAAAAAAACGTTCAAATAAACGTTGAAAGTCCCCCGTCTCCGACATTTTCGTTATTCCGAGTACGAGCATTTTCTGTAAATCGGGTTGTCTATTAGAAACAAACAACAGAAAGTAACTCGGATACTCCAATGCAAGCCGCGGCTCTATCACGATCCCCCGCGCGGCAAGGCGCCTTTGCTCGGCGTGAATCGTCATTGCAGAACGCGGAAAATAATCTGCTAGACCAGATTCGATGGCGCGCAACATATTGGCATATTCGAGGTCTCCATTGATCGACAAACCATTCATTTTCAGCACGCTGGTATCAGACCAAGTGTGATGTTGAACGCCGACAAGTGTTTTTAGTTGTTCGAGAGTATTGACCTGAGCAAAAGCCTCCAGACGATTTTGGTTGATCAACAGTAGACGTGTACCATGTAAACCTTGAAATATAGGTATGGGAACATACTGCATGCGCTCAGTCCGGGAGGTCGTTGCTTGTAGCCACGCGACATCGATTGCCTGCCCTTCCGTTAAGAGTTTTTCAATCCGCTTAACGTTGCTCGGCAATGGGTGGTAAACGACATCGGCAGACAGACCTTGAGTAGACAAAGCCGTTGAAATCAGGGTTTCGACATAATGATTTCGACCGTCTCTGCCTTGATAATTTGGCAAGACTATTTTGATAGTATCCGCTGAGGCCTCTTCAGCATATGCAGTCGAAGCAAACAATGTTGCAACGACAAGCGCAATAATCAGAAACAAACCACATACACGAAACATCAAAGACCCCAGTAAAGCATCGAGTATTCATCATGAATTGATACGCGATACCTTCTATTTCGATTTCACAAAAAAACGAAGCACTGTTACTAAGTTATAGTTAATCTTTCGTTTTTCGTCACATCTATATCATTATTTGTTCCGTGCTCAGATTGATGATTACTGAGAAGAGCCACTAATAGCGCTGGTAAAAAAGTGAAACTCAATAGCATTGATACAAGAATTCCACTTAAGACGATGATCCCGACACCTCGGTACAACTCAGTGCCTTCGCCAGGAATAACGACCAGAGGCGCCAAGCCGAAAATCGTAGTCGCTGTTGACATCAAGATTGGCGTCAAGCGCTTCTTTACCGCCATATATACAGCTTGCTGGGCGTGAATACCTTGCTCAATGACAAATTTACGGGTCTGATCGACGATCAAAATAGGATTATTGACAACGGTGCCTAGTAAAATCAAAAAGCCAAGCATCGTGATCATGTCAAACGGCTGATGAAATGCGGGTAACCCGAGCGAGGACAACGCTGTATTAATTGCATTGATGAACACCAAACCAAGTAATCCACCCGCCATTCCAAGAGGAACGGTCGCCAATATGAATAATGGATAGCGCCAATGACTAAATATGGCGACTAACAATAAATAACTCAGCGCAAGGGCGATGACGAAATTTCCAGACAGAGATGCCTTAGTGGCCTCCAATTGATCGGCTGCACCACTTATGCTGAGCTTTATACCTTGTTCAATTTGACCCGTCTGCCACAGCTCAGGGATAAGCTCATTGCGAACGATGGCTTCTGCGGTCTCCAAAGCGACCTGCCTAGGCGGAATGATGTATACCGTAACCGTTCTATTGCTATCTACCCTGCGTAAAGTATCACTATTTTTACTTTCTACCAGGTCGGCCAGTGCGTGCAAAGGCAACACATTCCCCTGAGGGGTGACCATAGGCGCAGATGCTAACTGCTCTAATGTTTGTCGATTTCCACTGCCACTAAACAGAAAAATATCAACCTTGTCGTCATTTAAAATGAATTCATCGACGTAAGCACCATCGCTCATTGCCGCAACGGCAAACCCGAAATCGTTGTTGTTAATATCAAGTTCTGCCAAACGTTGCCAACGCGGACGAATCTCTATAAGCGGTTGTTCGAGTGTCAGTGAGCCTGGATTTGAGTTTATCTGCGGGTTATCGAAATACCTCCCGGCAGCTTGATAAACAGCATCTGCCGCGGCATATAAATCAATGACGTTGTTGCCTGCTATGTCAACTGCGACGGCTCTGGTGCCCCCATCATTACTTGAAATAATCGAACCCCGAGCAGAAAAAGCGCGCATATTGGCATAGCTTCTAAATTTCTCAGTAATTGCGTTCATCATCTGATTTATGTAGTCGGGATTTGAAGGGGCACTCAAAAACCAGATTCGTCCGATTGAAACCGACATCGAGTAATATGCCAACGGCGGCATATCAGTTTCTCCACGCTCAAACGCTGCTGCATCGGCGTTTACGAAGCTATCAAAATAGACCCGTAACTCGTCACCAATGGCTTGCATTTCACTCAAGTTATAATGTGGCGGCGCGATCATCAAAGAAAATGCCTTTGGCTCTTCACCTTCAGGTAAATACTCCGCTGCGGGCATCAAATAGGTCGCCAATCCAAGAATTCCCAGCGCGCACGAAACCGAAACGGCTATCGCTTTTTTGCGGGAACTTGTGACCCATTTTACTACCTTCAGCCACTTGCCCGATAGCATTGAGCTGCCATCTGCTCGCAACTGCTGTGTTTTCCCCCAATGAGCTAATGCTGCAGGAACGATGAAAACAGCAACAAGCATTGAGGCAATGATTGCACCGGAGATCGCAATGGCAATATCGGAATACAATTGACCCGCCTCTTGCTGCACAAACAAAATCGGTGCAAACACCAGTACCGTCGTCGCTGTTGATGCCAAAACAGCCGGCCATACATCTTTTGCCCCTTCAATTGCCGCTTGTGTTTTGGGCAATCCTTCGCGCAATTTTTGGACTATGGATTCAAGTACAACAATCGTGTTGTCGACCGTCATACCAATAGCAAACGCGACGCCGGCGAGAGAGATAACGTTGATAGTCCGACCGAGTAGAGTAAGCGCTAAGAAAGCGGCTATAGTACAGATCGGTATACCGATGACACCAACCAAGGTCGCTCTCCCAGAGCGGAGAAATAAGTACATGATTAGCGTTGCTAGCAGCGCTCCTAGAGCCAAATTGGTCCATACATTTTTGAGTGAACTGGCCACATATTGAACATCATCACTCGTTAGCGTCAGTTCGAGCCCATTGTGAACAAGTAATTGTTGATTGAGCTCCTCAACCACCGGCAGCATTGCTTGTTTAATCGCCAGTACGTTCGAGCCACTCTCGCGACGGACCGACAAACTCAATGTGCGCTCGCCATCAGAATACGACAGTCCTCGAGTTTCAAAATGATCCAAGCGAATCTCGGCAATATCTTTTAGATAAACATTGGCATTGCTACGTCGAACGACAATCAAATTCTCGAGATCTTTAAGTTGCTCAAATCGCCCTACGACTCTGATCAAGTATCGGCTCTCAGCACTTTCAATATCACCTGCTGAGGCGTCGCGATTACGGTTGCGAATCGCTTGGCGAACCTGCGTAAGACTTATCCCACGTTGGGCGAGACGACCCGCATCAAGGTTGATTTGAATTTGACGACTCGCGCCGCCACCAACGCCGACTTCCGAGACGCCCTCTATGCTCTCCATGCGTGGTCGCACGTAGTCTTCTGCAAAATCCTGTAATAAATCGACGTCCAGTGACATGGGGTTACCGGGCAAGGGGCGCAAACGAAAATGCATGAATGCATTGCTGGAAAAGGAACTTGAGAATAAACGTGGTTGATCAACATTTTCTGGATAATTGGGTACCTGACTTAGGGCGTTATTGACGCGAATAAGCGCGTCGCTTACGTCAACACCGAATGGAAACTCCAGCTCTATTCGTGCTCGTCCCATCTGCGCGGATGAGACCATGCGTTGTAAGTTAGGCAAACTGCGCAGATAACGCTCTTGCTCGATCAATATCTCTTTTTCAATGTCTTGGGGGGTAGCCCCAGGCCAACCGGTTTGTACCGTTATTGTTCTGACTTCCAAATCTGGAATCATTTGCACGGGGATATTCAGTGCTAGTGCTAACCCTAGGATGCAACTGATGAGCGCAATGACAGCAACTAAAAGCCCTCGCTTGACTGCTGCAGCTATCATTGGGCCCCCTCAAGCACGGCTACTGGGTCGCCATCCTTCAATAATTCAACACCCGAAACCACATAACTTGAGTCTGCGCTGATGTTATTCACCGCCACTTGATTTGCCTGTTGCTCTATTAGTTCGACCAAAACGCGTTGCGCTCTATTGTTCGTGACGGTAAAAACACTAAAACCACCGTCTGGGTGAAACTTAAGCGCAGAACGGGGTAACCAGCCAACAGAATCTTCTCTTGAGGGCAACATGATCTCGGCTCTTGCCGACATACCAACGACAAGGTCGCTAATATCTGGAACAGTAATATGGGCTGTCAACGTGCGGCTTTGTTGATTCGACACACTGACCAGTCGCTCAAGTGAGCTTTCGAAAGCCTGCACTCCTGTAATATCGGGTATCACTCTGACATTAACTTCCGTTTGACCAGAAAGGAGTGGAAAGTACTCTTGTGGAACCTCCACACTCAGACGCCAACCTTTATCGCTGATAAGCTGAAACAGATTGCTCTGTTGTGACACCCACTCCCCTGTATCGGCACTGCGACTTGCTATAATGCCGGAGAAAGGAGCGTAAAGTTTGTGCCTCGCTACAACTTCCTCTTGAACTGCGACGCTTGCCTGCTGGCGCTGCTCCTCAGCTTCCGCAGCAGCGAATTGAGCTTGTCTTTCAGCGATCAAGGTTTGTGCGACGACTTGACTCTCCGACAGGGCGATGACTTCCTGGTACCGCCGCAGCGCTTCAGAAGTGGCAACCCTAGCGGCCGAAAGCAACGCCTGTAACTCTTTCAAGCGCAACTGGGCGAGCTTATCATCAAGCGTCAGGAGTAATTGACCCCGTTCGACACTATCACCGACTTCAGCATGAACAGTGGCGATTAATCCCGATTCAAGACTGGCAAGCGCTGCATCTTGATTTGCTTCCACATTACCTGTGAGGCGCAACTGTTGCTGTAACGATTGCATTGTAGGCTTTGCGACCGACACCGAGGCAGGCTCTGCGCTTGCGAATTGAACGGACAACAAAGCTGCCAATAAGAAAGGAAAGCGGCAAATGTGCGAAAAGCGACTGTTCATTATCATTTTTGTCTTTTAGTAAATCCCTAAACGATAATAATACGCACTTACATTGCAAATAGCGCACTTCATACCTTTATATAGGCGATTCGTCTAATTGGCGTCTACACTGATGCATATGAATTATTGCGATGCCATAGCGTCGCAACCAAAGATGATTGAAGCCCTAGTTATAGTCAGGTGAGCGACGTTGAAAACTGCAGTAGAGCAAACGCTAACAGCGACGGTAGAGCAATTTGTGAGACTTCTCGTAATCGTCTTCATATGCACTTGGACATACCAACCTGTGATGGCTGAGTCAGAAAAAAGCGTGTACCGAGTGGGAGTTGAGGATGTCGATTACTTCCCACTGTTCACTCGAGCAGACAAGCTGGAAGACCAAGGGTATATCATTGAACTGATGAAAATTTTTGCTAAACAGGCAAATCTTGAATTTGAGTTTGTACGCCTACCGATCGCGCGGTTTCCAGATTGGTACAAAAACAATGATATCGATCTTCGCGTACCCGATAACCCTCTATGGACAAACAATGAACTCCACCTGTCGTTTAGTCAGGGCATATTAAATTTAGATACCGTCACCCTGACGCTTCCCCAAAACCGTTCGAAAAATCTATCCGATTTCAAATCCATCGGCACTATTCAAGGCTTTACCCCTAGTCCATACTGGCAAATTCAACTGCAAAACCAATCAATCAAATTTGTTTACGAAGGCTCGATGAAAATACTCATACAGTTATTGAACAATGGTATCGTTGATGGCTTGGATGTGAACCCTACGGTTGCAAAACATTATGCAACTCTGCTCGGATACCCTTCGGACTCTTTGGTCGTTGCCGAGCACTCACCCACAGAGCACCTTCAATACCATTTGTCGACAATCGAACACCCAAAGGTTATCGAAAAATTTAATCAATTTTTAGTTGAAAACAGTGCGACCGTCGAAGCATTGAAAATACGGTATCAACTATAGGGATAACGCTTAAACAGGTTTATTCGTATAGAATATAGACATTGAGTTCATGCGTTAAAACGTTATCATGAAGCAAGACATATCGGTATGAATGGACATTATGAAGCTCCCACGCCCTACTCGCTTTTTAATATCCCGATCGTTTTTGGTGGTCTTAATTATCGCGCTGGTCTGCGCTTTCGGTTTCACCGCCTTTAAAGCCGTCAATAATATTGTTTCCGAACAAAGCCAAATTCAGCAGCGCGCGCTAACACCTGTCTACACTCTGGTTAATCAAGAACTCCTAAAACCACTACACATAGCAGAGTCGTTCGCCGAAATCATCAATTTTGATAATCTAGTCGATGCCGAGACACTCGATGAGGCAACACTCATAGACAGGTTGTCAAATATGCAAGAGCGGCTTGGACTGATATTTTTCGTAGCGTTGGACATTCCTCGCAAACAGTACATGTCAAACGGGCGAGTGTTGAACCTGATCGAGGGTGAGGTTTACTGGTACTTCGAAGCGCTCGAAACACAAGGAGACGTGCTTGCTGATCTGGGACAAGTCGGTGATGTACATTTATTTTTTGACGTTAAAATATACTCTGACGAGGGCCAATTCCTAGGCTTCGTTGGCGTTGGCAAGCGAATACAAATTTTTGTCGAGCAGTTTGAAGCAATTAAACAAGAATATGGTTACGATTTTCTGTTTGTGAATGAGCGCGATGAAGTCGTATTAAGCTCATTCCCCAACTTAGTTGTAACCGATGAGTTCATTCCCCCTCTCAATACCATTTCCGGCTTTGATACGTCCCAAGATCTGTCTGAATTAGATGGCGTTTTAGTCAATATTGATGATAGCGACTATTTGGTATCGCAAATTAGCATTGATGAACTCAAGTGGCGTTTACTCGTGCTTGCGCCGCTTCAAACTCGCCAAACCACCATCACGCGAACCTTCGTCACCAATGCGCTAATGACGTTTTCTGTGGTCGCCAGCATATTGGCGATGACGTTTTTTATCTTGCTACTTTATAAACAGAACTATGAACGCACGAGTGAAACCGATGCACTCACGGGTTTGCCGAATCGTCGCTTCATCAATCGTCAGTTTCAGAAATTACAGCGTCAAAACACTGGGATCTGCGTCGTTATTTGCGATCTCGACCATTTCAAACAGATTAACGACAAGTTTGGACATAATGCCGGTGATGCGGTGTTAAAGGTTGCGTCAAACGTTTTATCCTCTCACTTGCGAAATAATGACATTGTTGGCCGCTGGGGTGGCGAAGAATTTGTTATGCTCATTCCGAGCTCATCTGCCGATGTCGGTCAAGTTATTGCAGAAAGAACTCGATTAGAGCTTGAGAGCACCCAAGTTGATCATTCAGAACAAACGATTACCGTTACAGCAAGCTTTGGTATCGCATTTACGCCGAGCAAGTCGGCATTAACCGACCTTATTGGTCAGGCTGATGCGGCTCTCTACATAGCCAAGAGTAAAGGTCGCAACAGAGTCGAGCTACACTCTCCGTAGCCACTGTCCAAGCGTTCGCTCAATTGTTTGCACAAATACTGTGTATCTGCACATTGTCTGCGATTTTCCTTGTTATCCTGAGTTTGAAGTCACTTGTGGAGAACAAAAATGAGACGCTTTTTATTATCGATAATTTTCATGGCAGCATCCAGTTCGGTGCAAGCAACAGCAGAAAACGAGAAACCACGCAAACCGCCTAAAGAAGCAATTGACGCATGTGTTGATCGACAAGAAAACGACAATGTTCAGTTTACTGGCCGGCGCGGTGAGACCATTGATGCTAAATGTTTAACCAAACATGGGACGATAGTAGCGGTACCAATCTCACATACCAAAAAGCCAAAGACTCAGCAGGAGTCAGAACAAAAATAAGCGACGCCATTGGCACGTCTGGCTGAATTTGGATAGGCTAACATCAGGACAAACATGTATCTGCGATTAAAACGGGGCTCGATGCGATTATCCCTTAAATATTTTATTGCTTTTGTCGGGCTAACCGTTTTCGTACTGGTTTTGACACTTGGACTCGCTCGTTGGAGTTTTCACTGGGGATTCATGGAGTTTTTGAATAACCAAGAGCGACAACGTCTATCACAACTTGAACAAACACTGCTTAATCAATACGTAGAAGGTCAATTGACATGGAATCTGGTGCTTGGCCAAGATCTATATGCCGAAAGGCAATTACGACGACCACCGCCAAGAGGAGCACAACGAAGACCTCCTCCACGCGGCGGCGAGGACCCAAGTCGCAGACCACCGATACCCAGAAAACAGCCGCCGACGGCATTGTTCGATACCCAAGGTAATTGGGTAGCGGGTGATCAAGGGTTACAGCAGCCCCCCTACCTCACATTTCCGCTGACCTTAAATGGAAACGACAGTATTGGTGAACTGCGCACGGCACCACCACCAATTCATTCATCTCAGAGTGCCTCCGCATTCACTCACCAACAGACCATTTCGAGTATCGTGATTGGCGTTGTCTGTTTGTGTGTCGCCATTGTGATTGCTTGGTTGCTAACACGAAAACTAATCGTTCCCATAAAGTCTGCTCAACATGGAGTTGCGCGGTTAGCAAGCGGTCACTACGGTGAACAAATTCAGCATACATACAATGATGAGCTGGGCAGCCTGCTCAATGATGTCAATTTACTATCGACGATTTTGGCTGAAAATCGCAGTGCCAAGAACCGCTGGTTCGCCAATATCTCACATGAATTGAGAACGCCATTAACTGTGCTATCCGGTGAGCTAGAAGCCATGCAAGCTGGCATTAGAAAGGTCTCATTAGACGCGGTTGCATCACTGGAAACGGAAGTCAACTTACTCAAACACTTAATCGAAGACCTATACCAATTATCCACATCTGATGCTGGCGGCTTGCGGTACGAATTTGAAGAAGGAGACCTTGCAGAACCGATCTCAGCGGTAGTATTCGCGATGCAAACTAGCTATTCAAACGCAGCCATTGAATTAAACGCGTCAGTTGACGAAATCGTTAAATGTAAATTTGACAAAGCTAGGATTGAGCAACTGATGTTCAACATTCTCGGTAATTCTCTCAAATATACCGATAGCCCGGGTAAAACCGCTGTGAGTGTGACTGAAACCTCAAGATACGCACAAATAATCGTCGAGGATTCAGCGCCAGGCTGCAACGAACAGGAATGTGAACGAATGTTTGAAGCGTTATACAAAGCCGACAAGTCACGCGTGCGCGGGCACCAGCTTAGTGCCGGCCTCGGTTTAGCCATTGCTAAAAATATTGTTGAAGCGCATCACGGACATATTAGCGCAACGCCATCGACATTGGGTGGTATTAGGCTGACGATACAGTTACCAAAAATAGAGGACTAATATGGCTACTGGCAAAGTCTTGGTCGTGGAAGACGAAGTAAAGATCGCGGCACTACTGGAAGATTTCTTGAAAGTCGATGGATTCGATGTGCAGCAGGTGCACGATGGAGCCGAGGTGATTGATTCAGTGAAACAGTATGCTCCAGATTGTATTATTCTCGATGTGATGCTGCCGAATAAAGACGGCTTCACCTTGTGCAAAGAGATTCGAACATTTTCTACTGTTCCGATCATTTTTTTGACGGCAAGAGTAGACGAAATTGACCGTTTGATGGGCCTAGGCTTCGGTGCAGACGATTATGTCTGCAAGCCTTTTTCCGGCCGAGAGGTGTCAGCAAGAGTTCAAGCCATATTGCGCCGTGTATCAACATCTTCTTCCGATGAAGCCTGCGTAAGCTTTGGCTCAATTGCGCTATATCCGGACAGATATGAATGCAAAGTTGATTCGCTGTCACTCGAACTGACGCCAGTCGAATTTCGCTTACTTTTAGCGCTAATCCAGCGCCCTGGTATTGTAATGAGTCGTGAACAACTTATGTCGCATTGCTATCAAGACGATCGCATCGTCAGCCATCGAACCATCGACAGTCACATGAAGAATTTACGCCAAAAATTGCAGCAGAAAATGGGCGACACTATGCCGCTTCAAGCCGTTTACGGTGTCGGTTATAAAGTCGTTACATCCAGTTGAGTTGGAGTTTATAAAAAAGCGTTCTGCGCAAAAAACTGCCTGACCACTTCTTGCTCATGCGGGTAGTCAATCGGGCTAATGGCTGCCATCGCCGCCTCGGTTGTGGAGTAAAAACTGTGCTCAACTTCGGTTCGAGCGTAGGCCTCACTTAACTGTGCTTGGATGGTCAACGATATTTTCGAATCAATAATCGCAATAGCGAGTTTGGTCAAGCCAATTTGTTTGCGTATGTTGGTGTGTTTGACGAAGGACTCAAAGGTAGACGGCGGCATGATACTCTCACCGTACAAACAACTGATTTGCGCCCACGGACGCGGATGATCCAGTGCAGCAATGTGTTCGCTCATTTCAATTGAGCCTCGCTTCATTGTCTCATCATTCCACGGACCTCGTGCCGCAAACAGAATGACCTGGCCACTGCGTCCGGTGACATATTCACCATGTTCCCGTTTGTTTGTATCTCTGAAAGACAACTAAATCTCCGCGGCTGAACTTATGGTTCGTAATTAAACGTTAGAATCCTGTCTTCCAAGAATAGCGAAGCAAACACCTTGTGACAATTGCGAAGCAGCCATAGGAACACTTAACGTTCGTGAGTCGATCAGTTAATTGACGACTTGGTATACATAGACGCCGTCTTCCCTTAGCTTTCTAATCATGCTTCCTTGAAACCATAAGTAATTCAAATGCGATAAACATTCAGCCACTGCAAAAAACATGCTTTGATGGTTGAGTTCTCGATCAAACATAACGGGTAAACAATCGACTAAGGTTCGCTCCGTCTGACAAAAATTCAATAGCACAGTCAGATGCTCTTGGTGATGTTGCAACAATTGGTTTACGCGCTCATGTAAGCCTTGAAACGGCAATTTGTGAGAGGGCAACACCAATGTGTCCTCAGCAAGCTTCAGAAACTGCGGCAACGTATCTAGATACAGTTTAAGCGCGTTGGCTTCCGGCTCGGTACTGTAGACGCCAATATTTGGAGAGATATGCGGCAATACATGATCGCCAGAAATCAACAATTTACGCTCTGCGTCATGTAAACAGACATGCTCTGGCGAATGCCCTTTGCCTATGATGACAGACCATTTATGTTGGTCGATTTCGAGCGTTTGTCCCGCAACCAAACGCGTAAATCTCACTGGAATTGGGCTGACGACATGTTTGATGCCGTCGCGATTGGCCATAGAGCGATCTATGTGCTGTTGATCGAGGCCACAGCGCACTAAATGCTCCTCATCCTCCCAATGCGAGGCTCCTTGATCGCCAGCTCTAATTGAGCGCGCGATAAAATACTCCATGTGACTCATCAATAGGGGTATGCGAAAGTGCTCACATAACCATCCCGCATTACCAATGTGGTCTGGGTGCATGTGCGTAACAATTATCTTGGACAACGTGATCTTATATGTTTCGAACAATTGTTCCCATAGCTGGCGCGTAACCTTGGTGTGAATACCGGTATCGACGAGCACAAAGTTATCGCCGTCTCGAAGCAAATACAGATTTATGTGGTCCAGCTCAAAAGGCAAAGGCATCCGGATCCAAAAAACACCTTCAACGACTTCTTGCCATTGACCGGGATTTGGGAGTGCTATGGATAAAGACTGTTGTTTCATAGGATAAACTGCTTAAATACGTGTATACGTTTTATCCAATTTATTGGTGCACCTCAATTCATAGTATGTGATACCTCTCTATTGATTCTGATGATTGAAACTCAACAGTATGAGTTTAAAGATATCGACTAAGCTAGATATATAATGCCCGATAAACCAAGGAGAATGATGTTTCCATTGCGTCACAAGCTGTTTTACGCCGGCATCACACTGTGCATAAGTATTATACTCGTCTCATCCGCCAATGCGGATGAATGGCAAAAACACTGGAGCCCAGCGGTTAGTGCGAGCCTAAATGATATTGATAGCGATCCTAAAGCCGTTATTCAAACAGCGCGAGCAGCGCTTGCGAACATGGCGGAAGGACAGTTAGATACCAGCCTTGCTCGATCGGAGTGGTTGTACGTTTTGAGCCAAGCTTATTATGCTCAAGTAAAGGCCGATGAGGCGTTAATGCACGCGGAACAGGGAATGGCACTCACGGAGAGAGAACAGCAGCCATGGATTTATTTTAACTTCGCTTTAGCCAAGGCGAATGCATTGGACTTGCTGGGAGTGGCCGAGCAAGGGATCGCCATTGCGAATGAAGTTGTACAATGGTCTGAAAAGCACTCTCCAACCTTGCTCTATCAACAAGCCTTAATTACACGTGGCCTACTGCAATTGACACTTGGGCAGAATCGCGCGGCGCTAGAAGATTTTTTTAGTGCAGAAGCCCTGAGTGAATTACCGAATACCGAAACCAAGGGACACATAGCATCTTTTATCGCATTGGTTTACGAATATAGAGGTGAAGATCAGCTTGCCATTCCCTATTTTGAGAGAGCGAGTAAATATTATCGCGAGCAATCCAAGTGGCTGGAACTTAGTAACGCCACCTATGGACTCGGCAAGGCCCTTAGGTCACTAGGACAGTTTGGAGATGCCGAGAAAGCACTGGTTGAGTCTTTGGGTTTATCCCGTCAAATTGATGATGAGCAAGGGGAAGCATATACATTAAAAGAATTGGCTTTGGTGCAACTGGCAGCAAATGATATTGCTAAAGCCCGCCAAACTCTGACTGACTCAATTGCATTATTTGAACAAACACAAAACCCTTACATGATGTTGAATACGCATCTGATCTTGGCTGATATCGAGTCTACTGACGGGCGACCTGAGCAAGCAATTCAGGCAATCGATACCGCAATTTCATATGTCACGGGTGAGTCGATGCAACAACAGAGGCTGTCAGCGCTCTCACTCAAGGCAAAAGTTCTGGCGGAAGCCAACATGTTTGAGCAAGCCTACCAGGTGTTACTTGAAACCAAACAACTCGAAAGGACCATAAGGGAAAAGAAAAATGAAATTGAATTTCAACGACTGCAAACTGAATACGAAGTCGAAAAACAAAAAGTCGCAAACTCGTTACTACTAACTAAAAACCAGCAACAACAAGTAGAGCTCGACGCAAAATCTCGCTCTCGCACATTGTGGATAATCACGGCTTCACTGAGCGCAATATTATGTGCTCTGATGGTCATTATGGTGGTGACCAACCGGCGACATCAAAAACATCTAGAGAAACTTGCGAATTATGATCCGTTAACCGGTCTTATGTCTCGTCGCTTTACGCTCGAAAACTTAGAGAAACTGCTGGCCTTGTCTCGGCGCCATAATGACGTTGTTTCGATTGCTATAGTCGATCTCGATCACTTTAAAAAGATCAATGATGTATACGGCCATGCATGCGGCGACGCAGTGCTTAGGGAGTTTGGCGAACGCGCCATGAATTCATTTAGGGAGTCTGACTTAATTGGACGTATTGGTGGTGAAGAGTTTTTATTTGTGTTTCCTCGAACCAACGCACAACATTCCAAGCAAAAGTTAATCAAATTTTCGGCTCAGATAGAAAGCATTTGTATGGATCAAAAAATCAGTAAAGCACCCGTGACGATCTCCGCCGGCCTTATTGAAGCATTTCAACACAACAATATCGGCGAATTACTACAACGCGCAGATGAAGCCCTGTATCAGGCAAAAACTCAAGGCCGAAATCAGGTCGTTATCACTGGTGTTTAATTGCGTTTATCAAAATAAATAATCCGGCTTTACGAAACGTCATTCATAATTTGCCGTAATCATTTTAAAAAGGACCAATCTATGAACACTCGAAAACTATCCATTGCAATTGCTATTAGCGCTTTGAGCGTTACGCCTGCATTCGCCCAAGACGCCACAAGCCCAGCCGAAATGATCGAAGTATTTGAAAAGCTAAGCGGCAAGCAGCCAGGTTTGAGGAAAGCCCACGCGCAAGGCACCTGTGCCACCGGGCAATTTGTGCCAAACCCTGAGCTTGCATCGCGTTCAAGCTCAGTGCTCTTCAGTCAAGCAAGTGTGGATGCAACGATTCGTTTTTCCATGGGTAGTGGCAATCCTAGTGCAGACCAGCGTGCACCTGGCGCCCGCGGTATGGCAATTCAGCTAAATCTCCCTGATGGTGCAAAACACAACATAGTGGGCAACAGCACTCCTGTCTTTGCTGCAAAAGATCCAGAGACATTTTTAGGTCTGTTAAAGACCCTCTTACCAGGCGATGACGGTAAAGTCGATATGCAAAAAGTCGGACAATACATTGCTACGCATCCGAGTACTCAAGCATTAGCGCATTGGCAACAAACGACCAACCCTCCGTACTCTTATGGCACGTCGAAATACTTCGGCTTGCATACTTTTTTCTTTGAAGACAGCCAACAACAATTAACGAAATTTCGCTGGCATATCACCCCAGACGCCGGTGAACGCTTAATCACACAAGAAGAAAAAGCGACACTAGGCGCTAAATTTTTAGGTGACAATGCCAAGGCACAATTCGACACTTCCGGTATTGCGTTCACATTACACGCAACTATTGGAACTGAAGAGGATACTAACGTCGATCCATCACAAGCCTGGCCGAACGAACGCGAAACGATTGAGATGGGTAGGATAAACCTAACCGCAATCGGTGGTGATGCATGTACCGGTATTAATTTTGATCCAAACGTCGTAGCTAGAGGCTTTAAGACCAGTGAAGATCCAGTACTTAAAATGCGCTCGCCTGCCTATGCGATTTCTTTTGGTAAGCGCCTGTCAGGCCAGTAGCCTTAATATCGCAATGAAGTTTATCGGCGCCCTAGCCAAATAGGGCGCTGACTAGACATCCGACTACCCGCAAAATCAAATCTCCAAATATTCCCCTGTACCCGTGACCATGGCATGATGAGTTGTTGTCTTTGTAAGGGTCGAATACGTGAAATCTGTGAAGTTGCTCTGTATAGTTACGCTGCTCTGTTGTTGTATGCCTGCTTTTGCAAAAGTTTTTGAGGTCTGTACAGTCGAGATAGAAGGCGGAATCACTGCTGCCAAACGAGGACCTCAGCCGCTTCTTGAGCTATATGAAAATGTAATCGACAAAGTAAGTGCGAAGACTGGACACGAATTCAACCTCGTCATAGCGCCTGCAGCAAGATGCATCGATATGTTCGGTAAAAAGTCCATTGATATCATGTGGCCCTTCATCGTTGCTGACGATCAAGAGGCGATTCAGAAATGGGGCTATAGCGAACTCCCCGTGTATTCCATGCCTATCATTACAATTGGTCACCTAGTTTTAACCAAAAATGATCGGCTCAAGATCAATGATATTTCAAGCCTGAATGGTAAAACGGTCGTGAGCGCAAGAGGTTATGGAGTCCCAGAGTCATTTGAACACAGTGAGCTAATCAATAAAACATTGGTTAACACAAACGAACAAGTGGCCAAAATGGTGGCTCTTGGACGAGTTGATGCGGGAATTATTCAAAATGGCTGGGTGCCAGGACTTAGAAAACAAGGCCTATTGGAAGAACTTCATTACGGTTCAGCAATTGATTCATGGGGCGGTGCCTTCACTTTTCAAAATAGCAAACAAGGGATCGCGCTAGCCAACACTTTTTCCAACGTAATTTTAGCACTCGTAATTGATGGTTCCTACGCCCACATAATGCATGGCGCTCCTTATTATATTTCTGCCTATCAATAAATAGAACACGCCACTGTCATCGGCTTAGGGTTGATTACTATTTATAGCCTATAGCAACACGGAATGAATTGTTCGTCGCCTTAAAAACACAGGGCAAGAAAGCAAAAAACCCCGGCATTGACCGGGGTTTCTTTAATTAGGACACGCCGGTTACCGGTCCCGGTAACCGGCTGGGACGATGTGCTACTCTCACATGGGGGTGAAGAACGTTTGTCGCAGACAATAGCAAATGCCCAATGGCATTTGTTAAGTGATGAACGACACAGCCACTGGCTGTGGCTGGGAGTCTCAGCGATGCTGAGGATGACCGTGATGTAGCATCTTTAGATGCTGCCTAAAACAAAAAGGCCCACCGTTAGGTGAGCCTTTTTGTTTTAATTGGGAGTCTGGCGATGTGCTACTCTCACATGGGGAAGCCCCACACTACCATCGCCGCTAACGTGTTTCACTTCTGAGTTCGGAATGGAGTCAGGTGGTACCACGTCGCTATTGTCGCCAGACATAAACTGTAAACAATATTGGAAAATCTGATATCAGTTAATTCAAGAGTGCGACTTGTTAAGCAATCGTCACATACAAACACATTAGGTGTTGTATGGTTAAGCCTCTCGGGCAATTAGTACAGGTTAGCTTAACGCCTTACAACGCTTCCACACCCTGCCTATCAACGTCATCGTCTATAACAACCCTTCCAGGACTTACGTCCAGGGATGACTCATCTTGGGGCCGGCTTCCCGCTTAGATGCTTTCAGCGGTTATCCGTTCCGAACGTAGCTACCGGGCAATGCCTTTGGCAAAACAACCCGAACACCAGCGGTTCGTCCACTCCGGTCCTCTCGTACTAGGAGCAGCTCCCCTCAATCATCCAACGCCCACACCAGATAGGGACCGAACTGTCTCACGACGTTCTAAACCCAGCTCGCGTACCACTTTAAATGGCGAACAGCCATACCCTTGGGACCGACTTCAGCCCCAGGATGTGATGAGCCGACATCGAGGTGCCAAACACCGCCGTCGATATGAACTCTTGGGCGGTATCAGCCTGTTATCCCCGGAGTACCTTTTATCCGTTGAGCGATGGCCCTTCCATTCAGAACCACCGGATCACTATGACCTACTTTCGTACCTGCTCGACGTGTCTGTCTCGCAGTTAAGCTAGCTTATGCCATTGCACTAACCTCACGATGTCCGACCGTGATTAGCTAACCTTCGTGCTCCTCCGTTACTATTTGGGAGGAGACCGCCCCAGTCAAACTACCCACCAGACACTGTCCACAACCCAGATAATGGGCCAATGTTAGAACATCAAACATACAAGGGTGGTATTTCAAGGACGGCTCCACATCATCTGGCGACAATGTTTCAAAGCCTCCCACCTATCCTACACATGTAGGGTCAATGTTCAGTGCCAAGCTGTAGTAAAGGTTCACGGGGTCTTTCCGTCTAGGTGCGGGTACACTGCATCTTCACAGCAATTTCAATTTCACTGAGTCTCGGGTGGAGACAGCGTGGCCATGGTTACACCATTCGTGCAGGTCGGAACTTACCCGACAAGGAATTTCGCTACCTTAGGACCGTTATAGTTACGGCCGCCGTTTACCGGGGCTTCGATCAAGAGCTTCGCTTACGCTAACCCCATCAATTAACCTTCCGGCACCGGGCAGGTGTCACACCGTATACGTCATCTTTCGATTTAGCACAGTGCTGTGTTTTTAATAAACAGTCCCAGCCACCTGGTCACTGCGACCCCCATCTGCTTACGGAGCAAGTCCATCACAAACAGGGGCGTACCTTCTCCCGAAGTTACGGTACTATTTTGCCGAGTTCCTTCACCCGAGTTCTCTCAAGCGCCTTAGTATTCTCTACCTGACCACCTGTGTCGGTTTGGGGTACGGTTCGTATAATCATAAGTTTAGAAGCTTTTCCTGGAAGCAGGGCATCAACCACTTCAGCTCCGTAGAGCCTCGTCTCGGTTCTCGGCCTTAGAAACCCGGATTTACCTAAGTCTCCAGCCTACGACCTTTCACGTGGACAACCAACGCCACGATGGCCTAGCCTTCTCCGTCCCTCCATCACTGATTATACAAGTACGGGAATATTAACCCGTTTCCCATCGACTACGCATTTCTGCCTCGCCTTAGGGGCCGACTTACCCTGCCCTGATTAGCATGGGACAGGAAACCTTGGTCTTCCGGCGTGGGGGTTTTTCACCCCCATTATCGTTACTCATGTCAGCATTCGCACTTGTGATATGTCCAGCAAACTTCTCAATTCACCTTCATCCACTTACACAACGCTCCCCTACCCAGCATGTAAACATGCTGCCGCAGCTTCGGTATATTGCTTAGCCCCGTTACATCTTCCGCGCAGGCCGACTCGACTAGTGAGCTATTACGCTTTCTTTAAAGGGTGGCTGCTTCTAAGCCAACCTCCTAGCTGTCTTAGCCTTCCCACATCGTTTCCCACTTAGCAATATTTTGGGACCTTAGCTGGCGGTCTGGGTTGTTTCCCTCTCCACTACGGACGTTAGCACCCGCAGTGTGTCTCCCGGATAGCACTCATTGGTATTCGGAGTTTGCAAAGGGTTGGTAAGTCGGGATGACCCCCTAGCCTTAACAGTGCTCTACCCCCAATGGTGTTCGTCCGAGGCTCTACCTAAATAGATTTCGGGGAGAACCAGCTATCTCCCGGTTTGATTGGCCTTTCACCCCCAGCCACAAGTCATCCCCTAACTTTTCAACGTTAGTGGGTTCGGTCCTCCAGTTGATGTTACTCAACCTTCAACCTGCCCATGGCTAGATCACCGGGTTTCGGGTCTATACCTAGCAACTAGACGCGCAGTTAACACTCGCTTTCGCTACGGCTCCCCTAAACGGTTAACCTTGCTACTAAATATAAGTCGCTGACCCATTATACAAAAGGTACGCAGTCACCCCGAAGGGCTCCCACTGCTTGTACGTATACGGTTTCAGGTTCTATTTCACTCCCCTCACAGGGGTTCTTTTCGCCTTTCCCTCACGGTACTAGTTCACTATCGGTCAGTTAGGAGTATTTAGCCTTGGAGGATGGTCCCCCCATCTTCAGTCAAGATAACACGTGTCCCGACCTACTTAATATGTGAATAATGCACCTTCGTGTACGGGGCTATCACCCTGTATCGCCATGCTTCCCAACATGTTCCACTACTACATTACTCATCGGCTGCTCCCCGTTCGCTCGCCGCTACTAGGGGAATCTCAATTGATTTCTGTTCCTAAGGGTACTTAGATGTTTCAGTTCCCCTCGTTTGCCTCTACACCCTATGTATTCAGGTGCAGATACCGCCGAAGCGGTGGGTTTCCCCATTCGGACATCTGTGGCTCAAATGCGTTTTGTCAGCTCACCACAGCTTTTCGCAGACTTACACGTCCTTCATCGCCTCTAACTGCCAAGGCATCCACCGTATACGCTTAGTCACTTAACCATACAACCCTAATGCGTCTGCCTTTTGACTTCAGACTCTTTAAGTGGCACCTACCAACGTAAGCACCTGCTGTATGCGTGACGTTTGCTAATCGCGCTATGACTTTCGTCATAGCTATACAAGTTTCGCTTGAAAGAACCGTCATTTTTAAAAATAACAATTCAATCAGTTACTCTTGGATTAAATTAATATCAGCTTTTCCATATTGTTAAAGAACATTAAGGTTTAAAAAACCTTAATCAATAACGCATGTTATTCATTAAGACTCTTACCTTACGACCAGCGGCTACCTCATGCCTATCACTCTTTAGCGAGCAGCAAAAATGTCAGCAACTTCGCAAGTTGCGGTTAAACATTTTTACGTGACGATTCGCATCGCGAATCACAAGGTAAATGGTAGGCTTGGGCAGACTTGAACTGCCGACCTCACCCTTATCAGGGGTGCGCTCTAACCAGCTGAGCTACAAGCCTGTGGTGGAGCTAAGCAGGATCGAACTGCTGACCTCCTGAATGCAAATCAGGCGCTCTCCCAGCTGAGCTATAGCCCCATATAATGGTCGTTCTCTTTCATAACAAAACAATCTGTGTGAGCACTGCATCAAAAATGTCTATCGACTTAAGGTAAGGAGGTGATCCAACCCCAGGTTCCCCTAGGGTTACCTTGTTACGACTTCACCCCAGTCATGAAACACAAAGTGGTAACCGTCCTCCCGAAGGTTAGACTAGCTACTTCTTTTGCATCCCACTCCCATGGTGTGACGGGCGGTGTGTACAAGGCCCGGGAACGTATTCACCGCAGTATGCTGACCTGCGATTACTAGCGATTCCGACTTCATGGAGTCGAGTTGCAGACTCCAATCCGGACTACGACATACTTTAAGGGGTCCGCTCCACATCACTGTCTCGCTTCCCTCTGTATATGCCATTGTAGCACGTGTGTAGCCCTACACGTAAGGGCCATGATGACTTGACGTCGTCCCCACCTTCCTCCGGTTTGTCACCGGCAGTCTCCTTAAAGTGCCCAACTTAATGCTGGCAACTAAGGACAAGGGTTGCGCTCGTTGCGGGACTTAACCCAACATCTCACGACACGAGCTGACGACAGCCATGCAGCACCTGTGTCAGAGTTCCCGAAGGCACCAATCCATCTCTGGAAAGTTCTCTGCATGTCAAGTGTAGGTAAGGTTCTTCGCGTTGCATCGAATTAAACCACATGCTCCACCGCTTGTGCGGGCCCCCGTCAATTCATTTGAGTTTTAACCTTGCGGCCGTACTCCCCAGGCGGTCTACTTAGCGCGTTAGCTTCGCTACTCACGAATTAAATTCACAAACAGCTAGTAGACAGCGTTTACGGTGTGGACTACCAGGGTATCTAATCCTGTTCGCTACCCACACTTTCGCACATGAGCGTCAGTTTTTGGCCAGAGAGTCGCCTTCGCCACTGATGTTCCTCCAGATCTCTACGCATTTCACCGCTACACCTGGAATTCCACTCCCCTCTCCAAAACTCTAGACTGCCAGTTCTAAAGGCAATTCCCACGTTGAGCGCGGGGCTTTCACCTCTAGCTTAACAATCCGCCTGCGTGCGCTTTACGCCCAGTAATTCCGATTAACGCTCGCACCCTCCGTATTACCGCGGCTGCTGGCACGGAGTTAGCCGGTGCTTCTTCTGTTGTTAACGTCACAGCTAGCAGGTATTAACTACTAACCTTTCCTCACAACTGAAAGTGCTTTACAACCCGAAGGCCTTCTTCACACACGCGGCATGGCTGCATCAGGGTTTCCCCCATTGTGCAATATTCCCCACTGCTGCCTCCCGTAGGAGTCTGGGCCGTGTCTCAGTCCCAGTGTGGCTGATCTTCCTCTCAGAACAGCTAGAGATCGTCGCCTTGGTGAGCCTTTACCCCACCAACTAGCTAATCTCGCTTAGGTTCCTCTTCAGGTGAGAGCCGAAGCCCCCTTTGGTCCGTAGACGTTATGCGGTATTAGCCATCGTTTCCAATGGTTATCCCCCTCCCAAAGGCAGATCCCTAAGTATTACTCACCCGTCCGCCACTCGTCAGCAACTAGCAAGCTAGTTCTGTTACCGTTCGACTTGCATGTGTTAGGCCTGCCGCCAGCGTTCAATCTGAGCCATGATCAAACTCTTCAATTGAATACTTGCGTCGTTTCTGTAAACAGAAACTAAAAATAAATTGTCGTTGTGACACTCTTAACGAGTGCCCACACAGATTGTCTTGTTATAAATTGTTAAAGAGCGTTGCGACTTTCGCCGCTGCTTGAAGTGTCTTAGTGACCTCCTCAAGCGGGATGCGAATAATACGTTGTTTATTCGCGGTGTCAAGCATCTTTTTTAAAAAGTTAAACAATAAAATTGTTTGCTTGACGATGTTTCGCTTGTTGTTGGCTAATGCCCCCCGAAGCGAGGTGCGCATTCTATACAACCGAAACAGAAGGTCAACAGTTTTTTTGTGTTTTTTGAAGGTTTATGAATATTTTTGTCTTAAACCCTTATTTATCCAATGTTTGTATTGTATCGGTGATCTAACTTTGCTAATGACGTTTGCTTCTTAGTGTTAGTTGAGTAGACTAACCAATAGCTTTTTTCTAATTACCATAATAAAAACAAGGTAAAGCTATGACCGTTAAATTTATCCAATGTCTATTGGTGGCAGTGGTTCTCTCCACAGTTGCTTATTTCTTATTACCGCTATTCTCTTTATCACTCAATGCCGAAGTGGCTGTCGCCATCGGTATCCTAGTCGGCGGTGTAGGCACGCCACTGATTGCTAATTTATTCAATCGCAATAATGGACTAGACCACAACACGGACGAAGACGGCGAATTGACTACATTATATGTAGGTAACCTGCCGTATCGCGCAAATGAAGACGCAGTGAAAGCCTATTTCCAAGAATATACCCACGTTCAGTCGGTTCGGCTAATGAAAGATAAACGCACTGGCAAGCGCAAGGGCTATGGTTTTGTTGAAGTGATCTCTTCTGATGTCAGCAAAGCAATTAACAAACTGAATGACTCCGTATTCCAAGATCGCACTTTGAAAGTACGGTACGCCAAGGAAAAAACCGCACAATAAACCCTCTGGCTGTGTGCCAGAGGATTTCCCCATTAAGCAGTCTGCGATGTTTCAGTGGGCGTTGTAGACTCAGCTTTGGGTAACGCTTCGATTAACTGCTGATTAAAACTGTAAAAGCGGTTGATCGCTTGCACGAGATCCGGTACTTGAACATCTTTCATTTCATTCACAATCCCGTTGATGATCGAGTTGTAATCATCTGGACTCTGTAACTGCTGACGAGATTGATCCAGTACGCTGAGCATCTTGTCCAAGTACTGCGCAACTGGTTTTACCGCTTTTTGTTGTTCAGTATTACCAGTGTCCTGTTCATTGTAACGCTGCACGTATTCGTACGCTTGAACAACCTGCGTTTGTTCCGTTCGATTGAGTTGCAGGGCAAAACCCACTAGCTCTTGTTTGTCATAGCCCAGTTCTAAAGCTTGGTTAAATGCTGTCTCAATATCCCCTCGATAAAAGGTATCGGCGAGGTCACTGGCATTTGACAGCAAGTCCGAAATTGCCTTCATCTCATCTTCATCGAGTTCACCGCGGATCTGAATACTGAATTCTGACATCTGCAAAGTTTGGGTTCGTAACGAAGCACTGAAACTCTGTGCTCCGGTCGAAAAAGGAGACTCCCCTTCATCAGGACCTTCCGCTGGTTGATAAGGTGCATATTCAGATTGAATTTGAATCGACGCAGACGATTGTTCCGCATTCAAGAAAGATAAGCTGACTTCGTCACCGTCTTTTGTCCGGATTAAGATACTGCCATCACTTTGTTGTAGTGAAGAAGCCGATAAAGATTCGGAAACCGATTCAGGGCGAAAGATTTGTCCTTCGAGTTCATTTATCTGACGGTCGAGAAGAGAACGACTGTTATCGATCCCATCTCTAATCTCGTCGTTCATGAAACCGCCAATATCGCGCTCTGCCATCCTGATGCCTTTGTCCACGCCATATCGCGCTTGCTCAAACAAAGACTGCAAACTTTCCTCATCTGCGCCGCCTTTGGCCGCGCCCTTAATCACGCCCCCTACAAATCGCATGACATTTTCAGCCACTTTCTCAAAATCGAACATCGATGCGGGCTTGTTAGCATCAACTTGATTTGGATTGGGGTTACGCTTTTCATCCACAACAACATTCTGCTGCATGGAACCATTGTATATTTTCAAACCGACCGTAGTTTGAGAGCTGCTCAAGCTAACCGAAGCACTGCTGACAGACTTCTGTTGCTGAGCCTGAAACTCAGCAGCTTGCCTCAAACCCTCTGCTTGCAACTGCTTATTTAATGCAGCACTAGGTTTGGCCGATTGGGGCGCTTCGCTATGGAACGCCTTAATTTCGCCAAAGTTCATATTAGATACCTCACTATCCTCAACTTCTTATCGGCGTTTGCTAAATATAGTTTAGCGTTTCTTTTATGTACTGCGTGAAAGTTAACAAAGCAGTACAATAGCCCTCTGCAATAAGAGAAACCAAGCATGCACATAGAACCAGCACAATACGACGCCCAATTGGCCCAAAAAGTCACGTATATTGAAAGTCAATTCAGCCATTTAACAATGCCAAACATTGCGGTCTACGAGTCACCGCGACAACACTACCGCATGCGCGCCGAATTTAGAGTTTGGCACGACGGTGATGACCTCTATCACATCATGTTTGATCCAGACACAAAGCAAAAAATCAGGGTCGATCAATTCTTACCCGCCTGTGAAATCATCAATAAAGCGATGCTTAGGTTGATGGAACATCTTCGTGGTAACGCAGTGTTGAGGAAAAAGCTTTTCCAAATTGACTATCTAGCGTCTCTTTCTGGCCAGTTAGTTGTGAGTTTTTTATATCATCGGCAGTTGGATGATGAGTGGCAAGAACAGGTTAGTGTTCTGCGCGCCAAGCTAAGTAATGAATTCGATGTACACTTTATTGGTCGAGCGCGAAAACAGAAATTACTAGTGGAGCAAGACTTCGTAATCGAAACCCTCCCGATCAACGGCCGTAACTACCATTTCAAACACATTGAAAACAGTTTCACGCAACCGAATGCTATGGTCAATTGCGCAATGATCGAGTGGGCCATTGCACAGAGCGAATCTCAAACAGGCGATTTAGTCGAATTTTATTGTGGCGCGGGTAACTTCAGTTTACCCCTGGCACAGCAATTCGACCGTGTAATCGGTACAGAAATCGCGAAACCTTCAGTCGAGGCGGCGCAATTCAACATCCGCAAGAATGATTTGAACAACGTCGAGATTGTTAGGCTTTCGGCGGAGGAGTTCACCAGTGCGATGCGCAAGGAGCGAAAGTTTCAACGGCTGGGCGATATTGACTTGGATACCTATTCTTTAAAGACGGTTTTGGTCGACCCACCGCGCAGTGGTCTAGATGATAAAACGCTGAAGTTGGTACAGGAGTTTGAGTGCATTTTATATATTTCATGCAATCCAGACACCTTACTCGATAACCTCGGTTCGTTGTGCGATACACACACGATTGAGAGTTTTGCTGTATTTGACCAATTCCCCTACACCCATCACATCGAGTGCGGCGTCAAACTAATAAGAAAAAGCTAACGTTGTTGGCTCTGAATAGCACCGCGTTGAATGAAGCGTAACTGCTCTTTGACGCGCTCGCCGATCTCGATTCGCATCTGAGCATCAGCTTCAAGTGCCTCGGCGCCGGCACTGAAGACCAGCTTCACCATCGCCTCAGCTTGAAGGTACGCCAACTGGTGTTTTACCTGCTGTACCTCGATAATGTAGTCAGTTAATTCTTCAACAAAATGCTGAATCTCCCTCTGCACGGCAGTGCGATAGGCGGCTGACGTACCCGTGTGCTCCCTCAACAACAATCGAAAGACGTTAGTGTTAGCCGTTATAAATTCAATAAAGGTATTCACGGATGTGCTGATTACACCGCCGCCCGACTCAATCCGACGTCGAGCCTGTCTCATTAGCTGCCGCAACGCCAAACCGGCTTCATCGACCAGTGTCAAACCAAGGTCATCCATATCTTTAAAATGACGATAAAAACTCGTTGGCGCAATTCCTGCTGCTCGAGCGACTTCACGCAAACTGATTGCGGAAAGACTTTTGTTTTCATCTAGCAGCCCAAACGCAGCATCAACAATATTCTGACGCGTTTTGAGTTTTTGTTCCTGTCTATTCAATGTGTTGGGATCTCGTAGCTGAACTTAGGTTATTGTCTACGAAAGTAACGCTTTGACTCAAGCATTGTTTTGTCGTGAATCGGTTGCGCTATTTTCAAATTGGCGTAAAATCAGCGAACAGTTGTACGCTCAAAAAAGTTACTATGAAAAAACCACCGTTAATCCCGCTCAATATAGCCGTATTTGTCGTCACTGGCGCCATTGCGCTCATTGGCGTCCCGTTATGGGCCTATTTTGTAGGATTCAGCGCCGTCGAGATCGGCGTAACCATTTTCCTATTCTTTTTCACTGGTATCTCGATCACGGCGGGCTACCACCGGCTATGGTCGCATAAGACGTATGAAGCCCACCCCGTGGTGAAGTTCATTTTAGCCGTGGGTGGAGCGATGGCAGTGCAAAATAGCATTCTGCATTGGTCTTCTGATCATCGTGTCCATCACCGCCATGTTGATGATAACGACAAAGACCCGTATTCGGCTAAGCGCGGCTTTTGGTATTCTCATATTGGTTGGATGCTTCGAGAGTACCAAGCGCATCGTTACGATAATTATGAGAATTGTCGAGATTTGCAAAAAGACAAGATCGTGATGTGGCAGCATAATCACTATGTTCCGATCTTACTCGTCGCGAACTTTGGTTTAACCGGTTTGTTAGGTTGGCTGAATGGTTCTGTACTAGGCATGTTGCTACTCGCAGGTGTGTTCCGAGTGGTAGCCGTGCATCACGTAACCTTTTTTATCAACTCGTTGGCACATATATGGGGAAAACGCCCCTACACAGATGAGAACACTGCCAGAGACAATGGGTTTGTCGCGTTGTTTACCTTTGGCGAGGGATATCACAATTACCATCACATTTTTGAATATGATTACCGCAATGGCATTCGCTGGTGGCAATACGACCCCACCAAATGGCTAATTCGAGGACTTAGTTTCGTTGGTCTTACCTGGAATTTACGTCGTACACCTGAAGAACGTATCGAAAAGGCTAAAGCCGCCATGCAGCTACAAGTTGCTCAAGAACGTGTCGCACAAATGCCAAATGCGGAAGAATTGCGTTCATTGATTGAGGCTGAATACCAGCTTCTATTGGAGAAAATGACGGCTTACTACAGCACCAAGAAACGCCTTGTCGCGATTAAAAAGCGTCATCTACGCCGCAGCATTGAAGGCCTAGAATTGGACTTTAAATACAAGGAGCTCAAACAGGCGTTTGCGGTGCAAAAGGAAAAATGGCTTACTTTGCACCAACTTCCTCTGAGTTCATTGGCCACGAGCGCCTAGTAAGTTCATAAAAATCAAGACCAAAGGCTTAGTTTGGGAAACCGACTAGGCCTTTTTCTTATCTGCAAACTCATCTATGCTAGTGCTATATTAACCATTGAGTGATCAAGCATGGCAACAGAAAATTCCCCCTCAGCAGATTTTCAATTCGATGCGGTAGTTATCGGCACGGGGCCTGGTGGTGAAGGAGTTGCAATGCAGCTTGCCAAAGCGGGCAAAAAGGTCGCAGTCATAGAGCGTTATGAGTCAGTCGGTGGCGGTTGCACTCACTGGGGCACGATCCCGTCGAAGTCGCTGCGACATAGCGTTAGCCGCCTCGTCGAATTCAATAGCACACCGCTATTCAATGAAAATACGATTCAGACACTCACTTTCTCCGACATTATGCAGCACGCCAGTGGCGTGATTCGTAAGCAAAGTCAGTTACGTGCTACTTTTTATATGCGCAATCGCGTGACACTGATTCATGGTGAAGCGAGTTTCATCGACGAGCATACTATTGAAATTAGCAAGTCAGATGGCTCAATTGACCGCATAACCACACATCAGGTGGTGATTGCCACAGGTTCAAGGCCCTATACACCCGAGGACATCGATTTCGACCATCCACGGGTTTACCATTCAGATAGCATCTTATCCATGCAACACGACCCCAAGAGCATCATTATTTACGGTGCGGGTGTAATTGGCTCAGAATACGCATCGATATTCAGAGGAATGGGGGTCAAGGTTGATTTGGTCAATATGCGTGAACGCTTATTGTCATTTTTGGATGCTGAGGTCTCTGACTCATTGAGTTATCACCTGTGGAACAATGGCGTTGTGATCCGACACAACGAATCTTATCAATCCGTTGAAACACGAGATGACTGCGTAATTTTGAACCTTGAGTCGGGCAAACGAATGCGTGCTGATTGCTTGTTGTTTGCGAACGGAAGAACAGGTAATACTGATATGCTCAAACTGGAAAATATCGGTCTTAGTGCGGACTCAAGAGGACAATTAACCGTTAACCAAAACTATCAAACCAGTGTAAAGAATATTTATGCCGTAGGCGACGTTATTGGATATCCCAGTCTTGCTTCAGCCGCATACAATCAAGGGCGATTCGCCGCCGAAGCAATGCTTGAAGGCGAAAGTAATGCAAGTCTAGTTGAAGATATTCCGACCGGTATCTATACCATTCCCGAAATCAGTTCTGTTGGTAAAACCGAGCAAGAATTGACAGCAATGAAAGTCCCCTATGAAGTAGGAAGAGCCCAATTCAAGCATTTGGCACGAGCACAAATTGCCTCTACCTTGGTCGGCAGCTTAAAGATCTTGTTCCACCGAGAAACAAAAGAAGTACTGGGGATCCACTGCTTTGGTGAACGTGCATCAGAGATTGTTCACATAGGCCAGGCCATCATGCAGCAGAAGGGCGAAGGCAATACAATTGAATATTTTGTCAACAATACCTTCAATTATCCGACCATGGCCGAAGCCTATCGGGTGGCTGCGCTGAATGGGTTAAATAGAGTTTTTTAAATCCGAATGACTCTATCGGCTTTTCAATTCATAAAAAAACCCGGCAGTGAGCCGGGTTTTTTAAGCTTTATAAATAAGGCTTAGTTATTGGTTTGCTCTGCCTTCGCGAGTTTTGCATAGGTTGCATCGCGGTGGGCAACGACTTCAATCAATCGAAGTTTGGGATAAAATGACACTGTTGCCATCGCATTTTCTGCGTTATCCGCTGCAGCATATACAATTTCTTGTTGAGCATTAGTGAATGCTAAGTTGCTGCTGATTTTTTCTGACATGCACTGACTGTTCACTTCGAACGTCTTACTATCCATACAGTCGAAAGCTTGCGCTTTGGGTGACTCGGCATGCGCAGCAGCTGACCCAAGAGCCAATAACATTACCGCTAAAACTTTACGCATATTTACCTCCGTTATTGATGAATTTTGGGTAAAACACCGACTACTTTTCATCACATACAGGCAGATGGTACTACTTTTTGAGCAAGATCTCAATCGGAATCACAGTTTTATGACAGTAATATGACAGTTATGTCATATTTTGATGACAGTTAGGATTTACTAGCCAAATATGCCACCAACTCATCGTACGGCATTGGCTTGGCGTACAGATACCCCTGCGCTTCGTCACAACCAAGTTTCAACATGTAACTTGCTTGTTCACGTTTTTCAACACCCTCTGCAATCGTGGACAATCCGAGTTTGTTCCCAAGCGTTACGATCGTCTCTGCGATAAATGCATTACCGCCCGGTTGAATATCACTCACAAAGGAACGGTCGACTTTGAGTCTATCCAATGGCAATTGCTGTAAATAACTCATCGAGGAGAAACCTGTACCAAAGTCATCAATCGCGATTTGTACACCATATTCTTTAAGCGTGCGCAGTGCATCGATAACAATTTGTGGCTCATCCATTACCACGCTCTCAGTGATCTCAAGTTCGAGTAATGTCGGGTCAATACCATTCTTTTCGATTGCATCTATGACCTTTTGCACAAACAAACGGTCCCTAAATTGGGGAATAGAAATATTAACCGCAACGCGCAAATGACCATAACCCGCTTCGCCAAGCTGTTTAATGCGAGCGCAAGAGGCTTCGAGCACCCATTGGCCAATATCGACAATAAGACCGGAATATTCTGCAAGCGGAACGAAAACCGCAGGAGAAATATATTTACCTTGTCCGTCAGGCCAGCGCAGCAAGCCCTCCATACCCACGACGTCTTCGCTGATTAGGTCCACTTGAGGCTGAAACCATAATTCCAACTTGCGATCAGCAAAGTCTGATCTAAGTCGACGAATCATATTCAGTCGCCACGTGGTCTTCTCTTCGATTTCTGGGGCAAAATATTCGTAATTGTCGGTGAGGTTTTTCTTCGCTCGATTCAGCGCAATATTTGATTGTTTTAAGAGAGTATTACCGCGGTTACGCTCACCTGTAAGCCGAGTCAAACCTATCGTGACATTTAATGGCAATGTGTGGTCGCCCGCAATGAACGCGAGTTGGAATACCTCATTAATCTTGTCTTGATTGACTATATCTTGGTCACCGATCAGGCCAAAGACATCTGCTCCGATGCGCCCTTTCTTCACTTCGTCACCAAACGCTTCTTGCAGTCTGGTCGAAACGGCACTCAACACCATATTCCCGACGTCTTGTCCTAAACCATCGTTAACATCAGAGAAGTGATTAATGTCAATCAACGCAACATTGACGCCACCTTTACTTTCGATTTGGTGAGGTCGGTCCAACATATTGATAAATTCATTGCGGTTGGGTAACCGCGTTAGCCAATCGCGAAACGCTGCATTTCTGAGTTGATGGAATAGGTTTACGTTTTCATAACCAACTGAGACGCTGGACAAAAAGATTTCCAGAAGCTGGCGGTCAAGTTCACTGAGCTCCTTACGCATATTGACATAAACAGCAGCTTCAAACCCGGAACTATTAATGTATAGCACGGAAAAGTTGTCTTCGAAGACGTGTTTTTGAAACTTTAAGCAGCGGTTGACGAATTCAACAATCTGTTGATCGTGCAACTGTTCAATGGGCTCATTAATATAATCAGCGAAATCCCCCGCCGCTCCCAAAACGTAAACCCCTTCATCATCGTCTTTATCTATGACCGAGCCTGCTCGAGCACAAACCACGCCTTCAGCTTCAAGACCAATCATCGAACTGATTTGAGTGACAATGCCCTCGCAAAAACCCTTAACAGAGTGTTCTTCGAGTAAGTTAGCCGCCGACTGAATGATTTTCTGTAGCCCCAGCCGGCTTTGATTGATGGTACGAAGCTGCTGATATGAGCGGATTGAAGCAATGACCGTAGTCATTAGTTTACCACGAGTTAGCTCCGTCTTAGTTTTGTAATCGTTGATGTCATATAACTTTATGACCTGCTCTTCTGGTGCATAGCCCGGCTGCCCCGTACGCAAAATTATGCGTGGCTCAACCAGCTGCATCTGCTCGCGCATGTGCTTCACTACATTTAAGCCAGCATCATCTGTCTCCATGACGACATCGAGTAGAATAATGGCAATTTCGCGCTGGTATTCCCCCAGAATATCGAGGGCTTGTTTTCCGGTGTAGGCATGTAAAAAGTTGAGTTTTCGGTCACCGATAATCAAATCAGACAATGCTAAACGCGTCACAGTGTGGATTTCTTCGTCGTCGTCGACAATCAGAATATTCCAGACTTTTAGAGGCTCGTTGGAAACCTCGTCCGTCTCGTCTTCTTCCTTAAAGATTAGTTCGTCGTTATCGTAATCGCTTGGAACCATTAAGTCTGTAATTATTGATTTGTACTAATGTTATCCTAACCGCATATGGCCATTTTGCAAACAATTGAGTAGGGTAATCTCTATTCTGATGGAATCGACATTAAAGAGAATGAAGATCGACAGCGCTCAAGTCTCGCAAAACCAATCTCTGGCAAAGGCGAGCAAGCCTACAAGCATTAGTCCTAACGCGACAACGGGCAAACCAACGAATGAGGCTAGCCCGACAAAAAAGGTGGATAAAACCGAAAAAAACCAACAGATTCTCAAACGCTGGTTCTCCCGCATTGGCGTTGAAGAAAAGTCCGGAACCGAAGACTTTACCGAGGTCATCAAGCAAGCCAGCCGACGTGAACATTTACTCGCCACGAATCGAATGACAAACTTGCAGAGCATTTTGTCGAATGCAATATCCGTTAATATTGAAAGTAATGATAGTGACGCGTTGGACCCGGATTGGTTTTTTAGTTTTGCCAAATTCGCAGAAGACATTCACTCCCCAGCAATGCAGTCTTTATGGGGCAAGATCATCGCGGTTGAGATATCAAAACCAGGCAGCTTCTCTTTGCGAACCTTGTCGTTGCTTAAACAACTCACGCAACGAGATGCCAAGCTATTTAGCAAAGTAGCGAGCGTAGCGAGTCGCAACAAGCGAGACTCAACCCCAAAACTGCTCGTTGGTTACTATCAAAAACCAGGACTGTTGTCTTGGCTGAGTGGTAACAACAGCCCGCACATTAACCTCGGACAGTTCGGCATCACTTATCCAGATATATTGTCTCTAATTGACATGGGACTTATCTTCGCTAGCGAAATTGAGACCGGTGAGTTAAGCACCGAGCATCGGGAAGAGTGGCGCTGTGGTGATATGCGTTTTGATTTGTCGCCAAAGCGAAGTGGGACCGCAATGATTTACTATAAATTCACCAGCGTTGGCAGCGAACTCTATCGATTAGCCACAAAACAACGCAGAGAGGATTATGTAACCCAACTATTGACGTTATATGCGCAAGCCTTTGACATTACTCGTCATTGAGTTACTGATCAAATCGTGCAGTATTACCGCTGCACGATTAAATACCGTCACCAAATTCGTGCAAACCACACTCTCTTTTTAAGCCAAAGAAGCGTGTATCTTGCTCGCTCATTCCTTCTTGCAAGCTCTGGGTTGTATGCCAATCACCGATTGAAACGTAACCTTCATCCCACAATGGGTGATAGGGAAGCCCGTGTTCTTTCATATAGTAATGCAGGTCTTTATTGGTCCAGTCAATGATTGGATACACTTTAAATTGACCTTTGACTTTTTGCAGAACTGGCAATCCTTCTCGGGTATCCGATTGAGAACGGCGAAGCCCCGCAAACCAAGTGCCAGCATCGAGCTCTTTCAACGCGCGCTGCATTGGCTCGACTTTGTTCATCTTGTTGTACTGCTCAATGCCATCGATACCTTTTTCCCATAGCTTGCCAAAGCGAGCTTCTTGCCAACCAGCAGACAGCTCAGCTCGATAAACATGCAAGTTTAAGCCAAGCTGTTCCACCAGCTGATCAATGAACTGATAAGTCTGAGGAAACAGATAGCCGGTATCGGTCAACACAACAGGAATGTCAGCTTGCTGTTGCGTTAGTAGATGCAACATGACCGCGGACTGCGCACCAAAACTACTCGAGACTATGGCTTGTTGCGGCAGGTTTTCTAGTGCCCAACGGACCCTTTCCTGCGCACTCATTTGTTCAAGTTTGGTGTTTATTTCAGTCAGTTGTTGGTCACTGATTGACATATCGAGCTTACTCGATTCGGCCAACCTATCAACGACAACAGCAGATGAGCTACTCATAAAAATCCTTTGCGGAATTCACCACAGGTTTAACGATCCCGGCGCGGATCACAAAGTCGCCAAAAGCTTCCTTTTCTTCGCGCTCAGTCGCCCAACGGCCAATCAAGTCATCTAGGCTTTGCATAATTTCTTCATGCGATATGTTTTCTTTAAACATCCGCGGTATACGCGTACCTTCTCGATTGCCGCCAATATGGAAGTTATATTTACCCGGCCCTTTACCGACTAAACCGACCTCAGCAAGCATTGCGCGACCACATCCATTCGGGCAACCGGTCACGCGGTAAATAATGCTCTCTTCTTGCATTCCATGCTTGCTAAGCAGTGACTCAAGTTCAGTCACAGCATCTGGCAGATAACGTTCAGCTTCAGCCATGGCCAATGGACAGGTGGGCAAAGACACGCACGCCATTGAGTCCTTGCGCTGCGCCGAAGTCTCGGCTTGAATCAAGCTGTGCTTAATCGCGAGTGCTTCGATCTGCGCTTTGTCTTCTGGTGCTACGCCCGCAATGACCAAATTTTGATTGGCGGTCATCCTAAAATCACCGGAGTGGATTTTGGCTATTTCTGCCAACCCAGTTTTTAATGTCTTGCCCGGATAATCTAAGATTCGACCGTTCTCGATAAACACGGTCAGATGGTGTTTTCCATCGATGCCTTCAACCCAACCAAAACGATCGCCGCGCCCCGTAAACTCATAGGGTCGGCTTGCTTCAAACGTAACATCAGCACGCTTTTCTACCTCTTGCTTAAATGCCGTAACCCCTACGCGCTCAAGTGTATATTTCGTCTTAGCATTTTTACGATTAACGCGGTTACCCCAGTCTCTTTGGGTACTTACCACGGCCGTCGCAACGTCTAATGTTTTATCCAGTGGAATAAAACCAAAATCGTCCGCTTTACGAGGGAAAGTCGATGTATCACCATGCGTCATAGCCAGGCCACCACCAACAAGTACGTTAAACCCGACCAATTCACCATCTTCGGCAATCGCAACAAAATTCAAGTCGTTGGCGTGTACATCAACATCATTTTGCGGCGGAATCACCACAGTTGTTTTGAATTTACGCGGTAAGTATGTATCGCCGAGAATCGGCTCTTCTTCCTGCGTTGATTCGATCTTTTCGCCATCGAGCCAAATTTCGGCATAAGCTCGCGTTTTGGGGAGTAAATGCTCACTGATTTTTTTCGCCCATTCCCACGCTTGCTGGTGTACCACAGACTCGACTGGGTTCGTTGTGCACAAGACATTGCGATTTACGTCGCCAGCAGTTGCAATAGAATCAATGCCCGCTTTGTTGAGGGTCTGATGCATTAACTTGATGTTTGGTTTAAGGACTCCGTGGAACTGGAATGTCTGACGCGTAGTAATACGCAAGCTCCCATATACCGAATAATCCTTAGCAAATTTGTCTATTACCAGCCATTGCTCAGGTGTAATGACACCACCAGGCAGGCGAGCACGTAACATCACATTGTGCAGAGGTTCTAACTTCTGCTTGGTGCGTTCATTTCGAATATCACGATCATCTTGCTGATACATGCCGTGAAACCGAATCAACTGGAAGTTATCGGCCGTAAACCCACCGGTAACCTGGTCCTGTAGATCCTCAGTGATAGTGCCGCGTAGGTGACGGCTTTCAGCTTTCAAACGTTCGTTGTCAGAAAGCTGACCTTCAACAACGTAATTAGTTTTGTCAGTCATTAGTAAACATCCTTCTGATAACGTTTCGCTTTGCGTAGCTCAATCAGATAAGCTTTGGCCGCTTTATCATCTTTTTTGCCGTGAGTTTTAATAACGTCTAGTAACGCCTGCTCTACATCTTTTGCCATGCGCGTTGCGTCGCCACATACGTATACATGAGCGCCAGCTTCTAGCCACTCGAATAGCGCTTCGCCATTTTCTAATATGCGATCTTGCACGTAAATTTTCTCGGCTTGGTCGCGCGAGAAAGCCAAGCTTATTTTGCTTAACGCCCCGCTCTTTAAATACCCTTGCCATTCAGTTTGGTACAAGAAATCTTGGGTGAAATTCGGGTTGCCAAAGAAGAGCCAGCTCTTACCTTCTGCCTCGTTTGCTTCACGCTCTTGCATGAATGCTCTAAACGGCGCAATGCCAGTACCCGGACCAATCATGATAATCGGTGTGTTACTGTCTTGAGGTAGCCTGAAATTATCATTCTTTTCGACAAAAACACCGACTTCTTGTCCCTCTTCTAGTCGAGTTGACAAGTAGCCTGAAGCCCCACCTTGATGTCGCTTGTCGTTGAATTGATAGTCGACATGAGCAACCGTCAAGTGAACTTCCTCGTCAACCTCCGCTTGACTGGATGCAATCGAATACAGCCGCGGCGTCAGCGGACGCAATGCGTCAACAAGCTGTTGCGCTTCCAGCTTGGCAGGAAACTCTCGAACAACATCAATGATCTGACGTTGCTCTAAAAATGCTCTGAGATCGGCAGGCGTATCTAAAATTGCCTGTAGATCGTCATGCTTAGCAAGCGCTTGATATGCCTTAACAAATCCGGGATAGCTCAAGGTCAGTTCCAACTTTGATGCCAATGCTTCTTGGATATTTAGCGTTACATCTTTAAGCACAACCGTTTGTTCTGCCGCGATACCGGTTAATGCGAGTAGCTCAGTTACAATCGCCGGATCGTTTTTAAACCAAACACCTAATGCGTCACCAGGTTGGTAGGTCAGACCCGACTCTTCAAGCGAGATCTCGATATGCTGGATGTCCTTGATTGAATCTCTACCAGTGATTTTTTGTGCGACTAACAGCGGCGCAGGAAATGGGTTTTGCTTGTTGTATTGACTTTGACTCTCTGCAGCCGTGGCCATTGGCACAACATTGCTAGCAACATTGGTTGCCCCTTGTACCATCGTCTTTTTGGCCTTTTCAACCAGCGTTTCAGCCCACTTGTTCGCCGCATCCTCATAGTCAACATCACAATCAACACGCTCAACTAATGCCGTTGCACCCAATGTCGAGAGGCGGCTATCAAAGTCCTTTCCGGTTTGACAGAAAAATTCGTAACTGGTGTCGCCCAGACCCAGCACCGCGTAATTCAAGTTTGGCAATTTAGGCGCTTTTTTGCTTCCGAGAAATTCGTGAAACTCGATAGCATCATCTGGAGCATCGCCTTCGCCGTGCGTACTCACGACGATTGCTAAATGCGTTTCATTTTTAATCTGGCGAGGTTTGTAATCCGCCATACTGACTAACTTTGTGGCAACCCCTGCCGCTTCGAGCTGTTTATGTAAGCTCGATGCAATTCCCTTGGCATTGCCTGTTTGAGTGCCATACATAACGGTAAATGTTTCACCGCTGCTGGCTGCGCCAACTGTATTGCCTGATACACCAGCTTGCAGACTTTCACCACTCGCAGCAAGACCCGCTAGATAGCCACTCACCCACGTTAGTTGGTCGCGATTTAGCGGTGCGATAGCCTGTGTTATCAGGTTCCATTGTTCAGGGCTTAAAATACCCGGTTGTTGAGCACTCACAGATAAACTCCAGATAAATACTTGTTAAAGGCAGATACAAAAACGCTAGCCTTCACTGTCAATTGTGAAGGCTAGCGATTATGAAGATAAACAGGAAAGAATTAAAAACGATTTTTTATTACAGAATTGACTTACAAAATCGCTTTTACTTGAAAAACCTTCTAAAAATGAAATTCTATACCGGCAAAAACACCATCAAAACCGAGGTCGGTGTAGGTATCATCGAGATCATCAAGTTCCACAGTGGTATCGCGATAGCCCAGTTGAAGGGTTAAATCTAATGCTAAGCTCTCAATAAAACTGTAAGTAAGCGCGACTTCAATATCACTGACCTTGCTGTCATCGATGGCCAGATAACTGCCCTCAGCATACACACCGAGTCCGGTGAAAGGTAAACCAAATGCGAGACGAGAATACCCCATCGGGACGATACCGCTAAAAGACTGTCGGGCCGTGATGCCTGAGTCTGGCGCATCAACAACCAGCGTGCCATCTACGTTCTTACCATTAATACCGATATCCACACTGAACAAATCATTGTCAAAGATTTCGTAATACAAGATGAAATCCGTTGCGGTCAAATCAATCACCGTATCGACATTTGTATTTGCAGTGAATAATTCACCATCGAACGTAAATGAAGTCGTCAACAGCGTGCTGCCGTCTGTATCCATTTGCGTGCGTTTCACTTTAACGTTTGGCACCAACGGTACAGGATGTTCAAGGGCAACGTAAAAAGCCCCGTTGGTTTGAGCATCAAAATTAAACTGTGTCAGTGTGGTTTGGTCCGCAAAACCGCCTTGCGTTTCCATATCCCATACTTGAGCACCGGCATACACACCCAAAACTGTATCCGCTTGAGCAGAAACAGACAGACAGGCAGCGGCACCCAAAATAACCTTCGTAATTTGGCGCATGAATTATCAACCTTGATTTAGAAGTTCTGAAAGCTCTATTAAAGCAGCATTTGCCCTCGAAATATAGTTCGCCATAACAAGTGAATGATTGGCCAATGTGCCGAAACCACTGCCGTTAAGAATCATTGGGCTCCAAACTGTTTGCTGAGTTGCTTCAAGCTCGCGGATTATTTGTTGCAAGCTTACTTTGGCATTCTTCTTTTCCAAAACATCAGCGAAGTCTGTTTCAATTGCTTTGAGGAAATGCAGTAACGCCCAGCTTGCTCCTCTCGCTTCATAGAAATTATCATCTAACTTAAACCAACTGGTTTTGGTTTGTAATTTGCTGTTTGTTGGAGTCGACTGATGAGCGGCAGGATCACCCGCAAGATCGGTATTGAGCACCTCAGTCCCAACACTTGCACTCAAGCGCTGCGACAAACTCCCAAGACGTTTTTCAACTTGCTTTAACCATTCTCTTAAATTGTCTGCTCGGGTATAAAATTGACTGCCGTCAGCTTGCTGGTCACCCAGCTGAGAACGATATTGTTTCAGCAAGTCTAATGCATCCGAATATTGTGACTCTGCAGACGGTAACAACCAACTTCGATGATCGATATTCAACTTGGGCTGGGCTTGAACCAGCATTTGGTTTTCCACCGATTGAGATTGTGAACGACTAAAATCCTTACGCATCGCCAAAGCGAGGTCACGCATCATTTCCAAAGCACCAAACTCCCACGCTGGCATGTTGTCGAGCATTACTGACGGTGGGGTAATGTCGTTCGCAAGGTAGCCTCCGGGTTTGTTAAGTAATGTATCACCCACTTCAATTAAGGCGGTGGTTACCGTATACCCAGCCACCACTTGCTCATTCATGTCGATAGCATTTTGGCTGGCGCGCTGGTTTACGTCGAATACATCTGGTTCAAAGCTCCAGTACCAGCCAATAAGTATGAGTAAAAAGACGATCGAACCGACAACTGCGGATATTGATTTTGGTGTAAAAAAGCTCTTCATAAATCCCTTAATCACCCGAAAAGTAAAGCCCCTGAAAGCTGGGGCACAAAGAAAGTGTAGTCGATCACAGCATATTCGTAGCGCGTTGCCAACAACAACTGCTGGAATATGTGCTAATAGCTATTTTGCGGTTTATCTCTGCACAATAGATATAGTGCAATGGCGATGGCAACTGGCCAAAGGGCACTTAAACCCAGTGCGATAAAACAGAATACTGATACAACAGCGGCGAAAACAAACGCCGCGAGAATCCCGGTTGCGAGTATGGCCGCCAATACAACAAATACAAACAGTAATACCAGGCCTCCGAACAGCCATTCAACTGCCGTTCCACCCATAGGTTCTAGGTCGAGATGCCAGTGCATCGTGCTGATCGATGGAAAATCTACGAAATAGACCAACGTCCAAATGACCAAAACTGCAACTAATAGCTTTTTCATACTAGCGCTCCTTGGTAATTAAACTCGCGATTAGATAGGCCATACCGCAAAACATTGGCGCTAAGAACATGCCGATGATCAACGCAACACGTACATAGAAAACATCAAATTCGAACTTGCGAGCCAAACCGCCCGCCAAGCCTGTAATGATTTTTTCATGACGACTGCGGTAAAACGTTTGGATATCAAATGATTGTTTCATAGCTTTCGTCTCCGTGAAGAAAAGTTGAGGGCGGCTGCTTAAGCCGCCGCTTTTGTTTTGGTTGCTGCTTTGACTGGCTTTTTCGTTACTTTGGCTTTCAGTTTCGCCAGCTCTGACTCGATTGTTTCGTCTTTTTCAAGTTCAGCAAACTGAGATTCTAAATTAGTCGCCGACGGCACTATATCAAATGCGTCTACTTGCGCTTCGAGCGCTTCGACACGGCTCTCATATTGCTCAAAACGGGTCACAGCGTCAGTAACAGCATTACTATTTACCGCTTGCTTCGCTTGCAAGCGAACCGTCGAATTTTGCTTACGTACGACGAGACTTTTCTGCTTTGTTCTAGCTTCGCTTAGCTTTGCTTGTAAGCGCCCGGTATCCGCTTGAATCGAAGCAATAACCTCGTCTAGCTGAGCTTTCTGTTGCTCCAATTCAGATACTTTGGCCTCTGCATTATGCTTTTCGGTCAATGCTGCTCGTGCTAAGTCGTCTCGATTCTTATCAACAGCCAATTGTGCCTTTTGTTGCCAGTTAATCGCTTGTTTAGTGTACTCAGCAATTTTTCGATCCAGCTGTTTCTGTTCAGCGAGGTTTTTCGCTGCCACAGAACGGATCTCAACGAGCGTTTCTTCCATTTCTTGAATAATCAAGCGAATGACCTTTTCAGGGTCTTCGGCTTTATCTAGCATCGCATTAATATTGGCTTGAACGATATCTGAAATTCGTGAAAACATTCCCATGGTCTTTTCCTCAATTATTCTGATTTAGATGATTTATTCGTTTCTTGCGTGGCTGCAATTTCAGTCACTGTGACTTTAGTGTTGGTCGTCTCAGTTGACTCACTAAAGTTATGTGCGGCATTGGCTACACTCTCGGTCGCTTGGTTCTGTAACTCGTCTACTGTTACTTCAACAACACTGGTGAGCATCCGGCTAACCAAACTTTGTAGTACTGTCTCTTGTGCACTCGCAACAGGTGCGACTAAACAACTACCGATGATTGCCGTTGCAAAAATTGATTTAGATAGTTTCATTGTCTTTTCCTTTCAAACCGCTGGGTTGGTGCGTTTGTAAGGTTTATAGCGATACTTGTGCCAGTTTTTCAAAACAAGCTTATATCATTGTTTTTTATGATCTATTTTGGAATATATCGAAAAGAGACGAATGAGAAGAAGCTGTGTGAAGTTGAAAGAGTTAGCTAATTTGACCACGTATTTCGTCAAATTAGCCAACATAATTGTTATTTAACCGGCAAGTGAATCCGCGCGGCGCAAATTGCTAATCGTATCGTGAACCGCATCAAGTGCGCGCAGTACAACATCGGTTTGAGGATTGCGGCCTGTACCATTTTGGCTCAAGTAGCGTCGCCAAACACGGCCACCGGGCTGACCTTGAAACAACCCAAGCATATGGCGAGCCACGTGCCATTCACGCTCCCCCAGTAATACTTGCTGACGAATATACTGGCTCATTTCTTCTACGATCGACTCTCGCGTTACGGTGTTTAATGGCGCAGAAAAGACTTCAGCATCCACCCGCGTCAACATGAAAGGGTTGGCATAAACTTCTCGCCCAATCATCACGCCGTCAACATAACTCAGGTGTTGTTTGGCTTCATCGAGGGTCTTTATGCCACCATTGATTGAAATGTTTAGCGCGGGGAATTCTTGTTTTAGTTCATAGACTCGCGGATAACACAGCGGTGGTATGTCTCGGTTTTCTTTTGGACTTAATCCTTGCAACCATGCCTTGCGGGCATGAACGATAAAGGTTTCACAACCGGCTGCGGCAACAATATTGACGAATCTGGATAAGTCTTTGTACTCGTCCATATCATCAATGCCGATCCGACATTTAACCGTTACCGGAATATCAACTTCTGCCTGCATCGCAGTAATACACTGGGCGACCACCTCGGGCTCGGCCATCAAGCATGCACCAAATCGACCATTTTTTACGCGGTCTGATGGGCACCCAACGTTAATGTTGATCTCATCATAACCAAGTGTTTGAGCGCGTGATGCACATTCAGCCATTGCCGCAGGGTCAGAACCACCAAGTTGCAGAGCGACGGGATGTTCTTCGTGATTGAAGCTTAAGTAGTCGCCTTTGCCGTAGATGATTGCGCCAGTTGTCACCATTTCGGTATACAGCAAGGTCCGCTTGCTCATCAGGCGGTAAAAAAAACGACAGTGTTTATCAGTCCAATCCAACATTGGGGCTACTGAAAAACGGCGGGCTGCATCTACGTATTGTCGATGCTCGACACTATTACTCACGTTCTAAGGGTCCACTTAATCTAAATTGCTACCGCAGCTATCGTTACTCATACCTGAGCAGGTTAAATACTCAATGGCTGTGCGGAAAAAGAGCCGCAATGGTAGCACACTTTTACACATTATCTGTGTATCGGCGTTTAAGGTTTGAGGGGATGCAAGCTAGGTTATCCGGTCATACAGCCAATAGATGACGTCGCGCCATGTTATAATTCCAACCGGTTTATTGTCGTCGTTGACAACCGGTAGGCACGACACTTTGTATTGTCTGAAGGAAGTAATCGCTTGTTTGATGCTCGAACCTTCACTGATACTCACTAACTTGTGGGATGCTATTTGGTGAACGCGTTTATCTAGCGTCGCAAGATCTTTTGCATTAGCCGCGGGCCGATCAACATTTGGGGTTGTCGCTTTGAAATAGTCTCGATCTGATACGACAGAGACTAGGCGCTTCTCTTTATCAACAACGAGTAAGTGATGAAATTTGTGGCGGATGAATAAGTCGCGTACAACGTGGAGCCGATCATCCATATCCACTACCACCACATTTCGCGTCATTAATTCTTCAAGCGACATTCGATCTTTACCCCAATGCAGAGTTCAACCCGTTCGACTTATGCTTCACCGTATAAATACTCAGCGTGAAAGGCAAGGTGCTTGTCGATAAAAGTACTAATAAAGTAATAGCTGTGGTCGTAGCCAGGATGGATTTCAAAGCGCAATGCAATGTCATTCTGTTGCGCTGCCTGGACGAGGGCATCGGGTTTAAGTTGCGACTCAAGAAACTCGTCATCACCACCTTGATCAATACGAATTGGCAAAGACGGTTTAGTCGATGCGATCAGTCGCGTCGCATCATATTGTTGCCAGAGTTCGTCGTTTTCACCAAGATATCCACGCAAGGCTTTTTGTCCCCACGGGCAATCACTTGGGTGGCAAATAGGACTGAACGCCGAAACCGATTGGTATTTATCCGCGTTGCGCATTGCTATGACCAATGCGCCATGCCCTCCCATAGAATGCCCGAAGATACTCTGACGGCCGTTTACATTAAACTGATCTTTAATCAGGCGCGGTAGTTCACTGACAATGTAACTGTACATTTGATAGTTCAAGGCATAGGCAGGCTCGGTAGCATCGACGTAAAACCCGGCGCCAAGCCCAAAGTCATAGGCACCGTCAACATCGTCTGCAACGCCATACCCTCTGGGACTTGTGTCAGGCATCACTAAGGCAAGATTCAGATCCGCAGCGGCACGAAACGCTCCAGCTTTTTGAGCAAAGTTTTGGTCATTACACGTTAACCCCGATAACCAATACAATGCGGGAACCGCTAGAGGCTCACTTTCACGAATGGCTATGGGAGGTAAAAACACACTACAGGTCATGGTGCAATTGTTGACATTCGATGGATGCTCAAAACGAATCAAGTGTCCCTCAAAGACACGCTGTAAAGACAGTATATTCATGCTTGGACCTTAGGCCTGATGGCTCATCGAAACGACACTGCGAATACTTTTACCTTCATGCATGAGGTCAAAAGCTTCGTTGATTTCACCTAACGGCATTTTATGCGTAACAAATTCCTTTAATGGGATCTCGCCAGCGAGGTATTGTTCTACGATATCAGGTAATTGGCTGCGACCTTTGACGCCACCGAATGCTGTTCCGCGCCAAACGCGGCCGGTTACCAATTGAAACGGCCGGGTTGATATTTCTTGCCCTGCACCGGCCACACCAATAATCACAGATTCTCCCCAGCCTTTATGGCAACACTCTAGTGCACTGCGCATAACGTTTACGTTGCCGATGCATTCAAAAGAGTAATCCACCCCTCCATCGGTCATTTCAACGATTACATCCTGAATCGGTTTGTCGTAATCACTCGGATTAACAACATCGGTAGCACCGAGCTGTTTGGCTAAATCAAACTTGCTGGTATTGATATCGATCGCAATGATGCGCGAAGCTTTCGCCATAACGGCACCAATGACAGCCGACAAACCAATTCCGCCAAGGCCAAAGATTGCGACGGTAGCCCCTTCCTCTACTGACGCAGTATTCAGCACGGCTCCCATTCCGGTTGTGACACCACAGCCCAACAAGCAAACTTCCTCTAATGGCGCGTCAGGGTTTATCTTGGCTAAGGAAATCTCGGGTAATACCGTGTATTCGGCAAATGTCGAGCAGCCCATATAATGGAACAATGTCTCGCCATTTTTGGAAAAACGGCTCGTACCATCGGGCATTAGGCCTTGGCCTTGAGTTGTCCTAATTTTCTGGCATAGATTCGTCTTACCCGACTGACAAAATTTACACTCGCCGCATTCTGGCGTGTACAGGGGGATAACGTGATCACCGACCGATAGACTCTCAACGCCTTCGCCAACAGCCTCTACGATTCCGCCGCCTTCGTGACCTAAAATACATGGGAACTTGCCTTCCGGATCGTCACCTGACAGTGTGTAGGCATCTGTGTGGCAAACCCCTGTAGCGATTATTTTAATCCTCACTTCGCCTTTCTGCGGCGGAGCAACTTGCACTTCTTCAATTGATAACGGTTGGCCGGCTTCCCAGGCAACCGCCGCTTTGCATGTAATGACCCCAGACATGGTCACTCTCCTGTCGTTTTATCGGTGAGCTACACTCAGCCGCTATTGTAATGGTTCGGATTTTGGATGAATTCGTATACAATGCGCCACAAATTTTTCAGCGCAAGGTACCTATACATCATGCTAAAAACTATAGGCTACAATTTGAACGGCAGCCTATCGGTATTGATTTACTTCATCAATACACTGTTTTGGGTTGTGCCGATCATGTGTTTATCGGTACTTAAACTGCTGCCCATTGCCATTTGGCAACGCTGGGTCTCATACCTTCTGGATGGATGTGCTACACAGTGGATCAGTATCAATCGCATCAATCAGAATATTTTTAGCCGCACACAGTTCAACGTTGAAGGCATATCTCAGCTCTCTGTCAATGATTGGTACCTAGTCGTTGCCAATCATCAAAGCTGGGTCGACATCCTCGTTCTACAGCGTATTTTTAATCGTAAGATACCGTTTTTAAAGTTTTTTCTTAAAAAAGAACTGATTTGGGTACCATTTTTGGGCTTAGCTTGGTGGGCGTTAGATTTTCCCTTTATGCGCCGCTACAGCAAATCCTTCCTCGCCAAAAATCCCCATTTGAAAGGAAAGGACTTGGAAACGACCCGTAAAGCCTGTGAGAAGTTTCAGAGCAAGCCTGTCAGTGTGATGAATTTCATCGAGGGGACCCGGTATACTCAAGCCAAGCATGATCGCCAAGCGTCACCTTATTTGCATCTACTTAAACCCCGTGCCGGAGGTATCGCTTTTGTGCTGAGCGCCATGGGTGAGCAGTTGCATAAATTAGTCAACGTCACTATCGATTATCCAGCAGGAACACCGACTTTTTGGGATTTTGTCTGCGGTAAAGTTAAGCAGATCCATGTTTCGGTGAGCGTTACCCCCATCGCCGATCTGTTCGAGCAGCAAATATTTAATCAGCGTTATTTTGAAGATCCACAGCAGCGCGCTGTCTTCCAGCAATGGTTAAATGGCCTTTGGTCCGATAAAGATCGGGAATTGTCACAACTAAGAACCTCTGATTAAGTTTTCTATGCGCGTAGTACTAGCTCCTTTCATTTTCCTTCTTCACCTACCGTTGCAGTTGCTCAACCTCGCGTTATGGGGTGGCTTGATCATTCTGCTCGGGCTATTCAAATTATTGTTCAGCCAAGCCATTGCCAGCCGATTCATTAATCCGGTCATGCATAACTTTATGCTGTGGTTTGGTAAGATAAGTGTGGGTCTGATTAGACTATTTAACCCAGTTCAGTTTGACTACCGAATCGATCAACAGCTGAGTCAACACAATTGGTACTTGATCGTTGCCAACCACCTTAGCTATCTGGACATTATCCTATTAATTGAGTTTGCCCACGGACGCATTCCACCGCCGAAGTTTTTCCTCAAGAAAGAGCTTATTTGGTTGCCTTTTGTAGGGCTGGGCGCGTGGGCATTAGACATGCCGTTTATGCGCCGATACTCACAAGCATTTATCGCGAAAAATCCGCATTTACGCGGCAAAGATATTGAAACTACTCGAAAGTCGTGTGAAAAGTTTAAATCTCAACCGACAACGGTCATCAACTTTGTTGAAGGAACGCGCTTTACCGACGAGAAACACCAGCAAAAGAACAGCCCGTTTGAATGTTTGTTACCGCCAAAGGCAGGCGGCATTGCGTTCACACTCGCTGCCATGGGTGAATTATTTACTAACATCCTAGACGTTTCCATCGCCTACCCGCAAAACCGTCGCCATCCGATGTTTGAAATGCTGAGCGGCCAAATGACACACATCGTTATTGACGTAAGAGTATTAGAAGTCAACGACGACGTGATCGGAGACTATTTCAACAACAACAATTTCAAACAAAGATTCCAGCAATGGTTGAATGATTTGTGGCACACTAAAGATCAACGGTTAAAGCAACTACTGGGATGCTAGCCTATGTTCGCGGAACAAAGCCTGCAGGAAACGTTTTTACACTATGTACAGCAAATAGAGCCGCAAGCAACTCAAGATAGTTTGCTCTATGTGCTATGTGCTTTTGGCGTGATCGGGACTTTAGCTTGGCTATCACTGTGGTTTACGCGAATCATAGTGAACGACAAAGTCACGAAGCTGGTGATGAAAACACGCGGTAAGTGGGACGACGAACTTCACAAACATGGCTTTTTTAGGCGCTGTGGCCACATCATTCCAGCCGTAGTGATTAGCCTATTTGCAGGTATTTTGCTGTCCCCTGAATCTAAGGCATTGATCGCGATCGAACGGCTGTCGATGCTGTATTTGGTGGGCGCATCGCTGTTCATCGTCACCTCTATTCTGAATACCATAGAAGATCTGTACAACGCTTCTAATCTTGCTCGCCGTGCTCCCATCACCGGCTTTATTCAAGTAGCAAAACTACTCGTCACGATCATTGCTATCGTGCTGGTTATTAGCTTATTGATCGATAAGAGCCCGATAATTTTGCTCTCGGGAATGACTGCTATTGCTGCAGTACTGCTACTGATTTTCCGCGACACGATTCTCGGATTTGTGGCAGGAATACAAATCGCGGCTAACCGAATGTTCAATACCGGTGATTGGATCGAGATGCCCAAATATGGCGTAGACGGTGAAATCCTTTTGATTGGCTTAACCAACGTTAAAGTGCAAAACTGGGATAAAACCATCTCAACACTACCCACCTATTCACTCACCACCGAAGCAGTAAAAAACTGGCGCGGTATGAGTGAATCGAAGGGACGTCGGATAAAACGTTCTCTGAATATTGACCTGCGCAGCGTTCGCTTCTGTGATCAAGACATGCTCAATCGCTTTTCGGAAGTAAAATATATTCAGCAGTACATCGATGGCAAGAAAGAAGCGCTTAAGCAGCACAATAATGAACAACATATTAGCGCTGATGATTTGATCAACAGTCGCAGATTGACCAACCTGGGCACGTACCGCGCTTACCTCGAAAATTATTTGCGTAAACACAAACAAATCAATCAAGAGATGACCCTAATGGTCCGCCAACTTAAACCGTCTGAAGTTGGGATACCTTTGGAGATCTATTGTTTTAGCGCCAATCAAGAGTGGATAGCGTACGAAGGGATAATGGCGGACATCTTTGATCACGCGATTGCGATGTTGCCGGTGTTCGGCTTAAGCGCTTACCAGCGCGATAACGTAGCGCAAGTAAAACTGTAGCCCAAAAACAAACGTAGCCTCAACAGAGGCTACGACAAGATCTAAAACGAATACGCGTCTAGCAGCATGTATCCTTATTACGCGAGAAGGTAACCCATCAGTGCGCTGACCGCGATCGCCGCCACGCCTAAGTAACCATACTCAATACGCTCTTTTAGTGCTTCTGCACCGGTCTTATCCGATAGGAAGCCCATGATGACACTGCTCAACCCAAGCACTAGAGCAACCAGTGCAACACCAAATAATATTGCGTTTAGCCAATCTGCCATAACCAATCCACCGTTAAATTCAAACTGCGCGCATTATGCCTGAAGCGAATCCAGTTTGGTATTCTACTTTGGTCTTTTCTGCACATTTGTTGACCTTGGTCAAATTCGCCACTTTTTAGCCTTTGGAGCTAAAAATCAAAAAGTCGTGAGATACGTTTCCTGCCTAAAAAATCACAAATAGCTGTTTTTAAAGGCTTTTTAATTTTGGCCCAGTAATTGAAATACTTCGTCCATAGAGAATAATCCAATACGAACCCAAAGGAAGAAACGATGACTCAACGCTCAACCTTTTTGACTGCTGCTACCGCTTTGACACTTTGTCTATCGAGTGGTGCATACGCCCATAACGATGGACATTTTTCAGACCAATGCAACATCCAGTTTGAAGGATCGCTTGAGTTTGCGGATGAACAATTGACGATTACGTTAGATGATAAAACTGAAGTTGAGTTTAATCCCTATGGCGATGTTTATGTCGACGGAAGTTTACTGGAGTTGTCAGCCGCTGAGCAGGCCGCCGCACAAAGCTATTACACAAACATGACGCAAGCAGTTCCACTGACAGTTAATATCGCAACTGACGCCGTCGCGATTGCTAGCACAGCCGTGACCGAAGTATTCGGCGAGCTTTTAGGCTATGACGACGACCTTACACTTGAATTCCAAGATCTATTTGAAGAAGTCAATACCAAGATGGATCAGCACTTCTACGCCGAAAACGGCGCATTCAAAATGAACTCGACCAGCTTCGAAGAAGGTAACTTCATCGATAGCTCGTGGGAAACCGAGTTTGAAGAAAAAGTCGAGCACCTAATCGAAAACTCAATGGGCCGTATTCTGATTGCTATCGGCACCGAAATGCTCTGGGGCGGCGGCGATATGGACGCCTTCGAGGCTCGCATGGAAAACTTCGGTGAGTCGATTGAACAGCGCGTTGAAGCACAAAGTATCGAACTTGAAGAAAAAGCTGAACAACTATGCGGTGTATTGAGTGTAGCCGATATCGCAGAGACCCAACTTTCTAATGTTCCAGAGTTGAAATCACTCAACCTGTTGGACATTGAAAACCACAAATACAGTATGTAAATCCACCTCCCATCTCCCTATAATGCCCTACTCTGTAGGGCTTTTTTTTTGCGCAAATGAACATACACACTCGGTTACTCTCACCTGTTGCGATCATTGGTAGTGGATGGTTAGGCAGCGAGTTGGCACACCAACTGCTGAACAACGGCGTTGACGTTGTCGGCACGAGTCGCGACTCGCAGAAACGCGAACAACTAAACAAAGCGGGTGTACGGGCCATCGATGTCGATGTATACCAGCCCGAATCATTCCAACAGACTGAATTAACAACGGCAAAAGTTTGGGTTATTGCCATCGCTGCAGGACTGAACCGCCGGGATCCCAACGCGTACGTTAGAGCAATGCGCACCCTACTTGAACATGCCGTTCAGACTGATATTGAACGCGTTGTATTTGTCAGCACCAGCTCGGTCTATGGCAGTGCAACCCGACAGGTCAATGAAGATAGTGCTGTAGCCCCACAAACGAACTCCGCTAAAGCTCATGTTGAAGTTGAAGAGATTCTGCGTGAATTACTACCTGAGCGACACTATATTTTGCGTTTGGCTGGCTTGATCAGTGAACAGCGTCATCCAGTGCGACGTATGGTGTTGCGTAGCGATATCGAAAATGGCCATCACGTTGTGAATTTAATCCATCGAACCGATGTGGTTAATGCCTTGCTGGTATTGTGTGAAATCGAGCCTATTAAACGAAGAACCTTGCACCTTTGTGCGCCTGATCATCCTTCTCGATACGAATATTACACATGGGCCGCGAAGCAACTAGCACTGCCTCCCCCCCAATTTGTGTTACCCGTAGATGAAGCATTGCAAGGAAAGACCATCGATTGTACGAAAAGCTTGCAAGCACTGGGGCTGGCGCTGCACTACACCAGCCCGTTTCAGATGTTAACCGAACAGTGAAATACCGAAATATTTAACCGCAACGGTATTAACGAAGATGACCAGCAAAATTACCGGTATGAAGGTGCCAACTGAAATATCGACATAACGCTCAAAGAATGAGCCTTTGTACTGTGGCGCACCTTCGTCAAGCTCCGCATTGAAGTTAGCTTTTTTCCAGCGGTAGATGACAAACAAGCAAATTAATAAACCGTTTAGCGGCAATATGGTGTCATAAAAGACATCGTAAACGACATCGAAGAACGATTTAGTGCTGCCCGCATAGCTCGTGAACTCAGTGAAGAAGCCGACCATTCCGAAAGACAAGGCACAGAACACAGCAAGCAACGCCAGCAATACACCTAGTATCCCGAGAGCCGTTTTCCGTGATACGCCTTTTTCGTCAATTAATGCTGCAACCGGTACCTCAAAAATTGAAACAATTGAGGTTATCGCCGCAAAGAACACTAACAAGAAGAACACACTGGCAACGATACTCGCCCCGAAGTACCCCAAACTCGCTTGTAAGGCTAGGAAGATCTTCGGTAAAAAGGTGAAGATCATGCTAATGGATGAATCACTTAACTGGGTAGGGTCAATATCGGGGTTAAACGAAAATATCGCCGGTAATATCATCAAGCCAGCCACAAATGCGACAGCAGTATCGGTCAGGGCGACCAATTTCGCTGAGCCAGGAATATCCGCTCTGCGATTGTTATAACTACCATAAGTGATCATGATCCCCATGCCCAACGACAAGGAGAAAAACGCCTGCGACAATGCGCCATTGACCACAGACGCGTTGATTTTACTGAAGTCAGGGATCAGATAATACTTAACGCCTTCTATCGCATTATCCCGAGTTAATACGAATACAACGAGCGCTAACAACATTACAAATAAGGCAGGCATCATCAATTTTGCCGCCCGCTCAATACCCTCTTTCACGCCACCTTGTAAAATCAAATAGACAATTGCTAAAACCGCAACCATATAAATAAAAATGGATTGCCCGTTAATGAATTGTCCGAAAGTACTGGGATCTGCGAGCAAATCGAGATTACCAGTAGCAGATTCGAATAGGTAACCAAAAATCCACACCGTGATGACCAAGTAAAACACGGCAATCATGAATGGTGTAATGATGGATAACCAACCCGCTATTTTCCAACCAGTTTGGCCGCCACTGAGTTTTGAATAGGCGCCCAACGGATCCTTACCCGCATGACGACCAACCGACATTTCAGCCAGCATTACCGGTAAGCAAATTAGGAATACAAAGATTGCGTAGATCAGCAAAAATGCACCGCCACCATTTTTGGCAGCACCAACTGGAAACCCAACGAGATTACCAATTCCAACAGCAGAACCCGCAGCGGCTAAGATAAAGCCAATACGTGAACCAAACTCTTCTCTCGAAGCAGCCATGTAGATACCTTCCCTTATTTATTATTGTTATGATTATTGTGCCGCTCGGATATTGCATCACTGCGGCTATTTTTACCGCCATAGTAACAGCAGTCGAAACAGCTGCATAGCGTTGCGCATGAGGTTGCGGTAAATCGCCAAATAATGGCGAGAGAGCTACCAGGGAATGGTCTTACCTTGCCAATCTAAATAATGCGGATTTTGGTCAACACTCAAGTTTTCAAGCAGAGACAAAAGCTGTTCAGCTGTGAACTGGGCAGTGAACAATTTTCCAGGCTTCACGTTAGCTTGAAATGGTTTGGACAATTGCGTATCGACCGTACCCGGATGGTAGGCTACCAATACGGTGTTGGGTAAACGGCGCTTGAACTCAACACTAGCCGTTTTGATAAGCATATTAAGCGCTGCTTTTGAGGCGCGATAAGCGTACCAGCCACCCAGTCGATTGTCACTGATGCTCCCAACTCTGGCACTCAACACCACCCATGCAGAGCGAGTTCGATTGACAATCTGCGGAGCATACTTCAGCCATTGCGCATTAGCCAAAGTGTTGACATTAAACACCTGCTGCATTGATTGAATGTCGATATCTTCGAGACGCTTTTCGGGTTTTATACCCTCGCCATGCAATACTCCGACAGTTGATATAACGCGATCGAACCGTATGCCGGTATTTTTCCATTGTTCAACAAGTGATTTAACTTGTGTCTCGTCAAGACTGTTAATTTTGTGCCAGACCGAGACACTGCAGGTAGGCGCAGAAGTTGTTGTCTCGGGCGGTTGTGAGCGCGAGACGATATGTACCTCATTTTCCGGCGTTGATTGCAACAGTTGTGAAGCCAATGCCTCAGCAATGCCGCCACTGCCTCCAATGAGCAAAATACGCTGCTTGCCATCAGCATTCATTTGGTTTCTCGCTTGTTTGGCATGCACACATCTGTCTCGCAGCGACGCTGTCCGGTCAACCAATACGAGATCTTGTATCGATGACGCGCAAATACGATATAGGCCTTGTCGGCAAAAAATCGGATAATTGGCCAACGCAATGGCGCGTACAACCAACCCATACCCACTTGTTTCCACGCGGCATAGGTCACATCCAAACCGGTTAACATCTCTCCCGAATCCCAACGACCGTGGATCCTGGCATTCAATACCTGCTTATCCAGTTCTGGATATTCAAGCTGAAAGGTGGGGTGATTAATATCGACGAATTTCAACACCTTTTTTTTATTGCGTTTCATCAAGTGACGCATTTCAGCCATACAAAGGGGACACGCACCGTCGTAAAACACTGTGAACTGCATTGAGTCCTCCGCAGTAATTAAATAGTCGTCATGTAATACGGTAAAAATCTTGCTGTGGATGACTTGAACTCAGGGTATTTTGTGCCCACGTTAGAAATTGAAACGATAAAGGGGAATATTCGCATGGCCAATCTCGAACAAATTACGTTAGCTGGCGGCTGCTTTTGGTGCATCGAGTCTGCATTAAACAGTATTCAAGGTGTCGAAAGCGCTTATTCAGGTTACGCAGGTGGGCATGCTGAGAACCCCACATACGAGCAGGTTTGTTCAGGCCAAACCGGTCACGCGGAGGTCGTGCAAGTGACCTTTAACCCTGATGTGATCAATTTGCGCAGTATCTTGGAGATCTTTTTTGGACTGCATGATCCGACGCAATTAAATCGACAAGGTAATGACGTCGGCACCCAATACCGCAGTGCCGTGTTCTACCACGACGATGTGCAAAAAGACGCTGCGGAAGACATCATTGCGGAAATAGAACGCGATAAAATTTGGCCAGACCCCGTAGTAACTGAAGTGGTGCCACTAAGCAATTATTCGCAAGCTGAAGACTATCATCAGGACTACTTTAACAACAATCCACAGAATACCTACTGCAACATGGTAGTTGCGCCCAAGCTAGCGAAATTCAAAAAGACTTTCGCAGATAATCTCAAACGGGATTAATGCGAACCATCAGGACCGACAGTTTTAGCAGTGTAGCGCTCTAACCACACGGGATTAATCGGTAATTCATACAATAGCGGCGCCATGGCTTCATAGCGAGTTTGATTGGAAGCACATACTAGGTTCTTCATATAATTGCGTTTCCACGGGTCATTGACTAGCCATATCGATGACTCTACAACTGCGACTCCTTCTAGGGACGCATTATCCATTAATTCAAACTCTGGACACTGACCTGAAGTATCCAAAGTGGGCGCAAAGAAGCGTAAATCTATGATCTGTGTCGGGTGTTGGTTGGATAAATCTACCAGCCACAGCTGGTCATCGTTGCGCGCGGCTGCAACCAGTAGCCCAGGATGTTCCCCCGGTAACTCGAGGAAATCCATACCATTAATCGGATGGTTACCGGACTCAAAGGTTGGCAGTAACAGCGCAGGATCCTTCACTACGGCGAAATCCGTTTCCTGCCAGAATGCGTCATCTAAGGTGACGCTAAAAATACGCGGCTGACCTGCGGCATCTTTTTCCAAGCCTAGATACAGTTCTCGTTGCTTACCAAATGCCATACCTTCGATACCGTCATTTGGAAAATCACCCACGGCAAAAGACAACGGATACTGGAGCGGTCTAACATGTGTCATAGTCAGTTTCTGCTCATTGCGCACAACCCTTACGAGCAAGGTTGGGTATGCCGTAGATCCTGTTTGCTCGAAGCGCTGCTGACAACGCGGAGACAAAGCACCTGACCGAGTCGCGTCTTCGGTCACGATGACGAAAACATTGCTATCTTCAGGGTCAACAACCAAAGCTTCGAAATCTGGCTCGTCTGATAAATACTGCGAAAAGCAGCTGCGACGGACCCGCGACGACATAGACATCGGACCGAGTTTTTCAGTAACGACACCTGAAACAGGATCGATGACATGCAAGCGCCGTCTTTGCTCCGCCATCGCGCTGCCATCTGAGATACTCAGTAATGTCCCGTCCTGCATTACCAGCCCAGACGTCTGAGGGTCACGCATGATCTCGCCATCTGCTTCGAATAACCATTTACCGTTAAGATCAATTGCTGCAGATGTTGACGGCTGCTCAGCTGCATTTTCTGCTGCAGGCTGACAAGCGATTAAAGCTGGTATAAAAACAAGTGCGCCGACAATAAGAGTGGCGAATGTTAGGCGATTGGACTGAGACAGTAACACGTGCGCAGTTCCCTTAATGAAAATCAAGCTATTGTGAGTTGAACGCTATAATAGTCGCAAATACTTGTCTGTGCAGTAGTTTATCGTGAGTATCGTGTACTTTATGTCATTCGAACAGGCTGATAGACTGGTAGATAATTAGTTGTACGAGACACTGACTTGAGCGAACCATTTTCAACTACACAATCAGAGCCCAATATTCCAGCTGTAATCGCTGGGCCTATGCTGAGACGAGTTGACGCTGAACAGTTAGTGATTTGGCTGGTCACGTCACGACCGATTCAATTGGATTTAGATTGGCAGGTGGAAGTGCCTGACCAACATGTCGCAAATCCGTTGAGCGCTGACTCAGTGCAACAGTCAACGTTTCAAGTCGGCCAAAAAGCCTATATTCATTTAATAACAGTCAATCAGTCAGGCTTGCACCAACCGGGACACTTTTATCGCTATCGCGTACTCGACAAAAACACTCACGCCGATATTGTTGCACCCGATTTATACTACGAATCAGCCAGTGCATTTCGATACTGTTACAACCAAACACTGACGAATGTCATTCACGGCTCTTGTCGCAAGCCTCACTTCGCAGGCGACGATGCTCTAGCGCAAATTGACGTGATGCTGCAGGACTCTCCTGATCAACCACCCGATTTAATTATGATGAGTGGCGATCAAATATACGCTGACGATGTCGCAGGCCCAACCTTGTTCGCAATTCGACAAGTTATTGAGCTATTGGGATTGTTCGATGAGACACTTGACGGCGCCAGTATCTCAAATGGCCATGAATTAGACGATTCCCCGCTGGGTTACTATCAACGCGAACAGTTGTTGCCGAAGACAGAAGACAACGGCTTATTGGCTGCATTGTTTTTCAAAGCTAAACGCAAGCCTATCTTCACATCCGTCAATGCGAAAAACCATTTGATCACGGCGAGCGAAATAATTGCAATGTACCTTTTGGTTTGGTCGCCAGTTATGTGGCGCTTTGTGTCATTGGCAAGACCGTCACATATAGACAGCAAATACCATGATCTGTACCAAAGTGAAACCACTCATGTTGAGGGTTTTATCAAATCTCTACCAGCCGTTGCGCGTGCGTTTGCGCATGTGCCAACGTACATGATTTTTGATGATCATGATGTAACCGATGATTGGAATCTCACGCGTCGATGGGAAGAGGCCGTGTACAACAACCCTCTCTCCAAACGCATGATCGGCAATGCTTTACTGGGTTATTGGTTGTGTCAAGGCTGGGCAAATAATCCAACAGTCTTTAAGCCACTAATGAAAAGAGCGTCAGAGACATTTACCGAACAAGGTCTGTCGCAACAAGACGCGTTTATCGATCAACTGCTGGACTGGCAACAGTGGCACTATTGCCTTGACACAAACCCACCGCTTTATGTGATGGATACGAGGACGCGTCGCTGGCGCTCAGAATCAAATCCGGATAAACCGTCTGGTCTGTTGGATTGGGAAGCGCTGTGTGAGTTCCAACAAAAAATTCTCGGCAAACCCTCAGTGATTGTGGTGTCTGCCGCGCCAATATATGGGCTAAAATTTATTGAAACCGTGCAGAAAGTGTTTACCTTTTTTGGTCAAGCGCTAATGGTTGATGCGGAAAACTGGATGGCGCATAAAGGCACCGCAGAAGTGATCTTGAATATATTTAGACATTACAAGACGCCTCCCAAATTTATTATCCTCAGCGGCGACGTGCACTACTCCTTCGTTTACGATGTTACGCTAAAGTTCCGCCGCAATAGTCCGCAAATACTGCAATTTACCTGCAGTGGATTTAAAAATGCTTTCCCCACTGGTTTACTCCGAGTTTTTGAGCGTATCAACAATGTTTTATACGCCAAGCGCTCACCGTTGAATTGGTTGACAAGAAGACGCAACATGCGGGTCGATGAACGTGATCCAAAACCAGAGGATCTGGATAGTGTATTGGGTCACGTGGTCAATGCGCCAGCAATGGGACAGTTACGCCTCGACAAATCGGGTGATGCACAGAGCTGCAACGTCATCCTAGCAGATGGTAAAATCATCACCTTCATTAACGACTAATATGTTTTCACAGAAGTATTATGAGCACAGATGCATTCAATATTGGCCTGTTCTATGGGTCCACGACGTGTTACACCGAAATGGCAGCTGAAAAAATTCAGCATCAATTGAATCAGCTATTTGGTTATGAATGCGTGCAGTTATTTAATATCAAGGACGTGGGCCTGCACAAAACGGCTGACTTCGATGTCCTGATTTTTGGTATTTCCACGTGGGACTTTGGTGAAATTCAAGAGGACTGGGAATCTCAGTGGCAAGACGTACGCGAACTGGATTTAGCGAATAAGACCATTGCCTTGTTTGGCCTTGGCGATCAGATCGGGTATGCCGATTGGTTTCAAGATGCACTGGGTATGCTGCATGATGAAGTGATAGCACGCCAATCAAAAGTCATTGGTTACTGGGCAAATGACGACTATCAATTTACTGCATCAAAAGCGCTGACAGAAGACAAAAGCTGCTTTGTTGGTTTGTCATTGGATGATGAAAACCAATACGACCTTACCGACCAACGCATTGCAGATTGGTGTGAGCAACTGATTGAAGAACTCAGTGAGTAATATTCGTAATATCGCTTAGCAGTAAAGCTGGCGATGTGAAGGCAATACGTCAATGAAAAACGCCTCAGAGCAAAGTCGAATTCATCGACCGTATTATCGAAATGGTGACAACCATCGTGCTGATAGCGATGTCAGTTTTAATGATATCCGTAAGGTCTTTGGTTTTCGCAGTATCAAAGTGGGAAAATGGGTCAGTGCTAAAGAACAGCAATTAGCGGCCAATTTATTCTTCGATGCCCTGTGCGACTTAGCCGATATTTTATCAGTACCCACACCGGTTATATCACTCAATGGAACACTATCACTTGCATACGGAACAGGTGGTCAAAAGTATGTAAGTGCACACTACAGCGCATCAACCAGACAAATTTCGATGGCTAAAAACGCTGGCGGCGGCGCGCTGGCCCACGAATGGTTTCACGCCTTTGACCACTTTGTTGCGCCGAAAATGTATCCCGCGGTGACCCCAAGCGCATTCGCAAGTGCGGCGTGGTTTGAACGCAAAAAAATGAATCAGCACCCGTTGAATCAATCACTCAATAGCATGTTCACGCAAACGTTTATTGATGTTGAGCGTGGGACCCCGAACGCCTACGTCAAGCGCAGCGTTGCTATCGATAAGAGCCTGAACAGTTTTTACTACGCCCAACCACAAGAAATGGCAGCTAGAGCGTTTGAGTCAGTACTCCAAGACCACCCCATTAAGAACCAGTTTCTCGTATCAGGCACCAAACAATCGACTGAGGCGCGCATGGGTATTTACCCAACGCCAGAAGAAAAAGCGCTTGTCGCGCAGCACCTATATGGCTATTTCAGCGCGCTGGGCAAAGCCTTGGAAGCGAAGAACACCAATATCTAATGTCTTTACTGGTCACCACCGGCCATACGCACGAATGCCTGGTGAAACGCAGGATGAGCGTTGACTTGGCGTTGTCCCAAATACAATGACTTGACTATCCCAGTGCGACCAAGCGGTAAGCAATCAATATCAAATTCAGCTTGATACTCCTCCACCAACCAGCGCGGCAACACAGTAACTCCCCGCTCGGCTGATACCATTTGTAAGAGAATTTCGGTTGTTTCAACATGCTTGTGCTTTGTCGGGCGGATCCCCGCAGGTAACAGGAAGTCAGTAAATATATCTAAACGACTAGTTTCTACCGGATAGGTTAACAATATCTCGTTGCTGAGGTCTTCTGGTGCTACAAAGTCTTTTTCTAACAAGCTATGCTCGCTTGACACTACCAGCACCTGCTCGAAATCTAATACCCGTGAGTATTCGAGTCCCTCGCGGTAGATTGGGTCCGGCGTAAGAAGAATATCTATCTCTCGATTGAACAATGCGGCGAGACCACCAAACTGAAATTCGCGTAAGACATCTACGTCAACATCGGGGTATAGTTTTAGAAATGGCCCGACAACTTTCAGTAACCATTGAAAACAAGGATAGCACTCCATCCCTAATCTCAGCTTGCCTTGCTCGCCATTGGCAAATGACGCCAGCTCCAGTTCCATTTGCTCAAATTGCGGCAACACACGTTTGGCGAAGGCGAGCAAATGCCGACCGGCTTCTGTCAGATGAACGTTTCGCCCCTCACGTTCCCATATGGCTACATTTTGTTGTGATTCTAGACGCCGCATCGCATGACTGATAGCCGATTGCGTTAAGCATAATTCCTGCGCCGCACGCGTTACGGTGCCCAATCGCGAAATGGTTTCAATAATGTGCAAGTCGTTTCGGTTTAACATTGCATGAAAATGTTTAATGAGTTTTAAGACTTATACCATCTGTATTAATGATTAACACGCTTTTATACGGCCAATGCAGAATGCGTCACTATGTACATACTCAGTTCCTCCGCGAAAACAACTGCACGTATCAATCTATCCACGTTCACCAAATCTTTGTGACGAAATGATCGATTATTTGCGATAAAGATCGCTAGAGGGGCTATTCATTTTTAATCCAGCGGTTATACTATCGAGCCTGATTGACGTAAAAAGAATGCTAACGAGATGAAAAGAAAAAAGCATACCTCGGCCGATGATGAGGCCCAAATCGACATGACTCCGATGCTAGACATTGTCTTCATCATGTTGATCTTCTTTATCGTGACGACTTCTTTCGTTAAAGAGAAAGGTTTAGAAGTAAATCGTCCGAAAGAAAACCAAAACCAAGTTAACCAGCCAAGTAAAGCTTTGTCGATTCGCATCGACGAACTTGGCAAAATCATGATGAATGGCCGTGAAGTCGACATTCGTCGTGTTGTGGCAAACATCCAAACATTCCTTGCTGAAAATAATACCGATTCAGCTGCCATCCAAGCGCACGAAAATACTGAGCACGGTATTGTCGTAGAAGTAATGGACCAAGCCAAGGAAGCTGGAATAGCGAAAGTGTCGGTGCTGGTAAAGAAAGACGCCTAAGACACAAGCTTTCAGTCGTTTAAAAAAGACCGAGCAAACGCTCGGTTTTTTTGTGTCTCGAACACGGTTTCATAGTTGCTAAACTCACTCCTCTGCTCGTTTGACTTTTATCAACACTTTCATTTATCGTTTAAAATTCGAGCATCTCAAATATTCAAAAGGAATCGAATATGCGGCTAAATGGACTGTTTGTTTTATTACTGTTATTTCCCATCCTCAGCGTGGCTGACGACTCTGAAGATCATCCGTTACTAGAACGTTATCCAGGTTTTGAGTTGATGCAAAAACGCCATGAGCAATACGCTCAGTTTAGTTTTCCACTAGCAGTACCCGCTGATCATCAATCATTCAAAAAATTGCAAAAACTGGAAGGCGAACTCACACGACTGGCCTATGAACAGACCGGCGGTGCAAGCGCCCTGGAAGTGATGCAAAACTATGCACAAGCAATCACAGAAGCGGGTGGGAGCATAGAATATCAGTGCACTGATGCAGAATGTTTAGGTGATGACGATTACCATCCCTTGCATGTATTCGGTTCTCAAAATGCACTTATCGTTTCCCATGAATCAGAAAAATTTGGGTTGCTGGTTACTTCACTCCAGCAACACGGGGAGCGATATTGGGTCACATTGGTCGCGGGTCAGTTCAAAGACTACACCCGCTATGAGCTTGTGATTCTGCAGCAAGGCCAAATGCAGACCGGACTAATAAGTGTTGATGAACTGCTTCAGGGTATCCAAAATCAAGGCAGGATAGCGATATATGGCATCTACTTTGAATCTGGAAAAGCAGATCTCAAGCCCGAATCAGAACAAACGCTTGACGCCATTTACACATTTCTCAGTCAAAACGCTGGTATTCATCTATTTGTGGTTGGTCACACAGATTACACAGGTAGCTTGTCGCACAATCTGAGCTTATCAAAAGACAGAGCAACTGCGGTTGTAGCCGAACTTGTTCGGCGCGGCGTCGCGAGCCAACGATTACGCCCAGAGGGTGTCGGTCCTCTAGCACCTGTTGGCAGCAACACTGAGGAAAAAGGTAGACAGCTTAATCGCCGTGTCGAACTTGTCTTGCGTAAGCCTGAAAACTGAAAAAGGAACTCAAACAATGAAAAAATTGCTGACTGTGTATTTATTGTTACTCAGCGGTAGTGCGTTCGCTGAATGCAAAGTAGAAGTCACAGCAGTGACAAGTGATTGTGATGTGTTTGGCTCTAGTTGTTTTGATTATTACTTTGTCAATGATACCGACACGGACTATATGGCCTGTGTTTGGGACTCGGAAGAATCGGGCGGTTTCGCTTTTTGCACCTATGCCGACCGACACTATACCGAATCCTTTAAAAAAGTCAGAGTGGGACCAATAGCAATGGACCGAGTAAAACGCTTTGACTCGGCCTGTCTATCGGAAGCTGATTCCGAAAAGTTGTTTAACCCCGATTGACTCCCCCCTATTGAAAAATCATGGTCCGGTTACCCTCCGGACCCGCCAACTTAGCGCTGAACTGACGTTTTCTGAACGCGTCGCTCCTGCCAAAGTTTCAAGCCGATACTGAACAGGTTGCTGATATTGAAAATACTGCCAAAAATACTGCCGACCGAGAGCGCAAAAATTAGCCCTAAGACTTCAGCGAGCACAAACCAGCGACGGATCTGATTCGCATCTTGAAGCACAATAGAACCGACGGTGAATATCAGCGAGCTCGCGTAGGCTATGAGGATCATCAAACTGTGATTTAGGACAAATAGCTCATACGCTAAAAAAGCAAGATTCAGTATTACGAATAAATACAAAATCCAATTGTGGCGGTAACGCATGGCGACGATATTTCGAACACAGGCCAATGCGCAACCAATACCGGCGGCCATTGCACCCAGCAGAAAAAAATGTGCACTCACGCTGGCCAATGCTAACGCAGAAATAAACCGATAGCGGTTGATATCATTTTGGCGGTAACCAATGAAATTCAACACCACTGCAACCGCGCCAAAGGCCTCGGCAACTAAAAGCATACTGTCCTCTTTATTTAATCTTACTTCGGTGCGAACACCGACGACCCCCGGACTTGTTGTCTCGGCAAGCTAGTGACACCCTCTATGTGATCGGCTGGACGCGCCAACAAACGAAAATGCTTACCCTGATAATCGGCCAATACGATCGCATACTTGGGCATACTATCGAGTTCCATGCCCAAAGGTTCAAAAAGCGGCACATCATACTTGTCTAACTTAAGAATAGGTAGGTTTTGTTGCTGAAATTTGACTATTTTATCTGCCACTGGATTGGGAATTTGCGCATACACCTCAAATAGAGGAACATTGAACGGCACCCCCATCCACACATACTCCAGTACATCAATTCGTTCCATCAATTTTTCAACGCGATTGATCATGACACACTCATCAGAAGTTCAGGTAGTAATCCTTGCAGACTGTTTTGTAATCTTCAGTATATACGCGCTCGGCGGTATAAACGTTTAAATCACTAAATGTGCACTGCTCCGGCGACTTGCCAATCTGTATCAATAAACGACTGGCAGGCTTGCCTTGCATGGTTGAAACACGGCATATCGCGTGACGAAACAACCCAAGGGTTTGTATTGTTAATTCGAGTTCTTGAGCTTCGCTCGCGGGCAAAACAACAAAGAACTTGCCTCGTGGCGCAAGCATCTTCGCCACTATTTTGCATAACGCCAGCACAGAAAGGCTGTGTTGATTGCGGGCCATTCGTCGCTGCGATGTTTGCCGTTCGAAAGCGTTTGTTGGCAACGCTTCTTCAGGAAAGTAAGGGGGATTGCTAATAATGACATCGAAGGTCTTTGCTGCAGAAAATTCCCGAGCGTCGGCTAAGAGCACATCGATGGCACCTCGCCAAGGACTCGAAGCGATATTTTGCCGTGCTTGCTCACAGGCTTTTGGGTCTATTTCAACCGCCAAACCCTGCATGTTTCGTCCCGCCCACTGAGCCAACATTAAACTCAATAGTCCGCTGCCGGCGCCAATGTCCAAGCACCTCAACGGAGTACTCATGCCAGCACCATCCTGTTTCAGTCGGCCGACAGCCCAGCTGCCCAGCAGTAAGCTGTCAGTTCCGACTTTCATGGCGCATTGGCTATCGTCAATGGTAAATTGTTTACACTTAAAAATGTTGTAGCCCTATCATTTGTTGCGCAACATCTGCAGCCTGAATCGGGCGATATTTGCGTAAACCGCCTATCATCAATGGCGCAATTGCGCTACCCAGAGCGATACCAAGCTGTTCGCCAAAACGCGATTCCTCTCGCTCTCCCACTAATAAAGAAGGCCTAACCGCAGCCGCATGATTCAGTTGTGGCATGGTCATGATGGCATTTTCAAGTTCACCTTTGACCCGTAAATAGAAATTGCTACTCTTCGCGTCCGCGCCGACTGATGACACCCAAACGAACCCACTCGCGCGCTGTGCCCTTGCGAGCTGAGCCGCAACATGAACATATTCAAAATCGACGCGCCGGAACGCCGACTGACAGCCTGCGCTTTTAATGGTTGTGCCCAAACAGCAATAGACATGGTCAACCGTGAAATACCCTTGGTAGTCCTGCAATTGCTCAAAATCAATCACGATTGGATTAAGCTTGCCTTGGGGGTCGTCAAACAGACTTGCGGCGAGAGGTTTACGCACCAGCAATGTTATCTCGCCATAGCGTGAGTCTTGTAATAACTGTTGCGTCAATGCCTTACCAACTAACCCGGTGGCACCGAGAACTATCGCAGATTTTAGGCTTGTCACTTTGTATCCTCTAACTGATGCTCTACACTATGGCCAACTTAAGCCACGCAAGAATAATAATGAAAAAACTTATCGCCTTATTACTCTTTTTTAGCGCAAACGGTTTTACCCAAACCGAGCTAAGTATTGAGCGCATATTTTCGTCACCATCGCTAGATGGTACTCCGCCGAAGAACCTGTCCATCTCACCAGATGGTGAACGCGTGACCTTCTTGCAAGGCAAGCAAAATGATTATGAGCGCCTTGATTTGTGGGAGTATCACATTGCTAGCGGTGAAACGCGAATGCTAGTCAACTCTGACGACTTACATCAAGGAGACGAGCAATTATCCGATGAAGAAAAAGCCCGTCGTGAGCGCATGCGCCTGTCAGGAACCGGAATTGTAAGTTATGACTGGTCAGCAGATGGTAAAGCCTTACTATTCCCATTGGCCGACGACGTTTACTACTTCCGCCTTGCAACTGCGGATGCACCCGCAAAGGTCAAGCGTCTGCTTGACACCCCAGAATTCGAAACCGACATCAAACTGTCTCCACAGGGCAATTATATTTCGTTCATCCGGGCTCAAAACTTATACGTTCTTAACATCCAGACGGGTGAAGAAAAAGCGATTACGCGTCGAGGCGGCGGTAATATTAAGTTCGGTATGGCCGAATTTGTTGCGCAAGAAGAAATGAGTCGCCTGACCGGCTACTGGTGGTCTCCTGACGAGCAACATCTTGCCTTCACTCGCGTTGATGAAGCGCCAGTGGAAGTCATCACACGTTCAGAGATCTACGCAGACTCGATTAAGATGATTGAGCAAAAATATCCATTAGCTGGAACTGACAATGTCGACGTAACCCTAGCTGTGCAAAACATAGCAACAGGGCAACGTGACTGGATTGATTTGGGTGAGAACAAGGATATTTATCTCGCTCGCGGCAAATGGGCCAACGACAATCAGCATTTTACTTATCAGGTTCAATCGCGTGACCAGAAAACCCTAAACCTGATCGCCTATAATATCGCCAGCAAACAAAATAAAACCCTAATCACTGAAACTGCGGATACCTGGGTTAATCTGCACGACGCGTTCGTTTTTCTAGAGGACCAAAAGCATTTTATATGGGCCTCCGAGCGCGATGGTTACAAACATCTTTACCTATATAATCTTAACGAAGGCTTGGTAAGACAGTTAACCTCTGGTGAGTGGGTTGTCACATCTTTAGATGCGGTCAATGAAGCAACCGGCAACATCTTCTTTAGTGGCCGCAAGGATACTCCTTTAGAGAACCATCTTTATCGCGTTGGGCTCGATGATCAGACAATTACCCGCGTAAGCAAACGTGATGGTTTCCATCAGGTCAACTTTAGCCACAACGGTGAAATTTATGTTGATAACTTCTCCACCATCAACACACCGCCGCAAGTCAGCGTGCACCGCGCAAGCGGAGAGCAATTGACCTGGCTGTCAGAAAACGCAATTGATGACAATCACCCATTGGCACGTTTTCAACAACAATGGGTGGAGCCAACATTTGGTAGCATTAGCACCAAAGACGATGTCGATCTTTATTACCGGTTATACACGCCGAAAAAACTCGAGGGCAAACACCCCGTGATCGTTTTTGTCTACGGGGGGCCTGGCGTTCAAGTCGTTACGAATCGTTGGTACGGTGCGCGCGGATTAATGATGCAGCATTGGGTAAACAAAGGATATGTGGTGTTTTCGATCGATAATCGCGGCTCGAAATACCGTGGCAAGGCATTTGAAGATCCCATCTACCTGAACATGGGGGAGATTGAAGTTCAGGATCAGGTTGCGGGAGTCGAGTACCTGCGCACGCTACCTTACGTTGATGCCGATCGGATTGGCGTACACGGGCACAGCTATGGTGGTTATATGACCATTATCAGTATGTTTAAGGCCTCCGACTATTTCGCCGCGGGTGTTTCTGGTGCACCGGTTACTGATTGGCGTCTGTATGACACGCATTACACCGAGCGATATATGGGTAACCCGACTCAAGTTGACCACCTGTATACTCAGTCATCGGTATTTCCATATGCCGAAAACCTCAAAGGCCCGATGTTGATTTATCATGGAATGGCTGATGACAACGTTTTGTTTACCCACGCAACGATGCTGTACAAGCACCTGCAAGATCTTGCTTTACCGTTTGAGGTAATGGATTACCCAGGGAAGAAACACAGTATTCGGGGTAAGAAAACACAAATCCATTTGTTCAATACCATCACCAACTTCTTCGACCGGAACTTACATCCGCCAACACCATGACGTACGGTTGGCTCAATCAAAAAAGGGCTGCTCATGCAGCCCTTTTTGATGGCATACTAATTTAGCTAAACATTGCGTTCGCGAGGGATTTTTGTAAACCCAGCGCAGTGTCTTTATTCAATTCGCTTTTTAATGGCTGACTTTGACCGGATACCCATATGGTTAATTCAGCATCCATGTCAAAGTGTCCGGCCGTCTCAACATTAAACTGGGTGATCGCCTTATAGGGAATACTGTGATACGCCACTTTTTTACCGGTCATGCCTTGTTTATCAATAAACATCAGACGATTTGAGGTAAACACGAACATGTCGCGGATCAACTTGTAGGCCTGAATAACTTGCTCACCATCAGCCAAAATGGGTGCCAACTCCTGTTGTATTTCCTCTGCATCGACTTCAGAAGCGTTGCCTAAAACCTTGTCTAAAAATCCCATTTTACTGTTCTCCGATAATATTTGTTAATGGTTGCGGTTCACTCAACGCAAATCCTTGTCCATAATTTACCCCTAGAGACCGCAATGCAAATACAATTGCCTCATCACCAACAAATTCAGCAATGGTTTGTTTTCCCATACTTGTAGCAATTGTATGAATAGCTTTTACTGTAGCAAAATCAATCGGGTCTTCATGCATATTTCGTACAAATGCGCCATCTATTTTCACATAGTCGACCGGTAGATTTTTTAAATAAGTAAATGACGACATGCCAGCGCCAAAATCGTCGAGCGAGATACTACAGCCCATGTCTCTGAGCTGCTGAATAAAGTGTTTAGCACTACTTATATTGGTCACCGCGGCAGTCTCTGTGATTTCAAAACATAACTTTGAGTAGTCTAAATGCTGTTTAGATAACAAATTAACAATACTGCGTTGAGATTGTTCATTAGCTAATGTTACCCCCGAGAGGTTTATCGCACACTTCCCTACAGAGTCATAAAAGTCGCGGTTACTTAAAAGAGCATTAATGGTATTTGAAACAACCCAGTAGTCTATCTTGTGCATCAGGCCATTCTTTTCGGCAATTGGGATAAACTGCGCGGGACTAATTAGTTCTCGAGGATTGGCGGGAGATCGGAGCCTCAACAGTACTTCGAAATGATGGAGTGCTTGCTCTGAAACGATTGGATGTATGCCTTGGCAGTAGAGTTCAAAACGATTGTCTTCAAGCGCATTTTGAATAACGCCAACTATATCGAGTTCGGATTTCGCTTTTGCATGCGAGTCATCATTGACGCGATAGACACAAAAACGGTTTCTACCCAGTCGCTTCGCTTCATAGCAAGCGTTATCGGCAGTAACAGTGTAATCAGACGCGGAAACCTCGACCTGATTGATTTCCACTACGCCAATACTGGCACCTACAAAGAACATCTGTCCATCGTATTCAAATCTAAATTTAGCAATATCGTCGAGCAATATGGTCAACTTCTTTTTTACTGTGTCTAATGAGGTTCGTCTAAAAATGAAACAAAACTCGTCTCCCCCTACTCTTGCCAATGCATCAGCTGAATTACAATGAGCGGCAAACAAGTTTGCAATTTTCCGTAATAACAAGTCGCCAGCGGCATGCCCACACGTATCGTTAACGAGTTTAAAGCGGTCCATATCGACAAAACACAGTACCGAGGGCTGCTTGGATAAATGGAGTTCTTGAATAACCTCAGCAAGACGGCGATCAAACGCGTAGCGATTGGCCAACCCCGTTAATTCATCGTGATTGGCCTGAAACTCAATCTTCTGCTTCAGTGAAAACTCTTGGGTCACATTTCGAGCAATCCCTTCAATGTGGTCGAGTGTTCCGTTACCGTCCAATACCGGACTGTCTGTAAATTCGATATATACCCGTTCTCCATCCTTTCGTTTGTAACCTAGTGTGTATGTTTCGGCCTGCTCGCCTAGGGTAATTCGCAAGCGCTGGGCCAAAACATCATCTTCAACACCTACGAGTAAGTCTTGTTGCAAAGCAATAAATTCGTCGGGCGAGTAACCTAAAACGGTTTCTACCCCTTCGCTCAAATATTCAAAGTTATGTTTTAGGTCTTTTGTATAGACAAAATGATTGTGTAATCCATTGACAAGATGACGATACTTTTTCTCACTTTCCTCAAGCGCTTGTTTAGCTTTGAAGCGTTCACTCACATCGCGCAAGGTAAGTGCCACGCCGTCATCAGTACGTACGATCTGCAATTTGATCCATTCTGCATTGAACACTTTTGATGGCACTGCCAGATACTGTTCAAACGGCTTACCACTATTAAAAACCTCGACCACCTCAGAATACAGCACTGCATCGGTAAAACCCGCCAACTGAGTGGATAGCTCTATTCCTTTTAGGTTTTCCATGTTTTGACGGAATAAATTTTGACTGACAGAGTTAAACTCAGCCAACATAAAATCGTCGCCCTGTTTCCGATAAATCAAGATTGCATCCAGCGCGGCCTTGCTGGCGGATTTGTAGCGCGCTTCACTTACCGCAAGGGCGTTTGACTGCTTGAGCTGTAGTCCTAGGAAGGCAGCCAAACATGCACTGACGAATAGACCTATCGTTTTGATCCAAGTCGCAGATACTGTAGTAGTGATCTCTGATTGCATCGTCAACATCCAGTCGCGTCCTGCAAAACTGATCTGTTGTTGAATAGGACTTCCATCCTCAACAATCTGACCACCAGAAAACAACAACAGCTCATCATCATGGATAGTAAAATTGAATTGTGGACCAATCAGCTCGCCAACTAAGACACTCAAACTCGTTACCAAATCAAAACTGCCAATGACATATCCAAGTTCAGGTTCTTGAGGACTGATCACCCGTCCAAACAACAAATAAAACTGTCCGTTTTGGGAGACAATAGAAGATTGGAATTGCTCAGCATTGGGTGACAAATCGATACCCAATACATCTAACGACTGGCCCAACAACTCTGTACGTCTAGTATTGTCGATTGACCATTTGATGGTCTTATCACCCGAGACCCACAAAATATCATTGAGACCCGGAACCGTTGTTTTGATTGAAAGCGCAGACGCATTGAACCAATCCGTCGCGTTGGGCGAAAACGTTGGCCAGGTCAGCATTAAATTGGCAATTGCTCTGCGTCGGTCTTCCGCAAACACTTCCAGACTCAGCCCTAATTGCTGAGCAACAGTGCGAGCCTTAGCGATACGCAGATCTCGATCATTATTGTCAACAAATATTGCCGCCCAGTTGAAGATACCGAAACAACAAAAAAACAATAAAATGGGTATCCAATTTTTCTGCTTTTGCATACATTACACCTTTGCTAGTCCAACATTATGTTTGCGGCGTGTGACAATTAAATGAAATGTACCTGCGGGGTGCGGACGAATGGGAGAATTCTGGATGATAGACTTTGCTGATGTGCTAGCTGCGCAATCTCGCTTGGCTGGACGCATTAAAAAGTCACCTTTGGTGCGAAGCCATCTACTAGAACAGTGGTTGAGTAAACGTTTACCCCAATCTCATCGACACACCATCTGGTTTAAAGCCGAGTGTTTACAGCACACAGGGGCGTTTAAAATTAGAGGTGCAACAAACTTCATCGCGAAACTCGCTGAGCAAGGAAAGCTACCCCAACGCTTCGTGGCGAATAGTTCTGGGAACCATGCTCAAGCGGTAGCATATGCAGCATCCCAATTTAACCGGCCAGCGACCATTTTTGCTGCACAAAATATCTCCTCAATCAAAGCTGCGGCTACCAGGAGTTATGGCGCTGAGTTGAAGCTATTCCCAACTCGTCCAGAGGCAGATGAATCGGTGAGCATCGCCAGTCAATCACCAGATACGATCTGGATTCCGCCGTTCAACCACCCTGACATTATCGCAGGACAAGGCACTGCTGTGGCTGAATCGCTCCAGGAACTCGATGACATAGACGCCGTATTTGCCCCTTGCGGTGGTGGCGGTTTGCTATCAGGCAGCTTGATCGCTACGCGTGCTTTGGCTCCCCAAGCTGACGTGATTGGCGCAGAACCCCTTGCCGCGAATGACGCAGCCGAGTCACTTCGGACTGGCAGTATACAATCGCTAAGTTCACCCGCTAAGACGCTAGCAGATGGCGCGGCCACCCCGAGCATAGGTGAACACACTTTTCCCTTTTTACAACAGCTTGATGGATTTTATGAGATCAACGAGCAAGACATAATCTATTGGTCTCAGTGGTTGCATCACTTACTTAAATTACACATTGAGCCAACGTGTTGCATGAGCATGCAAGCGGTTGCTGAATACCTCGCCAAACAAGATAAGCCTAAACGCGTTCTTGTCGTGCTGTCTGGCGGTAATATTAGCGCCCAAACCATGGCGACGCTGTTTCAAGATGATCATTTAAGTGAGCCACCACATATAGAAATGTTCAACCGATAAAACAACGAGAAAAACATGAACCGATTAATACGAAATTGTGCTGTATTTATTACCGTTGGATTGACCTTATTTGCCAACGCGGTCTACGCAAATACAGTGCATATTCACAACGTGCGCGGCTACACATTTGACACCGAGCGTAAACTTGTCACTTTTACCAACATGGTTATACAAGACGGTAAAGTCATCAATATCGGTGGAGATGCGCTCGGACACGCCTTCCCAAATGCCGAACAACTCGACGGTAAAGGCCAAACTTTATTACCAGGGCTGATTGATGCGCACGGACACCTACTCGGCCTTGGCGCAACATTACTCGAGGTCGACTTACGCGAGGCCACATCTGCGTTAAACGCTGCAAAACGTGTAGCGGCCTATCAACAAAACAATCCAAATTTGAGTTGGGTTAGAGGCAGAGGCTGGAACCAAGTACTGTGGCCAGAAAAGCAGTTTCCAACAGCGTCTATCCTCGACGAAGCGATTGCTGACGTACCAGTTTGGCTCGAACGCGTTGACGGGCATGCGGGTTGGGCCAATAGTGCTGCGTTGAAAATTGCTGGGATCGATAACACCACTGTGTCACCGGAAGGCGGCAAGATTCTCACTGATGAAGCTGGTAATCCCACCGGTGTACTCATCGATACCGCTATGTACCTTGTTGAACAACACATTCCGAAGTTAACCCGCGAGGTCAAGCAGAACCAAATGGATGCTGCTGGCTCGCACCTTTTAAGTCTCGGAATTACTAGTATGCACGACGCCGGCATTGATAAAGCAACTTATGATTTTTATCGAGACTTGGCCAAGCAGCGGCAGTTGCCCTTGCGCGTATACGCCATGCTTTCGGCTACTGCGCCAGAACTGCCTGAGATGCTTGAAACCGGCATAATCAGAAGTGATGACGATATGCTATTGATGCGCAGTGTAAAAGCTTACGGCGACGGAGCCTTGGGGAGTCGTGGTGCTGCGTTACTTTCACCGTATGACGATGATCCACAAAATACGGGTTTGTTAGTCACGGCTCAAGACAAATTACCCGCACTTTTCTCAACCGTCATCGGGCATGGCTTTGCCCTCCACTTTCACGCTATCGGTGACCGTGCCAACAGACTCGCACTGGACCACTTTGAAACTACTTTCAACGCGATCGGAGGCCGAGAGCTACGACATCGAATCGAGCATGCGCAAGTGGTCAATGTCGAAGACCTGAAACGATTTAAAACGCTCGACATCATTCCCTCGATGCAACCAACCCATGCGACAAGTGATATGAACATGGCCGGTGCACGGATCGGATTTTTCCGGTTGAAAGGTGCCTATGCGTGGCGAACAATGTTGGAACTTGGCAGTAAACTGGCCTTTGGATCGGATTTTCCGGTTGAATTAGCTAATCCATTCTATGGTTTGCATGCAGCTGTTACCCGACAAGATCGCGACAATCAGCCAGTAAAAGGTTGGCTACCCGAGCAAGCACTTAGTCTAGAAGAAGCGTTAAGAGCGTTCACCATTGATGCGGCTTATGCGGCAAATCAAGACGATACTATTGGCGCTTTGCAGCCCGGTTATTGGGCAGATTTTGTCTTAGTGGATCAAGATATCTTTTCAATCCCAGCAGAAGACCTTTGGAAAGTCTCTGTGAACGAAACCTTTATTGCTGGTCAACAGGTGTTTAAGCGTAAGTGACTGAACGTTTATGGAGCTGTTTCACACAGCTCGAGAGTAGTTAACCCAACAGTTTAAGGGTTGAGCTAAGGGCCCATACGTGGCCAAACTCACACCGATTATCTAGCGTTTTGGGAAAACCAAATTTTGCGGACGAAAGCGATTCACTAGCTCAAAAAATTCAGCGGTTCTGCGGTATTCCGCGATTTCCTTCTCAAGCGCTTTTGCTATCGCTTCCGGTACTTGAGGATTCATCGCTAGGTAGTTACCTTTGATTTCCGGTGTATCAAGATAAGCAATGGCTTCAAGCTCATCCAAACTAGCACCTTGTTTCTCAATCAGACTCTTAACGGTAAAGTCTGACGCAATAAGAAGGTCAAGACGACCCAACAAAAACAACCGAGTCGCGTCATCTTTGCTTTTGGTGTTTAAAAGGTTCTCACCCACCACAAAACCCCGAGCTTGCAAAACCGACTCATAAATATCGTTGCGTTGCACACCAATTGTATATTTCAACGCGTCAAGTGGTGAATGGATAACAATATCTGGCCTTGATTTGAGCCGGAAATACATGGCTTGCCCTGACATGATTGGACCGACCCAACGAAAGAAGGGCTCACGAGCCGCGTTGCGCGCGGCACTCATGATCGCGCCTTTAGGGTCTGTTAGTACCGTTGCCATGGCGCGTGTCCATGGCATGGCGATGAAATTGCAGGTAACGCCCACCTTCTCGCAAGCGTGTTTAACCGTTAAACCGTTGATTCCGTCGATCTCGCCGTCCGTATTAAAGTTATACGGACGATGAGTGTCTTCAAAGTAAATATTGATGTCGCTACTGTGATCATCTGCGGCACATACGCCGACACTTAATACAAACACACATAAAGCAACCACTGTACGTGGCATCATACTACTAACCTAGATTACTTATACAGAGTGCGGATCCAACGTTCCTCTGTAATAAATCGCCAAGCCCAATCTTTCCACTTATCTTCGAGCCCTTTCGCTACTGCCTCGTCCTCACTCAATCCTGCACTTTTTTGCGCTTGAACATAGGCGTAGGTTTCGACAATCATATCACGAAATCGCATCAAGTCAGACCTGTTCGCTAACGAACCGTGTCCGGGGATAATTTGAGTGTCGTCGTCAATCATCTCGATCATCGCAGAAACGGCATCGATATAACCCTGAACGTTCCCGCCAGCGCCGAGGTCAATGTACGGAAACCAATCCTTGAACATCAGGTCTCCGGCATGCAACACATCGGCATTTTCAAACCAGACGATGCTATCGCCGTCGGTGTGTGCCATTGGAAAATGCTTTACATGAATGGTTTCGTTGTTGAAGTGAAACTTGATGCCGTCTTGGTAGGTAACAACAGGTAGTGCCTTAGGGTTTACATCCTCTCCCGAGGCTAAGCGAATGCGAACATTTTCATGTGCGAATACAGTAGATGATTTGTGCGACTGAAAAAATGCATTAGAACCGGTGTGATCACCATGATAATGAGTGTTGATAATATAGCGAGGTTTATCTGAGCCCAATTGATTTAATGCAGCAGCGATTTTCTCTGCCAGTGGCGCATATTGGTCATCAATCATTAAAATACCGTCTTCGCCAGCCGAAACGCCGATATTACCACCTGAGCCAACCATCATATGGACCGATCCGTTTAACGGCTGCACGGTCATTTCTACATTGGCAAAACGGTCATCAGCGACAGCTGTTGCAGCAGACAAAAGTGTAAGGAGGGATAAAGCGAGTATTTTCAGTCTCATAGATAAAACCTTATTTTTTTAAGTGTTAAACACTATGCAATAAAGCTTACATGAGATCAGTTTTTACGCAATCTATCGCGTTTTAAATACGATACAGCCCCATTTACCGTATCGCCAATGGCGCGCCTGTACCCAACAACTAGCCCGTCAGTGCCTCAATCTTATCGCGGTTACGACGAGACAAGGTTAAACAATCTCCCGATGCCAAAATCACCGTATAGTCACCCTTGTCATTGGGACGGAGTTCTTTGACAAACGTTCTCCTGACGATCGATGACCGGTGAATACGGGTGAAGGATTGTGGATCTAACTGTTGTTCTAATGCCGTCATAGTTTCACGATGCAGAACAACTTTGCCATCATCCAAATGAAGTTCGACATAGTTACCGGCACCAGTGATGTAATTCACTGAATCGACTTCAATGAGGCGAATACGGCCTGGGTCCCTTACAACCAAACGTTGGCGATACCCATGAGCCTCGGTATCGCTCGCAGTGCTTGCTTCTTCTGCTTCCGATTGTGTAGAGGCTACTGCATGCAGCTTGAACTGTTCAGATACTTTGTGCATCGCTTGGGCAAACCGCTCATCACTGAACGGTTTGAGTAGATAATCTACCGCATTGACCTCAAAAGCAGGTAACGCGAATTGGTCATAAGCGGTAATGAAAACCCGAACACACGAGTCAGGTAGTTCTCGTGCCAGCCGTAATCCAGACATACCGGGCATCTGCATATCTAAGAATGCCAAATGTATTTCGTGCTGCGCTACCAATAGCAGTGCTTCATTGCCCGACCCCGCCTGGAAAACCTGACCGATATTCGAGTGATTGTTTAGCAACATCGCGACACTCTCGCGTGCGAGTGGTTCATCATCAACAATTAATACATTCAACATGTTGTTCCCTCCGACTGTTGACTGGGCAGCGTTAGTAATGTCTTAAACAAACCATTACTTAATGGCCGCAACTCAAATTGAAAATGGCTGTATATTCGTTCCAAACGTTTACGCGTGTTGTTCAACCCGATACCAAACCCTTTGTGCGGATCATCTTCCGCAACATGGTTAGTCAGTTCAATAACCAATTGATCCCGACGGCAATGAATCTGCAGCGAAATCAAGTTCTCCTGACCGACAGCTTGTGCACCGTGCTCGATAGCATTTTCGACCAATGGTTGTAACAACATATTGGGGATTCTTTGATTCAGGCACTCGTCTTCTACATTGATATCCAGCTTCAATTTACTGGCAAAACGCATTTTCTGGATAGTCAAATAACTATTGATAAACTGCATCTCATCACGCAACGCAATGGTTTCATCATGTTTAGTCTCGAGCGAGCAACGTAACATCGTGCTTAACTCAGACAGCGCAAGAACAGCATCATCGAGCTTCTTCAACCTGACTAAGCTAGTAATAGTGTTGAGCGTATTGAACAAAAAGTGTGGATTTAGTTGCGAACGCAGTACTTTTAGCTGCTCGACCATCAATTCTTGCTTGATCTGATTAACCGCGACACGTTCAGTCATCGCACGGTGATAAAAGTGTGTGCCAATAGCGGCAGACAGGATACACGCAAAGATGACAAAATCGATAATCCCGGTCGACAAGATGACATTATGCAAGCGCAGTAAAAAGCCATCAAAGCTTTGTTGGCGAATCAGAACCTGCATCGTCAAACTGACCGTCCAGTAGGAAAACAAAATACCCAATGATGCGAGTAAATGGCGACCATACTCGCGCCATTGCAGGGGGGCTCGTGGTAACACAAGCAAAGAGTGAACGATCCAGAAAAAAAGAGTGAACGATCCAGAAAACGAGTGGAGTGACCCATATAAAATTTAAAAACCAGGGCAATAACATCACGAAGTAATCTGCCCACGAGTAAGCTAACTCTATAGCTTTTGCATTCCGCGACTGCGCGTATGAGAAGAAGGTCAGGAACGCAAACCACATAGTACAGTTAAGCAGCCAAAAAAATCGGCTGCGGAACAATTTATTGTAGTCTGATGTCATAGCAGTAGAGATACAAAACTCCTTGGTCTCTCGACGACCGGTTTGATAGCACAATCAAGTAACCGGACATGGGATATTTGTTTTAAATATACCCTAATCATACGTCATATTCTGAAAAAGCCTCCCCCATTTATCCATTCAATTAGGCGATTTATCACTTGGTTGACGCCTTTTGTGGAACGACGGTAGTCGTAAAACCGGTGCAAGCATAGCGTAGGGACAAGATAACAAATCGGTTATCTATAAAACACACAATGCTTGTCGAACGCCTCAATCCGCGTTTGCGCAAGCTAGGGAGACATAAACATGTTTGCAAGCTCAAAAATAGCATTGGCGGTGCGATCCGCCTGCGTAGCGGGGGTAGCGTCCAGCCTACTACTTGCGCACGCAGCCAATGCTCAACAAGCCGAACCTGATAGCGCAGAGACGGCTGATGTAGAAGTTATTGCGGTCACCGGTAGCCGTATTCGCGCACCGGGCGTTGAATCTTCAAGCCCTATCATTTCCATCGGCGAGGAAGAGATCGGTTATCTCCAAACGCCAGAATTTGAACGTATTATTCGTAGTTTACCGGCGACCATTCCTGCCGACGGAAGTAACGTAAACAATGGTACAGCAGGCGCTGCAACCATCGACTTACGGGGCTTAGGTCCGCAACGCAACTTGGTGCTGCTAGACGGGCGTCGCATGGTTCCGTTCAATTTTAACGGTGCAGTCGATACAGCAACTATTCCGACAGCGCTTATTGAGCGAGTTGATGTTGTGACCGGCGGTGCATCTGCGGTATACGGCTCTGACGCTATCGCGGGCGCAGTGAACGTCATTCTCAAAGACGATTTTGAGGGCGTTGCATTTGATCTCAACCACAATCAAACCGGTGAAAGTGATGGTGACCAGGACAGCATATCACTCACTGTCGGTTCAAACCTCGATGATGACAGAGGTAATGCGGTTCTCAGTTTGAGTTGGATGGAACGTGACGCCGTTTTACTTGGTCAACGCCCACTGGGTCAACTCGGTATCAACTCAAACTCTGGAGCTGGCTATGAAGAATTCTTAGCTGGCCAGCCGCCCGCATCGCCACCCGCCGGTTGTGGCGGCCCTAACGTCGTCGACTTTGTTAATGGGTCTGGTTCAACCACTGCTATTCCAACTCGATTCGAGTTGATTGGTACTGCAGTAACTGGACAGTTTAGGGATGATCGTACCCTCGGTGCACAATGTTCTCGGTTTAACTTCAATCCATTTAACTACTATCAAACGCCGGCACAACGCTATTCAGCTACTGCATTGGCAAATTATGAAATAAATGAATACGCCAATGTTTATGCGTCATTCAACTATTCGAATACAACGGTTGTTCAGCAGGTTGCACCGTCAGGCACGTTTGGCAGCAGCTTCAACCTTCCCCTATACAATCCGTTCATCGGAGATCAAGCATTACAGTTCATTCTCGATGGCGCCAATGGCGCTGTTGCCGACGGCTCACTCGTTGATGGTGGTAGTTGGACAGACGCAAACGGCAACGGTATCGTGGATACCGAAGATAGCCTAACTGTTCGCCTCCGTCGTCGGACATTAGAGCTTGGTCCTCGTACTGAGCGCTATGATTCCGATATCTGGCAATTGACGACTGGCGTGAACGGGGCGTTTTTAGGTGATTGGGAATATGACGCATCATTCCAGTACGGCGAATCAAACCGTACTACGGTTCGGGATGGCTACACCAATATACCCAATATTAATGATGCGTTAGATACTCGAGACGGTGTGAACTGTGCAGTGGGCGGGACGTGTGTACCTATCGATCTGTTTGGTGGCTTAGGCACCATTACTGATGAAATGAAAGGTTTCGCAACGGCAATTGCATTGCAGCAACAAAAGTATGAACAAACCATTGCCAATATCTTCTTTACCGGCCCAGTGGATGCGATCGAGCTACCTACGGCTAGTGGCCCACTTGCTCTGAGTTTCGGTTACGAGTACCGCAAGGAAATTGGTATTCTAGAGCCGGATGATTGTTTGAAAAAATCTCCAACCAGCTGTCAAGGTGGCGCGGGTGGTAACCTTCTTCCCATTCGCGGTGGTTACACAGTCAATGACGTATTCTTCGAAGGTATTTTACCTATCTTTGATGGTCAAACGTTTGCAGACCGCATGGATTTGGAATTCGGCTTCAGAACGTCGGATTACGACACCATTGGCAAAACCGATTCGTGGAAAATTGGCTTAAACTGGCGTCCAGTTGAGTCACTAATGTTCCGTGTGATGCAGCAGCGCGCCAACCGCGCACCAAACGTCGGCGAATTGGCATCCCCTGTTACATCAGGTTTGAGTAATGCGATACAAGATCCATGCTCTGTCGCTAATGCTGCGAATATTGATGATAGATTGCGTCAGCTTTGTATCTCAACAGGTATGACGGCTGCTCAAGTTGGTGTTATCCCGGATATCATCGCAGGTCAGATCAATACTTTTGCGGGTAGCGATCCAAATACCCCTCCAGGTCCAGAAGAAGCGGATACGTCAACAGTGGGTTTCGTGTGGACGCCAGAACTGGATGGATTTGATAGCCTTGTAGTCTCTGCTGACTACTACAAAATTGACATTAAAGACATCATCGGAAACTTTAGTGCTCAGGAAGTGCTGGATTCCTGCTACAACAATGGTATGGCAGGTGAGTGTGCCAAAATCAACCGTGTTGGTGGCGACCTAACAGGTTCTGCTGCTGGGGTTAACTTGTTTACAACTAACTTGAGCTACCTTGAAGCAGAGGGTGTTGAAATCGCCTTTAACATGTCATTCGATTTAGGTGACATGGGCGGTTTACGTCTTTCAGGTAACATCAACAAATACCTGTCTCAGGAGTCACAAAGCTCTTCAACTGTGCCAGTTCTAGACTGTAAAGGATACTACGGTACCAGTTGTGATCCATTGTCTGATTTACGTTGGACACAGCGCACAACCTGGGATTATGAAGACTTTACCGTTTCAGTTCAGTGGCGCCACATTAGCTCAGTTGAAGTTGAGCCGCCCGAGCGTTCATTGCGTTTCGAGCCATTCCGTAGCATTGATGCGTACGACTACATTGATGTATTCGGTAGCTACCAATTCAATGATTACATCACCTTCACTGCCGGTGTCGACAACTTGTTTGACGATGATCCACCAGCATTGGGTAACCAGATTGGTGATACCAGCTCTAACTCGGGTAATACCTTCCCAAGTAACTACGATACTCTCGGACGTATCTATAAAGCTGGGGTGAACTTCCGCTTCTAAAGAGGTTCTTCATGGTCGCGAGGGTTTACGCCGCATAAGGATGTGCAGCGTGATCCTCGCTTTTTTTATTCTATAAACGCAAATCGTGGTGCTTGCTTGCCATTCACGTCTACCGTTTCGGTGAACATTGATAACGGTCTTACCCAAAGTCCACCTTCTCCATACAGTGGACGGTAAACCACCAATAACGATTCATCTTCGGAATGTTTGGCCACACCGAGCACTTCATAGTCATTGCCTTTATAGTGGCGATAACGGCCTTTAGTTAGTTGCATTAGATATCCCCCTAAGGCGCAGATATTGAGTTAATAAAATAGCAACGTGCAACACGATAAAGATGGCACTGACTTGCATTAAGCCTTGCCAACCTAGCAGTGCCAATAGTGCGCCAGCGCTGAGCGCCGCAACGGCCTGGCCACCAAATACCATAAAATCATGAATACCTTGGACTTTAAATCGCTCGCGCGGCTTATAACTGCGCGGCAATAGTACCGTTCCGGCGAGAAATAGGAGATTCCAGCCAAAGCCCAGCATGACAAGCGCTAACCAATATGACACCCAGGCAGCACCCAAAAAGCCAATCAACATGGTCGCTGTATACACTAACAGGCCACAAGTAATCACGCCCCGTACCCCCAAACGCATGATTAGCCAGGCATTGATGAATGAAGGTAAATACATCGCAATGATATGACTTTGAATCACCCATTTGGTCTGCTCCAAGCTAAAGTCATTCATCACATGCATATGCACTGGTGTTGCTGTCATGATAAAACTCATCAACGCAAAGCCAATCACAGATGTCGAAACAGCAACAATAAATATTGGCTGACGAATGATCAGCCAGCGCGAGCGTGCAGACTCGACATGCTCCTCATCGCTGACCTGACTGTCTTCGACACGCATGAATAACACAAGACACAGCACGCATGTGACTGCGACAAGCGCGAAACTACCGGTAAAAGGTCTGCTAAGTAAGGTCTGTCCCCAAGATGCCAGCTCAGGTCCCAAAACGGCTGCAACGAGTCCCCCCAGCAGCACTGTGGACGTTGCTTTGGCCGCCAACGCTGCGGGCGCCGACTCAATCGCAGCAAATCGGATTTGCTGAAAACCCGCCACACAAAAGCCCATCACAAATGAGGCGCTTAAAAATAGGTAAAAATGCGCAATCGCGGTGGCAAATGCTGCCAGTAGCGCCCCGCTGGCCGCCACGAAGGACGACAGCATAAATATTTTCCGTCGACCATAGCGACGCATTGCCCCGGTCAATGGCAGCACGCCGCAGGCGGTACCGACAATCATAAGGGCTACTGGCAGTGTCGCTAGCGATTCTAGCGGAGCCAGTTCAGCGCCGACGATGCCGCCCGTCAACACCATGGTCGCCCCACCGCTCATTGCCAAAGCTTGGATTAACGCTAATAACCATACTTGGGTTGGGAGAGAACGACTCACAAATAGTCAAAAGCGTAGGCGGCAGCTAAAGCGGCAACCGGTGCTGCTGTCGGTTTACCGTGTTGCCAATCACTGTTTTCCACCCCGCTGCCCGCGATATCAACATGTGTATATGGCAGTGGCTTATCGCTGCCCTGATCATGTTGATCGAGGCCTGATGCAATCGCCAAGAATGCCATTGGGAATTGATGGCCCCGCATTGTGCTGACTGATGGTGCGTTGTTAGATGACAAAACGTCATCCGCCTTACTGCGCGCTTTGATGAAGTCATAGTCTTCACGTCGACTTAACGATGGTTCGCCGCTGTCTGCCCACAGATGTCCCTTACTCACTAGGTTACTGGCGACCCCTGCCTGCTGTGCAGCACCGTTTTGAATGTAACCGGTGTAAGGTCCAAGCGCGATGGCTGCATGGCCAGTCAATGTAGCCACACTCAGCAACTCGGGTTGTGTTTGGGATGGTTCGGCCAGAGCGAGTTCACGCAGGTGCGAAAGCACATCGGCCAGCACCATACGGCCCTCGGCATCGGTATTACCGACTCGGACGCGTTTGCCGGCATGACCAGTGATGATTTCATCAGGTACAAAAGCTTCCTCGCCGATGCTATTGCGCACGACGCCCAGCTCAGCAACAACTTTTACATTAGCAGGTGCCAGTGCAGCTAGCGTGCGCATAAAACCAGCGACAGCAGCAGCGCCGCCTTTATCTCGACTCATTCCTGCCATATGTCCGCCTACTTTTAAGTCTGCACCGCCAGTATCGAAGGTGATCCCTTTACCGGCCATAAAAACGGTCTTCTGAATGAGTCCACTGCCCTCGTAAGTCAGGCGCACGACTCTTGGCTGATGACGCGTCACGTTAACCGATGCCCGTGCGACGGCATGCAACAGCGGATAGTCTTGACGTAGCCGCGCATCGTCATCGATCACATCTACTGTTACGCCAGAATCGGCAAATGCAGTGACACAATAGTCGGCAAACTTGGGCGGCGCCATTCGTTCAGGTTCAGTACCGCAAAGGTCCCGCGCTAAACGTTTACCCAGTTCTATTGCGTGTACGTGAGTACATTCACGATCACTTAGACCGACAACGCCAATTTCAGCGATCGTTTCAATTTCGGCTTCCGCATGATGCTCTCGCGCTTCAAGTGGCTGCCACAACGCTTGCGCAACGCCTAAGTACGCGACTTCAATCGCTTTGCGATAATGTTCAGCTTGATAACTGAGGCTGACCATCAATAGGGGCTGTTTAACGCCCGCCGCCAGGGCGACTTGCGCGGCTTCTTTTGCCGCGTCAAAGACTCTTCTTACGTCGTCATAGTAGCGATTTACACTGCCAGTCGGTGAGAAAATTAGTCGACCACCGGGCACGCTTTCACAAGGAATTAAAGTAGCCGCTTCACCGACGCGGCCATCAAGTTGCTTGTAATCATTGATAACGGTAGCGAGGCCACCAAGATGCGCGTCATCAATCGCATCGCTAATAATAATTGCAGCATCAAATTGTGTTTGGGTTTGAACGTCTTGCAATGAGGATACAGCAATAGGGGTCGGTGCAGGCATATAGGATCCCAGTTATAGGTAATCAATTTTAGCGGTATTGTGCCTTTGGTTCTGCTGCAAACTCAAGTTGTTCTAACGGTAAATGCATTTGCCGCATGGAATGATTAGTTGGCAGTCCGACATGTAAACCGACTAAGCGGATACCACGCCCACGGCTTCGTTCGAATGCTTCATGCATCAATTCTCGAAAATAGTCCTTTTGCAGAATCCCAGTTCGATGCTCAACCGTGGTCTGTTGGAAATCGCTGAACTTGAGTTTGACCCCTTGAGAGCTGATCCGCTCCGAGCCATTATTACTTTTTAGCAGGCGGGCATGCAGACTTTCATAGAGCTTATCTGCAATGGCGAGGCAATCTTCAAGACTCTCAATATCTTGTGCTAACGTGCGCTCAACCCCAACTGATTTGCGCTGCCGCTCGGTGCTCAATTCTCGATCATCAATAGCATGACTGCGGCTCCAAAGCACAGGGCCGAATTTACCGAACTGTTTGACCAAGCGATCAAGCGGATATTGCCGTACATCTTTACACGTATGCAGGCCGAGGCGGTGAAGCTTTTCTATCGTCACTTTACCCACACCGGGGATCTTGCGCAGCGGCAAACGCTGGACAAACTCATCCAATTTTTCCGGTGTTATTACGCACAGACCATCCGGTTTGTTTTCATCACTGGCGATTTTGGCAACAAATTTAAGAGGTGCAACGCCTGCAGATGCCGTTAGCCCAAGTTCTTGTTTGATGGCTCGCCTTATATCCTCAGCAATCAGGGTCGCACTACCACCATGCAGCGTGCAGTGCGAGACATCTAAATAGGCTTCATCTAATGACAAAGGCTCAATAATGTCCGTATAACGCGTGAATATGGCCCTAATCTGCTTTGAAACCTCAACGTAAACGTCCATGCGCCCCTTGAGCAGCTTCAAATCAGGACATAGCCGCAATGCGTGCGCGGTCGCCATGGCTGAGCGCACGCCAAATTGACGGGCGGGATAGTTGCACGTGCTAATCACCCCGCGCCGATCAGAGCTGCCGCCAATCGCGATTGGGATATTGATCAAACTCGGATCGTCACGCATCTCAACAGCTGCATAAAAACAGTCCATATCGACGTGAATAAACTTTCTCATGCCTTATACTAGAGCTGTATGTATACACAGTATTGTGAACTGTTCCCTGCTTGATTGCAACTTCAACGGTTAGGCTGCTCGCAGAGGACAATACTGAGGTTGGTTGAGTACTATCAGTCTTGCGCGACGCTAATCTTATTCTTGCCGTGGTGTTTGGAGTAATACAGTGCTTTATCCGCTTTAAGCAACAGACTCCTGGTGGAATCTCCAGCCGCATAACTGGCGATGCCACCGCTCACAGTAAACTGGATAGTAGCGTTTGTCTCATCACCAATGACCTTAATGTCAGCGATACGCTCGCGAAACCGCTCAGCAAATTGGAGCCCTTCAGTTGCGGAAGTATGAGTAAATAGGATAGCAAACTCTTCGCCGCCAAAACGGCAGATAAGATCACTTTGTCGCGCGAGTGTTTGGCACGTATCGGCAAGTTTCTTTAAAACACGATCGCCAGTTGGATGACCATAGGTATCATTGATGTGCTTGAAGTCATCAATATCAAACAATAGTAACGTTAGTGCCTCTGCATATCTTTCCGTACGTGCAAGCTCCTCTTCGAAAAGCGCAAAAAACGAACGCCGATTTAATAGGCCGGTTAACGGATCGCGCCGCGCTTGTTCCGCATAATTCTGCTCTGACGTGCGCACCCGCTGAAGTGTTTCCTGTAAGGCTGATTCAATCCGTAGGAGTTCTTTATTATTATTGTGCAACCACCGAACAATCAGTAAAAACGCGATAGCAAAAACGCCAATACAAAATGGTATCACTATCCATAATTTCAGTTGATATGCAGCAAGCTCATCCTCGATCCCTTCAATGCGTATTTCCCACTGCCTTCCGTACAGGGATACCACTTCCATATTTGACTCGATTGTGGAAGACGCTGTGCTATTTGTATCTGGCCAGTGAAAACACACTTCGGGACAACTTTGATCAGCGATTTCTACTCGGTATCCCTGTTTTTTGAGTGCGTTTAGCTCTTCAGCTAACAACGCCTCTAGGGCATAGACACCCGCGATATAACCCTTTATTTTCTGCTTTCTCAATTGTGGCGACTTAGGAATAATTGCGTCTTGAAACACCGGCAAGGTCACGGCAAATCCCAGCGGACCACTCGTCTCTTCCTGAGATAAAACCACATTAAAAAGCTGGGACATACGGGCCTGTCCATAATCACGCGCCTGCCACTTGGACTCCATGCGCTCTTCTGACCACGCTAGATCCAAGCCTGTTGTATCGATTGCAGGTGTATTTGACACCATAAACAGCACTGGAACATGCTCTTCACGATCAGTGGCTGGCACAGTGTTACCACTGCTGTCCATTTCCCACAATTTGAATTCAGGAAAGATATGCTCCTGTACATAAGCTTCGAATGACGATCGCTCTTGCGATTTTACGATAGGCTGCCACTCAATGACGAGCCAGTTAGCCGAATCCCCTAAATACTCTAATGTATAGCTTTGAAATTGTTCAAAGTTAGGGTTTTCATCAAACGCGACAATCAGTGATACCCCTCGAAGGTTCTCAACTGCAGCCTGAATACGTTCAATCGCTCTCAGTGAAAAATCAGCCAATATCACTTCTAAATTTTTTTGTTCTTCAAGCTGCTGTTTATTTTTTAGAAACGTATGCGAGAAAAATATCAGGAACAGAAAAAATATCGTGGCTGCAGCGATGAAAGCTCGATATGCGGCGTTGTCCGTTAACCTCAACTGTCTGTCCTTTTTTCTTATGCGCTGATACAAAGATAGTTGAATGTATTTAGACTATCAAAGCCAACGGGCTGGATAAACAACGTCACGATTGTCTGTAATGACGTGTATTTGATGACAAAATAGTATTTATCTTCTAGCCTCAAGTTATCCCGTATAGCAATCCATAGTGAAAAACCTTGAGTGTACTTATAGCCCTGATGGCACTGACTCTGAATACACAAGATACTGAGTCAACGTTAGCGGCCTCACCGATTGTTCACCTATGCACCGAGGTGACCAGACATGATGAACTGCGCTCAACGATAACGCGCAGTCATCAAACACAGATAAAACTAGCCGCACAACAAAGTCTTCTGCAGATCAATTTCCATCGGACTGCATGGAATCGATGCATCAAAGAAACCATGGAGGGTAAATTCGATGGTTTATACGCATTATTTTGGACGCCCGAACGGGCGCAATTTCTCGCCTTTCCCAAGGGCGCAGAATCAGATACCAATACAGTGCGATTGCGCCAAGCCAGTTTCTATTTTTTCGAAAATGTCGAAAGACCACTCGATATAAACAATTTGCGTTTTGGCATTGGTGCGCCACTCGGTTATGTGGCCTACGACTATTTGCGCGAACAAAATCTACTTTCCCCAATCGATTATGACCTCGAGGAAGGTATGAAAATGCTTGGCCAACAGAAGCTAGACGCATACCTCGTTGGCGAACAGCTCGGAAACCAAGTCATTCAATCATTAGGGCTAGACGAACAAATACAGAAGAGGATGCCAGCATTTCTGATCAAAGACTTACATGTGGCATTCAATCAAGCGAGTTACAACCGCTTTGAATCAAAAATTGAAGCCTTTTGGGCGCAGTTAGAAGAACTGCGGGCGACCGCCAAATATTGAAATACAATCGATCCACACTCAATGTGTGGCATACAGAGTTGATGGGATAACGGCCTGAGAGAACCCAGGCCATTGAAGGCGTTTTACTAGATTATTTTATCTTTTTGCCACTCAGCGATCTTCGCCTGACGCGCTTCCTCTCGGGCCATGCGCGCCTTCTTCCGATCACAAGGTTCTGGACAGTCACACGCTTTTTCAATTCCCAACGCGCCCAGACCACCACAGCTCCCGGAAATCGTTTTCCGCTGAACAATATAGCCAACAGCCATCGCGCTGACCATGGCGATAAAAAATACAAACGCTAGAACAAAGGTACTCATAGTTTTTACTCAATACTTATTCAGTTGGCCAAAACAACATTGACGCGTTGTTCAAAAGCACTGGATTTCCACTCTACAAATTCATCACCTTGTTTGGTGATCATAAACACTGCGATGTCATTCAATTCTGCTAACGCTTTCGCTTTATCAGTTCCCATCACATTGAGTGCTGTAGCCAAGCCATCTGCTGTCATTGCAGATGGGTGAATCACTGACACAGATACTAAATTATGTGTAATCGGATAGCCATTAGAAGGATCAATCAGATGCGAATAACGTATGCCTTCTTGCTCGTAGTAATTGCGGTAATCACCCGAAGTAGCGATGGCGTTATCACCAATCTCTATCACATTCTGCATTACTCGTTCATTAGAAACGGGTTTTTCTATCGCAATGCGCCATTGTTGACCGCTCAGCTTGCTGCCGGCAACACGCATTTCTCCGCCTATTTCAACCAAATAGCTGCCCAGTCCTTGTGCTTCCAACAATTGTGCAACTGCATCGACACCGTAACCTTTGGCGATAGTACTCAAATCAATGTAGAGCGATGGTTCGTATTTGATTACCGCATCTTGGGTCAATTCGAGTTTATCAATGCCTACCTTAGCGAGGGTCTCCAACACGAGCGCTTCGGTCGGAATCACCTCCGGGCGTTTGCTAGGACCAAAACCCCATAGGTTCACTACTGGCCCCACTGTTACATCTAATGCCCCATCGGTTAAGCGAGCAAGACGGACCGCTTCGCTAATAACCAAATGCGTCTCAGCAGAAAGTCCAAAAGGCTCAGAGGTCTGGTGCTGGTTGAGCAATGAAAGTTCAGACTGCGGATCATACGTCGACATCAACGCATTTACTCGAATCAGCGTTTCATCTATTTGGCTATGTAATTGCTTGTCATCGATAGTCTCTGACGGTGCGTATTTTACATTATAAGTTGTCCCCATCGTTGCGCCTTGTAAATGCACTTCGACAGGTTGTCGTTCTGCACAGCCAGCTAACCACGACAACAGCAGGACTACAGAAAAAAGAATACTTAACTTTTTCATTCTACTCTCGCAAAAAAAGAGGGCTTAAAGCCCCCTTTTCCAAAACACAATACCGTCAGGATTAGCCACCGAAGTCATCCAACATGATGTTTTCATCCTCAACACCGAGGTCTTTCAGCATGTTGATGACAGCAGCGTTCATCATTGGTGGTCCACACATATAGAACTCACAATCTTCTGGCGCTGGGTGATCCTTCAAGTAGTTCTCAAGCAATACTTGGTGGATGAAGCCTGTGTAGCCTTCCCAGTTATCTTCTGGTTGTGGGTCAGACAGCGCGACGTGCCAATTAAAGTTGTCATTCTCTTCTTGCAGCATGTCGAAATCTTCAACGTAGAACATTTCGCGCAAAGAACGAGCACCATACCAGAACGTGATCTTCCGATCAGTCTTGATGCGGCGTAACTGGTCAAAGATATGTGAACGCATTGGCGCCATACCTGCACCACCGCCAACAAATACCATTTCAGCATCAGTTTCTTTAGCGAAGAACTCACCAAATGGACCTGAGATAGTGACCTTGTCACCTTCTTTTAAGCTCCAAATAAACGAGCTCATTTTACCTGCTGGCAGACTAAGATTATTCGGCGGAGGCGTCGCGATACGGACGTTCAGCATGATAATCCCTTCTTCTTCGGGGTAGTTTGCCATTGAATACGCACGAATAGTTTCGTCATCTACTTTAGATTCAATATCAAAGAATCCGAAACGCTCCCAATCACCGCGGTACTCTTCTGGAATATCGAAGTCTTTGTACTTAACGTGGTGCGGTGGAGCCTCAATTTGGATATAACCACCCGCGCGGAATGGCACGCTCTCGCCGTCAGGAATCGCCAATTTAAGCTCTTTAATGAAGGTTGCTTCATTGTTGTTTGACACAACTTCGCAATCCCACTTTTTGATCCCAAAGACTTCTTCAGGCAATTCAATCTTCATGTCTTGTTTAATGTTAACCTGACATGACAAACGGCAACCTTCACGCGCTTCACCTTTGGTGATGTGATCAAGTTCAGTAGGCAAGATTTCCCCGCCACCGTCTTTCACGTCAACACGGCACTGACCACACGAACCACCACCACCACATGCTGATGATACAAAGATACCTGCATCAGCCAAAGCACCGAGTAGTTTGCTGCCTGGTTCAGCTGTAAGAACTTTATCAGGATCATTATTGATCATGATTTTTACGTCACCGCTAGGGACTAGCTTTGACTTCGCAAACATGATGATAAACACCAAGGCGAGAACGATGGCGATAAACATGCCAACGCCAAGGTAAATTTCAACTTGATTCATACCTATGACCTGCCCTTATTAAAGTTGAATGCCGGTAAATGACTGGAAGCCCAACGCCATTAGGCCTGCAATCATAAACACTGACCCAAGACCACGGACGCCGTCTGGCATATCTGCGTACTTGAGCTTTTCGCGGACTGCTGCAAGTAACGTGATCGCTAACGCCCAACCGATGCCGCTGCCGACACCATAGATTACACTCTCGCCAAGAGAGTACTCACGTTGAACCGCGAACGCCACGCCTCCGAAGATTGCACAGTTTACGGTGATAAGCGGCAAAAAGATCCCTAGGGCGTTGTACAAAGCAGGGAAGAACTTGTCTAAGCTCATTTCCAAAATTTGCACTAAAGCAGCGATAACACCGATGAAGGTCAAAAAGCTCAGGAAGCTAAGGTCTGCATCAGGGAAACCAGCCCAAGCCAATGCGCCAGGTGCAAGGATATTAGTGTAAATAATCTGGTTAACAGGAACCGAGATCCCCAATACCACGATTACCGCGACACCGAGGCCCATCGATGTTTTAACCTTCTTAGACACGGCTAGGAAAGTACACATACCGAGGAACAAGCTCAGTGCCATGTTCTCTACGAAAATAGAGCGGATTAGAAGTGCTACATATTGTTCCATGATTATTCCTTAGGCTCTACTTGTTCAGGTCTAATTGTTCGGATGAACCAAATCATACCGCCAATCAAGAAGAACGAACTGAATGGTAAAATGAGTAGACCATTACCTTGGTACCAACCACCATTCTGAACCAATGGAAGGATCTCAAAACCAAGGATAGTACCGAAGCCCGCAAGTTCTTTAATAGTGCCGATGACGATTAGGATAAAAGAATAGCCTAATCCGTTACCAATACCGTCCAAGAAGCTCATTGTAGGTGGGCTCTTCATGGCATATGCCTCTGCACGCCCCATTACGATACAGTTTGTAATAATCAGACCAACGAAAACCGACAGCTGTTTGGAAATTTCATAGCTGTAGGCTTTCAGCACTTGGTCGACCACGATAACCAACGATGCAATGATGGTCATCTGGATGATGATCCTCACACTCGAAGGAATGTGGTTCCGGATAATTGAGATAAACAAATTCGAGAATGCGCAAACCGTGGTTAGCGCTAGAGACATAACCAATGCCGTCTCGAGTTTTGTTGTAATCGCCAATGCCGAGCAAATACCTAAAACGTGCAAGGCAATCGGATTACTGTCTAGTATTGGCCCTAACAGGGCTTTTTTCATTTCTTTAGTGTCTGCCATTGTCTTGCCTCTTATGAACGCCAAGATTGCTTTTTAAGGTAAGGACCAAAGCCGTTCTCACCCGCCCAGTAGGTCAGCGTATTTTGTACACCATTACTGGTTAGCGTTGCGCCTGAAAGTGCGTCAACCGCATAAGGGTTGTCTGTACCGGCTTGCTTCTTAACTTGAATCGCAACGTCGCCATCTTTGAAAAGCTGCTTACCATTCCACATTGCTTGCCATGCTGGGTTTTGAATTTCACCGCCCAATCCTGGCGTTTCTTTGTGTTGATAGTAAATCAGCTCTTGAATCGTATTTCCGTCTGCATCAACAGCCAAAAATCCGTACATCAGATCCCAAAGACCACTGCCGTGAACAGGCAAAATGACTCTAGATACCTTGCCTGCGTCATCACTGACAATGTAAACACTTGCGACATTAGCACGGCGAGTGAAGCCAACATTACTGCCTTCAACTGCTACACTTGCAGCAGGATCTTTTGCAGCTTTGTACATGTCATAGCCTTCAGCGACTTCAACATATTGACCCGTCGACAGGTCGACAAAACGCTCTTGAACGAACTGCTCGTAAACATCACCAATAGAGGCTTTGCTCATGCCAAGCTCATAAAGGCCAGCAGCGGTAAGAATATTCGTTTTCTTATCCAATGCGGCGTTTGTTTGTTGCAATGAACGTAAGCCTACTGCAGAGCCTGCTACGATGATTGAACAAACAAGACAGACGGCAACGACAATACCGACTGTTTTTCCAAAAGTTTCTTTCTTAGCCGACACGTGCAACCCTCCGTTTGATATTGCTTTGCGCTACGAAGTAATCAAAGAGTGGAGCCCACAAGTTAGCGAACAGAATGGCTAACATGATCCCTTCAGGGAATGCTGGGTTGAGCACACGTACCAAGACCGTCATAAAGCCGATAAAAATACCGTAAGCCCACTTACCTTGATTAGTGAAGGATGCGGAGACCGGATCGGTTGCCATAAAGAACATACCAAACGCCATACCGCCAATTACGTAGTGCCAGTAGAATGGCATTGCGAACATCGGATTAGTATCGCTTCCGACGAAGTTCAATAACGACCCGAAGAATGCGACACCTAATGCTACACCGGCAACGATGCGCCAGCTAGCGATTCGCATGTAAATAATGAACAAACCACCCAGCATGATCGCCAATGTCGAAACTTCACCGACAGAACCTGGAATGTTGCCGAAGAATGCTTGCCACCACAACGTCATGTCAGAGAAGTTGTTAGTCAGTTGATTCAACTGGCCACTCGCCGCTTGGCTGAGCCATGTCGCACCTGAATAACCGTCTGCAGCGACCCATACCTGGTCACCAGAAATCTGCGCCGGGTACGCGAAGTACAAGAATGCGCGACCTGACAAGGCTGGATTTAAGAAGTTACGGCCTGTACCACCGAAGATTTCCTTAGCGATAACAACACCGAAGGTAATCCCCAGAGCAACCTGCCAAAGCGGGATAGTCGCCGGCAATGTCAACGCGAATAACACTGACGTTACGAAGAAGCCTTCGTTTACTTCGTGTTTGCGAATCGACGCGAATAGCACTTCCCAGAAGCCACCAACGATAAATGTGACAGCATAAATCGGCAAGAAGAAGCACGCACCGTAGAACATCATGCTGCCCCAACCGGTGGTCTCAAGTCCGAGTTGCCCACCTAACGCAGTGAACAGACCCGCCTGCCACATATCAGGTAACACGCCAGCTCCGGCAATCAACGCATCGTGCGCCTGTGCACCAACGTTGTACATTCCGTAGAACATAGCCGGGAATGTTGCCATCCAAACCATTATCATGATGCGTTTCAGGTCGATGCTGTCACGAACATGAGTACCCGCTTTGTTAACTTTACCCGGTGTGTAGAAGATGGTTGCTGCAGCTTCGTACAGGGCATACCACTTCTCATGTTTACCGCCAGGTTCAAAATGCGGTTCGATATCTTCTAAAAACGTTTTTAATCCCATGACTTAGCCCTCTTTCTCGATTGTGGTTAGACAGTCGCGTAAGATAGGTCCGTAGTTGTATTTGCCTGGGCAAACGTACGTACAGAGTGCCAAATCTTCTTCATCAAGCTCTAAACAGCCCAACGAAACCGCACCATCAGTGTCACCGGAAATTATGTCGCGTAATAAAAGTGTCGGAATGATATCAAGCGGCATAATGCGCTCGTAGTTTCCGATCGGAACCATGGAACGATCTGAACCATTGGTCGTTGTTGTCATATTAAATTTCTTGCTGCCACTCAAGTGCCCTAAATAAGCGCGTGTAATTGAGTGTTTATCGCTGCCCGGCATAATCCATCCGAACAAGCGCTTTTCTTTGTCTTCCATGATCAAGGAAACTTGAACGTGATAACGGCCAAGATAGCCGTGCACGCCCATGGCATTGGTACCCATCAACACAGAACCGGAGATTGCGCGAACGTCGCCTTCAGCACGTTCACCTGCGGTTAATTCATCAACAGACGCACCGACAACCGTACGCAATAAGCGCGGGTTGGTCGCAGCAGGGCCGCCGATCGCCACCACGCGGTTGACGTCAATTTCGCCTTTGGTGAATAGCACCCCTATAGCGATAACATCTTGATAACCAACGTGCCATACAGACTTATTCATACCCACAGGGTCAAGATGATGGATATGTGTCCCGACTAGACCAGCTGGATGTGGTCCCGAAAACTCATGTACGTCCGCTTTCGGCGCAGTTACAGAGACATTAGTCCCCTCAGCCTTTGATACGTACACCTTACCATCTGTCAACGTACTCAAAACCGCCAGACCATTGTTAAAGTCTTCACTGCGCTCAGAGATGATTGCCGCAGGGTCTGCTGCTAGTGGATTAGTATCCATCACTGCGACAAAGATTGAACTTGGTTTCGCGTCCAAGGCGGGAATTTTACTGAACGGGCGAGTACGTAGGCTAACCCACATTCCCGCTTCATTTAGCCGTTCAACGACAGACTCACGCGCCAGGCCGGCTAAGTCTGTTGCAGCAACAGGCTCGTAAGTGACTTGCTCATCACCTGAGACCTGAATAACAACGGATTGCAATACACGCTTGGCACCGCGGTTCACTTCCACAACTTGTCCAGCAGCAGGCGCTGTGAAACGAACGCCAGGATTTTTCTTGTCTTCAAACAAGACCTGACCTTTTTTCACAGTATCGCCAACTTGAACATGCATGGTAGGACGCATACCAACGTATTCTTCGCCCAACACAGCGACCTTAGTGATAGCAGGGCCATCACTGATTTGCTGCTGAGGCGTTCCCGAGATGGGAAGATCCAAACCTTTTTTGATTTTTATCATACGCTTTAGCACTACTCTAATTATAAAACCTGATTTTACTAATCCACTTGGCTTCGCCGCCCGAAAGCTAAGGCAAATAGCCTAGTAAAATGAAATTACGCTAGCTGATAAACCCAATTTATCCAATACAACTTCGGTCTAAGGCTTACGCTTACTTCACTATGCTGTACACAAAGCAACCAGAATTGCACTGACGGACCCATACTGCGGGCAGTGGCTTAAATCGGTACAACGCGTGAGTATTCTGGTGTATTTCGTACATGGCTCAGAATTTCGACGATTCCGTGTCACATATACTGAACTTAATTACGAGATTTTAACACTAACCTTGATTCATGTGCTAATCAAAATCACTTAAACACTGGAATTTTAATACATTAAATCGGACTTCGGTATGTTATCTCTAGCATTCAACGAATTTATCGAACAAAACGACGACGATTTTTTTACTTGATAGAAAATGCAAAAGCGCCCCATAAAGGAGCGCTTTTATGAATCTAAATGGTGCAAATTACCATTCTCTGACTGGGTCAACATCCGCCTCATAGTCGACGCCATCTATCGAAAAGCCAAACAACTGAAGGAAATCTCGATGATAGCCTTCATAGTCAGCCAATTGATGAAAGTTATCTTGGGTAACTTGATCCCATAAGGCTTGAATTTTAGCCTGGGTGGCATCATTCGTCTCTTTGCCATCCATGCGATAGCGCCGCATCTCATCGGTTGGTGCATCCGCTGCGAACAAACAATCCGAAAACAAGCCAACAATCTGCTCAATACAACCTTCGTGAGTGCCTTCTTCCTTCATAACCTTGTAAATCAAAGAAATGTACAGTGGCATAACCGGAATTGCCGAACTCGCTTGCGTCACCAGAGCTTTTAATGAAGACACGTAAGCATCAACATTGAGTTTCTCGTGTTTCGTACGAATCGCTTTTGCGGCTCTGTCGAGATCTTCCTTCGCTTTGCCTATGGTCGCTTGACCATATATCGGCCATGTGAGTGCCTTACCGATATACGTATATGCGGTTGTTTGGCAATCTTCCGCTAAGCAATCTGCATCTGCTAGCGCTTGCATCCACAATTCCCAATCTTCACCACCCATGACTTTAACCGTGTCATGAATCTCTTGCTCATCAGCAGGTTCAAGATCGACAGTGTGAATCAAATCTTTGTCAGTATCATATGTCTTGGTCGAATAAGCTTGTCCCACAGGCTTTAACGTTGACTTGTATACATTGCCGGAGACAGGGTCGGCTCGACGCGGCGAAGCAAGGCTGTAGACAACTAAGTCAACTTTACCTAGGTCAGCCTTGATGGCCTCGATTACGTCAGCTTTTAGTTCGTTTGAAAACGCGTCACCGTTGAGTGTTTTCGCATACAGACCATCTTGACTAGCTCGTGCGTGAAAGGCAGCGGTATTATACCATCCAGCTGTACCAGTCTTGCGTTCTGTGGGCGCTTTTTCGAAACAAACGCCCAATGTTTTGGCCTGATAACCATATGCCGCAGTTATACGAGAAGCCAACCCATAGCCGGTAGAACAACCGATGACTAATACATTTTTAGGTTGTGCCGATGTCGCCGCAAAACGGTCTTGCTGCGTCTGCGTGTAAGCAATTTGATTATCAACTGACTTTGCACACCCTTCTGGATGCGCATTGGTGCAGATGAATCCACGAACTTTAGGCTTAATAACCATACTGATTCCTAATGATAAAACTGGCGCGTATTGTAGTCGCCAATACGCGAGAAACAACTCGGAGCAGAGACCTACTGCCGATTTTCGTAGTAAGCTTGTTCAGAAAGCTCATGATATTGCCTCACGCCTTCATAAAACGACTTATAGGATTGATAGATTCGAGCAAAATCAGCGTTCTCGGCAGATTTTTCGGCTAGAACCTCGGCTGTGGCAAGGCGCAAAGCCGCGAGTACATCTTCCGGTAATGGCCGTACATCGACATTGTGCTCGTTAATCAACTGCTGCATCGCATTGTTGTTACGCGCGGTGTACTCGTCCAACATATCCTGGTTGACTGCGCGAGTCGCAACTTCAACAATGGCTTGTAAGTCTTTTGGTAAGGCGTCAAAGGCTTCTTTATTGACAATAAATTCCAACACGGTGCCAGGCTCATGCCAGCCTGAGTGATAGTAGTAGGTTGCCGCGTTGTGCAACCCAAAAGCTAAGTCGTTATATGGGCCTACCCACTCTGTTGCATCAATAGCACCGGTTTGTAGTGACGTGAAAATCTGATCACCGCGCAGGGTAACCGGAACTCCGCCGAGCTTGTTGAGTACCTCCCCCCCTAAGCCAGGAATTCGCATGCTTAGACCATTAAAATCCTCGACACTGTTGATCTCTTTCTTAAACCAACCGGCCATTTGCACACCAGAGTTGCCCCCAGCGAATGGGATAACGCCAAATGGCTCGTATATTTCGCGCCACAACTCCATACCACCGCCATAATGCAGCCACGCATTCATCTCGGTCGCATTCATACCGAATGGAATCGCCGAGAAAATAGGCGCGGCAGGGATCTTACCTTTCCAATAATAGGCACCAGCATGGCCCATCTCTGCTGTACCTTGCTGAACGGCGTCCAGTACCTGCAACCCTGGCACGAGTTCACCCGCGCCATAGACTCGGACGGTAAGCCGTCCGCCGGACATCTCGTTGACGTATTTTGCAAAAGTCTCGGGGCCACGGCCGAGACCGGGAAAGTTCTTAGGCCAGGCAGTTACCATCTTCCAGCGAAATTCTTGTTGCGCGGCAGAATCCGCCACTGCTGTATTGGAGGTCGTGGCAGGTTGGCCACAAGCGGTCAATATCAATAGGCTGGCAACGCCTAAGAGTCCTAATAGTCGAGTTGTTTTCATCGGGCAACCTTGCTTTTTTAATAAATTAAATCAGGTAAAAACGTGGCGATTTCCGGCCATATAAACAGTAATACTAGCAACAGCAACTGAATACCGATAAAGGGGATTACGCCTTTGTAAATTTGTGCCGTTTTAATGCTCGGTGGGGCAACACCGCGCAGATAAAACAGGGCAAAACCGAATGGCGGAGTTAAAAATGAGGTCTGCAAATTTACTGCGAGCATAATGCCCAACCATACCGGATCGAGTCCCATCATAAGCAATACTGGGGCGACGATCGGTACGACCACAAATGTAATCTCAATAAAGTCGAGAATAAACCCAAGTAGAAACACCACCAGCATCACCACCAACATGGCACCTAGTGCACCGCCTGGCAGAGACTCGAAAAAGCCTTGGATTAACTCTTCCCCACCAAAACCGCGAAACACCAGCGAAAATATCGAGGCTCCGATTAAAATCAAAAATACCATCGAGGTGATCTTGCTCGTTTCAGTGAGAACCTGCATCAACTGCGTTCTTGTCAGTGCCCGCTTCAATACTGCCAGCACGAATGCGCCCATCGCACCAACGCCGGCGGCCTCTGTAGGTGTTGCGAACCCTGCAATAATGGCCCCCAAAACGATGACGATGAGTAACAGTGGTGGTAACAAAGCAGAAAATAGTTCGCTACTGGTAATGTCGGACTTGCTTTCTTGAATCGCTTGTCCATCACTACCGGTGCGAGCCGCAAAAATCACGTATAGCATATACAGCACAACCAAAATCATGCCAGGAATCACAGCGCCAACGAATAAGTCACCCACCGACACAGAGTCGGGCGAGAAGATCCCCATATTAAGTTGTGCTTGCTGGTAAGCGCTGGATAACACGTCGCCCAGTAAAACCAATGCAATTGAAGGTGGAATGATTTGACCCAAGGTACCGGTTGCACAAATAAGTCCTGTGCTTAGCTCGGGCGTATAACCCTTTTTCATCATACTCGGGAGTGACAATAATCCCATCGTGACAACAGTCGCACCGACGATACCTGTACTCGCCGCCAGCAGCATTCCCACTAGCACAACTGACACTGCCATGCCGGCCGGGAAACGCCCACTGAGTAAATGCGACATCGCATTGAGCAGCTGTTCTGCAATCTTAGATTTTTCGAGCAGTACACCCATAAATACAAATAGAGGCACGGCGATCAAGGTTGTATTGGTCAAAATACCGTACAAACGGCTCGGCATCGCGTTTAAATAGCTGGGATCAAAGCTTCCGGTCAAAACGCCAATACCGGCGAATAACAGCGAAGTTCCAGCCAGCGTCAATGCTACGGGGTAACCAATCAACAAGGCTGCGCAGATACACACAAATAGAATAAGCGCCATATATTCCATTATTCTAGGTCCGCCTTTTTCAGTTGTGCAATTGCGTTACCTATTTGCGCTATCCCCTGCAACATAAGCAATATGGACATCGCAGGGATTAAGCTCTTGAGTACAAAAACCAGAGGCAAACCGCCGGCTTCGGTTGAGGATTCCATGAGCTGCCATGAACTCCACACGTAGTCCCAACTGATTAGCAGAATAAAAATACACACGGGGAACAAAAAAAACACCGTGCCAAACAGATTAATACATAGCTTGCGGCGCACAGAGTATTGACGATAGAAAATATCCACACGCACATGTCCGTCTTCAGCAAGGGTGTATGCAGCTCCCAGCATAAATACGATAGCATGTAGGTACATCACCGATTCTTGTAGCGCGATCCAGCCAGTACCAAACCCGTAGCGAAATACCACAATGGCAAAGGTGATGAATGTCATTAGTAAAATGCCGATACTGGCGAATTTACCCAATGCGGCAACGAATCGACTGATGTGTGAGCACAAAGCGAGCACAGAATTCCTTCTTATTTATTGTTATCGAGGTAATACAGGCAGTAGGTTAAGCGCTTGAGTGGTGGTAACGCAAGCGCAATAAAAAACCCCGGGGCAAAAGTCTGACCAGGGGTTTTAAAAAAAATGACGTAACGTTTAACGTTTATAGGATATCGAGTAGCTCAACATCAAATACTAAGGTGCTGTATGGCCCGATTGCGCCACCCGCGCCTTGTTCGCCATACGCAAGATTGTGTGGCACGTACAAACGCCATTTAGAACCCACTTTCATCATTTGTAGCGCTTCAGTCCAACCTTTAATAACGCCGCCAACAGGGAACTCTGCTGGCTGACCGCGATCGTAGCTGCTGTCAAAAACATCGCCATTAATCAACGTACCATGATAGTGCGTACGAACAGTTGAAGCTGCTGTAGGCATTTCACCATTGCCTTCAGTCAACACTTCATATTGCAAGCCAGAAGCCGTAACTTGAACTTCGTCGCGTTTAGCATTGTCAGCTAAAAATTTTACGCCTTCCTCAATCGCGCCTTTGTGCTGTTCAGCTTTTGCTGCCTGCATACGCTCATGAATAGTGTTGAACGCGGTACGAAGTTGGTCATCCGTAACCTGTGATGGATTTTGCTGAAATGCATCTTTCAAACCGTCAACAACTACGTCGAGTTCCATGCCCTCAAAAGGGTTAGAAGCAAGTTGTTGGCCCATCTGATAACCGATGCCATAGCTGCCCTGCAGCTCAATTGTAGAATACTTATCGCTCACGATGTGTCCTGTAGGAATGTTGGAAAAGTGCGCGATGATACCACAGCTAGATAATTTCTCTATGTTATAGCGAAAGCTGTTAGACAGATAATCATTTGATCGAGTATCTTGAGAGGTTCGTTTAGGAGGAGATGGATATGACTGAGTTTGATGCACAGCTAAAAGATACCGTTCGCCATCTAGGCGCAACGTTAGGTGCGACCATTAAGCACCAATTGGGAGAAGAGTGGTTAGCTCGTATAGAGACCATTCGCAAAGCGGGCCGCGCAGCAAACAAAGGTGATACCGATAGCCGCGCGGAACTTCAAGCTTTGTTTGCCGAACTCGACGATACAGACTTGTTGGTCATCGGTCGTGCGTTCGCGCAATTTTTAAATCTCGGCAACATCGCAGAACAAGAGCATAACAGTGCCAAACAAATTGATGTGTCGATGGAAACCCTATTTGAGCACATTGAACGTGCAAAATTAGACAATGACGCGATTACCAGCGCTGTCGCAGATCTTAACATCGATCTAGTACTCACTGCCCACCCTACAGAAGTGACGCGGCGTACACTAATCCATAAACACAGTGAATTGGCAAAGTGCTTAGCCACCATTCACCAACAAGAGCCAAGTGATAGGCAACGCGAAAAGTTGCAAGCTCGCATGGCCGATTTAATAGCACAAGCATGGCATACCGAGGAGATTCGAACGGTAAGACCGACACCGGTTGACGAGGCCCGATGGGGGTTCTCCGTTATCGAAAACTCACTATGGGATGCCGTACCGGGCTTTTTGCGTGACTTTGATTCTCGCTTACAATCACACTATGCACTGAACTTGCCGCTAGATGCCAGACCTGTGCAGTTCAGCAGTTGGATGGGCGGTGACCGCGACGGCAACCCATTCGTGACCTCTAAGGTGACCGAACAGGTGCTATTGCTGGCGCGTAAACGCGCGGCCAAACTGTTCGCGATTGACTTGGATAAATTGCAGGTCGAACTATCAATGAGCGCCTGTAACCAACCGTTGCGAGATGCCGTAGGCGATGCGCTTGAACCCTATCGCGCATTGCTGCGCCCACTGGTATCTCGACTGCGCTTCACACGCGACGATATTGACCGTTACCTCAACAATGAACCCTGTAACCCAGATGCTTGGATAGCCGACAATAGCGAATTACTTGAACCACTCATGTTGTGCTATGAGAGCCTACTCGATGCGGGCTTAGAAATCGTCGCCAACGGACTATTGACCGATACAATCCGCCGCGCTCATTGTTTTGGTGTCCATCTCCTTAAACTCGACATCCGGCAAGACTCACAGCGTCATGCTGATGTTTTTAGCGAGGTCACACGTTACTTGGGGCTCGGCGATTACAACCAGTGGAGCGAGCAAGATAAGCAAGCGTTCTTACTGCGTGAGCTGAGCTCTAAGCGCCCGTTGTTCCCTCGGCATTGGCAACCAAGTGATGAAGTTCAAGAGGTCTTAGACACGGCTTGCACAATCGCAAAGCATTCTCGTCATGGCTTTGGAATTTACATTATATCCATGGCGAGCGAGCCATCTGACGTCATGGCAGTGCAACTGTTGTTACAAGAAATGGGGGTCGATTGGCCGATGCCAGTGGCACCATTATTTGAAACGTTGGATGACCTAAACCACTCGCCAACGGTTATGCAGAATCTGTTATCGATTGATTGGTACCGTGGCTATATCCAAGGTCGGCAGTATGTAATGATTGGTTATTCTGATTCCGCCAAAGATGCTGGCGCTCTCGCCGCGGGCTGGGCGCAATATCAGGCGCAAGAGGCATTAGTAGGATTAGCCAACGAGAATCAAATCCAATTAACCTTATTCCATGGTCGAGGCGGAACCATTGGCCGTGGAGGCTTACCCGCTCATGCTGCAATTCATTCCCAACCACCAGGTTCACTGGATGGCGGGTTCAGAGTCACAGAGCAAGGCGAAACGATTCGCTACAAGTTTGGTATGCCCCGCCTTGCCAAACGCAGTCTGGGGATTTACGCCAGTGCCATCATTGAAGCGATACTGTTCCCGCCACCAGAGCCGAAACAAGCTTGGCGTGATACGATTCAACAAATGGCTAATGACGCACGGGACAATTATCGCGGTATTGTGCGAGAACACCCTGATTTCGTGCCCTACTTCCGTGTGGCAACGCCAGAACAGGAGCTCGGCAAACTACCGCTGGGAAGCCGACCGGCAAAACGCAAACCAAGTGGCGGAATCGAAAGCTTACGGGCAATCCCTTGGATATTTGCGTGGGCGCAAACCCGTTTGGTATTGCCAAGCTGGTTAGGCGTTATGCGTGCCATCGAGGCGCACTATCAAGGGGACCAAAAAGGGTTGATCGATGACATGATTGCCAACTGGCCTTTCTTTGCATCGCGTCTATCTATGTTGGACATGGTGTTCGACAAGGCTGACCCCAACATCAGTGAAGCCTATGATGAACGATTAGTGCCTGATGAACTGAAACACTTCGGTGAAACGCTACGCCAAGAGCTTAAAGACAGTATTCATTTACTGCTAACCCTTACCCATCAAGAAGCGGTTATGGAGGGCGACCCTCAAGGCAAAGAGTCGATGAATATCCGAGCTGGATATTTGCAGCCATTACATTATCTGCAAATTGAGCTATTGGATCGGATCCGTGCACATGAACAACAGCCAGACTCAGCCGACTCATTGGATAAAGTCGCTGCGCTGGAGCGCGCTATGATGGTGACCATCGCGGGGATTGCAATCGGGATGCGTAATACCGGTTAGCGTGACGCCCCTTTGGACATAAAAAAACCGGCGCTAGCCGGTTTTTTTTATGTCTTTATAGACAACCTTATGCTTTGGTTACGAAATCAACACCAAGTTGAATATCACCGCGTAATCCATCCAACATGTCTTGTTTAGCTTGTTCTTCGAATGCACTCAAATCGCCGTATGGAAGAATTTCTTCAACACCGTTTGGACCCAAGCGTACCGGGTGAGCGAAGAAAGCTGCATCGTCTGAATTAACTTCTACATAAGTGTATTCTACGACATTATCGCCTTTCATCGCAGCGACCAAAGACAAACAGAAACGCGCTGCAGCTTGACCCATTGAAAGTGTTGCGGAACCGCCACCTGCTTTTGCTTCAACAACTTCAGTACCGGCGTTCTGAATACGCTTGGTCAAACTTGCTACTTCGTCATCAGAGAAGCTGGCGCCTTCAACCTGAGATAGAAGTGGCAAAATTGTTGTGCCTGAGTGACCACCAATAACGGGGACATGGACGCCTGCAACGTCTAAACCTTTTAGGTCAGCCACAAAGGTTTCGGCGCGGATAACGTCAAGTGTCGTAACACCAAACAGTTTATTCTTATCGTAAACACCTTTTGCTTTGAGTGCCTCAGCAGCGATCGCAACAGTGGTGTTAACTGGGTTTGTAATGATCCCGATACACGCTTTTGGACATGTGTCAGCAATCGCGTCAACCAAGTTGCGTACAATCCCTGCATTGATGTTAAACAGGTCAGAACGATCCATACCCGGCTTACGTGGAACACCCGCTGGAATTAACACGATATCACAGCCTTCTAGTGCTTCAGCTAGGTCGTCTTTACCGTGACCAGTTACCTTTACATCAGTTGGGATGTGGCTCAAGTCAACCGCAACACCGGGTACTACCGGCGCTACGTCGTATAATGACAACGCTGAACCAGCTGGAAGTTGAGTTTTTAACAACAGTGATAATGCCTGACCAATGCCGCCTGCGGCACCAAGGACTGCTACTTTCATGTTTATCTCCTACAAGATTAGATCTTTAACTCTCTAAAGATATGAGCACGCGCGAGTTAGGACAACTGACCAATGGCGTGTATCAATAATTTGAACGGGCGACACACTAAAGCAAAGCCGGCCAAAACTCAATGACCCTTTGGTCGTATAGTCACTATTTTGCGATTTGATACTTTAATCGAGCATTAAGGCTAGAAACTTTGTGTAAAAGGGCCAAATCGATTCGCTATCGAATTGCCTAGCGGACAGCAATACGGCAAAATGATACCAACACTCACCAGACTCTCGAGCGAATGGCTACGATAAAACAAGAACAACTGATCAAAGCGTTTAAAGAACTGTTGAAAGCAGAAAGCTATGGCTCTCAAGGTGAGATCGTCGATGCACTCAAGAAATCTGGCTTTGATAGTATTAGCCAATCTAAAATCTCACGGATGTTGAGTAAATTCGGCGCGGTGCGCACCCGCAACGCGCGCGGTGATATGGTGTATTGCTTGCCACCAGAGCTGGGCATGCCGACCGCCAAGAGTCCTCTCAAACAACTAGTTCTGGATATTGTGCATAACAATGTCATGGTTATCATCCGCACTTCCCCAGGCGCAGCCCAACTGATTGCGCGACTACTGGACTCATTATCGAAAAAAGACGGAGTGCTCGGCACGATTGCGGGCGACGATACGATTTTCATAGCGCCAGCTGATGTCACACAAATTGAAAAGCTACGCCAACGCGTTGAAGGCTTGTTCGACAACGTCTAGTCAGCACTCTGCCGTTCTATTCGTAATACCAGCCTGTTTTGGCGATTGATTGTCACGCTCTGACACCTGCGTGCTCAGCGCCTGTCTTATCATCTATTCGGCGCGACTCAAGCTCAGCCTTTATGCGTCGACATTCATTTGTAACGCGAGTCACTTAATACAGTCCAGATAGACGTTGTAGCGGAAATAAAAAAACCGGCCAATTGGCCGGTTTTTAATCTAAGACGTCTTGTCTATTAGAAGCGGTACTTGATACCTACGCGCATAGACCAAGCTGATGCATCAGCGTTAACGGTCTGGCCACGGTCACCGTCGAAGTTAGTGAACAAGTAAGTGCCGTCATCTTGTAAACGTGCATCAACAACTGGGTTGTTGTACTCGAAGTTAACCTGCTCGTAAACACCCCATTGGTCGTTGATTAAGTTACCAAGGTTGCGGATTGCGAAGTAAACTTCACCGCGGTGTCCATCCATGAATCCAGGGATCTCTTGAGAAACACGAACGTCAACACGCGTCCACCAGTTACTGTTTTGAGCGTTACGGCTCACGATGGTACCACGTGAACCTTCTAGGCCTGCAGTGCGGATAAACGCATTGAACTCGTCAAGGTCAAAGTCTTCGCCGTACTGAACGATAGGATCGTCAACTAGTGGTACGTAAAGAAGTGAACGGTCTTCCCAAGGACGCTCGTCACCAAAGCCTGGATCCCAGTCAAAGGTGTAGCTGAACGGCTTACCTTTAACGCGTTGAGCGAATAGGTTGAAGCGCGTGTCATAACCATCAAAGAATTCGTACTTGTAACCTAGGCTGAAGGTAAAGCGATGCTTAACTTCATAGTTACTTGTCGCAACTTCTGGGTTGTTGTAGTCAGCGGTAGACAAGTTGCCGTAGTTTGAACTTGCTGTAGAGCTGTTCATTGGGCTACCTTGCTCTGCGTCCATGTATGCATATGCACCCGCAACGCGAATACCGTTGTCGAACGTCTTATTAGCAAATGCCGACACAACCAAAGAATCACCGTCATCATCAGCATTCGTTAGGAAGTAGTCAGTCGTGCTGCGTCCAGAACAGTCAGCACTTGTTGGGTCAGCAACACAGTCAGCGTCCATCAAGTCAGCATTGACATAAACAGGACGACCGTCTGCAGCGCGACCAACGCGTACTGAGTTCAGAGCAATTGTTTTTGCCGCATCTTTCTCTTGCGAGAAGATTACGTCGATACCGGCAACTGTGCCGTCTTCAAATTCACGTTGCGTACCTAAGTTGAACTTCCAGATAGCAGGAACGTTGAAATCTGAATCTAGCGCGTTTACGGCACCGTCACCACCAACAAGACCGTCGATAGACGCTTGCGGCAAGTTGAACAAGAATCCAGGCGTGTTCGCGGCAATTAGCGCATCGCCAGAACGAACGTCAGATGCAAGGATGGTCACACCGTTGTTTGAGTAGTTGTTTGACAACCAAACGTTCGGGTTACCACCAGCGAATAGACCCACGCCACCGTAGATAAAGGTAGAACCGTCTAGTACGTAGTTAAAGCCTAAACGCGGTTGTAGAAGATCCATGTCTGGCGCAACTGCATTAGTGAAACCGTAACGTTGCTGGAAGTTAGGGTTAGCAGTTGGTGTTTGGTCAGATGTCCACTCGTCATAACGTAGACCGAACGTTAGCGTTAGATCATCAGTCGCCATCCAGCGATCTTGGATGAACAATGTCGTGTTCTCGAATGCGAACTCAGCAGCACCGTCGTTTGCATCTAGAGAGCCTGGGATTGCGTAACGGATGCGGTCAGCGATACCGTTGCGGAAGTCTTCAACAGAAGCAAACTCGAAGCGGCCTTGGCTGCCTGGTACGAACAAGTTGAATACATCAACTTCACCGTACTCGATACCCGCTTTGATTTCGTGGTCACCGGCGAAGTAAGTACCCGCTAGACGGAACGTATCAGTATCGTAGTTAAGCTTGTTGGCTTGACGGAATTGGTCAGCACCTAGGAATACGTCTACACCGTCAACTACGTCGCGGATGGTTACGTCACCAAAGTCTGGGTCAGAAGTAAACGGTGTTTGACCATTTTTAACTTCTTGAGTACCGATACGCAACTCAGTTGAGAAGTTATCCGTCCAGTCAGAGAACAACTGCAATGAGTATGAAGTTAGTTCGTTCGCACGCTGATAGTAGCGGTCGTTAAAGGCATAGCTTGAAGAACTCGCACCAGTTGAGCTAACGGTGTTACCGTCAGTGTTTTGGTAGGTCAAAGACGCACGTTGGCCGTCCATGATTTCCCAGTCAACTTTAACCAATACTTTTTCTTCTTCTTCGTCAGCCGCAGTGATGATATCACCCGCTTGATATCCGTATGTGTTCAACGCGATGCTGCGGATTTCATCCAACATACCAACGGTTAAGCCACTGATTGGCTCTGCGAAGCCTGCACCTTCTGGGCCGTCTTCGAACAGCTCAGTCGGCTCATGAGTTTCGTAAGCGGCGAAAATGAATAATTTGTCTTTGATGATTGGTGCGCCGATAGTGAAACCGTAACGTGCTTCGTCAAAGTCTGGAACGTCGAATTTATTACCGTCGATCTCGTCGCCTTGCATTGAATCGTTGGTATAGTCATACCAAAGGCTACCAGTGATTTCATTGGTACCTGAACGAACAACAGCGTTTACGTTACAACCAGTGAAACCGCCGTAAGTTACGTCAAATGGTGCAAGCTGAACGTCAACTTGATCGATTGCGTCGAATGGGAACGGTAGACGCTCTGTTGGGTAACCGTTGTTATTCAAACCGAAGTTATCGTTCTGAGAAATACCGTCAACAGTGATGCTGTTGAAACGGTTGTTAACACCACCACATTGAATCGCGTCAGAGTTTGACGGGTCAATCGTGATACGTGGGTCGTTTTGAATGACATCTTTAATGTCACGTGTAATTGAAGGTTGGAACTGCAAATCTTCAAAGCTGAAGTTAGAAGACGGACCAAGCGCTTCAGTCACAACACCACCCGCAGTACCCGTTACAACGATACGCTCAACGTTTGAAGAAGGCTCAAGGCTGACCGCTACGTTAGCCGGCTCACCTAGGTTGAGGTATACGTCTTCGATAGTACGTGAACCCGCTGAGTCAGTAACAGTAATGGTGTATGGACCACCAACACGAAGACCGCGAAGTGCAAAGTTACCGTCTTGGTTAGTAACCAAAGTACGAACTGCACCAGTACGCGTGTCTGTCAACGTAACAGATGCGCCAGCAACCATTTCACCTGACTGTGTTGCCACAGAACCGCGAATGGTCGATGAAGTGTCTTGTGCCATTGCCGCGGTAGAGAGTCCCGCAGAAATCGCAACTGCAATCGCAACACGACTGAGTTTAGATTTGAGTAACATAGTGTGTGTTTCCTATTTAAGTAACGTAACGATTTATAAATTCGTTTGCGCTTGTCCCAAACGTTTGGCTTTGTCCTTTATCCGACAAGTGCTTGTAAAAACCGCACAGATTCTTCGCGATCAACATTGCAGTTTTATGACAAAACTGCGCTGTAGACCGCGTTAATGCTACGGTTAAGCACTTTTTTCGGCGCCAGATTAGAGCAAAATCAGTCGAATCGGCCGTGTTGCTCTTTTTCCCTGTTTGAGGGGCGCGTTGTTGTTTTTTATCGCGAAAGAATCATCCCATCAAAAGCTCAAGTAAACAGCGCTCAACAACATTCAGAATTATTTAAATATTATCATTAATTATCATACACTTAGAATCGTTAAGTAATATTACCTATTGCATTAAATTAAGTTTACTGGTCAAATTCATCCAATAAATAAAGCTAAGTAACTTAACTTAATTGCACCTTTATCGCGTCTTAATTCGAAACATGATTGGTATCGCCATCGCAATCGTTATGATCACGAGTGTGGGTTTAGGTTTGCTTATTGGTCAAAAAAATGTCGCGGAATTACCGTCAATTGGCGAAAATTTGACCCGTTGTGCAACACAGTTGAGTGAAAACCCATCAGAATTGTCAATTTACGTCACCGATGAATGGCTAGCCAAAGAAATTACTGAACGTCTTTGTCAGGATCCAGTTGTCGGTCGTCAATTTGGTGCTGTTGTGACGACCTTAGGTCACAATGATTTTGATACCTATCGAAACATTAATTACGGCTTAGCTGACCTGGCGCTCGTGAAACAAAACCACGTCTCAGCTTTCGCTAGTGAGGCGGTTCATGGTTATCAGAGTATTGCCCAATATCCAGATTATCGGGCGTACTTCATCGGCAAATCAGAGAAACCGCTGCTATCTAAGGAATATTTCTTGGGAAAACGCATCGGTCTGCTTGACTACCCGAGTAGTCGTTCTGGCCACATAGCACCAATGACACAGTTAAAGTCGCTCGACATTGACACGAGTAATGCAACTTTTGTGTACTTTAACTCACACCAAGAGTTGCGAGAGAAGTTGCTAATCGGTGATGTGGATATTATTGCCAGTTACTGGGACGAGCAGGACTCAGAGCGCTTTTCAGAAAACTATATAACCCAGATCAATGCGAATATTACCGGGTCGCGTTGGTATTTACGCGGTCAAACTCGCAATACCGATCTGATTTGCGCCATCCAGCGCAATCTGCTTGAAATGTCACAATCACTTCCCGCTTCTTACTATAGAGGGATTGAAGCAACGGTGGATTGTCCTGATGTATAAATCGCTCGAAATGAAAAGCGCCTTGTTGTTCGGCGGCGTCATGCTAGCCGCTCAGGTGTTATTTTCCGTCACGCATCTACTGTCGTTTGAACATGCTTTGTCGCATGCAAAATTAGAAATACAAAAACGTATTGCGCTCGATGCTGCCTATTTAGATTTAGGCGACCCACTGACCCAGCAATCTGTCGATAGTGCCAGTGTTGCCCGCTATATCGAGCAGCTCAATGCGGATATCAGCCAAAACATTCGTTTGCCGAGCCTGCAGGTCAAATCAATTGCCTATCAGAACATCACAAATAATGACGCGCAGAGTTTGGACAATTTAGCGCCACAAGGTGAATCATACCTGGAGCTCAAAGGTGAGCCTGCTAGTATCATTATTACCTTGGCTGTACCTGTTACGTTACAACAATGGAAATTTCATTGGATTGGTCTGTTCCTCAGTGCAATTGTGGTGCTGTTATACATTAAGCGGGTCACTGCTAGAGAGGAACGTCGACAAGTTAGAGAGTCCAAGGCCCCAAGTGCATACTTGCGAATAGACTTAATTGAAAAGCAAATCATCAATGCGGTGACGAACGAAAACATCGAAATGCAGAATAAACCCCTGTGCTTCTTTGCCGCGTTAGTTGACTACTGTGTTGAGCATCCAGAGCACGAATTACTGCATCACAAAGACGCACCGCAAGAACTTGTTTCGAGAGCAAACCGCGTGTTTGCAAGACTCATCGAGCTCGGTCATACCAAGCGCAAACGTCCAGACTTCAACGCGAATTTAGAAAAAACACTGAGCGAAATCCGCGCAGCGTTAGAAGTTGTGTTTGCCAACAATCCCGAAATCAAAGTGCAATTTTATCCACCACGAGCGCAAGGAGAGGGTTCTCGCTCTAAACAACACTCCTATGCACTGCATCATATTGAGCGCGATAAGGTTGAGTTTGTCGGCATGTAAATTTGCCAACAATCACACAAACACGTATCTTTGCCGGATTACAGCTTAAATTCGTTGTGTCATGCAAAAGCCGCTTATTATTGCGATCTCCGGAGCATCGGGCTCTGGCAAGTCATTATTCACTGAAAATTTACTGAAAGCCTTCTCAGAGCAAGGGCGACCAGTACAAATATTGCGCGAAGATCATTATTACAAAGCGCAAGATCACCTCCCGATGGAGGAGCGTGAAAAAAACAACTACGATCACCCCAACGCATTTGAACACAGTTTGTTAAAAGAACACTTGGAGCGACTGCGCGAGGGTAACGATATTGAGTATCCTCACTACTGTTACAAAACGCATACGCGTTTACCCGAAACAGAAACACTTAAACCCGCGCCGGTCATTATTCTCGAGGGCATAATGCTCCTTGCGAGACCCGATTTACTGCCGCTTTACGACGTAAAAGTCTTCATTGATACACCACTGGATATCTGTTTAATGCGCCGCATGATGCGGGATGTCAAAGAGCGTGGAAGAACCTTGGAATCGGTTGCTGTTCAGTATGAAAGCACGGTAAAGCCGATGTATCATCAGTTTATCGAGCCCAGCAGATTTACCGCTGATGTTGTCGTTACCCAAGGTGGCAAAAACTTTATCGCATTGGATGTTATCTCATCCCACATCAAACAAGCATTACAATAATAATTAGAACGGACCTCATAATATGACCAGTATTATCGGTATTATCCTACTTCTCGCGATCGCCTTTGCATTGTCATCCAATCGCTCTGCAATCAATTGGCGTACGGTCGGTGGCGCGTTCGCCATCCAAGCCGGTGTTGGCGCATTTATTCTGTATTTCGAACCTGGTATTCAAATGCTACTTAGCCTTAGCGAATTTGTTAAGTCCATCATCGAATACTCGGACGAAGGTATCGAATTCCTATTCGGAGCTGTCGGTAATAAATCCCTTGGCTTTATTTTTGCGTTTAACGTTTTGCCGGTAATCATATTCTTCTCAGCGCTCATCACGGTCCTGTATCACATTGGGATTATGTCGTGGGTCATTCGGATCATTGGCGGTGCGTTACAAAAGCTACTCAAAACTAGCCGTCCAGAATCTATGTCCGCGGCGGCGAATATTTTTGTTGGTCAAACTGAAGCTCCTTTAGTGGTCCGTCCGTTTATTCCCAAAATGACTCGCTCCGAACTGTTTGCCATCATGGTCGGAGGCCTTGCGTCTATCGCGGGTTCAGTTATGGCCGGCTATGCAGGTCTTGGAGTTGAAATCAAATACCTATTGGCGGCAAGTTTCATGGCGGCGCCAGGCGGTTTATTGATGGCCAAATTGATGCAACCTGAAGTCGATAAAGTACACAATGAATTGGAAGAAGTTAAAGAGGAAAAAACCGACTACGCAAATGTGTTTGACGCCGCTGCAAGTGGTGCGTCGTCTGGTCTACAACTGGCATTGAACGTTGGCGCAATGTTATTAGCTTTTGTTGCTTTGATTGCATTATTAAATGGTGTAATCGGCGGTGTTGGAGCCTGGTTTGGCTATCCTGATTTAACCTTTCAGATGATTTTGGGTGTCTTGCTTCAGCCACTTGCCTGGGCCATCGGTGTACCATGGGAAGAAGCTCAATTAGCCGGTAGCTTTATCGGCCAAAAATTAGTTGTAAACGAATTCGTTGCCTATTTGGACTTTATCAAATATCGCGAAGAACTCTCAGCCGGCACACAGGCGATCATCACATTTGCGCTGTGCGGCTTTGCGAACTTTTCATCCATCGCAATATTGATGGGCGGGATCGGCGCAATGGCACCTTCGCGCCGCAAAGAAATCGCACAACTCGGCCTTAAAGCTGTATTTGCAGCGACGTTGGCGAACTTAATGAGCGCCGCTTTAGCCGGTTTATTCCTGTCACTGGGATAAACTGCTCGCAGGCTCTCGCTAAATTTGTTGATACCAATCAACCCAATTCCTTGTTGGCGCGGTATAATACTGCGCTATCACTTTGTTCATAAAAGTAGAGAAATTCATGACACAAAAACTTGTCGCCGTTGACTACCAAGCGGAAGATGCCAAGCAGCAGTTTGTGCGTTCATTGCGCGAGACTGGCTTTGGTGTCCTTAAAAATCACCCGATCCAACAACAGATGGTTGCCGACATCTATGAAACTTGGCAAGACTTCTTTAACAGTGACCAGAAAGACCAATTTACTTTCAATAAGGATACCCAAGATGGCTTCTTCCCAAGCACAGTCTCAGAAGTTGCAAAGGGCTTTAAGAAAAAAGATATCAAAGAGTACTTTCACTATTACCCATGGGGCCAGTGCCCAGAGGAATTAAAGGCTCAGTTACAGAACTATTACGAACAAGCCAATGCGTTGGCTGAAGAGTTACTGTCATGGGTCGAAGAGTTGTCTCCGAGCGACGTCGCTGAAGGCTACAAAGAAGCCCTATCGAATATGATCAAAAACAGTGAGCAAACTCTGCTTAGAGTGTTGCACTATCCGCCATTGGACGGTTCCGAAGAGCCAGATGCGATCCGTGCTGCAGCGCATGAAGACATCAACCTATTGACGATTTTGCCCGCAGCGAATGAGCCTGGATTGCAAGTAAAAGGCAAAGACGGTAGCTGGATAGATGTACCGTGTGATTTCGGTAATTTGATTGTCAACATCGGCGATATGCTGCAAGAGGCATCGGGTGGTTATTTCCCATCCACAACTCACCGCGTGATAAACCCTGAAGGTAGTGACCAGACACGCGCTAGGATTTCCTTACCGCTATTTCTGCATCCCCGTCCAGATGTGGTGCTGTCAGAGCGATACACAGCTGATAGTTACCTAACTGAGCGGTTACGGGAACTCGGTGTCATCTAGTCAGTCTGTTTGTTTAAACTCGTATAGGCGTTGATCCATTTGTTGGAGCAGCGCCCATGCGACCGCCACTACATCGTCGAACGCATTCAAATCGATCTTTTCAAATGTATCATTTGGTGTGTGATAAAAGCGGTGCTCTGCAACACCGAGAAATAGATAAGCAATATCATTGTCGGCAAAAACCGCATGATCACTCGCGCGGTGATAATTAATACTATTGGCAATGGCGCGACCAACACGCTTATTGCGATGTTCTTTCACTAAACGAATCCCAAGGCGTTCGGATACCTCTTGATTGAGCTGCTTAACCAAGCCGGTGAATGCATTATGAGTTTTTCCCCCTGTCACATATAGACGTTTGCGTTTACCCATTTGGGCGACCATATCTAGGTTCAAATTCGCTTGTATCCCAACTTTGTTTATTCTGGCGTCGGCGAAAAAAGCCTTAGCACCAATCAGTCCTTTTTCTTCTGCGTCTGTCGCGAGAAACATGAGCCGATGCTGCAATGGCTGCTGTATCGCCCGAGCGGCTAATGCGAGCAACACAGCAACACCAGACGCATTATCATCCGCCCCTGGGTGGATGCGCCCCTGAAAACGGCCAATGTGATCATAGTGCGCGGTAATGACAATAGTGGAAGGTGAAGGTTGCGCACCGGCCAGGACACCAATGACATTTACGCCGCTGATGCTGTTAAAGCCGCTTTGATAGTCAAAACCATGGAAAAAGCTATCTAATTCCGGCAGCGTCGCGAGCGACAGCCGCTGAAACCGCGCTACGATGTATTCTCGCGCTCGTTGGCTGCCTTCACTACCTGTCGCCCTGCCCTGCAGACGTGGATCAGACAAATATTTTAGGTCCGCGACAGCTTGGCTATACGTATTAGTATTGCCAGCTGCCGCGACGTTTATACTTGAACAAATTAGGCCGACCAACACGGCGAGTTGATAGGCTCTCACAAGCTCTGGAGTTTACTCAGTTTACCCTGATAGCGCTGAGCATCCTGTGGATTCGGTGCGCGTCTTTGGGCCATCGACAGAAAGCGCTCTGCGCGATTAATGTCGCCAAGTTCATAGTAGACTTTACTCATGCCGAATAGGATTTCATGCTTCTCGCTGTCAAGCCGGTAGGCGCGTTTGTAATGATCCAAGGCTTTTGTATATTCCCCCATATCAAAGGTTTGCTCGCCCAGAATGAAATGATAAAAGGGGTTGTCCTGGCGCTTTCTTTCGACGCGATCGAAAATCGACTGCGCCAATTCGGGCTGACCGGTTACTGAATGAAGAAATGCAAGGTTTTCCCACGCAGTAAGATTCTCTGAATCGGCCTCAATGGCACGCTCATAACTGGCTTTGGCGAGCTCAATATTGCCTGTTCTGCGATATAAAATTCCCATATTAACCCATGTGCCGTCAAAATCAGGCGCTACTAAAGCTGCCTCTCTAAAATAGGCGTATGCCTTAGAATAGGACTCTGCAATTAACGCGTCTGCACCTTTGTTGTTATAAAACATTGCAAGTGCTTTGGTTTTGTCAACTTCGACGACTTCAAAATGCTTGCGTCGCTCTTGCGGATCAAAATCAATCACCATGTCAGCGCTTAATAGTCGAATCACTTGGTTATCATGCCGGGGGCGGACCAGCACGTTGACGTGGCCGTTCAACAGACTAAAGCCGTCTCTTCGGGTCCAGTATTCGGGTATCTGAATATCTTGGAAGCGCGCATCGAAACCGGCATATTCGGCCAAGGCAAAGGTCATTATTGACATCGACAAACAATTTGCGGCTTTCGCCTCGAACGTCTCGGACGCCGTGGTATTTGCATCATTGCTGTAGAGCAGATTTAAGTCCGAACGATCAAAAACACTGCGGACCAGGGCTTTGATTTGATCTTGCGGGTGTTCATGCGGCCAAATCACGCGCTGCACAAACTCTTTTGCTTCTGGTGTTAGAGAAAATACCTGTTCTTCTGTTTCGACTGCAAATAGCTGATAACCGGGAAACGCGCTGTCTTTTAATAAGGGTTGTGCGTCTTCGGAAACATGCAGTTCGGTGCTCTTGCACGCCACAAGTAAAGTGACAAAGAGCAAAGCCAAACAAAGCTTAATCGCCTTCATTGCTCACCACCTCTTTTGTTAACAACATGTTAAGCATAGTCAAGGGTACCCTTATCAACAATGTGGTTTATCGTGTTCTAAGGCAACTTAACGCCTAATTAGCCACTTTAATGTCGTTGGTCGGCATCCAGCCGCAATCGAACCCACATTACAGCATTGTAATCAACCAATTAGAGAGAGCTGTTGTACAAACCGCATGTTCAGTGACTTCTGCGCACCGCTGTTCATATCAAATATGAAACTTAATTGAATACAAAAAAGGTAATTTTTATGAAATCTGTACTAAAAAATCTTCTCGTTGTTATGTCCGTTGCTACCCTTTCTACAGGCGCTATTGCTGGGGGCAGTTACGCTAAAAAAAGCCATGCGAAACCAACAATTGTCAGCATTGCAGCAGACAATCCGGACTTTTCTACACTTGTTGCAGCGCTCAAGGCTGCGGACTTGGTTGATGCATTGAATGGCGAAGGTCCATTCACCGTATTTGCTCCTACCAATGAAGCTTTTGCTAAGTTGCCTGCTGGCACGGTTGAGACGCTACTGTTACCTGAGAACAAACACAAGCTAGTCGACATTTTGACTTACCACGTGGTGCCTGGAGCCGTTTACGCGAAAGATGTTGTTGGCTTAGACTCGGCAGGGTCACTACAGGGCGACAATATCGATGTAACGGTGAAAATGGGTAAGGTAATGGTCGATGGGGCCAATGTGGTCGCCACTGATATCAAGGGCAAAAACGGTGTTATTCACGTAATTGATAGTGTGATTTTGCCAAATTCATAGTCATTATAGGCGGTGAAACCACTGGGTTTCACCGCAATTTTTCCCGTCTATCCCCCGCTGACCACATTCGCTTATTCCCAAACACAATCGATTGTCTTATTCTGTGCTTACCCCTGCAGCACATATCCATGGAACGTGCATGAAAAAGCGAGTTGTTTTCAATCAAAAAGGTGGCGTTGGTAAATCAACTATCAGTACCAATCTCGCCGCAGCGAGTGCCAAAAGAGGTTTTAAGACACTACTGATCGATTTGGATGCCCAATGCAACAGCACACATTATGCAGGAGTCGATGTATCTGCCGAACAACACTCAGTCGCCGATATGTTTGGACAAACAGTCGGTTGGTTTACCAAGGCACTGACTGCGGAGGACTTCATTCAAGCAACTGACTTTGACAACCTGTTTGTCATGCCTGCCGCACCTACTTTGGCGCAAATCGAGCGAGAATTAGAGTCGCGTTACAAAATGTTTAAACTCAGAGACACACTGGCGAGCATCGAAGACCAATTTGATCGCATATACATCGATACACCGCCAAATTTTAATTTTTACTCGAAAGCGGCATTGATTGCAGCCGACAGCTTCTTGGTACCATTTGACTGCGATGACTTCTCATCCCAAGCCATCCAGCGGCTGCTCGACAATGTGATGGAGCTAAAAAGTGATCACAACCAAGAACTCACCTGCGAAGGGATTATTATCAATCAATTCAACGCGCAGGCTAATCTACCGAAGCGGCTTGTCGCTGAGTTGATTGAACAACAACTCCCGGTACTGGAGACGCGCTTAACCTCTTCAGTGAAAGTGAGAGAATCGCACTCGCAGCGCAAGCCTTTGTGCTTCTTAGCACCAACGCATAAACTCAGTCAGCAGTTTGAAACTTTACTATCTGAGCTGGAGCAATAGTTACCGTTGTGAATCAACAAGCCATCAACGTAAGCTTGATCACTAAACATCAAAAGGCTGAATTTATAGGAAAAACGCTAAGCGATGCGCTTGGCTGGCAACTGACCGAAATCTCAGCATTTGATACTGATTCACTTGGTACCTTCAGTGGTGAGATTGAGCGTAATCGCAGTGCAGAGGAATGCGCGATTTACAAGGCTCAATTGGCAGTCGAACACGGGGGGGGGGCATTTGGCCTCGGCAGCGAAGGTAGCTTTGTCCCGGATCCATGGGGAATGATGACGATTAATCAGGAGCTGCTAGCGTGTGTCGACCAACAGCTTGGTTTAGTCGCGGTCGGTGTCGCATCACAGCCTGTGGATATTGACGTTGTTTCAATATCTTGCGACTCATTGCAACAATGCGACAACGACAAATCGATCGCTCAATTTATAGAGGCCTTACCGCAAGGACAAGCGGCTATTCTGGCCTGTAAAGATGAACAAGGGAGAGTACTCGACGCAATTAAAGGACTCAACGGAGCAGCGCAAATCTATGCGGCACTCAATCAGATCAGTGCCAATTGTGACGGTTCCTTGATAGAATTGAGCTACGATTTACGCGCAATGCACTGCCCACAACGCCAGCAAACGTTAGTCGCTGCTGCGGTCGACTTGGCTAGGCGAATGAACTCGCGATGTCCGAAATGCCAAACACCCAACTTTGTCGACAAGCAAACAGAGTTAGGCTTGCCATGCGAACTATGCGGACAACCAACTGCCCAGATCATCGCCAGTATCGCGAAGTGTGATAGCTGTGGGTTTACCCACCGAACTGAAGTAGCCGATACCAAGGCGAGTGCAGTACATTGCCAATTTTGTAATCCTTAGGTTTAACGTTGAACACACAGTTACTTTCAGACTCAGACACAGATCTCGAACACGCAGCCTGCATACTGTCACAAGGCGGCACAGTTGCCGTGCCTACCGAAACAGTTTACGGACTTGCCGCGAATGCGCGGGACGCGACGGCAGTAGCTAAAATTTTCGCAGCCAAGGGCAGGCCCAGTAATCACCCGTTGATCGTGCACATTCACAATACTAAACAGCTATCTGAACTAAGTGCCAATGTACCTCAACAAGCGTATACATTGGCCGATGCCTTCTGGCCAGGCCCGCTAACGATGATTCTGCCCAAGCATGAACGCGCATTGGACGCCGTAACAGGAGGCTTAGACAGTATCGGCGTCCGCATGCCCGCCCACCCTGTATTACATCGTTTGTTATCTGAGGGCGACTTGATCGTCGCTGCCCCCTCGGCCAACCCACACAAAAAGCTCAGCCCGACCTCCGCCCAGCAGGTATTTAAGGAGCTATACGGCAAAATAGATGCGGTAGTAGACGGTGGCCCCTGTGCTGTTGGACTCGAGTCAACCATAATCGATTTGAGTCGCATTAATAAAGGGGAATCCCCCCGCATTTTACGTGCAGGCCCGATAACGGCCATACAACTGAGTAAGGTATTGGGCGAGGCGGTAATTGGTTATACAGCGCATCAACAACAGGTTCCGGGGAATATCAAGCAACACTACCAGCCTAACAGCCGATTAGTTGTTATGAACACCCAGGCTTTAAGCACGTTAGTCGGTCAATGGCCCGAAGAGGCCGCATGCCTATACTACAGCGACCATTTGATCAGCCAATTTGATCAACTCGAGACGCCACCGGCCCATCTGCAACGGCTTAGCAGTGACAAAAGCGAGTACGCGCGGGCGTTGTATGCGGCTTTGTATCAACTTGATCAACAAGGTATCAAACAAATTTTAGTTGAACATCCACCGCATAGCGATGAATGGGAAGACGTCAATGATCGGTTGAAACGAGCAAGCGCTTGAAATTATGTTACAAATTTACCCCTGATCAGTGTTGAACTTTGCCGCTCGCTCAACTAATGTGCAGCAGCACTAAGGATTGGTAACTAAACCTCATGTACACGATACGCCAATATGCCCGCTTCATAATTGCGACACTCGCAATCGGGTCAATCAATACGGTTTTCGCGCAAGACTCCGAAGCTACATTCATCGGGCAAGGCGACTTAGGCCTGGCGATGCAGTTCAGTTCAGGTTTGATTGAAAACCTCGATCAAAATGACGGCACTCTAACGCCATCAGTGCTTATCTCCGGTGGATTGTATTATGGTAACTTTTTTGTCGAGGCGACCCCTTTTGGTCAGAATCCGTTAACGCTCGGCTACTCGATTGCTCGTGACAACGATTATCAAATAAACATCGTCGGTCAATCTTCCTTTCAAGAAATCTCTGAGCGACAACAGGAACAGGGTAGTTTATTGGATGGGCTGCTGATTCGACGCTCATCATTTGAAATAGGAGTTGAGTATTTAACCCAGTTTTCTGAGGGTGATTTACGGCTGCGAGTCCTCAGCGACGCACTCAACCGCCACAATGGACAGTTGTTCAGTGCGGATTATAGCCGCGCGTTTTTTACCCGTAGTCTACTCATCCTCCCCTCAATCGGTGTCACTTACATTTCGGAAAATGCGACTGATTTTTACTATGGTATCGCAGAAAGTGAAACCACCACCTCAAGGGCCGCTTACACGGCAGAGTCTGGTTGGATAGTTTCCGCGCGCTTGTATGTCGAGCGACCACTCGCTAAAGATTGGACACTATTTGGTTTTGCCAGTTATTCGCACTTCAACGATAGTATCACCGATAGCCCAATCGTGACGGTAAACGATGGTACCTATAATCTTGCCGTGGGTGTGCTATGGAGCTTTTGAGGTTGATTAGGCTGCTCACATGGATGGTAGGCCCAGCATTGATGATTAGCCAGGCCGTGCACGCCCAAGAAGAATTGGGGATCCGGCTTAAAACCACTGAACCGACGCTCACCGCGAGTCCAAATGTATGCGAAATGGATGACAATGCGACATCTTGTGCAATCACTGTCGCACTCGTTTGGGAAGCTCCGAGATCAGGTCGTTTTTGTCTGTATCATGAACAATCCAAAAGACGCCTGCAGTGCTGGGAGAGTGCATATTCAGGTGTCTACCGCTATGCCTTTGATTCAGGCGCTGACGGCACGTTTCTGTTAACCCGTGGAGAAGCGGGTCCGGTAGCGGCAAGAGCCAACTTAAAGGTTATCGGTGCAATAGAACAGCAGTTACGCGCGCGTCGTCGTAGTGGCTTCTGGCGGATTTTCTAGTGTCTGCAAAAAGGTAATTTGACACTTTTTGACATTTAATACGCTTTTTGACACAGCGGCGACAAATTCCCACAGAAGTGCTAAAGATTCACACAGGCCGTATCCGTAGACTTTTTCCTCGTAGACAACATCACTAACACGAGGAACACATGATGAAAAAATTACTGATTGCAGCACTTATCGCTTCTGCATTTACAACAGGAATGGCCACCGCAAACGAACTGAGTGAACGCAGCCTAGTTAAGCGTGCGTATACGCTCAAAGACGGTGAAATTCAAGTAGGCGCAGCACTTGGTTATGGCGAGACTGATGACGAAAACCACTGGCAGTTCAATGCTGGAGCGCGCTACGGACTCACCGATGACCTAACCATCGGTCTAGGTGATATTCGCTATCGCGCACTATCTAGGGCAGAAAATGGGAATGGCCTCGAACTGACCATTGGTGGTGGTTTAAAAGGTTATATGGAACGCCTTAACCTAGATGGCGATGACGAAGTATTGGGTTATGGATTAGATATTGCGGGTAAATATGTTATGTCTGATCGGGTTGCGCTTACCTTTGGCACAGAGTATGTTTTCTGGAATGACATCGGCTCTGATAATCGAAAAGAGTTCCGATATTCGGTTGGGGGGTTATACGAACCAATCAGAAACGTAACATTGATGGCAAGTTACACCTATCGCGACTTAGAGGATTTCACCCAAAGTAGCGCGTATGACATCTCTGCCGGTGTAAACTATTCACTCAATAAACGGACTGATATCGGTTTGGCCTTTGGATACAGTGACTTTGATGCGGTTGAGAATGGCTTTAAACCAGAGTATGCACACAAGCGCAATGTGGGCGCGTACGTTTCTTATCGTTTTTAATTCAATTTCGTGGCAGCCCGCGAGGGCTGCTCGCACAAAAGGAATTCACAGTGCTAGCGACTAATGACAGCGCAGACATTCACGTTTTCCTCGTCGAGGATGACGCGAGTTTATCCGATCTCGTTAAAGACTACTTGGAACTTCAAGGCTATAAAGTATCCACGGAAAGCCAAGGCGACCTTGCTAGCGAGCGAATCTTAACTGAACAGCCCGATGTGGTTATCCTGGATATTATGTTACCGGGTAAGAATGGACTCGATATCTGTCGGGAGCTCAGAAGTCAAAGTGACGTACCCGTACTGATGCTGACTGCCCGCACTGATGAAATTGATCAGGTTGTCGGGTTAGAAGTGGGTGCGGACGACTACATGTGCAAGCCCGTACAGCCACGTTTATTAATGGCGCGCATTAATGCAGTTTTAAGACGTTCTAAAGCAGCCCCCAACGACGAGCAACTCAACGAGTCCACTTTCACTTTTGGCCAGTTGAGCATATTGCCGACGAAACAAGAAGTCTATTTAAACGAACAACCAGTTGATTTAACCACCAACGAGATTGAGCTTCTCGTTCATTTCGCTCGACATGCGGATAAAGTCTTATCGCGAGACGATCTACTCAATCAACTCCGCGGATTCGGTTATGACGGCTTAGACAGAACCGTCGATATGTTGGTCTCCCGTTTACGCAAAAAACTGCTTGATGACCCGGCAAAGCCGAAGCGAATTAAAACGGTTTGGAAGAAAGGCTATTTGTTTGTATCAGATGCATGGCATTAACAATCTAGCTACCACTGTGCGTGGACACAATTGATGAAGAACCTATTTATCCGGCTCTACGTTTTGTTGATCCTAACTTTTCTAGGTTTGGGATGGAGCCTTGATCAACTCTACGACGAAATCACACCGGCTGATAATGTTCCCACCGATCTCGATTTACATCGAGGCACCCTATTTCTGCTCAACCGGGAACTCGCCAGATTACCGGAGCCGTCCCACTCTGAGTATATGCAAGCCATTTCACCCAGTTTTGGCTACCCAGTCTCACTCGTAGCGCTAACCAACCTGGAAACCCATTTGAGTGACCAAGGTCAAATGATTGAAGCAACCCAGTTGCACTACCTTACAGAAGGTGGCCAGGTTTCTATATTCGACAATCACAATAATCGCAGTTGGTTCCTGCAACGACAAGGCACTTCTGAGCAAGTCATTGTGTTCGGACCGATCCAACTTCTGACTGATAGTAACAATACACTGTTCAGCGCGATCTTTTTGTTGGTGCTGGCCATGATTGTGTTCGTCTGGGTGTGGCCGCTGTCGAGAGGCCTAATGACGCTGACTAAAGCCGCGCAACAGTTTGGCGAAGGGGATTTCTCAACCAGGGTGTCCGAGAATATCGCGCGCCCTCTGCAGCCGGTCGCTTTGCGTTTTAACGCAATGGCGGCGCGTATACAACGACTTATTCGATCGCACAAAGAGCTCTCGCATGCGGTGTCTCACGAGCTGCGAACGCCGATTGCACGCATCAGGTTTGCGATAGAAATGACCCGTGAAGTAACCGATGAGCAAAAGCGTGATTACTATTTTGACGCGGTTAACACTAATATTGAGGAATTAGATGGATTAGTTGATGAGTTACTCACCTATGCTCGATTTGATCGAGAAGAGCCGTCGCTATCGTTTTTACCCAACAATATCTGTGAATTGACCCATGACGTCGTAAAAGGCTTTGAGATGACCGAATCTCACTTGCACTTTACCATTGAGACGCAGGACCCTGAATTAACTGCAGCCTGTGATGCAAATGCCATTAAGCGTGTACTGGACAATTTGCTCCGCAATGCCATTCGCTACGCAGAAACGTCCATCACCGTCACTATTCGTGCTCATGGAAACAGAGTAATTGTCGTTGTTGAAGACGATGGACCCGGCATTCCCGAAGCCAATTGGGACACCTTATTCGACCCATTTGTGCGCCTTGATCAAAGTCGCGATCGCAATTCAGGAGGTATTGGTTTGGGACTAGCAATCGTTAGACGTTACATGGAATGGCATGGCGGAACGGCTTCTGTTAGTAAAGTCGAACCCCACGGAGCAAGATTTGAATTGAACTGGCCGATCGAACATCGCGATACGTAGCCTTGGGGTTGAAAGACTACTCAGCTTCTTCAGCTACGACGTTATAACCAAAGTCCTGCATGCATTTAATAATATAGTCGCGTTGATTCTGCTGGGTACTCATTTGTCCACCGGTTACGCCAATAATCGCGCCCACCACGGCCCCCTCAATAGAATCATCCACAAGAGCGCCCACAATGGCACCAGCTGCAGCGCCTAAGATGCCCGCCTCTTTGGTGTCGTCCAGAGATTCGTGGTCCGCCGCTTGCTGTTGGCACGTCTTGAGGTCGCGTTCATAAAAAGCAAGATCATCTCCCGTGACGACGGGACGATGCTCTAAGCCGCTCGAAGCGCACCCTACCATCAAGAGGCTCAGGGCGACAAAGCTGATTTTTGTTGTGGAAATACTCACAAAATACGTCTGCTATATTGGTTTATGCTGCAAGTGTCGCACAAAACATCGCCGAAAAGTGTAAAACTGTGTCAAAAAACCGCAAGGATTTTGACACAACGCTAACAGTTTTAGACGGAACCTTACCCGGTGATTTGTCATTCTGTACTCGTCAAACAAACGATGAGGAATGAATCCATGACACTTTTAACTTCACGCAAAAATATGATTATCGCTATCACTGCAGCAGCGTCATTGATGACAGGTTGCACATCCATGCAGACTGGCGCCAATCACCGTCCAATTGTTGATGGCACAAATTTACCTAACTACGAACAAGATGTTGCGCAGTGCCAAGAACTGGCCCGACAGCGTGATTATTTGAACGATCAAACTCAAGCTGACGCCGCCATCGGGGCTGTAATTGGTGCACTCGCTGGCTCAGATGGCGATCGAGGCAGTATAATTGGAGGTGCGTTACTCGGCGGTATCGCTGGCGCATCAAGTGGCGCGTTGGACGCCAGAACCGAGCGACGTAACATTGTCATTACCTGCATGGAAAAACGCGGCTACCAAACGGTAGAATCGATTATAGCGGTGCAATAAATGCGGACCTATTGGCTCAAAGCTGCGTCGATTTTTATAGCAGCTTTGAGCGGCAGTGACTTACGTTAAGCCAAAATCTCTCGTCATGTTCTCGACCCGGTTTTGATGTACAATAATGTTGTCTTCAATCCGAATACCGCCGAAGGGCTTAAACGTCTCAATTCGTCCCCAATTCACAAATTGACTGTTCTCGGTCGCCTTAAGCTCGTTTAACAAACTCTCGATGAAATAAAGCCCAGGCTCGATGGTAAATACTTGTCGCGCTTCCACTGTGCGCGTGCAACGCAAGAAAGGATGGTCGTCTGGAGCCGGCCTTGGCGTGCCGCGTTCATCGGCGATATGCCCTCCGACATCATGGACCTGCAATCCAAGGAAGTGCCCAATACCGTGTGGAAAAAATGTTTTACTGATTCCGCGTTCGACGATTTCATCCGCTGCCAAATTCACGATTTCAGCGTCACTCAGTATCGTAGCAATACCTTTGTGTGCCTCTCGATGAATGTCGGCATACGCGGTTCCGGGTTGCAGCTCCGTTGCAAGCCATTGCGTTAAGCTGTCGACGCGCGTGATTAGTGCCGAGAACTCGTGCTCCTGCGCACAGTAGGTTCGGGTTATATCGGCAGTATAACCATTGAAGCCGGCCCCAGCGTCAATGAGGAAACTGCGCGATTGTTGCGGTGGCAAGTTCTCCAACACCATGTAATGTAGGATTGCGGCGTTTTCATTGAGGGCGACGATATTGCAATAAGGAACCTGATTTTCGCCCTGACGCGCGGCATTTAGGTACGCCAAATTAATATCAAACTCAGATAATCCCTGGCGGAAAGCAGATTCGGCCGCGCGGTGAGCCGCAACTGCGGTTTTGTTCGCGAGTCGCATGCACTCCAATTCGTAATCAGTTTTGTAGCCACGATGGTAGTGCAAATAATGTACCACTCGGTCGGGGTTTACTCGCTCAAAACCCAATGCGCTAGCTACTTCAATAAACTCACCAATGTAGGCGTAACGGGCTTTATCGTAGGGCAGATGCTTTTCCACTGCATTCGCTTGTTTGAGCATTACGATGTCAAAATATTCTGCCCAAAACGCGGAGGGTGCCGGTGGCACTTTATGCCAGAAATCAACCGGCCGATAGAAAATCAACTTGGGCTTGGAGACTCCGTCAACCACCAGCCAACAATTCGGATTGTCAACGACCGGTAGCCAAGCTTTGAATTGCGGATTAACGTGAAAAGGATAGTGGTTGTCATCCAGAAACATCACTTTGCTTTGTCCTGAATGAATCACTAATCCATCGAGACCTTCTCGTTCGAGTGCTTCTCGAGTGCGCTGCTGAAGCGTTTCAATGTGCGCCGCATAGCTTTCCGATAACGTTTGCATAACTGACCTTACTAATACGAATTTTTGACCGCAGACCTACTGCGCCTGAGGAGACATTAACATGTGTTCAAGTTGTTCAAACACATCGCTTGGCCTGCCCAGTTGGAGTTGATATATATACTTATAGGCTAACACGGCTTTTACGTAATTGCGTGTTTCTCGATATGGAATCGACTCGATCCAAACATCAGCTGGCAAGGCTTGTTGACGCGGTATCCATTTGCTTACACGATTCCAACCTGCGTTATATGATGCGGTTGCTAGCAACGTATTGTTATCTGCTTTGTCGAGCAAATAACGCAGGTATTGAACACCCAACTCGACATTTTTATCGGGTTCCAACAACGTCCGATAACGCACTGATGTTTGCGTTAAATACTGAGCGGTAGAAGGCAACACCTGCATTAATCCCCGAGCGCCTGCCGACGATACGGCGTCGACCATGAAAGAACTCTCGCGACGCGTAATTGCGTACGCTAAAGCTGGATCGACCTCGAATTTTGATGCTGCCGGTTGAATCTCAATATTATCGGCTACAGGAAAACGTCGATAAACATCATCGAGGTAACCCAATTGAGTAAACAGCGCAATGGATTGGTCAAACCAACGCCATTCGTGTGCGAGCAACGCTGCCTGTAACTTTTCATCTGCAGTGCTTTCTCGGAGCGCATACCACCAGACTCGGCGTGCTTCAGCGTAGCGTTTCTGTTGAAACAATTCATATGCTCGCTGGATGAATGAATCGTTCAATAACTGCTGTTGAATATTGGCTTGAGGAACGGGTTCTCGATGGTTGAGGTTTGGTGCTTGATCCAACTGCGCACTGGCTAGAAAACCATAATAATGACGCTGTTGGGCGGCCTGCGAAAATTGTTGGACCGCTTTTTCTGGTGCCTCTAATTGCTGCCAGCTGCGCCCTTGCCAATAGGTATAAGAGAGGTCTTGTGCAATAGGCGCAGATGCCTGATCAATGATTTCTAGGGTTTGTTGCCACTGTTTGTTGCGAACGCTAGTAGCAACGTGCCAACGCACAATTTCTGGGTCTTGCTTAAGATCACTTGCCCGTTGCAGCCACTGTTGGGCTTCGGGGTGCTGATCTACCGCTAGAGATAAGGCAACGCCAGATACGATAACGGCATATTGTTCTTCGGTCATCGACAAAGCCCGTGTCGCACGCTCCAGAGCACTGATTACTCGCTCTGGATTTGACCAAACCCACCGATTCATTGCGTAAACAAAGGCTTCAGCCTCCTGTTGCTCATAGCGTCCAGGGAACCGGCGCATATTACTCAGACGATGCGGATAACGGTGAGCATCCTGCCAGAGCTTGGCAAGATAATTCTGGCGTTGGCTTAAACCTCGCGCCAAATACTGAGCCAGCCGAATATTGCCTTCTTTGACTGCCAGCTTCATACGCTTCAACGAACGGTCTGATGTTTGTAGTCCCGCATTTTTCCAGCGTCTAAATAGTGGATCACAGGCCTTAGGTTGCGAATAAGCCACCATCCAAAGTCTCGCTACATGACTATCCAAAACCTCTTTGTCGAGCTCGTTAGGAAGTGTTTTGCGCAGATAAAAGCAGTCCAATTCGGCGCTCAACCCCGGTTCGTAATCTTCTATGAATGCTTGATTGCGTTTGGCATCCATTAGAGTCTGCAGCCAACGCTTGCGTACATTGCGGGCCACGGGTTGTCCGTCGTATTGGGCAAGAAACGCGTTTACATCTGCTCGTGACCGGACATCTAGACGAGCCAGAAGCCAATATTTCAATGCGTAGGGATACAGTGGGTAATTACGCAGCTGTGCAAGTTTTTCCCGCATCAATTGAGGATCAATACGGCGCTGAGTTTCAATCATCTTGACCACTTCAGCAAACAGGGCTCGTTGCTCTATATTTTCTGCAGAATTACTGGTGGGTGGTGTTAGCGCATCAGATACTAGCGGTAAAGACGGTTGCGGTGACTCTCCAGTCGCAATTGCAGCGCGTGGCAAAGCCGTCGTGATCATCACTGCCACAAATAGCGAAGATAAATAAGAGCGAAACTTACGCTGAAACATCCTATATGACTGGTGCAATCACTTGAACTTCTTTATCAATAGACTATCAGTTATGGCTATGGTTTGCAGTGCATTCCATAACCAATACGATGAATTTGGACTTGAAAAATCTGGGTTTAAACCCACATAGGAAAATTCAAACGCTTGTTTCATTTTTTCATTGTGTTTCACGACGTTTTTACAGAGAATCTCGACACCCTACGAATATCACAGCTGGAGTGAACTATACTCACGTCCACTGTAATAGGAGAAACAACTTATGATTTACTCAGGTAACTGTTTGTCAGTTGCAATTCTCGATAATGCCAGCGATATCGCAGAGCTGGTATTTGACGCCCCAGGTTCAGTTAATAAATTCGACCGCCAGACGGTCGAAGAGCTGGACCAAGCTACTCAAGCAATCAAAGCAACCGATGGCCTTAAAGCCGTCATCGTTCGAAGCGCCAAATCTACCTTTATCGTCGGTGCTGATATTACTGAATTTACTGGGTTATTCAGCTTACCCGAAGAAGAGGTGTTGAGCTGGGTTGCGCAGACATCACAAGTCTTCGATCGCTTCGAGGACCTTCCGATTCCCACTGTTTGCGCGGTAAACGGCTTTGCCCTTGGCGGTGGTTGTGAGATGACGTTGGCCTGTGATTTACGTGTTGCTGACACCACGGCGAGCATAGGTTTACCTGAAGTGAAGTTGGGCCTTATGCCTGGTTTTGGCGGCACTGTGCGCTTACCACGGGTTATCGGCTCTGACAATGCACTCGAGTGGATGACGACTGGCCGCGATCGCAAAGCAGACAAGGCACTTGCGGAAGGCGCTGTTGACGCGGTCGTGCAACCGGATGCGTTGGTAAATGCGGCTATTGCTATGGCCCAAGACGCTGCTTCGGGCTCCATTGATTGGCAGAGCCGTAGAGCACAGAAAAAAGCACCGCTTCAGTTAGGTCGAAATGAAGCTATGATGAGCTTCTCCACAGCAGCCGCTATGGTCGCAGCGCAAGCAGGCAAGCACTACCCAGCCCCACACATGATGGTCGAAACAGTGAAAAATGCAGCCGGGCTCGATCGCGATGGTGCACTTGCACTGGAAAACCAAGGCTTTGTTAAGTTGGCTAAGACGGATGCCGCAAAAGCACAAATTGGTATCTTTATGGCCGACCAACTCGTGAAGAGCAAAGGTAAAAAACAAGCTAAGCAAGCGACCAAGCAGGTCAGTCAAAATGCGGTCCTTGGCGCTGGAATTATGGGCGGCGGTATTGCCTATCAAGGGGCGGTTAAAGGTATTCCTTCGGTAATGAAGGACATCAACCAAGCGGCCCTAGACCTTGGGCTGAAAGAAGCCTCAGGTATCCTTTTGAAAGGAATGAAGCGTGGCAAAGTTGACGGTAAGAAAATGGCTTCAACACTGGCCAATATCACACCGACGTTGGATTACAGCGCGATTAAGAATGCCGATTTGGTCATCGAAGCTGTCGTCGAAAACCCGAAAGTGAAAGGAATAGTGCTGGGTGAAACCGAGCAAGCAGTGGCCGACGACGCGATCATCTGCTCAAACACCTCAACGATTTCAATCAACCAACTGGCAGAAAGTTTGGACAAGCCCGAACGCTTCTGCGGTATGCACTTCTTTAATCCTGTGCACAAAATGCCGCTTGTGGAAATCATCCGTGGTGAGAAAACGACAGATGAAACCATCGCAGCTGTGGTCGCCACTACACTTCGAATGGGGAAAACCCCTATTGTAGTAAATGACTGCCCAGGCTTCTTGGTTAACCGCGTGTTGTTCCCTTATTTTGCAGGCTTCAGTCGTCTAGTGCTCGACGGTGCGGACTTCACAGCTGTCGACAAAGTAATGGAAAAACAATTTGGCTGGCCAATGGGTCCAGCTTACCTACTTGACGTCGTTGGAATGGACACGGCTGACCACGCGGCTGGCGTAATGTCAGACGGCATACCAGAGCGTATGCAGAAAATTGACAATGACCCTGTAACCGTGATGTTTGGCAATGAACGCCTTGGTCAGAAGAATGGAAAAGGCTTCTATGACTATGGCGTCGATAAGCGCGGTAGGCCTACAAAAATGGCGGCCGAAGATGCTTACGCACTGCTTAAGCCACACGTTGCTGATAGCAAAGAGTTTAGTGCAGAAGAAATCATCGCCCGAACAATGATCCCAATGGCTAATGAAGCAATTCGCTGCTTAGAAGAAGGCATCGTCGCGAGTGCGGCAGAAGCGGATATGGCCTTGTTATATGGATTGGGCTTCCCGCCGTTCAGAGGTGGTATCTTCCGCTACATTGAAACCATGGGCTTGCAAAACTTCGTCGATCTTGCAGACAAGTATGCAGATTTAGGACCTATTTATCAGGTTTCTGAAGGTGTGCGCGAGATGGCGCGTGCTGGTAAATCATATTTCGCGTAAGCACGCCTAAGGAGAATTATTTATGAAAGACGTAGTCGTTATTGATTGTATTCGTACCCCGATGGGTCGCTCCAAAGGCGGTGTGTTCCGCAACGTACGAGCTGAAACTTTATCTGCTCATTTGATGAGTAAATTGCTCGAGCGCAACCCAAATGTTGATCCTGCTGAAATTGAGGACATTATCTGGGGATGTGTTCAACAAACCAAGGAGCAGGGATTTAACGTTGCACGTAATGCGCAGTTACTGACCAACATTCCTCGCAGCACTGGTGCCGTAACCGTGAATCGCTTGTGTGGCTCTTCCATGCAAGCGCTGCACGACGCTACAAAAGGTATCATGACCGGCAACGGTGATATCTTTATGATTGGCGGTGTTGAACACATGGGCCACGTGCCAATGACCTTCAACCTAGATTTCCATCCTGGTCTTGCAAAATATACTGCAAAGGCCTCAGGGAATATGGGTATGACCGCCGAGCTGCTCGGTCGCCAAAACGGTATCACGCGTGAAATGCAAGACGCCTTTGGTGCACGATCTCACCAGCGGGCACACCAAGCCCATCTGGATGGTCGTTGGAACAGCGAAATTGTTGGGATTGAAGGCCACGATGCAAACGGTGTTCTAAAGTTAATTGATTCTGATGAAGTCATTCGTCCGGACAGTACTGTCGAGACAATGGCTGTACTGCGCCCGGTATTTGACCCGGTCAACGGTACGGTTACTGCTGGTACCTCGTCAGCGATCTCTGATGGTGCTGCAGCGATGTTATTGATGTCTGCTGACCGTGCCAAGGAACTTGGCTTGACACCACGCGCAAAAATCCGCGCTATGGGTGTTGCGGGCTGTGATGCCGCGATCATGGGCTTTGGTCCTGTCCCAGCAACACAGAAAGCACTTAAACGCGCTGGACTGACAATGGATGATATTGAGATCGCAGAATTCAACGAAGCGTTCGCAGCACAAGCATTGTCTTGTATTAAACAGCTGGGCTGGTTGGATAGTTATGACGAAAAAGTCAACTTAAACGGCGGGGCTATTGCCCTTGGACACCCACTGGGTTGTTCAGGCGCGCGTATTTCCACGACACTATTGAATCTAATGGAATCTCAAGATAAAACATTGGGTCTAGCGACCATGTGTATTGGCTTGGGCCAAGGTATCGCAACAATCTTCGAACGCGTATAAAAATATTTATTTTGTCAAATTAAATCCCTCGTATCCTTTGGATTCGAGGGATTTTTTTTGCAACTCAATCTGCTCTGTACTACGTCAATCTAACCGCTCAAGTTTATTCATCTGTTTATTTTGCATTTGATAATTTATTCGTGATTCCCAAAAGTCTCGAGCCTTGGCGATTGTCTTGTGATATCAATGTAGAGCCTCGTCGAACTGACAGATTCTTGGGCAAAAGGTTACAACATACAGCTTTGCAAAGATGAACATCAAGGAATACCGAACAGTGATAAAAAATATAAAATCGTATAGGGCAATAGCACCAATATTCGCACTAATAGCGACCGCTTTACCCCCAGTAGCGTCTGCGTCTGAGGTCATTGAGAAAAATGTCTTAAAAAGTATCGTCGTCAAAGGTGAGCCGGTAACTCCAGTCTCTATTCAACAACGCATGTTAGATTTCAATGTGCCGGGCGTGAGTATTGCGGTGATTAAGGATGGCAGTATTGCGTGGGCAAAAGGTTATGGATTAGCCAACGCCACTTCTGGGAAAACTGTCGATACAGAAACACTGTTTCAGGCTGGCTCAATTAGTAAACCTGTCGCAGCATTGGCGGCTTTAAAACTCGTTGAAGAAGGCAAGCTGGATCTTGATTCGGATGTGAATTCATACCTCAAAAACTGGCAGTTAAGCGGCCCAAGTCTATCTGAGAACGCCCCCGTGACGCTGCGTCAACTACTGACACATACCGGCGGACTCAATGTTCATGGTTTCCCCGGCTACGCCACAGGGACCGAATTGCCGAGCACAACAGGTGTGTTAACAGGTCAGGGCAATACAGATGCTGTGCATGTAACAGCCGTTCCGGGTAGCAACTGGCGATACTCAGGCGGCGGCTACACTGTCATGCAACTAATAGTAGAAGAACTTACGGACCAATCGTTTGCTGAGTATACCGATGCTCACGTGATGCAACCGATGGGTATGACGCGAAGTACCTATCAGCATAACCTAGCGGAATCATTGGCATCAGATGCCAGTGCGGCATTTGACCAAGCGGGGGAAATGTATGACGTGGTGTACAACGACTATCCTGAGAAAGCCGCAGCCGGATTGTGGACAACACCGACGGATATCGCGAAATATGCGCTACATATGCAAGCGATTATGCAAGGCAAGACAGACGGCATCTTACAGCAGTCAATCGTCGCCGACATGTTTACGTTGCATGAAAATAATTGGGGGCTGGGTCCGGAAATGTTCGAGATAAACGGCAACTTGGTATTCGGACATGGCGGCAAAAACCTCGGTTTCACTAACTACTTCAGAGCAGCCGTCAATGCAGGGAACGGCATTGTTGTAATGGCTAATGGCGACAATGCAAATACGCTAAATCGAGAGATAATGATTACGCTTTCTCAACACTACGAACTTGGCATTGCCGAACAACTCGTCATTGAAGCAATCGCGCTCTCTAATGCCGATTTAAACAGTCTACAAGGAAATTATAAGATGCTGACCGAAATTGGATTCGACGGCGATTTCATCGCCGAGATATCCGTCAGCGAGGGGAGCCTATTGGTAAAAGTGCCCGGTGATGACCACCCCGCCAGATTAATACCCACAGAAGCATTACGCTTCACTAGCTTAGAGTCTGGTAATCAATTTGTGTTTAAAACCGACGACTCTGGGCAAGTCATTGGGCTCACTGTAGCTGAGCGTTTTGAGTTAGAAAAAACCAACTGACGTTTGCCACAGTCATTTGGTCGGACTGTCATACAACTGCCACATGCGGTTAATACTATTGAAACGTCAATGAATTAGCCGCTTTATTGTGAAAAAACTCAAGCAATACCAATACGAACGCTATGCCATTCTCTGTCAGCTAGTTTATAGCAATCAAGCGGTAGAAAAACCCGACTATTTGGACAAGTACCATCAGGTCGACCTTTTCGATGGTTTCGGAAGAGTCAGCGTCAGAATACTGTGGGTCGATAATAAGAAAGAAGCAATTGTTGTGTTTAGAGGCTCACTCGGCATAGATGATTGGTTGAGTAGCCTGTTTTGCGTACCATCCAGAGTCAATTACGCATTACCCAAAAGATACCATGTATTGTGGGGGGTTAAGCGTCAGCTCAATCGCCCGGTCTATTTGAATAACCAACAAACCGGGCCATCGAATAGCTTGATGCAAAGTGTCGAGGCACTATGTGAACCCCTTATCGCAAAAGGCAAACGCTTAAGTTTTGTCGGGCACTCATCTGGCGGTTCAGTTGCGTGTTTGATCGCGGACTGGCTGTTTCAGCGTCACCCTAAAGCCATCAAACGAGTAGTGACCTTTGGCCAACCGGCCTCTGGTTTGATCAACTTTAAACGTCACTATCAATTGGCAAGCAAAACGTATCGAATCTGCTGCGAATTCGACATCGTGACGTTTATGCCACCACTGCCTTTTTTGTATTGGCACGTGGGCAAAATGCTGTGGCTGCACGACGAACACATCTACGAAAACATCCCCCCCTATGTGCGGCTGGGAAGATCGCTGAAAAGCTGGCTACTGCGTCCGTTCACCTATCATTATATGAGCAAATACATCCGTCACAAGAGCCTGTTCGACAAGCACTGATATACGTATGTTAACTAAAACAAAACTTTACTTTTCGCCTCCTAAGTAATAATTTATTCCCAAATCAGCATCATACAGGAATACACAAACTGTGAGCCGCCTATCAGTCCGATATATCATCAGTTTTTTATTGGTGCTCTTTGTTACCTGCGCTAATGCTGAGATCCCCGAGATGGTAAAAGATTTTTATCCTGAAACAATGAACGCAGTACCACCAATGCCCGCTGATTTGCAGGATCAATCCATCAGCTGTAATGCGTTGCACAAGGGACAGCCCCAACGCTATAAAACCAGTGCCGAAATAAATTACACCGCGCCACATTGGCAGCGAAGAATCCAACCAGAGTGGCAATTTTTTAGTGCCGATCAGGTATCTGGTCGAATCGTTTTGATCGACTATGCCTATCGTGAAAACGACACACTTGCATTCAGATATCTAGGCAATGCCAATCAATTCGATCAGCTTTATGAACCGTGGAGCTCATCAAAAATTTTCGCCTATAGTGGTGCCGTTTCTGTTTTGCGCACACAAGGTATTGGTGGCAAGGCTCACATTGGCGACGTCAGCATCGCCGACCTCATAACCAGTATTCATAGCTATCAAACAACAAGACAGGCACCGGCAGATTCCAATGCGATTGCGACTTTTTTTGCAAACATTGCTGGACGCGAACTTTTGACCGGATTGTTTCATGACAAATGGTTGCTCATGGATAATCCCGACATACGGTTTCGAGGAGCATATGGGCCTCATGCATATGAGCCCTCCGCTAACATTTGGCAAGATGGTGAGCGACGTGCCGAATTGAAGCACTTTGAACAGGCAAGTGATGATCCCAGCTATCAAGTATACCGTTGTGACCAATGCGGGCTAACGGGCAACAAACCTATGACAGCGCTAGCACAAGCAGAATGGCTAAAGCGGTTGGCCACGCATGACCGAGTGCTGGAAACCCGCCACCCAGGCCTAATGCATGAGGATATTCAGACGTTGTTTTACGGGGCTGATGGAAAAGGTGGCATGATGGCTGGCATCAGTCAAATGTTACACAACGCACTTGCAGCCGCCATTGAGCCAAATTCCAACGATCTACCCGTCGACATATTAAACCGTAATACCCAAGGTCAATGGCGAGTATTTCAAAAAATTGGTTGGGGCCCGAGTGAAACCAGGGGCGCTGGCGAGAATGTAGTACTGGCCCACGTCTGTTTACCGCACTATCACGGCGGGCGGGAGTTTACGCTTGCAGCTCAAACGGCACAGAACGGTAATGGCGATATTTTCGTCAACTATGCCGGCCTAAAAATGCAAAACCTACTCACGCGTTCTTTCATTGAGCTGCTCGCAGTACAAGACTGACATGACAATTTCAGCAATTACCTTCTCTAGACTAAGGGTCCCATTAAAAACGCCGTTTAAGACAGCGGTTAGAAGTGTTACACATCTCGATGACATAGTGGTCAAAATCGCTGATACGGATGGATTTTGTGGTTATGGCTCGGCCCCCTCTACTCCCCAAATTACCGGCGAGACTCATGAAACGATTCAGTCAGTGATTAAATCGCACGTGTTTCCTGCGATCAGTGGTTTACCCTGCGACAACATCAGTGTTGCAACGGACGCGGTTCAACACTCAATTGTCGGTAATACCAGTGCCAAAGCAGCGGTCGAAATAGCCTTATATGATGTGTGGGCACAAAGACAACAAAAACCTCTGTTCAGAGCGCTCGGCGGTAAATTGAATGAACTGCAAACCGATTACACCATCAGTGTTAATGACTTAACAACAATGATGAAGGACTGCCAAGCTGCGATAGATTGTGGTTATCGCTGTTTAAAAATTAAAGTGGGTAGCAATTTTGAGCAAGATCTAATCAGCTTGCCTAAGCTATATCGAACGTTCTCAGGACAGGCTGTTTTGCGCTTGGATGTAAACCAAGGTTGGAGCGAGTCACAAACGATTCATGCTTTACAAACGTTTGAATCCGCCAAGATCCGATTTGAGCTGGTTGAGCAGCCCGTTAACTACAATGATATAGCCGCAATGTCACGGATCTGTGCCAATACAAATACACCAGTAATGGCCGATGAAAGCGCGACGACCTTAGCGCAAGTTCACTCAGTGCTACGCCAAAACGCGGCGGATATCGTCAACATTAAGCTTATGAAGTGCGGTGGTATATCACAAGCAATTGCGATTGCTGAGCTATGTAAGACGCATAAACGTCCCTGTATGATGGGCTGTATGCTTGAGGGCGTTATCAGTGTTGCCGCGGCTGCGCATGTTTCGGCAGCGTACACCGATAGCATTGGGCTGATTGATTTGGATGGGCCGACACTGGGTCAGTTCGACCCGCTTCGTGACACTTCAGGATGCAGTCAAAATGCTGCCACGGTGTTTGACGGTGCTCTTATTCAGTTAAACCAGTCGGCAGGCTTAGGCATTCATACTCTCTAGCAAACGGTTGTGTTCATTTAATAAACAACGTTAAACTAATGTTACAAAACGACATTGGGTAACGGAATGCTATCGGCATCACGGACAACCGAAGAATCGATTATTCTGGTGATTAGCGGGGCGATCAGTCTTTTCCTGTTGCCATTTGTCGTGTTGCGCTTTGTACAGGGAGAAATACCGGTTGCGTTGCTCAATAGCGCTGCAGTCTCGATTACAGGAGGCCTGTTCTTCCACGTGCTGTTGACCCGCCAAACCTCATTGGCCCGCTGGGGATTGTCTCTACTCAGCGTAATTGTTATGACCACTACCATCGCTTTGAAAGGGCATGCACAAATAGTCTGGGCTTACCCGGCTTTAACCACTGTGTTTTTCTTACTCTCTCCACGCATTGCAGCACTTATCTGTATTGCGTTTCTGGCTAATGTAGTGCTCATGATCTGGCCGGCAGTGGATAGCGTTTTTGTGCTCAAATTTGTCATCTCTGCTGGTGCTACGCTGCTCTTTTGCTACGCGTTCGCTAGCACAATGCGAAACCAACAAGTGTTCTTAGAGCAAATGGCAACATCTGATCCGTTGACCCAGGTCGGTAATCGTCGGGCACTGGAAGAAAAGCTGTTGAAAACGATTGAACGTTTGCGCCGCTACCCGGAACAGACCAGCTCAATGATCATAATGGATCTCGACCATTTTAAAGCCATCAATGACAACTATGGGCACGCCACTGGAGATGACGTGTTGAAGTGTTTTACTCAAGTCATCCAAGCACGTATTCGTCGCACGGATTACCTCTATCGATTTGGCGGTGAGGAGTTTGTTGTAGTTTTAGAAAATACGGGTCTGGAAGAAGCAAGCCGATTAGCAGAAACACTCAGAATTGCGATTTCAGAAGCCAAATGGCCGAATCCAGACATGCGCATAACCATGTCTGCCGGCGCGGCCCAATACAACGGCCGCGAAACTGCATATGAATGGCTTGCCCGAGCAGACACCGCCATGTATGACGCCAAAGCACAAGGGCGGGACCGTTGCCTGCAAGCCTAACGTTCAAATATAGCGGCGCGGCACGCGGGACGATATGCGCGTCATAAGTTCATAATCAATTGTACCAACATACTCTGCGACTTCTGCGGCGGAAATATTCGCGCCCCATAACTCAACCTGATCGCCTAGCGTGATCGCATGACAATCTGTTACATCAAACGTGAGCATGTCCATCGATACGCGTCCGACTAAGGATATGCGCTCCCCCCTACACCATGCGGGTGTCCCAATTGGTGCATGCCGAGGGTAGCCATCTGCGTAACCGATAGCGACAGTCGCAATACGAGACTCTCGCGGTGCTTGCCAAGTCCCGCCATAACCAACCGTATCGCCCTTTGGAATTGTTCGGACGGCAATTACCTCAGCAAAAACCGACATGACAGGTTGCAACGGAATGGAATAATTTGTGTCGGACGCTTTACCCCCGTATAACGCAATACCAGCGCGATTCCAGCTGCCATGCGATTCCTGCCAATTTAAAATACCGCCACTATTCGCAATACTGGTTGGCCACTTCAGCCTTAGTCGAAACTCGCTCAAACATGCAAGTTGTTGCTCGGTTTGTTCGTTAGTCGTGTCGTCTGAACTAGCCAAATGGGTAAATAGGACAGTGTTTTGGTCAAACAAATGGGCGTAACGTTCAACTATGTCATTGAACTGATCTGGTAAAAACCCCAATCGATGCATACCCGTGTCTATTTTCAACCAAATCGCCGGGGGCGGCGTTGTTAATGTATCAAGCCATTCCAGCTGCTCTTGGCAGTGCACCACGACGGCTACAGCGTTTTCGCCTGCCCATCGCATTTCTTCTATATTATAGGCTCCTTGCAGAGAAACCAGTGGCGTGTTTATCCCATCGTCTCGCAAGGCTTTTGCTTCATCCACGAAAGCGACAGCAAACATGTCGGCGCATGCGCTTAAGGCTTTCGCGACCTCTGACGCTCCATGACCATAAGCATTGGCTTTTATAACGGCCAACGTCTTACCCTTGGGGTTTTGTGCAGCCAAGTGAGAAAAATTGCTGACCAATGCATTTAGGTCAATTAACGCATACGTATTACGAGGCACAATCAGACGCTCTTAATATTTTTTGTAAATAATAATTCCATAATGTACATTTGGCAAAGAATAAACTATTCTTTAACGAACCTGAGTTGCTCGTAAGTAAAATCTGCCGCCTATGTTAGACCAATATACACACCTAGACCTGCTAGTATTCGCTGCCTATTTGGCACTGCTGGCCTTTACAGGTTACTGGTTTAATCGCAAGGCGTCGAATGGCAATGACTACTTTTTAGCTGGGAATAGCATGCCCGTGTGGGTTGTTGCTATTTCAGTCCTGGCAACTTCGCAGTCGGCGGCGACTTTTTTGGGTGGGCCTGATCAGGGCTATCGCGGCGATTTATCCTATCTAGCAACCAATATTGGGGCATTTATCGCCGCGCTAGTGGTTAGTGCAGTACTTATCCCACGGTTTTACAGTGCTAAGGTCTTTACCGTATATGAGCTCCTCGAACAACGCTTTGGCACCAGAGCCAAGCAACACGCGGGATTAATGTACTTGTTCGGTCGACTACTGGCGAGTGGCTCACGACTCTATATGGCGGCTATCGCAGTCGCCATGATAGTGTTTGGCGATATTGCGGCAAGTAGTGTGCTCTCGGCAACCGCACTCATCGCAATTATTGGCGTGCTTTACACAGTCTATGGTGGTATCCGTAGCGTGATTTACAGTGACGTTATTCAGTGTTTTGTATACGTCAGTGCTGCCATAGGCGTTATTGTCTGGTTGTTGGTCGGCATCCCTGCAGACTATTCTGAAATCATCTCGGCGTTGCAACATCCGCTTGACGGTTCAGCATCTAAGTTAACCCTGTTCAATTGGTCACTCGACTTTAGTCCCACGGGTGTATTCAATATGTGGTCAGTGTTCACAGGATTTGTACTGCTCAATATTGCAGCGTTTGGACTGGATCAGGATATGACGCAGCGGGTGCTGACCTGCCGCTCGGCAAAACAGGGGGCGACAGCGATGCTATCGTCCGTCTTATTGATTATTCCGATAATGTTGCTATTCATCGTTATTGGTTTGTTACTGTACGTTTTCTACACCCGTCCAGATATCATGATGCAAGGCTCCGGTGATGCGCCTATTCCGGCATTCGCTGGCGAAACAGTGACCATTTTTATGTATTACGTATTGACTGAAATGCCATCGGGTCTCAAAGCTTGGGTCACCATCGGTATTATCGCCGCCGCGTTATCAACATTAAATTCGGGATTAAACTCCATGTCTTCCGTGGTTATCAAAGATTTAGTGCAACCTTATTTGACCAAGCGCAATCGAGCGCCAAATCCAGCTCACATTGTCCGTCTGGGGCAAACATCGATGGTTGGGGTAGCGATTTGCCTAGCCACCGTCGCGAGCCTTTGTTATTACTGGCAGCAGCATACTGATATGCCGCTGTTACAGTTTGCCCTCAGTGTTATGGTGTTCTCATACAGTGGTCTACTCGGCGTATACATAACCGCACTATTTACCAACCGAGGATCTGCACAATCAATTAGCATGGCATTGCTTGCAGGTTTTGTCGTACCATTGCTAATGCAGCCATATGTTCTGTCGCTGTGGTTCAGTGGCGAGGATGCACCGGCTATTGGATTTACTTGGCAATTAATGATCGGTACGGCGGTCTCAACCATAGTATGTTTGACAGGAAGTCAAACTGAGCAAAATTATCCAATCGCTGTTGAGCGGTAACCACGGAAATAAGAGTCAATGCAGCACAAAGAACACTTCACTACAGCCCAGTTGCTCACCCAATTGAGTAAAATTGTCTCTGAAGGTCGCAATCCGGATACTATGGATATAGATCTACTGCCGACCGAACAAATCCTTAAGCGCATTAACCAAGAAGACCAAAAAGTTTCACTGGCCGTTAGAGACTGTATCCCGGCTATTAGTACTGCAGTTGATACCATTGTCGCCAACCTGCAACGCGGCGGACGGCTAGTCTATATCGGTGCGGGTACTAGTGGCCGCTTGGGAATTCTAGATGCAGTAGAGTGTCGACCCACTTTTAGCGTTACCGACCAATTAGTACAAGGTATCATTGCAGGGGGCGAGGCCGCGATCCAACATGCTGTAGAAGGCGCTGAAGACGACGTTGACGCGCCGATTCAAGACTTACAACAGATTAAATTTTCGCGCGCAGATGTCCTCGTTGGACTTACCGCAAGTGGCCGCACGCCTTACGTTGTCAGCGCGCTTCAATATGCTAACCAGATTGGTGCTCCGACTGTTTCGATCTGCTGCAACCCTGACTCACCGGTGATGGACGCTGCCGACATTGGTATCTGCGCAGTTGTAGGCCCTGAATGTCTAACTGGGTCAACCCGAATGAAATCGGGTACAGCTCAAAAACTGATCCTCAACATGCTGAGTACTGCGAGTATGATCCGGCTGGGGAAAACGTACCAGAATTTAATGGTTGATGTGAACGCGACCAACGAAAAATTGCGTGCCCGCGCGATTAGAATTGTTATGCAAGCCACTGACTGTTCGGTTGAGGAAGCTGAGGCGGCATTAACCAAAGCTGACAATCGCGCCAAACTCGCCATTCTAATGATATTAACCGGTACCGACGCAGAGCATGCCGAGGATTTACTGGTCACCCACGAAGGGTTCTTGCGCAAAGCTGTTGAGGCCAACAGTGGCAACTGACTTTTTCAGTTCAGACGACCAAACGCGACAACACCGATTTACGTGGTTGTTGTTGATTTTAGGCGTTATCCTGTTCAGCCAACCTGCACGTGCAATAACGGTTGCGGCTGAACAGCCCGCTAAATATATTCCCCTGCTAGCGAAACAACGCGTCGGCTTGATTGTCAATCAAAGTAGCCGGGCATTTGATCAACATTTAGTCGACTATTTGCTGACTCGAGAGGTCAATGTGACGGCTATTTTCGCACCGGAGCACGGCTTTAGAGGTGATAAAGGCGCGGGTGAGAAGATTGCGAATCAAGTTGATCCACACACGGGATTACCGGTCTTTTCTCTGTATGGTAAAACCCGTAAACCCAGCGCGGAGATGTTAACTGAAGTCGACGTATTAGTATTTGATATTCAAGATGTTGGAGCCCGTTTTTATACCTATATCAGCACCCTTCACTATGTCATGGAGGCGGCAGCAGAGACAGGTAAAACGGTGGTAGTGTTAGATCGCCCTAATCCAAACATTATGCACATTGACGGCCCTGTTCTCGACCCGGCATTTCGTTCCTTTGTCGGCATGCACCCGATCCCAGTTCTCCATGGTATGACGGTTGGAGAACTCGCTATGATGATCAACGGTGAGGGATGGTTAAATACAGATAAAAATGTTGAGTTACACGTAATCCCAGTGAACGAATACAGTCGCCAGAGTGAATATCAGCTCCCCATTTTACCCAGTCCAAATCTGCCCAACCAACAGGCAATTCTTCTCTACCCTTCACTTTGCTTTTTTGAGCCAACAATCATGAGCATTGGTAGGGGTACCGCGTTTCCGTTTCAGGTCTTGGGCCACACGGATATTAAGCTTGGCGATTTCGCATTCACTCCTATCAGCATGCCACGCAGTGCTCCGACACCAAAACTCCAAGACAAACAGGTTGAAGGGCTTGATTTACGGCTATCCGACATACGAGGAATCGATTTAAGCCTGCTGGTCTCGGCTTACCAAATGGCAGCGGCTCAGCAAACCCCCTTTTTCACTTCAACCAGTTTTTTTGACAAATTAGCCGGTAGCGATAGTCTGCGCTTAGCGCTAGAACGCGGTTTAAGTGCCGCGGAAATAGAAGCGGAATGGCGAACGGCAATAAATGAATATAAACAACAGCGCCAACCCTATTTGCTTTACCCTAATCGCCCTCACGAAAACGACTGACCACAGAGTTGGTTTTTTCTAACAGTTTACGTCCACTTCTGGATGCTTGAGTTAACGCGATAAATAGCATATCAATAATCAACTCTTGTGCGGTTCGCGCCAAGATAGACGACAAACGCAACGATGCATCTTCGGCAACGGAGTAGAGTTTAACATCGGCTAAATCTGACACCGCTGTTCCACCATACTTGGTGATCGATATCACTTTCGCATGGTTAGTATGCGCTTCTTTGACTGCATTGTAGATTTCTCGAGTGCCACCCGATTCACTGATGGCTACGACTACATCATCGCCACCGAACGTAGCTGCGATCCCAAGTTGGGCATGACCGTCAGGTTCAGCGATAGCGTTGATCCCCAGTTTATGTAGTTTGTAAGAAAAGTCTTTACCTACTAGCGCCGAGCCACCGATTCCACATATCAGTACTCGATTGGCATTTTTAATGAGTTCAACTGCGCGTTCAAACGCCACGATTTCATTTAAGTTGCGCGTCTCGTTTAAGACTGAAATTTTGGAATTCACCAGTTTGTCTGCCATCTGCTCATAACCATCATTTAAGGTTATCTGGCCGTGTAATTGCGTATCAGGCGTCTCTTGATTGAGCGCATCAATAACCGCTAATTTAAATGCCGGATAACCTTTGTAACCGAGTTTTTGAGCAAATTTGACCACACTTGATTGACTTACCCCCACTACATTCGCCAGCTCCTGAGAACTTAAATCTCGAACTGCATTAGGGGAATCAATAGTAAAGGTTGCCAACTTCGCTTCACTAGCTGACAAGGCATGTTTTACGGCTTTAATTTTCACAAAGGCTGACATTCAATCGCGCACCTTACATCTACGGATAATGCCAGTATAGAGAATCTGATTGGAATGTGAATTATTTATTCCGAATTATTTAAAAATTGTTGAATATACTAACGAATTTCATCTAGGACTGCGCTATAGTGCTCAGTATCAAGGATAAAACCAAACTAGCATGATCATTAACAATAAACTCGCCAAAACCCACTGGCCACAACTCGACAAAGCACATCTGACGTTGGAAGATATTACACCTGTCATTGAACACTACCACAAGCACACAGGCGTTGATGTTGAGGCGATTGGTCGTTCATATGCCGACCGTCCCATTCATCGCTTAAGCATTGGCCAAGGCAACATAAAAATCTTGGCGTGGACACAGATGCACGGTGATGAAGCGACGGCTACCGCGGCAGTTTTTGACGTGATCGAACACATCGTAACGGAGTCCGTTTTTTCGTTTGCTGATTTTTGTTCCCACTTCTCAATACAAATAGTGCCAATGCTAAACCCCGATGGTGCGGCTGCGAGGACACGAGTCAATGCTCAGGGGATCGATATCAACCGAGATGCGGTTCAAATGGCAACACCTGAAGGGCAGCTATTGCGTCGATTGGTCGATGATTTCAACCCAGATATCGCGCTGAATTTACACGACCAAAACCCGTATTATACGGCAGGTGAAACCCAACATACCTCTACGATAGCCTTTCTCGCACCAGCATTCGATCATGAAAAAACGGTTAACCCAACCCGTCAACGCGCAATGCAACTGATTGCCTTAATGCGCGATGAGCTTGAACGTGAAATTCCGGGTCGAATCGCGCGCTACAATGATGATTATTCCTACCGCTCTTTTGGTGACACGATAGCGGGTTTAGGCGCAAGTACGATACTAGTAGAATCAGGCGCGCACAGAAACGATCCGCATCGGGCCATCGCCAGACAAATGAATGTCCTGAGTCTTATAACCGCACTTAAGGGGTTAGCCGCCGAGAAGGTAACAACCTTCACGGTCGATGATTACTTCCGTATTCCGGAAAATGTTGAAGATGGTCTTACGGATACTTTGCTAAGAAACATCTGCTTAAAGCAACACATTGATGGACAGGAATTTCACGCTGATGTCAGTATCAAAGGGGCTAAAAACGACAGGCGATTTGACGCAATTGGTCACTTGTCTCATCTACATGGCTATGCGCAACTCGATGCGGAGCATTTCAACATATACGCTGGCAAGGCAGTGCACTTCACTCAACCACTGCTTTTAAGTAAGACTACGTATATCGATCTATTGCTCCAAGGTTTTAGTCATTTTGTCGGTAACACGCACCTCATCGATAATCAGTCTAGCTGGCCAATACTGTGCGTCAGCCAAACCGAGCATGTGGTTCAACCTGGTCACCAAGCGTTTGGACTATTGCTCAAAGGTGACCGCGTGCAATACGCACTACTTGACGGTGACATATTCGATTTAGTTTAAATATTCTGTTTCTGGATTGTTTAGCTCGGCTGTTTTGAGTACATTTAAGCGCTTAAACGCTGTATTAGGGCTGCTCAATTTGAGATTTGCCGTGCGGCAAACATATAAGTAGTTATAGGTCCCATGATAGAAATAAACCCACTTCTCAATACTGAACAAATAAGTCATGACTATAAAGTCGATAATCGTGTCATGATTGATTCAGTATTTCAGCCGCATTCTGCAATGCAAACTCAAGAAATATTGATGACCAGCGATGCGTTCGATTATGCCTATGTCAAAGATGGTAAGCCGACCATCTTGACGCCAGGAGAATCCGCGCAGATGACGCCTCAGCAACAGCATCAAATGCGCAAAGAAATTCTCGAACAAGCGTCACAAGGCATTGGCTATCTTTATGGCCGACACCCCATTGGCGTGCAGTCAGACAAACGCTTTCTAGACGTCAAGCATTGGCTGGGAGAGAAGTCGACTCTGGACATGGTGAAAGCGATAACCGGACACAATGACATTACCAAAGTGAGTGCCCAAGCGACAAAATATATGCATGGACACTTCTTAACACGCCACAATGATATTCACCCAACTGAGCAACGACGGGTGAGTTTCGAATTAAACTTCAGCCACGACTGGCATCCAGATTGGGGCGGCTTATTGCAGTTTTATGAGCTGAGCGGAAAACCAAGAGATGCCTGGGCTCCAGGGTATAACACGTTAGCCCTGTACGACGTTCAACACATCCAATCAGTCACGTACTTAGCACCATTGGCACGCTATCCACGTGTCGCCATTAGTGGTTGGTTTATCGCTGACTGAGGTTATGGTCCAAGAGTAAATCATGTCGAGTATTCGATTTGCTCTTTTTGGCCATCTCCCTTAGACCTTCCAAAAGATATTGCGCTTGTATAAGGCGTAAAAAACCACATAAGACACAATCAAAAAGCTTATCGCGTACGCCAACGAACCATTGTAATTGCCAAAAACAGGTTGGTACACACATTCAAATAGCCAACCTTGCAGTGATTGGTCATGGACTGGGATCATAATCAGAATGCGTGCGACAACGCCGGAGAACATGAAAAACAGTAAGCTATTCGCACCGAAAACAATAAAAGGCGCACTCCAAGCTCGGTAATGTTTCTCATCTAGCAACCACATCAATACAACCAGTGACAGACAGGCTAGTCCTGACGTGGCGATGACAAACGGCGCAGTCCACAACGCCTTGTTGATCGGATGCACAAAATGCAGTGCCCAACCACTTAACGATAGGCAGATTCCGATCAATAAAAGCTGCTTTATCTTTAGACGCTGACTAGACTGCGCCATCAATAAGTGGCCAATCAAAACACCGCTTAGACCACTGACAACTGCTGGAACGGTGCTGAAAACCCCTTCAGGATCAAAACTAAATGGGGTAGCGCTGGCGTAATAGACGTGAGCCGGCCCCAATAGCAAGTGGTCGAGATAAGCGGCAAAGCTATTGCCAAATGCAAGTTGCCCCGAAAAAGTTTGGGAACCATCGGAATAAGGCATTAGCAACATGAATCCAGTGTAAAACGCGAGTAACAACACACTCACAACAAATAACATTCTCTTGGTTAGGAATATGGACAGTACTGCGCAACAGGCGAATACTAGGGCGAGACGTTGCAATACACCGAGTATGCGAATCGTTTCGATCCGATCTTGCCACCAAGAATAGTTTGGGTCATTAAAACGATAAAAGAACACGGCCAAAAACAAACCCAGCGTAAACAGATACACCGTTCGCTTCGCAATCTTTACTAGCTGCTTAGAACGGGCTACGCCGCGCTTCTGCATTTGTTGTTGAGAGAAGCAAATGGACAGGCCCACAATGAATACAAAAAATGGGAATATGACATCTGTAGGTGTCATACCGTGCCATTCTGCATGCAACAAAGGGGGGTAAACATATTGCCAACTACCGGGATTATTTACCAGGATCATTGCCGTAATGGTTATACCGCGAAACACATCAATCGCAAGACTGCGCGATGCGGGTACGTTAGACAAAATCGATTGGCAATGTCTGACTATAGCGCTCATCGATAGTATCTCCCTAGTGCTCAGTCGATACTTTGATCGTGACTGGCAGCTGTCCTTCAGGCTTCGCATCGCCCTTCATTACAGCCGCAATACGCTCAAACATGAATCCGGTAGCTTGACCAGACTCCGTTTCATGCACCCGGTAATCATAGGTGACGAGGGCAACATCAATGAGCTCAGCAAATCGATCGATAATATAGGGTGCTCGAAGTGCGACAAACATGCGTTTTTTTTGTTGTTTACTGGCGAAGTCCAGCAAGTGATAGATACTGGCGTACTGCTGCTCTTTGTCCATTCGGTTTTGCCATTCAATTCGATCATCCATACCGCCCATTTCCGCCATGCTGTGTTGTGGCGAAATATCACCAATCAGCACCGTATCTGAATCGGCAATAAGGCGCTGTGCGGTAGTCATTTCGATCTCGTTGGCCAAACTGATACACCCGCTGACATCGAACTCACGCTTCTCCAATGCCCATTGCATAGCTTCACAGCGCGCTGCATCAGGCATAAATACTGCCACGCGTTGTTGTGTTGACACGGTAAAACTCGCATCACTTGGAACGACAGTCATCGCCGCGTCCGCCAGCGCGATTTCCAACGCGTCATAACGTTGCATGTCTGTTTGAACCGCTTCCTGTTTAGTGGGCAAAAAACGTTGTTTAAGCGCCGCTATGCGTTGTGCCGAAATTGCGATGGTTTGGATACTTGGAATATCGTTCGGCTGTTCGGGGCTATTGGCCGCGTTTTGAATACGCAGTTTTACCTCGGTCATCATTTGATTGTAAGCTGCAATATCAGCGGGTGTCCGCAATGTGTGCGGCATTAGTGCAATATCGGCACCCGCCGCAAAGGTCGTCAGTAAGGCCTGGGTTTCATCCATATAATGGGCGATCCCCGCCATGTCCAGAGCGTCGGTAACGATGACGCCTTTGTACTGTAAGTCGTTACGCAATAAATCAGTAAGGATCTTCTTTGACATCGTCGCGGGTAAAACAGTTGTCTCGCCACTCGTTGTGAGGAATTCAGTGTCATCTAACGCTGGATACTGAATATGTGCCGTCATGATCATCGCGGGTGTACGGTGGTCACCCGCAGCTATGGCTTGCGCAAAAGGTAACAAGTCGACCTGCTCTATCTGTTCAAGAGAGTGTTCTACGACGGGAAGTCCAGTATGACTATCGACATGTGTATCGCCGTGACCAGGGAAGTGTTTCATCGCCGCAATGACACCGCGTTGTTGAAGCGCTGCAACCGCAGACTGGCCCATTTCTGAAACCATTTCTGCGCTCTCGCCATAGGCCCGTACATTAATCACTGGATTCAAGGGGTTGACGTTGACGTCGACAGTTGGGGCAAAGTTGACGTTCACACCAAGTACTTGAAGTTGCTCTGCGATAGCGGCATTTATCTTGTTCGCAAACGCAGTACCGTGCTTAGCGTGCGTTGCCCCAATCGCCATATTACCCACGAATGCGTTGCTGACATCCGCGGGCAAGCGTGAGACGCGCCCACCTTCTTGGTCAATTGCAATCAACAGTGGCGGCAGGCCAGCCTCGGCTGCAGCGTTCTGTAGCTGCTGGATGAAAACTTGAGTTTGCTGCACCTCTGAGACATTTTCCGCAAATAAAATCACCCCGCCGATTTGGTGCTCGACAATCAGATTCTTGAGGGCTGGCGGCAGTTGCGTTACCGGCTCTTTGCACTTAATGCTGTCAATTTCTGCGTTGCAGTAATAACGCAAATCCAGCATCTGCTTTTGCCCTAACATAAATGTCAGAGAATGCTCATTTGCTAACGACATCGTACAAAACGCCCATAAAAGAATTCCTATGCCACGAACCATGTTTGTTTAAACCCCAAAATGTATGCTCAGCAGTGTAACAAATAATATTTTATTCGGTTAATGTTCCACGCTTGCCAGCATGTAAAACTAATAAATCGTTGTAAGTGAAGAATCTAACAATAAGCAACCAGTAGCAACAGCTAATATAATAAATATTTTATTTATTTGTTTATTTATTGGAATATTTTATTATACATATAGAAACAAAGTTACGTGGATAAACTTGCTTGCAGCGCGAGCCTATGCAAAGCTCAGCGGCTGTTCTAAACAATAATAAGAAACGAGGAATCTCATGGGCTGGTACTCAATACTTCCACCTTTGGTCGCCATTGCGATTGTGTTTTGGAAGCGCGAAGTCATTATGGCTTTGCTAATGGGCGTACTCACGGCAGAAGCATTGTTGCTGTTCCACACTGGAGAACAGTCTTTATTATTCAGTCCGATTACCAGCGTTGAACGCGCAATTGAGGTTATTTCAAGCCCAGGTAATGCGCGCATTTTACTGTTCAGTGTCTTAGTCGGCGCACTACTCGCTTACATTCGCGATTCTGGCGGCGTTGCAGCAACAGTCGACAAGTTGATCAATTCCGGTATCGCAAGCAGCAAAAAACGTGTGGGCGGACTCACTTTCCTAACCGGTGCTGTTGTATTCGTTGAATCAAATTTAAGTGTACTCACTTCGGGGATTCTAGCACGCGGTCTATTTGATAAGTTTAAAATGAGCCGCGCTCGACTGGCTTATATAATAGACAGTACAAGTGCCCCAATCTGTATTCTAATTCTGCTCAACGGTTGGGGAGCCTTTGTTTTAGGGCTACTGAGTAATTATGAACTTTCGCAGACTCCAGCAGAGATTTTATGGGGCAGTGTCCCGTTTAATTTCTACGCGATTTTTACCTTGCTAATCGTGATTTATACGATTAGTACCGACAAACTGCACGGCCCAATGCAACGTGAAGAGGAAACGCTAAGTTCTACAGACAGCAAACTAGAAGCAGCATCTGCAACCAAAGCGCGATTTATGTTGGTACCGCTAGGTGTGATGGTTTTCTCCATGCTCGGCTTTATGTTGTGGACCGGTAATGGGGATTTAGCCGCTGGGAGTGGCACCAAATCAGTTTTGTACGCAACGATGTTGGCGTGTGTTGTCGCCTATATTTTGTTGTTAGCGCACAAGCGGTTTACCCACCAACAGTTAGTTGAAACTGGCTTTAAAGGCATGGGAGAGCTACTGCCTTTGGTTACCATCGTATTGCTGTCGCTTACGTTGGGTGCAAGTCTTAAAGATCTTGGCACGGGTGTATTCGTTGCCAGCATTGTGGGTGAATACCTGCCATTATTCCTGATTGTGCCACTGCTGTTCGTCGCTGGCGCAATCATGTCGTTCACAACCGGCACAAGTTGGGGCACATTTGCCATTCTGGTCCCAATTGGCGTGCCGTTGATCCAGACGTTGGGACTACCACCAGAGTTGGTACTTGCCGCAATTTTAGGCGGTGGGATATTTGGCGATCACTGCTCCCCTATTTCCGATACAACCGCAGTATCCTCTATCGCTTCGGGTTGTGACTTACTTACTCACGTTCGTACCCAAATGCCATACGCATTGGTTGCTGGCGGGTTAACCATTATCGCTTTCACGGCGACAAGTTTAGTTATGATTTAAGGAACTTCAATGAAGTCGTTCGTTACCTCCCTATGCGCTATTGCGCTGTTGACTCTAACGGCCTGTCAAGCAACTCAAAGCACTGCGAAGCAGTCAACAACAGAGTACGCGGTCGCAATGCCAGACACCTTTAGTGCCGATGCCGCGATGCAGGTTTTGGCTGACGGTGGCAATGCGATTGACGCCGCGATCACCGCGCAATTTGTGTTGGCGGTAACCTTTCCTGAGGCAGGCAATATCGGTGGTGGTGGCTTCATGCTCGTGCACCATCAAGGGCAGCCTGCATTCCTCGACTATCGAGAAGTGGCTCCCGGAAAAGCGCATCGCGATATGTATTTAGATGAAAATGGCGAAGTGATCCCGCTCAAATCTATTTTTGGCCCACTTGCAGCTGGTGTACCAGGTACTGTGGCTGGTATGTGGGAGGCTCATCAACGCTACGGTTCATTGCCTTGGAACCGGTTAGTTCAACCAGCAATAGATTTAGCCACGTCAGGGTTTGTCATGCCGCAAAAGTTAGCGGACAGGATAGAAAGGTACGGTACGCGGATTGCGCAGCGGGGTATAAAGGTCAATTTTAGCCGCTTTTTCGGCCACGCTAAAGCTGGTGAACGTTTCGTGCAGAGTGAATTGGCGCAAACGTTAACGCGCATCCGCGACAACGGTAGAGATGGATTTTATGCAGGTGAGACCGCACGCATTATCGCTGACTTTATGCGCCAAAACGGTGGCTTAATCGACCAACAGGATCTGAGTCAATACCAAGCGCGCTGGCGCGACCCGATTCAATCGAAATGGCGGAATTATCAACTGCTCACGGCCCCCCCAACAAGTTCAGGTGGCATTGCAGTGTCGCAATGGTTGCAAATGTATGATCTTATCGAGCAAAGAGCGGGTCACACATTTGAGCATAACAGCGCTGAATACATGCATGTACTGGCTGAAATTGGTAAACGCGTGTTCGCCGATCGCGCAGAGTATCTCGGCGACCCTGACTTTGTAGAAGTACCACAGCAGGCACTGTTGGACCCAGATTATATTCGTAAACGTGCAAGTGGGATAACGCTGGATGCTATTTCAAATACTGAGAGCATTCGCCCTGGCCTGTATGAGAGCGAAGACACAACCCATTTTTCTATTCTCGACGCTCAAGGCAATGCGGTATCGAATACTACGACAATCAATTTAAGTTTTGGTAGTGGTGTCGTCGTCGAAGGCGCTGGATTCATTCTCAATGATGAGATGGATGACTTCTCCGCCAAAAAAGGCGTACCCAATTTCTTTGGTGCGTTAGGTGGCGAGGCGAATGCCATCCAACCCTACAAACGCATGCTGTCATCAATGACACCGAGTATTGTACTGGAAGGCGATACCGTAAAAATGGTCACCGGCGCGCCGGGCGGCACAACCATCATTACTTCGGTCTATCAGTCTATACTCAACGCTTTAGCGTTTAATTTATCCGCAGAAGACGTAGTCAATACGCCTCGCTTCCATCACCAGCTACATCCAGTTAACCAAATCAGGCATCATCCGGGTATTGGCGATGATGTTATCGAAGCGCTCCAGAAAATGGGCTACGAGACCGTGGAAAGAAGCTTTGGCGATTTACACGTAATCATTCGCACGCCTGATGGATTAACGTCAGCATCGGAAGCAAGAGGCAGAGGTAGTGCAAGAGTAGCGGTCAAATAAACCGCTACGCTTTTTTGATACTCAGTGAGCGAAGAGTTGGGACGGATCGGCAAACGCTTTAAATTCTAACGCATTACCACACGGGTCGAGCAAGAACATGGTCGCTTGCTCACCTACCTGCCCTTTAAAACGAACATAAGGCTTGATGACGAAATCAACAGCATGATGTTCGAGTTTTTCTGCCAGCGCTTGCCACGTCGACATGTTTAATACAACACCAAAGTGCGGAACAGGTACTGCTTTGTTATCAACCTGGTTGGGCGCAGGCTGATCAGGCATTTTTGCTACCAAGTGAGTGACCAATTGATGGCCGAAAAAATCCCAATCAATCCATTCCTCACTGCTACGACCTTGCGCACATCCCAATAACGTCCCATAAAATTGGCGTGCATTGTCTAGGTTTGTAACCGGGACGGCTAAATGAAACGGGTCAATCGCTGACCTATTGTTTGGCTCATTCATTACTGTAAAAATTTAAGAAATTTTAGTTTAGACGCATTAAAAGGCGCATAACGCACGTCCAAATCAAACATAAAGCTACGTTTCATGACAGACTTCAAATGACTAAAGGTATCAAACCCCCACTGTCCATGGTAACTGCCCATTCCGGAATAACCGACGCCGCCAAAAGGTAATTCTGGGTTGACCATAAACATCATGCCATCGTTAACACACACACTGCCCGCAGTAGTTTGGGACAACACCTGTTGCTCAAAGTCTCCTCTTTGTGTGAACACATACATGGCTAATGGCTTAGCTCTGCTCTTTACAAATGGTATCGACTCTTGAATATTCTCTAGCGTAATGATGGGCAATATTGGACCAAAAATTTCTTCTTGCATTAACGCAGAGTCGAGCGCGGGGTTCAGCACTAGAGTTGGCTCAATGTAGCATTCAGACAGTTCTACTTGGCCGCCGTGAACAATATCCTGGCCCTCTAGATAGCTTGCCAAGCGAGCACAATGTCGCTCATTGACGATACGCCCGTAGTCTTCGCTGGTTTTCGGATCTTCACTGTATTGCGAGGCTAATTTACGCTTGATGGCATCGATTAGCGGTTGTTCGAAGCCCTTTTCGACTAGCACGTAATCCGGTGCAACACACGTTTGTCCCGCGTTCATCCATTTGCCCCATACAATCCGCTGGGCGGTAACGTCTAGATTTGTTTTACTGTCGACAATACAGGGGCTTTTGCCACCCAGCTCTAACGTCACCGGTGTAAGGTGCTCTGCTGCCGCACGCATGACAATTTTACCAACGGCTTCACCGCCGGTGTAAAAACTATAAGCAAAGGGTAATTTCAGCAGCTCTGTTGTTTCGTCTTTACCACCCTCAACAACGGCGATCGCGTCATTGTCGAGATATTGCGGTAATAATTTGGCAATCAAAGCCGAGGTGTTTTGCGACAGTTCTGATGGTTTAACAATGGCGCAGTTACCCGCTGATATGGCAGCAATCATGGGAGCAACCAGTAGTTGGAAGGGATAATTCCATGCGCCAATAATCAATACTGTCCCAAGAGGGTCAGGTTGCACATAACTCTTACCGGGCTGAGCTAATACAGGAGTGGACACTCTGCGGGGTTTCATCCACTTCTTGAGATGCTTCAGGGTGTGTTTGATTTCTGCTTTGGTATAGCCAATCTCAGAGATCCAAGCCTCCATTTCACACTTACCCAGATCTTTTTTCAACGCAAGTTGAATATCTTTGTCGTGCTCATCCAATAACTTATCAAGCTGCTTTAGTTGTTTAACTCGCCATCCATAGTCATGCGTAACACCACTGGCATAATGTGCATTGAGGCGCTCAAAGAGTGCTGATGCCCAATCACTTGCCCCAGTATTGCTGGTCGGATTTATGTGCGAAATAGTTGCTGTCATATTGATACCCATTACGTCGCTTACCACGGCATTATTGCACAGCAGCATTGATTTTAATACGCTGTAACAGTGACCGTCTAAGCAAGGAAAAAAACATGTCGGAGCATCCAACATCCACTTGGCTTACACCTGTAATCACAACTCTTGAGCACTATGTTCAACAGTTACACCAGCTTATGCTGAGTATTCCCGAAGAGTTGTTTGATGCGAAGCTCCACCCTGATATGTTAGACCTGAAAACCAATGCGCTGATTGCATTGAATTTTGTGCCTCGCAGTTTGTGTCGAGTGTTGGCGACGGAAGTCAAAAGCCTCGAACCAAAGTCTATCGACAAGCAATCATTGCTGTTGCAAGCAGAGGATACTCTGGCGTTTATTCGTCAACATGCGAATAGTGAATCCCCCGACGAAACAGCAATCGTTACGGATCAAGCTGGCGTAAAGGCCATAACGTTGCCTGCTTTAAATTACATGCACCTATTTGCAATCCCCAATATGTTATTTCATTGCAGTATTGTCTACGCCATTGCGAGAATGCGGAATGAGCCCATGAGCAAGGGCGATTTTGACGGTTTCCACCATTATCCAAACGAACAAAAGTGCTGAAATTCGCCTAAGCTTCAGTTGCGAACTGGTTTTTGCCACTGTTTTTAGCCTTGTACAAGGCGCGATCAGCACGCTGAACGATAGAAACTGACGTGTCTTCCGGGCGGCTCATAGATAAACCAATACTGATCGTGACCGGTCTCGGTAAGCCAAAATCATGTTGAGCCACAAGGTTGACGAGTTTTTCGGCAAGCGATTCGGCGTCAGCAACACTGGATTCTGATGCCACGATGATAAACTCCTCGCCGCCCCAACGACCAAACAAATCTGATTCACGTATCTGTTGGTCAATGAGTCGACTCAATTCCTTGAGGATATCGTCCCCAACTAAATGCCCGTGTTCATCATTGATGGACTTAAAGTAATCAATATCGATTAACAGCACAGCGAAAAGGTTTGATTCACGTTTGAGCTTTTTAATTTCTAATCCGAGAAATTCCTCAATGCGATAACGATTCCACAAACCTGTCAAGGCGTCATGCCGGTACAAGCTCTCAAGACGCTGTTGTTGTGCTTGGAGCGCTTCAGTCATTGATTGTTTTTGATTGACCACAACCGCCAATGCAAACAACACGCATGAAAACATGCCGACAAAGAGCTGGAGCGACATCAATGGCGTCAATAACTCGAACGCAACAAATGGCCCTTTGCCCAAATATGTACTCATGATTGCAATTGAGGAAATAACCACTTGAACAATAAATACCAAGCGCTGACCCGCATATAACATTGCCACAAAGGCAACAGGTACTAACAACACCCAAAGAGCGATTAACCACACGAAGGGAGGGATCAACGAGAAGAGCGTCGCAGTAGCAGCGCCAAACACGACAACACAAAACAGTAACACTGGAAAAAAATGTGGTGATAAGGCGTGCTCACGACCAATTACGGATAGGAGTAATGGCGTAAATAGCAACACGCCAACACCATCTCCAACCCACCACGTTGAGAGTGCTGTGACGTATTGAGCCTGTTCAATAAAGCCAAACAGATAGAGTCCAGTGACGCCAAACAAAGCACTAATAAAAGGACCTATAATTGCACCGACTACACCGAATACTAGAAATCCGTTTAGTGTTTCAAATGGCGAGCTATTCTGAGTAAGTCGCTTGATAACTAGTGCAATCAAGACCACAGACAATACATCTCCGATGCCATTCAATGCCCCTGATGCAAATGCTTTTAATGTTTCCGAGATGGGTTCGAAAGAGAGGTATGCCCACACATTTCCCAAAAATGCGCCGATAAACACACCAGGCCAAATGCGCGCGCCATACTGTAGCGCCAAAGCCAACATGATCCCTGAAGGGATCCACACCGGTGTGATGTTTCCCGGGTCGATCGCAAATATCTGACTCACTCTCGCTGCTACGAAGTATAAAGCGGCCGTCAACACAATCAGTGCTGCATTACGTGCGTAGAACGCGCGTAAAGAAAAAGTCTGTTGCAACCAGTACATCACGAAATCTTCACCATTAATAATCGAAGAATACTAAACGCCTAGTCGTTATTGATATTTGTAAATGTAAGCATAGTACAAATACGGGGTGACACGAGGCGAATACCCCAAGCATACACATGAAACTCGGCGTTTCTCGGCAAACGTACGGAAGCTTTGTTTTTGATCAATAAAAAAGCCAGTGCGAATTGCGACTGGCTTTTTAGCGGAAACTTACCGACCTAAACGTCGTAAGGGTGACGTTGAATCATTGTATGATTGCGGTCAGGACCAGTAGAAATGATGTCCATTGGCACGCCGGTTAATTCTTCAAGACGCTTAATGTAGTTTTTGGCAGCCTGTGGAAGTTGCTCATAATCGGTCATACCGAATGTGTTTTCGGACCAACCTGGCATGCTTTCGTAAACGGGTGTCACGAGTTCATAGTCATCAGCTGCCATCGGCGGTACTTCTGATACATTGCCATCTTGATCGCGGTAGCCAGTGCAGATTTGTAGCTCTTCTAGTCCATCAAGCACATCGAGCTTAGTTAAGCAAAAGCCAGTGATTGAGTTAATCTGCACAGCGCGTTTCATTGCGACTGCGTCGAACCAACCAGTGCGACGTTTACGTCCGGTTGTTGCGCCGAACTCGTGTCCCTTGACTCCCAAGTGTTCGCCGACTGCGCAATCCAGTTCCGTCGGAAACGGACCAGACCCAACACGAGTGGTATACGCTTTCACGATACCAAGCACGTAATCTAGGTTCAAAGGACCAAACCCAGCACCTGTTGCCACACCACCGACAGTCGTGTTTGAAGAGGTTACATAAGGATAAGTACCATGGTCGATATCTAACAGCGTACCTTGAGCACCTTCAAACATGATCTTGTCGCCACGCTGACGTGCTTTATCCAACACGTCAGTCACATCGACCACCATGCTCTTAAACAAGTCCGCAACTGCAAGCGCATCGTTTAAAACCGTATCGTAATCCACTGCTGGGGCTTTGTAGTACTCAGTCAGCATGAAATTGTGATAGGCCAACACTTCCTTTAACTTGACCGCAAAGTCTTCAGCATTGAACAAGTCACCGACGCGTAAGCCGCGACGTGAAACTTTGTCTTCATATGCAGGACCAATTCCACGGCCAGTAGTACCAATTGCTTTATTGCCACGCGCACGCTCACGCGCCTGATCAAGCGCAATGTGGAAAGGCAAGATCAATGGACAGGCTTCACTGATCACTAAACGCTCTTTAACTGGAACACCGCGCTCTTCGAGCATCTTCATTTCAGTCAAAAGGGCTTCAGGACTCAAAACAACACCGTTGCCGATCACGCAAGTAACGTTATCTCGCAAAACACCTGATGGGATAAGGTGCAATACCGTTTTTTCACCGTCAATTACCAACGTGTGACCGGCATTATGCCCGCCTTGATACCGCACGACATATTGCGCACGATCGGTGAGTAAATCGACAACCTTACCCTTGCCCTCATCACCCCATTGGGTGCCGAGCACTACAACATTTTTAGCCATGGAATTTAACTATCGGAAAAAAATAGGCGGCGATTCTAACAAAAAACTGTGCTGCTGTTGACCTTTTTCTGAGCGGTTTTTTGGGATGCACCAATGGAAATTCCGGTGGCCTTATCAGGCCTCTGATTTTTCTGGAAATTTCCAACCAAGCGTGTCGCGTTTACTGAGTTAAAAACCAAAGACTGACACCGCCAATTACAACCAGTACGCCACCTACTCGCTGTAGTTGTTGAACCGGCTGCCCGCTGACTTCACGCAAGTAGTGTTGCCAACGTCGGGGAAACAACAAGGGCCCGATACCTTCAATGATGGCGACCAAAGCAAGCGCCATGAAAAATGTACCTAAAGTCAACGCACACCACCATTTGATAAGAAATCGAAACGATATTGCGCGGGATCGTGATACAAAGCAAACCCGAAACGCAGGCGATTTGCACGGAAATCCGTTAATACTCCGTGCTCCGCTAGGAATTGATGAAGTGATGCGGCATCGTCTTCTGATGGTAGAGCAAAGGTTAAAAAGTGGCCGTGTTTTGATAAGTCATTGCTAAGCAGGTTGTCGCGATTTAACAGTGGATGACAAAGTCCATCAATAATCGACAAAAACTGCCGCTGGCACTGTTTGACATATTGATCAATGCTCGCCACATCAAGTTGCTCTTTGTCAAACAGTTCGAACACCGCTCGCATACGATACAGAGCACTAAAATCCATTGTTGCGCCGGCGAAACGCATGCCGTTTTTGCTGTAATTGACATGACCCTCTTTCGCTTGACTGAGTTCGCCGAACTCGGCATACCAACCGGTGTATACAGGCCGCAATAGGCAATTGACAGGGACTACGGCAAAACACCCGCCCTCACCACCTTGGGCATATTTGTAACCACCCGCAAGGTAAAACGCTCGCTGGCTTATCCGCTCAAGATTCGTTGGGAGAGCCATGAAACCGTGATAACCATCTACCACAACTAAGGTCTCATCTGATGGCACGGCATCTACGATCTGTTCGATGTTATCCACCGCTACGCCAGAGTTGAAAAACACGTGGCTAAAGAAAACCCAATCATAGTGCTGGCTTTCTATTGCTTCGATGAAACGCTGATTAAACGTCGCATAGGGTTGGCTTGATATCCGAGTAACATCGACCTGGCCCGACTCTTCCAGGCGACTAATTTGCCTAGAAAAGCTATGAAATTCGCTATCTGTCGTCAGGACTTTAATCCGTTTGGCTGGGTCAAAACACGAATAAATACGATATAAGAGTTCGTGCGTATTGGGCGCAAAAACGATTTGTTCTGGGGATGGTATATTCAGTGTTGCTGCAATAGCCGATTGCAAAGCGGGCACACAATCTTGGAAAAAGAAAGACCATTTGTCATCTACGAATCGGGCACTGTCGTCCCAATACTGCAATTGGGCATCACGCGTGACATCTGGCCAAAAATAGTGACTGTGACAAGCAAAATGCAGCTTGTCCGGATTCGCAGCGAGAAAACGCGAATACAAATGTTGATACATAGCAATACCTAAAAACAGGCTTCATTCGGAAAACTCGGCCGATATTAGCATTCTTTGCGGGTATCACAGAGCCTACTGCCGTTTTTGGCTGGGCTGAGCTGTCAACTATGTTTGGCGAACCAGTGCTGACACGTCCAAGCTAAAGCATGTACCTTTGCCCACTTCACTGGTAACGGACAACTGACTATCTAAAAGCTCTGCTAACTTTTTACAAATAGCCAAGCCGAGTCCGGCATGAATACGACTGTCTTTGCACTGGTTTGACGCCTGATAACGAGCATCAAAGATAAATGCCAGTTCATGTTGACTGATGCCGTTGCCGGTATCACGAATATCAACGCGCACACCGTTTGCTTGCTTAGATACGCCTAGGGTAATGCGACCGCCCTGTTGCGTGTGTCGCAAAGCGTTCTCTATAAGGTTAGTAAGCACTCGCTCCAGCTTGCCGATATCGGTTGAGATAAAGACGTCTTCATCCGTCAGCTCTATGGCTAAATGAACGTCCTTAGACTCCGCGGAAATGGTAAATTTCGCGGCAATGTCATGCAGTAACTCGGCTAACGAAAAGGTATCGACATTCAGCGCGACTTGCCCCGCTTCCAGGTAGGCCAGTTCAAAGATTTGATCGATTAGGCGCTTTAAGTTGCGCGCGTTACGAAGAGATATATCGATAAAACGTTGGCGTTCTTGTGGACTAAGACTGTCCCCCTGAAGCTGCAAGGTCTCTATATAACCCTGCAAATTTGCCAGTGGCGTGCGCAAGTCATGGGATAGATCGGCCAACAAAATGCGCCGTTGGGTATCCGTATGTTGCAAACGATCAAACTGCGTTCCGATATGAGTCAACATATCATTAAATGCACACCCCAGACGGTGCACTTCATTGTGACTTTCTCGTTTCCACGGCTTTCTCGCCAAGCGCATTGTACCTTGGTCAAAATCTGCAGCGCGTACTCCATCCATGTCATCACTGAGGACTTTCATTGGCCGCGTGAAGTTCTTGAATAAAACCAACAATGCGACGAGTAGAAAAATCAGCGCAGCACCCGCAAATAAAGCGAAATGTTGCATTGCTGAGCTGCGATTCAGCCCCGCTAAAATTGAATCGAAAGCCTGCCCCCCGATAATCACGTAGATGTAGCCTTGCAGCTGTTGATCGGCAAATACCGGTGCTACTGAAAATATCTTCTGGCCACTATTATCACGCGGATCGTCGCCCTTAATTGGCAATCGCGAACTGTCTGACAGCAGCGATTGAATCGGCTCGAGGTCAACCTGCTTGCGAGATAACGGGCCGAGCTCTGAAGAGTAGGTCAATACCTCTCCTCGAGGGTTGAGGTAATAAAATTCAAAACTTGGTCCCATCACCATCAGAGTATGAAATAGGTTTTTAAGTGCCTCATAATCGTACACACCGGTTTGCAAGAGCGGGTTATCTTGAACTAAATGCTCCGCCAGATTGATGTGCAGGCGCTGCTCGGCCTCATACTGCGTGTGTTGCTGCAAATAGACACTGGCGAAAAAGAACACACCAAGTACCAAACTGAATACGACGACTAGCGAAATCGCCAAGCGCTGATAAAAACACAATTTAAAACCGAACATTAAGCGGCCACACTATCTGGGTTAAATTTATAACCCACACCCCAAACCGTCTGCACGATCTTAGGATGCGTGGCATCTTGTTCTATTTTGGCGCGCAACCGATTGATATGAGAATTAACAGTGTGCTCATATCCCGAGTGGTGATAACCCCACACGGATTCCAACAACTGACTGCGCGAGAACACCTGATTAGGATGCTTGGCGAAGTAAACGAGCAACTCGAACTCTGTCGCTGTTAGGTCAAGGGATTCACCGCGTAACAGAACTTGGTGTTGTTTGGTATTAATCACGAGACTGCCAACCGCCAGTTCAGCGCTGTCGGCTTCGCGATTTGATTGGAGTTGCGATACCGCGTGCACTTTGCGCAACTGCGCCCGCACTCTTGCTTGCAGCTCTCGCACAGAAAACGGCTTGGTCATGTAATCATCTGCGCCAAGTTCCAACCCCAATACACGGTCCGTTTCAGAGTTTTTCGAGGTCAACATCATGATTGCTTGTTGGGGTTTCTGCTCTCTAATCTGACGACAGATATCTAAACCATTAATTCCTGGCAACATAACATCGAGCAGCATCAGGTCGTAATGATTCTCAAGTGCATAAGCCAACCCTTTTGCACCAGTGTCAGCGTGCTGAATGGTTAAACCCAGTTCGGTTAAATTCACCCGAATCAGGTCCGCAATATCAGGATCATCTTCTACAACGAGTATCGTATCGACCATTTCATTTCCTAACTCTTATGACACATACAAAAAACGACGACATCCCAGTGGGCTCATCTCGCATAACGCGATGAACGCTGCACTGGGACATTTACTTATCCAGAAGGCTTATTCTGTGCGCGTTACAGTAATACGCATAACTGGATTATCGAACTTGTGCTGCACTGATAGCACTGATGAACTTAAACCATCATCTGCACTGACAACACCAGGATGTAGAGCAACAAAATCTGCATCGTCGCGCTCAGTATTGAAGCCCTCACCACCATCTGCAGGTCCGGGCATTGTCCCAGCGGCTTCGCTATTTGCCTCAGTTCCGGCGTCATAGGCTCGAGCGACCGAGGTCCATTGCTCACCCACGTCTAAATCAGCCAAGTTATAAGCATTGAGACCGGTGAATGCGTCATTTGTATTCACTAACATGGTCACAATCGATAAGTTGGCATCAGTGACGTCGTCGATACTAATTGTTAAGGTGTCAGACTGGCCTGGGCCAATGGGTGCTTCACCGGCTGCTTCAGACATCACCACAGAGAGTGCCCGAATGGCGCTGGTGTCTCCGCCTTCTGCCATCTGCTCAAGGGCTTCGCTAGCGGCTTCGCCGATGGACCATAACCGACCTTCGGTATGCAGTACTGCGGCTACTGGCGACAATGGCTGAGCGTTAGTCAAATTAGTCACGCGAATTTCATAACTGACCGTCACTGGCGTGGGTTCTGGTGCCGGTGCAGGCGGTGGTGGCGGTGCTGGTAAGTCATCACTATCACTACCACAGGCGGCTAACATAGCCGTTGCAGCTACAGCTAATGCCACTTTGGAGTAACGACCGAGCACAGTTTTACATGGATGCATAATCGCCTCCTTAATTTACAGTGATTGTGACTTTGGCCACTGGGTTTAGCCAACGGTGAACACTGTTACTAACGTCACTACTACCGTCGGTCATTGAATCGTCACCAATATTGCCTGGGTGGATGTGAACATTAGTATTAGTACTTTCGTTGGTTACACCAGAGCCATTGCTACCCAGTAAGGGATCAAGCGGTGGCGGAACCGGCATTCCTGGCATGCCGGGAGCGCCACTACCGCGCAACTCATCATTGGCTTCGGTGCCCGCATCGTAAGCATTGAGATATACAGTGTAAGTGCCGGCTTCAGTAGGAATTGCCCAATTATCAAGACCAATAAATCCGTCATTTGATGGCAAGATCATGGCGACAACGGATAATACTGAATTGCTGTCAGCAGTACTCAACATCGCAGTTGTTGATTGGCCAGGCCCAAGTAGTCCACCGGCAGGATTGGCAACAGCGTCAGCCGAGATGGATGTACCAATAGCCGCTAATCCGTCTAAGCTGCCACCTTCTGCCATCATTTGCAGTTCTGGCGATGCTGCTTCACCAACTTCAAACAAGCTTGCGTCTGGTGTGTGTGCAACAGCCAAAATAGGCGTGAAGTAAATGCCTTGTGTTAGGTTTTGAATTTCGATATCGAGATCGGCGGCAGTCGCTAGTGGCGATAAGCCAGCTAGAATTGCAGCAGTTAATAAAGCAGCGGGTTTTTTCATGATTTCCTCGTTTATTCTGTCGTTAAGATCAACGAGGTAAAGTCTGGCGGGAATTTATCCCAAAAGTTTCACGAAAACATGACAGTTTATTCGCAAATAAAAAACAAAAGATGTTGACGCTTGAACAGGGTAGTACGGAAGCTCAAAAAAAGCGCCGTGGGTATCTTGCCCACGGCGCCTGAAAGTAAACATTGAAAATAAACGCTTGCTAGTTGCTCAATACAAGAGGCTGTAAATTTTCCGACGATAATTGGATTTCAGCGGGTCGCCATCAGCGAGAGCATTAACCATATCTAAAAAGGTTTTTCTTGCATCGCCGTAATTGAGGTCAGTGGTTAACACACTATACAGCAAAGCAAGTGCCTCTTCGTTCTGATTCGCTTGCTGCAACTGAATTGACAACTGAACTTTTGTGTCGAGATCATCGGGTGACGCGGCCAACTTGTCTTGTAATGCTTTTATTTCCGGCGACTCTGCCGCTTGCTCTGCTAGTTCAATTTTGCCTTGTAATGCCCCATAACGACCATCTTGGTCAACCAATCCAACGGTTTGTAGTATCGCTTTTGCTTGGTCAACATACCCCAGTTCAACATAACAGTCGGTCAATAACAGTTTCGCATCTACACTCTCGCTGTTGAGCTCATACGCTTGCTTCGCAAGAGGAAATGCGGCGTTGTAGTCGCCGGCAGCAATTAACTCCGCCGCTTCTATTAGCATGCCTTCTTCTGGTGCCGGTAAATGTTTAGCTAGCATCTCTCTAATTTGCGCTTCGGGTTGCACACCAGCAAAACCATCAACAGGTTGTCCGCCTTTAACTAACATCACTGTAGGCAAATTACGCACACCGAATTGCCCTGCAATTTCTTGTTGCTTATCACAATCTACGGTTGCCAAAATGACGTGTTGGGCGTTTTCTTGCGCCAATTTGTGCAGTACAGGCATCAAATCTTTACAGGGTTCACACCACTCAGCCCAAAAATCGATGATAATGAGTTTTTCCTGGGACTGCTGGATAACGATGTCTTGAAAGTTCTCGAGAGTTAACTCGATGATATTTGAAGGGTGGTTTTCCATTGAATTGATAACTTGTATTTGCCAAGATGGCTATAATATGAGGTGAAAATACTCAATATCAAGGCGCAACGCGGCTATTATTGTGATCGACCACCTAAGTCACATTGCCACTAGAGGTTTAGCGTATGTCTACAGAATCTACCCAACAGTTTTCTTCGTTTGCTGAGTTTTATCCTTACTATTTGGCAGAGCATCAGGACCCAAAATGTCGGCTTCTACACTTTATCGGTTCATGGTTAGTGCTAGGCGTAATCGGTGGGGCACTAATAACCCAACAATGGCTGCTACTTTGGCTAATGCCAGTGATCGGTTACGGATTTGCATGGGTCGGTCACTTTTTTTATGAGCACAATAAACCAGCGACCTTTAAATATCCGTTCTATAGCCTGATGGGAGATTGGGTTATGTTCAAAGACATTATCATTGGTAAGGTTTCCCTTAAACATTCTTGAGCGCATTTCGCACAAAAAAGCCGCACAGGAACACTGTGCGGCTTTTGTTAATTCAATAGTGCGTTATTGATTCGGCGCTACTTGCAACAATTTACCGTTTGGTTCGTCCGTCAATAGATAAATCAGGCCGTCATTACCCACAATAACATCTCTAATCCGCTCTCCACGGTCACGCAAAAGCTCATGTTGCGCAACAACTTGATTGTTTTCATCGAGTTCTACACGGCGCAAATGGTCGAATTTCAGTGAACCAACCAACAAATCACCTTGCCATTCAGCAAACGCGTCTCCCTGATAAAAGTCCATCCCACTCGGTGCTATAGACGGAGTCCAATGCAAGAACGGCTGCTCCATACCTTCTTTGGCGGTGATATCACTCACAGGTGATCCATTGTAGTTAACGCCGTAGGTGATCACGGGCCAACCGTAGTTTTTACCTTTGGAGATGATATTAACTTCGTCACCGCCTTTAGGGCCGTGTTCATGAGTCCAAACGGCGCCTGTAACCGGGTGTACCGTCATACCCTGGACATTACGGTGGCCATAGGAAAAAATTTCCGGCGCTTTACCTTGTACAAAAGGGTTATCCGCTGGAACACTGCCATCGGGCTTAATGCGAACGACCGTGCCGTAGTGGTTGTCAGTGTTTTGAGCTTCATCACGCTGTGAACCGCGGTCCCCTAGACTGATATACAGATCACCATTGTCATCAATCACAACTCGGCAACCGAAGTGAAAACCGGTGTCGATACGGGGGTCGGCCTCAAATAGCGTCTTAACATTAGTCAGAGACAAGCCATTGAGCTGCGCACTGGCAACGGTACTCGTTGTCCCACCTTCACCGGGGCTTGAGTAACAAAAGTATAGGGTGCTATTCGTGGCAAACTGGGGATCAGCTGTTATGCCGAGTAAACCACCCTGGCGCTCCGCCACAATCTCGGGTAAGCCATTTACTGGAGGGCTCAGCTGACCATTACTAAACAAACGCATGGTCCCAGGCCGCTCATTGATCACAAAATCGCCATTCGGAAGTTGAACTACACCCCAGGGGTTAACTAAACCGTCAGTTAGTTCGGTGACCGTAAGTGCATCTTTGCCATGCTCATGGGCGGATACTGCGGTAGTCGCGAGGATAATCGGTAGCGCAGCGCGCCAACTCAATAATTTCATAATTTAGCTCGTTCTAGATTTTAATTACGCTTGTGTGGCTCGAAGCATCCATGCTGTTTTTTCATGTATTCTCATCCGGTCAGACACCAGTGCCGCTGTCGATTCGTCATCGGCTTGCTGCGCAACACTCAGCACTTCTCGGCAGGTCTTGACGACTTGTTCATGGCTTTTGGTCAAAATAGCGACCATGTCAGTAGCACCTGGAACACCTTCAACCTCGGCGATGGAGCTCAACTGGGCGAACGCCTTGTAAGTGCCTGGTGCGGCTACATCAAGTGTTCTAATGCGCTCGGCAATATCGTCGACCGCTACAGCCAATTCGGTGTAGTGTTCTTCAAACATCAGGTGGAGCTCTCGGAATTGAGGTCCAGTGACGTTCCAATGGAAATTGTGTGTTTGTAAGTACAGCGTGTAGGAATCTGCTAACAGCCGTTTAAGTCCTTCGGCAATCGACAAACGATCACTTTCACTGATGCCAATATCAATAGTGTGCATAAAACCTTTTCTCCATTTAGCGGTTCATCATAGAGGTAAACCCGCAACATCTAACGCTTGATTCGATAAACCTCAAAAAACCTCAGATTAACAACAGTCGGACTCAATACCACAGTCTAATAACGTATAGAGTCCGAATTTGGTTTTCTTCGGATCTACTGCCGAAATTGGGACAAACGTTTTAACCCATCAAGCCGACTCTTAAAACCAATTAGTGGTGATGTTGATGATTAGAATGGTCTTGTTGAGGCTCATCCGTCGGGTTTTCAACTTTGACGACCACGTTCAAATCATCCGCCGTTTCGAAGTGTAGAGTCATATCAAACTCAGTGCCATCTTCTAGCGGCCCCTTTAGACCTAGCAACATTATGTGCTTGCCACCAGGCGAAAAGTCGATGCTGTCTCCAGCTGAAAACGCAACGCCAGTTTTGAGTTGTCGCATTTGCATCACGTCTCCTTGCATGATTACATCATGGATTTGAACCTCATCCGCAATCTGACCCGACACCGACGCTCCCACTAAGCGATCGGTGGTTTCACCCAAATAATCCAGTTTGAGATAGGCGGCCCCAGTTGTTGCCAACGCAAATGTTGGCCTAGCCCAAGGATGATCTGCATGAAATGCATCGTGTTTGTAGTCATGCGCACTGCTCATCGTGGTGAAGACTGTTGCGGCGAGAAAAAACAGAATTTTGAACATAGTGTTTCCTACTTATTGTCTATTTGACTGTTGAGCGTTCACACCGAGTCATGTGAACACTCGTTTATAACGTGATTAAAACGTATACGCGATCGAAATATGCAATGACCGACCCAGTTCAGGGATTCGCTCGCCGACCGCTAATGTCTCTGATGATACTCGGTTAACCCCACTCAAATGAGTGTGGTAATACTTATCAAACAGATTCTCAATGGAGCCTTGTAGCCGCCAATGTTCGGTCAGTTGCACATCTACACCCGCACTGACAATGCCATAGCCAGCAGTGGGTTGTTCATTTTGAATACCGGAAACTCGGTCTTGCTCAGCAACCAATTCCGCAGCTAAATAGGCTAACCACTGGTCAGCTTGATAGCCTAAGCGGAGATCGGCACGTTGCGGTGCCAATCGGTACAAATAGTCATTTGCTCGCGTATCCTCGCCTCGCACCCATTCCATGGTTGCATCAAGGCGCCACGCATCTGTTACCTGCCAACCAAGCGCAATATCAGCTCCCCAAATTCGCGCATCAGTATTGCTCCACTGCAACGGCGCTTGGCCTGCCATCATATTTGAAATCATATTCGCGGGCATATTCTGGGACGGACGACCGATGATGTAGTCTTCGATATCATACCAAAACACCCGCGGGCTGATGGACCAACTCCCATATTCAACATCCACTGCGACCTCGACTTGAGAAGCAAGTTCATGATCGAGTTGTACAGAACCGATGTAGTTTCGGCCATCTGCCAAGCCGGCAGAGATGCCCAGTGGAAACCAAGTGTACAATTCATGATAGCTCGGAGCTCTGCCTTTCTGTGCGATATTGGCGTACACACGAACTGAGCGTGATAATTCGCGACCGAACTGAATTGAGGCGTCTACCCAATTGCGAGTTTGTGATCGGTCTGCAGTATTAAATTGCGTGACTAACATCGCCACATTGGGATTCATCATTGCCATATTCGTACTAACCTCGGCTGCATCCATCGCGACCCGCGTTGGGCGTATTCCCAACGTTGCAAACAAGCCTTGATGACGCCAATTCAACTCAGCGTACGCGGTTTGAATATCGCGCTCAACATCAACGAAATTATTGATAAAGAACATGTCATTACTAGGATTGGTGATACGGCTTTCGTGATCGCGTTGAACAAATTCTGCCCCCAAATTAGCATCCAGCTGGTGTATGCCACGACTTAAAGCAAGTTGATAGGTTGCCGTGATCCCCAAGACATCACTGCTAACATCGTTGCGCCGCTGCATTGCTGGCATTCGTTGGCGAAGCACGAAGTTACTCATGTCATGGCGATTGTTGTTACCAAACAACCGCAACCCGAATGACTGTTGCTCACCTTCAAATTGATACCCCAATCGATACCACGTCGCATCGATAAACTCGATATCCATTGCCAATGATGGAGTACCCGCAGTGTCGGTGCTATTGTGGCTTAGGCTGAAATCCACACTATGCTCGCCATCTTGCCAGATCGTCGCAAGACTGCCCATCCGGCGCTCATACTCGGTGTTAAGCACTGTTGTTCCATTACCATCCTGATAATCGTCACCCAACTGGATTTGCAGTGCACTGCGCAGGCCCCAATGCTGACCAACCACTTCACCAAAGGCTCCATACTGCTGCCGGTCACCATTATCAGAATAGTCTGCTATGGCATGCCCTCGATAATGTAAAGCGTCTCGAGAAGATAAATCCCAAGCTTGCGCATCAAACTTGACTACCCCACCAATTGATTCATAACCTGCTGATACTGGTGCAATCCCCCGATAAATTGTCGCGACCGGACTCTCAATAGAGATGACGTGTGACAACGGCGAGTCCATTGCGTTGGGACCTGCGCCAAACAAGCTCCCTCCTTGATGTGAGACATGTAGTCGGTCACCAAACATCCCTCGGTGCTGTAAAATAGCGGTTATCGGCCCATTCGAATTAATCGCAATGCCCGGTTCAATGTCCAGTTGATCGCGCACGTCGGGCGCAATTTGTGGTGCTATAGTCTGCTCCATAGTATCCACCAGTGGAGCTCGGTGTCCGTGCACACTGATCCGTTCAATGGTTAAGTCGTCGGTTCCATTATCGGGCTGTTGTGTTTCTGCAAACACAAAAGAAGGTAATACAGCACAAGCTGCAGCCACGCGACACGCGGTCGCGCAGCGAGTAAAATTCAACATCAGTTTTCCTTAAGTTCAATACTGTCGCCGCTATGGGCGAATTAACATTACGACAGGGTGATTGGACTTAAGAACGGAGGGGCTCGGGGGTTGGAAGGTTGATAAGCAAAGGTTTGTACTGCACGAGATTCGCGCAGCGCCACGATACTCGCATATGTAACCGCCGCTATTGACGCATTCGGATAATTGAAACTTGCAGGCGACAAATCAGCGCAATCGCTAAGTAGACAGCCAGTGACATTAAGGCTGTGTTCTGGCTCTTCAGTATCATCATTTTCAAAGTCGAGATACTCAATAACGCCAAATTCCAAATACAGGGATTCGTTGATATACGTCATCCCCGAACCGGTACAAATGGCAATACTATTGTCCTTTGCAAGCTCGTGCGCTAACTGCATTTGAGCGGAGGCAAACGCATTCATTGACGCACTTGCGAATAGCAATACAAAACACAACACATAACCAACCCCCCGATTGACTCGGGTCGAAGCGTTAAATTTGGATAATGACTGTATCACTTGGCTAGACGTTGGCTGCTAAACTGCACAGGATCATAACTCACAGTGTGACATCAAATATTGATCAATCGCAAGGATAAATATCCATTAACTGCAGCGGTTAAAGAAAAGGATATCGGCTGTTGGAATCAACTGCTGGGCTTACGAAAACTACTGATCTGGATAAAGCCGAGAGGGTGCTTGCTTTTCGATGTGAATAAATGGTGCCGACTGCCGGAATCGAACTGGCGACCTACTGATTACAAGTCAGTTGCTCTACCAACTGAGCTAAGTCGGCACACGAAAAGAACGCGCATTTTAGGGATGTGGCAGGAATTGTCAAGCACTTCAGTGCTTTTTCAATCGCTCTGCCTCACCATTCAACTTTGGGAAGTATTCTTGTGGTAACAGCGCATACAAATTAGTCAAACGTTCACCTAATTGTTGGTAGCTGTCCGCCACGACATTGATATGCCCCATCTTGCGCTTTTCACGCACTGACTTGCCGTACCAATGCAAGTGACAACCGGGTGCTGCGAGCACTTCTTTTGGTAGCCTTCCGCAACCGATAATATTCACCATCGCACTGATTTGAGTACTTTGCATGCCACCCAAAGGTAAATTCAACACCGCTCGCAGTTGATTTTCGAACTGTGACGTTTCAGCGCCATGCATACTCCAATGTCCTGAGTTGTGGACGCGCGGCGCCAATTCATTAACCAACAAAGAATCGCCAACCTGGAACATTTCTACGGCCATCACGCCGACGTATTCCAATGCGTTGACGATTGCCGTGAAAATTTCCGTTGCTTTAGCTTGAAGGGATTCTGTGACATTCGTCGCAGGAGCGACCGAGACATGCAATTGACCATCGTGGTGTAAATTCTCTGCTAGCGGATAAACATTTACTTCACCGTTTGCATTTCGAGCCCCAATTAGCGAAAGTTCCCGATCGAATGACACCATTTTTTCTGCAACCAAAGGCACTGCTTGTAAATCAAGTTCGGACAATTTTTCAGCTAAGGCGGGTAACTGCGAATGGTCAGTAAAGCGCCACTGACCATAACCGTCGTACCCATCAAGACTCGCCTTAAAAATCACCTTGTCGCCAAGCTTGGCAATTGCGCCGTCGAGCTGCGCGATATCCGTAATGATTTGATGTTCGCAATTTGGTACCGACAAGCTATCGAGAAATTGCTTTTCATTGACTCTATCAGCACCGATTCGAATCGCTTCGAATGCAGGAAACAGCTTGTCAGATGCACGCGCATGTTCGAGTAAATCAACAGGTACATGCTCGAACTCGACCGTCAGAGCCTGTGCTTCACTGATACCAACTTCGAGTGTTTGCTCGAGAGGTTGTTTAGAAACTGGGTTGACCAATTGCCGTGTTTTAACGTTAACCGCCTCAACCTCGATCCCCAGCGGGATGCCTGCCAAATACAGCATCTGCGCTAACTGACCATCCCCGTATACAATTACTTTCATTCAGTAAGTTCCAAATCTGCACTGGCCAGTACTTTATCCGTTTGCGACTGGCGAAAGTCGATTATTGCTTGTTTAACTTTGTCATCGTGCAACGCCACGATCTGTGCTGCCAGTAGACCTGCATTAGCCGCGCCAGCTTCGCCAATAGCCAATGTGCCGACCGCAACACCTTTTGGCATTTGCACTATCGACAACAACGAATCCATGCCACTGAGCTGACTCGAACGCACTGGACACCCCAACACAGGAATATGTGTGTGCGCCGCGATCATGCCAGGCAAATGGGCTGCGCCTCCAGCACCAGCAATAATGACATCAAACCCCTCAGCTTCAGCCGTAACCGCAAACTCGGTTAATCGATCAGGGGTGCGATGAGCTGATACCACTTTGGCTTCAAACTCAACACCGAGCGCCTTAAGCATCTTGGCAGCGTTTTGCATGGTTGGCCAATCAGAGGTTGACCCCATCACGATGGCAACTTTGTTCATTGTATCTCCTGGTCGGATTCAGTGTGTCAATGTGACGATAAAAAGGCGGCAGATTATAGCGCAAAAATTGATTTGTTCCCATTCGCGAATATTTACGTAGTTAAATGTAATCACTATGTCTATCTATTTTTACATATGGAAATGTAATTTGTTATTTAATTTACATTACTCTATATTTTAACTATGAACTCATTAACTTTTCGCCTTTTAGAGGTCTATCAGCAGGTTGTCGACAGTGGCTCTATCACAGCGGCATCGTCAGCCCTTGGCTTATCACAACCAACCGTTTCCCTGCAGCTGAAGAAACTTAGCTCGCTGTTCAACATGGTATTGCTTGAACAAAGGCATGGTCGTCTAGAGATGACCGAAGCGGGTAAAGCACTTTATCAATGTGCCCAGGAAGTTCTATCCTCCCAAGCGCGTCTGAATAGCTACATGCAAGCGTTACAAGGCATGGAAGTTGGTAGCTTAAAGGTCGCTGTCGTGACAACAGCCAAGTACGTTATTCCGCCGCTGTTGGCGTCCTTCTGTGATGAACACCCTGGCATTGATGTGACCCTGAAAGTCGGAAATCGCGCCCAAATAATCGACCGTTTAAAGAACAACCGCGACGATATCTATATTTTTAGTCAGCCGCCCAAAGACCTGCCTATTCAAGCTGAACCCTTTATGATGAATCGCTTGAGTGTCATCGCCCCTCCTGACTATTCAGGCCCAGACAATTGCGCATTAACGGATCTTGCTGAGCAACGGGTTTTACTTCGCGAACCAGGATCTGGCACCCGAAAGCTAGTCGATGACTACTGTCAACAACATGAAGTTAATCTTGAGAAGTCTATGGTGATCGAGAGCAATGAAGCAATCCGTTTGTCAGTAGCAACCGGACTTGGAATTGCAATTGTGTCCGAGCAAACTCTCGCCCATACCCCTGACCACGAGGTTAAATTGCTGAACGTCAAAGGCTTTCCTATTCAAAACTATTGGCAAGCGGTAACGTTAACAAGCCGTCCCGAAAGTTTGGCTGCTACTGCTTTTAAACAGTTTCTAAGAGACCACGGCGATATTGCGAATTTTAGAACTCAGCCAATTACCATAGGCCAAAAAGCCTAACTAAAGCGCTTTGCTTTTACGAATGATAGTTTCTGTTAGCCTAGATTTCGGGCTAAAGTCTCGAGCAGTGCGGCCCGCGTGACAGGCTTGGACACAAAGTCGTTCATGCCCACTGCTAAACACGCTTCTTTATCTTCTTCGAATGCGTTGGCAGTGACCGCGATAATGAGAGTGTGTTTGCGCTCAGATTTTAGCGCTCTTACTTGTCTAGTCGCTTCTAAACCATCCATGTTTGGCATTTGACAATCCATCAACACTGCGTCGAATCGATATTTCTTGATAGCAGCTAAGGCCTGAGCACCATCTATGGCACGGACCACACGGGCCCCAGATTTGGCCAACATATCGCTGAGCAGATCGGCGTTAATATCGTTGTCCTCGGCAACCAAAATACGCAGCCCTGTCGGTAAAATAGGTAGGCCCCTTTCATATTTTATTTTGGCCGGTTCAGCGGGCGGCATTTGCAGCGTAACCGAGAACATGGTGCCTTGGTTTTGTTCACTATTAACCGCGATGTTTCCCCCCATCAAATCGGTCAACTTTTTGGTGATCGACAATCCCAAACCGGTGCCGCCATAATGGCGCGTCGATGACAGATCGGCTTGCGTGAACTCATCAAAAACCAGCTGCAAATCCCCTGGTTTCATACCGATTCCCGTGTCTCTCACCGTCAGGGTAATGCTGTCAACATGATAATCCAACGTCAGCGTTATAGAGCCAACATGAGTGAACTTGACCGCATTGCTCAACAAGTTATTGAGAATTTGTGTGTATTTGCCCAGATCACCATTTACCGCGACAGGAACGTCTTCTGATATTTCGCACTTAAACAGTAGTTTTTTCTTGGCTGCTGACATGCTGTGTAATTCACACGAGGCGCGAGTCGCAGCGGCTATATCAAAAGGTTTGATTTGCAGCGTCATTTGGCCTGATTCAATCTTTGACCAGTCCAATACACTATCCAAAATTAACAGCAAGTTGTGTGCAGACTCATTGATCACTTCAACTTTATGCTTTGCATCGTCGGACAAAGGCTCTGCAAGTAAATTGTCACATGTTCCTATAATGCCATTCATGGGAGTGCGTATTTCATGGGACATATTGGCCAAAAATTTTGATTTAGCCTCGTTTGCGACTTCTGCATTTTTCAAAGCCTGAGTTAAAGATTGGGTTTTCTCCTCCACGCGATCAAGCAACGTGGCGTTTAAATGCGTTAATTTACTGTTCAATGTTTCTTGTTCTGCTTGCGCGTCTTTTAGCTGGCCAAATGTTTCGACTAGACGCGTGCGCAAGCTAACAAACTCACTGTTAAGCGCGTTGATTTCTTGCAGATATAGACGGTTCCGGTCATCGATTTCAAAATGTTCTTGGCGCCTCGGATCAAACATAGCAAACTGATGCATGAGGGTGCGCATCGGCTTAGAAATGAGTCGAGCCACTAAATACCCGATTCCGATCCCTGCTGCGCTAAGCACCAGCAAAACACCGAATGCTAACAACAAGTACCGCAGGGTGAATTCGATGAAGCGGTCTTGGGGGAAATACACATGGGTCGCCCACCCCATCGGGCCCGACACATTTGATCGTACAAACCACTCAGTATCACCAAACGTTACGACACTTCGAGTACACACCTGAGTCATACAAGATTCTCGTGACAATGTCTTCAACCGCTCAATGTTGAGTGCGCTATTGGCGTATACAACTTGCTCCTGATTGTCACTGACCATCGTAGCGAACCCCGACAAGTTACGGTCGTCATATAAGTTAAACGTATTTAGACCGAGCGAGCCTTCGACAATACCGATGAACTGCCGTTGATCGTCATACAAGGGTACCGAAACAGCAACAATGTTATCATTACCGAAGCCCCTACCCTTAAAAGCCGGTGATATGAAAGCTCGCCCCGTGCGCTTAGCAACAGTGAAATAATCCCGCTCTCGCACGGAGTCGAATCCCGAGCGCTTGGCTAACGCTAGAACATCAGCAGGGAAGCTGTGAGTAATAGTTCCGTCGGCATCGGTAACCAAAAAAGTGAGAAATTGTGGGTAATGGCGCGCCAAATCACTCAATACGGCATCGGTGCTTTCAGGAGCACGTTCTACCGAGCCGGCCGCTAAAGAGATGGCCGCACGGTGTTCGGCGAAGAAACTAGAAAGTTGGTCGCTGAGAACGTCGGCTCTTTGCCCCATGTAACTGAGCAACTGGACTTTTTGCTGACTTTGGAAAGCGCCGACGTAAAAATACACCACACCGAGTAACGCAAAAAAGAAAACGCCGGAGAAGAAGTATTGAAAAATAAACCGCACCTCAACCATCGGTGTCTTCGGGGATGGCCAAATCATAAATCGTGCGATGTAAATGAAGTGACCCAGTAATACATTGGTAATGCAAGAGAAGACTGTCACCGCCATCGCCGTGATTGCGAGCCAAATGCTATTTGGATTCACACTGTAAAACAGCAAAAGGATGATTGGAGCACTGAATAACAGCCAATAGCCCAACCCAACGCTCAACGTCTTTTGGATCGGACGATCATAACAACAATACGCGATGACTACGGGTTGCAGGGTCAATACCAACACAACCAGAGGAGGGTTGACTGGTACCCCTAATACCGATTGGCCCAGTAAAATCGGTAACCAATACGGAAGACCTACTAACAGGGTACTTACCAATGCCCACAGCGAACCAAATAGCAAGCCAATGAAAACGGAGGCGGAGAAACCGAACGCAAATAATCCTTGAGTTTCAAATGGCGCAGGTAGCCAATGTACCAACATACCCACCAGCGATATCAGGATGATACTGGCAGGTTTGTTGTTGAGTAGATACGTTATCATTGGGTTTAACAGTGCGTCTTATTCAGCGAATAAGTAATCCACCGTCATATTGGTCAATAGATCAACACCAAGTTTCATGCCACTGTCGTCAACATAAAACTCAGGAGTATGGTGCGCTGGAGCCTCATCAGCAGGGACATCAAGAGGCTTCCCACCCACCCACAAATAAACGCCAGGCACTTTCTCTTGGAAGAATGAAAAATCTTCAGCCCCAGTAACCGGTTTAGACAATAAGGCATTTTCATCACCTGCTGTACGCTGAATAGTCGGTAGCATTTTTGCCATCAAATCGGGATCATTGAATGTAATTGGATAGTTGTAATCGAGTGGTAAAGTCACTTCAGCTGTGGCTCGCATACTGTCAGCAATAGCGTTCACCTTGCGTGGCAAAGCTTCATATATGTGATCGCGGGCGGCTTGATTAAGGGTGCGGATAGTACCGACCATTTCCACTTCACTTGGAATAATATTAGAGCGATTTCCACCATGGATCGAACCAATTGTAATTACCGCAGCGTCATCAATGAGTTTCAGCTCACGGCTTACAATCGTCTGCAGACCCATAATCACTTGAGCAGCTGTCGTTACAGGATCAACACTCAGCCAAGGATAAGCGCCGTGAGCTTGCTTCCCTTTGATTACAACTTTAAACGGATCAACTGCAGCCATCACACCACCTGCGCGATAGCGGACTTTTCCGACGTCAGTATCAGCACTGATGTGCAATCCGAAAATCACGTCAACATCGGGATTTCGTAATACACCTTCCTTGACCATAATTTCCGCACCGCCGACTTCTCCCGCAGGAGCGCCTTCCTCAGCAGGTTGAAAGATAAATTTCACTTGGCCGCGCAACTGGTCTTTGATATCCACTAGGATTTTGGCAGCTCCCATTAACATAGCCATGTGCGTATCATGTCCACACGCGTGCATAACCGGCACATCATTACCATTAAACTCGCCACGTTGTACGGAACGAAACGGTAAATCATTTTGCTCGAGAACCGGCAAGCCGTCCATGTCAGCTCGTAAAGCGACCACAGGGCCAGGTTTACCTGTATTGAGCAGCCCTACGACACCTGTTTTCGCAATACCGGTTTGTACTTCCAAACCAAGAGAGCGTAGATACTCTTCAATATAGGCGGCCGTTTTAAACTCGCGATTTGATAACTCTGGAAACTCATGAAAATGATGACGCCACGCGATAACCTCAGGCTCTATTTCGCTGCTCATTTGCTGTAGCGCAGACGTCTCCGGTTTTGCCTGTGCACCAAAGCAAAGGCAGGCGGTAATTGCTAAATAACTGAACTTTTTCATGATCGTATTTTTTTTGATTATGCCTTACAACAAGAGTAACTGATTTGAATGCGTTGCCCAAATGAAAAAGCCATATCAGGGATATGGCTTTTGTCGACTTGCTTTGATTAACTTTTTTGGCGTTTCATCGCGTCAAAGAATTCGTCATTGGTTTTACTCATTGCCAGTCGGTTGATTAAGAACTCCATGGCATCAATCTCTGACATTTCATGCACAATTTTGCGTAAAATCCACATCTTTTGCAGTTCTTCTTGGCTAGTCAAAAGTTCTTCACGACGGGTTCCTGAGCGGTTAAAGTCAATTGCAGGGAAGACGCGCTTCTCGGCAATTTTACGGTTCAGGTGCAATTCCATGTTGCCGGTACCCTTAAACTCTTCGTAGATGACTTCATCCATCTTCGAACCAGTATCAATCAATGCGGTTGCAATGATCGTGAGACTGCCGCCCTCTTCAACATTCCTTGCGGCACCGAAAAAGCGTTTTGGCTTGTGCAATGCATTGGCATCAACACCACCGGTCAAAACTTTACCTGATGACGGTATTACGGTGTTGTAAGCGCGGGCTAAGCGCGTAATCGAATCGAGTAGAATGACAACGTCTTTCTTGTGCTCAACTAAACGCTTGGCTTTTTCGATCACCATTTCGGCTACTTGTACGTGACGACTTGCAGGTTCATCAAACGTTGAAGCGACCACCTCTCCCTGAACGAGGCGCTGCATTTCTGTTACTTCTTCTGGACGCTCGTCAATAAGCAAAACCATCAGCTGGCATTCAGGGTGATTCGCCGCAATTGATTGCGCAATATTTTGCAGCAGCAAGGTTTTACCCGCTTTTGGCGGAGCAACGATAAGACCACGTTGACCTCGGCCAATCGGAGAGGCCAAATCCAATACTCGTGCAGTAATATCTTCGGTACTACCGTTACCACGTTCCATGCGCAGACGCTCGTTGGCATGCAATGGCGTTAAATTTTCGAATAAAATCTTGTTTCGTGAATTTTCAGGCTTGTCGAAGTTAACTTCGCGGATTTTTAGCAAAGCAAAGTAACGTTCACTGTCCTTTGGTGGACGAATCTTGCCTGAAATCGTGTCACCGGTGCGCAAGTTGAATCGGCGAATCTGACTCGGTGAAACATATATATCATCGGGCCCAGCCAAATAAGATGAGTCAGATGAACGCAAGAAACCGAAACCGTCTTGTAAAATTTCTAAAACACCATCGCCAAATATGTCTTCGCCGCTTTTAGCATGTGCTTTCAAGATTGAGAAAATAATGTCCTGCTTGCGGGCACGGGCCATGTTTTCCAAGCCCATTTCTTCGGCTAATGCAACCAGTTCGTTAATCGGTTTATTCTTAAGTTCAGTTAAATTCATATTGGTGGGTCTTTGTGCGTAAACGTCGCTATATAGCGTTATTTTTGTTCGAAAAGCGTATTTTATAAGCTCAGATTTGAAAGAATTAGAAGCGCTCTGGTTAGAGCTGATTAGAAACTTAGCACCATAATTGAGATTCGTCTAGTCTGTTCGGCAATTCATATTAAAAAATTTGGGGATTAGACGCTTTTTGCCTAAACCATCCTGCTATTGAATAGCGTTCCTTGCTAGCCGGCAGGACTTCATGTGGAAACTCCTCGCTCAAAAACACCACAACAGTCCCCAATTGCGGCAACACTCGAATACCTTGCTGGTCATCTTGGTCACGATACAAGACTAGCTCCCCGCCAGCATCAGCTGGCCACTCCTCGTTTAAATAGGTGACGGTGGATAGGACCCGATTAGATTTCCCGCTAAACGCGTCGACATGGCGTTGATAGAACGCGCCGGGAGGATAGTGTGCGAAGTGACTCTCATAATAGTCGAGCCCCATGAACAGGTGCCGATTGATTGCATGTTGGAGTTGCGCCGTCCACTGCAACCATTTATCGCCACTCTCGTCACTCTCATCTATCCATTTGATCCGATCACCACGGATTTGCTTATTGAGTGTATGTTGTCCATCCCGACCTATACCGGCATCACGCAGTTCTCCACCATACTCGAATATAAGTTTTTTACGAAGTTCATGTGCCAATTTATCAGGCAATGCTTTGCGTTGAATACTGTAGCCGCGCAGTTGAAGGTCATCTACAATAGAGTCGAATACAGATGATTGGTATGATTGCATGTTTGGAGTTTACTCTACGTGTGTTGGCGAGTCGGCTAACAGGATAGTTTCCCTATCTAAAATACACCATCAATAACGTTATCTACAAAAGGTTGTTATGACATTTCCGATTTTGGCCATTGTGGTTGGCCTGCTAGTTTTATTGTGGAGCGCGGGCAAATTTGTCGACGGTGCCGCCGCAACCGCCCGTTATTTAGGCATGTCACCGCTGTTAATTGGTATGCTGATCATTGGCTTTGGTACTTCAGCTCCGGAAATGATAGTGTCAGCCTTCGCAGCGAGCCAGGGCAACCCAGGTCTCGCCCTCGGCAACGCATATGGGTCAAATATCGCTAATATCGCGATGATCCTCGGTCTAACCGCACTTGTCAGTCCCATCGCGGTAAAATCTGAAGTACTCAAGAAGGAACTTCCCTTACTGCTTGGTATTACCCTGTTTTCAGTCTACCAGTTACTGGATAAAGAAGTGTCACACGATGATGCGTATGCGTTGATCGGTATCTTTGTCGGTTTGATGGCTTGGAGCATTTATTCCGGCATGAAAGGTGATGGAGACGCACTCGGCGATGACGTGGCCTCCGAGATACCCGAACATCAGCCCTTAAAGCAAAGTCTAGTAACGCTGGTCATTGGCTTAGTGTTGTTAATCGCCAGCTCTCGCTTACTGGTTTGGGGAGCGGTTGAAGTCGCCACAGCATTCGGGGTTAGCGATGTGATTATTGGCTTAACCATTATTGCTATCGGTACGTCCTTACCTGAACTAGCCTCGGCATTGATGGCGGTTCGCAAAGGTGAACATGAGCTCGCGCTGGGCAATGTCATTGGTTCTAACCTGTTCAATACGCTGGGCGTTGTTGGTCTCGCCGGCATAATCGCGCCAATGCAAGTCGAACCAGAATTTCTGTATCGTGATGCGGTACTGATGATTGGCTTAACCGTAGCGCTGTTCTTCTCTTGTATTGGTATTAAAGGCCCAGGCAAAATCAATCGCGTAGAAGGCGGTATCTTTGCTGCCATCTACTTCGGCTACATGTTTTATCTGGTTTCGTCGTCTTTTTGACGACCGCAATAATGCGTTGGGCCGCTGCGCGGCACCAACGCTAAGTGGTCAGAGCGCGCAAATTGACTGAGAGCTCAATAGACTTCTTGAGCTCTGCTACAGAAACTGGCTTGCATAAGTGGTATTTCATACCCGCAGCTAAGCTTTTTTGTTTGTCACTTTCCAATGTATTGCCGGTCAACGCAATCATTACCGGTTGCTCGTCTTGTTCAAGAGTGTCGGTAAAATACTTCGCAATGTCATAACCGCTTGCGTCGGGCAAATTCAAGTCAATCAACGCTACGTCGAATCGGTGACGCCTAACCGCATTTTTAGCCGCCTCTCCCGTATTCGCAATTAAGACGCGATAACCGAATGACTTGAGCATTTCACCGACAAAATCAGCGCTAATCTCATCATCCTCAATCAACAAAACTTTGAGGTCTTTTTGCTCTCTAATTTTGGCCTGATTCTCGAGGCGATAAAGGGTATCTGTAAGTCGCTGAGGATCAATCGGCTTAGCAAACACCTGTTCAATATGGGCATTTTCTGCCATATAGCGATTGAGAAGTTCAACATCAGCTGAAATCATTATGATCGGGGTATCATTATCCTTATATATTGCTTTCACCATCGACATGGTTTCGATCCCCGAAACCTCTGGCATGTGCAAATCCAATAAGATTGCCGTGTATTGTTCGCTGCGTTTTAATGATTGCAACAGCGCGCCACCAGAATTGAACGATTTGACTTTAGCCCCTGCTTGGCGCAACACAAATTTCAGGTACTCGCGGCTTGTCTCCAAATCATCCACAATGGCATACTCACCGTTCAATTGAACAGTATCAACATGCGTCAATTCCGGCAGCCTTGGTATGTCGACTGGCATCACTGCATTGATTGTCAACTTTTCATCGCTAACCTCAAATGCCACTGAAGCGCCCATCAGTTGGCAGTAACGAGTCACCAATGGCAACCGTGATATCGGTGCAGAATCATGTAACCCCTGATTGCTCCGACTAGGCTCTTTCCAGAGTTTTTCTAAGGCGACTTTATTGAGTTTGGGTTTATCGCCCGAATAAGCTAAATGCAACTGCGCTTGCCCATCACGAGTGGCCTTCAATTCAATCAGCAAACTAATGGTTTTGCCAACCATTGCATCGCGCAGTAAATTGCCCAATCCGAACAATACCACCAACATCTTTTGTGCATCCAGCATCACCTGTGTTTCTGGCGCTGGTCGAAAATCCACATCGACGAGAATATTGGAGACTCGACTGGTAACCGAAAATTCAGAAGCATACTGGTCGACAATATTGAGTAAGTTAACCGACTGTGGGTTCACAAGAACACGCAGGTTATCGATGTCCGACAATTGCGCCAGCGCATCTACCTCGCGCAATAATTGGAAACTTGCTACTCGGCCACGACGAATATAAGTTTGCTGGATGTCAGTATTGCGGGTGTTGGCAATCATTTCTAAACAGCCAATAACAGTACTCACTGGGCTGCGAAGTTCATGCCGCATCGAGGACAACAGGCGCTGCTTAGTCGCTAACGCTTGCAGTAAGGTGCGTTTTGACTGTCGCCGACGGGTGCGAATACTCTTCATTGAAAGTTCATAGCGACGCACCAATCGATGAAAGGATTGCTCAATGGACACCGCAAATATCAATACTGATAGGACAAGCAGTGTAACAATCACCATCACACCATCTTGAAGTTGGGCTTCAGTTTCATACTGGTACTGTTTGATTTCATTCCGCAACACGCGCAACTTTGCCAAGATTGACAAGTGTGTCTCGCTCAATCCGGTTTGACTGGACAGTTCTGCGGTCTGATCGCGCAGTTCGGTCAAGGGCCCGAGCAATTGATTAAAAAGCGTAGTGGAGTCAGCTCGCAACGATAGAAACAGCTCATCTGATTGGCTGATAATAGCGGCAGTTCCCTGGGGACCACTGACTTCTGCTTGACCAATCAACACAACCAAATCATAAATTTTGTCGTGAATGCTATTTATGCGCTGCTGGAAATTATGCTGCCAAAAATGTGTGATGATGTAACAGAGCAGAAGTGCACTGATGATGCATAAGTGCGTGAGGTGGCGTTTCCGTAGCCGGCTGAGAATTCCCTGATATGTGAACATTGACTCCGAGTACCCGAGGGTTATTGGATACTCAGAGTATAGGACAGCCCTGTAGACAGGGCTAATTTTTTATCTTAAACGTGCTCGTTAAGAAACTCTTCTAATTGTGTTTTAGACAACGCGCCAACTTTAGTTGCAGCAACGTTTCCGTCTTTGAACAACAATAGTGTTGGGATACCGCGAATACCATATTTGGGCGGTGTTTCGTTATTTTCATCGACATTCAACTTGCCAACTGTTAACTTGCCTTCGTATTCACCAGCAATGTCTTCTAAGATTGGTGCAATCATTTTACACGGGCCACACCACTCGGCCCAGAAGTCAACCAGCACAGGACCCGCAGCATTGATAACATCTGCTTCGAACTTATCATCAGTCAACTGGATAATTTTGTCGCTCATTCTTTTCTCCGTTAATGGTCTGTTGCTGATACTTTTTCAGCACTACCGTAAGTGTTATATAGAACCTGTTTTTAATGCAAGCACTGATAAGCTATAAGCTATGCAAACAACTCATTTAACTACGACACATTTTTCCGAGCTGCCGATTCACAAAGATGTGATCGCTGCACTCGATGCCGCCAACTTTAAAAACTGCACCCCTATTCAGGCGCTCAGTCTGCCTCCTAGCCTCGAGGGTTTGGATGTTGCCGGTCAAGCACAAACAGGCACAGGAAAAACGATCGCGTTTTTGGTTGCCACATTTCACCACTTGCTATCCAATCCAGTATCTGAGAGCAAAGCCCCGCGCGCCATTATCATGGCGCCGACAAGAGAGCTTGCCGTACAAATCTACAATGACGCAGAACTGTTAAGTAAGCACACTGGATTGACGCTTGGATTGATATATGGGGGCGAAGGTTATCAAAGTCAACGTGAAACATTAGACAAAGGTGTTGATATCATCATCGGCACGACTGGACGCATCTTGGATTATTACAAACAAGGCGTCTTCAGCCTGTCTGAAATCCAGGTTGCAGTGCTGGATGAGGCAGATCGCATGTTTGATCTTGGCTTTATCAAAGATATTCGTTTTTTGTTTAGGCGCATGCCCAAAGCGACTGAAAGGTTGAGCATGTTGTTTTCGGCGACTTTGAGCTTTAGAGTGCAAGAGCTTGCATACGAACATATGAATAGTCCGATTCATGTTCAAGTAGAGCCTGAACAAAAGACCGCCAGTCGGGTGCAGGAAGAATTATTTTATCCATCCGACGAGGATAAAATGCGATTGCTACTCACATTGCTGGAAGAAGAGTGGCCCGAGAAAGCCATTGTGTTTGCCAATACCAAACACGGTTGTGAGCAAGTCGAGGCGTGGTTAAAAGCGGATGGCCACCGAGTTGGTATGCTATCTGGTGACGTTCCCCAGAAAAAACGCTTGGCAATTTTGGATCGCTTCACCCGGGGTGAATTAGATATTTTGGTTGCCACAGACGTAGCGGCACGGGGCTTACATATCGACAAAGTAACACACGTGTTCAACTATGATTTACCCGATGATGCAGAAGACTACGTGCACCGCATTGGCCGCACCGGCCGAGCGGGAAAAAGTGGCCATGCCATTAGCTTTGCCTGTGAGAAGTATGCCCTTAATTTGCCGGCCATCGAAACCTATATCGATCACGCTATCCCGGTAACAGATTACGATAGCTCAGCGCTCCTAGATGATATTAAAGCGCCGAAATTCCAACATCGACGTCGTCCAGATCGCGGCCGTGGCAATAAAAGTGGTGCACCACGTGGTGGAAACCGCAAACCTGGGTCGAGAGGTCGTCGTTAACAATGAACAATACCCTTGGACTCCCTACGCTGAAAGGCGAGTATTATGCAGCAGTTGATCTGGGTTCCAATAGCTTCCACATGGTGGTTGTTCATGTGGTCAATGGTAGCGTTCAGATTGTTGGCAAAATTAAGCAAAAAGTGCGCTTAGCGGCGGGGCTAAACGACAACTTCGAACTCGACTCCGCGAGCATGGAACGCGGCTGGAATTGTCTCCACTCATTTGCCGAGCGACTGCAAGACATTCCGCGGTCCAACGTCAAAGTTGTTGCGACTGCAACGCTGCGTCTTGCCATTAATGCGCAAGACTTTATTCAAAAAGCGGAACAGATTTTGGGGATCCCACTGGAAGTAATCAGTGGTGAAGAAGAGGCCAAACAAATTTATCTGGGCGTAGCCTATACTTCAGCCAACCAAGGTAGCAGCCTTGTCATTGATATCGGTGGCGCCAGCACTGAAATAATCTTTGGCAATGATATGACTCCCATTAATTTAACCAGCCTGGATATGGGTTGCGTGACATTTATGGAGCGCTACTTCAAAAATGGGGAGCTCACACAAGACGGCTTTCAAAAAGCGCAAGACAAAGCCAATGAATTACTCAGCAATGTAAAAGAAGAGTTCCTCTGCTTTGATTGGCAAAATTGTTTGGGCGCCTCGGGCACTCCCCAAGCAATAGTTGAGATCTTGGTCAATCAGGGTATTAGTGATGCCATTCGAATGGATTATTTACACGATTTAAGGCGTCAGTGTATCGAGTGTGGCAATATGGCGAACCTTACGATCGACGGCCTGAGCGAAGCCAGGAGACCGATTTTTCCAAGCGGCCTAGCCATTCTCATCAGTTTGTTTGAGCAACTACAGATTCGTGAAATGAATATATCGGGCGGTGCGCTTCGAGAGGGTCTGATTTACGGCATGCTCGACTCGATGCAAGACAACGACCGCCGTCAACAAACCTTGAATCAAACCATGCAACGTTTTCGCATTGATGTGGTGCATGCACGCAACGTACTTTCGGTTGCAGAAGCGTTATCTCAACAAGTGTGCGAACAAACCGGCATCTGTAACTTTGATACCAACGCAGTACTAGAGGCTGCGTGTATGTTGCACGAACTGGGACTGCATATTGATTACAAGTTGTATCATCAACACGGCGCATATGTGCTATCGCACATCGATTTGCCAGGCTATACGCAATTGCAAAAGATGACGATTCGCGACTTGGTCAAAGGTCACAGACAAAATATTGCGACAGACGACTTCGATGCCTATCATCCCGAAGTTAAGCCGATGATAATCAATTTATTGCGCATACTCAGAATATCTGTCGTGTTGTCCATCCGCCGTGCTGATTTGACCGTCCCCCAGTTACAATTGACCGTGGATGGCGATCATTGGCGACTATCGTTCCCAGATAACTGGCTGAAAACACACCCGTTGATCAGCGCTGAACTGAACAATGAATCATGGTTACAACACAAAGCCGGCTGGCAACTGAGCTGTTTCTAGCTCAGTTGTGGTGTGGCCCTCGATATTAGGTTCACGGGCGCTGCAGATATTGCGCTGCTTGTTTAGCAAAGTAAGTCAGAATCCCATCTGCTCCCGCGCGTTTGAACGCGATCAATGACTCCATTACAACCGGCTCTTCGGCCAACCAGCCGTTCGCGAAGGCAGCTTTGTGCATCGCATACTCGCCACTAACTTGATAGGCAAACGTCGGTACCGAGAATGTTTGCTTACAGCGTTGCACTACATCTAAGTACGGCATACCGGGCTTAACCATCACCATATCAGCCCCTTCTTGAATATCGAGGGCGATTTCTCGCAATGCCTCGTCAGTATTCGCAGGATTCATTTGATAGGTTTTCTTGTCTGCCCCCTTTAAATTACCGGCTGAACCGACCGCATCTCGAAACGGACCATAGTAATGTGAAGCATACTTAGCCGAATAGGCCATGATTGCGGTATGGATAAACTGATTGTCTTCTAGCGCGTCGCGAATAGCGCCTATTCGACCATCCATCATGTCTGATGGCGCCACAATGTCAGCGCCAGCTTCAGCATGACTCAACGCTTGTTTAATGAGTACCTCGGTCGTTTCATCATTCAACACATAACCCGATCCGTCGAGAATGCCGTCTTGGCCATGTACAGTGAAGGGGTCGAGTGCAACATCGGTGATCACAACCAACTCAGGAAAACGTTGCTTTAACGCCCTTACTGCCGTCTGCGCCAAACCATCTTCAGCAAATGCATGTTCTGCAAGTAGCGATTTATGCTCCGCTGGTGTAACCGGGAACAAGGCGATGGTAGTGATTCCAAGCGACAATAATTGCTCGACTTCTAGTAGTAGTAAGTCGATAGACAAGCGCTCGATACCCGGCATTGACGGTATCGTTTCTCGGTTGCGTTGACCTGGCAGGACAAACATAGGAAAAATAAGGTCATGTACACTGAGGCTAGACTCGGCAACGAGGTTTCTCAATCCCGCAGTTCTGCGCAAGCGGCGCAATCGTGTAGACGGGAAGTCCGCATCAAATTTCATTTTGGATTATTCCTTTGCTGATTAGGCGGGGTCGAATGCGCGGTGAATCACTTGGTTACGGCCTTGCCGTTTTGCTTCGTAGAGCAGTCCATCGGCAAACTCGAGTAGAGCTTTCTCTTGGCCTTCATAATTCATCACAGACGCTGTAACACCTGCGCTTAAGGTAACACTAAATGTATGGTCATCAGTTTCAATAGAGGTTTCAGCCACCGCCTTACGCATAGTTTCAAGTAACTGAGCTGCACCTTTCTCATCAGTATTTGGCAAGATAAACGCAAATTCCTCACCACCATAACGACAAACCTCGTCAGAAGGTCGTTTCAGGATTGATTTTAACACGTTAGCGATTTGTTGCAGACACTGATCACCACTGATGTGGCCATATTGATCATTAACCTGTTTGAAGTGGTCAACGTCGAGCATAGCCACCGCCAATGTTGTCTGTTCCCGTCGGCTTCTGCGACTCTCGGCAAGGAAACGCTTATCAAAATGACGCCGATTGTGTAGCCCGGTGAGTTGGTCCATAGCACTGAGTTGCTCGAGTTCGGCGTTTGCTTCAGATAACTCGCGTAGCGTTACCTCTAGCTCCCAGGTGCGCTCTTGTACCTTATACTCCAACTCATCTTGACTTTGCTGCTGCACTTGAATCAATTCGTCCTTGGCCTTGGTGGCAGCTTGTTCTTGTTCCAAGGCTTCCGCTTGCGCTGCGAGCAGTCTGTCGCGTTGCTGACTGTAGCGCATTGCCAAAATGAGACCGAGCAGCAGTGTCTCAACCGATGCGCCGAATATCAGCAAATAATGCGACGATATCGGCAGCTCGACAATATTGAGATTATCTAAAGTGGCGGAAAAACCTGACAATAATAAGAACGACCAAGCCAACGTATAATAACGCGCCACTTCATTGCCGCGCAGGGACAGCCATATACCGCAGGCCAGTATCGCAAAGACCGCCATTAACAGCATCAGCATAAACAGCTTTATCATCAGCGCATAGGGTGCGATGACACTAACCAGTGAAAACAGTAGAAACACCACGCCCAGCCATTTGAGCATGGTCGCAACGCGCTTACTGTAATTGTGCACATCCAGCGTTTGGCTAGAAAACACCACAGCAAGACACAAGGTCAAACTCGCAAAAATGGCTACCGCTTGACCTTGGAGAAAGGTGTTGTTTGGCCACAAGTACTGAAAAGAGTAGCCGTGCAAAGTCGACAACGTGATGGCCAGCGCGAGTACATAACCCGTGTAAACCAAAAAGGTGGTATTTCGCGTGGTGACAAAAAAGAACAAGTTACTGATCGCCATTGCCACCATAAAGCCAAAAAACAATGTCATTATGCTGGCATGAGTAGTCGAATATGAAATGTAATCAGCTGAACGCCATAAGCTAATTGGAAATCGAATAGTGCCTGAGGTTTTGACTCTGGCATATATATGCGTCAGGTTATCCGCCTGCTCAAGGGGTACAATGAACAAAGGGTGTTCAATTGGTCGTTGTGCAAATGGGAGCGTATCGCCGAGTTCAACACGGCTCAATATCTGGGTACTATTGCCCTGCTGCGCAACCTGCCATATTTGCAGAGAATCGAGTAAAGGATAATCGACCTTAAGTAGGATATCGCCTTGATTTTCTGTATTCACCCAATCGGGTAGCTCAAACTTAAACCAATGCGCTTGCTCGCTCATTCCCAATGAGTTATCCGAGCCAATTGAGCGCCACAATGCTGACTCTATCGCGAAAACATCCTCAACATCTGCAGCCGCAGTTTCTGCGACGAAATACTCAATCTGAGTTACCGCTTGTTGCCTCTGCTCGACCAGACTCAGAAAGACTAATCCCCAGACTGCAACGAGTAAAAACGCACTGATAATACCCACGTGCCAACGTCGAGTGTGCGCGCGTGAAGCAGCTGAATGTACAGACTGATCAATCATGCTGTGGCCATAAGAGTGTGTTGGTATTGATAATACTGACTTGGCTGACTTCTTCAACCGAGATCCCTTTTATTTGCGCAACTTGAGTAGCAATGAAAGGTAAGTTCTCCGGTGCGTTATTGCGCTGTCGCGGCTTTAGGCCCTTTGGAAACAGGTATGGCGCATCGGTTTCCAAAATCAGTCGGTCCAATGGCAAATACTGAATGGCCTCGCGTAGATCATGCCCCCGCTTTGGGTCGCAAAGCCACCCGGTAATGCCAATGTATAAATCTAGTTCTAGGTAAGCCTTCAAGTGGGCAGTATGAGAAGTGAAGCAATGGACTAAGCCCCCGGACAATTCAGGGCGATAATCAGTCAAGATTTGATACTGATCTTCGAATGCATCTCGTTCATGTAAGTACACCGGTAAACCGAATTCCGACGCCAAACCAAGTTGAGTTTCAAACACGTCGAGCTGATTTTTTTTAGTCGAGAACATCCGATTAAAATCGAGCCCACATTCACCCACTGCAGCCGCTGGAAACTCGCGTAAATAATTCGCTAAGGAGGACCGCCAATCTGCGCTGACGTGGTCGGCGTAGTGAGGGTGAACGCCGAACGTGCAACACAAATGCTCGGCGTGTTGCTCGACTGCATCAGCACACGCGGCCCAGTCTTGCTCAGAAGTACCAATGACACACAGCCTATCGACGCCAGCTTCAATCGCATTCTGTAGTGTAGGCTGCAGCGGCAGGCGCTCATCAAAAACGTTGACGCCTGCGTCAAACCAACGCACTAGTTGACTCGCTTGACCTTCATGCGTTTATTGACCTTGTCGTTGCTCAGGTAAAATGAACCCAGTGCTCCACGCTCGACATAAACCCGATCTCCAACCGAAATTTTCAGCGTACTACCGTCTTGCTGACGCCATTTCTGGCCGTTTTCCAACGTGATCAGTCGCTTTCTAAACTGGTTAGTTGATATTTCGGTTACGGTCGCGTTAATCCGAGAAATCATCTCATCGGTATCTCGCTTGTGTTCCAAGCCAAACTCCTGCTCCGCACTTGGTACAGCCACGGTAGGTGCTGACACCTGGGGTTGAGCTGTTTGAGAAGGGGTCACCGGCTCTCTGTCTGGTAATGGGGTCCGGGGCACGGTGACGGGCACCGATGGTTGGCGTGAGACGGTCGAGACAGATTGTTCTAATCCGCTATATTGACGCATCGACTTTGCCAGACGATCGTAACACACCAAGCGCTGCAAGCTGTTACTGACCTGGCTACACTCTGTCATCGCGTCTTGAATGGATGCAGATTGAGCAAACGCGCTGGATGACAATAAAACTCCCGCGCAGGTTAGAGTAAGTAGCGCTGATTCACGAAAAAGGCGACGTTTCATGAAGATTCCTGTTGTTGTTTTTTTGTTGAATATAGACCACCAACAATGACTCCAAGTTCAAACAGAAGCCACATTGGTATCGCTAATAATGTTTGGGAGATAACATCGGGGGGGGTTAACAGCATACCGACGACAAATACACCCACGATCACGTATGGGCGTTTTGCTCGCAATGACTGCGCATCGGTAACCCCCGTCCAACACATCAATACAATGGCGATCGGAATCTCAAATGACAAACCAAACGCGAAAAACAGTTTTAATACAAAATTCAAATAACTACTGATGTCGGTGCTGATTAATACCCCTTCAGGTGCCACGCTATTGAAAAACGCGAAGGCGATGGGGAACACCACATAATAAGCGAATGCCATGCCCGCGTAGAACAGCAACGTGCTGGACAACAGCAATGGCGCAATCATCTTCTTTTCATTTTGATAAAGCCCCGGAGCAATAAAACCCCAAACCTGATACAACACATAGGGAATTGCGATAAAAAATGACAATACTAGCGTGAGCTTAAAGGGTGCAAAAAAGGGCGACGCCACATCAGTAGCAATCATATTGGCGCCTTCGGGCATGCTTGATAACAGCGGTTGAGCCAACAGGTGATACAAGTCTTGAGCGAAATACGCCAAACATAAAAACACAACTAAAACGCTCAGTAGCGCTCTTAGTATGCGGGTTCGAAGCTCTATCAGGTGTGATATCAGGCTATTTTCTGGCGCTGCTGTCATCGGTTGTATCGTTGTCTTTTAAATCTATTTGCTCAGGCGATGCGTTGGCGTCACTCTGTTGATATGGACGCTGCACTGATTCAGCTGCGGCTTTCAGTTCATCGACAGTTTTTTGTAGTTGCGGCGACAAATTCTGCATATTCATCGACTCGGCTTTTTTCAGGTTTTCATGCAACTCGTGGATACGTAATTGCTCGTCCATTTCATTTTTAAACCCGCTTGCCATACTTTTCACGCTGCGGATTGTTCTCGCAGTTGAGCGAATAGCGCCCGGCAAGCGCTCTGGACCGAGTACCAACAACGCCAATACGCCTATAACCAGCAGCTCCCAAAAACCAATGTCAAACATAGTGATTAAGCGTCAGTTTTTTCCGCTTTAGCTTTGTCGGCCGTGACGTCCTTCGCCTCAGCGTTATCAGCAACTTTTTTCTGCTCTTCAAAATCAGCATCTTGATCATTCACGGCTTTCTTAAAACCCTTAACTGCTGAGCCAAGGTCACTGCCCATGCCGCGTAATTTTTTAGTGCCAAATAATAAAACCACAATCACTAAAATAATAAGTAATTGCCAAAGACTGATTCCACCCATGTCACACCTTTATTGGGATTCAAAACAAACTGCCTACATTGTGTCACAACGTAGCTGTGCAATGCTATGAAGATTTGCCATTATAAGGTAAGCGAATTGTAAATTATTTCGCAGGTGACAAGGGGAAACTGTGTCGAAATGTCATAACCGCGGGACTATTATCCCCAGTGCAATCATCGCCGTCGTGGCCTTTGGCTTCGACGCAGATACTGTCGTGGCATCGGAACCAAACGAACGGTCGGTTGTCAACGCGGTAGATGAACAAGCTTGGTATGATCATTGGCATATTCAACTAGAAGACACGATGAATGCTACGGCACGGAATCTCGATGCATTTTTTGCCCTTGATCACGATCAGTCGCACCAAGATGCAACTGCCTCAGGGAGAATTCGAATTGGTTGGGAGCCGCGTTCCCGTGATTGGGCCGAATTCGACGTTAGATTTCGTGTCAGAGTTAAGCTGCCAGCACTTAAAAACCGCGTTGATCTGCTCCTCACAGACGATGAAGATGACCTTCAAGAAACAACGGTCAAAGCGTCACGTAATGACCAGCTAGGTCGTCGAGATCAAACAACCTTGGCGCTGCGTTTTCGCCGCAGTCCCGACGCCAAACTCTCACATCGCATCGGTTTCGGTCGGCGTGACCAAGTCTTCCTTAAAAGTCGCTACCGCAACAGTTATGAAATTTCCGAACAGGACGCGCTACTCTACGATGCTGAACTTTACTACTACTCAAAAGATCATCTTGGCGGGGAGTTAGGTCTGAGTTACCAGCATTTAATCAACGACCACTCGTTGATCAGGCAGAGTAATCGTTATTATTACCGCGATAACACTAACGATTGGCGTTGGCGACATGAACTGCAATACATGAATCAGGTCAACGCACAGAGTGCCTATATTTACACGCTATTTGTCGAAGGACTGTCGCGCCCCAACATGCATACTGAGCAGGTATTCTTGAGTGCGCGCTGGCGCACAAACCCGACGAGAGACTGGATGTATTTCGAAGTTGAGCCGTATTTGCTTTGGCTCAAGGAAGAGGACTTCAAAACGTCATATGGCGTCGCCTTGCGTCTTGAAGTCCACTATGGCAAGCGTTAAGGACGCAGGGCTTTCTCGCCTCGTGCAAGTCCACATACACCGGTGCGCGATGATTCAATAATCTCTGTGCTCTGCGCAATGGTTGTAGCAAATGCGTCAAGTTTGTCACTCGTGCCGGTGATTTCTATTGTGTAGTTGGCGGCATGCACATCAACGATTCGCGCGCGGAAAATATCCACATTGCGCTTCACTTCTGCTCGAGCCAGCTCAGTGCGAGTCGCCACTTTGATCAACATCAACTCACGTTCAACATGTGAGCCATCCGTTAAATCAACCACCTTCAACACATCTATCAGCTTATTAACCTGCTTGGTGATCTGCTCGATAACCTTGTCATCACCGTGCGTGATGATAGTCAAACGAGACAAGCTCGCATCATCTGTTGGAGCAACACACAAAGAATCGACGTTGTAACCACGCTGTGAGAAAACACCGATAATTCTCGACAATGCGCCCGGCGCGTTTTCCATTAATACTGAAATTATCCGCTTCATTATGTACGCTCCGTCTTACTCAATCGCATATCATCCATCGCGCCATATTTAATTTGCATCGGATAAACGTGTTCATTCTGGTCTACGGCGATATCCATAAATACCAACCGATCGTTTATTGAGAAACATTTCTCAAGCGCTGAATCTAACTCTGACAATTTATCTACTTTGATCCCAACATGACCGTATGCCTCAGCTAGCGCAACGAAATCAGGCATTGAGTCCATATAACTGTGCGAATGTCGTCCCTTGTAAATCATATCTTGCCATTGGCGAACCATACCAAGTGCTCGGTTATTCAATGAAATGATCTTAATCGGCAAGTTGTATTGCAAACAGGTCGATAGCTCCTGAATATTCATTTGAATACTGCCATCACCCGTGATCACCACCGACGTCGAATCTGGATGCGCAAACTGCACCCCCATGGCGGCAGGTAATCCAAAGCCCATCGTGCCGAGACCACCTGAGTTAATCCAACGTCGCGGTTTTGCAAATGGATAGTACAGAGCAGCAAACATCTGATGCTGACCAACATCCGAACTCACATAGGCTTCACCATTGGTATGACGATACACAGCTTCAACCACTTTTTGCGGCTTAATCACATCGTCACTATCCTGATATTTTAGGCATTGGCGAGCGCGCCACTGCTCAATCTGCTCCCACCAATCTTTTAGCTTTTCCGTTTGCTGTGACAAATCGTGATGCCCCAACTCGTCTAGCAACTGGTCACATACCTTGTCGATAGCGCCAACAACAGGGATATGTGCATTAACGGTTTTCGAAATAGACGCTGGATCGATATCGACGTGAATAATATTTGCGTGTGGGCAAAATTTGTCGACGTTATTGGTCACTCGGTCATCAAAGCGCGCACCCAGCGCAATAATGCAATCCGAGTTATGCATGCTCTTGTTGGCTTCTAATGTACCGTGCATGCCCAACATTCCGACAAATTGACGGTGAACACCGGAGAATGCTCCCAAGCCCATCAAAGTACAGGTTACCGGGGCATTTAAAATTTCAGCAAGCTGAGTGACTTGCGCTGACGCCTCCGAGTTGATGGCGCCCCCACCAACGTATAAAACTGGGCGCTCTGCATTAACGATTGCCGCAACGGCTTTTTTGATTTGGCGGCTATGGCCCTTCTCAGTTGGGTTATACGACCGCATCGTAACGTCGCTCGGGAATACGTAAGGGTGTGACTCTTGAACGTTGACCAAGTCTTTCGGTAAATCCACGACAACTGGACCTGGACGACCTGAGTTTGCAATGTAATACGCTTTAGCAATCGCCGTTGGGATATCCTCAGTACGCTTCACTAAAAAGCTGTGTTTCACCACAGGACGCGAACAACCGACCATATCAGTCTCTTGGAAAGCGTCTTCACCAATATGCATCGAAGGTACCTGTCCAGACAACACAACCATTGGAATTGAATCCATATAAGCGGTCGCTATGCCGGTAAGTGTATTTGTTGCTCCCGGGCCTGAAGTGACCAGCACAGTGCCTGTTTTGCCAGTTGAACGCGCATAACCATCTGCCATATGAGCAGCCGCTTGTTCGTGACGCACGAGGACATGTTTGACATGGTCTTGCGCAAACAACGCATCATAAATGTCAAGGACGGCACCACCTGGGTAGCCGAATACATGTGTTACTCCTACATCTTTTAGCGCCTCTACCACCATGGCGGCGCCTGACATCATTTTCACTGTGTTTTCTCCTATGAGGTGAGTTAGTCAAAGACTCCATAATTGTGTTTACGGCTCGACTATACCGACCCAAGTAGGCTAATAAAACACAAATTTCGAGAAAAGCGAGATATATATCCCAATATCGGGATATTTTAGGATAAAAATTCTAAACAGGCGCTCTCAGACACGCCTTTTTGGGATGAATTTACATTCTATTCACAAATGAGTGTAGCTTTTTGAACTACACATCATCCATGGCAATGTTGTTATCTTCGATATCATCAAGGTCATCATTCGCATCCGTATCGTCGGCACTACTCACCTTGTTCGACCCATAGATATTGCCCATCTTAGGGCGATTGATGCGTTTCTGATATTTCACCCATGCTTTTTCCATTGCAGTTTCAGGGTCTGCCTGACCATAGGCCGCTTTAAGGAACTGATGATCCTCATCGGTTTCAGGCTCAAACTTACCATCCACAAGCGCGGCTAATAAGCAGCCATACTGACCAAGTGCTTTGCTTTCATTGATTGAAAAGTCACCGGAACGAGAAAAGCCATAAGGGTAATTTTTAGGGTCGCTGAACATCCGTTTAAGCAAATCGACTCGCGTTACATTCGCCATAACCAAAACCATCCAGTAAATTGAAATCGTGTTGATAACAGCTTTCTTTTATGGCGAAAATGCGAATCTGTCAAATAAGTTTTTGATGAATTTTATGTGACAATCAGCGACAAAATTAGAGACTTGTTTTGGATGCAGACTAAGCTATTGTGTTTTCTTCACTTTTGGCACCCATGCCCAAACCATTTCAGCAACCACTGGTTCAATACCCATGGCATCAGTTACCGTGACCTTGACCGTTACTTCACCTTTATCTTGCGTCTGCAGTTGCTTAATTTGTTGGTCAGAAAGGCTCGCAACTGCCTGCATATCACCGGTCGCACGCTTAACATAATTTAGATTCATATTTTTGATCAGCGGCAGCTTATCTCCGGGCAAGTTGACACCGACAATAAATCCAGTTGCCGACTCTGCCAACAACGCCATTCCTGCCGCATGCACACTGCCAATATGGTTTTGTACCTTTTTGCGGTTTTTCTGTTTGAACGTGACCTGTTTTAAGTCTGTCCCGACAATATCCACACCCGCGGTACCTGCCAGCTTCACCTTAAAGCGGAACATCCATGTGATAAGTCGGCTACTCAGCCATTGTGGGTATTGATTCACTTTCATGACGAAATTGCGAAGTGGATTCGAAGCTGACATATTTTCACCCATCTGGTTAGACCAGTTGAAAGATAAGAAAAAAGCACGCTAGAAGCAAGTAGAATTTGGCAATTAATACCGCAGGCTATTTATAGCCAGAACGCTTAGTGGGAGACGTTAAGTTGATTAATCTCATCTAATCTAGAACCCAACACGACGTGTCTTTTGAGTTGATTAGGTCATCAATAAGGCCAAACACATTACTCGATAAATTCGAGCAATGTGGTTTCTAGTAACTGATTTTTTGCTGATCGAACAATTGCTGCAACGGTGATAGATGTTGCTCAAATCGTTTCCAGCGACCGATGGAACGGGTATTGATAGGCTCTCGTACTTGAACTTTACTCGCCGTTGAAACGGGTAATTGGTTATCTTCAACCTGAACACACTGAGCTTCGTAGTCAAGATCGCAATACGCCAACAAATGTCGCGTATGCGCCTCTGGTTCGGCGGTGAATTGTTCGTAATTGACAACATGGACGCCGACTGTATCTGCAAGGGATGTCACCATCTGGTAGAACTTTGCGAAAAACTGCCCTACCCAGTTGATATCATACGCGTAGTTATAATACGGACTATGAATCGAAAATAGCTGTCGAAAGTTGCCAATACAGGTATCCATAGGATTACGCAGCAAGCAAATAACTTTGGCATTCGGCAACGCCTGTTTGATCAGGCGAATATAGAAAAAATTGAACGGCAATTTATCGACGAAATGCGCTGATTCCGGCGCTACAATTCGCGTCTTTTCAATATACCGTTTTCCTAAACTTGCCGCGTCGACTTGTGCAGCCATTTCCAGCGTTTTAGCATCCAGTACACGATTGCCTGGGCTGTGTGTGAGTTCTTTGAGGGCTACGCCAAAATCTTGTAATTCACCACCTGAGCCGACTTGAGAATGACCACTCAATACGCGCTCAATCAAAGTAGTTCCAGAGCGTGGCATACCGACGACAAATATCGGTCTAGACGATTGATAGCCACTTGTAGTGTTCGCTAAATTCGCTTGCATTGCCGCATTGAACAACGGTCGGTCATCATCTGGATGATAATCGAGTTCGCTTCGCCATTGCAGTTTGGCTGTTTCTAACGCTTGAAAGGCAGCATCGTATTGCTGTTGTTGTTGATACTCGATCGCCAACGCATGGCCGATGTGCAGTTGCCCTTCCGCTGAGAGGTTGTTCTCTCGTTGTTCGAGCAATTGTGTGATGCGTTGCTCAGCATTGGCTGTAATTTTAAGGTCAGAGCGGGCGAAATATGCTTGGTAGTGGGCCGGGTTTAGCGCTATGGCGCGTTCAAACGCGTTCGCGGCTCCAGTGAAATCGCCACTGAACTTAAGTGAAACACCAAAGTTGTAGAACAGCTGGGCGTGTGGTTGCTGGCTGTTGTGTTGAATCGCCCGTTCAAAACATTGAAGCGCGCGCTGATGCTCACCGATTCGACTCAACGTCACCCCAAGTGTGTCAAGGGCTGAAACACTCAAAGAAGGTGAATCTGCACAGGCATCCACATGAGCGAGTGCAGCCGGATAGTTGCCCAGAATTGACTCGCATTTCGCCAGATAAACCCAATACTCCGGCTCAGCTTGGATCCCAACCGCCTTCTCAATCAGTGCCACAGCTTTGCTAAATTGACCGATTTCGCTGTTAATTATGCCAAGTAAAAAATAGCCATCAGCAAAGCCGGGGTTTTGCTGTAACAACCCAACTAGGATTTGATGCGCTTTCACGTACTCGCGCTGATTAATCAGCTGAATGGCGTGTTGATGGGAAGATTGAAAGGTCATACGTCAGCCATAAAAAAATCACCTCAAGCATAATACTTGAGGTGATTTTCAAACAACACTTACATTTCGAAGTTGTAAGTAAATTTCAGACCGATTTGACGGGGTTGAATGATGAATCGACCATAATTTCTCAACAAATCAGGACGGTTAACGGCAGAATCACCATCGATTGTCACACCTAAGTCACTAACATCACGACGTACCGCTGAATAGGCGTACTTATCAAACAAGTTGTTTACGTAGAAGGTCACAGCCCAGTCAACATCTGAGACCGTTGCACTAAAGTTACTCAACGCAAAACCAGGGATTTCTTCACCGTAGGCGCGTAAACCAACTTTTGAGTAAACGTCACTTTGAGCAGTCAAACCATAGTTGACGTCTAATAATTTGTCATCAAACACTTCAGTGCTGTACTTGATCCCGAATGAGAATTGATTTTCTGGCGCACCAGATAAACGGTCACCATCTTTACCATCGTAGAAATCTTGCAGTGGCGTACCTGCATCATCAACAACTGCGAACAAGAACGGTGCATCAGCGGTCAATTCGGCCTTAGTATAAGAATAAGTTGCATACGCAGTGATATCATCACTCAGTACTGCACGAGTACTGATTTCAATACCACGGCTGTTGGCACCGTCTGCATTAGCCGTTATTGGCTGCTGACCATTTTCTGTCGCACCACTGACCTGCGCATCGTCCCAATCCACATTAAAGAGGGCGGCGTTGAAGTGGAATTTATTCTTAAACCACGTGCTCTTGAACCCTAGTTCATAGTTAGTCGTGGTATCAGCCACGTAAACTTGCTCGTTAGGTAAGGCACACACAATCTGATTCGGAAGGTCATCAACGTTATCTGGACAAGCTGCAACACCGTTCGCGCCACCGATTCGGAAACCTTCACTGACCGTGAAGTAACCGAGTAAAGTATCGTCGAACTGATAGCTGGCATTGAACTTCAATAGCGTTCCAGAATCATCTGCACCGGTTGTATCAAAGTCGAGTTCGATTGAATCAGATGGATCACCGTTGAACGCGCTTCGGAATAGCGGTAAATCGATGGCTGAGGTTGTCTCTACGTCATACTTATATTGGCGTGCTCCCACCGTAATATCGAGCTTATCGTTAACCGCATAAGTCAGTTCACCGAAGAATGCTTTTTCGGTGGTCTCACTATCGCTGACTGATAGATATTCCAATGAATCTGGGCGTGGATTACCGCCAGTACCAAACACATCCAGCACAAACTGGTCGTAGTTAGGCGTAAACTCGCTACTAGAGCCGTCACTTTCAATCTTGTTGTAGAAAGCACCCACAATCCAGCTCAAGGCTGAATCTGTAGTTGAAACTAAACGAATCTCTTGAGTGAAAATGTCCACATTATCCAATTCGCGCGTAAAGGATGAGAACGCTGGAAACTCTTCATAAGAGTAGTTGAGTCGAATCAATAGGTCCGTTTGATCACGCTGACCGTCTGCCTCAAACGAGGATTTACCAGTGGCTGAGACAAGCTCGGCAAAGCCTAGGTCAGCTTTAATCTCCAAGCTCAATAATTCATCGGTTTTTTCACGCGGTTCTTCATAACGATATGCGGACTCGTACTCTCCTACGCCTCCAGCCAATGCATTAGTTGGGGCTAGCACATCGTGGTGGACGATCGAACGGCCTTCCACGTCTTGCTTTTGATAAAAATAGGTTAACGTACTATCCAACCAGTCGGTTGGCATCCAGCGCAGTGCAGCACGTGCGGTGAGTGTTTCTTCGCCGTTTGCGTCTTCAACACGACGCAGGTTCTGCTCTACCGCTTGAGGGTCATCCCAATCCGGATCTGGTAATGACACTCCGCCTTCGCGGACTATATAGTTGTAATCGATAAAGCCGGGATCATCCAATCGATTGAATGACGCTCTAAACCCGAGTTGGTCAGTGATCAGTGGGATGTTAATAACACCACCAATCTCATTACCGAGATCACTGCTTTCTGACAAATCAAACACGTCACCATACACTTGGCCAGAGGTCATTTCTAAATCGACTTCTTTAGGAATGTAACGAATCGCGCCACCCAATGTGCCGGCACCGTATAGAGTACCTTGTGGGCCAATCAAGACCTCAACACGCTCAACATCGTTTAAGCGCATATTAATAAACAGTGGGATCTCGCCAAAGTAGGTTGCGACCGTACCGCCGTCAGAACCAGGGCCCGATGAGTTGGTGTTTAGGCCACGAACAATGATGGGGGAGTCGCTACGACCACCTTGGTCCGTAACGGTTAAACCTGGCACCCAACGAGCAACGTCTTCGAGCTGACCGATATTTTGTTCTTCCAATACATCAGACGTAAGGGCCGTGATATTGAGCGGCGTTTCTTGAATACCACCAACACGACGTGTCGCGGTCACTTCAATTCTTTCGATTTGAGCTTCTTGAGCGGTTGCCACCGGCGCTACACCAACATTCAAGGCAATACCTACGGATGCGGCGATCAACGAGTAGCTAAACGCTTTTTGTTTTTGTGTGTTCATGTGGGTTCCTACATATAAAGTTTCGACGGTCAAACCGTTCTTTTTCTTTAATTGTTTAGCACAATTTGTACCGATCTAACTGTCGGCTAAGCGGTGAAGTGATAAATGAAGGGATTACTGTGACCAAATGCGATAGGTGGCATAAAGCACAGCAACCTATCCTTGTCACTCTCGCACTATATTAGTGCAACATTTTGAATTAAGCACATGTTTAGTGCGGTTTTTATTTACAGAGTTATGAATCGGGGGACGAACGACACTCGGTCGCGTACCTTGGGTCGCTGGTTAGCAATCCTGAGTTCGTAATTTTTTACTTTGAGAAAATTTGGAGCGGGAAACGAGACTTGGACTGGCCGACACTCGGTCGCGTACCCTGGGTCGCTGGTTAGCAATCCTGAGTTCTTAATTTTTTGCGTTGAGAAAATTTGGAGAGGGAAACGAGACTTGGACTGGCCGACACTCGGTCGCGTACCCTGGGTCGCTGGTTAGCAATCCTGAGTTCTTAATTTTTTGCGTTGAGAAAATTTGGAGCGGGAAACGAGACTTGGACTGGCCGACACTCGGTCGCGTGCCCTGGGTCGCAGGTTAGCAATCCTGAGTTCTTAATTTTTTGCGTTGAGAAAATTTGGAGCGGGAAACGAGACTTGGACTGGCCGACACTCGGTCGCGTGCCCTGGGTCGCAGGTTAGCAATCCTGAGTTCTTAATTTTTTGCGTTGAGAAAATTTGGAGCGGGAAACGAGACTTGGACTGGCCGACACTCGGTCGCGTGCCCTGGGTCGCAGGTTAGCAATCCTGAGTTCTTAATTTTTTGCGTTGAGAAAATTTGGAGCGGGAAACGAGACTCGAACTCGCGACCCCAACCTTGGCAAGGTTGTGCTCTACCAACTGAGCTATTCCCGCTTTGAGATGTGCTTCTTTCGAAGAGGTGCGCATTTTACAAAAATTCTTCCGCGGTGCAACCGGAATTTGAAAAAAAATGCATTTTTTTGTCTGAATGCACAAAAAGTGTTCATTTAGCCGGTTGTGTATAGGTTCTGAATTCGCGCACCTGCCGACTTTACATTCCAGAACCCGAAATGGGCATTAAATCGTGAACACCTTTTCGCGATAGTATTGTAATTCTGCAATCGATTCGCGAATGTCATCTAACGCGAGATGAACATTTTTCTTTTTAAACCCTTTTGGAATCTCCGGTTTCCAGCGCGCCGCCAGTTCCTTGATAGTACTGACATCGATGCTGCGATAGTGGAAATAGTCTTCCAACTCGGGCATGTACTTAACCATAAAGCGGCGATCTTGCCCGATGGTATTACCGCACAACGGAGACTTGCCCGCGGGAACGTATTGTTCAAGGAATGCTATGGTTTGCTGTGCTGCTTGTGCTTCATTAATGGTACTCGCACGACACCTTGCTGTTAGCCCAGTCTTACCGTGCGTGTCGACACACCAGGGATCCATGTTGTCCAAAATATCATCCGGCTGGTGCACCGCAATCACCGGGCCTTCAGCCAATATGTTTAGTTGAGCATCCGTCACTATGGTAGCGATTTCCAATACAACACAGGTTTCCGGATCAAGCCCGGTCATTTCCATATCGATCCACACAAGGTTTTGTTCGTGCAACATGTTGCATCCCCCACGATATTGCTAAATTAGACATGCACTTCGATGGCGCAAACGGTAACATGTCGGGGCATATCAGCCAATGAATAATATCAGTGAAGAAAAAGCGTCAACTGACCCAGCAACAGAAACGTCGAATCAAAGCTAATCGCGCGCGTCGGATTGAGCAACAAGCGGCGTTGAAAGACGAACCCGATCTCAGTCAGTTAGACAGTGGCGTGGTAATTGGTCGCTTCGGTCAGCACGCAGATGTGGAAACACACGAGGGACGTTTGGTCCGATGCCATATTCGCCGTTCGATCGACTCTGTCGTATGTGGAGACCGCGTAGAGATCTCCACAGAACAGGATAGTTCAGGTAATTTTGGCGGTGTCATTGAAATAGTGCATGATCGCAACACTCTGCTAACCCGACCCGATTTCTACGATGGTATCAAGCCTATTGCCGCGAATATCGACCAGATAATTGTGGTCAGCTCTATCCTTCCAGAGTTGTCTACGCATATTATCGATCGCTATTTGGTCGCCTGCGAAGATACTGGCATACCTGCAGTTATCGTGATCAATAAAGTCGATTTGTTGGATCCTGCGCAGCGCGACGAAGTCGAACAACAGTTAGCGGTGTACACCCAACTAGGCTATCCAGTTGTGTACACCAGTTGCAAAACTGAATCAGGGTTGGCGCCACTGCAAGCAGTGCTAAATCAAAAAACCAGTGTGTTTGTTGGCCAAAGTGGTGTGGGCAAATCCAGTTTGATCAACGTACTATTGCCACAGGCGTCAGAGCTAACCGGCGAGGTATCAAGTACATCTGGCCTTGGCCAACACACCACTACTGCTGCCAAGCTGTTGCACTTCCCAAGTGGTGGCGACCTCATTGACTCACCGGGTGTGCGTGAGTTTGGTTTATGGCATCTACCTGTCGATAAAATCACCACTGGATTTATCGAGTTTCAACAGTACTTAGGTGGCTGTAAGTTTAGGGATTGTAAACACGGCAATGATCCTGGCTGTTTAATAAGAGCTGCGGTCGAAAGCGGTGATATTGCACAACACCGTTATGACAGCTATCACCGTATACTCGCAAGTCTCGATGAAGAAAGACCCAATCGTTCACTCAAAACTGAGTAATACTCTCGCTATATAGCCAACTCAACTGGCTCATAACTTGAAAGTCCTATGCTGAACTCGCCAATAGTGTACAATCCGCCCGTTGTTTAAATGGAGTCCGCGTTCGTGATCAATTGGTTTAAAGTCAATCTTCAATACATTTTACCTAAGCACTTGATATCTCGAGTGGTAGGTGGCCTTGCAGCAGCAAAAGCTGGGTCATTGACAACGGGCCTGATCAAATTGTTTATCCGTCAGTTCAATGTGGATATGACAGAAGCGGCTGATCCGAATCCGGAAAACTACAAGACGTTTAATGACTTTTTTACACGTGAATTGAAAGCGGGCGCCCGTCCGATTGTTGAAGATGACAACATTTTGGTGCACGCGGTGGATGGTGCGGTTAGTCAAACTGGCCCAATTAAGCAGGACGCAATCTTTCAAGCGAAAGGCCACGAATATAGCTTAACCGCATTACTGGGTGGTAATCCTGAGCTAGCCAAGCCATTCCAAAATGGCGACTTTGCGACCATTTATTTGTCCCCAAGAGATTATCACCGTATTCACATGCCAATCGACGGTGTTTTGACCGATATGGTGTACGTACCCGGGGATTTATTCTCAGTAAATCCTTTAACGGCAGAAAATGTGCCCGGCCTATTTGCACGAAATGAGCGCGTTGTGGCTATCTTTGATACGAGCGTCGGCAAAATGGCAATCGTATTGGTTGGCGCAACGATTGTTGCCAGCATTGCAACGGTTTGGGCTGGCACAGTAACGCCGCCGGCAGGCCCTAATGTGGTCCACTGGCAATACGATCCAAAGGCTGACGACGCCATAACCTTGAAAAAAGGTGAAGAAATGGGCTTGTTTAAACTTGGCTCAACCATCGTTGCGTGTTTCGAGCCAGATCGCGTTAACTTGGCAGCAATGCAGCCGGGTGAAACCACCCGTCTAGGCACCCCGTTTGCTCATATTGCCGGAACCGAAACAGTCACGCCTGACGCGGACGCGTAAGCCCGAACATGGACCCTGTCAAACGCAGTCTAATATCACTGCATATCACAGTGGTGCTGCTAAGTGCCGCATCACTGTTTTCCAACATCATTCCCTTAAATGCGCTTGATATAACCTTTGGTCGCTCGCTGTTTGCGTGCATGTTGTTGTTCGCTTTTATTGCACTTAAGGAATCGAGCTTTAAACTTCAGTCAGCGCGCTGCTATTGGATTGCAGCGGGGCTAGGCGTTTTAATGGCTGCGCATTGGACAAGTTACTTTGCCGCTATGCAATACGCCGGAGTTGCCGTCGGTATGATCGCGCTATTCACTTTTCCTGTGATCACGGTCTTAATCGAGCCCTTTTTTGAGCGCTTCTCGCTAGCTTGGCAGGATATTGCCAGTGCGTTAGTTGTGTTGTTTGGCATTTATTTGATCGTCCCAACAGCGTCGGTAAACAATGATGTAACACTCGGTGTTTTGATTGGTATTGGCTCGGCTATTTTGTATGCGTTTCGCAACATTCTGCATCGCAAACACTTTGCCCATTACAGTGGCGCAAAAGCCATGGCCTATCAAATATTGGTCGTTTGTTTGTGCTTGGTGCTATTTGTATCACCTGATTTCTATGCATCGAGTCAAACCATGTGGCTACAGCTGATTGTGCTGGGTACGCTATTCACCGGATTACCGCATGCGATGGTCGCTGCCAGTTTGCAGCATTTACGGGCCAAAACATTTTCATTAATCGCCTGTATGCAACCACTGTACGGAGTGATTTTGGCCATTATAGTGCTCAACGAAAATCCGACTTGGTCAACACTCATTGGTGGACTATTAGTGGTATCAGCGTCGGTATATGAAACCATCAATGCACATCAACGCCCGGCGACACGATAACCGCCAACACCAAGCCCCTGCGCTTGACTAACGCGCACGCGACAGACATCCTCTCACTATCGGTTCACATGAAATAACGCAGTCTAAGTGATGAAGGTATTCGCACATCGAGGTGCCAGCGGAGAGGCTCCAGAAAATAGCCAGGCAGCGATTCAAATCGCGTTAGATTTACCCATCTTCGGTGTCGAGATTGATGTTTTTGCGTTCGATGACGATTACGTAATCACCCATGACCGATGGCTGACCCGAACCACAGGTATCGCGCGACGCCTGAATGACTTAACCAAAGCTGAGTTGGCGGCCCTGTCAGCAGGAGAATACCAAGGCCATCCACAATCCATACTCACATTAGCTGAGGTGTTGGCGCTGGGTTGGGATGAGAAAGTGCTTAATCTCGAATTAAAATCGATCGCAGATATGCAGCACTTACACGACTATATCAAGACTCATGCCCCAGACTTGCCCAGCAGCCAAATTCTGCTCTCGTCTTTCAATCATCATTATTTAGCTTCTGCACGCCAGTTACAGCTACCATATAAGCGAGGGTGGTTAACCGCTTCATTGCCTTTGCAACTGGCGGCTACCGCCGAAGCCAGTGGCAGTGACTGGATATCGATAGATATGGCCATGCTCGACGAGGCCCTCGTTAAGGACGCTCATGCACGCGGCTTAAAAGTCGGTGTTTATACGGTAGATCAAGAGGACGATTTAGCACTATTGCTGTCGATGCAGGTCGATGCAGTATTTGCCAATCATCCAGGTAGAGCGGCAGAGTTTATTCGTCTGAACCGTTAAAGGCGCCCTTCCGCGACCTGATGTTCACAATCGTCTTCACAAATCTTACAGGCCCGGCAAAGCCTTAGGTTCATGAGGTGTGCCGCAATAATTAATGCGGCGCCAATCGCGATGGTAATGGGCTCATAGTCATGGCCAAAAACGTCTTTCTGCCAATAGATTAAACCACCTGCGAGTAGCGCATAGATAGGATAGAGCTGACGGTGATATCGAAAGTATCCAATCGTGAGCGCTGTGAGGCCGATTAAAATCGAGAGGCTTAAGATCAAACGCTCAAACCACGCTTGTGCGAAAAAGGAACCAGCAAGGAGAGGAATGGCAGGCAGCAATAAAGGCAGGAATAGACAATGCAACGCGCATAAGCCCGAAATCCAAATACCCAATTTATCCATGAAAACGCGTGCCGAAGATGCCAATTAACTAAACCTCTAAAACTGCCGAAAAGCACAGGTTGAAAAACGGACGTTATAATATATCAAGTTGAGGTTTAGGGAAAATTTAATTTGGACGAAAAGGACAGATTACAAGCTCACTTGCGGGCCAATAATCCCGCTAAATACTGGCTTTAGTCGACTGCTTCGGCGAATCGCTCACTGCGCCTTTCCCCAGCCTCTGCGATTTTGGGTGTAGCTGTAATCATTGGCTCATCTAACAAAGCAGAGACTGACACAAATTCAATGTCTTTGGTACGAGACAAGTGCTGTTGCAAGCGTTCAATAGTTAACGGATGAGGATGTCCAATACCTACCGCCTGCCCCTTCTTTTTAGCCAACCGAATTAACAATGCAAACTGTTGATCGATAAAGCCCTGGGTAAGCTCGTGGTCCAAAAACACATGTCTTCTAGTACTGGGAACCCCCTGCCGCTTTGCGATTTTTAACGCTTTACTGTACCGGGTAGTGCGACTGTCGACAAAAAATAGGTCGTGTTCCATCAGTGATCGCATCAAGGTTGTCATCGGTAACGTGAGCTGAGTCAGTTTACTTCCCATATGGTTATTAACACCCGACGCGTGGGGAACACTGGCGAGCGCTTGCTCAAAAGTTTCAGTCAAGAAACGCGTATCCATGGTATCTAACAATGCACCAGGTCCTAAGTTGCGGGGCTGCAAGGTTTCCATTGGTAAGTGCAACATAACCGTTCTACCTTGCTGGTGCGCAGCATATGCGAACTCAGAAGACTGTGACGTATGCGGGAGAATGGCAAACGTCACATGTTCGGGTAACTCAAACGCACGTTTGTCTGTCGCACGATACCCCATGTCATCGATTATGATCGCCACCTGAGGCAACGAATCGTTTTGCTCGTTCGCCACAACGCAAGTGTTTGAACCTACGAATAATATCAAGGCCAAGAGGGTGAATGAGACAAGTGATTTAAGCTGCACAGTTTTCAGGGTTTGTTTTTTTTCGAAAGAATAGCAATGGCGACGGCGAATTGCGAGTATTCAAAGTGCCACGTTGCAATCCACGATGATACCTAACGCATGTATAGTGGATACAAAAAAGCTCTTCGTCTGAAGAGCCTTTTCATCGTATCGATATACGGATTGTTTAAGCGCCGGCAATATCCTTCAACGTTTGGAGTAAGCGCTCCAGCTTAGCTGCGTTTTGACCTGCGTTAGCGCTCTGGCCAAGGCTCGAAAGCATAGCACCTAGCTGCTGCTTCGCGGCAGTATTTTCACCGTTTTGTTTCAACTCACCCAATACTTGGTATAACGCCTCGGCGGAATCTGCCTCCAGAGCATTTGCGCGTTGAAGCTGGTCGAGATACGCCAATGCAACGATAGGAGTACTCGGCCAAGTAACCGGAAATTGCTGTTGCGGATTAAACACATCTCCCATATTGGCTTGTTGCGCAGCTGCGATTTCGTTCTCAGACAAGAACTCGCTGGGCTCTAATGCCATAACATCAAGGCCGCGAATAATTTCGGTACCGTAGATCTTGCCGTTGTACCAATACGTTGACCAATATCCGCCAATGACCATGCGTTCTTCATGGATAGGCCCCCGGTCAAAATATGCAATTTCCACTGGGTTTTCAGTATCGGTAAAGTCCAATACGGAGAGACCACCTTGGTACCATGCTTGGGCGAAAATATCGCGGCCAGGTACCGGTACGATCGAGCCGTTGTGGGCAACACAATTCTCTTGTTCTGACTGTGGTGCAGGAACTTTGTAGTAGCTACTGAACTGGAACTTGCCATCAACGATATCGTAGATAGCATTCGCGCCCCAATGCATTGGATCAGACGCACGACAACGAGGCTGGGTTCCGCCGCCCCATTCATCAGTGAATAACACTTTGGTACCGTCATTGTTGAAGGTTGCCGAATGCCAATATGCAAAGCCGGGATCAGTGACTTCGTCCATCCGAGTCGGATTAAGCGGATCGCTAATATCCAATAAAATACCATTGCCCGAGCAAGCGCCAGCAGCGAGTTTAAGACTTGGGAATACAGTGATGTCATGACACTGATCGGTACGACGAGTTGACTGGGTGTCCTCACCGTGGTCGCCCCCCAACCACAGTCCGGCAACGCGCCCTTCATCGTCTGCGAAGACCGCAGGGCTTGATGTAATTCTTGCCTCACCAGGGTTTTTAACTGGGATTTCAACCACATCAATACGGAATAACGCAGTACGCTCATCACCGGGTACTTCACCAATACAGCCCGCGAGCTCTTCTTCATCACGAACGCCTGCTGTACCTGAGTTGTATACCACGATTTTGTCTTCATCCGCCGAGACGATTGAATGAGTGTGAGAACCCCGACAAGTTTGTACCAGGCCAACCTGTTGAGGTCGCATCAGGTCCGAAATATCAAAGATTCGAAGACCGCGGAAACGTTCGTCGCTCACATCCTCACTTACGCCTTGTAGCCCGCAATCGATGCGACCGCGGGTCTGCTCGACAGACATGATTAATAGGTCGCCAACGATTGACACATCACCTTGCCCACCTGGACATACAATCGAACTTTTGAGGCTTGGATTACCGTCGCTATCAAGTTTGTACACATTGAAGCCATGATAGTTACCGGCGACGAGTACATCCCCAGCAAACGCCATATCAGTATTCCAAAAGCTCAATAGTGGCCAGCGTTCTCCCCATTCAGTTTTGATGTCACCGCCTTCAAGGTCGTCATGCTCTCGACTATCATGATCATGTTCCGCCGATTCTTCAGCGTCTTCATCTTGTGGCTTGATTGGTGGCAAGTTCGACGGGTTGTCGGGATCAAAGAATCCTGCTGGTTTGGGTAATGAAGCGACCAAACTCAGGTTCCATGCAGCTTCGCCTGCATCGCGAAACCCTGGTGATAACTCACTGCGCGGGTCGCTAGACAAACCCGCCAACAGACCATCCATGCGCGTTATTTCAGCATTTTGATCATTGACGATGTCGTTTACAAAGTCATATAAGATAGGATCGTAGGCTGAACCATCCTTGTCGAGCAAGTCTTCAACCATGCGCACAGCTCCCTCGTGATGTGGGATCATTAGCGTCAAAAACAGGCGATCAAACTCGGTACCCTCGGCCTCGGCGAGCGCTTGCATTTGCGCTTTGGTCGCCATACCCATCATCGCGTGATCCATATGCATGTGGTGCGCAATCTCAACTGCCTCGCCCCGCTCTTCTAGCCAACTGCGCATAAAGGCAATTTCATCTGCTTGTGACTTTTTAATACGACCCGCAATTTCAATGATTGCGTCATTATTGGTTCGCTCAGCGACCAATTCCCCCATCTCCACGGCCTGACCGTGATGCGGGATCATGTTCTGCATAAACACGACATCGTCATTGGTGTAGCTGGTATTGGTAAGGTTAATCGCCTCTGCTGCAGTTAACGGCTTTGTGGCTTGGCCGGGGGCGCCAGGCTGAACAATTGGGGCCTGCTGGGCATGCGCACATGCGCTGCCGACAACGAATGCGATTAATGACAGTTTTCCAAAATATCGGGGTACGCGGGTGAACACTGAGGGTCTCTCCTTGTTGTTATCTGGTCTTTCACTGATTCGATAAATACATAATCCAAAAACCGTGTTTTGGATCGAAACACTGATGTTAGACCAAAACGAATCGACTGTCTCGGTTGCCAAACGCGCCTAAGACAGTCTCTTTTACCCGCTCGTTAATTAGATGTCTTGCAGTAACTGAGGTAATTCAAAATCAGGAAAGGCCTGCGTTAAACGCTGTTTCTCAATCTGCGCCTCAGACGCTTTGCCTTGTTCCAAAAGCGCTTCGATTAATGCAACCGCATACTGAGGATGTGAAAAGTGTTGCCCAATGCGAGCCATCAATGTCAGTTCATTGCGCTTGTTTGCCTCACTCGTTGCTAAACGATAAGCGTAGAAGCCGTATAACGCTAGGTAGTTGAGGTCGTATTGCTGTGCAGATTTAGCCAATGCGACATCGATCATAAATGCCCCTTCAGTGCGCGCTCGCGAAACCAATTCCATGGTTTTCTCGTCTTTAAACATGGCTCTTGGCTTCGGTGAAATTCCCAATGTCACGAGCAATGCTTCCGCAGCTTTCGCAACTGACATCGGATTTTGCGCAGTGATCAAATGACCATCTTGAGCCACAAATGGAAGCATTGGTGCATTGGAAACAAATTCTGCACCACGTGCCTCGATAGTAGGCTGCAGCATGAACGGAAATTTATCGATTAACTCAGCGCTAAACGCCTGCTCTTCAATTTGGGTAAAGCTATTTACCCGCTTACCGGACAAAAAGTAATCGCCATTTTCGAGCGTAATATTGACCAACGCGGCAGGGCCATGACATACAGCAGCAAGTGGTAATTCAGCGGTCGCAAAACGGCGAATAAACGTTTGCGTATTGGCGTCAAACGGCAAGTCAAACATGGCGCCGTCTCCGCCAATGATCATTAATCCATCATAGTGGTTTTCCAGTGCTTGCCCCGCAGATAAAGTCGCTTTGAGTTGTTGCAACGCAGGCGTCTCATGTTTGAATCGCTGGATGTATTCCAAATCGTCTTTTTTGTTATGCACCGGCACAGCACCACCAGTTGGACTGATAATGTCCAGCTGAACGCCGTTGTCTGTTAGTACTAAATAGCTTTGCGCCAGTTCTTCTAGATCGTAACCAATTTCACCGTTGGTTTGGTTTCCATAACCGGAAATCAACACGGCTACTCGCACATCTTTCGCAGCCAATGAGTCAGCTGCGCCGGCTAGTAGGGGGACTAAAGTAATTGTAATCAGTAATTTGGAAATTATGGACTTCATGATTGTGCTCCTGTGTGATTTAGGAGCACTTTAATATTGCGTGTGTCGTGAGTTTGTGAAGAAACCGGTTGAAGGTTTGGATATTTGTTTAATGTTTCCCCGGAATACGAATACCAACATGGGCTACAACTATAGATAAATGCAGTCCCAGATAACAAAGTCTATTAGTTGTTGTTCTGATACTTTAAAGCAGTTTGAGTACGATCAATATCATTGGGTAACCCGCGCCGATGGTTATAGGTAAAAACCCAATATAGAGCCCGATTTTACCGACTAGATCTAAATCCGAACCCGTTTTGGGCTTTATGGCTTTAATCAAAAAACCAAAAGGGTTATACAACGCGCCCAAACAAAGTAAAAAGATGATCATCGACGGCAGCGCAATAGTTAAGTGCGAGCATATAAAATAAATAGCCGTCAGAAGAAACGTCATTAGCAAATAATCAATGTGTGAGCGGATTAAGTTTTGAACTGCCGGGAATAAACGTTTTAGCGTTTTTGATTTCCCGTAAACAATGAAAGTGGCTAACCACGCCTCAGCAAGCGATATTAGAGTGGTCAAGGCGGCAGTAATCAAGAGCCAGCGCATTGGAGAACTTTGAATATCGACCAGTTCAGTTGCCATTTTTCCCTCCGGATTTCAGAAAAACCAATTGCGCATCAAATTGCCCTTTTCGAAGTAAGAAGCGAGGCAAACGCTTGGCGACTCATTGCTGTGGTCACATGACTTTGCCACATCATGCGTTAGCGGTAATCACTTCCAGACAATGAGTTGACTAATTTGGCCATCAGTATTGGTTGAAACTTCATATCAATTTGTCACATGTTGAGTTTTGTGCCAATACTTAATAACGCTGTTCATTGTTGGGGTCCCATGGCCGACCGCTTACCTCTGTACAAGAAAATGTCGATTTTAGTTCGCCTTGAACCCGGTTGTTTGGGCCCTGAAGGAAAGGATCATATTGAAGCATTTTGTCTCAGTGCTAAATCTGAGCTTAAAAGCTTTCATGGTGGGATCATCCGCTGGTCGATACAGCCGCGTTACGATAAATCGCTGCCTGAAATTGAGTATCAACTGGACAAAGAAATAGTGTTACACGAACGTGTTGAATCTTTTTTCACTGAGTTCAATATCACATTTAGCGCTTTTGAAGAAGCGCTTGATGAGCGATTGGCAGAACTTATTGAACGCTATTTTGAACGCGCATAACACCGCACAGATACTGACGTCGGCGTGCTGTTGAATAAAGCGCCTTTTTGGGATTAAGGCAAACCCACCTTTTTTAGAAGGTGGGTTTTTGGCTTACTAACTTATGCTTTTTTTGCAGCTGGCTTTGCTGCCGGCTCAGCATTTAATTTAGCGACTGCTGCTGTTAGTGCTTCAATCTTGGCATTTAGCTCTTCGATTTTTGTGTCAGCGTCAGTTTTGTTAAGGCCTAATTTAGTGCGTACAGTCTCAATACGAGCGTCAATATCGGTTTTTGCAGCGACTGAAGTTTTAACTTCTTCTACTTTCGCTTTACCTTGCGCTTCGATAACTTCACCTTTAGCCACTAATTCAGCAAACAATTTGTTTGAATCAGTAGAAAGAGTGTCAAAACGACCTTTAACTTCTTCAACCCCTTTGCCGTATGCGCCGATACCTGCTAGCCAGATATTACGTGCGATTTCTTCAGCATTAGCAGCAGTTTGTTTAATCATTTCGATATTGTTGTTCATAATGTATCTCCAAAAACGTTAAAAACTGATTCAGTTTTACTCTGATGGTTCGCATGATAGGGATTGGATTTAGAAATCGCATACTAATTGATCAATTATTTTTGATGATTTTTTAACTCTCTGATTTAGTGGAGTTTAAATTTGACTAATGCAGGCATAACATTCTGGAATGGGAATAAATCCCCCATTCGCAGGCAGTATGAAAAAGCGTTAATAGCCCTTTGCCTACAACATGCAAAAGTAAGCAGCGTTGCATTTTGTGTTGACGAGACCGACTATCCTCAAGCTGAAGATGAAGGCAATATATTTACCTCGGGATGTGACGCATTAGTGACCGTTGACGGTAATCAAAAATTTGCCGGAAAATCATTGATCAAGATTCACACACCGCTTTGCAAAGATTTATTAAGTCACCGTTTGCTTATTATCAATAATAAGTCAGGTGTCTTATCTTCGGATACATCTATCTCTGATTTACGGCGACTAACTGCGGGGGTTCCTGCGACTTGGGCTGATGCTGATATTTTACGCAGCAACCATTGCCCTGTTTATGAGCATGGCGAACTTCATGACATCCTAATTGCACTTGGAAAGGGAAAGTGTGATTACGTACCGTTAGGTGCTAATGAGATTAGTGCCATTTTTAACGAATTTAAGTGTGCTGAGCGAGAGTTAGTTATAGACCCTCATCACGTCATTCATTATCCATTACCTTTAGTCTTCTACGTTAATCCAGCACGAGCAGATGTCGCTCATTGGCTTACTGTAGGACTCAACAGCGCGATGCAATCAGGGGCATTCGATAAACTGTTTAACGAGCATTTCCCGGGAGCTTTTGCCAAACTAAACATTAAGCAGCGCCGCATACATCGATTCTCTAACCCATTTCTAGCTTGAATCTGCATACAACCTCTCAATTACTGTAAAGATGAAAAACATTCAAGGCAATTGCCAGTCAGGCGGTCTTGAGCAAAATTCGAGGCAACGAATTATCAAAATGTACGTAAAACAGTCATTGATGGTTAGGCCAAGCCCATGTCAGCAATCGGTTAAAAAGCAGACCTTGAGAAAACGACGGTTGTGAATGACGCTAGTGCCAATTTGTCATAGCAAAATTGTAAAAAGCTATCTGTGCCTTAATGTTACTCTGAATTAACTCATGAATGGATTTATGACTGAGAGGCTCACCATCGGGTTTAAAGAATTGAAAACTCTGTCCATCAAACTTCGCTAATACACCTATCTCTTTTGCAAAGACTTTACGAGCCTTTTTGGCATCCATATAGTCAGTCAAAACTTGTTCAAAGTCTTGGTAAGTCAGGTCATAACCAAATTTCTTCATTTTCTGACGCACTAACCCAGCTTCCGATATATGGTGGACATGCCATCAATGCGAACATCCATTAGTACAGCTTCCCCGCGAGCAGGACTTGAAGCCACCTTATATCTTCAGGGCCTAACCGAGCTTTTACGTGTTGAGACTTATCATTCAATATGTCTTTATACACATGACTAATAGCCAGTTCAGTTAGATTTCTCCAATCCTCATTTTCAAGCTCAACGATGCTACCGTCCGCTAAGTTAGGGTCACTTAGCGGGTCATGCTCTTGCTCAGTTGTTCTGAGCGCGAACTCCAACTCTTTTAGAATAGGGTTAACTACTTTGAGCGTTGTAGATTCTGAAAACTGTTTCAGAACGTGTTCTTCTGCTTCCTTTGCCTGTTTCTCAATTTGTGATTTAGTAGCTTTTTCTCCAATAGGCTTCAGACCATGTTTGGCTAGCACTCCAGAGATGCTTGGAAGAAGTGCTTTCGCTGCGATACCCGCTCCAATTAACGGATTAAAAATCGCTGCAATTCCACCGACAAAAAGCATCCCATAGGTAAGTTTGCTATCTAACGAGTCAATATCATCGGCGAGCTTTTCCAATGTGCTTTTGTTTTGAGAGCTGGATTCATAAGCCATATTTCTGGCTGCATTGAGCATGTATTTCCGCAGTGTTCCCTCGTAGTGCTCGTTTGGGAAATGAAAAACTCTTCGTTTAGGTAAGTCATTAACTTCCAACACACTCGATGGGAGTGAACGCATCGTATGGAGCGAAAAACCCGCTTCGCTGGTATAGTTTGGTATCACAAAGTAGTGTTTCTCATCCCACTTAATTGATGAGCTTTCACTTCGCTCCAAAGAAACTAATACAGGCAACCCGTCTACGACATCCTTAACTATTTTCATTCCTGAATCGAATTCGCTTTTCAACGATTCGACACCAGAGCTGACTGCTTTCTTAGTTTTCTCTAAAAATTCCTTCATATACTTGCGAGTGTCAGCCCCTTCTCATTTCAGCGCTCGAAATGCCTGATTTATACTAGTTCCAGTTTACATGGCTCATCAAATCTCTGTACGAAGCCAGTGCTTTATGTAACGCCAGCTTCATTGGTTCTTTCTTTACTAGAGTCTGATTCAAAAATACTGGAAAGAGCCACAGTAAAATGATTGCTAGCTGTGCACCCAAAGCTATAGATGCAAACTCCCTATATCCTAGAAAAAAGAAAGCTATCGCGAATGCATTAATCAGCAAAAACGCATACATGGCGCCTTTTGCATCCTTCCGCAGTTGATCTGATATTTCAGTATCTAGCATTGTTTCTGTTTTGCTCAATGTCGTGTTTACAGCGTTTATTGTATTTAAGACTGACTTTTTCTTAACTTGATCCATGTACTCAACGAATCCCATCCTATAAATACGGCTCCAACCGTTAAGCCTGCCAAAAACACTGTCCATTTTTTCTCATAAATTAAAAGGCCAACATTGTTGCCCAGCCTAAGCAACAATTCAAAAAACGCTCCCAGTACGACTATGCCTGCACCGAATAAAGAGTTTTCTAGATAAGTAAATAACGGTGCTTTGAGTCTTCTTGATAATTCCATTGTGATTTTTTCGGCATTTAACTTAGCTTCTGCTTTATGGAGATACTCGCCTTACAGCTTTTTTGAGTCACTTCGCGGAGTATCTGCATCTGGATTGAAAAAAAGATACCCAATAAATAGCAACCACATTGATATGAACACGCCCGCTCCAGTAATAATAACTCTAAGAAAAACCTCAGTGGGCGTCCCTACTACTTCGCGTGTCAATAATGAATAAAAAACGAGAACCATGATTATGGACGACGACATTAATGCAAACTTCAAAGCTCTTCTGGGTAAAGATTTTTTATCCATACTTTTAAGCTAACCCTCAATTGTCGGCTTTGTTGCAATAGCACCATTTGAAATCAGGTTAACAAACTACTCAATGAATGTCTGCTGGTTGTCTGTTGTTGCCAGTGCATGCGGTTTGTAGGGCAACAAAGTACGTTAAGCCGACATCGAAGCGAACAAATGCCTAAGTCAGTTTTACGCGCATAGCAGTCGGTGAAATGATTTTGCTTTTTCGGTATTAGCTTTGGTCAAAAGTAGCATGTACCAAGCATTGAGGAATACAGGTTTTGAATTTTGAGTTAGCAGTTGTGTTAACGTTTTATGTTTTCGTTGAACTCAAAGACACTATCACCTGAACCCGTGATTACGGTTGCGCCAGATTTATCATCAGTCGTTAACTCGTATGTTTTCGCACCATTAGAAAAATAGCTAAGAACATCTCCATTTTGTTTAACGCCTTGGAATTGTACTGTGAAACCATTATTGATTAAGCCTGCGGCCATTCTTGAAAATGTTGCGCAGAGCACACCAAAACGATCCGCAAACTTACATTGGTCAGAGGTATATTTGCCATCTATTTCAATTGAAGTTGCATCGTAATTACCAATTTCTTGGATAGACATGTTGGTTAACTTTTCAGCTATACAAAGATTCTTTTGGCCCTTGTTGACCATAATATATCCGTAATTTTTAGAGAAGTGATAGGATAGAATGAAAGAGTGCGCACCATGCATTGTAGTCTCTATAAATTTTAAGCCTCCCATTGATTTAGTCCCCTCATTTGCCCCTACAGCTGTCCAAAACCTAGGATCACTTCCGACACAGCCTTTTTTCCCATCATAAATAGATTCTTCAATGCTCGCAGGAAAATTGGGGAAGCGTAATGAATTTTTAGACTGTGCCATTGAGCTAAAACTCAACACCAAAAGACAAAGCCCTAATGTCAAGCTGGTTAAAAAAGTACGAAGGTCGGTATTACCCATATAAAACTCCATGCATCACTTAACAGAGACAGATTTTGTTCAGTCTTCCAGTAAACAACGTTAATGTTAACCTCTTCTAGAGACCCACTTTCATTATTGACCTAATAAATCCTAGTCTACTCCTGATTTGTGTTTAGGAACATTGGGTCTATCCAAACTAAATTGACAATTCGAGCAAAAAAATTCAACACCTCAACATCGTATGTGAGGTATATCAATGCGCCAGTAGAAATTTAGCGTTGCTCAAACATCCCTACTTTAAACGTCAGGAGATGAAAACTGAAAGATAACATTCTATGCTAAGAAAGCGACTTACGGTGATGCACTTCGTGAGAGCATATCTTAAATGAGTAAGGAGACTTAACCGACATGTTAGCTACTCTAAAAGGCCACTTTTATAATCTTCTTATTATCGTCGCTATTGCCGTTCCCGCTTATTTCATCGTTGAGTTTGTAAAACAACTAATGAAACCAACTATAAAGACTGTTAGCACAAAACCCGGTACCGTTTTTACCGACTGTAAGGATTGCCCTGAGATGATTATAGTCCCTAAAGGCCAGTTCAAACGTACAGATATAAAAGACAACATATTTTCAAACAAAGATGAAACGTTGGTCACGCTTAAAAGGAATTTTGCGGTGGGCCGATATGAAATTACCATTGGTCAATTTGCGTCATTTGTGCAAGACAGTGGATACCGGGTTGAAAATGAATGTTCAGTTGCAAGCAATAATGGCCGATTAAAAAAAGAAACTCATTTCAGTTGGAAACGTCCCGATCAACAGGTTAAAGATAATCACCCCGTGACCTGTATCACTGTCGCAGACGCTTCGGCATATACAGATTGGTTGAGTAAACAAACTGGAAAGTTTTATCGTCTATTGACAGAGGCAGAGTGGGAATACGTAGCAAGAGCCGGCCATACAGGGCCAACTATTCATGGCTATTCGGAAACAAACGTATGCTTGTATGGCAATATTGCGGGAAATGAAACGGGTATCCCATACAAGAACACGTCCTGTTCAGATAATTATGTGAAATTGTCTCCAGTAGGCAGTTTCCGGCCAAACGATTTTGGTGTTTATGACATGCTCGGAAATGTCTGGGAACACGTTGCCGACTGCTTTGATGAAAGTTATCCTGGGATGCCATCCGATGGTTCTGCTTTCGGAATTGAGAGCAAGTGCATCAAGCACATTAGAAGGGGTAACGCATGGAATGGAAGTTATTCAAGTGCTCGGGGCGTGAGTGACTATAATGAGCGCGTGAACTATTCAGGATTTCGCGTAGCCAGGTCGGTTTCTCAAAACCTGATATAAAATTTATCCCATTAGAAGATAAATAACGACATAGCCAGTCTTACATGAGCTCTATGCAAGACAATACTCATTATTCAACTTCATGTATGTAGTTGATTTATTGAGCCTAAGGAACTGGCTCAGCCTGAGGTGACTTTCAAGGTGCAATACATGCGGAAAACTTGTGATGGTTGTGGTGAGACATTCAAGGATGAACGTTTACGAGTTCAGCTCAATGACGTCTTTCAACGCGACTTCCTGAAAGCCCTTAAGGAGATGATAGAACAAAGCCCCGAAGTAAAATCGTGTAAAAGTAATGCAGGACCACAGTTCGTTCAAACGCATATCTGGCTGTATCAACGTTATAATGGCAAGGTGTTGATTGAATATCTGCTCGAACGGCCAAGGTATGAACGATTACTAAAGCAATTTGATAATGATAGCGAAGCGGTCAAAGCTCACTACGTTGAATGTATTAAGCAGAAGTTGGCAACAACACTCAAAGGAAAAGTCTAACTACTCTTTACAGGTTCACGGTGACACTGGAACAGTGTGAAATACGAATGCACTTGTACCATTTCCGGTAATGACGGTAGCCCCCGTTTTTGCATGTGTCGTTAAACGGTAAGCTTTGTTTTCGCCTGATAAGAACGTATCAATATGGCCTTTTTCATTGATGGCCTGAAAATCGATTGTAAAGCCTCTCGACAACAGCGCACCAGAAAGACGAGAAAACGAGCCGCAGGTATCGGTGTATCTTGGCGTAAAATTACATTCTTCTTTTGAATATGATTTGTTAGCGGCCAAAACTTGAAAATTACCCGCCTTTTTCCAGCTGTAGTGGCTTAGTTTTTCCGAAACACAAAGCTCGCCATCCGCTTTATCACTCAAGTTGTAGCCATAATCTTTATCTTTGTGATACACCACTACCATCGCATGAACGCCATCTTTAGGCGTCTGTACTATTGGCAATGTAGCAAACGTTTTTGTTCCCTCATTTGCGTTTATCGCCGTAATGACTCTTGGGTCATTTTGCAAACAACCCTTACTGCCTTTATACATTGATACTTCAAAGCTGGCTGGGAAATTGGGGAAGCGAAGTTCTTTGGCGTGCACTGAAAATACAGAGAAGCAAAGTATTAGGGATACAAAATGAGTCTTAACCAACATGGTGTTCACTTTCATGCTAATCCACCATCTTAAACTCACGCTCTGCAACACCTGTCACAACCGTGGCTCCATGTTTTGCATGAGTCGTGAGATAATAGGATTTACCATTTCCGCTCATGAGTGTTTTGAAATTACCGTCAACCAGTCTGCCTTGATAAACCAACCGAAAACCATTTTTCGTTAACCCTTTTACCACCTTGGCAAAAGCACCACATATCTGACCATAACGTTTTGTGAAACCACACTGGTTCGCAGAATATTGAGTATCTTCGGCAATCGATAAGGCTTCGTCAGAAAGTTGCTCATTGAGTTGCATGCCGAGGAGTTTGTCCGACACGCACAAATTATCATCGCCTTTGAATGACAGAGTAATTCCGTGACTTTCTCCAAAATACACTATCAGGTTATGACCTCCGTCTTCGTGCGTTTGCATAAGGTTCAAGCCACCGATAGATTTTAAGCCTTCATTCGTTGCTATCGCGACTGTCGCTCTCGGGTCATTTATCACACAGCCTCTTTCACCATGGCGAGTTGATTCCTCAAAGCTGGCAGGAAAGTTAGGGAAGCGTAGCTCTTTGGCGATAGTGGTAGTAGTTGCTGACGCAAGTATGAATGCAATGCACGATAGAAATAAGCTTGTCAGGTTTAGCACTTGCATATCACTCAATCCTTGTCGTTATCCGAAAATACAAACTCACCTTTTCCTGCTCCGGTGAAAATCGTTGCGCCCGTGTCTTTGTGGGTAGTCAATATCCAGCTTTGGCCTGTTCCTGACATCATAGTCATGGTGTGACCGTTTTCATTAACCGCTTGCCAGTCGGGGCTGTATCCACCTTTTTCAAGTCTTTCGATAAGTTGTTGAAGTGTACCGCAGAGATTTATCACTTGGGGCGCAAAGGTGCAGTCTTCTGGCTCAATTGGTTTTTGGTGTGACAGGTCGCGACGAATATTCTTGTTTAACTTTAAATTAGCTATTTTTTGGTTGATGCAGAGTTCACCATTGCCGTAGCTCTTCATCATCCATCCATAGTTTTTATCCATGCTGAAAAATATGCTGGTGATAAACACACCATCTTCTCGCGTTTGAATTATTGGGTGAGCACCAATATGCTCAAGACCTTCATTTTTGGAAATGGCAAACACCATTCGAGCATCGTCTGAACTGCAACCGCTACTACCCTGAAAAGTTGATTCCTCAAAGTTGGCTGGAAAAGAAGGAAATACCAGATTTTGTTTCGCCAGCGCATTGGCACAAAAGGCGATACCCAAAACTGCAAACAGGCTATATTTGACTAATCGTCTCATCAATCTCAACCGCACTGCTTATATCCTTTTTGTTGGTCAGCTTTTTGTTTATTTTGTGTTCAACCAGGTACAAAAGCAATCTTCAATCTGTTTTTGACTGAGTTCTGGTATTTTTTGCTCAAAATATTTAGGGGGAATTAACTTGTAGAATATCGAGTTTTGAACCAGTTAGATTTATCGCACTTTCTTTACAAGGTCGAATTTGGCTAAGATTTCTTTTTCGAACTGGGCATAGTCATTGACGTCCACCAAAAACTTGCCGTCACCTTCTTCTTGGAATGCTATCTTACGCTCACCAAAAAAAACATACAATTGACTCGCATCGTTAGGTGATACGACTAATTCTACTGTCTTAGATTGGCTGTTATTCTCTCTATCGAGTTTCCATTTGACGAGAAAACTGACAGAGAAGCTAATTGCAGATAATCCAAACAGAACTGATACTACAATCCAATCGGCTTCTTTTTGAGCCAATAGACCCAACCCGACAATAAAGGTCATAGTGCCACTAAGCAGGGTGCGCCGGTATGCTCCTTGATGATGAGGTGAAACTTTTTTGGACATGGTCAATGGCGCTCGCGAAGCCTAGGGTTTGGTATTGCTCACTACCTTATCGGATATGCTGAAAAGCACAAATCAATTCCAATCCTCCCTTTTCAAAAGCATTGACTTTAGCGCTTCTATTTTGAATCGGGTCGTATATGTCGACCATAATGCTCTTATCAATATCACGTTCTGTACATAGAACAATCTTTGCAACATTGGTCGAATCACTCACCTGCTGTTCTGGCGTCAATTGTCGTGATATTTCTAAATGCTCGATGTTTTCTTCCACACTGTTAACAATAATGTCGGGGACTACGCCGACATCCTGATAGCTAGTACCATCGGGGTAAAAGAGTTTCCCGGCGGTGATTAAAAGATGACTATTGCCGCCCGTGATGTGACTAATGTCTTTGTGCACTTGCCCCATCGCCTTGCCTTTTGATTGTTTGCCGACAATTTTGGCGCGCCCCAACTGTTGTAAAGTGCCGGCCAAAAGCTCAGCTGATGAGGCCGTTTGTTCACTGATTAAAATCGTTATCGGTAAATCAGTAATTTGAGGAAGCTCGCCTTCTATAGTTTTTACAGAGATTTCAGGCTTCCCTACAACCCTCTGCTCGATTTCACCTATGACCTGTTGGCTAGTGAGCAAATCAATAAAGTCATATGTCGTGTTAACGTCCCCGCCTGAATTTCGTCTAACATCAAGAATGATGTGTTGAATCGGGCTACTCGGCTCATTCAATACGGCCTTCAAAAACTCTTGGAATTTGCGAGTGGTAATCTCACTGTCTATCTTGTCGAAATTAAAAAGTGCGATGGTTTTATCCAGAACAATAACGTAACTTTTAAAGCGCTCCCGCTCTTCTGACTCTATATCCGATGCGGAAAAGTATTTGGTGTAAGGGTCAAGTGTTGCCAATATCTCATCAATGGTTTCTTCAAAAAGCATGACGATCTGCTCATCTGAGCTCAGCAACTGTTTGCTTACCTTCGTGGCGAAATATCCTAAATCAAAACCGTTGACTAATGTATCAGTCTGGTGAACAGAGAAGTGTTCATGAGCAATTACATTCATGATTGAACGAAACGTCGAATACTCCTTTAGTAGTCTCGCTCTCTGTTCTTCAGATATTTGACGGGATATTTCAATAGGTAAATTATCCCATTGCTCGCCAGTTGATGAGTCACGTGTATTGAAGAAATACAGAATACCCAGTGCAAAGCAGATAAATATTAGAAGTCGTTTGTGCTGATTGCTCATCTAAGTTTCGTTTCACAATTGCAGAACACTAGGGCTCATTCAGATAATCGAAATTTGCTCCTGGTTTAAATCGGACACCTGAAATGGAGCAACCTAATTTATATCGGAGCTTAACACTGGGCGCTAATTGGTCAAAGACGCATGACGCTTCGGCGTATAGGTGATTGAACTGACCATGGCAAGGCTGTTTAGCCAGGGTCAGAGCGCAGCACATTGAAAAAGGTCGTTTCTTAGATAGTGAGTTAAGCCACTCTGCGCCGCCCGAATGACAGCTTATGAGAGCAAACCTGATGTTCGCACCTAAAAATCTGTACTTCCGCTCCTTGTCTTTTTCTGCCCTTCATCCGCATGATGTTTTGTCTGTCTACTGCAGCTCACATCTGTTTAGATATGATCAAAAAGTCGACTGCAGTGTCAGTGTATATGTAGGCCGGATTTTTCTCTGTCGATAGTCGATTCTATCCACTATACCGTCAGCAATATCACCACTGTAAAAAGTGCGCAGATAGTTTTCCCTGTCTTTCAGTGGCCTTGCGATTACAAATCGCAGTCTGGTATTGGGATTGATGCTGTATTCAATGTATAAATCATCGATATCAATGATGTTGGTGCGAACTTCTGATACCGTTCTATTCTGACTGAATCTGTAAGTACGCTTGTTCACGTCGAAACCATATACGATCCCTAGGCTTTTGATATCATGCCGAAAATCCAGTAAAAACGTTTCCTTGGGAATGCCATTTAGACGCCGCTCAACATTCAGAAACGGATCAACCATTTCTGTATCGCGAAGGCGGTAAGTGAATGTCACGCGGGCACTTTCTAAGCCGATAAAATCAAGATTACCACTGGCTTCAAAATCCAAACCCAGCCTCGTAGCATCACCAATATTACCAGTTCCTGAGCTACCATCCGCATTACGCGTATCGGTAATAAAGTCGCTTATCTCATCCTTGAACAATTCAATCCCTATCGTGCCAGAGTCGTCGGCGAGACGGTGTTCGTAGGCAATCAGATATTGCCATATTTTTTCTGGTTCGAGATCCGGATTGCCAAAATTGATGGTGTCATCGTCGGTGTTTCTCGTGGCGATAAAATTGCGCAAATTCAGTTGAGAAACCGAGCGCTCTGCAACAAAGCGAAACTGATTCTGTGCATCCATGTCAAAGCGCAACTCCATGCGTGGTTTCCAAAAGCCAAAAGAGCGCTGATTCTTCACGCCGATGGAGTCCTGTTTGATAGTGGATTCCTCTCGGATAAGTGCTGTCTGTAGGTGTAGGGCCTTAGCCAAATCAGCAGAATGAGTAGCAAAAAGTTCGTATCGGTCTTCTTGAATATTAGACGACTCAAACGTAGCTGAATCAAACGACTGCTGTGCATCTAATTCATTAAACGCTGCTTCAAATCCGAGGTCTAGAGTCTGTTCAGTAAAGATTGTAGTACTCAAATTCGTGCGTAGGATTTGTTCAAGCTCGTCAGACTTTTCAGCAAACGTAAACAAACGAACGGCATCTTGACCCGTTATTTCATCCTGCTTAATAGTGTCATCATTGGACTTATTGTTAATCACAAAAATAGTTTTCAGCGTACTAAGATTACCAAGCTTCGTTTCATAGTCGCCACCAAATTCCCACGTTTGATCATCACGCGCGATATTTAGAGTTTCCTCAGCGAGCTGCAAGCCTGAGCTAAAATCAAATTGGTCTTCAAGGTTATCTTCAGCTCGGCTTTCGTCTTCGAAAAGCCCGTTAAAACGGACAACGTCACCATTGCGGAACGAATACTGAAGGTTTGTTGTAATGCTGTTTGAATGCAAAATAAATTCGCGATTGATGATACGTATTTCTTCGCTCTGCCCTAATGGGTTCATCAGATCTTCGCTGAAATCTGTGGTCCGCAAAAAGCGGTCATGCTGCAAACTGACATCATATTCCAATTGTCCGCGACTGCCCGTCGCAGTCATCAGAAACTCGGGTTTGACTGATTGCTGATTGTTACCTGTCAGTCGAATCTCAGATAAATAATTGGTGATATCACTGTCACTTGACTTGAGAATGACATTTATCAACACACCTTGACTGCGTATATCGAGTCCCTCAGCAGTGCCACGGATTAGGTCAATTCGCTCTACCTGACTCGCCTGAATACGACCCAGTCTCGTCTCCATATCGTTCGATTTGCCAGACATGCGTTTGCCATCAATCAGTATTTGCGCCCCAGTTGAACCTAATCCACGGGATTGTTGATTGTCATCCAAACTATTAAGGATACTGATACCACCAGGTACTAGGCGAATCATATCGGTCAGCGTGACTACCTTGTATTGCACAAAGTATTCCTGAGCATAGGTTACGGTGGTATCGGTTTTAGATGCCTCTTGAGCTTGAACCGCCATACAAATAGACAAACTCAACAACAAAGATATAGGCAGTCGCACAAGGTTATACATTCTGAACCACACACCCCAGGGTCGAAAAATTAGTTAGTTATCGTGGGCTAGATTACGAGAATTATTGAAAGTCGGTTTAAAACGATAGGTACGTTGTGTGCAATGGCCAGGCTTTTCGTTAATTGTTGCTGAATCAAAACGTCAGTAATTTACTAAATCCGCTATCCATAAAACAAACGTATCGCTATCATAATCGCAACGTTTGACTACAAAGCGCACGTTATGCAAAAGCATTTCAAACTACTCTTCATTGCCGCAATGGTATTGCCATTATATGCAGCGACGGGCCAACCCATAACGACTCTTAGTCAACATAAAACCCATTTTCAAGATTTCAAACTAGCGTCATTTTATTTTGGGGGTGAGCAAACGCGTTTTGTCTGGCTCAACATGCCCGCCTTTTTTAAACACGCTAGTATTTCTGCTCATCAATCCTTATCGCTAGGTCGAAAAGACGATCTTGAGTTTGCACAAACGCGCATACTCGTTAAAGGTGAAGAACAGTCATTGGATGCATACGTAAAGTCGGACAAGCGCATCGACAGTGTTGTCGTAGTTCACCAAGGTAATATTATTTTTCAGCACTACAATTCACATCAGGCCTGGGATCGTCACATTGTGTGGTCGGTAACCAAAGTAATAGTATCGGCGGCGTTGGCTGAATTAGCGAATCAGCAAAAAGTCGATCTCTCTGCACCGGTAAAAACATATTTGCCTACTTTTTCAGCGTCCGATTGGGGACAGAAATCGGTTCAGGAAGTCGCGGACATGCAGTCAAAAATGGACTGTAACGACAGCCAAGGATTTGATAATCCACAGAACTGCGTCTACCGTGTTGACGAGATATTTAACATCATGCCGCAAAAAAGTGCATCACTCAGCAGCGCTAAAGAGTACTTAAAAACGATAAAAGAAGACCCCTCTGCCACACCCTATACCGAGTACAATTCTGCGAACACTCTTATCTTAGGATTCATAGTTGAAGCCGTAACCCAAAAACCATTACACGAAGCTTTGGCGGAGCTTATCTGGCGACCAATGGGAGCGGAAGCGGATGGTTTGATGATGATTAATCGCTTCGGTGAGTTATATGCTGGTGGTGGTATCAGTGCCAGACTAAACGATATTGCACGCTTTGGCATGTTGTTTACTGCGAGTGCGCATACACCGTTGATACTCGATAAAAAGGCTTATGGACTTGGCGATATGCATCAGCCTGATTCCTTTTCAGTCGCCCGTAAACAAAGCCTTAACAAACTATTCAATGGCGACCCACCGCAACATAGCAAAATGCAGTGGGATCTAATTTGGTCAGATGGTGATATGTACAAAGACGGCTTCTCAGGTCAGGGCATTTATGTGTCACCCGCCAATGATTTTGTTATGGCATGGTTTGGTACGGCTGATACAAATTTCAACAAACACCATTTATTACCCATCGCTCGACAGCTGTCGATCCAATTTGCACAAGCTCAATTGCAATAACGTTAGTTGAACTCGCGGCTGAGTATTTGCGTATAGCATTGTACTGACAAGTGTTAGTTCGGTTGCTAATCTTGAAAGCGAACCATGCGGCAGTCGCGCTTCAACATCGACGGTCCGCGAACAACAATAATGATAATAGGAAGCACCATGACCACCTCACCCCAAAGGAAAGCTTTGGTCTTGTCGTTAGTTTCTGTCGCCTTGCTCGTCGGTTGCGGTGGCGAAGAAAAATCTTCTGATAAGACGCAAAAACCCAAATTTGAAATAGACAAAGATCCCTATCCCAGCACTTATCACCCGGTTCCTGGGGTCGCCACGCTCATCACCAATGTGACAATACTCGACGGTATTGGCGGTAAAATTGAAAATGGTAGTGTCTTTTTCAAAGACGGGGTAATAGTTGAAATTGGTACAGACATCGAAGCGCCACAAGACGCCAACATCATCGATGGTCAGGGTAAATGGGTAACACCCGGAATTATCGATACGCACAGTCATTTGGGTGTGTACCCTTCTCCTTCCGTTCAATCTCACTCAGATGGAAACGAAATGACGCGCCCTGTGACGGCAGAGGTCCACGCTGAGCATGCGATTTGGCCGCATGACCCTGGGTTTCAACGAGCGTTGGCAGGCGGTGTTACGGCAATGCAAATTCTACCGGGCTCCGCCAACTTGTTTGGCGGCCGGACGGTCACGTTAAAAAACGTACCAGATCGCACCATGCAAGATATGAAGTTCCCTGGTGCCCCCTATGGGATCAAAATGGCCTGTGGTGAAAATCCAAAACGTGTGTATGGCAACAAGGGCGGCCCTATGACCCGAATGGGGAATGTCGCTGGGTATCGCCAAGCGTGGTCAGACGCTCAGAATTACCAACGCACATGGGACCAGTACTACGCCGATCATGAAGCAGGTAAAGATCCGAAAGTCCCCAAGCGCGACCTCAAAATGGAAACCTTAGTCGGTGTATTGGAAGGCGAAATTATCGTCCATATGCATTGTTATCGAGCAGACGAAATGACAGTCATGATGGATGTAATGAAGGAGTTTGATTATCAAATTGGTTCATTCCACCATGCCATTGAGTCATACAAGATCGCTGACAAGCTCGCTGCAAACAATGTTTGCTCGTCAATGTGGGCCGACTGGTGGGGCTTCAAAATGGAAGCTTATGACACCGTCAAAGAGAACATTCCAATGGTACACAGTGCTGGTGCCTGCGCCGTTGTCCACTCCGACAGCGACTTGGGCATTCAGCGTTTGAACCAAGAGGCAGCCAAAGCATGGGCTGACGGAAGACGCGCGGGTATTGAAATTAGTCAAGCAGATGCTTGGCAATGGTTGTCAGCCAATCCGGCAAAATCATTGGGTATCTTTGCGCAGACTGGCTCATTGGAAAACGGTAAACACGCCGATCTTGTACTCTGGAGTGGAGACCCCTTCTCTACCTACACGCAAGCAGAAAGAGTTTATATTGATGGTGGCTTGATATTCGACCGAGCCGCGCCAGACAGTTGGCCGGTGAGCGATTTCGAGTTAGGTCAAGTGGGTGAAGGAGACGCAAAATGAAAACTTGGATCATAGTGCTAAGCACACTCATCTTCACTTCATTGGCCTCAGCCCAACAAACGGCCATTGTTGGTGGCAAAGTCCACACGATGGGTCCGATGGGTACTATCGAAAATGGAGCCGTGCTCATTAGTGATGGCCAGATCGTCTCAGTTGTAAACGCAGACGCAGTCCCCAATGGTTACACGGTAATAGATGCCAGCGGGAAAATTGTCACGCCAGGCTTATTCGGTGCGTTGACCTCAATTGGCCTTGTAGAAGTCGGTATGTCAGCAGGCTCAGTAGATAGCTCCGTCGTGCATGGTAAAGAGCGCGCTAATCCAGTCTCCAGTGTCGGTGCTGCATTAGACGTTCAATACGGCTTTAATCCAGATTCAACGCTTATCCCTATTTCACGTGTAGAAGGTGTTACAACAGTCGCCACTGGTATAAGTCGTGCGGATTACATGTTTAATGGCCAAGGTGCAATTGCGTCGCTCAGCGGCAAACCGGAATCCTTGCTCAAGGCGAATGCATTTATGCATGTCGATGTCAGCAATAATGTTTCGGATAGCCACGGTGGTAGTCGGGCGGCGTTGTGGGTTGCGCTTGAACAGTCGTTTGCTGAAGCGCGCTCGATTTTGCAAGTAAAAGGTTTTGCTGCCTACATGCCGCGCATGGAGTGGCATGGTATGACGACTCGCCCCGATGCAGAGGCATTGTTGAAAGTCGTCAATGGTGACATGCCATTGTTATTTGCAGCTGATCGAGCGGCCGATATTCGCCAAGTGATCGCGTTCAAAAAGCGCAATCCGAGTATGAATATTGTAATCGTCAGTGCAATAGAAGGCTGGCGAGTTGCGAATGAACTCGCATCAGCCAACGTCGGCGTAATATTGAGCCCCGAAAATAACCTGCCGGGCGGTTTTGACCAAATCGGCGCTACCCTTGCCAATGCTGGTCGCTTACATCAAGCCGGTGTCGCAGTTTCAATCGGTATGGAAACCCACAACATTCGTTTAGCGACACAACACGCTGGTAACGCCGTTGCAAATGGTCTCCCTTGGGAGGCTGGCCTGGCAGCAGTCACAATCAATCCTGCACGCCTGTACGGAGTCGATGACCGTGTTGGTAGTTTGGAGTCGGGTAAAGCTGCGAATCTTGTTATTTGGTCTGGTGATCCATTGGAAGTTACCAGTCATGCTGAACATGTCTTTATTGACGGACAACGCATGAGTACAGATTCTCGCCAACACAAACTTCGCGATCGCTATATGAATTTGACGAGTGACTCGCCAATGACACATATCCGGCCATAAATAGGATAGTTAAAGCCCGCATTTGCGGGCTTTTTTGTGGCAGCTAGCCTCAGACGAGGTGGGCTGCGAGCTAAACCAAAATTTCAAACCCAATCGGCACACTGCAACACAACGTGGCGACTAATAACCTGCGGTCAAATGCTTTGCTTTTCCCTTTGATGGAAATACCAAAAAATGGATGTAGCACAGTGTGTCGCTCAATTAACATTAACACCAACAAGCACGCAGCCAGCGCAGCGATAGTGCTCAACAAGAAGTGTTGATAGCCAGCCAGCATTGGCAGGAAGTGGCTGATCGAATATGCAACAAGAATGCTCAAGGTTTGATGCACGATATACAAAGGGAAAACCAGAGGATTTAAGCGTTGGATAACTGCATAGGGGACATTGAACCAGCGGTAGATGGATGCCATCACGGCGATTGGCATAATCGTCCGGTTGAGAACATACAAGACTTCAGTCGTCATCCGAGCCCATTCAGAGGCATTTTCATCTTTCCAAACGTAAGCATAGCCAAATTGCAAAGTCAGTAAGCTGACCACTGCGATTAACGCCAGAGGCTTGGCATAGTGACTTGCCTGCGCCCAAAAGCTCTTTAAGCGACCAAACAACAAACCGGTAAAAAACCAGACAAAACCGTACCACTCACGAACATCATTACCCGTTTGCGTGTAATGGATAAGCAGCACCAGTGAAAAAAAACCTACCAGAATGAGTGGCATTTTAGCGCCCAACACATTGACGCAACGCACACCTAATTTGGACCTCAATAGTGGATAGATGATGATGGCCAGCAATGTAAATTGCCACAAAGACCGCAAGTACCACAAGTGATTGACGTCGAGACTAGGCCAGATGCCGGGCTCAAAGTTAGTAAACAAAGCACCTTGGTCAAAGAAAAGTGCATAGGTAAACTGGCCATAATGTAATGGCATTTCTCCGGCTTGCTTCATTTCAACAAACAACTGCGGCGGGACGATAAACAAAACGCCAATTAAAAGAGGGAACAATAGCTGTGATGAGCGAGTCAGCAATGCCTTGGGAATGGTTATTTTGCTAAGCATAAAGCTCAGCGCTATGCCAGAAATCAACCACAGTAGACCCATTCGCCAAGGAGAGGTGATAATCATAAGGTGTTGAAGCCATACCCAGTCAGTTTCAACTTTGTAATGAAACCCCCATTCGGGAACATAAATCATAAAATGGTGATAGAACACCAGGACAATGATGGCCATTACCCTCAATGTGTCGATGGCTGGAATCCGATTCTCAACGTAAATCTGTGGTGTAGTCATGCTGAACTTTCCTTTAGAATGAGAGGCAACTTATAACTCAGGTAACGTCGGCAGATTTCACTAACACATTGTTTTGATTGCCAAATGTGATAAGCGGTGGAATATAGGGACAAACGAATTGCGATGACCATTAGCAAACAGTGGGTACAAGAAAACAAAACCGTTCTCGAACTAGTATTATTGTTTTTGTATTTCACTATCAACGGCATCATCAACGCCACGACAGTTCTGATGGAAGATGTGAGAGATGGAGTTTATTCAGTTGCGCAATGGGAACCCTTTGTATGGGAACTATCCAGTGCCTACTCGACCTTACTCTTAATCCCCGCAATTGCCTACTTTACACAACACTATCGATGGCAATGGAAGCACCCTGTACACACCCTGGCAAAGTATTTAGGCGCTGCCGTGGTATTTTGTTTACTACACGTAACGTTGATGGTGCTTTTTAGAGAACTGGTTTACGAATTTACCTCGCTGGAATATCACTTCGCGACGGATCCTCGCTCTTTGCTGTTCGAGCTTCTTTACGAAATGCGTAAAGATATCTGGAGTTTTTTCTTTTTTATCATTGCGATTGAGTTATATCGGTATTCGATAAATCAGTGGTTTGGCGAAGCGAAGCCGATATTTGAATTGCCAAGTGAGTCAGAACCTCAAGATATCCAACCTTTGCCAGAAATCTTACTGGTCAAGAAGATGGGCAAGGAGTTTTTGATTAGAACACGCGAGATTCAATGGGCAGAGTCGGCGGGGAATTACCTAAACCTTCGCGTAAACAATGAGGTTTACCCCATGCGGACGACCTTGACTGAGTTTGCGAGTCAGTCGTCTTCGCATGGGTTTATTCGCACACACCGCTCACAGATTATTAACGTTGCATGGATCAATCACATTGAGAAACTGCCTTCTGGCGATGCCAATATCGAGATGCGAGATGGTGCGTCACTCAAACTCTCTAGACGCTATAAAAGTGACTTCGAGTCCTTCATATCATCACAGGTCTAGCGCAGTTTTCGCCAACAGATGAACCAGTAGCCAGACTTAATTGGCAATCACTGTGGAGGTCATTGCCGGTAGTATCGCAGTCATGATGATAACCATCTGGCAAGCCTCTATCACTTCTTTGGTCGCTGCGCCAACGACATCACCTTTTGCTATGCGCTCTATTCTCTCTTTGTATTGTTTCAAAAAAGCTTTATCGAAGTGCTTCTTAAGCAATCCAGAGCTCTGTAATAGTGACATCAATACAACCATTCGAGGCATAACTTCATTGCCTTTATGCGTGATCATTTCGTGCAGTGCCTGTTTGATCTGCTGCTCTGGCACAGGGTTTACTTCAGGATAAACTTGGCGAGTAAATACCAACAAAATTTTGTCCTGCTCCACTTTAAGTATGCCCGCGTCACAGAGTGAACGCGCGACCTCGTGTTTAAGATTTTTCTGCCCCGCTATTTTAACGACTGCGTTTTTTATCTTCAGAGGTTTGCTGGCACGCTTTAGTAAATCGAGCGTATCAGATAAGATTTTATCGCTCCCCCCTAAAGATGTTATCACCGATACGCGCTTGTCTTTGCCTGTAACCGTTACACAGCCTTGTAGCATCAGCTCGGCGAATATGGCACCGGCCAATAGATGTTCGATAAATTCGGCTTGAAATGTCCCTTTATCATCATGAATGGCAAGTAGCGCAACTTGTTGATATACCGGTAAATTGACAGACATGGTTCCTCCTAACAGAGCTGCCTTATGCAAAACCAGAGTATCAATTGCAAAGATATGTCGCTAGCGGAAAACTGTTAGCAAGTGTGAGCGGTCGCGTGAATATGACCGCTCATTCATCTGAAGGCTTGGGCTCCTGAGGGGGTAGCTGCTCTCTGGCGGTGTCAATGAGGTGAGTATTTTTAGTCCGCTCCATCGGCTTCACTTTATTGTGCATCGCAGCTTTTGCAAGGATGTGTGCCGTTACTGGCGCAGTAATCACTAAGAACAGAGTAATCAACAGCTCATTGATACTGAAGAAGCCTTGCACATGCGTCATGTACAGCACGGAGGCAAGCAGAATCCCGCCTAAGCCTAACGTTGTCGCCTTGGTTGGTGCATGCAGCCTAACGTAGAGATCTTGCAAGCGTAGTAAACCGATTGACCCAACCAACACAAAAATTCCGCCGAGAATCAATAGAACAGAGATTATAACTTCTAAGGTAAAACTCATTTCAGATTCCATTAATAGTTACCTCTTACTCTATGATGTCGCCGCGGAGAAGGTATTTGGCGAACGCTACACTGCTCACAAAACCTAACATCGCGATCAGCAATGCAGCCTCAAAATATAGAGCCGTGCGATTGTACATGCCATGCAGCAAAATCAAGGCAATACTGTTAATGAACATCGTATCCAATGCCAATATACGATCAACGATATGGGGACCAATGAATAGTCGCCACAAATTCAGGATCAGGGCGATACAGATGATCACCGCAACAATCATAATTGCAATATTCAGCATCCAAACATTTCCTTAATTCTGCTTTCATAGCGCTGCTTAATCGAATCAATGAGTTCTTGCTCATTGTCAGGCATGCTCAACACGTGAACATACAACCACTTTTTGTCCGTAGACACTTCAGAACTGACGGTTCCCGGCGTCATTGTTACCGTACTCGCTAATAAAGTGATCGGAAAGTTGTCGCGCAAGTCCAGCGGTACGGCAACAAAGCCGGGCTGTATCCGGCGCATCGGACCCACAACCAACAGCCCTACTTCTACATTGGCTACCACAATGTCTTTTAACACCAACAACGCATATGAAAAAAACTTAAATGGCCGCGTAATACTGGGTTGAGGCACCCGTAGTGGTGCACATAGCAGTGGAATAGCGATGGCTAACACACTGCCCAAAATAATGTGACCAAGGCTCAACGTTGAATTAATCATTAGCCACACAACCAGCAACATTACGCTGTGCAATGGCATTGGTACGAGTCGAGAAAGCATGCTCATTTGGCTCCTCCACTTAAACTCATAACATCGAGCAACATTTGAACATTGTGAAGCTGCGCTGCGGCCTCAGATGTGTAATGTACGAAGCTTGCACCAAACAATACAATCACAGGAGAGGCTAATAGCAACAGTGCCGCGCCACCGACTTGCCAGTGTGACACGCTGCTATCACCATCAGGTTCGCTATTTTTGGGATGGCGCCAAAACAGTGTAGTGCCGGCTCTGGATAAAGCGACGATAGTCAACAAACTGGAAAGTAAAATCAATGACCAAACCCATTGCTGATCATCCGGTGTTGTCGCTGATTGCAAGATCACCAACTTGCCTAAAAAGCCTGACAACGGCGGTAGACCAGCTACCGACAACGCAGCGACAAAGAACAACACGCCTAATAGCGTCGGCTGATTAATTTTCCGTGCGATAACAAAACGATCCAGCGCCTTACCACGCTGCTGTCCAATCATGTCGGCCAGTAAAAACAAAGCAGCACTCACTAAGGTACTGTGAATAAGATACAACATGGCCGCCGCAGTGGCTTCTGGTGTCCTGATCGCAAACGCAATGAGTAATGTTCCAACCGATACCACAACCAAATTACCGGTCATTATGCGTAAGCTAGGACTAGCCAAAACACCAATGGTCCCAACACTGATCGTGAGTATCGCCATTGGCCAAATCCACGGTTCAATCATGTTCGCTACACCACCGGCTTCTTCGCCAAAAATAACCGTGAACACGCGGAAAATACAATACACGCCAACCTTAGTCATGATGGCAAATAAAGCCGCAACCGGCGCGGTAGCTTCAGAGTATGTGCGTGGTAGCCAAAAGTGCATTGGCAGTAACGCGGCCTTCAGCCCGAATACGACGAGTAGTAAAGATGCGCCAGCTTGAGCGATGAGCGTTTGTCCCTCAGACAGTTCCGTAATCCTCAGTGACATATGCGCAATGTTAAGTGTTCCCGTTGTGCCGTAAAGTGTGCCGAGTGCAATCAAGAACAAACTGGAACCAACTAGATTCAAAATCACATAATGAATGTTTGCCGCTGTGCGTTGCTTACCTCCACCATGGATCATCAAGGCGTAAGAGGCTATCAGCAGTACTTCAAAGAATACGAATAAGTTGAACAGGTCATTGGTGAGAAATGCGCCGCAGATACCAACCAGCTGGAATTGCACCAGTGGATGGAAATAGCGCCCGAGACGGTCATCGCCAGCGAACGAATACAGCGATACACCGATGGCGAGGAAACTCGTCAAGGTTACGAGTATTGCGGACAACATGTCAGCGTACAGGATGATACCGAATGGCGGCTGCCAATCGCCAACCGCATACATAATCGCGCCGCCCTGTGCGACAGAATTGATCAACCAAATACAGCAGGCAAAATGCAGCAGCGCCAGTGCAACGGTCATTGCTCTGCGTAACTGATATCGCTCTGCGCCGACAAACGGAGGGAGCAACATAAAGAGCCCCCCCAACATGGGGATAAGAATGGGCAATATAGGCAAATGGTCGGTCATTTATCGCCCCTAGGAATGTTGATTAGTTTTTTAGTATCAGGTGGCTCTCTGCCATCAACCAAGTCATTACCGAGATCAGCACGACCGCGCATAGCAAGGATCACGATAAAGGCGACCATGGCGAAGCCAATCACGATAGCCGTTAAAACCAAAGCCTGGGGCAAAGGATCTGCATAATTCTCAGATTGTCCCAATACGGCCGCGCCGTCTAAATTTAGGCGACCGCTCGAGAACAAGAATAGATTGACTGAATACGACAGCATTGTCAGACCAACCACGATAGAAAACGTCCGGCCCCGTAAACACAAAAATACGCCACACGCGGTGATCACCCCTACACAAACCACATACAAGGTTTCCATTATTCCTCCGCCGTTGGACGATGAGCGGACGTTAATTTACCCAAGTTAGCGAGAATCAATAGCGTTGCTCCCACCACGGTTAAATACACACCCAAATCAAACACTAGTGCACTGGCCAATTCGATTTCTCCAATTGCCGGAATATCAAAGTAGTCAAACCAAGTTGTCATAAATGGTAAACCAAAGAACCAACTACCGATCCCTGTAAACGTTGCAATCAGCACTCCCCAAGCAATCAAGGATTGATAGTTAATGGTTAGTCGCGGCTTAATCCAATCGACACCATGTGCAATATACTGCTGGATCAGCGCAATACTGGTGACAAGCCCTGCGATGAAGCCGCCACCGGGCATATTGTGCCCACGCAAGAAAATATAGAACGACACGAGCAAGGCCAACGGCAACAAACTTTGTGAAATCATTACCAGTATTAGCGGATGCTTGTCTTCTGACCATCGCAGCCCTTTCTCATTCGCCGACGTCATCGACAACTTGATATCAGCCAACAATTTAAAGATCCCGAGTGCCGCGATACCCAGTACCAATATTTCGCCGAGAGTATCCAGTCCCCTGAAGTCAACCAAAATCACATTTACCGCGTTTGTGCCACCACCACCGGTTTTACTGTTGGCCAGATAGAAATCAGAAATACTATCTAAAGGTTGGGTAATAAACGCATAGTTGATTGTTGCCACAATACCGCCAATCGCAGCAGCAATTGCGATGTCCCTAACCACTCTGGAAGGTGACGACTCTGTCGCGGTATTCTTGGGCAAAAAGTATAAGGCGAGAATCAGTAATATAACGGCTGCTACCTCAACTGCGAGCTGGGTGAGGGCAAGGTCTGGCGCAGAAAAACGAGCAAAGGCGATTGAGACAATCAAGCCAACAACCGATAGCGTAATCAATGCATATACGCGTTTGCGGTGAAAAATCACGGTCGCCACCGCACTGAGGCACAGAATGACTGCTGCGACAATTTCGACAAACCCAACTGGCTGGTCCGGTAGGTGTTCATTGGTAACATTGAGGTTCACCAAGGGCACGGCCATTAACACCGCGCAGAACATAAACATAACCGCCACATAACGTTGTAGTGAACCGTTACTTAAGCCTTCATCAATTTGTCTGGCGGTGTTAACCACGCCTTGTACAAGACTTTCAAACACCAATTTGGCGTCTGTTTCTTCAAACTGCGCTTGGAATTTAAATAAATGTTTTCGAGTCGCATAGACGATCACACCACCGACAATGGCGATAACGCTCATGAGCAATGGAATATTGAAGCCATGCCAAATCGAGAGACTGTAATAAGGTAATTCACTTCTAAGTACAGCTGACGCAGCAGATTCTAGTAATCCCCCTACGACAAACGCGGGAAAAATGCCCACAATCAAACAGATAGCGATCAATATTTCGACCGGCACTTTCATGAAGCGTGGCGGCTCATGCGGTGTTTTAGGCAAATCCTCTGGCTGACCATCAAAAAAGACATCGTGGATAAACCGCAATGAATAAGCGACGGCGAAGATCCCGGCTAGCGTTGCGAGTACCGGTACCATCCACGACAGGAATCCTAACGTGTCTTGGTTGACTGACTCAGCGAAGAACATTTCTTTCGACAGAAAGCCGTTTAACAGTGGTACACCAGCCATCGATGCTGCCGCGACCATCGCGAGTGTCGCGGTATGCGGCATAAATTGCCATAGACCACTGAGGCGACGCATATCTCGAGTACCCGTTTCATGGTCAATAATACCCGCTGCCATAAATAGCGAAGCTTTGAACACGGCATGGTTCATTATGTGGAACAAAGCAGCGACTGCGGCCAACTTAGTATCCAATCCCAGCAGCAACACGATGAGCCCAAGATGACTCACTGTTGAGTAAGCCAGTAGCCCCTTAAGATCATGTTTGAACAAGGCAACATAAGCACCGAGCACCAAGGTAATGAGACCAGCAATGGTCACAATCAAGAACCACATTTCGGTGCCATTCAAAACCGGATAGAAACGAGCTAGCAAGAAGATACCGGCTTTTACCATAGTCGCAGAATGCAGATAGGCGCTGACTGGCGTTGGCGCTGCCATCGCGTGAGGCAGCCAAAAATGGAACGGGAACTGGGCTGATTTGGTAAATGCCCCCAACAACACTAGGACCAATACCACGGGGTACATTGCGTGCTCTCGGATCAGGTCGCCGCTGGCAAGAATAACTTCAAGGTTATACGAACCGACAATTTGGCTGATTAATAACAATCCTGCCAATAACGCAAGTCCACCAGCCCCGGTAACGGTGAGTGCCATTCGGGCTCCCTTGCGGGATTCCGATTTTGATGACCAAAAACTGATCAGCAAGAATGAACTAATACTTGTGACTTCCCATGCCATCCATAGCTGAAGCACGTTGTTCGCGATTACAATCGAAAGCATCGCGGTCATGAATAAAAGAAGGTACGCGTAGAAGCGCCCGATCGGTTCCTTTTCTGACATGTAGTATCGGGCATAGAAGATAATCAGCAGGCCGATGCCGAGGATTAGCAATGAGAACATTAACGCCAATCCATCCAACCTAAGCGATAACGTAAGCCCAACTGCTGGGATCCACTCCAGGGATTCAGATATAACTTCACCTGACAAAACAGCTGGCGCTAGGGATGCGATATACGCCAGTGCAATCGCGGGAGCGAGCATGGTGAACACTGTGTTCGTCACGCGACCAAACCGCTCAGTCAGAACGGGTACTATGACGCCCACTAGCATAATGACCGTGACCCAAAAAAGACTCATTAACGTTTTCCGCCCTGATTAATTTAAATCTGATACGCAGAGTATCAAGACTCGATCATGTATGAATGACAATATGGTGCCAGAAACACCGAATGATTTATAGAACTGAGCGCATCAAGAAACTTCGATGGAACAATTTTTGTCCTAAACCTCTTCTTTTGCGCCAAAAAATAAGCGTAAGCATATGTATTTACGTAATTTTTAAAATCATTCAATGATATTTAGAAAGGCTGAAATTGGTGTATTTTCGACGAAAAAAGAGCGTCTTCTTTGCTCGTTTTTTTCGATGGATAAACACAAGTTTTGTAGATAGTCGTTTACGAACGGCTAGAATGATGAAGCATCAGACTAAAATAACGTCAAATCATCCGCGCTGAACGCATTTACATCGAGCGTTACAGCATACTTTTGAGCGAGCTTGTCCAGTTTGGCTTGTTCCAACGCGAGCTCGTCCATAACAATGGTATTGTCATCGAGCTGCCACAACAATCGGGATCCTGAATAACTGAATTGCAACGCGTTCATCGCGCGAACATCACCTTGCTGCGCGGCATTCTTGAGTTTCTGCAATTTACGCGTCACTTGGTTGAGAACCTGTTTTAATTCCCAAATGTAGGTAACTTCAGTCATAAACGGGTGGTTGCGAAATTTGTTTAACAACCAACCAATCAAGATGGCGGTTGCCACAACACCGGTCAGATTCCAGTGAAAATGCGAACCATCGGCATCAGGAAAGAGCATGATCAACAATTGTGAGAGGCTCAAACTACCGATGACAAGTATCGCTATTGAGGCAATGATGACGATGTAGAGATGCTTGCGATAACGCGCTTTATCTATGTCTTTTAGTTGCATAACAGGAAACAGTGGCCTTAATGAATAAAACCTAGGCTTGATACCGGTTTTACAACCTGAACGCAATCACTAGTCGAAATTGTTCGGCACTGGAAGCCGTATTGAGATGCCAACCGGTTAGCTGACATATTCGCTCAATCAAGCTTAACCCTTGACCGATTCCTTGGCTCCTTCCACCTTTAACACCACTCAACTGAATATTGTCAGGTATAGGGTCAGCAGTTTGGTTGATAAATTCAATACTGCTTGCTGTGAGGTTAATTGCAACCTTAGGCGCACTGGCATAATGCACGATGTTGGCCAAAATATTGTTAAACAAGATATGCAGTAGATTGGGGTTTGCCACAACTAACACTTCATGATCGAGATTAACCTCAAGCTGCAAAGCACGCCCCCTGTCTGTGTTATTCAACTCATGGTGGTTAAGTAGATGATGCTCGAGAATTTCATTTACACTAACAGTTGACGTTAGTGTGGACTCACTCCTAGCCAAAGCCAAAAGAGTACTGGTCACTTGCTCAAGTTCTAAACTCGCCCTGGCGACTTGTTCGTATGCCTTTCCGTTGATTGACGCGGTGTCCCGGTTTCCATCAAGCGCGTTTTTGATCACACTGATTGGGGTTCGAATTTCATGGCTCACATCTCGAGTAAAATGCTTCTCCCTCTCCAACGCCGCCTGTAAATCACTGAAACTGCGCTCCACAACACTGGCTAATTGTTTGAGTTCGTTATCGGGATATTGGTGTGAAAAAGCGCGTGGTTTTTGATCGGGTGTTAACTTCTGCACCTGATCTGCCAACATTTTTATGGGTAAGGTCAGTCTTCTCGCAATCAAAAACGCTATGACTGAAACCACCGCACAACAGATGAGTGCTAAGCCAATCATCCACCGGATCAAATTCGGTAGATAATCTTTACTGACTTCAAAGCCTGCTACATCGGCGAGTACCACGTATTCCTTTTCTGCCAATGTGAACGCGTTCAAGTGATAAGTACGCCCATCATCGAGTGTATATTCAATCCGATCATTGTCGTGCAAGTATCCCTCTCGAATCTGCTGAGGCACCGTTTGCCACCCGTGGTGCAGGGTAAGATAAGCGGCCTTCGGCTCGGCAATATTGCCTGTTTGCGCGTAGTGTTGCTGGATAGCCGTCACCTCTGCAGCAACCAAGCGGTTGAAAATGTTGTCCTCAACCAACCATGAATAGGCCAGTACAAGAAGGCTGTATATACACGTAATAGTGAATGCCAAACCAACAACCAAATACGCAATCGACGTTGGCAAGCTGGATCTAGTGTTGCTCATCGTCTACTTCCAACTTAAAACCCACCCCGTGCAGCGTCTTTATCATAGCGTGACCAAAGGGTTTATCCACCACATTGCGCAGCGTATAAATATGACTGCGAAGTGCATCTGTTTCGGGTGTGTCGTTGCCCCAAATCCGCTCGGTCAAATGGCGCTTGCTAACGGCTTTGGGATACTCTGTCGCAAGCAATTTCAGAATTTCGTAATCCGTACTCGACAACTTTAAATGCTGACCTTGACGCTTCGCCAAATGCTGCTGAATATCGATTTGCAGTTCTCCGATAGTAATCACCGAATTTTGGTGCAACTGCAGGCGACGACCCAATGCAAGGCAGCGCACATAAACTTCTTCTAATGCGAATGGTTTGGTTAAATAGTCATCAGCGCCCACACCAAACCCCTCGACTTTGTCTCCTAAACTGTCTCTGGCCGTTAGCATTAATACTGGGATTTGAGTACTGGCGGTCTGTTTGATGTGCTGACAAATCGTTAAACCATCCATATCGGGCAACATAAGATCAAGCACTACGATGTCAAATCGTTGCGTATCCAAAAGCGATAAGGCCGTTTTGCCATTGCTGGCAAAGTCGACAATAAATCCCTTGTCACTCAAATAATCCCCCAGCTGAGTCGAAATGTCGGGGTTGTCTTCGACGATTAATACGGCGTAACGATTACTCATAATGCTTCTATTTCTGTGCTTGATTCAACACGAAGGCAACTGCAGCGTCGCGATTGTGCTTAACATCTTCAGCATCATTTATAGCCTCAAAGTGCGGTTGTACGCCAGTTCTTTCCAGATTACCGTTTGGCCGAACCAAGCTGCGAGTAGCGACGAAACTGCGTAATTGAGAATGCGGTAGATTGAATAAATTGCCTTGTCCTGTTTGATTGGCGTAGCCGCCGGTAACCTCCCCAACAAGCGTGGCAAATTGATTGTCTTTGAGTGTGGTTGCCAGGACGATCGCGGCTGAATAGCTCGCTGGGCCAATCAGCAAATATGTTTCTCCAGTAAAGCGTGTTTGCTCGGATGCCGGCGATTTCCAATCCGTCCAGTCTTGCGATAACACTTCGCCCACTTGCCCCTTATAGTTAAACCACCCACGATTATCTGGGTTTAACTTTTCTCGGACGGCAGACACCAAACGAAACGGTTTGTCTGCTAAATGCTGGGCAAGATAAGTCACCGTGTCGGTATTGCCACCCGGATTATCACGGATATCAATGATGAGGGTTGCGATCTTGTTTGCGCGTATTTGCGCAAAACTATCATCAATGAAATCCTCGAACTCGCTTGGGTCAATATCAAAATGTCCCAAATACAACATACCGACTCCTGTTTGAAGGACTTTGAAGTAATGTTCTGCGTCCTCGCGCTTTGAGGTTTCATTCCACTGCTGCTCAACATCCACCAATAAGGTTTCAACTATATTGTCGCGTTCGAGTACTAACTCGAAATCATTTTGCCAATCAAACACTGCCGTCAACATGCGGGCGAAACGGCGCGCGACAATCTGTTTACGCAAATACTCAGATTCACCACCAACAAACCGTTGCAAATGACTAAAAATGGTCTCTACCGACTGCCCATTGACCGCGCGTAAGCGACTGCCTGCATATAGGGTTTGATTACCGGATGTGTACTGATGCTTGATCAGCACTTGCTCGTTCGGAGTCATGACGATTTCAAATGGAAATCCTTTGGTACCGGCAGCTTCAGCTCGCTGTAACTCGGGATAAGGCCACAACATAAAGACATGTCCATCGTTAAAGAGATGGCTTATCTGTCCAATTACGCGATAAAACTCACTGCGTACCATTGGCGTCTCGATCATAGTCTTGTAGTGCGCAGCAGCCTTTTCGATGGCCGCACGGTCAGCATATTGGCTGAGATCGGGATGACGCAGCCACACCCCATCGACAAAAGCGTCAATGTCTTCGTGCATTTGCGCAACGCTTAGCGGTCTATCCATCAGACTGGGGTCTTCCAAATCCGGAAATATTTCCATATGGCTTGCAGTGCAGCCGGTCAACAACAATAGCGGTAAAATTATTCGACTCAAAAACTGGGGCATGAGAATGGCTCATTTGCATATTCGGTGTGGCAAGACTACCCAGTCGAATGTGAAGGTTTTGTCGTGATACCAATCTGCGCAGAATCTCCACATTGTCTACACCAACATCGGTAGGACGCCTTCCTATACTCACTGCACATTCCATCCTCAACGAGAAGAAGATGCGCTTGTTGGGACTGAAACACTTGTGCTTTTTGCTCTGAAAGTAATTGGCTAAAATTAATTGTAGCGAGAATAAACTATGAAAAAATCGTATCTAGCATTAACGATCGTGGTCGCGTCGGCCACCGCTTTATCCGCCTACGCCGCTATAGACCAGCACGTATCTACCGCTCATACCGAGCAACAATCCGAACAACAACAAACGCCACTGTCTGACAGTGGCAGTGTGGCCCGCCGGGGTACAAGAGTCGAGACGCGCTCACCGCAAGGAATCGATAACGACTTTGAATCTAGGCGCACAGATGCATTGAATAGGCCTGGTCGAGACGCGTTCGCGCCGCTGATGCGCGGTGGTCGAGAGATCCGCTCATACGATGGTACAGGTAACAATCGCCGACGCCCTACATGGGGTTCGAGCTTTTCTCATCTTCAACGCCTTGCGCCCGCTCGCTATACCGACGGCGTAGCGAGCATGGCCGGAAGTGATCTTAAGAGCGCCCGAGAAATCAGTAACTTGTTGGTTTCACAAGCCGATGGAGAGAGCATCGAAAATACCTTTAATACCAGCGATTTTTTATGGCAATGGGGACAATTTATTGACCACGATATTGGTTTGACAGACGGCAGCACCGCAGAGCAATACAACATCCCCGTCCCACAAGGCGATGCTTTTTTTGACCCGCTAGCCACGGGTGATGTCGAGATCCCGTTTAGCCGTGCCATTTATGACCCAGATACCGGTACCGACCGACGCAATGTGCGCGAGCAGGAAAATGAGATCTCGAGCTGGATAGATGGCTCGATGATCTACGGCTCTTCTATTGAACGAAACCAAGCGTTGCGAGCCGGCCCCGACAGTCCATTTCTTGCCACCAGCGCGAATGATCTGCTGCCATTCAACGAAGACGCACTACCCAATGCCAATGGCTTCTTTAGCGATCCATCACAGCTATTTCTCGCTGGCGACGTCAGGGCCAATGAACAAGCGGGACTCACGGCGATGCACACGTTGTGGGTCAGAGAACACAATCGCATTGCGTCAATGTTGCTTGAACAGCGGCCGGAAATGCCCATTGAGGATGTCTATGAGCTCACCCGTAGATTGGTAATCGCTGAGATACAAATCATCACTTACAACGAGTATCTCCCCGCTTTGTTGGGTGAAAATACCATGCCCCCTTATCGAGGTTACGACGAGCGCGTTAACCCCACCATTTATAACGAATTTTCTGCGGCGGCCTACCGCATAGGACACAGTGAGGTAAGTGATAATGTGCTCCGCATAAATGCTGATGGTAGTGCAGATAGCCAAGGCCACTTGAGCTTACGCGATGCATTCTTCAGTGCCCCGGCGCTTTTTCAAGAGCGTGATGACATCGATAGTATACTGCGTGGACTTGCCTCGCAGCGGCACCAAGCGATTGACACACAAGTCGTCAATAATTTGCGCAACTTCTTGTTTGGCGCGCCTGGTGCCGGTGGCTTTGACTTGGTTTCACTGAATATTCAACGTGGCCGCGATCATGGATTAAACACATACAATGGCACTCGTCGCGCGATGAACCTGCGACCCGTTCGCCGTTTTGCCGACATCACAGCCGATACCGCAGTGCAAACCAAGCTCTTTAATGCCTATGGCTCGGTTGACGACATTGAACTGTGGGTGGGAGGTCTATCTGAACAACCGCTGCTGGCCGCAGGTTCACAACTCGGCGAGCTTTTCACCGCCATCAATGTTAAACAGTTTGATCAGTTAAGAGCCGGCGACCGCTTTTGGTATCAACACTATTTGACCCCAGAGGAAATGGCTATTGTTCGAGGTATCACTTTAGCCAAGGTGATTCGCATGAATACGAGTATTGGCGATGAACTACAAGACAACGTGTTCTTCGTAAAGTGATGCTTAGCTCAGCCTAACGCCAGTCTAACCAGGCACTCGGATTTAACGCTTTACCCTTGTGCCTGATTTCGAAGTAGAGGTTTGGACTCGCCTGACCGCCACTGCGGCCAACCAAGCCAATTGTCTGCCCGGCTACCACGGTATCGCCGGGCTGAGTCAATAACGCCTGACTATGCCCGTAAACGCTCATGTAGCCCTCACCATGATCCAGAATGGTCACCAAGCCGAATCCTTTTAACCAGTCCGCATACAAGACACGGCCCTGATACACTGCTTGTATGGGGCTACCTTCACTACCTTCAATGATCACGCCGGTCCAGCGAACCTGACCTTGACGCCGATCGCCAAACAGGCGACGAAAACGCCCCTCTGCGGGCATGTCTAATCGACCTTTAACGCTGGTCAACCCGTCCAGTGTTGTGGGCTGGCGTTGAGCGGCTAATCGCGCTTGTTCAATCGCGCGCTTCAACGCCTCAGCACTTGCCTCGAGTTGTTCAATCCGGTCAGCGTCCGTTCGAATACTTCGGCTGAGTGCAGTTAGCGTTGACTCACGCTGTTGTTGCTGTGACGTCAGCTCTTGTTGTTGTTCCTGTTGCTGTTCTAACAGCTCATTTAACTCGGAAATTGTGTCAGCCAGTTCACGTTTGATCGACTCAAGGGTTTCGATATGCTGCCTAAACCCCTCGATGGAAGTACGGCGGGCTCGACTGATGTATTGATAATAACTGAGGACTCGTTCGAATTTTGCCGCATTTTGCTGATTGAGCAGCATCTTAGCGTAATCGTAATTGCCTGCCAGAAAGGCACTTTTAATCTGCGCCGCTAACTGGGTCTGCTGTTGGGCTATTTTGTTTTCCACATCCGTTTGTTGCTGAATCAGCGATTGCTGTTGAGCACGATTCTCACGCAGTGATTGGTCGGTTTTAGACAAGGCTCTCGTCGCCCTTGATATAGCGACTTCCGCTTGTTCTAGTTGGCGCTCAAGGCGTTCAGCTTGTGCTTGTTTTTCTTCGAGTTGCGCTTGTGTTCGTTGGATTTGCTGCTCAATTTGTTCGAGCTCTTTTTCATCCTGCTGCGCGTGGACGTGGGTAAACATTACACCGACCAGAAAAACACTGGTCATCAATCCCACATTTTTGAAGGTGTTACCCAAAGCAGTTCTCAATGAAATCAACGGTAAATGCGTTCCATTCGCTTAACTAAGTTAGTTCGACCTAGTCTAACTAACTTACCGACAACAAAAAAGGTCGCTCGGCGTCGCCGAACAACCAGTCATTGAGCTTTTAAGCAACCGTCACTATCGGTTTACCGGTCATTTCGGCGGGTTGTGGCATACCCAGCAAATGTAACATCGTAGGTGCGACATCACTCAACGTCCCACCTTGGCGCACTGTTGCATCACGCCCGAAATAAATAAAAGGCACTGGTTCACTAGTGTGGGCTGTATGCGCTTGGCCGGAAACGTGGTCGACCATTTGCTCAGCATTACCATGGTCGGCGGTGATCAAACATTCGCCACCGTGTTCATCGAGTGCCTTGACGATTCGACCAATCGCAGTGTCGACCGCTTCGCATGCTTTCACGGCGGCTGCGAAGTTACCCGTATGTCCGACCATGTCGCCATTAGGAAAATTACATACAATGACATCAAATTCACCGGACTCAATCGCCGCCACCAATTCGTCGGTCAATTTCACCGAGTTCATTTCAGGCTGAAGGTCATATGTGGCAACATCTGGGGATGGAATGAGTACACGCTTCTCCCCTTCAAATTCGTCTTCCTTACCCCCACTATAGAAAAACGTTACGTGTGCATATTTTTCCGTCTCTGAAATGCGCAATTGTGTTTTATCATTCTTGGCCAACCACTCACCCATGACATTGACCAAATCTTCGGAAGGAAATGCGATATCAGACGCAATGTCAGCAGCATATTCAGTTAATGAAACAAAACTACTTAGCACTGGTGTTTTGGCGCGGGTGAATCCTTCGAAATCCTGGTCGATGAACGCATGGCTTAACTCCCGCGCTCGATCAGCCCGGAAGTTCATAAATATAACAGTGTCGCTATCGTTAATTGTGGCGCCAGTACCAATAATCGTGGGTTTGACGAACTCGTCGTTTTCGTCTCTAGCATAGGCACTTTGCAAGCCTTCAACGGCGGTTTCTGCACGGAATTCGCCAGTACCCTTGGTCAATAGATCGTAGGCTTGTTGAACCCGCTCCCAACGGTTGTCGCGATCCATTGCGTAATAACGCCCGACTAGGCTAGCCGTGGCGCCAACACCCAATTCGGCGAACAATGCATCAGCTTTCTCAAGGCTTGCTTGTGCGCTGCGCGGTGGCGTGTCCCGACCATCTAAAAACGCGTGCAGATATATTTGCTTCGCTCCGCGTTGTGCGGCCATTTTGATTGCGGCGAATATATGCTCTTCATGGCTGTGCACCCCACCTGGAGAAAATAGCCCCATGATATGAACCGCAGCGTTGCTCGCAACAGCAGAATCAATCCCGTTCCCCAAAACTGGATTAGAAAAGAAATCTCCGTCTGCGATTGCTTTACTTACCTTGGTGTAATCTTGATACACCACGCGTCCAGCACCCAAGTTGACGTGCCCTACTTCACTGTTTCCCATCTGGCCGTCCGGTAACCCGACGTCGAGTCCTGAGCCAGAGATAAGTGTATTGGGATATTCAGCCATTAACCGATCGAGATTCGGCGTATTGGCATGGGCGATAGCATTGTTGTCGGTATCTTCACGATATCCCCAACCATCAAGGATCAGTAACGCTAGCGTCTTTTTACGGTGAGAGTTGGTTTGTTGCATGATTTCCTCAAGCCTGAGAGCGAAAAATGTAATTTTATTTCAGTTTGTGAGAGAAAAATACCAGTTTGCCGGTCTTTAGCAAACAGAAATGCTATTTCGATTCGTTTCCTGCTAGAACCAGATTGCATAGTGCGCGCGTATTGTATGCAGATCGCTTTCAATAATGTGAATTTTCTATATACTTTGCGATCTTTTTTGCAGCAGTTAAAAGGGCACAATATTCATGGAACAACTCATTGAGTTTGCCGGCAACAACTTTATCCTCTCGGCTATCTGGGTTGGCTTGGTTGTTTGGTTGTTATACAGCTTTGTAAATTCTGCATTTTCTCCGATCAAAGAGCTCGGAACTCACGATGCAACTTTACAGATCAACAAGCAAGATGCGGTCGTTCTCGATATTCGTCCACCTGCTGAGTTTAAAAAAGGTCATATTTTGGGGGCTCGACAGCTCAAACCTGAAGAAATTCGCGAAGCTAAGTTTACAAAACTTGAAAAGCATAAAGGCAAACCCATTATTGTCACTTGTGCAATGGGACATAGCGCACGCAAAACAGCGATGCAACTTGCCAAAGCAGGTTTTCCAGAGGTCTCTGTACTCAAAGGCGGCATGAACGCTTGGTCTGGTGCAGGTCTACCTGTAAGCCAATAATTTAGGAGTTTTACAATGAGTAAAGTCGAACTATATACAAAAGGTTACTGCCCATATTGCCGTCGTGCTAAAGCACTACTGAGTGATAAAGGCGTGGAATTTACTGAGTATCCCATTGACGAACAACCGGAACTTCGCGACGAGATGATCGAACGCGCGAATGGTGGTCACACCGTACCGCAGATCTTCATCAACAATCAGCACATCGGTGGATGTGATGACATGGTCGCGCTAGATTCCAAAGGTAAATTGGATCCGCTCCTCGCAGCGGAATAATACAGAAACAATACAGGCAGTATCATGGCAGACGAACAGCAAGCAAACGGTGCAGCAGCACCAGAACAAGGTCAAGCACCTGCGCAAGCACCTTCATTGAATATTCAGCGTATCTACACGAAAGATATTTCATTTGAAACGCCAAATTCACCGGGTATCTTCACTAAAGAGTGGAAGCCTGAAATCAAACTCGATCTTGACACTCGCACGGGTCAAATCGATGAGCACAATTATGAAGTAGTCCTGGCTGTTACCGTTACTGCGAGTATCGGTGAAGAAACGGCATTTTTGTGTGAAGTTCAACAAGCAGGTCTATTCACGCTAGGTGAAATGCCTGATGCGAACAAGGCACACATGCTAGGTTCATACTGCCCGAACATGTTATTCCCGTATGCACGTGAGGCAATTTCTAACCTGGTTAATCGTGGAACTTTCCCTCCACTAAACTTGGCGCCGGTTAACTTTGACGCGATTTTTGCTGCATATATGCAAAAACGTGCGCAAGACCAACAGGCACAAGGCGACCAACCACAAACGCCTAACGCCTAATGTCATTGTCGCCAGTCACCGTGCTCGGCGCGGGTTCCTATGGAACAGCACTCGCTTTTTGTCTGGCGCGCAATGGGGTTGATACCTACTTGTGGGGTCGCAACGCGGCCCACATGCACGCCCTAGCAGAGGACCGACAGAACGCGCGTTATCTGCCCGGCGCTACATTCCCAGAAAAACTTCATGTGTGTGCTGAGTTCAATACGGCAATTCAGCAAAGCACAGATATTCTAGTTGTTGTTCCCAGTCACGCATTTCGTCAGACCCTTGAACAGCTTGCTCCACAGCTCACCAGTAAGCATCGGATCATCTGGGCTACAAAAGGTCTAGAGCCAGGCACAGGACGTCTGTTAAAAGAAGTTGCCGAAGAAATTTTAGGTAGTGACCGTCCGCTAGCGGTTTTAAGCGGGCCAACGTTTGCGAAAGAAATGGTCGCAGGGTTACCTACCGCAATTTCACTATCAGCTACCGAGTCAGACCTTGCGCGTTCATTCGCGGAAAAACTGCATTGTGCTAAGTCGTTCCGCGTGTATCAAAACGAGGATTTGATTGGTGTACAACTGGGTGGTGCGGTAAAAAACGTCATCGCTATTGGTGCCGGTTTAGCTGACGGACTTGGCTTTGGCGCCAATGCCCGTACTGCACTGATAACGCGAGGTTTAGCGGAATTAACCCGCTTGGGCATCAAGCTTGGCGCACAGCCAGAAACCTTCATGGGTATGGCTGGCCTGGGCGATTTAGTCCTTACGTGTACTGACAACCAGTCCCGAAATCGTCGGTTTGGGATCGCTTTAGGTCAAGGCAAATCCGTTGAAGACGCTATGTCGAGTATTGGCCAAGTAGTAGAGGGATACCGCAACACGGAAGAAGTGCACATTCTCGCGGAACGTGTTGGCGTAGAAATGCCTATCAGTGAACAAATCTATGCCGTGTTATATCAAGGCAAAACAGCCAAGGATGCGGCACTTACACTACTTGGCCGCGACCCCAAATCTGAGTAACGCAGTAGCGTTACTCACTACTAGATTTACTGTTCGACTTTATCTTCTCAAAAAGTTCGAGTAATTCTTCCATCACAGAATCATCGTGTCCTGCCAGACTTGTCGCGGCGTCAACGTGTTCGAGAGCAGTAATATATTCTTTCACATCGATGTAGAATTTCGCTGCAGTTATTCGTGCTCTGTAGTGATTCGGAGCAAATGCAAGCATCTGTTCGACCGTATTTCGGGCATCTCCCACTAGCCCTGCTCTGTCATAAAAACGCATCAATGCCAAATAAGAAGGTAAATATCCGTTCTGGTTGATACTGAATTCAAAATAGCCTTTTGCCTTGCTTCTATGGTTGCGCGCAGCCTCAATGTCGTCCTCTTGACGCGCCATTCCAGCTAAATGCATATAAGCATTACCCAGATTGTGAGTCACGTTTTTCTCGAGCACCTGAGCCTTTTCGATTCGGTCAAGATAATCTAACAAGCGCTCCTTGTCTTTTTGAACACCAGCTCGGACTGCCATCACAGACATGGCAAAAGGATCATTGGCTTCTGCAGCTTCCGTTAAATAGGTGTACCCTAAGCCCTCCGCATTTCGCCAACCAAACGCTCGCGCCAGAACAGATTTAGCCTCAACGGCCGATAGCGTCTTTATCGTTGTTTTTGCGTTGAGCTGAGGCTTATCAATAGCGAAACCGTCTTTGCTCTTACTCCGCGCATACGCAAGGACCTCGCTATTCAATTCACTGTAACTGATCGGAAAACTTTGACTGTATGCGGCATCGACGTCGACACCTTGGTTGATCAGGTTTAAAAATTTAGCGTTCGCTTGGTAGTAACTTGGAAAACCATTGCGCGCGCCCAGTGTGAAATAGTGTGTCGTTAACCAAGCTGACGCATAGTATTTTGCCCAGTATCGCCAGCCTTTGTTCACGCCCCGAACGCTTTTAAACAACTCTTCGGGCTTAATGAAACCGCGCTTGCTGAGGGTTTCGGCCCGGTCTTTTGGCACGGCTCCGACAAAGACGTAATCGTCACCTATAACCAGCGTCGAAAAGAATTCTGCAATCCCTTCGTTGTACCAGTTCGCAAATCGCATTGGTACGTTGGTCATGACCAGATAATGCACGTATTCGTGAAATACAACATCTAAAGCGGCTTTCCCGTCACGAGAGCGCACAAACATTTGCGGGCCGTAGATGGGATTGCGAAAGAAACCACCTACATAGTCCTTCATACCCAAGTTTTTCCACATTTTGTCTGTTTCGAACATGTACACCGTTACTTGCGGTAAATTCTCAACTTCAACGCCTTTCATAAACTGCAATACTGTCATCCTGAAGACTTCTAAGTCTTCAATCGCTTTGAGGGCGGTTTCTGTATTGTAGTCGGTATACATAATGATGTTGTCAGTGCTGACTTTTTTCCAATCCGTCGGTTCTACGGCCGACGCACTAAACCCCAACATCACTAAAACAAGCGCAATACTTGCGCGCTGAATGCATGAACGTAGACGAGTAAAACTGTGCATTGATAGTCATCCTTGATGAACTGCTTAAGGGGGAAGAAGCTACCATATCGGATATCTTTGTCTAGTCGAATTATGTCGCTGTACTCAAACCATCCCTAAGTCCAATCCTAATCCCACTTGTTTTGGCCTATGTTTGCACGTTCAATGCTGACGGAGGGAACTGAATGAGAAAGTCACGTAATCGCATGTTGATATGCGGTTTTACGCTACTTGAGCTAATGATTGTACTCGGTATCCTGTTGATCATGGTTACGATCATCGCGCCCAACGTGCGAACAATTTTGGCCAAGCACCGTATCATCAGCGAGCTCAACCAACTTAGTTCGCTTATGCACTTGAGTCGTGCCCACGCTATTGATGAGCAAACCGTTGTCACCTTGTGTCCGTCAGCCGATTTAGCAACGTGTCAATTTAGCAACTGGGACGCGCCTAAAATTGCGTTTCTCGATCACAACAACGACAAGTTCCGCGATCAAAATGAACAATTGGTAGCCGCTTTGCCTCAAGTCAACAAGGGAGTTAAAACGCAAGGACCAAAGAAAACCATTCAGTTTCTTGCCTCAGGTGTTGTGGGTAGTACCGCCACGTTGACGATTTGTCCGATCACAATAACGCCGGTATTAAATCGCGCACTGATTATTAGCCTGCAAGGGCGAGTGAGAGCCAGTAAAGACTATGACCAAGATGGTATTCACGAAGTCCGTCAAGGTGTGAATGTAACCTGCCCATAAGAGAGATTCAGTCCCTCAAGTGAGTGTGAATTGGCCCTCGCTCAATAGTCTATGTTTTAGTCGCGATGAATCGCGTTGTTTTGTTTTAACCGCTCTGCAGCAAAATCAATGAAGTACTTGGTTCTCGCATTTGCCCGGCGCCCCTCTAGATGCACAATATGAACAGGCAAAGGCTCCGCTTCGCAGTCTGTCAGTAGTCGCACTAGTTTACCGCTCTCGATATGTTCGATGACTTGGTAACTCAAAGCTTGGCAAATACCTTGATTGGATAATACTGCTTCTATTGCTGCACCCATATTGTTGGTGACAAAACGAGGCGTTAATTTGATTGATTCGATATTCGTTTTGCCGTTGAACGTCCATCGCGCAAAACGCTTATCCCACTGCGTCGTGATAATGCGATGTTTATTCAAATCATCAGGTGTTTGGGGTTCACCGAAGTGGTCTATGTAATGACGGGAAGCCACTACGTAGCGATGCACGTAACCGACGTGTTTGGCATATAAACCAGAATCACTGAGATGCCCAATACGCACCGCAACCTCGATCTTTTCGTCAACTAAATTGATGATGTGGTCTTGCAACATCAAACGAACATCGACGTCTGGAAACTGGTTCAAAAACTGGTTAATGATGGGTAAAACGTGCATACGACCGAACAATACCGGTGCTGAGACCATAAGGGTCCCCTTTGGCTCAGCGTAGCTACCAGAAACCACATCTTCAGCCCGCTGGATATCCATCAAGATACGCTCGCACTCTTGTTGATAGATCTGTCCAGACTCTGTGAGCGCAATCTTACGCGTTGTTCTAGTGAACAGCTTTACCCCCAAGTGCGCCTCTAACTGAGCAACTGAACGGGTCACAACCGGCGCAGACACATTGAGTGACTGACTGGCAGCAACAAAGCTACCGCGATCACAAACCATCATAAACACACGCATCAGTTCAAGTTTATTCACACATCACCATTATTACGTTTTTCGTAATTGTTAAATAATTTTTTAGCCAATTATTAACTTAATAATAACTTCTATACTGCGTCTGTGTCTAAAAAAAACACCCAGGAGGTAACCGTGACACATTCAATCTTCAAACCAAACACTCGTCAATGGGCTGAGCAAAAATTGCGATTAGCTGAAGATGCTTGGTTACTTCAATCCAGTGAACACATGGCACATTTCTATGCCCGTGACATCGCTACCTTAGCCGCGGGTACCAGTCGCACTAAACGCGATAAGTGCACCGCAACTGAACTTTCAAACGTTTAATAGGAGCTCTATCATGAACCCTCAATTTCCTTCGGGTGCGAAACCTGTCGTTTTATATCGCCACGCTTTATCTGGTCATAGTCACAAAGCTGAACTTATGCTGTCATTGCTTGGCGTACCTCACCGAGTAGTAGATGTGGATCTCGCCAACGGGGCCCACAAAGGTGACGATTTTTTAAGTCTCAACGCCTTTGGCCAAGTTCCAGTCATTGATGACAACGGCACCATTGTTAGTGATTCAAACGCAATCATTGTTTATCTAGCAAGTAAATACCCCGTTGAGCACCAGTGGTTACCCAAGTCACCCGTAACACTAGCCAATGTGCAACGCTGGCTAAGCGTATCCGCTGGTGAAGTCGCATCCGGTCCGGCGGCAGCAAGGTTGGTTACCGTGTTCGGTGCATCACTCGATCATCAAACCGCGATCAACAAAGCCAAACTTCTTTTGGCAACTATGGATAAACATCTAAATACTCAACCGTACCTTGCCACTGATTTTGTTACGATTGCAGATATCGCATGCTATACCTATGTTGCACATGCCCCAGAAGGCGATGTGGATTTAGACGACTACCCAAATGTTCGCGCTTGGTTGAGTCGCATTGAAGCACACTCTGATTTCGTGCCCATGCGGCGTACACCGCGTCTCAGTGAGGCGAGTTAATCATGCTTACCGGTAGCCCTTTTCATCAACACGAACAAGCCATACAGGATCGTTTAGGTATCAGCGAACAGTACCGTCAGAGAGTGAGCCAGTTTATTCGCGATGAAATGCCAGAGCAGCATCAAACCTTTTTTAATGGTTTACCTTTCGTATTATTAGCTGCGCTTGATGAACAGGGTTACCCGTGGTTAACCCCCGTATTTGGCGATAAAGGGTTCATTCACATTCACTCGGCAACGGAATTCACCTTATCTGCTGCACCTACGTTGACGAACGCAATAGCGTTGCAATTGCAACCTAAAGACAAAATTGGGCTATTGGGTATAGAGCTCGAAACAAGGCGCCGAAATCGCTTGAATGGAGTGATCAAACGTCACCACGACAATAGCATGACGGTGCAGGTTGACCAGAGTTTTGGCAACTGCCCTAAGTACATTCAAAGACGCGATATTAAATGGCAAACAAGTTCGACAGCGCCGACCATTCACCACACATCCGGTTTAAACAGTGAATGGAAATCATTCATCGAAAAGACCGATACGTTTTTCATAGCCTCTCGCACCGCACAATTAAACGATGCGCGGGCCAGTGGATTGGATGCTTCGCACCGCGGTGGTAATCCTGGCTTTATCAAAGTGGAAGGTAACACACTCACTTTCCCTGATTTTAGCGGCAATAATTTCTTTAATACACTGGGTAACATTCAAAGTGATGCCAGGGTTGGCCTCTTTATACCTGATTTCCAGACAGGCGATGCGTATTTTATAGCAGGACGCGCTAGTATCGATTGGGATGAAGCGAAACGCGCGCGGTACAATGGTGCATTGCGATTTATTAGCATCGAAGTCGAACGCAGTATCTTGATCGCATCGGCTATGCCGATCAGAGCGACTAGTGCAGAAATTTCGCCAGCCCTGGTGGGAACCGGCCATTGGGTCGATCCTACGGCAAAAGTGCTGCCGAAAATGGTATTCGAATCGTTGTTCTCGAGTGGCTACGAGTTTGGGCGACGCCAAACTGGCGCCACGCGCGGAGATTAATTGACCATAGGCGCGAATCAGATTGGAATTTTCACGCTGTCGGCAATGATTTCGTATACCTCGCCGACAGCCAGCTTCGCCGATGCATCAGCAAGGTCTTGATTAAAATGTTCAGCTTGTGCTTGGTCACGTACCTTTTTGACCAATTGGCCGGTTAACCAAACCGTTTTCCCAGAACTATCTGTGGGAATGAAGAAACCGTAGTCTTTGAACGCAATACGAATGACTTCTTCACCCGACTGGGCAATGAAAAAACACCCCTTTTTTTGGCAAACCTTAGTGATCGCTGTTTGGATTCTAACGGTCTTGTCAGCCCATTGTTCAGGCTGTTCGAATAGCGAGTGCAATTCGACCTTCGGCACTTGTTCATTTAGCACCTTACCAAAGGTTTCCGAACTGGCGTCCGCAACAACGGGTTCAGATAGGCGAATTGGCTCGGCTGCGATAACTGAAAAACTCGCCAATACGCTCGCTAACATGCCCAAGATTGTACGCGTCATTATTTACCCTCGGTTGAAATCTAATTCAGTGCAAAAAGTTGGCTCATAATGAGGTAATACAGTTTGAAATACCAGTGCGAATCGCATTAACGCGCGGTACAATGAAAACGGAAATACGGAGCGAGGATACACATGGCGACTGCAAGTGCAGTGCACATATTGGTCAAAACAGAAAAACAGGCGCTGGATATATTGAAACAACTCAAAGCTGGCAAAGATTTCGCTAGCTTGGCCAAGAAATACAGTACCTGCCCGTCAGCAAAACGCGGAGGCGATTTGGGTGAATTCAGACGAGGGCAAATGGTAAAAGCCATTGATAACGTCGTGTTCAAGCAACCCATTTTAAAAATCCATGGACCAATAAAAACCAAATTTGGTTACCACTTGGTGAAAACCTTGTACCGCAGCTGAAAAAGGTGTGCCGGGCAATACTAGACCGAATTTGGAAACCCTAACTGGCGCCACGCTTCATACACAAACACAGATACTGCATTAGATAGATTCATACTTCGACTCCCCTCCAGCATTGGAATGCGGACCCAGTGTTCCGGCGGAATAGAGTGCATAACGTCGTCTGGAAGGCCTCGCGTTTCCGGACCGAACAACACCGCATCACCCGCCATATATGACACATTGGAATGGTATTGCGTACCATTAGTTTCGCATGCGAATAATCGTTTTGGCTGACGTTCACTCAGGTAAGTGGCTAAGTCGGCGTAGCGCTTAACGTCTGCAAACTCGTGGTAATCAAGTCCAGCTCGACGCACTTTTTTATCGTCCCAATCAAACCCTAATGGCTCAATCAAGTGCAAACTAAAACCCGTGTTCGCACACAGACGAATGATATTACCAGTATTGGGTGGAATTTCTGGCTGAAACAGCACGATATCTAGCATAATTGGATATTACCTAGCGCATAGAAAACGGTGAACGCACGTTAACCGACAACAAAGTCGAATAACGCAGTCATGGCAGGCGTTCGGTAAGTATCGGACTCAAACAGTAACTCATGTCTAGCCCCTTCAATAACACTAATTTCCGCATCAGGGATCTGTTTAACGACACGGTGTATACGGTTGTTGTCGACCACGCGGTCGGCACCCGATATTAACACGCGAGTCGCCACCGGAAACTGAGCTGCACTGGCTTCAATTTTATTCATGGCATCGGTAGCCGCTGCAAGCCACTGATATGTAACACCACCTAATTGCAGTGAGGGCTGCTGTTTGTATTCTTGCCGAAACAGCTGATATCGAACATTGCTATGTGTCAGCGTATTGATTTTAAACGGAATGTCGATGTATGGGCCTTGGCCAAAAGCGTACCATGGCGTCGTACTGCACCATTGATTGGTCTGTAACCCCATCAGCAACATTGCGTTTAATGCCACGTCCGGGATTGCCGGGCGCACGCCAAACATTGGCGAACAAAACATCACCTTAGGGAACAAATCCGGTGACTGTAACGCAGTAAGATAACCTATCGCACTGCCCATCGAGTGACATACCAATACCGGTCGGAATTGAGACCTAGGGCCAACAACACACTCAGCGAAATACTTGAGGTCGTTAACATAGTGCTGAAAATCGCCAACGTAACCGCGTTGGGAGTCCGTGACCATTCGACCTGAGAGCCCTTGACCACGATGATCGAGCATGTAAAGCGCGATCCCATTCTGAAAACACTCATAGGCGAAAGCTTTGTATTTAATCAAAGTTTCGATTCGGCCGTTGGAAAAAAGAATAGCCCCTTTTGGTGCCTCAGGTTCGCAGATGGCGTAGCGAATCGAGATCCCCTGCTCACCTGAAAACTCGCTGAATTCGACTTTAGTTTGCCAAAACTGCGCCACTTCCGTGCTGTACTTTTCAGTTAATTCAGATTCTTCAATCAGTTGCCACATGCTACTTGTCGTTATCGATAGGCAGGCTGATCACAATGGACAGGCCTGAGGGTTGGCGAAGTCTTGCCTCTATGTTACCACCGTGACGCTCAATTGCACGTTGCGCAATACTCAAACCCAAACCCACTCCGCCTGTTTGCCTATTGCGACTGGTATCCGTCCGATAAAAGGGTTTGAATAGCAATGCCAACTCTCCGGCGTCAACACCGTCTCCATCATCCGCGACGGTCATTACCAGCTTGTCTGCTTTCAATTCAACACAAATCTCTATGCTTGAATGCGCATACTTCAGCGCATTGCGGCAGACATTTTCAATGGCGCTCAATAGCAATGATGAAGCGACGTGAACACTACCGTTCGGCTTTTCGGGGAACGCCACTGATAACTGTTTGCCGATCGACTCGGCCTCAAAATTCAGGTCCTCAACCAAAGGCGTGATATCGGAGTCCAACCAGACTTGGATGGGTATATGTTCAAACTGATGACGACCACTATTAGCGTTCATACGCGACAGCCACAACAGTTGCGCAATCATGCTCTCCATTTGTTCGGACTCTTTGCTAATCCGCTCAATAATACTCATATCGACCTTGCGGTAGGTTGAGTCGCCGGTGGAATCGTTGACGGGACCGCTGATGACATCTTCGGCAGACTGATCCATCTGACTCTGCTCCGCAATGCCGATAGCGAGCTGTAATCGCGTTAACGGTGACCTGAGCTCATGCGATACGTCGGCGAGAAAACGTTGGTGCTCATCAAATAATTTCTGCAGTTGTTCAGCCATTGTATTGGTAGCATCAGACAGTGATTCAAATTCATCTTTGCGTCGCCGCGATAATTTGACCCGGCTTGCGAGATCGCCTTTGGCTAGCTTTTCTGTGGCGGCCTTAATCTCTTGTAGCGGCTGTGAAAAACTGCGAGCCAGGAAGTAACAAAGAATGCCCGACACGATTAACGCAACAAAGATCACTACACCTATTAATGTCTTACGTGACGCCGCAGGATGTCGAATGGTGCCCGCAAACAGCGCATGCTCACGCCCCAGCAGCTGGATTTTAACCGGACCTGCGAAGCGAGTATTTGCTCTGGTCACTATGACCGGTTCTGACTCCGTTAACAGCTCTTCATATATGCGCCGGGTCGGCCGTGCCGGAGGCGGGAAGTTATAGGTGAATTCGCGACTCGCGACGTCGATCACGAACATCTGGTAATTCCGAGGACCCGACAGCTGGCGCATTGCTCTGACCAGTTGACGCTGGTTGACAATCGGCATCCTTTCCAAGCGCTCCGCTAAGCGCTCAAGTAAAACCAGTTGTTGAGGCGTTGGCTCGCTGTATTCGGGGGCGGGCGCCAACAAAAACGCTACTAGTACCCCAGTGCCAATGCTGGAAATGGTGACGAGCCAAAACCAAAAAAAGATACGTCCGAAGAAGCTATTTCGCGGGTCGAATCGGGAGCCCTTCATGCGTCGACCTGGCGTAATATGTACCCTGAACCTCGGACGGTTTTGATCGGGTCTTCAAGATCCAGTTCAGACAGCTTTTTCCGAATATTACTCACGTGCATATCAATACTCCGGTCAAACGCGGCTAGACGGCGGCCAAGAACTTGCTGACTAATCTTTTCCTTCGTCACTAAATCTCCAGCATTGACCATTAATAGTTTGAGTAACATAAATTCAGTGCCCGTTAGCTCCAGTGCCTGTTGTTGCACGTAAGCGAGCTGCTTGGCGGGATTTAAAGTCAAAGCACCGATGCATAACTCCTGCTGACTGGTACTTTGCAGCGCGTGCTCTGTGCGCCGTAAGATGGCTTTGACGCGCGCTGATAACTCGCGGTGATTAAAGGGTTTCGGCAAATAATCGTCAGCACCAAGCTCTAAACCCAAAACGCGATCATAGTCGTCACCTTTGGCCGTCAGCATAATAACCGGGGTCAGATGTGTTTGCCGCAGGCGTTTTAAAACGTCAAAACCATCCAGCTCGGGCATCATCACATCCAGCAATATCACATCAAAATCGGCAGAAGAAGTTGCAGTATCAAGGCCAGTCTTACCGTCATGACAGACATGTACCTGATAACCTTGCGGTTCAAAATATTGAGTTAGCAACCCGGTTAACTCGCGGTCATCATCGATAATTAATAGAGATTTATTTTGCATCACGTTCACCTACTACAGGCCATTAACTCCCTAGGATTGTTTTACAGCTTAATGATTTTGCTCGCCTAGTTGCAAAACACTGAAGCTGACTTTACACAACCTTTACACTGAGCTTGCGTTTCTTTGCATTGACGCGGATAGACTTAAGTCACGGTTTAATCAAAACAAAATAACGCAACTAGCATAGGTGAATTATGAAAAAGTTACTATACGGAGCAGTCGCGCTAGCTATTAGTCTATCGGCCAGCGCACAACCAATGGAGCGCGACGGTCGCGGCTCACCTTTTATGAAAACGCTCAAACAGCTGGAACTTAATGAGCAACAGAAAGCTGATGTAAAATTGATTATCAAGCAGGCTCGCAGCGACCAAGCACTGTTCCAACAGGAACGTCGAGATGCCAGAAAGTCTATGCAGGCGGTGATCCGAGCTGAAGAATGGGACGCAGCCGTCGCACAACAAATTCTGGATGAGAATGCCGACTTACATCAACAAGCGAGGCTGCAACAAGCTCTCACCCGTCACAACATTTGGTTGTTACTTGACGACTCGCAAAAACAAACACTCAGCGATTTAGATGGCCGTGGAAATGAACGCAAAGCACGCATGCAGGAACGCAGAGAATCGATGTGGCAAAGAGTAACTGAAAAATTGGCACTCTCAGATCAGCAACAATCAGACATTGCGACCATTCGACAACAGCGCATGGAGGCTAGTGACGCATTTCGAACACTGGCAAAGGCGCATCGCGAAGCGGAACGAGATTTGATCCGATCAGCAACATTTGACCAAGTGGCTTGGCAATCCCTTTATCAACAGCATCAAGACGCCGCACAAAGTCAGGCGTTAGCAATGGCTTACAGTAAGCACCAAGTCATGCAAGTCTTAACTGAAGAGCAGCGTGAGTTATTCGCTAACGCTGAGAAGAAAGCTCAAAAACGCTTTAAACAACGCCGCCAAGGTTTTTAAACGCAAATGAAAAAAGTGGTGGCCACAGCCACCACTTTTTTACCTCGAGTCTAACTCGTTCGTTAACGTTGCCAATCGCGACTATTGTTTGACGAATTTCAGTGTGAAACGGTCGCTCTCACCAATCTTGCGATTGCGCTCTTTCAAAGCTTCATCTTTCACATTGAGTGATGGCGGTAACGACCAGACACCGTTTTCATGGTCTGCAGGATCAGTGGGGTTAGCATTGATTTCAGACGCTTCGACTAGTTTAAGGCCATTGGCCTCTGCCATTTCAACTACCCAACTTTGCTTAACGTAACCCGTAAACACGCTGTCATCACCATCTTCGGGCAAGCGATGTCCAACAATACCGAACGTACCACCGGTTTTTAATACGTCATAAACAGACTTTAAGACGTCATTGAATACACCGTCTCGTTTCCAACCGTGAACACTTCTAAAAGACAATACGACATCCGCCGAACCTGATTCGCCTAGGCTACTCTTGACTGGTGGGTCAAACGGAAGAATTTCGATATTACCGAATCGCTCAGCATCGGCAATACGATCTTTATAAGCGGCCATTGCTCTGGGGAAGTATGCAGGTGCGTTTTCGCGCTCCATATTAAAATGACCCGCGACTAACTTACCTTGCTTAGCCACATATGGACCCAGAATTTCAGTATACCAACCACCGCTCGGCGCCAACTCCACCACAGTCATGTTCGGCTCCACGCCAAAGAAACTGAGTGTCTCATAGGGATTGCGATACTGATCGCGAACACTCTCTTCCGCTCGCTCAGGCGCCTTCACTGCGTCAGCTAATTGCTGATTCGCCATAACGGTTTGACTCATTGCCATGGATAACAAGCAGATTCCCGCGAGTTTACGGCCGAAAGGCGCTATCATTGGTTTGAACATAAGATCTCCATAATTGTTGTTTGTTCGTTAGGCCAGAATATCGTTTGTTTTAACGTCTAGATTCTAGGTGGCAAGTGTCGCAGACACACAGACCGCATTAGACGATGTTATAGCAATACGGTACGTGAGCAATTTTCGCTTAAACAGCAATCAAAACGCGTCTGCGTATCCTGCTGCGACGAACCTAGCATGATTGAATAGAATAAACCGTTACCCAGTTCAAAGATAAACAAATTCTTTAGCTTTGTTTATTCACAAATACCGAAGTTCAACATTGTTTCTACATTTTGAATTGCCGCGCTAGTCAACCGAAACATCGCTCTTTAATTGTTGATTTAACGCCGCCAATTGCTTCTCCATTTTGCGTAGCTGACGCTCGGTCTCCTTTTTCGCATCGACCATTTCATTGGCCAATGCGGCCAAGGATTTAAACTCGGAAAAACCCAATTTACGTTCATCTAAACGTTGATACTCTCTCTTACAGCGGTGGAAAAACATCACAAAATTGGCAAACGCATGGTGAAATGTTGCAAAGCTCTTAATCAGTAACAACACCAACGCAAGCGCGGTAAACCCCATAATCAACAGGCTATTGCGCTTAACTTCCTGTTCTTCGAGCGCGATAGTCGGCAATAGGCTGGTTATGTAAGAGTTGAACTGCGCTTCTACTTGATGAGCTTTGCTGCGAAATTCTCCGCGTAAGCCTTTCTGGTGAGTGAACCCCATTTGTTGAACCGAACTGGTTAGACGCTGAGCACTCAGTCGATATTGCTCTAGCAACGCTTGTAAAGACGCTCTTTGTGGCGCAGAAAAACTTTGTAGCGCTATGGAAAATTGCTCAAGCAAGCGCGAGAAGCGACGAATACTTTGTGCATTAGGTTGAAGTAACATGCGCTTTTCAGTTAACACAACCTCACTCCAAAGTGTTTGTAATAGTGGCTGTTTACGCACCAATGATTGCTCCTGCAATTGCCCATTGATGCGATTTAGATCAGCTAGCAAACCGCTCGAAGGCGTCAAACCTATTTCAGTCTGTAGTTCAACTAACTGACCAAATAACAAGGTGTATTCATCTAAGCTTTGGCTAAGCGCATTAAGCTCATTCTCATCGATGTCGAGTGCCGACATTAGCGTATCCAGTTGAACAAGCTTTTCCGACATTTGCTGATAAGTTTGATCAAATCGGAGTACGTAGTTATTGTCCAAGCGCAGTAAGAAGTCTTTCTCATGTCGCCTTAATTGCAATAAATCATTGCTCATTTCCCTGACAACATCCTTCTGCGCATGCAATTCCAACAACCGGTTCGTGTAATGCAACTGGTTAAACATCATGAGCAACATGCCGATGACACATACTGCTGTAATCAGCATTAGACGCGACTTAATTGAATCGAATTTCATGGAGATGGACCTTTAACTTCAGCTGCTCAGTGTCCCCATGAAATATGACCAAGAAATGACAATCTGGCTAGATAAGCCAGAAAAAAGGCGCCTTAGAAGACGCCATTATCATTCGCAATGCGGCCACCGCTGAGCATCGCGTAGAGCCGCATGAAGCCATCCAAGGCTTGAATTGAGTCCCAATGCTCAACGATTCTTCCCTGCTCCAAACGCCAAATATCAATAATATTTAAACCTTTCGCATCATTGCCTCGGTCGCCTTTGTGCAAGGTCGCATGTGAGTGGAAAATGACAAAATCTCCGTCTACCATAACGTTCTTAACGTCATAACTGTATTCTGGATAGTCCTCCACAAATTCCCGCAAGAATCCCACAAGCCCGGATATTTTATCGGGTATATTGCGGTTGTGTTGCACGTAGGCACTGTCGTTATAGTGCTCTAAAACGTATTCAAAATCGTGGCGATTCATCAAGTTTTCGACAAAGTCTGTCACACGCATTGCATTATTGAGTTCATGTTTTGTCCAGCTGGTCTTAACGTGCTGCTCTAGGTTAATTGCGAGCCTATCGTCTGTTTGAGCTGATACTGAGAGACTGATAAGCAATAGAACAAAACTCAGTGTAAATTTGAACATTTTTAGATTCCTTTTAATTACTAGGTTACTATTAATAACCATTATAAAAAATAGTAACCTAAGCTACAATTAGGCAGTTTTTTGTTCGTAAGGCACTTTTTGGTAACCCGACATAGTTTGCTCACGATAAGGATTAAAAATGACAAAGCGCTTAAGTACTGACCGTCGTATATTCGAGAACAATGAAGATTGTCCGATCAGAAATGTTGTAGCGCAGATTGGTGACAAATGGTCCATGCTGATTTTATTTGCACTGGTCGATGGTGCTGACAGATTTAATGCACTCAAATTTCGCATAAAGGGAATATCACAACGGATGTTAACCCAAACACTCAGAGATCTAGAAAGGGAAGGTTTCGTGACTCGTACCGTGTTTCCTGAAGTACCTGTTCGCGTCGAGTATCAATTAACTGGTATGGGTGAAAGCCTCGTCAAACCCCTCTACCAGTTGGTCGCTTGGGCGGACGAGCGCCACAGTGACATTAAACGTGCGAGACACGCCTATGATCAACGGGTTGAATAAACCTAAATGTTGGGCTGACTGACGCGAGACAATTTTGACTAATTAGTGTGGTATTTCCCCACAAAACTTGGTGACATTCACCAAAAGCTAATAGAGATAAATGTAAATTACTGTTATTAAAGGAAATTATATTTGGCCTTTATCTTGCTGTAAGTCGCCTATGGCAAAAGCATAATTGCCTAGCATAAAAATTTGAGGACAAAATTATGTATTCAGATGAAGAACTCAACGATGCCGTGAAGAACGGAATCTTCAGCTCCAGTGCTGTTTATGAATTTAGACAACATATCGCCAAAAGCCGCGATACCGTGCAGGTTGATGAGGAAAATTTCCGTTTATTGGGCGGTTTTAACGATATTTTTGTCGTTATCGCCAGTGGCTTACTTCTCGTCTCGCTTACCTGGTTAGGTAAAACTGTTTCTCCCTTGTTAGGAGCGGTTGTGCTCGCAGCAGGCTCTTGGGCACTCGCTGAAATCTTTGTACGTAGAAAGCGCATGGCGCTACCTGCGATTGCGCTACTCATTAGCTTTGTCGTTGGTTTATTTTCAATTCCAATTTCACTCGGCCAACCGCCTACTGAAATTCAGTTTTTAGCTGCTGCGGGTCTAGCCACAGCTGGCGCGTGGTTGCATTGGCAACGCTTTAGAGTTCCCATCACTTTGGCTGCCGGTATGGTCGCTTTATTTGCTGGAATTTTTGGTATCGTGGTAAGTCAATTTCCGGAAGCTAGGTTCTATTATCAACCGTATCTCGCTGTTGCTGGTTTACTGACGTTTGCACTCGCAATGTACTGGGATGCCAGAGATCCACAGCGTCAAACGCGTCAATCTGACGTAGCGTTTTGGTTACATTTATTGGCGGCCCCCATGATCGTGCATCCAATCTTTAGTAGCTTGGGCATATTCTCGGGCGTGACCGGTTACTCTACAGCATTAATGGTGCTTGGCATCTACCTCATGTTGGCATTGGTTTCTATCGCCGTTGATAGACGCGCCATCATGGTTTCCGCATTGATATATGTTGTGTATGCCATGAGCGGCCTACTGGAGAACTACGGTTTTGTGAGTCACAGTCTGGCTATGACAGGTATTTGTATTGGCGGCAGTTTGTTATTGTTGTCGGCTTATTGGCACCAAAGCCGTCAGTTTGTGGTCGGGTTACTACCACAAAAAACACACGCATTTTTACCTGCACTACACTAACCACCCAATCAGCTGAAAGTGTGAAATGCCGGCTAATATGTCGGCATTTCTCTTTTATAGTCCTGTGACATGAACAACGGTGACGAGATCAATAAATCAGCCGTAGATAAGTTACACGCAACCGGCACATTCCAAACGGAACACAAACGCAACAGTGCTTTCACATCCGGATCGTGCGGTGCAGGATTGAGAGGGTCCCAGAAAAAGAACAGTGCATCTAAGGTGCCTTCAGCGATCAATGCCCCAATTTGCTGATCACCGCCAAGCGGGCCACTTTTAAATCGTTCCACAGCCAAACCCGTTTGCTCGCCGATCAATCCCCCTGTGGTGCCAGTCGCTACAATTTTAAATTCTGCCAATCGCTGTTTATGGCGCTCTGACCAAGCAAGCAAGTCCGGTTTTTTATGGTCGTGAGCGACAAGTGCAATAGTTGGTGTTGTCATTTAAATATCTCAGTTAGTGTATCGATAAACAGTCTATTAGTTACGCGCTGCGGGTTTTCCATTCCACCAATGCGGATGAGGTTATCGTCAACCTGTATTAGCCCGCGGTGGTCCATGCTGGCATGCTTCGATTGAGACTGAAACAAGCGTTCGTGTTTGAGATCAAATACCCAAATGTCCTCGTTAGCAACTGACGGTACGCCGTCGTAACCAACACCATTAAAGTTATAAGGATTGGTTGCTCCACCAATAAAAACAACAGCGGCGTGCTGTGCAATACCCGCCGCAGCCATGCGATATCGTGCGACGCCAGTTGGGTGATTCAGCGTTGTCCACGCAATGCGACTGGGATCTTCAGCGCTAATGACGCCTTTAAAGCAAGTTGGCTCTGCTTTAAAATCACGACGCTTCTCTGGATAATACTCAACGGCAACGCCATCACAGATGATCATTGTGTCATCAACAATACCACCTGCATGTCCAAATACGGCTCTTCCCGGAAAAGGCGATGCTTGTACCCAAGCATTGCGCTTCACATCATACAGTTGGGTGAGATTTACGTTGCCATCATTGTGCCAACCACTTACCAAGTAGATGTAGCGGTTCTTATACGCTAACGCCACCGCATCATCTACGGCGACAGGCATTGGCGCAATCGCTTCATATCGTCTGTTTTCCGAGTCGTAACGAAAGTTATCTGGACTCGAGATTTCAGTGTGATCTTTGGCAACGGTGTAACCGCCAAAGAGATACGCATATTGACCAACGCCAACCGCAATAGATGCCAAGCGTCCGTCTAGCGGCAGAGAACTTGGTACATTCGGTATCGGCTGCCAGGCAGCCGCTTGCGCTCGCCATTCATACGCCTTGTTGTGCACGGCACTGTAGTCTTTGTTGCTCCCAAGCCCCATAAAACTGAGTATGCGAACCTCGCCATCCACTATGACACGTGCAACGGCATTGTTGGCAACGGCCTCTGGCAGCGGTTTAAATACCTGGGCACCACTGTTAAACGAAACACTAAAAAGTAATAGACACAGTGACGCAAATAACGAACAACGTGGTCGTTTGCAGGAAGTAAGCATAGTCAATTTAAGGCGTATTTAAGAAAGTGATAATGGCAATGTGACACTGATGCTACCCAAACACAATCCCCATACAGATAAGACCAGTTAATTTATTTTTGTATTTTTATTCTTTTTTATTGCATTTTTATTCACTTTCAAGTTATCCTGCAACTGTCGTTAGGAAATGACTAGTCTAGACCATGAAATTGAAACAACGAGTTACCGAACACTACTCCCTAAATCGCTACATCCGCGGGATTGATCGACGAAGTCGATAGCAACATGTAGCACTCTTTTTATCTTTGCTTGGTGCACTGCTGGAAACCTCGCATCTCGCAAAGATAAAAAGCTTTTTTTACTTTTATTGAATGAATAAACATGAAGACATGCATTATTGGTGCAAGTGGCTATACGGGAGCTGAACTTGCGCGTTTAATCCACCATCATCCGGTGTTTGAATTAGCAGCATTGTATGTATCCACTAACAGTGCGGATGCTGGAAAACCGTTATGTCAGCTATATCCGCAGCTTACCGGTCAAATCGATTTGCCACTTACACCGCTAAGTGACGAGTCGTTGCAGGTGATTGCTGCGCAGTTTGATATTGTATTTTTAGCCACGCCTCACCAAGCGAGCCATGATTGGGCTGACACATTACTAACTGGATCTGCCAAAGTGTTCGATTTAAGTGGCGCATTCCGTTTGCAAGACCGTCAAGTATTCGAGCAGTACTATGGATTTGCACATCAGCAACATCAAACATTAGGGCTGGCCGTCTACGGATTAGCTGAGTGGTATGCAAAACAAATTAGCCAAGCACAGTTTGTTGCCGTTCCGGGTTGTTACCCTACCGCATCACTACTGGCAACTAAACCATTGAGCCACAAAGAATTACTGGATGAAAATCACTATCCGATCATCAATGCGACGTCAGGTGTTAGTGGCGCTGGAAGAAAAGCAGCCTTAACGAATAGTTTCTGTGAAGTGAGTTTGCAGGCATACGGCATATTGTCCCATCGGCATACCCCAGAAATTGCGGCCTATTTGGGCCATCCAGTGATCTTCACCCCGCATTTAGGCAATTTTAAACGCGGCATTCTCGCGACTACCGTTTGCCGCTTGAAATATGGTGTAAGTGAGCAGCAAGTTAACGATGCGTTTCATCAAGCGTATGAGCATCAACCCATGGTTAGGTTGCTCAAAACGGCGCCAAGACTAGATGATGTTGTCGGGCTCAACTACGCCGATATTCACTGGCAATTTGAGCCAAGTAGCGGTCATATCGTGATTACATCGGCAATTGACAATTTGTTAAAAGGCGCGGCCAGTCAGGCCGTGCAATGCGCAAATTTAGCAACGGGACAGGCCACCCACATCGGCCTCCATCAAGCCTCTGGAGATAAGTAATGAAGACGCCGATGGTATGTAAAGTGGGTGGTGCGTTGCTCGACAACCCCGAAATACTCAAACAGTGGCTTGCCAGTATTAAACACATTCAGCGACACCGACCCGTCATCATTGTGCATGGCGGTGGCAATGGCGTGGAATCCTTACTTACAAAGCTGGGCCAAAAATCGGAGAAATACCAGGGCTTGCGCGTTACCCCCGATGAACAAATGCCCTATATCGCCGGCGCGCTTGCTGGCACCGCAAACAAGCAACTATGCGCGTTTGCCTATGCCGGCGGACTGAATGCGGTCGGCCTAAGTCTGTTCGATGGCGACAGTGTAACGTGTGCAGAACTCAACCCAGCACTACAAGCGGTAGGTTCTGCCAAACCTAACAATCCTACCCTGCTAAATAGCCTGCTGGAGCAGAGTTTTTTACCCGTCATCAGTTCGATCGGATGTGATACAAGCGGCAGACTGTTAAATGTTAATGCTGATCAGGCAGCTACTGCGATTGCACAACTACTGGGTGCAGATTTGTATTTGTTATCCGACGTTCCGGCGGTGTTAGATGAGGTAAAACGGCCGCTCAAATCGCTAACCCCCACCATTGCACAAATTCTTATCGATAGTGGCGTTATTGAAGGTGGTATGCTCGTCAAGGTCAAAGCAGCTCAGGTCGCTGCCAATACTATTAATAAATCAGTCTTCATCGGCGCTTGGAATGAGCCGAAAGCCCTATTTGCACATGCGACACAACAACAATCATCTTTTGGCACTGCGGTACAACCCGCAGCACAACAAACTGAGGAAACATTGCCATGACTTCGAATAGCCTTTTAACCTTTGCCGAGTGGCAACCCGAACAGGTAGAGACCTTGCTCAAATTAGCGGTTGACGTGAAAACCCAACCAGAGCGCTATTCGCAACGATTGGCAGGTAAGTCCGTGGTAGCACTGTTTGAAAAGCCATCGCTGCGGACTCGGGTTAGTTTTGACATTGGGATTAACAAACTGGGTGGCCATTTGGTTTATTTAGACAGTCAGTCCAACAAGTTAAATGGTCGAGAAGATATGCAGGATATGGGGGCTAATTTGGCTTGCTGGGCGGATGCAATTGTCGCTAGAGTTTTTGACCATCAAACCTTGGTTACCCTAGATCAAGCAGCCAACATTCCTGTGGTAAATGCTCTGTGTGACCTATACCACCCATGCCAAGCAATGGCTGACTATTTAGGTATGTTTGAGAAATTCGGCACGGTGAAAGGCAAAACAATGGCCTACATCGGCGACGGGAATAACGTCACGCATTCGCTGCTATTAGTCGGTGCCCTATTGGGATGCAATCAAGTCGTTGTTACTCCGCAAGGCCATGAAGTTGATCCAGGCATCCTTGCCAAAGCGGCAGCAATAGGCCTACAAACTGGCGCATCCATCACACACAGCAATGATTTAGCCACGCTGGCTGAAACTGGCGCCGATATACTCTATACCGACACGTGGCTTTCAATGGGCGACGATACCCCACTAAGTGAGATCAAAGACAAATTCATGCCTTATCAAGTTAACGAATCCCTGATGGCGAGCAGCGGTGCGCAGTACGTTATGCACTGCCAGCCGGCACACAGAGATCTTGAGATTACCGGCAGTTTGATGGACAGTAGCGCTTCATTACTCATGCTGCAGGCGGAAAACCGTATGCATGCACAAAACGCAATTTTAGTACATTTGATGACGGCTAACTAAGCCAACGAATACAGGATTAACAAAATGAAATCGGTTAAAAAAGTTGTATTAGCCTACTCTGGGGGTTTGGACACTTCGGCAATCATCCCTTGGTTGCGAGAAAACTATGGGTGCGAAGTAGTCGCTTTCGCCGCAGATGTCGGTCAAGGGGATGAAGAACTTGAAGGCTTAGAAGAAAAAGCGATTGCATCAGGTGCCAGTGAGTGTCATATCGTCGACCTCAAAGAAGAGTTCGTCAGTGATTTTATTTATCCAACCATAACGACTGGCGCTGTTTACGAAGGCGAATACTTATTGGGCACTTCAATGGCGCGCCCGGTCATTGCGAAGGCACAAGTAGAAGTCGCTCGCAAAGTTGGCGCAGACGCTTTATCGCATGGTTGTACTGGTAAAGGTAACGATCAGGTGCGATTTGAGAGCACATTTGCCGCTTTGGCACCGGACTTAGCGGTGATTGCACCATGGCGTGAGTGGGATATGGTATCGCGCGAAGACCTCCTCGATTATTTGGCAGAGCGCAAAATCCAGACTTCGGCTTCGGCGACGAAAATCTACAGCCGAGATGCAAATGCTTGGCATATATCTCACGAGGGCGGCGAGCTCGAAGATCCCTGGTGCGAGCCTACCGACCAAGTATGGACCATGACCACAGATCCTGAGCAAGCGCCTGATCAGGCCGGGTATGTGACCTTGAGTTTTGATCAAGGTCGTTTGGTGTCCGTAGACGGAGAAGCATTGAGTCCATACAACGCCTTAATGAAACTCAATGCGATTGCTTCACCACATGGCGTCGGCAGAATTGATATTGTTGAGAATCGCTTGGTCGGCATGAAGTCTCGTGGCTGCTATGAAACACCCGGCGGCACCGTACTATTAAAAGCCTATAAAGCGCTGGAGACTTTGGTACTCGATAAGTCGGCGCTTAAGTATCGGGAGCAGATCGGTCTAGAGTTCGCCCATGTCATGTATGACGGCCGTTGGTATACCGCGCTGAATGATGCGCTGTTAGCTGGGGCGGCGAGTTTCGCTCAACATGTTACTGGCGATATTGTCGTCAAACTGTTCAAAGGCCAAGCGACGGTCACTCAGCGCCGCTCACCGAACAGTCTTTACTCGGAAGATTTTGCAACCTTTGGCGCTGATGACGTATACGATCAAAGTCATGCTGAGGGTTTCATCCGCCTATTCAGTCTTTCCAGCCGAATCAAAGCAATGAAACAGCAAGGAGGCGCGTAAGTCATGGCATTATGGGGTGGTCGTTTCACTGGCTCGAGCAGCCAAATGTTTCGTCAGGTCAATGACAGTTTGCCATTTGATCAACAAATGGCGGTTGAAGATATTACCGGCTCGATTGCCTGGGCTAACGCGATTGCATCAGCCGGTGTGCTAACGGATGACGAACATCAAGCATTGACCAGTGCGCTAAAGGTCCTGTTGGTCCAAGCGAATGCTGGCACATTAGATTTTGATGCAAGTGACGAAGAAGATATTCATAGTTTTGTTGAGGCGGCACTAATCGAAGCAGTCGGCGACATCGGCCGTAAACTGCATACCGGTCGCAGTCGAAATGACCAAGTCGCCACTGACTTCCGCCTTTGGTGTCGCAGTCACGTGCAAGCGCTTGGTACTGATCTTGTCAGACTGGTTGAATCGCTCGTCAAATGCGCCGAACGCAACGAATCAGTCGTATTGCCGGGCTATACGCATTTACAACGGGCTCAGCCTGTGCGATTCCCGCATTGGTGTTTGGCTTACGTAGAAATGCTCAAGCGCGACCATGAGCGCTTGCAAGACGCGCTCAAACGTATCAATCACTCGCCGCTTGGATGCGGAGCACTGGCGGGTACCACCTACCCCATTGATCGCCAGACCATTGCTGATGAACTGGGCTTTGCAAAACCTTGCACCAATAGTTTGGATGCCGTTTCTGATCGAGATTTCGTGCTCGAAATTCTGTTTTGTGCGTCGACCAGTATGATGCACCTTTCGCGCTTAGCAGAAGACTTGATTTTCTATAACTCTGGAGAAGCTGGTTTTACTCGATTGTCGGATGACGTTACGTCTGGCAGCTCATTGATGCCACAAAAGAAAAACCCTGACGGTCTCGAATTGATGCGCGGTAAATGTGGCCGAGTATTTGGTCACCTACAAGGTTTGCTGGTAACCATGAAAGGGCTACCTCTGGCGTATAACAAAGATATGCAGGAAGACAAAGAAGGCGCAATGGACGCCTTCAAGCAATGGCATATATGTTTGTCTATCGGTGCCGAGGTCATTGACGGTTTGAGCATGAATGCTGAGCGTTGTCGAGACGCCGCACAACGAGGATATGCCAACGCTACTGAACTTGCTGACTACTTGGTCGAGAAAGGAATACCGTTCAGAACCGCGCATGATTTGTCGGGCCAAGCAGTATTGAAAGCCATTGAATTGAATTGCGGAATCGAGGATTTAAGCTTGTCCGATCTTCAGGCCATAGCAGCGGTAATAGAGGACGATGTTTATCCGGTATTAGATTTGGATCACCTGTTAGACAAACGCAATATTCTCGGTGGTACTGGTGCACAGCCGGTTGCTCTAGCCATGCAGGCTGCGCGTGAGTGGTTGCAGCAGCAAGAGGCATAGTCAAAGGAATTGCCCATGGTTATTAATGATCAAGATAGTATCCGCCAATTTCGTAGCTCCGCGCCGTATATCAATGCTCACAGGGGGAAAACCTTTGTATTGATGTTTGGCGGCGAGGCGATTGAACATGAGAACTTTGCCAATATCATTCACGACATTGGTCTGCTCTCTAGTTTAGGTATTAGGCTGGTACTGGTTCATGGAGCCAGACCTCAAATTGATGCTCGCGTTGCATTACGAGGCATAGAAGGGCGTTTCCAAGAAGATACTCGTATTACAGATAAGCCCACACTGGAGTGCGTCAAAGACGCCGCAGGCTCAGTTCGGTCGCACATTGAGGCGCTACTGACAATGGGACTGCCGAACTCCCCCATGCACGGCGCGCAAATTCGCGTCTGTTCGGGCAACCTTGTCGTCGCGAAACCGATTGGAGTGCGGGACGGTATTGATTTTGAAAACACCGGATTAGTGCGGCGCATTGATGTGGAAGGAATTAACGATCACCTCAACGATGGGTCCATTGTATTGCTATCACCCATGGGTTACTCACCCACCGGGGAAGTGTTCAACTTGTCGCACGAGGATGTCGCAACATCCGCAGCCATTGCGCTTGGTGCAGACAAACTGATCGTGTTTTCCCATGGCAAAGGCATCATTGATAATAATGGTAAGCTGCTGCGCACCATTGAGCTTGAACAACTGCGCAGCTTGATTGACAGTCAATCGATCGTTACCGAAGCCAGTGTGCTGCGCGCACTGAGTACAAGTGTTGCGGCCGATATTCCACGCGCACATTGTATCAGCTACGAAAAAGACGGCGCATTATTGAAGGAGCTGTTTACACGAGATGGCACAGGCTCTTTAGTTCTGCGTAATCACTATGAGCAACTCCGTCAAGCCTACATCGAAGACGTCGGTGGTATTCTCCGGCTAATTAAGCCATTGGAAGAAAGTGGTGTTTTGGTTAAACGGTCGAGAGAGCGACTGGAAAACGAAATAGAACACTTCAGTGTGATCGAAAGAGATGGCATGATCATTGGGTGCGCAGCACTTTACAGCTATCCCGAAGATAGATGTGCAGAGTTAGCCTGTGTCGCCACACATCGTGATTATCGGGGTAAATCGCGTGGTGAACGATTACTCGAACAAGTCATCCAACACGCGAAACAAAACGGCATTGAGCGATTATTCGTTTTAACCACCGTAACTGCCCACTGGTTTTTGGAGCAGGGTTTTAAACCATCTAGTCTGGATCAATTGCCGTCACAAAAGCAGCAACTGTACAACTTTCAACGCAACTCAAAAGTGTTCGAATTGGTCATCGATTAACGCATTTACGCTAGCTGTTCACAAGGCCGTAACGTCAGCGCGCGACTCCACCTTAACGCCAGGGGCAATTTGCTCATTGGGGTAACGGATAATGACGTCTCCTTGCTCGAGCCCCTGAGAAACTTGTGCAATCTGACTGTTCTTCTGACCAAGTTGCACTGCGCGTTGCGCTACTACGCCATCTTCGACCACATAAATCATCCATTCTTCGCCTTGGCGAAATAGCGCCGTAATGGGCACTGAAAGCACCTCATCCTGCTCCCACAAGATTACCGCTGTTTCAACCTGATAGCCGTGCCCCAAACGTTGCCACTCAGAATATGGATTAAGGATTTCCACGAGCACATTAACCCTTTGTTCCTCAATGCCAAGTGCTGAAAACTTAGTAAATCCGAGTGGCTCTACGCGTTTTACCCGGCCTCGCAAGGGTTGCTCACCGCCCCAATTATCGATATCCACCAGCATGCCCTCGGAAACTTGAACGGCGTACATCGACAACATCTCAATGACGATTTCAAGGTCCTTGGGATCACCGATCTCCAACAACGGCGCGCCGGCGTTGACAACCCCTTCACTCTTGGTAATAACATTCAACACCGTCCCAGAAATGGGTGCCACAACGGACATACAATCGCATAGGCCTGACTGACTTCGACCACTATTCGGCGGTGTTAATACTGCTTGTACGCGTTGCAGTTCGAATGTGCGCATTTGCAGCGCTGCGTGCGCGGTTGCAAGCAGCGCTCGAGCCGTTTTGAAGTTGCGCTCAGCATTGTCTAAATCTCGCTGCGAGGCAGTATTTTGGCGTCGTAGTTCACGTATCCGAGCCAATTCGCCTTGGGCAAATTCGAGTTCTGCTTCAGCTTGTTTTACCTCCTCACCAGCAAGGTCTTTAGCCGACGTAGCAGCTTTCAATTCGGCTTGCGCTTGCGCCTCGCTGCGAGGGTCTAGAAAGGCAGCATCTACTGGCTCAATGTCGGCTAGCACGGAAACGCCAGCTTCGACAGAGTCACCAACTTCGTATTCAATTCGTCGTAAGCGACCATTAATCGGTGCTGACAGGGTGTACACGTCGTGAACGCGTGTATCGGCAGTTTCTGACACGGTCACTTTCAAGGTTTGACGTTCTACAATAGCAAGGTCAACCAAAACCGCTCGCGGCCAGAAAGCAAACGCCAGACCGGCAATGAAAAGTGCGGACACGATCGACCAAAATCGCCATCTTTGTTGTTGTGCTTGCATGATTGACCTTCCTCTACTCTCGAGTCTTTAGCACTCGTATTAAATCCAATTTGTCTACGCGTCGGCGCACAATGGCAGCAGAGACAAGTGTTGCGAAGAAAATAACCAACACTGCAAGTCCATAGGTCGACGCTTCTGTGTAGTGGGGAATGCGAAACAGCTCGGTATCAAATGCAGCAATAATCAGTGATACCAAGCCATATCCCAGAATACAGCCAATGGTTAATCCAAAAGCGATGAGGAGCATCACTTCGCCGAGTAATACATAGGAAATTTCTCCTCTCGAGAAGCCGAGAACCCGTAAGGTTGCCAGTTCTCGCCCGCGCTCAGATAGCGCTATCCTGGTACTGTTGTAAGCAACCCCAAATCCCAGCACGGCTGCTAGTCCACTGAACATGCTGATGAATGTCATTAAGTGTTTTATTAAGGTATCTTGGAAAGATGCAAGTGCAGCTTGTTTTATGGTAATCGCGCCGACGACGGGGGTTTGCTTCAAATACTCAAACAAAGCATTTTGCTGAGCCTTGTCAACTCGGATGTTGGCAAACTCCATATTGGGGGCTTCTAAGAGCTGCTGATTAATAAAGTCGAGATTGATGTATGCAGGCATACCAATGTAAGTCTCAATAGTCTCCACTACACTAAGTGTCAGAGTAGGCCTGCGGCCACTGAGAATATCGAGCGTGATTTCATCGCCGACTCGCACATTAAGTTTTTCAGCCAGGCGCGTCGCGATCACAACACCACTATCCGGTACAGGTACTTCTTGGCGCTGTGCGTCATCATAAATCGGCTGCAAGGTACTGAGTTGTTCAATCGCGGTTAAAGTACCTCGGTGAGTCACTTGATTCGCACTTATATCCGCGCTGATGTAGCGCATTGGTTCCGCTCTTAACACGCCTGGTAGCTTTGCGAAATCATTGATCGTCGAGAGTGCTCTAGGCTCAGAAAGACCGACAACCATATCCTGGCGTTGTGCCTCATTGAAGTAGACGCGCGCCAAATGATTGAGTGAGTCCTCCCAATGATAAATCATGACCACTAACGCGACCGAGAAACCGACGCCAATACTCGTCATAAGTGAACGTATTGGCCAACGCTCTATCTGGCGCAGTGCAATACGCGTTGGTTGATCAAACAACCGATTTAAGCGCTTGCCGGATAACACGCTTTGCCGATAGCTCGGTGGTGAAGGTGGCTGCATGGCTTGTGCCGGCGGCAAACTTGCGGCATTGCTGACAGCGCCTAAAGCGCCGAGTAATGACGCAGTTAAGCCAATGGCTGTAGCCACCACCAAATTAATCGCGCCGGGTTGATAGATAAGCAGTGGAAAACCCAGCATTTCGGCGTACATCTCAGTATTGTAGCGACCGAACAACAAACCGATGGCACAACCCAGCACAATGCCAATTCCACCAATCGCAAGCATCATGCGTATGTAGTGCCACGCAATTTGTGCTTTGCTATAGCCAAACGCTTTCAGTAAGCCAATCTCCGTGCGTTCGGTCGCAATCAACCGCCCTAACACCATATTTGACAGGAAAATTGCCACGGCAATAAATATCACCGGTAATACGGTCGCCATGGTTTTCTGTTGCTCGATTTCATTCATAATGAACCAGTTCGACAGCTGATCGGCGCGCCCTACTGCGCTGACGCCACCATACGGTTCAAGCAGTTGATCAACAGCGTCGAGCACTGGTTGAAGCTCAGCCTGATAACTCAATGAAATACTGACATCGTTAAAGGCATCCTCGAGATCATAGGCGGCGCCAAGTACTTCGCGCGACATCCATAAAATGCCAAACCGCGCATCATCAGGTAACAAGGCGCCAGGACCAAGTGTATAAATAAACTCTGGGCTTATCGCCACCCCGACAATTGTTAGCGTTCGCTTGTTTCCGCGCATGATCACCGATAGGTTATCGCCAATCGTTAATCCATGCGCATCAGCAAAGTTTTCACTGACAATAACCTGATTTTCAGCTTTCCCAGTTATCCAACTGCCTTTGCGCAATACGAGTTGATTTAGACTCGGTTGTCGGTACTCTGGAATCGACACCATGCGGCCGATCACTGGCTCAGCAAATCCTTCGACATCAACCGTGGCGTAACTGGTAATTCGGGTTTGCACCGTTTGCACACCGGCGATTTGCGATAATCGTTGCACCAGTGAATCCGGTGCCCGAGTCAGATTGGCAAATACATCGGCAAAGCGATATCGCTGATAGTAGGCGTCGGTGCTGTCTTGTAGTGCTTCAATTGTAGATATCGACATCACGAGTGTCGCGATACCTGAAGCGATAACCATGGCGACTGCTAATACTTGTCCCCGCAGTTTCCATAGATCACGCCAGCGTTTCTTATCTAAAGCTCTGGTCGAAATCACGTCATCACCAGTCCAGTTGCGCGGCAGCTTGTCGGTGCTGATTTTGCACAATACCGGCAATCTTACCGTCTGATATTGAGACGATTCGGTCCGCCATTCCCCCCACGACCGTGTTATGTGTGATTACCGCCGTCGATGTACCGAGTTCGCGATTGATATTCTCAATAGCTTCCATAACTAATATCCCGGTTTGTTTATCTAGCGCGCCAGTTGGTTCATCACACAATAAGATATCCGGCTGTTTCGCGATGGCCCGAGCAATTGCCACACGTTGCTGTTCGCCACCCGACAATTGAGCCGGGAAATGGTCCAAACGATCGTGTAATTTTACTAATTCAAGTGCTTGCTCTGGTGAGATGGGGTTTCGCGCAATCTCAGTCACTAGCGCCACGTTTTCGCGGGCGGTCAGGCTTGGAATGAGGTTGTAAAACTGAAAGACAAAGCCGACATGATCACGGCGAAATTGAGTCAACTCGTGATCGGTAGCGGCACTGAGATCCTGTTGCCCAAACGTTACCACACCGGAAGTCGCCACATCCAAGCCACCGAGAATATTGAGCAAGGTAGACTTGCCGCTTCCTGATGCCCCCAATAGCACCACCATTTCATGCCTTCGGAGCTCAAAACTGACATCATCTAAAGCGCGCACTTCAACATCACCGGTTTTATAAATTTTGGTGAGATGTGAGGCGCTGAGCGCGATCTCAGCTGACGCAGATGATTCAATTAACATGCATTCACAGACCATGTGACAAACAGTTATTGTAGATTAGGCTAGAGCGCTCTCGCTCGCCTTGATCCACATCATCATAACGCCGTGCCGAGTATTGGCTGTGCTACCAATTACTTGCCAAGCGGAAGCTTCAATGCCCGATAAATCCGAGATTTGCTCGAATGCCAATGGTTTTTTGGACGTGACGGCGCCAATTTAGTCACTTCATCAATATCCTCTGGACTCAATGGTTGAGGAAAGACATGCGCGAATAACACATTGGGCGTATTCAACGCAGCGATGCGCTGTAACGAGCGTCGATATTGATTGGGATGACAGACTGGGTATGGCGGCGTATTGCGACCTTTAACTCTGACAATAAGGTCCGCCACATACACCTGGTGACTCGGCTGATGATACAGGGACAAATCGTGATTTGTATGACCGGGAGTGTACAAAGCTTGCCAGTCAGGAAACTCAGGAATGACTTGCTCGTCTTCAAGTAAATCGTCAGGTTTCAAGACCGCCGAATACCACAGGTACTTCTTGGATTGCCCCATGCGTCCCGCAACCCAGAGTGCTAACACAATATCAATAAAGTGTGACAAGCGCCCCATAAAGCCCGAGTACCAGCCAGCTGCGTTGGGGTGTGCATAAAGTTTACAACCTGTGAGCGAACGCAATCGATGGGCACCTCCGGCATGATCCGGGTGCATATGGGTCACGACTATACATTTCAAATCTTGCAATGAGCGTTTCAAGTCGCATTCGATAAACGTGCATACATTGTCGACATCAGCGCGGCTGCACCCATCTAACAACAACAGCCCGTCTGGGTACTCAACCAAAAAAATGTTTTGAATATACCCTTTGATGGTATGTAACTGCATTCAAATCCTAATGAATCTTAAACCCTTTCATCGTACGTTCAAGGGTTTGCGAGTTGGTATCTAAGTCTCCAGAGATACTATGCATTTCTCGCACGGCGTCAACTTCTGCTGATGCTGCATCGGCAACTTTGACTGCGTCTGCTGCCATCTCAAGTGTGACCGTAGACTGCTGTTCTGCAGCAGCGGCGACAGATGCTGTCACGGTTTCAACATTGGACGCCTGCTCATTAAGACTGGCGGCCAGATTCTCGGTTTCCAGTGAGCGTTCATAGGTCTCTTCCGCACTGGTCACCGTGCTACGGATAGAACCAATCATTGCCTGACTGACATCGCCCAAGCCCGTTAGTAACTCGGCAATGCGATCCGATGATTGCTTCGAGCTTTGCGCCAGTGAACGAACTTCATCAGCGACAACAGCAAAACCACGTCCCTGCTCACCAGCTCTAGCGGCCTCTATTGCGGCGTTTAACGCAAGTAAGTTGGTCTGCTCAGCGACACTATCGATAGTCGCTAACATGCCATTAATTTCGCCTAGCTGCCCCTCCATGTCATTTGCGCGCTCTGCCACATCGGACATATCTTGTGTCAGTTGCTGCATCGCCTCTCTGGTTTGACGATTCATATCATTCGCGTTGTTGACGGTATCATTTAATGTTGAGCATGATTCAATCGAACGTGCCGCAGACTGAGCGATCTCCTTGGTGGTCGCCGACATTTGCTCTATTGAGGTCGCGATATTGCTGGCTAAACCGTTGGTTTCATTGGCGTGATCCTGAACCTTGTTTGCGCTATTGACCAACTTGTCATTGAGGCGACGATTGGTGTCGATCGATTCGGCCAAACCCACAACCAACGCTTTGAACGAGTGAATGGTGCCGTGAATTGCTTTTGAAATAAAACCCAGCTCGTCTTTTGAATCTAAACGCACATCCAAAGTCAAATCACCTTCTTGCGCAACCTTGTTTAGGGTCGTCGTTAACTCCCGCAATTCTCTGCCTAAATTCACGACCAAGAACACATTTAACACCACTATTAAGCTGACGGTTACAAGAATTCCCAGCACCAATATCCACAGCATCGTTTGAGCTTCGGATGCCATGTCTGATGCTGTTTGCTGCGCACCTTGCGTTTGTTTATCCAACAAACCCTTAACTGCACCAATCTGCTCGGTCGCCAGAGGAAACCAATCCGCTGAACTGGGTAGCTGCGTAAAATCAGGCGTGCTGTCTCTGAGTAGCTGGCCAGTGATCCGCGAAATTTGTTGACTAGTTGAGCCACCGATAACAGCCTGAAACTGCTCTTTTATTGAAGCGTCAAGGGTAGCTAATAAGTAAGTACTTACCAACTCTATATCACTGAGATAATTGCTAATCTCAGTGGCAGTTGCAGCCGTCAAAGACTGCCGCGCCAAGACGCCATTGATCTTACCGCGAACCTGCCCTGCTCGCTCTTTAAACTGGGCAAACAAGAGTACTGCATTATTTTCATCCCGGACATTTTTCGCTGTCACATTCGCATTTATAAACCGCGCCGCATCAAGTGCTAATCGGTTCAGTTGACTGTAAAAGGCAAAGGCACCTGGTGCAGCCTGGTCATTGACTTGTTTTCGCAGCCCACTTTTACCCTGTAGATGCGTTTGTAACGGCTGGATATACTGAGAAAGCTGGAAGGATTCTGGCCATTCTTGAGAAAGCATTTGGTTAACGGTCGTGACAGCTGCATCCGCCTTTTGTCTTTGCTGATTTATTGCACTTAGCTTGTTTGGCGTTGGGGCCCCGAGATAGCCGGCCGTTAAGCCTCGCTCTACCGCGTGATGATGAGCCACCTGCTCCAACGCAGCGACGAGCTGTAATGTGTCGACGTCTTGATTGGCATCGGCGACTTTGAGTGCCGTTTTGGTGATGGAGTAGCTAGACAAAACCAACACGAGTAGCACAAATAAGACTAAACTCGTGACCGAAATTTGGATAATGTTAAAACGTTTCAGAATTGAAAGCATAATGTTCCTTTGCGCGCATAGTCCTAATTGTTGTAAGGGGCTCTTTGAATATTAATTTTTCTCTCAAAAGCGTAGACAACATATGAGTGATTTGTCAGGTTTTGCCGTTAAAATCAGTGAAAAACGACGTTTTGCACCGGTTTTGTGCATAAAAAGCCATTTCAAGCTTACGTTTTGCAGATGATGTCACGCCTGCTTTTTGTCACAACAAGAAAAATTTAAATTTTGCTCTATAGTTAACATTACCAGGCACACACAACCGTCGAATTATGCTGTCCAAACCGATAGTTAAACCGTCGTTAGTGGTGTTGCTCGTTATGTTGTCGGCAACCCCCTCATACGCTTCGCAGTCTGAAGCGGTCCAACAAATAATGGAATTGCTGAATCAGCAAAGTCCAGACCAAGCGTTTGCCCTCGCAATTGCCAACCAAGCCGAGTTAGAGGGAGACCCAGACTTCGACTATGCGTTTGCTGTTGCAGCGAAACAGTCGGGCAATTTGGACCAAGCAGTATTTGCATTTGAGCGTGTTCTGCAATTGCAGCCAAACGCTTATGACGCCAGATTTGGCCTTGCTTTAAGCTATTATGAGTTGGGTAATCTAGACGCAGCAAAGCAGGAATTGTCCGTACTGCAGCGAGCGCTCGGAACGAACAGTGAACTCAGTGATGCAATATCCACATACCTTACAACCATAGACAAGCAGCAAAAACGACGGGAACAACATTGGGTTCGCCACATTCGCTTTGGCCTCGGCAGCGACAGTAACCCCAATAACGGTGTCGAAGATGAATTCATCACTATACCGGCACTCGGTAGGATCAGCCTTTTTGATGAGAGCCTCGAAAATCAAAGCTTATATGGAGATTTACAGGCCCAGGCGGCATACGTACAACCGATTGACCAACACTCCAGTTGGCAGCTAGGTGCCTCGATATTGCATGCTGAATATGAGGACGAATTGGCATTAAACCGTACATTTCTGACCACTAATGCAGGCTACAAGACCCGACTCAACAACATTGACGTGTCTGGCTCTGTGTTCTACCGACCACTCTGGTTAGACGGCGATACGCTATTGGATTACTACGGCGTGATGCTTGGTGCAAGCAAACCTATTGAGCAGCGACTTATAGCGGGTCTCTCGGTGGTCATCTCCAGTGAAGATTACGACGAGTTTCTCGGTTTTGACCGCGATCAACTGCTGGCCAATGCTTGGCTCCAAAAAGTCACGGAGAATGGATTGCACCGGCTTGAATTTCAGTTTGGTCAAGAGCAAGCGTCCGATAACCAAGCGTTTCTGGATCGCGATTTGTGGGGTATTGGTTATCAGTGGCGACAGCGCATTGATTCAAACTGGGAATATTCACTTTCCCTGGATTATTTAGACTCTGAATATCAAGGCGTTCATCCGCTATTTGCTCAAACACGCGAGGATAGCTTTTTTAGTTCAGATATTGAGCTTGTATATGCAATGTCTGAACAGTGGGCACTGATCAGCCGTTTCACCTACCTTCAAAATGACAGTGAAATCGACATCTACGAATACCAGCGAGTTAAATTCTGGTTGGGAGCCAGTTATGAATTCTAAACCAATCTATTTTGTCTCTATCGTGTGGGGATTCATAGCCTTTTGCCTAATGTGTGCTAGCAGCGCCTATCTGCACGCCCAAGAATCGGCGGGCAAAACCATCATGGCAAGAGGTGAAGTTAATGCCGCCAATAACGACAGTGGCGAACGAGCGCTGACCAGAAGAGCTCCAGTGTTTACCATTGATAGCGTAACCACTGGCCAATTAAGCGCTACCCAATTGCGCATGATTGATGGAGGATTACTGTCATTACAACAAGACTCGCAACTGGCAATATCTGATTACCAGTTTAACGCTGAGACCGAGCAAGGTTCTGTTAGCATGTCGCTGTTAAAAGGCGGACTGAGGACGGTCACCGGTGCTTTGCAATCAAACGCTGAAAATTACCGACTGGATACGCCGATTGCCAGTATCGGGGTCCGCGGTACGCACTACGAAGCAGAGCTCGTTGATGGTGACTTGTACCTTGCTGGCTGGCAAGGAACCATCGATGTAAGCGTTGAGCGCAGTAACACCGAGTTCTCGCTTGGGCCCGACGAGAACTACCGCTTTGCTATCGTCAGAGCTGACGGCAGTGTTGAGTTTTTGATTCTAGCGCCGGTTCAATTCACCGTCGGTCATAGCAATGAGCGGCTACTCAATCTCCCCCAAGATGAGGCCCCTCAATTCGCCGTATTATCCGCTCAGAGTCAGTCACGGATGGCCCCAACGCTGCAACAAGCGGATATTGAGATCGACACTTTCGGCGAGACATTCATCGACAACGACCAATTGGTATCGAGAATATTGCCCGATGATCAAGGCATCGTGCGTTCAGGTAGTGCGACGTTTGACCAGTTGCTAAGCAACGATTTCACCAGTTCTGCAGGCGCAATATCAAACCTAAACATGTCTATCACGGTTAATTTCGATACCGCCAGCATACCAACGGGAAATATATCGTTTTCCGATCCTCAAGGTGAGTGGTTTGCTGCATTCAACGGTCTAATTCGCGAGAACGCTCTCGATGTAAATATTAATTTTGCCTCGCATAACAACAATCTAGCTGACGGGATCATGAGCGGTATCTTCATTGATGGTGCCAGTAGTATTTTAGGCGATATCAGCTTGTATGAAATCAACCAGCCAAATGTGCAAGCAGGAGGCGCATTTGTTCTAACCGAGCGGACTCCCTAATTAGGTACTAATGCCATGAACAAGCCCATTTACATCATTTGTATAGCGGTACTCAGTCTTTTCGGTTGTGGTGGCAGCGAGGAGAATGCGTCTGCGCCAAACTTGACGCCGCTAAATCAGAGTCCTCCTTCAGGCAGTGCCAGTGCGACTAACTCAACTGGGCAGATAGTATCTCCAACGGGACAATCCACCTTTGCTTCCAATCCCTTTTTTATTGTGCGAGTGCAAAATGACAATGGCATCGCTTCAATCAACTTACGCTTCAGCCAAGACGGTTCCGTGTATACCTTGTGTGACTCACGTGAACGCTGCGGCGACACGGTATTTGAAACGACCGTGTCCAATGTCAACCCCGGCGATTACGGTGCTCAATCAGGTAGTGTTTCTGTGGATGTCATTGTCACAGATACGGCGCAACAAACAGACGTAGTCGACTCATGGCAGTTCGACTGGCTGCCACCAACGATCAATGATATTTCTGCGAGCCGTGATGCTGCGGGCACAAGCATAACCGTGTCGTGGACAGAAAACCCGGCTTTATTGCGGTATAACGTTTATGTAGCCGCACAGTCGGGCGTCAATCAACAAACCTACTTGAACCTACCCGAGGGACAGGCACTACTAGCGGTTAGTGAATCTCCTCAAGTCTTTACAGCATTATCCGCGACCACAAATTACTACGTTTTAGTTACCGGTGTTGACGGGAGCGGTGAAAGCACAGCGGAACCTGAAGTGGTGGTAACTGCGCTGGGCACTGCGCCGAACCGGCCGCCTATTGCCAATGACGATATTGCCAGCGTCAACGAAGACGACACAATTGAAGTTGATGCCCTCGTCAACGACACTGACCCCGATGGCGATACCCTTTCCCTCGTCAGTGTTAATGCGACTGTCGGAAATGCATCAATACAAAATGACTTAATTGTATTCGCACCACCGCCCAACTTTAACGGCAATACCGTTTTAGACTACAGCATTAGTGACGGCAATGGCGGAATGGCCAATGCTCAAATAACCGTATCGGTGATTCCAGTTAATGACCCTCCCGTCGCCGTAGATGATACGATCAGCGTTGACGAAGATGAATCTGTGCAAATTGATGCCTTACTTAACGATAGTGATGTAGACGGGGATCCCCTGTCGCTTGTCAACGTAAATACACCTCTAGGTAACGCAGCGATCCAAGGCGACTTTATCGAATTTGAACCACCGCCAAACTTCAATGGTAGTGTCACCCTCGATTACGAAATCAGCGACGGCAATGGTGCCAATGATAGTGCGCAAATTACCGTCACTGTACTACCCGTTAATGATCCTCCCGTCGCCAATGACGACTTTGCACAAACACCACAAACAACTTCAATCAATATCGATGTACTAAATAACGATACAGACGTTGATGGTGATGTATTGACTGTGATCTCAACCTCAGGAGGACAAGGCGCCGTTGTAATTGAATCAGACAACACCCTCACATATACGCCAGGACAAGCCCCTGTCGGAATCGATACCTTTGACTACACGATCAGTGACCCTAGCGGAGAGACATCCACGGCAACTGTAAGTGTAGATGTTGGGCTGGTTTCGCGCGCACCAATAGCCAATAACGACGACTACACATCTCTGATTGATCAGTTACTTACTGTAACGGCGGCTCAAGGGCTTATGGTCAATGACTCCGACCCAGATGGAGACACCATTTCAATTGTGACCGCGCCTGTCGTTGCCCCTTTGTTTGGAACGCTATCACTTGCCGCGGATGGCAGTTTTACCTATCAACCCAATAGTGGTTTTGTTGGTTTGGATGAGTTTGTTTATCAGCTACAAGCAGATAATGGTCAGGTACAAAACGCACTGGTTTCGCTGGAAATACAAGCCATCCCAGAACCACTTCAAGGCGATTCAAATAGCATCACCGGAGACTTTTCATACTTTGGTTTAGGCGAGACATCCCAAGGCAGTGGGATTGGAACCGGTCTGTATAGGATAGGAGAATGCTTACAGGGTCCTGATACAATTTGTACCATGCGGGGCGAATACACTGAACGCCAGAGTAGTGGTAACGCGCCTGGACAGACCGGGCGATACGCTTTTATCCAATCCTACGGTGGTACAGGTAGCTCACCTGTGATTGCTCAGTCTGTTTCAGCTGGGAGCAATTTCCTCACCTTCACGGATATTGGTGATGCGGTGTTTGAACTATACCTTTTTCCAGATTCTGGCGGCGTTCTTGCTTCCAAATTCCCTGATGAACCCTTTGAGGATTCAATTGGATTCGGGGCATTCATCAGCACAACCGCATTTTGTAGCGGCCTACCTCAAGGGGTACCGTGCTCGATAGGAGAAATAGGTTTGTTCCCGGGGTCAGATATTTTAGCGCCATTGGACCGGCTCGAATTTGAACAACGTGGCGAAGCACTGGTGAAATCCGACAATGCAGCACCGCAAGCGACGGATGAAAGCTACAGTACTGCGCTCAATACACCTCTCACTGTCAGTGCGCCCGGCTTACTGCAAAACGCAACTGACCCCGACATTGCGATGCGTGGTGATAGTTTGCAAGTCATTCGACAGTTCTTTCCAGGGATAGGGCCACTCGCTGCCTTGGCATATGATGAATATCGACAATATGTCTATACAACAGGCTTTTTCAGTAGCTCGGTGATCGTCAACAATCGTTTGGGTAGCCAAATCACCAGTTTTCAGTCACTTGGTGAACCAACGGGTAGTGTCGACATGGAGATCACCCCAGAAGCGATGCAACTTGCGGGGAATCCGATCCCACAAGGTAGCCTTTTGTTTATCAATGGCGAGACTGGCCCCGCGGAAATATACGCAATCAACCCTGATACGGGTGTTTTACTGGGTCAACTCAATACAGCAGTTGGTGACAATGACGTTATTGGCGGGGCATACAACCCACAAACACAGACTTTGTTCTTGTTACAGCAAACTCAATCCGGTACAGGTGACCCAATCATTTCTGAAGTTGATCCACTGAGCGGCGCAATATTGACACAAATAGTTGCGCCATTTACGGCTCTCGATTTCGATGTAGCAGACGGCGACTTGGATGTTAATAATATCACTGGTTCTTTGTATGTACTCGGCAGCGACGAAGCCAGTTTGATGGAGTTAAACCAAGATGGTAGCTTGGTCAGATTGCTGAATATTCCCAGTAATATTGTTCAACCTTCTGGTCTCGCCATCAATCAAAACGGTGACCGCATATGGATATCAGCAGATAACGGTGATGCCTACGAATTAAAATTCGCAAATGATGGCAGCTTACCCGAACTTCAAACTGAAATAGTGGTGACAACTGAAAACGGCACTTTGATCGTCGAACGTGATGGTTCTTTTGTGTATACACCTGAACAAGGATTCGTTGGCGATGATATCTTTACCTATCAAGTCGTTGATAAAAAAGGCAAAGTAAGTTTGGCGAATGTTCGAATCAGCGTGACGAATTAACTAAAGGGAAAAGCGTTGCTGAAGTATGAATAGCAAATCACAATGGCTATGGCGCCCCCCCGGCTATGCTCGTGTAGGTTTTGGTGGATGGAATATCGCGGTAGCCTCGGTAATGTTGCTTGCCGCTCTTTTTTTGCAATTTTTGCTCCCGAACCAGACTCTCAATCGACTTGATGGTATCGCCTATGATGCAAAACTCAATCTAGCACCTCCTATTCCGGAAGCCCTTGCCAATATCCAAATTGTTGATATTGACGAACGCTCACTATTGGAGATTGAGCGCATGCCATGGCGTCGTTCATTGTACGCGGATTTGACCAATCAACTAAATGACTTGGGGGCGTTGGTGATAGTTTTCGACGTGCTGTTTGCGGAACCGCAACCGAATCCAGCGAAAGCTGTATTGGATCACATGCGTCAGCAAGGTAGATCGCACGAAAATACGGATGAAGCAGCGACACTGTCCCGATTCAATTACGACCAAATATTTGCAGACAGTATCAGCCAAACCGAAGTTGTTCTGGGTACCCTATTGCATCAACAAGCGCCAATAAGCAAAGGTGTTTTACGCTCAGACAGCGTTACTCAGTCAGATTCCAGCCTAAAAGACAGTATCAAGCGCTATACCGGATACGCCGGCCTGACAAAAACAATTGCAGAACCCAGTGCCGGGCAAGGCTTTATGAATTCAGTGGAGGACGATGATGGCTTTGTTAGGCGAGCGGGACTTTTAGCCAAGGTCGGCAATATTTACTACCCCTCCTTAGCGGCTGAGGCCTTTAGGGTATACAGCCTCGCGGACGTACTTGAACCCGTTTGGCAATCACAGGGAGGGCAGCGATTTCTGGCCGGCGTTAAAATAGGCTCGCAAATCGTACCAACCGACAATCAAGGACGCGTACTGATCCCATTTAAAGGCCCAGCAAAAACTTACCCGTATACCTCTGCTGCCGATGTACTCAACGGCCGAGCAGACCGCGCGCAATTCGCCGAATCGATTGTCTTCGTTGGCACATCTGCCTCTGGCCTCGCTGATTTAAGGGTTACGCCAGTTACGGTCAATTTCCCAGGCGTTGAAATCCACGCTACTGTATTTGAAGCCTTGTTTGCGCCAGAGCGGTTAATTTACAGGCCAGACTGGTGGCAAGGCGCATTGGCCCTGCAACTGATTGTGATCACTGTTGTCATTCTGCTCAGTTTCCCGATTTTAGGTCCTACTCTGATGAGTTTGATGACGCTGGTTATGGTTTGTATCACTGTCGGTATAAACCTCTCGCTGTGGCACTATCAATCGATCGATATTCCGGTAGTCGCAGCGTTGGTATTAACCATCTCAATGTCTGGCTTTTTCATCACGTCAGGCTTTTTTTCAGAATCACGTCGCCGTCGGCAAGTGAAGGCGATATTCGATCAATACGTCCCACCGGCGCATATAGAGGAATTACTCGATGATTCTGAAGTACATACGCTTGAAGGCGAAAAGAAAGAGTTGTCGGTGATGTTCAGTGATATTCGCAGTTTCACCAGCATTTCAGAGTCCATGCAAGCACATGAACTCAAGCAGTGGCTAAATCAATTCTTTTCTCCAATCACAAAGGTCATCTTTGAGCACGATGGCACGATCGATAAGTACGTGGGAGACATGGTGATGGCATTCTGGGGGGCACCACTAGAGGATCCACAACACGCGAATAAATCGATTACAGCTGCGTTTGCAATGCTGGCAGCTATCGAGGTACTGAACGAGACATACCGAGCAAAACAGCTACCGATAGCCAATATTGGGATTGGTATTAATACTGGCGAAATGAATGTTGGCGACATGGGGTCTGACTATCGCCGCGCCTATACAGTGATAGGTGATGCCGTTAATTTGGGTTCTCGATTAGAAGGCCTCACCAAATTTTACGGAGTGAGTATTTTGGTCAGTGAATTTACCCAAGCGCAAACTACTGATTATGATTATCTATTGGTCGACAAGGTGAAAGTTAAAGGGAAACAAAAGCCTGTCACTATCTATACCCCTTTGCCTCGTGGCTTAGACGAAGAACAGCAGACTCGACAAATGCTGCATGCAGACGCAATGTCACACTATTTTGACAAGGATTTCGAGAGTGCCGCCGCGCTATTTGAGCAATTGAAATCGAGCCATTTCTACACCGCATTAGTTACGCTGTTTCTAGAGCGTTCACACTACTGGTTGGCCAATCCTCCCGATGCCAACTGGGATGGAAGTTTTACGCATACAACCAAATAGAAGCGTTCAGCCAAAGCCTGGAATCTGCGAGAGCGGAAGGTCATCGATTTGTTCGGGTTTTAAAAACCGTTTTGCGTATTCAAGGTGTACTTTTTGCTTGACGAACACTTCAAATAAATCGGGGTCAATATGATCACCAAGGCGCATTCGACCCATTATCGTCAAACATTCACTAAGCTTCTTGGCATCCTTGTAAGGGCGGTCCGCTGCCGTCAAAGCCTCAAATATGTCAGCAATAGCCATAATCCGCGCAGGAATAGACATCTGGTCTCGGGTTAGGCCCTTGGGATAACCTGTGCCGTCCATCTTTTCATGATGGCCTCCAGCAAACTCGGGGACTCGACGTAAGTGTTTTGGAAACGGCAGTGACTCAAGCATTTCGACGGTAATATCCATGTGTCGATTGATAATATCGCGTTCCTCCTTGTTCAGGGTTCCGCGCGCAGTGCGCAGGTTGTACACTTCGTCGTCGGTGAGTAATGGTACTTGTTCGCCGTTGATATTAACCAAACGCGATGCGCCGATGTCAGCTAACCTTTGTTGATCTGCCTCTGACATGAATTCTCCGCCGGTATTGGCATTGCGAACAAAACTCAAATCCTCTTCTAATTGATGTAAAGCAGCATCGAGTTCAGTTTGAATTGCTTGTTGTTCAAGTCGCTCTTCGCTGGCAAGCAAACGGCGGCTATACGCTAGTTCAAGGTCGCGTTTGGCTACTTCAAAGCGCGCCTCGACCAACTGAGTGCGGTCAAAAATCGTCTCCAACTTTTTCGATTTATCCATGATGTATTCGGGTGTCGCAACCTTGCCACAATCATGGATCCAACCGGCCAGATTGAGTTCATGTCGATCCGCATCAGTCATTGTAAAACCTGCCATTGGACCCTCGTCATGTCGATGAACAGCTTCCGCAATCATCATGGTTAATTCAGGTACACGCCGACAATGACCACCGGTATAAGGAGATTTCTCATCAATTGCCTTTGCGATGAGTTGTGTAAACGACTGGAATAATTCTTCCATACTGTCGATGAGTTGCCGGTTCGTCAGTGCGACAGAAGCCAATGAGGCCAGTGCTAATATGGTCCTTTCCGTCGTAGCCGAAAACGCAATAATTTCATGCTCGTCTCGAGCGTTGACCAGTTGCAAAACACCATTTATATCCCCCTCATGATTAATCATCGGGATGGTCAAAACAGATTGCGTTCGGTAATTGTTCTTCATATCAAGCTTCCTGGCTTGCTCGGTGTCAAACTCCTCAACTTGATAGATATCATCAATGTTGATCACTCGATTGCTATCTGCCGCTACCGCGACGATGGCCTGAGTATTTACGTGGCCATCGATATAGATAGGGATCGGATCAAATTGAATCGGATTACCAGATGAGCCGCCCCAATGAAACCCCAAAGTATCATTAAACAACGTATCGAATACCAGTTGGTGCTCTTCGTTGACAGAATAAATAGTGCCACCATCAGCATTAGAAAGTGTCTTAGCGGCTAATAAAATACGTTCCAACAAAGACGCGGTATCTTTTTCACTGGACAACGCTATGCTGACCTTGAGCATTTCATCTAATACATCGACATTCACCAGAAGCCTCCGATTCAAATTTAGATCCAAGACACCGCAACAGACTGAATCGTGTAGATTAATCACAACAAGGATAGGACATTTTTAGAAAATGTTAGAGACTAATCGCGGGCTAATGAAGTTTCTGGTCATTTCTCCGTGTAGCCCAACGTCCCGGGTAGGGTTAGTCCGAGACTGTCAAAGCCGCCAGTGTTGTGTAGAGCAAGTTCATGTCAATTGGCTTTCCAATGTGGGAGACAAAACCTTGTTGTAAATAACTCGCCACATCATCCGGCATTACGTTGGCCGTGAGCGCCACGACTGGAATGTCCGGTTTGATATCTCGAATGAGGCGGTTAGCCTCTTGACCGTCCATCACTGGCATTTGAATATCCATCAATATCATGTCGTATTGGGCTTTGGCAACGGCATCAACGGCAAGCTGGCCATTACCGACAAATTCAAGCGTCGCATTGGTTGGTTCCAACATAGACTCGATGACCATCTGATTGATTTCGTTGTCTTCAGCCACCAGCAGTCGACGGCCATGAAGATCCGGGGCAGATACTGTCTCTTGTTGCTGTTCGGAGTCAACTTGTGATGCTGGTTCTAGCGGCAGAATCACAGAAATATGTGTACCTTGGTTTTCGGTACTGTCTATCTCAATTGAACCGTTCATCATTTCAATCAAGCTGATGGTAATCGACATCCCCAAGCCAGTACCACCAAACTTTCGCGTGGTCGATGAATCTGCTTGGGTAAAGCGTTCAAAAATCTGTTGTCGCGCGGCCTCACTCATCCCTATGCCGGTATCAATGACTTCCAGTTTTATCGCCTGAAACTCTTCGAAACGCTCAATACTGAGTTTGATGGTCACTGCGCCGCGCTCGGTAAATTTAACCGCATTTGAGGCCAGATTAAGGACAACTTGCCTTACTCTGACTAGGTCACCCAGCCAACTGGCCGAAAATGGCTCTTCAATTTCAACACTAAGACCAATTCCCTTGTCTTCAGCCAGCCTACTTAGATCTGATTTAACTGAATCAACGACATCAACGATATTGAAGGGAGCATGCTCCAGAGACAACATATTGGCCTCAATTTTCGAGTAATCCAAAATATCGTTAATAATGGTCAACAAGCTTTGCGCGGAATAAGAAGCTTTGGTCACCATGTGCTTGAGCCGATCCTCAACAATCTCTCGTTCTAGCACCTGCAGTGTGCCCAAGACAGCATTCATCGGGGTTCGGATTTCATGGCTCATATTGGCGACAAAGTCGCTCTTAGCTCTTGCCGCTGACTCAGCCTGTTCTTTTGCATCGCTTAGGGACTGACGCAATAAAATCGCATTGTCGATATCTTGAAACGTGCCAAATAGACGAGTGCATCGTCCATTTTGCATTTCGGCCTCGCCATGTGTTTCAACCCATAACTCTCGACCATTGTGGGTGACGATGATGACTTCTTCGTGCCATGGCATCCCGTGTTTCATCGCCCGTTCGGCCACTTCCTTCATGCGCTCTTTGTGCTCACCGGGTTTAAAAAAATCGAACACTTGATGCGCTCCCATTTGATAGTCAAGCGGCATTTCGTGAATGTCTCGGGTTTGCTCGCTAAGCTCTAAATGGGGTTTGTCCATTTCCCACTCCCACGTGCCAATATTGGCGGCGTATTCGAGCTGTTTTAGATGTTCTGCGCTTTTTTGTAGGTCTTTGGTTGCTTGTTCTCGGACGAACTCCGAACCTAACCACTGGGCGAATAATTCGATGTAATCGGTCTCATCAGCACTAAAGGGGTAACGCGGGGCCGCTGCCGAGAAATTCACGGTTCCAATGGCTTTTTCGCCGTGAAAGATTGGGGCGCCTAAATAAGCCTCTAATTGAAAACCCGTATAACAAGGATGACTGGCGATTTCACTCTTACCTGCATGATGAAATCCAGTTGCCTGATTAGCAGCCAAGGTATGACAACAATAGGTTTCGCCAACCGGGAACGTCGTTCCGGGCTCAATCATGCCGTCAGGGCTAACCGCATACAAGACGGTATACACGTCGCCTTCTATTCGGCTGACTATACCAATCCCTAAGCCAAACAAATCTAGACCGAACTCCAGCAGTTTGGTCACTTTCTGTTGATGCGACAATTGCTGATCTGAAACGATATTGTGAAACCGTCGTAATACGTTCACGGATGAACCTCTTGGCGTTTACTGCCTACTAATTTAAGACTAAATACGTTCGATAGGCAAAATTTACCTCTACTGCAATATTGCGCTGGTTTAGCCTGCTTGAAAACCTGCAACTTGCCCGTCTAACCAATTTCTTACCATGGGCCAAACTTCTTGTTGTGCATCTTTACTGATCATCATGCCAACGTGATCATAATCCCGGCGATGACCATTGTGTTTGCCCAAATGAACAAACGTTTTATCCGTACTTTGCATTGGTGCAATAAACGCCTGGCAACCCGCTGAAGGGTCTACACGGTCACCTTCTGAGCCGAACGCCAAAATCGGGCATTGAATGCGGTTAAAATCCTGCCAAAAAATCGCTTTGCTCGGCCCTTTAGCCGATTCAACCAAGCGACAACAATCACGCATAGCGTGTTTGCTTTCATTTTCTGGTCCCATCCCCAAGCGCCGAGCAGGAAAATGTCCGAGTAACCCCGTGATAGCATACAGTAACAAGCTAAAAGGTTTGTTTAGCAACGTTTTACCTACCGTGAGTTGGGAACTAAAGTTGACCAGGCCTGCAACAGCCGAAGGGTTTAAATGACCTTGAGCTAAACTCAAGCCATTGAGCACGCCGCCAAACGAATGCCCCATGTAAAACGCGCGTGCAACGCCCTGCTGATTGAGCAAAGCTTGCACAGCCGGTAAGTCATATTCAATCGTATTGTATAAGGTTTGATTCTCACGGCTTGATTCACTCGCAGCTCCCAGCCCTCTGCGGTCAACCATCCAGCAAGCATAACCGTGTTGACTGAAATAAGCGGCGATACCAATACCTTTGTCAGACAGCCAGAAGCGGCGATTGCTGAACATGCCCGGTAGCATCACAATTGAGCCTTTAGTCGGTATATCGGAAAGAGTCGGTAAATGGGTGACAGCAATTATTCCGCTGTTTTCTGTCGCTAATTGGTACTCGGTGGCCTTGAATTCACCAAACTGACGAGGGGTTTGCGAAAATATTTTCATTAAAGTGCGCTTACAAATAACAGTAAGCGCACCATACTGGGAGATGCTGGTTCGCTCAACCGGAATTAAATACTGACACGCTTATAAGGACGGTATTCAGCGCGCCAAAAATTGCGGTCAATTTTGGCTTTTATGGCCTCATCTGACTGCTCCAATGCCAAGCCCTGCTCTATGGCGACTTTAGCGACAGCAAACGCAATTTTCTTACTCAGATCCGCGATAGTGGTGAGTGGTGGCAATAGCTCTTCACTCTCACCTAACGCCAAAGGCGAGGCATCAGCCAGGGCGTTACTGGTCGCCATCAACATCTCATCACTGATCAATTTTGCTTTGCTGGCAATCACACCTAGCCCTATCCCTGGGAAGATATAACTGTTATTGCACTGCGCTACTGGATATTTCTTACCTTGGAATTCAACTGGTTTGAACGGACTTCCAGTCGCTACGATGACATTGCCGTTAGTCCACTCAATGACCTGTTCTGGCCGGGCTTCGACCTGCCGCGAAGGATTGCTCAATGGAAAGATAATGGGCTGCTCACAATGCTGAGCCATGGCAGTAATCACTTGCTCAGTAAACAACCCAGCCTGACCTGACACGCCGATCAGTACGTCTGGCTTGGCGCAGTTGACCACATCAAGCAACGAAGCATACTCCCCGCTGTAGCTCCATTCAGCAAGATCATCGCGTTGCTGTTGTAGGCGTTGTTGGAAATCACGCAAATCAGACATACCTTCGGTAACAAGTCCAAAGCGATCGATCATAAAGATCTGTTTTCGCGCCTGCGCATCATCCAAACCTTCACTGACCATTTGCTGAATCAACATTTCTGCAATTCCACAACCCGCAGATCCGGCGCCAACAAACACGACTTTCATGTCGGATAACTTACTTTTCTTAACTCTACACGCGGCAAGAATGGTACCCAACGTCACAGCAGCGGTGCCTTGGATATCATCATTAAAGCTACAAATTTCGTTGCGATACCGCTCAAGAAGTGGCATCGCGTTGGGCTGAGCAAAATCTTCAAATTGAAGCATTGCTTCAGGCCAGCGGCGTTTCACTGCATGAATGAACAAATCCACGAACTCATCATATTCTTGTTGAGAAATTCGCGGATGACGTGACCCCATATACATTGGATCATCCAGTAACTTTTGATTGTTAGTGCCGACATCTAACATTACGGGCAGTGTATAGGCTGGGCTGATGCCGCCGCATGCCGTGTACAAGGCGAGTTTCCCGATAGGGATCCCCATTCCGCCAATCCCTTGGTCACCTAACCCCAAGATCCGCTCACCATCGGTCACTACGATCACCTTTACTTTTCGTTTTGTCGCATTACGCAAGATGTCATCTATTTGATGACGCTCACTATAGGCGATAAAAAGGCCGCGAGACGAACGATAGATATCCGAAAACTGCTCACATGCATCCCCCACTGTCGGGGTATAAATAATCGGCATCATTTCATCAATGTGCTCTTGGATTAAGCGGTAATAGAGCGTTTCGTTTGTGTCTTGTATGGCGCGCAAATAGATATGTTTGTTCAACGGGTTGGCGAAGCTCTTGTATTGCATGTAAGCTCGCTCGAGTTGCTCTTCGATTGTTTCATATCGAGGAGGCAACAAACCGGTGAGGTTAAACGTTACTCGCTCTTCAGCACTGAACGCGCTGCCTTTGTTCAACAGTGGCGTCTCGAGCAACGCAGGTCCCGCATGAGGTATGTATAAGTAATTGTTGTCAGCCATTTGCAGTCTCAAAGAATGGATTTAAATATCACCGACTAAAAAATTTCTTCTGGCTCTGTCGGTCTAGTTTGTTCATCTGCCGGATCGATAACTTCGTCATCTAGCACGTATTGCGATGGCTCAGTTCCGGGAATAAAGTACTCAAATAGGGTGGTATGGTCTGTGCGCCGTGTCAACAAACCAGTGGTACGATCAATGCGAACCCGCAGTAAACCTTCGGGGATCGGTGCTTCCTGTTCTTCCACGCCGTCCAGCACCGTTTGCATAAATCTTATCCATGCCGGCTGTGACGCTTTTGCACCATCTTCAACACCAATGAGTGCATTGCCAATCCAATTAAACTTCTCCGGATTCATATTGATTAGATTCTGATTGCGGCTTACTCGGCCAAGTTGGCGATTCATATCATCAAAACCAACCCATGACGTCGCAACGAGCCCAGGCGCGTAACCGCTGAACCACGTATCTCGCGAGTCGTTGGTGGTTCCCGTCTTACCACCAATATCGGTTCTCTGCAGGATATTCCGTGCTCGCCACCCGGTGCCTAACCAATAGGTCTTATTGTTCCAGCTGCCATTTGCTCGAACAGCTGTGCGCATCATCTCGCGCGTTAAAAAGGCATTGTGTGCGCTGATTACTCTCGGCGCTGAACGCTTTTCTCTCTCGCGCTCAGAATCGGACTGTTGATCCAGCTGATCAAACTCTCTGGCCAATAGGGCTTCCAAATCATCACTATCGACTGTGGGAGTGGTTTCGCTGGTATCGTTGTTATCGCATGGATCGCAAGCCCATACGGGATCAGCGCGCCAGATTTCTTCGCCGTTCTCGTTGGCAATGTGAGAAATAAAATAAGGCTCGATCAAGTAACCGCCATTGGCGAACGTCGCCATGCCTCTTGCTACTTCCAATGGAGTATGTGAGCCAGATCCCAACGAGACGGTTTCATCGCGAGGTATATCTTCCTTGTCGAATCCGAAGCGGGTTAAGTATTCAACGGTTTTGTCTAAGCCAACGCCGCGCAAAAGCCGAATCGAGACGACGTTTTTCGAACGCCCCAGTGCGTATCGCATACGTACAGGCCCATCATACTCTGCAGGTGAATTCTGCGGGCGCCATGCAACACCGCTACTCGCATCCCATTGGTTGATAGGCGCATCGTTGATGATACTTGCCAGCGTATAGCCACTATCTAAACCAGCAGAATAAACGAATGGTTTTATATTCGAACCAACTTGGCGTCTTGCTTGCGTTGCCCGATTAAACTGGCTTTGATAAAAGTTGTAACCACCGACTACTGCCTGAACAGCGCCATTTAGGGGATCGAGGGCAACAAAAGCGCCACTGACATCAGGTAACTGTGATATCCGCCACGCACCGTCTTGCTGACGCGCCCATATCAACGCGCCGGAACGTACCACATCACTGGCGACTTGTGGATCCGCGCCTTGGCGAGAGTCATTCATATACGGCCGCGCCCATGCAATCCCAGGCCAATCAATCGTCTGCTGTTGTAACGTTACCTGATCGTCTGTTAGCAATACTGTGATCGATTGTTCGTTCACTTCTACCACAACCGCCGGAACTAAAGGGTCAATCGGGTCTATTTGCGCAAGAGTAGAAAGAATTTCCTCCTCTGCCATAGGTAATTCGATTGGCTCTGCTGGTGTTAGCAGCTCAGCAGCAAAATCGCGTTCAAACGCGTCAATCTCATCAAGGCTATCAATGTCCTCAGGCGTTTGTTCAACTTCCGTATTTTCCGGCTCAGGAAGCTCCCATAAATATCCCAAAGGCCCTCGGTAGCCGTGTCGCTCGTCATAGTCATGAATATTGCGAACCACTGCTTCTTGCGCGGCCAGCTGAGTCGCATAATTCGCAGTAGCGTAAACTTGATATCCGCCCGTTTCAGCCTCTTCCTTGCCATATATTTCAATCATCTCATTGTAGATAACATCAGCGAGATAAGGGGCATCCAATTCAATCTCTGCACCGTGCTTGCGCGCAGTAACAGCAGCTTGATTGGCACTGTCGTACTGTTGTCGGGTGATAAACCCTTCGTCCAGCATACGCAATAACACGATCCGACGACGCTCAACCGAGCGGTCGGGCCGGCTAATCGGGTTCAATACGGAAGGTGCTTGCGGCAAACCTGCAATAGTCGCCATCTCTGCGAGCGTGAGCTCATTGACCGATTTACCATAGTAAACTTGAGCCGCTGCGCCGACACCAAATGCTCTGTGACCTAATTCAACTTTATTTAGATAAAGTTCGAGAATCTCTGCCTTGGTTAACACGCGCTCCATGTGCAACGCGATGAAAATTTCTTTGATTTTGCGGATATAGGTCTTTTCACGAGTCAGAAAAAAGTTCCTCGCCAGCTGCATGGTAAGGGTACTGGCTCCCTGACTTTTCTCACCTGTAACAATTAAATTAAATGCAGCTCGCATCACCCCAATGGGATCAATTCCAATGTGCTCGTAAAAACGGCTATCTTCCGTCGCCAGTAGCGCGTTCTTCAAATCTTCAGGGATTTCATCGAGTTGTAGGGGGATTCTACGCTTAACACCATATTGTGAAATCAGCTTTCCATCTGCGGTGTAGATCCGCATAGGGGTCTGTAAACGCACCTCCTTAAGTACATCTACACTGGGCAAATCAGGTTTGATATAAAAGTAAATACCGGTGAGCAAGGCGAGTCCTAGCACAAAACCAACGACAGTAGTTAGGAATAACGGCTTGATGTACTTCACAAAAATCTCAGAATCCAAGGCAAAATCAAGGAAATGGCGTATAGTATAACAAACGCAATAATAAAATCGCTGTTGATTATGTGCACAGTTATTGAGCGCATTTCAGTGGTGTTTCGGCTGCGTGATAGTCGCAATCTAGCAGTATAAATACGCAATTACTTGTCTAGGATTATACGTAAGTGTCGATAATAGAACCATATTATTGAAAATTGCGGCGTATGATGGCTTCATCGAATAACTAGCCATGTGCAGACGCCAATGACGCGGATAGACGATTTAATGAAATCATTATTGCAGAGTAAGGCCCAACCGATACTCGGTCTCGACATCGGTACGCGCTTTATAAAAGCTGTGTTATTAGAAAAGTCTGGCGATTCCTACACGGTCGCAGCCCTCGCGTGCGAAGCCATTGTTGGTAACGCGTTTGCAGAGCGAGAGATTAAAGACTTCGATGCGGTCAGTAATGCGCTCAAAAAGGTCAAGCACTCCCTCAAGCAGAAAAAACTCAAAGACGTCGCGATCGCAGTTGCCGGAGCTTCAGTCCTAACCAAAGTCGTGCAAATGGAGCCTGACCAAACTGACTATCAGCTAGAAGGCCAAATCGAGATTGAAGCAGATTCGCTTATTCCGTATCCATTGGAAGAAGTTTACTTGGATTTTGAAGAATTAGGGTTAAGTAAAACCCATACGAACAAAGTCAATGTCCTGCTGAGTGCTGCGCACAAAGACACTGTTGATGGCCGTGTAACCCTAATCAGAGAAATCCCATTTGAGCCGAAAGTTGTCGATATTGAAGGCTATGCCATGGCGAATTCAGTCGCACAGTTTTATCCAACTGAGGACGATACTGTCTTTTGCGTGAATGTTGGTGCCTCCTTGATCCAAGTGTCAGTGCTCAGAGACGGAAATGTCGAGTACAGCAAAGAACATGTATTTGGCATGGATATGCTGCTGCAAGATATCTGCAGTAGCATGATGCTTGAACGAGACGATGCACAGCAGCAGTTGCTGAACAACGAGCTACCGGAAACCTGGAAGCAAGATATGCTGCCTATCTTCGTTTCAAATCTGCATCAGCAACTCAATCGTGCCATCCAAATGTATCTCAGCTCAACCAATGCGAACCGACCTGAAAAAATCCTGTTGTGTGGTGGTGGTGCCGTCATAAATGAGTTGGTGCCAATGTTGGAACAAGACCTCGGTATCGGCATTGAAGTTTTCAATCCGTTTAGCGGCATGCAATTTGGCAAAAAAATTGATGTCGAGCTAGCAAACAAAATCGCACCGCAAATGGCGATCGCTGCTGGATTAGCAAGTAGGAGCTTCAATCCATGGCACATATAAATTTACTACCTTGGCGAGAACATCAACGCCAGGCACAGAAACAGCAGTATTTGGGCGTTCTGTTCGTTACCGCAGTGTTTGTGGCATTAATATTCTGGTTTGTCGGAGCCTTTATTGACCAACAAATCAGCCATCAGCAAGCACGCAATACGTTTTTACAAAACCAGATTGCGATTCTCGATACTGAAATCGAAAAAATTAAAACCATCAAGGATGCAAAAGCTGCGATTGAGCAGCGTATGGCGCTGATCGAGCAACTCCAAACGAGCCGTAATATTGCACCACATGTGTTTGACGAGCTGGCCAGAATAGTACCACCTGGCGTAGCTTTCAGAACTATGTCTCGCACTGGCAACCGGATTGACATTGAAGGTATTAGTGACTCAAACAATCGGTTATCTGACTTCATGCGCAAACTAGAGACCTCCGAAGTATTCACCAATGGTGTGTTGTCATCGATTGTGGCCGATACGTCTTCCTCAGATGCGGTAAGCGAATTCCGCTTAACCTTCTCAATAAGCCCGAAGGTTGCTCCAGATATGGCCATTTCGAACGCGGAGGGCAACTGATGAAGTTTGATTTTGCAAAACTCAAAGAAATGAATGAGTTGGATTTTGAAAACGTCGCGATTTGGCCTTTCGAAATCAAAACAGTGGTTGCTGCAGTATTGGCGATTATTGTCGGAGTGTTAAGTTATCACCTGATTGTCAGTGCTAAACTGCCCGTTCTGGACAATGCGGAACTCCGCGAAGTAGAGCTAAAACGTGAATTTGAAGCAAAGTACCGCATTGCCGTAAATTTACAAGCCTATGAGGAACAGCTCGCGCGTATAGAAGAAGACTTTAGCTCGATGCTGAAATCATTGCCTACCAGCAATGAAACACCGGGATTATTGGACGATATAACCTACGTGGGCACTAGCGCTGGTCTGACATTTCGCTTGTTGAATTGGCAGCAGGAAATTCCTAAAGAATTCTACACTGAACTACCGATTGAAGTGGAAGTGAAAGGTAGTTATCACGAATTCGGTAGCTTTGTGTCCTCGATCGCCGGGTTGCCGCGGATCGTAACATTGCATGATTTTGAACTGATCAGTGAAGAAGATGGTTTACGCTTACAAATGCAAGCCAAAACCTACCGTACGGCAGTGACATCTTCACCGACTGCGGCCAATGAAGCAGGAGGCCAGCAATGATGCGAAATTCGCTCTATTTGACAGTCTGTACGACAGTCTTGCTGTTGGCGGGGTGTTCAGCTGATATCAGTGACTTAAATAGTTATACACAAACGGTTAAAGCGAACACTCAAGTGAATATTGAACCGTACCCTCAATTTGAAGCGCAACCGCCATTTGAGTATGCTGCTTCGGATTTGCGTAGTCCTTTTGTTAGACCGCGGGTGCAACAGCCTGCCGTTGTTGAAGTTGTGAAGGAAAACTGTTTGCAACCCAATTTCTCGCGCCAAAAGGAAGCGTTGGAGAATTACGGTATCGATGCCATTACGATGTCCGGCATGTTTACCGCCAATCAAACTGACTGGGTGCTATTTAAAACCAATGACGGCGCTTTACACAAAGCGACCTATGGTAACTTCATCGGCCTGTTTCATGGCAAAATTGCTGCCATTTCAGACCAAGCAGTCACCATTATAGAATTACTACCTGATGGCGCAGGCTGTTGGCAGGAAAAAGAAACCCAACTGACAATGACGTCGTTGGCAGGAGAAAACGATAATGTCTGAACGTTTTATCTTTAATAAAAAATTGAACCGCAAACCAATGAAGAAGTGGATTATTGCGCTTGGTTCAATTTGCGCGTTAGCGCTAGGCAGCAGCGTAATGGGCAAGGTTTCTGCACAAGATGTCGAGCTTCTTGATCCAAATGCCGAGTTGCAAAACGCATTTGCCACCACGCTGACAGGCATCGACTTTACGCGTGGTACGAATGGAGAAGCAATAGCATCCATTAGCTTTGACCAATTACCCGGCAATCCGCAACTGATTGAGTCAAAAGGCCAAATTACCGTTACTCTCCCGGCGACAAAACTCGCTGAAGACCAGTTCGTGCAAATCAGTGTGAATGAATTTGGCACCCCGGTAAGTGGAATTGAGACCTTTCAAGATGAGGCAGCTGCGCGCATCGTGCTCGATTACGCAGGCCAGGTCACCGCCAGACTCAACGAGCAAGACAATGTGCTCAACATCGAAGTGTCAGCAATGACAGCAGCGCAGGCTGAAGAAATCGAACAAGCCAGTGAGTATACCGGTGACCCGATTTCACTCGATTTCCAAGATGTACCGGTAAGACAAGTACTGCAAATCATTGCGCAAGTTAACGGTTTTAACCTAGTGACAACTGACACTGTAACCGGCAATGTCACGATCAGTTTGAGCGCCGTTCCATGGGATCAGGCGTTAGATATGATATTAAAAATCAAGGGATTAGATAAACGCCTTGAAGGCAATATCTTATTGATAGCGCCGGCAGAAGAACTTACGGCCCGTGAAACTCAGCAACTCCAAGGTCAACAACAAGTACAAAGCCTTGCACCGTTAAAATCTGCGAGTATTACCGTCAATTACGCCAAAGCTGACGCCATGGCGGCGATTCTGAAGAGCTCAGATGGCGGTATTTTGAGTGCCCGTGGTGCAGTCAGTGTCGACGAGAGAACGAACACCTTACTCATCCGTGATACCCAAGAATCTATTGACGAAGCACGTCGTGTGGTTACCGAATTAGACATTCCTGTAAAGCAAGTACTGATTGAAAGTCGCATGGTTACGGTCCGTGACAATGTTGACGAGCAATTGGGTGTGCGTTGGGGCTTCTCAGACCGCCAAGGGGATGATGGCGTGTCGGGTTCTTTAGAAGGTGCTGATTCAATCGCTGGTGGTGTTATTCCAGATATCACGGATCGCTTGAATGTTAACTTGCCGGTTACCAACCCAGCGGGCCGAATAGGGTTTCAGGTTGCGAGCCTCGTCGATGGTACCATTTTAGACTTAGAGCTATCGGCACTCGAATCTGAGAATAAAGGTGAAGTGATCGCGAGTCCGCGCATAACGGTAGCGAACCAGCAAGAAGCCTATATCGAGCAAGGGACAGAGATCCCATACGTACAAGCAACCTCGAGCGGCGCTACTTCGGTTGAGTTTAAAAAAGCGGTTCTCAGTTTGAAAGTGACACCGCACATTACGCCTGACAACCGTATCATTTTGGATTTAGTTGTCACCCAAGATACTCGAGGTGAGACTGTTTCAACATCAACCGGTCCAGCTGTAGCGATTGATACGCAAGAAATCAGTACTCAAGTATTGGTGGAAAACGGCGAAACCGTAGTGCTCGGTGGCATCTTTCAACAGACCAATACAGATGATGTAAGCAAGGTGCCATTGATTGGCGACTTACCAGTTGTCGGGGCACTGTTCAGAAACACATCAACGGTATACCAAAAGCGTGAGCTACTCATTTTCGTCACGCCGAAAATTATGAATGACCGCTTGTAAAACCGATATTCAGCTTATCTATTGGACAGAAAAGCCGCTTTTATAGCGGCTTTTCTGTTGTTTTGCTTCCTACGCTTGCATATTGACCAATTAAACTGAGATAATCGCGCCCTCGAAATTTTTAACGAGGTCTGAGGAGTCGTGCAACTGGGCGATTTCCCCTAAGCACGCACAAACGGGTAGCCGACAGAGCAACGCACATATGCTGCCCTAGTATCAATAATTAGTTGTGAAAAAAGCAAACTATGGCTGAAAAACGTAATATCTTTTTAGTTGGACCTATGGGTGCTGGAAAAAGCACGATTGGTCGACACCTCGCAGATGAACTCCACCTTGAATTTTATGATTCTGACCAAGAAATTGAACGTCGCACCGGCGCTGATATCGCATGGATTTTCGATTTAGAAGGTGAAGAAGGTTTCCGCAAGCGCGAGGAAAACGTAATCAATGATCTCACTGACATGCAAGGTATTGTGCTTGCTACCGGTGGTGGCTCAGTGGTGAGTAAAGTAATCCGTAATCGACTCTCTGCACGCGGAATCGTGGTATATCTGCAAACCACGATCGATAAGCAAGTTGCGCGAACTCAGCGTGACAAGCGTCGTCCTCTTCTGCAAAACGATGATCCAGAGCAAGTATTGCGCGACCTCGCAGAAGAGCGCAATCCAATGTATGAAGAAGTCGCTGACTATGTAGTCGATACCGATGATCAAAGCGCTCGAGCAGTAGCAAACCAAATCATCAACAAAATCGGATTGTAAGCAAAAGGAGTTCGCCCATGACCACTGTCAATGTACAACTGGGTGAACGCAGCTACCCAATCCATATAGACGCTGGCTTACTCGAACAAGACAGCGTTCTTCTCTCCACGTATTGCACCAAACGTGCAGTGATCGTCACAAATACAACAGTGGCTCCTCTGTATCTTGAAAAAGTCGAGCAACTACTTGGTGACAAGCATCTAGCCAGTATCGTGATAGAAGATGGCGAGCAATATAAAACTCTGCAACAGTATGAAGTTGTCATGACTGAGTTGCTCAAATTGCACGCCTCTCGAGATACTACATTGATTGCTTTGGGGGGTGGCGTTATTGGTGACTTAACCGGCTTTGTGGCCGCCACCTATCAGCGCGGGGTGCCGTTTATTCAAGTACCCACTACATTGCTCTCACAAGTCGACTCTTCTGTGGGCGGGAAAACAGCGGTCAATCACCCGCTGGGTAAGAACATGATTGGTGCTTTTTACCAGCCTAAAGCCGTGATAATCGACACTGCGACCCTACAAACTCTACCAGCTAGAGAATTTGCGGCGGGTATGGCAGAAGTAATCAAGTACGGCATTATCGAAGACGCAGCATTTTTTGACTGGCTTGAACAAAACCAACAGGCGTTATCAGATTACGATCAAAACGCACTCCAGTATGTCATTCAGCGCTGTTGTGAAATAAAAGCTGACGTAGTCGCAAAAGATGAACGCGAAGGTGGTGTGCGAGCGCTGCTGAACCTGGGTCACACATTTGGTCATGCAATTGAAGCTGAGCAGGGTTATGGCAATTGGCTGCACGGTGAGGCCGTCGCTGCTGGTATTATCCTTGCTTGCTTAACTGCTGAAAGTGAACTTTCGTTTAAAGCGTCAGAAACTCGTCGCGTAGAAGCGTTACTACAGTATTTTAGCCTACCAATTAAAGGGCCCGCTGAAATGCGCTATGACAGCTACATGCGGCACATGCAGCATGACAAAAAGGTCGTCGATAGTCGTATCCGGTTTATATTGCCAACCACGATTGGCAATGCCATTGTGACTGACGACGTCGCGATGGATACGTTGCAGTCTTTGCTAGCGTAATTGCAAACCGACCTGCGTAAGTTTTAACACTACGCCAAAGTTCACTACACTTACAGAGAAAGGTAAACAAACAGTGAACGCGGTGTATTCAGAATTACATTCTAGACTCAATCATATGGTGAACTATTCATCGCAGCTGATTTTTGTCAGCAGCAACACCATTGCTGAGCAACAACGAACGTTAGAATTGTTCCTCGCAGAGCAAAGCGAGCAAACTGAAATTGCCTTTATCACCGCGCACCCAAACACTGAAGTAAGACAATACCGTCGGCAATTGTGCCAACAACTCCTAGGCCAAGTGGCTGGGACATTTGTTCGCCCTCTCAACGAGCTATTAGAGTCTTTGAATCATCATGAAGGCCCAATTCTGATCGGAATCATGCAAGCTCAAGAGCTTCCAAATGACTTTTTACAAGAGTTGTGGCAATTAGTGTTACAAAGTCGTTTCGCAGCGAACAAACAACACTTAAACATTATTCTGTTTGGTCAATCCGATTGGGCTGAACAAGCGCAAACGTGGCTACCAGCCAAAAATACTGCAACACCTTTACTGCTCAGTTCGGAGACGGTTAGTACGCAAATGTCCGAGCTAGACACCCTTATAGCTCAGAAAAGAGCAGCCTTTCATCAACGGTTAGCACTGCGAAACCAACAATCAAGCCCAGTTGCCGAAAATGGTAAACCGTTACTGAGAAATCCATGGTTTAATCTAGCCATGATTGGCTGTTTTGTGGTCTTTTTTGTGGCCATTTTGTGGACTCAGTACCCCGCTAAAATGAAGGCCTTGATAGGGGTTGAAGCCCCTACTGAGGAACCAGGGGCTACAATCCCCCAAAGTCCCTCTGTAAGCTCTTATGCTGCTGAAGAAGCCGTTCCGGCAACCGTTCTTGAAACAGCACAGTCAAGTAAACTAGTAGACAAACTTGAAGACTCAGTGGAGCCAAGTGGTGAACCTCAGACAGAAGTTGTTACAGAATCCATTACTGAACAGTTGCTGGTTAGCGACTGGGCCACTACAACAACGGAATCCAGAACACAAACTACGACAGCCACAACACAAGCGCAATTGAATCCAAGCTCAGATAAGCTCGATGCCAATCGTTTGGAAACAGGCGAAGGTAATCCAGAAATAGTATTTGAGAACGTTGCAGTTAGCGAAGGTGATGGTGAACTACCGCTCCCCTTTACGAGTTCAGCAGAGCTCGTTGACGACGCGACTGCAATCTCGATGATTGATTTACCAAACAACAGCTATGTCATTCAATTGGCAGGTGTCAGCAGTGACGCATTAGCGAACCAGTTTATAGCTGATAATCAGTTAGCCGACGTTACGCTCCGCTACCAGACTTTACTGAACGGCAACGAATGGCACGTTATACTGTATAGTCAAACATTTACCTCAATCGAAGCGGCTAGACAGGCAATTGCCGATTTACCGAATTACGATCGGCAGAGTGAACCATTTGTAAAGTCTTCACGCCAGATTGCGCTAGAAATAGCTCGCCAATAAAGGCACATCAACGCTTGTTTGCTGGTTGCTAGCTCGTTACAATTTGAGCATCTTAGCCGCTCGATGTTGCGCGTATACATGAAGAATAAGAAAACCCGCGCGTTTTTGAAGTGGGCCGGAGGCAAATATAGCCTTACAGAGCAAATTCATGCACTTCTACCTGATGCTGAACGCCTTATGGAGCCTTTTGTTGGCGCCGGCTCAGTATTCCTTAATAGCGATTTCGAGCACTACTATCTGAACGATATCAATCCAGATCTGATTCGTTTGTACAAGATCCTTAAGCGCAAGCCACAGCAATATATTCATGATGCACGACGATTTTTCGACCCGAAAAACAATCTCGACACTGCCTATTACGCGCTGCGAGAGGAGTTTAATCAGAGTTCGGATGAATACCATCGCAGTCTTCTGTTTTTATACCTAAATCGGCATGGCTACAACGGCCTTTGTCGGTACAACCGGAGTGGCGGTTTCAATGTGCCATTTGGGCGGTACGTAAAACCTTATTTCCCAGAATACGAATTAGAGGTTTTCGCCCAGAAAGCAAAAAAGGCGACCTTTACCTGTATGCCATTCAATCACATGTTTCGACGAGCCAGACGAGGAACCGTCATCTATTGTGATCCGCCCTATGTGCCAATAAATGCAACAGCTATGTTCACAGACTATTCAAGTAAGGGCTTCAGTCTAGACGACCAAGTAGAGCTTGCCAGACAAGCAAAACATGCCGCTTTCAATCGCGGAATACCGGTATTGATCAGCAATCACGATGTACCTTTTACCCGTGACTTGTATCAGCACTCACAGATTAGTGAGCTAAAAGTAAAACGGTCAATTAGCCAGAATGGTGCAAAACGTGTTGCGGTAGGCGAGTTATTTGCGCTCTACAAAACCTGATGTGTCTGATTTAGATTAGCCAGTGACACACGTTAGCCAATCATCTGATTAACCAGCAACAGCAGCGCACCGATCAACACAAACACCATCACGATACCCACAACGATATAGGGTACAACGCTGGTCTGTTCGAAATCGCGTTGATAGTTGTTGTCGCTCTGAACACCAAAGAAGCTCGCTAGCACACTCGCGATGACTTGTAATAGTGTTGGCTTGGAAGAACCCGTCATACCATTAACGAGGACTATAAGGCGCTGGTTGTTGAGGAATTAAATCCGCTACCACTGTCATCGTTGTCGTCAGAATACAACAACTCCAGTAGATCTAAGAAATGGAACTGGTAAGAACGAGATTTTCCGCCGAGCCAATCAAACCAGCTAACGGAGTCCAGCATACTGTTTTTGCATAGATGGGATTGTTCAGGTTTGAACGAGGACGTCGACGCTTGGCAATCAACCAACCATTCGGTATCCAAGGCTTTGACGTTGAGCATCACAACAACCGCTGATGCACTTAGCAACGAGACAATAGTTTTTTTGCCAATTGACTTCCGATTCATGAGGCAACTCTCCGAACAATACGATACGTAAAGTATACGCCGAAGATCGCAAATGAAAAAGATTCTTATCTGAAAAAATCGCCGTTTTGGCTATAGAAATGATAAAACACGGCCGCGAGGCCGTGTTTTTTATCGAAATAAGCAGCGCTTAAAGAGAGAACGTTTTACCGATGCTGAAGTACAAAGACTCACTATCGTCTAAATCGCTACCACTAACGACCAGTGCAACACCTAGGTCAAAACCTTGGTATTCAGTACCGTAACCAAATTCACCGTACTCACCTTCGAATTCACGGCCCCATTTGCCAAAAGTAGCATAGAAACCTTCATGCTCTAAGGTAACACCAATGAATTCATATTTAGACTCTGTAGCGGCTTCGTTACCAACGACGCCATCCCAATCACCAATGCTGTACTCTAGACTCGCGAAGCCATATGACAAACCAAAGTTCAATTCATTGTAGGCAGAATCGAAATCCCCAGTGTACTGATAAGTTGTGAAACCCATGCTGATACCAACACCATTTTCCAACTCTGTGCCATAACCACCGTACAGGTCAACTTCTAGACCGTCTTCGACTTCAGCAGCCCAAGTGCCGAAGTAAAAACCTTCTTCACTTTCGAAATCAGCGCCAGCGTATGCTGATGCAGATTCTGTTTGCTGGATACCACGGAAGTGGTAGTCAGACATTAGACCTGCATTTGCAGTCCATCCAGCCATCGCAGACTGACTTACGAAAGATGAACTTAGTGCGAGCGCGGTAAGTGCCGCCAATTTATTGAGTTTCATGTGTGTTCTCCATTGTTTTATATTCTTCACAATCTGTGACTTGTTGCCTTTATGGATTAGCAATTTTTTCTGTCAGCATCGTTTTGTTTTTATTCTGTGCAACGTTTACGCAAATCTAATGCCGTAATTATTCGCGTCTATAATTTTGCAGCGATGCACCTAACCTTTTGAATTAAATAACCTTATTTTTATTCGAAAGGGCGCTAACGTCAACAACCTCTGCTTCCTATGCACCATTTAACTACAACTGCACCACTTTAGTGCCTAATAGAAATAGTATCAAGCATTTGGTTAGTTTTGATATGCTTGTAAGTTGCAAGAATATGTTTCCTTAAAATAAGAGTCCCTGCAGTGAAAAATCCCTATCTAATTGCACCCTCTATATTGTCAGCTAACTTTGCTGCATTGGGTGATGACGTAAAAGCCGTTTTAGCGGCTGGTGCCGACGTGATCCACGTTGACGTAATGGACAACCATTATGTCCCCAATCTTACGTTCGGCCCAATGGTCGTAAAAGCGTTGCGAGACTTTGGCATTAACGCCCCCATGGATGTGCATTTGATGGTAGAGCCGGTTGATGATTTGATCAGCGGGTTTGCCGATGCAGGTGCTGATTATATTAGCTTTCATCCCGAAGCATCTAAGCATGTAGACAGAAGTATCCAACTGATTTTGGACAAAGGTTGCAAAGCCGGTTTAGTGTTAAACCCGGCCACACCACTGAGCGTTCTCGATTTCGTCATTGAAAAGCTAGATTACGTGCTACTAATGTCGGTGAACCCGGGTTTTGGAGGTCAATCATTCATCCCCCATACACTCGAAAAGCTTCGGAAAACCAAGCAGATGATTACCGATCGCGGTTTGGATGTGCGAATTGAAATTGACGGCGGCGTAAAAGTCGATAATATTCGCGCCATTGCAGAAGCTGGAGCAGACATGTTCGTAGCAGGTTCAGCAATATTTAATCAACCCGATTATGCGACCGTGATCAGCGAGATGCGTAATCAGTTATCATCGATTCAACAAGCATAGAAAGAACAATTCATGAGTAATAAACCCATTGTATTAAGCGGCTGTCAACCTTCAGGCCAACTCACTATTGGCAATTACATGGGCGCCTTGCGTCAATGGGTAGCGATGCAGGACAGCCATGATTGCCTCTATATGCTTGTGGACTTGCATGCAATAACGGTCCGTCAAGACCCCAAAGCCTTGTACGAAGCCTGTCTAGATGGGCTTGCCTTATACATTGCCTGCGGGATAGACCCTAGCAAAAGTACAATCTTCATGCAGTCGCATGTGCCTGAGCACGCTCAACTCAGCTGGGTACTGAATTGCTACGCCCAAATGGGTGAACTCAACCGCATGACGCAGTTCAAAGACAAATCGTCAAAACACAGTCAAAACGTCAATGTCGGTCTATACAGTTACCCCGTGTTGCAAGCCGCCGATATATTGTTGTATCAAGCCAACGAAGTTCCCGTTGGCGAAGACCAAAAACAGCATCTAGAGTTGACACGCGACATAGCGACGCGCTTCAACAACCTATACGGTGATGTGCTCACTTTACCAGAGCCCTACATTCCTCAGCATGGTGCTCGGGTAATGAGTTTGCAGGACCCAACTAAAAAAATGTCGAAATCGGATACCAATCCAAACAACATCATAGGGTTACTAGAAGAACCTAAAAAACTCGCGAAAAAGATCAAACGAGCGGTAACGGATTCGGATGAACAGGCGCGCATATACTACAACGTGGAAGAGAAGCCCGGGGTGTCTAACTTGCTTTCACTACTATCGTGTGCAACGGGTGAATCAATTGATGCCTTAGTCCCGCAATACGAAGACAAGATGTATGGTCACTTAAAGGGCGACGTTGCTGATGCAGTTGTGGCGCTTGTTGAGCCCATACAGGAAAGATTCCACAAACTGCGTGAAGACCGAGCGGAGTTAGACCAGATCATGAAATCTGGTGCTGAACGCGCGTCGCAAAGAGGCGCTGCAACACTGGCTAAAGTCTATGAAGCAGTCGGGTTTATTCCTCGACCACGATAGCGCTTGTGTTACTTCTGATCGATAACTATGACTCGTTTAGCCACAATTTGGCGCGTTACTTTGTTGAATTGGGGCAAACGGTAAACGTTGTAAGAAATGACCAAATAAGTATCCAAGAGATCGAGCGATTGCAGCCCGAGTATTTGGTGCTGTCACCCGGACCTTGCACGCCAAATGAAGCCGGTATCTCGCTCGATGCAGTTAAAGCGTTTGCGGGACGCATTCCCATGCTAGGCGTATGCCTTGGGCATCAAACTATCGCGCAAGTGTTCGGTGCAAAAATTGTGGGAGCTGATTCAGTGATGCATGGCAAAACATCACAGCTCCAACACAATCGAAGTAAATTGTTTAATCAAGTAAACCAGAGCTTTCGAGTCACTCGTTATCACTCTTTGGTCGTTGAGCCTGGTTCATTGTCGCAGGATTTTGATGTAACGGCTTGGGTCGATAGCAGCGAAAAGTGCAAACGGGAAATCATGGCGATTGAGCATAAAAGTTTCACTTTAATTGGGGTTCAATTTCACCCAGAGTCACTGATGACAGAATTTGGACACCAGATACTGGCGAATTTTCTACACTATTGATTCACCAGGTCGATAAATAAGCTATCAGTTGGTAAGCCACATTTTCCACGCTAAACTATAAACGCGGTAACGAACCAAATAATCAATGAATCAACTTCAGTCAAGCCAATATGCTCTGCTAAATCATCGCTTTGAAACTTTGATGTTTTCTTTGACTCAAGCAAACGATTTAGTCGGCCGTGAATTACCCGGACATATTGCCTATGAAGACTCAGAGCAAGGATTCGCGCGACGCGAACTTTTACATGTCGAGAAGGTCGCCATTCAAAACAAAAAGCGCGACGAAATGAATACCCAAGCATACATTGATGCGGTGCGGAATGATTTTCATAAATTACTGCTAACTCAACTCGAAGTATCGTTAAGCGATACAACCGATTTGTTCCGCAAGACGCTCGGATTGGATGAAGTGTTTGCTGATTTACTCGATATGCTCGCAGTTAAGGCATGTTCAATTGCCCGTTTGGAACCACTTGCAGCTAGAATTCCATGGCTGTATGACGAGCTCTTGAAAGTTGTAAATGCCCCGCAGCATCGGCGCAAAGATTCACGCGGTAGGGGTGTTGTTGTAGAAACACTCAGAGCGGCATTAAGTTTTATCAATATTGACAACCTCCAGTTGCTGATCCCCTCGCTGATGTTTAGGCGAACCATTCCACAGATCACCGACCCCTATCCACAGATTAAAGCGCGAGTATGGCAACAAGCGTTGAGTGTCTCGCTCAGTGCTCGCTATTTGGCGCCTAAGCACGGGGTGAAGGAAAACGATGCTTTTGTATTTGGAATGCTCCAAGCAATTGGTAGGAATGCCGTCACTCGTACCTATTTCAAACTATTTGAGAAACTGCAACGCGAGGAGCTAGAGAGGGCACAAGCCAAAAAGGAGCGCGACCGCCATGACGCGTTGACTCAGATTCAACCTTCAGGGAACTTCCTCGTTGCCTTGTGGAACGACTACGCTGACCCTGCGATGCGCGACATCATTGAGCACATGCGACTCTCGAGGGTATTTGTCGGACCTGCAGCTGAAGTGCTCGGTTCTGAAAAAAAGGACCAGAACGTACCACTAGCCCTACTCACTCGACAAGCGCGTATCTATAGCCAATACCGATTGTTACATGCACATAAACTCATTAACCAAACCGAGGCGAAAGTCATTCTTCGTCAAGCAAAACTGACCGCTCCGGACGTAGAAGCTCTGAATAAGATCGATGTTCGAACCCTTCCCCTAAATATAAAACCCGACCTAGACATCGAAGATTGCTGACCTTTTTGGTCTATTTTGAGCCAGATTTTGCCCATTTGATTAGAAAACCACCGCTTTTTTACAATTTATTTGCATATAACTATTCACTACACCTTTAGCACACCAATTTATCGCGCTATTTAACACTTGCGCGGGCGTCGCGAATCCGCCCTTCCACTACCGACAGCTGGGAGAAAATAGTTATGCAGTTTTTCTGCAAATAGCTGCACAACCCCTTTATTTTCAAGGAATACAGCGCAAGTTGGCGAGACATTCGATTAAATACTTGCCATAATAGACGGCTAGTTTTTGCACATCCGAAAGGCGATTTTGATCGTTCAGTGCCAAATTAATAAGAGGTTAAATATATGAATGTTACTCGTGAGATGTTTAATGACGTCATGGTTCCTAACTACAACCCGGCGAGCATGATCCCGGTCCGTGGTGAAGGCTCTCGTGTTTGGGACCAAGACAATAACGAGTATATCGACTTTGCCGGCGGCATTGCGGTGAACGTGCTAGGCCACTGTCATCCTGAGCTTGTAAACGTGCTAAATGAACAGGGCAGCAAACTGTGGCATTTGAGTAACGTTTTTACTAACGAACCCTCTATTCGTCTTGCCAAAAAACTGACTGACGCAACGTTTGCTGAGCGCGTCTACTTCGCCAACTCTGGTGCAGAAGCCAATGAGGCGGCATTGAAACTGGCGCGTCGCTTCGCGCTTGACCACTATGGCGAAAACAAAGATCAAATTATATCGTTTAAACAGGGCTTCCACGGTCGTACTTTCTTTACCGTGACTGTTGGTGGACAAGCGGCTTACTCTGACGGTTTTGGTCCAAAGCCTGGCGCAGTTGACCATTGTGATTACAACGATCTTGCAGCATTCGAAAAGTTGATCAGTGACAAAACCTGTGCCGTGATGATGGAACCGCTTCAGGGTGAAGGCGGCATTATCGTACCTGAGACAGATTTTGTTAAAGGTGTTCGTGAGCTTTGTGACAAACACAACGCTCTATTGATTTTCGACGAAGTACAATCAGGCGTTGGTCGAACAGGACACCTATATGCCTACATGGGTTTAGGTGTGACTCCAGACATTCTCACCACAGCGAAATCACTGGGTGGTGGCTTCCCTATTGGCGCGATGCTAACAACGGCAGCGATTGCCGCTAGTTTGAAGCCTGGCACGCACGGCAGTACCTACGGCGGTAACCCTTTAGCTTGTGCGATTGCAGAAAAAGCACTGGATATTGTTAACACACCAGAGGTTATGAATGGCGTTTTAGCAAAGGAAGCTTTGTTCCGCGAACACCTTGATCGCATCAATGCAAAATACAACGTATTCAGTGAGGTTCGCGGGAAAGGAATGCTACTGGGTTGTGCGTTAAACGAGAAGTATAAGGGCCGTGCGCGTGACTTTATGGTGGCGGCAACTGAACAACACCTGATGTGCTTGGTAGCTGGCGCCAACGTTGTGCGTTTTGCACCATCTCTGGTTATCCCTGATGAAGACATTGTGTTAGGTCTTGAACGTTTCGAGAAAGCGGTCGCTAACGTCGTCAATGCTAGTCAGGAGTCTGCCGCTTAAACGCCGCAGATCACGAGTCGATTATGCATATTATTCGCCCGATTCAGCAGAGCGATTACGCCGCTCTGCACGCAATTGCCGAAGAGTCAGGAATAGGTTTCACATCGCTTCCGGTCAACGAAGGTCTATTGCGTCGCAAAATAGAGAAATCTGAAAGTTCATTTGTGGACGGTGTTGAAGCCCCCGGAAAGCAGAGCTATTTATTTGTCTTGGAAGACACCAATACCGGGCACGTGGTCGGCACAACAGGTATTGAGGCCGCCGTAGGTCTGGATGACGCGTTTTATCATTACCACGTAGGCAAGGTTGTGCACGCGTCACGCGAACTCAACATCCACAATACTGTTGATATTTTAACGTTCTGTAATGATTACTCCGGTGTCACTGAAATCTGCACCTTGTTCTTGAGAGAAGAAGCACGTCAAGGCTACAACGGTCGCTTTCTATCGAAAGTGCGTTTCTTGTTTATGATGGAGCATCCGCAACGGTTTGCTGAAACCATTATTGCGGAAATGCGTGGCGTCAGTGACGAGAAAGGTGAATCACCGTTTTGGCAATGGCTTGAAGAACATTTCTTTTCGATGGACTTCCCAACAGCCGATTATCTCACCGGAATCGGCAACAAAGTGTTCATTGCCGAGTTAATGCCAAAGTATCCAATTTATACCAATTTACTCTCACCAGAGGCACAGGCTGTGATTGGGCACGTACACGAAAAGACTAAACCTGCCCTACAGTTATTGGAGCAAGAAGGGTTTAGTTGTCGCGGGTATGTGGATATTTTCGACGCTGGCCCGACTGTCGAAGCGCAGTTACAGAACATCAGAACGGCGCAAGCAAGTAAGCGTTTACCGGTAATTATCGATGATGCAGTAACAGGGAATACTGACGCAGCTGAGTGCTTCATGATCAATACTTCTGTTACGCAATTCCGCGCAGTTGTAGGGCACGTATTAATTGACGAACAACAACAAGCAGCGCGCATTAGCCAAGCTGCAGCTAACGCACTGAATGTGCAAAGTGGTGAGCCCATCCGTTTTGCGCCGGTGCGATTAGGAGATTCTTAATGACACAAACACATTTTATCAATGGTCAGTGGATTACTGGCCAAGGACACCCGATTGAATCCGTAGATCCCGCCAAAAATCAGGTGATTTGGTCAGGGCTAAGCGCTTCATCTGAAGATGTAGAAAACGCAGTAGCGGCTGCTCGAGATGCTTTTGTCGAGTGGTCTCAACAGAGCTTTGAACAGCGTCTCTCTGTCGTTGAAGCATTTGCGCAACAGTTAACAGACAACAAACAAGCACTCGCCGAAACCATTGCGATGGAAACCGGTAAGCCACAATGGGAAACCGCAACTGAGGTCGGCGCAATGATTGGCAAAATAGCCATTTCAGTGAAAGCCTATCACGAGCGCACCGGAACGGTTGAAAATGCTATGCCGCAAGGCAAAGCGTTTATTCGACATAAACCACACGGCGTCGTTGCAGTTTTTGGACCCTATAACTTCCCAGGTCACCTGCCAAACGGGCACATTGTTCCAGCGCTACTGGCTGGTAACACAGTGGTATTTAAACCCAGCGATTTAACCCCGATGGTTGCCGAGCATACTCTGAAGTTATGGGAAGCGGCAGGTTTACCGAGTGGTGTCATTAACTTAATCCAAGGTGAAGTTGAGACCGGAAAAGCATTGGCTTCTCACTCGGATATTGACGGGCTATTTTTCACAGGTAGCTCACGCACGGGTAAATTACTGCATGAGCAGTTTGCCGGTCACCCAGGCAAAATACTTGCGTTGGAAATGGGCGGTAACAACCCATTAATCGTGAAAGATGCTGCTGACGTTGATGCCGTTGTTCACGATATCGTCCAATCAGCGTTTGTCACTTCAGGGCAACGCTGCACCTGTGCACGGAAACTCTTCATTCAAAATAACGCCCAGGGCGACGCAATCCTTGCGCGTTTGATCGAGGTCACAAAAGCGATTTCAGTGGATGTGTATGATGCCGAGCAACAGCCTTTTATGGGTGCAATGATTTCGGCTCGTGCGGCTGCCATGATGGCCGCCGCACAGCAAGAATTGCTGAACCTTGGTGCGACAACCATCGTTGAACTGCAACACACTGATACCGACACAGGGTTTGTAACACCAGGTATTATCGATGTCACTGATATCATCGATGATATGCCGGATGAAGAGCACTTTGGACCACTGCTTAAAGTTGTTCGCTATAACGATTTCGATGCGGCAATCGCACAGGCGAATAACACCGCCTTTGGCTTGTCTGCTGGTCTTTTGGCTGATGATCGCGCAGATTACGATTACTTCCTCGCTCGCATAAGAGCTGGCATCGTAAATTGGAATCGCCCGATTACGGGAGCATCAAGCGCTGCGCCATTTGGTGGTATCGGCGAAAGCGGCAATCACCGTGCGAGTGCATACTACGCAGCTGATTACTGCGCATACCCGGTCGCATCTGTTGAACTAGAAAAAGTGACTATGCCTGCGGCACTGAGCCCTGGCCTAAAATTTTAATGCACAGGAAAAAGAATGCATACTCAAGTTGAAACCCTATTCGACGCGCTATGGCAAGACTATATTAGCATCACGCCATCCGCCCATGACGTACAAAAGCTACTTGCTACCGGCGATGAAAAAATCATTAATGACCACGTAGCCTTTCGGACTTTCAATCGCGCAAAGATTAACTTAGACAAGTTAGCTGCACACTTTTTAGCATTAGGCTACGAAGCAAAAGGCGACTACGACTTCGTCGCTAAGAAACTCACCGCGAAGCACTTTGAACACCCCAATGAAACTTATCCTAAAGTATTCATTAGCGAGCTGCGCGTTGACGAGCTATCCGAAAAAGCAGTTGAAATTATCGATGGCTTAGTGGCTCAAGTGGCCAATGACGCAGCGACAGCAACAGACTTCTTATACTCTGGAGCACCGTGGGAAGTCAGTGCTGAGGACTATCGCACATTGTTGGCAGAGTCAGAATATGCAGCGTGGATGGCCGCATGGGGCTTCCGCGCGAATCATTTTACCGTCAGCGTCAACTTCCTCGATAGCGGACTTTCTCTGGAACAGGTGAATGGTAAATTAAAAGAAAACGGTTTCCGTTTGAACAGTTCTGGTGGCGAGATTAAAGGTGGAGAATCAGTATTCTTAGCGCAGTCTTCCACTATGGCAGACAAACAAGAAGTGAGTTTTTCTGATGAAAATTTAGAAATTCCAAGCTGCTTTTATGAGTTTGCCCAGCGCTATCCATTACCTAATGGCGAAATGTATCGCGGTTTTGTTGAAGCTTCTGCAGACAAAATCTTCGAAAGCACTAATGCAATGTAACGTAACTCAGTAGCTGTTAAGTCTACTTTAAAGCCCGTCTAAACTCAGTTTGGATGGGCTTTTTTATGCTGCTAAGTCCCGATAGCGCTGGCTTTTCCTAGCGCTCAAGTAAGACAATGTTATATGCTGTTCGAGTGTAGTAAGCGCTTTTATCAAGGAGCCCAAATGAAACGCATCGCTTTACTGTTCCTGGCTTGCCTAATCACAAGCTGTGCGCAGCGCGCTGTTTTAACCGACTATGATCCCAATGTGAATTTTGAGAACATCCAATCGGTCGTAATCGCGGGACAAGCACACGAAGATAAGCCTCCACAGGCGCAGGTGATTGATTTAGTGAACGCCTACCTTACACCCCATAATATCACCATAACCGATGAGAGCGCCGCTGAAGCGAGGCTCAGTGTTACGGCCTACATAGAGCAAAGACCGAACGACCAAACGCTGACCATCGGTGTGGGCGCTGGCAATATGAACCGCAACTCATCTATCAGTGTTGGCACCTCAGTGAATGTCCCTATCGGCGATGACCTTATTGACTGGCAGGTGATTCAAATTGATCTGATCCAACACAATCAAGTTATCTGGACAGCCTCGGATAGTGCAAAGCTAAAAATTAGAGATGGAAAAGGACGCCTTGATGTGCAGCAGAAAATGGTTGAACGGTTATTGGCAGAATTTCCATTGATCGCAAGCAAGGTTAGTGATGAGTAACGCGGTAGAACGCACATATGCCGGCAGTTGTCATTGTGGTCAAATTAGATTTAGCGTTGAATTGCCAGATGAAATTGAAGTAGAAGATTGTAACTGCAGTGTATGCTCGAAGGCGGGCTTTTTGCACATTATTGTACCCAAAGGGAAGTTTGCACTCCTCCAAGGTAGCGATAAACTCACCGAGTACACCTTTAATACGGGCGTAGCGAAACACTATTTTTGCCGCACTTGTGGGGTAAAACCTTTTTATATTCCGCGCTCAAATCCCGACGGTATCGACGTTAATCTACGCTGCTTAGATGAACGTCCCAAGAAGGTTAATATCGTGTCGTTTGATGGTGTTAACTGGGAACAAAATGCGCATACATTGGCTCACAAGAGCCAATAGCAAAGTGGTATCCGCCCAAACCTGAATACCGCTTTGTGCCTGTTGAATCCGTCTTATTCGGATGGACTCTCTGGTTCAGTAACGTCAGCCGCCGGCGTGGGTATCTCCAATTCAATACTATCAACCCGTTGTAACCCTCTGGGTAACTTATTACCTCTGCGTCCACGTTCGCCTTTATAGTGTTCGAGGTCATTTGCGCTGAGCGACATCCCGCGCTTGCCCGCCACGATACGAACACTCGCTCCCTCAGGAACCACAGCAAGGACTTTTACATACTCTTCGCGCGATTGTGCTCGCGCACTTGGAATATTAATGATCTTATTTCCCTTGCCCTTTCCGAGGGTCGGTAGATCTTTGAGCGGGAAGAGCAGCATTCGCCCTTCAGTCGTAATCGACAAACACCAGTCAGTTGACGCATCAACTACTCGCTGTGGTGTCATCGCTTTGGCCCCGGTTGGTAAGGATAAATACGCCTTGCCCGCTTTGTTTTTGCTAACCATATCAGCAAACTTTCCAACAAAACCGTATCCAGCATCGGAAGCCATCAAATATTGTTGTTCGTCCGCGCCCATTAGAACATGTGCAAAAGACTCACCAGCTACCAGCCCAAAGCGCCCAGTTAGAGGCTCTCCTTGGCTGCGAGCTGATGGTAAAGAGTGAGCATCGCAGGCAAAAGCTCTGCCCGAAGTATCGATAAATACCGCTTGTTGATTGCTACGGCCGATTGCGCTGCCTAAGTAGCTATCGCCCGCTTTGTAACTCAGACCGGCCGCGTCGACTTCATGCCCTTTAGCACAACGTGCCCAGCCTTTTTCTGATAGCACAACAGTGACTGGCTCAGACGGTACTAACTCTTTTTCCGACAAGGCTTTTGCGTCATTGCGCTGAACTATCGGTGAGCGACGCTCATCGCCATACTCTTCAGCGTCGGCCATGAGCTCCTTTTTGATTAAGGTTTTCATGCGTTGATCGCTGCCCAAGATAAGCTGCAATTTGTCACGCTCTTCAGCAAGTTCCTCTTGTTCACCGCGGATTTTCATTTCTTCAAGTTTGGCGAGGTGACGTAACTTCAGCTCAAGAATCGCTTCAGCTTGGGTGTCGGACAGTCCAAATCGGCTCATTAAAACAGGTTTTGGCTTGTCCTCATTGCGAATAATTGCGATCACTTCATCGATATTCAGGAACGCAATCAGTAAACCTTCCAAAATATGCAAACGCGCTAATACTTTATCCAAACGGTATTGAAGACGCCGAGTAACCGTTTGTTTACGGTAGACCAACCACTCACTCAATATGGTCTTTAAGTCTTTGACTTGCGGGCGACCGTCAAGACCAATCATATTGAGGTTCACACGATAGCTTTTTTCGAGATCCGTCGTCGCAAATAAATGCTGCATTAACTGTTCGATATCAACGCGATTTGAACGTGGCGTAATGACTAGACGCGTGGGGTTTTCATGATCAGATTCGTCGCGTAAATCACTCACCATCGGCAGCTTTTTGGCCTGCATCTGCGATGCGATTTGTTCCAAAATTTTTGCACCTGAGGATTGATGAGGCAATGCAGTGATGACTACATCGCCATTTTCCTCGTGAAATACAGAACGCATTTTGATTGAACCTCGCCCCGTCTCATACAATTTGGCGATATCCTCGCGAGGTGTAATGATTTCGGCCTCGGTAGGATAATCCGGACCTTGCACAATCGTGAGTAATTCCGAAAGTTCAGTTCGACTGTTATCCAATAATTTGGCACACGCATTAGCCAACTCTCGCACGTTGTGAGGTGGTAGGTCGGTGGCCATACCAACAGCGATCCCCGTTACACCATTCAGCAAAATATGGGGCAAACGCGCGGGTAATACTTTGGGTTCTTTTAACGTTCCATCAAAGTTGGGGGTCCAATCTGCAGTCCCCTGCCCGAGTTCGCTGAGCAACACTTCACTGAACTTGGACAGTCTCGCCTCTGTGTACCGCATTGCAGCGAAAGATTTCGGGTCATCAGGCGCCCCCCAGTTTCCTTGGCCATCAATCAGCGGATAGCGATAAGAGAACGGCTGTGCCATTAATACCATCGCTTCATAACAAGCAGAGTCACCATGCGGGTGGAACTTACCCAATACATCACCCACAGTACGAGCAGACTTCTTATACTTCGCTGTAGCGCTCAAACCCAAGTCAGACATCGCGTAGATAATCCGCCGTTGAACCGGTTTTAGACCGTCGCCGATATGTGGCAATGCACGATCCATAATCACGTACATGGAATAGTTTAAATAAGCTTCTTCGGTAAATCGCTGGAGAGGTAGCTGCTCTACACCGTCTGCGCTGATGGTAATGTTGTCACTCATAGGCTAGTTATACTGTATTTTTGCTGTTGTTTTGGTAACAATGAGAGTCGAAAGAGTTAACACTATAAACGATTCAACCTCAGAGTGATACGCGCATTGAGTGCAAAAACCATAATTACAAATCTCTTCCGGGCGCCATGGGATTCGCGACATAAGAAAACCGCTCAAATCCTAGCTGGGCTCTTAGCGTTTATGGTTTTGTTCAGTGGATTTATGCCTGCTGCGAACGCTCAGCTTGGCATCGTCATTGCCGAAAAGGATGAAGTCGTTCGTTTATCGGATAATTTTTTAACCTTAAGCGAAGAGTCAGGGGTACTCTCAATTGACGATGCCATTGAGATGCGGCGCGAGTTTCGTTGGGCTGGTATACAAAACCCAAACTATGGTTTCTCCGAGAGTGGGCTCTGGCTGTTGTCCAAGTTCACTCACCAGACAGACAACACGGAATGGGTCATCGATCTTAATTTTAGCCAACTTGATCGGGTGGATTTCTATTTGGTAGTCGACGGTGAAGTCGTCGCCGCAGAGCAGCAGGGAAAGTTCAGTGAGCAGCAAAATTTCAGAATTCCGGTTTTTGAAATCGAACTGCAAGCCGAACAACCGGCTGACCTCTACATACGGATCGAAAGTGATAGCTCCAGCTTAATCGCTCCCGTCAAGGTCCGCACCCGGGATGAGCACTCCAAGGCAATGCTGGTGGACAGTATCATGTGGGGGTTGTTTTACGGCGGCCTGATGATTCTTGCTATCTACAATTTGGTGTTGTTTTTCGATACCAAGGAAAATAGCTTATTGGCATATGTCGGCTACATATCGACGGTATTGATATGGCAATTTATATGGGGCGGCCATATTCACCTTTTGGTCGAAAATGGCGTCTCTCCTTGGCTATTGCAACACACTGGCTTAATTTTTATTTTCGTTGGCATCAGTAGCGGTATTTTCTCACTATCATTTCTAAACACTGTGCAAAACGCACCTCGCTCGCATTTGCTAGTCGTCCTAATGCTATATACTCAAGCGGCATTGGCAGTGATTTCGCTATTGAACGTTTTCCCACCAGCCTGGTTCAATGGTGCCGTTTACGGGGTTGCAATCTTATCCGTGACCAGTTACCTAATCGCGGGTTTTGAAGCCTATGCAAATCGCTTCCAACCAGCACGCTATTACATGTTTGCTTGGGGATTACTGTCGATTGGCGCCATTATCGGCATGCTCAGTCTAATTGGTGTTTTGCCCTCTAATCGTTTCACTGCTTACTGTTTCCAAGTCGGTGTATTTCTTGAGGCAGGGTTGTTCTCGGTGGCCTTAATGGACAAAAGCCGCAGTCAACTCGAACAAGAGGTTGAGCAAGCGACTAATGATCTGGTCAACAACATGGAGCTTATCGAAGAGCAAAATGTTCGACTGGACATCGCGCGCAAAGATGCAATTAAAGCCAGTAACGTCAAATCACAGTTTTTGGCCAATATGAGCCATGAAATTCGCACCCCATTGAATGCAATTTTGGGATTTAGTCGCGAGTTGTCTCACGCCTCCCTATCGATAGAAAAACAAGACCAAGTTCGAATTATTAATTCGGCGGCTGACAGCTTGCTAAACATCGTGAATGATGTGTTGGATTTTTCCAAAATTGAAGCGGGTAAATTAGAGCTCAACAATCAACCCTTTTCACCGAATCATTTGTTTGAAGAAATCGTCGGCTTAATGTCGAAGTCTGCCCATCAGAAAAATCTGGAATTCATTTTTGACCTGGGCCCCTTACCAGACAAACTTATTGGCGACGTATATCGCATCAAGCAGATACTCAATAATTTGCTCGGCAATGCGATCAAGTTTACATCTAAAGGGTCGGTGACATTCTCAGTGCATGGCAAACCTCTGGCGCATGGGATGTTTCAGCTATTAATCAAAGTGGAAGATACTGGTATCGGGATCAGTCGCCATGATCGCAAGAAACTGTTTAATGCTTTTTCACAAGTGGATGATGCCATCAATCGGAGCTACCAAGGTACCGGTCTCGGATTGGTTATTTCACAAGAACTCGTCAAACTGATGCGCGGGCAAATCAATCTGCAAAGTACACCTGGTCAGGGTAGTTGTTTCAGTATCTCGGTCAACATGAACCAATTGAGCAATCGCTTCTTTTTATCGCCAAGAGACGAGTGGCGAGACAAGCAAGTTGTGATCTACGACCCAACACCTGAAACTCGAATTGCAGCAGCTCGGATGCTCAAACTACTGGGAGCTGACGTTACCAGCGTAGACTCACTCGGATTTCTATCGACACTCGAAACTCAACTTGAGCACGTCGACTATCTATTCGCCTGTTTGCCACAAAACAAATTGGAACAGCGCAATGATGTGTTAAGCCATCTACTGCATTTTAAGGCAGGTAAACGCGTCTTACTGTATTCCGGCCCTGATCCATTCAATCATTATCCTAGCTTGAGCCAGCATTTTAATACCCAGTTAAGAATGCCTTTAACACCCAACAAAATAGATGGCTTGTTGAGGGCTCCTCAGCTATCCGACCGCAATCCAATGCAAGCACGATTGGAAGCCTTGCCGCGCGTCAAAGTGCTGGCCGTTGATGACATGGATATGAACCTCAAGCTGATTGAAACCTGGTTGAGCGACACGCCATTATCTTTGACCCTCTGCAGTAATGGTGCCGACGCATTGGCACTGTGTGAGAAAGAAGCTTTCGATATTATATTGATGGACGTTCAAATGCCGATGATGGATGGGCTGCAAGCCACTAAACTGATTCGGAAGACTGACTTGAACATTGGTACTCCCATTATTGCCGTAACGGCGCATGCCTTCAAAGAGGAACAAGAACGCCTGATGGCCTCAGGTATGGATGATTACTTACCGAAGCCCATCGAACTGTCTCAACTAGTCGAACTCATCAACAATTGGTGCGAAGAGCCTGAAGAGGAAGAAATCCATCTACCCAGTATGGATTGGCAACTGGCATTGCGGCGCGCCCATAACAATACAGAAGCCGCGGTCGAGTTAATGGCGTCATTTGTTCAGCAATTGCCACAGGCCATCGAGTCAATAGAGACTTGCTATCAACAGCGAGAATTTGGTGAATTACAACATCAAGTCCATCGCATCCATGGCGCTAGCACCTATACTGGAGCAAGTAAGTTTCAAGCAATGTGTGATGAGATCGAGTCATTACTGAAGCGCAGACACTATGCTGACATTCAAACTAAGCTCCCGGCGCTGGTAAGCGAAAGCGAAATTGTCGTTGTTGAAGGAAACAAGCTACTAAAACAACACAGTTTGGTAGTGCCTGGTCGCGATATCCTGTCTTAATGTGTCGAATAGGTGGCGATTGATGTTAATGCGATTGGCGAGCCTGATTAAAAGTCCCAGCAAGCGCACATTCACTAACTATACTGAGGTATCAATGAATGCGTTTACTCCGTTTAAACCCTGTGGCAGTTTTCTAAATAGAGTATCCCACCAACATATCTACCGTATGATTATAATGTTTAATTACAGGGAGTTAGTTGAGCAAAATGTCCAGTAATTATCACGAGTCTGTTTACACTCGCTCAATCAATGAGTTAATCAGAAAAATCGACAATACCTCGGCCAAAACGGCGAGTTTAGTCAAAGATGCAAAAGAATACTTTGAATCATATGCTGCGAAACAACAACAATTGCAACAACTGGAACTGCAAAGAGAGGAGTTGTCGACACTATTAGACAGCACAGGTGGAGCCAAGCGAGAAGACGTCGAACGGGATATAAAAGAAAATGCCGACGCCATTAAAGTTTTCCAGGAAAAGCAACAGCAGCAGCGACTTGCCCGACTGGAGCGAGCGCTGTTGGTTTGCGAGTCAATATTGGAGCTCAGTGAAGGCAAAGACGAAGAGGAAACATTAGTCAAAAGTGCAAAATTTTTAGGCACGGTTTTGTTGTTGTCCCCCGGGTCAGGGAAAAAACTACCTGAGTTGCATCAGCGTTTAAAGCCTGCATATAAAGCCGTACTGAGCCTGCGCTTAGTGGATGCCCTAATGCAGGAGCGCAAAGTGAAGCACAAGTACCTAGTTGCTCATTATGACCATGCCACGCGATACGACTCCAGCGACCCGGGTAGCATTCGCGATACGCTACTGTTTCCCATTATGTTTGCTGCCTTGTTCCAAGATATCGGTATGCATCACCCAGATGCTCAGCACATTCTACGCGGCGATACAGGAGAGCTCGACCCATTTCGAGTACTCGAAGTGGACGAGCGAAAGCAGATGCTCAAGATCACGTATCAGCAAACCATTGAATATCTCAATCATGGCTTAGGAATTCTGAAATATGCGGGTAACAGCCGCGATGAACGCGATACCTTTGAGCACGCTCAAAATGCAGCCCTCACGTTCTGTAAAGGCATGTTGCGTGACACAATTAAACCGGTGCATGGAATAGGTGAGATCATTAAGATCCCACAAATTTACGCTTCAGTGGTGTTATCTACCAAACGAAATTATGCCGTTTCTGACTTACCAAAAGCCTGCATTTTAATTGAGCGAATGGCCGAAAAAGGGACGATAAACAAACAAGTCGTCAAACACTTCGTTGCACTTGTCGGACATTTCCCACAAGGGTTTGGGATTGCCTATATTCCAGCCAATGAGCAAGATGGTGAAATCGATCGCTATGAATACGCTATCGTCAACACACTGTGCCCTGAAAATCTGTATGAACCGGTATGCAGAGTCGTTACGCGAAAACTCACTTTTATATCGTCTGGCCAAAACAGCACGATAAAGAAAGATCAAAACATGTATTTCGACAGTGTCCGAAAACAAATGGCGAAAGTCGACAGTGCCCGGCTTAAGCGGATTCTCGAAAAGCTACAGCATAACTTTGCCGCCGAAGGCAGTGACGATATCGTGCCTGATTGTTGGCAAGCACATGACTACTTCTTGCAAAAAGCACATCAAAACCTATGGAATAAAGCCCAATAAGCTCTACGTTGCTGCAACATAAAACTGATGGAGCTTAGGGTGAAAATGTGGAACCATTCAGCTTTTGACGTTTACTCAATACAGTCATGGAATTTAACCAAGTCCTTCATTCGCGCCGCAGCATTCGCGCTTTTTCTGATCAAGCCGTACCACAACACGTTATCGACAGTATTTTAACGGATGCCATTGAGTCTCCCTCTAGTTCTAACACCCAGCCTTATAAGATTGCAGTTGCAACTGGCGACACATGTAAACAATTGGGCCAGGCGCTGCTCGAAAAATATCGCAACATCAATAAGATACAACGACAACCCTTACCGCTAAAACTGTTTAACATGCTCGCCAGTCGCGCCATGCCTGACGGCGACTACAAGCCAATTTTGGGCAAATACCCGGGGATCTTCCAGGAGCGCCGAATGCATACCGGAAAGGGCCTATACGAGATACTAGGCATCAAGCGCGGTGATAAAAAGGGGCGCGATGCGGCAATGGCGAGAAACTTCACTTTCTTCGATGCTCCAGTGGCCGTATTTGTTTTTGTTCACCCAGGCATGAAATTCACTGCACTGGTCGACGCCGGCATTATGATGCAATCTTTGATGCTTTCAGCAACCGACAAAGGACTGGGAACCTGCCCACAGGGAGCTCTAGGCATGTGGCGCTCTCCACTCGAAGAGCACTTTGACATTCCAGATGGATACAAACTAGTGTGTGGGCTAGCACTGGGATATCCAAAGGCCAGTGAAAAGGTCAATACTTATCGGCCAAAGAAGATATCGCTAGATGAGTTGGTGATCCCGACAAAGCCGGGATCGAATAATTAAATCATTTCCTCAATCAAACTGACTGCCGTCAATTTTTTTGAAAATACGATTAAACGTACCAATGATAGGTGCATCGTCACCGGTAATTCGGACCCATATAGTCCGTGTTAAGACCAGCTCGTCTGCACTAATATGGAAAAACTCGAACTTTTCGTTGTAAATCGTGACAAAATCGTTCGATATAAGGTCTTCTAATACTTGTTGTTCACACTCTGCGTAATTTGTAGCAGTGAGGCATTGATAACGACGCAGAATAGAAACCGTATTGTCCTCATTCAAGCGATAAAAATCGTCCGCTTGGTTGAAATAATCAACATTAAAGACTCGTTCCATAAACATTTCGTCGGCAAACCACAATATTTCGGGTGTGCCGTCAAAAGTGTTATTGAACGTTTGACCCTGCCAATGACCCAATAAGGTCGCTTGAGTTAACTCAATCGACTCCTTCTTCGCAAATGGGTAGTTGGTGATAACCGTCGAATCATCAAACGAGTACTCGGAGACGGTTACGCGCTGACCAAAAATGTTGGTATACAGTTGATGTTCATATGTTTTACCGGCGAACACGATTGACATTGTATTCCCGTCGACGGAATACGTAACGGCAAAAGTCTGTTGGCGCATGGCCATGGGATCGAGGATATCAATTTCAATGTCTGCTGTTTCGCTACCCGTGAATGTCAATGACCCAAAGCGCCGGAACTCACTGAACGCTTCACTTTCATGCGCAAGGTTGAAGAGGTACTTATCTCCCTCTTCAAATTCAGGGTAGTCGATCGGTTGCAACTCTGAATAAATCGCCACGACGGGTATTTGAGTTGCCAGTGCGCCAACCAAATCATCGTATTCATTGATCGGGTACGCGAGGCTGTCCTCATCTACAAGTTGTAATTGAACATTGCCACTTATTGCGACGACCCCGTCGGCGACATCCGTGATGGTTAAGTCACTAAGCAACGTTCTAAACTCAACGTTATCTTGTTCTACATAACCAGCACTCGTGTACACCGGAAGATCCAATGTGAACGTTCTGGTTGATTCTGCGGGTGCAGGGGTAGAGAGTGCAATGCTTCCATTAGCCGTAATGTTCGCACCCACATCATAACGCCGCGAACCTGAGAAAATTGATGATCCAATGGTAATACGCTCTTGAAATAAGAGTTCTACCGTTGGTTTTAGCGGTTCAACTTGAAAAGTATCACCTCCTGCTCTATTCATCAGCGCGTATGCCGGAGCTGTTAACACAGTACTCTCAATAGGTGCTGCAATCAGTGTCCGCTCACCCACATTATCGCTGTCTAACCTCAGTGCAATTCGCCCGTCAGAATGCTCCGCAGCAAGTAATATCTCGAGATCTTCAAGAGTGTCACAGTTCATGCAACTCATCGGTTTCGTCTCGGCACGCAGCCGGCCATTGTAAAAATATGAGCTAAACGGAAATATTTCTGCCGACTCACTGGCCAAGAAACCTCTATCGGCGCCAAAAAAAACTTTTTGACCATCGGACAACTGCCAATTACCTCGCAAAGTATCTTGTTCAATGTCGATATAGCTATAAGAGGTTGGGTTATCTTGGACGTTTATGGTCAATTCATATGTGCTGCTATCGGTGCCGTCGCTCAACACTAGATCAAATGCGTTTTCACCCAACTCGAATACCGTAGGTGTCGCAGTGATCGTCAACTGACCGCTGCTCACCTCCAGTGACACCCAGTCTTGGTCTGTCGTCGACGCGGTGATGGTATCGCCATCCACATCGACGACATCAACAACTAACGAACCAGATACATTTGCTGGTACCGACAACAACAGCGAGCCGGTCAGCGTTGGTGCAGAATTTGGCGGAGGAGGCGGTGGAGTTGGTGTTGGTGTTGGCGAAGGGCTACTTTCAGAAGATCCTCCACCACATCCAGTAAGAAATAGACACAGGGCTAGTGAAATCCCTATCTTTTTCATGGTTAAGTCCTTGTATTACATCTATAAAGCCAAGACGAATGTAACATCTTAGGACCTGTGAAACCAACAGTTTGGCGTATGTGAACTACATACGCCGATATGGTTTAAGGAGGATATACAGACTATGACTGACTTGCAGCAAGTGCCTGTGCAATATCAGCGATAATATCGTCAACGTGCTCAATGCCAACTGAAATTCGAACCATCTCTTCACTGACGCCAGCTGATTTCAACTCTTCGGGATTAAGCTGTCTATGCGTAGTGCTTGCGGGGTGACACGCCAACGATTTAGCGTCACCAATATTCACGAGACGTAAAATTAATTGCAGCGCGTCAATAAACTTCTCTCCAGCTGGTAAACCGCCACGAATCCCGAAACTGATTATCCCTGCCGCTTTACCATCACATATTTTTTTGCACGTCGCATAGTACTGGCTATTTGGCAAAGCAGCATAATTCACCCAAGTAACGGCCTCGTGCTGTTGTAAATATTCGGCCACTTTCTCTGCATTTTCACAGTGCCTTTCCATCCGCAAAGAGAGCGTTTCCAGTCCTTGCAAAATATTAAAAGCACTTTGTGCTGATAGCGCTGCACCTGTATTTCGGAGCGGCACCACACGACAACGTCCAATATACGCGGCAGGCCCTAGCGCTTCAGTATAAACAACACCATGGTAACTCGGGTCAGGTGTAGTTAGCATATCAAAACGTTCTGGGTAAGACGCCCAATCAAACTTTCCTGAATCGACAATAATGCCGCCGACCGTCGTTCCGTGGCCGCCGATATATTTGGTCAGAGAATGAATGGCTATATCGGCGCCATGATCAAACACACGGCACAAAATGGGCGTAGCAACAGTATTGTCTACAATCAATGGAACACCAGCCGCATGGGCAATTTCTGACCAGCGCTGAATATCAACAACGTTACCGGCTGGATTGCCAATTGATTCGCAAAAGACCGCCTTGGTGTTCTCATCGATGGCAGCTGCAAGTCCATCAAAGTCATCAGCCTGGACAAACTTAGCTTCAATCCCTTGGCGTGGAAACGTATGGGCGAATAGATTGTACGTTCCGCCGTACAATTGGCCCACGCTAACAATGTTACTGCCTACATCAGCGATTGCTTCAATAGCGTAACGGATTGCCGCCATTCCAGATGCCACAGCGAGCGCGCCTACACCACCCTCGAGCTCTGTTAAACGTTGCTCCAATACAGCATTAGTGGGATTCATGATCCGACTGTAGATGTTGCCTGCGACCTTTAGGTTGAACAGATCAGCACCGTGTTGGGTGTTGTCGAACGTAAAAGATGTCGTCTGATATATGGGTGTAGTGGCCGCTTTAGTTGTTTCTTCACTGGTGTAGCCAGCGTGCAGCGCAATCGTTTCGGGTCTCATCAATTACTCCTTTTAAACATCTAGACATTTAGACGTCCAAAAAGAATAGGCGATTTTTACACCTTTGTGTACATAAATTCTTTTTTTTATGCACGGACTTACATTAGCCTCACGTGTGGAGGATATCGCGGGTATTACCGGAGGTGCTACCAGAGGTGTTACCGAAGGCGTTACTACAGGTGTTAAATGGCGTCCTGTCGCACTTGTTCTTGGCAGCTTCTCAGTAGCGTAACAAACTCACTGACGGGTCGGTCTAACTCTGCTGCGGCAATGTACAAGTCGAAACCCAAACGCTCCCTTAGTTTGGTCATTCGATTGGCAAACATGGCCTGTACACCGCGCAGTTTCTTTCCACTCGGAAGCGTGTATTGATCATCCTCAAGCAAATCGGAGCCACCACAACTCCCTGTGGCGCATTGCTCGGTCGGGTTTTGCAGTAATAACGGGCGTTGTTCCATGAGAATATTGGTCGCCAACCGCGGTGATATGCTAGTTATGATTGGCTCTTGATCGCGCAGTCGAATACCCACCATCTGCAGATCGCGAGTTTCGATTCCTCTGGTGACTCTTGGCGAGTCTATCCGCTGGACGTTATGCCACTCTACCCACCATTCACCGTTGCGGTGTTGATATCGGATACCCTTTCGACTGATTTCCATGCTGTAATCGGGTTCTCTAATCTTGAACCACCCCATAATAATGCCAACAATACCGGCACTTGCGATAAACACGCCAACTAGGAACATTGCTTCGGGGAAAACAGACAGCAACAAGAAACCCAAGACTATCAGACCGACTCCAATCAGCATCGTTGTGATCCCGTTTCGTTTTGAAGTTGCTCGGATTGTAATTAGAGAATCATTGCCAGACATAGAAATACACCACAAACATGATCACCGCCCAAAGAATAATCATTCGCCACCGGCGGCACTTTTCACAATCAGTATGCCACCATGAATGATTCTTACCGTCAGCCATTACGTGCTCGCTTAACTAAACCTGCACATAGTGTAACAACATACGTAACGGCTGACACATTGGATTAGACCTGTTGAGGATGCTGATGTGTTTCAATCCTCGCGGCATTATTCCGGCCCTCGTCTCTTCTTGCTCTGATGCGACACAGTAATGCAACAATGGATGGGGTATACAGCAAGGACAAAATAACCGAGAACCCGACACCTCCCGCTAGCACCACTGCCAGTGGTGGCCAAAAAGACCCTTCACTGAATAATAGCAGTGGCACCAAACCGCCTACTGTCGTGAAGGTGGTGGATAATATATGGCGGCTACAGCTCATCGCTTCGCTGACAATCGCATCAGTGTTCCCGGCCTTTGCGGCTGGGTTAGCATTAATCGCTGCGATGACAACAATTGAACCGTTGATGGCAACACCGATAAGGCCCGCACATCCTAATAAAGGGTTGAAGCCAACCGGCAAACCTGAAATCCAGAGACTCAGAAAGCCGAGTCCCACTGAAAGTATGGCCACAGAGCCAATAACTGCAGCCATGCGCACGCTATTGAAGGTTAAAATCAAGGTAGTAATCATGAGTACCAGCAACACCGGCGCATACGTTGCGAGTTGACCTACCGCTTCTGCTTGCTCGTCGGCATCACCCGCCATTTTAATGCTGTAACCCTGAGGTAACTTGATGTCACCGTTCGTTAGCAGGTCGCGCAGTTGATTTGAAACATCAATTGCCGGGACGTTTGGCATCAAAAACGCTTGAATACGATTAAGCCGCACACCGTTTTTACGCGTGATACCCGATATCGATGGGCTTAGTTCAAATTCTCCGAGTGCGGCAACACTTGTTGACTGTCCATTCTGAATAAGAGATGGACTCAGCAATGGCTGATTAGCAACATCAATGATTGATGCCCGTTGCTGATCGCCAAGACGAACGCGTACCGGTATATCTTCTGTTCCTTCTAGTACACTGCCACCCGCTTGGCCTCTAAGCGCCGTTTGCAGTTGATTCGCAATAGATGCTAAAGATAGCGACGCCATCTCACTGGTGTCGCGCTCTGCTTTCAATTTAAACTCCGGCTCCGACTGGGTGATCGATGCTATTGACTGGGTAATTCCCGGTACCTTTGTCATAGCTAAACGCACCTGCATACCCAACTCATTGAGCGTCTCTAAATCGGGACCAAAAACATCAACTTCGATTGGTGCCGGAATGGGTGGTCCCTGACCAAACGCACGGACAACTATTTTAACCGCTGGGAACTGCTCTGTGAGACTTGTCTGGAGTTCGCCAATTAACGCCGCCGAGTCCGCTACCGATTGGGCTGTGACTACCGCGTTTGCAAAACTTGGACTGTTATCCCGCGTCATGACTTGATTGTAGTAAACCGAAGGTGCGGAACCACCCACTAACCATGTCACCTGTTTGATATTACTTTTTTGCCGTAAAGACGTGTCAACGGCAAGTGCTGCCTCGCGAGTCTGCTGAATACCACTGCCATCGGCCGTCCACAAATAAATCTCGAACTGGTCTCGGTCCGCACTAGGGAAGAACACATTAGCCAATTGCGTCGATAGCACAAAGCCACTCAAACAAAACAAGGTTATGGCAGGCAACACAATGAGCGGTTTGGTAACGGCACTGCGAACCAAACGCGTAAATATTGCACTCACTCCGGGCAATTGGATCCCACCGAGGTACCATGCGCGATTTTCACCGGGTTCACGAGACAAATACCGCGCAGCGAGAGCCGCAATCAGGGTCAACGAAATAACCAGTGAACCCAACAACGCCATCACTACGCTTATCGCAATCGCGCCAATAAAATCGCCGATATTACCGTTCAATAAGAATACCGGCATAAATCCAAGGATGGTGGTAAGCGTTGAGGCGGTTAGCGGTGCAAACAGGTGAGAAACAGTTTTTTGCAACGCTTCAAGCCGGCTAAGGCTATGATCTTGCAAATTCAAACGCGTTTCATCTGTGATAACGATCGCATTATCAATCAACAAGCCAATAGCGATGATGATACCGAATATCGACATTTGGTGGATTTGTTCGCCATAGAAACTCAGCGAAAATAACGCAAACGCAGCACACAATGGCAGCGCAATGCCAACAATAAAGGATGCTTTGAGTCCCATAAACAACAGGACAACAAACATTACGACTGCGCTACCCATCAGCAGGTTTTGTGATAGCTCAGATAATCTCGCTTCGGTGTAAACATTTTGCTCGAATACCAGATCCGATGTAACAGAGCCCGAAAACTCGCTATCAAACTGAGCTGCTGCTGCCTTTATCGCCGCAGTCCATTGATCAACCCTCACCGTTGTTTGCATTCTCGCAGCAACAAATATCACGCGTTCGCCGTTCACGTAGGCCATGTCAGCCATTGGCTCTTGGTAACGACGCTGAATATCAGCGATATCACCCAGTCGCAAAATTAGTCCAGCCTGATTCACCAAAGGAATTGCACGAATAGTGTTAAGCCCATCGAGCGGCTCTGCTACTTGTAATCGAATATTCTGCTGCTCGGTGTACACCACACCCGCAGGTAATTTTGGATCTGCCGCCGAAATTGCTTGGCTAACTTGACTGATTGTTAGTCCGGAAGTTGCCAGTTTCTGCGGATCGATACTAACCACAAACTCTTCGGTGGGAGCACCGTATCGACGTACTAACTCGGTTCCTGGAACATTTCGCAACCGGTCGGCAAGCTCGGTAGACAGGCGCGATACGAGCGTCATTGGCGTTGTATCAGCAAATTGTGGCTTGACGGCGAACAACGCAGTGAATGCTGTTGCACCGCGCTTTTCATCCAGTATTGGATCACCAGCGCCAAGCGGAAATTGCTTTGCTACCTCGCCAATCGCGTCGCGTATCTCTGAGAACAATTGTTCGTTGTTACTGTTGTCTACCCAGTCTTGCAACTCAATCGACAATACTGAAATTTCCGCACGCGATGTCGACTTTATTTCTTTTATTTCAAAAATTTCACGCAACCGGTCCTCTAACACATCGGTGACCAAAGCTTCGACTCGCTCAGCAGAAGCACCGGGGTATGGTGTCAACACCAACATATTGCGAGTATCAATCCGCGGGTCTTCAAGGCGAGGTAAAGTCGTCAACGCGGAATAACCTGCCACGAGAATAATCAACAAACTCAGTACCAGTAAGTGACCTCTTCTAAAGAACAGCGTATACCAGGGTGCTGAGCTCATTATTGTAGCTCCGCAGTACTTGATGAGGACACGGGTTTAACCGCCACTTCCTGCCCTGGGGCCAAGCGGTGTGTTCCCGACACAACCACCAGCATGTCAGGTGCGATAGCCCCTCTAATGAAAGCAAACTGGCCATCACTGTACAGCACTTCTACCGCACGTGGCGTTACCTGACTAACTTGAGTGTCATCAACGGTATAAACGTTCCACAATCCCCGAACACCATGACTTAAGGCCGCTACAGGGACCCAAACACCAGATTCAGACACGCTAATAGTAACGTCTAGCGTCATTAAATCACCCGGTAAGAGAGCAGAATCCAGCTCTGAATCAACTAATTGGAATACAGCATCAATTGTGCGTGTTGCCAAACGCCTCTCCTTACCAATTGACTTTAATTGGGCAGGATAGTCTTGCCCCGCAGCGCGTAGCACATAGTCTTCACCCACATTGAGGTGTTTGATCAAATCTGCTGGCATTGGCAAGCGCACGTCATTTTGTTCATTGGCGATCAGCTCAAACATCGCTCGCCCTTGTCCTACCACAGTACCGGTATCAACCAATCGCGCGACAACTTCACCAGCAAATGGGGCTCGTAATTCTGATTTCTGTATATTTACTGCGATGGTTTGGGCCCGAGCTTTAGCTTCCTTGACGCTAGCTAGAGCAGCATCCAAGCCTTGCTGAGCCTCATCCAACCGCTGTTGTGATTCGACGCCTCTAGACACTAAATCTTGTATCCGGTTAATCGATGATTGTGCGAGTCGGGCCTGTGCTTGCGATCGCTCAACACTTGCGTTCGCTTGACGCAATTGCGATTCGAGCAATTCAGTATCGAGTTTAGCCAGCACTTGCCCTTTGGAGAACGTATCGCCATCATCCACATAAACCGCTGAAACTGCGCCAGCAAGTTCAAATCCAGCATTGGCTCTCTGGCTCGATTCAACCCGACCCACCACACGCTGAATCTTTTTGAAACTGGTTTGCCAGCTCAGGCTAGTTGCTTCAACAGACACAGATACGACGTCTGCTTGATTGTCCTGAGCCTTGCCGACCCCAGACATAAACAGCAGTGCAATCAAACTAGCAAAACAAATGAAAACCAGCCCCCAAAAAGACAGTTTCGATTGCGTAGCAGTAGTGTTCATCTCTCATGTTCCATTCAAAAAGCGGACGCGTCGTTCTGCGCTCGCGGACCAATAATTACTGGACTACCCAGTTCACTAAATCACAGAGTAGTTTAAATTTACTAGACTGTCCAGTATGATTAATCGAATGTAATGATATGTATTATGCATTTTAATTGTTTGGCAATTGACTACAGACCATATTTATCAATACATTCAAGCGTATAAGCTTTAAGTCTAGCGATGCGGATATTGATCACTCGGGGCGTAAGGTTTAATCAAAATTTAATATTGAGAGTTGTAATTGCGAATGGCAGAACAGGACCAGCCCGTTAAACTCGGGCGCCCCAAAAGCGAAGAAAAACGCCGCATGATTCTGGAGTGTGCAAGTCAATTGTTCCTGCAAAATGGCTTTACCAATACATCGATGGATTTGGTTGCTAAGCATGCCAAGGTGTCAAAACAGACCGTCTATTCGCACTTTAATAACAAGGATGATTTATACACAGCAGTTATCGATGCCAAGTGCCAGCAGTATCGTCTGGACGCCTCGCGACTTGAAGATTGCAAAGCGCCGATGGCTGATGTGCTAATCGAAATCGCCCATCAAACCATGCAACTGCTGCAAGACCCTGATGTTATTGCAATGTATGGTGTAGTGATTGGTGAAGCTAAAAACAACCCACACGTGGCGGAACTGTTTTATCGCGCCGGGCCACAGCAGAGTGTGCATACCGTAGCAAGGATTATGGCGACGTATAAGCCAGATTTAAACAAAGAACAGTCGGTTGCGATTGCAACGGATTTCTTCAATCTACTGAAATCAGACTTTCACATGAGAAGCATGCTGAAATTGCCATTTCAGTTGAATGATCAACAGAAAAACGCCCTGTGCCAACGGGTGTGTCAGCAGACTTTGTTGTTGATAGCAAACTATCATCAATTCCCTGCATTGAACCAAACTAATCTCTAACAAGGTGATTTAGAACAACGTAATCAGTAAGACTAAAACCAATTAACTTGCTATACTTCCTCGGTTTTTTAACCTCTCATAGAGCCTGTTCTGAATGAATTCGTTTACCGGAAACCACATCCTCTCCGTTGACCAATTTGATCGCAGTGCTATCGAGCATGTTTTTAGTGTCGCTGACGCAATGCAACCCTATGCGCTGCGACAAAAACGCACTACAGTGCTCAATGGTGCCATCCTCGGAAATTTGTTTTTTGAAGCCAGTACTCGAACGCGGGTCAGCTTTGGGACTGCATTCAACTTACTCGGTGGCGAAGTAAGAGAAACGACCGGCATGAGTATGTCTGCCTTGGCGAAAGGTGAATCACTGTATGACACTGCCAGAGTGTTAAGTGGCTATTCTGACATTATCGCGATGCGGCATCCCGAGGCAGGCTCTGTTGCTGAATTCGCGCAAGGAAGTCGTGTACCGGTGATAAACGGTGGAGATGGCGCCAACGAACACCCAACACAAGCACTGCTTGATTTATACACAATTGACAAAGAACAGCGTTCAATTGGTGCAGGAATAGATAATCTTCATATCGCTATGATTGGTGACTTAAAGCACGGACGCACAGTTCATTCACTGTCTAAACTGCTAAGTTTATTCAGCAATGTCCAATTCACCTTGATATCACCACCAGAATTAGCAATGCCTGACAAAATAGTCAGTGAAATCGAAAATCGTGGCCACAAGGTCACCATTACGGACCAACTGAGTGGCAGTGTCTCCGCCGATATTTGTTATCAAACCCGAATCCAAGAAGAGCGCTTCGCTTCTCAGGAAGAAGCCAATCGATATCGCGGCCGGTTTAGGCTCAACCAAGACATTTACACGCGGCACTTCAAGTCGAACACCGTAATCATGCATCCTCTACCGCGTGACTCACGAGCGGAAGCGAATGAACTCGATAATGATTTGAACCTAAACCCTAATCTCGCCATATTCAGACAGACCGACAATGGAGTCCTAGTTCGAATGGCTTTATTTGCCTTGACCCTAGGTGTCGAAAATTTAGTCAGCCAATACGACAAAGATGTCGTATGGTACAGCAACAAGAGTAGTTAATTGAATGCAACAATCTGAAGTTTTATTCGCCCGCGCGCAGCAAACCATACCCGGTGGCGTAAACTCACCCGTTCGCGCTTTTAAAGCCGTTGGTGGTACACCGCGATTCATCGCCAAAGCCGATGGTCCCTACATATACGATGTCGATGGTAATCGCTATATCGACTATATCCAGTCATGGGGACCCATGGTACTTGGGCACAACAATGCCAAGATCCGTGACGCCGTAGTGGCGGCGGCTCAATACGGTTTAAGCTACGGTGCCCCAACTGAAGCCGAGATCATAATGGCCGAATTGGTCAGTAAATTGGTGCCATCGATGGAAATGGTGCGCATGGTCAACTCTGGAACCGAAGCGACAATGTCCGCAATTCGCCTGGCGCGTGGTTACACGAATCGAAACAAAACACTGAAGTTCGAAGGTTGTTACCATGGCCATGCCGACGCGCTGCTGGTGAAAGCGGGAAGTGGAGCGTTAACCCTTGGTGTTCCGAGCTCTCCGGGTGTACCTGAAGATTTTGCCAAACACACGCTTACCGTTGAATTCAATAACCTAGACAGTGTGCGAGAAGCGTTTGCAGAACACGGCGATGATATCGCCTGTATTATCGTTGAGCCGGTAGCCGGAAACATGAACTGTATCCCCCCGGTGGAGGGATTCCTCGAAGGTCTGCGGGCAATCTGTGATGAATATGGCGCGGTGTTGATTTTTGACGAAGTAATGACTGGCTTCCGTGTCGCTCCTGGCGGCGCACAAGAACGGTATAAAGTTGAGCCCGATCTGACCTGCTTAGGAAAAGTCATTGGTGGCGGTATGCCCGTTGGAGCGTTCGGCGGGAAACGTAAAATACTCGAGCACATCGCGCCAACTGGGCCTATCTATCAGGCAGGCACGCTTTCGGGAAATCCTGTTGCAATGGCGGCTGGTCTCGCCGCGCTCAGTCAGCTTCAAGACCGAGCGATGTATGAAAGCATTTACGCCAATACTGAACAGTTAGCGAAGGGTATGACTACGCTGGCGCACAAGCACGGTATCCCAATGACTTATAATGTTGCAGGTAGCATGTTTGGCATATTCTTCACTGATGTCGAAAAAGTGACAAATTACCAGCAAGCTATCAACTGTAATACAGCGCAATTCAATGTGTTTTATCACGCGATGTTAGCGGAAGGGGTTTACTTGGCCCCAGCATCATATGAAGCTGGCTTTGTTTCAAAAATGCACGATGCAGAGATTGTCGACGCAACGCTAGCTGCAGCTGACAAGTCGTTTGCAAAAGTGGTAGAACAAACATTGTAACCGCGAAAAGTTAACGGAGGAGTTCAGTCTTGGTCATTGTTTTGCTGATATTAGCCAGTTACAGCGTCATAATTACTGCGCTGTGGCTACGCATGAGGCAGCAATCAACACAGGCTGCGGCTGAACCTGTTCCTAGGGTTATCACCGATACACCGCTTTATCCGCCGCAGTTAACCGATAGCGCAAAACAGCAACAAGAGCGCTTCTTGGATAAGGCCGACGAAGCGCAAAGGCTGACGCAAACATTCCAGAAGTTTGTTCCTCGCCAGTTCGTCGATCACTTTGCCAAGCACGGTTCCAGCAGCCTTGAACTAGGCCGTGCAGATGAGGACGATGTTGCCATATTGTTTTGCGATATTCGGGGTTTCACTGGCCTGTCAGAGCGGATGAAACCGCATGAGTTGATGAAGTTTCTCAACTCTTACTTTCTCAGGATGAATGACCCGATTCATCAAAACGGTGGCTTCATTGATAAATTCATCGGCGATGCCATTATGGCGCTGTTCGACCACCCCGATGGACACGCTGCAGACAAGGCCAACGACGCGCTCAACGCCGCTATCGATTTACACCGAGCACTCGCAATCTATAATAAACACAGGGCTAACTCTGGCTACTCTGCGATCGAGATTGGCATTGGTATCCACTATGGTGCAGTGATCATCGGTACTGTGGGCTCTGACGACCGCATGGACACCACTGTAATCGGTGACAGTGTCAATATTGCCAGTCGGCTCGAAACGTTAGCACCCACTTATTTCACTGACATAGTAGTAAGTGAGCAATTACTAGCTACCGCACAGCAGCCATGCACTATTTCGCGCATTTTAGATTGGGTAAAAGTGAAGGGCAGACGCACCCCGCTGCGGATTTTTGAAGTACTCAATCACCTGACTGAAGAACAACAGGAGCTAAAAATGGCGATAGCAGGCCATATTGAAGTCTGTATACAAGCCAGGATTGAACAACGTTGGGAAGATGCGCTGGAAGCTTTGGCGGAAGCGCGAACAATTAGCCCAGACGACCCGCTTATTGAGCATCACCAAAGCGTCTGTGAAGGCTTCAAACACCAACATCTCGCCGCAGATTGGGACGGCGCAGTCACCTTGTAATAAGATTCAGCTCAATTTGGCTTGTTGCTTTATGAACTCTATCGAAGGGGCAAAAAACGCAGCGCCAGTCTCCGCTACCATAAAATCGAGTAAACGGTCATAGTCACCGTTTTCATCACCAAACACTCGGCTATGTAACATGGTCTTGAATGCATTCGCCGACGAGGCACAACTAACAAAAATAATGCCCTGATCATGTAAGTCGCCAAACGGCATGGATTGGTTGATCAGTTGTACGGGTTTGCCTTCGGCATCAGCGGCTTTCATGCGTGTATAGTGCGATGAGCTATTCGACTCTGGGCTTTCCAAGTGATGCTCGCGCGTTACGCCCATCACTTGTTCTTGTTGCCTTTCGGTCATGCTGTGCCAGCGCCTCAAATCGTGACGGAATCGCTGTATATGAATATAACTTCCCCCTACGAAATTCGCGTCTTCGTCGCCCACAACCGCGATATCCAGTTTTTTCATCCCCCTAGGATTGTCAGGTGCAATCAAGAAACCATTTAGATCTCTGCCGTCCAGATAGCGAAAAGCTGTTATCTGATCGACTAGTTCGGCATGCATCCGAAATAAATCCATGATCTCGAATCCCAAAGCAAAACAGATATCTTGGCGGTCTGCTCTAATCTGAATAAACAAATCACATGGCGTTGAAGGTGCGCAGCGATCTTCACACTGCATGTCAGGAAAAGGCGTTAGCTCATTGGGATAGGCTTCAGGGTATACCTCTGGCCAATATTGAACACCAACGGCCACCACACCAGTGACCATTGCTTCATAGTGCTCATTATCGTAGTGCTCGAAGAGTTCAAGTGTTCGAGCTAATTTGGCGCGAATAGCATGTGTATCTTCATCAATCACGTTCAGCAATATGTACTGCGCGTGTAAATTGGGTTCAGCACAAATGCCTTTTTGCGGTTGGCTCATTAATACCCCGCAGCTTGCCCATCTTTACGGGATTCAGACGCACCATAATACACACCCGTTTTGGGGTCTCGCATAATTGCTTGATAACCGCCGAATGCGCCTACGACATCCGTGAGCGTATGCCCTTTTTGCATAAGCTGTCGACGAACTTTTTGCGAGTACCCCGATTCTAAGCTGACATACCCGCCGTCAATCATTTGCTCGCCTGTGGGTTCGCTTGAGCCCGAGTGTAAAATCCTAGGAGCATCACCAGCTTCTTGAAGATTCATTCCAAAATCAATCATATTGACCATAATTTGCGCATGCATCTGTGGCTGAGTACCGCCGCCCATGACACCGAAACTCATAAACGGCTTGCCATTTTTGGTTACAAACGCCGGTATAATAGTGTGAAACGGGCGCTTAGCAGGCTCAAAAACGTTGGCATGCCCCGGTTCTAAAGTGAACATTTCACCGCGATTCTGAAGCACAAAACCCAAATCTGGTGGCGTCATTCCTGACCCCATACCACGATAGTTACTCTGGATAAACGACACCATGTTACCCTCACTATCAGCCACAGTGAGGTAGATCGTATCTCCATCATAACGACCCGCATCATAGCGTTTTGCTGCTTTTTCGGGCGACATGAGCTTGTTGCGCTGTTGTGCGTATTCTTTCGAGATTAACCAATCAACAGGGATTTCCGAAAAATCTGAGTCAGCGTAATATTTAGCGCGATCTTCAAACGCTAATTTCTTCGCTTCGACAAACGTATGGATATAGTCGGCTGAACCAAACCCCATACTCGCAATATCATATTGTTCAAGGACATTTAGGATCTGTAGTGCCGCAATACCTTGGCCATTGGGGGGCAGTTCCCATAAATCATAGCCTCGGTAATTGGTAGAAACCGGTTCTACCCAATTAGACGTGTGTGTGGCTAGGTCTTCATAATTAAGGAAGCCGCCCTGCTCTTGCATATACGCGGCAATACTTCTCGCAATATCGCCCTTATAAAACGCATCTCTACCGCCAGTCGCAATCTTTTCATAGGTGGCAGCCAAGTTCGGGTTTTTGAATATCTCACCTTTTTTGGGTACATCACCATTTGGCATATACACGTCAGCAAAGCCCGGGTAATGGCCGATACGTTGTTTATTCGCCTCGAAGTAGTAAGCGATAAGTTCACTGACAGGAAAGCCTTCTCGGGCGTATTGGATAGCAGGGGTTAAGATTTCTGTCATTGGCGCTCGCCCAAACCGCTCGTGGAGCATAAACCAGCCATCCACGGCACCCGGTACAGAGACCGGTAGAGGTCCAAATTTAGGAATACTATCCATACCTTGTTCGGCGAAGTATTCGATACTGAGGCTGGCTGGTGAGCGGCCTGACGCATTGAGTCCATACAATTGTTGGGACTCTGCATCCCAGACAATGGCAAACAAATCACCGCCAATACCACAACCGGTCGGCTCGACCAAGCCAAGCATTGCATTCGCAGCTATCGCGGCGTCTATTGCATTCCCACCTTTGCGCATTACATCAAGTGCTACTTGAGTCGCAAGCGGTTGGCTCGTCGCAGCCATAGCATTACTCGCAATGACTTCAGAGCGAGTGGCAAAAGGTTCTCCTGTGATTCGGTCATATGCGTGGCCGTTTGCTACAAACAGGCCCATCACCAGTATCAAGGCGGTGGCAAATCTTAACATTGAAGTTCTCCGTTACGGTGTGCTTACCGATGCGTGATAAGCACTGCATTAATATACGTTTATCTGCGTCTGAAAGCTACCGAGCAGCATAAACAGCGTACGTTAGGAAAACTTACAAAGTTCAATTACATACACGCTTGTCTAAAGAGCATAACCGTTCGAATAAAGCCATTTGAGTGCGTCGTGTTCTCGATTGAAGAAAGCTGATTCGGTATTAGGTAGCGCCTGTTGAAGTTGTCGCAACAGATGCTCCTGAATAGTTGACGAACAAACCACCGCCTCCATTCTCTGGTTGTTCTTTGCACACCAGTGATTAATTTCGACAATGGTGTCCATGACCTCAGGCCCACCAAGTTCCCATTCAAGCAGATCAACTAGGCATGCCCATGGACGCGTCGAAATATTGTTGGCGGCTTCGAGAAAATCAGCTTGCATGCGTTCGGCGGTTTCTACGTTCCAACAAGAATAACATCTAACGATGACTAGATTGGTCCCTTGTTCGATGAGGTAACGACCATGTTGTTCCATGCAACAGCCTCCTTGGCTAGCGTCGTGAGGATACATGCTTGAGTGTAGTTCAAAATTGGCGAAATAGGATCGCGCATAAAAAAGCCCCACAAAAGTGGGGCTAAACATGGTGAGCAGGCCTTATTATTATGGTTAGCGCGAGTGCCTGTCTAAATCTCGTTTACGAGTGTCTTAGCTACGTCCACTGGTAAATTCTGGGTAAGCCTCAAGGCCACATTCACTAAGGTCGACGCCTTCGAACTCTTCCTCTTCTGAGACGCGAACACCCATGATTGCTTTGATGGCTAGCCATACAACCAAGCTCGTTACAAATACCCATACAAAGATTGTAAGCGCACCAATCAACTGACCTGTCAACGCAGCGTCGCTGTTCGTGAATGGTACTAGGATAAGACCAAGCAGACCGACTACACCGTGCACCGAAATTGCGCCGACTGGATCATCAATCTTCATTTTATCAAGTGTAACGATACTGAATACCACAAGAACGCCACCCAACGCACCAAACAATGTCGCTTGCAATGCTGTAGGTGTAGAAGGCTCAGCAGTAATTGCAACGAGTCCTGCCAACGCACCGTTTAACGCCATTGTTAGGTCGGCTTTACCGAACATAACGCGAGCCAACAATAACGCTGCAACCAGACCACCAGCTGCCGCGGCGTTAGTATTCAAGAATACAACCGCAACACTGTTTGCACTTTCAACTGTCGCTGTTGCAAGCACAGAACCGCCGTTGAAACCAAACCACCCCATCCAAAGGATAAACGTACCCAATGTAGCCAATGGTAAATTCGCACCAGGAATAGCGTTCACTTTGCCGTCTGCACTGTACTTACCTTTACGAGCGCCTAGTACCAGTACACCCGCTAATGCTGCAGCTGCACCAGCCATATGAACAATACCTGAGCCAGCAAAGTCACTGAAACCTAGATCACCCAATGTGTACATGCCGAATACAGACTGACCACCCCAAGTCCATGCACCTTCCATCGGATAGATGAAGCCCGTCATGACCACGGCGAACAAAAGAAAAGACCAAAGCTTCATACGCTCAGCAACTGCGCCTGATACGATAGACATCGCTGTTGCAACGAATACTACTTGGAAGAAAAAGTCTGCTGAAGGCGCATAAGTAGCAGGATCTTCTGCAACGCCAGTGGCACCGTCTCCCATCAATCCAGTAAGGAAGAATGTGCTGTCGTACATGATGGCATAACCACATACCATGTACATGATACAAGCGATTGAATACAACGCGACGTTTTTCGTTAAGATTTCAGTGGTGTTCTTTGTGCGAACCAAGCCTGCTTCAAGCATTGCAAAACCGGCAGCCATCCACATGACTAACGCACCGCAGATTAGAAAGTAAAAGGTATCGAGTGCATACCCAAGTTCAAATGTGATTTCCATTGTTATGTTCTCCGCAATTCGTAATTCAGGCGTTACAACGCTTCGTTATCAGCTTCGCCGGTACGAATACGCACGGCATGATTCAAGTCGTAGACAAAAACTTTACCGTCGCCGATTTTGCCAGTCTTCGCGGCACCAACGATGGCTTCAACCAATCGCTCAACTTGATCATCAAGCACGGCGATTTCAAGCTTCACTTTAGGCAGAAAATCCACCTGATATTCGGCACCACGATACAACTCGGTGTGACCTTTTTGACGACCAAATCCTTTAACTTCAGTGACGGTAAGACCATCAATTCCAATTTCAGAGATTGCCTCTCTGACATCATCTAGCTTAAACGGCTTAATGATGGCGGTTACTAGCTTCATAGTATGCTCCCAAGGCGGTTTATGTGTTGTTATCTAGTTGTGTTCTCCTATCACAAGACCTGTGCCAATTTTTTAGTTACTATTTTTCAATAACTTACAATTCTTGATAGCCCACTAGCGCGACACACCTGCACTAATTTTGAGCAGCACCCTTTTGGTGCACGCTTTTGGTGCAAGATGTGTTTGGCGAAAAATTTTGTGTGAACTTTTTGGGGTTAACACTGCTCTGATGCTGCATGGAAATGATCGCTCCCCAACTCGCAACTAGGACGCCACCGGTAAACACGCAGCCTATCATTGCAGTAGTGTGTGTATCCGTCGTTGCGCATATTGGGTTACTCGTCGCTCTCTCTTCGTCGATTCAAGCGCCGATTTCGGAACCACCAGACACTCAGGCCATACAGGCGAGAATTATCTATCCAGATATTTCCGACTATGAAGAGCCACAACCATCAAGCGACGAAGAGCAACCACTATTGGAGGAAACTCGCGAGGAGCAGCCGTTGGAACAGACAATGGCAAAGCCGCTGCCAGAGCCCCAGTCATCAACCCAAAAGCCAGACGTCAGCGCACAGCCTATTGAAGCTCAACCTGAGAGTGAAATACCGGTGGCCGCCGATACTCAAAGCCCCACGGACACCACAAATGAACCGCCAACTTCGGTAAGCAACCCAACAATAGAACCCGTTACTCAGCCTAGTCTAAACAGACAAGCGGGCTCGCTGGCGCGAGGTCAAAGATTTTTGCAACAGCAACAACAGGCGGCCATTCAACAAATGGCGGAACAGGGCAGCCAGACGTATCAGCGGCAACTGACATCGCCGGATCTGAACATTCCTGAGTATGTTGAGCAGGTCCCAACTTCACCGGTCAAGCCGAAAATTGTCGCTTGTGATAACACTGCCGTGAATGCATTGCGGCTACTGAGTCAAATCGCAGGTGGTAATTTGAAATGTCGGGATGAAACCCCGATCGACGAATTCATCAAGCGGCGACTTGAAAAGAAACCTCAGTAACGTTGCTAACAGCGGAAATCTACGACGTGTGATTTTTTGACCAATTAAGGTGGTTAAATCCACTATTTATTAGTTATTTCGATTCAAAAGAATTCTGTTCAATTTTCAAAGGTTTTATTTTTAATCATATAAATCAATAAGTTAAAAAATATTTTTAGGTTGGCACAACTATCGCAATAGTGTTTGCGACTTAATAGTTACAACTGCCTAGCAGTAAGAACCAGCGCAGTTTTTTAATTTAATTTATGAGGAACCTAGAAATGAAATCGCTATCACTTTTTAAAACTGCCGCTGCCGTGACTGTATTGTCTACTTTGGCATTTTCGACGACGGCTGCAGAGAAAGAACTCAGTATTGAGCAATATATGGATGCTGTTGTTAGTGCCAACATTACCGAAACTATGGGTGAATTGAACAACCAATCTACAGAAGCCGTTTTGAATACCGCTTATCGCTTTGCTCCGCAAAACAACGATGAAGGTACTTTAGTTGCCAAGGTAAAGGTCACAGTGTTGAGTGCACCTGAAGTCGCAGCTATCAAAGGAAATGGCGCAGAATAAGGAACATGACAATGATCAGTGAATGGACATTATTAATCATTTTAATGGTACCGATCGTCGCTTTCGGGTTAGGCGCAGTATGTATCACCTTGTGGCAGCAATTGCGTCAAATTACTAATCAATTGGTGATGCCGCTGCATCAAGCCGATACACGTCGCCACCATGCCGCCATTTTCCAAAACGCGAGCCGCTAATACCTCCTTGCAGCTCGCGATTCTTTCTCATCTGTAAATCTGTTAACCTGCCTTCTTTTCGATAAAACCTCAGAGATTTAATTTCGATGTCACCCGCTACCGGTGCAAATTTTCAATGGCGATGCCCGAGTTGTCATGAACCATTGAACCATGCTGAAAAGCAATGGCGATGCGACAATAATCATTGTTTTGATAGTGCTAAAGAAGGTTATGTGAATTTGCTTTTGGCACAACACAAAAAAAGCCAAGAGCCCGGTGATTCAAAAGCGATGATTAACGCACGCCGTGATTTTCTCGGGGCTGGTTTTTATGCGCCACTAGCTATTCGAATAGCAGAACTTCTCATTGAGCACAGTACAGACTCAAACCGCAGTGTTCAGGGTGCGTTTAATCTCGCTGATGCCGGTTGTGGAGAAGGCTATTACTTGCGCACCATTGTTGAGTATTTGAATCAGCAGGGAATGTCGGTATGTGCCACGGGGATCGATATTTCAAAACCTGCTGTACAGAAAGCGGCGAAAAGAGCCGCTGAACATCACTATGCGGTAGCCAGTTGTTTTGACATTCCCTTGCGCAACGAATCCCAACATGCGGTCATTCAGGTTTTTGCCCCCAGCAGTGAAGAGGAAATAAACCGTATCCTCACCCACAACGGGCTTTGGATTCAGGTCAATCCGGCTGCGGACCATCTGTTCGAACTAAAACAATTCGTCTACGACTCGCCGCAGAAACATACCATTGATACTGACATACCAAAGGGTTTTGCAGTGGTAACGCATACCGATCTCAAATTTCCCATTGCATTAACTAGCCCTTCGCAGAGGCTGAGCTTACTCATGATGACACCTTTTTACTGGCAGCTCAGCGAAGACAAAAAAGCAACGCTATTAGAAAAGCTCGCGACTACCCATGCGCATTTCGATATTCGCGTATTGTCAGCGCTGAGTTGATCCATTCTTGTTAAGAGCGGTTGAAGACAAATTGATGATAGACAAACGATTGCGTTTCGTAGTGGAATGCATAGTTGTGGCTAGCCATAGTGTCTATACTGAAACCTCGCTGCAGTAGTGTTGCAATCGTGTCAAAGTAGACCTCCCCCCAGGTGTTGGGCGAGTGTTCTTGCGCAATCACCTCGCAGACCAGTTGCTTGCATACAACACTATCAATCGACACCTGAACAGACGCAACATGCTGATGTTGTTGCAACACTAAACTCAAATCTTGCTGAAGCTGCATCGACCAGATTTCATCTTCGAGCGGGTCCTGGCGTAACTCTGTCGCTGAAAAGAGTGGATTTTCATCGATCACTTTCGACGCAATAAAGCTTTGTAACTCCTGATCTTCGATTCGCTCTAGCTGAATGGCAATCTCTTGTTTGCGTTGGTTCTGCCAGTCGAGAAATTCTTGTTGGGCACTACGGGTGCCTTCATCTATGCGAGTTGATATTTGTCCTGCTGACGCACTGGATACATTTTCTGCACCATTGCTGACCATCTCACTATTATGCTCCTGCGGCCCTTCGAGGGTATGGCCAGGTTCTTGGTCTGTCTCGTCAACTGGCCTTTTGTTGTCACTGAATTTTTCCGGTTGCTGAGCCGACAATCCGACAGATTCTTGAGATTGTTGAGTGCGCGTTTGTGTGGCTTCGATGCTTGACTCGCGAGGATGTATTTCTTGCACGTCTGCTGCCGACATCCAATGCTGAATAGCGAAACCTGCGCCTAGTCCAAGCAGGAATATAAAGAGATTTCCAAGCAATTTCGTACCCATACAATGTCCTTATTTTTGGTGTGAAAAGACTATCTGCCCTGAAGCACGATTCAAGCACAATGAACCGAAGCACTAATCTATAAGAAATTTCAAGCAAATCAAAGACTCATTCTCAAGTATCGATACATCAAGCACTCAAAACAGACTAAATCATCGTAATTTTCGAGTGCGAAAACACTTGATCTGGATCAATTACGCACTATACTTTCAATAATTATTGAAACTTCAGAAATTAAAAACATGCAAATGACACCAATGATCAAAGCCTTTGTTATGCACTTCGGCGAAATGGGAAGCCGTTGGGGGTTTAACCGCACGGTTGGACAAATATACGCGCTCTTGGTTGTCAGTAATGATCCGCTCACCGCCAACGACATTGGTGAGGCACTGCATGTTTCGCGCGGGAATGTCAGCATGGGCTTGAAAGAACTCAACGCATGGCAACTGATTGAAACCCATCACGTACCTGGTGATCGCAAGGAGTATTACTGCAGCCGAGGGACGATCTGGGACATGGCCAACCGCGTCTTTGAAGAGCGCCGCAAGCGCGAAATCGACCCAACTCTTACGTTGTTGCGCGACATCTTACTAGACTCTCCTAGCAATGATGACGAGCAATATGCACAAGCTCAAATTGCCGAGATACACGATTTACTCGAAAACATCACTGAGTGGACACAGAGCTTACAAAGCCTAAGCCCAGACAAACTGAATACCCTGATGAAACTTGGGGCCGGTGTTGGCAAAGTACTCGACATAAAAGACAAATTGATTAGCAACAAAGCGAGTTAGCCAGTCCCCCGTTTGTCCTGAGTTTGGCATTACACGCGTTATCGATTTTTATTTTGTTTAGAGGTAACCATTATTGTCATGCTAGATGTACTCATGCTGTCGCGAATACAATTCGCGGCTAACATTAGCTTTCATATCTTATTTCCAACTATCACCATCGCGTTAGGTTGGTTACTGTTTTACTTCAAGGTTCGTTTTGACTTGTCATCTGATCCTGTGTGGATGCGCGCTTACCGGTTTTGGGTAAAAGTATTCGCGTTAACCTTCGCATTGGGTGTCGTTAGCGGTATTACCATGTCATTCCAGTTTGGTACCAACTGGCCAGGCTTCATGGAAACCATCGGTAATATTGCCGGTCCATTGCTAGCCTATGAGATACTCACCGCCTTCTTCCTAGAAGCAACCCTATTGGGTGTAATGCTCTTTGGCTTTAATCGAGTGCCACGATGGGCTCATACCCTCAGTACGTTTTTGGTCGCATTTGGCACGACAATGTCAGCGTTTTGGATCTTGGTACTCAACTCTTGGATGCAAACGCCCGCGGGGTTTGAAATGCGGGACGGTGTCGCGCATGCCACCGATTGGCTAGCGATTATCTTTAACCCGTCTTTCCCGTATCGCTTTAGCCATACGCTAATCGCTTCAGCACTAACCGTCTGCTTTTTAGTCGCCGGTATATCAGCCTATCGCCTATATCGAGGCGACAGCAAGCGGGCACCGCGGATAACGTTAAAAACGGCGTTGTTCAGCGCTGCGGTGCTGGCACCACTGCAAGCTTTTGTTGGAGATTTACACGGACTCAATACGTTTGAACATCAACCGCAAAAAGTGGCCGCGATGGAAGGCGTTTGGGAAACCCAGAGTGGTGCGCCACTGCTATTGTTCGCGATACCGGATGAAGAGGCCCGCGAAAATCATCTCGCTGTCGGTATTCCCAATCTTGCCAGCCTCATACTTACGCATGAATGGGACGGTGTAATTCGCGGACTCAATGAGTTTGAAGGCGCACACCCACCAGTTGCCCCGGTATTCTATGGCTTCAGAATAATGGTCGGTATAGGCCTGCTCATGATCATGGTCGCTTGGTGGTGTAGTTGGAGCTTAAAATGCAACGAAACGCTGTCCTCACTACAATACAGAATCCTTATTGGTATGACATTTAGCGGCTGGGTTGCGACGTTGGCTGGCTGGTACGTCACTGAAATAGGTCGGCAGCCCTATTTGGTCAGCGGCGTATTAAAAACCGCTGACGCTGTCACTACAATAACGTCCGACAATGTCTTGTTAACCTTGATCCTATATTTGATTGTCTATCTTGTTCTGCTTGTGGCGTATGTCAGAACCCTGACCTTGATGGCTCGTAAAGCTGTTGATATCGAGGAAATCCAAGAGGATGAGGACCCGCGATTGACGATTGCGGCAACCACAACATTCAACAGGGAGGTGCGGACATGATCAGCTGGCTATTTGCAGAACAAAACTTGCCTATCGTCTTTGCAGCGCTGATGGCGATCGCTGTTTTGATATATGCAATTTTAGACGGATATGACCTAGGTGTAGGTGTGCTACTGCCGATGGATAATCAAGCACAACGCGACCTCTCTATCGCCTCAATCGGTCCCTTCTGGGATGCCAATGAAACCTGGTTGGTACTCGCGGTAGGGTTATTATTGGTCGCATTTCCTCAGGCCCACAGCGAAATATTGCGGGCGCTTTACCTGCCGGCCACATTCATGCTGATTGGGCTAATTTTGCGCGGCGTTGCATTTGATTTCAGAGCCAAAGTGCCCGTCACGCAAAAACATCGCTGGGATTGGGTGTTTAAAACAGGTTCAGTATTAACCGCCATGACTCAAGGATTCATGCTGGGCATGTTTGTAATGGGACTGGAATATACGCCAATGTCTATTGCATTTTCCCTGTTGAGTGGTTTGGGGGTGACGACCGCATATGCACTTATAGGCAGTTGTTGGTTGATCATGAAGACGGACGATGAGCTACAACTTCGAGCATTGCGGTGGGCCAAGCGAACAGGGGTAATAGCATTTATGGGGATCTTATTGGTGTGTTTTATCAACCCACTGATCAACCCATTTGTGTTTGAACGTTGGCTCACGCCACCGCTAGGTTATTTCATCAGTGCGATACCACTACTGTGTTTCTCAATGTTCGCGCTGGGCTATCAGGTATTAAAACGTTTACCGCAAAGTGATCATCAAGGCGACTGGGTACCATTTTTGATGACCAGTATTGTCTTCGTTTGCTGCTTTGTGGGGTTAGCACTGAGTTTCTATCCCTACGTTGTGCCTGAGCAGTTAACCATTTTTGAAACGGCAAGTGCGCCTGAGTCACTTCGGATCATGCTAGTGGGAACACTGTTCGTGCTCCCCATGATTGGCGGCTACACTGTTTTTGCCTACTATGCCTTCCGCGGCAAAGCGCGAGCACTCAACTATTACTAACCACCAAAGATGCGCTCCCACCAGGAGCGCTTCTTTTCTTCTTTTGGTGGCGGTTTAGGCGCCGCAACCTTGCCACTACAGTCAACGCGAGCGGGCGGCAGTACATCTAAAATCGCCGGTACGCTCATCGCATTTTTACATCCAGGTACCATTACATCGCCTGTTGTGGGATTAAAATGAGCAATCCCTAAACCTTCAGGAAAGCGTCTAGATAAGGATTTAGGTTCTTGTAATTGTTGATAGGCGGTGAACGCACTTAGGGCACCACTTGCGCCAGTAAGCCCGGTTTTATTATTGTCATCATTACCCATCCATGTAGTCACAAGAATATTGCGGTCAAAACCAGCAAACCAACTGTCGCGATAATCATCCGTTGTTCCAGTCTTCCCCGCCATATTAGTCTGGGGATAGAGCTGTCGAATACGTCTCGCAGTGCCGTCCACGGTAACTTTGTGCAGAGCGTAGTTGGTCAAGTAAGTGGCGGCTTCATCTACCCTTTGCTCTGCGTAATCGCTGTGTTTCCACAATAACCGATTGTTAGAAGATGTGATGGCATTTACCGCTCGCAATGGTCTATACCGTCCATTGTTCGCAATGGTCTGGTACATCTGATTAACTTGTACCAAGCTAAGCTCGACAGCGCCCAACGTAAGTGCCGGCACTAACTTCACTTGAGTTTTGATCCCTAGGCGGCGCAGCGTATCAGCAATATTTTCAAGCCCTAGCGCCATGCCCAAATTTACGCTCGGCACGTTGAGCGATTCAATCAAAGCTTGCGACAACGGCACCTGACCTCTAAATGTCTTGTCGGCATTCTGCGGTTTCCAATAGCGTCCGCCCTCATCGTCAAGCACAATAGGTTCATCCACCAATGGTGTCGCCAAATGATACATGGCAGGCTGTTCCAACGCCGTTAGATACACTGCTGGTTTTACGAGTGAGCCGATGGGACGACGAGCATCCAATGCACGATTAAAACCTTTAAAACTGGGGTCTTTACCACCGACAATTGCGCGAAGCTCGCCACTGGCAATATCCGTCACTAACATCGCGCCCTCTAGTTCCTCGATTTCTCGCTGCTGGCTGAGCTGTTCAATCGTTTTACTTAACGCCTGTTCTGCGCGTCTCTGCGCATTGATGTCTAAACCAGTAAAGACACGAACACCGGACTCGCGAATATCTGGATCAGCCAAAATATCACTTAACTCACGACGCACTCGATCCATGAAGGCCGGGTGTTTACCGCTCGCCAAGCTGGCACCACTAGCAACCTGCAACGGCATACTGACAAATGCCTCATATTCTTTTGCATCGATCTCATTGTTTTCAAATAAAATCCGCAAAACGAGGTCGCGACGGGACTGCGCTCGCTCTGGATAGCGACGAGGGTTGTAGAAAGATGGTCCCTTTACGAGCCCTACCAGCGTTGCAATTTCCGCTACATTCAATTCCTCGATAGGGCGATCAAAATAAAAATGACTGCCCAAGCCAAAACCATGTACACCAAGCTGACCATTTTGACCAACAAACACCTCATTCAAATAGGCTTCCAAAATCTGATCTTTGCCGTAGCGCGCATCAATAATCACCGCCATCAAGGCTTCTTTGGCTTTGCGAACGATGGACTTTTCGCGGGTTAGATACAGGTTTTTGACCAGTTGCTGAGTTAAGGTACTACCGCCCTGTACCGTTCGACCCGCGGCAATATTGGCAATCAACGCACGTACGATCGATAAAGGCGCAACACCGTGATGCTCATAAAAATCTTTGTCCTCAACCAAGGTCAATGCATTGACCAGCATTTTGGGTACCGTATTGATATCCAATAGCATGCGGTCTTCTCGGTGGCTGCTGACTAAGCGGCTCACCAACCAAGGTTCTAAGCGAATGCTTGCAATGTTGTTGGCACTGTTAAATGTGGTTTGACGTGGTAACGCTTCGCGAATTTGACCGATGCGATTTCCTTGCCACTCAATCTGTATCAGACGAGACTCTTGGCGACCGTCAATAAAATCAAACGCCCTGCGCATGAAAGTTAGCTGTTTAGACTGATAGGTATACTCTCCTGAACCGCTGACACGGCTCACCGGCCGATACCCCAAGAGTTTAAGCTCATCGATGATTTCTGTTGGGGTGATTTCCTGCTCAACCTTGATGTCAAGAGACCGCGCATAGATCTGCGCTGGAACCTGCCACTTGTTACCCGAAAAGTGATGCTTGATCGTAGCGTCCAAATAGAACATATACGCAATCAAACTAACCAAACTGACGATAGTCAATTTGGCCATAAAGGGCCAAAAGCGGATCTTAAATTTAAATTTCGACTTGGGTTTTGATCGTCTGCGGCGCCGCCTGCGCTTTCGGGTCGGATTCTCGTCTGCCAAAATACTTCGCTCTTTTCCGTGGGCTTAATTGCAATTATACGGTCATGAAAACATGTTACCAGACTACTTTAGACATTAGTCGTAGAAAGGTTATGTTAACGACTAGAACCGACTAACCTTACACAATCCTCACTATAAAGGGACGGTATTATGCAGGCAACAACGCAAGACGAATTGTTTCAACAATTGGACCAGTACGCGCAAGTGTTTTCTCGGAAGGTACAAGAGGTTTTATCTTCCACGCTCATGGGTGAAACATCAGTCCCATCATTTGAATTAGAAGACCTGCAAAAATATTTTCAGAACAGCTGTGACATCGACTCGCAAAAACTACTGCAGTCGCAGATGGATTTCATTCAAAAGCAAAATGACCTATGGCAACAGGCAAGTAAAGCTATGTTTGGTCAGTCGGCACATGAAGTCGCTCATGAAGCCAAGAGTGATAAACGCTTTAGCCATGATGACTGGCAGCAAAACCCAGTCTTTAACTATATAAAGCAAGCCTACCTTCTCAACAGTGAACTACTCGAGAACACCCTTGACGCGATGCAGTTTTCGGATCCTAAATCCGCCGAAAAAATCCGCTTCTATACACGCCAATACATCAACTCGGTGTCGCCAACGAATTACTTGTTTTCAAACCCCCAAGTGTGCGAAGAAATACTGGCGTCTGATGGCAAGAATCTGATCAAAGGCATGCAGAACTTTATGCGTGACTTGGAACGCAGTCCATTGGAAGCCTTCAAAATTACGCAGAATGACGACGCGGCTTTCACACTTGGGGAAGACTTAGCGACCACGCCGGGAGAAATCGTGTATGAAAACCCAGTTTGCCAACTCATCCATTATCACCCGAAAACAGCACAGCAATACCAAGAGCCTATCCTCTTTGTTCCACCTTTTATCAACAAATACTACATTCTCGATCTAGACGAGAAGAAATCCATGGTTAAAGGCCTACTCGAGCAAGGCCACCCCGTGTTTATGCTTTCGTGGGTAAACGCCGATGCCTCACTCGCCGAGTATGACTTTACCGACTACATGAAGCTTGGCCCCGTAAAAGCTCTCGATGTGGTATGCAATATCACCGGTCAAAGCAAGGTTAATACAGTTGGTTTTTGTGTTGGTGGCACCCTACTGTCACTCGCGACAGCGTGGTTGCGTGCACAAGGCGATGAACGCATCAATTCCGTGACCCTACTGACGACTTTACTCGACTTCAGTGAACCGGGGGAAATCGGTAATTACTTGAGCGACGACATGATTCCAATAATGGAGCAAACAGCTGATATCAAAGGTGTCTATGACGGCCGAATTCTTGGATTGAGCTTTAGTCTATTGCGCGAAAACAATCTGTTCTGGTCGTTTTTTATCAATAACTATCTACGCGGCAAAGATCCGGCCGCATTCGACATTCTGCATTGGAATGGCGATGCTACTAATATCCCAGCCGCCTGTTTTAAACAGTATTTAAAATTTAGTTATCTTGAAAACCAGCTGAGGCAGCCTGGCGCTATCACGATTGACGATGTCAGTATTGATCTGGGCAACATTGATATGCCGGTGTACTTCTTAGCCACGGTTGCGGACCACATCGTGTTGTGGCAATCAGCTTACAAGGGCACCAAGCTATTACCTAATTGTCAATTTACCTTGGCAGGTTCGGGACATTTAGCTGGCGTGATTAATCCTCCAGAGGGCGGAAAATACCCACATTGGCAGAATTCAACCATCGAGGACACTGCCGAAGATTGGTTTGCCAATGCAACCGAAGTCGCAGGCTCATGGTGGCCAGATTGGTATCAGTGGCTTGAAGATAAAAACGGTAAAAAAGCGAGAGCCATAACACCGGGTGAACACAACGATTATCCGGCTATCGAACCCGCTCCGGGGCGCTATGTTAAAGTGCGACTCGAATAAACATTGTGTGTTGAGAAGCGCTACGCTAGGCTAGCGGAGCAATGCCGTTAGCCGGAGCCTAGGCCGTGATCACAATTAAGAAGTACCCCAATCGTCGTTTGTACGATACCAGTCAGAGCCAATATATTAACTTGGAAGAGATCAAACGGCTGATCGTCGAGAAACAAGAGTTTGAAGTAGTAGACTCAAAAAGCGGTGATGACCTGACCAAATCAATATTGCTGCAAATCATCACCGAATCAGAAGCAAACGACAACCAGTCATTACTCACAAATGAGCTTCTCAAGCAGCTCATTCGCTACTACGACAGCGACATGCAAGTGTTCGTGCGCCAATACATGGAACAAAGTCTGTTGTCATTTATGCAGCAGCAAGACAAGCTGCAAGACGTGATGAAAACCATGGTCGACAACAGTCCTTTGGGAATGTTCGGTAAGATGTTCGAACAAAACATGTCGGCGTGGCAAAACACCAATAAAAAAGATAAATAATGAGCACAGGGTCAGCGTCTATTGAACGTTGGAAATGGCAATCTCATCCAATAAGCCCAGCATCAGTCTAGTACCTGTACCAGAGGCAATCGCATCAAATACACTTTCCTCATTTTTACCCTTTTGTCCACCGGCTAAATCACTCACTGACCGTATGATTACCCAGTCGATATCATTAACAAAGCACACCTGAGCGACTGACGCAGACTCCATTTCAGCAACATTCGCTTTAAACACTTCGCGCAACCAAGTGCGATACTCGGCGTTGTCGACAAACACTGAACCCGTTACGCCATTTCCACCAACTTGTACTTGAATTGGCTTACTTGAGGGCATCGTGATTGGGGGGATTTTGCCAAGTGCCGTTCGAGTCATATCGAGCAACTCCGGCGTTGCTTCAAAGTACGGCATCCGGCGCCGCGTTTCCCAACCGTCTCGAACAACCGCGACTTCATTCGGGTGGATCAAGCCAAAATTTTTGTATGCGGGAACATGTGGGTCAGTAGCATGGCGCTGAGCATATTGAGCCAGCTGTTTGCTGTAATACTCTGGTAACTCATACTCTCCGGGTTTACCCGATTTAGGGTTGATGTACACCGATTCGTCATGAAAATACCAACGTTCGGGGACCGCGATATCACCCGGCGAATATTCAGGATTGATGGCTCCTGCAATCCCCATCATTACAACTCTGTCAATAGGAAAGTAATCCAGTGCCATTTGTACAGTCATAGCAGCATTAGTAATACTTACACCGGTACTAAAAATTACGACGGGCTCTCCTTTATAGTGACCAATTTGATACTTCACACCCCTGAAATATTGGGTATTGATGATTTGCGCATCATCTAGACGGTCAAAAGCGGCATCAATCGCCTTTATCTCTGGCTCATAGGCCGCAACTATTGCGGTCCACTTATTGCTCACCTGCGAGAAATTCCGTGGACCATAATCGCTGACGGATTCGCCAGCCTCGCATAAACACGATGTGACAGAGAGCAACAAAACAGTTAGTAAGCGTTTCATGTAGAGCCCGTAAAAGGTCGGTGAGAATCGCTAGTTAAAACACTGTTTACGTCATTTGTCTAGTGGGTATCTCCCGTGATCCTGCCCCTCATTGAATTCTTGGCGATACTCGATGGAATTCAAATTTTTCGATACCTTCCAAAAAGAGTGGGTAAATCTTTTTATATTCTGGTAGGGACTGTAACTTTCGCAGATCATCGTCAGATTGCCATTCAACGAATGTTATCTGTTGCGGTGCATGACTATTTGGCTCGATCGCATCCAAATTCGGTGCAACCATCTTATGCATAAAACGAGCACCGAGTTGAGCCAACATTGGCTCGACAGCGTCGAGATATTCAAAGTAGCTATTGGGATGCGAGAGCTTTGTCCAAGCAAATGCAACGGTGTAGCTCTTGTCTTTGTCAAACGACAACGCGGTGCGGTCGGGATTAAGATGGTTGTAAATCATCAACGCTTCCCAGGCATTTGCGCGTTGTAATTTAATGTCTTTAAAATCCCCATGCGACTTGAATTCATTTTGTGCATGCAGTGACGGCCACCCCCCAATTACAATGACCGGAGGCTTAAAATCACCGACAATCGTTTGCTCTACAACGAGTGTTCCGTAGTTCTTAAACCCATATGATTGAGCCAACGGAATGGCAGTTTGATAATAGGCTCTGCGCAGAGGCTCTTTTACCGGGTCACTAATGGGCGCGATTAACTGAACAACCTGCCCTGGTGCAAATTGAACCGCCATAACTTGCTCTGTGTCCTCTTGAGCCATCACTTCATGAGCAGAAGCAACACCAAAGAATAAGCATATAAAAAATAGCGCTTTAAATAACATTTCTATTGGATAAATCATGTTGACAATACACCTATAAAATAAGGAGCCATCACTTTATCGTTCTGAACATCGCTATTCACGGTTTGTTTTTTATTCACAATGGTGCAAAATCGTTCCATGAATGACTGGAATGACTTTTTATTAATACTAGCTCTATACCGTGCGAAGACTCTGCGGGGAGCGGCTGTGTCTTTAGGTACGACGCATACTACAGTCGCTCGTAGGCTGGAACAGCTTCAACACAAACGGCAAATACCGGTATTCGAAAAAGTTACGGGAGGCTATCACGTTACGCCCTACGGCCGTCAATTGGTTGAGGTCGCGCAACATATGGAACGCATCGCGATTGAGTCAGAGCGCTTGGTCGTAACAGATAGCGATGAACTATCAGGCCCAATTACCTTATCTCTAGGCGAGCCCATGGCTCAGTATCTGTTATTAGATGAACTGGCGGTTTTTGCACAGCGCTATCCGAAAATCCAGCTTTCCATTAACAGTACTGAGCGAGTTGCCAACCTCGACAAAGCAGAAGCCGATGTTGCTATACGAGCAACACCGACCTTGTCTGAGCACCTTGTCGGGCGAAGACTTTTTCCGTATGCGCTGAGTTATTATGCGCACAAAGACTACTTTACGCGTGTGAAGAAAGAAGATTGGCAATGGATCTCCTCTGCACAGCCTGATTTGTGGCCTCAGTGGCTGGCACAGTCACCTTATCCTTCTGTCCCGATAGGTTTAGTGTTTGACGACATTGTGACTCGTTTTCACGCCGTTGTGAGAGGCATTGGCATGGGTCGCACGGCTTGTTTTATGGGTGACCCCCACCCCGATCTTATTCGGCTTCCCAATGCAGAGCCCGTAAAGCAGCATGACATTTGGGTGCTGACACACCCAGATATCAAGCACAAGGCAAAAGTGAAAGTATTGATGCAGTTTTTAGTCGACGCCTTGCAAGCCAAACGCGCCTTGATCGAAGGTGAAGTAAAAATAGCATAATTACTTTGCGCAATGTCTTCACAATTAAAACACTTATTTAGCGACTATTTTTAAGCGGACAAAACGAGACAACCCAATATAGCTAGCCCCACCTTTTGCCGCACCGCATCATTCTCATCCCAAATGCACCGAAAACCTTCTTAAAATCGTCTCAGTAAAAAACATTATTTTGTTTATTTTCATGCAGTTAAATATTTTTTGCTGCAAAGCAGCATAAACCACTTGATCCCAGCTGATAAGCTGCCTATTATTTAACCAATGTTGCAGCGCAGCAAAAAGGAGAATCACAGTATGTTTGGCAAGTTCGCAGAACAGTTAAAGCAATCATCACAGCCCGTTAGCGCGATGGTAGCGGTCAACGCAAAAGCACTTGAAGCGGTATCAAAACAACAGGCGGCTTTTGTGTCTGGAATGTTGAGTGATAGCGTGACCTATCTTAATAGTGCCGCTAAGCAGGGCGACATCAAAGGCGTAATTGCTGCACAAGCAGCGTATTCAGAGTCGGTGCGCGATCGTTTTACAACAGCATCCAGCGGCACTTTGTCAGCATTGAGTGAGGCGCGCGACAATTTGAGCAAATTGATGTCTCAAACCATCGCTGCGAAGCCTACTGAAACAGTACCGCCCAAAAAAATAGCAGCGACCAAGCCTAAGGCTCCGTCCAAAACCGCAGCAACGGCCAAGCCTACAACGGAGAAGAAGACCACTCCGGTGAGTAAACCGGCCGCCAAATCATCTACCGCGGTACCGACGAAACCGGCGGCAAAAGTAGCGAGTAAACCGGCGAAAACCAAGTCAGCAACAGCGACAAAAAAGGCAACGGCAACTAAAACCACAGCCAAGCGCACCAGCAGCTCCACATCAAGTAAGAGCTCTGGCGCGGCAACGAAGTAATTCTACAGTATCAATAATTGGAGAACGTTATGTTTGAACAAATGAGTGAACAATTAAAGACGGGTTTTAAGCCGATGACTGAACTAGCGGCTTTGAACATGAGCACTTTACAAGACCTGACTGAAAAGCAAAGCGCGTTGTTTTCAACGTTATTGTCTGACGGCATGTCGTTTGTAGAGAAAGCTTCGCAACAAAAAGATGTGACGAGCCTCGCCGAAGCGCAAAAAGCATATGTTGAACAGGTTCAAGAAACGCTAACCGACGCGGCAAAAGAAACCTATACCGTCATCACTGGCGCATCTCAAAAAGCAGGTGAAATGGTCAAAGGCATGAGTGAAGATTACGCCTCAGCGTTTACACTCAGCAAATAGTTCCTTTTCGACGCCTGTCGAATCTATAAGACCAGCAATATCGCTGGTCTTTTTCGAGATATAGCCACATCTACCACATAAGGGGAAACCATATGGTCAGCTATCAGACGTATGATTATATTGCGCGTACCGGACAAGTTATGCATGAGGGCTTTAGCCTCATCAATGACGTATTTAAACATCCCGCAAACCCTTATGCTTATACGTTGGCCGGTCGCTTGACCACAGCGTCCCTCGAAACGGCAATGCGCCTTACCCGTCGATACGAAAAACTCGGTTTTAATATCGATGAAATCAGTATCGAAGGCTCGACCTATCTAGTCAGAGAAGAAAATGTGTTGAGCAAGCCGTTTTGCGAACTGGTACATTTCAATCGTATTGGTTTAAAAGACAAACAGCGCGTACTGTTAGTGGCGCCCCTTTCTGGCCATCACGCAACACTCTTAAAAGGTACTGTTGAAGCCCTTTTACCCGATCATGAAGTCTACATAACGGATTGGCTCGACGCGCGTGAGGTCCCGCTATCTTCAGGACCTTTTAGCTTCGATTGCTATGTGTCTTATTTAATCGAGTTCCTCGAATTTTTAGGCCCTGACACACACGTCATTGCGATTTGCCAACCCACGGTACAAGCGCTGATAGCCACGGCAGTTATGGCACAGAATAAGAACCCTTGTGTGCCACAGTCGCTGACCTTGATGGCGGGCCCACTCGACACGAGCAAGAGCCCTACTCGGGTAAATGAATTTTCCAAAACCCGTCCAATGTCGTGGTTTAAGAATTGCGCAATTATGAAGGTTCCGCATGGCTATCCCGGCGAAGGTAGAAGTGTTTATCCAGGCTTTATGCAGCTGGGTGGTTTCATTTCAATGAACCAACAAACCCATACTAAGAAGTACTTAAACTTCTTCCAGAACTTAGTCTTTGGCGAAGTTGAAGACGCGGATCGTTTTCGTGCCTTCTATGATGAATACTTAGCTGTGCTCGATATGCCCGCTGAATTTTATCTCGAAACCATTGAGCGCGTGTTTAAGAACAATGAGATAGCACGTGGCGCCATCACCTATCAAGGCGAACCGGTTAATTTCGAAGCAATCGACGATACTGCGTTGCTGACCGTTGAGGGTGCAAATGATGATATTTGCGGGCTAGGCCAAACCGAAGCCGCGCAAGATATTTGTGCGAATATCCCAAAAAGTATGCGCAGACACCACGTTCAAGCTGGCGCTGGGCACTACGGTATTTTCAGTGGTTCAATTTTCCGAAAACACATTCGTCCGCTAGTTACCGAATTTATTCATAAGTATAGCGATTAGATATTCTTTATCTGGCGTGCTTTAGTTAGGATGGGACTCGTTAAACGATTACCATATGAAGTGCGCCTATGCTAAACCGCTTACTCGCAACCACCTTTATCGCGAGTGTATTTTCATTTTCTCATCACGCGTCTGCACAAGACGCCACCTTCACTCAATGTTTAGATAGCCTTACTGTAATGGCACAACAACAGGGGGTGACGGAGAGCACGCGAGCGCTTATTCCAACGTTTGCATTCCAATCTCGCGTGATTGAGCTCGACCGTAACCAACCTGAGTTTGTACAAACGTTTCCGGCGTACTTCTCAAAGCGGGTTAATGATTGGCGGATTAATAAGGGCCGTCAAATGCTAGCCAAGCATAAAGCGTTTCTCGCGGAACTGACTGCTAAATATGGTGTTCCCGGACACTATCTCGTCGCTTTTTGGGGCCTAGAAACCAACTATGGTGGTTACAAAGGAACGATGCCGACACTGGATTCTTTGGCAACTTTGGCTTGTGACGCCAGACGCAAAACATTTTTTACTAATGAACTTATGCTGGCGCTTAAACTGGTTGATCGAGAGAAACTCAATCCAGACAATATGAAAGGCTCCTGGGCTGGTGCAATGGGTCATACTCAGTTCATGCCATCGACCTACACACAATACGCGATTGACGGTGACCAAGATGGCACAATCGATCTTTGGAACAGTGAGCAGGACGCACTGGCCTCTGCCGCTAATTTTTTGGCCCGCTTGGGTTGGCAAGCAGGCAGTCGATGGGGGCGTGAGGTGAGTCTACCGGACGATTTTGATTACGCGCTTGCCGGGCGAAAACACAAGCGCTCGCTAACAGAATGGGCCCAATTAGGCGTCGCAGACGCCAATGGTAACGCATTGCCTGAAAGCACACTGGTCGCCACACTTCGCGTTCCTTCCGGTCATCAAGGGCCTGTATTCGTCACTTACCCTAACTTCCGTATCATCATGCGCTGGAACAATTCTGAATTCTATGCGATTGCGGTGGGTCAATTAGCTGATCAAATCATTCATGGACCAGGGCTCGTCGCGCCATTGCCCGAGCTAGCGCCGTTATCTCGCCAAGTTGTAAAAGTGATTCAGCAACAATTAAATCAACTGGGGTTTGATGTCGGTTTCGCCGACGGCATTATGGGTCCTGCCACGCGAGCAGGGATCCGTGCCTATCAAGCCCAATATGATTTAGTGGCCGATGGGTTTCCAAGTGACGCTCTGGTTGAGCATTTGAGTAACACAACGGCAACACCGGCGGAGTAAGAATACGGTTAACTTTGGCTCGGCACATTAACCGAGCCAAAGCGATAAGGACTAACGCCCTTAGTACATGTGCTGCCCACCGTTGAGTGACAAGGTTGAGCCCGTCACAAAGCCTGCATCATCAGCAACCAAGAATAGCACACCTGCGGCAATATCCTCGGGTTTGCCGAGGCGGCCCACGGGGATAGTCGCAATGATTTTTTTCAAGACTTCTTCTGGCACTGCGCGCACCATATCAGTATCTATGTAGCCCGGTGCGATTGCATTTACCGTGATGCCTTTGCCTGCACCTTCAAGGGCCAAAGCTTTGGTAAAACCATGAATACCCGATTTCGCAGCAGCGTAGTTGACCTGACCATATTGGCCTGCCTGTCCGTTAACTGAGCCAATGTTTACAATTCGCCCAAATTGACGTGCACGCATACCGTCGATAACGGCACGACAGGTATTGAAACAAGACGCCAAGTTTGTCTGAATGACCTTATCCCACTGTTCGAATGACATGCGGTGCATCGTGCCGTCTCGAGTAATACCAGCATTGTTGATCAGAATATCAACGTGCCCATATTCTGCTTCAATCGCTTTTACTGCTGCGTTTGTCTGTTCAAAGTCACTCACATCAAACTTAACTGCGGGGATACCCGTACGCTCCGTAAACGCTTGCGCAGCCGTATCATTACCGCCATAGTTTGCCACTACCGTGTACCCTGCATCCTTTAGCCCAACACAAATAGCTTCCCCAATTCCACGGGTTCCACCCGTTACCAATGCGACTTTGCTCATTATGTTCTCCCATCGAGCGATTAAAAAATATGCTTTCCAACATAGTGGACGGCTAATATTTCGCCAATGCGACATAAGTCTTATTTATTGATAAATATTTCCCAGACTTTGATATGTATCAATTTCTGCTGGTCAAAAGGGGCATATGTGTGAGTGACTAGCGTTTACTCGCGCTTTTTGCTTTGTACATCTTTGTATCAGCAACATGGAGGAGTTCATCAAGCGTGCGCCCTTGATCGGGAAAGATGGCTGTTCCAACGGAGTATCCCAAAGCAGCATCAATCTGAAGTAGTTCCTGCAATTCAGCCTGCTGATAAACCGCGTTAATCACATTGTTTGCGTCGTCGATACTTTTGATATTGTTGAGCACGACAACGAACTCGTCACCGCCAATTCGTGCAATTATGTCGGATTCACGGATTGAACTAGAGAGGCTCTGCGCAAACGATTGGAGAACTTTGTCCCCTACTTGGTGACCATAAGTATCATTGATTGACTTAAAGTTATCCAAATCAAAGTACAAAATACCCACTTTTTTAAAGTTGCGTTCTGCGAGCTTAAATAGTGTTTGCGCTGTAGCTTCCAGCCCATGTCGATTGAGTACTTGCGTCAACGAATCGATTTTTGCTCTTCGCTGACTGGCAAACTTATCAAAGCAGATCCCGACTGCGTTAGTCACGGACTTAAAGAAAGCAACTTGGTCCTCGTTAAACGCCACAAACTCTTCATCAAAGTGGGTACCAGTACCAAACACCCCGAGGGTGGTATTCTCTACGGTGATTTTGCAATTTATTGCCGAATTCAGTCCCGATGCCTCAACTAGGCGTTTATCGGTTCTTGGATCCGTATGGGCATTAGGTACGGTTACCGGTTCATCCGACGCCAACACCAATTGCACCATGGCATCTTCACTCACATCGATGGTTGAAATATTTTGAAAGCTCGGTTCTTCCGCAGGACCACTCACACTGATTAAGTCCAACACAAAAGGATTGTCTGGCCGGACCGTAAAAAACCACACGCTATTGGTGTTTAAGGTTTCTTTCAGCTTTTGTTGCAAATAAGTGAGCAAGCTCTCCTGAGAAGAGAATGAATTGATCTTGGCTATAATTTCGCCCAAGTGTTCGAGCAACTCTGAAGCGTGCGGTAAGTCCTTTTTATCCATGCGTATTCCAGCTTTTAATATGCGCAATTTCTATACTAGAAAAAACTCACCGAAGGATCAAAGGTTTACATATATAGCAGCTACCGAATTGCGTTACCCGTTCAGTAAAGCGAGTTTTACCTGGCGCTTCCACTGAATGTACTCAGGTGAGTACCTACCGGCAAACAGTGCTTTAAAAGCCGCAATCTGTTTTTCTGTAAATTTGGAAGGATCAAACGCTGGCGAGAAATAATTTAGGAAGTAAGGTTTTTTCTGCACAGCTGATTGCACCATTACAAGGTACCGTTCAGCATTGCTAGTTAAAATATAATCAGGGCTCAAATTGTCAGCAATGTCAGGCTGAATAAAAGGAGTTCGAAAATAGATAACATCTTCAAAGAGTCTGTTTAGTATGGGAGTGCAGCTATGAATAAAACTATCGCCAAACAGCAATAACCGCTTTTTGTGAACCGGATTTAAGTTATGCGAAAACTGGATCTGTCCCATATTACCAGACAACGCGCCAGCAGTAGAAAAAACTCGACCTTTATAATTGATCCCTTCGAAGTCTGAAATACGCTCAATTGAAGTAGCCGGTAGCCCTACTTTTTTCGCAAGGTCACCTTTGAAATCAAGTGGTTTGAATATCGGTTGGCTATCAAAACGAGGTAATTCGAGCTTGTCCAATAAATAGTTGGTCAATTTCAACTTGCCAACATCAGTATTATGCGTGTCATGAAGCATGAAATCTTCTTCAGGACTCAATAATTCAATTGGATAACTAACACCGTCAGACAAGTGTTCTGCCGAGAAAATAGGAGAAATCGGAACGCCAATCTTGGTGAATAATGAGCTAAAAGTTGGAATCTTGGCAGGAAACACCACGTGGTGATAGTTAATGCCTCTAGAAGCACAATACTCTTGATTGAACTCAATGTTTTGCCGGAATGTATCGATCGATGAGTGCTTTAACTCGATTTCTCCCGTAAAGTGCTGAAACTGTCTCTGCGCAGAATTCATCTGAGCTAAGAACAAAAACGGTGAATCTTCGACGCGAATTACGTCGTTGAAAATATCATACCGCTCAACGTCGGCGGTTTCCGTAGTAGTGTCCATTTATCGTCTATATGCCCTTAAGAATCGCGGTTAAAGTAACTTATTATTTAGCTAAGTAAGCGCCAAAAAAACGTTTCATTACAGCAGAAATCATGGGATAGGACACATGAACCTGATCCTCTAAAAACGCAAATTTTTTGTCGGACAAAGTAACCATCTCATAACTAGGAAAGTAGTCGATGTAATCAAATTCACTGCGCAATCTCTGAGCTGCACTATGCAAAGACGACTTCGAGCGCTGATTAGCAACTACAATGTGATCATTACTAAAAGTGCTGTTTAAGGGCACAGGTGAAACTGTGATCACAAATTTTATATCGGGGTTAATGGATTTAAAATTGTCAATTGCTTCAACTAGCAGTTCATAGATTTCAGACTCATTTAGGATATGCAGTTCAAATTCATCGGCAATTCTTCGTAAAGACTGATCTGCAGGCGATTGATTTACCCAGGCATCATCTTGTTTGAAATACCATGCCTCGTTATATCCAAGGGTGATGATCAGCACATCGGTTTTAAGCAAGTTTTCATAGGTTGAAAGTAAAATATCTCGCACTGAGCGAGTGGTATCCAAAGGTAATCCTTTAAGACCATGCGTCAAAAGGTCGAAGTGATTGCCTTTGACCTCCACAATCGAATGGAATTTATCATCTCTGGTCAACAATCGGCTCATCTCTAGCACAGAACCAGGAGTGTAAACATTTTGATAACCTGCTCGGGCTTTGCCGCCCTCCGCCTTGAAATAGTCGGGTGGTAAATTGTCCATCTTGCTTAACAGTGGAACGCCATGCTGCATCAAATAGTTTTCAACATTTCTCGCGAAACATGAACCTATTGTGAAAAACGAAGAATCTTTGTCGAAAGTAAACTTGGGAGATATATCAAGGTCGGCGACTTCGTCCATCTCCTTGAAAAATTTCATAATTGCTCTGTTTTTATTGGATTTCGCGTTTGCTAGAGCAATAGATGCTTCCATACTCTGATTCCTTTTGAACTAACTTGAGACTGCACCTTTAGACGGTAATTAGACTGACGCAATTACGGCTGTTTGGCATGAGCTTTGAAAATCGCGCGTGAAAACACGACGCCGCGTTATTATCCAGTTGCAATATAAATAGGTCAATACTCTGACCAACCACTGAGCATTATATTTGAAATTTTATGCTTCAGTTTGTGTTCGGTCAGCACGGTCCCCTATCCTAATCTTCTGAAAACATTCTGAACTCGGCCGCCACTGCATCTGCAGCCAATTGAATCAGTATTTCTCCATTTTCAACCGTCGCTTGAGTTGGGTCTGAACCGATACGGCCGTCCGGGAAGGTTGCGCGGTAATCGTAGGCATCAGTAAACGCCCCCATGGGTGCTATCTTTGGCTCTAGGTGCATGTCGCGAACTTGATCGGGATAGGCCGCATAGGTTATTGCAACTTCAGATGGCGTCGCGTGCATTCCCTCGCCTTCTGGGTGCATTTTTTTGGCTGCACCTAATACTTCAGAAAACTCCCACCAATTACGCAGTTTCAAAGTCATCTCAGCTTGACGCGCTGGTACTGGCTCTAGACTGCGCTTAGCATATACTTCGGCAAAGGCCGCTTGGATAGTGGCGATGTTTCCTCCATGGCCATTTAACCAATAGATCTTATTGAAACCATGCCGTGCAAGCGATGCCGTCCAATCACACATCGCGGCAATCATTGTCGAAGGCCGAAGCGTCATGGAGCCCGGGAACCCCAAGTGGTGCTGTGCACAACCGACGTTGAAAGTAGGACCGATTAGCACGCCAGATTGATCGCCAACGCGCTTTGCAATCACCTCTGGGCAGATACTGTCGGTGCCGATCAACCCATTTGGCCCATGCTGCTCCATGGATCCGATCGGGACAATGATACTTTTTGAAGTCTCAAGGTAGGTTTCAACGTCTTGCCAAGTGCTAAGTGCCAACTGCATGTTTCTGCTCCCAGTCTATAAACCTAAACAGTATAACCATAAAGTTGAGCAATGGAGTCCATCCTTCAGTTTATTTGAACCGGGAGGCGAGTTCGGCATAACCGCTTGGATCAGTGGATTTTTGCCGTTCAGAGTCAGCGGATAAAACGTTCGCCAATTTCTGTAGCGGTGGTAACGCTGCTTCCGGGTTAAACGCATCTTTACAATTTACATGGATAGTCCCAGCGAAATTCCAACCAAAATAATCGAGCGTGTTTTCTACTGGAAACACAAATGATGCTGGCGGTTCCGCGTGCACTGATGTCGCGAACAAGTAGAAGACTTTTTCGCGTAGCCGTTTCCCTTTGTGTTTTAAATGAGGTAGTTCAGTAAGATCGGTGAAGCGGTCAAATAGTTTACGAAATGTTGGTGTAATCGAATACCAGTAAACAGGTGATGCCAATATGATGACGTCAGCATTTAACATCTTATCGATAACACTGACAAAGTCGTCGTCTTGATGTCGGAACTGATAGTCATATTGGGCGATAGACAGATTGTCGATGTAACAAAGCTCGTTCGGCAACAACTGATTAAACGTATTAACTAGCTGGTACGTATTGCCATCAGGTCTGGCGCTAGAATATAGCGTGAGTACTTTTTTCATGGGTTTCTCCTATTGCTTAGGAGAGAGGCTAAAACCTCAACCTAAGTTGAGGTCAATAACCTTTTTCAGCGGATTTAGATAATCCTAACTAGATACCCAGCTTTTGTTTTATGTAGTCACTGGTTAGATGCTTTGATACATCAAATGGGTCACATTTGCCGCCGTCCTCATTGAAGTCTATGGGGCCAATTTCCTGAGCGAGTTTAAGTGCGGCTTGATTGAGGGCAACCGTCCTTTTACCGATTCCCATGAGCGCACATCCCATAGCGAGATACTCGGATTTAGGTCTGCGTGTATATTCTGTTGCTATTTGCTCAATAACCGACATGAAAAACGCATCTGATGCTTGTTTAGATTTCTTTTTGGATAGTTCATAGACTAGGCCAAACGCACAACGCCGCCGCATGGAGTCATCACTTTTTAGCCATCGGGTCGCAATTTCAAATGCAACGGGTGATTTAGCTAACGTCGCGTCACATGACGAAAAGATGTGACACAACATACCAGCATTCAAGCTTTCGACTTGGAGCTCTGCTTGCTCCACGGTGATTTGTTTTGGATCGTCGATTAACAGGCCTATCACCTTGGCGTCGTAGTTATCTGACTCCCAGAGCTGTCTCGCTAATGCCCGGTTTCTACCGATTTTTTTTGCTAGCTTACGCTGAACAGTGAGTCCAATACCATAACTGGATAAGCCGCCGGTATTTGAAAGCTTGTTCCAGTTTTCCATGCCTTTGGTGTTCTGATTTTGCGCCAACAATTCATGTACTTGGTCCAGATTCATGATGTACCACTTCACGGTTAAAATAAGATCCAATACTCATAAGGTTAATTGCGCTTGGCGGATATCGCCAGTGGCTATAAGGTCATCGCGTACGAACGCGTGTTCGGCTACTGCTCGATGTTGGCCCTTTCCAACCAATTTTTAGCCTCCTCAACTGTCCAATGGTTGGGCATATTGCTCAACTGGGTTAATCGTCGGTAGCTAGCAGCAGCTGCGCTTGATTCATCACTTCGCTCATGCGTGACACCACTGTAGAAATACCAATAAGGACGATTATTCAGGGAATTGCTCCCTTTGGCATGAGCGAGTCGCGTATTTCTACTCAACCAATTGGGTTTGTCATAACCTTTATGTAAGCTGACGCTGAATAGATAGTTCGAGAGATGCATCAGGTTTATGTCTCCACGGCTGAGCCAAGCTTCTCGAGAGGGATACAAGCGATCTAGGCCCTCTCTCGCAGCGAAATAGTCGTCTCTTTGGTATCGACTAAAATAAACATCTCGATGCAGTTTTGCTCTCGCCAAATCGAATGCCAAGTCACATGAATTTGTAGCACACAAAAAGTGTTTGGCGAAAAGAAGCGCAATAGGAGAGCTAGAAACGTCACCAAATATTAACCGTGATGCATCACTTAGGACATTGCTATTTGCTAGCATAACGAGTTGTAATTCTCGCTCCGGTGCCATCATCCAGAGTGCTGCGAATCCATCATATTGTCCGTAGCCCCAATGTATTTGTGTACCGTAAAAAACTTGTCGAAAAAGCCCGTTGGCATAGATGGAATTCGGGTGATAGTGCGTAAAAACATGCGCGGCTCCCCCACTTTTTTTGGATGCTTCCATTATTTTGCCACCAGCCTTAAGTAATCCCAGAGGCGCAGCGACAAGCCCAGCAGAGGCAGACACGCCGACATCGTGATGCAACAGTTCAAGCTCGCCTCTGTAGCGATGCCCAGACGCCAATGACCCCTTATGCATCACTTCAACAAGTGATTCAAATTGGTATGAAAAAAAGTGGCCTGTTGAATATTTGGTGTCCAGATGCGCTAAGAGCTGCCGCTCAAATGATGCGCCGCCAGCCTTTTCTATGATGTGCGTTAACCAAGAAAATCGAGGGTCGTAGAAAAAGCTGCGTGCACCCTTGCCAACAAGGGTATGGGAGAGTATGTCTTTTATACGCAGGGATTCAGTAATAGTTACATTTGGTAACCATCGTCGAATCGGATCATTGACCGAGAGTAAGCCTTTCTTTTCCAGCGATAACAGTAAATCAGCAGAAAATACTTTGCTCAGAGATGCAATTGGGTACAGCGTTTCAGCACCTACCAGCGCCTCATTGCCGATCGATAAATGCCCAGAATAATGTTCAAACAACACCTCAAACGAATGTTCTGTGGTGCCTTTTGAAACAACAACAGAAAGGCCAGGAATACGATAGTCCTTGCGTATACCTTGAAGTGCAGTGTGCAACTCTTGATGCGTTCCATGACGAGCATCTTTTTGAGCTAAGGCTTGGCCAAGCATGCAAATATTTAACGTCATCACGACAAAGCACAGACTGGTGCGACATAGTAATGTCATAGAGAGCGTCTTATTATTGTCAGAAATATGGTCACTATGTCGCCTAGTGTACTAGAAAGGTTTAAAACCCTGATGGTTTTCCGAACAAATTTGGTTTGCAGAGTAACCAAATTTGCTATCTTTAAGCTCTAGGAATAACAATCGATTTAGCACGCAAACCATGAAAGATTCATCATTAAATATCGGCAGCGTGGATTATCGCATCTACCCAGAGTCTGGATTGTATGTTGCGATATGTCTGGGTGATATCAGTTTTACAGACCTACATGAACACGTTGATGAGTTAATGAATGACCCAGACTATTACGTAGGGTTGAATGCTGTCTATGATTTCACACGAGTGAACTCAATTACAGGACAAGTTGAGCGATTCGAACAACTCGCCGAAGAAATGTCAGATGAACAAATCATCGATAAAACCGCCAGTACTGCAATCCTGATCAATCGGGCTCAGTCATCGGTTCGACAGATGATGCAAGGTTATCTGCTGATGACATCAGGTTCTAATATCGATTTCCGTATCTTCGATGAAACTCAACCTCCGGCGCTCCGGCAGCATGTCGGTTTAGCCTCCGACTTTGAACTACAAACACTGGGCATAACGATCACCTAGTCCAAGTAAACACCTGAACAAGGTGATCGAAGGACGGATCTACAGCAATGCCAGTGACGCTTTGTCACTCAGTTCATGCTGTTCAATTAATGCTTTTGCCGCTTCAATATCAGGGGCAAAATACCGATCCTTAGCGTAAAAAGACACATGTTCGCGCAACAAGCTGTGCACACCTTGGAGCGGTTTACTCGTTTTCAGTGGAGAGCGAAAATCTAACCCCTGGCTCGCTGCTAGCCATTCGATTGCCAAGATGCCTGCGACATTATCAAAAATGTCTCTTAGTCTTCGGCCAGCAAAAGTTGCCATCGAAACGTGATCTTCCTGATTTGCCGAGGTCGGCAAAGAGTCAATCGACGCAGGATGCGAAAGCGTCTTGTTTTCACTGGCTAATGCTGCACATGTAACTTGCGCGATCATAAAGCCAGAATTCACCCCGCCATTTTCAACCAAAAATGGGGGCAATCCACTCAAATTACTGTCGATGAGCAGTGCCATGCGGCGCTCAGAAAGGCTGCCCATTTCTGATAGTGCAATGGCTAGCATGTCTGCGGCCATGGCGACCGTCTCAGCATGGAAATTACCACCGGATAAGATATCGCCCGACTCCGCAAAGACCAATGGATTATCGGTCACGCCATTGGCTTCAGTGACTAAGGTTTGTTGAGCAAAACGCAGCTGCTGCAAGCTTGCGCCCAGCACCTGTGGCTGGCAGCGCAGTGAATACGGGTCTTGGACTTTTTCACACTGTTGATGTGACTGCCCGATTTCCGACGTCGCCAGTAAATCGCGAAAGGCACTAGCGACATCCATTTGTGTTTGATGACCACGCACCTGATGAATGCGTGCATCGAAGGGCGCGCGTGACCCCAAAGCCGCTTCCACCGACAACGCGCCAATAGCAACACTGCTATTCAATGCATTTTCGGCATAGATAAGTCCCTGAAGTGCGAACGCTGTTGAGGCCTGCGTGCCGTTCAAAAGGGCTAGACCTTCCTTGGGAGCAAGCGCCAAAGGTGCAATACCGGCTTTTTCTAAACCTTGGGCGGCGGAACAACGCTGTCCATCAATGAGTACCTCACCTTCGCCTAACAGCACAGCGCTCATATGCGCCAATGGTGCCAAATCACCAGACGCCCCAACCGAGCCTTTCTCTGGAACCGCTGGGTAGACCTCTGCGTTGTATAGCGCGATCAGCGCTTCAATCACCGCCAAGCGTACACCTGAATAGCCACGCGCAAGTGAATTGATTTTGAGTAACATCATTAGTCTTACGGTGGATGGTTGCATAAAGTCACCGATGCCCGCTGCGTGAGACAACACAATACTGCGTTGTAACAGCTCTAAATCGTGCTCAGCTATGCGGGTGTTGGCCAATAGTCCAAACCCAGTGTTAATGCCATAAACCGTTTTACCTTGCTGAATCACATCATCTACGGCCTGTTGAGCCGCGTTAATTGCGTGATGTACCGAAGTAGACAGCTCAATCGGCTGGTGTCTCAAATGCGCAGCTTTAATATCGGAATAGGTCAATTGCCCCGGCTTTAGCGTCAATACAGTCATCTTCACTCCGATTATTTTTCAAGCATTGGCAAATCAAGATCATGTTGCACCGCGCATTGCTTGGCGATGTCATATCCGGCGTCTGCATGGCGCATAACGCCAGTGGCAGGATCGTTGTGTAGGACACGGGCAATACGTTGATCGGCTTCGTCACTGCCGTCACAAACAATCACCACACCCGAATGCTGGCTAAAGCCCATGCCAACGCCACCGCCGTGATGTAAGCTGACCCAGGTAGCGCCGCCTGCAGTGTTTAACATCGCATTGAGAAGCGGCCAGTCTGATACCGCATCAGAGCCGTCCATCATGCTTTCTGTTTCTCGATTCGGTGATGCCACCGATCCCGAGTCTAAGTGGTCACGGCCTATCACAACTGGTGCGGATAATTCACCATCGCGAACCATCTGGTTGAACGCTAAGCCCAATTTCTGGCGTTCCCCCAAGCCAACCCAGCAAATACGAGCGGGAAGCCCTTGGAACTGTATGCGCTCGCGAGCCATATCAAGCCAATTGTGTAAATGTGGATTGTCCGGGATGAGCTCTTTGACTTTGGCATCGGTTTTATAGATATCCTCGGGGTCACCAGACAAGGCAGCCCAGCGGAACGGACCAATACCTTGGCAAAACAGAGGTCGGATGTACGCGGGCACAAACCCAGGAAAATCGAAAGCGTTGCTGACGCCTTCTTCTAACGCCATTTGGCGAATATTGTTGCCGTAGTCGAGCACCGCAGCGCCAGCCTGTTGGAAGCCTAACATCGCTTTTACTTGCACAGCCATGGACTGCTTGGCAGCGTGCGTGACCTCACTCGGATGATTTTCACGTTCTGATTTCGCCTGCCCAAGTGTCCACCCCTGCGGTAAATACCCGTTGAGCGGATCATGTGCACTGGTTTGATCGGTTACGACGTCAGGGATCACCCCCTGAGCCAACAACTGCGGGAAAACGTCTGCAGCATTGGCGAGAAGACCGACTGAAATGGCTTTGCCATCTGTTCCAGCTTGGGTGATAAGATCAATTGCCTCATCCAGCGTCGTCGCTTTGTAGTCGACGTAGCCAGTTTTCAAGCGAAAATCGATTCTGCTCTCGTCTACTTCAACTGCCAACATAGAAAACCCAGCCATTGTCGCCGCAAGGGGCTGAGCTCCCCCCATACCACCCAAACCGCCGGTTAGGATCCAACGTCCTTTCGCGTTTCCGCCGAAATGAGTTTTAGCAACACTGACAAAGGTCTCGTATGTGCCTTGAACAATCCCTTGTGAACCAATATAAATCCAAGAGCCAGCTGTCATTTGGCCATACATCATGAGACCTTTCTTATCGAGCTCGTGGAAGTGATCCCAATTTGCCCAGTGCGGGACAAGGTTGGAATTTGCGATGAGCACGCGTGGCGCATTCTCGTGCGTCGGGAATACACCTACGGGTTTGCCGCTTTGCACTAATAAGGTCTGGTCATTCTCCAACCGCTTCAGAGTTTCAACAATAGTGTCAAAGCACTGCCAATCTCTCGCTGCTCGACCAATTCCGCCGTACACCACGAGTTCGTGGGGATGTTCTGCAACTTCTGGGTCGAGGTTGTTCATCAGCATTCGCAAAGGTGCTTCTGTTTGCCAGCTCTTGGCGTTTAAAGTCGTACCGCGAGGTGCGCGGATCACGCGATTAGGATCGTGACGTTGCATAAGTTCTCCGATTAAAAATCAAGGTGGCCACCAAGGCGATAGCGATCACCTGGGTGGTATAATTGTGCGTAACTAACCACACCATTTGCTGAAAAGGTTCGACGACTGACCTTTAAGCAGGCTTGGTTCGGTTGCATGTCTAGATAGGTCGCGATTTCCTGAGGCGGTAATATCGCCTCTACGCTGTGATCAGCTTCGGTCAACGGTGCGACCTTGTTCAGGTATTGATTCGGGGTTGTCTGAGTAAAGTCTTGCTGCAAATAATCTGGTGCTCTGCAGGGATCGACCAAACGGTCTTCAAATTGGACAGCTAGACCATTCTCAAAGTGGACGATCTGGCTATGTAACAGCTCACTCTGCTCAACAACGCCCATCCATATCGCGGTTTGATGGGTTGCCTGAATCTTGCTCTGGGCAATAACGCGGCTAGTATGTTGATGTCCACGCTGAGCAATCTCTTCGTGAATGCCTTGGATAGTTAGGATCGAACTCATGGGGCGATGGTCTGACACAAACGTGCCCAACCCTTGCGAACGCAACAAGATACCTTCCTCAACTAATTCGGTGAGTGCACGTCTTGCTGTCATGCGACTAACAGCATAAGTGTTGGTCAGCTGATTCTCAGATGGGACCTTGTCGCCAGGCTTCATTTTACCGGCCTCAATGCTATCGAGAATTGCCGTTTTGATTTGCAGGTAGCGTGCTTGCATCGATGCTGCTCTTTTCAATAAGTGCGCAATACTCTATCCCAGACAACTTGTATATACAAGTATATGCAAGTAGACTGATCTCAACTGGATATAAGTGGCAACCTCATGCTTGTAGATTTATTGATTAAAAACGTTAATCTCGCGTCGATGACCGACAACCAGCAACCGTATGGTTCAATTCTCAACACCTGTATTGCTGTTTCCGGCGGAAAAATTGTTGCGATTGATGAACAACGAGAAGCGCATACAGTTGTTGACGCCGCTGGAGGCTGGCTAACTCCCGGCTTAATTGATTGTCACACCCATCTCTTATTTGGTGGTGATCGCGCGGACGAGTTTGACCAACGTCTGCAGGGCGCAAGTTACGCTGAAATCTCGCGCCGTGGCGGTGGCATCGCGTCTACCGTAAAAGCAACTCGAGAAATGTCGGTAGAGGATTTAGTTTCTGCAGGTAAAGTGCGCTTACAAAACCTGCTCATGGAGGGTGTTACAAGCGTAGAAATCAAGTCTGGCTATGGCTTGGATCTCGATACAGAAGCTAATCTGCTCCGCGCAGCAACGCAACTCCAGCAGCAACTTCCTCAACATATCAGTCGAACTTACCTAGGCGCACATGCGTTACCAAGAGAGTTTAACGATAACGACGCGTATATCGATTACATCGTAGAGCAGGTGATGCCTGCACTGGCGAGCAAGGAGCTGATTGATGCAGTAGACGTTTTTTGTGAAGGGATCGGATTTTCAACGTCTCAATGCAAACGCGTATTCGAAGCAGCTCAGCAGTTGACGTTACCAATCAAAGCACACGCCGAGCAGCTTTCTGACTTGAAAGGGGCCAGACTCGCTGCTGAATATGGCGCTCTCTCTGTTGACCACGTTGAATATTTGCAACCTGAGGATGTTCCAGCATTAAAAGCATCAGGGACGGTCGCGGTTGTGCTTCCGGGCGCTTTCTACTTTTTGCGAGAGCAGCAACTTCCCCCAATTGACGCATTGCGAGCACATCAAGTCCCCATCGCCATTGCTACCGACTTCAATCCGGGTAGCTCACCAATTGGATCTTTACTAACCGTCATGAATATGGCGTGTGTACTGTTCAGGCTTACGCCGGAAGAAGTATTGCGCGGTGTTACCGTCAATGCGGCACAAGCACTTGGATTGAGTAATAAAGGGAAATTGGCGATTGGACATGACGCTGATTTGCTTCTCTGGGAAGTCGATACTCCGGCACAAATCATGGCCAGTATAGGGCTGATTAAGCCTGCTCAAGTATGGATTGGAGGCACAGCATGCCGCTAACCAATGATTTTGTCTGGCAAGGCAGAGTCGACGAAGAAGATGGTGAACTAGGTAGACGTTGGCACCAACAGGTTACCTCGACACCAGTGGCTGAAGCCAAAGCGGTACTATTAGGCTTTGGTTGTGATTTGGGTGTCGCAAACAACAAAGGCCGCATTGGCGCCCGAAAAGGCCCCGACACTATTCGTGCGGCCCTTGCCAGCTATGCGTGGCATGCACCGATTGCGTTATCAGACGCCGGCACTGTGCAAGCACAATCCGATTTGGCCGACGCCCAAACAGAGTTCGCATCAGCCGTCGCCGAGCATTTAAGCTGCAAACGCTTCGTGATGGGTATTGGCGGCGGTCACGAAATCGCTTGGGCCAGTTATCAAGGGCTACGAGAGGCGGCAAACAGCAATATTGGGATCATTAATATCGATGCGCATTTTGATCTGCGCACACCATCTCCTCACACCAGTTCTGGCACGCCCTTCTATCAGATATATCAAGACGCTAAGTGTCACCAAACACGATTTAATTATGCGTGTATCGGTGTCGCGGAAACAGCGAATACTCAAGCCTTGTTTGAGCGTGCAAAGCAAACAAACACCCATTATGTGCTGGATAAACACTGCACATTTGACACGATCACGGCTGCAATACAACCAATGCTTGATCGCATAGACACGCTCTATTTCACGGTTTGCTTGGATGCCTTTAACGCCGCGGTCGCTCCTGGTGTGAGTGCTCCTTCTACGCTCGGGATTAGTTTTGAGGTCGTGCTCAAACTGATTGCTTGGCTTGGCCGACAAACGAAATTGCAAGGCATTGAATGGCCAATGGCCGATATCGCTGAGATGAATCCTAATTATGATATCGATCAACGGACCGCAAAATTGGCAGCTCGGCTGATACATGAAATTGTATCAGCGAGATTCAGCTAAAGCAGTTCTGAGGTTACGACTTGTTCACATGTCGCTTAGTGAGTTTTGTGGCCTGAGTGTTAGCCGGGTCATCTGGCCACACGTGTTTTGGATAGCGGCCTTTCATTTCTTTCTTAATTGACTGGTACGTTTCGCTTAACCAAAATGCGCCAAGATCGGTTGTGATTTGCAAAGGCCTTTTCGCAGGCGACAGTAGTTCGCATTGCAAGGCAACATGCCCATCGGCGATTGTTGGCGTTTGACTAAAGCCAAAAAACCACTGCATCGGCGCAGATACTTTGGGTTTCGGCGTCTTGCTGAGCTCCTGCCAATTAATCGCAGCATAATCTAATCGCACCGACTGTCCGACTGGAAGCTCAAAACGGGTCGGCAACTGTTCATCTAGCCATTGCTGTTGCTGCCAGTTGAGTAGCGACTTCAACATCGCGTGCCAGTCCAGCGCGCGCAGATCCTCCAAACTACTACAGTTGGTTAAATAGGGCAGACACCATTGATGCAGGCTCTTCAATAAGTATTGTTGTGAGAACTCGGGGAACGGCTCAATGTCACTTCGCTTACAAAAAGCATAAGCATGTTGTCCTCTTAAAATGAGCTGTTGAGCACTTTCAGATAGTGGTAGCCAATCGAGTCCCTTTTTTCCAATGAGCGATTGCCAAGCAACATTGCGTTGCTGCTGTGAAAGCGATATGGCCTGATTACTTAGGGACTGCTCAGACAAAACAATCTGCCCCAACCTGCTAACATTTCTTGCTTGGAAGCGCTGGTTTGATTGGACCCATTGCCATTCCTGCTGCTCAACGATGTCCGATTCAAACAGTTGCAAGACTTGTGATTCTTCAATTGGAATGGCTTCAGCTACCTTTATTTCGCCACCTTGTGTGGTAAACATGCGAGCGATTGCCAGCCACTGATGTTTTCCCAGTGGACTATTTGAATTCAGCTTAACGCGCTTACCATTTGCTAATTTGTAGCCCTCTGCTGTTTGTCGCCGAGCAACCCAGTCTGGATATGCCAACGACACGCTTTGCGCAAGCAATTCGACACTGATGAGGTTTGACGGAACGGGCTGCTGAACCCCATTTGAATTGTGCAAAAATCGCGTTACATCAGACCAAAAACGCTTATCAGATTGATGAATCTTGAAACGAATATTCTCTTCTAGATTATCTGAAGAAGACCGTCCATTATCCCCCAAATGGGCGGCCACCCATGCGGCAGCGGTTAGTCGCTCTTCCGCACCCGGCCAACATGTATCAGTTATCAAGAACATGTGCGCAAGCCTAATATCCAAAGGCATCTGTAATACATCACGACCATGTTGTGTAATGACCCTATTCGCATCGAGTGCGCCCAACGATTGGAGCTTTTGATAGGCTGTGTCTAGCTGCACTTTTCTAGGCTGTGTCAGTAAATCAAGCTCTGTTAGCGGCGTCCCCCACGCCTGCGCGGCGAGGACTAAATCGCTTACATCTCGCTGTAAAATGTCAGGATCGCTCTGGCTAATCAGGCGTTGTTGTGTTTCCGCTGACCACAGACGGTAACAGACACCCTCAGCCGTTCGTCCAGCCCGACCCGCACGTTGTGTGGCCGAGGCCTTACTGATTTGGCGCAATGTGAGGCGCTCAATACCAGTGGAGAGTTCCAACATCATGTTGCGCTCGAGGCCCGAATCGACAACGATGCGAATCCCCTCAATCGTCAAGCTCGTCTCGGCTACGTTGGTCGCGACAATGATTTTATGCGCGCCGTTTTCATCTGGAACCAGTGCACGTTGTTGCTCCTTCTGAGATTGCGAACCGTAAAGTGCGTAAACACAACAATCCGGCACAGCGCCACGTTTTTGTTGAATCAAGAGTTGTTCGACGCAACGATGAATTTCTCCCTGTCCAGGCAAAAAAACCAGTACATCACCTTCGTGGGAACGCATTGCTTCTGCAACCACCCGCACCACGTGTTCTATATCTAGCCGTGTTGTCGCCATGGGACGATAGTGATAATCAATGGGAAATTGACGCCCTGGCACTTCGATAACTGCTGAATCCCCAAGCATAGATTCAAGTTCTGGTAGGGCTAAAGTTGCCGACATCACCAATAGGCGAAGGTCTTCTCTCAAAATTTGCTGAACTTCAAGCGCAAGAGCCAGACCAAAATCACTGTGCACATTGCGCTCATGGAACTCGTCAAACACGATTAAGCCGACATCAGCCAACTCAGGGTCAGTCATCAACCGACGGGCCAAAATAGCTTCGGTGACGAACAATAGCTGGGTCGACTTACTGTGCTTCGTCTCACCTCGAATTTGGTATCCAACCCGATCGCCAACTTGCTCTCCCAACGACGTTGCGATATAGGTTGCTAGTGCTCGCACTACAACTCGCCGTGGTTGCAGCACAATAATCTTGCCATTTATCGGCGAGTGTTCGAGCAAGTGACGCATCAAGAGGGTCGATTTACCAGCACCCGGAGCGGCTCGCAATAGGACATTGTGGTTTTTTAATTCTGCGCAAACCGTAGCTAAAAAGTCGACGATCGGTAGGGATTTGTTCAAAGCGTTTTAACTATTTAATATGAGACAACCTCTATTCAGGTTGTATTTTAGAGGATATTACCGCGAACATTACACAGAGGTGAATAGGCAAGTGCGCTGTTTTATCGGAATCGTGATTCCAGAAAATATTAAAAACGCCATTGACGATTGGCGAGAACAATACTGGTTACAAGGAAAAGACTACAAGCCAGTGCCAAAAGACAACTTTCACATTACATGCTTATTCATTGGACATTTACAAGATCAACAACGAATAGCCTTGGAAGCAGGTATTAATCAACTTGTATTGCCTCGAATGACGCTGAATATCAATATGTTTGCACATTGGCTGAAACCCACCATAGGCTACTTGGGTTTCCAAAATCCAGCGTTGGAACTCATGCAGGCTCAACAACAGATCGTCAGGATTGCTCAAGATATTGAAATTGAAAGCATGGATGTAAGTCGACGTTTCGTTCCGCACATTACCCTTGCGCGAAAATTTAAACCTAATTGCAAGGCACCATCACAGCGTCCAGATATACTATTTGAGCCAGAGGAAATAGGGCTGTTTGAGTCTGTTTCTAAGCCAACAGGTGTGCATTACCCGGTGAGAAAATCGTGGTCGCTAGGCTAAGAACACACACTTTTCTTGTGTGGCTTTATCCGCGTTTTCGTTGCGAAAGGCGCAGATATCTTGTTGTGAGAAACCGGCATTGCGCAACAACTCGATGGCAATGTTTTTCGCAGTGATGGTTTGCTCCGGATCGCTTAATATGCGAGCCGCTCGCTGTAAATAGGGATTCATCAACTTTCTCCTTGGTTGTAGAGTCAATACGACCTTAGTCGTAGTTATGACCATTTCTTTACCCCACAATTTTTATGGTTTTTAGGAATAAGCTATTTCGATGTTTGTAACGGTCTGAATAATATGTGATTTAATGCAACGTCGAGACGGAATAGGGGTTAAATAACCCATTAATTCATCAGCGTTCGGTGATATGCTTAAGCTCAATTAAAACAAGATTTTTCGTTCTCATTTTCGCTATGCAACAAACCTATCGTTTAGTCATCGACTGCCCGGACCAAGTGGGTATCGTCGCCGCCGTGGCTTCTTTTTTGGCCGATCATCAAGCCAGTATTGTTGAGGCAAGTCATCATACTGATCTTCAAACCGGTCGCTTTTTCATGCGCCACGAGATTCGAGCTGACAGTGTTGAAGTGGGTCATGGTGATTTTAAAGCTGCATTCTCAGCGCTGGCCGAGCAATTTCAGATGCGTTGGCGTCTAACTGACTCGGCAGAGAAACAGAAGGTCGCGATTTTGGCAAGTCATGAGTCGCACTGCTTGGTCGATCTTCTCCACCGGCACCACACCGGTGAACTGCACTGCGACATTCCGTGTATCATCGCGAATCACGAAAAAATTAGCGCGTTCGCAGATTGGTACAAGATCCCTTTCATCCATGTGGACTTTAAAAATCAATCAAAACTAGACGCGTTTTCACAAGTGGAGTCGGCACTAAAAGAGTATGATATCGACCTGGTCGTGCTCGCCAGATTCATGCAGATTTTGCCCGATAGTATGTGCCGACAGTGGGCTGGCAGGGCAATCAATATCCACCACAGTTTTTTGCCGTCGTTTGCAGGTGCTCGTCCGTATCAACAGGCCTATGAGCGCGGTGTAAAACTGATTGGCGCCACTTGCCATTACGTTACGGCGGATTTGGATGAAGGGCCTATTATTGAGCAAGATGTCATGCGCATCAGCCACTCCGATACCGCTCAAGACATGGTCCGCAAAGGCAAGGACTGTGAGAAAACTGCACTTGCCAATGGGGTGCGTTACCACCTAGAAGAGCGTGTCATTGTAGACGGCAACAAAACCATCGTGTTCGAATAGACGATAGGATACACTGTATCATAAATGGTCATTACTCGCTGTCCCGCGGGTGGTGCTGTTTCGCATAACAAATCATTATAAAAATTAACGACAATCGTTTGGAAGCAACATGAAAAAACCTTTGATCTCAGCCACAGCAATCGCAATTGCGTTGGCTTTGAGTGCTTGTTCAGATGACAAACAAGCCCAAGTCCCCGCTCCTGAAGTCCAAGAAACAGCTGCAACTGAAGCAACGCCTCAAACTCAAGAAAATATTCTACTCCAAGAATTCACCGGGCCATATGGTGGCGTCCCACAGTTTGAAGATATGCACCTGAGTGATTTAAAGCCCGCTCTGGAAGTTGCAATGGCCGCTAATATGGCTGAGATTGAAGCGATTGCCAACAATCCAGAACCTCCGACGTTTGCGAATACCATCGTTGAATTGGAAAAAGCGGGTAGCCAACTAAATCGGGTGTTCTCTTATTGGGGCATTTGGAGTTCGAATAAATCGAGCCCTGAATTTCGCGAAATCCAGCGCGAAATGGCACCGCAACTTTCTGCGTTCTTTTCAAAGATAACCCAAAATGAAGCATTGTTTGCACGGGTCAAAGCAGTATACGAAAGTGAAGAATTGCAGACGTTAACTGAAGAAGAGCAGCGAGTCACCTGGTTAACATACAATGGTTTCGCAAGTAATGGGGCGACCTTAAACGCAGAAGACAAAGCGCGGTATGCTGCAATTAATCAGGAACTGTCTAAGTTACACACACAATTTTCCAATAACGTCCTCGCTGATGAGGAAAACTACGTTATCTTCATTACCGAGGAGCAAATCGGTGGCCTGCCAGCATCATTCGTCAATGCCGCTGCGGCTGCAGCCGCTGATCGTGGCGAAGAAGGTAAGTATGCAATAACGAACACGCGCTCTTCAATGGACCCCTTCCTAACCTATTCAACAGACAGGGCATTGCGCGAGCAAGTGTGGAAAACCTATTACAACCGCGGCGACAATGGCGACGAGTATGATAACAATGAGCTGATCAAGCAGATCCTGACCTTGCGTCACGAGCGTGTTCAGCTGCAAGGCTATGAAAATTATGCGCAATGGCGACTGGAAGATCGCATGGCGAAGAATCCAGAAAATGCCATGGAACTAATGCAAAAAGTCTGGCCTGCCGCGATTGCCCGCGTGAAGGAAGAAGTGGCTGATATGCAAGCAATTGCAGACGCAGAAGGTGCAGAGATCACCATCGAGCCATGGGACTACCGTTTCTATGCTGAGAAGGTGCGTAAAGCTAAATACGACTTGGATTCAGATGAAGTTAAGCAATATTTGCAGCTCGACAAATTGCGTGACGCGATGTTTTACGTTGCAGGCCGCTTGTTTAACTTTGAGTTTTCACCCGTACCAGAAGGCTCGGTTTCGGTATTCCACGAAGATGTAAAAGTTTGGGAAGTCACGGACAAAACATCTGGCGAACATATTGGCTTGTGGTACCTCGATCCATTCGCGCGTCAAGGTAAGCGTTCCGGCGCATGGGCAACCATGTACAGAAGCCCAACTACATTTGACGGAAAGCGCAGTGCACTCACCTCGAACAACAGTAACTTTGTGAAGGCGCCTGAAGGTCAGCCTACGTTGATTTCATGGGATGATGCGGAGACTTACTTCCACGAATTTGGACATGCCCTGCACTTCTTATCTGCAACAGTTAAATACCCAACATCGCATTCTGGCGTCCGTGATTACACTGAATTCCAGTCGCAATTGTTAGAGCGTTGGTTGTTAACAGATGAAGTCATCAATCAATTCTTGGTGCATCACGAAACGGGTGAGCCGATCCCAGCCGAATTGGTAGACAAAATCAAAGCAGCGGCAACCTTTAATGAAGGCTTTAAGACGACCGAGTATATGGCTTCTGCAATTGTCGACTTGCTGTATCACACGACCGATCCCGCGACGATCGAGCCTGATGCGTTCGAGCGCGAGCAACTTGAGGCGTTAGGAATGCCAAAAGAGATTGTGATGCGCCATCGTTCACCTCACTTTGGCCATGTATTCTCCGGCGAGGGTTATGCTGCGGCCTACTATGGATATATGTGGGCAGAAGTATTGACCTCGGATGCGGCGGAAGCATTTGCCGAAGCCCCAGGTGGCTTCTACGACAAAGAAGTCGGTGATCGTACAGTTAAATACTTATTCTCCATTCGCAACGCTATGGATCCTGCCGAAGCTTATCGCAAGTTCCGCGGTCGTGACGCTAATGTTGAAGCATTGATGCGAGACAGAGGTTTCCCGGTAGAAGATGAATAAGTACTCATTTTGTTGAGCTAAAGAGCGCGTTTGCGCTCTTTTTTTTGACTCATTTTTGCTGCTACAGCCACCCTTTCTGCTGCGCGATACGCGATGCATCGACCCGATTAGTTGCATTGAGCTTTGCGATGGCCTCGCTCAAGTAGTTGCGAACAGTGCCTTCAGATAAGAATAAGCGCTCTGCAATATCAGCAGTTTTTAAACCTTCAGATGCCAACTTCAATGCGGCCCGCTCTTTCTGAGTAAGTGGGTCAGTATCATCCAGAGCCATAAGTGCCAGTTCACTGTCGATGACTCTCTCACCCTGGACGACCTTTTTAAGGCTCGAAATCAGGTAATCACTGGGCGCCTCTTTAAGTACAAAACCTTTAACACCTGCGTCTATTGCTCTGCGGATATAGCCTGCTTTTGCAAAGGTCGTCATAATCACAATGCGCAGTTCAGCTTTGCCCTGTAACGCTTCTGCGACCTGAATGCCACTCACATTTGGCATTTCAATATCAGTTAAGACAATATCTGGCTGCAAGTCCTCCGGGCCGTTAGCCAGGTGATCCAACACTTGCTGTCCATCACTGCATTGTTTGACTACCGTAAAGCCACCGTCAAGTTCCAATAGCGCTGACATAGCGCCTAAAACCAAGGACTGATCTTCAGCTATTAGCACTTTAATCATCGGCTTTACTCACCGGCAACCTTACCATCACGGTGAATCCCTCGTCGTGTTTCACCTGTACATCTCCACCTAAATCGTCCACTCGTGCTCGCACTCCCCTAATACCGTTACCTTCGTCGTAGTCACAAACCGTACCATTGTCTTTGACGATTAACTCAATTGCATTTGATTCGCCCCTTAAGTTAAATGAAGCCATAGATGCCGAGCTGTGCTTGATGATATTCGTGGTCAACTCTTTTGCCAGCATAATCAGTTCCGACTCCTGTCTTTCACTGAGTTGGGACAATTCCAGACTCGTTGCCTCAATAAGTAAATCGACGGTTAGCCCTTTGCGTTTCACAAGAGTTGCTAGCGTATGAAGTTCGGCAACTAAACCTCGTCTTTGCATCCCAGAGACCGCTTTTCGAACGTCACTCAAAATGGCCCGAGACATATTTGCTAGTTCGTCTAACTCTCGTTGTGCTGCCTCACTGTCTTTTCTTTGCAGCAGTTTTTGCGCTAATTCTGCTTTTAGCGCCACCGCAGATAAAGAATGCCCAACGGCATCGTGTAAATCTCGCCCAATTCTCTCTCTTTCAGCGAGTGCAGAGAGTTCTTCTATCGCCTGCTCACTGCGTCGTTGTTGTTGCGCATCAAGCGTGGCTCGCCGCTCTAAACTGCCAAACACGTATAGACCGACAATTCCAGCCATAGACGGCCAAACCAACATACTGACCGCATTTTCAATCAGCGAAGCAACTGCCCCCGTCGCTGCAAGCAATATCAAAATTAGCACTACGCTGTGTCGCCGCTCGAGATAGTATCCAAAGATAAACGCAGCATAACCGCAGAAAACCAAACTAGCGGGATTGACCCAAGCGCCAGCTAAACTCAGTGCGATCAGGGCTGAACTAAACAGCGCGGAGTATTTAGCTCCTGATAATATTGCGCCTGCATAACAAGCACAAAAGCCCACAAATACCAAAACCGAAAAGCCTAAGGTCGGTAGCTGGTTTAAGCTGCTCATTACCCAATGTGGGGTAAAATAAAACAGCGAAAAGAGTAGGGAAACCAACGACCAAATTCGTTTCTCTGGACTCCCCAAGCTTTCTATTTTTGAATCAAAGGTCAGCATTGTGCTCTTCTCGCTCCGGCTGTAGATAGTTTTTTTCGTATGGCCTATTGCATCACTACATTGGATTTTAAGGTGATCAAACACGTACCAGCAAAAATTAATAGTACGCCCATAAATGCATAAGAATCAAAACGTTGTTGCCATATAAAAACTGAGGCAATACCAACCAAAGCGATACCGACTCCCGACCAAATTGCATAGGCCAAACCGACACTCATGTTTTTAAGTACCAATCCCAAAAATAGGCCTGCTAGCGAATAAAAAAAGATCGAGCCCATACCAAGCCACCACTTTTCCCACCCATCAGATGCTTTCAGCAATAAGGTCGCGGTTACTTCAGTTATGATTGCCAATGCTAAAAATATATACGTCATTGTTGTTTCTCCTTATGCTGGTGAATTGGTCGTTTTTAGCGCGTTATATCTGCGCTCCTGCACGACGATACTGATGATGTAGACCACCACTATCCAAGTAGGAATCAAGGTATAGATATGCTCTGGTAACACAAACCAAATCACGACAATCCCCACAGTTCTGGCAATGCTATGAAAATACCCCACCCAATGTTGAATGATCCACGACAGTGGCATCCACATGAGACCCGCCAATATACCGATAGTCATAGGAATCGTGCGATGGTCGATTGCAGCAACAGGCATGGCGATAGCAAAGACCAGCAAACTCATCACAACCCCTGCCATAAACAATCCATCGAAAGCATTTTTACCACGTTGTTTGCCAAAGAAATCTTCGCCAGTAATTTTGGCGATTCCAATGCCAAGGTAGAAAATCGAACCGCAACCAATCCAGATACTCCAAATAATGACGGTCTCTGAAGCGAACATCGCAATGATACCGATAAGCGCCCATATCAGTGTGCCCGCCAATGGCATGGCAAGAAATCGTCGTTGTTTAAATAATTCTCTTTGCGCGTCTAGTGATTGCATCATCAGTTCCTCATGTGTTGACGTCAAACAGTATGTCTAAACAGGAAGTATTTTCTCAGTGTGCTTTGTCACTGAATGGAGATGACAAATGTCATCTTTATTTAGAAGCGTTCTCATATCGCTGACCGCACCTCAGCCATAGTGAAATTCAGCGAAAGATAAATCGCTGAATGTCTGTCCTATCGGTATCCATTCTCTGAAAATGCAGTTCCCTATAATGACTAGACTCAAATATTTCATCACCTCTGTCGCACTACTATTAGCTCTTTCAAGCTATCAGACCCTCGCTCAAGACCTGACCGCGCCAAGTTGGAGTCTTAAGGATGGCCATGGCAATACTGTTTCATCAGAGCAATTTGCGGGCGAACCACTGGTGGTCCACTTCTGGGCTACGTGGTGTCCGTATTGTAAAAAGCTTCAACCTGGACTTGAGAGGCTAAAACAGCAATATCAAGATAAGGGCGTAGCCTTTATTGCAATTAGCTTTCGAGAGGATGAAGGTACCGATCCACAAGCGGTGCTCGACGCGCGGGGAATAAGTATTCCTACTTTGATTGAAGGTGATAGCGTTGCCTTTGACAAATTCGGTGTCAGTGGTACTCCAACCACTTTTTTCATTGACCACACTGGGCAGGTGCTAGGCGTTACCCGCACATCAGACCCAGACGATCCAATCCTAGAGCAGGCGGTGCAAAAACTTCTCGATATCAAACAAAAACCAGCCGTAAAATAGGACCCAATATCAGCCTTTGTCATCCAATCATTAATGAACTATGGTTGGATGACTAATTGTAAGATGGGGCATGGATGTGGACAATTTGTCCGTTGTTTTGGTCATTGTTGGTCTACTCTCAATCACCTGCCAATATGTGGCATATAAGGTAAAGCTACCTGCAATCCTGTTCTTATTAGTTGCCGGTATTATCGCTGGTCCAGCTACAGGCATTCTCAATGCGGATGCACTCTTTGGAGAGCTGCTGTTTCCTATCGTGTCCTTATCGGTCGCTATTATTCTGTTCGAAGGTGCGCTGACACTCAAATTCTCCGACATTAGTGGCCATGGCAACATGGTTCGGAACCTATGCAGTGTGGGTGTTATCGTGACCTGGTTAGTCGCCACGCCAGCAGCTCATTATGCGTTAGGTTTGAGTTGGGAGTTAGCCGCACTATTCGGAGCGATAGTCACGGTAACTGGACCAACTGTGATTGTTCCTATGCTGAGAACCGTGCGGCCGAGCGCAAAAATCTCCAATATATTGCGTTGGGAAGGCATTGTGATCGATCCCATTGGAGCGTTATTTGCAGTTCTGGTGTTCGAATTCATTCTTGCTCAGCAAGACGCGATTCTCCATACCTTTTACGCCTTTGGTTTAACCGTTTTGGTGGGAACGCTGATTGGCTCTTTAAGTGGCTACCTATTGGGAGTGGCACTGCGGAACCAATGGATTCCTCACTATTTGCAGAATACCGCTGTTCTCACCTTGATCCTTGGTGCATTCGCTTTTTCAAATGTGTTTGCACATGAGTCCGGACTGCTCACCGTTACGATAGCCGGCATGATTCTGGCCAACATGCGCAACGTCAATGTTGATGGAATATTGGAGTTCAAGGAGACCCTGAGCGTACTGCTCATATCAGCGCTGTTTATCTTATTAGCTACGCGCATTGATTTCGCCGCTATCGAAGCCGTCGGTTGGGGCGCGATCCTGGTCATAGCGGCAATAATGTACATTGCCCGGCCATTGTCTGTATTTGCCTCTGCACTTGGTACGGGTTTAACCTTCAAAGAGCAAGCACTTCTCGCATGGATTGCACCTCGAGGTATCGTCGCTGCAGCCGTCTCAGCTTTGTTTTCGATTAAATTAGAAGCCGCCGGATACCCTCAAGCAAGCTTGATCGTACCCATGATGTTTCTGGTTATTATTGCTACGGTAGTCATACAAAGTTTAACCGCGTCTACTGTCGCTCAATGGCTAGGTCTGCGTAGTCCTGACCCGCATGGTTTTTTACTCTTTGGGGCCAGTCAATTTTCAACCGAACTCGCCAAAGAACTAATGAACAATGATGTGAATGTTACCATTGCCGACACCAACTGGGATTCAATCCGTTATGCGCGAATGCAGAATATTCAGACCTACTATGGCAACCCAATTTCTGAACACGCGGAGCGCTACTTGGATTTGTCAGCTATCGGCAATGTGTTGGTGCTTTCGCCCTACCGACAGCTGAATCCATTGGTGACCATGCATTTCGAACATGAATTAGGCGGCGAAGCAACAATCCTGGGGTTAACGTCAAATGAGCAAGACAAGCCCGAAAGTCATCAAGTGTCAGAAAACTACGCAAACAAACTGACGCTATTCGCAGAAGGCGTGACATTCGCCTACTTGGCCAATGCGATGAAACACGGTGCAACACTCAAAACGACCGGACTGACAGAGGCGTTTGGGTTTGATGACTACGTATTGGAATATGGGGATAGCGCTATCCCCTTGGTATACATTACCGACAGTGACGTAGACGTGTTTACGACTAGCAAAAACATTACCCCCAAAGCGGGTTGGAAGATTGTTAGTCTAATTATTGCCGAGCGCACCAACGCGTCGCAGTAATTATACGCGCCAAGGGGGATTCAGCCGGTTTTCACCCGCCCAGTACAAAATTAACCTGTTTCCAGAGGGATCCCGCAATGCTGCTTCTCGCCATAGATAGGGTTTATCTTCAGGGAGTTGCTCAAACTGTATACCTAAACGCGACAACTCAGTGACTTTGTGATCGAGGTCCTCTTCTTCAAAATAGACATTAACACCTTCACTACTCTGTTCTGCAGCATGCAAAGAAAATGTCGCGCCATCGCCCGGACAAGCAAAACGCAAGTAGTGAGGCGTATCAACGATGAGGGTGAACCCAAGCGTTGTATAAAAGCGTTTAGAGGCTTGAATATCTGTGCAGCCTAAGGTGATTTGATTCATATTCATTGTGGCTACTCCTATGCGACATCACCTTGATTGCGTTGTGCAGGGATATCTGAAAGGTATTCAATAAATTCAACTTCAACCCCATTCGGATCGATGTAGTACACATTGCGACGATGTGGGTGCTTAGCACCGGTGTGCGACACGGAGAAGCCATTGTCCGCCATTCTCTTGGTTAGGGCCTGTAGGTTTTTAATCTCAAACCCTAAGTGTGCAATACCCAAGTCGTTGGTTTTCAAGTCGCGCGGACGATTTTTGCCATTGTCATTGAAAGTCAGATAGTTGTAGTCATCTCCAAAGTGCAGCCATTGTCTGGGCACACCGTACCAGTCACCTTGACCTTGAGTACGGATCTGCCAGTGCGGAAACGCAGCTTGATAAAAGCGCAGCGTTTCATCCATATCACTGACAACCATATTAACGTGCTCTAATCTCATTTTATTTATCTCCTTGTGAAGTAGTGAGGAATAGGCTAAAACCTCAACTTAGGTTTAGGTAAAGTGTTTTTTTTATTTTTATGACGGAAAGAGTATTGAGTGTCGGACAGCTCGCGAAGCGCAGTGGAGTGAATGTATCCACCTGTCACTTTTACGAACAAAAAGGGTTAATTCGCAGTACCCGAAATACCGGCAATCAACGTCGCTATCACCCAGACGTTCTGCGCCGCATTTCGGTCATCAAAGCTGCTCAGAAATTGGGCGTCTCGTTAGAGAGTATCAAAGCTGCCTTTGCCACATTGCCCGATGGTAGAACCCCAACCAAGCAAGATTGGCAACGGCTATCTAAACGTTGGCAACAAGAACTAGATGAACGTATTAACGCGCTGCAACGACTGCGCGACAGCCTGGATAGCTGTATTGGCTGTGGCTGCTTATCGTTGAAAAGTTGCCCGCTGTACAACCCTGACGATAGCTTGTCGAAGCATGGCAGTGGCCCTGTTATTCTGGATCAAAAACACAAGTAGTCAGTTTTGAGGTAATTCTGAACATTACCTCAAAGCCCTCGAGCTTTTTTCGAACAAACTGAAATGAGTAAAGACAAACAGTGAACTTAACGCAACGAAAATCCTCTTATGTGATATGCATTGCATAACAGCGCCGGCATAAACGCTATCTTGAAAAAGGAAATGACGGATGAAAAAACTGATAGGGAGTTTGACCATTGTTTTACTGGGGGGATGCAGCACGGGTCCGCAGATAGAAACCGGTGACTCAACCCTTAACGCATTGGTAAACACGCCAATTGCAATCTACAACGCGGAACAAAGGACACCAAAGACATGCTCGGACAAGACCGGAAATGCTAAGTCAGAGTGTCTGAAACGTGTAGAGCAAATAACCAAAGCGATTGAAAAACACAAGCGCACTTCATCGTCTCAATGAGCTGCGGTCGCATATCTGCCATTCGGCGTTATTTCGCAACGCCATAACGCTTTCAACTTAACTTCTACGTCTTCAATGGTAGTGTCGCCAAACCTTGTCCAATCTGTTTGATCATAGAAATAGATCCTCAATCAGTTATTTGTGCCCGGAGATCATGAATGCGCGTCAAAACTCTGTTCAGTATAATATTGCTGTGCTGTGTCCCAAGTTCAGTACTCGCTCAAAATGCGGACTCTTTTGTTGAAGAATTGAAGTCTCACTATCAAGATACACTTTCAATCCAATCCTACACACTTCAATATCACTTTCTTAATAGCGTTTATCGCGATGACCATTACTGGGACTACAAAAGCCCCAATCGTCATTGGTCGAGAAGAACCGTCGCAGTTGACATGAAAAACCGGCAATTCTACGACAATGATACGTTGTATTTCACTGGCGGGCGTGTCTACGACAGAGTGCAGTTTCAAAGCGATACAGAAAGCTTTTTTTATGAAAAAAGTGCGTCATTGTTAGGTAGAGCCCTCGTAAAAAGGGATATGAATAACTTCGATAGATTTATCAAACATCAAGCTATGAATATAGACTTTATAGCGGTTCGTCCTCTGCTTCGCGAAAAAGACATTCAGAGTACCATCTCAGTTCGACCGAGTGAGGATGACGCTATTACGATACTTTCCCACACGACAGCAGAAGGTGGCGAGGTGACCTACACATTCCAAAACTCACCGTTGCGACTCAAATCGATAGATAAAGGGACTCGAGATGGTGTGTTTATATACGCTGACTATCAAACCTCTGATAAATTTCACTTTGCACGCTCAGTCTACAAATACTACGACGGCGCTAAGGAGCCAAGCTATATCAGTTACAACGACCACTTTGATGTAATTGACTCCATAGCACCCTACAAATTGAAGGTACCAGAAGGCTACGGCCCGGAACTGGTGAGAGGCGATGGAGTATTGGTCGCAGAAGAGATCGCTGACAATCTCTATTTAGTTACTGATTCATCGGCGGTTCGCAATGCACTGTTACACATAGTTGATGACAACATACGTGTATTTGGCGCTGCGGGAAATAAAGAGTTTGCTGACAAAACGCTGGCGTTGGTCGATCAATACTTCCCTGACAAAACCGTTACGTCTGTGTATGTTACACACCCGCATACCTATCAAATGGCAGGCCTGATGCCGTTCGTTGATCGAGGAATTGAAGTGTTGGCTGACACATACACCATAGCGGCAATCCAAGCCGCGCCTCGATTCAGTGCGAACATAGCAAGATTCAAATTCCGTGCATTAGAGGCTGAACAAATGGAAAGTGGCGTGAAATTCTATGTACTGGAAAATATGCTCTCTAAAAGACAGAGTTTTGCGTATTTCGAAAACAGCGGCATTATTTTTCAGTCAAGCTTTCTACATATTCCATTCGATAACACGATAGCCAAAATTGTCCCAACCTACAGTCGAGCATTCATTGACTTTATCCGTGCTAAAAAGCTTCATGTAAACCGAGTTGTGGGTAACTACAGGAACAACAATATTTCCGTGGAAGTGATGAATAAAACCTATGATGCGATGATGTAATTGACTCACAGTAATCCAGCGTTAGCTGTATCGCGCTGATATGCTGTCAACCAGCTTACGTTGACAGCTACGCTGGGGCATCTCAAATACCTATTTCCGTTTTATCTGCTGCGAATTTTCTACCCGCATAATTACAAAATTGTAATTGGTTAAGTCATCCTAACTCCTGCACACTCTTGGGTATGTTTACAAGGAGATTAATATCATGATCAAAGTCCAAGTTTCCGCGATCATACTATTTCTCGCGGCTAGCTCAGCCAACGCGGGGCAATGGTCAGCGGGTCCAGTGGCCATTATCCAGGCAAACCCATATATCGGTGGTGACAGCGGTACCATGTTGATACCAGCCGTCGCATATGTGGGTGAACGCCTATCTGTACGCGGACCATTTGTTGAATACAAGGCATGGGACAGCAAGCGCGGAGAACCTAGCTTAGCTTTTACTTTGGGCTTAGGCGCTAATGAACTCGAAGTCGATGGCGATGCTCGTCTAGCCGGCATACAAGATCGCGACAGTGGTTTTTTGGCAGGCCTGCGCTACACAATGCCTGCACTGAATGGTGAATTTTCGACTTCTATTCAAGCCGATATAAGTGACAAATCTGATGGTTTACGCGTCAGTATCGGCTGGGATAAACCCCTCATCACTCCGCGGCAAAATGGCTGGTTGCTTTCAGCTGGCGTTATCGTTGAGTACGCAAATTCCGACTATGCAGACTATTACTTTGGCGTCAGTAACACCGAAGCTAACGTATCCAATTTTGCTACCTATGAAGTTGGAAGCTATGTTCAACCTGCGCTGACGATCGGGGGGTTCTACTCTTTCAACAAAAATTGGCAGCTGATATACAACTTAGAGTGGCAGATCTTGGCATCCGATGTTAAAGATAGTCCCATAGTGGATAAAAGTGGTGCAGGTTCTGGGGTTGTCGGTGTGGTCTACAACTTTTAACGTGGCTAAACACACCAATCGGATCGAATGATGCTTTAGCGCAATGTCATGTTAGATGTTTGGGCGCTTGGAAGAGCTTAAACCGAGCGCCACTCATTAGACTGTTTTATAACCGCGTCACCAAGGTTTTATGAGTCGCAGAGATCACAATCAAAACCCGCTATTCACGGTCTGACAATACAAGTTGTAATATAGCGTCTGGCGTCATTTCGCTCACCTCTAGAATATTCTTGCCCGTCTTGCGCATGGCTTCATGAACGACATAGCGTCCCAGTCGATAACCGATTACCGAGCGCCCGTCCGGATGGAAACCGGATACCCAGTGGTTGTAATTCGCATCGAGAGGTAGTTGCATAATCTCGTCGAGCCATTCGGCTGCCTGCTCCGGATAATCGTACGCCTCGGCAAAATATTCATCGGTATAAGTTTCAGCAAAAACACTGGCTAACCCCCTCATTTACTGTGGCAATAGGGATGCCATGCATCGGTCCATACTTGTTCTCCGTCATGGTCCAGCCAGTCACCAAGTGGTGTAGTTCGTGGTACATGGTAGACGTTAGCGCTTGGCGAGCAGAGGCAGATACCCCGCCTTGCGTTGCTGTAGAGAGCATCACTTCGATTACACCTGGTGCATCGGCTCTGCCGGTAACACCACCAACTATGTCGATGTTACGGTCAATTGCTACCACATTCACCGTTACATCAGGCGTTAATGTCGGCAATAAGTTTCTAACACCCTGCTCTGACTGCTCAATAATCTGCGTTATCAAGGCCTTTTCATCTTGAGTGAAGGTATAAGTCTCTGAGGAAAAGTTGATGGTCGTATCAGCCAATGCTGTGCTTGAAAACAGTAGAGTAGTTAAGAGTGTTGCTGCGAGTTTTGATTTCATTATGGTTTTCATATGTGGTTAAAAGTCAGACCAGAGCAATTCTAAGGCCAAGTATTTTTCACATATAAAACAGGAGGTTAGCTACAATTTAAAATGTGGTGGTAGTTAATATTACCAATCGCACATCAAACTCACTATTAAGTGGTCCAAAGGCCACTAAAAGTCACTTTTAACCACGCACAAAAAAGGCCGCGAACGCGGCCTTTTTTACACTATTGAATAAAAACTTATTCAGCAGATTTAGTAACGACGTCTACCAGCATCCAAGTCTTTGACTTAGAAAGAGGGCGACATTCACGAATTGTTACTACGTCACCTTCGTTGCACTGATTAGTTTCATCGTGAGCGTGTAGCTTAGTAGTACGCTTAATGAATTTACCGTAGATTGGGTGCTTCACTTTACGCTCTACTGCAACCGTAATGGTTTTATCCATTTTATTGCTAACCACACGACCTTGTACTGTACGAATTGTTTGTTCAGTCATTAGCCTTTAGCCTTTTCAGTCAGAATGGTTTTAACACGCGCGATGCTACGACGCACTTTCTTCAACTGGTCAGTTTTTTCAAGCTGGCCTGTTGTGTGCTGCATGCGTAGGTTGAACTGCTCTTTTAGAAGGCTGATTAGCTCTTCGTTCAATTCATCTACGCTCTTTGCTTTTAGTTCAGTCGCATTCATTACATCACCGTCCGAGTTACAAAGGTTGTCTTAAATGGCAGTTTTGCCGCAGCCAATGCAAACGCTTCACGAGCTAGATCTTCTGGAACACCTTCCATCTCATATAACACGCGACCCGGTTGAATTTGGCATACCCAGTACTCAACGTTACCTTTACCTTTACCTTGACGCACTTCAAGAGGCTTCTCAGTAATTGGCTTATCAGGGAAAACGCGGATCCAGATTTTACCTTGACGCTTAACGTGACGAGTCATCGCACGACGAGCTGCTTCGATTTGACGTGCAGTCATTCGACCACGCGCTACGGCTTTTAGGCCGTATGTACCGAAGCTAACTTTACCACCGGCGATAGCCATACCACGGTTACGCCCTTTATGCATTTTACGAAATTTCGTACGCTTTGGTTGTAACATTGATTAGCCCTCTCGCTTAGCGTTGCGGCCTTTCTTCTTAGGTGCAGGTTGTTGCTCAACTGCGTTTGCTGCAGGTAAACCACCCAAAACTTCACCTTTGAAGATCCACACTTTAACGCCAATGATTCCGTAAGTAGTTAGCGCTTCAGAGGTTGCGTAATCGATATCAGCACGGAATGTGTGCAAAGGTACACGACCTTCACGATACCATTCACTACGTGCGATTTCTGCGCCGCCTAGACGACCGCTTACTTCAACCTTGATACCTTTAGCGCCAAGACGCATTGCGTTTTGTACCGCACGCTTCATAGCGCGACGGAACATAACACGGCGTTCTAGCTGGCTTGAGATGCTGTCAGCAACTAGCTGTGCATCTAGCTCAGGCTTACGGACTTCAGCAATATTAATCTGAGCTGGCACACCGGCTAGCTTAGATACGTGATTACGAAGCTTTTCTACATCTTCACCTTTCTTACCGATAACAACACCTGGGCGAGCAGTGTGAATAGTCACACGGATGCTTTTCGCAGGACGTTCGATAACGATTTTAGAAAGAGAAGCGTTCTTCAACTGTTTAGTTAGATACTTACGAACTTCGTGATCATTAAACAAGTTGTCTGCATACTCTGCAGTATTCGCGTACCAGGTAGATGTCCATGGCTTGCTGATACCCAGGCGTATACCCGTAGGATGTACCTTCTGTCCCATTCTCTACTCCTAGTTATCCGCTACAACCACAGTAATGTGACTGCTACGCTTAAAAATACGATCAGCACGGCCTTTCGCACGTGTCTTGATCCGCTTCATCGTTGGGCCTTCGTCAACATAGATTTTGGCAACGGTCAATTCGTCAATATCAGCACCTTCGTTGTGCTCTGCATTTGCAATCGCAGACTCAAGTACTTTCTTGACCAATGCTGCACTTTTCTTAGGGCTATAAGCTAATACTTCTAGCGCCTTTTCAACGTGCAAACCGCGAATCTGATCTGCTACCAAACGTGCTTTTTGAGCTGACGTACGGGCAAAACGGTGTTTAGCTAATGCTTCCATCTCTTTTCCCCTTAACGTTTCGCTTTCTTATCCGCGACATGGCCGCGGTAAGTGCGCGTTGGCGCAAATTCGCCCAACTTGTGGCCAACCATTTCGTCACTGATCAATACAGGAACGTGCTGGCGACCGTTATGGACTGCAATGGTTAAACCAATCATATCTGGAATAATCATTGAACGGCGTGACCAAGTTTTGATTGGACGACGCTCGTTCTTTTCCACTGCAGCCTCTACCTTCTTCAGCAAGTGAAGGTCAATAAAAGGACCTTTCTTGAGAGAACGTGGCATGGTGAATCCTCGCTATTACTTGTTACGACGACGTACGATAAGCTTATCTGTACGCTTGTTACTACGTGTTTTCTTACCTTTGGTAGGAACACCCCATGGAGTAACCGGATGACGGCCTCCAGAAGTACGTCCCTCACCACCACCGTGTGGGTGATCAACCGGGTTCATGGCAACACCACGAACTGTCGGACGAACACCACGCCAGCGGTTAGCACCAGCTTTACCTAGTGAACGTAGCATGTGTTCAGCGTTGCCGACTTCGCCAATAGTGGCACGGCAATCCGCTAATACTTTACGCATCTCGCCAGAACGAAGACGCAAAGTAACGTATGCTCCATCACGCGCTAGAATCTGTGCATAAGCACCAGCTGAGCGAGCGATTTGAGCACCTTTACCAGGCTTCATTTCGATAGCGTGAACAACAGTACCTACTGGAATGTTGCGCATTGGCATTGCGTTACCCGCTTTGATTGGTGCGTCAGAACCTGACTGCACTGCATCACCAGCTTGAGCACCCTTAGGCGCAAGGATGTAACGACGTTCACCGTCTGCGTACAATACCAATGCGATGTTTGCAGAACGGTTTGGATCATATTCCAAACGTTCGATCTTCGCAGGGATACCGTCTTTGTTGCGTTTAAAATCGATTACACGATAGTGATGCTTGTGACCACCACCGATATGGCGCACCGTGATGCGACCATTGTTGTTACGACCACCAGACTTGCTGTTCTTTTCCAACAAAGGCGCATAAGGAGCACCTTTGTGTAGATCAGGGTTAACAACCTGAACTACGTGACGGCGACCGGCAGAAGTTGGCTTAGCTTTCAATAATGGCATGTCTAATCCCCTTCTTATTCAGCGCCACCGACGAAGTCGATGTCCTGTCCTTCTTTAAGTACAACGTAGGCCTTTTTCCAGTCACTACGCTTACCGAAGTGTGCACCGTGACGCTTAGTCTTACCTTTAACGTTTACAGTGCGAACAGAATTCACTTCAACTTCGAACAAAGATTCAACAGCAGCTTTGATCTCTGCTTTGTTGGCGTCTTTAACAACTTTAAATACTACTGTGTTGTTTGCTTCAGCGGCCATTGTTGACTTTTCAGACACATGTGGCGCTACCAACACTTTTAATAGACGTTCCTGGTTCATGCTAACGCCTCCTCAAGTTGCTTAACTGCGTCAGCAGTCATTAGCACTTTTTCAAACGCAATTAAGCTGACCGGGTCAACACCTTGAACGTCACGAACGTCTACTTTGTAGAGGTTACGTGCAGACAAGAACAAGTTCTCGTCAACTTCAGGTGTTACGATTAAAACGTCTTTTAATTCAAGCTCGTTTAATTTAGCTAGTAGTGATTTAGTTTTAGGCGTATCAACACCAAACTTCTCAACTACAACTAGACGGTCTTGACGTACCAATTCAGATAGGATGCTCTTAAGCGCACCACGGTACATCTTTCTGTTGACCTTTTGCTCATGATCACGAGGCTTAGCAGCAAACGCGCGGCCACCACCAACCCAGATTGGGCTGCGGATTGTACCAGCACGTGCACGACCAGTGCCTTTTTGACGCCATGGCTTCTTACCACCACCGCGTACTTCAGAACGTGTCTTCTGAGCTTTAGTACCCTGACGAGCGCCAGCGCCGTAAGCTACAACGACTTGGTGAACCAAGGCTTCGTTGTATTCACGTCCAAAGGTCGCTTCGGATACTTCAAGAGCGCCTTTGGCGTCTTTCAATGCTAATTCCATCACTTAACTCCCCAGACGTTAGGCTTTAACAGCTGGCTTAACGATGACGTCGCCGCCAGTTGCGCCAGGTACTGTGCCTTTAACCAACAATAGGTTGTTTTCTGCGTCTACACGTACTAGTTCCAAAGACTGCATAGTGACTTTCTTGTTACCAAGTTGGCCAGCCATTTTCTTGCCTTTGAATACTTTACCTGGTGATTGGTTTTGACCAATTGAACCAGGTGCACGGTGCGACAATGAGTTACCGTGGGTCATACGTTGTGAACTGAAGTTCCAACGCTTAATAACGCCCGCAAACCCTTTACCTTTTGAAGTTCCTGCAACGTCTACTTTCTTAGTATCGTTGAACAGTTCAACAGTTAGTTCACTGCCAACTTCAATGTCTGCACCTTCATTCGCGTCTAGACGGAATTCCCACAAACCACGACCAGCTTCTACGCCAGCTTTTGCAAAGTGACCCGCGGCCGCTTTGTTTACACGGTTTGCTTTCTTCTCACCAGCAGTTACCTGCAATGCACGGTAACCGTCTGTTTCGTCAGTGCGAAGTTGTGTAACACGGTTAGGGGTTGCTTCAATAACAGTCACAGGGATTGAAACGCCATCTTCTGTGAAGATGCGAGTCATGCCTACTTTACGACCGATAAGACCAATCGCCATTGTTATAACCCTCTTCTATTAGCCCAAGCTGATTTGAACATCAACGCCGGCTGCCAAGTCCAATCTCATTAGAGCGTCAACAGTTTTATCTGTTGGCTCAATGATATCTACCAAACGCTTATGAGTACGGATTTCATACTGGTCACGTGCGTCTTTATTCACGTGCGGAGAAATCAATACTGTATAGCGTTCTTTGCGAGTAGGTAGTGGAATAGGACCGCTTACCTGAGCACCAGTACGTTTCGCTGTTTCAACGATTTCAGCCGTAGACTGATCGATCAACTTGTGATCAAACGCTTTTAAACGAATACGAATTCTTTGATTTGGCATCGATTAAGCTCCAATCGAAAGAACAAAAAAATTCACCTCCCTTGCAGTTCGTATCTGCAAAAAAGATGTGCGTAAACCGATAGTTCCCATTCGGAACCCTGTTTCGACTTTGTTACGCGCCCACCTTACTCAGTTCAGTTAAGGCTTTGGCTATACCCCTAAAAGCAGTGATACAGCGGTAAAAAGTCTATGCCCACAAGGACAAGTGGGCGCGAATTATATAGAGATTGCAGGGTAATGCAAGTGTTTAATGCGTGTGAAAGTGATTATTTTTTGATCGGTTGTCGAATAAGCGCTGCGCACCACGGCGACATTCATTATCTCCACTTATACCTTGCCTCTATACACGGGTTTGCTTTAATACATGGTGAGGATTTCAATGAATAATAGTCACAGTATATAAGGAAAGCATAATGACTAGCCCACTCGCCCAATTGTTGCAGCTTCCCTGTGGTGTCACATTGCCAAATCGCCTTGGCAAGAGTGCAATGACTGAGGGCCTGGCAGATGCCAATGATAGACCCACAGCTCAACACCAAACCCTATATCGTACTTGGTCCATGGGCGGCACTGGCTTGCACATAACCGGTAATGTTATGGTCGACAAGCGCTACCTCGAGCGCGCGGGTAATGTCGTCCTTGAAGATAACCAACACATCGAGCTTTTCAGCCAATGGGCACAGGCGGGAACAGCGGGTGGCAATCATTTATGGGTCCAACTCAATCATCCTGGGCGTCAATGTCCTCGTATGGTGAATGGCCAACCACTTTCACCCTCGGAAGTGCAGCTCGACATGTTGGGAAACTTTGGCAAACCGCGGCCGATGACGAAGGACGATATACAAGACGTCATTCAACGTTTTGCTCGCTCAGCGGCTCTTGTCAAACAAGCTGGTTTCACCGGTGTTCAAATTCATTGCGCGCACGGTTATTTGTTGAGCCAATTCCTATCGCCCAAAATCAATCAGCGTGACGATGAGTATGGTGGCAGCATTGAAAACCGCGCTCGTATCATCCGCGAGATCATTGGTGAGGTGCGCAATACAGTGGGGCCGGAATTCCCAATTGGCGTTAAGCTCAATTCGTCCGATTTCCAGAAAGGTGGCTTTAGTCTCGATGACTGTGTTCAAGTCGCCCATTGGCTGGCGGAAGATGGTATCGATCTGTTGGAGATTTCCGGTGGAACATATGAACAACTCAGTCTGATTGGCGTCGAGCCAACAGAAGTACGAGAAAGCACGCGCAAACGTGAAGCCTACTTCATCGAATACGCCGAAAAAATCAAAGCAGAAGCCAATGTCCCGTTGATGGTGACGGGTGGCTTTCGAAGTCGCAGCGTGATGGAGCATGCCATAGAAAGTGGTGAAGTTGATCTTGTTGGTCTGGCTAGGCCACTTTGCACTCAACCGGATTGTTCAGCTGGACTTATCAACCAAACGCTAGACCAGTTGGATGATTTCGAACACGGTCTAGTATTGGGGAAGGGATTTTGGGGTAACAATAGTTCCTCGAATCTCATCAAGGCGATAAACAGTTTTGGCCAAGTTGGATTTTATTATTACCAAATGATTCGCCTTGCGAATGGATTGCAGCCTGACCCAGAACTGAAGGTATTCAAATCGTTTTTGAAACACATGATAAACGACGCTAGATTAAACATGAGGCGTAAGAGTTCTCGCTGAGTAGACCAAGGTAAGCGGAACTTGTACCAAAGCTAGTTATATCAATTTTTAATGCAATATAAAGGGCATGATGCGATCAGCACAGTTGTTATTGAGGTAAAGATCAATATGCATCTCTACCAATGGCCTTTGTGAAAACTGTAGTTTGGCTTTATTGTTTTGCTCCATATTGATGTAGGTTAATTCATCTACAAGTGCCATCTCCGTTCTCCCTAGTAACACCATTTGAGCTCCGGTTTGAAACTTCTCAACAAAAGCAAGTCGAGCGCCAGCATCTGTTAGGGAACGATACAACGGGATATCTTCGTCACCTCGCAGAACGGCTATGGACTTGGAAGCAAACTCATCATAACTGTCCCATTCGAATTTTGATGGCTTCTTCATCCTAATTAAACCAAACCTAAGTGGCATTTGAGACAGTCGAATCACTTGACTTGATGATTCGTCAAACACAGGGTAAAAGCTTGCGCACCACTCTCCACTCTTTATGGTGTAAGCGGCTCGCCCAGGAGGAAGAAACAAAGGAACCCAATGTATTGCAGAATCAGGTGTGTGCTGACGCAGTAGCTGAAAAGCAAGCCCTGCGTCTTTGATAGATAAAGAAGATATTGGCGGAAATTCAACCGCAATGACATCGACAAATTCTTCCTTCCCACCACTGGGATAGCTCAACAAGATAGTGAGTAATATTGAAATCATGCGCCACATATCAATACTGCCCCGGATCTTTTTTATAATTGAACAATCGTTTCAAAGCCGCCGAATATCATACGCTTGCCATCAAATGGCATCAGGTTGATATCCCAAGATTGCATTCGAGCATCTTCCATTGCTGCCTTGTTGCCACAAGCCCGTGCCTCTTTCGAAGGCCAAACTATCCATGAAAAAACGACGTCCTCTTCGTCCGCGCACTTAACCGCCATAGGAAATGATGTAAGCGTTCCCTCGGGTACATCATCTGCCCAGTTTTCAAAGACTGATAATGCGCCGTGATCTTTAAACACGGCGGCTGACTCCTCGGCCAGTTTGATATAAGCAGCCTTTTTTGCGCGAGGAACCGCCAAAACATACCCGTCAACATACGCCATAATGGCTCTCCTTTTTGTGAAGGTTACCGCTTTATAGTAGTTGATTTTTTGGGCTGCATTGAGTGAATTTCAGGATGTAGCGAAACATGAATATGTACTGCACGATCAGGTCAAACTAGTGCATATTCAACAACAATCGTGACACGTTGATGAAAACCTTATATTGTACGGGTTCTAGAGCAATTTCGGCGCATATATGTATACCACTGAAGTACTTACAAACGGATTTGAGCAAATTAATAGCATCTTGGCACGACAAACGCCTTTAATGGACGCCTACCAAGAGCTAGAACCGTTGATTTTGGAACTTCTCAAAGCCGAAAGGATGAGTATTTTTCAGCGCCGACTGCAACACCAAGATCTGGTTGCTCGCTTCAAAACCGGTAAAGAAACCAAAGAAATTAAGGTACCGATTAGCCCTCTTTCTATCGCGGGTTACGTTGCCTTATCACAACTGCCGCTGATCATTAACGATCCATACGACAGTCACGAACTTAGTAATATCCACCCGCGTCTACGTTTCGCAGATAAATTCGATAAAAACAGCACATTTAAAACGCAAAATATTTTGTGCGTACCTATTTTGAATGCTGGTGTAATGATGGGTGTATTGCAGATCATCAACAAAAAATCTGGCGAATTTAATGACGCAGACTTAAAAGTTGCCCAGAAACTCGCTGACAAAATTGGTGCTAAGTTTCGCTACGAATTAGGCGGAACCAGCGCACCGTTCGATTATCTCGTTCACCTCAATCACATCGAAGCACGAACGCTAAAAGAGTTAGTCGAAACCAGCAACGATCATCGCCAGTTGATCCAACGCTTGCAAAGCGAGCAACGCATATCTGACGAACATATTGGAACCGCATTGTCAGTCCATTACCAAGTGCCATTTATTAGCTACGATCCTGATAAATATCACTTGTTCCAAAGCGACAGTAAACTCAACAGCAGCTATTTGAAGCGCAATTGCGTTGCGGTTGTCTCCGACGTCAATGGCAACACCATTGTGTTAATGGCAGAACCGAATAATGCCGCTTTGTTAATGGAGATTGAACGCGCATTAGGCATTGACAGCTATGAGATTGCGGTTGGAATCCCAAATCAAATTCTCCAGTACTTAGGCGAAGGTTCTGGCGGTGTCGCGCCGGGCGAAATGAGTGAAATCCTTGACGAAATCGGAACTAACGCCGAAGAGAGCGAAGAGCACTCAGATGAATTATCAGACGACGCACCTGCCGTCGTTCGCCTAGTCAGTCGAATTTTGCAAGATGCGAAGCGCTTGAATGCTTCTGATATCCATATCGATCCAGAAAAGAATGGCCCGACGCGCGTACGGATGAGGGTCGATGGTGTTTGTCGAGATATAAACCAAGTACCCGCATCTCACCACAGTGCAGTGATAGCCCGCATTAAGATTATGTCGAACTTAAACATTGCCGAAAAACGTGTCCCGCAAGATGGAAAACTCGCGTTTAAAATGGGCGGACAATTGGTCGAGGTTCGCGTCGCGACAATTCCCACAGTCGCGGGTGAAGGCGTCGTCATGCGTATTTTGGCTTCCGGTGGTGCGATGCCCATCGACAAGATGAATGTCGCGCCGAATAATCGTACGCGCCTAGAGGAAATGATTAAAAAGCCGCATGGCATTTTGCTCGTGGTTGGGCCGACAGGTTCGGGTAAAACCACAACACTGCACGCCATACTGGGTTATCTCAATACTCCAGAGAAGAAGATATGGACAGCCGAAGATCCGGTAGAAATCACCCAAGCTGGCTTGCAGCAAGTTCAGGTTAGCCCCAAAATTGGTTTTACCTTCGCAAATGCACTACGCGCATTCCTGCGTGCGGATCCAGATATCATTCTAATCGGTGAGATGCGTGATAAAGAGACAGCGCATGCGGGTATAGAAGCCTCGTTAACCGGTCACTTGGTGTTATCAACCCTGCACACCAACTCAGCCCCCGAGACTATTACCCGTTTGCTAGACCTCGGCTTAGATCCGGTCAACTTTTCCGACGCTTGTGTAGGTATTTTGGCACAACGTCTGATTCGAACCCTGTGCGGCGAATGTAAAGAGGAATATCAGGCAACAGACGAAGAAACCCAGTTCATAAAACGTCAGTATGGTGAGGAATACATTGCTGAATTGGGTATTGAAGGAAATCCGATGCTATATCGAGCTAAGGGTTGTGATACCTGCGGCGGCACAGGTTATAAAGGAAGAACCGGTGTTCACGAGTTGCTCGGTATGACACCGGAGTTACGTTCGTTGGTATACAAAGAAGCATCAGTTTCAGAGATGAAAGCACAATCCATGGCAGACGGCATGCGAACCCTAGTGCAAGATGCAATTTATAAAGTGTTAAAAGGCGATACTGACATCGCCCAAGTGCAAATTCTCGGCGGCGATTAAAGGAAGTCCTGGCAGTGTTAATCAAGATCTTACTGATTGTCGTTGCCAGTGTTGTGGCAAGCTATGATGCAGACGCACAAGTCAGTTTCGATGGTTGCCAATCAACACAGCTTGAAACACTCGACCTAGCACAACCGCGTTCGACTCAGTTAACGAGCGGCGTATCAACAATCAATTTGGCGTGCAGTCTATCTCAGCCTGTTGTCCTTAGTGTACCGCTTAAAAACATTCGCTCAATTTGGAGTCAGAGCCAATCGGTTGTGTCGCTGGATCGCCTTACCAGCAATCAATACAGTGTCATAATTCCCAGCGGTGAATCTCGTCTCTCCATCAATATCGATACCTTTCAACGCAGCAATGTTAGTTTTCGATTAGATAGTGTTACCAGCTTTCACTACAGAACCGTTGGGCATGTCTCAACCCTATCACTGTTTATTGGCTTGTGTATCGCATTGACGATATACGTCACGATGTTGGGTAAAGGCATGCGCGACCCAAGCTTTTTTGCCTACAGCGCCTATTTGACCAGCGTAGTAATATTTTTCTCATTACAAGAAGGCGTTTTCAATTACGGTATCTGGTCTGTTAGTTGGCACAACTATGTCCCGCTCCAATACGCTTTTGCAGGACTCATTGTTGCCAGCGCTGTGCTATTTGTGTCGCGCTTACTCGAATTGAAGCTCATATTAAACCTATGGATTTACAAAGCTATATGGACGGTCGCGTTGGCAATACTAACTATGGGCTTCGCGTTGACTATGATCCCAGTACTGTCCAGCACATCGCTGGGGCAAATTATGGGTTGGTCGACGTTGCTGCTAGTCTTTGCGATCTTTATTATCACGGGCTACGCGACACTGCAAAAAGTCCATACTGCGAACATTATATTTATTGCCCTGAGTTTCGTCTTTATCGCCATGGTGTTCAGGATCTGGTTGACCGATGTCTCGCCCTTCCTTCATCGGTATGCATTGATTGTTTCGACTGCAATTGAAGCGATGTTATTTGCATTTGCCGTAAGTGAAAAAGTGCGGGCGCTGGAGCGCGAAAAATCCAACGCCTACTTCGCGGCTTCACAAGACTCTCTGTGTGCAGTTTTAAATCGACGAGGTTGGACAATGGCAGTCCAACGTAAACTACAGCGACTTCAAAAACGCGATGGAGTAGTTGTGCTGCTGTATATTGATATCGATCACTTTAAGCAAATTAATGACAATTTTGGCCATAGTGTTGGTGATCGCGTGTTGCAAACCATCGCGAAAATCATTCGCCACCAGTCTCGTGAAGATGACGTAGTTGGGCGTTTAGGGGGGGATGAATTTGTGGTGTTTAGTCACGCCATCAATGAACAACAAGCGCAGCGATTAGCGGCACGATTTCGCAACAAACTGAGCCAACTCGAGCTTTGGTTAGATGGTAAACACGTTATGATTTCCGCCAGTGTCGGGGCCATTACTAAATCCAGTAATGACGCCGACCTAACCAGTATGTTGGATTCAGCAGACCATTCGATGTATCAGCAGAAACAAGATTCCGTTATGACTTCTTAGCTTTCGCAAATGCATCTGCAAACGCGTTCCCCATAGCTGCATTGGCAGGCTGGGATGCCCGTTGGGGACGTTGTTGGGAACTCCGCTTAGACTGACCGTCACGAGATTTATCGGCGTGTTTTGTTTTTGACGACGGAGCTCTCGAATTTTCTTTCGACTTTCCTCTCGCTTCATCGTCCAAACGCATGGTAAACGCTATCCGCTTGCGCTCAACATCGACTTCAATGACTTTAACTTTTACTATATCACCGGCTTTAACCACATCACGGGGATCTTTTACGAAACCATTGGCCAGTGCTGAAATGTGGACTAAACCATCTTGATGAACACCGACGTCAACAAAAGCACCGAAATTGGCTACGTTGCTAACGACTCCCTCAAGAATCATACCTGGCGTCAAGTCCTGAATCGTATTAACTCCCTCTTTGAAGTTTGCCGTTTTAAACGCTGGACGAGGGTCTCGGCCTGGTTTCTTCAACTCTTCAACAATATCGATGACAGTTGGTAAACCGTATGTTTCATCAACCAAAGTTTTAGCATCGAGAGTACGCAATAAATCGGTATTCGCGATCACGTCATTCACTGCCGAAGCCGTAATATCGATAATTTTATCCACCACCGGATAAGATTCAGGGTGCACAGCAGACGCGTCTAGAGGGTTACTTCCACCTACAATTCTTAAAAAACCGGCAGATTGCTCAAACGCCTTAGGCCCCAAACGTTCCACCTTTAAGAGCTGCTTGCGATCGTCAAATTTGCCGTGCGTATCTCTGAATGCCACGATGTTATTCGCTAACGTTTTGTTTAAACCTGAAACATAGCTTAGTAAGGCTGGTGAAGCGGTGTTCAGATCAACACCCACTGCATTCACACAGTCTTCAATCGTGTTGTCTAGCGCACGGCCTAAGTTGCTCTGGCTGACATCGTGTTGATACTGACCAACACCAATCGCTTTAGGTTCTATTTTTACCAGTTCCGCGAGTGGGTCCTGAAGCCGTCTGGCGATCGAAACTGCGCCGCGCAGAGACACATCCATGTTAGGCAGTTCATTTGATGCTAACTCTGATGCTGAATAAACTGATGCACCCGCTTCACTGACCATAATTTTCTGCGCGCTTAATCCAGACTTACTCAGCATTTCCGCTACCAACGCATCGGTCTCTCTTGATCCAGTACCATTGCCGATACTGATCAATTCGACATTGAACTGACGACTGACATTCTCGAGCGTGCGAATCGACTTATCCCACTGATTTTGCGGGGCATGCGGATAAATCGTGGTGGTTGTCAGCACTTTACCTGTCGTATCCACCACAGCAACTTTGACACCGGTTCGCAGGCCAGGATCTAAACCCATGGTTACCTTCGCTCCGGCGGGAGCCGCCATTAATAAGTCTTTCAAATTATTGGCAAACACGTCTATTGCACCGTCTTCAGAACGCTCCCGCAACGCTGCAAAAAGTTCGGTCTCCAAGTGCAATTGTAATTTTATCCGCCATGTCCATTGGATCACCTGACGCATCCAGACTTCGGCTGCTCGACCTTGTTCGCTAAAGCCAATATGTTGAGCTATGATGCTTTCGCAGTGTGATGGCGCGCGACTATCTTCTTGCTCTGGATCAGCGTCCAATTTTAGCTGCAGTAAGCCCTCGTTACGGCCTCGGAACATCGCCAATGCTCGATGTGAAGGTGTGTCAGATAGCTTTTCTGAATGACTAAAATAGTCACTGTATTTTGCACCTTCTTTTTCCTTACCCTCGACAACTTGGCTGCGCACAAACGCATTTTTATTTAAGTACTGTCGTATAGTTGCAAGCAAACTGGCATCTTCAGCGAAACGCTCGATCAGAATAAACTTGGCGCCATCCAATGCAGATTTCTCATCGGTGATACCAGACTCTGGATTGATAAATGCCTGTGCTTCTGCCTCTGGCGTCAGATTTAAATCACTAAAAAGTTTATCAGCAAGAGGCTCAAGACCTGCTTCTATCGCTATTTGCCCCTTAGTTCTGCGCTTAGGTTTGTACGGGAGGTATAAATCTTCGAGTTCTGTTTTACTCGTCGCTGAGAGAATTTTTTGTTTTAGCTCTGGCGTTAACTTTTCTTGTTCTTGGATTGATTTAACAATCACTGAACGACGGTCCTCTAACTCTCGCAAGTAGGTTAAACGCTGCTCTAGCGTTCGTAACTGAACATCATCTAAGCCTTGAGTTGCCTCTTTGCGGTAACGCGCGATAAACGGCACCGTAGCACCGTCATCTAGCAGTGCAATTGCAGCTTCAACTTGATCAATTTTGACGCTAAGTTCAGCTGCGATTTGTGTTGATAACATAGAATTCTCGAAAAGATTATAAATCGGAAAGTTTAAGGAAAATTACGCTGACGGATTATACCAAGTTCTGAATACTTGCACAGAAAAACCAATTCATAAAAGCAACTCCTGGTAACCCAAGCGCTACGCAGATTGATCGCCATATTTGATTGATTCGATCGTCCAATACACCTGTTGAGCTTCCGTTTTAACTAATACTTCATCATCAACTTGTTTTCCGATCAGAGCGCGTGCCATCGGGCTATCGACTGAAATGTAGCCCTTGCGGTCGAATATCTCATCATACCCGACAATGCGAACTGTCAATTTTCTGTCATCCTCATCAATAATCGACACCCAGGCACCGAAGAAAACCTTGCCCTCTTGGACTGGGTCATAATCAACTACTTTTAAGTTTTCCAGTGCCTTGCGCAGATAGCGCACGCGCCGGTCGATTTCGCGGAGTTTTTTCTTGTTATACTGATAGTCAGCATTTTCGCTTCTATCACCCAAGCTCGCTGCCCACGTGACTTTCTTGGTGATCTCTGGACGCTCTTTGCGCCACAAATGTTCCAATTCATCACGCAGCTGATTATACCCTTCTCGAGTAACTAACGGAGTTCTCATTGCTTAAATTCAACGCTATTAATGGCGCTTATGATTGTTGAAATACATGCGCTCGTCAATATAGGCACAGATCTTGTTAACGATTTGTTGCGTAGCTTGTTGTGCAGGGTGAAATGTGCCGTCGACCCCACACATCAGGCACTTTAGCGAAATGATTGACTATTTTTTGAACTATTTAGTCAGAACTAACACTATAAGAATAACTATCTGAGGAATAAATGATGAAATCAACCAACAGTAATGCCAATCAGGAGCTGTTGATTTCACGGAAGAAGCCACAGACGACAAAAACCGTGATTTACTCACTGGTTGGTTTTTTGCTGTTCTTAACCGGCGGTTTTGTTTTTGTCGCATCACTGATTGATGCCGTATTGAATGGCTTTGTGTTAAACACGGTACTCGCAGCGCTCGGAGGCTTATTCGGTTGTAAGATTGGCCGGGTAATAATGCGCTACAGCGTCAAGCCCGCATGACATTGTATTCACTACAAATTCCGTAGCGATATTAAAACACAAGCGTTATAGCAAAGAATTCCAATGTGGAACGCCTCAAGGTCTATAGTTAAAGAACGTAGCGAGTTTGTTACGATACTTGAGAACCTGAATGCGTATTCAGAGTGAAGTCACATGGCGCTTTATGAACGTCAATGTTGACGGGATGGAATCAAGGTGGGCATGGAATAGCTCGTACTGAAAAGAAGCCGGCACCTTATAGGTACCGGCTTTGTTTTTTTAACTCAGACTCACTCAGTCAATACTGATGAGTTCAACGTCAAAAATTAACGTCGAATTAGGTGTGATGCTGCCAGTGGAGCGTGTTCCATATGCCAATTCGGAAGGAATATGGAAACGGAATTTACTGCCAACTTTCATTAGTTGTACACCTTCAGTCCACCCCGGAATCACTCGGTTCAATGGGAAGCTAGCAGGTTCATTGCGAGCGTACGAAGAATCAAATTCAGTGCCATTAAGCAATGTCCCTCGATAATGAACAGTAACCGTGTCTTCCGCTGATGGTTGTGCTCCATCACCTTCAACTAAAATCTCGTACTGAAGCCCAGACTCGGTAGTAACGACACCCGGTTTGCTGCCGTTTTCGGCCAAATATGCCTTGCCCTCTTCGATATTTTTTTCTGCAACCGAATCGGCTTCTGCCTTTTGCATCTCTTGTAACTTCATGTCTGCGGTACGAGCGATTGTTTGCATTTCTTCTGCACTAAACTGTACGTTGTCGTTTAATGCGTCGTTTAGACCTTGTAACACCAACTGCGGATCAAAAGTCATTCCGAATTTCTCAACTTCTGCTTTGCGATTGTTTACGTAAGTACCCATGCTGGCACCCATAGCATAGGCGTGCTTCTGGTCGTCGGTCATTTCAGCTTTGTTCAACGCAGTGTCAGCGGCAGGTTGTTCTGTAGTTTGAGGCTGACAAGCCGCCAGGCCTAGCGCTGCGATCGTAGCAACAGCGATGAGTGAACGTCTCATTCAGTAATTCTCCTTCAAAGTTTTTGGAATTAGCGCAGATAAATTCTTATAAAGACTGATATGCGATTACTGCGCTATGGTAATCTGTGCATACCCAAAGCGAAAGCCCACATCATGAGAAACTGGATAATATCGGTAAATAACACGTTAAATAAGACACTATTGGGTCTTTTGGTGCTGTTGTCAGTCGGATGTAGCCCTATCGAAACAGACCCTATCAATGTTAGTACTCATGCCGAGGAAGGGGCTATGGCAGCCGACATTTCAGTCGATGGCACCCTGTCTGTCGTATCAAGTGTGGAGCAAGGCATTTCAGTTTGGAACCTAACCACTAATGAGCCGCGTTTTAAATGGCAACACCAAGGAGATGGAAATAATTTAGTTACCAACCTTCATATTTCTGCAGATAGTGAATATGTGGTGACGTCGGATCGAGAAGCGTTTGCGTTATGGAGTGTCGTCAGTGGAGAGCCTCTGGGGTTTTGGCGCATCGATGAGAGCACAATCCGCGACCTAGCGGTTAGTAACGGGGGCCGTGGGATTTTGGTCGGCAGAAGCTCAGGTCAGGTTATGTATTTTGAACCGGATTCAGGTCGACGTATTGAATTTTTAGGACACTCCGAAAAAATCAACAGCGTTGATATTTCACCGAACGGCAAGTTTGCTCTAACTGGGAGTAACGATTATGTCGCATATCTTTGGAACACCGACAACGGACAAATCGTCCATACTTTCACCCACCCACAGCGTATAACCAAAGTAGCATTGGATGATCAGGGTCGCTACGCCTTTACTGCAGATAGCACCAATCGAGCGATTATTTGGGATGTTCAAACTGGCCAGGAAATAAGTGCGCTGGATATCTTTGTTCGCCAGCAAATTTTCACTGATGCCGTATTTTCGGCAGACGGCAACTGGTTGCTAACCGGCTCACCCGCGAGGCGCGTCAATCTCTGGGATGTCAAAACAGGTAAGGAGTTAAATGAGTGGCGAGTCGCCCCACGCAAAAACTCGCCACTGCGCACTGCTGTGGTCAATGCGGTCGCTTTCATCGATAATACTACCATTGTAAGCGAGAGTAGTAGTGGCCTCGCAGAAACATGGGAAATCGACTAAATGTCTACACAATCGATGCAACATCAAATCGATGACTTGCAAAGCCAGCTGGCGTTCCAGGAACATACTATCGAGAGCTTAAATCAAGCGCTATCATCTCAGCAGCAACAAATTGCCGAAATGGAGCACAAACTTCAATTTTTGATCGACAAAGTCAAAGGCATGCAGCAGTCTAATATCGCGAATGCGAGTGAAGAGACGCCACCGCCGCATTACTAGTAATGTTTGTCCTCTGCACGTTTTTCAATGCCCCCGGTCTGAATGGCAGTAATTAGAATATGCTAAATCTGGTGCCACGAACACGCTAAGTCATACGGGTTTTACGTAGTCGACAAGATACTCCTCATACTCATGGCCCGGTTGTGTTTGGATGAGCTTGATGAAGCTCTTTTTCGCAGGGGCATACCAAGACTTGTATCAAATCTGTGGTGTTTTGCCACCCATGACTTGCATCATAATATTGGTATCGATATTGCCGCCACATAAAATAACCGCGACTCGCTTGTTTTTGAGCAAGTGCTTCTCTTGCAATGCTGCAGCTAAAGGCGCAGCCCCAGCACCTTCGGCGATATTATGGGTGCAGTGATAATATAGTCTGATAGCTTCGGCGACTTCATCGTCTGAAACGGCAACAACATGGCTGGCACCTTTGGAATAGATATCAAATGCAGATTGTACCGGAACTCGCACGGCCATTCCGTCGGCAAAGGTATTGGCACTTGCTGTCGATACCAGTTTGCCAGATTCAAACGACAATTTTGCCGATTGTGCTTCTGTTGAGACAACGCCTACGATTTCGGTCTTGAGGTTCAAAGCATCACGCGCCGCGATTAGGCCGCAGATCCCAGAGCCACAGCCAATCGGCACATAAATGCGGTTTAGATCGCTGATTTGCGTCATCAACTCAAGAGCATAAGTTGCAACTCCTTTGACGATCTCGTCGTGAAAGGACGGGACTAAATACAACCCCTGCTCGGCTGCTACTTTCTCTGCTTCAACTCTGGCAACATCAAAATCGTCACCGAATTCGACAACTTGAGCACCAAAACTCCGCATCGCCCGATTTTTCTCCACGGAGTTACCTTGAGGTACGTAAATCGTGGAACTTAGTCCAGCGGCAGTGGCAGCTCGGGCTTGGCTTTGACCATGATTCCCTCGAGTCGCAGTGATTATACCTGTGACATCAGGGTGGTTTTGCTTCAACCATTGCATAAACGTGATCCCACCGCGGATCTTAAATGCCCCTGTAGCGGTATGATTCTCATGTTTGACCCATAACTCAGTGCCTAAGACTTCCGATAATAACGGCCAACAATATTGTGGCGTAGCACCTTGGAAACGGTGCACTTGTTGTGCTGCAGTTTCAAGTTGTTCGAGAGAATATGGCATAGTTGTATTCCTTTCATTGTCTGAGTTAGCGGCGACTAATTTTGCTGCAGGAGACCATCCGAATAATACATTTTTCGCTCGGCGTCCATAATGATCGCATCGACGTTATCAAGCTGGTTGATTAACCTCAGGCCTCGTTCTACCCCAAGCACAAATACGGCCGTTGATAACGCATCGTTATTCGTCGCCGAATCGCTAATAATCGAAACACTTTGAACCCCAGTAGCTGACTCGCCGGTGCGCGGCGACAAAATATGATGATACCGCGTACCGTTCTCCTCAAAATAGCGCTCGTAGTCGCCAGATGTCGACATAGCGGTATCACTCAGGGGCAATAATACCGCTTGCCTTTCGGGGTTTCTTGGGTCGCGTATACCGACCATCCAATCTCGACCTCGGCGATCACCCAAAAGCTTAGTGTCGCCGCCGGCAGTGACTAGCCCGTGTTTAATCCCATGTTTTTTCAAGATCCGAATCGCATTGTCAACAGCATAACCTTTAGCAATACCGCCTAAATCAATTTTCACATCCGGATGATTGAACTTTACTCGCGGTATACCCTGTTCTAACTCAACAAAACGATAATTGATTGCCTCTTTCAATGCTGAGACTGTTTCATCATCAGGTCTCAATTTTTCTCGGTAATTAAACAAATAACCAACACTTGCAAAGGTTATGTCAAAGGCGCCATTGGTCATTTCGGACACCTCGAGTGCACGCTCAATCAAGGAATATAACTCTGGAGAAATCATCACACTGCGTAAGGCCGCATGTCGATTGATGGCAGATAATTCACTGCTCTCAATGTACGGACTCATCAGTTGATTAATGCGCTCCATTTCAGCAAAAACAGCTTTTATTGCGCGTTCCCCTTTATGCGGCGTTGCGGCCCAAACTTCTACCACGATGTTGGTGCCCATAATGGCTGCGCTGTCCGAGTGCCAGCCCCCCTCGCTCTCTGACGTCGCAGCGGAAACCGGATGGGTAACCGTTAAACAAAGCGAACTAAAAATAGCGATGAGAACACATAGCGTTTGTCGAACAACTGCAAACATAGGAAAACAACTTTAGACATAGATTGACACGTTTTCAGTAAAGCAAATTTCGTCCAATCATGATACCCTTGCGCGGTTTTTATCCTTGGAAGTTAGTACCATGTCTTGGCTGCGCAATAGCCTATCAACTTGTTTTTATTGGCCAGTAAAATGGCTAGTTCGTTCCAAAAGTGTTCCAGCGGATGTGGAAAGCGAATTGGGTGTAGATAGGAATAAGCCCATCGTATATTTGCTTCAAACCGACTCCGTAACCGATCAGCTCGCGCTGTCTTTCGTTTGCAAAAAGCTCGGCTTGCCAGAACCTGACGGTCATTTAGAGAATGACAATATACGATTGCCACGCTGTTTGTATCTGCGCCGCCCCCAGCCAGTATTCAAGCGTCCAGTAAAGCAAACCGACGCGATAGATGTTTTTACCAACATGTTTCACTTGCACCGCGTACACGAAGACCTCGACTTTCAAGTTTTGCCGGTATACATCACCTGGGGCAGAGCGCCAGGTAGAGGTGAAAGCGGCTGGGCAGATCTAATTGCAGATCGCGCATCCCCCAGTTGGTTACGTAAATTCTTTATCGTGTTATTTCTGGGCAGAGATAACTTTGTTAATTTCTCGAGAGCCGTTTCGACCAGGGCGATGGTCACTCAGCACGGAAGCAACCACGATATCGCTCAAAAGTTGGTGCGGGTCGCTAATACCCACTTTCACCGTAAACGCCAGTCCATGACAGGACCGACTCTACTTGAACGTTCCGAGCTAAATAATTCAGTTTTAGGCTCAGCAGCAGTAAAAGCCGCGATCAAAGATGAGTCGAAAAGTAAAAAACTCAGCCAAGAACAGGTTAAAGAGAAAGCACAGAAATACATTGAAGAAATTGCCGGCGATTACCGAGAAGGTTTAATCCGAATCGGCGACCGCGTGTTAACACGAATTTGGAACAAAATTTATAATGGTATTGAAGTAGGTCACGCCAAACGGATACGCGAGCTCGCCCAAAATGGGCATGAGATTATATACGTGCCTTGCCATCGCAGTCATATGGATTATCTATTACTCACTTATGTTATTTATCATGAAGGCATGGTGACGCCGCATATCGCAGCAGGGATTAATCTCAACTTCTGGCCAGTCGGTAAAATATTCCGCCGCGCAGGTGCGTTCTTTTTACGCAGAAGTTTTGCCGGTAATAAACTTTACACCGCGGTGTTCAGAGAATACCTAGAACTACTATTCAACAAGGGTTACTCAGTCAAATACTACCCTGAGGGTGGACGCAGTAGAACGGGACGATTAATCCCACCGAAGACCGGTATGCTTGCCATGACACTGCAAGCGATGCTGAAAGGCGTTAACCGTCCAGTAAGTATCGTGCCCGTTTATATTGGCTATGAGCACGTCATGGAAGTGAAAAGCTACCAGAAGGAGTTAACCGGTGCCAACAAAAAGAAAGAATCACCGATGCAGATCCTCTCAGCGATTAAAAAGCTGAAAAACTACGGGCATGGGTATGTAAACTTTGGCGAGCCATTACAACTGAACCAATTTCTCGATGAGTACTCTCCCGAATGGCGCGAAAGCCAATCGGACAGCCTTGATAAAAAGCCTAGCTGGTTAACACCTACGGTTAATGAATTAGCCAATCGCGTCATGTTGCGAATAAACAAAGCCGCAGCCATCAATGGCATGGCGCTCGCAAGCTTGTGTTTGCTTTCCTCTAAAACCAAGACGATGACACGGGCTGAGCTAGAACGCGCAATGAAGGATTACCTCGATTTATTGCAAAATACGCCATTCAGTGAAGACGCTACGCTTGCGAATAAATCGGCGCCAGAATTACTCGAAGAGACGCTTAAACTGAAGCGCCTATCAGTGTCTGACGACAGCTATGGAAGTTTAGTCTCCATACCCGAGAAAAGCGCGGTTACCTTTACCTACTATCGCAACAACATTCTCCATTTATACGCGCTACCGGGCATGATCATGACAATCGTGTTCGCCAACAATGGGATGGAAAAAGCGAAACTACTTAAACTTATGGTTGCGCTGTATCCACTGCTGCAAAAAGAGCTCTTTATCTACATGGATCAAGAGTCTGCACATGACTACTGTGAACGCCTCGTCATGCAGTTAAAGGAACAAGGTCTGCTAGAGCAACGCGGGCGGAAATTAATGGCGCCTCAGCGCGACTCCGAACAATTTCACTCCGCCTGGCTACTTAGCCGAGCGATGCAAGAAACGGTTCAACGTTATGCGGTCGTGCTTCGGGTACTTGAGATTTCACAAACCATCAGTCGTGGACAACTAGAAAAAACGTCGCGCAAGATTGCCGAAAGATTGTCCTCGTTGTATGGCATGAGCTCACCAGAATTCTATGACAAGAATGTCTTTAGTTGTCTGGTTACTGCGCTTCGAGAACAAGAACTGGTGGTATCGACTGAAGACGGCACCTTGAAACACTCTGACAACAGTCGCGCCTTGCAGGCAGACATCAATCAACTCGTCTGGCCTGAGATAAGCCAACACTTGCTGCAATTAGAGTCGGTATAGATACGCAAAAGAGCGCCGAATGAGGCGCTTTTTTTTGCTCTCACGCTAATGAGCTAAAAAGAACTGGTACGCGGGATTACTGCTTTGCTCTTCAAAGACATAACCCAATGCCTCCAAATGCTGATCGAAATCAGTTCGGCTTTCAGGCGGAATATCGAATCCACACATAACCAGTCCATCCGCAGCACCGTGATTACGATAGTGAAACAAAGTGATATTCCATTTTTCACCTAGGGTATTCAGGAATTTCAACAAAGCACCGGGGTATTCCGGGAATGTAAAGGTAAATACGTGTTCATTTAACGCCTGAGTAGGCTTGCCACCAACCATATGTCGCACATGCAACTTGGCCAGTTCGTTATCAGACAAATCGAAACACTGGTAATCATGTGACTGCAACTGTGATAACAACTGCTCGAATTCCTCACGACCACGTTTTAGCTTGATCCCAACAAACACATGCGCTTCATTTTCGCTAGAAAATCGATAATTGAATTCGGTAATCGAACGATTTCCTAAGGTTTCGCAAAATAGCTTAAACGCGCCAGCTCTCTCGGGCAGGCGTACGGCAAATACGGCTTCCTTCTGTTCCCCCAGTTCACAGCGTTCAGACACATACCGAAGTGTATGAAAGTTGGTATTTGAGCCACACAGTATCGCGCCTAGGACTTCACCTTCGATCTTGTGTTGACTGACATACTTACGTACCGCAGCGATCGACAACGCCCCTGCTGGTTCGGCAATGACTCGTGTATCATCAAAAATGTCTTTAATGGCGGCGCAAATCTCATCATTGCTCACCGTAATAACATCGTCTAATAGTGCGTTGCACAAACGAAACGTCTCGTCGCCCATCACCTTAACAGCGACGCCATCCGCGAATATCCCTACCGACGCTAACTCAACCGGTTTACCAGCCGCTTTCGCCGCCACAAAACAGGCACTCTCTTCAGCTTCGACGCCAATCAACTGAATGTCGGGGCGAAGTTGCTTGAGAAAAACAGCAATGCCTGCGGCTAAACCACCACCGCCAATCGCAATAAAAAGACGTTGAATATTCGGGTTTTGTTCTAATAATTCACGCGCAATAGTGCCCTGTCCGGCAATAACATCGGGTTGGTCAAATGGCGGAATAAAGGTCAAACCTTGATGAGCACTCAAGTCCTTCGCGTATTGATTTGCTTGGTCAAAGCTCATGCCATGCAATACGACATTCACAAAATCACCACCAAAACGCTTCACCGCATCAATTTTGATATCTGGCGTCGTCTCTGGCATCACAATGGTTGCATGAACACTGCGGCGATTCGCCGAAAAAGCAACGCCTTGAGCATGATTACCTGCAGATGCCGTCACGACGCCGGCATTCAGTTGTTCTTCACTCAACTGTGCAATGCGATTGTATGCGCCGCGCAATTTGAACGACTTGACCGGTTGCTGATCTTCGCGCTTCAACCATACATGATTACCCAACTCTTCAGACAGGCGGCTCATGTAGTTTAAATCACTATTTACCGCAACGTCATAGACCGGCGCGAGTAATATCTTTTTTAGATAATCTTGGTTGCTAACACTCATGGTTTTAGCAGCTCGTCCAACTTTTTAGCATCGCGCACGGCGCCCTTGTCTGCACTTGTCGCAAGCAGCGCAAAATTTTTCAGCGACACGGTTAATGGACGTTCGCGCTCGACGGGTTGCCAGGGATTTTCGCGCGCATCCATCGCTGCTTTACGCTGCGCTAGCTCTGCTTCGCTTAACATCACATTGATACTGCGATTTGGGATATCGATTTCAATTGTATCCCCATCTTCGACTAATGCTAAACCGCCGCCGCTGGCTGCTTCAGGCGAACAGTGACCAATCGAAAGCCCTGACGTGCCGCCAGAGAAACGACCATCGGTGACAAGTGCACACTGTTTACCAAGCCCCTTTGATTTCAAATAGGATGTCGGATACAACATTTCTTGCATCCCTGGGCCACCTTTGGGACCTTCATACCGAATAATCACTACATCGCCCGCTTTGACTTGGTCGCCCAAAATCCCTGCTACGGCATCATCCTGACTCTCATAGACTTTTGCAGTGCCGGTAAACGTCCATATCTCCTCATCCACGCCAGCCGTTTTGACAATACAACCATCTTCTGCAAGGTTTCCGTATAACACCGCCAGGCCGCCTTCCTCACTGTAAGCATTCTCGCGATTTCGAATACAGCCTGCTTCCCGGTCTTTATCCGCGGTGGGATACCGACAATCCTGACTGAACGCCTTCGTCGTTCGGATACCCGCCGGTCCTGCGCGATAGAACTGCTCCGCTAGCGGGTTTTCACCTTTGGTTATTGACCAATCGTTGATCACCTCAGCAATCGGTTTCCCCAGCACGTGACTCGCATTGGCGTGCAATAGATCAGCATCCAACAACTGCTCTAAGATCCCCATAACCCCGCCAGCGCGATGCACATCTTCCATGTGATACTGCGGTGTTGCTGGCGCTACTTTGCACAAGTGGGGGACTTTGCGCGACAAACGGTCAATGTCCTGCATATAAAATGGAATTTCGCCTTCAATGGCTGCAGCGAGCAAATGCAGAATGGTATTCGTTGAGCCACCCATGGCGATATCAAGGCTCATGGCATTTTCAAAAGCGTCAAAATTGGCGATATTACGCGGCAATGCGGTTTCATCTTCGTCTTGGTACCACCGACGGCAAAGGTCGACGATTACACGCCCAGCCTGTTTAAACAATTGCTCGCGGTCAGCATGAGTTGCCAGTGTTGAGCCATTTCCTGGCAATGACAGCCCCAGGGCTTCAGTTAGACAGTTCATTGAGTTGGCAGTGAACATTCCTGAGCAAGAGCCACAGGTAGGACACGCTGACTTCTCAATATCGTCGCTGTCTGCATCGCTCACTTTATCGTCAGCTGCGGCGACCATCGCGTCAACCAAATCGAGTTTGATGATTTGGTCTGACAGTTTCGTCTTGCCGGCCTCCATTGGGCCACCGGAGACGAATACGACCGGTATATTCAGCCGCATTGCAGCCATCAACATCCCCGGTGTGATCTTGTCGCAGTTGGATATACACACTAGCGCGTCAGCGCAATGTGCATTGGCCATATATTCGACAGCATCGGCAATAATTTCGCGCGAGGGTAGGCTGTAGAGCATACCGCTGTGGCCCATCGCGATACCGTCATCCACTGCAATGGTATTGAACTCTTTGGCGACACCGCCTGCAGCTTCGATCTCTCTGGCGACCAGTTGCCCCATATCCTTGAGGTGCACATGTCCTGGTACAAACTGAGTGAAAGAGTTGGCGACCGCAATAATCGGTTTGCCAAAATCGTTGTCTTTCATTCCAGTGGCACGCCAAAGTGCACGCGCGCCTGCCATGTTGCGACCTTGTGTAGTGGTCGCCGATCGAAGCTTAGGCATAATGCCCTCCTAATTACTCATATACAGGGGTCAACCAGTTCCACTGGTCTTCGGTTTCCCCGTTAAACAATCCAAAGAATGCTTGTTGAACTTTTTCAGTGATAGGACCGCGCCCACCATTACCAACTGGAATACCATCAACACTGCGTACCGGGGTTACTTCTGCTGCAGTACCGCACATTAGTATTTCTTCGGCTAGATACATGGCCTCTCGTGGAATGTTCTCTTCGCGAACTGTGTATCCCATCTCTTGCAATAGCGTCATTACCGTATCACGCGTGATTCCCGGCAGAATCGCAGCTGTTTTAGGTGTTGTTGAAACGACACCGTTACGGATCACAAAGATATTCTCACCAGCGCCTTCACTGATATAACCATTGCGATCAAGAGCGATACCTTCACCGTAGCCATGGCGTCGAGCTTCCATCGAAATCAACTGAGAAGACAGATAGTTACCACCCGCCTTTGCGCCGGTCGGCATGGTGTTAGCGGCCAAACGATTCCAGCTTGAAATACCTGCATCTACACCATTTTTAAGCGCTTCTTCACCTAAATAAGCACCCCATTCAAATGCTGCAATAGCGATTTCAGTTTCTTGACCGAATGGGACTTGCAGACCCATACCAATATCGCCGTAGTACGCGATCGGACGGATATAAGCGGATTTCAATTCATTTTTGCGGATGATGTCGATAGTCGCCTGATTCACTTGGTCAAGTGTATAAGGGATCGTCATGCGGTAGATTTTGGCAGAATCGAATAAACGGCGGTTATGTTCCTGGAGACGGAACACACATGTGCCCTTATCCGGCGTGTTATACGCACGGATACCTTCAAACACTGACGAGCCATAATGAATCGCATGTGTCATTACATGCACAGTGGCATTTTGCCAAGGCATAATCTCGCCGTTAAACCAAATAAATTCTGCAGGTTGCTTTGCCATAGTAATTCCTTAACGAAGACGTTAAACGTAGGGTAAATTTTTGTGCCCAGATGATACATGCATCTAGGGCTCACCCCAACGTAAACCACGCGGAAATTACCTGAACAGACCAGACCAGGTGTAAACTTGTCTCGACAAGTCACACGGAAGCGTTAAATTGAAAGGAGCGCCATGGCAAGCGCGTTATTTACTATGAACGCTGAGAAGAAAAAAAACAAGTCCTATGTTTGGCGCATAATCTGCTAATCTTTACCGTAATTAACTGACTGCTTTTTCCGCATAGTTGGAGATACGTTGTACTTTCCTGCCAAACTCAGGACTCAATTGACTTTTCTTATCTCGATTGCACGGACGCTAATCACTTTAACATCAGTGACAATGCTGCTGGTAACCAGTGTGCTCTTCACCGCTAAGGCTGGGGATTCTGCTGCGCAGCGGCCGCAAATAGAACAACCTCGGTTCTTTGCTTTGTCAACCCAAAATGGACTCGCTCAAGACTCAGTCAACGACATGCTGATTGATCAACGAGGTTTTTTGTATATCGGTACCGAATATGGGTTGGAACGCTGGGATGGACATGCATTGATGCCAATTACTGGCCGCGATGACAAGCTGAAAGATGTTGCTATTCAACGATTATTCCAAGACAGCAATGGGTTTATCTGGATTAGTACCTATACTCTAGGCGTTTTTCGTTTAAATCCAGACACACAAGAAATTACCCTCGTCGCACGAGTACCCTACCCAAATGATGAAGACTATTTTCAAACCGCAAATGATTACGAAGAAATGCCTTCTGGAAACATATTAATGGCAATGGATCATCAAGTTGTCGAGTATTCTCCAGATGCCGAAACGCCTGTCACGCGCTTCACCCTAGCTGAAAAGTTACGCGAGCAAGAGCATGTAATTCGCTGGCTGCAACCCCTCGGTGAGTCCTTCCTAATTGCTACCAGCCACGGCCTCTATTCACTGCAAAATGATGGTTCAAGCCGACGAATTGAGTTCCTGCCGATTGAATTACGTGACGATGAGGATTCAATCAATACCAAACATTTGTTCATTGACGCTCAAGAGCGGCTTTGGATTTCTACTGTTAGAGGCCTATTTTTATCATCTGTAAAGGATGTTTTGGCTTTGTTAGATTCAGCTCGGGCGGAACTTGAGGCACAAATCGTAGTTAAAACGCGCAATGTATGGCGTGTGATTCAGGGTAACGATGGCAAAATCTGGTTAGGTACAGATGTCGGACTCTTTTTATATGATGAATCCGACATAGCACCATTGCAATTTATCTTACAGCCCATGAAAGGCATGGACGTTTTATCCAGTAAAGACATCTTTGATATCGAAATTGATCGCTTTGGAAACCTATGGATGGCGACAGCGTATGGTGGAGCACTTTATTGGACACCAGAGGCCCGGCTGTTTGATGCAACCCGAATCACCACCTCGAACCAGTTGGACCCACCGTTAACCGACAACACGATTTGGACAATAACACCGGATGACAATAATGTACTTTGGGTCGGTTCTGAAAATGGTCTAACGCGTTTGGATCTTACTTCAGATAGTTCTGAACTGTACTTAAAGCAGGAAAACTACATCCCCTACAGTGACTCTTATATTGATCGAATTTTTAACGTAGATGCACAGTGGTTGTATTATCAATCTGGTACTGGATTGTGGCGATTTAACAAAATCACCAAGAAATCTGAACGACTACCGTCGTTAAACCCTGATGACCAAGATGTATTGGACGGATTCTTATACGGCGCTGCGCTCGACCAACGCAATAGGATTTGGTTTGGCGCTGAATCTGACTACTACATTTACGACATCGAATCGCAAACATTAATCAAAACAGAGCTCAGTGACGACATTGTGGTCGCAACTTTTTTTGCCTTTCTCGGTCCAGAAGTTCGCTACGAAAACCATATGTGGATGTCATCTATTGGTGCTTTGCATTTGGTTTCCACCGAAGACTTAAGCTATCGCTTAATCCACAAATTGCCCGATGATGCGATCAAGCGTGAAATCTATCCGAGTAGCGTGGTTATCGATCGTCAAAACGTATTGTGGATTGGTTATCCCGGTCACGGACTGTATGGCTTAGACGCTGATACTTTTAAGCAAAAATACTTCTTCAACGAAGACAATAAACTTGTGTCAGATCTCGTCTATTCACTGAGTTTGGACCAAGACGATAACTTGTGGTTTAGCAGCCATTCGGGTTTACACAAACTTTCAACTTCGCGTGTTGATATTACTAACTTTCGCTATGGACAAGCACTAGACGTCGCTGAATTTAATGATGGTGCGGTAGCGATGAGTGAGGATGGCAGACTCTACTTTGGCACACCAAACGGCTTGGTTAGCTTTTCACCATCAGCGTTAAACCGTCGACATGATGCAGAATCAATGCGACTTGAGATTGCTAAAACTGCGATTTCAGAAGTGACCATTGCTAATCGCGATTTAGCCCTCCCATTAAGCGACATTGACGGTACCCGGCTTGAACTTAATCACGATGATTATGGCCTCAACGTGCGCTTTTCCAATCTGGCATTTAATCAAACGGGGATTGCTCGTTATCGTTATGTATTGGCTAGAAACGAACGCACAATTAGTGAATCACAAACGACCCAACCCTTCGTTAACTTAGCCAAACTAGAACCAGGTGATTATACCTTTTCAGTTTATCCCGATGTTGAGGGAGGCGAAAGTCAGCGAGCCACTCTATCCATCACGGTGAACCAACCCCCTTGGAATACCACGGCGGCGAGAATCGCTTACGCACTGGTTTTGGTTTCAATTATCGCCGTAATTTATATCATCCGACGCGCCCAACAAATGAAGCTGCAACGCGCTTACAATCAAGTCCGTTTGTTTGGAGATGCGTTTGAGCAAACGCGCGATTGGGTCATGATTTTTGATAGTACACAACGCCCGCTGGCGATCAACACCGCATTCGAACAAGCGTTTGGGCTAAGCGAACAAGGGGTCCTCAACGCACAATTCATTAAACTGGAACTTGAGTTCCCAGAATTGCTCGACTATCTCAAAAATGCTTTTACCAAGTTGGCTGACGAGAGCCACTGGCGTGCAGAGCGCCAGTTAACCCTTGCTGACGGCTTACAACATGATGTGATGATTGACATATCGGCCATGGTAAACGAAAACCCCCCTCATCAAGTCGACCACTATTTGGTTGTGTTTTCCGATGTTTCCGAACAAAAACTTGCGGAACGTAAACTACTCGAAATGGCGACCTACGATAGCTTAACAGGCCTGGTAAACAGAAGTCTTTTACTCGATAGATTGGAGCACGCAGTTGAAAATGCACAGCGCAATCAAACCAAAGTCGCCGTCCTGTTTACCGATTTGGATCGCTTCAAAGGTATCAACGATAGCTTAGGTCATGACTATGGCGACAAGATTTTACAGGTCATTGCTCAACGCATGTCCGATGCAGCGAGGCAAAATAACACGGTTGGGCGAATCGGTGGCGACGAATTTGTCATCCTTCTGGAGGGCATAGAGGGGTTCGAGGATGTAAGTTCATTTATATCAGCGTTGATCCCGCAAATTGAACAACCGATTAAAGTCAGAACAGAGAGCCTGCAGGTCTCGTGTAGCATCGGTGTGTCAATTTTCCCCAATGACGGGGAAGAACCTGCTGAGTTGCTGCGCTACGCAGATGTAGCAATGTATTCAGCAAAAAATGACCCCGTAAACCAGTTCCGTTTCTTCACGGAAGAAATGAATATCAGTGCGAAAAACCGTCTAGCAATTGAAAACCGTATCAAACAAGCGGTTCAGAGCGATCTTTTTTATAACGTTTATCAGCCAATTATTAATACTGAGACTAACCGGACTGAAGGGATGGAGCTTTTGCTGCGCTGTGATGATGGTGGTGACGCTATTTCTCCAGCAGAATTCGTTCCCATTTTAGAAGAAATGCGCTTGATCGTTGAGGTTACCAGAACATCATTATTCAAAGCCGTAAAGCAGCTATCTCTTTGGTACCAAAATGGCTATCAAGGCTACTTATCGGTCAATTTGTCCGCTCTGCATTTCAGCACTCCGTTTGATTTAAATGGCTTATCTGAGTTATTGGCCCATCATGATCTGCCCCATTGTGCATTGCGTTTTGAGATTACCGAAAGTGTCCTAATGGGCGACAAGGATGCCGCATTGGAAAAATTTAAGTTACTGCAAAACGCTGGCTTCCAACTGGCCTTAGACGATTTTGGTACGGGGTACTCATCACTAAGCTATTTGCAGACATTCCCTGTCGACGTTATCAAGATAGATCGCAGTTTTACGGCTGATATCGGTGCTTCAGAAAGCAGTAACAGCTTAGTCATCACCACAATTGGCATGGCGCACAATATGAATATGAAATGTATTGCTGAGGGCATCGAAACCCCTGCACAAATGCGTTTTCTAATTGGGCAAGGTTGCACCAAATTACAAGGCTACTATTTTTCCAAACCCCTTCCTGATAGCGACGCCATTACTGCAGCAACCCGAGACTGGCAAACACTTATTGATGTCAACTAAACCGCCCAGAGTACAGTAGCACCTATTAGCCGCATCATTAAAATCTGACACTACCCAATGTCAGGAAACCATGTAATGGGCTACGCAACTGTTTTATCACGAGCCAGTGTGGGGATCCAAGCGCCACAAGTAACCATAGAAGTGCACTTAGCCAACGGAATTCCCAGCTTCTCGCTCGTCGGGCTAGCAGAGACGACTGTCAGGGAATCAAAGGAGCGTGTGCGCAGCGCCATCATACAATCTGGATTTGAGTTTCCAGCGAAACGTATAGTGGTTAACTTAGCACCGGCCGACTTACCCAAACACGGTGGGCGCTTTGATTTGGCAATCGCCATGGCAATTCTCGTCGCCAGTGACCAAGCCACCGCCGACAGCATTGAAAACACAGAATTCCTTGGCGAGCTATCACTCTCAGGGACATTGCGCCCGGTGACAGCAGCGTTACCGGCTTGCGTCGCCGCGAAACATTCGCAGCGCCGCATAGTGATTGCAACAGACAATGCCGCAGAGGCTAGTCTATGTGACCACTCACAGAGCTTTTCAGCACACTCTTTGCTCAATGCTGTTGAACTACTTTCGTCACCAGAAACCTTGCGTCCTATTGGGCGAGAGCCAGACAATCGCGAGCCAAAATTTGATGTTGATATCAGCGAAATCATTGGCCAAGTGCAAGCAAAACGCGCATTACTAATCGCTGCGACCGGTAGACATAACATCCTATTTGTTGGGCCTCCGGGGACAGGCAAAAGCATGCTAGCACAGCGACTTCGAACACTTCTGCCTCCACTAAATGAGCAACAAGCGCTAGAAAGTGCCAGTATATTTTCAGTCAATGGCGACCTCAACATTGCTGGTCAATGGCGTCAAAGGCCTTACCGCAGTCCGCATCATAGTGCGTCCGCCACAGCACTGCTAGGCGGTGGTGCATCGCCTAAACCGGGCGACATATCCCTTGCACATCAAGGTATCCTATTTTTGGATGAGCTACCCGAATTCGGCCGCAAGGCACTGGATGCACTTCGCGAACCCTTGGAGACTGGCGATATTCACATATCGAGAGCGGCCGCAAAAGTCTGTTACCCGGCTAGGTTCCAGCTAGTCGCTGCGATGAATCCCAGTCCTACAGGTGATATCAATGATCAACGCAGCACACCTGAACAAGTGTTGCGGTATTTGCAGCGCTTATCGGGGCCTTTGCTCGACCGTATTGACCTGCAGGTTACGGTAGAAAAGCAGCGTATATCTGGCTCTGTTAAACAACCGAGTTCGCATAATAAAACACCTACAAGCGAGGTGCTAAGGGCCGAAGTGTCTCGCTGCCAACAGCATCAAAGAGCGCGTCAAGGAAAACTAAATGCCGATATGAGCGTAACCGATCTGGCGCGATTTTGTCGCCTATCTGCTGACACCCAAACCTTCTTTGAAACGGCATTGCACAAATTAGAAGCATCTCATCGCGCCGCACACCGTTACCTCAAAGTTGCACGCACGATTGCCGATATCGAAAACAGTTCAACAATCGAGCGTCAACACTTGGCCGAAGCGCTCGGTTACCGGTCACTCGACACCTTGATTCGTCAGCTTACTGCGTGTTGAAGCATCGCATCTACCAAAGTTTCGGCTTTACGAGACGCTAAACAACACAGGCCTAATTCATATGGCTCGATACCACTGACCTGGACACTATTCACTTGAGTCTTTAAGGCTGAATGATCCAACACAACTTGTGGCACAAAACCGATACCACAATCTAGCGCTACCATGCTGACAATAGCCTCATTCCCGGCGATTGAGGCATAAATATGCGGTCGAATGCCTTGCTCTGCAAACCAATGATGTATGGTTCTTCGAGTTGGACCAGACTCTGGCATTATCACTTGCATCTTACGCCAATCAATTTGTTCAATGTGGCTTACGGTCATGCGTCGCGGTACGACCAACACCAGTGGCACTTTATCGAGAGGCTCAAAATAAAGCTCCGGAGGCAGATCTGGTGCATTGATCGCGATCGCGATATCCGTTTGGTCGTCTAGTACTTTTTGTACTGCCAATCCCGGATCTCCCGTCTCCAGTTTAAAATCTACCAGACTGTGATTTTGACGGAATATTTCTAACAGGGGCGGCAAGTGACTCTGGCTCGCTGTTACGGAGCAGAAAAATCTTAGCTGTCCGGTTAGCTGCTCTGCATCTTGGTTTAATTTGATCGTCAATTCTCGCCATTGTGCGAGCAAAGGCTGGGCAAACTCCAATAGCTGCTCTCCGGCGTGCGTCAATGCAACTGAGCGATTATTCCGCACAAAAATTTTAGCACCGCAAGCCAGTTCAATGCGTTGAATAACGCGACTTAGTGTGGGCGGGGATACGTGACAAGCTTGTGCCGTCTTACCGTAATGTAAACTTCCCGCCAAATGACAAAACAATTGTAGGTCACGAAAATCCATCATGTTTCACATTATGAAATACTTAATTTCAAATATATCACTTTAAACAACACAAGTAATCACCTAGTCTACTTCCCAGGCAGTTATCGCCTGAACAGATTGGACAAGGTAAACATGGCAAATTACTTTAATTCTCTTGCATTGCGTGAACAGCTCAAACAGTTGGGCCAATGTCGTTTTATGCAACGCGAAGAATTCTCGCAAGGATGTGACTATCTAAAAGGAAAGAAAATCGTCATTGTGGGCTGCGGCGCACAGGGACTTAACCAAGGCTTGAACATGCGAGATTCAGGCTTGGATGTTAGCTACGCATTGCGTCAAGCTGCAATTGATGAGAAGCGTGACTCGTTTCAGCGCGCATCTTCAAATGGCTTCACTGTTGGTACATACCAGCAATTAATCCCAACCGCTGATTTGGTGTACAACCTGACACCTGACAAACAGCACGCGTCTGTTGTCGAAGCTGTTATGCCGTTAATGAAAAATGGCGCAGCACTGGGATATTCTCACGGCTTCAACATTGTTGAAGAAGGCCAACAAATACGCGAAGACATCACCGTTGTAATGTGTGCACCTAAGTGTCCAGGTACAGAAGTTCGCGAAGAATATTTACGCGGTTTCGGTGTGCCGACACTGATTGCAGTGCACCCCGAAAATGATCCCGAGCAGAAAGGTTGGGATATGGCAAAGGCACTAGCGAGTGCCACAGGTGGCGACCGAGCAGGTGTGCTTGCGTCATCGTTTGTTGCTGAAGTGAAATCCGATTTAATGGGTGAACAAACTATTTTATGTGGAATGCAGCAAACTGCTGCGATCCTTGGTTATGAACAAATGGTCGCCGACGGTGTCGACCCCGCTTATGCAGGTGCACTTATCCAATATGGTTTAGAGGCCATTACAGAGGCACTGAAAATCGGCGGTGTGACCCATATGATGGACCGTTTGTCGAATCCAGACAAAATTCGAGCATTCGAATTATCAGAACAATTGCAAACCTTGATGCGTCCGCTATTCGAGAAACATCAAGACGATATTATCAGCGGTGAGTTCTCTAAAACGATGATGGAAGACTGGGCCAACGGCGACGCAAACTTGCTCGCATGGCGCGAGGAAACAGGTCAATCCGGATTCGAGAACGCCCCAGAATACGAAGGCAATATAGACGACCAAGCGTTTTTCGATAAAGGCGTGTTAATTGTTGCCATGATCAAAGCTGGAGTTGAACTCGCATTTGATGTGATGGTTGAAGCCGGTATCTTACCAGAATCAGCCTACTATGAGTCGCTGCATGAGACTCCGCTCATTTCAAATACGATTGCGCGCAAGCGCTTGTACGAAATGAATGTGGTCATTTCGGATACCGCAGAATACGGCAACTATTTATTCGCAAATGCAGCAATTCCACTGCTGCGTGAAGCGCTTATGCCTAGTATCACTCCACGTGAATTAGGTCAGGGTTTTAGTGGCGATTCCACTGCCGTAGACAACATGAAATTAGTTGAAGTCAATGCCGCCATTCGCAATCACGGTGTTGAAACCATAGGTCAAGAATTACGGGCTTACATGGAAGACATGAAAGCCATTGTATGACCTGAAACAGTTCTGTCGTTAGGTGCTTATAATAAGCCCTTTTGCCCGGCCTCGTGCCGGGCTTTTTTATGGTTGTTTGTGTACCTTTGGAGCACAAAGCCTGGATATCAACATAGTCGCAAATATGCGACAAATAAGCATTTCGAAAATATTTAAGCATATAACTGTTTTATATAGACTTTTTCTATGCAAAACGGGGAACTTCTGGGACTATTTAACATCTGATATTCGAGCGTCTTAAATTAAAGACATTATTAACATAAAACCCCTTTATATGACTGTTTTTAAAAGATTTTATTTTTGGCAAAGGTTTTGCTAAACAATTCCTGAGCGAGAGAAATGAAATCTCTAAACAGTTTTTATTACTTTCCTTCTAAAAACGATAATAAAATTCAAAGGAATCAATATGAATCCAACCGTAAGTCGCTTCACTCAAATTGGTGACTGGATCTTCGAAGTAAAAATGGTGAGAGCCCTCAAGGTGAAGCATTATGGTGAGCCCTACACAGCGGTTGCAAGTATGACGGCTAATGGGGATCAGATGTACATCGATACTCAAATGACGCGACAAGGCGAAGACTTTAATCGCAAAGACTTTATGACGTTTTACCGCTTTTGTCAGATGCTCAACATGAAAACGGTGAGTTATGACAAGATCAAACAAGGTGAGCGCTTTCCACGCACTGTTGATATCGTGGAAAACCAAAACCCTAAACCGATAGTACGCTTGGTAAAATAACCAAACGTACTATTTAGGCATTGACGTTAGGGTTATGAAGCTCTGTGCGGTTTCTCAGCCCACTGAACCGCGAGCAATGCTAAGACACAGAAGATGACAAAACCGATTGCAATTGGCAGCACGTCTCGGTCGAGAAAAGCATCAACAGCGATAGCGACAGGTACAGCGATTAGGCTAGAGATCGAGCCAATAATCGCCGCCCCTAAGCCCGCCATTGCTCCCAAAGGCTGCATCGCCATCGCGTTCAGATTGCCAAACAATACGCCAATAAAAAAGAAGCCCACAAAAAGAATGGCAATGAACAACCACATCGGTGGTAAACCCGCGTGATGGTATACAACGATCAGCAATACAAAACTGAATATGACACTGCCGACCAAAGCGACACGGCAAAGTAGCCGCATCCCCAAGCGCATCACCAAGGCGCCGTTGAAAAATGAGGCGAGTCCGATTGAAAATGCCAACAATGCAAAAATAGCGGGAAACTTATCGCCAGCGCCGTAGAAGGTCTGGAAAATGGTTTGTGAAGCACTCAAATAGGCCAAAAATGCCCCAAAAATCGCGCCCATTGCCAAGCTGTAGCCCATCACCTCGCGATGGGTAAAGATATACTTGGACGATTCGATTAGTGCCTTCCAACTAAAAGGGATCCGCTTGTCTCGTGGCAATGTTTCGGGTTGTCGCGAAAAAAACCAAATGCCCGCTAGCAGCGCCACAATCAAAAATAAGGTGAATATGTGCTTCCAAGAAAACCACAGCATGACTGTCTGCCCGACCAAAGGCGCGACCATCGGTACCAAAATAAAGACCACCATAATAAATGACATGATGCGCGCCATCGCTTCACCGACAAATTGATCGCGTATTACCGCCATAGCAGCAATGCGTGGACCCGAAACGCCAAAAGCCTGAACTAAGCGACCAGCTAACATTACTTCCATAGACTCGGCAGACATACAGATTAACGTACCTACAGCGAAAATGATCAGCCCGGTCAAAATCGTGGCTCGACGCCCCCTAGCATCAGCAAATGGTCCAAAAAACAGCTGTCCAACCGCCATTCCAATAAAAAAAATCGACACAATCAAATGCACTTGTTGCTGGGAGGTGCTGCCCATTGCCTCACCAATCTGATTCATCGCTGGCAGCATGGCATCAATACTGAGTGCGACCAAAGAGGTCATGAGCGCCATTAAACACACGAACTCAAATATCCCTAATGCGGGCTTAGCGTGTGTTGAATTGCTTGGGGATGACATGGGCTACTCGTGGTCGAAAAGTGTAAGCCGCAGAGAATATCAGTATGTGGGGAATACAGGTAGTACTAAATGTACTACCCGGATTATGAAAATTAGCGTTTTAACTCGGGGTGTAAACTCTTGCCTAAGATATGTTCATCACGAGCGATAACTCTTGCGGCTCTGCCGACAATAAGCGGATCAGGGGCTTTTGCGATGCGTGAATCCTTATTCGGATAAGGCATGCTGTGCAAGAAGTGTTGCATACAGTTCAGTCTGGCGCGTTTTTTATCATCCGACTTCACTACAACCCATGGTGCGTCGGCTGTATCAGTGTAGAAAAACATAGCTTCTTTTGCCTCGGTATAATCATCCCACTTTTGCTGTGCAAGCTTATCAATTGGACTTAGCTTCCATTGCTTAAGTGGATCGGTTTCACGTTTCTTAAATCGGCGTGTTTGTTCTTCCTGAGAAACAGAGAACCAAAACTTGAACAAGCGAATTCCGCTGCGCGTTAGCATGCGCTCGAGCTCTGGCGTCTGGCGCATAAACTCTAAATAGTCGTTAGGCTCACAAAACCCCATCACGCGCTCAACACCCGCGCGGTTATACCAACTACGGTCAAACAACACTATTTCACCGGCTGTGGGTAAGTGCTTGATATAGCGCTGAAAATACCATTGGCCAGATTCAGCTTCTGAAGGTTTCTCTAACGCAACAACGCGGGCTCCACGAGGATTCATGTGTTCCATGAAACGCTTGATCGTGCCACCTTTACCGGCCGCGTCACGCCCTTCGAATATCATGACAACGCGCTCGCCAGTCTCCTTTACCCATTTTTGCAGTTTGAGTAGCTCCACCTGTAAATCTTGTTTGTGAGACTCATAGAAACGTCGCGTCACTCTGCGCGCATACGGATACTCACCTGACTTAAACGACTCTTGGATAAACTGCTCACTGTGTCGCCTTTCGGCCAATGAGGGCTTTAGATCGGCATGATGGACGCCATCTTTCCCAACGGGACTCGTCGTGACGATTGGAGCTGGCTCGGCATCTTTTACTGGTTTAGTTATTACGTTTTGCATTTTTGGTACCTCCATTCAAATTGTATGAATTTGCGGCCAAATACCCAGTAAATAGGACCCATAGATTGATACAGATCAGCAAAATAATCTGCCCTCAGGGAACCTTCAGGAAGTGATGTGATTTACGCAAGAAAATCATCTGACGAAGACTCAAAAGCGAGCTCATATGAACTCGCTGTATTAGCGCTTATTCCTCACGTTTACCTATGTGTTTTTGCAAAAAGTTGGCCATTACCTCAAAAGTCTTATGCCGGTTTTGCTGGATTGACAAATAGTGATCGCCATCCTCCAGCTCTATATATTCGAAGGCTTTATTATGGTCTTCTAATTCACTGGCCAACATACGACTTTGTCGTACGTTGACTATGCGGTCCTCGTCGCCGTGAATAAGCAGTAATGGCATCTTGACCTTTTCGACTTGGTAATATGGAGAGCGTGCTTCAAGATCGTTTGAGTCCTCACCTATCTGGTTTTTAACGAACTTGGTATTTAGGAATCGTCGAGAGCCTCTGACCAGCGTTTTAAGATCGCTTACACCAGCGAAACTAATCCCACATTTGAATAAGTCCGGCGATTTTACCGCAGCCATATTCACTGCATAACCACCGTAACTAGCGCCGACGATGCACAACCGTTGCGGATCCGCGATACCTTGCTCAATCAGCCAATGCGCCGCATCCGTTAGATCATCTTGCATTTCAAGGCCCCAGCGCTGCATTTGACTTTGCGCAAATGAATACCCATAGCCTTCCGAGCCTCTAAAATTTGGACGAAACACAGCGTAACCGAGATTGTTAAAAAATGACGTCCAATAATCAAACCCGGCATAGTCTCGTGCTCCAGGTCCACCATGAGGATGAATCAACATCGGTAGCGCCTCTGCCTTACTACCAGCAGGTATGGTCAAATAGCCCTCGATTTGGAGTCCGTCTCTTGCGGTGTAAGCGACTTTTGTATGTTCACCTAATACCTCGGGTTGAAGAGAAGGGTATTGCTCAAACAAGACGCTCAGTGACTTGTCTTCCCGGTTACCAATGTAATAGACACCTGGGATGTTATCTGCTTCAGTATACAAGATGTAATTAACTTCATTTTGATCGAAACTCACCAGGTAGTTGTCAGTCTGCTCGAAGATCCGATCAAAGGAATTTTGTAACGGCATAAAGCGTTCATCCCAATACACCCGGCCCAGTTCGGTATTACTGTGTCTGACTCCGATTGCGTCATTCGTGACCGTCGAATAAATCAGACTGCCAGACACATCGTAATCAGGGTCTGCATAAACTAAGGTTTTCTCATCATTGCTTAAATTCCAGGTATACAAAGCTAGTTTGTCGTCTAGGTACGCTTTGTAATACATAATATTCGGATCAGCGGCGAAGCCTAGGGGATAAATACCTGCTTCGTTCATGGTGTTGTAGGTATAGATTTTGTCCCAATCTGCATCTTCATCAGGCGCCCGTCGAACGAGGATGTTGCGTTCTCCCGATTGATAATCCAACGAAATACCAACACGTAGTCGGCCTTGTCTGTCGGTTATCCAGTCACGCACTTGCATTTTGCCCTTTTCGATCCGACTACGACGACTGGTGTTGACGTTGATCTTATACACCGATGGCATATTGGGCCGCTCTAAATCCACCGCGACCATGATGTGGTCAGGATCACCGGGTAGCCAGTCAATCACATCGTCCTGAAACTGTGAAACATGCCCGCCAATCACTCTAGCGGTTGAACCTTTGGGTTTAATGAGTAGACGTGGCTCGCCACCATTGAAGGCCATCGCATACATGCGCGTTTCGTAAAATTTAGTGTTTCTCGCCCTCGATTCATATCGAGCACTGACAATCAGGGTTTCCTCATTGGCCCATCTATACCAGTTTATTTTTATCGAACGATTGTCTGATTGCAGCAGAAAGTGGCGCTCCCCAGTAACTAAATCTACCGTACCGAGCAGGGTAAGCGGTTCTGCCGAATCGCGATTGTGAATAAAAGCGATCTTGGTACCCAATGGGGAAAGCCTGGGTTTTTCAAATTGTGGTAGGTGACTGAAGCTGCTATTCGGCAAGGGTTCTGCTAAGCTGTAAAAAGCACACAGAGAGAAAAAAGCCACGACAAGGCGAACAGTTCGCCCGTAGAGTTGTCCATTCATACATCATTCCTTTTCATATGGCGGCTGGTTACAATACGTCATGTAACGCGCATCAACGTTCTTGCCAAAAGATTAAATCAAGCAAGAAGCAGCATTGACACAGGGAACTATCGTTGACGATCCAAAAGCAAAGATCAATCCACTCGCGCTATTTTTTGCGCGCCTGTCTGTTTTTGTGCGCTTTGTTTTTTACCAACGGCCTTTTCGCAACTGAATATCGGATATCGGGGGTAGAAAACAGTGAAATCGAAGCAAACATACGTTTGCATTTAGCGGGGCTCGACGTCGATACCAGCTTGGTACCTGCACGCCTTTGGCAAGCGCCTGTTGAACAAGCCGTCAATCAAGCGATTCAGCCTTACGGGTATTATTCAGCACAAATGGCAGTGTTTGACGATACCGACTTCGTCAGTATCAATTTACACTTAGGTAAACCGTTAATCATTCAAAACCTAACGTTGCAAGTGATTGGCGAGGGGCGCACAGACGAATGGTTTGCAGAACGCTTCCAACAGTTCCCCATGTCGGTGGGCGAACCGTTACTTCAACACCAATACGATAGTTTTAAGTCCGATATGTTAGCTACGGCGATTTCGCGCGGTTACTTTGACTTCAAGTGGCAAGCGGCTCGACTCGATCTAGTGCGAGAGCGCCAACAAGCCAACGTTGCATTGGTGGCTCAATCCGGGCCGCGTTATAAAATTGGGGAACTTCGCGTGTCAGGCGATGCCATTGCCCAAGAAATCATTCAGCGTATCAATCCACTGACCGTTGGGCATTATTATCTCGCCCAAGATATCAGTGAGTTCAATCGTTTACTCAACCAAACCGGCTACTTCCAACGCGCAATCGCTCGGCCACTGGTCTCTGAGGCCGAACAACAACACGTTCCCATTGAAGTGACTGTTATACACAAACCTCGAGATTTGTTCGATGTGGGCGCCGGGGCGTCGACTGATATTGGCCCGCAGTTGAGCATCAAGTGGCAGCGTCCATGGGTAAACAGCCGCGGCCACAGTATCTCCACAGAAGGCTTTGCCTCTAAACCCGAACAACGGATCGCTAGCACCTACCGGATCCCAAAAGCGGACGTTAACAATGACTACGTCAGCGTCAAATTAGAATTTGAGCGCACTAACGATCGCGATAATCGCAGTGATAGCGCCAGCTTGGGAGTGCAACGGTTTTGGCGACCAGAAGATTCCGACTGGCGCCACAGCGTATTTTTGCGCTACCAAAACGAAACATTCAAGCAAGGCAATACGCCATCTCAAACAACCAATTTAGTGCTACCGGGTTATAGCATCAGTGGCTATCGCGCCAGAGGTGGCTTAGATATAAATTGGGGTAATCGCACCATAGTAACCCTGGAAGGTGGCGCCACAGAGTTGCTGTCGGATATTGATATCACTCGGGTTAGCGCCCAAACCAAATGGATAAGGACGTTTGATCAACATCGCTTTGTGGCACGCGCCGAAGTCGGTGCTGTGGCGAGTTCTGATTTCGATCGCGTGCCAACGAGCTTGCGTTTTTTCGCTGGGGGTGACCAAAGTATCCGCGGCTTTAGCTATCAAAGTATCTCCCCGCGTTCTGCCGACAATAAACTGCTAGGAGCGAAGTACCTAGCAGTTGTAAGTCTCGAATATGCCTACCCTATCGCTGATAATTGGCGCCTCGCAACTTTTGTTGATACCGGTACCGCCACCAACAAGTTCGAAGAAGATTTGGCTTGGAGTACTGGGCTAGGGATACACTACTTGTCCTTCATTGGTCCGGTTCGGATCTATCTGGCAAGAGGAGAGTTTGAAGGTGACACCAGTTACAAATTACACTTTTCAGTCGGGCCAGAATTATGATTTGGTTGCGCAAGGCCCTACTCGTTTTCGTTATATTTTTTGGCTTGCTAGCACTCACCGCAACCATAGCGGTTAGTGGGCTTGGTTCGGCTACTCTGGTGCGTTTCGCAGTTGATAAAATTCCTTCACTAGAAGTTGATAAGATAGAAGGTGGGCTTAGTTCAACACTTAAACTACAGGGGATTAAATTTCACGCACAAGGCTTAAAAGTTGACAGTAGCAGCCTGTCCCTAACACTGAGGTGGCGGTGCTTCTTGCAGTTTGCAGTGTGCGCAGACCAGCTTTCTATTGCAGGCCTAACAATTGACATTCGTGACACCCAGAGCGAGCCGGAATCCCTATCGGAGCAGGAACATAGCCTGCTCCGGTTGCCTATGTTGATTGCTGTTGAGCAATTGTCACTCCGTGATACTCGATTAACCCAGGCGGGCGCTCAACGTCTAACGATAGACACACTGAATACTCAACTGCGTGCTTATCAACGGATTCGATTAATCAATACAGATATCTCGTCAATGCAAGTGCACTTACCAAGAGATGAAGCGCCCCCCACAGGCACGCCGGAGTTGTCTGCAATTGCGCTACCTGACATATTCGTGCCAATTGCACTAGACCTTGAAAACCTTGCGCTGCGCAATGTGACACTGATTCAGTCTGAACAGCACAAACAAAACTTTGCCATCGCTTCAACGGCATCCGTATCAGGAACAAGTATTGTCATAGATTCACTCAGAGTTGAGCATGAGCTAGGGAAACTGGAGGCAAAGGGAGCGCTTAATACTGAGCTCGGCTACCCCCTTGATCTGGACCTGTCGATTGACGGCAAACTCGATGCAGCCAACCCAATTCAAACCTCTTTAGAATTGGGCGGCAGTTTGACTGAGCTAACACTCAACGCGGCTGTCACCCAGCCTATTGTGGCCAGCCTCGACGCTCAACTTCAGCCATTGAGTGCTGAGCGCTTTATAGACGCCGAACTGAACTGGCACGCATTTAAATTCGCGACCTTCATTGACTCAGAATCATTAAGCGATAGCAAGGTCGCTGCAGGGCAACTGAACATCTCCGGCGATTGGCAAGACTACCAAGTTACGTTAAATACAGAGATTTCCACGCCACAGTTGCCGACCGCAACCACGATTGATCTATCGGCCAGTGTTAATGCTCTCTACACCAATATCGAACAACTGACGTTATCCATACTCGATGGCGAGATTGTGTCACATGGTCAACTGGTACATGACGACGTGTTTAGTTGGCATATCAACACGCAAATTCAAGATCTTCGTCCCGGTCTACTAAACGAAGATCTACCGTCGAAATTATCAGCTGAACTTGAGTATGACGGTCAATGGTTTGCGGATGCACTGAATGTCAATGTGCCGACCTTAAGTATCGAAGCGATTCAACAGGGCGAACCGTTAGAGGTCTCAGGTAGCGCAGCATTCGCTGGTCATGCGGGAGTAGCGGTTTCTACATTGAAGGTGTCGCATCGCGATAATAGTATTCAAGGCTTTATTCGCATCCTTACTGAACGCCGGGTCGATGCAGACTTGATTGTTGCGATAAGCGAATTAGCCGATACGGTGCCAACTTTAGCGGGCAGTATGCGCGGTAACATATTGGTCTTTGGCGATATCCATAACCCGAATGTTGACGGCCAGTTCAACATCAGTCAGCTCGCTGTGGCAAATGAAGCGATTCGGACATTGATCGCTGAGACTGCAGCAATCAAGTTATCTGGCGATAGCGCTACACCAACGCTAATGGCTAAAGTCGAGAATCCTTTTTCTTCAGTGGATATCAGTGTTGCCATCGATCGACAAACTGAGCACTGGTCCCTCGAGCCACAGCAATGGGAAATGCGCTACAAGAACACCGGGTTTTCATTGTCATCTTATGAGAGCATTGCTTTAACACCCGCAGAACTTCAACTGCAGATCGCCGAGTTGTGCTGGCAATCTTTACAAAACAGTGAGATATGCTTAGAAGATTTAAACTATTTGAATCAAATTGTCTCGGGTGAAGGTCGTGTGTCAAATCTGTCAATCGCTGATCTTGAACCCCTGTTAGAAGATAGACTGGGCTTAACCAGTCCAGATGGCCAGATCAACATGCGCGTTAGTGGTCAATTTGATCCCGAAAATGGATTGCAAGTGCATGCATCTGCAAACATAGGTTCTAGTCTTTGGGTTGCGCGGAACATTGAAAAGCCCTATGAATGGCAATTAGATCAACTCACCGCAGATGTGGTTTACCAACAACAAAGCGCTCAATTTAACCTGGCGGTTTCAAGCGAAGCGTTTGGCAATGCCTCCGTTAAAGGCCAATTAGACAAACTCGCAAACTTCGAAAACAATCCAATTGAGGCCGAGATAACGCTCGACCAATTTAATCTTGCACCGCTAGCATTAATGAGCACTGATGTTAACGAACTACGCGGACAAGCGAGCGCAGACTTATCGATTTCAGGAAACCTTCAGCAATTGCTCTTACACGGTGATTTTAAGCTGAATAGTGAGATAGTCGATATCGAACATGCTCCTGCAGTAATCACCAATTGGTATGCGGACGTCCAGTTTGAGGGGCAAAGTGCGCGTTTCGATTCCACTTACACACTCGGAAAAGGTGATGGCATGGCCAAAGGCAGATTGCAGTGGCAACCTGACCTAAACCTCGCGTTCGAAGTTAAAGGAGAAAACCTCACTGCCGAGCACAACAACATTGCCCTTCAGTTATCGCCTGATCTCAATGTTGTATTCCGCGATAACAATCTGAGTGTTGACGGCAGCCTCACCGTTCCGAAAGGTTTAGTCAAGATTGACAGTTTGCCACAAAGTGCTGTTACCACCTCAAATGATGTTCATCTTCGCGGTGAACCGCCCCCCACTTCGCTGGTTAAAACCGCCCACTTGGATGTGCTGTTGAGTATCGATCCGGAGCAGTTAGGCGCCGTTCAAATTGACGCCTTCGGGTTAGAGTCCAATCTCAGTGGGCAGCTACAAATCAAAAATCAGCCAAGCCTGTCCGGCTTTGGAACGCTGAGTATCGGAGATGGAGAGTACCGTGCCTATGGGCAAGAACTGTTGATCCGCACGGGAGAGATCCAATTCAATGGTCCTTTGAGTCAGCCACTATTGTATGTTGAAGCTATTCGCGATCCCGATTTGACCGAGGACAATGTAGTCGCCGGTATCCGCATTGACGGAATTGCAAACCAACCTAACATCGAAATATTTTCTGAGCCGGGACTCGACCAAGCTCAAGCATTGTCCTATTTGCTATCAGGCCGTGGTGAGATTTCCGCAGGCGATTCGGGCAATACCAATTACGCAGGCTTGTTGTTTGGATTGGGGGTATCGAGCAGTGAAACCTTGACCAATAACGTGGGTAAAGCCTTAGGGATTGAGCAATTGCGCTTGCAAACCAAAGGAAGCGGCGATGATACACAAATTACTGTGAGTGGTAAGCTCTCTGACGATTTGACGTTAGAATATGGTGTTGGCGTGGCGAATTCAGCTTCTGAGGTGCGGCTGCGTTATCAGTTGCTGCCCAAACTTTATCTCGAGGCTATCAGCGGCTACTACAACTCTCTTCTTTTATACTATCGGTTTTCTCGTGGTTCCGTCACGGCTGCGCAAAACGAACAAGTACAGGAAGCCAACGCCATTGAATGAAGCCATGCACAGCGAACGGTATCGTGTTGCACGAACGCCGGTGGAAATCTGCTATGAGATTAAAAAGAGTCGTTTCATTGCAAGACTAGACCGGGTCTCTGACCGAGACCAAGCGATGCAAATGCTGGCTCTGGCCAAACAAGACTATCCAGATGCGCGACATCATTGTTGGGCATACCAACTTGGTAGGCCCTCACAACCCACTTCGGCAGCAATGTCCGATGATGGTGAACCGAGTGGCACAGCGGGTAAACCGATACTTAATGTTATTCAACATAAAACATTGGGTGATGTGATGGTTGTGGTCATTCGGTATTTTGGCGGCATAAAGCTAGGCGCTGGAGGGTTAGTAAGAGCTTACTCTCATGCTTGCCAATTGGCGTTCGATAACGTCACTACAATCGAAAAAATTAACAAACAAGTCTTATCACTTCGCTGCGGTTTTGGTGAGGAACAAACCATTCGCCATTGGCTTACTCAATATGATGGCGACGTTCAAAAGGTCGATTACTCAGCACATGTGATCATGCAAATTGCATTGGAACATCACCATTTACCCGCATTTCATCGTTCTCTTGCATCACTCCCTCAAACGGCTGTTCTCGATAAGGATTAACAAGAAATGAACTGGAGGCCCTCCAGTTCATCCTATCAATATTGCGCAGTTCGGGTTAGGCGCCAGATCGACTAATTGATTCTTTGCCGTTGTACACTAGGCGAGTAGCCCAAGGAATGGGGTTTCTCAATGCGAAATGAGCCATACAACCGTTCTCCGCTTCATTTAGCAGATCCTTGATTTTTTCTTCTGGTTCTGGGCTTTCGATGAGCACATGCGTCTCAACCAGATCACAACCACCATCGGTCATATACCCGTGCTCGCGCATATGACCGAGATTAGTTCTAAACACTATACGTTGTTCCAATTTCAAACTGTCTACTTGAATTTTGCGGGCGTTCAAAATGTCCGTTAAGTGCGTCATTAGGCAAAAACCAATCCCTGCTGAGAAAAACGCTAACGGCGGAGGCGCGGTGTCTTCGCCGACGGGAGGTTGTTCGTCACAATATAATTTTACGGGACTAAAACCAGGAATGTTGACAGAGACAACACCGGTTTTGCTCTGCATATTGCCGGCTTCAGCACTTAAATTCACTTCAAAGCGATAAGGTTCTGGATGCCGCGCTTTGGCAAATGTTGAAGGTTCATATTGAGTCGTTGCAGGCTGCTCACCGCTTAACTCACCGACGCGATAACGTTTTTCTTGAGACATAAAACACTCTTTTTGGTTGACTTGCACAAGATGAAAATAATACTGCTAAAAGCCTGACGAGAGTCATCAAAAGGCGATATCAAACCGATTTTTTTGGTGATATCCTGCAGGTACTTCATATTTAGTGGCGGATACCATCATGTTAAGCGAACAAGACAAGAAAATTCTCTCTACATTGCAAACGCAGGGCAGACTGCCGATTGTCGACTTAGCTAAACAGACGAACATGTCGGAATCAACGTGCTTGCGCCGCACCAAAGCATTAGAGGAAAAGGGTATTATCAAGGGGTATGCGGCGCTGTTAGATGAAGAAAAAGCGGGGTTTGGCGTCATGGCGTATGTTCAGGTTAGCATCAATCAGAACAACGAAGCTGCATTTGATAAATTCAAAACCGCCGTGCGGAAACACCCTCTGGTGCTGGAGTGCTATTCACTCTCAGGCCAATTCGATCACCTAATGAAAGTCGTGGCGCGCAGTAACAAGGAGCTATCGCATTTTATCCTAAAAACATTGCGAACTTTTCCAGAAATACGTGATGCACAAACGCTGTTCGTGCTCGACCAGGTAAAACACACTAATGAGCTACCTGTCGATTTGCCCTGATGTTCCACTAAGCTGGGCCAATTGCTGCTTTAAATCTTGTTCTTGCCGAATGAACTTTCGCTCACGCCAAGCTGCCCAGAACCACATTGGGATGAATAAAAGAAAGCCCAAAACAGCGCTTATAATCGTTTTACGCTGCCACTCATCATGTGGCATATCATCATAGCGCCCGATAATTAGCCAAAATATCAATAGCATTAGCCATGAGGCCCAACAGCTGTGTTTCGTGATCCAAGCAATCCGAGCGTTATTGTGCGTTTGTGCAATCAAGACCTGTAAGAAGGTTGAGGTAGATTTGGATTGAAAGCGAATTTTGAGCACGTGACGGCGCAAATACAGTAAATAGCCAGCAAAAACCCCACTGACACTAATGAATACCAGCATTCCATAGAAAAATGTTGCTGAAAAACGCTCTTTGACACTGAACATCACGATATAGGCAAGAATAACCGCACCAAAGTCTAAACAGACATAAAACAATTGTTTCCAACGCATGCGGAACAGACTCGCCGTTAGCTTTTTAGCGTCGATGGCAGGCGTTTCTTGGCGCTGCCATAGCTCAGTTAATTGTTTGTCAAAATCATCCGATTGCATGCATTTTGCTCTTTAACTGTTGTTTCGCTCGAGTGATTAACACGCCGACGTTCGATACGGTTAATCCACAGATTTCAGCGATTTCCTGATAACTTAACCCTTCCAATGACAAGGTTATAACCTGTCTCTGTGAGACGGGTAGTTGACGAACGTATTTAACCAAATTCCTCACCGCTTGTTGTTGCTCTACCTCAATATCAACACGATTGATACGATGCACCGCACTAGGCATTAGATCACTGACCTCATCCCAATCCTCCTTGTGTGGTTCCTTGGCTTCCCGACTCACGTGAGTCACTGCGCGGTTGTGCGCTATTCTGAGGATGTAAGTCTTCACACTACTTTTTGCCTCAAAACGCTGCAATCCTTGCCACACAGCCAAACAAATTTCCTGCAGTAACTCTTGCTGCAAGTCACGATTAGCCTCGTAAGTCGCAGCCACACGAGAGAGCAATGTGCCATACTCGCGAATAATGGTTTCAAAATCGTAGTGCACGAGCGCGTTAACCTACCATTGCATTTTTAAAGCGACTGGCAGATGAGCGTTCAAAACAACCCAATCATCGAAAAAGTACTTCACAGGAATTTGTAGTCCTCATTGAGAAAAAATCATTACAACTATTTTTGAAACGAACCAATCACACTGCAACCTATTGCATGGAATCAGATACGCATTCGCCTAGTGAGGCGCATCATGACAGGTCGTTGAGCAGGTCCAAATATTTTTATATGACGTATACTGAACTGTCGCTGAAAGTTTTCAAGGAAAATTAGAGATGAACTGGGCAAATTTCGCTGTGCGTATCTGGCTCTACAGTGTTTTGATGTTAACCGGGAGTACACTAACATTCGCGAGCAATGATCACGAGCAAACCCTAACTGCTCAACAGTCTGATCCCAGAGTTCTACAGTGGATGCAAGGATTCCCGCCGCCCGTCGATAAACGTATTACCCAACCCGATAGTAACTTTTTTAGTTTTCCAAAGTTACGCTGGTCGGTCTGTCATATGCAGGAATTGTTACCGACAACAGCCGTCAAACGTCACCCATATCAAGCGTTCCCTTTATCGTATTCGCTAGTCCCAGAGATAGATGCCATTACGTTCACACCGAGCAACCGTGAAGCTCGCATGACATGGAGAGATAGCCTTGCTGAAAACTATACCGATGGCCTGTTGATCCTGCACCGTAACAAAGTAGTGTACGAGTATTACAGCGGATGCCTTACGCCACATCAACCGCATGCAGCAATGTCGATGACCAAATCCTTTACCGGATTGTTGGCCGAAATTCTGATCGCGAGCGATCAACTAGATGAACAAGCCTTGGCCTCATCCATCATCCCTGAACTACACAATTCAGCATTCGGCGATGCAACGGTAAGACAGGTCATGGACATGACCACCTCGCTCCAATACAGCGAACACTACGCTGACCCTAATGCGGACATTTGGAAATACAGCTACGCGGCCAATCCACTGCCTAAACCGCCTGAATATGACGGCCCAATTGGCTATTTCGAGTACTTACAAACCGTCGCTAAAGACCAAGCCCACGGCAGAGCATTTGGCTATAAAACCGTAAATTCAGATGTGCTTGGGTGGATTCTAGCGCGGGTGAGCGGCAAGCCATTCCAAGACTTGGTAAGCGAGTATCTGTGGCGCAAGATCGGTACAGAAAACGACGCAAATATCACAGTGGATGCACTCGGAACAGCATTTGCTGGAGGAGGTTTAAGCGCTACATTGCGGGACTTAGGTCGAATAGGGCAACTGATGTTAGACGAAGGCAAAGTCGATGGTATGCAAGTAATCCCTAAGGCCGCAGTTGATAGCATCAAAAAAGGAGGCGACAAACAAGCGTTCAAACTCGGAGGCTTTAGCTCACTCCCCGGTGGCAGTTATAAAAGCATGTGGTGGGTATTTCACAACTCGCATCAAGCGTTCGCAGCACGGGGTGTACATGGTCAAACGATCTATGTTGATCCAACTGCCGAAATGGTGATTGTGAGACTAGCGTCACATCCAAGTGCCGCAAATGCCGTTATTGACCCAACATCACTGCCAGCCTACCAAGCCGTTGCTGAGTATTTACAAGCCATGAACCGCAATTAGACGCATCAGTGGATGCGTCCTAAACACATTGCCAGGGCACTGCTAAACGACCGAGGTAACACTATGGTCTTATCCGCTTTAAAGGTTAATTTCATTCATCATAAATCCTGTGTAAACTGTCATTTTCGACAATCACTGGTAACCTATCATGGCGAGAAAATACCCGCCTCTTCATTTGTTCAGTATTTTTGAAGCTGCTGCTCGACATGAAAATTTCAAACAAGCCAGTGAAGAGTTGTTTTTAACCCCTTCCGCGATAAGCCATCAAATTAAATCACTGGAAGAATTCATTGGATTTGAACTGTTCCAACGAAAGAGTCGCGGCGTGCAACTCAACGCCGCTGGGGAGATGTATTTAAACTACGTCCGCCAAGGGCTGGATAGTTTTGAATTGGGTACCCAAAAGGTCATTTCCAAGTACTCCTCTCCAGCATTAAAAATATCAACGTTTAGTACGCTGGCTAGCCATGTTGTGATTCCACAACTTGGCCATTTTCAGAATGCTCATCCGGAAATTGATATTCGCATCGAGACCAGTACAGATATGCGTGATTTACGCTATGAGGACTATGACATTGCGCTGCGGATCGGACAAGGTTCATGGCCAGGAGTAGAAGCAAAAGTATTATTTGAAATTTACATTACGCCGGTGTGTTCACCTGAATTCGCGGCTAAACACAATCTCACTGACCTGGCCCAAATCAGTCAAGTGCCGCTGATTGACTTAAGTAATATGGACGATGTCTGGCGTCGCTGGTCACAACGCGTTGGTATTGATGAAATAACATCGCAAGAACACCTAGCTTTCAACAACTATGATTACGCAATGCGAGCTGCCGAACAGGGGCTAGGTTTAGCCTTGGCGATGCTGCCGATTGAAAGCCAAGCGATAAAATCGGGCAAATTAGTTGCACCGTTCGCGGTCAGAACAAAATATGAACAAGACATGTATGCGGTATACCGCAGTGAAGATAAAACCCGCCACGATATTCGCTGTTTCCTAGATTGGCTCATCGACTCGCCTCAACTACAGACCAATTAGCCAACAATAGATGAATTTCATTCACCATTTGTGTGAATATTTTCCTTTTGTCGTTGACCGCTGCACGCTCTACTATTGCCCTATCAAAACGCGCTTGTAGAGGAACTAAACATGATGCTATCTACGCAAATACAGCTGTTACGAGTATCCACGGCAGCGATTGCCATTATATTGGCTAGCCTGCCCTTTTTTATTCAAACAAGTTTGTTCACCATGCTGGTGATCATGCCATCTGCACTACTCGCAATGCTCTTTATCGCTGCGCTGGCAGAGCAAGCCTTGATGGAGCGCCCAATAACCGAACGAAAGTCCGCCAAGATATTCGCGTTCTCGCCTTTGCAACCAGTGAAATTCAGTGCCTTGAGAATCACTTCAACCTGCAAATGGGCCGGTTGCAAGTGTGCCGCCTAAGTGATTGTATCCGGGGTCTCGGCCCCGCGCCCCTTTGGCTTATCGGTGGGTTTGCGACAGGTGAATGACAATTAAATGATCAAATTGTGTAATAAAAAACGTGCACACCAGACTAGTACCTGTAATTCGACGTTTAAATGTGTCTAACAGGAGAATACGATGGAATTGATCAAAGTAACCTTTATTTTAACCACTGTGTTGTCGATTTCCTTAGCGGTCGCATGGCTAGATCACAAACACAACTGGCGTCTTATCGATTGGTTTAACGGCAGAGTTTCCAACCCATTCATGCAAGCTGAATCAAGCAGCACAAGCAAAGTTATTGCCGAAAAAGATGAGACAATTGCTGAGTTGAGAGCGCGAGTCGAGGTCTTAGAGAAAATCGTGACCGAACCCGCATATGAGCTAAATAAGAAAATTAATCAGCTTTAAGTGCTGGCATTGGGCAGCCAAATCAATTGCCCTGCCATATTTGACTACTCATCGGTCAGTTTTAACGTGCTCTGTCGCTGGCGATTAACCAGTAGCTGTGTCACATCAGGTCGAGAATAGTGTCCTACAGGATCAAAATTGTGACGCTCTTCTAGGACTCTTGTGTGGTCAATTTCAGCGACAAAAACACCTTCGCAGTTGAGTTGTGGCTCAATAACCCAGGTGCCATCCGGTGCAGCGAGACAAGACGCTCCGTTCGCTAAGAATTCTGGAGCATCAGCGATGAGTTCATCGAGGTACGGTGTTTCAGCTGGGAAATCCTGTGGCCGCATTAGGCCCGACACTGACATCACAAAGCTCCTCCCCTCTTTCGCAATAAATCGGGTTATATCATGTGTGTTGTGCTCACCGCCTGGCCAAATTGCAACGCGGAGATCTTCCCCTTGCGCATAGAGTGCAGCTCGAGCGAGCGGCATCCAGTTTTCCCAGCAATTCAAGGCACCTAGGGTAAAGGGGGCGAGATCAAACGTTCTTAATCCATGCCCGTCGCCGGGAGACCAAGTCAATCGCTCTTCATACGTGGGCATCAGCTTGCGGTGTACATTGGCAATTTCGCCACAGGCATCAATGTAAACCAAAGAACAATAGAGACTATGACCGCCGCGATCGCTAGCCCGTTCTGCGGTGCCAAGAACAATCGCAATATTGCGCTGTTTTGCAAGTTGACATAACGGTGCGAGGTCGCCGCGCTCAATATTCACAGCCTGCTGAAGGTAGTGCGCGTGTATTTGCTTTTGTTTGGGTGAATTAAACTGTGCGCCGCCAGTGCGCTCTAGCCAAAATGGATAACCTGGCAATAGCGACTCACCGAATGCCACAAGTGTTGCCCCTTGTTCCGCGGCTTCCAAAACAGCCTGCATAATCTTGTCTAGTGTCGCCGTTCGGTTGAGCCATACCGGGGCCAGTTGTGCTAACGCGACTTTTCGAGTGGTTTCCATGAGGTTCTCTTTTCATTGGCTATACTGTGAACAGAACGTTCAGATTACTAGAAACTTTCGCTAATTTGACCAACATTCGTCGAAACACCGATTCTCAACGGCCTGAACAGTTGAAAACATCAGTAACAGAGACAGATAGAGAGTATTACCATGAGCCAGCAACCCGTGATCCGTGTACCCCGATCGGTATTGGAACATATTGATGAAGGCGTTTTATTGCTGGATGCACAGGGAAACGTTGAATTTGAGAATAAGATGTATCAACAATTGCCTGCAGAACTGCGCGAAATGTTGCGCTTGCGAGCGATTCAAAAGAGGCTTCTCCCGGTAAGCTGGTTTGATGAACATTGCGTTAAAAGTGTAGCACTTGAGAGCGGCAGTGCAGTGCTTGTGAGCACATCAAAGCGAGCTCAAACACTGGCTGAGCAAACGCTTAAAACCATGATTTCAGCATTCGAGCAAAACCCTGATATATACGCCGCTGCAACGGACGCAATTCAGCAGTGTTTGGGCTGGCGATGGGTGGCCATTACGCGGTTCAACGCACCACGTCATCTAGAAGTGCTTTCCATCGTCGACAATCAACAAACGCTGTCCAACTATGATTATGATATTGCGGGGACGCCTTGTGAATTGGTGGTTGATTCGAATCAGTTTACCGTTTTTGCCGATGTCGAATCGCAGTTTCCTGACCACAGTGCAATGCAAGAAATGGGCGCAAAGACCTTTGCTGGTCTTATCTATAGAGGCACTGATAACCAAGCACTTGGTCACGTCATGGCAATGCATGATCACAGTGATGTAGATTTCGGTGCTGCTGAAGATGTCATCCGTATTGCAACTGTCGTGCTTGCATCCCAATTCCAGTTACACAGCACAGTTACGCAGCTTGAAACCGCTAAACAAGAAGGGCGAATGGATAGCATGACCGGTATCGGTAACCGACTAGCTTTTGATGATTGTGTAGCGCAAGCACTTGGTCAATATCGACATGGTGACCAAAAAGCGTGGACCATTGCAATTGTCGATTTAGACAACCTTAAACCACTAAACGATCAGGTTGGACATGCCGCTGGCGACAGCTTTATTAAATTGATGGCAAGTGAATTGGCAAGCTTAGGCAGACAAACGGACCGAGCCTTTCGGTTGGGTGGTGATGAATTCGCAATTGTGTTCGAACACGATGCCCATGACTTTACCGACGTTATAAAGCTAAGGTTTCGCCATGTCATTCAGCGTATTCGAGCCAATTTGCGCTTTGACATCGACGCATCAATTGGCTTCGCCTCGCTCGCTGAGGTCAATGGCGATGCCGAAATGTGGTTTAAACTCGCCGATCAGCGCATGTATCGACAAAAGAAAAAGCATCAAACGGAGCAGCACCCAAAAACCATGCAATAGGTATACAACCGACCTGCTACAAATTACTATCGCTTAGCGTTAACATGATTAGATAACACTGGACTATTCAGAACGGACTAAGCATGTTTAAAACCGCACTTGTCGCGCTTTCATGTTCAACAATACTCACTGCAACCGCGCTGGCGGAGACGCGCAGTGAACAAAGTAATTATGAAGCTGTATTCTCGAACCTAGCATTAAACTGTATTCACCAAGAGTACAGTAACAAAATTGCCCACTACATCAACAGTGATGATGATATTAAGCCTCCTCGCGAGCTCTATCCCGCGTTTTATGGATGCTTTGACTGGCACTCCTCTGTACATGGCCATTGGCTACTTGTCAGACTACTAAATACGAGTAGTGATAAGGTTGACACAGCGCGCATCATAGACAAACTAAACATCAGCTTTAGTGCCGAAAACATCGCTGGAGAGCTCGCCAACTATCAACGTGAAGGCATGAAGTCCTTTGAACGACCTTATGGAATTGCATGGCTACTACAACTGACTGCTGAACTAAGGGAATCCCAGATTAGCCAAGCTAAGCAGTGGCTAACGAACCTTCGCCCATTGGAGCAGCAGGCGGTCGCAAACATCAGTGAATGGTTACCTAAACTAACGTTTCCAATCCGCACCGGCGAGCACAGTCAAACTGCATTTGCATTCGGGTTGATGCTTGATTGGAGTCGCATAGCGGGCGATATTGAGTTTGAAAAGCTGCTCACCCAGCGGATTAAAAGTTTGTATGCGGAAGATGTAGACTGCCCTTTGTCCTACGAGCCATCAGGACAAGACTTCCTTTCACCCTGTATTGCGCAAGCTGACTTGATGCGCCGAATCATGGACAACGCTCAGTTTGCTGAATGGCTAACTACCTTTTTTCCATCGCTGACCGGAAACAGTAATGCCGATTGGCTTGTTCCTGGAGTTGTGACCGATAAAAGTGATGGCAAACTGGCGCATCTAGATGGCTTGAACACCAGTCGTGCATGGATGTTAGAAGGTATTATTAGCGGTTTACCCGCTAATGACGCGCGCATAAAGCCGATAGCCTTGGCGGTAGAGTCCCACCGTAAAGCCGGGCTAGACGCAGTTTTAGGTGACATGCATTACATGGGTAGTCATTGGCTAGGAAGTTTTGCAACCTACCTACAAACGCAACGTGGATTGCAATGAAACCGCATAACGAACGATGTAGGGTAGCGAAACTCACTTTCGTACTTACGATTGTCACTGTTGCCACATTAGTCTACCCCACCCATCTGTTGGCTTCAGATAAACTGCTTATTGACGGTTCCACCGGGGTCAAACCACTGATTGCTGCGCTAGCTAACCAATATGCCGAGGCTGCCGATAATCCCAAGGTAGTTATAGGCGAAGGCTTACGTCCGAACGATCGAATCCAGGCCTTGCTCGACGGCAACATTGATATCGCCATGGCCAGTCATGGCATTGACGCGGAACGGCTTTATCGGCAAGGTCTAAAGGTCCATAAAATTGCCATTACGGCTGTCGTTCTCGGTGCGAATAGCAGTGTTGAGGTCTCAAATATATCAAATCAACAGCTGTGTGATATCTACGCTGGCCAACTCACTGACTGGCGCCAACTCGGTGGTCAATCTCTAGCCTTAATCCCACTTATCCGCCCATTTGATGAAGTCGATACTGAAGTCATTAATATGCAAATCCCCTGCTTTAACAAAGCGATGGTACCTTCGCACGTAGCCGTTTATGAAAAATCTGGACAAATGGCCAAAGCAATCGCAAAGACTCCGGGCGCCATTGGGATGACAACCTTGGTTAGAGTCGCGCAAAGCAAAGGGAAAATTAGAGCACTCGCCTTGAATGGTGTGCTACCCGCGGCACGTAACTTGGCCAGCGGCAATTACCCGCTTGTCCGTAACATGTATCTTATTACCGCACAGCAACCGACGGATATGGTAACGGCTTTTATCACATTCGTGCGCAGTCCAATAGGTGACAAAATCGTACGCCAGAATAACGCCGCTCCGGCCTCTTAAGCGACACACAATGCCGTTGTGTCGCCTACAATTGGCTCAAACCACTCTTATCTACTGGCAAGTAAAATTTAACCACCAACCCACCCTCAGGGTGGTTTTCGATGCGAATTGAACCACCATGCATATCAATGATTCGTTTGGTGATTGCGAGCCCTAACCCCGACCCTGTGCTGCCATGGGCGGCTCCACGGGCTTTGTCACCACGCACAAACGGCGAGAACAAAGACTCAATATCTTTTTCATCAATCCCGGCACCGAAGTCCCTAACTTCACAATGGATCTGACTTCGACGTTGGTCAAAACGCGTACTGATGTTGATCTTAGGGCTGCCATATTTGAACGCATTCTCGATCAGGTTATCTAACACTCGTTTGATCGCGATCTTACGCATGTGGCTTTTGGGTATAGCTCTTAGGTCAAGACTGATATCGTGCTTTTCATCAACCAAACGCACTTGAACCAACTCATGAATAACGTCATTTAAATCGACTAATTCACGTTTTTCGCTGTGATCTAAACGCGCGTAATCAATGAACTGGTCGATAATATCGTTCATGTCCTCGATATCATTCACGATCCCTTCTTTCACCCAGTCTTGCTCTTCCGGTAACATCTCAGTGGCCAAGCGAATCCGCGTCAATGGCGTGCGCAAATCGTGCGAAATACCGGCTGTCATCAAGGTTCTATCGTCTTCAAGCTGCTTAATTCCCCTAGACATACGGTTGAAGGCTTTGGTCACCGCCATCATTTCACTGGTCCCACCTTCGCGTAAGGGGCGCGGGAAATACCCACGACTTACCGCGAGTGCGGCCGCTTCAAGCGACTTCAGTGGTCGGTTTACACGCCTTACAAATAGCCAGCCGCCCAACACACTGAGCACACCGATCACCATCAAAATCATGGTTACAGGTGCAATATTGCCTCCAGATACACCGCGCAAAGGAATAATGACCCACAATCGCTCAGTTGAATCTAGGGCAACCCAAACTCCCCATTCCGTTTCAGAACTATCAAGAGGCCCAATGAAGACCTCTGCATTGCGGTTGAGTTCGCGCGACACAGGATTTGAAATGACGCTGTAGTAGGTAGCTTTCTCAAGCCCAAGTTCCATGGCCTGCTCATCATCTACGATGCGGATGCCGGTGTTTGTGTAGAAAGTGTTGCGCTGCTCGAGATTTCGCGTGTGCACATTTTCACTGATAATCACTTGCACATGATCAGCTATCAAGCCACTCATTTGCTGGTAGCTAGGACGGACAAAATAGTAAGTAACGCCAAGATAAGAGACCACTTGGTTAATCAATAGCAAAATACCGATTAACAGAACGGTCTGCCCGAAGGCACTGCGGGGCAGGACGCGCATCACTAACGCTTACGCATCGCTGGAGACACTTCCATCAGGAACAAATACGTAACCTAATCCCCACACTGTTTGGATGTAGCGTGGATTGGCAGGGTCAACTTCCAGCATCCGTCGTAAACGCGACACTTGTACGTCAATACTGCGCTCCAAAGCACTGTAATCTCGTCCTCTGGCAAGGTTCATGAGCTTATCACGCGATAACGGCTCTCTTGGGTGAGTGACCAGTGATTTGAGTACTGCAAACTCGCCACTGGTTAAGCTCATCGGTTTGCCATCATCGGTCATTTCCCGCGTCGCCAGATTCAACCGGTACTGGCCAAACTCTACGACTTGTTCAGACTGGCTCGGAGCACCTGGTGCTTCGACTGCTTTGCGGCGCAATACGGCCTTGGCGCGTGCTAATAATTCTCTAGGGTTAAAGGGTTTAGGCAGATAGTCGTCAGCGCCCATCTCCAAACCAATGATTCGGTCAACCTCATCGCCTTTGGCGGTCAGCATTATGATCGGAATGTCGTTTTCTTTTTGACGTAGGCGGCGACAGATAGAAAGCCCATCCTCTCCCGGTAACATCAAATCCAACACGATTAGGTGGAAGTTTTCTCTTTCTAGCAGTCTATCCATTTGCTCTGCATTGGCCGCACTGCGAACCTGGAATCCCTGCTCAACGAGATAACGTTCAAGCAATGCCCGTAATCGCATGTCATCATCGACGACCAAAATTTTTGAAGTTTCCTGACCCATAACTGTATCCACTATTGGCGATACTATGACTATAAATCATTGAGCGGTAGCAAAAAAGTCACCTGTGTCGACAAAGCGACTTTTGAGTGTTACAAAGCGTTTCATATTCAACCAAGGAGAGTTCATGGGACACGTTTTTCGCCTTATCGCCTTAGCCCCAATACTACTCGTCCTGGCTCTGTATGTCCGCAAGGTGACACCGCGTCTTCCCGAGGCGAAAGGTGAGCGCAAGGGCTCACTTAAGGCGAATGATAATCACACGAACATGAGCGTGTTGATCATAGGTGATTCTTCTGCTGCTGGTGTCGGTGTGGAACAGCAAGTCGAAGCGTTAGCCGGGCAACTCGCCGATAGCTTAACCCCCCATTTCAACATCGACTGGCAACTGTTGGCCCAAACCGGAGCAACCTCAACGGACGGACTGCAATGGATTCAACAGCAGTCTAGGCAGAAAATTCAATTTGTGATCACGGTGTTTGGTGTTAATGACGTGACACATATGCACTCCACCGATCGTTGGAAACAGGAACAACAGGCCCTGTTCGAATCACTTCAATTGCGCTACGCACAACCCCATGTAATTGCCTGCGGTTTGCCGCCTGTAGGCAGATTCCCCGCACTACCGCAGCCTTTGCGTTGGCATCTAGGTAAACGAGCGGAACAATTTGACGCTCAGCTACAAGCGCTAACAGTAAAACAAGACAAGCATCACTATTGTGCGCTCGATTTCAGCCTGGATGAACGTTTAATGGCAAGTGACGGATTTCACCCCGGAGCCGGAATTTATAAGCCATGGGCTGAAAAGTTAGCAGGAATAATTCGCGCGCTAGCGGAAAAGTAACGTAGGTTAGTTGTCCTGTAACCAATCAACTTGGAAACCTGCCCGACGCTTCTTCTCCAACAATTCTTCGATAAGCGGCGTCAGTATCAATTCCATTGCGAGCCCCATCTTACCGCCGGGTACGACAAGCGTATTGATACGCGACATAAATGCCCCATCGATCATTTGTAACAAGTAAGGGAAATCGACGTTTTTCATCTCGCGCCGGAACCTGACCACTACAAAGCTTTCATCTTGTGTGGGGATCTCACGGGCGCTGAAGGGGTTAGATGTGTCGACAGTGGGCACTCGCTGGAAGTTTACGTGTGTTCTCGAAAATTGTGGCGTTATGTAGTGAAAGTAATCATCCAAACTACGCACGATACTGCTCATAACGGCTTCTCGACTGTGCCCTCGATCAGTGGTGTCACGGACTATTTTTTGGATCCACTCCAGATTGACGATTGGCACCATCCCGACCAACAAATCAACATGTTTTGCGACGTCGGCATCATCAGTAGCAACGCCACCGTGTAAGCCCTCATAAAACAATAAATCGGTGTCTTCAGGTAAATCTTGCCATGGCGTGAACGTACCGGGCATTTGGTTGAACGGGACCGCCTCGTCGAACGTATGCAAATATTGACGGAACTTACCTCGCCCAGTCTCACCATATTCTTTAAACAAATTTTCGAGCATCACAAAGTCGTTTGCCTTCGGTCCGAAATAGCTGATATGTCTTCCCTGTTCTTGGGCTTTGCGGATTTCAACTTCCATCTCTGGACGCGTAAACCGGTGAAAGCTGTCGCCACCGACTACAGCCGAATTCACAGAAAGATTGCGAAAGATATGGCGAATGGCATTGGTCGTAGTTGTCGTGCCAGCACCCGAGGAACCGGTGATAGCAATTATTGGGTGCTTAACTGACATAGACATTACTAACTAAACGTGGGACGTTAGTTATATTCAAGCCATGCTCAATGGTCAAGCTCTTTACTCGGATTTGTGCTCTCGAATTTGAGCAGCAAAGGTCCGATGGCAATGCGGACATTCGATTGTATCCTCAGCATTGGCTACATTGGCTTGCTCTCTGAGCGTCTGAAACAACGCCTCAGCTTCATCGGTATCCAATCCCAACGAACGCCTAACATGGTCAAGCTTATCGAGGTCAACAAGGGTTAAATGCCCGTGGTTTAACAGCCCCAAAACTTCGGCGCGGAATTTATCTCGCCGCAGAGACATTTGTTCAGAAAAGCTTGACGCTAATATACCTGCCGGTAGGGAAAACAAGGCGACGCCGAGTAAAATAAACATTGCCGCAAAAAACTGTCCGGCCGCTGTTATCGGCGAAACATCACCATAACCGACAGTACTCAACGTCACGACTGACCACCAAAGCGCTTCCGGGATACTACCAAAATGTTCAGGCTGTGCCTCCCGCTCCAAGTGATACATTACCGTTGCAGCGATCACCATCACGATCAGTAAAGTGCCCAAAGCCGCAAGAATGACTCTGTACTCTTTAGCAATGACTGCTTGCAATGTTTGCATAGCCGCAGAGTAGCGCCCCAGTTTGAGAACACGGATAAGACGAAATAGCCGCAGAACACGCAGGTCTATGGCAAAAAACATACTCAAATAGAACGGCAGAATAGCAGCCAAATCTATCAACGACATAGGTCGTAGCATGAACTTCAGCCGATGTTTAAGTGAAGAACGCTTTTTATTCGACCCGCCAAGCTCAAGCGTACAGGTCCAAATCCGCGCTAAATACTCCAAAGTAAAAAAGCTCACTGAAAACAGCTCGAATAGCCAAAACGCGCGCTGATACTCCTTCATCGATGAGAGTGTTTCGAGCATCACGGCCACAACATTGGTTATGATTAGCACTATCAACAGAAAATCAAACCAACGACCGCGAAGATTGCGCTCGTTGTAGGGCTGGAGTAGATGAAACAGGCGGTCTTTAAACGTATTTTCTTGTTGTTCTGAGCTAGTCGACATATTCAGCTAGTAAGGCTTCTTGGTAAAATGATTTAAATGCGGGTTTATCCAATTCTTCCCGCCACCACGTCGTCATCGCAAGCAAGTATTCCTTGCGATTAACCAATCTCGCAAGTGCGCGGTTCACGGCGTTAACGACATTATGCCCCCATGGATTATCAGGGCAAGCGATATGTCCAACAACATAGGGGATAGTATTTTGAATAACCATCGCGGCCATCTCATCTTTAGCGCTATGGGTTGATTCGAAATAGCTCAATTCAAATGGAAAGGCGATGGCAGCATCGATTTTGTCGCGATACAAAAGTTGGAAAATAACCGAACTCTTTGTGATTGGCATGCGCAAAATATTGTCTTCTACGTAATTGTTTAATACTTCATCAATCGCAGAACCGTAGGCCCTGTTGGCGATCAACGCGACACTGAACTGATGACGCGTCAGAATATCTTGCAAATTTACGGGTTCATTCAATTGGTATTTCGCTTTCACCCGATTAGAAACAATTAATCGATTTGCCGGCGTGACAAACGATGGTTTTGAAAACACCGCATAGGCTTGACGCTCCGCTGTTTTAAACAAAGCAGGATGACAGGCTGGCCGCCCCTGCTGAATCTCAGCCAATGCTCGCGTATGGGTTGATAACGGAAGCTCATGTTCAAAGTCTGGCATTTCAGCAATAGTCAGTGCCAAGACTTTGTCCATGTAACCCTGACCGGCGAATTCACCATTCATCATATATAGTGGTGGAAAGTGAAAGGTTTGCCACTGAATGGTTAGTTTAGTGGTTGCAACGCAAGTAAAAGAAGCCAGGCCCAGTAACAGAGCTAAGAGTATTCGATAAATCACTACGCTCCTTATAGTTAGCTAACCTAACTTCACCAATATTTGTTGTTAACGTTAGGCAAGCTTCTGGTATAAGTCCAGCTCGATAGTGCTTATGGCAGGTTAAAACGCGTTACACTAAATAGGCATATCGCGGACAGTTTTGGTCACAAAGCGTTTTTAAAGGTACAAAAAAGCCCCGTGCTAACATGGCTACAGGGCTTATACAGAGAAGCTGATTGCTATTGATTTTGTTCGCGCGCGATCGCTCGATATGCAATATCACTGCGAGTGAAACTGCCTTCCCATTGGATGACATCTGCGAGCTGGTATGCAGCCTTTTGAGCAGCCGTTACTGTGTCACCTAACGCAGTGGTGCAGAGTACTCGACCACCTGATGTGACTACCTTATCGCCTTGATTAGCAGTCCCCGCGTGGAACACTTTACCATTGAGCTCGTCAGCTTGGGCAAGTCCAAATATTTCCTCACCTTTCGCATAGCTACCTGGATAGCCACCCGCAGCCATCACGACACCAACAGCTGCCTGTGTTGTGAAATCAATCGTTTGTTGGTCCAATTGCTTGTTACATGCGGCTACACATAACGCAACGAGGTCTGACTGCAAACGCATCATTATCGGCTGAGTTTCAGGGTCGCCAAAGCGGCAATTGTACTCAATCACTTTCGGTTGACCATCCGCCATAATCATCAAGCCAGCGTACAGGAAACCAGTGTATTCATTCCCTTCCGACTTCATACCTTGCACAGTCGGTGTAATGACTTCGTCCATAATTCTTTGATGAATATCAGGCGTAACCACCGGTGCTGGAGAATAAGCACCCATGCCTCCGGTATTAGGACCAGTATCACCATCACCGACTCTTTTATGATCCTGGCTGGTTGCGAATGGGAGTACATTTTCACCATCAACCATGACGATAAAGGACGCCTCTTCTCCATCTAAAAACTCTTCGATGACGACGCGGCTGCCCGCTTCACCAAAAGCATTACCCGCTAGCATGTCGCGAATAGCGGCCTCAGCTTCAGCTTCTGTCATTGCGACTATGACGCCTTTACCGGCGGCTAATCCATCAGCTTTCACCACAATTGGAGCACCGTGCTGCTTCACGTAGTCCAAAGCAGGCTCTATTTCAGTGAAAACCGAATAGAATGCTGTTGGGATCTGATGACGCGCCAAAAAGTCTTTAGTAAACGCCTTTGAACCTTCCAATTGTGCTGCAGCCTGGGTCGGACCAAAAATCATCAAACCTGCATTTCGAAATGTATCGACAACACCGTCCACGAGAGGTGCTTCTGGTCCTACAATAGTTAAGTCAATGTTTTCTGACTGTGCAAACGCGAGCAGGTCTTGAATCGCATCAACGCCTATTGCGATATTTTCGACCTTAGCTTCTAACCCTGTCCCCGCATTGCCCGGCGCTACGAAAACCTTGTCTACACTGCTCGACTGAGCGGCCTTCCATGCAAGTGCGTGTTCACGACCGCCACTACCAATAATTAAAACTTTCACAATGATTTCCTAAATGAATGTAATCAATCTGCGCTATTGCACCGCCTAAACAGGCGGCACAGCAATACACTGCCTAGTGACGGAAGTGACGCATGCCGGTGAACACCATGGCGATGCCATGTTCATCTGCAGCAGCAATGACTTCTGCATCTCGCATCGAACCGCCGGGTTGGATAACGGCTTTTACACCGGCCTGAGCCGCCGCATCGATACCGTCTCTAAATGGGAAAAAGGCATCAGACGCCATTACACAACCTTCAACTTCAAGGTTTTCATCAGCCGCTTTAATACCGGCAATTTTAGCAGAATAGACACGACTCATTTGCCCTGCGCCAACACCAACAGTCATGCTATCTTTACAGTAAACGATAGCGTTAGATTTGACGTATTTCGCAACCTTCCACGTGAACAGCAAATCCTTTAGTTGCGCATCTGTAGGCTTAACTTTGGTGACAACCTCTAGATCGTCCATTTCCACCATACCGAAATCGCGCTCCTGAACCAGTAAACCACCATTTACGCGTTTAAAGTCATACCCTTCAGTCAGTTGGCCTTGCCAATCACCACAGGCGAGTACTCGAACATTCTGTTTCGCCGAACACACCGCTAGCGCTTCTTCCGATACCGTTGGCGCAATGATAACTTCGACAAACTGGCGAGAAATAATCGCTTCCGCAGTATCTGCATCAAGCTCCCTATTAAACGCAATAATACCGCCAAATGCTGATGTTGGGTCAGTCTGATAGGCACGCTCATAAGCACCTAAAATGTTGTCACCTAATGCGACACCGCAGGGATTAGCATGCTTCACAATCACACAGGCTGGCTGTTCGAACTCTTTAACACACTCTAATGCAGCGTCTGTGTCTGCAATATTGTTAAATGATAGTGCCTTTCCTTGTAGTTGCTTCGCAGTAGAAACGGAGTTTTCTTGAATGCGATTTTCCACATAAAACGCAGCTTCTTGGTGAGAGTTCTCACCATAACGCAGATCTTGCTTTTTACTCAATTGCATATTGAAGGTACGCGGGAACTCGCTAGGCTGCTGTTCCTCTGCAGATTGTTCCAATCGCGCGCCGAAATAATTCGCGATCATACCGTCATATTCAGCAGTATGTTCGAAAGCGCGAATGGCAAGGTCAAATCGCAAAGAATCGGATACTGCACCGGCATTACTCTGCATATCTGCCAACACGCGCTCATAGTCAGACGCATTTACGACAATGGTAACGTCTTTATGATTCTTCGCGGCAGCACGAACCATAGTGGGACCACCAATATCAATATTCTCAATAGCATCTTCACGCGTGCAATCAGGATTCGCTACCGTCTGTGCGAATGGATACAGGTTTACAACCACCAAATCAATCGGATTAATATTGTTTTCCTGCATGACGGCTTCATCCATCCCCCGACGGGCGAGAATACCGCCATGTACTTTCGGATGAAGTGTTTTTACCCGACCATCCATGATTTCTGGATGTCCGGTGTAATCAGAGACTTCAATCACTGGTAGGCCATTGTCTGCCAATAATTTAGCAGTACCGCCAGTCGATAGAAGCTCTACCCCCGCTTGGTGCAGTTGAGTCGCAAATTCAAGAATGCCTGTCTTATCAGAAACGCTTAATAAAGCACGTTGGATTGGATTAGCCATAGTCTCGCTTTGAATAATGTGAATGATTGTAAAAAGTGAAATTGCACTAACAAAAAAAGCACCCGCGGGTGCTTTTCCTGTGCATGCTAGTTTAGTTCATGCCGTATTGCTTTAACTTCTTGCGCAATGTACCGCGGTTGATGCCCATCAGTACTGATGCACGCGTTTGATTGCCACGGGTATACTTCATCACTTCTTCGAGTAAAGGTGCTTCCAACTCAGCCAACACCAACTCATACAAGTTGTCGATGTCATTGTTGTTAAGCTCTTTTAGATACTTTGCGACCGCTTGCTTTACAGAATCGCGCAAAGGCTTCTGGGCCAAAGTTTGTGAAGGAGTGGTCACGGTTGTCGTGAACGGTGAAGTTACATTTTGATCGAACATAAACTACCTGCTCAGTTAGAAAATTATGCAGCGGTTGAAACCGAAGTTTCACGCAACTGCTGGAAAAAGTTATCAATTGCTTCGATTTGTTCGACGTCCATTTCGATCGCGTTAAACTGACTTCGAAAGCGCCTGTCAGTATCGCGTTGTGCCATATACCAGCCAACGTGTTTTCTTGCGATCCGCACACCACTAATGCCGGTGTAGAACGCTTGTACATTTTGTACATGCTCCCGAATCACACGATGCTGCTCATCTAATGATGGCACCGAAGCACTTCGTCCTGTTTGAAAGTGCTCTATGATTTGTTTAAAAATCCAAGGATTACCTTGTGCTCCACGGCCAATCATCACACCGTCAGCACCGGTTTTTCGCATGACTTCAGCAGCCTTCTCAGCGTCAGTGATATCCCCATTGGCAATCACTGGAATATCAACACTCTCGACGATTTTTTGGATAGTGTCGTACTCGGCGTTACCCTTATACATGCACTCTCGCGTCCGTCCATGCACTGCCAAAGACTGGATACCTGCGTCTTCCGCAATTTTCGCAATTTCCACACCGTTTCGGTTGTCCCGATTCCAACCCGTTCTGATTTTCAGAGTCACCGGCACGTTCACTGCGTTAACAACTGCAGTGACAATTTTTTGCACCAGAGAAGGGTCTTGCAGTAAAGCTGAACCTGCTAGTTTCTTATTCACCTTTTTAGCGGGACACCCCATATTGATGTCGATGATTTGAGCACCGTTATCAACATTGAACTGTGCAGCCTGGGCCATTAGCTCAGGCTCTGAACCCGCTATCTGGACTGAACGAACACCAACTTCACCCGTGTGGTCCATGCGCTTTTGCGATTTTACCGACTGCCATACGTCTGGATTACTGGAAAGCATTTCTGAAACCACTAACCCAGCTCCCATGGCCTTACACATTTGTCGAAAGGGCCTGTCTGTTACCCCAGCCATAGGTGCGAGAAACACATTATTTTCTAATACGTACGGACCAATGGTAATTTGCTTGAGTAACGAACTGTTCAAAAAACGACCTTTTCATCAAAGAGGAGGGCATTTTACGGATTTTCGCTAAAATGAAAAGGCTATTTTTTGCACAATATTTTATCTTAGGGTCTTGACAATACTGGCGTGCTCTGACCAATCCAACCTAGGGCACTAACGTTTCTGACCACTGACGCGTGCCCAGTCTCCATTGACTTTGGAGGCTTCTAACTGAAAATCAGATAGATACGCTTGTTCAATTGATTCCACTTGTTCGGCCAGAATACCCGATAGCACCAACAGACCGTCCGTTTTACAAAAATCGGTTATCACTTGCCTTAATTCGATGAGTGGACCAGAGAGAATATTGGCGACAACAACGTCAGCATTCAATTGTGGCTGATGTTCGGGTAAATACACATCAAACTGGTCAGCGACACCGTTGCGTTTGGCATTTTCTTTAGTCGCGATAAGTGCCTGTGGGTCGATATCAATGCCAACGCAGTGTGATGCGCCTAATTTTAGCGCGGCAACCCCGAGGATACCGGAGCCACAACCGAAATCGACAACCGTCTTACCCGCTAAGTCTAGACCGTCTAACCACTCTAAACACAAAGCTGTTGTTGGGTGCGTGCCGGTACCAAATGCGAGACCAGGATCCAGCATCACGTTAACGGCGTCGGGTTCAGGTATGTCTCGCCAACTTGGGCAGATCCACAAATTTTCCCCAAACTTCATCGGGTGAAAACTGTCCATCCATTCTCTAATCCAATCTTTATCTTCTAGCTGCTCAAGCTTTAGTTTGTCATCACTTGCCAATAAACCAGACTGCAATAGGGTGTCACACAAATCATTGACCGGCTGGTCAGTATCAAATAACCCCACCACTCGAGTGTCCGGCCACAACAACACCTCACCGGGTTTGGGTTCGTACATCGGGGTGTCTTTGCTATCAACAAATGTAACTGCTTGCGCCTCATGGAACTCCAGCCAATCGCCGATTGCATCAGCGCGATCAGGATGAGTGTCCACAATCAATTGTAACCAAGCCATAAACTGCCTTTTACGAGTTTTTGCGTTATAGTATCAGATAGCGATCAATGACAAGAGGAATTGTGTCGATATGCGACTCTTTGTGCTTGCGACAGCCTTGTTACTCTGTGTCTCAATGCCCAATGTGACAGCCGCCAAACACGTTTCTATTGCAGTGGGTAAAAACAAACCTCCTTATGTCATCCAGGATGGCTCAAGCGGCTTTGAGCTCGAGTTAGTAAAGCAATTTATGCACAATGAAGGCCATACGGTTGAATTTGTCTTTATTCCCTTTGGCCGCACCTCATATGTGCTAAATCAAGGTGAAGCTGACATTGGTCTAACCCTCAATCACTATCATGACATCGACCACAGTTGGTTAAGTGATCCGTATATTGCCTACCAGAATTTTGCCATTTCGCTGGTCAAAAACGATGTCAAAGTCACCAGCATGGCCGATTTACAGTTTCATTCCGTAGTCGCTTTTCAATCTGCAACAACCGTTCTCGGTCCTGAATATAAAGCGATGGTGATTGGACGAGCGAATTACTTAGAGCTACCCGATCAAGAAAATCAGGTACTGTTATTATTGCGAGGTAGTGTCGATATTGCCGTAATGGACCGTAATATTTTCCATTTTTTCAAACAAATTTCACCCGGGTATCTGCGCGATGAACCGGTTAAATACCACCGGTTATTTCCCAAGAGTATTTACTCTGCCGGTATCGCCGACGACGAGCTGAGAGCGGGTTTTAATCGCCAACTAAAAAGAGCACTAGAAGACGGCACTTATCAAGCGTTAATCGAACAGTTTGGCCTTATCGATATCTTACATTCTGAGGTTGAATGAAGTCGCGATCAAACTTAAAGCACTAAAAAGCGGTCAAATGTGACCGCTTTTTTATCTTTTTTGGGGAGATTAAGGCTTCTTAACCCAAGCAGTACACCAACCATTGGCTGCAACGTTTTTACCCGGGAACAGGGCACATGGGCGCCACTCAGCACCAGCCTCGCCTTGCACGTACATGCAGTTTGCGCAATTAGCACCTTCCACGGTTGACTCATGCGTGTACTGCAAAGCCTTTGCGGTCGGATCGTCGGGGCTCAACTGCTCTTGCGCATTTGCGCGCAAAGCCACACCACCTAAGGTTAAACCAATTAAACTAGTGCCCGATATCTTCAAAAAATCGCGACGATTGATATTGCTCATGGAGTGCTCCTAATAGCGTGTTAAGGTCTGAATGATTGATTATCTAAACGACTGAAAACACGAATCATTCTTAGTTACTAATGCCATATACGACGAAGGCCCGCCAATCGGCGAGCCTTCAATAGTTATACGATCTAAAATTCTAGATGGATTACATCACGCGCAAGTAATCTACACTTTGATCTGTATCAGATTTAATCACGCTTTGACGATTCTTCCAAGTCATTTGCGTCATTCCCTTTCATGATGTTAACCAATACATACACAATACCAAACACCACCAAGGTCACGATTCCGCATACGAGTAGCAACTGGTCAAGATTGGGTATCATCAATGTCTCCATCTTCTTGCAATTGGTTGTTCACAGGCTGGTCTGGTTTCGCGTAGGCGTAGCGCGCTATTTGACGCGTCTTGTGATAACCGACCAGTCCACTAATAGCGATGCTACCGCAGCTCTCAATATCGATATATCCGGTTTTATCGACGTATTCTTCAGGTAAAACTACTTCAACTATTTGACCAATAACCAGCTCTGTCTGATTAATCGCCAAAAACTGGATGTCTTGAACTTCCATACTGAGCTGAATTGTAGACTCTGCTACGTAAGGTGCATTGATAACACCAGAATCCATTGGTGAAAGTCCCACTGCTTCGAACTCACTAATCGACGCATCAAACCGCGCAGAAGACCAATGTGCCGCGGCAGTCATCGCTGGCGTTATGTTGTTAATGGTGTAAACACCGGTGGTTTTGATATTCTCTAGCGTGTCACGTTGGACCGTGTGCGGACGCATGACCATACCGAGCAATGGCGGATGCGCACCTATGTGCACAACCGAGTTCACGATCGCAAGATTATCCACCCCATCAGCGCTTCGCGAACCAATCAAGTTGGCACTTTTAAAGCCTGACAAACAGTTGACGAACTCAGCTCGATACCGCTGTGGCATTTGCTCAATATCGCTAGAAGAGTATTGGCGTCTAGTCATCATCTCTTCGCGCCTCAAGTCGAATACCGAAACCAGTGTCCTCAATCATTATTTCGATTGGCTGGCAGCAAATCTGACAATCAACTATTTGTTGCTGACCAATGTCACTACTGAGGTCGACTTCGATATCGTTGTACGCCATACAGTAAGGACATTCGAACCGTTCGGCTTCCGTTAAACTCATATTTATTACCGCTATACAGTGTGGCTGGTTACTACGGTCAACTGGGTATTTTGGATTCAGCTGGATGGCGGTAAGCATAGTCCTTCTTTAAATTGATCCAATCGACCGCTCGCTCTATACACTTACTTATAGCCTAGGTGTTAAATAGGATGACTCGCCATTTCAGTTTCTGCTCTTGCCAAAGCAAAGGTCAACACCTGCCCCCTGTGTAAGCGTCGAACGCGGTTGACCTTGCATCATTTGATTCCACGCAAAGTACACCGACGGAATCACTTCAAAAAGCACTACAACAAACAACAGTTACAATCCGGAATCTACATATGTCGACAATGCCACAATGCAATCCACCGCTTTTATGATGAAATGACGTTAGCCAAACATTTTGCCAATATTGAAGCCTTAAAAGCCGATGAGAAATTGCGACAACACTTTAACTGGCTCTCAAAGCAGCGTGTTGACGTCGATTGAAATGTATTTGATCAGGGCCGCAAAACTGTATATAAATACAGTTTTATGCCATTATTTGTTGTGAAAGAGCTCCCAACCTATTACTACCTGGATAATTTTTTAGAATTTCTCAGCTTTATTGAGCAGTCCTGTCAGCACTTGCTCAACACGTCTCATCGGGAGTGGCTAGGAAACTTCCACCTTTTGTCCAAAGACGCTCAGTGTTTGCTTGTAAGAGTAGTCAGTAGAAAGCATCGTCTGATCAAACGCGCTAGTTTGGACTATGACGAAATTAACGATATTGCGTTTCACTATCAGACCTTGCTTGAACTGGGCTGGATTGGGAATATTCGCACGGACGATCTGGCCGACAGCTTGCCGCAGCTAACGAAAACCGAACTATATCGGTTATTGATCAGCAGTAATTGTGCACAAGCGCGTCAATCAATGAATAAAGCGTCTCTTTTGGCGCTTACGAATGAACAGGCGACATTTTCTGCACTCACAATGTCAGGTGTGGCTGAAAGCTACTGTGTTCGTCGTGTTGATCACATAATGCAGTATTTTTTACTGTTATTTTTCGGGCACAGTCACGGCAGTCTCAGCCAATTTTCGATGCGTGATTTGGGGATCCGCAAAACACGAAAAGATAGCCAACAATCGACCGCACATTTTGAATCGCTGGCTGATGCAGAATCGGCATTTTTCTATGCGCAACTGCGCAATGCAGTGAAAGCCTCCAACCAAACACAATTTCCACAAGACTGGTTAGAAAACCTCCCCGACGCCTCAGGAACACTCGCACAACGCTATCACGACGAAGTATTGTGGCGCGTTGGCAAAGCTACTCTTGCCGTTGACCGAGCGTTTGCATTAGCCTGTTTCCAGCGCTCAGGAAAAGACGCAGCGCAAGAAAAATGGGTCCGAGAAATTTACAGCGACGGCGCACATCAGCTCGTTGAGCAACACTTATTAGCAATGATTGAGCAGCCACAAAGTGAAGAGCTATTGGTCTTTGCACAAGATTTTCTGGCCAGAAAATACCAGCAAAAACGCACGTCTCCAATGACTGATTGGTTAAGGAATACGGACAGCGTGCTCAACATTGACGCTATTTATTTAAACAGTGTCGAACGCGGTGTGGTGGATTTCTATCAGCGCAAAAGTGTCACTGCGTTTCGCACCGAAAATACACTATGGCTGAGCTTTTTTGGTCTGATATTTTGGGACATCATTTATGAAAAAGCCCCTGACAGCCTAAAAAACGAGTTTGATACCCGCCCAAAAGTGTTACTCGAAAACCGTTTGTATCAAGACTACGCAGCATTAATCGAGAAACGATTAGCGCAAATAACGTCACCCTCTAAGTGCATGGCCATTTTAGCCAAACACGTCGCCTTGCATCACAACAAAACCAATCATTTGTTTCAATGGCACGAGGGCATCCTCGATCCAATTAAACATTTGCTGGAAAATACTAATTTAAACCACTGTACTGAATTTTTGCGCGCTATGAGCATGGATTTTGGAAGCTTGCGCGATGGATTCCCAGACATCATGGTTATCGACCAAGATGGGCTGCGTTTTGAAGAGGTTAAAGCACCGGGTGATGCGTTGCGACGAAATCAACTCGTCTCCCTGAACAAGCTCAAACAATGCGGTTTTGATGTGCGAATTACTCGAGTAGAGTGGTGCCACGACCCGATGCAACCCTATGCCGTGGTCGACATTGAAACCACGGGGGGGCGTGCAAACAACCATCGCATTACGGAAATCGGCATCGTAAAACGCATCAATGGAGAAACTGTCGCACAGTGGCAGCACTTGATAAACCCACAACGCCATATTCCCGCCGCCATTACTCGTTTAACCGGTATAGATAATGAGATGGTTGCGGATGCCCCTATTTTCGCTGAAATAGCGGATGAATTGGAGGCCTTCACGGAAGGCTGTATCTTTGTTGCTCACAATGTGAATTTTGACTACGGTTTCATCCGGCAAGAATTCGCTCGCCTGGGCCGCCACTATCGTCGACCAAAATTGTGTACTTGTGCGGGTATGCGCAAAACAAAACCTGGTCTGAAGTCTTATTCGCTCGCCAATTTAACTGCGCATTTCGGCATTGAAATGACCCGCCATCACAGAGCTATGTCTGATGCGGTTGCCGCAGCAGATTTACTCGATATAATCCTCGCAGAACGCTGAATTAACGGCGCCGTACAGGTTTGTATTGGGTGCGGCAGTAGCCTCTGCTCACCCCAGGGTGTCGTATCCGCGCATGTTTGGTTTTACGACCCGACACGCGTGCACGCCAGGAGTTAAAGCTTGCGCGTTTTAAACTCGCCCGCATGAGCTCGATTACTTGTGATTCGTTTAAACCATATAAACGCTCGATCGCTTCAAAGGGCGTCCGGTCCTCCCAGGCCATTTCAATGACGCGAGAATGGTCAGATTCAGTCAGCACGATTAGCCTCTATTGCTTGAATAGACTTCCAAATCTCTTCCGCTTCCGCGGTTAATGTCGAATAAGTGCGGATATCACCTTTCCTCTGTGCAAGCATCGCCTGCTCCAATTTTGCGTCGTATTGCTTACGCAGTTTTTTAGAGGGATCGGACTTAAACAAACCAAACATAGAACTACCACGATGAACTGATGAGTAACTACTACGCCTGACTGACTAGATTTGATCATCCTAGATCGCGCTGTGGATTGTGTGACGTCTGATGCGGTACTTTAGCGCAGTGAGTTGCTCAATGTCGTCTGTGCCTTTCTGATACTAGCGACCAATAATTCAGTGCGGTGCTGCATGTTGGTGTCGCTATTGGGGTAATGCTCAACAATATGCGTAAACGCATCGTTCAGCGCTACTTTTTGTGGGCTGTCTAACGCGCCCAATGCTCGCATCAGCCCATCACTCAATGACTTTTGGGCCAACAGGATACGCGACCAAAGCGTGACCGTCTCCGCTAAGCCAAAATGAACCTGCTGTTGGTTGAGTAACGTTCGCAGTGAATCGGTCGATTCGGCGGCGAAATCAAGTGTTTGTATAGTCAATAAAAGCTGAGCATCAACAACCCCTGCTTGGGCATACATGGTCAATCGTTCGGATAATTTATCAACTGATTGCTGGTCGCCTTGATTGAAATAAGCCTGACTTAACAAAATGGTTTCAACCGGCGAAAGATCTGTTTGTTGTTTTAGGGTTTCAACTACTTGATAGTCGCGCCCTTGATAAAGCGCTTGGCGCAATAACCACAGTTTAGCGGTGGGCTCTCGGCTACGAACAAATTCCGCGCGTAGCATCGTAGACAGCTGGCTAGGCTGGTACTCGAATCCAGTCAACGAGTACATAGTCGCGCCAAATACTTGAGCGATATCCGAATAAAAATAGATGTAATGACCATCTACTGTATCAATCGCATGATTTAAGAAATAATTGCGCGCTACGGTAGGCACCATCTCGACATCAAATACTTCAACGTCATCCCACTGCAGCATATATTTGAGTTCGTACGGTTCTCGGGTCTTGATGGACGTTGCAAATGAATTCCCCGCACCATTCGCAAACATGATCTCCGTTATTGCTTTTATCATGCGGTCCGATGTTGTGACCATTGTTGGATTGTGTAACCGCTCACCACACCCCCGCATATAAGAATGGGCGACAATACTGGTGGGATGTATTTGCAACGCTTGATTGACCAATTGCAACATTCTCGGGCCGCAAAACTCATCGCTTGCGAGCTGATCAATTTGATGGATTTTTTCGAAATAGGCTGACTTTACCGAGCTGTAGTCAGATTGATGAAATGCGTTGATCGCCGCTATATGTGTCAGCTGTGCTTGAGAGAAAGTCGTTGCATCGGCTTCGATCAGAGGTGTTTTGGGAATAAACTGAGATGTTGGTAAAGAATGACACGCACCAAGCAAAACAAGGATAAATCCAACAATACTATGCCGTAACGCAGGCATTTATTTTCCTCTTCGTTCACCGAATCACCAATAGCCTACGCGGTTAAACAAAAAAAACGAAGAAATTTCGATCTAAATAAAAAATACAGGCGTACTCATTATGCACTGTTGAAAGTGTGTACGCGTTCTTGCTGTTTGGCCCACCTTGTGTGGGCCTTTTTTATAGGTGTTTTAGCAACAAAAAACGCCCGGTTGGGCGTCTTCTGGTTAAGCTAGACCGAGTTTCTTCTCGAGGTAGTGGATATTGGTGCCACCCGCGAAAAAGTTCTCATCCGCCATAATTTGGCTTTGTAACGGAATGTTGGTCTTAATACCTTCAATAACTAATTCATCCAGCGCATGTCGCATGCGTGCGATGGCCTCGTCTCGGCTCTCACCATAGGTAATTAACTTGCCGATCATTGAGTCATAGTAAGGCGGAACAGAATAACCCGCATAGATGTGCGAGTCCCATCGAACACCTAATCCGCCAGGCGAGTGAAACATATCAATCTTACCGGGGCTTGGAATAAACGTCTGAGGGTCTTCTGCGTTGATACGACACTCTATCGCATGTCCTCTCACCTTGATTTGTGATTGGTCAATTGACAGTGGCTGACCGGCAGCAATTCGAAGCTGTTCTTTGATTAGGTCGACACCGGTAATCATTTCAGACACAGGATGCTCTACCTGAATACGGGTGTTCATTTCGATGAAATAGAACTCACCGTTCTCGTACAAGAATTCAAACGTACCCGCTCCACGGTAACCAATTTCTACGCAGGCTTTACGACAACGGTCGCCGATTTTGTTGCGCATTTGCTCAGAAATACCCGGTGCCGGTGCCTCTTCAACGACCTTTTGGTGTCGACGTTGCATCGAACAATCACGCTCTGCTAAGTGGATCGCGTTGCCCTGCCCGTCAGCGAGTACTTGGATTTCAACGTGACGTGGGTTTTCCAGGAACTTTTCCATGTAAACCATGCTGTTACCAAACGCTGCACCCGCTTCCGCCTTGGTCGTCTCAATGGCATTGACCAGTTCGGATTCTTCGCGGACAACACGCATACCTCGCCCGCCACCACCACCAGCAGCTTTGACGATAATCGGGTAACCAATACGCTTGGCGATGCTCTTATTGCGCTCCGCATCTTCCGTAAGTGGTCCGTCTGAGCCCGGCACGCAAGGAACACCCGCTTTCTTCATCGCGTTGATAGCCGAGACTTTGTCACCCATCAAATTAATCGTATCTGCAGTCGGACCAATGAAAATGAATCCTGAACGTTCAACGGCATCAGCGAAGTCGGCATTCTCGGCTAAAAAACCATAGCCCGGATGAATCGCGATAGAGTTGGTCACTTCTGCCGCCGCGATAATTCTCGGAATATTGAGATAACTTTCAGTGGCTGACGGTTTACCAATACAGATAGATTCATCAGCTAAAAGCACATGCTTTAAATTTTGATCAGCGGTTGAGTGCACGGCAACGGTCTTGATCCCAAGCTCTTTACACGCCCTGAGGATCCTCAACGCAATTTCGCCTCGGTTGGCGATAAGTACCTTATCCAGCATAATTTGGTGCTCGTCTATTCGATGACGAACATGGGTTGATCAAATTCAACCGCATCGCCATTGTCGACTAAAATATCGCGAACCACACCGGCTTTATCTGCTTCGATTTGATTCATCATTTTCATCGCTTCAACAATACAAAGCGTGTCTCCAACCTTCACCGTTTGACCAACTTCAACGAATGGTTTTGCCTCTGGTGAAGAGGCGCGGTAGAAGGTTCCAACCATAGGTGATTTGACTGTATGGCCACTGATAACCTCAGCCGCTGCTGGCTCAGCTGCAGGTGCAGCCGCTGGCGCTACCGGTGCCGCTGGAGCAGGCGCAGGCGCAGCGTAGTGAACAGGTGCAGCAGGCACTACGCCCGCATTACTTGACCCACGATGAATTCGTACGGATTCTTCACCTTCAGTAATTTCTAGCTCGGCAATGCCAGATTCTTCGACTAACTCTATGAGCTTTTTAATTTTTCTAATGTCCATGTTCTGTCTCTACAGTAGGTGTTTATTTCAAGTGTTCGGTAACGGCTGATAATGCAAGGCGATACCCGTGGGCCCCAAACCCACAAATAACACCTACCGCAATATCAGAAAAATAAGAATGACGGCGAAATTCCTCGCGTGCGTGCACATTACTCAAATGCACTTCCACAAAGGGAATAGCCACACTCAAGAGCGCATCGCGCAGCGCTACACTTGTATGCGTGAACGCGGCGGGGTTAATAATAATGCCATCAAAGTGCTGGAACGCAGCATGCACATGCTCTATGAGCGTCGATTCTGCATTACTCTGGTAATGCACCAATTCGACACCCAAGTCAGACGCAGCTTGTTGAAGATCTTCAACAATCGTCTCCAAAGTTTGTGAACCATAAGTGTCCGGTTCGCGTTGCCCTAACATGTTTAGATTAGGACCGTTTAATAGCAATATTTTCAAAATTTCGCAGCCAATTGTCGTGAACGTGCGTTTAAGCTATCACTTTTATTAATATTCTGACAATCTTAACTAAATAAGTTCAGAAACTGACCTTATTAGTTAAAAGTGCTGGAGATTATAGAGGATCTAAGCAAGATCGCAGCAAAATACTGGTCTAATCAGGTTTGTTTACCGAGTGATTTTGGCCCGTTATTATTACTTTGATTGAAATTTAAATGGGATTGATTGATATTTGCCGCCTTCAAGCGCCTGATATACGGCAAAATGAAGATGAGGTAGTGAGCTAAAACCGGTGTTGCCGGAATAACCTATGTGCTGCCCTTTCGAAACCGACTGCCCGCGTTTCACTAATACGCCATGTTGATTTAAGTGATAGTATTCACCGGTTGTGCCGTCATCGTGCAACACGATGATGTAATTGGCGTACTTTGCATAACGTCTAGATGAGCCGCCTCGCCAGTGGCGCGCTTCTATATCGATAACGATACCCTCTCGCGCGGCATGCACCGCTGACCCTACCGGCATAGCGAAGTCCACCGCATAACGCGACGCACCGCGATGACTGAAAAACCCATTAAACCCTTGAACCACAGAAAAACGTTTATCTGCCGCGAATGGCAGTTGATAGCGATATTGGTCGTTATGGCGCGCGCGCAATACGCCACCAACCCAGGTAACCTTGTAATGTAAACTCGGCCACACGCTAGCAAGAGGTTGAACAAACTTGTGTAGGTAGCTGGCATTACCACCCAATGGAATACTCACATCGAGTCGTTTTTGCGCGTCACTTAATCGCCAGCTCCCGGTCAGATGAACAACAACGGGGAACACGGTTTTATTCTCAATTGCAATGCCATTACCTTGCTCATCCTTAAGCACACAAAACCAGTCGTCATAGCAACTCTCGTACGCAAACAGCTGACCACTGCTCATCTGCAGAGTCAGAAAAATCAAGCCTCGAATGACTAGCTTGAACAAGAACGCTGGCATTACATAACTCATTAATTTATTGGCTAAATTCTTGGCATATATGGATTTACTGCTATGCTCAATGAATACTACGTAGAAAAGTTACTTGATGGATTTTTCACACCTTCACGACAAATTCTTTGAGTCCTACAAAAAGCGCTATCAATCGATGATAAAGCTTTGGCAGGAAACTCGAGCATCACAATCTTTGACCGGTCTGGAGTCATTTAAGTTTCAGGTACACAGCTTAAAGGGCGAATCAGGAACCCTAGGTTTTGCTGAGTTATTTGAGATTGCGACTCAAGTCGACAATGATGCTAGAGCGATCGTCAAACAAGGCTTTAGCCGGGAGTTAGTCTCAAGCATTGATCACAATCTCAACAAATTGATCGCGGCGCACAAACAAAATCCGAATCCATTATTAGTTCACCCCGACAGCAAGCCTCCGGAGCCGGAACCCGCTAGTGAGAGTGACGAATCGCAAGCATTAGAAAATTTAAACGACATAAAAATCGCGCTAGTAGATGATGACCGGTCAGTCGCACTTGCGCTCAAAGAGTTACTGTCATCTTTCGGTTTCGACGCCGAGTATTATGAAACCATCGACGACTGCAAAGCGGCGCTAGCCAATCAAAAGTTCGAGCTACTGTTACTGGATATGATTCTTCCCAACGTGACAGAGCCTGAAGTATTTACGTTTGCTTCGGAGTGCCTGGCTAAAGGTATGAAGGTGATCCCAATGTCCAGCCGGGATGACCTACACACGCGTCTAACCGCTGTACGGACCGGGGTGCATGACTATGCTCTGAAGCCTGTGAATATTAATACGCTTATCAGTAAGATACGTCGCACCTTCAGAATGGATGTTGAGCGCCCGTTTAAAATTGTCTTACTGGATGACCAACCCAATATCGGTGAATATTTCACGCAAGTCGCCATTCAGCAAGGATTTGAGTTAAATGCGTTTAGTGACGCTAAAGAGTTTGTCGAAAACTTAAATGTCAGCATTCCTGACGTCTTTTTACTCGATATCAATATGCCAGATATTAGCGGGCTAGAGGTAGCGAAAATATTGCGCCATGAAGCGCGATTTGAGTACGTACCGATTGTATTCTTGAGTGCCGACCATTCGCTTGAAACTAAATTAAAGGTACTCGAAGCTGGCGGCGAAGACGTGATTTCGAAAGCCGATTCTCCCGAACATATTTTCGCGCAAATTGAATATCGCATGATGCGTGGCCAACACGTCCGTTCAATGGCCATCAAAGATGGTCTAACCGGGTTAATGAATCACGGACAATTGATGGAGGCGGTCTCCAACTGTCAACGAATGGCAAGTCGTTTGGAATCTACCTTCGCGGTTGCCATGCTAGACTTGGACAATTTCAAACACGTCAATGATACTTATGGTCACTCGACTGGTGACAACGTGTTAGTTGGTTTGTCGCAATTGATGAAACGCAGAATTCGTCAAAGCGATATCGCCGGTCGCTATGGTGGCGAAGAATTTTTGCTGGTTTTTCAAGATGTGAAAAATGAACAAGCCATAATCGACAAATTAAATGCGTTGCGCGAGGCGTTTCATTCCCTGCAGTTTGAAACAGGTGACACCACGATTCAGGCAACCTTCAGTTGCGGAGTGGCTTTTAGTGTGCCGAATATCAGTATTGGCAACCTGTTAAAACAGGCCGACAAAGCCATGTATGAGGCGAAAGCAGGCGGTAAAAACCGCGTTTGTCGTCATCAATAAAGTGCTTTAGACCCGACCACCCTTACTGTTTTGCTGCACCCACTGGGTCATATCGTCAGCAATATCCCCCAATGCAGATACTTTAGTTACGGCGCCTCGCGCAATGGCTTCTTTTGGCATCCCAAAAACAATACAAGTTTCTTCAGATTGCGCCAGGGTACTGGCTCCTTGCTCGCGCATCTTGAGTAACCCAGCGGCGCCATCTTTGCCCATACCCGTCAAAATTACTCCTAACGCATTGCCTTTAGCACTTTCAGCCAAACTATTAAACATGACATCAACAGATGGGCGGTGCCCGGAGACCTTTTCCCCCCGATCGAGTTTCACTCTAAAGTCCGCGCCGCTGCGAACCACCTTAAGGTGATCATTACCCGGCGCGATATAGATGTGCCCCGGAAGGATCCGCTCACCATCCTTAGCCTCTGATACACTCATTTTGCACAAGGAATCTAAACGAGCGGCGAATGACGCGGTAAACCCTGGCGGCATATGCTGACTGATCACGATTGCTGGGAAAGAGGCAGGTAAATCGCGCAATACGGCCTTAATCGCCTCTGTGCCGCCGGTACTTGCGCCGATTCCAATAACCAATTCAGTTCCTGTGTAATTTATCTCATATGATTTTCGCGCCGGAAGGGACCGCTTTGCAACCTTAACTTGCGCAGCGGCCAGTATTTTGTCCGTCAACTCTTGCTGAAACGCTTGGACATTTTTGGCGATATCGAGTTTGGGTTTGGCGATAAAGTCTACCGCACCCAATTCTAAGGCCATCATTGTCGCATCTGCACCTTTTTCCGTCAGTGACGAAAACATCACCACCGGGGTGGGCCGCGCCTTCATCAAACGGTCTAAAAAGGTAAGTCCATTCACTTTTGGCATCTCAATATCGAGTGTAATGACGTCGGGATTACGCTCGTTAACCATTTGTTTTGCGACAAATGCATCCGGTGCAGCACCCGCTAGACTGAGCAGCGGATGGCTCTCAACTATTTCACTCAACAGACTTCGGATTAACGAAGAATCATCTACCACTAATACAGATATCACTGTCTCGCTCCTCAGAATAAATCAACGTCACCGGTCGGTTTCTGGCGTTTAATCCGCATTCGGTACTCGCTCTCGCGATCCACAATTGTGGTGTTGTGCATCGTTTTCAATTTGCGCACTTTGACTTCACCACTGTCGGTGAAAAAGTAGATCTTGCGCGGATAAGGCCCCAACAAATCTTCTGCCAAAATCGGAATGCCTTCCATTTTTAGGTAATGCAAGACAAACTCTCCATTGCGTTCACCGACATTCCCCATAGTAAGCCCTTGCATGACATTCCCGCCACCAAAAACCTTCGCCTCCAAGCGTGATTTGCCGGCGCCCAGTTTGAGCATTTCGTTGATTAACAGTTCCATCGCGAATGAACCGTAGCGTGCAGATTCAGACAACATTGAGTCACTACCGGCGTCATCACTACTCGGTAGTAAAAAGTGATTCATGCCACCAATTTTGGTGATTGGATCGCGCAGACACACAGAAACACAGGAACCTAATACGGTCACAATCATGTTTTTTTCTGCGGTCGCATAATATTCCCCAGGGAGAATCTTAACGGCTGTGCGGCCAAAGTGACGGTCAAAGTATCGATTAGGATTCATAGATGCTCATGACCTCACGCGCCCTTGCAACGGTAAACCGTTTGTCCAAGTAACTTAAGCTCCTTAGGTAAGGAGGTAAAATTCTCCGAATGTCCGGCGATGTACATACTGTTGGGGTTCATATGTTGAATGAACTGACGAATAAGCCGATCTTGTGTTGGTCGATCAAAATAGATCATGACATTCCGACAAAACACTACATCAACGGGCGCATCTAATTGCCATTTAGTATCCAGCAAGTTTTGCTGAAAATACGTAACCGACTTTTGAATCTCAGGTATCAATTTGACCATTCCAGAACGCTTGCCCTTACCGCGTAAAAAGAAAGACTCTTTGCGCTTTTTGGCAACCTTCTGAACAGCAGTGATCGGATACACTGCTGAGCGAGCTTTTTGCAAAACGTTACTGTCAATATCAGAGGCAATAATATCAATGTTATGCTTAAAACTACCTCGTGCTTCAGCACATGCCATCGCTATTGAATAGGGCTCTTCTCCCGAACTCGCCGCCGCGCACCATATCCGCAGTGGCTCACGACGCTCCTGCAGAAACTGCTTGAGCACATCAAAGTGATGTGATTCGCGAAAAAATGAGGTCAGGTTTGTCGTCAGCGCATTGACGAAATACTCGATTTCAGCGCTATCATGGTCCAAGCGCTGTAAATACTGTGCGAACGAGTTGAGCTTGAGGGCTCGGATACGTCTGGCCAACCGACTATAAACCATTGAGTCTTTGCTGTCGGCTAAACTAATCCCCGCCAGCGACTTCAAACGCTGGCGGACATTCTCAAAATCGGCGTGATGAAACGCAAATTCCCGTTCGGCATTAAACGAATGCGTCAAAAGCTCTCCCACTCATCATCGTCATCCACGCTGCTGCTCGGTAAGTCGGGCTCAACGAGCTCTTGGCCTTTTGCTGGGCCCGCGGGTTTGTGCTCCAAGGTCGCAACGGGACGTTTATGTTCAGAGACCATTGACTCGTCAAGGTGGAAAGTTTCCACTCGCTCTACCAACTGTTGTGCTTGATTGTTCATGCTCTCGGCGGCAGCCGCGGCTTGCTCAACCAATGCTGCATTTTGCTGAGTCATCTCATCCATTTGCACAATGGCTTTATTGATTTCATCGATACCACTGGCCTGTTCTGCCGACGCTGAGGCAATTTCAGACATAATGTCATTCACCCGTTTGATTGCATCAACAATATTGCTCATTGTCTCACCAGATTGATTGACCAGTTCATTACCGCTTTCAATTTTACTCACGGAATCAGAAATCAACTCTTTGATGTCTTTCGCGGCGTTTGCTGACCGCTGCGCAAGTGTCCGTACTTCAGACGCAACAACCGCAAAGCCTCGTCCCTGCTCACCCGCTCTTGCCGCCTCAACAGCAGCATTTAGCGCTAGGATATTGGTCTGGAACGCAATGCCATCAATCACGCCAATAATGTCAGCGATTTTAGTCGCAGATTCATTAATGCCTGACATAGTATGCACGACTTTTTCAATTAACTTGCCGCCGTCGGTCGCCACATTCGAGGCATCTGAGGCCAAGGTGTTAGCTTGCTTGGCATTGTCGGCATTGAGCTGAACAGTACTGGTGATCTCCTCCATACTCGACGCGGTTTCTTCAAGGTTGGACGCTTGTTGTTCTGTTCGTGACGACAAATCGGCATTCCCGGTCGCGATTTCCTGTGAGCCACTGGTGATGGTTTGGGACGCCTCACGGATTTCACTGATCACTTCCGCCAAAGTGTCAGCTGAGGTGTTGCAATAATTCTTCATATCATCGAAGGTGCCTTCAAACTCCGCGTCAATGCGCTTGGTCAAATCACCTTTGGAGATGGCCAGCAGCACTTCACTGATATCTTTAAGGCCGCGCTCAGTGATATCCAATAGCTGATTGAGACCTTGAGACAATCCCAAGTAGAAACCATCTTTACCTGCCTCTTCGGCACGCGAGCTGAAATCACCCCGCACAGCAGAATCAACAATATGCGCTATCTCTTGCTCCGCTTGTACCTCCACTGTTCTGTCCAACCACTCCACAACGGATCCCAGACGTTCACCATCTTCAGACATAATTGGGTTTGCAATCAGACGGAAATGTCGATTTCCAACCGTAATCTGAGTTTCATACGGTTTAACCAATTTCTCTAATAAACCAGCCTGATGAGCAGGGTTCTGGTGGAAGGTATCAATCTTTTTACCTACCAAATCATCTGCATTGAAATGTGGCAACACTTTCTTCAAATCACTTTCGACCGTGCGCAGCATTTCTTGTACTGAGCGGTTGAGGTAGATGATTTCGCGATCCGCATCGGCAATCATTACATTGGTCGAGGTACAATTGAGCGACTCAAGAATTCGAGCAGTACTGCGTTCACGCTCATAAACCTCGGTCATATCGTGCCATTCAACGGAATGCCCCAAGGTTTCGCCATCCTCAGCGTATATCGGATTTAAAATTAGACGGAAGCTGTAAGCACCTAAGTTCAAATTGGCGATATGCGTCGTCGTCAGTCTATCGAGTAAGTTGCGTTGATGCTCTGGGTGTTTGTGGAAAGTATCGATATTGTTGCCGAGTAGATCTGACGCATTGAAATTCGGTAGATCCTTTTTAATGTCAGCCTCGGCTTCTTTCAGCATTTTCTGTACTGAATCGTTCAGGTAGACGATGTTTCGGTCTTTGTCGGCCATCATAAAACAGGTCGAGCTGTTGTCTAATGCTTGTTTTACTCGCAGCGCTTCAACAGATTGATCCGTAAATTCTTGTAATGATGACTTAAGACTGTCGATACTACCTTGAATGACACCTACTTCGTCGCTGCGTTGATGACTAAAGTTAATCTCAAAATCATTTTTACTGAGCTTGGATAGCGCCTCAACGACTTGCGCAATGCCATTAGTGATCGAGTAATTTACTGCCACAAATACTAAGGCTGCGAACAAAACCAAAATGGCGAGTTGCATCCATAACGCGTTTCTCTCAGCGATTACCTCTTGTTGATAGGCATCAAGCAGGGACGTCAATGTGGTTACATACTGGCTTTGTTTGGAATACAAATTGCTCATCTTAGCGGTTACGCTATCGAAGAACTCTCCAGAAGGAAACGTCAGTACTTCTGGCTGCATGATATTCTGATCGAGCAAATCTTTGACTTGACTGATTGCCTGTTCAAAATCATCGGCATCTCGAGACAAAGACGCGAGTCTTTGGTCGCTGCCGCTCTCAGATGCAGAGCGCAAATTTAACAAAAATTCCAAATTGGCTTGATTCGCGTTGTTGACCAATCCAATCAGCGTTGCCCGCGCATCGGCTAACAGTGAGCCGCTCGCCAGAGCACCGGCGCCGCGACCACGAATTTTGCCTAACGTATCGTTCAGTGCTGGCAATGCGTTGAAGTTAGCGATAACCAAATGATAGGCGCTATCCGACGGCGCATAGATCAACTTATACGAACGCAAAATCGCCGCATTAACTTCACCAATATTCACAATCAAACCAGAGTGATTATTAAATACGTCTGCACCCGGTTGCGTTTTATTCAGCGCTGAGTACTGAATGTCTTGCCACCGACTGCGGAATTTACCCAATAGCACATCCGCATCATTGCCGTAAGCGCTACTTTTGAGCTCCCGGCTTAACCGGTCAAAGGCATCGTCAACATCTTTGGCCAAACCCGTCAATGTGCCTCTTGCCGTATCGTCTCCGCCCATCCATCTGGCCGATGTGCCGCGATGCTGAGCGATCAATTTGCGCAATTGAACAGTTTGTTGTGCTAGCGGGACGCCTTCGATACTCATCGCGGCCAGTTCAACCTGCTGCACAGTTTTCTGATTGCTGTAATAGGCGGGTATAGCGACAGCAATCAACGCAACAATCGCAAACACGATTAGCTTGATTTTTATACTCACTTTGTCAGCGTAGCGTAACGTTTTCATTGCTCTACTCCTGTTCAAAAGATTTTTGTTCAAACAATTGAAGCTCGTCACTGGTGATCAGGGCTTCAATATTGACCAGAATGATCATGTTTTCATCCATCGTTACTAGTCCATGTAAAAACTTACTATCAAACGCCACGCCAAACTCTGGGGGCGGACTGATGTCATCAGTGCTGACTTTTATCACGTCACTGACTTCATCCACCACAATGCCGACAATGCGGTCTTCGATGTTCAACATTATGACAATGGTAAATTCGTTGTAAGTCGCCTCACCGACATTGAATTTAATCCGTAAATCCACTATCGGCACGATGTCACCGCGCAAGTTGATGACCCCCTTCAAAAACGGGGGCGCATTCGCTATCTTGGTCACCGCCTCGTATCCTCGGATCTCTTTGACTTTCATGATGTCCAGCGCATAACTCTCCTCACCAATCACAAACGTTAGAAATTCTTGCTGTGATGACAAGTCTTCATGCTCAGAGTGAGCACTATTACTCATGTTCAACCTCCAGATCTTTGGTTGAGCGTGCCGACGTTGACAGCGACTCAATATCCAAAATTAACGCCACACTGCCATCCCCCATGATCGTAGCGCCAGCAACATTCGCAACGCGCCGATAGTGCTGTTCGAGGGATTTAATAACCACTTGCTGTTGCCCATCTAGCGAATCCACCAGCAGCGCAAAACGGCGCTGACTGGCTTCAATCAAGACAACTACCTCTTCGCTGTTGACTCGCTCTTCCATCTCTATCGCCATTTCATTGCGCAATGAAATGATTGGCCAGTAATGATCACGCACGTGCAGTAAGCGGTCATTACCAATTGTACTGACCTGCCCCTCACTCAAAATCATAGACTCTGTGATATTCGTCAATGGGATGATGAATGTCTGTTCTCCTACGGAAACACACATGCCGTCGAGGATCGCCAAGGTCAGTGGTAAGCGCACAGTAATGGTCGAGCCAAAACCATGCTTGGACTGAATATCAATGGTGCCATTGATCGATTCGATATTACGCCTGACAACATCCATACCGACACCACGTCCGGAGACATCGGTGACGGCTTCTGCAGTTGAAAAGCCGGGTTCAAAGATCAGTTTCCACACCTCGCCATCAGGCATATCATCAGCAACGGGTAAGCCATTCGATACGGCTTTTTCTAAAATCTTGTCGCGGTTCATACCGCCGCCATCATCGACAATATTGATAAACACATTACCGCCACGCTGCTCAGCGGAGAGCGTAATGGTACCGGTTTCAGGTTTACCTGCCGCAAGGCGCTTCTCAGGAGATTCGATACCGTGATCCACACTGTTGCGCACTAAGTGAGTCAATGGGTCGACCAACTTTTCGATCATCCCTTTGTCCACTTCTGTTGCGCCACCCTCAATCACCAATTCAATTTTCTTCTCCAGTTTGGAGCTCAAGTCTCGAATGACTCGTGGGAAACGATTGAAGACGAAGGAAACCGGTAACATCCGCATCGACATAACGGATTCTTGAATATCGCGTGTATTGCGACTGAGCTCGTCGATGGCGGTTTCGAGTCGTTCTGCAAGCTTTCCTTCAGCCTCACCACTTGCCATGCGCAGTATCGACTGAGTAATAACCAACTCGCCAACCAGATTAACCATATGATCAATCTTACTGGTGTCCACCCTGATAGTTGACGATTCGCTGTTCGCGGCTTTTGCCGCTGCAGGCTTTTTAGCTGCTGATTTTTTCGGTTTGACTGCGGGTTTAGAAGGTGGAGGTGGAGTTTCTTGTGCCGGTTGTGGCGTTTCCTGAACAGTTTCGCTCGGTGAACTAGGCGTCGCGTCTTTCTCTGCATCAGTTAACGGCTCAAAGAAACCAAAACCATCCTCATCAGACGCTGCTTTTTGATCCGGCAACGGCTCAAAAAAACCGAAACCGTCATCGTCTTCTGACGCAGCCTTAGCCGGTTCATCAAAAAAGCCAAATCCATCGTCATCTGAACCACTGCTCGACTCTTCATCAAAAAATCCAAACGAATCGTCTTTGTTGTCATCTTGGGTGGATTCGAAAAAGCCAAACCCATCATCTTCTTCCGCAGTGGGCTTAGCAAAATCAGGATTGACTGCCTCGAGTTTTTTAATACCTTGTTCTATCCCAGCCCAGTCAATCTCTTCCTCGTTTTGATAAGCCTCAAGAATTGCCGTGAGCTGGTCTGCTGTGACCAGTAGCAGATCGACAATTTCGCCAGTCAGCTGCAATTCGTGATTACGCGCCTTGTCCAAGATGTTTTCCATGACATGAGTAAGACCGGTCAAGGCATCAAACCCAAAGATACCACTACCGCCCTTGATGGAGTGGGCAGCACGAAATATGCTGTTTAGCGCTTCGTTATCAGGCTCTTCAGTGGAGATCTCAAGTAACAGATGCTCCATGTCACGTAAATGTTCAAAGCTTTCTTCAAAGAACACATCGTGAAACTGACTCATATCCACAGACATGGCGATTCCTTTATGCCGTTATCCGAGTACTTTGGCAGCGATTGCTAGCAACTTGCTTGGGTCAAATGGTTTGACCATCCAGCCTGTTGCACCCGCAGCTCGGCCTTGTGCTTTCATTGCATCACTGGCTTCGGTTGTCAGCACAACGATCGGCGTCGCCCGATACGCAGACATGCCCCGTAACGATTTAATCAGCGTAAGGCCATCCATACGCGGCATATTTTGGTCCGTTAATACGAAGTCATAGGGAGTGGTTTTGCACTTATCCAGTGCTGCCTGCCCATCCTCTGCTGTAGTAACATCATAGCCTTTACTTTTCAGTGTGGTTTCGACCATCTGTCGAATCGACAGAGAATCGTCAACGACTAGAATTTTTTTACTCATACTCCTTCCCGCTCATTCAAAACTACTTTTACTTTATTGCCTTTATCATTGCGCTCAATTCGAGTAGAGAGTTTTTCTACCAAACCGAGTCCGCGCCCTGACAAGCCATCTGAAGGTTCGACGCTTTGATGCTCAAACCCTGCCCCTGAATCTTCGACTTCAAATTCTATTTGATTGGCCCCGCTCAAGCGCAGGCTTACACTAATACAATCATCCTTGCTCAATTGCGATAAGTTTTCGTCTCGTTTGAGCAAATACTCGCCAAATCCTTCGATATCATTTTTGAGTTTAGAGTCTAAACCCAGAACACCGTGGTCCAAGCCGTTGTTGTACAACTCCGCAATCACGGTAAACGCGCGGTTCGCAAACTGCGCTTCAATTCGCGCTTCAGCCATCACCCCGGAAAGAAACTTGATAACGTCCACTGAACGCAACAATGAACCTTGCAGCAGCATAGACATTTGGAGCTCGCCCATTACATCGTCGCCAGCCAATGGTGATGTTTGGTAGGTACGCGCTAATTTTTCGCAGTCAATTACGCACAATGAGATGTCATCGTCGCGCTCTTGGTCACCCAAGTGTTGGGTAAACGTGTTTTCGATGTCAGCCCAGGTAGCATTCTCTCGGATCAACTGTTCGGCAACGTTGATGATGCCCTCCATATTGATCATTTCATTTCTCGCATTGCGTTGTTCAATTAAGCCATCACTAAACAGAGCTACTTGACGCACCTTGTCAAAGCGATGGCGACTGGGTGATATTGAGAATTCATGCGTTTCCAAAATGCCCATAGGCATACTCGAAGAGGCTACCGTTTCAACGGTATTGTCTGCAGTGTGAAGTAGAATCGGCGGTAATCCGGCATTGAAGATCAGCAACTCTTCACTGTTGTAATCAACTTCAATTGCCGCAAGTGAGACAAATCGATCGTCTGGTAATTCATTGGTTAGCTTCGCGTTGATTTCATGCATGATGGTCAGCAACGGTAAGTTCTTCGTGGCCATGGCTTTCGCAGTTGCAATAAGCGGCAGAATACAAATTGCTGCAGCCAGACCATGCCCCATCGCATCCGCTAGGAACACATAGCGATTACCCGTATTGCTTTGAATGGTGAATAAAAAGTCTCCGCAAAAGTCACTGTGTGACATCTGCATCATATGCACACCATCAACCGACTCATTTGAAGCACCCACTAGACTATTGTAGACATGCTGTGCAAGGCGCTCTTCTTGACGACTGTGCTCTTGCGCTAATCTCAGTTGCGCATTGGTTTTCTCTAGCGCCCTTTCATTCAGTAAATTTTTGTACAGAAACGTGACTTTGTGTAACAACAAATCCGTGTTGATCGGCTTGACCATATAGTCACTCACACCGCGCTCGAAGCTCAATTTTATATTGTCGATATCTTCGTCAGCCGTGATCATCAGTACAGTGGGCGCGGGCTTTAACGCCATTATGAATGGCATCAGTTCAACGCCGCGCCCATCTGGCAACATGTTGTCCAGCAACACCACGTCAAACTCTCTTTCAGTCAACAAAGACTTACCCGCAGTCAACGACGTCACCGTGACGATTTCTGCTTCGATCAGGCTGAAGACATGTTGAATAAATTCGCAAAAAATCACGTCATCGTCGATCAACAGCACACGTGCTTTTGCAGTGTAAGCTTGATCCATTACTTGAACGTAAACATTTGTTGAAAATTAGCGATGGTCAGTACTTCCAAAGCCGCCCCCGTGGCGTTTTGAATGATCACAGAGCGGCCTTTGGCTTTGGCTTTTTTATTCACCAATACCATCATCCCGAGCGCGGAACTGTCGATGTAACTCACTTTAGAAAAATCTAGAATAAGGTCCTCATTGCCACTATCCAAGACCTTCGGGTAGGCTTCAGAAAAGGTGGCGTGATAACTAAAATCAAAGCGTTCGGGTAAAACAATCGTACTCATGTCAGATACTCGTTATTAGAAAAACTCGATATCACCAGCGTCCACATTGCTGGTAGAAACAGGGTTGTGTTCAGTGACTTTCCGGCGATTAAAATCGTTTAACTTTTGTTCAAGAGAAGGTAAGTCAAACACCATAGGTTCATAAGATACATCACTAACTAAATCGGTGAATAAGCGGATAGTCTCAATCGTATATTCAATGTTTTGCCCATTGATATCACCGAATTGCAGACCGCGGATAGAATCGTTAATCGCACTGTCTAACGCTTGGTTGACCTGAGTTAGACCGGATATGATTTCCTGATCGGTATGCGCTTTGTGAATGATTTGCTCAAGCGCCGTGTTGATTTCCTTTTTCGCATCGATAATGTAACTCACATCATACGAAGCCAACTCGCCCACCTGATCCGACAAAGACTGAATTTTGGTACTTATGCCGGTAATCTGTTCTTGTATGGATTCACTGAATGAAGCAGAGCGATTAGACAAAGAGCGCACCTCATCAGCGACTACCGCGAACCCCCGGCCATGCTCTCCAGCTCTGGCCGCTTCTATTGCCGCATTAAGTGCCAATAAATTGGTTTGAGCTGCAATCCCATCAATATCACTCAAGGCTTGCATTACTTTCGGGACGGCTTCGTCAATTAGCTTTACTTGCTCCAAGACTTCCATAGAGGCCGAGGACATTTCAACCGTAGATTCAATAAAACGGTCGAGGGTTTCGCCTGTTTTTTCTGCGAAGGCTTGCATTTTTTCGTTATACAGCAGTTCTTCATCTTCTTCTGAGTGGATCAGCGTTTCGATGGTCGTAGATTGTTTCTGGATAAGATTCTGTAGCTCAATAAAACTACTCGACAACGTGCTAATTGCATCAGTTTGGGTACTGAGTACGTTACTCAGATCGTCAATGCACTCCTTATTGACGGTAGCAGACTTGACGACAATCGCGTTGACGGCAGTGTGAAACGAATTCGCCTCAGCATTCGGCTCTGTAGCTTGAGTGCTTGTATCTAGATGCTCAGACGGTTGTCCCGCTGAAACAAAAAAGTACACCCACATCACAATACCCGTCACCGCAACGGACAAATAGGGAGGGATAACAAATGACAATCCAATCCCGGCAATTAATATAACCGCCGGGATTATCATGGTCGGTTTGAGCATTGAATCGCATTCCTTTAAGCACTCATTTCCCTAAGCATAGGCCATGTTGAAAATTGTGCTTTAAAAAATGCGATTTTTTTAACCTACTGTTTTGGTAGGTTTTTCCTGACATGAGCAGCGAATGGCTCCGCTCGCATAAAACCGGTTACCCGCGCCGACTTAAGCTCTCGACCCGTATTATCAAAAAACAAAATGGTCGGTAAACCGAGCACCGAGAAAACTTCCTGGAACTCGATATTGGTTGGTGTGTTATCCGTGAGGTCAATTTGCATCCAAACTGTATCACTTAGGGCATCCACGACGTCGGGATCCGGGAATGTATACTTTTCAAATTCCTTACATGCCACACACCAATCCGCATACAAATCGATCATAACACTTTTACCCTGGCCTACAGCGTTGCCCAGCTTAGCCTCAAAATCGGCCAAGTCTCTCACGACTACAAATTCAGGATGTCCTTCACTCGATACCGCCGCTGCAGAGTTTGCACTCGTGTGAACAGGCGCTGGCGCAATAGCGTTATAGCCATAGAATGCTGAACCGATCAAACCGGCAAAAATCACAAACGCTCTCGCCCCTTTGAAGAAGGAGGTTTGTGTTTCCTGATTCATAACATAGAAATAACTAAAGGCAGCGAAACCTAGCACAGCATACATGACGTCTGTCCATGGACTTATCCAGAGGCGCTCAAGGAATAGCACAGCAACTGCGGTCATCATAAATCCGAACGTGACTTTGACCACATTCATCCAATTACCCGCCTTCGGTAATAGTTTACCACCCGTGATGCCAAACAAGATGAGCGGTATCCCCATACCAATACTCAGGGCATATAAGGACACGAAACCTAAGAACATATCACCGCTTTGTGCAATGAACAGCAGAATTCCGGTCAATGGCGCCGTCGTGCACGGGGACGCAACCAAGCCAGAAATAACGCCCATCATGAAAACACCCACGAGGCTGCCACTCTTCTGTTCGTTACTCAGTCCGTTGAGTTTTTCCTGCCATTTACTTGGAAGTTGCAACTCGTAAGCGCCGAACATGACCAATGCGAGTAACAAGAACAGGACAATCAACACAATCAGGATTGCTGGGTGTTGTAATGCGGCTTGGAATTTAACACCGGCAGATGCCACAATTAAACCAAGGATCGAATAGGTTATCGCCATTCCTTGCACATACACGAATGACAGAGTGAACGCCCGTGAGGTCTTAATTTGCTTGCCCTGTCCAATCACAATGCCAGATAAAATGGGGTACATTGGGAACACACATGGAGTGAATGCCAGGCCTATTCCAAGCGCTAAGAATAACGCTAAAGTGAGCAGCAACCCTTCATCAGACGATAAACGCTCTGCGAGACTGAACTGCTGTGAGACACCTGAGGCACTATCCGCGTCACTCGCCACCCCAGAACTTGCAGCGCTACTCACATTCCCAACTTGATCAAGATATATCACTCGCGTTGTCGGTGGGTAACACAACCCAGCCTCTGCACACCCTTGATAACGTAATTTGACCGAACCATCTTGGGCCGCTTGGGCGATGGGGAAGCGAATACTCAACTGATCAAAAAAGACTTCTGAGATACCAAAAAATTCATCCTCAATCTCAATCCCCAACGGGAATTCGGGCTCGCCCAAGTCGACGTTTTTGGTAACTGTTTTAAATTGTTTCTTGTATAAGTAGTAGCCTTCAGCGATGTCAAAGGTGACAACAAGCTCATTGTCGTTTTGGGCAAAATCAAACTGAAATGCTTGCTCTTCTTTTAGAAACTCTGGTTCGTCAGAGAACAAGTCAGCAAGCGGATCATCCAGCTGCTGAGCTTGTGCACCGCACGCCCAAGGAAACGACAGTATTAACACCATCAACAAAAATACTGCATTTTTTGACTTCATTTCAGATTACTTCTCATCCAATTCCAATAAGATTCACTTGCATCAGCAGGCAGTACAACCCACTCACAAACTTCATAGGGGTGTAACTGCTTCACCACACTAAACCCATCGTCAACGTAATTCGATGCAGTTTTGATCACTAATTGATACTCGCTGTCATCTTCTATCTGCCCCTGCCATCGATAAACAGATCGAATAGGCCCGAGTATATTGACACATGCGGCTAATTGCCTTTCGACTAATGCATTGGCAATTGTTTTCGCCGTTTCTTCGTCGGGTACTGTGCACAAGGCGACAGATAAAGGTTGTTTCGATTTCATGCTAATGACCTGCAAAGCGGGTAAACAATTTCATTTTTCTGTGAATTCGACCCACTAACGCGCAGCCAAATTAGCATCAGGGTATCAAGCCCTGACTCACCGCACCATTATAGGCGAGTATACTAACGTCAAATAATGGCATTGCACCGCAACCTGGCTTGATTTGTAGACAATTACCCTCACATATTTAGCTTGACGAGAAAAAAGGTGACTTGGGTGGGTATATTATTTTTATTATTCGCAGTAATGCCGATTGTAGAAATTGCATTATTGATCAACGTCGGCGAGATGATTGGCGGTTGGAATACTGTCGGTATCGTCATCGCAACCGCCTTTATTGGCGCTTTTCTGGTTAAAAAGGAAGGTGTTTCAACACTTTCAGCCGCGCAAGCGAAGATGCAACAAGGTATCCCGCCAGGTGATGAAATGGCCCAAGGTCTGTTGTTACTCGTTGCCGGTGTTTTACTGGTTACACCAGGCTTTGTCACCGATATCATTGGCTTGCTCTTTACCCTACCGCCAACCCGCAAAATGTTCGCGAAGGTCTTGCTGGCTAAACTAGCAGTGAGAGTTCAGTCCCAAGCAGGCTCACCCTTCCAAGGCGGGGCAGGCTTTCATGCACAGTATCAATACCAATCAAAAAGCACATCGACTGACGATGATATTATCGAAGGTGAATTTCGTGATAACACCGTTCGCGACGACAAATTAATCGATGGAAACCCCGATCGCCGAGAGTAGTTGAGCGGGCTTCTCGCTGCTTCTCTTCGATGTGAAGTCTCAGGGTTAATGCCAAATTGGCAAAAAATTGCTTTTTTTTTGTCAAATACCCTTGAGATTGTCAGGGACATACCCATTTATCCCCGCAGATATAAATTTTATCCGCTTTGTAGGGTGTGAAATTACCCGCAAAGCCGCAACGTATCTCGGTTATCCGAGCACTAAATAAACACAGTAATTTGGAATTTTCAGGAGATTTGAAAATGGCAATTCGTCCTTTACACGATCGCGTCATCGTAAAACGCGAAGACCAAGAAAGTAAATCTGCTGGCGGTATCGTATTAACCGGTTCGGCAGCAGAAAAATCAACTCGCGGTAGTGTTATCGCTGTGGGTAACGGTCGTGTTCTAGAAAGCGGTGAAGTTAAAGCACTAGACGTAAAAGTCGGCGACACCGTTATTTTCAATGATGGCTACGGCGTTAAAACCGAAAAGCTGGACGGTGAAGAAGTCCTTATCATGAGCGAAAGCGACATTCTTGCGATCGTTGAATAAGTTTTAAGAATTAGAGGAATTTGAGAAATGGCAGCTAAAGAAGTCCGTTTTGGTGATGACGCCCGCGTAAAAATGCTTGCTGGCGTAAACATTCTTGCAAATGCAGTTAAAGTAACCCTAGGTCCTAAAGGCCGTAACGTTGTTTTAGACAAGTCTTTCGGCGCACCTACAATCACTAAAGATGGTGTATCCGTCGCGAAAGAAATCGAACTTGAAGACAAGTTCGAGAATATGGGCGCACAAATGGTTAAAGAAGTTGCGTCAAAAGCGAATGACGAAGCAGGTGACGGTACAACCACTGCAACTGTTCTCGCTCAAGCGATCGTGACAGAAGGTTTGAAGTCTGTCGCTGCGGGTATGAATCCGATGGATCTTAAGCGTGGAATTGACAAAGCTGTAGTTGCTGCAGTTGAGCAATTGAAAGCGAACTCAGTCCCATGTGCAGACAACAAAGCAATTGCCCAAGTGGGTACTATCTCTGCAAACTCTGACAAAGAAGTGGGTGATATCATTGCTGAAGCAATGGAGCGCGTTGGTACTGAAGGCGTGATCACCGTTGAAGAAGGCCAAGCACTTCAAAACGAACTAGACGTCGTTGAAGGTATGCAGTTTGACCGCGGTTACCTTTCTCCATACTTCATCAACAACCAAGAGAACGGCACGGTTGAACTCGACAGCCCATTCATTCTTTTGGTCGACAAGAAAGTATCGAATATCCGAGAACTACTTCCGACGCTAGAAGCGGTTGCTAAATCATCAAAGCCGCTATTAATTATCGCGGAAGATGTTGAAGGTGAAGCACTGGCAACATTGGTTGTGAACAATATGCGCGGTATCGTCAAAGTTGCAGCGGTTAAAGCACCAGGTTTTGGTGACCGTCGTAAAGCAATGCTTCAAGATATTGCAATTTTGACTGGTGGTACTGTGATTTCTGAAGAAATCGGTCTGGAGCTTGAAAAAGTTCAACTAGAAGACCTCGGTACGGCGAAGCGTGTTGTAATCAGCAAAGACAACACGACTGTGGTTGACGGTGCTGGTGAAGAAGCGGCTATCGAAGGTCGTTGTGGTCAAATCCGCGCGCAAATCGAAGAGTCAACTTCAGACTACGACAAAGAGAAGCTTCAAGAGCGTCTAGCAAAACTTGCTGGCGGCGTCGCAGTAATCAAAGTTGGTGCAGCTACCGAAGTTGAAATGAAAGAAAAGAAAGCACGTGTTGAAGATGCGTTACACGCTACTCGCGCGGCAGTTGAAGAAGGTGTTGTTGCGGGCGGTGGTGTTGCTCTTGTGCGCGCAGCGGCAGCAATTGCTGACCTAGCCGGCGAAAACGAAGACCAAACTCACGGTGTTAAATTAGCCCTTCGTGCGATGGAAGCGCCTCTTCGTCAAATCGCTTCAAACGCAGGTGCCGAAGCATCTGTAGTAACGAACGCGGTGAAGAACAGCGAAGGTAACAATGGTTACAATGCGGGTAACGATACCTACGGCGATATGATTGAGATGGGTATCCTAGACCCAACTAAGGTCACTCGCTCTGCACTTCAGTTCGCAGCATCAATCGCAAGCTTGATGATTACAACTGAAGCAATGGTTACTGATGCGCCACAAGACGAAGCACCTGCTGCAATGCCTGATATGGGTGGCATGGGCGGCATGGGCGGTATGGGCGGCATGATGTAAGTCAGCTTCTCCTGCTACTGCACTTCAGCAGTTCTGAAAAAAGGTGCTTGTTGGCAACAACAGCACCTTTTTTAGTGTTCGCTAAATACTACTTTGCCTGAGCCTATTTGCTGTAGTTTGATTCATAAGCAGTGAAACCGCGGTTCGGGCAAAACGTATAGTTGTTGTCTTGATTCCGCCTTCTTCCCTCTCCCACTATCCATCTAAATGTTATGCAATGGTCGGGACCATTCAACTCCAATATCTCAATCCGAGTAGGGCGCTTAGATCCATAAGTGCGTACTTCACCTTGCTTCCAATAACCGAGTGGAAATTTACTGCCTCGTCCATCGAAAGTTCTAGTTCCCCATTGTGTGCGTTTATCCAAAATTCTCACTAAACCGTCTTGAGAACGATTGATCGTAAAGTGAGATTCCACTGGTTCACCGCGAATACTAAACGTCCTTACATAATAAGGGATATTTTCACCTGCCCACTCAATTGCCGTTGTGTTGGTTTGAGTTTTATAAGGGCCTGTCACTTCAACCTCGTGACACTGTGAGCCTCGTCCGACTATCGTATAGCAAGCATTCGTATTTACCGCATTGAAGTTCAACGTATGCTCCCCGTTCCACTCGGCGCCCGTGAATAATTCAACAGGTATAAAACGTAGCTTAGTCTCTGGGTTGTAAGCTTTTTCCCACGGATTCTCCGTCGCTGAGACTGCGTGTATATCTGCAAAAGACGTTGTTAACAAACTGATGAATAAAATCTTTAGCTCGGTTTTCACAACTGATACCCCTTTTTTAAAATTCCTTGATTATTGTCTTATTGACGAACAATTGAATGTGCCGAGCAGAGCATTCGAGTGCTCGCACAGTGGTATTACTCTAAGGTCTTATATTTTTCAGTATGTTGAGAATATGTAAGTAAAGGTAACGTATTTAAAACTACCGGTTTAGGTAGTTGTTACGTCGCTCCGACTCCATACAATTCTGATTAACCAAATTGGTAAATGGAGATTAAGCGAATGCGGAGCAAACATGCGATCTATCAACATGCAGTTGCTCACAGTAACAATAATTCCGCCTTAGCTCGACGAGAGTCCTGCTTGACCTAATCGGGTTCGACAATCGATAGTCGCTGTAGTTTATTATTAAGTTTTAATTCCGCGTATTCAGCCCAATGGATTCAAAGCAATATCTACCCGCTCTTACTGGGATCCGCTTTATTGCCGTATTCCATATATTCCTTCATCACTTGTGGGCGGTGCATACATACGTCAGCAACACCAAGCCAGGAACTGAAGACTTGTTGAAGGACATGTCCTATCTACCTGACGGTTTGATGCTGTTTTTTGCCAATGGGTGGGTTTCTACTAGTCTTTTTTTCATGCTGTCGGGCTTTATTCTCGGTCATTTATATTGGAAACCAAATGGCGAGTTAAAAGGCGGAGCAAACCAATTCCTAGTGCAGCGCTTTGTGCGGATATACCCCGTTCATTTGCTCGCGATGATACCGCTGCTTATTAATGCATTTCATGTACATATCGAAGATGGTTTTTCGCTACCGTTTATTGTGAGTAGTGCACTCGGTACAGTTCTGCTGGTCCAAGCGTGGGTTCCCAGCTGGATACCCATGTGGAACTGGCCGACTTGGACAATATCAGTCATGGTCTTCCTGTATCTGTTGTTGCCGCTTATCATTAAATTACTGAATCGCTTAACTATTTCACAAAGACGCTTTTTATTGTGTGTTTTGCCACTAATATCGCTGTTGCCGACCGCTGTTTACGCACGCTTGTTGTGGCAAGGCATGCCCTGGAATATGAATACTGAGATTTTTTTCAGCAACTTCCCATTATTCTGGGTGCCATATTTCATCGCGGGAACACTTTTGAGTCGACTCATCAAAGACGACACAATGCCACTAAACAGGAGAAACGTTTGGTTGGCGAAGGGTGATGTCGCGTTTTTCGCGGCACTGTCATTCACATTCATTCCTGATTTACTGCAACCTGTAACCTCCTTTATTCGATTTGGGGTTTTAATGCCTCTCTACATGATATTTATTGTGGATCTAGCCAGAGGAAATGGTGTGATGGCGCGGTTGTTGTCTTCTCGGTTAATGAATTATCTAGGACAAATCAGTTTTTCAATTTTCATCTGGCAGTCCCTGGTGATTGCCGCACTGCTGATTTCGGCATCGTTGTATCCTCCCGTAACTAATGTCCATCTACCTATGGCAATAATTGCAGTACTACTCATTTCAATCGCGAGTTTGCACTGGGTTGAGCGGCCTATTGCGCGCTACGTCAAAGCGAAGCAAACCAAAAACAATTGATTCCCCAACCCAACGACCAACTTATTATGCGGCCCTGCCGGTCAAGAAGCGCAGTTTCACGCGTTTAAAGCCTAACCTCAGCATTAATCCGGCTAACATAAGGGCACTGATTTGATACACCAAAGACTGCATGTCGGAATGTTCTCCATGACTGAGGGAGAGCTGCCAATCAAAAGTAGTCATCAGTATATCTAACAGCATTCCGGCGGCCAGTGCACTACCAATTAGTGCGATCACATAAATGAGCAATTCTCGTCGGCCCAATTCATTTTTAATCACCATTAAGGTTGCAATATTAGTGGCAGGACCGGTGAGCATGAATACCAATGCAGCGCCCGGAGAAATACCCGCCATCATCAATCCTACCGCTATTGGTGTAGACGCCGTAGCACAGATATACATGGGGATTGAGATGATGACCATTAAGATCATTGCCAAAGGACCACTGCCGTAATCGGCCATCCAATCCGCTGGCACATAAGCCACAATAATCGCCGCGAAAAATAGGCCGATCACCAGCCATTTCATAAAATCGGCCAAGAGCTTATCGAACCCATAGCGAACGATGGCAGTGAATAGCTGTAATGGCGAGAGCGCTGGTGACTCACTGACGTCCGACTTGGATGCGTGACAGCACGATTTCACGTTAGCATTGCGGTTATCAGCGACAGATTCATGTCCAAATATCGCGATTGCAGTACCTGTGATAATGGCAGAGGCAATGGCAGCAATGGGCCGAGCGATTGCCATTATGGGTCCCATTAGGGCATAGGTTATGCCGATCGAATCAACGCCTGTTTCAGGCGTTGCAACCAGAAAGCTCGCCGTACTTGCTTTACTTGCACCACTGCGACGAATGCCCATCGCCACCGGGATAACGGAACAGGAACACAGGGGTATCGGCGCGCCGATAACGGCCGCTGTCGCCACTGAACTTTTTTTTCCTAGTAACCTTTCGACCGTTTGTCTGGGAATCAAATGATGGATAACACCGGCAATCAGCATTCCCAACAAAAGAAAAGGCGCAGACTCGACAAATAGGCGAATGAAATGCTCAATTAACAACATGATTAGCCTCTTCTTCTGGTGCTTCTAGTTTTGCAATGATCGAACAGAATTCGGCACTTTCAGAGCCACCACAACATTTTTGCGCAAGCTCGGTGAGTGTTTTTTCCAGCTGCTGTAGTTGTTGGATCTTAACCTTTATGTCTTGAATCTTAGTCTCTGTTATGGACTTTGCTTCTGCGCAAATATGCTCCGATTTAGCGTCTTTAATACTGAGTAAAGACGCGGTGTCATCGAGACTAAAACCACTGTCTTTACAACGTTTGATAAACCTCGCAGAGTGCAAATCGTCTTGGCTGTAATCCCGATAGTTATTCTCCACCGATTTCCGCGGCACGATTAGTCCTAAGGTTTCATAGTAGCGCAACGTATGCGTCGTTAGCCCACTTAGCTTTGCCAACTCTCCAATTTTCATTGGTGCCTCTCTCTCGCAAAATTCAGCTTATATTGATCAGTATAAACCTTAGAGTGCACACGAAGGTCAAGCAATTAAAAAACCCAACGCAACTGGATATTTATACAGTTATGTGTAATGCTTTTATTACGCATTGAATATATGGCGATTTACCATGCTAATAAAACTCTCTCGATTTGCAGCGGCACTGCTTTTGATTAGCTTGATAGCCGTGGCCAGTAGCTTGGATACGCTTGCCAGCGACACCGAACAGACAACCGGTCCAACTGAAAACGGTAGGTAATGAAACAAAAAAAGCCCGCTATTTAGCGGGCTTTTCAGTATCTTCGAATTTAGATGCGGTTGTTTAGGACTTCCGCGATAGGAGAGTCCATAAGGCCGTTTTCTGAAACCCATGCACGCAACGTTTGACCGTCTTGCTCTGGAGCATTCAATTGGCTCTTAGGCATCTTTTTAACAAGTAAGCTACCAGACTCAACTGAACCTGCTAGGAACGCTGTTCTAATCAAGCTGTTGCCGTCACATGTGATACCACCGTAGTAGTCTTGAAGTTTAAGGCTGAAGTTTTTTTGTACTGAAGACATCTTTTTGCGTAACTGGCCTTTATCGTCAGCTTTAACAATTGAACAGATGTTCTGTAATTCAGACTCTACGCTCGCAGCAGCAGTTGCAGAGAAACCCAAACCAGTAGCGATAACAGCAATAGAAAGTACACTTTTCAACATGATATTTTCCTCGAATTAAGTAAGTTGTGTTTGAAAACGAGGCGCATTAAATAGTAATTAACCTGTACGCAAAACAAACAGCGTCATACATAGGTATTTCTTTTAATACCTAAAATCCACAGAGTCGAGTTTGACAAACCTACAAACCCTGCTTTATCAAGCTATCCAGCATTGTTTTATAAGGTTTTTTTTGACTGCCAGATTTGCTAATGATGGATCATAAGTTTTTCTAATGATTATTTTTTGTGCAATTTTTTGATGTTTTTTAAATTTTATCTCGTCGTTTTAACGCTACTTTGAGTAATTAAAAGAGGCAAAAATGGATTTTGAGCGTAAAATTTGATTGTTTACGCTATTTTTCACACTTTCAGTTTATGATTTTTTATCAAAATCAAATCGCCTTACGCTTCAACGCTAAAGAAAGACACTAACCCATTGAGATTGTTTGTGTTTCGGCCGTGTTACTAAAAAAAGCGGTTCGCTAAAATGATACGGCACAGAAAAGTCGGCTTGAGAGATTTTTTGACTGTGATGCTCTGGTCGACTCAAAATCCCTGAACTTCGTCGGGAAGGATAATGGATTGGTCGTAATTTCCTGTTATTATCGGGTACTAGTTCTTAACCTCCGAGTCTTGGTCTGCCTTCGTCAGTAATAAGGCATGCCTGAGCGAGCGTGCTATCAATGCAGTAAAGGCTAACAAGCATTAAGCTGCGTTTTATTGTCATTGTATGTGTGCCTTGTTAGTGAAAAACTTAAACCCTAAAACTTTCCTTATCCGGTGACTGGCTGTTTCGCAAATACTATGAAAAAACCCAGTTTTACGATTAACCGAACCTCTCGACTAATCACAATTAGATTGGATGGCGAGTGGAATAGCGCCATCGATTTGGAATATTTATCCGAACTCGCAAGTACTATGCAGCAGATGCGACAGGGAACGTGGGCTATCGTTGTCGATATTAGAAATTGGTATATCGATCCCGACACCGCAAAACAAAACACTAACTACAGCTTGCACTTGGATAGACGCAATCAGATCGCCGAGGTCTGGCTCGTTAGAGAACACAATCAGGCAAAACATCTTGACGTATTTTTCGACCCGCTTAATTTCACTCCAGCACGTGTGACGAGCCGCCAAGAGCTTGAGCAGTGGGCAACTGACAATCATATAGAATTACCCGAAGATCTTTACTAATTCCCCAGTTATCCGATTCCTCAGTCGCAAACACTTACTACCCATCTGTCATTTAACAACTGATACCGATTCTGAGAAACACGTTTGTCCCAACGTCATTGTTGTAAATTGTTACAAACATAATGTTAATTATTTTTGACATTTAGTACTTTATATCAAACAATGTGTATTAATTGAATAACCTAAGGTTTCTGATATGAATATGTCTTTCAGTGAAAAAAGTGCATGGATTTCCTTGGTCATCATGATTTATATCTGGGGTGATTATCTGTTCAACTTGGTCGGTATGCACAGCAGTGATATCGACATGGATAGCAAAAAGAGCGCCGCGATTGTCATGCTCAATACCGCCATCATTGCCGTCATCATGGCTGAAGCTGTTTTTCATACGGTATTAGCGATGGCCTATCCTAATAAGGAAGATCAAGAAGGCGATGAACGGGACAAGCAAATTGAAATGTCTGCGACCAAACCTGCCTATGCCATCATGTTTACCGGTGTAGTCGTCACCATTGGACATTTACTGATCGTTGAGCAATTTCCACAGATGTCAGATAGCAGTATTCAAATTCCGTTTATTGGCGTTCATATTCTGATGTTTAGTGCACTGTTGGCTGAAATTGTCAGATTTGTAATGATGATCAAAAGCTACCGCTCTGGAGTGTAGAAATGGCTCTGCATAACAAGGTACGGGAGTGCCGCTTTTTTGCGGACGAGATGACCCAACAAGAGCTCGCACAACGGGTGGGCGTCACACGCCAAACAATAATGGCAATCGAAAAAGGTAAGTATTCACCTTCTTTGGAAGTCGCCTTTAAGATCGCGCTGGTTTTTTCTAAGAGTATCGACGAAGTATTTTGGTATAGCCAAAATTGATCGCTATACTTACGGCCTTTTTTTGACAATAAGACGTATTACATTCAGAGGCGTAATTCGTTTACCGTGAGTTGTTTAGAGGGCATGCCGTGTCAGATTCAAACCAAACTTGGACAATAGATGATGCCGAGCGCGTTTATGGCGTATCTCGATGGGGGGGAGGATACTTTCACATAGGTGAGAATGGCAATGTTCAAGTAACCCCAGTACCAGGTAACCCGTCAATGCGCATCGACTTTAGCGCAGTGATCGAAGAAATAAAACAAGAAGGGATTCAATTCCCCGTCGTTGTGCGTTTCCACGATGTCCTGCGCACTCAAGTTGAGACCTTGAATCGCGTGTTTGATGAAACCATTCAGGAGGCAGATTACCAAGGCGAATACAATGGCGTATATCCGGTTAAAGTCAATCAGATGCGTGAAGTGGTTGAGGAAATTGTTGATGCGGGCAAACCGTTCAATTACGGCCTCGAAGCGGGTTCAAAAGCAGAACTCATTACCGTATTGGCATACAACACTAATCCTGACTCGCTAACCATTTTAAACGGCTATAAAGACGAAGAGTTTATGCGCTTGGCTTTGCTCGGCACCAAGCTGGGCCGCAAGATGGTTGTGGTGGTTGAAAAGTACAGCGAACTCCTACTAATCGTAAAAATCGCCAAAGAGCTTGGCGTTGATCCCATCATCGGTGTCCGGTCCAAAATGACTGTCAAGGGCCGAGGGAAATGGGAAGGGTCAGGCGGCGATCGCGCTAAGTTTGGCCTGACTATCAGTGAAATCATTCAATCTGCACGCTACTTGGAATCAGAAGGTCTTGGTCACTGCTTAAAACTGCTGCATTTTCACATCGGCAGTCAATTGACCGACATTCGAGCGGTTAAAGAAGCGATAACCGAAGGCGCCAGAATTTATGCAGATCTACATAAGATGGGATTTGCGTTGGAATACGTTGACGTTGGCGGCGGCTTAGGCATCGATTATGACGGTAGCAAGTCTACTAACGACTCGTCTCGAAATTATACTATGGGTGAGTATGTCGCAGATGTTGTCTACGGCATGAAAGAATTGTGTGACTTAGAGGAAGTTCCTCACCCAAATTTAGTCAGCGAGAGCGGACGGGCAATAACCGCGCATCACAGCTGCGTGATCACCGAAATAGTCGGCGAAATTCGCGCAGATAGTGCGCAAATTGATACCTCACAAGTCGAAGGCGAACATATTTTTGTCACCAATATTCGCGAATTGTATTTAACCCGAGAGCATCATCCGAATTTACAAGAACTCTTCAATGACGCCTCGGAATACAAAGAAAAGGCAATGGACGCGTTCAAGCTACGTGTTTTGTCATTGGAAGAGCTAGGCAAAATTGAAACCCTATATTGGCAGATCATGACCGACCTCCAGCGGCGCTTCCGCAACCGAGATTTTGTCCCAGAAGAACTTCAGGAATTGGACTTTAGTTTGTCCTCCCAGTATTTGTGTAACTTCTCTGTTTTCCAGTCCGCGGCTGACACTTGGGCAATCGACCAATTATTGCCGGTTGTACCGTTAACGCGTATGCACGAAGAACCGACAGTGAATTGTTCTTTGGTCGATATCACCTGTGACAGTGACGGCAAAATAGACCAATTTGCGATTGAACGCAGCATCACCGATGTACTCCCCGTACACCCGCTGCGCAAAGACGAGCCTTATTACATGGGATTATTTTTGACTGGAGCGTATCAAGACGTCATGGGGGATATGCACAATCTATTTGGGCGCTTGAATGAAGTCCACATTTTCAGTTATGACGATGACCCACAAGACTTCTACATTGAAGAAATTGTAAAAGGTTCTTCTGTCAATGATGTGCTTAGCGTCATGCAATACAACCCACATTCAATGGCAACAGATGTGAAACGCTTAATCGACAAACATGTTGCGGCAGGGGGAATGAAACCTCGAGAAGGCGTCAAATGGACCGATTTTTATGAGTCATGCTTAGCCGGTTATACCTACCTCAAGACGGACTAACCTCGTTTTTATTAACAGCCTGACTACCCAGGGATAATAACCTCATAACGGATCTCGTAATGGCTGCGCTCCCCCGATGCCAGCAGCCCTTGCGGATTACCCTTGGCATTTGGCGCGTCTGCACCAAAATGAGGCTCAATACATACACCTTGATGGGGCACAAATGTACCGCTTAAAAAGCCGCCAGTGTATAGCTGTGCAGCCGGATAGTTTGAACTCACACGCATGCCCAAGTCTCGACTTTCGCTCCAAAGTTCAGTTTCCTGAGGCTCTGCATCATAGACAAAATTATGATCGAGTGTTCCCGCTTGCTCGAGCGCTTTCAGCAAGGTCAATTGTCTGAAATCAAATGCTGATTCTTGAGTATGAGTCTGAGTTCCTGAGGGTAAACCGTCATCAAATTTCTCTGTGAGATGAGTGGCATTTGATCGCACCCACTGAGCAAGACCTGATTTCCCCGAGTCGATACCGTTTAAATTGAAATAACTATGGCCAGTCATGCCTGCAATCGTGTTCTTGGACGCTTTTACCTCACACACCAATGTTAGTGAATTACCCTCTAGTCGATATTCAATAACGAACTGCATCGGACCTGGATAGCCGTTCCACCCATCAGCGGTTTCACAGGACATTTTCACATGAGATGCGTCGTGACTTAGGATTTCCCACAAGTGTTTATCTAGGGCGTTTGGCCCGCCATGAAGGTGATTCTCGCCGTCGTTTATCGCCAACTGTATACTTTTATTACCTGATCCAACTCGGCCTTTTTTGATTCTATTAGCATATGGTCCGGCAACCGCTCCCACATAAAAGGCATCATCACAAATTGCTTGCGGCGTTGAATAACGTAAAATAATTGCGCGTTCTTGACCTGCGACTTTGACGTTCCAACGCGTGAGTCTAGCCCCCAAGTTACAGACTTCTATTTCAGTTTCGGCCGAACGTAAAACGACAAACTTCATCTCATCTACTAACATTTCTTGACTGAATCTCGCTTTACAATAGTGGGTTGATACTTAAACGTCGTGCCTGGCTGAGACTGGATACCTTGGGCGTACTGCAACGCGAGCTCGGTCGCTTTTGACGCCATCATTTCAATCGGATAACGCAATGTCGTGAGTTTAGGTCGACAATATTTAGCTAATAAGATGTCATCGTATCCAATCACAGATACATCCTTCGGCACTTCAATATCGTGGTCCATCAACATGGTCATCGCACCCGATGCCATAGCATCGTTGTAAGCTAATACCGCGGTAAACTCAGCGCCTTTTGAGAGCAAATTTTGAATGGCCATCTCCCCACCCTCTTGATTGGGCGGTCCATATTCAATATTGACTTCGGGTAGGTCAATACCCGCGGCAGCCAAGGCCTGATTAATGCCTTCGATCCGCTGCTCTGGATCATCAATAGGGAAATCACTTGAAATAACAGCAAACTTCCGATGCCCCTGGCGGATCATATAATCAGCCATCATGCGCCCGCCCACCTGGTTGTCCAACCAAACACACTGTGAAGCGATTGCTGGGATATACCGATTGATCAAGACGAAACCTGGAACCTGTTTCGCAATTTCGATTAAACGCTCGTCCGGTAGCGATTTACAGTGGACGACCATCGCATCGCAGCGATGGCCTAGCAAGGTATTGATGGCCTTTTCTTCGGGTTCCTCACCGATAGTGCCGCCACTGATTAAAATTTGTGTATTATGCTTGCGTGCTACCGTTTCGACACCATGGGCCAATGCGGCAAAGAACGGCTCGTACAAATCAGCAATGACAACACCCACCGCGTCGCTGCGGCTTGTTGCTAATGCGCGCGCATTTGCATTCGGACGGTAGTTTAATTCACGGATAATATTTTTGACCCGTTCTCGGGTTTTTTTGCCCACTTTTGGGCCGTCGTTGATCACACGGGAGACAGTCGCTTGGGAGACCCCTGCTGCATCAGCAATTTCCTTCATTGTCGCCATGTGATCTCCAAACAAGAACTGTAAACCGCTTACCCTTTCAGCCTATAGCTAAAGAGAATTGCCAACAATAATTAAGATAAATGTGTTTTATTGCAAGTCATAGGCAAAATTATTTGCAAAATTAGGGAAAGCGTATACCCTTATGTAAACATGCTGTTAACGATCTATGGATCAAAAATTTGTTCAAATTGTTACCTGGTGTAGTAATAGATGAACAACACAACCTAAATGCATGAAATATATAAATAAAAATAATTTGGTCAAAATTACAATAATAGCGAAACCATATATTGCAAATTATAATAAAGGGTAAACGCATACCCTTTATTACTTTTTAAGCGAGTACGGGGCACATTATGAATTCACATATGACGTTAGTTAAATCAGTTAATAAGGTTAACAATTCAATACGTCAATCGAAACTCACGGCAGAGAATACTAAGCGGGGTTCGATGACTTTTGCAGAGATGACCACGCTGCAAAGAATTCAACAAATTAGGGACTGGCAAACTGGCTCACTGACTAACAGCTTTCTTGGCAGTTGCACATTTGCCACAGTACTCGAGGCTGATAAGCCGTTACCGCAAAGCATGAACACTCGAGTTTGCGAGAATAATGACTGGACTGTCGATGCAGTGCAGGGTGACAGTGGCGCCTTTGCGACGCAAGTAACATGTAGGCACAATATTAAAGACATGGCGGCGTTAAGCGACGAGCTCATTGGCAGTTTGGCTGCAATCTTAACGAAGCTTTCCACTCGCTACGACAATTTGATGATGTCTGCGGTGGCACTCAATATCGACTGGCGACAACAGGTTAAAGGATCACAAACCCTCTGCGCAATCGTATCGCCAGAAGGCACACGCCGATCAGGTTTATTTGGGATTCAGCGTTTCATCGGCAGTGATTTCACACCCGAGCAAACCGCTCGGCGTCTAAGAAATCTGTCTGATATACATTTTAGTGACCTGTTTCCCGTGTAGGAATTAAGTGTGTTGTAACCGAGTCCCAGAGTGACATCAGTTGTTAAGTTGTGATATTTATATGACTTGTTTATCAAGTTGTTAGAATCTAATGTCGCAAACTTCCCCACTGAATATCACACAGAATTTAACGCATACGCTCGGTCTGGCGATTGTGCGGGGGGATTTTACTGACTCACTCCCCTCAGAAGCGGAAATCTGCGACCAGTTTGGCGTCAGCCGTAGTTCCACCCGAGAAGCAGTAAAAATGCTATCGGCCAAAGGACTCATTCGTTCACGACCCAAACAAGGTATTCGAATCCAGCCAGAACGAAACTGGAATATGTTCGATCCTGACGTGTTGAAGTGGACATTGGTCAGCAAACCGACACTGGATCTGTTGCGTGAGTTTTTTGAGATGCGTCTGGTAACAGACCCTCAAGCAGCGGCGTTAGCAGCGCAACATGCAACACCCGAGAATATCGTTCAATTGCGCAAAGCAATCGACCGGATGCGTGACGCGGAAATGGGCTTAGACGATTCGCTAGATGCGGATATAGCGTTTGTTACCGCGTTGTTTGAAGCCACGCATAATCGCTTTTTCGTGCAGCTGATCGAGTTTACCAGTACTGCGCTGCGCGTTACGTCGCGTTACTCCAGCAGGATACAAGGCGTAAATTTGACAAATGTAACAACGTGCACGGCTATCTTTGATGCCATTGTACAAAAACAATCAGAGGTTGCCTTTGCACTTGTGAAGGACATGCTGTCTGCCATGATGAAAACGGTGATGACCGACGCCTGATTAGGCGCCCGTTGTGGCGAGGATGAACCTCAATACTAAACGGGAATACAATGATAAAAACCAAGTTAACTTCAGCGTGCTTTGGCTTAATTGCAGCCGTAAGCGCTCATGCTTCTCCAGTACCTGAGTCCCTTTTCGCTGGCTTACCAGACGATGTGACACCTGCGCTTAGCGCCAGCGGTACTTACGCTGTTGGCGTTCAAACACACTCTGTATCCAACCCTCAGTCTTTTAACCCTTTGGCGCCCTCGCCAGAGGGACGGGAGCTGCAGTTTGAAGTTTGGTACCCAGCCCTCAAAAACAGTGGCGAGAAGGCAACTTATCTGAACCAAACGCGTTCTGGTATTCCCTTTGCTATTCAGGGAGAAGCATTTCGTGACGCCTCCGCAAATAAAAGTGGAGAACGTTATCCAGTGGTCGTCCTTTCGCATGGCTATACGGGTTACCGAACCATCATGTTCCATCTGGGCGAACATCTCGCTTCGCATGGTTACCTCGTGGTTGGGATCGATCATACCGATTCAAGAAATGAAGATATCAATTTTGCCAGTGCTCCATTTGCCGGCTTTGTTAGCACACTTGTCAATCGTGCTAAGGATCAGCAATTTGCACTGGATTGGGTTACTCAAAGCTCAGCCTATGCTGACATAGCGAGCAATGAGGTTGCGGGCGTCATCGGATACTCAATGGGGGGCTATGGCGCCATTAATACCATCGGCGGTTGTTATGGCTTCACTCCCGCGCATATTGCTGCAATCTCGGGCAATGATGACACTGCCGCCAATACGCAATTGGCCGATCTCATTAATCAATGTGCCGCTGGCAGAGAGCAAGGTGCAGACCCTCGCTGGCAAGCGGCTATGCTATTGGCGCCTTGGGGCGGCAATCACCAAGTGTTTACCTCAGCATCATTGGCACAAATAAAAGTACCCAGCTTGTATGTGAGTGGTAGCTTGGACGATATATCTGGATACGATGGCATTCGTTGGTTGTACGAACAACATCAAAACGAACACACACGGCTTCTGACATTTGAAAATGCGCGGCACAATATCGGCCCACATCCATCGCCATCAGTAGCCAAAAATGCCGAGATCGATATCGGTCATTATCATGACGCCAGCTGGGACGCTGAAGTCGTCGCCGCAGTCAATCAACATTTTGCTTTGGCGATGATGGACTGCTACTTAAAACAATCCGTTGAGGGCTGCCAATATTTAAGCGTCAGCGGCTCCTCCAACCAAAAGGCTGCAAATGGGAAAACGCCGGAGCCCTGGATTGGCTTTGATCACCGCTACTCAACGGGTCTAATAATGGAGTCTCAAAGATCAGAGTAAGCGGGCTTTAGACCCCTTTAAAGGACCTTTATGCTGAGCCCTTCTGAGGGCTCACATATCAGGATATCAGCGGTAAGAGAAAACCGTTGGGTGTAGTGCTTTTCGACCGCTTGGATAACGCTTTGCACATCACTTTTATCGCACAAACAAACCACTGCGCCACCAAAGCCACCACCGGTTTGTCTGCATGCACCGCGCCCAGCTAATGCTTCATTGCAGATATCGACCAGCCCGTCTGTGGCGGATACCGTAATCTCGAAATCGTGGCGCAATGAAAGGTGGGCCTCATGCATAATCGCGTACAGTGCATCGAGATCGTGTTGTTGTAATGCCTTCACCGAGTCTAGTACGCGCTGGTTTTCGGTGATGACGTGTTTGGCACGTCGAAACACGACGTCGGATAGCTGTTCTCTGACGCTTTCAAGCAACGTTAAGGAAGCATGTCTTAGACTCGACACCCCCATGACTGACGCCGCTAATTCACATGCTAGCCGACGCTCATTGTACTCGCTGTCAGCCAGTTTTCTTGGGTAATTTGAGTTGATCACCAGAAGAGCGAGGCTATCAGGAATCGCAACACTTTGGGTTGAAAGATCAAGGCAATCAATCATTAACGCTGCACTCGCATGCGCTTTGGCGGAAATCAGTTGGTCCATGATGCCGCATTGACAATCAATAAAATTGTTTTCGGCGCGCTGACCGTAACGCGCGATTTGAGCATTACTTAAATTGAGTTGATTTGCATAACTAAACAGCCCACCGATCGCAACTTCCAAGGCAGCAGAGCTAGACAAACCACTCCCTTGCGGTACATCACTGGTAATGGCGATGTTCATACCACGTATATCATGCCCATCCGTTTTCAGTTCATTGACGACTCCACGCAGGTAGTCACCCCAAGCCCACTGTCCATGTTCAATCGGAGCGCTCAGGTCGAACGACTCCAACGCATCAGGATACTGCAGTGATATCGCACACACTTTCGAATCCGTCCTCGGTGCTGCCAAGATCGTAGTCTTGTATTGCAGCGCACATGGCAACACAAAGCCTTCGTTGTAATCGGTATGTTCGCCGATCAAGTTGACCCGACCTGGTGCCATTACACTGATACTCGGTGAACAGTTAAATTGAGCAACAAATGCTGCTGTGAGTTCAGCTGGAGCCATCAATTTTGTCCTTCCATATAATGCACATCACTGCACTGTCGAATAATATCCGCAGCAAGTTCAGGAGTTAAATCGCGTTGGCTTTCAGCTAGCATCTCATATCCAACCATGTGCTTTTTCACTGTTGAGCTGCGCAGCAGAGGAGGATAAAAGTGCGCATGAAGTGTCCAATGCCGACCATCTTCCATTTGACTCGGTTTGTTATGCCAGCCCATCGAATACGGAAAACTGCAATTGAAAATATTATCGTAGCGAATCGTCAATTGACGCATGATTTCAGCGAGTGACTGCGCTTGCGTGTCTGACACCTGATTGAAGTCCGCAACGTGTTGACGACAGACAAGTAGTGTTTCAAATGGCCATTTAGCCCAATATGGTACTACTACTAACCAATCATCATTGGCTAATACAACGCGTTCCCCCAATGCAATTTCAGATTCTGCATAATCAACCAACATAGGGGATTGGTGCTTGTCAAAGTACGCCTTTAGATTTTGATCTTCGCGTTCAATTTCGGTCGAAATATGATGATGAGCCCAAACCTGACCATGTGGATGAGGCTGTGAGCAGCCCATAATTTCACCCTTGTTCTCAAACAAATGAACGCATGAGAATCGTTGACTTAGTTCCAGATATTGCGTGCGCCAAACATTGACAACGTCACGCATTTCTCCAACCGACAGCTGAGCCAGTGATTTGTTGTGCGCTGGCGAAAAGCATATCACCCTAGCTAACCCCTGAGCTGCCTCTTGGGTAAATAAGTCAGAGTCTACGGAATCATTTGTTTGAATTTCTGTTAAAGCCGCAAAGTCATTGTCGAAAACAAACGTCGTTGCATACTGAGGGTTCTGCTCGCCATTCGCGCGCATGTTGCCTGCGCAGAGAGGGCACGACTCATCGTGAACGGGTAGCGCACGCTCATTGACCTTCTCGACCGCACCAGACCAAGGACGATTATTGCGATGTGGAGAAACCAACACCCATTCGCCCGTCAGTGGATTTTTGCGCCTAAATGCAGAATTAGCGTTACTCATTTTTTCCGACAGTATCTAAATCTATTATTTGTATGATAAATTAAGTTTTAGCATTTCAGAAGCTTTATTGCTTAAAAATAACATATCTATATGTTTTATATAGCTTTTAATAACCGCGCCATACTTTTACAGCCCCCCACACCCCCATAAAGGTAAGCGTTTAACCCATTATAATTAAAGGGATTGAAAGGTTTTATGGAGGATTTTGTAAATATAATGTTGATTTTTTCTACGATTCAGTAAAAAATACCGCAATTGTATTATAAATAGGTCAAGTCGAATGTCGGCATTGGACGATGCCAGACTTTTCTACTAATACCTTTCGTTAGAGGGCAAACAGGGGACACACATGAAAGCCAAACACAATCCACTAATGAGGAAGTACAGTGCTGTTGCAGCTGCAGTAGCGGGCGCACTGATCGCATCGCCGACAGCGTTAGCTCAAGAAGCAACTGCCGACGAAAACTTTGAGGTCATTCAAGTAACTGGCCTTAGAAATAGTATTAAAGCCTCAATGGCTGATAAGAAAACCTCTAACCTTGTCTCTGATGGTATTAAGGCTGAGGACCTAGGTAAATTTCCAGACTTGAATGTCGCCGAATCGCTTCAACGCATCACGGGTGTTGCAATCGACCGTGACGGCGGTGAAGGTCAAGCAGTAACGATTCGCGGTTTTGGCCCAGAATTTAATACTGTCCTCGTGAACGGCAGACAGCTTGCTTCTGAAACGCAAGGTCGTGAATTTAACTTTGACTCTTTGTCAGCTGACCAAATCGTAGGAGCTGATGTTTTTAAAACGTCTTCAGCAACTATGCAGGAAGGTGGCATTGGCGGTACTGTGAGTCTGATAACAGCTAGACCTTTCGATTATGAAGGATTCACTGCACTAGCATCCGTCAAGGGTGTGTATGAAAGCCTATCGGAAGAGACTTCACCAGCATTTTCTGGATTAGTCAGTAATACTTTCAACGATGGCACAGTAGGTGTGCTATTGGCCGTGTCTCACCAAGAACGCGATGTTCAGATCAACCGCATTCAAACCGCAGGTTGGCGTCCGGGTCAAACTATTCAAAACGCTTCTGGCGTGCTGTTTGAGAACGCTTACATCCCACGTAACTGGGACCAAATTGTCGACGAACAAGAGCGCACGCGCACTAACGCTAACTTGGTTCTACAATTCGCTCCATCGGAAGACATTACCATCACGGCTGATGGTTTCATGAGTAAATTTGAAGTGGATTCATTGGTAACGGACTTAGCATCTTGGTTCGAACCTGACCGTGTCGGCTCAGGTCAAATCAACGAAGATACTCGTACCTTGATTCAGTTTACTCAAGAAATCGGTAACTTCCCTGTGGGTGGTTCAGGTAACCCTGCGACTGACTTCGTGTCGCATACGCGGAACTCTCGTGATATCAGCAACCACGGTTTTGGCTTGAACGTCGATTGGATGATCAACGATGCATTGTCAGCAGAATTTGATATCAACACATCAGAAGCAGAGAATGATCGAGCCGGTAAAGATCGCTTTAATGTTGTGGGTATCATCAACAACTATGCATTTGATGGCACAGGTGGCTTGCCAACCGTAACCCATGATGGTTTTGGTAATGGCAATCTCCCAGATGCCAGTCTCTCTCGTCTGCACTACAATGAGAAAGGCAACCAACCTTCGTTTGAAGATAAGATCACAGAAGCAAAAGCTGACTTTACCTACACGCCAGATAGTGACGTATTTACACAAGCTCGATTTGGCGCGTATTTACAAGATCGCGAAAAGAACGCATTCCAGATTTTTGGTAACCAGTGTGCGTTCTGTGGTTATGGAACGGCCGCACCGAATGACATTATCAACTTCCGCCCATTCACAGCGGAAAACTTCTTCCCTGGCTTAATTGATACCTTCTACACCTATGACGGTGATGCGATGGTGCAATATCTTGCAGATCAAGGCGTTCCAATCACGCCAACGCTGCAAGGAAACCGCTATAAGGTAAACGAAGAGATCACCAGCCTATACATGGATTTCACCTTCGAACACGATTTCGGTGATATGCCAGTGATGGTAAACATTGGGGCGCGCTATTCAGAAACTGACATTGACGTAGAAGCGGCTCAAGCGTTCTTAACCGACGTAATTCCTACAACAGACTTAACCTTGTTCAGCAATGTGTTTGGTCCTGAGGAAGATATTGTCGAAGGAGGCAGCTACGCGAACTTGTTGCCGTCAGTGAACGTCAAGTTTGAACTCACAGACGATATGGTATTGCGCTTCGCAATGTATGACTCATTGACCCGTCCTACCATGAGTCAACTTTCGCCAGCGACAACATTCAATGAACCACGTCGTCAAAACCTAACGGCTCAAGGTGGTAACCCCACACTTAAACCATTCACATCGGAAAACTGGGATATTTCCTACGAGTGGTACTACGCTGATACCAGTTTGTTGTCTGTCGCGGTATTCAATAAAGAAGTTGAAGACTTCATCATTTCATTGACTGGCCAAGAGCTTTACACCCTGTCTGATCGTGAAGGACAACCAGGAGCTCGTTGTAATCCAAGCAATTCGGCGCAGTGTGACGTAGACGCAGGTACCCTTGCGGACGAGCTTGTCGGTTTGCAAGAGACTTACACGGTAACACGTCCTCAAAATGGCGAATCAGCGCGCGTAACTGGCTATGAAATCGCGTGGACCCATGCATGGGAAAATGGCTTTGGTATTCAAGCTAATGCCACAATCGTAGACAGTGATATCGAAGTCGGTGCCGATCAAACGTTAACGTTTGCATTACCAGGCCTTGGTGATTCACAAAACCTTATCTTGTTCTACGAGAAAGACCAGTTCCAAGCGCGGATAGCGTACAACAACCGTGAAGCCTTCTTGCGTCAAATTGACAATGGATTCAACGGTGAGCCTATCAACACACAGCGTTTTGGGCAGTGGGATATCAGCGCAAGTTATGAGATTGATGAAACCTTTACGGTATTCTTCGAAGGTATCAATATTACCGAAGAAGAGTTGATCCAAACGGGTCGATTTGCTGACCAGACATACTCTGTGGAAGACAACGGCTCACGCTTTGCACTGGGTGTTCGAGCGAAGTTCTAATCTCCCTTAACTGTGTCGGGCTTGCTTGGCATAGACGTAGTGGCGGTATCTCTCGCCGCCACTATTTTTATTTTACAGTCAGTTGGAAAGCCTAAAGATAAGGCGCGTTTACAAACATAAGTACACCTTTTATCTTTAAGTTTTTGGTCAACGTAACAAACAACACATGAGTGAACCTATCCAAAAAATTGCTATCGTTGGTGGAGGCACGGCCGGTTGGCTAGCGGCTGCCGTAATCGCGGCAAAACACAAACAAGCAATCACCCAAGACAAGACACTGTCGGTCACGCTTATTGAATCCAGTGATATTCCCACCGTCGGTGTTGGTGAGGGTACTTGGCCCACCATGAAAAACACGTTGCGTGATATCGGCATCAAAGAAGCAGACTTATTTAAGCACTGCCATGCGGTTTTTAAACAAGGTGGTAAGTTTGTCGAATGGGTAAAAGGTACAGAGGATTTCTATTACCACCCGTTTACCGTGCCAATGGGCTATGGCCGGATGGATTTAGCTCCCTATGTCGACAACATCGAAGACTATGCGGTTCAAACCAACTTCCAACATCACGTGTGTGAGGCAGGCTTAGCTCCGCGTACCATCTCAGAAGCCGAATATTCAGGTCAATGTAACTATGCTTACCACTTAGACGCGGGAGAATTCGCAGAACTACTCAAACACTATTGCAAAACCGAGCTCGGTGTTCAGCAAGTCATTGGGACCGTCGATAATGTGCAGCTTGCTGAAGATGGCAGTATCCACAGTGTTCACCTAGCGGACGCTGACTCAATCCACGCCAATCTTTTCATTGATTGCACTGGATTTGCTTCATTGTTGCTTGGGAAAGCGCTCAATGTACCGTGGGTAAGCGCTGATCAATACTTATTCAATGACTCTGCATTAGCGGCTCATGTACCATATGAATCCGCCAGTGATCCCATTGCGTCACACACTATTGCAACGGCTCAAAACGCTGGGTGGATATGGGATATTGGTCTAACCCATAGAAGAGGCGTGGGTCACGTCTATTCCAGTCAGTTTTTAAGTGATGACGAAGCAGAAGCGAACCTGCGTCGTTACATTGGTACCACAAGCAGTGACATCAGCGTCCGTAAAATCTCCTTTCAGTCAGGTCATCGCGAATGGTTTTGGGAAAAGAACTGCGTCGCAATTGGGATGTCAGCGGGGTTCGTGGAGCCATTAGAAGCGACAGCCATCATGTTGGTCGAAATGTCGTCGCGATTTGTTGCTGAAAACTTACCGCCAAACGATGCAATCATGCCAACGATTGCAAAGCGTTTTAACAAACAAATGCAGTATCGATGGACCCGAATCGTCGATTTCTTGAAGTTACATTATATGCTGACTCAACGCCCTGAACCTTATTGGCAAGCGCATGTTCAACCCGATTCAATACCGGAAACCTTGCAGGAGGACCTTGCGGTGTGGGGCTTCAGAGGACCCACTCAGGCAGATTTTGACAGCGCCATAGAGCTCTTCCCGGCAGCCAGCTATCAGTATGTTTTATATGGCATGGGGTTCAAACCCAATTTTGCGATGCAGCCACATTTGTATGGACAACAACAACAAGCTGACCTCATCATGCAGAGGAATTTAAAAGTCACAGAACAGATGCTCAATACACTGCCTTCTCATCGTGACTATATCGAGCAATGGCTCGCAGCTAACTAGACTGGAATACAACTTAAAATGCCTACACTTACCGAACTTAAAAGTGCTGCACACAGCAACCTGAAAATTGCACCAAACGCGACAACTGATATCACCTCACGTCAACACATGTTGAGTGTTCAAGCGGCAGAACTCGCCAATGCCGCAACTTGTTTCCCGGTGTTAATCTCGCGTAACAGCCAGAATGGTCGACTTTCTATTTCGGCTTTGACCAGCTTCACTGCAGGACAAAATCTGTTTGTCAGTGAAACGGGTTGGGAACCGGTATTTCAACCGATTAGCGTGCAAACATTGCCCTTGTACCTAATGCAACTACCCAGTGATCCCAATCAGTTTACGGTTGGATTTGACGCGCAAAGCGGACACCTCTCGGAGCAGAGTGGAACCGCTCTTTTTGACGCGGAAGGGAAAGCGACGGCGACACTTACTGAGAAGAGCAAACTGCTCGAAACAGAACTCAATCATTACCGTCAAACCTTTGCTTTCTTAAATGCCCTCGAAGAGCATGGTTTACTTAAGCCAATCGATATTCAGGTGCAATTCCAAGATGGCCATACTAACGTCATTCAGGGCCTATATACGATCAATGAAGACAGCTTGCAAACAATGGATATTAGCGCTCTGGACGGCTTGCGTAGCCAAGGGTATTTGATGCCAATTCACGCGTTGTTGATGTCGCTGTATCAAGTCAATGTACTGGTTAATCGACACAATGCTCGCCAACCAGAGCTACCCATCAAAGCAGTCAAAATTGAAGTCAGTAAAAACTTAACCAATAACTAGAAGAGCGATATGACCAGTCACACAATTCAAATCGGTGTTTTTCTTTTTGTAACCTTGTTGATTGGTCTTTTGACCTATTTGCACTGTCGTGGCAAAGGGGATAGGAAATCTAACCAGAACAAAGAGTACTTCCTCGCCGGAGGGGGGCTCGCTTGGTACTTTGTTGCGGGCTCAATCACGTTAACCAACCTAAGCACCGACCAGCTCGTTGGTATGAACGGCAACCAGATGGCACTCTTGGCACTATGGGAATTATCGGCTGTAGTTGGGCTGTTTATCTTGGCAAAAGTGTTCTTGCCGGTTTACTACCGGTACGAATGCACCACCACGACTGAATTATTGGAGATGCGCTACAACAACAAACATATCCGCGCCATCATTTCGCTTCTGTTCTTCTTGGGCAGCGCCCTGATTTTTTGTCCCGCAGTTATATACTCAGGCTCGCTGTTCATGAAGAACATGTTCAATGTGGAAATCCCACTGATGACAATTGCCGCGGCCTTTGCAATTGTTGGCGCTCTATATGCTGTATTCGGTGGCCTACGCGCTGTTGCGGTATCTGATACCTATAGTGGAGTGTTATTGCTCGCGATGGCTATCCTCGTAGTGTTTTTGGCCCTCAATGCAATTGATTATGACTTTAGCGGCATCCCACCAGAGCGTCTTACGTTAATCGGTGACAACGATTCTCCCATTCCGTGGCACACATTATTGACGGGGATGATTTTCATCCAAATGTTTTATTGGGGAACTAATCAGGTGATCACCCAACGTGCAATGGCGGCACCAAATATTGGCGAGGCGCAAAAAGGTGTGATGGCGGCCGCCGGCATACGCCTGTTGATCGTGCCTGCTATTATCGTCATTCCAGGGATCGTATCGTATAAATTGTATGGTGATATCGGTGACGCTGCATACGGTACAATCGTCTTCGACTTGTTGCCCGACTGGTTGCGTGGCGTGTTTGCAGCAGCGATGGCTGCTGCGGTGTTAACGACCTTTAACAGTAACTTAAATTCTGCCACCGCTTTGTACGTTTGTGACGTTCATGAATCTTACATCAATGACAAACCTAACGTGCCAGTGCTAAGCGGTTTCGTCACAATTTTAATCACTATTTTGTCGCTAGTATTAGTACAAGTATATGCCCAAGCCGAGAGTATTATTAACTTGATCCAGCAACTATATGGGTTGTTGAGTATGCCAATACTGTCAGTGTTTATATTGGGGCTAGTATTCAAAAATGTGCATGCCAATGCGGGTATTTTCTCAGTTGTCTTTGGTGTGGCACTGTATGCATTGTTGAGCTTTGAAGGCTCGCCGATGTATGCACCGTTTGGCTTACATTTTATCCATTTGATGTTTATCACGCTGATAAGTTGTTTAAGCCTGTCACTATTGTTGAATTGGGCCATTTACAAGCAGCCTCCGCAGTTCTCATTGGTCGCTTTTAAGGGCCCGGCCAGCAACTAATCTCGGCTGTTGCGAACAACAAAAAAGGGGCCAAAGCCCCTTTTTTGTTAAGCTAGGATCTATTCGCCATGTTTATAAATACTCACTCCGTAAGCGTCGACAGACTCACTACCAAGCACCCAATCACCGCCTTGGAATCCCGATAGACGCTGTTCTGTAGGACCATAGTTAAACACAAAACTAAACGCGCCGCGGCGCGATAACCGGACATCCTCGGGCAAGGCAAGAATCTCGATACCAAGGGATTCCGCATATTGTGCGAAGAGCGTTTTGAGTAATCCAATGTCAGTCAGTGTGGCCACGTAAGTCGCTTTGTCATTACTCACTATCGCCGGACTATTGTCCGCGTAGGTACCGACGGTATTGAGACCACCTTCTAGAGGCTGAAGTATCTCTTCGCGCCACCGATTACTACCAAACACATCAGCACCAATACGTATCGGTTCTTGTAAATCAGCCCGAAGCGTTTCAACACTGGCAACTTTCACTGGCAGTATGGACTGCAGCAAACCCGGTGCAAGGTTCTCCACTAACGTGAGTTGATCCGTCTTTGAACCACTGCGCGGGCCGAAAACAAAATGTGCTGAACTTTGCTGACATCGCTCGACAAAGTCTTGATCGACGATAGTCTGACAGGGCGCTACGATGAGCTTGTGGTCTTCGAATTTGTCATCAGGTGAGATGAACGAAACGTCTATCCCAAGCTGGCGTAGTGCGCTGTAATACTCGAATTCAACTTGCTGGTGATTGTAACTATCACCTTGTCTTTCAATTTCGGTTACCCACTGGTTTTCGGTGGACATGATGATGGCGACATCCGTGCTAACGTCTGCATTGAGGTCGACTCCGCTGGCAGCCAATTCATCCCTAAACTGTTCAACTTCAAACCAAGCGGAAGACTTTGAGTTGTCCGCCCGTTTAATCCCCGCATGCATTTGCTCTTGAGCAAATAGGGCCTGGCGCCAACGAAAATAACAAATCGTTTGAGCGCCGTGAGCTATGGCCTCCCAAGACCACAAGCGCACCATGCCTGGTAGCGGGCGAGGATTGTGATGACCCCAGTTCACCGGTCCAGGTTGTTGCTCCATAATCCAAAAGTGGTCCTTACTGATCCCTCGTATATGGTCGAATGAGCAAGCTGAAAAATCAGGGTGTCCGGTGCGCATGTAACGCGCAAAGGTGTCTGGATCAGCGTCAGCAAAAAACAAATCAGTTCGCCCGAGTGGATAGTTGTCATAACACACAAAGTCCAGAGGCTCTGCTAAGGCAAAGTTGTCAGTTTGCGTATCCACCATGGGAATAAAATTATGTGTAATGAAATGGCCTGGGCACTTTTCGCGTAGAATTGCTGCCATGTCGTTGTGATACCTAACTACTTGGTCAGAGCTGAAGCGCCGGAAGGCCAGTTGGTGCGATGGCTGGGCTTCAGTTACCGTTAAAATCGGCAATTCAATCTGCTCAAAATTCTGATATTCCATTGACCAGAAAATCGTGCCCCAGGCGCGATTCAGGTGATCAATGTCACCATACATTTCCTTTAGCCATTGCTGGAACGCACGTTTCGCATTGTCTGAACCAGAATGTGTCGTATCGTGACAGGCGATTTCGTTGTCAGTCTGCCAACCCACAACGGCTGGATGGTTTGCATAACGCTCCGCCATAACGTGTGTGATACGCATCGATTCACGGTAGTAGTTGTCACTCGAGAAGTCGTAATGACGACGGGAACCAAAGCCTCGAGTATTGCCGGTATTGACATCAACCGGCAAGATGTCGGGGTATTTATCGATTAACCATTTCGGCGGCGTTGCCGTCGGGGTGCACAAAATAACTTTCAATTCTTGCTGTGCTAATGCATCAATCGCTCGATCAAGCCAGCCGAAATCATAGCGACCATCCTCGGGTTCCATTTTTGACCAGGCAAATTCTGCCAGTCGCACATAAGTCAGGCCAAGCTCTCTCATCTCTGCTGCATCTTGTTGCCACTTAGACTCAGGCCAATGCTCAGGGTAATAACACACACCTAACATAAGACACTCCTATTAACGGTGTTGTAACTGGCCGTACTGAGGATTCAAATGACCCAATAGCGGTCTAGTCATACGACCAGTTCTTTTGACATATTTATATGATATTTAAATTTTTGCTGTATTATTGCCTATTTGTTGTGAAACAAAAACTGCTAATTTTAACTTTATTACGCCAGTAACGCCGAAGAGAAGTTGTCATGTCTAATTTGCCTGATTTCGTCCGACTCCACAGTCTTAGTTGTTCCCTCATCATCGAGTGTAGACGCAGAACGCCTGCCGTGCGTTACTACGGCAGAAGGCTCAGCGACAAGACCACTGACCAAATGATCGCCGATTTAACCCAGCGACAAGAGGCCAAATGCGCATTGGTTGAAGAAGTCGTTCTAGGATTAAGTCCTTGTGTTGGTGATGGCTTCACCGGTCATCCGGGTTTTGACATCGATGATGGCGGCATTGCGTGGTCAGCTGCCCCGCGTCTAATTGACGTAATCCAAGCCAACGAACAGTCTGCAACTTTTGTCTCGCTAGACGAGTTTCGCTCAATTGAAGTACACCATCATTTCACCGTTGATCAAGCGACACAGGTTTTCTCATGCCAATCCGTCATTACCAATCGCGCGCCGCACACGCTGACGGTGAATAACCTTGCTGCACCAACGATCGCGCTGGCAGATGATATGACCAAAATAATGAGCTTCGAAGGACGCTGGTCGAGTGAATTTCAAACGCGGTCAATCGATCTCTTCCTAGGTGCGTATGTGCGAGAGAACCGCAAGGGGAAGACCTCGCACGATAACTTCCCCGGTGTAATACTGCATTCACCGACAACCTCTGAACACGCAGGAAAGTGTTACGGCTTTCACTTAGGTTGGAGTGGTAATCACCACACGCGAGTAGAATTATTACCGGAACAACGCACCTATGTTCAAATGGGTGAATTATTGGGCCGCAATGAAATCCGCTTAGAGACTGGCCAAGCTTATTCGAGCCCTACTCTTTACATGTCCTTCAGTGATAGTGGCTTTACATCATTGTCGCAGCAATTTCATGATTTTGTGCGCGCCAACATTCTCAATCCAACATTCCATCAGCAAGCGCGACCGATTCACTACAACACATGGGAAGGCATCTATTTTGACCATGATGTAGAGACCTTGAAATCACTTGCGGATCTAGCTGCCAACGCCGGTGCAGAGCGGTTTGTTTTGGATGATGGCTGGTTTAAAGGGCGTCGAAATGATAAAGCAGGATTGGGTGACTGGGTTGTGGATGAGTCGATTTATCCCTCGGGGCTCAGTCCATTAATTGATCATGTCATCGGAAAAGGCATGGCGTTTGGGATTTGGTTTGAACCCGAAATGGTTAACCCTGACAGCGATTTGTATCGCGCTCACCCAGACTGGGTACTCCATACGCAAGGAAATCCTCAGATAAACTTTCGCCATCAATATGTACTGGATTTAACTCGTACCGAAGTGTGTGACTATTTGTTCGCTCAGATTGATGCAGTATTAACTGCCCACTCTGATATCTCCTACATCAAATGGGATATGAATCGCGATATTAATCACGCTGGAAATCATGCAGGTAACAGCAGTGTGCATGCGCAAACCCTTGCAGTCTATGCGCTAATCGACCGGATTAAGTCAGTGCATCCGCGGGTAGAAATAGAAAGCTGCTCTTCTGGCGGTGCCAGAATTGATTATGAAATTTTGTCCCACACCGATCGATTCTGGACCTCAGATTCCAATGACGCTTTAGATCGATTGGCAATCCAACGTGGATGTTCGTTCTTTTTTCCAACAGTGTTAATGGGGTCACACGTTGGGCCTCGTGACTGTCATATCACTGGCCGCCATATAGCCATTGAAACACGTGTTGCCGTGGCGATGTTCGGACACATGGGAATGGAAATGGATCCTCGCGAGCTGGATGAGCATGAAACCCGAGTATTGCAAAGTGGTTTTCAACTGCACAAAGACAATCGCCAACTTATACATCATGGTGACTATATCAGGCTTGATTCAAACGGGGATAGTATCGACTTTGGTGTAGTAGCGAAGGATCAATCAGAAGCCCTGTTTGCCTATAACAGTGTTGTCGAAACCAAACGGACCCAGCCTCGCTACTATCGCTTCGTTGGCCTCAACCCCGACAAGCAATATCGCATTGAACGTGTATGGCCTGAGAAACTATTCGAATATTCTCCGTCCCTGTTGGAGCGCATTGACAAACAAACCTATTCCGGTGAGCTACTCATGCAAATGGGTATGCAACTTCCAATTGTTTTCCCGCAGACGAGTGTGATTTTTAAATTAACAACAGAAGGATGATTGTGATTGCGCAGATTTGCGCAACACGTTTAAAACTGACATAGTCGTGTCACATTTTGCTTTTGCCAACTCGAAAACGAACATTTTCGAACATTGCTAGAGATAGACCGACTGTTATGAATCAAGCTGTGAGACACGACAAAATAACCCAACTCGTTCATCTACATGGGTTTGTCACGATTGATGAACTAGTCGAACAGCTCGATGTGACACCGCAGACAATAAGGCGCGATCTCAACATTTTGGCAAAACAGAATAAAATTAGCCGTCATCACGGCGGCGCGGGCAGCGTTACCGGTTCTGAAAATACCCCTTATCAGCAGCGCAAGGCTGAAAACCTAGCGGCGAAGGAAAAAATTGCCCAAGCCGTCGCTAACATGATCCCTGATGGCGCTTCGTTGTTTTTAAATATTGGCACGACCACTGAAATCATTGCGCAAAAGCTTCTGCACCACAAAAACCTGCGGATCGTTACCAACAATATTCATGCGGCAACCACCTTGTCGGCTAAAGAAGACTTTAGCGTGATAATAGCGGCTGGCGAGGTGCGTCACATCGATGGCGGCATCATAGGTGAAGCGACGTGTGACTTTATCAGTCAATTTAGAATGGACTACGGTGTTATTGGTATTAGCGGTATAAGCAATGAGGGTGCGTTACTCGATTTTGACTTTCGCGAGGTGAAAGTCTCGCAAGCTATTTTAAAACACTCGCAAACTGTCATTCTAGCAGCCGATTCGGCCAAGTTCGAACGACATGCCATGGTAGAACAAGGCCACTTATCGCAGGTAGATTACTTGGTTACCGAGCATCAACCTCCAGAAAGTATTACCACTATCATCGAAAGCAACGATGTTCGTTTAGAGCTCGTTTAATTAATTATTTTTTCTTTTTTGTTCGTTTTGGTTGATTATTAATCAGTATTGCGCTTAAATGTTCGTTAATGATTATTTGGTAGCATTTATGAACATGAACGAACATCCTGACAGGCAAAATACTTTCGATATTATTGTTATCGGCGGTGGAATTAATGGTGCAGGCATCGCTGCTGATGCTGCAGGTCGTGGATTATCAGTATTGCTGTGCGAAAAAGGTGATTTAGCAAACGCCACTTCTTCGCGCAGCAGTAAACTCATTCACGGTGGATTGCGCTACCTCGAGCACTATGAATTCAAACTCGTACGAGACGCACTTGCTGAGCGCGAGGTGTTACTAAAAAAAGCGCCACATATCATGTGGCCACTCCGATTCAGGCTACCACATCAATCACATCTGCGCCCAGCATGGATGATCCGCATGGGATTGTTTTTGTATGATCACCTGGCAAAGAGAGAGATGCTACCGGGGTCTCGCAAAGTTAGTGTTACCTCGAATAACCCGTTAGTTGACTCCATTTCGACTTGCTTTGAATACTCAGACGGCTGGGTGGATGACGCTCGCTTAGTGGTACTCAATGCTCTCCAGGCTGAGCAACACGGCGCAGAGATCGCGGTACACACACAATGCATCTCGGCTAAACGCCATGCTGATAAGTGGGAAGTCGACCTTATCGATACCACAGGCCAAGCTCGAACCGTCTACGCAAAAACGGTAGTAAATGCCGCAGGCCCATGGGCCGCGCATTTCATTAACGATGTCGTCAATAGCCCCAAAAAGAAGAGTATGCGGCTAGTAAAAGGCTCACACATTGTGGTTAATCGACTGTATCCCAGTGATGAAGCCTATATCTTGCAAAACAAAGATGGTCGTATCGTATTTGCCATCCCTTATGAAGATGATTTTACGCTTGTCGGCACCACCGATGAAGATTACTTAGGCGATCCTAACGACGTCAAAATAAGTGACGATGAAGTTGACTACATTGTTGATATTGCCAATGAATACTTCAAACAGCCAATTAGCAAAGACGAAATTGTGCATGCGTACTCCGGCGTACGCCCCTTACTGGATGAGGAAAACACCTCAGCGCAAGAGCTTAGCCGAGACTATCAAATAAAGATTGAGGGCAATAAGGACAGTGCGATTTTGGTCAATATTTTCGGTGGAAAAATAACCACGTATCGCAAATTGGCCGAACAAGCCGTAGACAGTTTATGCAAGACTTTGAAATTGAAGTCTGCAGCTTGGACAGCAAACACGCCCTTGCCCGGTGGTGATTTTGTGTCGAAAGAAGCACTGCTACTGTCACTTCAACAGTTGTACCCATTTTTAGCGACGCCCACACTAGTGCGTTACGTCAGGACATACGGAACACTGTGTCACGAATTTCTACAAGGGAAAATTCAGGCCGACGACTTGGGGATTCATTTTGGCCATGGCTTATACCAAGCGGAAATTGATTATCTATGTACTCAGGAATGGGCGTTCGATGTTGACACCATCCTATGGAGACGCACAAAGCTAGGATTAAAGCTCGACCAAAGTCAAAAGCTCAGGCTGCAACACTACATCGATACACTTGCACTTCAACATGGCAAAGTCGATGCTGTCAGCCAACACGTTGCTTAGGCCGCGAAGACAGGCAGTTCATCTCATCCAGTTAAAAGGTGCAGCATCTTTAAGTAAGAGTTTACTTCTTGATGCTGTTTTCAGTAAATAATTGGGTCGCGGCAATTGCCGCCTTCCACTGTTTGGTCTTGCGATTTCGGTCCTCGACGCACATTGCTGAGCCAAACGTTTTGTCTATTGGGTTTTGAGCAGCCAACGTCGACAAGTCACTATAAATTCCTGCCTGAATACCGGCTAGATATGCCGCGCCTAACGCAGTTGTCTCGTTGACCCGGGGTCTAACGACATTTAAGTCGAGAATATCTGCCAAACATTGACATACCCAGTCATTCGCGACCATACCACCATCGACTCTGATTGCATTAATATCGATCCCGTCTGATTGCATCGCCGTTATCAAATCTTGCGTTTGAAAACACACAGATTCCAATGCAGCTCTGGCTAAATGCGCTTCAGTGGTACCACGAGTCAAACCAAACACACTGCCGCGAGCATGAGGATCCCAATAAGGGGCTCCTAATCCGGCAAATGCTGGTACCAATACGACACCATGACTGTCTTCAACCGCTTCGGCTAACGATTTTGTTTGAACGGCATTTTCAATAACTTTAATGCCATCGCGCAACCATTGAACCGCCGCGCCAGCGATGAAAATTGAACCTTCGAGTGCATAAAAGGTTTTGTCACTGATAGTGTAACCAACCGTTGTCAATAACTGGTTGTTGGAAAACATCGGGGTGTTGCCCGTATTGACCAACGCAAAGCACCCTGTTCCGTATGTACTCTTTAGATTGCCAGGCTCAAAACAGCACTGACCTATTAGTGCTGCTTGCTGGTCACCCGCTACCCCGCCGATTGGTATACGGCTGCCGAGCACGCGGTCTGTTGCATACCCAAAATCATCAGCACATTGTTTGATTGCAGGCAGCATGTCGCGAGGTACAGAAAACAATTCTAGCAGGGTGTCGTCCCACGTAAGTGAACTGAGATTCATTAGGTTCGTGCGACTCGCATTGGTGGTATCGGTGGCGTGCACTGCGCCTTCTGTTAGGCGCCAAATCAGAAACGTATCGATTGTGCCAAACGCGAGTTCCCCCGCTTCGGCTCTTTCTCTGGCACCAGAGACATTGTCTAGGATCCACGCTATCTTAGTCGCAGAAAAATAGGGGTCGAAACGCAAACCGGATAATGCAGTAACATCCAATCCTTTGGCCTTTAGCGCATCACATTGTGCCGCCGTGCGTCGGTCTTGCCAGACGATAGCGTTGTAAACCGGTTCACCCGTAGCTTTATCCCATACCACTGTGGTTTCCCGCTGATTGGTTATACCGATAGACTGTACCGAATAACCTTCAGTCTTGGCCGTTTCGAGTGCTGCTTTACACACCTTGAGTGTCGACTGCCAGATTTCTTCTGGATCATGCTCAACCCAGCCTTCCTGAGGATAATACTGACTAAACTCCTGTTGCGAAGAGGAAACGATGCTGGAGTCTTCGGCAAATACAATTGCCCGACTAGATGTGGTGCCCTGATCGATTGCGAGAATAGCGTTTTTTGACATTTGAAAATTCCGGATAAGGTTTTGTTCCGATGCTTACACCATACCACAATCAACATTATGACAGCATTAATATTATCTTATTTATCTTACTTTATAACAGTGAGCTGCGCGCTTCCGCTCGGGTCAATTAGGCTGTTCAGGTTCCTTAAACATTTCGCAACGATTTCGACCTAGCTGTTTCGCTTGATATAGTGCTGTGTCAGCTTGATGAATCGCATGTGCTGCGGTGACTGATGCAGAAGAAGGTAAAACTGTTATGCCGACACTCACGCTAAATCCAGGATTTGACTGATCTTGCACCGGCAATAATTGGCGCTGAACATCTTGCCGTATCCGCTCCGCTATATTTAGCGCATCGGTTTCTGACGTCTCGATTAAACACAAAACAAATTCTTCGCCCCCCCAACGGCAGATTAAATCGGACTCACGTAAGCGTTGATTGACGATATCGACCAAGGTCCGGATGACACTATCGCCAATGGCATGCCCATAGGTATCATTTATCGTTTTGAAGTGATCAATATCGACCATCAAGATGCTCAAAGAGTATTGATAGCGCTTAGCTCGAGCGACCTCTTGGTCAAACTTTTTCAGAAATGCCCGACGATTCAGAGCGTGTGTCAGAGGGTCGGTACTGGCGAGTATTTCTAGCTCTTGTTCGAGTAACTTGCGCTTCGATATATCCTCTAAGGTGACAATCGTACTGTTGAATTTGCCCGACACATCTAATGATTTAGAGAAGTTGACGAAAAAGTACTGGCGCGTTTTTTCATTGTAGCGATCATTGCTTTGCTTGGTCCTCTCAGAGTCAACAAATGCTCGATAGTCATCTGCCAACCAGGGAAATAGGTCAACAAACGTCTGTTCACATTGTTGGCTGTCTGAGTAGTAGTGGCTACCAGGCTTTGCATTGGGAATCACTATCTTCGCAGCCGCATAATTCATATTCTCAATATGGCCATCTAAGGCAACGATAAACACTGGGCTGGAGAAGCTTTCAAAAATAGTGAGATATTGATTCTTTACGTTAGTGAGTTCACGGTTTTTATCTTCCATCTTCCGCATAACACTAGCGTTTTCTGCTGCAATGAGATTGCTACAAAACGCAATTTCAATACGATCAAAAAAGCGCTTAATCGTATGTTGGTACTTGGCTTTATGTTCTGTAGGGAAACTAGAGAGTTCGATCAGATCCGCATAAGACTGCCGGTAATATTTCATGAAGCCGAGAAACATCTCAATACTAACACCGCGTTGTTGGTGCTTTTGTGCTTCGACTATACCAAACTGAGAGGCTGGGTCCGATTGGTACTGTTCATCCGGTCCGAGCTCGAAATCAAAACCGCTTTGTTCGATAGCTTTGCTTAATGACGCCGAGAGACCAGAAATCGAAAGCCGCCATGCTTCAAGTAACGTGGAAGTATATCGCGCATAGCCGGTCTCTTTTGCATAGGACAAAATGCGGGACATCAGCCATTCTTCATGCTGTTCGACATAAATCTGAAGTTCGGTTTCCATACTTCCCTGACTCCACGGTCAACGCAGTGAAATTACTGCGCTCTACTTCATTATGTCGGCAGTTTTACCAATAAGACAAGTGTTTAAAATTTAGACTGTGATCAAAATCAAAAATGCTTAAGGAGAGCTACTGGCTGCCGTCTTTTGTTGTTTCTGGAACGCATCAAAATACAGTTCCCAAAACTCAGCGGTAGTATAGTTGATCAAATTACTTTCTGCGTTCATAAGCATGGCATATCCGGCCCCGGTTTCAGGTGAGAAGCTAACATCTGCACGATAACCTTTGACCCAACCACCGTGATAAACCAAGGTATAGCCATCGAAGTCATAAACTCGCCACCCCAAACCGTAATGCGCATCGTTCAAATGTTCTCGCCATCCTCTGCGATAGGTTTCGCGTTTGGTACGCACTCTTGGTTTAGTGACCTCAGCGATAACCGTATCGTTAATCGCTTTGGGGTGTTGTCCCAACATTGCTTGCAACCAAATCGCCATGTCTTCGATGCTGGCGTTTACGCCAGCCGCCGGCGCAAAGCGGTAGTAATTGGACTCTACCTTCCCCTCACGCCACCGATCCTTGGCTACCGCAATATGAGGTCGCGCCCAATTATCAGATGCCATCAACGCCCCCTTCCCAGCACTCGCCTGTTGCATAGTGAGTGGCGAAAAGATATGCGTCTGCAACTCGCGATGAAAAGATGTATTTTGATTTGAGAAATAGCTTTCGAGTGTACCAAACAAAGCATTTTGATATGTGTAACACGAGCCAGGACTACACAGCGGTTCCAAGTCAGCTAGCTGATTGAGTACCCGCTTAACCGGATAATCCGCTTCGATTAGGTTGTCATAAGCATTAGGCATATAGCCGCTGGACTGCCCGATCAAATGTTCTAGCTGCAGCTGGTTGGTGTATTGGGATGCGAAGGTCGGTTGTTCAACCAATTGCACTAATTGGGTCTGCCATTGCAGTTGTTGCAAGTCGACTAATTTGGCCATCAATACTCCGGTGAACGTTTTTGATACCGAAGCTAGGCGAAAAACAGTGTCAGGTTCGACGGCCGGACCATTCCTATGGGTTCGCCCTTGGGTATATATGTGAGGCTCTTCTCCTACCTGGAAGAATACCATTGCGAATCCTGGGAGATTTAAGGTGCGAGCTCGCTTTGCAACATCTTGCTGATAGTTCTCGTACCACGCGGGTGGCTTCTCCTCTGAGGTTTGCGCATGCAGTGGTGCCAGCGAGTACCCGGACACGATAACAAACAACATAAAGAACGCGCGAAGTTGGCGATTAACCCACTGACTTAATAAAATCACACTACCTATTTTAGCCATATTGCAAAGGTCCTCGATTATCTTTTGCCAAGTCATCGAAATCAACTTTTTGCGACTGACACCCAAGTCTTACACGACCATTAACTTAGAGTTCCGATTTTGTCGCATTACATACCGATTTATACATTACACTGTGTTTGTCTACTTAGAGAGGTCGAGTGCTATATGTCGGTCCCAGCAACAAAACAACAGGCTTATACCGCAGCCCGACTGGCTCGCGATGCGCGCTTTGACGGGCAATTCTACGTTGCAGTAAAAACCACAGGGATATTTTGTCGGCCCATATGTCCCGCGAACTTACCCCTGGAAAAAAACGTTGAATACTTTGAGCTTCAACAACAGGCCATGCAAGCCGGTTATCGACCATGTTTGCGTTGCCGACCGGATAGCGCCCCCGGCTCAAACGCTTGGCGAGGTATTAATACGACCACCGATCGAGCGTTGCGATTGTTGCGGCAAAATCCAGACCAAACAATTGCCGAAATTTCCGAACGACTGGGCATTACCGAGCGGTATTTGCATAAATTGGTAACGCAAGCGATCGGCATCAGCCCAAAACAATATCGACTTTTCTCTCAGGTATTATTTGCAAAGCAACTGTTACACCAGAGCCGACTGCCGATTGAGCAGGTGGCACAAGCATCTGGGTTTGCTAGCAGTCGACGCCTCCAAGCTCAAATGAAAAAACTCACGGCGCTATCACCATCGCAAATCCGCCAGCGCCAGAAACCTCTCACATCGGGCAAAATTCAATTGAGCTTAGCGTTTAGGCCACCGTATAACTGGCCAATGGTAAGAGCTTTCTTAAAAGCACGTGCTATCGCACCGATTGAATCGGTTTGCTCGACAAGCTATCAGCGACTTTTTTCATGTAAGGGTCAACAAGGCAGTGTTAAAGCCACCTTTAATGAAGCGGCGAATACGTTTGACGTGGCCTTGGCACTACCTGATATGAGTGCCATGACACATGTGATTAATAATTTACGTCGGGTACTGGACTTGGATGCAGACCCGGCCCATATTCACAGCCATCTGATTGCCACCGGATTGAAGCCTGCACAATTGACCGCGGGAATACGACTCCCTGGGGTTTGGAGCCAGTTTGAAGCGGGCTGTCGTGCCATCGTTGGGCAGCAGATCAGTGTCACGGCGGCTATCAATCAGCTGCAACGGCTGTGCGATTACCTCAACCAAGACCACGACGTCATTGACTTTCCGTCACCCCAGCAATGGTATGAACTGAATCGTGAACAGTTAAAAATGCCGAATGCAAGAAAACAAGCACTGCACAATTTTGCGGAATATTTTGCCAACACTGAAGAATCCAATTACGACGAAATATTGGCCCTAAAAGGTATTGGCCCTTGGACTGTTAGTTATATGCAACTGCGCGGAGATTCTGAACCGGATTTATTGTTAGACAAAGACTTGATCGTGGCACGAGAACTCACAAAACATTCACTAGACTGCGAGCAAGCCGCCCCTTGGCGCAGTTACTTGACCTTTCAGCTGTGGCAATTTGCCAGTTAAATCAAAAGGCGAACCTATGCAATTTATCGACTACACAGAGACACCTATCGGCTTGCTGCTTGTGGCGGCCAATGAGGTCGGAATATGTCGCGTTGAATTTGTTGAACAGTGCGACACACCGGAAAACCCGAGCAGTCTAACGTCAACTGCGGTTCAGCAATTAAACGAGTACTTCAAAGGTGCTCGAACTGAATTCGAGTTGCCTTTGGATCCCGCGGGCACACATTTTCAAAAACGCGTATGGCACGCATTGCTCGAAATTGGCTATGGTCAAACGAACACCTATCAGTTTATAGCCAACCAAATTGGCAATGCCAAGGCATGTCGAGCAGTAGGCGCAGCAAACGGCAGAAACCCAATAGCCTTGGTCGTCCCGTGTCATCGAATCATTGGTACAAGTGGAAAACTGACCGGTTATGCCGGCGGACTTGATAGAAAACAATGGTTATTGGCGCTGGAAAGCGGTGTTGAGGCATTACCTCTCGCGCTCTGATCGACTACACTGCGTCTCGTTTATTTTATGCTCTTAGCCGTTCAACAGGACTTTTGTATTTGAAAACTTCCGCAATTATTAAACTTTTCGTTCTCGGTGCGATTTGGGGCTCTTCCTTTTTGTTTATGCGCGCCGCAACGCCAGAATTTGGCGTATATGCATTGGTTGAAGTGCGGGCTCTTTTAGCTGCATTGTTTCTCGTGCCGTTTGTGTGGTTGCAAAAACAGTGGCAGGACATCCGTAATCACTGGTTTCATATTGCTGTGATTGGCGTAGTTAACACTGCAATACCCTTTTGCTTGTTCAACTACAGTAGCTTGCATTTGGAAGCGGGTTACAACTCTATTTTGAATGCGACGGCACCTATGTTCGGAGCATTGCTCGCCTTTATTTGGTTGTCCGATCGCTTGTCACCATCGGCGATGGTTGGTTTGGTCATTGGTTTTTTAGGTGTAACACAATTGAGTTGGGCAAAAGTATCGATTGGTTCTGCCAGCTTTGCGCCGATTGCCACCGCATTGCTCGCAACTTTGTGCTATGGCGTCGCTGCGTGCTACATGAAGCGCTACATGCAGGGAATTAAGCCACTCGCTATCGCTGCAGGCAGCCAATTTTTTGCAGCAATTGTACTGTTCCCAATTGCCCTGTATACATGGCCAACAACAGCGCCTGATGCATCGGCATGGTGGCAAGCCATTACTTTGGCAATTATATGTACCGGCGTCGCGTACATTTTATACTTTGATTTAATCGCCAATATTGGCCCAGCAAAAGCCATTACGGTAGCGTACTTAGTGCCATTATTCGGCGTCATTTGGGGCGCAGTGTTCTTGGCTGAAAGACTATCACTGCCGATCTATATCGGCGGATTCTGCATTTTGATTGGCGTAGCGCTCACGAATGGAATCAAACTACCCACACGCCTCAAGGCATGAAGTTTATTCGTCGATCAGTTGCATCCGCACAACATTAGAACCATCGCGTTTAGCTTGATACAACGCGTCATCTGCATAAGCACTAACTTCATTCATGGAGCGTGTGATTGCCGTATACGATATGCCAAACGTAGCGGTCAAGCGCAGGTTCGGATATCGCTCGGGCGGCTGTATTTGCGTTACCCCATGGCGTAACTGTTGCGCAATATCATAAGCTTCATGGGGACCGGTATCCGGCAACAATAAGATGAATTCTTCGCTGCTCCAGCGCCCCACAATGTCTCTATCACGCACCTGACTGGTCAAAAACGAACTAAATCGCTCAATCACCTCGTCACCTATATTGCGACCATAGGTATCGTTGATCGTATTGAAGTTGTCGATATCAATGATCACAACTGACATGCTGCGATCTTTTTCCATCAGTTCGTTATATTTTTCTTCTACATTGAGACGATCTGGCAAACGGTTGTGGTGGTAGTTTAAGTGGTTTGCTTGCATATCCCTTCGGAAGTAATACAGCATATTGTAAATAATCAAAAACAACGCAAATATGACTACCAATAGCGTTACAACGCTGACGATAAAACCGCGTGAGATTTCTGTTTGTCTGGCCGTTAATGGGCTAAGGAGATACATGGTCCAATCGAATTGGCCCAGTTCAATCTCAGCAATCAAATAATCTTGCCCTTTGATCCGAACCAGTCGATTGTTGAGTGATTTGCTGGCTTTTACGCTATCGCTTAACGCGTCAAACCACGGTAAATCTGCCAAATTTTTAAACTGCGAGTATTCTGCGATCAGCGCTGGGTCAGATGACAACATAATGTCATCTTGAGTATCCACAAACACAAAGTCATAGCCGTGCTGCCGTTTATAACTGTCAAATACGTTGAGGAAAATTCCGAGTGCCTTGCCAACACCAAAAAACCCAAGAAAGCGACCATCGTCATCATAGATCTTTAAATCGATATAAAAGTGCGTGTCTTCCCATTTGCCAATGTCTGCTACCGCATCTCGATCGCCATCTCGGTATTTGAAATACCAGCTCACTTCACCTTCAACGAGGTCTATTTCGGTGCCATCTGAGTTGATCTGTAAACGCTGCTGTTCGCTGGCAATGAAGAAAATCATGCCGAACTCCTGCTCTAAGCGTGTCAACATGCTGAGTGCCTGAGTTTTATCTATCTCTCCATCCTCTTCGATGTCCATTAATTCGATGAGTTCACGAGATTTACTGAGCGTTTCAGCGATATGAAGCGGCTTTAGTAATTGGTCCGCGACGAGATCAATGGCAGGCGACATTGAGGCTTGTTGCGCGCGGCTTTGCTCCGCCACTATCTTACTGATACTGAAGTGGACGAGTGTCACGATAGAAATAACGACGACCGAAAATAAAACCAAGATACTTCGGTGTAGCGTTCTGAAAATACTCACTGCTATGGAATCCTCAAAGGAGCTTTACTATCAAAGGCCTACGCCCCTTCTTTAACGCATAATAGCACGTGGCAATATGTTGGCAATTGGCACTGACAATTCATACATTGTCCGTTACACTTTTCGCAACTCTGACAAGGAATACTTTTATGGCTCTATCAGTAGTCGTGCTTGCAGCCGGCAAAGGCACGCGAATGAAATCAGCTCTCCCTAAGGTATTGCACCCGATTGCGGGTGTACCAATGGTCCAACGTATCATCAATACCGTGCAACAAATCGGCGCAGATAGCATCCATTTGGTATACGGGCACGGGGGCGACCAGCTACAACAAACAGTTCAAGGTGACAATCTTAACTGGTGTCTGCAAGCCGAACAGCTTGGTACCGGACATGCAGTACAGCAAGCGGCACCTGATTTAAATGACGGTGACGACGTCTTGATCTTGGTCGGTGACGCCCCTCTGATCAAACCCGCAACGCTTGAGCGATTATTACTTGCCAAGGCCGATGCTGACTTGGCCCTTCTGACTGTCGAGCTTGAAGACGCCACAGGTATGGGTCGAATTATCCGTGCTGGCGACAACATTACCGCCATCGTTGAACACAAAGACGCAACTGACGCGCAGCGCCAAATCAAAGAAATCAATACCGGTATGATGCTCATCCCCGCAACAGACCTTAAACGCTGGCTTGGTGCGTTGAAAAACGATAACGCCCAGGGCGAATTCTACCTGACCGACGTGATTGCCATGGCAGCCGAGGAAGGGAAACAGATACGGGCTGCCCACCCCGAAAAAATATATGAGGTGGAAGGTGTGAACAATCGCGTTCAACTGGCGGCACTGGAACGCGCACATCAGCGAGAAGAGGCCGAGCGAGCGATGCTAAGCGGCGCCACTCTTGCCGATCCAGCCCGTTTCGACGTTCGTGGTGAACTCAGCATCGGTAACGACGTCAATATCGACATTAACTTCGTCGCTCAGGGCAAAGTTAAATTGGGTAATAATGTCACCATCGGCGCAAACTGCGTACTCATAGATTGCGAAATTGGTGACCACGCAGTAATCGAATCAAACTCAGTTGTCGAACAGGCAACTGTCGGTGAACATTGTAATGTCGGTCCATTCGCTCGCCTTCGTCCTGGCGCAGTGATGCATGAAAAAGCAAAAGTTGGCAATTTCGTTGAAATGAAAAAAACGGTACTTGGTAAAGGCTCAAAAGCCAACCACTTTACCTATCTCGGCGATACGCGTGTAGGCGAGAATGCCAATATCGGTGCAGGCACAATTACCTGTAACTACGACGGGGTTAACAAGTCGAAAACAGATATCGGTGACAATGCCTTTATCGGGTCTAACTCATCGCTTGTCGCACCCGTCAGTATTGGTGCCAACGCGACTGTAGGCGCGGGTTCGGTAGTCAGCAAAGACGTCGCAGATGAACAACTTGCCATAGCGCGCGGTAAACAACGCAATATCGATGGGTGGCAGCGGCCCACCAAAAAATAGTATCCGATCGATAGGCTCTAGCAAGGGCCTATCTACTTTTCCTATGTGTATCGTCATGCCGCTGCGCAATTAGATATGTTTCAAAACGTATACTACTGCATACCTTACATTTCGTTTTAATACTTGAATGTTTCGATTTGAAATGTATATTTGTTTCACTTCGAAATTCAAGAGTGTTGAATGTGGCTCGGATCAGTACCCAAACGCGGCACAGTGAAATCTTAGATTTACTCTCTGAGCAGGGGGAAGTTAGTGTCGACGCGCTCTCCAGACAATTCAGCACATCGGAAGTTACCATTCGAAAGGATTTGCGCCAACTTGAGGCGGCGAATCAACTGGTGCGCAAATTTGGTGGCGCGGTCAGTCTACCAACTGAAATTAAAAGTGAAAGTTTAAGCGAAGATTATCTTTCGAATCGAAAGTTATCTATCGCCGAACAAGCCGCATCTTTAATACCGTCAGGTGCGCGTATCGCCCTAGACTCAGGCTCTACTGTACTAGCGTTGCTGACATTTCTAGAACAACGCAATGATCTAGTGGTAATGACCAATTCTTTAACTGTCGCTAATCATTTGACTCAATTGGATACCCCGCCCCAAGTGTTGTTCACAGGGGGAACATGGGACCAGCAATCACAAGCATTCCAGGGCCAAATGGCGGAGAGAATGCTATCGGCTTACGACTTCGATTTTGCCTTCATTGGCGCTGCAGGTATTGATGTCGAGCGCGGCACAACAACCTTTAATGAGCTCACTAATCTCAGCAAAGTCATGGCACAAAATGCTGAGAAAGTGGTGATCATGGCCGAGTCAAACAAACTCAATCGTCGCATTCCAAACGTTGAATTACCGTGGGATAGTATTTCAACTTTGATAACCGATGACGCGATTGACCCTGAATCTTATCAAGCAATTACCCAACATGGCGTAGCCGTTATTCGCGCCCAAACTGAGGAAAAATAATATGTGTGGCATAGTCGGAGCTGTTGCAGAACGCAATGTCGTAGAAATTCTATTGGAAGGATTAAAGCGCTTAGAATATCGCGGGTACGATTCCGCCGGCGTTGCTTTGTTAACGCATGAGGGTGAATTACGTCGTCTTCGCAGAGTAGGTAAAGTTCAAGAGCTTGCAGATGTAGTGACCCCCGACAATAGTCTGGGTTCGACAGGTATTGCGCACACTCGCTGGGCGACTCACGGCGGCGTAACGGAAGAGAACGCCCACCCGCACACATCGTCTGACCGGATCGCAGTCGTTCACAACGGTATTATCGAAAACTATCTAGAGCTTCGTCAGGACCTCACAAACCAAGGCTATACCTTTAGCAGCGATACCGATACTGAAACCATCGCTCACACAGTCAATGAAGTACTTAAGTCTTCTAGCTCATTGCTAGAGGCTGTGCAGAAGTCTGTGAAAAAGTTTCACGGCGCATACGGAACAGTGATTATGGACAAACAAGATGCCAGTCGCGTCGTTGTCGCTCGCTCAGGTAGCCCACTGGTCATTGGGTTGGGTTTAGGCGAGAACTTCATTGCCTCTGATCAGCTTGCGCTGTTACCCGTGACACGCCGTTTTATCTTCCTCGAAGAAGGCGACGTTGCTGAAGTAACGCGTCGCGAAGTCAATATATATGACGTCGATGGCAATCCTGTAGAACGTGAAATCATTGAATCCAATGTTGAACACGACGCTGGTGATAAAGGTGGTTATCGCCACTACATGTTGAAAGAAATTCATGAACAACCCACTGTTGTGCGCAATGCGCTGCAGGGCCGTCTCACCGATTCTGGATTAGCGGATGGGTTGTTTGGTTCTGACGCGGATAGCATTTTCAAAGATGTGAAGCATGTGCAGATAATCGCCTGTGGTACCAGTTATCACGCGGGGATGACTGCCCGATATTGGCTAGAACAATACGCAAACGTATCCTGCAACGTCGAGATCGCCTCCGAATTCCGCTACCGCAAGTCAGTGGTTCATCCGAACAGCTTGTTAGTCACGATTTCACAGTCAGGTGAAACAGCCGACACACTTGCAGCTTTGCGCTTGGCAAAAGAATTGGGCTACATGTCGACTCTGACCATATGCAACGTGCCAGGCTCATCGCTGGTGCGTGAATCTGACCTGGCTTACATGACCAAGGCAGGCGCCGAAATCGGGGTGGCGTCAACAAAGGCGTTCACGACCCAGTTAACCGCGTTCTTGTTGCTTACGTTGGCGTTGGGAAGACACAATGGTCTGGAAGAACAAGCGCAACAGGCGATTATCAGCGGTTTACACAGCTTGCCGAGCAAGCTAGAAGAAACACTTAGCCTAACCGGAGGCATCGAGGCTCTTGCAGAAGAGTTTGCCGATAAGAATCACAGCTTGTTCTTGGGCCGCGGCGACCAATACCCAATTGCGATGGAAGGCGCATTGAAATTAAAGGAAATCTCATACATCCACGCGGAAGCTTATGCCTCAGGTGAGTTAAAGCACGGCCCACTAGCGCTGATTGATGATGAAATGCCCGTTATTGTTGTGGCACCGAACAACGAATTACTGGAAAAGCTGAAATCTAACGTTGAAGAAGTACGTGCGCGTGGCGGAATCATGTACGTATTTGCCGACAAGGATGCTAAATTTACCGGCGATGACACTATGCGGGTAATCAATGTACCCCATTGTGAACCAGCGATTGCACCAATTATCTATACAATACCGCTGCAGCTATTGTCCTACTATGTTGCCTTAATCAAAGGTACTGACGTAGACCAGCCGCGGAACTTGGCAAAATCGGTCACGGTTGAATAACAAAAAGGGGCGAAAGCCCCTTTTAACTTGACCAACATCCATTCTACCCTGCAGACCAAGATATACCGTAATTGCTCAATCAAACTAATTCTCAAGCCTTTGTAGCAATCTTGCAGCTAGTGAGTAATCAGGCTTAATTATTAGCGCTTTTTCAAACATGATTCTAGCCTCGTCGAGCTTGCCTTGGTCTCGGCGCACGACTCCCATTCCAGTGTAAGATTGCTCATTATTGGGATACGTCTCTAAGGCATATTGAAATACCTTTTCTGCGTCAGCTATATTTTTGCCCCTGATTAAGTCCGCACCCAAGCTAAATATTGTCGATATAGGCGGTTGCATTTCATAGCCATATCTCTTTGATAGCGTTACAAAATGTCGACGCAACTTGTTTAGTTTATCGAGCTTTTCCACCGGTTTATAGTTAGGGAATAAGTTTAATAGGTGCTTGGTAATATCCATTACAGGAACGTGCCCTTGATTGGTAAATTGGTCGACCGCATAAGTGAGATTCTCGGGCTTATGCATAATCAAGGTTGCAGAGAAATCAGGTAGCAATTTTACTATCTCATCAAAATCGTCGTCACTGTATATCACTTGGAGAGTTTTGCTTTCAGAAAAAGCCTTCGGCAATTTAGTTTTTAACTGGTGTTGTTGCATCGCGGGTAAGTCGCGATGAAACGACGGGCTAGTCGCTAAAAAAGCGTCAAACAACTCGGGCCTGTTAAGCATTGTGTAAATAGTAAAAAATCCACTATTAGAGGCTCCAAAAAGCACATCAAACGGCGCAGCTCGGTACGTATTGACAACATACGGCAATAGTTCATTTTCGAAGAAGCGGATATAGCTATCGGGAATTGTCGTGTCGTGATCTGTTGCGGTCGGCAACAAAACACCATTTCCTTCCGGTAAGTCGACACCAATCAAGATCATCGGTGGGACCAGTTTATCTCCCATATAATCGAGTGTAGAAGCAAACATGGCGAATCTTGCTCGATAATCTGAGCCCATTATATATAACACGGGATAGTGCCTATTCGAACTATCATAGTCTTGGGGCAAATGAATAGACAGGGTAACGGTTTTATTTAAAATTTTTGATGGTAATGAGTGAGTTTTGCCCAGCGTCACAACTGGATTTTCTAGTTTGGCAAAAACAGCGAAATTAACTAAAAGCATGAACAGCGAAATAAGGACTATGCGAGATTTGGACTTCATTAGTACACCATTGATTACACATTACCGGCTTATGACCGTTGAGGGAGAAAGGACAATTCAAACTGAATGAAAAATCACAGAAAAACCTGATGCCAAGATGATTTATTGCTGATTTTTTGCTGATGCTAACTTTAACTGAATAAACCCATCCGCTGATGGGTTTTGTTCCCGCTCGCATAACCGGCGTTAAGGGAAGCGGGAACCTCCTAAGTTATATCGAAAACCGCTGCTGTCGACGTGTGGCTATGCATAACGCAGCAAGAAGGATACAAACGAACCCAATACTGCCGCCCGAGTCACTATCTTTCTTTGCGGAGGGCTGATTCACAATCAAATTAATCGCCACACTGACTGATTCGCCAGCCCTGTCGGTCGCGACAATGTCGATTCTGTAGGTGCCGCTTTGCACAACTGATCCGGATAACATGCCTTGTTCTGATAACGCAAGCCCTGCGGGTAATGTCTGACTTGAGAACGTTAAGGTATCGTCTGCGTCAATATCTTCTATATATTGAGCCACGTCACGCGAAATAGCTGCGCTCTGAGCTGCGACTATATCGCTAACCACGGTGTTTTCCTTTAAGCGAGGCGCATCATTAACATTGATCACTTCAATGCTGAAAATAGGCAGTTCGTCCCCATTGGTACCGTCTGTGCTGGCAATCAAAATATCAGTATAAATACCGACATTGCTGTTGTTTGGCTGGCCACTCAATTGTCCATCAGTTGGGTTGAATTCCGCCCATTCTGGCTTGTTTTGAATTGAGAAAGACACATTTTCTAAATTGCCAGGATATTCAACGCTGGGTAGGAAAGTATAGGTTGCATCTTGATCAACCTGCCCATCAGGATCGCCGGAGATGATAGGTACAGAATCTGAAATTAACGGATTGCTGTCACTGCCATCAGGCAGCCCATCCCCGTCTGTATCGGGATTGTTAGGGTCGGTACCTATTTGGTATTCGGCTAGGTTATTTAACTCATCTGAATCTGGGTCTTGAGTCGCGTCGGCTTGCAGTGGATCGAGGCCATTGCCGACTTCAAATCCGTCTGGCATCAAGTCTCCATCAGAATCTGCATTGAGTGGGTCAGTTTGAGTAGTATTAACTTCTTCGCCGTCGCTTAATCCATCTTGGTCCGAATCAGGGTTGTCTGGATCAGTGCCATAGAGGTTGTTTTCGTCGTCATCTGACAACCCATCACCATCACTGTCGACTCCAGATTTCATTATGCGCAACACATTAGTAGCGCCGTTAAGGCCACCTTCTTGGTTAGCAACCACGCGTTCAGTTCCCGAACCGTCAAGTGCGGCACGAACAACAGATTGTCGCGTGGTGAACAAGAAATGTTGCTCGCCGTCGCGCTCCATGCCTGCAGGCAAATTTGAGGTGTATAGCGTCTCAACAAAGGTGCCGTTATTGGCATTAAAAACTAAGATGTTATTACTGCGCTCTGAAGTAACCAACATGCGATTACCGTCAAATAATATACTCCGTGGCGCATCCATTCCGTTACTACCTTGCGCAATGAATGTTTCGACTTCTTTGGAGTCAATATTAACCCGTACAATGTTGTCTGAATCGTAGCCAGGGATGTACAAATAGCCTCCATTCAGCGCGATGCCTGAATCGGCTCCTCGCACGCTACTGCCATTGCTTTGCAATATGGTATCGATGACTTGCCAATTCCTGGTGTCAATTTTGACCACTTTGTTTTGCGAGTAACTGGCGACGTACAGGTTGTCGTCTTCGTCATACACTGCAGCCACCGGAGTATTGATAAAACTGCCACTACTATTGTCAATCACCACCTCAGCTTCAGATAGGGATTCACGGTCGTATTTCACGATCCTGGCATTGTTTTCACTGACAACCAAAATATCACCATCGGGAGCTTCGAGGACTTTCTGGGGGCCTGAAATAGTGCCAGAAAGATCCAGATCACGAACGAATTCTCCGCTACAACCGTCATATATTTTTACGCTGTTGTTGAACCAACTACTGACCAAGTAAAGTGAATCGCAATTGTCATCGCCCAGTTCTTGAGCGGTTGTTTGTGACGTAACTGCAGCCATAACCAGACAAGCTGCCAAGGTAAGTTTTTTCATCGTTGCACCTATTGAGTAAATGTCGGCTCAACGTAAAGTGTTCATGCCGTCATATACATGTAGGAGTCTTCCTTTGTCCCTCCTCAAACCTTCCTTTTTTCAATATACTGCTGAAAATTCTTAGTTTTTCTTACCGTCTTACTTGCAGGGATATCTTTCATGATCAGATTCGGCCATTGGCGTTTTAATCCGGAAAATGGCGTTATTGAATCGAATGAACAATCACATAGACTGCCACCCCGGCTAGTAAAATTACTCGTACTGCTAACCCAGAACGCTCCAAATTTGGTGGAAAAGGAATCGCTAGTTGCTGAAATTTGGCAAGACAAAATCGTTAATGATGATGCACTGGCCAGAGCAATCGCGGAGCTCCGCAGACTCCTCGGTGACAGTAGCCAAACGCCCACATTCATTGAGACGGTGCCGCGTCGCGGTTATCGTTTTATTCAAACTGTTGAAAGCGGCGAACGTACCGCAAAACCGTCGCCCAAAGTACGCCATATATTTGCTATTTTGTCAGTATGCATAGTCGCAATTGGCGCTTTTTTGTGGGTACCCTCAAAACCTTCACGGGATTCGTTTAATGACTGGCAGGCCAAGGTAAACAACGCCGAGCGCTTCACTGCTGATGCACAGTTGGAATATCAACCTGAGCTTTCACCCAGTGGTAAGTGGGTTGCCTATGGCGCAAAGGATGAACAAGGCATCATTGTCAAAATACTTGATGCTGATGGCCGAGAAAAGTTTCGTATTGAAGAGCCTGGTGCATGGGTGCTATCACCCACTTGGTCACCCGACGAGAGCGCTATCGCTGTTGCGATTGCAACGTCTGAAGAGTGCCGCGTTATTCTAGTTGCACTTCCTGAACTTAGTCGACAGTACATTAATCATTGTAGTATCCCCAATGGCTCGGGCATTTTAGACTGGTCTGGGGATGGAAAAAGAATTGCCTTTGTGGCCAGAATTCAAAGTGAAGATAGTCAACCCAGTATCATGCTGCATGATTTGGCATCGGGTGAAATCACACGTATCACAACACCGCCAGCATCAAATGTATTCGATACCAGACCAAGGTTTAGCGTTGACGGCGATGCGCTATTTTTTCTCAGAGGAACGCGTTCGTCGAGGGACATTTATCGGATCAAACTGAGCGACGGACAAGCTGAGCGTATGACCGACAGTAATGATTTCAAGTTGAGTTTAGCGCGGAGTCCTTTTAGAGACGAGATTGTATTCGATAGCAACAGCAAAGGTGATCGCAATTTATGGTTGTTGTCTTTGGCTGACTTTTCAGTCAAAAATATTGGAGCCAGAGACAGTCAGTTCCCGTCCGTGTCAGCACTAGGGCAGCTATTGTTTCAAGAAGTCCGTTATCAGGCCAATTTGTGGGCCTTTGATCTAAACTCTGGTGAGTCAAAACTACTGATTGATTCCCCAAAATACGACAACAACCCCGCTATTTCACCTGATTCATCATTGCTCGCATACATCAGTAATCGATATGGACGAGCGGAAATTTGGTTGAAAACGCTACCCGATGGTGAAGACCTTCGATTTTTTTCTCTACCTGATACCAATTTGGTGTCCCCAGTTTGGTCAGCGTCTGGCGACACGTTACTCATGAGTAGTCACGGTAACGATGGCTATGGGTGTTACGAATTACGATTGCAAAACAAAGAAGTGGTTAAGATAGACGGCCGAGATGATGCTATACACAATTGCCATTATGCCGCTGATGACAGTGTATTGGCCGTGCGAAAAACCGAAAATACCGTTCCTGTTTTACTCAAAATTGATTCTCAACAGGTAACAGAGTTGACTGACTATGGCGTGAATAAAGCGATAGTGTTGCCGGATGGTCGAATTGTCTTAACCCAGACCAATACGACAGGTTTGCACATTTTGGACTGGGAGAATCTAACAATTGAAACGCTGATTGCTGACTACCCTAATCAGAGGTCGGGTAGCTGGACAGTTGCGGATAACAAGGTGTATTACATGCACCCTCAACACTCAGGCGAATTTTGGTCTTTGGACATGTCGACGAGTCACCAAGAAAAACTCTTGGATGGGCTCGATGTTGGTATTGGAAACGCTATTGCAGTATCACCCGACAAGGCCACAGCAGTGATCAGCCTGAAAGGACAAACCCAAAGTACGTTATTCATCAGCAGCGATAACAACGACGACTAGCTGAAAACGTTAAGGTTACGCCATAACGACCCGATTTCGGCCGGCGAGCTTGGCCTGATATAAAGCCTTGTCTGCAATGTCAATGACCCGCTCCACGACTGCCTCTTCGGTCTTGATCACTGCTACGCCGAAACTCGCTGTTACTTGGATTTTTCTATTCTCAAAGTCAATAACAAGCGCTTCAATTTTCCGGCGCAATCGCTCTGCGACTTCCAAGGCCGATTTCGAATCCACTCTGCCGAGTAATACGACAAACTCTTCCCCGCCTAATCGTCCCAACAAGTCATCCTTTTTGATACTTTCATTCACGCGTTTGACGGTTTGAATCAATACTTCATCACCCGCCGCGTGACCGTAGCTGTCATTCAGTTTCTTGAAGTGATCAATGTCCCAATAAATCAAACATACATACTGGGATTTACTGAGCATTTTATTAATGCGGTTTTGGGCTAAGTCGTAAAACCCTCTGCGGTTGAGGCTCTTAGTTAAAGGGTCTGTCATAGCCAAAACCTTCATCTCTTCGGAGAGATCTGACGCTAAAATAAACACAACAAATAGCCCCATCGCTGTAAACGCAACAGGCAGCGAAGCGAGATTGACCAACACGTAGTAGTTAGCGTACCTGGGGTCAGCTTCAGCCCCTTGTAACAAGGCAAATGTCGCAGCTACTGCTTGGAGAACACCAAACAATATGTAGGAGAGCGACGTGCCAATTTCGGCAGGCAATGGTTGGGGCCTAAACCGCCAAATCACAATCCCAATCATCACCAGCATTACTGCATTGGAATAAATGTATACCGACATACGCAGGCCAACGTGAGGGTTCACCACGGTAAAATATGCAGTTACCAGAGTGGCCAAACCGCCGGCGATGAAAACGTAATAAATCGGCAATTTAACGCCAGTTCTCAGCATATGCCCCCATGACCCTAAAATGACCGTGAGAATCGACAGGGCGCACACGATAATCCAGTACAACTCAAATGATGGGAAATCTGCGCTGACAATATTCAGCAACTTTTGAAGGCAAACAACCAGAAAGGCGATTCCCCAAATCAGGGTATAGGGTTTTCTTCCCATAGTTGTCCACGCCATAAAAAAAATCACGCTCAACGTCAGGCTAATCGCAATCGTTGTGAAGTGGATAAACGTGGTGGGATCCATAAGGTACTGCATAACGCCAAATAGAAAAGTCTGATTAAAAGATAGCCTATTGCAGGCGTTTCTCAACTTCCCTCTAGTGAGACGGAATTGCTATCGCATCAGATTTCACGGCATCGAGCGGTATAACCCAATACCCATTTTCAATTTTTCCATCTAACTCTGTGAGTACAACTTTGTCGACGATACTCAACCCGACTTCGGCCATCGACGCGAACGTATCGATGCCGCCATTTGGAAAATTCCCACGTGTGCGGTGAATATTAAACTTGCTCGAAAACCTTTGATTGAAGGCTTCTTCAAGTGCTCGCTTACCGTTAATGAACCCCAGAAGGCCGCCCCAAGTTGCAGCTGGGTTGTCGGAATCCCAACCAGTCAGTACGGCAATCTTTACGGTGTTTTTATAGTCCCCTTCACCGTATAAGAGACTAATAATACTGGCAGCAAAGTTGATACCTGAAGCGAAGCAACCATTGCAGTAAAGATCCCTAGCGGTTATGTCATAGCCATCTTGTTGCTCAACCTGATAGCGCTGATACACCCTATCGCGGGTGGTTTCCCAGGGGATTCCCTGTTCATATTGAGCCGCAACGTAATCATACATTTTGGCTGAATACGACGAATCTGGTAGCTGCTTTCTCGCTTGTTTGGCCAACCATACAATTTGCTTTTGGGGAGTGAGGCTTGGATCGATTGATGAGGCAAGTGAATGCATCACTACATAGAACTCAGCGGCCCAAGCGGCATTGTCTCTGGCTGTGGTGCGAATCGGTAAGTACGCCATTTGCAATGCGACAACCGGTTTTGTCGGCGCGTACAACCCAAAGATTTCCGTGGTTAGCTGGGCATCAATCATGTCGGTGTGCTCATTGCGATGAGGAGCGCTCGTTTCGGGTGGCAGAACCCCTTGTCTCATCAGATCATGAGCGGTTTGATTTGAGACCCATAAATAATTTTCTGGTTGTCCTTCCAAGGTTTTGAATGGAGTATTTTCGTCAGTGTATATGTGGGTTAACCAGCCATCGCGGATTTGCTCAGGTGTTAGAGTCGTTGTTTGATGTTTGGCAAGCAGAAATTGATACATGTATTCGATATCGGTGTCATCATCCGCTCCCCAAATCTGGGTTTCATCCCGGATAACCCAATCAATGGTTTCTGACAAATCACTGGGAATACCCTGCCCCCATATACTCGGTAAATCGGGTTTACCCCAATCATCGCGAGTGTAAAATTGACCGTGAATACCTTCGCCACCAATCTTATCCATTTCGGTGATCAGCCCTGTCCAATTAGCGAGACTTTGACCCAACCAAAAACCTTCCAGCTTGTCTTTGTATTCGGCTTTTGAAATTTTGAGGTAACCAGCCCGGTGTTCCTGTGCTGAAGAAGCGCCTGCTGCAATGGCAAATAGTATCAGGCAAAAACTTGCGAAGCTCGAAATAGGTTTCATAGCAGTGCCTTTATGCGGAACATTCATACTCTAGCGATTATTGTCACAATTAATCAGAACTGTTTAGCAACCCAGAACTAAAACCGAATCCACCCACGCCCAGGACAAAGCCAAAGTCATACCATCCACCATTGTTGTATATGGCATACACAGCGATATCGTCATAAATGAGTGAGCCGATCCAAGAAAAAACGATAATCAGTCCATGCCATAATCCATACCAAAAACCGACCTTTTCCATACTCTCTGCTTGCGCGAAGGAAACACTATCAGCGCAGCCAGAAAGTGCGAGTGCAACCAATACTACGACTAAAATTTTGGGCATTTTCAATCCCTCGTTATATTTAACTATGTGTATATTACTACACGCTTTTTGAACAGTGTTTTGACCAACATATAGCTAAAACCCATAGGGTGTCGCGATAACAAAAAACACGACTGCAATTGATGCTATTCCTGTTGTAATTAACCCGTTTTTCTTTGACCTAAGCCATCCCGACAAACCAATACTGGCAATTAAGCTGAGAAAACCAAGCCCGTAGCCAATCAGCATGCCGTTCCATAGAACCTGGACGACGGTTGCGTTTACCGGCATTGGAAACTCCGGATGAAGTAGAATTGTTAACCGCCATGCAGCGACCACTGCGATGAGTAAACAACTGGCCGCTAGCGCTGAAGAAGACACGAGTCTAAAAAAAGCCTATCAGACGTCAAACTATTCGCCAATAACAGATGGTCCAAGCATCCGGAATTTCTGCACCAACCCGGAAAACTACACTTTTTGACAGTCTCTTATAGATTTTGACAGCTCATTACACTCCTAAACACAAACCCAACACATACCTACAACGGTCTTTATTCATAGCATCTAGGATACTTTCGGTGCGATTGCATTGCCGATTAAAACAAAGGATTTGCTATGAAAATTAACAGTAAGAGATTGAAAGTTTCGCTATTGATTAGTGCGATAGTTAGTTCAGCCACTTTGGTTGGCTGCGGAGATTCTAAACAAGATACGCCGCCCCTAACTCGATATGATGGGGTTTGGCAGCAGCAAGGGAACCCGGAGGTTTGGCAGTTCAACAACAATGAACTAGCCAGATACAGTGTTAACACCTATGGATGTATACGTTTTTCAAATGAAAAATATACTGACCTAGACGGCTTAGAGAAACATTTAACACTCAATAGCGGCACATTGTCGCTGAATAATGATGCCACGAATACCTGGCGTTTCTCGAAGTTATCCGCACTACCAGAGGCGTGTAATGCACAAAATCAATTGGATGCCGCTAGCCCCATCGATAACTTTGAGTTCTTTTGGCATCACTTCAACGACAATTACGCATTCTTTGAACTACGCGATTTAGACTGGCAGGCGATTTATACGCAATACCGTCCTGCGATCACAGCACAAACAACGCCAGCGCAACTCGAACAAATCCTCGCTGATATCATTAGCCGTTTCGACGACAGTCATGTTTCATTGACCGCAACGACTGACGACTATTCGGGTACCGGTGGCCTCAAAGGGTTACCTCTTGAGGCACTGAGATACTTGGTTCTCAATGGTGAAACCGATATCGATGAACGCATTGAAACGGTATATGAACAAATGGTAACCGCCAGAGGTTCACTGATAACCCGTTACATCAATGACCCTGAGCTCACCACTCAAGGGGAGACAGGCGCTGTGTCTTGGGGACTCATGGGCGACAACATTGGTTACCTGAAAATCAGCAAAGAACACCAAATGCTCAAGCCATTGCCTGAGTCCGGCACGATACTGGAGTTACTCAACAATGCCGCACAAGATTACGCCGATACTGATGAGGTCATGCAAGCAGCTATGAATGCTTTGCAGGATACCGAAGTCCTTATCATCGACTTGCGCTTGAACGAAGGTGGCTATGACAAAGTTTCGCAAAAAATCGCGAGCTACTTTAATGACCAAGAAAAGGTATTTGGCCGAAAACAGTTAACGAGTCTAGATGGCACAATTACAGACGTTGACCTAACGGTTGGTTCGGTTGCAGCACCCTATACTAAGCCGATCTATGTGATCAGTGGACAGTCCAACGTGAGTGCTGGTGAAGTGCTGACAATGGCATTGACGTCTCTTGACCATGTCACCCTAATCGGCCAACCGAGTAACGGTTCCGTTTCTGACAGTCTAGACTTTACCTTACCGAATGGCTGGCAAGCTTCGTTGAGCAACCAAGTGTATACCGACGCTTCTGGACATGTGATTGAAGGCAGTGGCGTGACACCTGATGAGCTAGTACCTGTGTATGCCATCGAAGACTTTGAATATGAGTCAGACAATGCGATCGACGCGGTGTTGCAGAAGCTCAATCAACCGCTACCCTTTGCGATAACCGAGCCTCAGTTGGATGCTTTGATTGAAAAAACCCGACAGGAACTGACTATCCCAGGGTTGTCGATAGCGGTTGTGCATGATGGCGAGATCGTATTTGAAAACGGCTATGGCGAAAAAGCGCTAGGTACAGGTGTAGCTGTTACAGAAAACACGCCATTTAACGTTGGTTCGATCAGTAAAGCTGTATTGGGTACGGCAATCATGCAAAAACTTGAGCAGCAACAAATCAACCTCGACACGCCCGTAAATGACTTAGATTTACCCTTTACTGTCGGCCACCCAGACGCGACTGAAGCGATAACATTGCGACACTTAGTCACTCACACCTCGGGTATTGCAGACACCGCTGCCTACAATTGTAACTACTATATTCACGGCACTGACCTGTCGCTGTTTGCTGCATTTGGCGCCTCTCATTGCCCACAACACGCAATCGTTGACCCAACTGCGTTTTACCAGGCGTATTTTGCGCCAGGCAGCGAGATCAATCCCGAGCTTCCGTACTACTCAGTTGAACCAGGACAGTTTCACAGTTATTCAAATGTTGGAGCTGGGCTAGCAGCCTATGCAATCGAGTCTCACTTAAACATCGACTTCAGCGAGGACATGATAACGACGCTTTTTGCGCCATTGGGTATGGCCAATACGCGCTGGAAACACACCGACCTTAGTCCACAAAATGCCAAGGCGACTCAATACACAATGGATCAAAACAACGAAGCGCTTGAAGTGCCAGAGTACTCGTATCCAACCTTTTATGATGGCGACTTAAACACCAGCGCACACGATCTAGCGCGCTTGATGCTAGCCATTAGTGCTGGCGGTGAACTGAACAACAGCCGTATTTTGAGTGCCTCCAGTATTGGTGAAATGCTGAGTAATCAAACTGGTCTAGACGACTTTGCATCCGAGCGACAAGGTTTGTTCTGGTTTAGAAGTGGCGCCTTCATAGGTCACACTGGCGGCGATCCGGGTACTAGTGCAACCATGCAATACAATCCTACCACCCAAACAGGCATCGTCTTTATGATGAACATCGAAGATGACCATCTGGGCAAAGAGGAGTTGGGCGAGCGCCTATCCCCGCTGATATCCGCTCTATACCAGTTTGGAGTATCTCAGTAATTACCAGGGTTTAACCTATGAGAGCAATTGCTAATGGTGATTGCTCTGCTTTTCGTACTTGATTGCGAAGGGTGACAATAGGATCATGACCTGGGTTGTCTAACCCTTAAAATCGTCACCAAAATTATAACGTGGCGTCATGTGACCTGTGCCATGAGTACATGGATGTTTGCTTTCGCATAATCTCTGTTGAGTACACATTGTCACTGCCGCTCTGTGCCGCACCATAACAAACGTGCAAAGGCAACAGGTGCTCCTCTCGGGGATGACAATAACGCGCATACGGTGCACTACTCCATTCAACAAGTAATTGCTCGCGTTCTAATTCTGATATTGCCCTATCTTTCATAACCGAGGTTAGCCATGCTTCAAAGGCCAAATTTTTCTGCTTAGTCTGTTGATCTGCTGATGCAAAAAACGCTTGAAGGTTATGAAACGACATTCCCGAACCAATAATCAGTAAATTGTCGTACTCCAGGCTGGCAAGTGCTTTGCCGATATCAATGTGCCATTGAGCATCTAGTGTGCGCGTTAATGACAATTGTACACACGGTATGTCGGCTTCAGGGTACATCAACATAAGTGGAACAAATGCGCCATGATCGAAGCCTCTGGTGGCATTTGACTCAACTTTAAAACCCGCCGACGTCAATGCCGCCACCACTCGATTTGCCAAGTCAGGCTCTCCTGCACATGGGTAGCGCAGCTCGTAAGCAGCTGTTGGGAATCCGCCATAATCGTAGATCAACGGCGGCCTCTCTGTTGTAGTTACGGTCGGGAATTCTGTCTCCCAGTGGGCGCTGATAACCAAAATTGCGCGAGGCTTACCGATCTGCAACGCAATTTGACCGAGCGTTGATACCATTTCAGTATGTGCAGGGTCTCCAAGCACTGGCAGGGGTCCACCACCATGTGAGACATACACAATGTGTCGAGCGCTTGTCATTGAGTTCGCTCCTAAACCAATACTTGTGGGCCAATGGGCACAATGCCTGTGGGATTGAGCGCTTTGATCGAATAGTAGCCTGCCTTGATGTGCTCAATATTCACGGTATCAGCAATTCCCTTCATGTGGTAAATACGCTGCATGTAGGCGTGCAAATTGGGCATATCCTTGAGTAGATTCCGGTTACACTTAAACAAACCAAAGTAAGCGGCGTCAAAGCGAATTAAGGTTACAAACAAGCGAATATCAGATTCTGTAAACGCGTCTCCAAACAAGTAGGTTCGACCATCCGTCAAACGCTGCTCCAACTCGTCCAGCGTAGCAAATACATTGTTGTACGCTTCTTCATAAGCTTGCTGAGTGGTGGCAAAGCCAGCCTGATAAACGCCGTTATTCAAGTTTTTGTACATGGATTCATTCAGGGTGTCGATGTCGACACGCAACGACAAAGGGTACAAGTCGGGGCCTTCATCAACCATTCCCTCAAACGCCGTATTAAACATTTTCACAATATCAGCAGATTCATTGTTCACAATGGTCTGGCGTTTTTTGTCCCACAATACAGGCACCGTGGCGCGGCCTGTAAATGTAGGATCGACTTTAGAATAGATCTCGTGCATAAAGTTGGCATTGTTAAGGGCGTCGGCTGCGCTGCCGGAAAATCCACCAAACTGCCAACCTTGGTCACCCAACTTGGGGTTTACCACGGTAACGGAAATAATATCCTCTAGTCCTTTTATCGCTCTTGCCATCAAAGCTCTGCTTGCCCACGGACAAATGTACGCAACATATAGATGGTAACGATTGCGCTCTGCCTTAAATCCAGGTTCTCCTGTTGGGCCGGCCGAACCATCAGGCGTGACCCAATTTCGAAATGAAGACGTTTGACGAATAAACCTACCCTGCTTGTCTTTAGACTGCACAGGTTGCCAATTTTCTTGCCATATACCATTGACTAACATTGTGATTCTCCGGTTAAGTGTCAGCCTCCGAGGAGGTCAAGGAGGCGACATAATTGTTAAGCAAACTGTTTGTTATCAATTGGTTGGCGGACAACTTTGTCTTTCTGCAGCGCATTCGTAATCACCTTGTCTAAGGAAAAGTGACCAGCGCCTTGGATTGAGAGTGCGACTGAGGCTGCGAAAAGTGTTAGTGCAAATTCATAGCCGTTGTTTGATGCAAATAAGCCGTTACTGGCGTGTACTGCGAAAATAGCGACCAGCATGGTAAATGCACTGACCAACGCTGCTGGACGCACGAGCAGACCGGCAATCAATGCGATGCCGCCAAAGAATTCTGCACTACCGGCTAGCAACGCCATCATATAACCTGGCTCCAAACCAATACTGGCCATCCACTGTCCCGTGCCTTCCAGCCCGTAACCACCAAACCAACCAAATAGTTTCTGTGCACCATGTGCCGCTAAGATAATGCCCACAGGTACACGCAAAGAGAGTGCTGCGTAGCCTGCATTTGAGTTCAATACGTTGTTTAAAAGTTGTGTTTTCATCATTCATTTCCTTTTCAGAGTTAGGTAAAACTGACCGCGCAGACCACCTCAATCAGATTGATTAACATCTTAATTACTCCCAATGAGTTGATAAATGCTATTATCATTGAATGATTACCAACATTTTGTTTGCAATAAATGGATAGAATCGAGACTATGAAAGCCTTCGTCACGGTTGTAGAAGAAGGGAGTTTTACTAAAGCTGGTGACAGGCTTGGCACCTCAAATCAATTGGTGAGTAAATATGTGTCCCAATTGGAAGAACATTTAGGTGTAAGGCTATTCAACCGCACGACCCGGCGCGTGCATGTAACCGAGGCCGGTGAACAGTGTTTCCAGCAAGCAAAAAGTATTCTGGAAAGCGTGACCGATATGGAAGGGTACTTTGGTGAGCTGCAGCATAGTATTCAGGGCACACTGAGAATCAGCGCACCGGTTTCTTTTTCGACACTGCATCTGTCACCTGTGATTCGCGATTTTAGACAACAGCACCCGGATGTAACCATTAATCTTGAATTAAACGATCGCAAAGTCGATGTGGTTGAAGAAGGTTTCGACGTGGCACTGCGCATTGGACGTTTGCATGACTCGTCCTACATTGCCAAAAAAATTGTGCCTATTCGACTGGTGCTGTGTGCTTCGCCGCAATATGCTCAGCGCGTTGGTACGCTGACACACCCTGACCAGCTTAGACCAGAAGATTTCTTGCGCTATACCTATATGGACTACCAACAGACATCAAATCCATTGATGCAAAGACTGCGGATCATCAACCAACAACGACTCTCAAAACTAGAAGCCAATAATGGTGAAGTATTGATGGAATCAGCTATTGCAGGAGAAGGCTTTATTCTCCAACCAACCTTTATAGTGGGAGAGGCATTACGCAAAAAACAACTCGTCACCTTGCTGGATGACTATGAATTTCCGTCAATACATCTATACGCTGTCTATCCTCACCGAAAACTGCAACCACCCAAGTTACGCGTATTTCTCGAGTTCCTGAGCAGTTATTTTGGCTCGCCACCCTACTGGGATGATGTCAATACGGCGTGATGACTGAACAATTGTGCCGCTCAACGAATATTCACAAACCCAGAGGGTTTGAATTATGCGGTAATGTTGGCTATACCAATGCATATTGGGCGTTGAAGTAGGAGCCAACCGTTTTGCAGTGGTATCGAGTGTGTTTCTTGGTGTTTGCGCTCTGGTCATTACCCGCCAGTGCAGAATCGACTCGCCAACATCTCAATTACTTTGCTCCCGATCACCACACATCGCATTATGTTACCGATATCCTGAAGCTTGCGATGACTAAAAATCCTGCGCTACACAATATTCAACTGCGCAACATCGACTATCAATACAGTACTGAGTCTGACCCCATCGCCTTATTAGAACGCGGCGTGATAGATATTTTCTGGGATGGTACTTCCAATAAACGCGAACAAAACTATGCGCCGGTGCGCGTTCCTTTATACAAAGGGCTACTTGGCTACCGCGTGTTTCTGACCCACAAAGATAACCTTAGTAGATTTGAAAATATTGATGAGGCCGCCCTCAAACAGTTAGTTGCGTGCCAAGGCGAATCGTGGCCAGATACCAGCATCCTCAAACACAACGGCTACACAGTTGCCACCGCAAGTCGTTTTATTCAATTGATCAAGCTGACCAACAAGAAGCGCTGTGACTATTTCCCTCGCGCGATTTATGAGGGCTTAAATGAGATCAATTGGTTGGCAGACAAATTTCCTGATTTGAGGCTGGTCGATGATGTATTGCTTTCCTATCGGTTGCCGATTTATCTATTCGTACGCAAATCCGACGCCGATCTGGCACATAGCCTCACCGAGGGCTTGATTGCCGCAGTCAATGATGGCAGCTTCCAGCACCTTTTCGATCAACATAGTGCGCTCAAATATTTGCATCCACTCGAGCAGTGGCGACATAAAAGCGTATTTACGTTAGACAATCCAACACTTCCACAAAAGACGCCACAGGAACCTGCGTACTGGATTGACTTGAAGCGGAAATAACGCGTAGTTTAGTCATCCTTTACGATAGTGACATCTACAGCCTGATTCATACTTGCGTTACCATTTCTTTCCTGTAGCTTTACTGCATCGTTTAGTCTTCACTTGTTCTGCAAGATTCCCAAATGTCGTTCCAAGAGTTTATCAGTGGCTTTTTAGGTGCTAGCGCGATTGAGATCGTCGCGTCTGTGAGTGGTTTTTTATGCTTGTATTTACTGATCAAACGCAACATCTGGTGCTGGTTTTTCGGTTTCATTCAGGTATCACTTTTTACTTGGATATTCTTCAATGCCAAGCTCTATTCAGACACTGGGCTACATGTCATCTATATGGGACTACAAGTTTATGGGTGGTGGAACTGGCGGCATCATCAAGACGCGCATGATGCATTGATTGTTGAGAAGGGCTCCGTCTCTCTGATGCTCAGTTGGGGGCTAGTTGCGATCATAGCTACCGCAATTTTAGGCACATTAATGGATACCTACACTGACGCTAGCTTTGCCTACCCAGACGCATTCACGACGTCGATGAGTCTCGTCGCACAATGGTTGTTAACCCGGCGCTACATCTTCAACTGGCTGTTTTGGATTATCGTCGATGTGGTCGCAATCTACATATATTTGCAAAAAGGTTTGTATCCAACCGCAGTGCTGTACTGCGCTTTTCTAATCATGTGTTTATTTGGATACAAAAGCTGGTCGCAACAGTATAAGTCACAGACCAACCCCAATTATTAAGGAACTGTCTCTTCATGTCTGAGAATAGTGTTAAACGCGTTGTGTTTCTCGGTGCTCCCAGTACTGGCAAAACAACGATTGCAGAGCGAGTAGCAAAACACTACAACACGGAATTTGTCGCTGAGTTTGGCCGCACATATTGGCTGGAAAACCAAGTCGACCGTATACTCACGCAAGCGCAATTATTATATATCGCAGAAGAGCAAATTCGTCAGGAGGATGAAGCCATAAAGTCCGCACAAGACTTTTTGATTGTTGACACAAACGCACTGACAACCTGGCACTTTGCGATCGACTATTACGGCTGTGCACTGCCAGCGTTAGATCGCTTAGCAGACGAGAGTAAGCAGCGCTTTGACCATGTATTTCTGTGCGCCGACGACATTCCTTTCGAAGACACTTGGGAGCGCAGTGGTGATGTAAAACGAAAAGAGTTTCAGGCGTTTATCACTCAGCAACTGCACGACCGAGATATCCAATATACCTACCTAACCGGCACAGTTTCGGAGCGATTAGAGCAGGTAAAGAAAGTATTGGGAACACGCCGCTCTATAGCAGCACTGAGTCTGTAATCGATTTGGCACCATTCGCTAGTATGCTGGCACCTTTTGCTAGTTAGTTTTTTTACTTCCACGCCTACCATAGCTGTGTATTCAATTAACGAGGCACAGCAATGAAAAATACGACAACAGCACTTATTACCGGAGCATCAAGTGGAATTGGCTTGGAGCTGGCAAAAATTCATGCGAGTAAAGGTGGCGATCTCGTTCTGGTCGCTCGTTCAGGTAAAAAACTGGAAACCTTGCAGACCGAGCTACAAGACGAATACGGCAGCAAGGTTTCGGTCATCACTGAAGACTTGAGTTCACCTGGTGCAGCACAACGTGTTTTCCAACAAACAGAAGCGCTTGGTTTGACTATCGACACTTTAATCAATAACGCAGGAGTTGGCGGTCATGGCTTGTTTCACGAACGAGAGCTTGAACAGGAACAAGCCATGATGCAACTGAATATGGTAAGTCTTACCGAATTAACTCACCTCTACTTGCAAGGTATGGTGGCGCGCAATCGCGGTCAGATCCTAAACGTTTCCTCGACCGCGTCATTTATGCCAGGACCTCTGCAAGCCGTCTATTACGCCACTAAAGCTTATGTAACGTCTTTTTCACAAGCCATAGCCGAAGAGGTTAAAGATGCGAATGTAACTGTTACCGCACTGTGCCCAGGCGCTGTAGCGACCGGCTTTGTGGAAGCAGCGGATCTGCAAGGCGTGGAAATCTTCAAACAGGCCAAGAGTCCAGCTTCTGTCGCCCATTGCGGCTATACGGCAATGCAAAATGGGCAACTCGTCGCTTTCAATGAACGTAAACTTTCGTTTATGCTCAATTGGTTAATTCCATTGATGCCACGAACGCTAGTACTAAAAATTTCTCGACAAGCGATGGAAAAGACACATTAAAGGCAGTGCTCTGAGAGGTTCGCATGAAACGTGCAGCAAGGTTCACACTTTCACCAACGTGGAAAGTACTACTTAAGGACATGGCCATCGACGCGAGTGAGGTACTCATTCGCGCTGAGTTGCCAGAGGATTTATTCAGTAGAGAAAACGCAACCCTGACCCCAGCGCAGTATTTTGCGCTCTGGCATGGCATTGAGCAGTGTGCAGGCAGCGAATCAGTTCCGCTTTTACTGGCAGAACATTTAAGTGTTGAGTCATTTGATGCCCCTCTTTTCGCAGCAATTTGCAGTAAAAACCTTACCGCTGCCGTAAAGCGAATACAGCAATACAAGCCATTGATCGGTCCCATGGAACTCAAGATTGCACAGACTAACGAGCAGTTAACACTGACAATTAACTGTTATGGTTATAGCGGAAATTTACCTGAATCTTATAGTTTGACTGAGTTGGTATTCTTTACCCAGGTCGCCAGACTTTGTACCAGAGAGCCTATTTGTCCTACACGCCTCTCCTTGCCGAGCTATCCCAGAGATCGATCGCCGTTTGAAGCCTATTTTGGTTGTCCAATCAACCAAGATAATTGCTGTTCGATTAGCTTTAGTTTGAGGGATGCCAACCGACCTTTCATCACCCACAACGCATCAATGTGGCACTTTTTTGAGGATAAACTCAATCGCAAGTTAAACGATTTGAACCGCTCTGCAACGACCACAGAACGGGTCAGAGCGGCGTTACTTGAATCATTGCCAAGCGGAGAAAGCTCAATCGAATTCATCGCCGACAAACTGGCGATGAGCAAAAGGACACTGCAGCGAAAATTGACCCTAGAAGCAGAAACGTACCAATCTGTTTTACAGTCAGTGCGCCTTGACCTTGCCGACCATTATCTGCAGAAATCAAAAATGACACTAGGTGAGATTGCCTTCCTACTTGGCTTTCAAGAATCCAACTCATTCATCAGAGCCTACAGCGCGTGGAAAGGGACACCACCCGCAAGTTTTCGAGGCACGCAACACTAAAAAAGCCGGTTCACCTCAATGACTAGGTGAACCGGCTTTTAAGCTCTTTGGCATAACGGATTTAGAAAGTCCCTCTCAAGCCAATCGAGTAACGCGGCTCCTGCACGTTTTCGTATAAGAACTGGTCTCTGAATCGACCAAACTGTTTTTGGCTCTCACCGGTGATATTGAGCACTTCAAAACTAACCGCAACATTATCGGTCAATTGATAAGAAGAGCTGAAATCCCACTGCGTGTACTCATCAAAAAAGACGGGTTCATTTGGAGCGCGAAGCTGATTTTCCGAAAATAAGAATTCGTCTCGCCAGTTGGCAGCCAAACGCGCTGAGAATTTGTCGTCCTCATAGAATCCAACCACATTCCAAGAGTCACTCAAACCGATCAATATTGACTGTTGAGAAAAATTGTTCGGATCAAACTCTGCATCACTGTCTACCGTCGTGTAGTTGGCTTGAACACCAAATCCAGTGTCGGCAAAGAGGTGTTGGATTGCGATTTCCCAACCGTCAATTGAGCGCTCCTTTGAGTTTAATGGTTTGGATGTCAAGAAAACTGCCGCTGGGTCACCCGCTTGACTGAAAACCGGTGTTGACACTTGGTTCGGCGATGTCGTAGGGACATAACGTCCTTGTGGATCAAGCAGCGGGTCACCATTAATATCCGGAATCGTATCTTCTAAAACTTCTGTGGCAATGTAGTCTTCAACTTCCTTATTGAAGAACGCGAGTGAGAAATAACTCCCTTCTGCATAATAGTATTCGTAGGAAAGATCCAAGTTGTAAGACGAATATGGTTTCAACCCTGGATTGCCCGCACTAGCCGTGCTGTTCCCCGGGCGATAGTCACTGACTGTCGTCAACGGGCGCAGCGCATTTAGGTCTGGGCGCGCAATGCTCTTGCCGTATGAAATTCTCACCACATGATCATCTGCTGGCTCAACTTGGAAATCAATTGACGGCAAAAACACTGAGTAGTCCGCCTCAACCTCGAAGAATTCTGGTGCAGCATTTGGTGCGAAGATAACGGACCCCTCGGTATTGGTTGTAATTGACAATCCAATCGGGAATGTTTGGAATGCAGAGCCAATAACATCGGTTGACTCGTGACGTGCGCCTATGATGATTTGAGCAGGCATGTCGCCGAGGTCAAAGTCAGTCTCATAGTTCACGTAAAACGCCGTAGATTCTTCCGATGCACCAAAGAAAGTGGGTGGGAACTGTTGCAAAATGCTGTCGATGGAATTTGGGAAAGCTTGGTTTACCAACGCATTAACATCAAATTCAACAACCACACCAAAGCCACTGGGGGCATCAATAAAGTTGCGAGTAAAATCATCTGCACAGCCAGTACAGGCATCCAAACCTTGGAAGAAAAAGCCCGTGCCAATCGCATTCGTTTCGACCTGATAATCTGTATATGAAGCGCCAGCCGAGATTGAATAAGTATCGCCCATCCAATTGCCTTCAAACTGATACTGATCTACCGTGTTTTCAATCGCAATATTTCTCAGTACTGAACCTAGTGGAGAGAAACCATCTACGTCTTGAAACTCAGTCACATTTGGACGTGGATCACCACCACCAAACTGCTGCTGTCCACGGAATGCCCCCGAATCATCAACACCGATTGCAACACCGTTCTCGCTATAGTCAAGGGCGAAGTTGATGCCGAGTGGACCCTGTATCAGCTGCAAGTTATCGTTTAATTGTCCATCGGGTTGACTGACTGCCTCTGAGCTATGCGCATCAAACTCAAGAGACAAGCGGTCATTTACTGTCCACTCTACATTGAGGCCGATAGAGTCATTTTCGATCACCAATTCATTTTCATAGACTAAAGCATCAGCAGCGCCACCGAGTCGATTCGCTTGGTCTACAGTGTAATTGCTGGTTAACCGAGTCCCCGTTACAGTGCTGCCATCAACAACACCAAACAGGCCTGTTTGATAACGGTCCTGATCACGTTTAAAACGCGACAATACATAGTCAGCAGTAATGATGAGGTCTTCCGTCGGCTGCGCTTGGAATACAAATTGCGCGTTGGTGCGACGGCGCTTGTTATGTTGGACTTCTGAAATGTTGGTTACCGGACGATAGACGTAAGGCGCATCACCACAATTTGAACTCGCATCGCCACACCATGCGGCGTAGCCACCGCCACCTTGCTCGTCTCGCAACCATCCATCTGTATGAGTAGATAGCTCACTAAATTGCCGTTCTGAATATGAGAAGTTAGCTAAGACACCAAATTTGCCATCGCCAAATGTGGTCGAAAACAATCCACCGAATTCGGGTGTAACGTCATCTCCTTCAATAACCGAAGCGTCATGGACAGCTGCGACATTCGCCAGAATAGTCGTGTCACTGTAATCAAATGGTCGTGCCGTCTCAATATTAACGGTGGCGCCCATCCCCCCTGTCGGTTGGTTAGCTTTCGACGTCTTGTATACTTGGACGCCGGTAACAGATTCCGACGCTATTTCCGCAAAATTGAACGCGCGGCTTTGTGTGGCAGACGCGATACTTTCTTGTTCAGGTGAAGAGGCTGCCGGCATTTGGCGACCGTTCAATGTTACCATGTTGAAGTTTGGCCCTAAGCCGCGAACAGTAATTTGGTTACCTTCGCCATTTTGCCGATCAATTGAAACGCCGGTAATACGCTGGAGAGATTCGGCTAAGTTAGCATCGGGGAATTTACCGATATCTTCTGCAGTAATAGCATCTACGACCCCACTACTCGAACGTTTCAGATCCATGGATTGAACCAGGCTGCCTTTTATCCCTCTGACTTCAATCACTTCTACATCATCTGACTGTGTGTCTTGTTGAGCAGCGACTGCTAACGAATGAGAGCCTAAAATTGTGGCGACTGACAATGCAATTAGGTTTGGTTTTAATTTTGTGTGCAATTTCATCGACTGTACTCCGTGCAGTATGCTGTTGGGCAATCGCCGCCAAACCTCATGACTGACTTTCGGTTCTAAGTTAAAAGTGTCCTGTGTTAACGTTTCTTTTCGGTCCAATTGACCTTGTTTTGGCAGACTCAGAAAATTTCAGAGTCTGGGTGTAAACGATTTGTTAACGCATTCAAACTAGCAACGCCCCGAGATTGAATCAATTCCACATCTTTACGTTTTTTAACTTACATAATTACGATTTATTTTAATCTGACCAATGCCCCAAAAAAATCCCCAAAAGCCTCATAACCCGCATTTATATTAGAGATAACAATTCTGTTTTTGACGTGATAACTTTCACAAAAAATGAAACTAAAATTAACCTTTAAATATTTTTTATCATATTTCATCACAAAAAAAGGCCAATAATTCGTAATGGTAAGAGCAAAATTCGTAAAAGCCCCCCCCTGCTCGATCCCTCATAATGTTAATTCTATTAACAAACGACTTTGTGCTATGTCTAAACTAGATTCACTGAAAAAGATGACTGCAATAGTTGCTGACACAGGTGACTTAAAATCAATCACCAACACTAGGCCTCTTGATGCAACAACAAACCCATCTTTGTTGCTGAAAGCCGCAAAATCAGGGGTTTACAATCACTTATTGGAAAAAGCGAGTATCGGCGAAAACAATCAAAGACGCTCACCAAGCACAGCTGCAGAGATTTTTGCGGTCTTAATTGGTGCCGAAATTGCGGACATTGTACCTGGCAGAGTTTCCACCGAAGTGGACGCGCGCCTATCGTTTGATACGCATGCTATGGTAGAGACGGCAACGAGACTGATTGAATTATATGAACAACACGGTGTTGATCGCTCTCGGGTTCTGATCAAAATTGCGGCCACATGGGAAGGCATAAGAGCGGCTGAACAATTAGAGAAACAAAATATACAGTGCAATCTAACCTTGTTGTTTAATATGGCACAAGCGCGTGCGTGTGCTGAGGCGGGTGTGTATCTGATATCCCCGTTCGTGGGCCGTATTTACGACTATTATAAATTGGCTGACCCGGGTCGAAAGTTTACACCACAAAACGATCCTGGGGTGTTATCAGTAAAAGCCATATTCGAGTTTTATCGAGAGCACGATTTCAAAACGATTGTGATGGGTGCCAGTTTTCGGACTACCGAGCAAGTACTTGCGCTTGCTGGGTGTGATCGCTTAACCGTCTCTCCGAATCTGCTGCAAGCGCTCAATGAAGAAGATGGAGAGGTCGTGCAAACACTGCATGTGCCAACATCGAAGTCTGCGTTTGATACCCCGCGCCTGACGGAATCCGAGTTCCGATTTGCTTTGTGCACCGATCCTATGGCTAACACTAAACTTGCTGAAGGAATTGCACAGTTTTGTAAAGATCAAATCGCACTAGAAACCTTGCTAGACAATACACTCCAACAGGAGAGGCATTATGCATAAGCAACAGCGAGAATTTGACCTAGACGCCCTGTCAGCGCAATTTTGGCAGAATGGCTACATCGTTATTGAGAACTTTTTTGAGTCTGACTTAATGAAGCAATGCCAAGAGACAATAATGGGTCATTTTGGTTTAACACCGGAATTTTTACACGATGAAAACTTTATCGAAGCGTCAAAAACCGAAGTGATCCCATGGTTTCCGCAACGCGAAGGCGTCGCTCTGTTCGATCGCGTTGAGCAGCTAGAAGCACTGCGAAGCCTAACTCAAGCGATTCTAAATTCGGGTTGGCAATCGCAATATTGTATGGTGATGTTTTCAAAAAGTGGCACGAGCGGCCAAGCCTGGCACCAAGATTGTCCTCCCGAAGATCCGAGGTGCTTCAATTTAAATCGCCTAGTTTATACCATGGACGTAACGGACCAGACTGGTGGCGAAGTCTACATCTTGCCGCAAAGCCACAAGCGTGGAGCTTTGACAGAAGGTCCAGTGTTTGAAGACTTTCCGGACCAAGTGAAATTAACGCCTGCCACAGGGACCTTGGTTCTGTTACATGGTCATTGTTGGCACCGCATCGGAGATATCAAAGGTGATTATCGCGTTTCAACTAACTATCGCGCTGCGCCACTCGGGGTCCCAGATGACATAACAGACATCTGCGTATATCGAAACATGCGCTATCAGTTTTCGACATCTCAAATCGTCGGCTAAAGCTCCCTAACTGCCTCTATTTGTTCTTGAAAGGCGATGGAGGCATCCAAAGGAACCACTTCTGATTCCGTTTTGCCCAGTCTGATCGCATCACAAACATGCTCGATTTGAAATTCAAAGCCCGAACCTTCACGCGGATCATTGAAACTCTTCTGCGGCTTCTCTAATTCGTACAAATGACACTCAGATGCGCGCCAAAAATCAGGGATCTGAATGGTTCCTTTGGTACCAATGATAATCCCGACATTCGGTAACTTAGCTTTAAACGAAGTGTGCATAAATGCTGTGCTTTTTTCGTACTGCCACGTCCAGCATACGTCATCCTCGACCCCATTGGGTGCAAAGCGCTGCATTCCCGCTATGGATGTAGGTTGAATGGCATGCAACAACCGGTTAAAGGCGATTGGGTATATCCCCATTTCGAGCAGACAGCCGCCCGCGAAATGTGCATCATATTCTCGCAATGACGGGGAATAGGGCAATGGGTAACCAAAATCCGCTCGCACATGCAACAGCTCACCGATCTCGCCTGCTTTGACCCACTCTACCGCTTTTTGAATCGCCGGCAGAAAATATGTCCACATCGCTTCCATCAGAAAAATGTTGTGCTCTTGTGCAAGCTGCTTCAGATATCTCATGTCTTCACTGGACGTCACTATCGGTTTTTCGCACAACACGTGTTTCCCATTTCTGATTGCTTGCTCAACTTGCTCTTTATGCAAAGTATGCGGCGATGCAATGTATACAGCGTCGATATCTGGATGTTCAAAAATTCGGTCATAGCCTGCATATGCCTCGGCGATACCATATTGGTCAGCGAATAACTGAGCTTTTGCCTGGTCTCTTGCTGCAACAGCCTGGATGATTGTGTTTTGACAAAACTTAATGTCTTTAGCAAAAGTGTGCGTTATGCGACCAGCGGTGATCACACCCCAACGAATCACCCCATCGTTACCCAACATAATGACCTCCTATCGACTTAACTCGTGTTCAAGCTGTTCAAGACTCTTGCCGCTTGTCTCCGGCAATAGTCGAATCACCAATACTAAACTGATAACGGCAAATACCGCATAAATTAAAAATGTCACTGCTGCCCCCAGATTCGCTAGCTCCCATGGAAACGCCAGCTGCACGATAAAACTCACAATACTATTGACCACACCAACAACCGAAATTGCTAAGCCGCGCAAATGATTTGGAAAAATTTCAGAAAATAGTACCCACATAACAGGACCGAGGGAAAACGCAAAGCACGCAACAAACCCCAAAATACCGACCAGTATCAACACTGAATTGAGTGACGCTGATACCTGTATGATATGTCCTTGATTGGCTTGGAACACTGTTTCTCCGATCCGCTCAACGACCGCTTGCTTAAATTCAATATCACTAGTGAACACATGGTTCACGAGTGGTTGTAGTTGGCTCACATCGACGTTAATGGCGAGTGCTTTCAGTGCTTCGGGTGTCAACTGGTATTGGGCTTCACTGTAGCCATAAGCGCATATCAGCATGCTTACCACCACGCCAGACAAGCCAAAAATCAGCAGTGGCCGACGACCCAATCGGTCAATTAGTGCAATCGCAACCAGGGTAAAAACAACGTTGATGATGCCCACCCAAATCGCCTGTGCAAAAGCTGCGTTCGTGCCGACGCCAGTTTGTTCAAAGATTGTCGGCGCGTAAAAATAAATCGCATTGACGCCAGTCGCTTGTTGGGCAATTCCCACCACCAAACCAATCACTAACGCTGTTCGCATGGTGGGTCCAAAGATTTCCTTTAGATGCATCAGAACATTGGTTTGACTAGTTTCTGCCGTCGCAGCAATTTCGCTAATATTGGATTGCAGCGATTCTTCATCTTGCTCAGGATACAGCTGCTTGAGAACTTTAGAAGCTTCATCACTACGATGCTGCACAATCAACCATCTGGGGCTTCTTGGGATCACAAATAACAACAAAAAATAAAGCGTAGCGGGTACGATTTCGAGTCCAAGCATCCAGCGCCACGTTGCCTGATCAATCTTTGCCATAGTAACCCAGTCCAGCGAACTTTGACTAAGTTGCAACAAGAAGTAATTCGCAAAGTAGGCGACTGAGAAACCGATAACAATGTTGAGTTGATTGATCGAAACCATCTTCCCTCGAGCTTTGGCAGGAGCAATCTCAGCTATATACATTGGCGCTATCATCAACGAACAAAACGCTAAACCACCAATAAAGCGAGCAACAACCAAGGCTGCATAGCTTGGCGCAAATGCAGAGAGTATGGCACTGAGCAGATATAGTGCTGCGATGATCATTAACGTGGTGCGTCGCCCAATACGGTCAGCAATGTAGCCCGCTGACAGGGTCGCAAGTATCCCCCCAAGCGTTGGCGCGGCTACCACAAACCCTTGTTCAATATGATTTAATTCAAATTCAACGCTGATTAGCCCGACGGCGCCAGAAATGACTGAAGCGTCAAAACCAAAGATAAACCCACCCATGGAAACAATCAGCGTGTAGAACAAAACCGGGTTGCGCATCTTCTTCACCACCATTGCCCCTGGATCCAGGTTTCCTTGTTTTGGGTTTCAGCTAGCCATTTATCCAAGATTTCTGGGTTAGCATGAACTCGCGTGTCACCCCAGTAGCCTTGTGGACAAGTTGGCGTTCCTGCTGTTGCGTTCTTTGCGCAAAACCACATCGGTTGGCTTTCCCAATGAGTATTAATGTATGCAAGTGCTTTTATGACGTCCTCATTTGCTTCGATAAATTCAAACAAGGGTCTATACCAACGCAGCCAAACCTGCTCTGCAGTTACTTTTTTCTGATCATTCACTGATATATAACCCTGCGTAAGGGTCGTAAGGTTGTAAGCTTGAGGCGCGGCTTCAGCAATCATGACTGGCTTGCCTTCCTTGCGAGCAAAATCCAATACTTTTTGTTGTGCCGAAGCAGGCGTATCCACCGGCGTATAATGCCATTGATGAAGATCGCGATAGAATGTCGAAATCGAAACCCAATCTACTGCATCAGGCCCCGGATACCAGTCATTTAAATGCTGTGAGTTACGGTGGTCGTAGTCCTTTTCACGCTCGCCAGCAATAGTGGGATCCGGCCAAGTAGCTGATTGCCAAACTGTCACAACATTGTCGGCGTTTTGTTCATTTAAAAGTTTAGCAATACGTCGATAAGCGCGCTTGTAAGTATCCTGCTGATAACAATTCCACGGGCCATCAAATTCATAACCAATACGCAGAAAAATCGGTCGAGGAGCTTGCGCCTTAAACCAATCAATCATGAATGTAATTGACGCATCATAATCTCCATCTGCAATGTGTTTACCGTGATGGGGTTGATTGCAGCTATCGAAGGCCAGGCCCACCGCAAGAGCGGCAAATGGAGCTTGTGTTAGTGTATGGGTAAAATCTACCTCGCCGGCATGCCAATTACTCACTTGTCGGAGGCCAAACAAGGTTTGTTGCGGATCAGCCGATTTTATCTGGGTGTAAAGAGTCACACCTTCAAGCTGATCTTGCGGAACTGCGGATTGATAGTCATTAATCGTGTCCGTGTCTTGTCCCATGAACAACAACCGCTGTCCCGGTTTGAGCGGAACATACTGTTCATTGACGAGTCTGGTGACACTCTGGCTATGACAGGCGACGAGCAAGCCCGCGAATGTCAGTACTTTGGCAAATCGTGCTATCTTCATTGTGTTTATTGTTAGTGAAAATCACGGTTTCATATTGGTAACAGTATTCAAAACCGGTTTAAAGGGGCGCACTTGTGAATACTAAAAATGGTTATTCTTAAACTAAAAAAAATAATTGTTGGCAGTGCCTTGATTGCGGATTCTGTGCCAAATGAACGAGTGTTAGACAACTATGAATACAATGACCGATAACCCTATCTTGCCGGGCTTTCACCCGGACCCATCCATCGTGCGTAGCGGTGATGATTACTATATTGCAACCTCAACGTTCGAGTGGTACCCAGGGGTTTGTATCTACCATTCCAATGACTTAAAAAACTGGCGACTGGTGGATCGGCCACTCAGCAGTCTCGAGCACTTGGATATGCGGGGTAACCCAGACTCATGTGGTGTCTGGGCGCCATGTTTAACCATAAAATCAGGGATTTTTTATCTCGCGTTTACCAATACCCGTCGATTTGCGGGGAATTTCAAAGATACGCCTAATTACTATATTTACGCAGACGCGATAGGTGGGCCATGGTCTGAGCCGGTCTATGTGAACAGTAGCGGATTTGATCCGTCTCTCTTTCACGATGATGACGGTAAGAGCTATTGGCTCAATATGGTGTGGGACCACCGTCCAGCTAAAGGGCGCAACAACTTTGCGCCAAATGCGTTTTTTGCGGGGATCATGTGTCAGCAAATCAATCTATCTAACGGTCAGCTGGTGGGAGAAGCCAAGATGATATACCCCGGCTCATCTATCGGGTTGACTGAAGGGCCGCATATTAAGAAACGCGACGATTTTTATTACCTGATTACTGCGGAGGGGGGTACTGGCACTCAGCACGCAGTTTCAGTTGCACGTGCTAAACGTATTTTTGGCCCGTACGAAACCGCTCCAAACAACCCTTTGATTACCAGTGCATTGTCTCCAAGTATAGGGCTAAAGCGCTCTGGTCACGGTGATTGGGCTGAGACTGATAACGGAGAGGGTGTACTTGTACACTTGAGCAGTCGCCCCCTGACATACCGCGGGCGCTCGGTCATGGGCCGCGAGACCGCTATGCACAAGATCAGTTGGACTACTGATGGCTGGCCGATTTTGAGTCATGGTGAAAATGCACCATTAGAGCCTATGTCTGAAGAGACGATGAAGGCAAACGCCGTTGACGAACATGTCAATTTTGCAACGGACACGTTGCCTATGACCTATCATAGTCTGCGCTACCCAATCGAATCAAAACACGCATATGTAGACCGTCAGCGAGGCCAATATTGCCTGCTTGGTCAAGAGAGTATCGGTAGCCATTTTCAACAGAGTCTATTGGCTCGCCGGCAACAGGCTTTCGTGTACGATTACAGCCTTACACTTGACTTTCAACCAGCCTCCTTTCAGCAAATGGCTGGTCTAACTTGTTATTACAATAGCCAGAAATTTTTCTATCTGCACATAACACATGACGAGACGCTCGGGCGCGTGTTAGATATAGCATTCTGCGCAGGTGAGTGGACAATGCGTTATCCACAGGCAGAGCCTATCTCCCTCCCAGAAAGCGGCACGGTCGGTTTAAAAGTAAAGGTCGACCATGATATCGCTATATTCGCTTATCAGTTGGAAGGTGAGGATTGGCGAGAGCTTGATGTACGGCTTGATTACAGTGTGCTATGCGATGAATTGGGTGATGGCGGAGCAGACGCGAACTTTACGGGCAGTTTTGTTGGATTTTGTTGTCAAGATCTAACCGGGCAGAACCAGCCCGCTTTTTTTGACCATTTGCGCTATCAAGAATACCCAAGTCAACCTTAACAACCGGAAGTGGTGAGCGTAATCGTCGGCTCTGCCCCTGCCGCTGTGGGGGCGATATAGGTAATGTAACAATTGCCCGTTGTTATCGGCACATTGTTGACTTTCTGGCCGGCACCACTCTGTGAAAGTGAGGCAGTAGTTAACACGACTCGCTGCGGACTTAAACGCGAACTCCATGCCCATTCGGAAGCAAAATCACCGCTAAGTGCCAACGTGATACCTGTACTCCTAGCATCACTGGGGTAGCCGTATTCGGTATCAATATCGCCGGTCCCATCGCCGTCTAAATCCACGCTCGCGGTCGCCTGTTGATGAACATTTTGAATAATGGCCTTAGAGAAAACCAATTGACCCGCCGTTTTTATGACCCCTTCCATACCTTCCAAGGTGGCAACATTGGCATCACTACTTAGATTGATAAATCGAGGGGCTGCGGTGACAGCCAATATGCCGAGGATAACAATTACGATAATGAGTTCAATAAGCGTAAAGCCAGAATTTCTGAAGTGTTGCATAAACGGCCGGATAAAAACCAAAGTATTAGCCAAACGATATAGTAGCTGGGGAGCGAATGTCTACAGGGTTTAACGTGTCAATGATAAAAAAAACAGACTACGCCTAAGCACACCGGGACAAAGTGAACCTAAGGGCAGTCTGCTCATCGGACGTTATGTTGTGGCGGTTGTTAGCCAAAAATAACGCGATTGACCTTGTTTTCAAGTAACTCCTGACGGCCTGAACGATGCCGTGGCTGCAAATCAAGTTTTTGCGCTTTGGTGGCTAGTTGGTCAAGCGAAAGTTTCCCTGCCAGTACATCTTGCCCCAATTCACTGCTCCACCCTTTGTATCGTTGTGCCACACTTTCAGATAAGAAGTCACCTTCAATCAATTTAGCTGCGTGCTTCAACGCGATTGCTATATTATCCATTGCGCCTATATGACCATAAAACATATCGGCTGGATCATTGCTCTGTCGACGGAGTTTTGTATCAAAATTAAATCCACCTGTAGTGAAACCACCAGATTTTAAAATTTCGTATACAACCAATGTCAATTCATCGACATCAATAGGGAACTGATCAGTATCCCAGCCGTTTTGAGGATCTCCTCGGTTGGCATCTAAGCTGCCAAAAATCCCCAGTGAAATCGCCGTTGCTACTTCGTGATGGAATGAATGACCCGCAAGAGTTGCATGGTTGGTTTCAATATTTACGGCAAATTCATTCTCTAGACCGAACTGTTTCAAAAAGCCGTAAACCGTTGCAGTGTCGTAATCATATTGATGTTTAGTAGGCTCTTGCGGTTTTGGCTCAATGAGCAAAGTGCCTTTAAAGCCGATTTTATGCTTGTGCTCAACGACCATACTCAAGAACCGTCCCATCTGCTGACGCTCTTGTCGCAAATCCGTATTTAGCAGCGACTCATAACCTTCTCGGCCACCCCAAAGCACGTAATTTTCACCACCGAGACGATGGGTAGCATTCATTGCTTGACACACTTGCGCAGCCCCGTATGCGAACACCTCGGGATTTGGATTTGTGGCGGCTCCAGCTGCAAAACGTGGATTACTAAATAGATTAGCGGTTCCCCACAATAACTTAACCCCAGTCTGCGCTTGTTTTTCGGCGAGATCTTCAACCATTTCACTAAAATTTGCCGTGTAGGAGGCTAAATTGTGGCCTTCCGGCGCAACATCGACGTCGTGAAAGCAATAGTAAGGGATGCCGAGTTTACTGAAAAACTCAAATGCCACATCCGCCTTTTGTTTCGCACGCTGCATAGCATCACCGGGTTGCAACCATGGTCTGCCAAAGGTCCCTTGTCCAAAGACATCTGCGCCGTCCCAACAAAAGTTATGCCAGTAACAAGCTGCAAAACGCAAATGCTCCTGCATTGATTTACCTAAAACTTTCTCGTCGGCATTGTAATGGCGAAAGGCCAGTAAGTTATCAGACTCTGGCCCTTCATAGGCTACCTTTTCAATCGAATCAAAGTAATCAGCCATAGTGTAGTTTCCTGTTTCTCAATCTTTATTGGATTATTCTGCTATCGCGCTTGCGCGACAATTACGTAATTTCATTTGCCTATTGTGCTTCTTCGTAACATTGTTTTTACAAACTGAAGTGTTGCACTGTGGCGGTGACGATCGCACTTTTAGTCAAACCAAAATGCTCATACAAGTGTTCAGCCGGTGCCGATTCACCAAAACTGTTGACAGCAAAAACCCGTCCATCAAGACCCACATATTGATACCAAGGTTGTGCGCAAGCGGCTTCAATCGCCACCCTTTTTCGGCACGCGTCAGGTAAGACAGTGTTTTTGTATGCCGCTGATTGTTGATCGAATCGATTCATACACGGCATCGAGATCAGGTTAACGTTAATTCTATACCGTTGTCGCAGCTCCTCGCAGACCTGTAGTGCCAGCGATACCTCTGAACCCGCTGACATTACAAGAATGTCAGGCTCATCTGCGTCTGTTTGAAGCACGTAGCCGCCTCTTTCAATTAGGGCAGGATTCGACAGCCCATTGGTTACTGCGGGTAGCCCTTGGCGAGACAAGCACAACGCAGAAGGCATTCGTTGCTGTTCTGCCGCACACAACCATGCCACCGTCGTTTCAAGTTGATCACATGGCCGCCAAGTGTCTAGGTTTGGGGTTGCGCGCAAATTCGCTATTTGCTCAACTGGCTGGTGAGTCGGCCCATCTTCTCCCAATCCAATCGAGTCGTGAGTGAAGACATAGATGGTTGGCAACTTCATCAATGCTGACATGCGCACAGCATTGCGGGCGTATTCCATGAACATCAAGAAAGTCGCACCAAAGCACTTGAGCCCGCCATGGGCATTGACCCCATTGGCGATAGCTGCCATACCGAATTCTCGCACGCCATAATGCAGGTATTGCCCCTGAGGATTGTGGTGCGCAAATGCTTCGGCTTGCCTCCATTGCGTTAGATTTGACGGCGCTAAATCAGCTGACCCTCCGACGAGCTCGGGCAATAGCGGTTTAATCCTGTCGAGGGCGGTTTGCGATGATTTTCGGGAAGCTTGTTTATTTGCCTGAGCTTGTGTTTCTGTGATGATTCTTTCTTTACCTGCGTCCCAACTGTATGGCAACTGTCCCGACATTCGTCGTTGAAACTGTTCAGCCAGCTCTGGATACAATTCCGCATACTGCTTAAACGCAGCAAGCCATTCGGACTCCGCTTGCTGGCCTGACACTTTTGCATCCCAAGCTGCTCGGATATTCTCGAGCAGTTCAAACGGTGTTTGTGGCCAGCCAATTTGCTGCTTAAAAAGCGCGATTTCTTCTTGACCCAAAGGCGCGCCATGACATTCGTGGGAGCCAGCTTTATTGGGCGCCCCTTCACCAATATTGGTTTTACAGCAAATAAGTGTAGGTTGGCGCGAGCACTTGGCACGTTCAATGGCGGAATCAATTGCCATGTGATCATGTCCATCAACCTTGTCTATGACTTGCCAGCCATAGCTCTCGAAGCGCTTCGCTGTGTCATCAGTGAACCAGCCATCGACTTCGCCATCGATTGAAATGCCATTGTCATCATAAAACACGATGAGTTTGTTCAATTGCCAGGTACCGGCCAACGATGCTACTTCATGTGAAATCCCTTCCATCAAACAACCATCACCCACGAAACAGTAAGTAAAATGGTCGACGATTTGATGGTTAGGGTGGTTAAACTCGGCAGCTAGCATTCGCTCCGCTAGCGCAAAACCGACGGCATTGGCAAGACCTTGCCCCAGCGGTCCAGTCGTTGTCTCCACTCCTGGTGTGTAACCGAGTTCAGGATGACCTGGGGTTTTTGAATGCAACTGTCGAAAGTTCTTAAGGTCTTCAAGCTCAACATCATAGCCCGTCAAGTAAAGTAGGCTATAGAGCAGCATTGAGCCATGGCCATTAGACAGAACAAAACGGTCGCGGTTGTACCACTCTGGATTTGAAGGGTTGTGACGTAAGTGTTTCGCCCACAATACCTGAGCAATGTCGGCCATGCCCATCGGCATTCCGGGATGCCCAGAGTTGGCCTGTTGTACCGCGTCAACACTTAATACTCGAATGGCATCCGCCATTTGTTTTGCGTCAAATTCGGTCATGTTAACTGCTCCCATATACGTCGTTGACTGGCTTGTTCTGAAAACTGTTTAAAATATGAATAACGGTGATTGTGTACCTCTGTCATCTCAGGTCTAGGCAAGTGTGACGCAATTGCTGCGGGCGCTGGACATATTGCTTCAATGTCTCGTTCAGGGTGCAGTGCTAACTGTGCCAATCGCGCTGCTCCTAGAGCAGGTCCAACGTCACCTCCCTCACGATAGACAATTGCGACTTCAAGCACATCAGCAATTAATTGGCGCCAAAATTTACTGCGTGCGCCACCACCGATTATGGAAATTTCGGACGGAAAAACGCCCGCTTCATGCATTACCTCAAGCCCGTTCTTAAAAGCAAACGCAATGCCTTCAAGGATGGCATAAGTCATATTTGCACGTGTAGTGGATGCTGAAATTCCGACAAATTCACCGCCCATACTAGGATTGTTGTACGGGGTGCGCTCGCCGCTGAGATATGGCAAAAAGAATCCGTTTGAGTCAGGTGTAACATCGCTGTTTTCAAGCTCATCAAGCAACGTATCCACTGAGCCTTGTGCGGCAATATCTGCAAACCACTGCAGGCATGAAGCGGCACTTAGATGAACTGACATAACGTGCCATTTGCCGGGAATAGCATGACAAAAACTGTGCAGTGCACGTTTAGGGTTTGAGAGATACCGCTCCGAAGCAGAAAACAATACACCCGACGTGCCAAGCGATAAAATTGTTTGCCCATCAAACACTACACCACTGCCTACCGCGCCCGCTGCATTGTCACCGCCACCACCCGCGATGGGCACAGCAGACATTCCCCAACGATTGGCAAGAGACATGTGCAGCCGGCCGGTGATCTGATTACCCTCACACAACTCGGGCATCTGTGCCGCTGTTAGGCCACACGCTGCGAGCATAGGCGCTGACCAGTCGCGTTTCGCAACATCTAACCAACTCGTGCCGGCCGCATCTGACATATCGCTATAAAAGGTTCCGCATAGCAGAAAGCGGATATAGTCTTTTGGTAACAGTACCTTGGCGACTCGAGAAAATAAGTCCGGTTCATTGTTCGCCACCCACAATAATTTAGGTGCGGTAAATCCCGGCATCACCAAGTTGCCTGTGATCCCATGCACATCCTTTACACGATTTGTCAGTAAGTCACATTCTGCGGCGCTCCGTCCATCATTCCACATAATAGCGGGGCGCAATACTTCGTTGTTTTCATTAAGTAATACTGCACCATGCATTTGCCCCGTCAATCCGATGGCTGTGACGCGTCTCGTCATCCCTTTGTGAGCGAGTTTATCCAAGCACTCTGAAACCGCTAACCACCAATCGAGGGGCTGTTGCTCAGACCACATTGGGCGAGGGTTCTGTACTGACAATGGCTCAGAATGGCTACCTATCACTGCGCCTTGCTCGTCGCAGATGACCACTTTGACACCCGAAGTGCCAATATCAATTCCCATGTACGCCATGTTTAAACCCTTTTAATTAGTCATTATTTAGACTAAAGATAGAGCGACTTCTGGCAATTACGAAAATTCACATTCGCTGTTGATATTTCTTACAGTTCATTTGCCACTTTGATAAAAAACGTTATTCTGAATCGGTGAAAACGAAGCTATGCTGGTCTGTGCACCACATACATTGCAGTAAAAAACGTAAAAGCTGAGTTGAAGAATGTTCGATGTGCGTCACAGCATTAGCTTGCTGTTTAATGCCAATAAGGTATACGACCGGCAAGTTATAGCTGGAATCGGAAATTATTTACAAGCCTCTAAAGTCAATTGGGACATATATTTAGAGGAAGATTTTTTATGTCGTTTACAGCACATAGAGGAATGGTCTGGAGATGGCATTATTGCCGACTTTGATGACGCTACCATCCGCGAGGCACTTAAGGGGATCAACAAACCCATTATCGGTGTTGGCGGTTCCTATCAGGATGAAAGTGCTTATCCTAGTGTTCCGTATGTCGCTACTGACAATCACAAGTTGGTCGAAGACGCCTACAAGCATTTAAAAAATAAAGCACTGGAACGCTTCGCCTTCTACGGCATCCCCCATGATGATTCTCATTGCTGGGCACGAGAGCGCAAGCAGTCATTCTTTCAATTAACCGAAGCGGATGGATACAAATGCCATTATTTTGAAGGAATCCCAACGACTCCTGACACATGGCAATATGCGATGAATCGATTGTCGGACTGGTTGCAGCGACTACCAAAACCGATCGGGATTTTGGCCGTCACTGATAGCCGGGCTCGGCATATTTTACAAGCCTGTGATCAAACCAATATTGCAGTACCTGATATGGTCTCCGTCATCGGCATAGACAATGATGAAATTGCTCGGCATCTGAGTCGAATCAGTCTGAGTTCAGTGAGCCAAGGTTGTGTTGAAATGGGGTATCGAGCAGCAAAGCTGCTACACAATCGGCTGACGACTGAATCAGAAAAACTGCCTCGGATTCTGGTACCACCTACCGGTGTAATTGAGCGACAATCGACGGATTATCAGTCCCTACGTGATCCTTTCGTCATTCAAGCCATGCAGTTTATTCGACAGAATGCCACTCTCGGCATCAAAGTAGAGCAGGTCACCGACTATGTCGGTATGTCACGTTCAAATCTCGAACCCCGTTTCGTTGCGGAACGTGGCCACACGGTTCACGTGGAAATCCACAATGAGAAACTGCGCCGAGCCTGCAGATTACTCAAAACAACGGAGATGCCGACCAAAGAAATTGCGCAACTGTGTGGTTATCCATCGATACAATACATGTACGCCGTATTTAAAAAGCACTTTAATCAAACGCCAAAACAGTATCGAGGCGAAGAAAAATAGTATTCTGTTTCGGCCCCTCAATCCCCTTTTTGCTGGAGTTTGAGCGCCTCTAACTCCAATATTTTCATTGATTTTTTGTGATTCAAGTACAGTACAAACATCACAAAAATAGCCGCTACTACTAACCCGAAACTTAAAAAACCCCACAATGTCATGTCGCTCTCCTAATTTAGTGTTTTACCGAGTCAAATGTGCATCGGATTTACTCTCCAACGTCCACACATGAGGCTTACGCTTTCCATTAAGCGTAGCACCGATAAATGATGTTCGAACAAAGGCTTCATACAACGCGATTGATATAACCACCGTGATAATACAAATGCTGGAAAGCTTGACCAACCAATGTAATGGCAATTCAGCAAATACAACTTGTAACCCTACCACTATTGGCAGATGAATTAGATACAACCAGTAAGAAGCATCCGCCACATAGCGCACCCACTTTGAAGCCCTTGAAAACAATCTGCTGCAGACACCCAGACTCACAACCACCATTGACCACATCATTACCGCGTAGGCTACAGTAAAAGCGAGTTTAATTTCGGCAAAATACATATGTCCGGGCTGACTTTCATACGGCGACAGCAGTACACAAATCAATGCCGCCACACATGCCAAGATCCCACGCCCCCAACTGAGCTTACCCCAACGCTGGATCAGAGTCCCTTGTCTCTGTAAACACCAACCAAACACAAAGCAACCAGCATAAAGAGCGGTCACCGGTAGGTGTGGCCACAGAGACTGATCGGGCGTATCGACTCCCCACCGCTGCATAAACCAAAGACATAGAATGGTCGGTAGCGCTATGACAAAAAGACCCATTGGACTTGAACACAACCATGCAATCAAACTGTCGCTGGCACGTTTAAAAGTGTCGGCTACACTCGGTAACAACCCAATCGCATTGCGCAATAAAACAACCGCCAACGTGATAAAGAAGAGGTAATACAAAAACCATAAGTGAGTGCCCACAAACAAGTTACTCGGCAAATCACCTAATGACGCAAAGCCTTCCTTGAACGCTAACAGCCATTGTGCATCGCCGCGCATACTTTGCATACCTGCGATCCAGCCGGCCACCAGCAAGGGGCGCAGAACGAACCAACCGACGACAAAGGGTAATCCTATTCTGAAGACGCGAGATTTTAGGAAACCCTGCCACCCGAGTCGGTGATAGGTCATATGGCTAAAAAAGCCCGCAATCAGGAAAAATAGTTCCATCCGAAATGAGTGACTTATCATACCGAAGACGGCAACGGCTTGGCTGGTTGAAATGTCCATTACGGCCCAGCCAATAAAAATCGGCATGAACGATAAACTGGCATGAAAGACGATACCCAACAGCAGGGCAAAAGCTCGCACAGCATCTAGGTAATCCAGTCTTGGTTGAGATAGCGTAGTCATGTTTGTCACCCAATCATTTTAATTTGCATAGATAACGCGAGCGTTGTTGCTCGCGCAGTGCTGTGTGCTCAATTAATAAAAACTGACTTCGTCTAATTCAAAATCGAATTCACCTGGCTGCAGTCCGAAAGCCACAATACTCAAACTATTAACCGTCTTGGGATTCAATGCAGTCTGTTCTGACCACATGCGTTTCATAGAATCGAAAGGTACCTTAACTTCGTGAAATTCACCGTCGCTGCGTAAGACAACTTGTGCTGCGTGGTAATCAAAATTGGTTACTTCATTGCTGTTTGCTGACAATGACAAACTACCGCTATTCAGTTTTACCAGTAAGCGCACGCCTTGGTACTCGCTTAAATCCGGCGCTTCACCCATAGGTGCAAGTGGCAGAACCGAACTAGCCCAACCAGGTTGACCACGAGGAGGGGTTATCTTACCGGTTACATGCATAACACCACTGTGGACTTTCGTTTCAGATTGGGAGCCGCCACCCGCCATAGCATCAGTCATAAAAATGCGGTCAAACCCATAACTGTTCTGTGTAGCGCTATCAAACGCATCCACAACTGCAGTTCCAGCAAACGCAGTTGATACCAGTGCGCTAGAAATTAGCACAGCTGTGCTGACGGTTTTCATCGTGTGACACAATTTTGTGAATGTCGTTTTCATCTTTTGTATTCCTCTTGTTGCATAACGTTGTTTAATGAGTCGAAAGCGACGCAGTGCGCTTTTTTTCGCTTCGTTGCTATACAAGTGCCAAGGTCAAATCTAAAGGTGACAAATTTTTTTAATTTTTTTTGTTTTGCTGTCCCCATCCGCAGTGTTTGATCGTTTAGTCATTGCATTACATGCTATTTTTAAACACAAAAAGATGAGGATAAAACATGAACGATTACGTACTTTTATACCAAGGTGGAGATCCTGATTGGGCTGCAAATACCTCTCCTGAAGAGATGCAAGCCTCTATGGCGAAATGGGAGGAATGGATGACTCAATTGAGCGCTCAAGGTAAGTTAGTATCCGGTGGTGACCCATTGCATTATGCCGGCAAGCGAGTCACCGCTGATGGTGTCGCAACCGACATTGCTGCATCAGAACTGAAAGAACTTGTCAGTGGCTATTCCATCGTTAAAACCGCGACTTTAGAAGACGCTGTGGAGATTGCAAAAACATGTCCCATTATGGATTACCCCGATATCGTGGTTGAGGTTAGACAAGTTTTCAGGATGGATTAATCACACCTTTATCTGCCGAACTAAAGTGTTGAAATCCAGCTGTGGCAGGCCTGCCTGCCTAGCTTTATCAGCATATGCGAGGGCAGTTTCACGCTGCCCTCGCTTCCAATTGATGTAAGCCAAGGTTGCAAAGTAATGCCCTTTTATTGCGTCATATTCGATGAATTCATTTTCGTCGAGTAATGCCAATGCGTCCCGTACGTCACCCATTTCCGTCATTGCAACTGCCGCGCTTAAAAGATTTAGCGCTGAGGGATTAATGTTCAATAGCACCTTATAGTGCTGCACGATGGTCTGCCATTGGGTTTGCGCAAACTCTGTGGCTCGGCAGTGCTCAAAGGCAATTAACGCTTCCAATAAATAAACCGATGGCGTGCTATTCGCGCTGTCCAGCGCTCTTTGTAACAATGACATACCCAGTTTTAAATGAGGTGCCAGCCAAGTGCTTCGGTCTTGCTCCATCAAAGTCAGTGGCAAGCCCCTGATATCAAAACGACTCGGTAAGCGGGCGTAGTGCAAGTGCATCAACGCTGTAAGAGAAAGTGACTCAGCATTGCGAAAGCGCGGCTCACTAATGATTAAGCGCATAAAGCCTAGCGCAGATGCGCAGATATCATTTCGACTCGCCGGATTCGGATTGTGTGCACTTATCCCCTCATTAAACAGCAGATATAGACATTGATGGACTCGGTCCAGAGCGGCGGGCAATTCGTCGTCACATGGAATCTCGAATTGCACCTCAACGAGTTGCCGTTTTGCTCGTGATAAACGCTTTTTTATGGTCTCAGGCTTAGACAACAAGGCTCGTGCGATAGCATCGACATTCATGCCACACAAGATCTTAAGTGCTAGAGGCAAACGTTGCGCGGCAGACAGCTCAGTACTGCTTAACCAAAACAAAAGTCGCAGTTGGTCGTCTTGTACCAGTTGTTCGGAAAAAGCCGACTCCATCGCATGTGACAATGTCCATTCACTTTGCAATGTGGGTAAGACGGCGTGATTCAAAATGTGCTGGCGTTTATTGTGTTGCCGCAAGTGATCGATTGCCGCGCGTTTTGCCGTGAGTTTCAGCCATGCCGCAGGGGCTTCTGGTAAACCATCTGCTTCCCAGTGCTGTAGCGCTTTACTAAATGCTTCTTGAACAAGATCTTCTGCGAGGGCTAGATTGGACGGCCCCAGTACGCGCAGCAAAGTAGCAAGAACTTTACTCGCCTCCTGCTGATACAAGTCATTAATTGTGTCTTGGATGCTAAGCATACACCTGCTGACGTTCACAAATATTCAGTGCGTTTCGCTATCCTATCAGCTATTTCACCGTCATATCAGCATAAGATGTGCAGTCGAGTTGGGCATGCAACGCAAAAATAAATTAACTATATTTGTCACCTTTATTGGCAAATGCGGCACATACTGTTAAACGATCATAGAGTGAAAACCATGAACCTATTTTCTAAAGCCGGCTCCGACATCGATGACGCTACACTGGTGATGCACTCACTCGGCGGGGATCGTGACGCATTTTGTGAAATCGTCACTCGTTACCAAACCTTGTTGTGCTCCATCGCCTACTCCTCAGTGGGCGACATAAAACACAGTGAAGACATAGCTCAAGAGGCTTTTGTAGAGGCCTGGCGCAAGCTTGATACACTCAAGGACCCAGCCAAACTCAAATCGTGGCTATGCGGGATTTTGCGCTTTAAGGTCAGTCGTTTTAGGCGCAAAGAGGTCGGCCAGCCCGCTTCCGATCTCAATGACGTACAAGAGCAGACGTTAGCAGACCACGCCGCTCCCAACATGGATCAAAGTGCGATTGAACAGCAGCAACAAGTCCTATTGTGGAAAGCACTCGATGGCATGGATGCAACCTATCGAGAACCTTTAGTATTGTTTTACCGTGAGCAGCGCTCTATCGAGCGAGTCGCAGCAGAGCTTGAACTTACCGAAGATACGGTAAAACAGCGATTGTCTCGAGGTCGGAAGCTGCTAAAACAAGCGATGAGTGTCTTTGTGGAAGATGCACTTGAGAAAACTAAACCAGGTGTTGCATTCACTACGGGCGTGTTGGCAGCGATTAGCTCAATTTCCCCACCGGCAAAAGCCGCAGTTCTAGGCGCAGGCGCAGCCAAAACCAGTAGTATGTTCAGTGGCGCCACAATCATTGCGATACTAGCCTCGACTTCTGGTTTAATTAGCGGTTTTTTCGGACTGCGCTCAAGCCTAGATCAATCCAGAACTGAGCAAGAACGTCAATTAACGAAAAAAGTTGTCGCTCTGTTTATCCTGTCCGCTGTGTTATTTGTTGGCGGCGTTTTCGGACTGCGGCAATTGGCGCTCTTGCATCAAGAGCAAACGTGGCTTTACGCTTTAGGTGCTCAAATTGTGGTAGCCGGTTTCATAGTGAGCTACTTCGTACTGGTCTCGCGCGCCTTTGGCGCCATCAAAAATCAACGCGCACACGAACGAATTTTCAATCCCGATGCGTTTAAAGCAGAAGTCGATCAAGTAAATGCCAAACAACGCGAGTACAAAAGTGCGTTCCAGTTATTTGGTGTTCCGCTTGTTCATTTTCAATTTGGCATGCCCGAGGTGACCGACAAGCCCGCGTTCGGTTGGATTGCCGGAGGTACATACGCAAGAGGATTATTATTCGCGTGGGGCGGTGTGGCAATCGCGCCTGTGAGTGTGGGTATTATTTCCTATGGAATATTCACTATCGGCGCTGTTGGGATCGGCATTTTTAGTGCAAGCGCTGTGGCAGTCGGGATCGTCGGCTTCGGCAGCGCTGCAATTGGATATAAGGCTTATTCTTCTCTGTCTTCACTGGGTTGGGAGAGTGCCTTTAGCAATGGTTTTTCAATCGCCAAAGACGCGGCTATTGGGCCGATTGCCTTTGCACAAGAAGTCAATAATGAAGCAGCCGCACAATTGTCCAACCTGACCACATTGGATAATGTCTATCAATGGGTGCTCGCAACCATCGCGATACTTGTTATTATTCCGTCAATCTGGCATTCAACTAAGGTTCGCAAACGCATGAAGCTTGACAAATAGTGCCGCAACTCACATACAAGGAATGCTGTTTACCGATGCTATCTCAGCCGCAAAACATTGAAGATTTAACGACCCCGTGCTGCCTCATTGATAAGGCAAAAATGCAACGCAATATCGCTCGCCTCGCTGAGCACACAGGCCGCTTGGGCTGCAAAATCAGGCCGCATGTCAAAACGCATAAATCTATCGAAGTGGCGAAATGCATTGAAGCGGGCGGCAATGTAGCAGGGATCACCGTATCGACACTGCAAGAAGCGCAACACTTTTTTGCTCACGGTTATCACGACATCCTGTACGCTGTCGGGATCGTACCGAACAAACTGTCGACGGTTGCCAATCTGATTGAACAAGGCTGTGACCTCAAAATTGTGTTGGATAATCCAGCCATGGCGCAATTAGTAGTGGCCAAAGCAAACCAGTTTAGTTGTCGCTTCAAGGTACTAATCGAACTCGACACCGATGGGCATCGCTCTGGTATCGAGCCGCGCAGTCAGGCGTTACTAGACGTTGCGGAGCAATTGGCAAAAGCGCCCAACATCGAGTTACTCGGTGTCATGACTCACGCTGGTGAGTCGTATACCTGCTTCACGTCAGATGCTCAACTCAAAATGGCAAAACAAGAGCGCGACCTTTCTTTGCTCGCAGCTGAGCGGTTGCGCGCCGCGGGTTACCCATGCCCAGTGGTATCGATAGGCTCTACACCAACCGCCTTTGCGATAGATGACCTAACCGGAATAACGGAAGTGCGTGCCGGCGTTTATGTGTTTTTCGACTTAGTGATGGCTGGGTTAGGTGTTTGTAACGCGGCCGATGTCGCTATCAGTGTGCTCGCCAGTGTCATTGGTTATCAAGAAGATAAGAATTGGGTCATTACCGACGCAGGTTGGATGGCTATGTCTCGCGATCGCGGAACATCGAATCACTCTGTCGACCAAGGCTATGGTCTAGTTTGCGACGCCAGTGGTAAATCGTTGGATACCTACATCGTCAGTAGTGCCAACCAAGAACACGGTATTATTGCCAACAGAGAAACCAAACAGGACACAGACTATTCTCTGTTTCCACTGGCTTCTCACATACGTGTTTTACCCAATCACGCGTGTTCAACGGCAGCGCAATTTAGCCATCTATATATCATTGAAGATGGTAAAGTTGTCGACCAATGGCCGTTGACCCGCGGTTGGTAACCGAGATTTTAGCGCCCCTGTAGAAAGGTGATTTGCTCACTGATATCAACGCCTTCAGCATCGGTCACTCGGATCTTAAAACGCGTGACCGCTGCATTTAATGTCGCCGGATCAACCACAAGAGAGAGTGGATAGCGAGCCAGCTCACTGGCAGGTACCACAACTTCCTTAGGTCCATTGAACGCGATAAGATTGAGATCCTGAATACTGATAGTGAATTGTTGCGCTTGCTGCGTTTTATTGCGAATAATCAGTGTGTAGACGTTCTCGATATGCCCTTCAAATGTCTCACGATACAGGGCCGTGCGATCACGGATGATATCGATATCGTGATTATTTCTAGATGCGATATCAAACACTAATGCAGCACTCATGATCAACAGCACACTGAAATAGCCGATCACCTTAGGACGCAATAATTTGGCAGATTGCCCGAATGTCGCGTTTTCCGAACGATAGGCAATTAAGTCTTTTGCGTAGCCCATCTTATCCATGACACCATTGCACGCATCCACACAAGCTCCGCAGTTTATACATTCATATTGCAGGCCATTGCGGATATCAATTCCCGTCGGGCAAACCTGCACGCAAAGATTACAGTCGATACAATCTCCGAGTCCCTGTTGCTGATACACCTGCTGTGGCATTTTTCGAGGACGCGGCCCTCTCCCCTCTCCTCGCTTGCTATTATAAGTAACAGTCAAAGTATCACTGTCAAACATCGATGATTGAAAGCGCGCGTAAGGGCACATGTGCGTACACATGATTTCTCGCATCCAACCGGCGTTGATGTAGGTGCAAAAGGCGAAGAAAACCACGTAGAACGTGGGCCAAAATGCTAATTCAAAAGTCGCGATATCGATGAAAACCTGTTGGATAGGCACAAAGTAACCGACAAACGTCATGGAGGTTAGCGCGGCAATCGCGAGCCAAATAGCATGCTTGGTAGCTTTTTTGATGACTTTCTGGGCGGAGTTAGGTTGCTTGTCGAGCATGATGCGCTTGTTTCTAGCACCTTCAACTTTTTCTTCAACCCAGACAAACAAAAAGGTGAACACCGTTTGTGGACACATAAACCCACACCACACACGCCCCCAAATGGCTGTGACAACAAACAAAGCAAACGCGGCAACAATAAACAACCAAGCGAGCAAGGTTAAGTCTTGCGGCCACAAGGTTAAGCCAAACAAATGGAAACGTTGGGCAGCAAAATCAAACAGGATGGCTTGGTGACCATCGAAGGTTAGCCAAGGTAGAAGCGCGAATAGAGCCAGAAACAACAGACCAAACCAACGTCGAAATACTTCAATCGTGCCCTTGACCGACCTAATGTAGATTTTGTTGGATAGCGCCGCTACTGTTGCAGCTGGTTTGGCATCCGTAACGTCGACAATTTTTATTGGCTGACCGATAGACATGTTGCACCCTGGACCTATTGAATTTGCACGCGCATAGTTTAGGATGTGAACCCAAAGGGTACAGGTACAGTTTTGTAAAACATAATGGGTACAAAAAAAATTCTCTCCCCACCGCTAAGCACCCACAAATACCAGTGGTTAGCCGCGCAACTTGAACAGCTCGTTGCCCACGGACTCAAGCCCGGTGACAAATTACCCTCTATACGCAAGTTGGTAGCCCAATATCACTTATCCAAGAATACTGTGATTCAAGCACTGCATGAGTTGGAAACCAAAGGCCTCATCGACGCCAAACCCAAAAGCGGTTACACCGTTCGTATTCAACAATACGTACGCCCGCCTTCAGAGCCTGCGTTTAACAACATTCAGCCATCCAAAGTGACCGTTCCAGAGTTACTTCAGGATGTCATCGTTAGAGGCGCTGCATTTGACATAAGACCAACTGAAACGCCAACCCAATTACCCGGTCTAATGACCAAGCTGCACCGTAATATCAATCGCAGTATGCGCTCTCAAGTAACGCGCAAATCACTCTATTACGATGACCCTCAGGGACAAGTAACGCTGCGTGAAGAGATATCACTGCATTATCGCTATCGCGACGTGCAGCTCTCTGCAGATGAAATATGTATAACAGGTGGGTGCCAACACAGCCTGCTGTTAGCACTCATGGCTACGTGTAAAGCGGGTGACAATGTGGCGATTGAATCACCCGGTTTTTACGGCGTTATTCAATTGCTCGACAAACTTGGTTTGCACGCTATCGAAATACCCAGCCATAGCACGAATGGCATAGCGGTTGACGTGCTTGAGGAGGTACTGGACAAGTTTGACGTTACTGCATGTGTTGTTAGCCCCTGTTTTTCGACACCAAGTGGGGCCTGTATGTCTTTGGAGGATAAACGGCGTTTGATCGAACTGGCTAATCAGCACGACCTCGCCGTGATCGAAGATGACATCTACGGCGACCTCAGTTTTGAGCAGCCTTTGGCGCCAATTAAGTCTTTGGACACGCAAGAACGCGTGATTTTGTGCGGTTCATTTTCAAAGTCGTTGTCACGTGATTTGCGCCTGGGTTGGATAATGGCTGCGCGCTGGCAATCCGAAATCGTGCGTTTAAGTGTTCTCAGCCACATTGCCAACAGCCAAGCAATTCAAACAGGTTTGTACTGGTTTATGCGCGATGGTGACTACAATCGATATCTGTATCAGTTTCGACACCAGCTGTTGCGCCAAAAGAATCAGATGGAGGGTGCTCTCCAACGTTTTTGGCACAACGATATCCGCTTCTCCCATCCCAAAGGAGGGCTCTCCCTATGGGTTGAACTGCACCACTCAGTCGATACGCTCAAACTATATACGGCCGCCCTGCCACACCGTATCTTGATCACGCCGGGAGCATTGTTCAGTGTAGAGCAAGACTTTTCAAACTTTATGCGCTTGAGTTTTTGTCACCCAACAGAGGGCGCAAGAGAGGCCGCATTGCAGAAATTGCAGGTGTTAAGTAAACAACAAGTATCAAATTTGTCGTTCACCTAACCCAGCAACGCCACAGATAAACAGCTTTTGAGATAAGTTCTGCATCGTGCGCAAAAACTTTTAACTCACTGTATTTATTAAATTTTATGCGGTTAAAAAAGTCTGAAACTAGCAGTTTCAGATAACTTCAGTAATCGTTGATTGCAAAAAAGTGGCTATCGCTCACCATGGCCCGGCAACTTTTCACAAGGAGAGCAACATGGAAAACCGTAAAACAAAATCTTTCTACATGGGCGTGATCGCCGTCGCTGCAGTGGCTTTCATTTCTGGATGTCAAAGTAGTCAAACCGCTTCTTCGTCTTCAGGCTCAAACAGAGCAGCTGCACTAGACGACGATGATGGTGTAATATGTAAAATGGAGAAGCGCGTAGGCTCAAATATGATGACTCGCGTATGTCGCACAGCTGAGCAGCGCGCTGCCCAAGAAGAAGCAGCTCGTGAAGGTATGCTTCGCCTACAAGGTGGAAGCATGACTACTGGAGCGGATGGCGAATAATTAAGTTCAGGTAAACTCAATGAAGAAAAGTCTGGTTCACTTAGGGGCTGCGTTAGCGCTTTTTACTGTGTGTGTTATGTCGTCAGCTTACGCAAACCCGGATAGAGTGATACTAAAGACCGCTGTCGTTGAGACTATGTTGGTGCCTGAATCTGGGGAAGCGCTCTCGTGGGAGCGCTCCTTCCCAGAAACCATGTTTATGCCACGCGATATCGAGCGCGCTGGTGTACGTGGCTGTGGTATTTTTAGCTTCAACATCGGTAAAGACGGCAAAGCCAAAGATATCGAAACAGAAGCGGCCGTGCCCAGTTTCGGTCTTAGCCGTTTAGCAAAGGACTACATTGAACTGTGGCGTTGGGAAGCCAAACCCTCAGGTGGTATCGAAGAACAAGTGCTGTTGCGCCTAGATTTTTGCATTGCCGGTGCAACTGAAGAAGAAGTTAAGCAGTTTTGTGCATACCAGGCGACTTTGCCATGCAAAGATAAGCGTGGATAATGCAGACTGCACTAAGAGAATTAATCCAATCACCTACTAAAGAATAATAAATACATCCGCACTATGGCATTGCTAAAGACCGCAGGCATTGAAATTAATAAAGAACAACGCACTGTTCACTATCAGCAACAGCCGCTTGCGCTAAAAGGTCTTACCTTTGATATGTTCCTCGCACTCGTTGAAGCCAACAACGAAGTTGTAAGTATCGACACCCTCTCAGAACGAGTTTGGAAAGGTAAAGTGGTCAGCGATGATACGATCGCTCAACGTATTTCATTATTGCGCAAAGCATTACCTGAGCACGCCAGTACACACATAGAATCGGCCAGAAGTGAAGGATATCGCTGGCTAGCAAAAGTTGACCACACTGGCGTGAATGATGCTTCACCTAAGAAGAAAAAACTGGGTGCTGCCGCGATAGTAATCACCGTGCTAATTGCAGTTGGATTCAGCGTCTTTTGGTTTAGCGATCAGGAGCAGCCTCTGAATGACCAGATGGTTCTGGACCCCAATAATATCCCAGGTCACGGTCTAGACGCAGACGTTTTCACACGGGTCAAATTGGCACGTGCGCAACAATATGCGAATGCTCTGACTGCTGAGAGCAATGTTATTGCCGTCAAAATGTACCGTGAGTTGCTGGAAAGTGACAATTCGAATCCTCTCTTCAAACTCGGGTTAGCGCAAACGTTGCTGTATGGTGTAGCTGAATTCAATTCTGATCCAAGGGTACTCGAAGAAGCTGAATCGCTCAGCGCGGAGTTGATAGAGCTAAATCAGTTCCAGCCTCAATATCTGTGGTTGCGCGGTTTTTACTACGAAACAGCAAAACAAATGCAACTCGCTTTAGACACCTACGAAGCAGCACTGGCTCAGTCACCTGATGATCCACAAATAGCACTGAGTTTAGCCAACCTTTACGCCGAAAATGGTCGCCTGTTTGAAGCAATGCAGTTAAATGTAAAGCCGTCCATTCGAGGAGAGAGTCGTCAGCTGCGTCAAATCGCAAGGTTATTGTATTTAACCGACCAAACAGAACTTGCCCGCGATTGGCTCAATGCTTCTTTGCAATTAGCGCCCAACGACGCATCGGCGAGCTTTGAATTGGCGAAGTTTTTAATGGTCAATGACCGGCCCACTGAAGCAATGGAAGTGATTACTGAATTTCATCAAAGTGCCAAGGGCAACGCAGAAAGTCACTTACTTGAATTCTTCTTGCAGCTCTATTTTGAAGAAACGAATTTAGCTGAAACTGCGCTTATCGCGGCTGAAGCCGCCCAGCCCGAGTCCGTTCAAGTCCTAGCATGGCGACAGTGGTTTAATCAGCAACAATCGGAACCGCTTTCAGCCACACAGGTCTCCTTTGCGGAGAGCGACTGGCCAACGTCACAGGTCGCAGGTTGTGTGCAAGCAATGGCTAATGACAATACCCAAGAAGCGCTGCTCTTACTGACTCGAGCGCTGCGTTTAGGCTATTTGGACTATAAATATATCCTACACATGCCAGCGTTCATTCCATTGCAAGATAACCCAATGTTCAATGAGATTTTACTCTTGATGCAGCAGCGTCAAATCGAAGAAAAACGCCGCATCGTTGCTATCCAAATTCCGGAACTCGGTAGTAGCTAAACTCAGACAACTGGTTAAGGAGCTAAATATGAAAATCATCATCACTGGGCTCAGCTTCTTACTGCTGATAATGTCACACATGGTATTTGCACAAGATTCAGATGTTACTGCAGAGCAACGTGTAGAGCGGTTGGAATTGACCTTAGTCAACAAAGGTGAACCTCAAGCCGCTTACGTTTATGCCGTACGAACTGGCAATTTACTCTTTCTTGCTGGACATATTTCAGTTGATAACCAAGGCAAACCCATCGTTGGCAAATTAGGTGATGATATGTCGACTGAAAGTGGTGCTTTGGCCGCCAGGGCGGCTGGGATCTCTATTTTAGCCACGATTAAACAGCAATTGGGTTCACTTAACAGAGTGAAAAAGTTTGTTAAAGTTACTGGGATGGTCAATGCAACTGCCGACTTCACCGAACATTCTCAAGTGGTCAATGGTTTTTCCAATCTGATGATCGAGGTGTTCGGGGAGAACGGCAAACATGCCCGTTCAGCAGTAGGCATGAGTTCATTGCCTGTCGGCGCAGCAGTAGAAATAGAAGTAATATTGGAAGTTCAGGAATAACCGAGGTTCAGCTGCACTGTGGCAGGTCAATCGGCGAGCTGGAAGTTTTGTTTACCGGTTTTTTTCACCTGGTACATCATCTGATCGGCTTTTTTGCGCAATTCCTCAATCGTGTTCGCATGATCCGGGTAAATCGCCCCGCCAATGCTAACCCCAATCTCCAGTGTTAACGCCTCGAATACAATAGGTTTTTGAATTTGTGCTAATAGTCGGCTCAACACATCAACCAACATTGTTGAGCCTTCAACGTCTGGCATTACAATCATAAACTCATCGCCACCGATCCGGCAGCAGGTATCCGACTGTCGCGTAAGCGACAACATTCGCTCTGCCACGCTATTGAGCACCCGGTCTCCTGCGGCGTGGCCATGTTGATCATTGATGACTTTAAAATTATCCAGATCGAGGTATATCAACGCAGTTTTCAACTGTCGTCGCTGCGCCAGTTTCATCGCCATGTCTAGACGATCGAGGGCCAATCGTAAGTTAGGCAATCCGGTCAGTTGATCGTGATTCGCTAAATATTCAATTTCTTTCTTCTGTTCATTGACAAGCTCCGCATATACCCGCGTTTCAAGTAACAAGCTTTCAAGAATGTCTGTAAAAAAATACGCCAGCATTAAAAAGATAACAGCGAACATGACCCAACTCGCGACAGCGGTGTTTTGTTGATTCAGATCTGCCCCTAGTGACAACCACCCCAATGTCCAAGCGAGGCCAAATAAGGCGACTATGACAAATAGCACTGCCGCCAATATCCGACCGGATTTATTGCCGTAAATGGCCGTTGCCATGGCAACACTGGTGAGTAGAAACATAAAACCCACTGAGCTGAGCGCAAACTGGGCAAATCCCGCGACTGCAGCCGAGACGAACATCAAAATACAGAACATAACCTTCGTTTCGAGCGACAGTTTGTGTCGATTCAAGAAAACCACAATAACGGGAACAAAAAAGGCAATATGCAAAAGATGAATCGGAAGCAAGCCAAGTTCAAGCACACGAAACAGAGAGGCGGTCAAACCGAAAACCCCCATAACAAATAAAAACTTCGTCACACGCTCGACAAATGTCGCTTTAATTTGCTCAAGTTTTTCGTTGTGCTGAAACTGACTGCTCACATTATTAACAACTCAATATGGCGAGAACTACCACAGCTCTCGCAACTCTGTTTAACAGTAGTCAAACAGGCCCCACTATTCAAATCGTGAGCACTGCCGCTGGTGGCTTTTCGTTTGGTATTAGGTATACCGCTTAGATATACAAAAAAGATGACAATGTGCCACACTCAAACACGTCGCAATAATCGAGAAACAACGGATGGCTAATACGCATTTTGTTTTTGCAGTCGCGCTGCAAGATTCAGGGCTTCTAGAAGAAGTGCTTGGCGAAACAGTAGTAGACTACGCGTGGGAACAGCTACTGCAGCGCATCGAACCACAACTTAACGCCTTGTTTGTGCGCTACAGTCACGTAACGGACTTAGAGCGAATCGACTATGCATGCTATCTGTTTGCGAGCATCGACGCGCATGATGCTATGTTTGATCTGGATGAGCAACGCAGTGTCCTGTTTGAAAACACTCAACGCGTGCTTCGGGAATCTTTGGTGGAATACTTTGGTGGTGGTAGCGGCCGAAAAATACACTTTTCGATGTTATTCGACGCCGTTCCGGATCCGCAGCATGTCGCCCCAGAACACATTCCCGCCTGGTTGGCAGAGAGAGGCACAACAGACGTCATGCTCATCGAGCAAGGTGATCAGCTGTCATCGCCATTCGCTGACATTACCAAATCCGAATTTGTTGCACTGCTCGAACAACAGCAACTGCAGACATTCGCACAATCTATAGTCAAATTAGACGATTTATCAGTGGTTGGATACGAAGTGTTGACGCGAGGCCCCAGTGGTTCTGAGGTAGAGCGGGCGGATAAACTGTTTGGCTCGGCCAGTCACTTTGGCCTGACTAACGAGATTGAATTGGCCTGCGTAAAGCAAGCGTTAACACACGTAGCGGAGTTACCGGAACCGCTATTCATGACAATAAATATCGGACCTGAAATTCTTACCAGTGATGCCCTCATGGCGCTTCTCAACGCAGAACACGTGAAACCATTTTATCATCAACTGGCTTTTGAGTTGACCGAACACCTGCCGCTAGCCGACCTAGACGGGGTGATTGCCTCCGTTAAGCGTCTCCAAGACATGGGTATTCAAGTGTGCCTAGATGACACTGGGTGCGGTTTTTTCGACATCACAACCGCTGAAGTACTACACCCTTCCATTGTGAAGCTCTGCATATCCGTTATCAGACGCATTGACGCCAGTGATACAGTGACCCAAGAAATTGTGCAAACCCGTGAACGTCTCGATAACTTAAACGCACTCACACTGGGTGAGGGAGTAGAAGAGCCTTTCCAAGTGGAAGCCCTCCAACGCGCCGGCGTGCACTTGGCACAGGGTTACTATTTTGACAAACCCAAGCCTATTGGCCAAGCGTTATCGCAGGCGAACGACGATCTTCCCCTCTGTTGATAAACCGTCGAATTGACATAAATCAAATCAATGAATGGAGTTAGACATTAAGCTGAATTTGTCGAATAAACCACCAGCGCAACTGAAGAGGGAAGCAACATGAAAACACGTGACCAATATGCCGAGCAGCTCAAACAGACCATTGATGAAATCAACGAAAAAATCTCTGAGTTAGAACAAAAGGCCGAAGCGGACCTGGCTGAGCTCAAGACTGAAATCGATAGCAAAGTTGCGCCAGTCAAGGAACAGATGAAGCCTTACACTGACAAGCTAGAAGAGCTCAAAGAAGAAGGCGAAGAGAAGTTAGAAGAATATGCAAAGGAAGCAAAGAAAGTTCGTGACGCTTTCATTCATTCTTACAACTACTTTAAGTCTCAAATCAAATAATCTAAATGGCGCCGATCGGCGCCATTTTTGTCTCTATTTTCCCCTGATTTTTGCCAACCAATCCAAGGTTGTCTGTGCGACTCTGGGATCGTAGTGTGATTCCGGCTCCGCAGGATTGTAGCGCCCACTATTGCGTGCTTGCATGTGAGCAGCACGGTCCTTGTAACGCATAAAGGCATGCTCAGCACCTTCAATGACCGTCGCTTGGCTTTTGGGGTTTGCATTTTGAGCCACTACATCAAACGCCCACTCTTGGCTAATAGCTTGAATATCCAGACTACCGTGCATCATCAACACTGGCACTTTTGATGTCTTCCACAACTGACTGAAGTCATAACGATTCAAATCACGGAAAAAGCTGAAGTGTCGATTAATGACCTGGTCGCCACTGACACCAATCAATTCAGACGAGATCGCCGCTTGTACATCGTCATCCGCGAGCATTTCCTCCCAAGGCGTATCAGTATTCAGAAGTAAATGCCAAAAGGGTTGTACGAGTTTTGTATTACGCTGTGCTTGCGCTTGCGGGGTATCAAAGTGTTTAACACTTTGTATGGCATATATATCCAGCATGTAGTCGTACCAAGGCTTATACACACCACCATAACCGATGATGCCGGCTACTGCCTCTTGTTCTGCGACCACCGGCGCGTGCAACACACCCAGAGAGTGTCCCCATATATATACCTGTGACGCGTCAACATAGTCCTTCTGTTTAAGGGCTTTTAACCCGTGCACGAAGGCTTGGGCTTCCTGACTAAAATTAATTTGGTCACAGTTCACTTCTGACTGACTATCGCCGAGACCCGGCTTCTCGATTCGGTAAACCACATAACCCGCTTCCGCGAAGCGCTCGACCATTTGACGTGTGGTCACGTTCGGCGCCATACCATAGTCTATCGAGCTACAGGTATAACCTTGGATGAAGAAGATCGCCGGAGCGCGCTGCCCGGATTGCAGAGAGCTAGGCTTATATACAATTGAACGCAGATGATTACCTGCATATTTTACCGAGTCGTAAATAACCTCTGCGGTTTCACTGGTTTCAAACGGACGCGGTTGCATGTGACCAGACAGCGTCCTTGAGGCTTCATCGCGGGTAATCGACACTTGGATTGCGGCACCAGTTGTTAAATTGCGAATTGCCGCTAACAGCGACGAGAAGTCTGGCGTAGCCTCACCGTTGATACTGTGGACTATGTCGCCTTGCTGTAATCCTAGTTGGCTTGCCGTACTATTCGGCAGTATTTGCTGTAAGACAACGTGCTGATTTTGTCCAACTTGCTCAGGAATGATACCCAGCAAGGTTCCTCGTGAAAGCCCATCAGCGGCTTGTGCGAGTGTCAATGTCATTGTTGAACCAATGACCAGAAGCCCGCAAAACTGCTGGCACAACCGACGGTAAATTCCCTTCATGGTTTACTCCTCATTGTTGGTAAATTCAGACAGATACGTCAATGCGATTGGCGGTTGATTGCCAAGTCTCAGTACTCTGTTGCGAAGCTGACTTAATGGCATATCTGGGTTCAGCGTTGCTTGTTGCTCAAGCGCTGCCTCGATTAGGTGTTTGCCATATACATACGTGATCACTTGTACTGGCCAACGTTTGATCCGCGCAATTTCTCTGTGCATGATATGTTCCTCACCAGGCAAGTATTGTTGCCACAAACTCTCAGCTCGCTCGTCACTCCAAGCTTCATGGTGCAAGCCGACATCAATGAGTACGCGCAAGGCTCTGAGTACACGCCATTTCAGCGCGTACACGTGACTCTCGGGATGTTGAAACAGCCCCAACGCTTTGCCTAACAGTTCGATGTAACCCGCCCAACCTTCAGCACTTACTAATGGCGTAGACATAAAACTTAATGAAGGACACAGAGGCGATGCTTGCAGTACCGCAAATTGCAAATGGTGGCCGGGCAACGCCTCGTGCAAGAACAACCAATCCATGCTCATCTCATGCATTACACCGTTTTGTAGGTGATACAGAAACGTCGCAGTAGTGTTATCGTAAATGCCTGGTGCAGGGAATGATGGCGGCAATCCAGAGGGTTGGATGTTAAACGGCGCGATTGGCTTATCAATCGCTAAAACCTCGGATAGCTGCTTGCTGACCAACGCTTCTCGGTCGCGAAACGCCGCGACAATTGCGTGATGTTGGTCAGCTGGAAACTTTTTTAACTGCTCTGTTGCTCCAGTCTTCGCTCGTTGGGCCCGCTCCAGCAACTGACTGGCGGTTAACAGTTCTTGTTCAGCTATGCGATTGATGTCTGCTATCTCTATTTTGCCGAGTAACCAACTATCCAACCAATGTTGGTACCACTCTCGACCATCTGGCAATTCAGTGAATAATCCCGAGTAGGAGGGCTTTTTGGACTGCGACGCTAACGTCGCTGTCAACACCGTTCGCTGTTCAATTAGTCCAAGAAAATGGCTCAGGCTAGCTTGCTGAATCGATTCACATGCCCCTATTGGCGTCAGCGCCTTGTTGCGCGCTTGTAAGGCCTGAATTGTGTTTTTAGGAGGTAAGGCGTCAAGATCCAATGTGCGCCAAAAGTTAGCAAAATCCATCTGGAACGGCACAAAATTCAATTGCTCAACATCTTGCGATAAAGCCTCGAATTCATGCGCAAACGAAGCGGCGCTTAACGGCACCTTTGCAACGCTTGCAGCCGAAGCAGAGAGTAAAAATAACCCCCCAAAGAGGCAAAACTTAACAAAAGTATGCATATGCTGTGACTGCCAATTTCATTACCGTGTCCTTTGAATGGGTGTAGCAGATAAACTGAGTGTCCAAGTTAGTTGCTGCGGCCGTTATTGTGTTAACGTCGCTTGAGTTTTACCTATATTGGTTATTTTTAGCCTAAATTTACGTTAAATGTAATCGCGCAGAAACCGAGATCTACACATGCAACAATCGTTAACAGGCATCGTCTACTTTATCGCCTTTAGCCATGCATTAATGCTGACCATTCTGTTGTTTAAGCAATCTGGCCTGACGCGACCGGGTAAGTGGTTAGCCCTGATATCGCTGGTCATTACATACAAGCTCTATGAAGGCGGCGCCATGTATTCAGGTTTGTATCAGTATGTGGCGCATAGTATGGATTTGCTCCCCGGCGCGGTGCTCTTCGTGGGGCCAATGCTATGGCTGTACGTTTGTCAGGTGAGAGGTAACCAGCAATCGACATGGTATCGAATGGCAATTCATTTCGTTCCTGCTGTGGCACTGTGGTTGTATAACTCACCCTCTGTTTTTAATTCCCTGGACGCCAAAATTGCGATGTGGGATTTTGTGATTAGCAACACCAGTCGCTCCCTACCGCCGCCCATTATTGCGTTGTTGCTCAGTATCAAAGTACATCTGGGTTGTTACTTGTTCATCAGTTGGCGGGCTATCCAGCCGCTTAAAACGGCCTCTAATCAGTTAAAAGCGGACAGCAGCCAGGCAACCTTAAGTCAGATCCAATTTTTGGCCATTGCGTTCTTTTTGTTGGAAGTTGTGTGGGTCTGTTTATTCATTGCACAGCAATTTTTTGGGCTTGGTACCCTGGCGATGGTCAGTGATAGTTGGTTGTTGTTCATTGCCGTTATTGTGCTGAGTATTGGCTTTATCGGCTTACAACAACCGGAATTAGTTTTTTCGCCCGAAGAGTGCAAGTTGGCCGAGCAACAAACAGCCACTGAACAAAGCAGTGCTGAAAACATCAAGTACTTACATTCCGCACTGCCTGAAAGCACCAGCGAAGTGTTAGCAAAAGAACTGGAACAACAAATCCAGTCGCAGCAGCTCTACTTAAATGAAAAGTTAACCTTAACCGATTTGGCCAAAGCCACTGAGATTAAAGCGCACACCTTGTCACAAGTAATCAATCAAAGCATGAAGACTAACTTCTATAAATTGATCAATGGCTACCGCGTTCAACATGCAGTGGTGCTAATTGACGATACGCACAATGATTGGTCACTTGAACGCATCGCTTATGAGTCCGGTTTTAACAACCGCGTGACCTTCAGCAAAGCCTTCAAAGAAACCATGGACTGCACGCCATCGCAGTATCGCAATGAACGGAAACTGGCACAAAAAGCTTAGATAAAACAGCAGCAAGACGATTGAAATAAAACAATCTAATCTATTTTAGTGATTAGATGAATCGATCGTTCCAATTATCTTTCTACGCTTGCCCCCCTTATCATGCATTTCAAGATTTAAACAGAACTTGAGGCGCGTTATCTGCGTAATGACTTCGACAGTTAGTTGTCACACAGACATCCTCAACAATTTTTTTAACGTTAAATGGAGATAAACCATGGCATTGATTAACACTGCTATCAAACCTTTCGTAGCTCAAGCTTTCCGTGATGGCGAGTTCGTTGAAGTTAATAGCGAAGACATTAAAGGCAAGTGGGCAGTATTCTTTTTCTACCCAGCAGATTTCACATTTGTATGCCCAACAGAACTTGGCGACGTAGCAGACAAATATGAAGAACTTCAATCTCGCGGTGTCGAAGTGTACTCAGTGTCAACCGACACTCACTTCACTCACAAAGCTTGGCATGATGCGTCTGACACTATTGGTAAAATCAAGTACACCATGATTGGCGACCCAACAGGCGAAATCACACGTAACTTTGACGTGATGCGCGAAAACATGGGCCTAGCAGATCGCGGTACATTCATTGTCGACCCAGAAGGTATTATCCAAGCAATGGAAATCACAGCTGAAGGTATTGGCCGTGATGCAGACGACCTACTACGCAAGGTTAAAGCGGCTCAATATGTCGCTGCAAACCCAGGTGAAGTTTGCCCAGCTAAATGGAAAGAAGGTGAAGAGACCCTAGCACCTTCATTGGACCTAGTCGGTAAGATTTAATTCTCCCGTCCGTCTCGGTGCGGCGCGATCGCCGCACCTTTTTTTAACTCTCTAAGATAGGAATACGCATTATGTTATCTAACGAAATCTTGCAAGCTCTTAAAGGTTACGCTGAGAAAATGCAGAAAAGCGTGACATTCGTTTTGCAGACGGGTGAGCACACAAAACGTGATGAACTTCAAAAGTTCCTGTCTGACATCGCCAGTGTGAGCGACAAAATCACCTTGGAGGAACGCGATGATTCGCGCTTGAGAAGCGCTATAAGCTTCCTTATCGAAGCAGACAGTAATGACACCGGCATCCGCTTTTCTGGGATCCCGAGTGGACACGAATTCAATTCACTGGTTCTCGCAATGCTGCATGCAGCTGGCGTGGAACTGAAGCTGGACGAATCAATCCAGCAGTTGGTTAAGAAAGTTGACCAACCGATGCATTTTGAAGTGTTTGTCAGCTTAAGCTGCCACAACTGCCCTGATGTTGTTCAGGCGCTGAATCAATTTGCGTTGCTCAACGACAATATACAAAGCGAAATGATCGACGGAGGCTTGTTTCAGAGCACAGTCGAAGAACGAGATATTCAAGGTGTACCAAGCGTATACCTTAATGGCGAGTTGTTCGCCAATGGTAAAGTTGACGGAGCAGCATTGATCAATAAGCTGATCGAAAAGTTTCCTGAGCTTACCGCTGCGCCCATTGAAAGCAACTTGCCGACCCAGGATGTCACCATTGTAGGCGGCGGCCCAGCAGGTGTAGCTGCAGCGATATACAGTGCTCGTAAAGGGCTAAAAGTCACCATGATTGCCGAGACATTCGGTGGGCAAGTCAAAGACACCATGGGCATCGAAAACCTGATTTCAGTGTCGAAGACGACTGGTCCTGAGTTGGTGAGTAACATGATGGTTCACTTAAATGACTACGAGGTCACACTGCGCGAGCACGTACGGGTTGACTCCGTTGAGAAAGGTAATGTTAAAACCGTCACTTTGTCGTCTGGTGAGCAAATCAAGACCAAGACATTGATCATTGCGACCGGTGCGCGCTGGCGAGAACTGGGTGTTCCCGGCGAAAAGGAAAATATTGGTAACGGCGTTGCCTATTGCCCTCACTGTGATGGCCCTTTCTTTAAAGGGAAAGATGTTGCGGTTATTGGTGGCGGTAACTCAGGCATCGAAGCTGCGCTAGATTTAGCCGGTATTGTAAAATCAGTCACGGTGTTCGAGTTCTTACCTGAACTGAAAGCCGACAAAGTATTAGTCGACCAAGCTGAGAAACGCGACAACATTACCATTTTGAAAAATGTAGCGACCAAGGAAATCTTGGCGCAAAACGGTAAGGTGGCTGCGATTGATTACGAAGTCCGTGAAACGGGTGAACGCATCCAACAAGATTTACATGGCGTATTCGTGCAAATCGGTTTGGTACCCAATAGCCAGTTCGCCAAAGATGTAGTGGAGCTATCACCGTACGGTGAAGTCATCATCGATGAAAAGTGCAACACATCCGAAGAGGGCATCTTTGCCTGTGGCGACGTGACCACTGTGCCGTATAAGCAAATTGTCATCAGTATGGGTGAGGGTTCAAAAGCTGCATTAGCCGCATTTGAATACCTACTGACTTTCCAAGACGACAGCGCTGAGCAAGACCAAGAAGCTCAAGCCGCGTAACGTTAGTTAGCCAAGTGACTGTCACAGTCACTTGGCGATTCACGCCTTATTCCCCGTTTAGTTTAGCTAGCCCTCAACACCTAATGCTTTGCGTACATCAATGATGCCTAGTTGATCGGCTTTCAGGGTATCGATTGAGTCAAAATGTATCTGGCATCCCGCTTCAATCATTTTTAACCAGGTATTGCGCAGCTCGTCCGCTTTATCACCGAGCCAAAATGACTTGGTTTTCTCAAGGTATGCAATAACAGTATCGGTATGACCATCACGATAAATCTGTCGAACAAAGTCAAAATCAGGGCCGTAAGTGCTTAATAGCGCAGAGCCTGTAACATCAATGGAGCTCAATAGCTCTTCAAACGCCAACGCTGTTTCATCTTGTCGGTATGCAAGCCAGGCCCTCGCGATACCGACCGCATGTGTTTCAGTACTAAAGCGATCGAGTACATCACCTGCAATGCGTTGTTCAACACTGAGTTCATCGGCATGCTCAAACACCCGATCAATTTTTAAATGCACCATTTCTGGTGGCTCGAATTGCGCGCTGTATTTTAAATGTCGACTCAAATTGGCGATCACTTGGTACAGGTTGTGTCCAACAGAGACGCTAACCTTATAGTCGCGAAGGGTGTCGTCGAGCAGGCGTCGATTGCGCTTCTGGCTTTGAGAGAAGCGGTCGTTTATATAGGCTTGGTACGCTGGGTCAGCACATCCTTGCGGGTAGCTTGCGTGTGCAGCGGGTGCGAATAAACCTAGAAGAATGTTGATTAAAAGTGCAGAACACTTTGGCATTATGTGAGCAATCGAAAACACGTTAGCTTAGTCACTCTCGACCGAGCCTCGTAACAAACTAGCGCACGCCTCGGCCTCTATTGGTTTACTATAAAAATAACCTTGTCCTTCACATCCATATTTTGCGAAGAAATTTATGTGCTCTCGAGTTTCAACACCCTCGACAACGACATTGAGTTGTAAGGCTCGTGCCATTGCAATGATTGCTTCAGCCATGGCTTCTGCGTTGTGGTTACCGGGAATGTCGGCAACAAATGACTTGTCTATCTTCAATTTATCAATCGGCAACTGACTCAGAGAGCTCATTGAGGAATAACCCGTGCCAAAATCGTCAATCGAAAGGCTTATGCCCATATGCTTGAGTTCATTGAGTTTGTTGGGGATTTCTGCCGCATCCTTCATAACAAAGCTTTCTGTAACTTCCAACTCCAGGCATCGGGCGGGTAGATGAGTCTTGGCCAAAATATCAGTAACTTCTCGATTAAATTCTTTGTAGTGAAACTGCGGGCCAGCAACGTTGACAGCCATTCGCCCAAACGACAGCCCTTGGTCGAGCCATGTTCGCGCCGTCTGGCAAGCCTGTTCCATCACCCAAAAACCGAGTTGCCGAATCAAACCACTCTTCTCTGCAATCGGAATAAATTGGTCAGGTGGAATCAGCCCGCGTGTCGGATGCGGCCAACGCAGTAAGGCTTCAATACCGATAACATGCCCATTCGTCATGTCAAACTGTGGTTGATAAACGAGATAAAACTGCTCTTTCTCGAGCGCCTTTTGCATCTCTGACGCGAGGAATAAAAAGGTTTCTGCTTCAGAGGTGTACTTGGCTGAATAAAATTGGAAGGTATTACGCCCATCATCTTTCGCTTGATACATGGCAGCATCAGCGTTAGACATCAATACAGAAGCATCCTCACCGTCTTGGGGGTAAAGCGTAATCCCCATGCTAGCGGTAAAGTAGATTTCCAACTCATTAACGGTGAAGGGTTGGTTAAAGGTCGACAAAATACTATTGGCAATCGTCGCTGCCCGCTCGGTGCTATCAATATCTTCGACAATCACAACAAACTCATCACCGCTGATACGTGCTACTGTGTCGGACTCACGTAAACACTGACTCAAGCGCTTGGCGGTTTGCACTAAAACTGTGTCACCGGCAGTATGGCCCATACTGTCATTAATGTGTTTAAATCGGTCTAAGTCGATGTAAATAAGCGCCAGTGATTGATTGTAGTGCTGACATCGATTGATGCTTTTACCTAGGAGGTTTTCAAATAACCTACGATTGGGTAGGTTGGTTAACTCGTCATAATGGGCTAGAAAGTCGAGTCGTTGTTGATGCTTTGTGATTTCCGAGATATCGCTGAATACCCCAACGTACCGATCAGGTTTGCCGTGTTCGTCAAGAATACTGCTTATGCTAAGTATTTCCGGGAAAACCCTGCCGTCCTTGCGTTGATTCCATATCTCACCTTGCCATGCTCCCTTTGTTTTAATTTGCGACCACATGTCTTCATAGAAATCGTCATCGTGTAACCCCGATTGTAAGATATTGACGTTTTTACCAATCACTTCTGCTTCGCTGTAGCCTGTAATTTGTGTGAAAGCATTGTTTACTTCCAAAATTGTCGCAGCTGTATCAGTGACCATTACGCCTTCAATGGTGCTACTAAGGATGGTCGCAGCTTCCAACAGCTTGTCTTCAGATTGCCGTTTTTCGGTGATATCGGTTGCGATGGCGTAAACTAAACCTTCAGACTTGGAAACAACCGAAGACCATGACAACAGCCGATATTGGCCATTTTTATGTCGATATCGGTTCTCGAATGTTTCGGTGCTATGCCCATTCACCTTTACTCGATTGTATTCAGTGTGGGTGCGCAAAACATCATCTGGATGGATAAAATCGACGAAAGATTGCCCCTCCATTTCGCTGCGAGTGTAACCCAACAAGCGTTCCCACATGCTGTTAACCCGCACAATCGTACCGTCTAAGTTAACCACGATGTTAAGTGTAATCAGTTGTTCAAAAAAACTGTCCAGTGCATGCTGGTTAACCCGCTCACTGGTGACATCAATTATCACGCTATTCCAAAATGTGTCACCATTGTCGAGTCGCCTAGGTGTACCCGTGCCACTCAACCAACGAATCCTGCCGGATGGCGTTCTAATCCGCCATTCATGACTCCAAAATTCAAGTTTTGAGGCAGAAACTTGTACCGATTGTGCAAGACCTTCGATGTCTTCTTTAAGAACCACACTCCACAATTGCGTCGAGTTGGTCTCTGCTTGCTCGGGTGTAATTTCCCAAATATTCTCGCAGCCCGGACTCATATGTAAAATCGTTTCGGAGCCGTCTTTGTGCAGAATATATTGAAAGATCGCGCCTGGTAAATTGTTGCGCAAATCTGCGTATTGTAGGTCAGAAGCTTTGCGCGCTTGGATATCTTCGATAAAACATATAGCGTAGGCAATCTCGCCATTGTGGTCGAATACGGAACTAACCCCTAGCCTTACCCAAATGGGTGTGCCATCGCGCTTGACTAAACGCTTTTCAATATCAAAGTGATCAATGTCCTTGGCGAGTAGCTGCTTAAAAAAAAGTTCGTCAAGTTCCGTGTCGTCAGGGTAGCTAACGTCTAAACAAGTCAATCCCTTAAGTTCTTGTTCACTGTAACCTAGGATTTCACAGACTTTGTCATTGACTTGTTTCCACTCACGCTGCAGTGAAATAATCGCGATACCCTTGGCATTTTGACGAAACAAATTCTCTCGAAATTGTTCAGACGAGTCTAGCGATTCGAGTGTTGACGCAATTGCGGTACTGATAAGCCACTCCTCGGCGCAAAAACGCAGTTCTTTCCTTTGTTACCTAAATTTAAGCGTAGCAGATCCATCGTTTTTGGTGCGTCTTTATCGAAGCTTATCCTTGACTATTCACCTTGTGTCAATTCACGCAGCAAAGCCAGGTAGTGCGGCGTGTCCTGTTCTGCATAGTTAAAATTCTTAAATTTGCCGGTTAAACGGGTGAAAAATTCCCGCGCAGCCGCTTTATCAGTAAATGAATAATCCTTCAGAACATAGTCGCGAATTAAATTAAACAAGCGCTTTTGCCGGGCCAACGAGCACGATGCATCAACCGCATCGAATGCGTCTTGTTGGAGATACACCATGTCGATAAATTGCGCCTTTTGATGGGTAATGAAATCCTCTAACGTAACGCCTTCTTCTCCCGTTACTTGCATCATTTGCAGCACTGCATCACCTTTGATCAACAATTCTTGCATGACCATCACTTGGTTGGTCCAACCCGGTTGTTGATGTTCATCAAACCAATCATGCAGCTGCTCTAGATAGCGCGACCAAGACAACAAAGGGTCAACCGCTGGATAAAAACGTTTGTACGCCCGTTCAGCAGACAATCCCAAAAAGCACTTTACCGTTGATAGTGTTGATTGAGTAACTGGCTCATCAAAGTTACCGCCCGCAGGTGAAACGGTGCCAATGAGGGTCAAGCTTCCAGCGCTACCGTCATTGGTCAACAAGCTCCCAGCGCGCTCGTATACACCTTTAATAGATGACTCTAAGTAGGCTGGAAACCCTTCTTCACCGGGTATTTCCTCGAGGCGTCCAGACGTTTCGCGCATCGCCTGTGCCCACCGCGATGTAGAATCCGCAATGAGTAGTACATCCAAACCCATTTGTTGGTAGTACTCACCGATGGTAATACCGGTGAAAATCGACGCCTCACGCGCCGCAACCGGCATTGAAGACGTGTTGCAGATAATAATGGTTCGATCCATCAAGGTGCCGCCCGTATGGGGATCGGTCATATTGGGAAACTCGGTGATGGTCTCCACCACCTCACCGGCTCGTTCACCGCAAGCAACAACAATCACTACATCGACACTTGCATGACGAGATATCAAATTTTGCAATACCGTCTTGCCGGCGCCAAATGGGCCCGGGATGCAAGCCGTTCCACCCCGCGCGATCGGGAAAAACGTATCAATCAAACGCTGTGTGGTCAGCACCGGCTCGGACGGATATTGACGCTGTGAGAATCCATGTTTGACCAATTTGCGATTCAATGACTGCCTGACCGGCCAGGATTGGATTAAGGATAGCGTGTGTTCTTCGCCGTGTTCGCTTGCCACCCGCGCAATACTGTCTTCCACCGAAAAACTACCCTCCTGGATCCAGGTGAGTGTGAACTCACCTCGCCAATCAAACGGCAGCATAATTTTGTGGCTTACGCGTCCTTCTTGTACGGTACCGAGGCAATCACCCGCGTGAACCTTAGCGCCACTTTTCAATAAGGGGACAAATGACCATTTTTGTTGGCGGTCCAATGCAGGCACTCTCAACCCTCTTGGCAAAAAGGTCCCGGATTGATTGGCCAATTCGGGCAAAGGGCTTTGTAACCCGTCATAGACCTGGCCAAGTAAACCAGGCCCCAATTCCACTGAAAGCATTTCACCGGTTTGAAATACCGGGTCACCGACGGCAACCCCTAGGGTGTTTTCATACACTTGAGCATCCGCGCAATCTCCGCGCACGCGCAATACTTCAGCTTTAAGCCACTCTTGCCGTTCGCCGCCTGCGATTAGCACGGGACAGATGTATATCACTTCGTTCTTGATCAAGCTGCCAGAGTCAGGGTCATTGAGTTGGATTTCGACCAAGTCATCTTGGACCGCCACAATTCGAGCAGTGGATTGATTTGACGCATTCATTTAATTCGCCTCCTGCGCAAATACCGGAACAGCGTCAGCCATTCCGTGATCGACCAACTGACTAAAGCGCTGTTTAGCCTGATACCCATTGTATTTAACCGAGCGCGCCAAAAGGTTCCATTTCAACACGTAGATAACAACGGCCTCAAAATCGAATAGGTGTTGATGACTAAAACGTTGCAATTGAGTGAACGCTTGTTCCAATACCAGTTTATCTAGGCCAATAGCATCACCGTCGTTCAAGTACTTCTGGGCTAGGATGATCCATGGGTAACTTTGTCCAAGCCCAAATGACGGGTCGTGCCACTGCGATTTGATTTGAGCCTGCCAACGCCCTATTCCCCAATGCTTTGAGCGTGGTGCTTCGTGCCCTTGATGACGCATTCGTAGCGCCGCCAGAATCGTGCGTATCTCTAAACGGTTGCGAATGATCAAACTCAACGAATGATTGTGCACCTGCTCTATCGCCTGCTTGCCAAGTGTAACAAGCTGCTCATTGCTCATCTCAGCATTGAGAAGCCGCCAGTCGAGCGCCTGTTCGACCGTGCGTAATATGTGCTTTTCTTTGTCGGACAGTACACTTAAGCGCTGCTCCAATTTTATCCTCGACAACGGTGGATGTTTGGCGGTAAACAACCCGTCTGGACTGGGCAGGCTCGACATCAGCATGACGTATTTATCACGATCGTTACGCGTCATCGAACGACCCCCTCGAGGATTGCACGGAACCGCGGTTGCAGATGCTGTAGCAGTAGTTTAGCGACGGCGACATCACTCAAATCCAAGGTCACACCTTGCTCGGTTAACCGAATATGCAACCCACCATCCAGTTCATCACTGACGGCGAATGAGACGCCTGCTTGCAGCATATCTCGTGTCATACTAAAAACTACATCCGTCAAGGCCCCCTGACGCAATGCGCTGGGGTCGTTGCGTAGTTCATCCAGGCCCACAATTTTTTCCGGTAACACAACTTCAACCGACTCGGCTGTTGCGATTGACTGAGACGTTTGACCGACGATCTCCAAAATCATTCTTTCCAGTAATTCCGGTTGTTGGGTAGCCTCACTCACTAACCGCTGCAGGTCTTGACTAAACTCTCGGGTGAGGTCGGTTTTAAGCTCCAGCACCATGTCGCGCATTGCCGTTTTGAGTGCCGCCTCGGCTGCGGCTTTAAACTCAGTCGCTTCGCTGCGCGCTTTCTGAACTCTCTGCTCGGCTTCTTGCTTTGCTTCTTGTAACAAGGTGTTGGCTTTTTTCTGAGCGGTCGCCAGCAATTCATCAGCTTGTTGCTGACCCGCAGCAACCCCTTCTTCGCGCAATCGTGCAATGAGTTCATCAACACCTTGGGAAACAATGTGGTCTGTACGTGTAGCTTGACTCATACTGCACCTCCGGCAATTCCGCCACTCACGACTAGGGCAAATACAAATGCGAACACAGCAAACCCCTCAATAATGGCGGCTGGCGCTAGCGACAGACCAAAAATTTCAGGCTTTTCTTTGGCAGCGTTAATCGCAGAAGCGCACGCTTTACCTTGCCATATACCGCTGTATAGCATGGCGATTCCCGCCAGCAGACCGACACCAAATAAACCACCCGCATTTTCAATCGTCACTTCGCGATTCAGCGTAAACATGATCACAATGCCATAAATAACGAAGGTGGAAGGAAATGCAGAAATACCGATGTAGCGACCGTATCCGCCCTCGGTCTCAAGCATTGCGCCGATACCTGCCTGTCCGGCGATACCGCAGCCAATGCTGCTGGCGACAGCACCAAGCGCCATTGGCGCATAGATACCAAACCACCCCAGGGCAATAACAAATTCATTCATGATTGATCTCCTTGCGCGCAAATCGCTGATAAGGCTTACCCTCTGTCGGCAGACCCCATTTGTAAAACTCGATAAAATTAAGCCGTAAACCGTGCACTACTCCGCTAATCAGCGACAACAAAATGTTCAGTAAGTGACCGAGAATCAGGATTAAAATGGCACCGAGTAAGCCAATACCCGGAGCACTGTGGTACACATCCACCGCTAGTTGGTTAAAGGTGATCGCCAGAGACGCGCTGGCTAAACCCAATGCGAACAAACGCATATAACTGAGCACGTCGCCAAACGCACCCATTACACCCGTCAATTTGACGGTGCCATCCAAAAGTCGCAGTAGGTGTTGCCTAGCCGTGTCGGCAGGGCGAACACTTGAGAAAATAACGATTAACAGAGCGGCTAAGCCGACAAGCCCTATCGAAGTGGCTTCTACCCATTTGATATGCCCCAGTTGCCACCAAGACACGCCGCTACATACCGCCAAGATCCAGCCAACTGGCGCCCATTTTTGGGCAGTATGTCGCAGCGCATACGTTTGCATCGCGTTTGCCAAACAAATGTGTATTGCGCCAATTAGAATCGATAGGCGCATCATGCTGTCGAAGTCATTAAGGTGCAGTATATGAATGTGCGCTAAGACAGAATCAGGCGCGGGGGTAACACCGAAGTAGCTTCCCACCATCGCGCCGTATAACAGTGTGGATAGGCACAAGCCAGAGCCAAGCAGGAAGTAAGCCCTGCCTTTGGGTCTATTTAACAGCTTCTTCCTAACGGTTAGCAGCGCCAGCATTAGTACAACTGCATAGCCAGCGTCAGCTAAAATCATCGCGAAAAACAAACAAAAAGAACCAAGTAGGATCTTGGTCGGGTCCCAACTTCGATAATCCGGGGTTTGGTAAAACAGTGCCATATCGACGCCAGCGTCGAGCGCTTCCGGTTGGTCTAATAATGTCGGTGGTTGTTCGTCCGGAGCGGGATCTTGAACCACATAAGCGCTCTCAAATGAGCGACACAATTGACTCATATCCTCCAATGCATTCACCGGTAGCCAGGCCTGCACAATAATCCAATGCTGTGCATCGATGGATTGCTCCGCGGCAAAGGCCAACATGGCTTTATTGTCTGCTTCAGCCAAGTGTAAGCGCAGCAAAAATAAGAAGCGGGTAAGACTTTGGCGTTGGGCTTGTAAGTCCTCAATTTCAGCAACGACTTGTTCTAGCTGATAGCGCAGCTCTCGCATTGGCAATGCCCCCAGATGAACGCGCGGCACGGGCAACACATTGGCCTCGGGTTCTTGCTTCGCGATCACAATCACATAGGCATACTTGGGTGTTTGACTGACAATTTGCCAAGGTAACGTAAGCGTTTTCAAACTCTCCACTTGACGCCTAGGCAACATGTAAAACCAAAAATGATAGCCTTTTAAGTCTTCTTTAGGCGGAAACTCAATGTCTCCCCAAGGTTCCATGTCTTGAATGCGCTGCTGCAAAAATTCGCGTTTGTCGTTCGCTTCACGAAGGGACTCTTTAATGCTGAGTGCTTGCTTGGTAATCGCATCAACATCGAATGTAGGGTCTCGACTGATTTGTCGGCGCTGATACTTTACCGATTCGAGAAATTTAAGCGCCTTATAGGTTTTCACGGCGCGTGGTGACGCCCAATCTGCGGCAGATAACTTGTCTTTGCTGGCGCGACTTTTCAAGTCTATCAAGTGCACTGAGCCTAAACTTTGGAGAGCTAACAAAAAGTCTTTCTTGTCTTTTTTGAGTGCAATGCAGGTCACTTTTTTGAGGGGTACAATACTCATTTGCCACTACCCTCTGGCACTCGCTGTGGTACACGCTTATTCTTCGCGATTTTCGACCGAACTACCGAGACCATTTGTTCGTCCGATAGGTAAATTCGAATACGCTTGATGTTTTCTTGCGCTTTGGGGATAAGCACTTTATCGAATAGATTGACCCGCTGCGTAATAGTAACAACAGCCTTTTCCAAGATCCGGATACGTTGCTCTTGGAGCCGAATTTCAATGCTTAATTCGATCGATTCAGCCAACATCTTGCAGACTACATCTACCCAATGCGGCTTAGCCAAATAATCATAGGCCAAGGTGTCAATGATGAGATTTTGCAGCTTTGGCAAGCGTGTGCCAACGAGATTCTCCTGAACAATCTCGACCTGTTTTAGCGTGACCAAATTATTCAGATCGATTTCGTCATTCGCCATCATTGGCAACTGCTGACTGACCCGTTGCAACAACTGCTCATGTTGAGTATTGAGCGTTACCAATTGTCGACGCGCTTTGGCTCGTTCGGCCATTAACTGTTGACGTTTAAGGTCCAGCGAAGGCAAAAACCGTTGGTAGGTTTTTAGATTGTGTGATTCTTTTGCCAGCGAGGACTTATTCAGTTGCAAGCGTGGCATTCTCACCATCCTCAATTTTAATCGGCCTAAAGTACTTGTCGACGAGTGCCTGTTTCATTAATAACTGATCGGCACTGAAGCATTCAGCAAGCGTTTGCCAACAGAGATCAAGCGCTTCTTCTAACGGCATGGATACGTTGATATCCATAAACCGTGATTTGAATAGCTCGCCAAACTTCAACAGTTGATGATCAAACTCGGACAGCTCAAAAGCCATAGCTTGCTTTTTACGCGCGTCTTGAGCGTCAGAATAGAAACGTACCATGGTGTTCATGACTTGACTGTGATCTTCTCGCGTAATCTTGCCAATCACATTTTGTTTTAAGCGCGACAACGAACCGAATGGGTCAATTACACCGTTATGCAGGTAAAATTGTCCTTCGGTAATATACCCAGTGTTGTCTGGAACAGGGTGCGTAACATCATCGCCAGGCATTGTTGTGACCGACAAGATGGTCACTGAGCCACCTTTGGCATAATCACAAGCCTTTTCGTAACGACGGGCCAATTGGGAATACAAATCCCCCATATAACCGCGATTTGACGGCACACGCTCCATTGCTATCCCGACTTCCTTCATCGCATCTGCGTAGGCGGTCATATCCGTCAGGAGCACCAATACCCGCTTGCTCTCTTCGACTGCAAAACGCTCGGCAACGGCCAATGCCATATCCGCCACCATCAAGCGCTCAACAATTGGGTCGGAGGCCTGGTTGACAAACATGACGGTGCGAGAAAACACACCAGCATCCTCAAAACTCTTACGGAAGCGATAATAATCATCAAAGATGAGGCCCAGACCGCCAAATACCACGATATCCGCGTCAGCCTGAATCCCGATGCGCGCTAGGAATGGATTAAACGGCTCTCCTGATACTGAAAACAGCGGAATCTTTTGACTTTCGACCAAGCAATTAAACACATCGATCATCGGCACATTGGTGCGGATCATCTTTTTCGGTACTATCCGTTCGCACGGATTCACAGAAGGTCCGCCAATGGCAATTTTAGGATCGAGATTAAGGTCAGGACCGTTGTCGAGAGGATTGCCAATCCCATCGAACACCCGGCCCAAAATATTGGCCGAATAGGTAGTTTGCATTGGATGACCTAGGAAGGTCACCGTTGCGCCGCTCGAAATACCTTTTGTCCCTGCGAAAACTTGAAGTGACACGGTTTCTCGGTTGATCCCGATTATTTGTGCGGGCAATGCGTCATTGTTTTCAGTCCGCACAATCGCTAAATCGCCGAGTCGGATCCCTGACGTTTGCTGTTTGTCACCCGCAGATGGTACGTTGACCTTGAGAATATCGCCGACAATCTCAAGGATCCGCGAATAGCGAACCAATTGTTGCACCTAACACTCTCCCTTGTTCAAGCAAAGAATCAGACGAATAACTATTCAAGTGAAAGCGCATTGTTGCAACGGAATGTGAAAGGTTTATTGATTGAGATCAGCAACTCACCCAGGAGTATTACATCGAGACACCTTTGATGGTGCTATGCAAACCGACCGCAAACGCAGATTTTTTATGGAATGATACAGGCCAAGCCGCGCTACCGGCGGCTCGCCTTAATGAGCACAGAACGGTTGGTTAAACTGCCATCGCAGCATCCAGTGCCAACTCTCCCTGGTGGTCTTTAGCCAGCATCTCATACAGTAGCGGTAGGACAACTAGGGTAAAGAAAGTCCCAATCAACATGCCGGCTACTAGGATAATACCAATACTGTTGCGCGCTTCAGCGCCTGCGCCTGTTACCAGTACCAATGGGAAATGACCCAATACCGTCGCACCTGTTGTCATCAAGATAGGTCTCAAACGCGTCGCCGCTGCGCCTTTGACCGCCTCAAGTTTCGCCAACCCTTGCAGCTGCAGTTGGTTGGCAAATTCAACAATCAAAATTCCATTTTTGGCGATTAACCCGATTAGCGTGATCAACCCAATCTGGCTATAGATATTGATAGAGGTGAGCGCCAAGAAGGGCAACATCAAAGCACCTGCTAAGGCCAATGGTGCACAGCCGAGCAGCACCACTAGCGGATCGCGGAAGCTGTTGAATTGCACGGTCAGTAAGAAATATACCACCAGCATGGCAACTAACAGGACACCAATCATGGTGTTCCCTTCTTTGCGCAATTGACGAGATTCACCCGCATAGTCAACTGAATAGTTAGCAGGTAGTAACTCAGCCGCAATCCCTTCAATGGTTGCTAGGCCTTGTTCCTTGGTGATATGAGGTAACACTCCCGCCAAGATCCGAAATGAGCTTTGCTGATTGAACGAGCCCAGAACGCGAGGACTCGTGAAGGAATCGAGCGTCGCAAACGCCGATACCGGGACTAGTTCATTGTGATCGGTGCGCACTTTCATGTTCAGAATGTCTTCTGGATTATGGCGCTGCTGGTCGCCCACGATTGGGATCACGCGATACGCTTTACCGTCTTTATTGAAGTAGTTAGCAAAGTTGTTCGACATCAATACACTAAGTTGGTCATTCACCGACTGTAAATTGAGCCCTAGGTCAGCCAACAAAGCCTTGTCAATATTCAGCTCAGCTTGGGGCAAATCTATTTTAAGGTCGGTGTTCACAAACATGAAGTTACCGGTGGCGGTGGCCCGTTGCAGGATTTCATCTGCGTAGCGTTTCATACTGATCGGGTCCTCATTGGCGCGGAACACCACTTCTACGTCAAACTGACCTGCAGTGGGCAACGAAGCAGGCAATATTGGGAATAATGTCAATCCAGTTACGCTACCTAAGCGTCCAAACAGCTCAGGTAACAACTCGTGAACGGATTTGTCCCGTTGTTCAAAAGGTACTAACTCAACACCACCAAAACCTGCGGCTGCAGTGATTATCTGCCAGGTAAACTGACCACCTTCGGTGGCATTCATCACCGCCGCTGCATCGTTCATTTTGGTTGAGGTATATTGCTGCGACGATTCTGGCGGTGCTTCAACCACCATTTGCACTGAGCTTTGATCTTCAATTGGCGCAAGTTCTTTTTGTGACAATAAATAAAATGGTGCACTGAGCAATGAAAATACAATGGCGATGAAAAAGACTTGTGGTCGCCACTGAAATAACTTGCCTAGTGCGCCCGTATACCAGGCCTGTAGTCGATCAAACGCGGCGTTGACGCGTTGAGTCAATCGACCTTCCTTCCCGCCCTCGGGGTTCACATAGGCGCTCATGATCGGGGAAAGGGTTACCGCAACTACACCTGAGATCAACACAGCAATCGCCAGGGTAAATGCAAATTCACGGAATAAAAATCCGGTTAGTCCAGTCAGAAAACCTATCGGCGCATACACAGCTGCCAGCGTAAGCGTCATGGCGATGACAGGCACTAGCAACTGCCTTGAACTTATTAATGCTGCTTTAAAGCGCGACTTTCCGGCACGCATATGGCGCGCAACGTTTTCAACCACAACAATAGCGTCATCCACGACCAAACCAACCGACAAAACAATCGCCAAAATGGTCAGTAGATTGAGGGAAAAACCCATCATCGAGATAACAGCAATTGCGCCTAAGATCGAAATAGGAATAGTGATGAGTGGTACCAACGCCGTTCTAAATGAGCCCATCATGGCAAGGATCACAATGCCGACCAGAAGTACTGTTTCCACTAGTGTGGTGAAAATCTCCTTGATGGAATCACGCATATACAGGGTGCCATCATAACCGGTGGTTATCGTCATGCCTTCCGGTAGAACCTGATTCAATTGGTCTAACTTGACGTAGAGGGCGTCACCTATTTCAATTTCGTTCGCGCCGGGCAATGCCCATACGGCTAAAAATACAGTATCGCGATAGTCCAGCCGAGCCGTGACTAGCCCTTCGGCCTCACCGAGTGCCACATCGGCCACAGCGCCTAAACGCAATTGTGTGCCTTCTGTTTCACGAATAATCAGATTGTTGAAATCATCAATACTACTGAGGCTAGTGTTGGCCATTAAGTCGATCCGCTGACGACCATTTTCACTGTAACCAATAGTCGCAATCGTATTGTTTGCTTGGAGTGCCGCAAACACCTCTGAAGCACTAACGTTGTAAACCGCTAGCTTGTCGGGGTCGAGCCAGATTCGCATCGCCGGGTTTCGCCCCCCTTCTAACGTCACTTTTTGCACACCACCGATATCACTCAAAACCGGCACAACATTACGGGTTAAGTAATCACTTACTTCGCTTCTAGGCATTCCTTCAGAGGAAACATCTAGATAAAAAACCGCGAAAGGGCTATCCGCTCGAACAATCTGAATCGCCGGATCTTCTGTTCCATTTGGCAATTCAAACTTGATTTGATTTAGTTTGGTCGTCAGGTCCGCCAATGCGTCGGTAGTATCGTGGTTCAGTTCCAACCAAGCTGTCACTTTGCTCAAACCCGCGGTAGTAATAGAGTCGACGTAGTCAACGCCGGGTACTGTAGAAGTAACGCGCTCAATAGGCTCTGTAACATAACCCTTGACGACCTCAGCAGAAGCGCCGGTGTAGACGGTGTCTATCACCAACGACGCGCTTTCAATTTTGGGATACTGCTGCACCGATATGGTTCTCGCTGCATTGAGTCCAGCCAGCACAATGATCAAGGACAAAACAATTGCTAATGCAGGACGCGAAACAAATATGTCCATCACTGATGGTTTATTTTCGTGCAATGCACTCATCGGGCACCTCCAAGGGTGGTATTTGCCTGTCCCGGCACATCAGTGAAAACCCGCAGACCTTCTGACAGCTTAAAGGCGCCTTCTGTCGCGATGAACTCTCCACCAGACAAACCACTGAGGACAATATGCATGTCATCCACGCGCTCACCAACATTTACTTGTATGGGCTTGGCTCGCCAGTTTTGTTGCTCATCTTGTTCCAGTTGATAAACGTAGTAACCTTCATGGCTACGCGTAATCGCGTTGGTCGGTACTGCAACGGTCTGTTTAGGCGCTGACGAAATTGTCACGCTGACAACTTGGTTATGACTAAACACTCGGTCAGTATTAGGGAGTTGAGCGCGATAACTCTGCTGTCGCGAGTTCACGTTTAATGTCGGCTGTTTGGCTATAATAGTCGCTTGGCCCATGGCACCTGAAGCCTGCATCAGTTTGACACTGACAACTTCTCCAATCGCGGGTTGAGTCAGCGTCTGTGGTACCGAAAAGTCGACCCAAATAGTTGGGTCGGTGCCAACCAAAGTTGTAACCGGCGCGTTTGCCATCAACATCTGACCCACCTGAAATTGCTCTAAGCCGACATTGCCGGTAAACGGTGCAACGATCGTTTTTTTCGCAATCACGGCTGATAAGTTGTCGACCTCAGCATCAGCAATCGAAACCTCTGCTTCAGCTGCATCGACCTCATTTTCACTGACGCGCTTTTCGCGCAATAGTTGAGTGAGCCGCTGATAGTTTGTTTTAGCGAGTTTGAGCCTGGCTTTTGCCGCTTTGAGATTCGCTTGTTCAAGGCTTACATCTTGACGTAACAAAACCTGACCTTGTGTCACGAGGTCACCCGGTTTAAAACCGACGTACGTTACAGGACCGCTGTATTCACCGGTAATGTTCAACAGACTGGGGGCCACCAGCTGTCCGACGACTCTATCGATATGACTGTACTGTATCGTCTCGACATAGGTGCTCTTTACACTTGCTGATGGCTCAGGAAACGATTCGCCATAAGCGATCGCTGCTTGAATTTGGCTAAATTTCACAAAGCCCAAACCACTGATAACGGTAAGGACGATTACAATGCTAATAAGCCAACGTTTGATTTGCATAGTCATATTCCTCAGTTAGCGCAGGTTGAGTTTAGCCAGTTCAATCTCTACGTTACGCAGCGATTGCTGGGTTAGGGGTTGTTTCCACGGATAGCTATTGATCAAACGCACTAAGCTTCTAATCATTGGGTCATTGATACTCAATGGTTCCAAAAACGACGATGTGCCCTCGATGATTTGCCGCGTTTGTTTGACCCTGATCACCTGCTCATAGCCCCACGTCATCGCCCAGCCGCTGATGGTTATTTCTTCGATGAATTCATGAATGTTTGGCATTTCATCCAGCTCGCCAGAGGTGATGCCCTCGGTTAAAGCAAGCTTAAAGGCCTGCTCACAGTGCTCGCTGGCTTCAATGACCTTGTTGGTCCACATCGGCGACGCTTTCCGGATCACCGCTTCGTTCGTTGCGTATGACTCAAGCTCATAGGCAAATGGGTACAGCTGCAATTTCTTCGGTGAAATTAAGCTGACAGCCACAAACTTTTCAGGGGTACCGATTGGCAGTTCAAGGACTCGCGCAAACACGGTCGAGATGTGCTCAAACGATCGATTCGCAAGGGCGAGGACAATATCTTCTTTGCATTGAAAGAACTTATAAATTGAACCCATCGACAGCCCAGCCATCCTGGCAATTTTTGCCATTGGAAAATCGGTAACAGATGTTTCTTGGATGCATTCGATCGCAGCATCTAAGATCATTTCCTGTTGTTTTTCAGCACTATACTTAGGTGCAGGTGCCATATCGGATTCCTCATTATAAAAACTTTGAGCGTGTCGAATTTCATTCGAACGCCATTCGAATAGCGTTACTATACGCTTTTTTGGCATTGTGTCAATGTACATTTTTCACTCAACCAACAAAATTTCGCGCCTCTGGATGTGCTATGCTTACCCAATGATTCAGCGCACTATGTACGGTTTGTTTATGCGATGGACGCCATCTCTGCTGTGTATATTCAAACGAGCAGCTCTAACATTAGTTCTGTTGAGCGCCACCATTACCAGCTATGCGAATACACAGATTTACATTCGCGACGATGTACTAGAGAACTATTTGAATTTTGTCGCTGACCGCGATGTCTTAAGTATCGAAGACTTTCGGAGTGAGTTTATTCGTCGCGATGTCGTTGATATGGTTATTGTCCAACAAGCATTGGCACTGGGCGGATTCAACACCGCCTTTAGCTACCTGCCCGGCCGAGTAAACTTCCGCAATACCCGTTTGTTGGAACAAGGTCGTTTGTTACTGAGTTTTGACTCGTATTGGTTATCGGACGCAGAGACCATGCAAGACGACATATACATTTCTGCGGCGGTGATTCGAAAAGGTGAATATCATGCTGGGCTGTTCGCAAGTCCCAATCACCCAACCATATTCGGGCTTAAAGACATCAATGAACTGAGCGAATACACCGCTGTTTCCACGCCCCGATGGCGCACTGACTGGGGTACCTTGGAACGGTTGCCACTAAAGGAGCTAATCCGAGAAGATGAATGGGTGAGCCAAGCCAATATGGTGTCAAAGATGTTGGTTGATTTTATCATGATGCCATTCAATTCTAATGGCGATCCGTATTACCAGTTAGAGACCATTAAACTCAAGCATATACCTAACACCGCACTGTTACTCAATGATAGCCGCCACTTTGTAGTAAGCAAAAAACACCCCGAAGGTTTGGCTGCATTTGAAGCATTGAACAAGGGCTTAGCCATTCTTCGAAAACAAGGAAAGATTGTTAGCGCGTATGCACAAGCCGGTTTTTTGATTGATACCAACCAGTTTAATGTGCTCAACCAATCATCAGCATTAATCGACTAAATTACCACGTTGTTGTGATAGGGCTTAAGTAGGTCACGTAATTGCGCCATCAGCTGAGGACTTGGTGGCTTTACACCTTCCAATGTGTATTGTTGGCCCAAGGTTGTCCACTTGTGTTTTCCCAGTTCGTGATAAGCCAGTAATTCTAAACGTTTAACATTACCTAAGGTCTGCACAAATTGACCTAGCGCCGCTATACCACCTGGATTGTCGGTGTATCCGGGCACCACCACATGTCTAACCCAAACGGGCTTATTTAAGGAATCTAAGTGTTTTGCAAACGCCAGACTGTCGTGATTACTCACACTGGTTAGCGCAATATGTGTTGCGTCGTCAATCGCTTTAAGATCCAACATCACAAGATCAGTCGCAGCTAACAGGCGTTCAATTTTAGCGTCGTAATGATGGACAAAACCATTGCTATCCAAACAGGTATGAATACCTTTTTGTTGGCACTGTTCGAAGAGTGCGGCAACAAATTCCGCTTGCAAAGTCGGCTCACCACCCGATACGGTGATCCCGCCGTGGGGCTGTAAGTAATGGTTATAGCGCAACATGTCAGCAACCACGGTATCAACACTTTTTACCGCGCCCACATTTTTGTCCCACGTATCACGGTTCTCGCAATAAATGCAACGCATCTGACAGCCTTGCATAAATACCACGTAGCGAATGCCTGGGCCGTCGACCGTACTGAATGACTCGGTGGAATGGACGAACCCTCTCATCTGAGAGAGATCGTCACTGAGTTTATATACTGGCGGTAAAGGTGCGTGAGATGACATCTTGTTGCTGCTCTGGTGTCAACGCATTAAACCGCACTGCGTAACCCGATACGCGGATCGTCAATTGCGGGTATTTCTCGGGATGATCGATTGCTTCCAATAACATTTCCTTGTTCATAACATTGACATTTAGATGCTGGCCACCTTCTGTGGTTTCGTCGTGATAAAAGTAACCGTCGAGTAAATCGACCAAGTTCTGTGCTTGTTTGTTGGGCAATTTACCCAGGGCTCTAGGCACTATCGAGAAAGTATAGCTGATACCATCTTGCGCATCTTCAAATGGCAACTGCGCTACTGATGCCAGCGATGCCAGTGCGCCACTCTCGTCCCGACCGTGCATCGGATTTGCGCCCGGTGCAAAAGGCGCACCTGCTGGCCTGCCATCTGGGGTATTACCCGTTTTCTTACCGTATACAACATTCGACGTAATGGTGAGAATGGACTGCGTGGGCGTCGCGTCACGATAGGTAGCTAAACGACGAATTTTACGCATAAATGCTTGCGTAAGTTCACTGGCAATCTGATCAACTTCGGGATGATTATTGCCAAACGTCGGGAAATCCCCCGCAATATTGAAATCGGTCGCGATGCCCTCGTCATTACAGATCGGCGTTACCTTGGCGAACTTGATGGCTGACAGCGAATCAGCACAAATGGATAGCCCTGCAATCCCGCACGCCATAGTGCGTTTTACATCTCGATCATGTAAGGCCATTAATGCAGATTCATAACTATATTTATCATGCATATAGTGGATGCAATTTAACGCTGCGACATATTGCTGCGCCAACCAATCCATAACCTCATCGAGGCGCGCTCGCACGGTACCATAATCCAGTACGCCACCATTCAGTTTGGCGCGCTCGGGCGCAATTTGAATACCGGTAATTTCATCCACACCGCCGTTAATCGCATAGAGTAATGCTTTCGCTAAGTTAGCTCTGGCACCAAAGAATTGCATGTGTTTTCCGATCACCATTGGGCTGACACAACAGGCGATGCCATAATCATCCGACAAGAAATCCGCACGCATTAGGTCGTCGTTTTCGTATTGAATAGAAGATGTGTCGATGGAGGATTTAGCGCAGAACCGTTTAAAGCCAGCTGGCAAATTTGGTGACCATAGAATCGTAATATTTGGCTCTGGACTTGGGCCCATGGTATATAGTGTATTGACAAAGCGGAAGCTGGTTTTGGTGACTAGCGTACGACCATCAAGCCCCACACCGCCAATAGATTCAGTTGCCCAGACAGGATCGCCACTAAACAGCTCATCGTATTCAGGGGTGCGTAGAAACCTGACCATTCGAAGTTTCATCACAAAGTGGTCAACTAACTCCTGCGCCTGTTGTTCGGTCAATTTACCAGCCTGCATGTCGCGTTCAATGTACACATCGAAAAAGGTAGATACGCGCCCTAAACTCATAGCAGCGCCATTTTGACTTTTAACAGCGGCCAAATAGGCAAAGTACGTCCATTGAATTGCCTGCTGCGCGTTTTGCGCAGGCTGACTGATGTCGATACCGTATTTTGCCGCCATAACTTTCATTTCTGCCAGCGCACTCTTTTGCTCGACCAACTCTTCACGCAATCTGAGCGCCCGCTCGATATCGGCACTACACTCAGCGGCATAGAGGGCATTCTCGACGCTATGCCATTGCTGTTCTTTGTCCTCGATAAGGCGGTCAATACCGTACAAGGCAACTCGACGATAGTCACCAATAATCCGACCTCGACCGTAGGCATCTGGCAAACCGGTGATCAACCCCGAGCGACGACAGTCTCGAATTTGCGGGGTATACACATCGAATACGCCTTGATTATGGGTTTTGCGATAGTCACGGAAGATTCTGCTAATGGTTGGGCTCAGCTGTTTGCCATAAACCTTGCAAGAATCCTCAACCATACGGATCCCACCATTGCATATCAGGGCTCTTTTCAGCGGTGCATCGGTCTGCAAACCCACAATCTTTTCGAGGTTTTTATCGATGTAACCTGCGGCATGCGACGTAATACTGGACGGTATTTCGGTATCAAAGTCTATTGGGCCATGTTGAGCATTTTCTTTGCGCACAAGTTCCAAAACACCATTCCATAGCTGATGAGTAGCGTCACTTGCTCCTGCTAAAAAATCTGCATCGCCGAGATACGGCGTATAATTGCACTGAATAAAATCGCGCACATTGATGCTTTGCTGCCAATCACCTGCGTTGAAGTTGTGCCAAGCAAAAAAACTAGGTTGTTCGTGAGCGCCCATAATTACCCCCATGCGGTAATGTGATGTATTAAGTATAGACTCGTAAACAGAGTCCCACTTTCAGCTTACGCCTGCTAGAACGCAATTAGTTTGACGCTTATCAAAGTTTCAACATTAATATCGAGGGCGTATTTGAGTTGTAGTCTGATTGAGTCGTTTAAACGAGTATTTGCCGGTTAACGTTGGCAAATATCAGCAAATGTCCCCTTCACCAAATCGCACAAATCTTCTGGATTTAATTCGATTTCAAGACCGCGTTTTCCAGCGCTGACGTATATCGTAGCCAAACCTTTCGCCGATGCATCGATGAACGTTGTTAAACGTTTTTTTTGACCAACAGGGCTTACGCCACCGAGGACATAGCCCGTCGAACGTTCTACGGCAGATTTGTCTGCCATTTTGACTTTTTTCACGCCGGCTGCCTTGGCAACAAGCTTCAAACTCAACATTGAGGACACGGGTATAACCCCTACAACAAGTTGATTATCATCGAGCGCAACGACCAGCGTTTTAAAGACTCGCTGTTGCGACACACCAAGCTTTTCAGCAGCTTCTAGACCAAAAGACTCACTGGATGGATCATGCGCATACTCGTGAATCGTATGTGCAATATTGGATTTTTTGACTAGCTTTATACCCGGTGTCACATGTCTTCCATTTGAAACTGGTGGGGTGTTTTTCCCGTCCATTTTTTAAAACTGCGAGAGAAATTCGACGGTTCACTGAACCCCAGTAAAAAGGTCACTTCAGACAGAGCCCGCTGACCTTCCTTTAAATAGGACACTGCTAATTCTTCACGCGTCTGTTCTAGCAGGCTTTTGAAGCTAGTACCGCGATCAGTCAACTTGCGCTGCATCGTCCTGGTACTCATATGTAGTTGTTGTGCAACGTCGGCTTGGGAGGGTGTACCTGAGGGTAATAGCTCGATGATGATGGCGCGTAATCGGCTCTCAATGTCGTCATGATCAAAGGCGTTGAGATACTCCACTACCACAGCGTCATTAACTCTCGCGAGAGCAGGGTTAGCCCCCGGTAAGGGCGTGAGTAATTGGTCGCGCTCAAAATGCAAACGGTTTTCCACTGCATCAAATGTAATAGGACAGGCAAAGAATTGCTCAAACACCGCGACATTTTTTGGTGCAGCTCTATGCAACTCTACTCGGGCAGGTGAAAAGAGATTAGTTTGCGTGAAACGACATAACTGCACAAACAAGGCCATTACGGCATCAAGAGAAGCCGGTGCAGCGATCCCCTTCTCAACGGGTAATTTGAACCACAAACAATACGCGTGGTCAGTTTCAACGAGTTCAACTTCACCGCCGGTAGAAATCAATCGGTAGTAGCGTACCAATCGTTTAAACGCATCCAATAAGTTGTTGCTGGTCATCCAAGAAAAACCCAAGCCGTGTAATGCAGTAGGATTGGCATGTTGGGCAACGCGAACACCAAAGGCATCGTCCTCGGTAGCGGCTTCAGCTAAGCGCCATAGCTTTTGCATTTGCACCGCTTGCACACGGGCTTCTCCCAGCATGGTTTGTGGTGAATCTAACTCTGCTTGCGCAAACAACTGATTGGCATCCAACCCATAACTCTGGATAGCGTTAAAGACCATTTGAGCGACTCCAGCAATGGTAGTTACAGGCTTTTGACTCATCTAAGACTCGATTGGCGCAGTTTGATAAGACGTTGTCGCAAACTGATTAACCTGTCAACCACAGAATCCTTAAACTAAATCCCGTGTTCGAAATTACTCGAATTCATAAACACCAAAATTGGAGAACGTTATGAAACAGTTATTGATCGCGGTTGCACTAATGTCATCAATGAGCTTTGGCTGTGCAGCAACTACAGTAGAGACAAGCAATACATCGGATGCGTATCAAACCGCCTATCAAGCAGTCAAAAATACCCGGTTTGATTCACTCAATGTGACCTCTGACTACCACAAAAAACAACAAAAAAGTGTATTTTTGATGCCACTTGACGTAAGCGACATCGACATTGATGAACAGTATTCACTGCGTCATGCAATGGGCAAAAAGTGGCAGTTAGACAATAACGAACGTTTTCAACTACAAGAATTGTATAAGCAGTCAATGCTGAATTACTTTACCAGTGAAAACGGCTATAGCGTTACTACGGACGAAAATGAAGCGGATTATGTCATCCATGCTGACCTGACTGAAATCAATCCAACAGCGCCAAAAGATGATATGCGGAGCCGTCAAATTGGAACCAAGTATTTCACCCAGGGTTCGGGTTCGATGGCAATAGCATTTGACGTATATCAAGCAGGTCAATTGGTCATGAAAATCGAAGATAAAAGTGACGCGGGTCACACTTGGGAAGCAAATGATTGGTCTAGCAACACGTTCAACACACGTGTATTGTTTAAAAAATGGGCGCGGCAGTTATCTGACACGCTGTAAATAGACACTTTTTCGAGAGGCCCTAGTGGCTTCTCGATTTTTGATCCGCAGCTACTATTGGAGTACTCCATGCAACCAACAGATGTTATCTGGCGTTTAACCTGTTTATTATTCGCGCTTAGTTTAGCCGCCTGCTCTTCTACGCAGCATACCGAGACGGGTTTTTTATCAAACTATGAACAACTTCAAACGTCCCAGCAATTTAGCGACACGCGGGTATATATCGCTGAAGGCTTCGATGGCCAAGCATTGGCGAAATTCAACAAGGTCTATATAGCGCCTTTTGAAGTGTGGTTGGATAAAGACCGCACCGCTGCGGTCGGCAGTAGCAATCTGCAAAATGCGTTGAGTTACCTCAATCAACGTCTGCATAACGCTATCAGTCCATACTATGACATTGTGACGCAACCAGCGCCCGATGTTTTAACCATTCGCGGTGCGATTACGCGAGTTGAAATCACTGAGCCTGAACTGTCACCAACAGACTTCATCCCCTTTAGAGTAGTACTCAATGCGGGCAATGCAGCGTACCTTGCCGCCACCAGTCAGCAGGACTTGATCACCCAAGTAGGCATTGAGATGGAGTTTTCGACCAGTAACCCTCGAGAAGTACTATTTGCAATGACTGCGGTCAGAGAAATGGATACAACGGTGCTAGATAATGAAGGAGGGAATGCGCAAGCAGTCAAACAAGTGTTTGATGAATGGGCGGACAACTTCGCCAAAAGACTTTCTAAGATCAATGAGCCCTCCAAATAGAGAGCTCATTAACCCGGATTTATACTGGCGCTTTGACCTTGAATAGCAACGCGTAAAGGACGGGAATCACACATAGCGTCAAAATCGTAGAAACTAGCAAGCCTCCAATGATTGCTAATGCCATTGGTTCCCACATTTCGCCGCCCCCGAGATAAAGCGGGATCAGACCAAAGACCGTTGTCGCAGTGGTGAGCATAATCGGTCTTGCTCGCATCTTTGAAGCCGTGACAATCGCATCAAAGTGGGACAGACCATTATCTTCCTGTTCTATTTTGATGCGTTCCAACAGAACAATGGCATTGTTAATCACGATTCCTGCCAAAGATACAATACCCAACAAGGTCATAAACCCGAAAAACGATTGACCGATAAGCAAGCCCGCAACGACACCGATTAGCCCTAATGGGATAGTCATCAAAATGATGGTCGCTTTGCGCAAAGAATTGAACTGACTGACCAACAACAGCACGATGATCAAAACCGCAATGGGAAGTTTGTCGGCGATCGATTGATTGGCTTTATCCGATGACTCCGCTTCACCGCCTAACTCATAGTCGTAACCGTAAGGCCATGCCGCTTTTTGCTCCTCGAGCCATGGCACAAGCGTATCAAATGCCTGATTAGCCGTAATATCGCTGCTGATTTGTGCGCCAATGGTCACGTTCTTATACCGGTCTCGCCGCAGGATATTGGCTGACTCCCATACCACACGAATATCCGCTACTTGACGCAAAGGTACGGAGAAGCCAGACGCTTGCGAGTACACCGCCAATGCTTCTAGCTTACCAATGTCTTGTCGATCTGCATCAGTGCTGCGCATAATGATCGGAATCGCATTGTCGCCTTCTCGGAATTGGCTTAGCTCCATGCCGGTTAACTCTGTTTGTAGCGAAACCGCAATATCTTTACTTGAGATACCGGCCCTTCTCGCCCTTGTTTGGTTGATATCAACGACAATTTTCTTCAGCGGTAAACCCCAATTATCGCTTATCGCCTTGAGTCCCTCTGTTTCAGACATCTTCTGTTTAATGTTGTCCACTATGGAAAACAACGTTTCCTTATCTTTACCTTTGACCCTTATCTCTACTGGATTTGCGATGGGTGAACCATTCTCTATTTTGCGCAGTTTAATTAGCACATCTGGATACTCACTTAACGCATGGTGTTCAAGTTTTGCCATGACGTCATCAATAACCGCCAGAGTAGACACATTGACAACGAACAGTGCGAAATAAGAACTCGAGGGTTTTGGACTGTGGGTTAACAGGAATCTTGGCCCACCGGATCCAACATATGTAATCCAGTTTGTTATCCCTTCGCTGTTCTGTTCATTCTGACTAAGTTCGCGCGCCATGTACGCCTCAATCTGTCGCGAAACTCGTTGAGTCTCCTCAATTTTGGTGCCAATCGGCAGCTCCACTTCGACTTTAAAGTAGGTTCGATCAGAAGGCGGGAAAAACAATTTAGGTACTGCATTGAGCCCTTGTAACGCAATAAAAAACACTATCACCGTTACCACCAAGGTCGGTATACGATTGCGCAGCAAGAAGGTCAAAAACCCACCATAGCGAACGTAAAAGGAAGATTGAGCGTCAGATTTCTTGTCTTTTAATTTCAAGAACGATACGCATAGCATGGGAATAATCGTCATCGAAATTGCCCACGAGCACAGCAAGGTAATCGTCACGACTTTAAACAGCGAAGCGGTGTATTCTCCGGTAGCAGATTCGGCCAAGAAGATAGGTAAAAATGCAGCTGCAGTGGTCAACGATGACACAAGTAATGGGGTCTTGAGTTCGGCAGCAGAATCAATCGCAGCGTCCATGGCTTTCTTACCATTTTCCATCTGTACCATGATGCTTTCTGACATCACTATGCCGTTGTCCACCAGCATCCCTAGCGCAATTATCAACGCCGCTAGCGAGATTTGATCGATGCTTATATTGAAGAAGGACATAAACAAAATACCCGAAATCATGCTAGCTGGAATCAGCACAGCCACGATAATTCCGGTCCTAAGCCCTAGACTCAATAGCATCACGATGGTAACCACTACAACGGCTTGCACTAGATTACTCACAAAGTCGTCGACCTTCTCTTCAACTTCCAATGGCATAAAAGAAACGAGTGAGAATTCCACGCCGATTGGATAAACGCTTTGCAAACGCGCCAATGCAGACTTTACCTGCTCTCCTAATTCGATATTGTTACCACCCGAACGCATTGAGATGGCGATAGAAAGTGCACGCTCACCATTAAGCGATACCAAGGTTTTCGCGGGTTCCACATAACTGCGCTTGATTGAGGCGAGTTCTCTTAAGTACTGGACTTTGTCACTACCCGGAATTTGGATCAACGTTCGACCGATATCATCGACAGACTCAAAATTCCCCGTCGGCTCCACAGAGACTCGTTCGCGATTGAGGTTGATCGAACCGCCGGATGTAATGATGTTTTGGCTGGAAAGTTGATCACTGATTTGCGATGCCGAAAGTCCCAATTCTGCCAAACGCGCATTATCAAATTCAATGTAAATTCGCTCGTCTTGTGCACCGAAAATATCGACTTTTGCAGCTTCGGGTAGGTGTAACAATTCATCCTTTACGTCTTCCGCGATGTCTTTCATCTCCCGGTATGTGTAACCCTCCGCAGTCATACCAATAACGATGCCGTAAACATCGCCAAATTCGTCATTCACAGTAGGCTTTTGAGCACCTTCCGGCAATTCGCTTTCAACGGTTTCAATCTTGCGCCGTAAATTGTCCCAAATCGGGCGCATATCCTTGTAGCTTTCCTTGATGTTAGCACTCACAATGGAAACCCCCGTTCGGGACTCACTAGAGACAAAATCAAGTTCTGGGATTTCCTGAATTACTTTTTCTATCTTGTCCGTAACTAGCTCTTCGACCCGCTGAGGACTCGCACCTGGGAAATAGGTAATCACCTGTGCGGTGCGAATGATAAAGCCAGGGTCATAATCTTTGGGCATGGTTTTGTACGCCATGATGCCGAACAACAACACCGCAACCATGACCATAATAGTCGTTCGGTTATTTTCTAAAGCGAGTCGCGTAATATTCACGTGCCAACCCTCACAGCTCAAACTTTACAGTCATGCCATCACTGACTTTACTCATTCCGGCTGTCACTAAATGCTGCCCACTCTCCAAGCCAGAGAAAACTTCAATACCCCAAGCGGTGATATCGCCAATAACAACATTCTTGCGGCTTATGGTACCGGTGCCATCGCCATTACTGTGCACGACATACACATAATTTCCCTGTGAATCTTGCAGCACTGTTTGATCCGGCAAGTAAAAATTAGCTAGGCGCTGATTGTCGGCAGAACTCATCACTCTGACGCGGGCCGACATGCCAGGTAAAATCGTATGCTCGCTGGAATTGGGCATAGTAAAAACCACTTGATAGGTCTTGGTAACATCGTCTGCCTGAGTCGAAATTTCTTTGAAAGTTAGGTCAAAGGTTTGATTCGGAATTGACTCAAAACTGGCATATACCTCTGGCGGTACAGATTCCGGTTTGACATTAATGATGATGCTTTCAGGAATATCGACTTTAAAATTGATGTTATTTAAATCGTGCAGAGCGATTATCGGTTCCTGCGCTTTAACCTCTTGAAAATTCTCCGCGTAGCGTTGCGCAATAACCCCATCAAACGTTGCTTCCAAGCGGGTATATTCAAGTTTGTTTTGTACCCCTTCAAGTTGTGCTTTGGAGGAATTGAATTGCGCTTGTAGCTGGTCAAAATCCGCTTGCGAAATGCTGTTGGACTTGATCAAATCTCTACCTCGGTTAAAGTCAGAGGAGGCCTTGCTAAAAGTTGATTCAGCTTCTGCCAGCTCAACTTTAATATCGGTATCATCGAGCAATGCAATTAGCTGTCCCTCAGATACGGGATCGCCAGCTTTCACCAACATTTCAATCATTCGTCCCGAGATTTTGAAGGCTAAATCAACCTTTTGAGAAGCATCTACAACCGCGGTAAATTCTTTGTATGGGCCGGAAACTGCGGGTTCCAATTGCTGTGTACGAACAGGTCTTAACACAACCTCATTCGAGTCAGACTTGTCCGTGTCTCCGCAACCAGCAAAACCTAAAATAGATAACAACACGATAAAGGTTAAAGGCCGCTTTTTTATTGTGCTCATTATCGAGACTCCCATGTTTTTTAAACGGTTGTAAAACTGTCGAAAATATTCTTACCCGATGTCGATGAAACTCATGTAGCCGGGTCAACATCATTGGATTTAGTCTGCTGAGAAGCCAGCTTCTCAACTCTTGCTTTGTCATTGAGGATGGACAGAATGACCAGCACGAACATCAATGAATGGATGCTCGCAATACTCCAGGTGGCGGTTTTCATGCCTCCAGCATTTTGTAAACTCAAGATATATTCCATGGTGGCCATCTCGGCACAACAAGGATCGCTCTGCATAGCGATGATATCTGCGTATAAACTGTTCAAGAAATTCACCTGATTCAACATCATCAAATAATTGATCAACGCAAACCCGGTATAGACGACAATAGCAACGACTTTTTCGGATTTCTTCAAAGGCCGATCAACGTAAATGATCCCACCAATTAGCGCTAGATGGACAGTAATAAACAATGTCCAATGTGTATCGATTCGGTTACTCAGTGAAATGGTTAAATCCAAGAGTTGATAGATGTCCAATTCTTGTCACCTTAAGTAGAAACTATTTCGCAATATGCAAAGACGTCGCCTATTAACCCAACGCTGACGGCTAGAGTATAGTTAACGTTGCTGATTAGTCTGCGCAATGCGCGCAGGTTTGATCAGTAAACTTGTCAATACAGTGAGACACGCCAACGCAATTGTAGCGTTAAGAGAAACATATTTACGGGTTGTTTGCGACTAAAATTTGCACAACTTAAGTGAAGGAATCGCAGTGATTACGTGTCAAGAATACATCGCGTGAATTTTAGATGCTGCAAAAAAGCCACCCAAACAGATGGGCATAGGAACATCTTTGCTACCGCCGGCTATTGTCAGTCGGTTTTGCTTATGCTTTTTTCGAGCTTTTTGTACTTGATGATTTCTGCGTCTAAAGACGCCTCTACAGCTTTACGACCCAGATAGGCTATGGGTGCATACGGATAGTGCTTTTTAAAAAATTTACGAAACTTCATGAATAATATCTTCCAGATTAACCACCTTTTAAAAAATTAACCTTAACGCGGGAAAAGCATAACATCTCAGCAATGCTGAAAAAGCTAATTCAATGTATTGATAAATGACTGCCGTAGTGAGTATTCCACACACCCCAAAAACACAATATGCCTTAGGCAAACACTCTCTACAGCACTCACTTGCGAGAATTGTAACAAAACTGTCATAAAAGTGACATATTTTTGTCATGTTGCTGTGATTTTTGGTTTTGATGCCTTAAAATATCGGGGCATTAGGATGTTTTTAGGAGTCAGACCTGAGTGTGTCGCAGGTATGCATTGAGCAGTAGGTATTGCTTTTTGGTTCAGGCGATATCGTGTCTATTTATCTCGTTTGGGGTTTTGCCACAGGCATATGCTGCCAATATTTCTGGAGTATTGGGCCCCAACTTTGCACCTGACGATCGAAGTATTCAGTTGCGTTACGCATTTGAACCGGCAGACTCAGCGGAGAATGAAAACCGATATGCCTATCGATTGCTGTATCAACATTCTTTCAATGCTGAATGGCGTACCCGTATCGTCAGTCAGTTTAATCATAGCGATAGGACTGAGTACGCCTTCTCGCGACTAGAAATATTGTACAATATGCGGTCTGCCAAACAGCATGCATGGTCGAGTGGTTTCCGATTTGACTTTCGCAAGCGGCGCGGTAGCGATCCGGAAGAAATTGCCGTCAACTGGGCAAACCAATGGGATTTTGCTAACACCACCAGTGCAAGGGCAACGTTGATCGTTGCCGCTGATGTGGAACAAGCCAACAAATTCAAAGCTCAATTGAGTACTAACTTTAGCCTGACGCACAAATTAGCGGGTGACTACACACTTGGCTTAGAAATGTTCAGTCGCTGGGGACTACTCGAGAGCATCGATAATGCTAGTCAACACCAGTTTCAAATTGGGCCTTCAATTGCTGGCCGTGTAGCTGATTATCAATTTCATCTGCGCTACTTGACCGCCATTGGCCGCAACGCTCGCGACCACAGCATCATGCTGAGACTAACCCACGCATTCTAAAGTCAGTTTTTCTCAGCGCTCAGTCGTTTGACTTCCGGCCACCGAATGTGCGCATACAGCACAGGTAATACAAGCAACGCCAATACGAGTGCACTGACCATCCCCCCTACCATTGGTGCCGCAATACGACTCATAATCTCTGCTCCAGTGCCTGTCGCCATCACAACCGGCAATAGACCTATCACTATAGTTGCGACAGTCATCATCACTGGCCTCACCCTAAGTCCCGCTCCGTTTTGAATGGCCGATAAAAACTGTTGGTGACTGATCGGCTTGTTAGTGTGTTTCTCACTGGTTAGTAAGTCGTTCGTCGCCTGGTTTAAATAAACGAGCATTAAAACGCCAATCTCCACAGCGACACCCGCAAGAGCTATGAAACCGACACCAACCGCAACTGAAAAATTGAAGCCCAGCAGATACAGAAGCCATAAGCCACCAATCAAGGACATCGGCAGTGTGAGTAAGATCAAGCCAACTTCAGACCAGCGCCGGAAATACATAAATAGCAGCAATGCGATAATAGCTAACGTAAGCGGCGCCACATAACTGAGTTTTTGTTGAGCGCGCAGTAAGTATTCATACTGACCCGCCCAGTTGATTGCATAACCAGCTGGCAACGACAATTTCTCACTCAACAGTGCTTGAGCATCGGTGACGTAACGCCCTAAGTCTACGTTTCCAATGTCAACATATACCCAGCCATTGATGCGCGCGTTTTCACTTTTGATCGCTGGGGGGCCGCTCACAATCGAAATTTGACTGACATCGCCCAACGCAATTCGCTCACCAGAGGGCGTTACAAGAGGCAGACGCGCGAGCTGTTCGGGAGAATCTCGATAGTCTTGTGGATAGCGCAGATTGACAGGGTAGCGCTGCTGACCTTCAACGGTTTGAGTGACATTCATTCCACCAATCGCTGTACTGATTATTTGTTGAATGTCAGCTATGTTTAAACCGAATCGACTGGCGCGCACTCGATCGATATCAATATGAATGTAACGGCCATCTGCAACTCGTTCCGCGTAGGCCGAAGCAGTGCCAGGTAAGTCACCCAACAAACGTTCAACTTCGCGGCCAATGGATTGAATTACATCAATGTCAGGGCCCGCTATTTTGAGACCCACTGGTGTTTTAATGCCTGTTGCGAGCATGTCGATTCGCGTTTTTATCGGCATCACCCAAGCATTGCTGAGGCCAGGAAACTGGACCAAACTGTCCAATTCACGAATCAAGTCATCAGTCGTCAGTCCCTCCCGCCATTCTGACTGCGGACGCAGCTGAATAAAACTTTCAATCATGGTTAACGGTGCCGGATCCGTTGCGGTGTCCGCACGGCCAACTTTGCCAAATACGTTTTGCACTTCAGGCACTGTGCGAATCAATTTATTGGTTTGCTGCAGTAATTCCCGTGCTTTGCCCACAGAAATTCCACTATAGGTAGTCGGCATATACATTAAATCGCCCTCATCTAAGGGCGGCATAAACTCGCTTCCGATATGCGATAACGGCATAAAGCCTACTGCAGTAAGCAGTATTGCAGCGGTAATGGTCGTTTTTGGAAAGCTAAGTATCCGCTCTAGAATTGGCGTGTAAGCACTCACCAACATGCGATTTAACGGGTTTTGTCGTGCATCGCGAACCCGCCCAGTTACAAAATAGCCGATTAACACGGGCACTAGTGTAATGGCTAACCCTGCTGCTGCTGCCATGGCATAGGTCTTAGTGTAGGCCAAAGGTGCAAACATCCGCCCTTCTTGGGCTTCCAAAATGAATACCGGCAAGAACGAAACCGTAATGATCAATAAACTAAAGAACAATGCGGGGCCTACTTCTACCGCGGCCTTTTGTACCAACTGCCACCGGTCGACGTTGTGATCCCCGTTTTTGTGTAAATGCCGATGCATATTTTCAAGCATGACAATTGCGCCATCCGTCATTGCACCAATCGCAATCGCAATCCCTCCGAGTGACATGATATTCGCATTAACACCTTGCCCATACATGATAAGGCAGGCGATTAGAATGCCGATGGGTAACGTCACTACCGCGACGAGAGACGAACGTAGGTGAAACAAAAACGCACCACACACTAAAGCGACTAACAGTAATTCTTCAAGCAACTTTTGCCACAAATTATTCACTGCACTTTCTATGAGCACGGAACGATCATAGACAGGAATGATCTGCACACCATCAGGCAATGATCCTGCGAGCGCATTGATCTTTTGTTTAACAGCTTCAATTGTTTGCTGAGCGTTCTCACCATACCGGGCTACCACCACGCCTCCAACGACCTCTCCCTCGCCGTTTAGCTCGGCAATCCCGCGACGCATCTGAGGCCCAACTAAGACACTTGCCACGTCTTTTATCTGCAGTGGTACACCTTGCACGCTAGTACCCAAGGGAATGGCTTCTATGTCAGCAATGGATTGAATATAGCCACTTGCTGTTACCATATATTCAGCTTCCGCCATTTCAATCACTGAAGCTCCCACTTCTTGATTGCCGCGCTGCAGTGCCATTTGTACATGACTCAACGGGATATCATAGGCTCGCAGTTTGTTAGGATCCGCTTGCACTTGATACTGTTTGACCATTCCGCCGACACTGGCAATTTCGGATACCCCTGAAACCATTTGCAATTCGTATTTCAAGAACCAATCTTGCAGGCTGCGCAATTGCGCAAGATCGTGCTGTCCGGTTGGGTCAGTTAACGCATAAGCATAGACCCAGCCAACCCCGGTCGCATCTGGGCCTAGCTCGGGCGTTGCCGAGGGGGGTAATGCTTTGGCCGCCTGATTGATGTATTCCAGTACCCGACTTCTCGCCCAGTAAATGTCGGTCGAATCATCAAAAATCACATAGATATATGAATCTCCGAAGAACGAAAAACCCCGCACTGTCTTCGCACCAGGCACCGCCAATAGGGCTGTCGTTAACGGAAAAGTAACTTGATCTTGGACAACTTGTGGCGCCTGTCCGGGATAACTGGTTTTTACGATCACTTGCACGTCAGATAAGTCCGGGATCGCATCAACCGGCATTTGTTTGAGGGCGAACAATCCCGTACCTACCGTAAGCGCGGTGACAATCAGCACCACCATACGATTGTGAATAGACCAACGAATAATGGCTTCAATCATTGTCATTCACCTGCTCATTTGCGTTGTGACGACTCAGATCGGTGATATATAAATCATCGCGAACTTGAAAAGTAAAGCTAACACTATCTCCGACGGTTAAATCGCCAATTTCAACGTGCTCATCGAGCATAAACGCCATACTGGCCGCGGGTCGCTGCCATTTGGGAATTGCGTCACGCATCAATTGCAACACGCGTTGCTCTGCGTCAATGGCTTCAACCCAACCATCAACCGTCGCGGTGGGGAAATCGGCATCCCCCATAATATGAGTACCCGTGATTTGAACATCAGCCGAATTGTTTTTCGTGACTTCTATGTGCAACAACTGACCACCTTTCAGTTGGTCAAAATCGACTGAGTTTGCGACATAGAAGTTCATGGTCATCTCTGGCCATTGCCACTGCTCAACGGCATCGTGATTCACGCTGACTTCCCGTGTCTCAGGGAAAACGCGATTTATGGTGGCTTTAATCCAAACACTGCTTGGCAAGTCAGTTGGACTCATACGCATAAAATCAGACGTTTTACTGGACTCTGAGTCAATCAGAAATTGGGCCGACACTACCACACTATCATCCGAGCTTAATCCGGCTAAGATCTCAACATTGTCGCGGCCAATCTTGCCGACCTGAACGGCTACAGACTTGTATTGTCCCTCGCCTAGCGACACGACTACCCTGTCCTGTCGGCCGGTTCGGATCAAGGCCGTTTTGGGCACAGTGATATCAGCCTGAGTTTGCTCGGTGTTAATATTCACCGTCGCGAACATATTAGGTTTAAGCAATTGTTCGGCATTCTCAAACTTCATCCGTAGACGTACCGTTCGCGTCTGTGGATTTAAACTCGGATAGACGTAATCTACCACCCCTTCCCATGTTCGACCGGGCAAGTACTCCAATGACATGGATACGGCGAGCCCCTGTTGTATGCTAGCGCTGTCGCGCTCAAACACTTCGGCTTCAACCCAAACATCGTCTAATTGAGCGATGCTCATAAGGGTAGTGCCGGGCTGGACGTAAAATCCTTCCCTAACTTTCAAACCATCGACTACGCCGGACTGTGGTGAGTAGAACATCACGGTTTGCTGAACTTTGCGCTTATTCTCTAACTCGCGAATGACTCTGCTGGATAGCTGCAGTGCCTCAAGGCGCTCTCGTGCGGCTTGGATCAAGGCCTGATTGTCACGCCTCAAGGCGATCAAAAACTCTTCTTGGGCATTGACCAATTGTGGAGAATACAGACTGTACAGTGGCTGGCCCTCTGTCACTGGGTTGCCCGCTGCGGTTACAAATAGCTGCTCAATCCAACCGTCGACCCGGGGATGAATATGAACCAGATTATCCTCATTGTATTGGACGTAACCGACCGTTGTGACGTCGGAATCTATGTGCTTGGATTGCACAGGCGCTACACGGACGCCCATGTTGTTAATGACATGAGGTGCTATTGTGATGGTTCCCGCACCATCACCATCAGGATTGCCGTCTTCCGCATAGACTGGGATCAAATCCATCCCCATGGGTGACTTGCCCGGTTTGTCTCGTCGAAAGTTTGGATCCATGGGGGCAACCCAATAAAGAGGTTCACTCGCTTCATTTTGGTCTGTTAAGTCTGGCGATTTCACAGTCCATTGCACTAGCGCTCCACCGAGAGCAGCGCTGACAAAAATTATTAAGATAAGACGAATAGTCGGCATTATTGGCGCTCCTTTGGTTGCTCTGGAGACGAGGTTGTAACCTGTGTCAAACCATACTGGATACGACTGATGGCGCTTAGCACATCAACTTGAAGTTGCAGTACCGTCAGGCGCGCATCAAGTTCAGCAATCCGAGCCTGCACCACTTCAGCAAAGTCACCGTCATCGTTGGTGTATGCCGTTAGCGCAGATTCAGCTTGCTCATTCAACTGGGCAAGTAAACGTTGGTCATAAATTGTTTTACGCTGTTGTAAGTGCTTGAAGCGTTGAAAGTCCGCACGAACTTCACTGATGAATTGCTGGATCATTAAGCGCTTTTCCGTTTCCACCGTGCTGGCTTCAGCGATAGCCGCTTGTACATTGGCATCTTGACGCTGTTGATTAAACAGCGGTAAATCGAAACTAACGCCGACTGAAAACAAATCTGCGCGTGACATATTGTCTTGACTGTCACTGCGTAATCCATATGCCGCATTGACTGTCCATTGTGATTTATAGGATTGCTCCGCCAGTGTTACCTTTTGCTCAGCTAATGTTTTTTGAGTGTCGAACACCGCTATCGCAGGGTGTTGCATCACCCAGTCAACCAGGCTTTGAGTCGCGGTGGCATCCAGCAGCTGCAAATGCTGTTTAGATAGCGCAGGAAGTTTAGGCAGGGCATCCAACGCCAGCGAATAATTTGGTCTCAGTGTATTGTCAGGCAACCAACGACTCAACGTTGCCGTCGCGGCTTGCAAGCGTTGCTGCTCGCTGAGTAAACGTTCATCTAACTGGGTGATTTCCAGCTGCGCGCGAATAATATCCCGCTGTCGTACACTACCTACCGCGCTGGCATAACTGGCCGTAGCAAGCTCATTGATTTGTTCAAACAAGGAACGATCACGAGAAATCAGTGTAATTGCCTGATTCGCAGCATACGCATCTAACCAGAGTTCCGTTATCCAACGTTGCAGTAAGGCATTGCGATTCTGACGCAACAGCGGTTCTTTACTCGCCTGCGTCTGCCAAATTTGTTGTTCAATGGAGCGCGAATCGCCACGAGGAAAGCGTTGCGCAACGCCTAGCTGCAATTGGCTCATGCCTTCTTGGCGAAAGTGCCAGTGGTCAGTGGGCAGATTCAGTGCACTGATGGAAAGAGTCGGATTGGGCAGGGTATCAGCCGCCTCTCCTCTCGCCTCCGCAGCCCGTTGCGTCATGCGACTTCCGGTTTGCCAGTGGTCCGCCTGTTGTGCGAGAACAATGGCTTGGGGAAGTGATAATTCTTGCCCATGAGACGCTGCCGGGTTTGACGCGAATGCGATTGAGCTGCTCAGCAACATTGTACTTACAAAGAAATATAATCTTGGGGTCATCGTCAGAGACCTGTTTTAATAGCTTAACCAATGCCATTCCAACGGAATGACAGACACAATAATCCTAAGTTAAGCGTTAATTGGCGGTCTGAAAGGAAGGTTTGGCGTCGCTGGAGATAAGCTTCGATTGAAAGCGAACTGGTGTTGTTGCTGGACCAAAACGTCTTGTTCACTGGTCTGACTGCCAATGAAAACAAGCGAGAAACACAATGACACTCGACATTCACAACCGCCATCACAGCACTCCTGCGCCATATTTTGGTTTTCGCTATCAGTCTCTCCCATCATGTCATGATGAGACATCATCTGACTGTCATGCGACTGGGAATTCATCATCTCGCACCCCTCGGCAGCACTTGCAATACTTACTGGCCACAGTTGGGATAGTAACGCGACTAGCAAAACCCACGCTGGGGCTCTGGCGCGCATTACATGAGATGGTGTGTGTAAGTGTTTCATGTCGGCAGGCTACGACAATAAACGCCCAAAGTAAAGAAATCCGGGGTCGCACGCGTTGATTCAAAATGAACGACGTGCGACAGTATCGACGGTTCACTTACTTTCGACACTATGCAGTTGCAACATCGACTTTTCGGCCCATCTCGGCAATCTAGAATAATGCGTTACGCTGTTGTTACGCTGCTTATCCTGCCTTGGTTTTTCATTCGGATTGATGCGTATGGATCACCGCTGATTAACGAATTATTAGATGGTGGTCACGTTGGCGTTTTCTTCATCTTAGGTTGGGCACTGTTCCCGCTATTACAACGTTCTCGAATGCGAAATTCGCTAATTCTATTAGGTCTTACCTTGGTAGTGAGCTTCGCCATCGAATTGATTCAAGATCAAGTCGGACGCGCCTTTCAATACGAAGATATAGTTAGAAACTTTCTCGGTATGGGTCTGAGTTTGTCGCTGCGCTTATTGTTGGTCGCCAAATCGCTCAGAGCTAAGGTCTCAAGTGCTAGTTTGCTGTTGGTTGTGATGTTACTGTGTTTTCTCGAATTAGCCCCATTGTTGCGACTTTTGGCCGGCCAAGCGTATTTTGTTGCGCAACGTCCAGTATTAGCGAGCTTCGACTATGCATTTGAGCGTCAAAACTGGAGTGCAACACGGTCTTTGCTCACGCAGAAAGACGGTAGCCTATGGATTACCAGTAATCCCGGTAGTCGATACAGCGGCGCAATGTTCAGGGACTTCCCCAAAGACTGGAGTGGTTACACTCAGCTGAACATTGAATTGGAAAATCCCGAAGCGGCGGGCTACGAAATAACCGTTAAGATTACCGACCTTACCCACGACAAAGGCCAACACAGTTATCAACAGCGTTTTAACTATCGCATTGAACTGACGCCGGGCGCTGACAACATTGAAATACCGATGTCGCTGATCAAAAGTGGCCCCGTCGACAGAGAATTAGATTTATCTCACATCAATCGGATTGAAATATTTTTCAGCGACGCGGGAGAGTCTCGCTCATTCGTTATCCATCACCTTGAACTCAAATAACCTACATTGATCTCACACCTCGGTTAGTCATCGACGAATAGCTACACTTTCGTCCAAGACTGCGCCATAGTGAACAGTTAATTGTTCGCTAGGCATAAACCATTATGAGAAATTCTGTTTTTTGTTTGTTGATTTGCTTGTTTGTCAGTAGTTTTGTTAACGCATCTCCTGATGACACGGGCGGATATTTTCGCCACCCAAGCCTGTTTGAAAACACCGTCATATTTACTGCCGAAGGCGACATCTGGCGTTTGCAGTTGGGAGAATCAGCTGCTACTCGACTGACTACACACCCGTCTTTAGAGCACAGCAGCGTGTTCTCGCCTGCAGGAGACAAGGTCGCTTTTGTTGCCAATTATGAGGGAGCATCCGAGGTTTACGTCATGCCCATCAGTGGCGGCATTGCACAGCGGGTTACATACGAAAACAGCACAGTGAAACTGCACCAGTGGCACGCGAAAGGTATTGTGTTTTCAACCAACAGTCGTGTTGGACCAACGGGTAGCTGGATATTGAAAACCGTTCAACCTGAAACGTTGCGCACCGAAACAATACCCTTGTCAGATGCTGTTGAAGGACGCTTTGACGCTTCTGGCACACAAATGTTTTTTACCCAATTTGGATTGCAAATGTCCAGCGACAACGCGAACCAATATCAGGGCGGCGCAAGCGGTCAAATTTGGCGATTCGACCTAGATGACCCAGATGAGGCTGTCGGTTTGACTGCATCGCACAAAGGGTCTGTTCGCGAACCCATGGTGGCAGATGATCGGATTTTCTTCGTCAGCAATCAAAGCGGCCTGGACAATATCTGGTCAATGTCAAAGGAAGGTAGTGACAAACAGCAGATCACTCAGTTCGACGACTGGGCCGTTCGCAATGCGATGCTCAACGATGACAGAATCATCTTTCAACATGGCGCTGACCTTAAGATGCTTGATTTGGCCGACAATCGAATCGTCACACTTGATATCCAGTTGACTTCCGACTTTAGTGAACTGCGTGAACACTGGGTGAACAAGCCACTGAAACACTTAGACGCTGCCCGTTTTAACGGTGCGCAAGAAAAGGTCACGCTGACTGCTCGTGGCAGGATCGCCGTTGCCGGCATCGATTCAAAACGGTTGGTCCAAATCGCTACAGATCCAGCTTCTCGCACGCGCAATGCGGTGTTAAGTCATGATGGCCAATGGGTCTATGCCATCAACGACGCCAGTGGCGAAGCAGAAATCTGGCAGTATGCAGCAGATGGTTCGAGCGATGCCCAACAATTAACCTCGGACGGCAAAATTTTCCGCTGGAATTTATATCCCTCTCCGGATGGCAAATGGCTTGCCCACGATGATAAACACGGCAATTTATGGCTGCTAAACCTCGAAGAGGGCTCAAACCAAAATATTATCAGTGATAATTCTGGTGTTTCGCCATTTGCCAGTTTACGTTGGTCATCTGACAGTTCACATATTGCAGTCACGTATAATCGCGTTGGTTCTGAACGCAGTCAGGTGTTGTTGTACTCATTGAACGAGAACAAACAACAGGTCGTCACGACGGAAAAGTATGAATCCTTTTCACCCACCTTCAGCCCAGACGGCAAATGGTTATACTTCCTATCCAACCGCCATTTCCGAGCTACGCCTGGCGCACCCTGGGGTGATCGCAACATGGGCACTATGTTCGACCGACGAGCAGAGATTTATGCCGTTAGTTTAGATGCAACTGCGCGCTTCCCGTTCGCACCAAAAACCGAGCTCTCAGATGTGAGCGAGAAGAGTGACACAGACAACGACGAAAACGCCGAAGAACAGGCGGAGGATGATGCGTCCAAGACCATGTCTGTTGATTGGGAAGGACTGTCCGAACGCCTGTGGAAAGTCCCCGTTGCAGCCGGTAATTTCAGTAACTTGAGCATAAACGATAGTTTCTTGTTCGCGATAGACCGCGTGAACGAACCCAATCAACACCCCAAACTTGTGAGTATTGAAGTCAAGCCGAAGGCAAAAGTTGAAACCTTCACGACTAAAGTGGCTGACTACCAATTAAGTCACGACGGTAAGACTCTGTTCGTTCGACAACAGGGAGCTGATAACGCAAATCAGTTCATCGTGAAAGCTGGTGCTAAGATGCCCAAGGACACAAGTAAGGCGAAACTCAAAACGGCACAGTGGAAACTTTTGATCAAGCCACAAGACGAATGGCTACAAATTTTTCGAGACACATGGTTGATGCACAGAGACTCGCTATTTGATGCCAACATGCGCGGTCTCGATTGGCCTGCTACGAAAGCTAAATATCAGCCATTACTCACGCGGGTCACTGACCGTCATGAATTGAATGATATTTTCGAGCAAATGATGGGTGAACTGAATACCTTGCACTCGCAAGTTCGCGGTGGTGATGTCAGTCGAGACAGCGATGCGCCGCGCGCCGCCAGTTTGGGCGCCACGTATCAGGAAACTAAGAACGGTTTGTTGATTGCACATATCTATCGGCACGACCCCGAACTGCCGGACAGTGCAGCGCCGCTCAACCAACCGGGTGTTGATGCGCTACCTGGCGACTTTATTGTTGCACTTAATGGTCAAGCCATTAATAACCAAGCTGAGCTGGTAAAAGCGTTGCGAAATCAAGCTGGACAACAGGTCAAACTCGATTTACTACGCGACCAACAAGCCCTCAGTACCATCGTCAAACCGGTCGGTCTATCGCGCGAATTCCGATTGCGTTACAACGATTGGGTGGCGGGCAATGCGCAAACGGTCAAGCAACGTAATGACCAACTGGGTTACATCCATTTATATGCCATGGGAGCAAATGATGTCGCGACTTTCGCCCGTGAGTTTTATGCTCAATATCAACAGCCTGGGTTGATTATCGATGTCCGTCGCAATCGCGGCGGAAATGTTGACGCTTGGATATTAGAGAAGCTGCTTAAGCGTACGTGGATGTTTTGGAACACCACCAATGGTGACCAGTTTGCCAATATGCAACAGACTTTCCGCGGACATCTTGTCGTGTTGGCAGACCAATTCACATACTCAGATGGTGAGACCTTCACTGCCGGCATCAAAGCGCTGGATCTGGGCACAGTGATTGGCAAGCAGACGGCCGGTGCAGGCGTCTGGTTGTCGGGTCGCAACAGAGTCGTTGATGGCGGGATATCGCGTGTTGCGGAATATCCCGTATTTTCTATGGATGGGCGTTGGATTGTTGAAGGTGTTGGCGTTAAACCAGACATTGAAGTAAGCAATCTTCCCCACGCCACGTTTAACGGCGAAGATGCTCAATTAGAGGCTGCTATTCGCTATTTGGAAGACAAACTTAAAGCTGAGCCAATTCCGGCATTAGACGCAAAACCGTTTCCAAATTCGCCGGCTCCCGCTGATTTTCTTGAACAACAGTGAGCCAGTCGGCGCGCGCGTTAGTTGCGCAAGCAAGGAATTGTCAGGCGTGTAAGGCGGATTTGCCTTACCCGCCGCGGCCTATTTTTATGTTTGCTGAGCGTGCGCCCTTGTTGATTCTGGGCCAAGCGCCGGGCAAGATCGCACACACCAAAGGTATTGCTTGGGCTGACGCTTCAGGTGCTCGCTTGCGCGCTTGGTTGGGGTTATCAGAACAGCAGTTTTACCGACAAGGCTTGGTCAACGTCTTGCCCATGAGCTTTTGCTTCCCAGGCTACCAAAATGGTGCAGATGCACCCCCTATCAAAGCGTGCAGCGAAAAGTGGCATGCCCCCTTTTTAGATGTCTCTCAACCCAAACTTACCCTTTGCATCGGTCGCTACTCACAAGCGCAATACATGCCTGAGTATCGATCACTCACCACAGCTGTCGAGGCATGGGAGTCGGAATTGAACAAAGGTCGCATCGCGTTGCCGCACCCCTCGGGAAGGAACAACCGCTGGTTAGCCAAACACCCGTGGTTTGAGCGAACTACATTACCGGCAGTGCGCCGCGCCGTCGCTGACGTTGTCTCTCAATTTGCAGCAACTTAAGGCTGACTAAGCAGTTTGAGCTTGAGACAGTTTATCCAGCCATCGATTGAGCGTCATTTTGGATTGTTGAAGTTCAGCAATTTTACTGTCAACACGTTCGATTTGTTGCGTAATGGCTGCACTCAACAGTGGACAACCCGGCTTTGGATCGCGCAAAAAAGGAATTGCAGGCTTAATTTCATTGAGCGTAAAGCCAACCGATTGTCCCAGTTTTATAAACCGTAATTCTTCCAGTACGAAAGCTGGATACTCCCGATAGCCGTTTGCGCTGCGCGGCGGCTGACTGATTAACCCTTGCTTTTCGTAATAGCGCAACGTGTCTTTGCTAATTGACGCTAAACGCGCCACCTCACTGGCGTTCATAATGGACTCCACAAAAGTGCTTGACTATGGAGTATACTCCATACTTTACAATGAGGTCATTACTGATTTTTGGAGCCTATTTTCATGTCTGTAATGATCACTAAAACACACTACACTGCAACCGATGGGTACGCATTGAGTGGACGTCATTATCAAGGTCAAAACGCACAAGCCAAACTTGTTATCGCGAGTGCAACCGGTGTACCGCAAGGTTTTTACCGACAGTTTGCAGAATATGCAGCCAACGCTGGATTTGATGTGTTCACTTTCGACTATCGCGGTATCGGAGAATCTAAGCCGTCAAATTTGAAGGGCTTTGACATGGATTATCGCGATTGGGCGCAAAAGGATTTACAGGCCGTGCTAGAGGTTATTCACGACCCATCGCTACCTTTGTATTTAGTCGGTCACTCATATGGGGGACATGCCGTTGGCATGCTGGACAATCATTCTCTGATCAGTGCGGCCTGTTTCTTTGGTGCAGGGGCCGGTTGGCATGGTTGGATGCCGAAAATGGAAGGACTAAGGGTCCAATTCATGTGGAATGTAATTGCACCGGTCATTACTCGGATGAAGGGCTATCTAGGCTGGAGTGCATTGGGTATGGGTGAAGATTTGCCAATGGGGGTCTATCGGCAATGGAAGCGCTGGTGTAAACACCCAAACTACTTTTTTGATGATCCCGACTACCAAGAGATGCATCAAATGTTTTCAACCGTAGAACTGCCCATCAAGGCCGTAACAGCGACCGATGACAAGTGGGCGTTACCTCAATCAAGAGACGCGTTTATCAAACATTATGTGAATAGCGATTTAGACCTAATTGATGTTCACCCAAGCACGATTGGGACGAAACACATTGGTCACATGGGCTATTTTCGGCCACATGCCGCCAAACTGTGGCCTCAAGCGTTAGAGTTTTTTATGCAACAGGGTCAAGGTTGAACCCGTGATTCTAATGTCTCTGCGTGTTCATACAAACGGTCAATTAGCTCACTAAATTGACGCTGCTCGTGTTCTGTTAAACAACTGAGTAGCGTTTCTTCGTAGCGGTATGACAGGGGCACTACCTCGTTGTACACCGTTAAACCGGTTGCTGACAACGTAATCTCGGAGCGACGTCGGTCATCCTCTGCGATACTGCGTTCGATCAGGTTGCGTTTGAGTAATTTGCTAATGGCTCGGCTCAAAATCGACTTTTCGATTTGGGTTTTCAGTGAAATTTCATCCGCTGAAATCCCCGGAAACTCGCCTAATACCGCCATAATGCGCCACTCGGTTATCGATAGTGCAAATTTATCTCTATACGTTTCTGCAACGATACCACTGACTTTGTTCGACAAAATCGAGAGCCTGTAAGGCATGAAACGACTGAGCGTTAAGCGTTTTTGTTCAGATGTCATTAAAACTTTACCCCTAAATCGACACAACAACGGTCTATTCTTGACATTAGTTGCAGCAGCAACTAATTTAGTTGCTATTGCAACTATTACTGATCATCTGGCCACAATAGTCAACTGATCAATACACAGGAGTTAATGATGGCTGATTTGTTTGAGAACCCGATGGGTTTGGATGGGTTTGAGTTCGTAGAGTTTACGGCACCTGAAAGAGGTATTCTTGAACCTGTATTTGAAATGATGGGTTTCACCAAAGTCGCGATTCACAAGTCGAAAGAAGTCGAGTTGTGGCGCCAGGGCGACATCAACTTTATCACTAACTACGAAAAGAAGAGTCCAGCGGCATATTATGCCGAAGAGCATGGTCCTTCTGCATGTGGCATGGCGTTCCGCGTTAAAGATGCACAATTTGCCTACAACGAAGCACTTCGTAAAGGTGCTCAACCGGTAGATTTGTACACCGGCCCGATGGAATTGCGCTTGCCGGCAATCAAAGGTATTGGTGGCGCTGCGCTATATCTCATTGACCGTTATAAAGAAGGTGAGACAATTTACGACATCGATTTTGAATGGATCGAAGGTGTCGACCGTCATCCAGAAGGATGCGGATTCCATACGCTCGATCACCTTACTCACAATGTCTATCGCGGTCGCATGGGTTACTGGGCAGATTTCTACACTAACTTGTTCAACTTCCGTGAAATCCGCTATTTCGATATTAAAGGCGAATACACTGGCCTGCTATCGAAAGCGATGACTGCGCCAGATGGCAAAATCCGTATTCCGTTGAATGAAGAAGCAGGTGGCGGCGGTGGCGGCCAAATTGAAGAATTCCTTATGGCCTACAATGGCGAAGGCATTCAACACATCGCGTTTGCTTGTGACAATCTGCTTGAGTGCTGGGACCGTCTCAAGAAACAAGGTATGAAGTTCATGACCGCTCCTCCTGGCACCTATTACGAGATGCTAGAAGAGCGTTTACCTGGACACGGCGAGCCAGTTGAAGAACTGCAAGCGCGCGGTATTTTACTCGATGGCACAACGGAAGGCGGTCAACCGCGTCTACTGTTACAAATTTTCTCGGAAACAGTATTGGGACCAGTCTTCTTTGAATTCATCCAACGTAAGCAGGATGAAGGTTTCGGTGAAGGCAATTTTAAGGCCCTGTTCGAGTCAATTGAGCGCGATCAGGTTGCACGCGGCGTGATCAATACGGAAGAGGAAGCGTAAGCATGAAACTCTCAGGCATTCATCATGTGGCTTACCGCTGCAACGATGCGAAAGAAACGGTCAACTTTTATCAGTCCATGCTCGGCATGGACTTTCAGCTGGCTATCGCGGAAGACAAAGTACCTTCAACTCAAGCACCTGATCCATACATGCACGTGTTTTTAGATGCGGGGAACGGTAATGTGCTGGCATTCTTTGAATTACCTAACTCGCCACAGATGGGGCGTGATGGTAATACACCTGAATGGGTGCAACACATCGCATTCGAAGTTCCCAGTATGGATGACTTGCTAGCCGCCAAAGAACGTCTAGAAGCAGCTGATATTAGTGTGCTCGGTCCAACGGATCACGGTATCTTCAAGTCAATTTACTTCTTTGATCCGAATGGTCATCGTATTGAATTGGCTGCCAATACACATACACCGGAAATGATGGCCGAACTAAAACGCGTCGCGCCTGACATGTTAGAAGAATGGTCTCAAACTAAGAAAGCACCCAAGCACGCTGAATGGCTGCACAATGGTCAAGGTTTTCCAGGAGCAAACGGATGAAATTAGCCAGTATTAAACACGGCCGAGACGGCAAACTCGTTATCGTCAACAGTGATTTATCAACCATGGTTGATGCCACCGATATTGCGCCGACACTGCAAAGCGCATTGGACGACTGGGCCGCTATTGAACCAAAGCTAAAGCAGCGTTTCGAACAACTTGAAGCGGGTGAATGTGAGTCGACACCGTTCCAACAAGAACAGTGTGCATCACCTCTACCACGTGCTTTCCAGTGGGCCGACGGCAGCGCCTATGTCAATCACGTTGAGTTAGTTCGCAAGGCTCGTAATGCAGAAATGCCTGACAGCTTTTGGACAGATCCACTCATGTACCAAGGCGGCTCGGATAGTTTCCTCGGCCCTCGTGAAGATATCGTCATGCCTCAAGATCAAGGGTTTGGTATCGATTTTGAAGCAGAAGTAGCAATCATCACTGATGACGTTCCCATGGGCGTTAGCGCAGACAAGGCGCTCGATCATATAAAATTAATCATGATCGTCAACGATGTCTCACTGCGCGGTCTTATCCCTGGCGAGTTAGCCAAAGGATTCGGTTTTTTCCAATCTAAGCCTTCCAGTGCTTTCAGCCCGGTGTGTGTTACACCCGATCAATTAGGAGATGCATGGCAACAAGGCAAGGTCACGTTACCGTTAGTCTCGCACCTCAATGGCGATATGTTTGGTAAGCCAGATGCTGGTACCGATATGACATTTAACTTTGGCCAACTTGTTGCCCATGCCGCGCGCACGCGTCCGCTAGTTGCTGGAACCGTTATTGGATCAGGAACGGTCTCAAACAAACTCAATGGTGGACCAGGTAAACCTGTGGCAGAAGGTGGCGTCGGGTATAGCTGTATAGCCGAAATTCGCATGATCGAGACCATCCAAAATGGTCAACCGACAACGCCATTCATGCAATTTGGCGACAACGTCACGATCGAAATGTTCGACAATGCACAACAGTCTATCTTTGGACAAATTGCGCAAACAGTTGTCAAACAAGCCTAACAAGGTAGCGACTCGCAATTTTTGAAAACACGCCAATAGGCGTGTTTTTTTTATGTCATCACAAATCATTGCAAGCTTAGCTTGCCAGTTTTCATTTTCGTTTATACTTTTAGTAGAGCTATCGCGATTGGAGACTCATGCTAAAAACGCGCAATGTTCTTTTCTATCTCATGATAATCGTGTGTGCAACGCAGGTGAGCGCTCGCCCGCAAGAACTCGAATATACCGAGCGGCAGGTTATCAATGTGTGGTTGGCATCGCCTGAATTGACGCCAACCCTTAGAACGTTGGCGCAGCAGTTTTCCGCTAAACACCCTGCCATTCAGGTTAATGCCGTCAATTTGCCCAATGAAGACCTTAAAACGTCGTTAGTCAAGGCGGTATACAACAACAACGCGCCAGAGATAGCGATTTTTTCATCGGATAATACCGTGTATGCCAAGCATATGCGCTTGAGTGCGTTTGACTCTGTCTCGTCGGTCTCACTTGACGATACAACGCTCGACGCACTTCGATTTAACGACAAATACTATGGTCAGCCCATCCAAGACAAAAATCGCCTGGTGCTGATGTATAACAAATCCTTGGTCGGGAACCCCGCTACCACGTGGGAGGGCATTATTGAGCAAACGCCTTATCTGTTGCAGCAGGGGATCTTACCGGTCGGTGTATTGTTTAATGAACCCTACTGGTTTGCGCACTTTGTGACGCTCTTTGATCCGCAAATTGCTAATACAGAGCAGCCCGTTTTATCCACTCCGGCGATGCAACAGGCATTAACGCTCTACCGGTCACTAGCCGATATGAAAAGTATTGATAAAGACTGTAATTACGACTGTGTTTCTATCGATTTCTACGCGGGTAAAGTTGCGTATGCCATGGGCGGGGTTTGGGCATTAGAGCAAGCGTCTGAAGCACTCGGCAAGAATTTGGGCATCATCGATCTACCCAGCTATCGAGGTCGCCCCATGCATGCGTTAGCCTCCATGGTGTTTTTGGTGTATCCGAACGACAGTTGGAACGGTGCTAAACAAACAGCAGTACGCGCATTTTCAGCATTTTTGCAGTCGGACGATGCGCAACAACAACTTGCGCGCGCGACAAGCATGGTGCCCGTCCGACCTGACGTACTAACAGACCTTAGTGTTGTGCCTTTGCTGGTAGCTCAAGAAAAGCTCACTGCACCGGTTTTGTATATGCCTGCGAATAATGCCTATGTGTCAATTTGGAATGGCATGCGAAAGGGCCTACGCTTACACCAAAGGGGCGCCCTTTCTACTCAGGAAGCCGTTGACTTTATGCAATGCATTGCACTGCGTGATATGGCAATGATGGAGGTCGCGCAATGAAGCGAACTCCATTTTTCTCGTTCTCCTTGCGATTTACACTGATCGCCCAGTTTGTCTTGTGCGCACTGTTACCTCTGTTTGTGCTCAGTGTGTTTTTTATCTCTAGTTTCCGCACCATTCAGATCGAACAGCAAATTGAGAAGCTCCAAGCAATCGCTAACAACATAGTCGTTGAAACACAATTTGCAACCGAGAAGGCAGAGTTGGCACTGGAGCAGATAGCGCGAGATAAAAATATCGCATTGGCTGGCCAATCCGGACTATTTGGCTATAGCGCGGCAAACGCTCTACACGAATATGTTGTTCAGCATCAATTTGTGACTGCCGCAATGCTGCTAGATCCTAACAATCAGATTATCGAAGCATCACCTGTTGATGCACTTCTCACCCCCACTGACAATCTATCTTTATGGTTAGAACTCACGGCTCCCGAACCGATCAGTCAAATAGCGATAGCCCATCATTATCAACTTGAATTGGCGGAATTTTTGCGGTCTATCAGTAGTACTTCCGCTAGCGGTCAGGTCACTGGGCATATGTTCATCCTCTCAGTTCCATTGTTTTTGAGCGAAACAGAAAGCATAGACTCTAGGTCAACCTATACTGGCAAGCTGGTCGCGTTTGTATTAGCTGATGATTTAATTAACATGCTTAGAAACGCTGATATCGGTTTGAATCTTGACCACGTTTCGCTAGACGACGTGACTTTATACACCCAAGTAGATGCAACTGCTGACGACGCAATCGCAACGCAATCTCAACTCAGAGTCGGTCGCAGTGAACTTGTTATCAATGCTACGTTTTCCCAACTTGAGGAACTTGCCCTAAGCAAGGTCGACGCGCTCACTGCTCAATTTGTCTTTTACGCCGGTTTGATTGGCTTTTTGTTTGTGTTGTTGGGGATCTTATTTGTGCGTATGGAACTGAGCCCACTTGATCGCCTAAATTCTATGGTAAAAGCTTTTCACAAAGGCGACTTCTCCAGAGGTGAAGTACCGTTGCCATTCGTTGAATTTAAAAACGTCCAATCATTGTTAAACGAAATGGGCGAGAACATTAATCAGCATCAACACAAACTTGAAGAGAAAGTCGCGGTGCGGACAGAAGCGCTGGAAAACGCGCTCAGCGAGGTGAAAACAATCAACCGCGAGCTGATCCGTACCCAAAACCAGCTCGTCGAATCAGAAAAAATGTCCCAAATAGGCGTCTTAGTCGCCGGTGTTGCACATGAAGTTAATACACCTGTCGGTGTCTGTGTCACTGCAACGAGTATTCTACAAGACAGGCTCAATATCCTTAAGCAGGCCTATGAGGAACAAACATTGAGCCGAAAAGTCATGTCTGACTTTATTGAAAACGCCGATAATTGCATGGAAATCTTACACAAGAATACCGAACGCGCAGCTGAGCTAATTCTCTCCTTTAAAGCGGTTTCAGTTGATCAATCGAGCGAGAGACGCCGCGCAATTCATGTTCAGGAGTATATCGATCTTGTGCTGCGTAGTTTGCAAAAAGAACTGCAGCGCAATGAAGTTGCTGTCGAAGTTACTGGCGACGTTGAACAAACGGTTGAGACGTTCCCTGGTGCCTTTAGCCAGATTCTGAGTAACCTGATTTTAAATGCAATTAAACATGGTTTTGCGAAGCAACAGAACGAACCACGACAGATCAGCATTCACGTGGAAATTACCGACGAGAGCCTGTTAGATTTAACCTTTAAGGACAACGGTGCTGGTGTGGCACCGGAAGCATTGCCGAAACTGTTTGAGCCATTTTATACCACTAGCCGCCAAACTGGCGGCAGTGGCTTAGGCCTAAGCATCGTATATAATTTAGCGACACAACGTTTGGGCGGTAAGATAAATTGCTATAGTGAGCCAAACTCAGGGCTGACAATTTTTGTAGAGTTTCCGGTGAAAATTGTTCATTCGGAAGCTCAGAAGCGCGTCTGACACCAACATTTTTAGTACCAATCAAGCCGACGTCATCGCCGCGCTATTCGAATCCAAGAATATTTGAATCAAGCCTGCCGAGTCATATTCCGAAGGTGTAAGAACAAACTTAACACGCCCGCAACAAATAGCATCACCCCAGCAGTTTTAAGCCACGCATTGATTGTTCGTTCTAATGTCAGCGTTTTATCGAAATGGAAGATGCGACGTCCATCGCTAACCTTATGCTCAAAGGAATCGCCAAGGTACTCATACGACTGATGATATTTCGTATCCTGTCGCATTTGCATCTCAATCGCCTTTTGTTCAACTAGCTTGGCTCGATTTTCAATATCTCTTGGGACCAGTGAATGCCATCGACTAAAGATATCATTTGGTTCCCCGTCGTATATCACGCCCTGAGATTCGTACACGTAGACTGTCTCACCAAATAGTTCTTTGCTGTACCCGGTATAAAACAAGCCAACGGCAACGACGATTACAACACCTATAAGCCATTGTAATGAAACCCTGCGCCTAATACTCCGCTGCTCAAACGCCTGTATATAATCCTGTAAGACTGCTATCTGACGTAATGTAGATGAGTGTATTTGCCAGTTGAAGTCCTGCATAAATTGTTCAACGGTTACATCCAGCGCGTGCAATAGCTGTGTAAAGATTTCACTCGAAGGTATTGATTTATCGTTTTCCAATTTAGATAAATAGGATTGCTCAATACCGGCATGTTCAGCCAACGCGGGTTGACTCAATCCCTTTGATTGACGCAGTTGTTTAATGCGGTTCCCAATAGTCATTTTCATCTCCTGTTCACTATGGAGCAGGCATTCTTGGGTATTCCTGCAGGACTAAAAAGATGAATATTAACGCATAATCAGGATTTTTCGTGACTGATTCGAGATATTTTAGCTCGCCTTGCTGGCTGGCATTTCTACCACATCGGCACCCTGCTGTGCCAGAATAGCATCTGCGTCACCGCCTTTAAGAATCTTCGCTACATCAGATTTTTCCTGAGCGAGTAAAAAGGCCAGTGATTCAAGCGCCTGCTCTTCCATTGGAACGCCTTTTGCGGTCAAGTATTGTTGCAAATTGTCTGCGACATCCAACATTTTGTCATATTGGTCAGCGGCTTTTTTGTCAGTTGTTACCAATTTTTCAACCCCTTTGTAAGTCACAACGTACTGAATACTAATTGCCATTACTAAGTCCTCGTTTTAACGTTTATGTCAATGTCAGCATAACCGATAAAGCTGTATAAATAAACAGTATTTTTTATGATGAAAATTTCAGGGATCCGAGGTGTCATCTTTGACTTAGATGGCACCTTGGTAGAATCAAATTTAGACTTTGTTGCAATCAAGGCCGAGTTGAAATGTCCGCCTGGTCACGATGTGCTCGACTATGTGGACACGCTGCCCTGCTCAAAACAGCGTGCCGAGGCGCATCGAGTCATTTTGGCTCACGAGTTAGCGGACGCACACAATGCCGAATGGTTGTCCGGCGCCCAAACGTTTGTCGAGCAACTTCATCAATCTGGCATGCCGATGGCAATTGTGACCCGCAATTGCCATGCCGCGAGCAGCATTAAGATTCAAAACAATGCCATTCCAATTGATTTTATTCTCACTCGTGAAGATGCGGCACCGAAACCCGATCCAGAGGCACTGCTCATAGTCGCCAAAGAGTGGCGGCTAGAACCGGCAGAATTGCTTTACGTGGGCGATTACATTTATGACGAACAGGCCGCTAAAAACGCCGGGATGCAATTTTGTTATTCGCCATTTGGGCGCGATACCTGAGTGGGCAGTAACGTCAGATCAAAGCGCGCAACTGTCGACGCAGTCAGGCTCGAAATCCACAACGCATTCCCATCGGGCATCGCTCCGGTGGTCATGTGTACTGTGCCACCCGGATCTTGCAGACTGAATTCTACTTCGCCTGCATTGTCGATTAACACGATATGACCATACGCCTGCGCTTTAGGCTGAGCCGCTTTCGGTAACATCGCAATCGATTCTCTGAGTCGTGGCCATTGCGACAACTTGTCTAATAGTGCATTGCGCGGTGCGATTAGCCCAAGCCAGTAACCACTGGGGTAGTGGCGTGAAATGTTGTCAGGGAATCCAGGTAAATTATTCACCAGTGTCGTGATTTTACCTCTGCTATCTGAGCCAATCGAAACCTTGATGACACGGTATCGACCCGTTTCATTGACCAACAGCGCTTGTTCGTCATGACTCACGACAATGCCGTTTGCAAACTGCAACCCATCAACTAATTTCACAACTGCACCAGTATTTGGCGAATATTGGTAAACCGCGCCGTGCCCGCCATGCGCCAAAATATCGAGATGACTAGCGGCCTCCGGAGTAAGATGTTCTCTCACGGAATACCGCGAACTAGCATCTGTGAAATAGATTTCTCCGTTTGACGCTATTGCAACGGCATCGACAAATCCAAAAGGCTGCCCTTGATGCTGGTTAGCGAGAATGCGTATATTCGCCGATGAATCGATGGCGAGTAGCCCCAATAGAGCATCGGCGACAATAAGGTTGCCGTTTGAATCAAACCGTATCCCCAGAGGTTTGCCACCGGTAAAGACCCAAGGTTCAAAGCTTTGACTGTCAGGGTCGAATTTTAATATGTAACCCTCTTGGCTCGACGCCACTACTTCGCCAAGGGCATTAACGGCTATGTCCTCCGGCCCCTTAAAACTACCCAGAGAAAAATGCTGGGCACTCGACAGCACATCATTCTGAGCAAAAACGCCGGTGAATCCACGATTTTCGGGTGCTTGCCATTTTGAGGCAACAATCGGTGAGGAACATTGACCCAGCGCGAAGCCAGCGATGGCCAATACGAAAACAAACAACAGCCGTCTGATCATGAAAAGCGTTCCGTCTTTGTGCTACAGAGCGAGTTAGAGACAATCCTAGCGCGAATTGAGTGAATCACTACGCTAACGATTACGGTTCCTAAGCGCAAGCTTTGCTTCTTATCGACTGGCCAAAAACGCCTAATCTGGACTATGATGAACGGCTTACAGTTTGCCCCTCAGGGTGTTTGAATGGCGACAGAATCAATACAGCGAATATGGAAAGTGGCAAGCCTTATTCCAGCGGGAAGAGTAGCCAGCTATGGCCAAATTGCCGATCTTGCCGGATTACCTGGACGCGCCAGATTGACGTCCAAGGCGCTAGGTCAAGCACCTCGCTCACTCAACCTTCCATGGCATAGAATTCTAAGAAGTTCTGGCCAAATCGCGTTTGCCAAAGGGTCTTCTCATGCTGACGAACAACAAACGCGCTTACGAGAAGAGGGCATAACAATAAATAATTTGCGCGTCTCTATGAAGGATTTCCAATGGCAGCCGGATATGGCCACCCTGTTGTTTGAGCTCGATTTTTAACTTACCTTTAACATTTGCACGTTTTAGCCTTGAGTCTCGGCACAGTTTCGATTAAGTTGCAGGTAGTACCGTCAAATTAATGCAGCATGACTTCGGAATCTCTCAAAACAATTAATATCAGCGAACTTATTCCCGGCATGTACGTGGAAAGCATCGCAAAGCAGTCGGGAAACCTTCAAGTCGCAAGTCGAGGTAAAGTCACTACCAAAGCTATCGTTGCTTCTTTGAAGAAACGCGGTGTGCTAGAGGTGGTAATAGATCCCTCAAAACAATTTACGCCAGCCCCACAAGAAGTCGTTGAGCAAGCCCCCGAAGAGCCACCTGCAGAACCCGAACCAACCAAAACAGAACCCGAGAAAAAGACCAAAAAACTGACTTTTGATGAAGAAATTGCGGTCGCGAATAAACTTCATAAAAAAGGGAAATCGATACAAAAACAACTACTTAATTCTGTTGCCAAGGGACTGCCAACTGATATTTCGGTCCCTGAAGAGTTTTCAAAGAATTTAGTCGGTTCGATTGATCGAAATCCAAACGCACTATTGTGTTTGACCAAGATTCGGGAAAAAGACGATTATCTGCTGGAACACTCGCTCAACGTGGCTATCTTGCTGGCGAATTTTGGTCAATATATTGGCTTGAAAGAGGAAGACGTGCAGGAATTAGCAATGAGTGGCTTTTTGCACGATATCGGCAAAATAAAAATTCCTGACAAAATACTGCACAAGCCTGGTCGGCTTACTGATCAAGAAATGAACATTATGCGCGATCACGTCGTGTACGGGATAGAGGCATTAGAAGAAATGCAAATCCCGACCGATATGATCCGCACGGTGAGCGAACATCATGAACGTCTCGATGGCTACGGTTATCCTGAAGGTGCGAGAGATGACGAGATCAGTTATTACGGGCGGATGATTGCAATCGTCGATGTGTATGACGCGCTTACTGCGGATCGCTGCTATAAGGCGGGGATGCCTAGCCAAAAGGCCCTGCAAATTTTACTCAAGGATACCCCGCATAAATACGATCGGGAACTCGTCCAGAAGTTTATTAAATGCATTGGCATCTACCCGGTCGGTAGCTTGGTTAAACTGTCGGATGAGACGATTGCGATGGTTGTAAAACACAATGAAAACTCGCCACTAAAACCAATCGTTAAGGTGTTCTATTCGCTGAAAGGTCGTCATTATTTGGCACCGGAGGATCTAAACTTGGGCAACGGCAGCACCAAAGTCACTATCGAGAAAGCCGTTTTGGCCAGTGACTACAAAATTAACTTTAAAACGTTCTTTGAAGAAAAAATCGCGATTTAAACTCACCTTCCAGAATTGCTCAATCACGCACGAGTTTTTTTACATGTGCGCTCGACGCCGGTTTGAGCGCGAGTTCTAGACCAAAGATAGCAAACGCAGCATTTACGCTGTCTTCATTTAAACCGCTTTTGTCGGATTCTATCTCTGTTAGTGTGCGCCTACTAACATTAACCAACTGGCTAAATTCGGTTTGATTCATACCTAAAACTCTCTTGCGCAATTGCTTTAACAATTGTCCACGTGTGATCTGACCGAGCATTAGCCTTTTGCTCGCGTCAAGTAAAAGCGCTTGCCTATCCCACGCGTTAAGATCTTTGCGTTTCATAGCAGTACTCCCCAGCGTGTGAGTTTTTGTGCAATGTTGTGCAACCCATAGTACTGGCAAATCTGTTCACCGAATTGCGGGTCAAAGCCGAGCAGTTCTGGAATCAAGTCGAGGAGTGTTTCAGCAAACTCGGTTAAGCCAAATAATACTTCAGATGAATCAACCACATCGCCTAACTCCGCACACAACATGGTATAGTCTAGGTGTGCCCCATCAAACAAGCGATCTGGCCAATCGATACACATCCGCTGTTGGACACCCTCGGCTTCTGAACTCCACACTATTGGTAAAAATTGCAGCTGTCCATCAACTCGCTGCAGGCTTTGCGCTATTCCAGAGTTAGACGCAAAGAACAAACGCGCAACAATATCGCGTTTTAGAAATTCAATCGTCCATTGTTCAAGTTTCTCAAACCCAAACTTTACATGTATGTTAGCACTTACACACTTTGTGAATAGTTCTAGAAGGTTGGTATTTTGAGCCCCAGGTTCGCACAGTGCTAACGCTAATGTTTCTACTGGAGACCATTCAATTCTGTCTGTATAGCGCCGAATATCCGGACGTATTAAAAACTGAGTCGAGTTGTCTAGCCGTAAATTGTTTTGGTCTTGATTGAGGCGTTTGTTGAGTTCCCAAAAGAATTTGGTATGTGTAGCACAGTAGCGCAGAGCAGTAGACATATCCTGTTGTTGCTGTGCTGCCGCAATGATATTGGCTGGAATATACAAGAGTTGAGCATTTGGCTGTACGTTATTCGGTTGAAATGAATACAGGCTATTGGCTTTACGTTCAGCAAAGACGAAACTCTGGTTTGCGAACCCTCCCGTCAATTTGCGCAGCACTCTCATTTGCTCATATCGCACAATCGGTTGCTCATGAAACACGTCTTTGAGTTCAACACTGAGGGACACATGTTCTTTTTTGGTGGTCGACGCATTTTCCTGAATTGAAACATTTCCCAATGTAATATGTGGACTTATTTGCGCCGGACTAAGGGGCTTAAACATACCCAACCAAGCCTCCACCCGCTCATTTTCAAACACTTCCATTAAACAAATTGGGATAGCTTGTGAGAGCTGTAAGCTCGATTTCGCTCGCGCAGCAAATAATACAAATTCTTGACGATAAGCCAATTCACAGCGCGGCTGGAGGACCAAATCAGCTGCGTGTAATCGCGTATTCTCAACCAACATGTAAACGTTTAACACAAAACCTCTTTGAGCGTATTTTTGCGCACTATCCACATATTAGCACTATTTTGAGCGTAATTACGCTCATTTTAGGATTTAAACATTGATTTCTGTAAAACTTGCCTTTTGTGTGAGCACTTGGATCTTGCTCATTTCTGCGATTCGGAGCGTGATGTGTTGCGCATTCTCAAGTAATACCAAGCACTCTTCTTTCTGGTCATTGTAAACTAGATCTAACGCAATGCCTTGATGACGACTGCCCACATGTAGAGTAATTTCCAGTCGGTAATTTAGCGTGCAGGCTGCTTCAAAATAGTCATGTGTTGCACAGGAAATACGTTCGGTCATTTTGAAAGTCTCGTTACCAATCTAGGCCGTCAGTTAATGAGGCGAATTGTAAAATAGCGTGCTTTGTTTACCGCCATGTAAGCACGGTCATATAAAGAACAGAAGGTCATTAAAATACCGGTTTAGTTTTTTCAGCAATAAGCACACTGAACCACTTATTGGTATACCGGGTCAGTGGACGGAATCTTTCACTTGGGACAAGTAAAATAAAACCCCGGTTCTCAATGCAGAAAACCGGGATCTACAATATGTATACTTTTTGGTAGGAGATACTATTTTTGAGAGACGTTTGGCCCAGCGTTTTTGATCTCGTCGCTGACGTCGTATTTGGCAAAATTCTGACCAAACTCTTCCACGAGTTTAGCTAGGTAGCTGTCATAAGCTTGCTTGTCTTCCCAGGTGTTGCGCGGGCTCAATAACGTACTATCTACGCCAGCCACTTGGTTCGGCACACGAAGATTTAGACCTTCCAAATAGGTGGTATCTTCGACGGAAAGTTGGTCATTCACAATCGCGTCAATAACGGCTCGTGTCGTAGGAATGTCAAAACGCTTACCTACGCCATAGGGACCACCCGTCCAACCTGTGTTCACCAAAAAGACTTTAGTACCAAATGCACGAATGCGTTCTATTAATAACTCCGCATATACACTCGCAGGTCTAGGGAAGAAAGGAGCGCCAAAACACGTAGAAAAAGTCGACTCAATTTCAGCCGTTGAACCAATTTCAGTCGAGCCCACTTTCGCGGTGTAGCCACTCAAGAAATGATATGCAGCTGCATGCTCGTCCAGCAATGAAACGGGAGGAAGTACACCGCTGACATCACACGTCAAGAAAACGACGGCGCGTGGCTCGCCAGCTCGGTTTTCCACGATTCGCTTGTCGATGTGTTTAAGTGGGTAGGCGGCGCGTGAGTTTTGCGTCAATGACACATCGTCGTAGTCAGCATGGCGCGCATCATCAAGTACGACGTTCTCTAAAATTGTACCGTATTTGATTGCATTCCAAATCACCGGCTCATTCTTTTCTGACAGGTTAATGCATTTTGCATAGCAACCGCCTTCAAAGTTGAATACTCGGCCCGGACTCCAGCCATGTTCATCATCACCGATTAGAAAACGCTTCGGATCGGCTGAGAGGGTAGTCTTGCCCGTTCCAGAAAGACCAAAGAATAACGTCACGTCACCTTGCTCTCCCACGTTAGCTGAACAGTGCATCGGCAAAACTTTGTGTGCCGGCAACAAGAAATTTTGAACCGAGAACATCGCCTTTTTCATTTCACCCGCGTAGCGCATACCGGCAATTAGAACTTTGCGTTGGGCAAAGTTGATAATCACAACACCGTCACTATTTGTTTCATCTCGCTCGGGCTCGCACACGAACCCAGGACAATTAAGGATTTGCCAAACAGGATTGCCATTGTCTTTGGCGTCATTCGATTGAATAAACATGTTTTGTGCGAACAGATGTTGCCATGCTGTTTCTGTTGTAACGCTGACCGGTATACCGAAAGTTTCGCATGCACCTACCTGCATGAAAGAATGAAAGCGATCGCGTTCGCCTATATAGTCTTCCACTCGCGCCCACAAGCTATCGAATGCCGCAGGATCAAATGACCGATTGACCTTACCCCAGTCAATCTCTTGTTCCGTCGTCGACTCTTTTACAATAAAGCGATCGGCTGGTGAACGCCCCGTGCGCTCACCTGTTTTGACGACCAATGCGCCGGTATCAGATAAAACACCTTCTCCGCGCAATAGGGCTTGTTCGATTAATTCGGCAGCGGTTAATGATTGGAGAATTCGCGGCGATGACGCTTCATCGGCGTTTTGTAACTTGTTTGGTTCAATGGCGGCGTTCATGGTAGTCCCTAGTCAACAACGTAAACTTTCCTTACCTATTACAGCAAGAATCGGATTTGGCTGGCGGCGAAGATACATGGATTTACCAGCATGTGCAAATATACTCTCAATTGCCCCTGAGAGCCCATCACAAAAGGCAATAATCGCTATTCACGAAATCCACATAAGTATGCAAATTCATGACTACTCAATCTGAAAGTCAGCTATAAAAAAGGAAGCTGAAACGATCGAAGAACACTATTTTTGTAATTTTATTACAGATTGAACAGGTGCTGATTCACTCGCTGAGAGATGAAGTGTTAAATACAGGATGACAGGAAAACGGAGTAAAACCCTGCGGCCCTACCCCGTTGTGACGTAATTGATTAATTGCTTGTGTGGCTGTCCAAATTAGACCCGAATCCGGCGTGAATAGACTCTACATCCATCGCATCGAAGACATATTTGGTGTGGCAATATTGACAGTCCATTTCGATTTGCCCCTCGTCTGCGATAATCGAGAGCAGTTCGTGTTTGTCGATATTTTTCAACGCTTGAGCACTGCGCTCTTTTGAACACGTGCAGCCAAATACAATCGGTTTGGGTTCGAACAGCTCGACATCATGCTCGTGATAGAGGCGATGCAATATAGCCCGCGCATCTAAGGATAATATTTCTTCCGCGGTGATTGTTTCGGTCAAAATTGCTAGCTCATTAAAGACGGTTTGCTCTTTTAGATTGGTCGCTTCGCTACTTTCGGGAATGACTTGGAGCAACATACCTGCCGCTTTTGGTTGTGCAGTCGAAGGCTCTGCAAATAGCAATACTTTGGTTGCCAATTGCTCAGATCGCGCAAAATAGTCTTGCAAGCATTCAGCTAAACTCGGCTTAGTAAGTCCCACCAGCCCCTGATAACGCTCACCTTTCTTAGGCGTTATTGTGATTGCCAACACGCCTTGAGTAAAAAGATCTGGAAACGTCTGTGGCCACTCGTCGGCAGTCTCATCCCAGCGTGCGATCCCGCGTACTTTCTGAGAATCAGTGGCATCGACGATTGCGTATTGAATGAGACCTTTACTCTGAATTTGCAGGCTAATCTCACCTTCAAACTTTAATGTGGCGGTGAGCAAAGTGACAGCGGCAAGCATCTCACCGAGTAACTGCTGCACGGCGACAGGGTATGCCGCGTTGGCAATTACCGCGGCGTAACTCGATTCGAGTTGGACCATTTCTCCGCGCACATTTGCGTCGGTAAACGTATATCGTTGTAGTTGATCAGTATTCATGTTGTGTCCAATTGTCTGCCCTCGCAATGGGGCCTTACTATTTATCGCGTTATTGATGCTTAAAGCGAATGAGTTCCCGACGCTGTTTTTTATCTGGTCGATTTTCGGGCCGAGGATTATGAAACGCCTGCGCTTTGCGAGATTCAGCATTTTGCTGACGCTTTAACATGCTAGCTGCAGTCTCTCTGTACATCTTTTGAGCCAAGGGAGCCGCTCGGCGTTTATCGTAAATTTCAAGGATTTCAACGTCTTTTACGTCATAGCCGGCCGGTATTCTGAGCATAGCGCCAAGCTCAACCGCTTTACCCGGTTTTGAGCGTTGTCCATTATACTGAACTTTACCCGCTTGTACCGCTTCCCTAGCCATAGCACGGGTTTTAAAAAAACGTGCCGCCCAAAGCCATTTATCTAAGCGAACACTTTCATTTGTTTCCACCATAGGGAATTAAATTGCCTTTGACGTTGTCATATTTCTATCATAGCCATGCATTAGTGTTGTGACCCTAGTGCAGACTAGGCTATTATGGGGTGCGATACTAAATTCTCAAGAACCCGCCGTAAACAAAGGTTTGTTTTTATGCGATGCTTGAGCCATAAAAGCAGACTTAAAGAAACTGCTGAAACATAAAATCGATCGAATGAATTCTAAGTAACAACGACAAAAACTACCTAATGCTAACAATGCAATCTGCTATCACTTTCATCAATCAACGTCAGGCGTCCATACGCACGGTTTTGATTGTCTTATTGTCTATTTATTTACTCGCATATTTAGCAGAATTGACGTGGCGTATCGTGCCATCCCCTCAGAGCACTGGCGCAACGTCACCCAGTGGCATCGATACATCGAATCGCTCCTCGCAAACATCGATTAATATTGCGCGCATCAAACAGCTCAATCTATTCGGCGCATTGCAACAGCAAACGTCTGCAGCGGTAGAGCAAGATACCGTGACTGATGCCCCTGAAACACGCTTAAACCTAACGCTAACCGGTGTTGTAGCCTCTACTATCGAAGCGAACGGGGCGGCGATTATCGAAAATAGGGGTAGCCAGCAAACCTATGGGATTGGTGAAAAGATTGAAGGGACCAATGCTAGTCTGCGCAAAGTGTTTAGCGATCGCGTGATCATTCGCAATGGTGCGCGTGATGAAACGCTCATGCTGGACGGTGTTGATTTCGCCGAAGCGAATAAACGGCGCGCATCGCAACCAACAGTGGCGTCCCGCACGCCTGCACCAAAACGCGATGAGCAAGCGCGCCCACAATTGAGTCAAGATGCCATCACGGCTACGCGTGAACTCCGTGCACAACCGGCTAAATTTACTGATTTCCTCTCAATTTCGCCGGCACAATCTAATGGTCAGCTGTTGGGTTATCGAGTACAACCTGGGAAAAACCCCTCCTTATTTGAAGCCGCTGGTTTACAAACGGGCGATGTAATTAGTGAAATTAATGGCTTGGACGTGACTGACCCACAACAGGCCCGTGAAGCGATGGGAGAACTTCGCAGCGCTGACGCTCTGCAGTTAACCGTGCTACGCAACGAACAATACCTCACCTTGTATCTGGATTTGCCGGATGCAAGCGATGACCAATAGGAAGATGTATATGGGATTTTTGCGCCAACTAAAAATGAAGTTCTGGCTCGTTGCAGCGCTATCATTTGGCTTGTCATTCTCAATGGGCGTTACTGCAGAGCAGTATCAACCCAATTTTAAAGATACGGAAATCAGTGAGTTCATTGACATCGTTGGCAAGAACTTAAAGAAGACCATCATTGTTGATCCAAACGTACGCGGCAAAATCTCGGTACGCAGCTATGACCTATTGAATGAAGAACAGTATTACCAGTTTTTCCTAAACGTTCTACAAGTGTATGAGTACGCCGTTGTAGAAATGCCAAGTGGTATCCTCAAGGTCGTGCGTTCCAAAGATGCAAAGGCCTCAAATATTCCGGTTGTTGAAGGCGCCTTGATGAATGGCGATGAATTCATAACGCGTGTTGTTCCTGTATACAATGTGCCTGTACGCGAACTCGCGCCTATTTTACGTCAGCTCAACGACCAAGCTGGTGGCGGTAATGTGGTTAGCCATGATCCCTCGAACGTAATGATGCTAACTGGCCGGGCTGCGGTCGTTAATCGCTTAGTCGAAATTATCGAGCGTGTGGACCGAGCGGGTGATGAAGAAGTCGAGATTGTAAAACTCAAATATGCATCTGCTTCGGAAATGGTCAGAATCATTGACAGCATCAACAAGTCTCAAGGCAAACAAGCCGGCGCAGGGGCAAAGTCGGACCCTCGAGTGGTTGCTGATGACCGCACCAACAGTGTTATCGTCAGCGGTGATGTAAAAGCACGTCAACGCCTAATAAACCTAATACAACGCATGGACCAAGAACTTGAAACCAGCGGTAACACGCGCGTTATCTTCTTGAATTATGCGAAAGCAGAAGACTTAGTGAAAGTTCTGCAAGGTGTCAGTGCAAGTATTCAAGCCGAAGAACAGAGTAATTCAAATGCGCGTCGCGGTAGCAATAGCCGCGAAGTCAGTATCGATTCTCATGAAGATTCGAATTCATTGGTCATCACGGCCGAGCCCGACATGATGCGTTCGTTAGAAGAAGTCATCCGTCAGTTAGACGTGCGTCGTGCCCAAGTGCAAGTAGAAGCGATTATTGTCGAAGTCTTCGAGGGTGATGGCACAACATTAGGTGTGCAATGGGCATCTGAAGACGGTGGCGGTACGCAATTTACGAATGGCGTAGTACCGGTTGGCTCGCTCGGCGTAGCCTTGCGTCAAGCCGAAGACCGAGAAGTAAACGAGATTAGAACGCTAGGTGATGGAACCGAAGTTCCCAGTACCAGAACCATTGAAGGTGACTTTACTGCGCTCGCTAATCTGCTCGGTGGCGCCAATGGTTTAATTGCCGGCATTATCGAAGACGGTTGGGGTGCTGTCGTTCAAGCCGTGAGCAATGATACCAATTCGAACATCTTGGCCACCCCACACTTGACCACAATGGACAACGAAGAAGCATTCTTTATTGTGGGTCAAGAAGTACCTATCATCACCGGGACAACGGCGAGCTCAAATAATAACAATCCGTTCCAGACCGTGGATCGCCAAGAAGTGGGCATCAAGCTTAAGGTCACTCCACAAATCAACGAAGGCGACGCGGTACAGATGTTGATTGAACAAGAAGTATCAAGTGTAAGTGGTGCTACTGCAGTCGATATTTCGATCAACAAACGCGAAATCAAGACTACGGTTATCGTTGATGATGGCGGTACCATTGTACTGGGTGGTCTAATCGACGAAGATGTCCAAGAAAGTATTTCAAAAGTCCCGTTGTTAGGTGACATTCCAATTTTGGGTCATTTATTCAAGACGACGTCGACCAGTAAACGCAAGCGAAACCTGATGGTCTTCTTAAGACCTAAGATTGTTCGAGATGGCGTTACCATGAACGAAATCTCACACCGCAAATACAATTTTATTCGGGCACAGCAATTAAAACGTCAGTCTGAGGGCGTACCTTTGATGCCATCAGTTGAAGGTCCGCTGATTCCTGAGTGGAATGATGCCCTGACATTGCCTCCGTCGTACGAAGAGTATTTGATGGAAAAAGAAAAAGCTGAACGCGATCAGGACGAGTAATGACAGAACAGTTAGCTCAAACCGATCAGGCTGTCGATTCGGCAGAACCAACTGACAATGGTCAGGAGATACAACCGCCAACACAGCTGTCGTTTAGCTTTGCCAAACGTCACAAGGTTATTTTAGAAACCAACGAAACGCCGGCAAAGCTGTATCACACATCGGAAACGCCCTTTCATGTTTTTGCCGAGGTAAGACGATTCTTTGGTGCGCCTTTCGTGCTAGAGGAAATTACCGAAGAACGTTTTGAGTATGTACTTACTAACGCCTTCCAAAGAGATTCTTCTGAAGCCAAACAATTAATGGAAGACCTTGGTAACGAGAGTGACCTGTTTTCATTGGCTGAAGAGTTACCCGATACTGAGGATTTGCTTGAGAGCGAAGACGATGCACCGATCATAAAATTGATCAATGCGATGTTGAGCGAAGCGATCAAAGAAGGCGCTTCTGATATCCATATCGAAACGTTTGAAAACCAGCTCGTTGTGCGTTTTCGCGTTGACGGAGTATTACGCGAAATTTTGCGCCCCAATCGCAAAATGTCATCGATGCTCGTATCGCGGATTAAGGTTATGGCGAAACTCGACATCGCTGAAAAGCGCGTCCCTCAGGATGGCAGAATCACGCTGCGAATTGCGGGAAGAGCGGTAGACGTCAGGGTTTCAACAATGCCTGCAAGCCACGGTGAGCGGGTTGTCTTGCGTTTGTTAGATAAGAACAATGCGCGTCTAAATCTTGAAGACCTAGGTATGACTGAGGTTAACCGTGGGCATTTTTCAGGTCTCATCCGTAAGCCCCATGGCATTATTCTCGTTACCGGTCCGACAGGTTCGGGTAAAAGTACAACCTTGTATGCTGGACTGAGCGAAATTAACAGTAAAGACCGCAACATTCTCACCGTTGAAGATCCAATCGAATTTGACTTACAAGGCATCGGTCAAACGCAAGTTAACCCACGCGTAGATATGACGTTTGCACGCGGTTTGCGTGCAATCTTGCGTCAAGATCCGGATGTGGTAATGGTCGGTGAGATACGTGATTTAGAGACTGCGCAGATAGCAGTACAAGCCTCTTTAACAGGCCACTTGGTACTTTCGACGTTACACACCAATACTGCTGCGGGCGCAATAACTCGTCTCGAAGACATGGGCATAGAATCGTTCCTATTATCGTCATCACTGCTAGCCGTTTTGTCACAACGCTTGGTCAGAACGCTCTGCCCTAGCTGCAAGCAACCGCACGCACCAAACGCTCAAGAAGCAAGTATATTGGGACTCAATACCGAACAGGCTGCTACTACAACCATCTACAGTGCAAAAGGGTGTGCCGAATGTAACCAAACCGGTTACCGCGGGCGTACCGGTATTCATGAGTTGTTGATCGTGGACGAGGATATTCGCGAGTTGATGCACGCCGGGAAAGGCGAACAAGTTATCGAAAAGCATATTCGCCAAACGACACCTAGTATTCGTGAAGATGGATGCCAAAAGGTACTGCAAGGGATCACTGCGCTAGAAGAAGTCTTGCGCGTGACCAGAGAAGACTGATATGCCAGCGTTTGCCTACAAAGCGCTGACATCTGCCGGTAAATCCAAAAACGGTGTTCTTGAGGCTGACAACGCTCGTCAAGTAAGACAACAGCTACGAGAAATGGGCCTTATCCCGCTGGATGTCGACGAAGTCAGTGAACGCAAGAAAGGTGGCGAGCAAGGTCGTCGCTTTACTCTATTCAAACCGTCTATCAAAGTGGCTGATTTGGCTATGTTGACCCGTCAACTGGCGACATTAGTTGAGTCTGCATTGCCCATTGAAGAAGCCTTGTTAGCGGTTGCTGAACAGAGCGAAAAACCACGACATAAGAGCATGATGATGGCAATCCGCTCAAAGGTCGTCGAGGGATATACCTTGGCTGATGCGCTGTCAGAATTTCCAACAGTGTTCGATAACCTTTATCGCTCAATGGTAGCGGCTGGTGAAAAGTCCGGTCACTTAGATACCGTACTCAATCGATTGGCTGATTACACCGAACGACGCAACATTGTTAAAAACCAAATCACCCAGGCGCTGATCTACCCCGTAATCATGTTGTTGGTGGCGATTGGAATTGTAAGCTTGTTATTGACCTACGTGGTACCGCGCATTGTGGGGCAGTTCGATAACATGGGGCAAGAATTGCCCGGCGTCACTCAGTTCCTCATTGCCTTGTCACAAGGCACACAGGATTACGGGTTGCTGATATTGATTGCTATCGTCGCAACCTACGTGCTTTACCGACAATTGATGACACGCGAAACGTTTCGATTCAATTCACACCGAGTTCGATTAAACTTTCCAGTACTCGGCAAGGTCATAAAAAGTATCAATACGTCCCGATTTGCGAGCACTTTGAGTATCCTGACCGCAAGTTCGGTGCCCGTGTTAGAGGGCATGCGTATCGCGGGAAATGTGTTAGAGAATACGTATATAAAGCGATTGATCATGGACGCCGCGGGTAAAGTGCAGGGAGGCTCGAGTCTGCGTGCCGCTCTGGACTCGACAAAAGTTTTCCCGCCAATGATGATCCACATGATCGCATCTGGTGAAAAAAGCGGTGAATTACAAGATATGTTAGCCCGCGCAGCGAATAATCAAGAGCGCGAATTTGAAATGCAAGTCAACATTGCACTGGCGATCTTAGGTCCAGTATTGATTTTGACCATGGCAGCGATTGTTTTCTTTATCGTTATCGCAATTTTGTTGCCGATCATTTCTTTAAACAACATGATTTAAGATTGGAGAAGTACATGAAAACCAAAGGATTTAGCTTGATAGAAGTGATGGTGGTGATCTTAATCATCGGCATCATGACGGCGATTGTTGCCCCCAACATCATTGGCAACCAAGAGGAAGCGCAACTAAAAAAGGCTGCGATTGATATTCAAAACTTGGAAAGTGCATTACAAATGTACAAGTTGCGTAACAATGTATTCCCAACCACAGAACAGGGTCTGGAAGCACTGGTTGAGGAACCTACCATCGAACCGATTCCACGTAACTTCCCGGTTGGCGGTTTCATCGCTCGTTTGCCCAATGATCCATGGGACAACCCATACAATCTCATTAGCCCAGGAGAGTTAGGCTTAGTAGATATCTTCTCTAACGGTCCAGATGGCGAACCGGGTACCGACGATGATATTGGTAACTGGAACATAAACGATTATCTAAATTAAGTTGCCTAGGTGAAGTAAGTGCTTACACTGAAACGTGTAAAACGAATCAATGGCTTCACCTTATTGGAAATAATGGTGGCGCTGTTCCTAATTGGTATCGCCACCAGCGTTGTGCTGTACAACTCGTTTTCCGCCAGTCAATCTGATCGACTCAAAGAACAGGTACAACGCCTGCAAGTCATTTTTGACATGGCCTCCGATTTTGCCATTTTGAATCAACAACAACTGGGTTTATACATTGACGAAAAAAACAGTGTATATCAGTTCATGATGTTGGATGACGAGCAAGAGTGGCAGTTTATTGTCGAACAACCCACCTTCGCTGAGCACCAGTTACCCGAAAACTTTTCTTTCGAGTTATTGCTCGACGATCTTCCGTGGGAAACTGAGGATAGCCTGTTTGACCGAGGTATCTTTGACGAGTCGCTGTCCGTATCCGAAGATGGCGTTGAAATCGGCGAAGAAGAAGAAAAACCCCCGCCACCACAAATATTGATTCTTTCAAGCGGCGATATAACGCCATTTAGTTTGGTGTTCAGTTATGAGCCTGAGTATGGTGAAGATGATCCTGTTTACTTTCGTCTAAATGGCCAAGAAGTTCCGCCTCTGGAGCGTTTGGGACCGCTGTTACAACCGGATGAAGTCGAATGAAGCGATTTACCGGCTTAACCCTACTCGAAGTAATGATTGCGCTGTTCATATTTGCCGTGGCGGGTACTGCAATGATGAAAACCGCGTCGGATCACATCAATAACGTTGGTTTGGTTGAAGAAATTACGCTTGCCACTTGGGTGGCAAACAACCAACTTACTCGTGTCCAACTCGACGACCAGTGGCCGCCCCGAAACAACCAGCGGGGTAGCGAGGAGATGGCGGGCCGCACGTGGTACTGGCAGCGCACCGTAACCAAGACAAATGACGAAGATTTACGTGCCGTAGAAGTCAGGGTAGGCCTCGATGAAACCTATGCTGATTCTGTCACGTCAGTTACTAGCTTTGTGGCTAAACCCGATGCGCAATAGACTAGCTAAAGGCGGATTTACGCTGCTCGAAATCCTGATCGCAATGTCAATCTTCGCGATTATCGGCGTTGCATCGGCCGCGTTAATGTCACGCATGATGGACAGCAATGAATTGTCCGAACAACGTTTTGCCGAATTGGAGAAACTCCAACGTGCGATGCTTATCATTGAACGAGATTTACTCCAAGCCGTGGCTCGACCAGCGAGATTAGATGGCCAACCAAATGAACTGGTTATGACAGGTGGCGTAGCTGACGATAGTGACGCCGACGGGATTGCATTCGTTCGGTCAGGATGGCACAACCCGCAACTCATGCTACCCCGCAGTAACTTGCAACTCGTGGCCTATCGTTTACAAGACGAGCGGTTGGAACGGCTTTACGGTAACTATGTAGACAATGTCATCGGCTACGAACCGAAAATCCGTGTGTTACTCGAACAGGTCGAAGATTTCCAGGTTGAGTTCTTCGTGAAAGATAAAGGAGCGCCAGAACGCGATGGCGATTGGGCAGAAAGTTTTCGAGGAACAGCGTTGCCCAGAGCGGTAGCACTGACAATAACCACACAAACACACGGTGCAATTAGGCGAGAGTTTTTGATTAGCGGAGGCATATCAGATGATGCCCCATAATCGGTCACGTGGAGTAGCACTAATTACGGTGCTGATGGTCGTCGCTTTAGTCGCAATCCTTGGCACCGAAATGGTCATGCGCCTGCAGCTGCAAGTGCAGCGCACTTCAAATGTCAAAGACAGTAACCAAGCATACTGGTACGCACTGGGCGCCGAACAGTATGCGCGTAAATCAATCGAGTTTTTGCTCGAGCAAAGCGATGGCGTGATCCACTTAGATCAACCTTGGTCACAAGAATTTTTGTATCCACTGGAAAATGGCGGTATTCAAGCGCAGTTAGAAGACATGCAGAGTTGCTTTAACTTGAACGCGTTGGCCAACAATATCAATCAGGACGAACAGAATACCAGCACACCAACGACGGCTGAAATGGAAGCCTTTTTTAGGCTGCTAGAGACGCCAGATTTGATTGAAGGAATGGATAACTTTACCGCAGAAACGGTGAGGGACTCCTTGGCAGATTGGCTAGACAATGACGATCGTATCCGCAGTTATGGCGCCGAAGATGTCGACTATGAATCACTCGCAAATCCCTATTTGTCCGCTAATACCCTAATGTACAACAAAAGTGAGTTTCGCCTAGTCAACGGTGTTTCTGCCGAGTGGATCAACGACCTAATGCCACTTATATGCGCACGTCCAAACGATACGCGAATGCAAATCAACGTCAATACGATAACCGAAGAGCTCGCGCCAGTTCTCGCTGCGGCAACCGGCCTAGAAAATGAACAGGCCAGGCGTTTAATCGCTGGACGTCCCAACGGTGGCTACGAAACCGCCGAACAATTTCTATCTGAACCCGATATTACTGCCCTGACTTTGGAACAGAGTCAGGCCAACTGGTTTGCAGTGACAACACAATATTTTATTTTATATACAAAGACCCGTTACAATAACGCGACTTTCTCAATGACGTCGGTGTTTTACATCGATGAAAACCAAGATGTTAGCGTGGTTCGCCGCGAGTTTGGAGGCAAATACTAAATGGAGCAACTGATCGTCCGATTAGGTTCGGAACCGCAAAATCCTGTCTTCTGGATTGTGTGGTCAGATACTGAGCAAGAAATTATTGCCTCTGGGGAGCTACCCAATACGTCTGAGCTAACAACCCTTGCCGAGAGAGCGGGTGATAGGCCCGTTATCGCGCTAGCACCAAGCAGTGATGTACTACTCAAGTGGGTTGAATTACCGCCACGCGCAGGCCGAAAGGTTTTGGCTGCTATCCCTTATATGCTAGAAGATGAGCTCTCAACTGATGTCACGGAGCAATTTTTTGCGCTAGGTCCAAAACAAGGGAATCGCCAAGCGGTAGCAATTGTTAAGCATGCTCAGCTGCAATTCTGGCGAGACGCAATGGCAGAAGCCAATTTGTATTGCGACAAACTCATCCCCGATGTGCTTGCCTTACCGGAAAATCCAGAAGGCTGGAGCTTGCTTGCCGTTGGTAACGACTGGATTGTGCGCCAGGACGCTTGGTCAGGAATGCAGGGCGAGCAAGATTGGTTAATGCCAGCAATCCAGCATTTTGCCAAGCAACAAGAGGATGCGCTCAAGATCCATGACTATAGCGGCATTGACGTTGGGACACTGAGCAACATTGAATGGCTACCTCAGACCCTAGAAATGCCTATGCATGTGCTGGTCAATGGCAGTCAGAATGCGAAATTCAATCTGTTACAAGGCGACTATAAGGTTAAAAGGAAAACCAATAGCACTTGGCAACAGTGGCGCTGGGTTGCCATTTTGGCCGGTGTGGCTCTATTGTTGTCAGTCGCTGACAAAGGCATAACGTTGGCGACGTTGAACAAACAACACGCTCAGTTGACCACTCAAATTGACGATGAGATCAAACGCGGCTTTCCAGACATAGGCGTCTATCGTGACGTACGCAGAAAAGTCAATTCGGAGCTCGCCAAATTAGAACAAGGGGGCAATGGCGTGTCGATGCTTGCCATGCTTGAACAGCTCGGTCCAGCATTCGCGCAAAATCGAGTTAAGCCGCAGTCATTGCGCTATGACGGTGAACGCAATGAATTACGTATGCAAGCAGCCGCCGCAAATTTTGAAGCCCTTGAGCAATTCCGCAACCAAGCTGAATCAGCGGGTTACGAAGTACAGCAAGGTGCTATCAACAATCGTGACAACCAAGTGATTGGTTCGATCATTATTAAGGGGTAATCATGCAGGCACTTCTTGATCGTTATAAAGCCCTAACAGAACGAGAGCAATTGATTATTCTGGTTGCTGCTATTGTCGTAGTTGTGGGTTTGTTCTACGCCTTGGTATGGAACCCGCTCAACACCAATATCACTCAGCGAGAACAACAAATCGAACGTCAACAAACGTTGTTGACATGGGTCGAGCAAAGCGCTCAAAGAGCGATTCAGTTGCGTCGTTCCAGTGGTGGACAACGAGCCTTTACAGGTTCATTACCGCAGGCCGTCAACCAAACTACCAACCGCTACGACATTGCGATTTCACGTATGCAACCGCAAGGTGAAGAGTTACAAGTCTGGGTCGATCAGGCGGCTTTTGATAACGTATTGGACTGGTTGAATGCCCTCGAGCGTATGGGCGTTGTCATTCTACAAGTAGACGTCACCGAAGCTGAGGCGTCAGGTCAAATCCGCATCCGCCGTCTACAACTAGGAAAACCATGAAACAGAAGCTTGGATTAATCGCGATCGCTGTGGTCGTATATTGTGTATTTCTAGTCGCCAAGTTACCCGCGGAGCAGATAGTACAGCGCGTCAACTTGCCAAGTAACATCAATATTACCGGTGTGAGCGGAACCTTGTGGAGCGGCAGAGCCCGACAAGTCAACTATCAAGGCCTGGCGATTCAAGACGTCAAATGGCAATTGTCTGCTTTACCATTACTCTGGGGTGCGGTTTGGCTTGAACTCGACGCGGGTAATGACAGGCGCGCGGATCAGATTTCCATTCAAGGCGAAATTGCCACCAAATTAACCAACCCGATGGTTGTAAGCAGTGACGATTTCTTGGTTTACTTACCCACAGATCAAGTACTGGCGAACGTCAGCTTGCCCTTGCCAGTGATGGCCGGCGGCCGTTTCAGAGTGACCTTGCAAGAGCTGGATTTTGACCAACAATGTGAAGCGCTTAACGGGACGGGTGAGTGGTTAAACGCGAGTGTCATGGGCACTCAGGGTTCGATTCCTTTAGGAGTGTTTAAAGCTGATTTGAGCTGCACCGAAGGTGCTATCAATGCCATCGTTGCCGAACCTAATATGCTCGGTCTAAGTCTGAATGCACAAGTCAAATCAATGCGAGACATAACGGTGTCTGGCCGTTTTAAACTCGACCCACAACTGCCTCAAGAGGTACACGATGCCTCTCAACTATTTGGCCAACCCGGCAGTGATGGCTACACAGAGTTTCGTTTATAACCGGTCAAACCGCGACATCGTCATAAGTGTCGCGGTGACATAAACACTCTGCCTGGTTGCCAGTCCCTTTGTTAACACGCTAATAGCACCACCTTTTTGCTTGATATTGCGTGTATTAAAATACGCATCAATAACGTCACCAAGCTCTTTACCCTTGAGCAATTCTGCGTACACAGCGTGGGGGAGCGCCAAGTTTGCGCTACGCCCCATCGCGATTTGTTTGCCATTACTGATCGCGACATAAGCGAAAGTTGCAGGCCCGTCCTCAAATCTATCTACGCCCCCCTCGAATGCCATGATCCAATCAAACGGCAATTCTTTTTCGAGTAATTCTGCATGGCATTTACGCACGCGATTGACAGCGCCTAAACGTGTCTCCGACTCGCTCATCGGTTGCTCAGCAACACCAGAAGACACACTCATACCAATCGCGTCTATGTGACTGCTGTCGAACCATTGACTCAACGCTCTTTGTGCAGCGCCGATTTTTACCGGGTTTTTTGAACCTACATAAACCAACTGCTGCATAGTTTATCCTTGGGGCAAAGATTTGAATTGCGAACTAGAAACTTTCTTCAGAATAGCTTATCTCACTGGGTGGCGCACAATTTCATCTAGTAGCGTTCGATAGTCACTCACTGACTCAAAATGGTCTATTGAACGATGTGGTAACTGACTATCAGGGTTTTCAACCGCGAGTAGGTGACCAATACCGAAGTCTTTCGCCGCCTGTAAGATGGTCAAACTATCATCCACAAATAAAGTCTTACCCGGTTCGAAATTCAAGCGTTTTTGCAATTGCTGCCAAAGCAACTGAGACTCTTTGGTCACACCAAAAATATGTGTCGAAATCAATTGATCAATGTGTGCGTCGAGTTGAGTATGCTCAACCTTCAATGATAGGCTTCCCGGGTGGGCATTGGTAACCAACACCACTTCTCGGCCGCTGTCCTTCAGTGCATCTAAAAATGGAATGGTATCATCGCGCATGGTAATGAGGTGCTCGACCTCTCGCTTCGCAGCGACAATATCCATGTCGAGATAATCAGCCCAATAATCCAAGCAATACCATTCTATTTGACCCGTGATACGCTCGTAGTGCGCCAACATTTCTGAGCGACATTCTTCCACTGTTCGGCCCGATTTTTCGGCAATTTTTTTGGGCAAATGTTCTATCCAAAAGTGATTGTCGAAATGCAAATCCAACAAGGTACCGTCCATATCGAGTAAAACAGTCTCTATCTGTGACCAATCAAGATTAGGCAAGCGTTGTATCCTTTTTTACAGTAAGCTATGAGGCATTCATCATTATTCGCATGAAGCGATCAAATCAGACGCCAACTGAGTATCAACTAATCATGCAAGTTTAGCTGGTTCAATCAATGAGTAAAATAGATCCAAACAAACCATTGCCCATTATTCACGATCGAGAAATCGTCGCCAAAAGCCACTTTTTCAGAGTTGAACGCGTAGATCTTGAATTCTCTAATGGTGCGACTCGACAGTTCGAACGCATGGCAGGGCAAGGTCGCGGCGCCGTTATGATTGTGCCAATGATAGATGACGAAAACTTCTTGTTGGTCAGGGAATATGCAGCAGGCACGCACTCTTATCAACTAGGCTTCCCGAAAGGCCTCATTGACCCGGGAGAGTCCCCCATTGAAGCGGCAAATCGCGAGTTACAAGAAGAGGTCGGTTATGCTGCTAACCAGTTACATGATATTCATACTGTCGGTATGGCACCGACGTTTTTTAATTCGAAGATGAATATTGTCATTGCCAAAGATTTGTATCCACAACGACTGGAAGGAGATGAGCCGGAACCGCTTGAAGTGATCCCGTGGTCATTTAGAGACGCCGATGCCTTACTTACCCGACCAGACTTTATTGAAGCGCGAGGCATTGCTGCGCTATTCTTAGCGCAGAGGTGGTTAAAGGAAAATAACTAATGACACAATACAGTACTGAATTTTTGCTTGACGTCGCTAAAGGAGCAGCGCAAAAAGCAGGTGCAGCAGTACTCGAAATCTACGACTCCGGTGATTACAAAAGCTACGAAAAAGCTGACGAATCACCGGTGACAAGTGCCGACTATCTAGCCAACGAAATCATTACCGAAATTCTCGAGCAACAGACACCCGATATTCCGATTATGTCTGAAGAGTCTAAACATGCGAAGTTGAGCGAACGCGAACATTGGAAACGCTATTGGTTCATCGATCCAATCGACGGCACTCAAGAGTTTATTGCTCGAAGCGGCGACTTTGCTGTCAATATCGCCCTTATTGAAGACAATAAACCGGTTATCGGGGTTATTTTCTGGCCACCCGGACAGTCTCTATATTACGCATCAAAAGGCCAAGGTGCATTCAAAGAGTGTCCGGAAGGCAACCGCCAGATTGCCGTTCGCAAACTCGAGCAACCATCTGAAAGCGTTGTTATTATCGCGATTAGCCGACGCCAATCTCGAGAAAAAGTCTTCAACCGGATGAGTGCCAAACGTATTTATCAGACACTCCCCCTGGGTAGCTGCTCACTCAAGGCGTGCTTTATTGCCGAAGGCAAAGCCGATGTCTTTATGCGGCTTGGTGTAACGGGTGAGTGGGACACAGGCGCTTCACAGTGCATCATCAATGAAGCCGGGGGACAAATTCTGGCCGCTGATTTTGAGCCATTGACCTACAATCAGCGTAATTCATTGGAAAACCCAGATTTTATTGTGCTCGGTGATCAGCGCGTTGACTGGCGCGACATCGTCAAATACTACTAAACCAAATTTTTGATTACTATCGGAGTTTCCATGCGCTTATTGATTTTAGGCTTATCATTGTTTTGCTCTGCAGCCTTTGCCGATTGGCAATTAGAAGCGGAGAACAGCTCGTTGAATTTCATCTCAACCAAAAACGTCCATATTAGCGAAATGCACTCTTTCGAACGCCTGGAAGGTAGCCTTTCACGGAGCGGGGAGCTGTCAGTTGCGATTGACTTAACATCGGTTAATACCATGATTGAAATCCGTGATACCCGCATGCGAGAAATGCTGTTTAAAGTCGGTGATTTTGCGAGTGCGACGTTTAGTGCGAAATTATCCGAAGCCGTTATGGCAATTGATGTGGGCAATCAAATGCGCACTGAGGTATCCGGTCAACTAGATTTGCATGGCACTAAGAGTCAAATCACGCTGTCTTTGATCATTGCAAAATTAAACGACTCAACGTTTGTTGCTACCACGACCAAACCCGTAATTGTGAATGCTAGCCAATTTGGGCTCGCGAGTGGTATTGAAGCCCTCCAATCAATCGCCGGTCTGAATGCGATCGGGCTTGCGGTACCGGTGACGTTTTCCGTGACGTTTACTCGCTAGTCAACTCATTGAGCGCGTGGCACTATGTCCACGCTCTCGTGTAGTTCCGAGTACTCGAGCAATGCCTCTCCAGAGCGCAATTGAGCTAACAACGCTTCCACCTTGTCATTAAACTCGACTTCCTCTGCGCCATAATCAGTCCCTTCTCGCAGCACCACAGATTCAGCAATGTTACGCAGGGTCTCAGGGTCTAGCGCTTCGATAGGAATGATCATGGCGCCGTTGCCGCTTGCCACTGCTCCGCCTGTGCTGCTAAAAAAGCGCGCAGTCGCTCGTGAAACCAGATAACGGGTCGCCATGGTGTACCCTGCATAAATCCTACATGCCCACCGTTATCACTTAACTCCAGGGTTACGGCTCTGGCGAGATCGCTTTCATCCGGAATCACTTTTTCATTCATGAAGGGATCATCAGTAGCGTGCAAGATCAATGTAGGGGTGTGAATCGCTCTTAAGAAATTAAACCCGCTGCATTTCTCATAATAATCAATTGCGTCTTGATAGCCATGGAGCGGTGCAGTCACCAGGTCATCGAATTCCCTGAAACTACTTATTTCTCGAACATGAGGTACGCTAATAGACAGGTCATGAGAGTAATCTAAGTGCTTCATCTTAGTTAATAGCGTGCGTTTCATACTCGCCAGTAGATAGCGTTGATAGACGCGAGAAAAACCTTTGTTGATACTCTCTGAACACTCTGCCAATTTTAGCGGAGCGGAAATTACGCAAGCGGAATGTAACCACTTCTGCAACGGATTTTCACCGAGTAGCTTGAGTAACATATTGCCACCGAGCGAAAATCCAACAGCAACCATCAACTGCTCTGGGTGACGTCGCTTTAGCTGCTCTAATACGAACATTGCGTCGCGCGTATCACCCGAGTGATACGTTCGCGTAGTATTGTTAGGTTCACCACTGCACCCTCTAAAATGCATTAAAACGACCTGCCAACCGTCGTTATTCAAACTGGCCATGACATCATTGGCATAATGAGACCGGATTGACCCCTCCAGACCATGAAAAACAACAACGAGTCCTTTGCTGTTATCGGGTTTTGGTGACCACGCTAAATCGACAAAATCATTATCCGGCGTGGCGAGACGTTCCGTGGTGACCGATAGCGCCTTGCGCTTCTGAAGGAAGCGCGGCCATATGGTTTGAACATGCCGATTTTTTGCCCAAAAGGGCGCGCGGAAACTACTTCTGCGGATTGTGCCATGCGCTTTAGGAGCGCTGTGCGAGCTTGTCAAAGCTTATTCCCTTATTCATCAAGTGTGTTTATGTTCGCCGTATTTTGAGCAACCAGCAATCTGTCACGAACCTCATTTATACAAGATTGTGGTAAATCGTAAGAACTCAAGAAGCTCTCTAAAGCCGTTGCTTGTGGTTGCACGCAAGCGTCAACAGCTTGTACTGACAGATATCTCTGATTGATCAGACTAATCATTCGTTCGTGCTGCGCAAACTCCATTTGCAGCTCTTCGTCTTTCAACGCTTGATAAATGTGTAAAGGCCCCGGTTTTGCCTGACGTCGCTTTTGTCGATGCTGACACAAGTCATATTCAGAGTCTGTAATCGCACTTTTAAGCTCGTCCCCCCAATCACTGGGGACTGAGGCTCCCACGTGATCCAAGTAAGCGGCAAGCAACAGACCGTTTACATTCATACCATAGGCGTCTTGTAGGTTTATTGCGAGCTCTGCTAATGGCGGGTAATGATAAAGGGCTAACGCATAACGCCATGCCTTGGCCTGTTCAATCGGCTTTAAACTCATTCAATCGCCTGTTCAAACTCTGATTGAGCGAGTTCCAATGCCTCTAGATCATTCATCCATTGCTCTTCGATTTCAGTTAAAGATTGCTTGCAGTCTTTTTCTTCTGCCAATAACCGTTTCAATTTCTCTTTATTCAGGTCATCGTAAAGGCTTGGCTCAGCAAGTGCCTGTTGCAGTAATTCCAATTGCTGGTTGCAAGTATCTATCTGTTGTTCTGCTTGTTGAATACGCTTTTTAAGTGGCGCAACCGACTGTCTAAATTCCGCTTCACGCCTTTTTTGTTGTTTGCGATCGACACTGACTTTTGATGAGGCTGACACCTCTGATTGATCGGCATCTCGTGACGCTTCACTGTTACTTAACCATTGCCGATAGTCTTCTAAATCGCCGCCAAAAGGCTGTACTTGTCCTCTGTCGACCAAGTAAAACTCTTCACAAACTGAAGACAACAAAAAACGATCATGCGAGACCAAAATCATTGCCCCTTCAAACGTCTGCAATGCAAGATTAAGGGCCTCGCGCATTTCCAGATCCAAATGGTTGGTTGGTTCATCCAACAACAGTAAGTTTGGACGTTGATACACAATCATCGCGAGTACTAAGCGCGCTTTTTCACCACCCGAGAACCGGGCAATCACCGATGTAGCAGCGTCACCATTAAAGTTAAAGCCGCCCAAATAGTCGCGAATAGATTGCTCGGTGGCCTTTGGATCGAGGCGCTGAATATGCGTCAAAGGCGTGGCTTCTCGGTCTAAATATTCCAATTGATGTTGGGCAAAATAACCAACATGTAAGCCTGCTGAAAGCTCATAACGGCCAGACATCGGTTGCTTATCGCCAGCCAATAATTTTATCAGGGTCGATTTTCCTGCACCATTTCGGCCGAGTAAGCCGATCCGACTACCCGGCACTAAATTGAGCTTCACTTGCTGCAATATCACCGTTTGATCGTATCCAACTGTGACCGCTTCCATACTGATGAGTGGATTCGGTAGTTTATCTGGTTTACCAAAAGCAAACGAAAAAGGCGAGTGGCTATGTGCGGGCAATAGGTCTTCCATCTTTTCAAGTTGCTTGATTCGGCTTTGTGCTTGCTTGGCCTTGGAGGCTTTTGCTTTAAAGCGATCGATGAAAGCTTGAAGGTGCGCTCGTTTGTCCTGTTGTTTTTGATATTCCAGCGTTTGTAAGCGTGCACGCTCGGCCTTTTGTCTTTCGTATGCGCTGTAGTTTCCTGTGTAACTGATTAAATTTTGGTGTTCTATACTCAAGATTCGATCCACACAGTTGTCAATAAACGCTTTGTCGTGCGAGATTAACAACAGTGTTCCGGTGTAGCGTTGGATCCATTTTTCTAACCAGATGACCGCATCCAAATCTAAGTGGTTGGTCGGCTCGTCCAGTAACAACAAGTCAGAGGGGCACAACAGGGCTTGGGCGAGATTTAAGCGCATTTGCCATCCTCCCGAAAACGCACTTACCGGCTGCGTTAGCTGAGTTTGACTAAATCCTAGACCAGCGAGTATGGTTGCAGCCTGCGACTCAACAGTGTACACCCCAGCATCCGCAAGGGCGCTGTGAAGCTCTGCGATTTTCTGACCGGTGTTAGTCGTTGTCTCACTCTCTGCGCGTGCGAGATCGCGTTGTAACTGACGCAAGTGTTTGTCACCGTCAATGACATAATCGATTGCTGCTCGTTGACTGATATCCACTTCTTGGGCGACCGACACGATGCGCCAGCGACTGGGTATCGAAAGCTCGCCGGTTTCTGTGCCAAAGTCGCCGCGTAGCATGCTAAACAAACTCGACTTGCCGCAACCATTTGCGCCGATCAAAGCGACTTTCTGGCCGACCGCAATTTCGATTGACACATCTTGCAGCAGCACTTTCGCACCGCGCATCATTGAAACTTCTGAGAGCTTTATCATGAATTCTAGTTATGACTTAAAACGCGCGTGATAATAGCAAAAAAAACCACGCTAACCTACGCGCAGTTTGGTTTGAAGTTAAACCAAATGACAAGCGTTACAGTAAAGGTAAAATAGAAACAAACACAAATGCACATGTGCTAAATGAGTAACAAACAGAAAAAACGTTTTATCGCCGGCGCAAAATGCCCATCTTGTCAACAAATGGATACGCTGATGTTGTATTTTGAAAACAACGTCGAAAAAATGGAATGCGTCGCTTGCGGCTACCATCAATCTCAAACGGATTCCGAGGTAAAGCAAGCCTCCAAGGGCAATGCTGACGTTATCGGCTTGTTCAAACCCGATTAGACACGGTTGTTATGCCCGAAGACGTCGGGCTCAGGGTTTTGTGCGTAAGTTATTATTGGTGTCACGACTCTCTCGTATAAACTGGGTCGAGGTGTCGTAGTCAGATTTAGCGAGCCGGTCATACAACACCACATTCGCGGTAGCCGCTAGATTCATGCTATTGAATGTGGGGATATAGACGACCTGATCAGCTTGTTGGACGATGTCCTGGGTGACGGAGCCATCTTCCGGGCCGAATATGTAGAAGGCATTTTCTGGATGCACCAGTCGCGGTAGTGGAATCGCTCCCTCAACAAGTTCTATCACGACCGTTTTTGCACCTTTAGGCTTTACCTCCATCAAGTCATCAACCCCGATAGTTGGAATCACTGAGCGCATATTTTGCGTATCGGCATTAAATCGCTGGGCATAGCCAAAACGCTGCCCCGTATAAAACACACTAGACACGCCGTAGCATCCCGCAGCGCGTAGTATCGAGGCGACATTGGTTGCCGATTTAGGGTTTATAAGCCCAATACTGACCGTGTGTTTGCGTTGTCCAGTCATGGCAGAATTTTCATTACAAGGCAATAGTGATTACTCCCAAGGCGACCGCGATTCCGACCGATATAAGCTTTGCTGCAACAAATACCCACAAGCAATCAATAATGTCGGCTTCAGTGAAGTGCATTACCAACCCGCAAAACACCATGGCTGCCAGGAGCCAACCAATCAATGGGATCCAAAGTAACAAGGTGACACACAATAACACGCTAAATAGCGCGGGAAAGGATAGCGTCATTGAGCGTGAAACACGCACAGCAACTAACACAACAACCAGCGTCACGACGGAGTTGATTAGCGTATAACTGAGTTCAATTTCGGGCATTGCGATGCATTATGTCTTTGCTTGAATACAAGCGCAGTTTACAAGGCAATTGTATTATCACAAACGGAAATCATCGGCGAACGCCCGACTTATGCGGTTGCAGAAAATCCTGGAGAAGTCGGCACACCGACGTTCTGGTATGTCGTTTGAATGACACTGACGCGTTTTAAGATTACTTGATCTTGTGCACCGCTTTGGCTTGTAAGCGCCTCATCAAGCCGCTCACGTTCAGCGGTAACGGTACCGGTCTTATCTAAGTAGCGCTTAGGCACAGAAACCCCGAGTCCATCTACGATGTCATCGAGATCGGGGGCCGCGTTTTGGTCAACTGCTTCACCGGAAGTTTTAGCTGCTGCCTCTTGTAATGCTTCTCTGCGCAACTCAGAAATCTCATTCCGAGCTTCAAAAGCCTTACGCGTTGCCTCACTGGCCACACGCAGGTCTTGCGGGGATGGTTCAGCTGGTGCCAACGCAGCCGCTTTGACTTGCTGCATTTTGCGCAAGGTTTCTTCCGGTGTTGATTCTTCGCCAATATCGATAGAAACCTCACCACCAACGGCATAGCGTTTGCCATCTGGGCCAGTCTGATAATCGTATGAAGGAGAACCGGCGTATTGACCGCCTACGGCAGCGTGGGCTTGCTCATGAGCACGGACTTCTTGGTCTCGCTGTTCTAGCTGCTGAATTTCATTTTGTTCCGCTAGCTGTCGTTGCTCTTGCTGACGCTGTTCGGCGTCCTCACGGCCAGCGCTCTCATCTTCAGCGTTGTCGCGTGGTGTTTGATCTTGAGCCAAGCTCTGCGCAGCAGCATTTTGATTCGGTAATGGTCGTTCATAAACCAATGGTGGTGGCGTTTGGCCTGGATTTCTCAGGCGATCCGATTCAGAGCCCAAACCCGCCTTAGCTTCTGAATTTTCGTTCGCCGATGTTTGTGGAATCGTTTCCCGTTGTAGATTATCGCGACGCGCGGCTTCCGTGTTCGGGTTCGATGTGGTGAACACGATTGCTGTTGGAATTGGCGTGACGATATTCATTTTGAAATCCAGCGTTAAGCGAAAATATCAATTATTCGGCCAATCGTTTCATCAGCTGTATCAATTACTGCTGCGGACGCTTCAGCATTACGCGCATTGACCTGTAATGAAACTAAATCGTCGGTAAGAGAACCACCAGCGGTCGGCAACGTATCGCGCAAATTGGTCAACTGTTGCTCAGCAGAGTTAGCCAACACGTTGACCGGACCGTTCTCTGCAACATCCTGTTGAGCGGTTCGTTGTGCAATATTTAATGACGCCTGAGTGATTCCGTCAGACGCGCGTTGCAAGCCAAATTGCCCAGACAAAATGGCGGAATTGATGTTATAGCCAGTCTCAATTGGCATACATTTACCCTCACATTACCTCTCGAATATTATCCTCCAAATTGGTTATTTTTTAAACCCTTAGCAAAGGCTAATTAGCTATCACTGAGGTATTTTTAATAACACTCAGGTATAGCGTCGCGGGCAAATTCTATGATCGCATTCAGCCACTCTTTTGGATGCGAAACAAATGGTGCGTGTGCGGCGTGAGGGATAACCACAGATAGCGCTGAGGGCTGCATGGCAGCAATTTTTTCGATCCCATCAACCGGTACCAAGGAGTCAAGGCGGCCATAAATTCTGAGGGTTGGTGCATTGATTTGTGCTATCTGTGAACGCAGATCTACAGTCGACAACAATGACAATCCATCCATCAAGGCGATTTCAGAAGGCGCCGGGTACTGTTTGATATCCTGTTGAATATGCTTGATATCCGATTTTGCACTGGGGGAACCCATCGCTTGAATCGCGAGAAAGCGCGCCAATGTTTTGCTAAAGTCGACTTCTAATTGCTTCTCAAACGCAGTCAGCACTGTGGGTTTTATACCGTGCCAATCGCTCTTTTCAGCAAAACAAGGTGTAGAAGCAACCGTGATTAAAGCTGCAACTTTCGTCGGCGATTGAATGGCCACTTGCTGCGCAACGAGCCCGCCCATTGACCACCCCAATACGATCGATTGCTCCGGAATACAAGGTGTTATCCATGCGCACAGAGCACTTAAGTCATAAGGCTCAGGTATGTGCTCTGCGTTCATGCCAAAACCGGGCAAATCAATGGTGTGGACGGTAAACCATTCGCTCAAGGGCTCAACAACTGAATGCCACGCCCCACTATTCAGCCCCCAGCCATGTAATAGCACTAAGTTGGGCTTAGTACTGTAATGTTCAGTTTGTTGGGACCCGCCAAAGGTACGGCTGACAAGGGGTGTATCGTCGTGTGAGTATTGAGTAAATAAGTGTTGCAAACCAATATCCAATCTATGCAAAAACTTCGCCGCGCGATAGCAAAATACGCCGCCCTGTGGTTGTATCAACCGTGCTTAATGTGCCAAATGCCAACCACCGAACGTCAACCGTGCAGGCACTGTTTAAACAACATGCAGACCTATCCACATCAACAGTTTCAGTTTGACTTGATGCGCTGGCCTCGAGTAAGCAACGCATTAAGGCCGCATATGCTAACAAGACTTCACGCCATCGGTCACTACCAACAACCGTTAAAGAGTTGGGTGCGGCAATTAAAATTTAACCACAAGCTACTGTACGCAGACGCGCTTGCGCAAGCCTTTTGTGCTACCTTGGCAAACCGCTCGGATCCCTTGCCTGACATACTCATCCCCGCACCGTTACACATCAACCGATACGCTACACGGCATTTCAATCAAGCAGCTGAGATTGCACAGTCTATCGGTCTATTGACCGGACAAAAAGTAGATAGTAAGTGCTTACAAAGGAAAGATCCAACAACTGCACAATCCCGCCTCAAACGCGCCAGGCGGATTGACAATGTCCAATCTGCATTCAGCGCATGTAAACTGGAGACAGATATTCAGCACGTCGCCATAGTAGACGACGTACTGACAACTGGTGCAACCATGCAAGCAATGATTAACGCACTTGTGCGCGTCAACTCCGATGTCAAAGTAGAGGCTTGGGTAATGGCAATTGCGCTACCGAGCGTCGACTAGGCCTGACATATAAATCGCATTAGCAAACACTTTGCTAGTCCCATACCAATAGCCGCGGAAATTGAGGTTATCCGCAAATCCAATCACCCGTCCGTTGCCCAATCGATGCGCTACAGCAGCAGGCGTCTCGGCAATGAGCTCTGCGAGTTTGGGATCTGCATAACCCGACTTTAACGGCGCTTCCTGATAAGTAAACGGCACGACAAATGGGATATCCGGCATGCGAATCACGCGGTTGTTGGTTTTGAACATCGGCAGCATGTCATCATCCAAACCAAATGCTAACGGATGAGACAAATCAACATCTGTGATGAACACGGTGCCAGCGATCAATTTGCGCGCGTTCAGTGCTTCGCGGTCAGCATAATTTAAGTCAACGGTACTGAATAACTTGTCGACTTCATTGGTCGACATTTGTTCAGCATTCAGCCATTTGTTTTCCATTAAAAAAGCAGCGCCTTGTTTTTGACCGATCACCACACCACCCTTGCGTATCCAGTCGGTAATCCGCTTTTGCGTAGACTCCTCGATCTGCGTGTAATTACCATTAGCAAATACGATATGGGTATATTGATCGAGGTCGGTGTTGTTCAATCGCCATTGCTCAACAATTGAAGCTGGAGCATGCATTCGGGTATCCAAATAATGCCAGATTTCGCCGACTTCGTATTGCGATGTACCGCGACCACCAATGAGTGCAATCGCGGGCTTTTTCACTGGTCGCAGTTGGCGAGAACCTAAATCAATACCTTGCGACGTCAGCCCAGATGTAATGCTAAACACTGGTATCTGGTATTGCTTAGCGAGCGCTTCAATATTCTCGACCCACTGCTGTGGTTGAGCAAGACCAACAGGTAATACAACGGCTCCGGCGGCAAACTCTCGCTCGCGGTCCCCAGTCTCTGCAGTGAAAGTCGCCCCAGAAATTCGTGCTTGCACATCGCGATTGAGCAGCTGCGTTAATAACGCTGGCGCATTGTAGTGATGCCAATCGAAGGCATAAGCATAGGCTTCTGGGTCAAGTGCTGGCATTTCCGCTACAACCGGCGTTTGTGTCAGTTTGAGCTTTCGTTGTTGCGATCGGTCGACGGGGCTATAGGCTAGATCGAACGCCAACGGAAGATTCCAGCTTGAAACGTCATAAAAGGTATTGTCAGCAAAGCTTGTTTGCTCAGAAAAAAGCGACTTGAGCAGTCGGTACTGAGCTTGGTCAAGGGACACAAAAATGCTTCCTGCTGGATAGCGGGTTTCGTCAATTTCAGTGGGTTGACTCAAATACGCGTAATCGATTTTGTGCTGCTCCAAGATACTTGTCATCGCCTTAACCCGGACATGGTCAAACGAAGCCGCGATCACAAAACCTCTCACTTTATCTTGCTCACGCAGTTCTTGGGTATCAGCAAAGAACTGTGCTTGATACGCCAATATGGCCTGCTTGTTTGCCAACGCCCCAGCAAACGTTGATAAACTGGTAACGACTTGATTTTGAATCGTCTCTGCAAATGATAAGTCGCCGTTAATCGTCTCGTGTAGATGACCTCGACTACTTGCTTGCTCAAACAAAATACCGATGCTGCCATGCGCGTCGGGATAGGTAGACCCTTTCCCATAGTAAAAATCATCGAACGCTTCTTCACTAAAATATAGCGTTTTCTGTTTGTCTAGTGCAGCCGCGTGGAACTCCGCAAGCGCTTCTGTCAACGTGACATTGGATTGTGGCGTCATCGGATGCTTGCGACTGGGGATACCCGGCTGAAAGAAGTAAGTGCTATCGGAACCCATTTCATGGAAATCGGTCAGGATGTGCGGTCTCCACCCCTGATACTGGGCAACTCTAGCGCGCGATTCGGGGTGCGTTAGCAATAGCCAATCTCGATTGAGATCAAACCAATAGTAGTTGGTTCTGCCAGAAGGCCAGTCCTCGCGATGTTCTCTGTGATCGCGATCAGAATTGAGCGTAGCGCCGCGATGCATGTTCGCCCAGTGAGCAAAACGCGCAAGTCCATCCGGATTAAGCACAGGATCAAGCAGCACCACATTCTCATTTAACAAGCGCTCGACGTCTGGTGTTTGAGCCGCGGCGAGATAATAGGCAACTAACAGCGCCGCATTTGCCGCTGAGGGTTCATTGCCATGCACACTGTATCCCATGTAAAAAATCAAAGGAGCGTCTGCACTGGGTTTAGTACCACTGGTAAGGGTTGCCATGTGCTGCTGGCGAATATCGTCTAATCTGGCTTGATTTTGCTCAGACGTAAAACGCAATTGCAGCAAGGGTCGATTCCCATGCGTGCGGCCCGTTTCGATAATCGATACGCGCGACGATGCCTCAGCTACGGCATACATGTAGTCAACCAATTGGTCGTGCCGCACGTGCCACTCACCAACGTAACTGCCTAAAACACTGTTAGGCGTTGGTACTGATGGGTCAAATGATGTTCCTGCGGGGAAATATTCGGCCGCAGGTTTAGCTGCCTGGACTGAAAGGCTAGTCATCGCGACCACAACGAGTAATGAGGTCTGCAACAAATGGGCTAATCGTTTGTTCATGTTTTCCCTTAGCTATGTGCAAGTGCTGGTTGCGCTTTTTTACGACACTATAACCTGAATCGTTCATAGCGCATAAATAATGGCAAAAAGCGATAATACCCGACTGTTTTAGTCAGGTAATTTTGGTATACTGCATCAATATATGAAAAAGGGTGTAATTATGATCACGATTTCTGAACAAGCCCAAGAGCACTTCGGCAAGCTGCTGGCTAAACAAGCCGAGGGTACTAATATTCGGGTTTTTGTTGTTAATCCAGGCACATCGAGTGCTGAATGTGGTGTCTCTTATTGCCCGCCCGATGCCGTTGAAGAAAATGATATAACACTTAACTTCAATGGCTTCGATGCTGTAGTTGACCAAGAGAGTGCGCCATTTCTAGAAGAAGCTGAAATAGACTTTGTGACTGACCAAATGGGCTCGCAGTTAACACTCAAGGCGCCAAACGCTAAAGCGCGTAAACTGGATGACGATGCGCCACTAGTGGAGCGCATCAACTATATGATTGAGGCGGAAATCAATCCAAATCTTGCCAGTCATGGTGGTCGAGTGTCGCTGATGGAAGTGACCGAAGCAGGTGTAGCAGTTCTGCAGTTTGGTGGCGGTTGTAACGGTTGCTCAATGGTTGATGTCACGCTTAAAGATGGCATAGAAAAGCAAATGCTAGCCCAGTTTGCGGGTGAATTAACCGGCGTTAAAGATGCGACGGAACACCAAGCTGGTGAGCATTCCTACTACTAGCGAGCAATGCGCAGATTAATTTATCAAGCCGGGCAGAAACCCCAACAAAGTTGGTTGTGGTTTCGAACCGGCTTGTTGATTTTTTTAATCGGTGCAGGTCTTTTGTATATGTCAGGCAGAGGCGTTAGTTGGTTATATTGGCCTGGCTTCATAGTAACGTTATTGGGATTTGCACTGTCGATGCGTGGCTACTGGGGTATTTTTGCCAACCGATTTGCAAGAGTGCTAGAACAGCGACAGATTAATCAAGCCAACGACCCGTTTGCCGATGACGCCAAAAAGTCCAACCAAGAGTGATGCCGCGGGCCCCCAGAAAACTTAAAAAAGCCCACCACAAAGCCCAATTCTGAAATGGTGCTAGGAACCACCAAACAGGAAAGAAGCCCAACACAGCGCTTAATATCATAGTGTCACGCATGGCTTTGCCTTCACTCAGCCCCACAAACACTCCGTCAAACAAAAAGCACCAGAACGCAACAACGGGTAACAACACGACGATTAGCGTGTAATCAGCGGCCGCATTTCTCAGCAATTCGTTGTTGGTGAGAAACCCTATAATCCAATCGCCCGCAATGATAAAAAAACTGCTATATAACAGCGCCAGCACGCCTGACCATAATAGTCCACGTTGCGTATGAGCTGTTATTAATGACGGTTTTCTTTGCCCCTTCGCTTCACCGACTAACGCCTCAACAGCATATGCGATGCCGTCTAAGCCAAGTGAAACCAACACAAAAAACTGCATGAGAATTGCGTTCACGGCAGCCGTTTGGGCGCCTAACCGCGCTCCTTGAAAGGTAATAAAGGCGAGACATAGCTGCAGCGCCAAATTCCGTACAAATATCGCAACGTTCAGTGAGCACAGCTGACGGATAGATTGCCATCGAAACCATACAAGCTTCACCCTCTGAGGAACCAGCGATTTGAAACAAAGCCACAGGCTAGCAAATAACATTAGGTATTCACTGATTATGGTCGCACTCGCGACACCTTTTACTTCGTAACCCAATCCCATGACTAAAAGTACACTCAGCACGATATTGACGAGGTTACCAAAAACCTGAATAAGCAATACGTGCTTGGTCTTTTGCTGACCTACCAACCATCCAATCAGTACGAGATTGCCCAAAGCAGCCGGAGCCCCCCAGATTCGTACCGTAAAATAGTCATCTAAGTAGCGTGATGTGAGGGTATCTGTTGCAGCGATGCTTTGCACAATCGGTATCAGCCAAACGTGAGTCAGCAACAAAGCCAGTGCTAAACAGGCCGCGAGCGCCAACCCCTGAAATACCGGCATAGTATATTCTGGCGATTGTCGTAAGTCCTTCTGCCCATATGCCTGAGCGCTCAAACCAGTCAAAGACATACGTAAAAAACCACAAATCCAATACAGCTGAGTTATCACTAGCGCACCAATCGAAGCACCCGCTAAAGCCTCTACATTCGGCAAATGACCCAACACTGCAGTATCCACTAAGCCGAGGATCGGCGTCGTCACATTTGCGATAATCATCGGTATTGCCAGTACCAGCAGTCGCCTATGAGGTGTGAATTGCGTTACCATGACAGCCTCGGATGTACCATCGTGTTCATTGGGAATCTGGACAAACTTAACGACCTGTAAGCCACCGTTTTTGGCAGGGGTATAGTCATTCTATAAAGGATATTCAATGGTTGAATCAATGAGAGTCATACTGTCTACGAGGCGACTATTATGCGCTATTTTAGTGTCCCTCGTAACCTATGCGCCAATGGCCACTGCAAATAACGCCGTAATACTCATGTACCACCATGTTTCGAGCGACACTCCCCCTTCGACCAGTATCGATCCAGAACAGTTTGAACAGCACCTCGCGTATCTAGCCAAACATCATACTGTGCTGCCGTTGACCACTGTGGTAGAGGCGCTCCAGCAACGCACAGCGCTTCCTGCCAATGCAGTGGCTATCACGTTTGACGATGGTTATCGGAATATTTTAATCAACGGGCACCCGCTCCTGCAGCGCTATCAATTCCCGTATACCGTGTTTATCAACCCGGCCATTATTGGCTCGCGTAATGATCAGCTGAGTTGGGAAGACGTGCAAATGATGGCAGAGCAAGGCGTTAGTTTTGCCAATCATACTCAGCATCACAATCATCTACTCCAGCGTTTAGCCGATGAGTCTGACTCGGATTGGCTGGACCGAACAATGCATGACATTGACGACGCTCAAGCTGAACTTGAACGCTATGTACCGAACTCACCTCGCTATGTCGCCTACCCTTACGGCGAGTTCAATGCAGCATTAAAACAGGCGTTAAAAGCACACAACTTTGTTGGTTTTGGTCAGCATTCTGGCGCTGCCGGTGTGACAAGTGATACGGGCGCCCTGCCTCGCTTTCCGGCAGCAGGCATTTATGCCAACCTAAAAACACTTAAAATCAAGCTCAATAGTATATCGATGCCGATCGAGCTGAACAGTTTCGATCCAATGCAACCGCTGGAATCCATGCCCACCGTGACTCTCGCCCTGTCAGAGCAGCGACCCACTAGCGCTCAAGTTACATGCTTCTTCAAAAATCAACCACTTGAACTGGTGCGCGGGAAGTCTTCTTTTTCTTTTACGCTGCCAGAGGCGCTACCGAGCGGCAGAAGTAGAGTCAACTGCACCGCCCCCAGTGACGAACCGGGCCGTTTTTATTGGTATTCACAACCATTTTTCGTCGCAGATGAAAACGGACAATATCCCGATTAAACTATGCAGCTGATGCTCACACTGCTTTAATAAACCGTTGATAGGCGAGTTGCTCTTGTGGGTTCATCAATGCAAAACCTAATGCGGAATAGCATTTAATCGCATTGTGATTATCCGATTCCACGTCTACCACTAATTCCGTTTTCCCCTTTGACTTTGCATAGTGGGTAGCGAAATTGAGCAGTGCAGCAGCGCAACCTCGCTGTCGATATTCAGACGCAACACTGATATGACCGACGACACATTGCGACGCGGTGGGGCGCGCAATATTATTATCTAACTCAGTATTGCGAGTTAAGATTGACATGCTGTGTTCGAGCCCGAAAAAACGATGTAACGAAGTCAGCGTTTGTTGGTCGAAATTGTGTGGTAGCTGATCGTGCCAGAAGCAGCACGTCGCAATCGCGGTGTCAGATTTTCGAATCACCCAATGATTACCAAAACCAAACTGACCGCAGTCATTGTCAAACGCAAACGTTAGATACGCTAGTGTGAGTTCTCTATCACCGTCACCGAATAGCATTGACAAGTGTGACGGCGCTGCGGCCAACACCAGCGACGCCAATTGAGCGGCATCTGATTGGCGGGCCGGTTCAACGTGCCAATGCAGCATGGCTCAATCCGTCCACGCTCAGCCTTGACGCATGAGCACAGGTAAGTCAGCTAAAATCTGCTCGGTGTCGCTGATCGCAAGTTCACCGGGTTTGTGTTGAGGCTTAAAACGACCGATAACTTGCGCTTCCGGGTTTATTACCACGATACTCGCACTGTGATCGACCAGATAATTCGGATTGTCTGTACTCTCGGTCATCGAATACATCATGCCCATACTCCGAACCAAAGGAAAAAGCTGCGCATGCTCACCTGTCATACCGACGAATTCATCATTAAAAAACGTCATGTACTGATCTAAGCGTTCGATCGTATCGCGCTGTGGATCCACCGACAAAAACACGACTTGCAACGATGATTCTGTTGCCGCCACAATCTGTGGATATGCACTATTCATCGCTGCCAATGTAGTTGGGCAAATATCGGGGCAATAGGTATAACCCACAAATAGTAGCGACCATGTACCTTTAAAGGCGTCCTTATTGACTGTTTCGTTGTTGTGATTGGTCAATACAAAATCGGAAAGTTCACGCGGTTTTGGGTACAGCTGAACGTATTGGGTGTCAGGCACACTGGCGTCTTCTATAGCAGGTGGCGCGATAACTAAAGCAGCGTATACGCCAACCACTAAAGCGACAATCGCAACAACTAGCGTAATGGATTTTTGGCTCATAAAGGCAATGTTAAATAATGATCAACAAGCAATACCACGAATAATACCATTAAATGCACAATCGAAAACTTAAAGGTTTTCATTGCTGTCGTGTCGTCTGCAGCATATTTGAGCTTCCAAGCGTAAGCCATAAAACCAATATTAAGCATAGTAGACCCGACTAAGTATATGAGGCCTGTCATACCGATTAGATAAGGCAATAGGCAAATCACACACAGTAATACGGTATAGAGCAATACTGAGGTTTTGGTAAATTCAATTCCATGCGTCACCGGCAGCATAGGCACCTCGGCTTTGGCGTAGTCTTTTTCTCTGTGAATCGCCAACGCCCAGAAGTGCGGAGGAGTCCACGTGAAGATAATTAAAACCAAGAGCAAAGCATGTGCATGGATTTCACCTGTTACGGCAACCCAACCCAACAAAGGCGGAGCGGCGCCAGCCAGTCCACCAATGACAATGTTTTGTGGCGTGGCGCGCTTCAAGAACATGGTGTATACCACTGCATAGCCAAGCAAACTAGCAAACGTTAACCACGCAGTTAGCGCATTGACAAACAACAACAAAGTAGCCATACCCAACACAGTCAGTACAAACGCGAAAGCTAATGCTTTTTGAACTGAGACTTTGCCGCGCGCCACTGGTCTATTGAACGTTCGGGCCATTTGGCTATCAATGCGATGGTCGACAACATGGTTAACGACGGCCGCAGCTGACGATAAAGCGCCGATACCGAACATTCCCGCCACCAAGACTTGCCAAGGGATCCAACTATCACTCGCAAGGCACATTCCGACCAAAGCTGTGAGCAATAACAGCATTACCACGCGTGGCTTAGTCAGCTCGTAGTAGTCACGCCATGTCGCTTGCTGAGCAGGTACTGCTGATTTCGAATTTGTGGGAAAAGAAGCTGAACGAGCCACGGAGATCTCCTTAAGAATGCGCTATATCTTTCGATACAGAGTGTAAGTCAGCATCACCATTACCAGCAGTAGACACGCAGCGACTGCGTTGTGAGCGACTGCTACTGTTAAAGGTAAGCTATAAACGATATTGCTAACACCAAGCGCGACTTGGACAACTAAGACAGTTGCCATCAAAACCGATAGGCTCTTAATCGCACTAGATGAAGCCTTGCTATATAAAGAAAAAGCAAGCCAAGCAAGGTACATAAAGGTAACAACTGCACCAATGCGGTGAACAATGTGCATTGTCATGCGTTCACCGTAGTCATGTGCGCCAAATTCATAATTCTGCGCTTCAGGTATACTGAACGCACCGGCAAAATCCAAGCGCGACGTCCAATCTCCCTGACAGAGAGGAAATTCAGTACAGGCTAACGCGGCATAATTCGCCGACGTCCAACCGCCTAACGCAATCTGACAGACCAAAATTGCGATCCCAATTGAGGCAAATTTAGCCATCGGCTTTAACGCTTCGTCGCCACCCGGTATGCGGTAAGGTGTCATTCGCAAATACAGCAAGAACAAGCAACTGAGTACCGTAAACCCACCAAGTAGGTGGCCCATAACCACAGCTGGCAGCAGATTTAAGGTTACCGTCCACATCCCCAACATGCCCTGAAAGATAACCAAGCACAGTAGAAAAAACGGGAGCTTCAACGGTTTTTGATACTCGCGTTTCCACGCTGCGGCAATAAAAATCACTAAAATAAAAAAACCAAGACCGGCAGCGAAGTACCGGTGGACCATTTCGTTCCAGGCTTTTTCGGCTTCAACCGGACGTTCAGGGTACGCACTATTAGCTATTTCAATGTGCTCTTGAGTTTGCGGCACAGTTAGGTGGCCATAACACCCTGGCCAGTCTGGACAACCCAAGCCCGCATCTGTAAGGCGTGTATAGGCTCCTAAAACAATAACGACCAAAGCAAGTAAAATGCTCGCTAATACCAGCTTTCTCATTTCCCTTAACCCCTAACCAATTCGCGATAGCTTTAATAGTTTTTTTAAATCAGCAAGAATATCGCGACTATGCATGACAGCTTGTTCTTGTTGTTCTTGCAATGGATAACGCAGCATGGCGTTATTCAATGTGTCTACTAAGAAAATACCATCTGCAGGCGCATCTTTAAACACTTTATTAACATTTTGACCATCACTGGTTAACACAGTAAGGTGGCTGTGTTGGCCCATATCTACTAGCGGTTGTTGGTCGCTGGTCTCGGTGACAATCACTGTCGCGGTGGCGCGGTCCGACAGGCGACCCAAAGCAGTCCATACTTGCTCCAAACTGTAAAGTGCATTTTTACATTTCACATCACATTGATCAGGCATGACATACAGAATTCGCCAGCTCGGTTCTTGATCGCTTATCAATGCACTAACATCCAACGGTGGCTCCATTAATTCACCGCGGTTAGTCGAGCCTTTGTTAAACCAGTCATTATCCAACGCAAGTTTGGCTAAAATGACCGGCAGGACGAAAACGACAACTAATAAAATAGCGGTTATACGATTGGATTTAGTCACGAGAAGATTTCCTTTTAAAGACTGCGAATAGATAAATTAGCGTGGCGGCAATTGCCAACCCAAACCATTGAATAGCGTACCCCATATGTTTGGCCGGAGGCATAACTACGGGCTGCCAGTTGCGCACATAGGGGTCTGTTGACTGCGGCTCCCGAGATACGATGTAAGGCAAAAGTGTTTCACCTGTCAGTCGCTCAAGCAGTGGAATGTCAATTTGTTGAATAACCGCGGGATAAGCGTCAATCCGTCTAATTGTCTCTCGAATCATCGGATTGTCAGATGGTTCGACAACATTGCCGGCGAATTCCTGTTGTCCAGACGGTATAACAACTGTCGGTAGGACTTGGCGCGATTCACCGGCTTCTATCCAACCATAATTGACCAGTACAACACCCGCGTTCGTCTCGACCAATACCAATACTTCATAGCCGACGGTGCCGTTGTAAATTCGATTGTCTAACAACAAATATTGATTCGACATTGGGGTTCCAACAAAACGCACAGGAATATCAGCTAATCCCTGAGTCTCATCGCTTAAACTCAACAAATCAATTGACGACTGTGCTTGTCGCTGCATTAGCGTATTAAGCCGTTGCTCTTTCTGCTCCATTCTGTCGAGCTGCCATAAGCCCAAATTCAACATGATGACAACAGCGACAAATGTCACTAGAGTAGCTAATACTGGAAACGATTTCTTTGCAGCAACCATTAACAACCCGAGATAAAAATGCTGATAAAAATAATACTATGCGGCTTGCTGATTTTTATGATTTACAACTTGTTTTTAGCGATGAAAGTCATGATGAATCACGACCCAGATGGCGAACCGATGAGTAAATTCATCGGTCGCAGAGTGCTTACTTCAGTTGTGATTGTTATTATTATTTTGATTGCCCTGGCAACTGGTCTTATCACGCCTAACCCAAGGCCATACTAAGCGTGACGGAGAGGTGCGTTAAGCACCTCAACCATTCTGTTTCACCGTCGGTGGCTACAGTATGTAGACAAACACAAACAGCATTACCCACACAACATCAACGAAATGCCAATACCAACTACCCGCTTGGAAGGCAAAGTGTTCTTTAGGTGTGAAATGCCCCTTCAATACCCGCAAATACAAGACAATCAGAATGATGGTACCTAGGGTAACGTGCATCCCGTGAAAGCCCGTGAGCAAGAAGAAGGTATTGCCATAGATACCGCTCTGCAACGTTAAACCTAGGTCGCGATAAGCGTGAATATACTCATACACCTGCAACGCTAAGAAAATACAACCCAATAGAATTGTGCCTAGCAACATAACGTTTAACTGTTTGCGTTTGTTTTGCTCTAGCCCGACATGTGCGTAGTGCAACGTAACCGACGAAATCAACAGGATGATCGTGTTAATCGCGGGTAAACCTGCCCAACCCATGGCTTGCGTTTCAGTACCACCTGGCGTGGAGACCAACGGCCACATCGCTTCAAAGCCGGGCCATAAAACTTCGTTGGTCATCGCGTTGTTTGAAGCACCGCCCAACCAAGGCACTGCAATCATGCGTGCATAAAACAGAGCACCGAAAAACGCGGCAAAAAACATGACTTCTGAAAAGATAAACCACATCATGCCTTGGCGATAAGAGCGTCCAAGTTGTGCGCTGTACAGTCCGCTCATGGACTCGTCAATTTGGTTTTTAAACCACCCAAATAACATCACCACTAACATAATGATGCCGGCACTTAACACGTACCCACCAAATCCTGGCTTATCCTTGGTTACCTCTACCACATAGTTACCAGCACCAACGGCAATGAGGAATAGCGCCACTGCGCCGACAATGGGCCAGATACTTTGATCGGGCACATAGTACTTCTCATAAGATGTTTGCGTGTCTTGCTGAGACATTCTATTTCTCCTTCTAACTGCTATGCGCAGCTGAGCTATTGACGTTCAAATGTGCAGTTTCTTGCGCTGCTTCTGTGACGTCATAAAGTGTGTACTGTAAAGTGAAAAAGCTAATATCGTCCGGTAGTTGTGGGTCGACGTAGAACTGCATTGGCATCAGGGCTTCTTCACCCGCACCAAGGGGCTGGTGATTGAAGCAGAAACACTCAGTCTTGTTGATGTAGAGTGCAGCTGTGCCAGGTGAAACTGAAGGAATCGCCTGCGCAACGATGTCTCGCCGCGCGGGGTTTCTAACATAAAACTCTACCGTGTGGAGTTCTCCAGGGTTCACCTTAATGCGTTTGGTCTTTGCTTCGAATTCCCAAGGCATTCCGCTGTTGGTGCGGGTTAGAAATTCAACCGTCACATAGCGCGACTCATCGACCATAACAGCAGAATAAGTCGCCGCTTCATCTTCGGTTTTGCCATTAATTCCAGTTATGTCGCAAAACACCTCATACAACGGAACGAGTGCAAAACCGAAGCCGAACATGCCGATAACGATACCGACCAGTTTTAACACAAGTCGGTTGTTAGCGTTGGGCTTGTTAGTCGTTGTGCTCATAACAACACCTAGCGGCCAATTACTTCACAACAGGTGGCGTATCGAACGTGTGATATGGTGCTGGCGAGGGAATTTCCCACTCCAAACCTTCTGCACCATCCCAGACTTGATCCGAGACTTTTTCACCTTCCTTGCGGCATGCTTTGATCAGCAACGCGAGGAAAATTAACTGTGACAAGCCGAATGCAAATCCACCAACGCTTATCCACTTATTAAAGTCAGCAAATTGCAACGCGTAATCAGGGATACGACGCGGCATACCCGCCAAACCTACAAAGTGCATTGGGAAGAACAGTACATTGACCGAAATGAGAGAACACCAGAAGTGCCACTTAGCCAATGTTATATCAAACATACGCCCAGTCCACTTAGGTAACCAATAATAGACTGCCGCCATAATCGAGAAGACCGCTCCGGTCACGAGCACGTAATGGAAGTGCGCAACCACGAAATAGGTATCATGATACTGAAAATCCACCGGTGTGATCGCTAGCATCAACCCTGACAAACCGCCAATAGTAAACAGTACGATAAACGCAATCGCGAACATCATCGGCACTTCAAAGGTCATTGAGCCACGCCACATAGTTGCGACCCAGTTAAACACTTTGACACCGGTCGGAACGGATATCAGCATCGTCGCAAACATGAAGAACATTTCGGCGGCCAGTGGCATCCCCGTGGTAAACATATGGTGAGCCCAAACAATGAACGACAACAACGCGATAGAAGCAGTTGCATAAACCATCGATGCATAGCCAAACAATTTTTTACGCGAGAACGTCGGAATGATCTGGGAGATAATTCCAAACGCCGGTAAAATCATAATGTATACCTCAGGATGCCCAAAGAACCAGAATATATGCTGGAACAAGACAGGATCTCCGCCTCCAGCAGCATCAAAGAAACTCGTTCCGAAGTACTTGTCGGTTAGTACCATGGTGACGGCACCTGCCAATACCGGCATAACGGCAATCAAAAGGAATGCGGTTATCAGCCAGGTCCACACGAATAGTGGCATCTTCATCCATGTCATGCCCGGTGCGCGCATGTTGAAAATAGTCACAATCACGTTAATCGCGCCCATAATCGAGCTGATCCCCATGATATGTACCGAGAAGACGAATAAGGCAGTACTATCACTACTGTAAGTTGTCGACAGTGGTGCATAGAATGTCCAACCGAATGCTGGACCGCCGCCTTCAACGAACAGTGAAGACAACAGAATTAAAAACGCAAACGGCAGAATCCAGAAACTCCAATTGTTCATCCGCGGCAGTGCCATATCAGGCGCACCGATCATCATTGGAACTAACCAGTTAGCTAAACCAGTGAACGCTGGCATTACCGCGCCGAATACCATTATCAATCCATGTACCGTGGTCATCTGATTGAAGAAGTTGGGATCGACGATTTGTAGTCCAGGTTGGAATAACTCGGCGCGGATGACCATAGCCATGGCTCCGCCCACCAAAAACATGATAAAGGCAAACCACAAATACAGAGTACCAATATCTTTATGGTTAGTGGTAAACAACCAACGCTTTATCCCAGAGGGCGGCGCGTGGTGATGATCGTCGTGAGCGTGAGCATCGCCGCCGTGAGCGATGTCGTGATCGACATTTTCAGTTACAGAACTCATAACTTTCTCCTATTCTCCGGTTGCGATGGCGTTAACATCTTTCGCTTGAACGATGTCGCCGGTATTGTTGCCCCAAGCATTTCGCTCGTATGTCACAACCGCAGCAATTTCTGACAAGGTTAGTTGCTTATCAAACGCCTGCATTGCAGTGCCTGTTTTTCCGTTTAACACAATATCAATGTGTGCCGGAATATCATTGAGGGCCATTGGGCTGCCTTTAAGTGCCGGGAAGACACCTGGCAAACCTTCACCGTTAGGCATATGACAAGCCGCACAAGCTGCAAGGTATACGCGCTCTCCCTCTGTCATCAGTTCTTCCATACTCATATTCATCGCCAGCAGTCTTTGTTCTTCTTCTTTTGCTTTGCGTTGAATCTCTTGCTGTTCATTGATCCAGGCTTGATAGTCAGCGGGATCTTTCGCTATTACAACTACCGGCATGTAACCGTGGTCTTTACCACATAGCTCTGCGCACTGGCCGCGATAGATGCCGGGTTCATTAACCATGGTCCAAGCTTCATTGATAAAGCCTGGGTTTGCATCTTTCTTAACCGCAAAATCAGGCACCCACCATGAGTGAATGACGTCGTCAGATGTGATCAAGAAACGCACTTTCTGACCCGTCGGTATAACCAAGGGTCGATCTACTTCTAACAAGTAATTCTCTGTTTTGTCGTAGCGGTTATTGATTTGGTCTTGCGGAGTCGCGAGTAGTGAGAAGTACTCAACCTCATGGTCCATGTATTTATAGTGCCACTTCCATTGAGAGCCAGTTACCAATACGGTCATGTCAGGCGCACTAGTATCTTCCATAGCAATCAGCGTGTTGGCCGCAGGTATCGCCATTCCGACAAGAATCAGGAAAGGAATAACCGTCCACGCAACTTCAACTTTGACACTTTCGTGGAAATTCGCTGGCTTAGCGCCGCGTGATTTGCGATGCAACACCATGGAAATGAACATCACACCAAACACTAGCACGGCGATAATGACGCAAATCCAGAACATCAGCATGTGCAGGTCGTACACCTGATTGCTGATGTCGGTAACACCATTGGTCAAATTTAATTGATAAGGGTCTTTCTCTGAAGTGGTCTCTGCCATTGCAGATCCAGCTATAAGCGTTCCCAGCAAAGCAGCGGCTTTATTGATGAGCGGTCTCACTCAACACCTCCGTCGAAGTTCGTAGTTTAATTAAGCGCGTAAAGCGAATTGCCCCATTGTTCTCCAGAAATACATAGATCACAGCATGTAAACGGATTTATAGGCGCTTGTTATTATTATGTTAAGGGATGTATAAGAATTACTCAGATCGGTAGGTTTAGTCTAGTGTTTTCTCAAGTTTTTTTGAACAATCGGTTGTTTTTTAAACTAATTTGTAAATATTTTGAAATCTATCTATATCTTCATTTAGAGAGAAAGAATTCATTCCACAGATACAAAGCGCACGTTTAAACCGCGTTTCATTTGACCAAACACAAGCATGGCAAGGTTTTCATCCCAATGCATCGCGTTTCAATTGATGTTTTTTTGAACAAAATATTGACAACCCAAGACAACCTGACGTAAGGTAGGTGAATGAAAATTGAAAATCCGACAAAAACTGCATTGATGGATCTTGCTGAAGAGATCTTACAAACACAATCATTTGCCAATGTCTCATTCCAGACATTAGCTGACGGTGTGGGTATCAAAAAAGGCAGTGTTTATTACCATTTCGAAAGCAAAGATCAGCTAGCAGAGGCACTCATTGACCGAACACGGCACAGGCTTCGCGATGCCTTACAACAAATTGTCAATGAACCACCACCAAAACAGTTGCGGATTTACATCAATTGGTTTTTACGCAATATCGGCGCCGCCGAGAAAATGTGCCCAGGCGCAAATTTCGCCGTGTGTTGGGATGCTTTGCCTGTTTCTACCCGCGAAAAAGTCAAACACTTGTATGCAACGCATCAAAGTGGACTGAAAGCGATCATTGAGAGAGGACAAGCTCAACGAGTGTTCGGCACAGCACTGCCAGCAAAAACACTCGCAGAAGCGATCTTTGCTTTACTTCAAGGTGGCTTATTGTCATCCCGCGTTGCTGAGGACCCTAAGCAATTTGAAGCGGTTAAGACAACGGCGCTACAGCTGGTTGAAACCGGCTGAAATTTTTTTGACTTTCTAACCTACCTCACGTCAGGTTGACAGGAGATTATTATGAGTTCAATCGCATTGCAGTTGTTTAGACTGCAAAACAAATCCATTAGTTTGATATCACCCACTCGAGCAGTAAAGCGGGCGCTGCAATTGTTTTTCAGACCTCGTCGACACACACCGAAGTCGTGGGAAATGATTGCGGAACAAGAAGGAACCCGTCATATGCTGTCCGATGGTTGCTCAGCGATAAGCTGGGGAACTGGCGATCGCCAAGTGCTGATGATCCATGGCTGGGAGGGACGCGCAACTCAAATGTCAGCCTTTGTTCCACAACTCCTTGCCAAAGGATTTAAAGTAATTGCGGTTGACGCACCAGGGCATGGCCAATCAAGTGGAGAGGTTTCTCATCCAAAACGCTTTGTTGATGCGTTGTTCGCAGCGGCCGAATCGTTTGGCCCCTTTGAGGCGGTTATCGGTCACTCTATGGGTGGTGGCACAGCATTATATGCAGCGCTTGAAGGACTGCCCGTCAACAAAGTCATAAGTATTTCAGGACCCTCTAATTTTGAGTCGGTGTCACGACGTTTCGCACAATTCATCGGGCTCACAGCGTCTGTGACGAACCGTTTTGTCAATGGAGTGGAGACGACTGTTGGGATCCCATTTGAGCGGATCAATCTGGCAGAGCGTGCTGCTGAACTCAGCATTCCTGCATTGTTGGTTCACGACAAAGAAGACCAAGAAGTACCGTTCTGGCATGCACAGAAAATTCAGTTTGTTTTATCCAGTGCTCGACTAGTGACCACCAAGAGCCTAGGACACCGAAGGATCGTGCGTGACCCCTACGTCGTTGAACACGTCGCGGAATTTATTGCCGAACAGGTTTAACCAAGGCATAAATGATACCGGGCCACAGTGAAAAGCACTATACGTGCATGAGCGTGGCCATAGCCCCTTTAGGTTCGAATCAACCTGTTTGATCTATATCTAATTCCCAGCTCGAGCACATTTACCCTGTGCAACTAGCTGCTAGACTTTTTTTACCGCGTTGAACGGATAGAAAATGAATGTCTAGAACGATTGCAATGATTTTGGCCGGTGGCGAAGGTAAACGACTATTCCCTCTCACCGAAACCAGAAGTAAGCCATCTGTTCCTTTTGCGGGCAGCATGCGGATTATCGATTTCGTACTCAATAACTTTGTTAATTCTGATTACTTAAAAATATATGTACTGACGCAGTTCAAATCGCAATCGCTTAACATCCACTTGCGTCAAGCATGGCATCTATCCGGACTTACCGATAACTTTATCGACGCTATCCCAGCGCAAATGCGAATGGGTAAACGATGGTATGAAGGTACCGCGGATGCCATTTACCAAAATATTCGCCTTATCGGTTTACATGAACCCGATAACGTATGTGTCTTTGGTAGTGACCACATTTACAAAATGGACGTACGCCAGATGGTGCAGTATCACGAGCATACAGGTGCCGCATTAACCGTCTGCGCTACGCGTGTGCCACTGCGAGAGGCCGCTCAATTTGGCGTGATCAGTGTAGATGAAAACTATCGAATGATTGGATTTGATGAGAAACCGCGAAACCCGACCCCGCTGCCCGACCAACCGGATATGGCCCTTATTTCAATGGGAAATTATGTATTCGATGCAGAATTTCTTTTTCAAGCGCTCAGCGAAGACAATCAGGATACAAAATCATCACATGATTTTGGTTGTGACATTATTCCTAAGGCGTTCCCAACCCATAAAGTACAAGTGTACGACTTCCATAAGAACAAGATAACCAATGAAAACACCTGCTTTTACTGGAAGGACGTGGGAACACTTGACGCTTTTTGGCAGGCGCATATGGATTTACTTGAACATGACCCAGCGTTTAATTTGTTTAACCCCAAATGGCCATTGCGCAGCTATCATCCACCCGTGCCTGCGGCCAAGATTATGGCTGATTCTAGTGGCGTGGAAAGCACTATTCACAACGCAATTATTGCCTCTGGTTGTGAAGTTGAAGGGGCAAATGTAGAAAAAAGCGTATTGGGTTATAGAGTTAGAGTCGCAGCGGGCTCGTCACTTAATGAGAGTATACTGTTGGGCAAAGTACACGTTGGGAATCAATGCCAATTGCACAAAGTTATTGCTGACAAAGACGTGGTTATCGCGCCCAATATGCACATTGGATTCGATCACAAGCGGGACATGGCGCGCGGGTTAACGGTGACAGATACCGGAGTTACCGTTATTCCGAAAGGTATGGTTGTCGGTTATTAAACCCGACAACCCATTAACGTTGATGTACAACCTTACATCCAATCTGCGTTTCTGATTACGCCAACAGCGATACCTTCGATAGAGAAAGGTTGTGATGCAAGGTCGACTTTTATCGGCTGAAACTCTTCGTTTTCTGCATGTAGTAGCACTTCTCGACCGCGTTTTTCGAGGCGTTTCACTGTGACATCTTCATCAACACGAGCAACAACCACTTGGCCGTTATGCACATCCTGAGTGCTATGAACAGCCAGTAAATCGCCATCTAAGATACCGATGTCTTTCATACTCATACCATTGACGCGCAACAGAAAGTCAGCCTGTGGATGAAATAATTCAGGGTCAACTTTGTAGTGCGACTCAACATGCTCTTGGGCTAAGATGGGTTCACCTGCAGCAACTCTACCAATCAGTGGTAAACCTAGGGCTTCGTCGTCTTGATCATCCAATGGAATGTTCAATTTAATACCACGCGACGTACCCGGCAAAATTTCGATAACACCCTTTCTCGCCAGTGCTTTTAAATGCTCCTCGGCAGCATTCGCTGACTTAAAACCCAATTCACGTGCAATTTCTGCCCGTGTCGGTGGCATACCAGTGTCAGCCATGGTGGTTTTAATTAAGGAAAGAACTTCTTCTTGTCGTTGAGTTAGTGGACGCATAACCAGCCTGTTATTTCATACAGTTAACTGTCAGTATATACAGTTATTCAACTTGTACAAGCGCAAAATAGGGTTGTCAGCCTAGGTTTGGTGATTGAGGTGCTAGAACTTCTAAAAAAACACTCAGGCTGGCCCAAGACAGCCAAGAACCAGCCTGAAAGTCGTGCGATTGTCACAGTACCAAGCGTAGTCCGGTACTAAAACGGAAGAAAGTTATAGGTATATTCAAGTTCCGTCGTGGTGACATTTAACGCACCAAAATTAATGAGTCGAATTCTAGATAGCAGACGCTGCACCAGGTCATCGGAATCCAAGTCAGTTCCGACTAGCGTCACAGACGTCAACTGACCATTTGGCGCAATGACCAACCGAATAGTCAACTTGCCCTGTAATTCAGGTTCAGACCGCAGCGCACGTCGATACAACGAATACACTGCGCCTTTGTTTTGAGAGAGTGTTTTTCGAATGGACTCAACACTGCGATCACCGATGACCTCAGCCTCAGCTTCCACCTCAAATCGCTGAGTCGCCAATGCTGCAGCTCCTTCTGTAGGCGCATCAAACTCAGTCGTTTTTCGACCTTCAAGCGTGCCACGTGCGCCAACGGTTGACGACAAAGAAGAGGTGTCTATGCCACCACTCGTGGTGTTCACCGCTTGCCCTATTAACTTGCGCGCCGTTTCACTTTGCTCTCCAGCGCCCTCGGTCAACTGAGTGTCAGCCAAGTTACCTAAATCAAGAGAATCGCGCAGACTTGCCAGGTCATCAGAGAAGTTCATCACGCCGGCTTGAGCAGCCGTCTCTTTAGCCAGTTGGATTTTTTCTGCTTCTGTAGGTTCAGCAACAACGACCGGCTCAGGCCTCTCTTCTACCACTGGTTCAGGCTCAACGACGTCTTCGATTACAGGTTCGGGTTCAGGCTCTGGCTCAATCACTTCCTCAACCACGGGCTCAGGTTCCGGCTCTACCGGAACGGGTTCAGGCAGTTCGACTGCGGGTGGCTCCTTGGCCTCGAGGATCTTGGCCAATTGCGGTGGGATCTTGGCTTTTTGTTCGCGAGTGGGTTCTGGTACATCAATGCTATTGACCAACACTGCGAGCAACAACGCAACAACTAAGGTCCCAGTTGTCAGACGTCGAAAGCGTTTATTCTCTTCCTCGCCGCTCGACCATGGCAGCGTCGAAAAATAGTAGGGCGTAACAGCAATCATTCCGCGCCTCCGGCACTGACGACGGTTTCTGACTCAGGCTCCACGAACTCCACCGCTAACGCTATGTTTGTATAGCCCTGTGTTGCGCAGGTCTGCATGATTTTCTTTAATACCTGATATTCAATTTCATGATCGCCCATAATCGTAATAGCGTAGGCAGGCGTTTCTTCGTCAGTAGAGGGTTGTCTTTCGGTTCTTAGCTGAGTCCTAAACACTAATTCATTTGCGAGTGGCTCCAGCTCTCCATCTTGGTCTTGGATAATCGCATCAATAGACATAATCAACTTACCATCCAACATGATCCGCTCTGCACTGACTGTGAGTAACAGCTGCTCTTCCGCGGCTGTGTCAGCAGTGGATTTCGGCAATGTGAGGCTGCGGTCATTTTGCAGTACTTGAACATCCGAAGCGTTGAGCATCAGAAAGAACACCAAGATCGTGAAGATATCCATCAACGATACGAGACTTAATTTTCCTTGCGAGGAAAGCCGTTTGTGATGTCTCGCCATCCGTTTGGCACGCATAGACTGCTTCATTGTGTGCCCTCACCTTTAAACGAGCGCGCCGGAGCATCGGCTAATGACACGTTGGGAAACAGCTCAGCGGGAACCACAGATGCAGCGACGACGTCCGGATATGAGCGCACAGTATCCATCAAGCTGACAATCGTTTGATAGGACACATCATCGTCGAGTAACAAAACGAGGTCGTTTTTATCAACTTCTTTTGCTAACAAGGTTTGCTTAACTTGCTTTAATACACCTTGAAGCTGCGCAAAATCATGCAGCGTTCGACCACTCTCTACATCAACTTTCGCAGGGATCGCTTGGACCAAATAACCTTGTGGAAAATATACTTCCAGTGTGTTTCGAGTCACCAACACTTCCAATTGCTGGTTTTCAATACTCTCTTCTGGTCCCAGCGTGCTGAGTCCCGGTAACTGAAGCTCAACAACGGTGATCTTTGAAAACACCATCATCATCAACAAGACCGGAACCAATACGATCATCAAATTCATGAATGATGTGATGTCGAGTTCGGCTTCTTGACGAGCCAGTTTATGTTGGCGTTTTTTGCCTAACATCGGTCTTACTCACTTACGTCAGTAGCACGCGTTTTAGGCGTAATATTGTGGCTCGCGATCAAGGTATTCAGGCATTTAACGCCGGCCATTTCCATACTGTCGATTATTTCGGTTGTTTTGGTTTGTAGAATGGAATGACAAGCCAATAATGGAATTGCAGCGATGAGTCCAAAAGCCGTGGTATTCATCGCCACAGAAATACTTTGAGACAACAGGCTCGCCTTTTCTGCTGGGTCGGCATTGGCCACCGCTGAGAACGCTGCAATGAGTCCAATAATAGTACCTAGCAGACCGAGCAACGTTGAAATATTGGCAAGGGTACTCAAATACGGAGTCCGCTTTTCCAGACGCGGAATCGATTCCATCAAACCTTCTTCCATCGCATATTCGATATCTTCTCGGCGCGGACTGATACTCAACCTGGCGATACCAGCAGCAATCACACGACTGATTGGCGCGCTATTCGTCTTACCTAGTGACAAAATTTGGTCGAAACGATTCGAAGCAAGTAAGGGTTCTATTTGTGCAAAAGCCGCCTTATTAGTACGCCGTGCCATGCTCAGAAATACGTAACGCTCAATTGCAACTGCCAACCCGAGCGCCAATACAATCGAAATCGGGAACATAAACGGTCCCCCTTCCTGAAAAAAACGCACGATGGTTTGCATAACATCCATAACTTTCTCCAATGATGTTAACGGGCCCTTGCCAAAACGGCATGACAGCACGATATAGTGTGAAACAGTGTACTCAATTCCAAATAATTGATGAGTATCACTTCTTATCCTTACTTATTGTTTTTAGCGTCCGTCTCTGCAGGAATGCTTGAGTTAGACTCAAACAACACCTGATGCAGGGCCAGACGATTCAAAAATGCTTGTCGCTCGATAGGCGCCATAGGTTGGGAAGCCTCTCCAGTCAACGCTACGCGGCCCATCCGCATATGCGGTGGCGAATCCCAAGGCACAATAGATAGCACTCTCGGCTGCTGTTGGTCGCCACGTATAGTAGACTCCAACTTAATTACGTCGCGCTCATTGCTTTGCTGTGCCATGACATCAGTCACCATCAGATTGGTACTCGTAATCACCAAATAGGCGGCAACCATCGCGTTTTTGCGCTTGAACGCTCGTCGTGATCTAACTCTCTGTTTGAACTGCACGTTGCATCTCCTTTATCCAACGATCAACCAGCTTGGTTGATAATCCCTGTTCTTCCAGTAATTGTTTGTATTGGATGTAATCGTTTAAAGCGGCAGCTTTGTCACCCATATACAAGTCAAATAAGATACCGCGGTTACGATAACCATTCGCAAACCCTGACCACGCTGAAATTGCGCGGTTGTAGTGTTTGCGAGCCAACACAAATCGACCTTCTCTTCGGTAGTACTGACCCAGCCGGTCATGCGCAAAATAATTGTCTGCGTTTTGTTCAATGGCTTTGACCCAATACTGCTCGGCTTCGCGGTGTTCATCTATTGACTGAAAGCCATCGCCAATCGCGAGTAGCAGCATTGACGCCGGTTGAGGTTCAGCATCCAATGAAGTGAGTAATACATCTAGCGTCGCACTCACCCCAGCCTGATCGCCCCGTGCCATTTGTTGCTGCAAAGTCGAAAGTTGCGCTTTGTGAACCGCGGAAAGTGCTCGCCTAGTTTGCAAAAAGCGATTCACAGATGCTTGTGTGACAATGACTTCGGGATTCGTATTTGACGCAGACGTATCAGTCGCTTGTTCTGCGCTTGGCCACAGCGGCACACTCGAGCAACCCGTCAGCAATAAGACTAGCACGATGGCAAGCCACAAAATTCGAGTGCTATGGTGTTGATCAGAACGCCGCATAATCAACCTCACTTGACTGCTCTTGCTTGTCATATTGCGCAGGTAATAACTCTGCTAACGCTGCAAAGCTTTGCGCTACCCACGCATCATAGATACCTTGCCAGCTGCGTTTGGTATTGCGCTGATAAACCTCTATGGCTTGCTCTTCAAATGGATAAGCTTGTTCTTCAAGCAATATTTCATATTGCTCCAAGGCCAACGCATCGAGCTCTTGCGGCCGCTCGGATGCATATAAAGCACTGGCTAACAGTCCGTACACTTGCCCCAAGCGATGTCCCGCCTTGGTACTAAACTCTGCGATTTGATAGGACAAAATTTGTTGATTTATGTCGACTACGCGCTGCATTGCCTCGCGCTTCCGCTGAATACTTTTATCAAGTGGCAGGGTTAGCGCAATTTGCTCATAAATATAAAAAGCATCATCTGCGAATATTGTCTGCGACATTGCAGCTAAGAAGCGAGACCGATCGGACCGTGATTCTCCGGCACTGGCATCTGCCTGAATCATTTTGTTTAACCAGAAACGTCGTTTTGCCGGCTCATTACTGTCAACATAAAACTGACTCATCCTGTACCGGGCTTCGTTAGCTTCTACTAATGGCTGCGGATAAGTATGCGCATATGTTCTAAAGCGCGGTAACGCAACCTCTCGCTCGCCAGCGCGATCAGCATACTGCGCAGAGAGATACAATGCCTCGCGGCCCAGATCAGTGGCTTGATTCGCTTGCCAAATATTGGCGAGAAGCTCTGAAGCAGGTAACCAATCTCCCGTCTTCTCATAGGCGACGATCAATTTATCGGGGATCGTTTCAGTTAGTTCATGAGTTGGATAACGTTGCTCAAAATCGACTAATAAAGCGATTGCTGCTGACCAGTCCGACAGTTGCATTAAATAGTTTGCTGCATCGTATTGTGCGCTGATCGCAATGGGTGAGTCAGGGGTCTGCAGCATGACTTGCTGGAGTCGTTCCACCGCAGCTCTCAGCGCACTGGCTTGAGAGGCCGTGAGTTTTTCTGCCCCTTGAATATTAGTCACCTGCGAAGCATTGGCAGCCGTTAGCAATTGCTGCGCCTGCTGGAAGTAGGTCGCCGCGAGCTTATCATTCAATTCAACCGCCAGTGGATCTGAGGCCTCCAAACCCGCGAGTAGTTGCTGATAATTTATCTGAGCTGCCGCATAATCGCGAATTTCAAATTGGCTTTGCGCTAAAACCAAACGTGCTACTTTTACCGTTTCAGCGGGGAGCGGACGCGCTAGTAACCAACCAGCCCAGTCTATCGCCTCGATGTAGCGCTCTTGGTCAAACAGATCCTGCGTCAGCGTTGTTGCCACGGCATTTGCTCTAGGGTCTTGGGCAAAGCGATTGAGGAATTCAATTTGGCTCGTCTGCAGTGTACTTAGGCCACTGGCTAACGTCGTATCCTGCAGTGTTTGCAGCGCCAACAACGCAGTGTAAGCAGCATTGGCGGCTTGTTCGTGCTGTGGGTATTGATAAGCAAAAGTTTGATACTCAGTAACCGCCTCAACATACTGCTCGTTTTGGTAGTAACTTTCAGCTAAGTAGAACTGAATGTCGGCGACTTTTTCGGCCGTTCCAAATGTCGCGATATACTCTTTATACCAACGCTGTGCTGCACTGAAGGCCTTTTGTTGAGTGGCTTTTAGCTGTTCTATTTGCACGTCATCAAGGTCGTCAGGTTGTCGCAAAAGTGCTTGCGTCTGTTGTGCTAACGCATGTTCAAATTGTGCGAGTTCCTGTAGATATTGATCCAAATATGGCATGGCTTGTTGACTCTGTGCAGCGGTGAATCCTTGCCACAACACACTCTCAATGCCATAGGCCTCAACAAAGCGCTGCTTAGCAGGCAACACGTCTGACGGGAAATCGCCAATAATGTAGGCGTCAATATGCTTTATGAATGCCTCAATAGCAAAATCGTGTTGCGGGTAGCTGATTGCAAACGACTGCCATACATCGGCACTGTCTCGGTAGTTACTATCGTTTAGATAACCCTGTGCCAAATGATCAAATACAAGATAAGTGAAGGGCTGCTCACCAGAATAATAAAAGTGATCGACGATAGCTCTCGCGCCGCCCTGGCGCGTGAAAATTAATGCCATCATGGCCATCGCGTCATCGACCAGCTTGCGTTCACTTAACCCTAGATCATCCAAAGGTCGATGCGCTCGCGAGGCATTTTCGGGTATTAGGGTAGCGGCCAACATCAATGTGAAAGCATCGAGTGCTTTGAACTCCTGGTCGAGTTTAAAGTGGCTCCAAGCCTTCATATAAGCAGACATGGGGTAAAAAGGATCGCCTGTTTGTCTTTTTAAGAAGCCCAAACGCTGCGCACGCTGGTCGACCAACACGCGCTGATAAGCCTCTATGGCGGCAGTATAGTCACCATTGTTGTAATGTTGCTCGCCTTGGCGGAAATATAACTCACTCGCAAAAAGCGTATCAGGAAAGTACCGCAGGAGTTGCTGTGCATACAGCATTGCCTGATCTTCGTCGCCTTGCAAACTATGTGCACGAGCTAACTGATACAGAATGTTTTCTCGGGCCAGTGGCGTTAATACCGATGGTTGCTGTTCGGCTTGAGCCAACAGTTCAGTATACGCATCAATGGCTAGCGCATAGTACCCATCATTTGGCGCCTGTGTGCCATCTGCCTGAGCCTGTTCGGCGAGTAACATCTCGATGTCAGCTAATCGATTGCGAATTTGGTGTCCGAGACCCTCTTGCCATGCTAGCTCAGTGTCTTGACTAGCACTGAGCTCATCCACTTTTGGCATTAAAGATTGGTACTGTTCTCTGAGTTCTGGCAGTGTTAGTGCTTGCAGAGATGAGACTTCAACGTCGACTGGCTCAAGCGTTAAATTGACTAAGGCATTATCGCGTGACTGATTGTCTCGCGAAACAGTATTTGATGGCGTTTCATAAACTTCGGGGGCATTCCAGCTGCACCCGTGCAGCCAAAAGGTACTTCCTAACACCAAACTGGCCAACTGCACACGTTTGCGAAAAGGAAAGCGAGAAAAGCCCATTATTCCTGCCCTCCCGCACCCACTAAAGGACTAACACGTTGACGATCTTGCATGCGCAACATCGCTAATTGTGTGGCGGTAATCTGCTCCAACAAAATCGCATCTCGGTACCTAATTTGTTGCTGTACATATTGTGCCAAACGCTCCGAAAGACGCGACAAAATAGCATCAGTTCGCTGTGATTGCTGCGCATAACGTTGGCGCAGAGTCGCTATTTGCATCGTTTGTTCTTGCCAATGCGGCGCTAACCCCTGTTGTTCAAGATTGACCTGCTGTAAATCAAAAAATTGCTGTTCGGCCTGTTTGAAGGCCGCGGTTGTTTTCGCAATTGCACTTTCGTGAGCATATTGTTGACTTATTTGCTGCTCGGCCAATTGCCATTGGAGCACGCCTTGAAGGATCTCATAGCGCTGCTGCAACTGCTCTACCCGCTGCGTTGATATACCCGAATCTGAGGTCTTGAGTTTTTGCAGACGGCGCTCAATGGCTGTCAAACGCACGAGTTGTGACCGCTGCTCGGCAGAGGCAAAATGCTCAGGGTACTGCTGTGCCTGCTCAACTTTGGCAGTTAACTGGGTGAGTTGGGCGCGAGCCTGGTCCAGTGTTGTTCGTGCTTGCTCCAACTGTAAATCATCTGCTCGCGCAAGCAAGGCTGCCTTGCGTTCCACTAATAGCTGCTGCATGTGCTTAAGTGTCAGGAGCTTGTGCCGAATCATTTTCGCCGCGTCGTTGAGTTGAAGCATTGACGTTAATTGATTGGCGGTATCCGCCTGGTTGTCACCACTGAGAATATCCACCAGCATGTCGTGATGACGCGCGGGCCAAACTTGCTTGATCGCACTCTGTTCAGACGCTAAACGCACAAAAAATCTAGGCTGCAGAATTTGGGCTTGCAAGGTCTTCAGCTCGTCTCGCGCGGCGTTTAATTGACTGAGTGATTCACCGAGCATGTTGAATGCGCGCCGATAGTCGCTTAACCGCTCAAAACCGTACGCTAGTGCATGAGTCGCTTGTAAAGACGCCAAGCCAGTGCCCTGCCGATGCAAATGTTGCCACACTGGCATCGCTTCAGACCAACGCTCGTCTTTAGCCAAAGCCCACCCGTAAGCAAGCAATCCCTGCTCAGCATACAAACTATCGGATTGAACCTGCTTAAAAGCGTTAAAAGCCGCATTGTAGTTTTGCTGTTGAACAAAGGCCCTGCCGAGACTCAAATACAAGCGATCCAACAACGCATTCTGTTCTCTTGCTTTTACATTGACCGGCGTGACTGTTTGCTCTTGATCCCAAAACCACTCTCTAGGGTCAAACCATGACAACCAATCAAATGACCATTCCCATTCAGCCGTTTCAGGTGCTTGAAGCGCTTTTATGGCATCGACAAACAACCTTGCGGACATATCGAATTGCGCATTATTAAATGCTTGTATAGCGGCATTGGCGACTAGGTATGGATACCATTCTGTTGAAGAATCAACGCCAGAGAGAATGTTTTGCCAGTCCTCTGGACGTTGCTGTAACTGGTAGAAAGCATGTTGATATGCCATTTCTTGGAATTGTTGGGGTTCGATAAAGTCGAGTAATCCCGGTTGCTGCAATTTAGCACTCGCTTGTGCACTGACCGCATACATACCCTGCTGGAAGGCCGTTTTGGCCAGCCAATACCAAGCTTGAGCTTGAATATCTGGCGGCTGTGTTTGCGCCAGCAACTGGCTCAACTGTTCAGTTGCTGAACGCGTTAGGCCAAGTTGCAAACTGGCACCGCCTTGGATCAGCTGCATGCGACCTTTTTGCTCAATGGGATATCCATAAAATGCGGCCAGTTCAGCAGCCTCTAAGCTCGCAAGTGGTTTATTTTGGAAATATTCGTACAACACCTGCCCAAAACGAAGTTCTTGAAGGCGAGTGGCAGATTCGGGTTCACTGTCTTGGGCCACCAAACTAAAGGGGCACAGCAACAGACCGACCAATATCAATGGAGGGTGACTAAATGCTTTTTTCAAGTGCCGTAGAATCAGTGAAACAGCGAACATAGTGCGTGATCCGATTCCCCGTTACAGTGACTTGGCAACGAATTCAGGCTGTTGAGCGGTCTCTGAATCAACGATTTGCAGTTCAATTGCACTCGGCTGCTCGCTCTTGGCGAAGGTTAGGTTAACCCCTCGCTTGTAGGCGCGTTTATTGGGCCCGAAACCGTGGAAAAAAGCCGTAAGCTGATGCTCACCTTGGCCTATATTGCCAACATAGACGCGATGGACTCCACCGCGCTCGAGCGCGTTAACTTGTTTTTCGGTATAGAGATAGTGTTCAACGGTCTTATCATTCACTTTTATTTCGACTGAGTCCAAATCAAAATAAGTCCCGACATCCATTGATAAATACACGGCTATTTGAGTACTCGAGGGGAACAGCAAATCTTCTTCCAAAATGAACAAATCGCGATTCAACTGAATCAACGTTTGTTGGAGTGTTTCTATCTCTTGACCTAATTCGCTGTCAGCAGCTGGTTTGACAGGTGCCAAAATACTCAAATCATCCTCTTGTGGTTGACTATTCGCATGGAAGGACAAGGTTGCTGCTGTAGCAAGCAACAACAGCATGAGAATGTTTAACAACCCCACGCGTTTACATTCTCTCCACATAGATCTTTCTCCTTTTGCGTCCTTGGAACGCTTAATACCAAATCGACGCATACACTTTAATCACATTTGCGGTAAAACCAAATAGTGGCTCTTCACCAACAGGTCCCTCGGCCGTGACATCTCTGAAATCGTCATAGTCGAAATTCATATAATCATATTCGAACTGAATGCTCGACTTTTTAATCATCGCTGCTGCAGAAAAGCGCCATTCATAAGCGATACTCATCCCAACAGACCAGTTGCTGTGCGTGCTCATCTCTTTATCGCGTGCCATGAAGTTGAACTCGTCCGGCCGCGCAAACAGGTCCTGGTAGAAGTCCGCTTTGTCCTGACTGTAAAAACGCGTATACACGTCAATAATCCATTCATCACCGATAGTATGGATGTAGCCTAGTTTGCCATTGCTAGCGCTGATTCCCCAGGTGTCGTTATACCAACGAAAATCCGCATATAGCGCTGCGCGATAGGGCAAATAGTAATTGGCGTTTAGCGATACCGCATTACTGGTTCTGGTATCTGGGTATACTTCAGTCGTAAACCCAAACCCTCGCGGGCTATTTGTATCGACAAAACGAACAGAGCGATAAGGGTTATTGAGATAGCCTTGATCAGAGATATGTTCGGCGCTCAAGCCAACGATAAGATTCTTGGTGAGGACCTGAGTTAAACCTAGGCCATATACATGCCGGTCAGCTTCCTCGGCAAAGCTTTCGTCACCGCGTCGACCAACCTCATCCCACCCTTTTGCATAATTCATCGACAACGTCGTCAGGTCGCCAAAAAAATCCTGACTGATGCCAATGTAGGCTGAGTTGGCCTCAAAGTCATTTTCACTGCTATTGGTATAGCTCATGCTGACGAGGGTCTTGTTGTGGAGGAAGTCCCCTCCTAGCGTCGTTTCGGTCCGCTCCTCGACGTAAGGGCTTGCAGTCGCGCGCACATCGATCGAGGCGCCGGAAACGGTGTCGACAAAATAATTAGCCGACAATGACACTGAGTTCCCTACTTTTTTACGCAGTAAAATCGAGGGACCATCGATGGTAACGCCATCTCCCGAATAATGGTGATACATAACATCCGAGCGATCTTGCGGCAGAACAGCGGCTTTAACCTGCGTGACTATGACAACACACAGGAGCAAAGCCGCAAACATTTGGTAAATCAGTTGCATCCGCAACCTCCACCCGCACCACCATCCGCTCCTCGAGCCCCTTCTCGGGATTCAAACACGTGCTTGGCGTACCGACGCGCGATTGGATTTCGATTCATACTCATAATCGGATCCGCTAGATTTGAGCGCTCATACGGTTTTACCCACGGCTCGACCCCGTTAAAAGCAAACTCGTCAGTACTGACACAACCACTTGAAGCCAGGGTAAAACCAACAACTGCGAGAATGCGAATATGCGTTTTCATCTCCCTACTCCCGCATTAGCAGTTTTATCGCTTTATCGTATTTCGCCTCATCGCCTGACTTGTAGCCCTTATGGGTAAGACGAGCCATGCCATTGCGGTCAACGATAACTGTGGTCGGCATAGCGCTAACATCGTATAGCTCACTGACCGCGCCCTGGCTGTCAAATAACACCGGGAATGACACCGCAATATCATCGAGTAAAACGTTAGCCTTTTCAGGCTTGTCATCAACGTTTACAGCCAATACAGTAAATCCTAGATCTTGGTATTTTTGTTGTAGCGCTTCCATTTCGGGTAACTCTTCGCGGCATGGACCACACCAGCTAGCCCAAAAGTTGACTAATACGATATTACCCCGCTGTTCAGCTAGGCGCTGATTGTCCCCGTCACGACTGGGTAGTGTGAAATCAGGTGCCAATTGAGCCGTGCTCGCAGCATGGGCACCAGCGGTAAATACAGTTGCTAACAGCGCCAACCCAATGGCGACTGCTAGTGTGCGAAAATCACTAAAGACTGAATATTTTCTACGCATCATAGACTCCTAAAAAAACAGACTAACTCCGAGCGTATAAGCCATGTTATGAGTCGACTTTTCCTCGCCGATCAAATCGCTATTGAACACATAATCACGCACGTCCACGCGCAATGCCATATAGTCGGTCAACAGTAGACGGTATCCAGCACCAAGGGTCACAGTAAAGCGCTCGTCGCCGCCAAAATCGGTACTACCACCACCTAACATTAAGTAAAAATCGGTATTGAACGCGACCCCTTCGGAGAAAAAGATCTCACCGTTTAAGTTGTAGCCGACAGACAAGTCGTAGACTTCGAATTCACGCTCATCGTCGGTGAGAAACTGCACGCCGCCGGATAAATCTTCAAAGCTGGTAGTGCCCGCAGTGGAAGAGGCATAGGCCGCTTCAACAAACCAATTTTCAGTAACGTGATACCCCAGTCTCAAACCCACCGTCGCGTCATTGCCAAAGTCTTCGATCGACTGAAAGCCCGCAAATGCAGTTACTTCAAAATTCTCACTGTCTATGTCGGCATACGTCACACTGCGCCGCTCAACTCTTGGGTCAATTATCGGTGGTGGCGTAGCGGCGCTGTCTGAGCGTGACTCGACGACTTGGGCAGCGGCAGTCAAGGGCGTCCCAACAACTAATACGGCACATGCCAAGCCATATTTTGCAGCTGCCATACCGTTGTCAAACACTAGAAAAATACGGTTACGCCAATTTTCCATGCTTCTAGTTCCTCTTGCTCATCTCGTTGGGTCAATGCCAACAGATTTTTATATTCAAGTTTAACGACCATATTGCCGCTCAGGTAATACCGAATACCAATTCCAGCTTCCATAATGTCGCTACGCCTAGACTCGTCACCGGAGGCCACCAGATTACTCCGCGGAGTAGTCCTCAATTGCCCAGCGCCGACTGCTAAATATGGGCTCAATTGCCATTCTGGAAAGGTGTAGTGAGCAACTCGCAAAGACCAATAACGATTCTCTGCAAAATCACCCAACGCCTGTTCATAAGTGCCTTCTAGCAGGATATTGGGGGTTACGACCCAAGCGCCTGAAGCTGACAGCGACGTCACATCCTCCAAGACTCCAACGCTTACCCCCATTTCCCAGTCACGCTTTTGATAGTCGTCAAAAGACCCTTCAAACACCGCAATTCGCGACCCATCCAATGCCAATGTTTGATTGAGGTCCCGCGCCGAAATCCATCCTTCTATACCGCGCGTATTCACCGCTTTATACCAATCGGTATGCGACTTCAAAATGGTGATGACCTCCCCCTTCTCAGCAACGTGAAACACTGGGTAATCACTCGCTGGGCCAGTGCGCATTTCAACAAAGGGCTCAGCAACGACCACGTCCAATGGGTCAGCATTGACCGTCCAACCAACTGCGCAGGCAAGCCAAAAAGCAATCCAGCTTGGCATTCGTTTCAGCGCTCTAAAGTCCATAAAAACCTTGTTAATTCTGAGGGATAGCAAATGGATTATTGTAGTATTGGCCACCTACATCAAGCCACTCAGAGATTAATTTTCGCTCTACTGGAGTCAACCATAGACTATGCGTGTTATTTTCATCATCGAAGCGTTGAAAGAAATTGCCGCTTGCGCGCGCACCATTTGTCCTCATGGTCGGCGGCACTCTGACTGGCTCGGTCAGGGGTATGGGCTCGCCGTTAGGGTCGAGCACTAGCTCGCCGTCTTCGTCAACCAAAAAGACCGGATTGCCATTTTCATCCAATACCGGTACCTGGATATCGACCAATACACCCTCGATAATTTCTAGCGCGTTGTCGTTGAAAAATAGCTCCCGGTAGCTGCGCAGCACATCTGGATCTTCTAGCGAAGGTTGCGCCGTCAACTCCAATTGCCCGGCTGGTACCTGAACTTCCCCTTCACTATCAGTAGTGGAGTGACAAGCAATACATGTATTGTCAGCGACAATGAGTCCATTCTCATCCGTCTCGAGTCGCGGACGCTCAAATAGGGGCTGAATATGCTCTGGGAAATTAATGGTACTGCGACACAGTGCTGTCCAATTTTGTGCACACGCTTGTGAAACCGGTAAATTGGTTCCCAATTCCGCATAGGTAAGATTGATATTAGGAGCCAGCACAGTCGTGGCTGGGTTGCTCCATATATCACTGAAAACAATATCAGGCGCCAATTTGGGTAAACCTAATACTCGAGCATAGGTTTGCGCCATTGTTTCGCCAATATCAGTAAACAACGCCGGATTTGCCCCTGGGAATGAACCACCGTTTGTTGGTGCTCCTAAATTTATTGACGCAGCCTCTGCATCACGACGTCCATGGGGTAATTCACTGCTGGGCGTGTGACAACCATTACAAGTTTTAACCTCGCCGGGAATCACTTGTAGCCAATTGTTGTGTCGGCTGGATATACGCTGGCCATTGGCATCGACAATGCTAATGGCAAATGGCACATTGGCAGGCACAGAAACCATCACTGAACCGTCAGGCTGAATAGGCGTGTAGCCCAAGATCTCTCTCATCAGCTGATTGCGCGAACGGCCAAACGCCGAATTGTCGAAATCCAATGTTTCATCGTCAGGTATCGAAACACTTTTGGTGACTCGCAGAAACCGCTCGACGCGATCACCAACCGGCGTCAACTCAGGATTAGAGATAACGCTCAAACCACCCGGACTCAGGTCTTCTCCAGCGAAGTCATAAATACTACGGATATGGATTACACCGCGATTTTCTGCCACCAGGTCGTCGATGCGTTCAGGAAGCCCCGGATCAGCCGGAAACGGTCTTGACTCCATCGCGACCACTTCGGTGTAGGCAAAGCCTTCCTGAGGAATGACCAAAGGCAATTGCGTGTTTTCAGTGGGATCGTACAACCATAGCCCAAACAGCGGGGGCGCAGGTTCGTAACTAGGGTCGGCAATAATCTCTTCTGTACAGGGAACAATATCCGGTTGCGTACCTTCGGGGGCTCCGTCGGCCACAGGCTCCAAGGCTCGGCATTGGCTCCAGCTATAGACATAGCGTTCAGTACCATCCCACAGTGGGGACAGAGAACCGTAGCGACCTGCTAACGAAAAAGTGTCATTGGTGTTGATGTCCGCGCTTATAGCTGGACTTTGAGCCTCGCCACTACTGCCAGGGTTATTGAAACTAGGCGTTTGTAGGTCGGTATAACCTTGAGTGTCGATAATGGCAAAATTGCCGCCTAAAAACGCCGCTTGCATATCGGATAATGCGACCAAAACACGCTCGTCAGGCGCAATTCTAGTTTGGGTAAACTGAACGCGTTGATCAGCCTGTTGATGGCTGTGTCGGCCATATAAGATTTCGAGATCACTACCGTCAGAATTCATCTGATACAAGTGGATTCCTTTGTCACCTGCCGCCTGATCCCAACGGCTAAAAACGACCTTTCCGTTTGGTGCCACTATGGGGTCTAAATCATGGCTTTGATTGAAGGAAATCTGGCGGATATTTGAACCATCACTGTTCATCACATGTAACACCGACGCCGCCACATCGAGACCTTCTTCAAGGCCCGCATACTGAGGTTTTCCTTCGTCCAATAAAATGGCTTGATTGGCCCGTTGACGGGTTGAACTGAACAGAATGCGTCCATCGGGTAGATATACTGGCCCGGTATCTTCACCCGCAGCAGCCAAAGTGTCCGAATCAATAATACGCTTGAGAGTGTCCTCTAACCGATCGTATTGCCATATATTCCAAGTTGGCTCTGGTTGTTCGTCTGAGGGTGCGAAGCGCATCGCAAACAACAGTCGAGTACCGTCGTAAGATGCACTGAGATCTTTAACGTCATACGGCAGAATCTCGCTAGTCGCTTCACCCCCTTCATTAGCGGTGAATAAACGGTCGGTAATATTCAGTTCGACAGCAGACGTTGAAGCTCTGGATTTGATGTATAGTGCTGCACCAGGGAGAAATTCAGCCGGCTCAGCCAAGTTTCGTACGCCAGCCACTGAGCCGTTTTCAACCACACTCAAATCGCGCTTGATAAATGCAATTGGCACTTCGAGCACGACCGGATCTGGCGATTGCTCAGGCTCGGTAAGTACCGATTCCCCGCATCCGGCAACAGCAAGTACAAGCAATACTAAAATGCTTTGTTTTTGCGTTTTTCCAGATAGACCTTTTGCAATGTCCAGATTCATTTGTACCTTCCTCTCGACCCTATGCTGTCAGCCAGCATCAGAGTTTCGATGATTCGCATTTGCAACGTAAAGCATAATGAATGACTGGAAAGAAAATAGTGTCTCAAGCTATCGACATTGCCAGGCTTTCCAGCACAATTTGATTCCAGTCTGTACACGCAGAAACACGTCGCTTCCTTAGCAAAATCACACACGGGTATCGATTCGGCAATGTTAGATTCTAGTCCCAGTAATGGTTTTTCATACCTAAACGATGTTTAGTCAACGCATAACCAAAAACCATATCCATCTGTTTTTAAACACAATTTAAATTCAACTTTTGTTCAATACATTGACGATTGCACGACGGTGTCAGTAATTTGCCACGCCTTTGAGATACCTATTCCGCATGACGCGTGGAAGAAATTGAGCACCTTCAACCTGCCCTAAACAAATGCTGTGTCGTTTATACCCAACACTCTGACCACCTCAATGTGGCCTCGATCTTTGATTAAGATGATAAACAATTGAATTAAATGGATTTATTAAAATCGGCACGATCTCTGTTTAATGCCATTTCAGGCCAGTTGAGCAAGCTATTGGGTGCGTTGGGTATAAAAAACTAGACGCTAGCGCCTTCCTGGCTATTTATCGAAAGTCTCGGTAGTGCCTATAGTTTTTAGACAACACGTTGCGCCGCGCATCGCATGCCGCGCATCGCATGCTTTAGCGTGTTGAAGGAGAGATTATGCAGTTCTTCAATCAAGGTAATCGAAGCCCCAAAGGTCGCACAATAATCAGTGTCTGTGCACTGGCTTTGGTCATCAATCACGCTTTTGCAGGCTCGCTAGAGCAAGCCAAACGAATGCATGATCGCCTCACGGGTATTCCTGCTTCAGAACAAGTATTGCTAGCCATGCAACAGCTGGTCGAGGCGGGCGATACCGCCGCAGCGGCTAATTTGGCGATGCAGAACCCGGCTTTCTATGACGTAACGCTAAAACAGTTCGTCACCCCTTGGACCAATGAAGAATTTGATGTTTTTGCCCCGCTAAACGACTACACCGCTTTAGTTGTCGGTCTGGTGCGCGATGACATTGACTTTCGCCAAGTATTGTCAGGTGACATCTTGTATATAGGCGATCCTGGGTTGGGGCTCCCGGGTTATCAACCGGGCAACAATCTGCATTTCGAGGCGTTTGAGTCACAAGGCCACAGCCTGGCAACCGGACTGGTTCAGGGCACTCAGTCTAATCTAATTGGTCTACCGGTAGCCGCAACTGCAGGTGTTATGACAACACGGGCTGCTGCTAAGTCTTTCTTTAAAGACGGTACCAACCGCGCGATGTTGCGATTTACCTTAATGAACCACTTGTGTACCGACCTAGAGGGATTAAAAGACAATACCTTACCACCGGATCGAATTCGACAGGATTTAAGCCGCAGCCCAGGCGGTGATTCAAGGATATTCATCAACAATTGTGTGGGCTGTCACGCCGGGATGGATCCATTGGCTCAGGCTTTCGCCTATTACAATTATGATTACAATATCGACGCTGACCCCGAAGGAATAAACGGCAGTATTGTTTACAATGATGTCGGGCAAACTGATGCGTCTACAGGTTTGCGAGTGCAGGCCAAATATTGGATTAATGCCAATAATTTTCCATTTGGATTTGCCACGCCTGATGACCGCTGGGATAACTATTGGCGAGCAGGCGTCAACCAGCTCGTGGGTTGGTCGGCGCAACTTCCTGGCTACGGTAACGGTGCCAAATCGCTTGGAGAGGAGCTTGCCAATAGTCAACAATTTGCCTCTTGTCAGGTGACCAAGGTTTTTGAGAATGTGTGTCTGAGAGCGCCTCAAGATCAACTTGACCGCGACGCCATTACGCGGATCACCCAAGGTTTTCAACAAAACGGCTATCGCTTGAAACAAGTGTTTGCCGAAAGCGCCGAATACTGCATGGGAGAATAATGATGAAGTCTATTTTCCTAGCCGTTTCAAGTTCACTATTGCTAGTCGCCTGCGGCGGCAGTGATACTCAAGTTGAGCGCAACCCAACTCCACCACCTGCTGAGCAACCCGTTGTGAATTACTCCGGACCGGCACCTTCGACGACTGACGTGCAAAATTTTAAGTTAGCCGTTTGGGACAATCTTGCAACAGCTGATCGATGCGGGGCCTGTCACGTCCAAGGTCAACAGTCACCGGCTTTCGCTCGGAATGATGATATAAATTTAGCCTATGCGGATATCAACGCTTATATTGATTTCAATCAGCCTAGTAATTCCAGCCTGATCGAAAAAGTGAGCCAAGGACACAATTGCTGGCTTAGCAGTGTCAACGCGTGTGTGGATATCATGACAACTTGGATTGGTGATTGGGTAAACGTTGAGCAACAGACAACCCAAATTCAATTGCAACCTCCGACACTCAGAGCACCCGGCGCGAACAAAAATTTTCCTGTGTCACCCGGTGCATTTGCAGACACCGTTCACCCCTTATTGACGCAATATTGTGCGGGCTGTCACACCAGCAACGCGGCTATTCCAATCGCGCCCTATTTCGCCGCGACAGATGTCATCGAAGCCTATCAAGCGGCTAAAGCAAGAATCAATCTCGGTACACCGGACGAGTCTCGTTTAGTCACCCGGTTACGTGATGAATTTCACAATTGCTGGTCAGACTGCAGCAATGACGCGGCTGCGATGGCTGCTGCCATCGCACGTTTTGCGGACACAATTGAGGTTACACAATTAGATTCCGCGCTCCTAAACTCAGCCGCTACAACCTTGTATGAAGGCACGGTTGCGAGTGGTGGTGGACGTTTCGAATCGAACCTGATCGGAAAGTGGGAATTTAAAACCGGATCGGGCAACACGGCGTTTGATACCAGTGGAGTCGAACCTTCTCTCGATTTAACCCTTAGTGGTCAATATAACTGGGTCGGCGGCTGGGGTGTTCAACTACTCAATGGCAAAGCTCAGGGCTCCACCTCCGCGAGTGAAAAAATACATGATCTAATTACGGCTACCGGGGAATTTGCCATCGAGGCTTGGGTAGCACCGGCCAATGTAACACAAGAGGGCCCAGCCCGAATCGTCAGCTATTCAGGTGGTCGAGATCGACGCAACTTTACCTTGGGACAAACACTCTACAATTACGACATGTTGTTGCGCAGTTCGAGCACCGATGGCAATGGCCTACCGGCTCTATCGACAGCAGATGCCGACGAAGATTTGCAAGCCGCACTACAACATGTGGTGGTCAATTATGATGGCATCAATGGTCGACAAATCTATGTAAATGGCGTTTTCACTGACGACGTAGACGATACACCAGCGGGTAATCTAGCGGAATGGGATCCCAGTTTTGCCTTTGTATTGGGCAATGAAGCATCAGGTGACGTCCCCTGGGCCGGCACAATCCGTATGGTCGCAATGCACAATCGGGTACTGACGGCTGATCAAATCGAACAGAATTTCGAGGTCGGCGTTGGGCAAAAGTTCTTCCTGATGTTTGCAATAAGCGACTTGATCAACATCAGTGACGCATATGTTGTATTTGAAGCAAGTCAATTCGATAGCTTCAGCTATTTGCTTAGCGAGCCTTTCTTTATCAGCCTCAATGATGGCGCAATCATCGATGGCATCGCGTTGGAAGGCATGCGCATAGGGGTTAATGGTCGAGAGACCAACTCGGGTCAGGTGTTTGCTCCGTTAAAAGCGGAACTATCTGCCGTCAACTATTCGCCGGTGACGGGGCAAACACTCTCACCTCAAGGCACGATCATTGCGCTTGAGAAAGGTCCAGAGCAGGATGAGTTTTTCCTGACGTTCGATCGACTTGGCGACCAAACCTATGTGCGGGTTCCTGCAGAGCCGCCAGTACCGGCACTGCCCATTGATTTGCCAGCCCAAGCAGATATTGGCGTGCGTAATTTCGCTGAAATCAATGCCAGTATGGCCGCACTAACCCAAGTGTCATCCAATCAGAGTGACGTCAGCAGTACTTTTCAAGCGTTGCGCCAACAATTGCCGAGCGTCACCGATATGGGAAGTTTCCTGGCGTCCAATCAAATGGCCGTCACCCAGCTTGCTATTCGTTACTGCGACACGTTGGTAGAAGACACTGCGTTGCGAAATACGTTTTTTCCAGATTTCAACTTTAACGGACCTGTCGCAAACGTATTTGATGACGCAGGCAGAGATGCGCTTATTGTGCCGTTGTTGGACCGCATGATTGGTCAAGGGATTGCTTCTCAACCGTCGCGCAGTGCGGTGAGTGCGGAAATCAACCAACTGATTAATCGACTTACGGCTTGTTCTGCAAGCAATACTTGCTCGAGTGACGTGACACTTAATGTTGCCAAGGCCAGCTGTGCAGCGGTGCTTGGTAGTGCTGTAGTACTGATTCAGTAGGAGAACGACTGTGAAAAGACAGCATAGAAATTCCACATCCAAGACCTACAGTTTTGCCCGGCGCACGCAAACAAAACGGCACTTTTTAGATGCTCCACTGGATCCGAATGCACCGCTCAAGCTAAACGATCACGCCCGCCCAATGACTCGGAGAGACTTCATTTCACAAGGATTCACCGCGGGTATGGGCGCAGTTGTCGGTTCGTCACTATTTAGTATGTTCGCCGCTCCCCGCAAAGCTTATGCAGACTTATCCCCTGATCTGGAAGCCTTAAAATCACAGTGTGGGATCGCAACGCAAGGTGCAGGCAAGATTCCGTTTATCGTGTTCGACCTGGCGGGTGGCGCCAACATTGCGGGCTCCAATATTCTCATTGGCGGTCAAGGTGGTCAGTTAGACTTCCTTAGTACGCAAGGTTACAGTCGTCAAGGATTACCGGGAGATATGCTACCCAGTATCGCCAATCCGGATACCGGATTGAGTGATTTCATCAATAATGAACTTGGCCTTGCATTCCATAGTGACAGTGCGTTTCTGCGTGGCATCTTGGATAAAGTTGCGGTCACAAATCGCGTAAATATCAATGGTGCCGTTATTCCCGCTCGTTCGGAAAATGATACCGGCAACAATCCCCACAATCCTATGTACGGTATATACCGCAGCGGCGCAGACGGCTCGTTACTGAGCTTAATTGGTTCCAGAACGAGTGATTCTGGAGCTAATTCAATGGCACCGTTTAATATGATTGATAGTGCAGTCAGACCCACCAAAGTTGATCGACCATCTGATGTTACTGGATTGGTGGATACTGGCGACCTCGTTGGTTTGCTCAGCCAACAGGATTCTGTTGCGGTAATGGAGTCTATTCAGCGCATTAGTGATATGAAGCTTGGTCAAGTGAACACCCAGATCACCACTGACGATGTGTTAAAAGATTTGGTCCGCTGTGGCTACGTTAAAAGTGCAGATATCACCGATCGGTTTGGTGATCCAAGTACCCTAGATCCGGCCAGTGATCCGGTAATCGTGGGAGAAAATGGTATTTTTTCCGCGGCAGAATTTGAGAATGACAGAGAATTCCAAAAAACTGCATCGGTAATGAAACTGGTTATGAACGGTTTTGCCGGCGCTGGCAGCATCACAATGGGCGGTTACGACTATCACGTCGGAAATCGTGCCACCGGTGAAATACGTGACTTACGCGCTGGGCGATGCATGGGGGCGTGTCTTGAGTATGCCGCTCGATTGGGTGTACCGCTAATGCTCTACGTATACAGCGACGGCTCCGTGTTCAGCAACGGTGCGATTGACGATTCTGTTGACGGTAGAGGTAAAGGTGAATGGACGGGCGACAACTCCTCTACGGCTGGTTCGTTTTTCCTTGTCTATAACCCGAATGGAACGCCGCAACTGCTTGGTGCCACTCCCGAAATGCAGGCTCGTCATCAACAAATCGGCTTCATGCGTTCGGACGGTTCGGTTGAGACAGCGGCGACTCCCGCTGCCAACAATGTAAACCTACTCGTCGAAACAGTGATACTGAATTACCTTGCACTCCACGGGGAGCAGGCCACATTTGAACAATTATTCCCTGCACACGGGTTAGGCAACGCAGCATTAATGGACTCTCTAACCGCGTTTGAGCCTATCGTCAACGGCACGATAGGCTAATCAAGGCTAACGCTCTTGGCAAGGACCATGAGCGTTAGTCAGCTCGTTGCATCATCTCTGCAAATACCCCAACTTCCGACCATATACTTCTAGAATCAATAGCGTTTTGACGCATTGCTGATAGCGCATTTTGGTCGTACCAAATACCTGCTTTTATTACCGCATCGGGATGTTCTAAGCGGTTTAAATCATCAATAGGATTGTGTTGTGTCAAAATGAAATCCGCTTCGAAACCATCGGCGATTTGCCCAAGTTGAGCGCCTAAGCCCAGCACCTTAGCAGGATTGAGCGTAGCGGCTCGCAGAATACGGTAAGGCTCAATACCAGCTTCCCTAAATAAGCGCATTTCATTGTGCGTTGCCAATCCGTGAGGCGACAATAAAACGCCAGAGTCAGAACCAATCAGCAATGGAACACCTGCCGCATCGAGCTCTCGGGTGATACGCAGTAAAAAAGACAGCACTTGTTGATTGTGAGCCGCCATGTTGTCAGACGCATCTAGCCAACGCTTTACCTGATTTTGTTTGTCGTCATACGCGATAATGGTCGATAAATAACGTACTGGAAGATCCTGCAAATAGTCCGTCTTATGAACACTCAATTGAGTGAGTTGGTCATAAATGTTCAGTGTTGGCGTAATCGTAACCTGCGCAGATTTAAGCCGTTTAACAACAGTCTTGAGGGCTTGCGCGTCAAGCTGATAATTCAAAGGACCTTGGTAGATATCCTCCACGTGTTCAAACGATTGCATGTCGACGTAATCTTCGATGGCCAGTTGACCTGGTACATGCGGTGCGTGTTTAGCTACTGGTATATTCAACGCGCGACTCTGTTGCATTAACGCTGCAAACGCTGGCTCAGATAGATTGCCATACACTTTGATGAGGTCATAACCCTCATTCTTATATTGCGTGACGGCTGCAATTGCCTGCTCGGGTGTTTCAACTCCGTGATGATAAAACGCGCCCATGTACCCCGAAATAATCGGGCTACTCACGCTCGCTGTACTGCCAACCATCTCTCCTGTGGCGAGGGCGTCGCGCCACCCCAGTTGGGGTTTCACCCCATTCATAATGCGCACGTGGGTGATGCCATGGCTTAAAGTAAAAGCAAAAGCCTGCGGCTCGTACATGTGTACGTGCATGTCGATAAGTCCAGGCGTTACAAAGCCACCTTTTCCATCAACATGTGCATCAGCTTCAGGTAGCCCATGTGTGTCACTGTCAACGACCCTCTGGATTATTCCATCACGTACCAAGATACGTTTGTCGGGAAGAATACGCTGGTGCACAACATCGACAATATTAACGTTGTTCAACCAAAAGGAAGTACCGGACTGAATATGGTCTCCAGCAACTGCGAGCCGCCCTAACAGATACGTGATGATAAGGCCTAATATTAGTAATAGTCTTTGCATTGTTTGCTCCTCGATTAAGTTCCAAGAAACATAAGACAAAGCTAGGTATGGTGCGCCTCAAAGCATGATTCGAGACGTTTACGTGTTGGGTGCGGTAGCGAGATCAGCTCGGTATTGGCTAGGCGTTTTGCCTGTTACCTGTTTAAACGTCTTATTGAACGTCGCTTTCGAACTGAAACCAGCCTCAAACGCAATATCGGTCAGTGATTTTACAACCGATTGTTTTAACTGGTCACAGACGAAGGTGACTCTGTGAGTATTGATGTATTCATTGTAGCTCTTCTGTCCAACTAGATTAATCGCTCTGGACACATCACGACTTTGAAGGCCAAGTTCCTTTGCTAAATCAGCGAGTGTTAATCGCTCTGTAAGGAACAATTGCTGTTGCACAACAGACTGCTCAATCGCCACAAAAATTGCGCGATAGTCATCGACCGTTTCGTTTTCACTATTGAGCTGCGCACTCTCTTCGAGTTGTGCCCGCGGGGCTTCTTTTTGGCGCTGCAGTTGATACGTCAACAGCATGAGCACTATTAGCCAAAGCCCATTATTCACCCCTTGACCAATTAAGTTTAATTCGACGGGTAGCATTGGTTGAAAGTTAAGTCGGATTAAATCAACCAGATTGAAGCATGCTGTAATACCAACCAACCATATCATCCACACAAACGAAAATTCTTCTGAGTCAGAGCGCTCATTTTCCAATACCCGTTTATAGCGATAGAGCAAATGTGCGGTCAGTACTGCGTATGTTATTCGCGATACAGTTCCCAAGGCAATCGTCCATTGCACGTAGTTGACAAAAAACAGCGCTAGGAAACCCGGTATAAAATGCCACCAAACGCGTTGTGTTAAATCATTCCCAATAAGACGCCGACAGGCGAGATATATCGCCGGCCCAAACAAAAATTGAAAGCTTGGACTGATGAGATAAAGACGGCGGGTTAAACCAGACTCTTCCAATATATTTACCAGCGCCGCCAGAGCGACAAGTAGCATAAAGCAGGCAATTCCGCGAACTTGCTGTCGCTGCCACAGTATTGCAGCTCCCAGAATACACACCGCGATACTAGCGGACTGGATTAAATTAACAGGGTTTAAGTGATACATATCGCAACGTACCTATTGCTCCGCGGGTTGGCTTAAAAAGCGTGTACTGCTTGCTAAGATAGCGTTTGATATCGCCAAGTGCACGCCCTTTAACAACTGCCATCGCTGCCAATATAGTGGCCGCACTAGACGAAAATCTGGCATCAAATCAACCAACTGCCCGCTTTTTAGCTCCTTGCCGATTTGAATGTCAGCAACCAGGCAGTATGCGACTCCTTGCTTTGCTAAAGCAACGAACGCGTCTGAAGATGGCACACTGTGTTGCGGGTAATCCCCTCGTTTGAGGCCAAATTCAGCCTGAACAAATTGAGTGTGCATATCATCTCGCTGATCAAAAGCCACTGCAGGCGCTAATGCAAGAGATGTGGGGTTTACCCCGGTGGAAAAATACTGTTGTTGGAACTCAGGGGAACATACGAGTGCATAGCGCAAATCACCTAAATACGTGGATTGGCAACCTTTTATGGCCTGCTGCTCCATACTAATCGCGCCAAATACCTCACCACCTTTGAGTTTTTCAATCGTATGCTTTTCGTCCGCTACAGACAGATCAAATTCCACTCTATGTGTCGTTAAAACCTCTTTTAAAGCTGGAATTAACCAGGTCGCTAAACTATCAGCATTGGTCGCCAGATGCACCGTTAGTAATTGATGTTCAGCACTTGGAAAAATCGCTTCGTGGAGCGCCTGCTCCAACTGCTCTACCTGGTAATAATGACTGATCAATTGTTTACCGATTTCAGTCGCCTTTGGTGGTGTGCTGCGCACCAATACAGGCTGACTGATGATTTGCTCCAATTGTTTAATGCGCTGTGAAATCGCCGACTGGGTAATAAAAATCGCGGCCGCAGCCCGCTCAAAACTTTGTTCCCGAACGACAGCGGCGAGAGCCTGGAGTAGCTTGTAATCCAACCGAGAAGACATTAGTAGCTCTTATTGCTAATTAAATTTATTAATTTCACTAATCTTATTCGAACACCTAAAGTTGCGCCATGTTTAATTTCGGAGGCGCAAACATGGCAATTTCAGCGTTAATGCAAGGGTTAGTTTTAGGTTATTCGATGATCATTCCAATCGGCGTTCAAAACACCTTTATCTTGAATCAAGGGATCCGTAGAAATCACCATTTTCTAACCGCTGCAATTTGCTTTGTATGTGACGTTATTTTGACCGTTGGCGGTGTATTTGGAGGTAGTGTATTAATCACCAGCAATGATCTACTGCTAATGCTCTTCGGCTGGGGTGGTATCGTATTCTTGGTGACCTATGCGCTAAGCGCGTTTTATCGAGCATGGCAATTCGAATATACAACTAGCAATCAATCAAGTGTGCTGTCATCCAGAAAAGCGGTCATTTTGACGACACTCGCCATCACTTTGCTCAATCCGCATGTGTATCTGGATACGGTCGTGATATTGGGCAGTGTTGGCAGTACGTTTTTAGATGAAGCAAAAGTCTACTTCACGATCGGCGCTATCCTAGCGGCCGCGATTTGGTTTTTCAGTCTGGCCGCCGGTGCAGCTAAGTTAGCGCCTTATTTATCACGGCCCAAATACCTGCGTTGGATAGATTGTGTTGTCGGCATAATCATGTGTGCAGTCGCGTTAAAGCTGTTTACTAGTTTATTGGCTTGAGGCGCAAATTGATATGTCTCTGAAAGATACACTCATCGGTCTGTTTATCGCTTTACTCTGGGGGATGAATTTTGTCGTTATCGCATGGGCACTTGAAGACCTGCCGCCATTACTCCTTGCGGGCGCGAGGTTCCTGTTGGTTGCGCTTGTGGGATCACTATTTTTTCGCAGGCCGCGCATACCGCTTGGCTGGACTGCCGCATACGCAGCGACAATGAGTATAGGACAATTTGCGTTTCTATTTTGGGCGATGAATGCAGGTATGCCGGCTGGACTAGCTTCTTTGATACTTCAGGCTCAAGCTTTTTTCACCGTAATTTTGGCAATGTGTATATTGCGGGACACGATTAGCCCGGTACAAGTTCTTGCGCTACTAATCGCATTTGGAGGCCTTGCCATAATCGGCGCAACATTCTCGACAGGCGGTCTATCACTAGTGGGATTTGGACTCACTACATTGGCTGCTTTGAGTTGGGCACTAGGTAATATTGTCAATCGCAGTATCGCCAACAGAGGCCACTCCGCAGATGTTGGATTAGTCGTATGGTCTGCTTGGCTGGCGAGTCCGCTTTTCTTCGTGTTGAGCGTTGTTTTTGAAGAGCCAGACAGTATCACCTCCGCGCTTTCTGATGCGAATTGGAACACAGTGGCTGCACTGCTGTACTTGTCAGTCGCAGCATCAATCGTTGGCTTTGGATTATGGGGACGGTTGCTGTCAAAATATCCTGCTTCAAAAGTAACGCCTATGAGCCTCGCGGTTCCAGTTTTCGGCATCAGTTGCGCTGCTTACTTCTTGGATGAATCTTTATCAGCACATCAAATAGTAGGGATCGCGCTAGTCTTGGTTGGGCTCATGATCAATAGTTTTAGCCAAGTACTGGAGCGCCTCATACGTTTCTCAAAAGACAAGATTGCCGGAAAATTAAAATTCACACACGACTAATAAAACGAAGATGTCCAAGTGATTCAATGGCATAATAATCAGATGCTTTATGTCGTCGAGACCATCAATGTCTGAATCAAATCAACACTCTCCTTTTATCGGTCTGCATTTAAGAGCCCGCAACGTGAAACGGTGGCCGCTGATGGGGCAGTTTGATACCGAGATGCTCGGCAACCATATATTTGAAACTGTGGTAGTAGGTCACGTACTCGGGGCAATTGCCGCAGATGTGTTTGGCGAAGATATCAACCCAGACCGCGTTGCCAGCTTTTCTGCATTTCATGAATCATCAGAAGTATCCGGCATGGGCGACATTCCATCCCCAGTTAAGTACGCGACGCCAGAAGCGGCGAAGATGTTCAAAGATCTCGAGTATCAATTCGAGCAAACACTATTAAATACCCTGCCCGATGCGCTTAAAGACCGATATCAACCTTTGCTTCAACAAGACAAAAACGACCCTCACGCACTCCTAGCGAAAGCTGCGGATGTGATATGTGCATGGTTAAAGTGCGACTTTGAGCTAAAGAAAAACAATGACGAATTCTCTGATGCTTTCAAACAGATGAATCTGCAACTTGCCGATTATAGAACTCGGTTACCAGCCGTCGACTATTTCTGTAATACCTTTTTGCAGGATGCGTCTGGTACCCTAGACGAACAAGCAAAGAGTCTGGACTGGGTAAAAACAGCCAATGCCATGAATATCGCTAACGAAAAGTAACCACAACGCAATAACTACCAACACGGACCAAATGAAAGGAATCACCATGCTCAAGTATGTCTTTTTTGCCCTCACACTGCTCGGCTTCAGCGCCACCTGCAAGGCTCAAGACTTAATAATTGACCCTCAAGACTGTTTTAGAGGTCCTTTTTCTTCCTACGAAAACTGGCTGGGGGTTTTGTCTAAGCACAAGCCCGGCTTCAATGTGGAGAAATTCAAAGCGAGATTTCCTCAAGCTTTATACGAAGAGCGCAAAAGTCAGCTCGAATGTATTGATTTCAAATACACTGTCGACCAGCTAACCGTCGCAGGATATTACCTAAAACCCAAAACAGCGGGTGAGCAGAAGTTGCCAGTTATTATCTTCAACCGCGGTGGCAATGCGCGTTTTGGCAGCGTCGTATTTGCCAAAAAAATGGATTTCATTGGCGAGCTAGCGAGTAATGGATTCCTCGTGATTGGCAGCCAATACAGAGGTACCAGTAGCCGTTTCATCAAGAATAATGGCAATGATGAGTTTGGTGGTGCAGACGTCAACGATGTTCTTGCTCTGTTGCCCACCCTCGCGCAAATACCTAATGCAGACATGGATAGGATCGGCATGGTCGGTTGGAGCCGCGGGGCGATGCAGTCTTATCTGGTGGCAAAAAAGACTGATAAGGTAAAAACGATTGTCGCCATTGCTGGCAACGCAGATGCCGAAAAAGCGCTTGCATGGCGGCCTGAAATGGAAAATGTCTACAAGGCCCGAGTTCCCAATTTTGCAGACAACCGCGAAGCGGCACTGCACAAACGCTCGGTGATCAAATGGGCCGATGCGTTGCCACCAGCAGCACCCATTTTGCTGATCCATGGCACCCTCGACAAACGGGTGAATGTCGAGCAATCCAAGATACTATCGGCGCGTTTGACAGAGCTTAATCACTCTCACAAATTAGTCATTTACGAAGGTGACAATCACGGTTTAGAAAAGAATCGAGGAGCAATGCTAGACGAAGTACTGGAGTGGCTAAACGCTAAGTTGTAGTCGATTCATTGACCAACATCGCAACGGTGTGGTCTTTTACCGCACACATAACAAAGCTCTCGTCATAAAATGTGCAGGCTTTGAGGTCGGGCTTATTGAGGCTCTCAGTATCAATCTGAGCTATAACCGACTCAGGTAATGCGAGACGAGTAGCTAGATAAACAAGCCGGCTGTGGCGTGTCGTTTTGATGTCTTTTAGTTCAAACACATCAATAGAATAGCCACCGCTCTCAAGCTTTTCCGGCTGCAAGAAAAATTTGGCTAACAGGATTGCTTTGATAGTGCGCTGGGTTTTGCTGGGTGTCCCGACTTGCAAACGAATCACACATGCATCCTTATCCCCTTCTTGCGGAAACAGTTGCATATCACCAACGGCATGGTTGTTCAGACTTGCAAATTCAACTTCAAATCCCAAGCCATCACACATGTCGTCAATATCAATGTATTGTTTACATGCAGACGTATATTTTTCGATGGCTTTTTCGATAAATGAAGAGGTGACTATCATAAATATTAAGTATTCAATCCCACGGCCTAACTCTCCCATGTTATAGCAGGTCTAGCCCCGTGTTCTCAACTAACGTGCATGTTTGGTGAAGTGAGATACGATCAATTGGGTGCTTTAAGTGATTTAAGCTCCATGACAATTTCATCAAGTTTTTCAAACTGGCGACCGTAATAAAGGTCAACATCCCAAGCATAAATCCGCTTCGCAGCAACACTTACCGCAGCGCAGATAATGCCAATAGCGCCCCAAATAATCAGTGGTACACCCCACAACATAGTCAGAGATGTATCATCACGCTGCCAATCAGTGATAGCTAATTGGGCGCTATCACTGTTTGCAGCTTGTAACAAGATCAACGCTAGCATTAAGGGATACATCCACCGATATAAGTTCGCATACTCAATCAACTGATGCTGTAAAATATCATAAAATTCAATAATATAATCATAGCTCGGTGCTGTTTTGTCGAGTTTTGAATATTCGGCAATATCGTTGCTAGAACGCCAGATTAAAAATCCAAGGCAGCTCGGTAGGGCGACCGCTAAGAACGGTAATCCAAACAGATTGAGGACCACAAATAACGCAATCGCTCCCCATATAAGCGCCTTCCTATTATCCAAAAATGCGGCTTCTATCGCATCGACCAGATTGGCTGATTTGCGCTCGTATAAATTGTGAATGGGCGGCACCTCCAACGCTTCCTTGTGCTCATAAGCGCGCTGCCAAATTTGCTCGATTGAATAGTTCATTCTGTTTCCTCATCTTGATTTGCCATAATCGACAGTCGTTGTTTGATCCGCGAAATCCTGACACCAACATTGTTTGAATTGGTACCCGTGATAGCAGCAATTTGCTGGTAACTCAGTTCATCCAAGTAAAGTAAAATAAGGGCTCTATCGGTCTCAGATAATTTACGAATAAGCGCATATAAAAAGTTGAGATCTTTGAGTTCAGCGCTGATATCAGAGATCAAAAGGGGGGCGACTTTGTCAGCGACTGTGTCATCGATACCGTTATCGAGAGACTGATTGATTTTGCGTTTCTTATCTCGTTTCAAATACGTCAGACACACATTCAATGCGACGCGATAGACCCAAGTGGACCAGTCACTCAACCCCTCAAAACGCTCGTGGCTACGCCAGATTTGCAGACACACTTCTTGATAGTAGTCTTCAAAATCATCTTGGTTATTCGTATACGCGCGGCATATTTTGATTATGATCCCGGCATAAGGCTTGATGTATGCGAGATAAAAATCTGTCCCCATTAATGCTCCTACTGAGCCAATTTCATTCAGTTCGCTTAGTTGGTATATGCAGCGCAGGATTTATTACACCTATGGCCATTTTTTTGTTGTCTCCTGCTGACCACACTCAGGCATCCAAGAGATTCATGCCAAGCGGAACCCTGTTTCATAAGGCGTAAGCAAATCCAGCCACATTTTAATCAGAGCTCAACTATACTCTCAGTTTAGAAACGATGCCCTTGAGCAATATAGAAAACTCGACGCCAGTCTGAGGCTCTATCATTCAGGGTAACAGCGTAACTTAATTTAACTGTGTTTGGTCTCGATGCTGTCAGATATTCAAGAGCTGTCTCCACAAAAATTCCAAGCGGTCGCAACCGCGCACCATGATGTATTAGGTGAAAAGCTGTTAGAACTGAATGAACAGCTGAATGCCGATTATCTGTTTTTGGCCGCTATTGATGAGTCAAGCGACCAAGCTCACGCAGTGGTAACGGTGGTTGAAGATAAGTTGAGGGATAATTTTTCGTATGCATTAGCGCACTCCCCTTGCGAACAAGTCTATCAAACGGGTGTATGTATATATCCAAAGGGGGTTGCTGAGGCCTTTCCGAAAGACGCTGTGCTGCAAGAAATGCGCATTGAAGGTTATGTCGGCTCCACAATCCACAATTTTCATCACGAACCAATTGGCATATTGGTTGCGCTTTTCAAGCATCCGATCACCTTGTCTGGACCTCTGAAAGCGATGTTTGATATGACGGCGGGAAACATGGGCACATTTTTCGAGGCTCAGTATTTCAATGCGCTACAAGCTGAGAAAAACGAGCTACTGAAACAAGTATGCAAGAAATCCGGTGTCGGTTTGTGGGAGTACGACGTTGAAAAGGACCGACTGTATTGGTCGTCAGAGCTCTACTTTATGTTGGGCTTAGAAAAGTCTGACAGCCCATTGACGCTTGAAAACAGCTTATATTTCATCGCGCCAAAACAACGCGAAGAATTTAATCAGTTGTTCACCCACGCGATTAAAACCGGAGAGGGCTTCATACAGATCTTTGAGTGTGTAGACCGACTGAACGTTAAACGTTGGTTGAACATTCAAGCAACGACCGAACGAGACGCTGAGCAAAACATTAACCGCGTGTTTGGTTCTTGCCAAGACGTCACGTCCGACAGGGTTAAACTAGAAACCAAAATCCAAGAAGCCGAATATGTTCAACATATTTTGGACAACCTCAATGATGCGATTGTCATCACCGATATCAACGGCAAGATTACTGATGTCAATGCTATTGCCTGCAACCTCTTTGGCTATGCACAAGAAACTATATGTGGACTGAGCCTTAATGCATTGATGGCTAAACAAGATGCTCGCCTTTACGACAGTTGCATGGAGAATTATCTGCGCACAGGAAACACCAAAATCATTGAAGTCGATCGCCTGTTGACTGGAGTACGGGCTGATAACACTAACTTTCCGATGACATTGTCATTGTCAGATACAGCGTTTAATGATGAGCGTTTTTTCATCGTCTTGGTTCGCGATAGCAGCGAATCGACTGAAACTCAATCCCAATAACGAGACGACGGATTATACTAAACACGCTTACGCATCTTCTTGGTGATTGATGTTGAGTTGACGATTTAGCTTACCCATGGCGACTGCATTACCCAACAACACCAACAATACGCCTGCGGCCGCCATTACCGTCCAAGTATACCCTTCAAACAGCGTCGACAATCCCAGTGCAACAATCGGATAAACCAGAACAACATATGTCGCCTTGTCAGAGCCAATGCGCTGTAACAGTTTCATGTATGCGCCAAACGCGAAGACTGAGCCAAATAAAGCGAGATATAATAAGGCCAAGTAAAAGTCGCGCTCCACAGGAAAACTGAATGATGCACCGGACAACCAGCCAAAGCCATAAAGGAATAATAATCCATACCCCATAGCGTAAAAATTCATCTGCACGACAGGTGTGCCCTCATCGAGGATTAGTTCTGACAAAATATTGCCAATCGCAGCACAAACAAAACTCACCAGTGCGAACATGAGCCCCAAAGCGAGACCCTGCTGAACGGTCATTTTGTCAAATTCTGGGAAAAAGATAAAAACGATTCCGATCATCCCGAGTGTTGCGCCGATAACCACCTCTAGACGAATAGGCTTGCGCAAAAACAGCCAGCGGAATAACACGGTAAAGTAAATAACACTGGAACTTAAGACTGCCAGCAGTGCACTGATCATGTATTGTTGCGCAGCATATAAAAACGAGTAGTCAAGAGTGTAGAGGAACAAGCCCACTAATAGTGCTTTACTGTGTACATGTGCAGGGATAACAAACTTGCGCCGAGTGACTAGGATCCAAAAGCCCAAACAAACGACGGCTAAGCTGAATCGCCAAGCGACGGCAACCACAGGTTCCACATGCCCAACCTGGAACGTAAGCGCAATCCAAGTTGAGCCCCAAATCAGCACGCATGCGATGAACAATAAAGCATTCATGGGAGTAATATCGTTTCGACAAAAACGCTCAATTTGTGTGTAATCTGATCCAGTAACCGTTGACGCGCTTCGACCGATGACCATGCAACATGTGGCGTGACAATTAAGTTGGGCAAACAAGCATTGAGTAACACATTGTCCTTTGGTGGAGGCTCAACGGCGACAACATCAACTGCCGCCCCAGCCAGGTGCTTGTCTTTGAGCGCGTCCACTAGGGCTTGTTCGTCTACCAGAAGCCCTCTCGCGGTATTGATCAGAAACGCGCCTTTGCGCATCAGTTTCAGTCGTGCTGCATCAATCATGTGGTGCGTTTCAGTACTTAGTGCACAATGAAGACTGACATAATCAGCCTCAGGCAGCAATTCGTCCAGTGCACGTCTTGATGACTCAGTACTATGAACACCCGGCCGCCGAGCTATTGATACGCGCATATCAAATGCTTGCGCCAGTTTTTCAACCGCCTTCCCTAGGGTTCCGTAGCCGACGATGACCAAATGCTTGCCCGCTAGCTCAGAAACGGGGTAATCCAGCAGACAAAACTGTGCTGAACGAGACCAATCACCCTTTGCGACAGCTTGCTGATAACGACTAACGTTGGTGGCAAGCATCAGCATCAGCATCAAGGTGTGTTGCGCAACACTGGCGGTTCCATACCCAACAGCGTTCTCAACCTGAATACCCTGTCGGGCACAGGTATCCAAATCGACATTATTCATACCCGTGGCTAGCACACCGATAAACTTCAGCGTTTGGGCATTTTCAATTGCGGCTTGGTCTAACACGACCTTATTGGTTAACACAATATCAGCGCCTTGGATTCGTTCATCGACGAGTTGAGCGGACGTTTGCTGGTGAATTGTCCAGTCGACCTTGGGGATATCGAATAAAGCATCAGCGTCTAATGACGCCGGTGCCATTGAAGCAAAATCGAGAATAACGCCTTTTAAGCACGAATCATCAAGCATGGTGGTAGACTACTGACGAACGCTGCCGTCGCCGATCACAACGAATTTTTCAGTCGTCAAACTGTCAGCCCCCATTGGCCCATAGGCATGAAGTTTACTCGTTGAGATACCAATTTCAGCACCAAGTCCTAATTCACCACCGTCAGAAAAACGCGAAGACGCATTGACCATAACGACAGCCGAGTCTACCGCTCGAATGAACGCCTGCGCTCGACTGAAATGCTCGGTGACAATCACATCAGTATGGCCAGAACCATATTGGCGTATGTGTTGAATGGCCTGCTCCATTCCCTCAACAACCCTGACAGATATTTCCATCGCCAAATACTCGGTTTCCCAGTCATTTTCTGTAGCCGGTTCTGCGCCCTCAAAATACTCAAGAGACTGCTCACATGCATGAACACGCACGCCATGTTTGGCAAAAACCTGCGCAGCCATGGGTAAAAACGAAGCAGCGCAAGTACTGTCAACTAACAAGGTTTCCAGCGCGTTACAAACACCAACCCGTTGAGTTTTACCATTTTCGAGTAACGCAGCAGCTTTGCTCAAATCGGCGTCAGCATCGATAAATAAGTGGCAAATGCCGTTGAAGTGCTGGATCACCGGAATTCGGCTGTTTTCGCTGACAAATCGAATCAGGCCTTCACCGCCGCGCGGAATCACCAAATCGATTGAGTCATTGAGGGTTAGCAACGTGTTCATAATACTGCGGTCCGGATCCGGAATCACAGTAACCGCATCATGAGACAAACCGTGCAGTTCAAGCGCAGCATGAAAGCAATTCGCTAACGCCAAATTGGAATGTAACGCTTCTCTGCCGCCTCTTAAAATCACAGTATTGCCAGCTTTAAAACACAGCGCCGCAGCATCGATCGTAACGTTTGGTCGAGATTCATAAATCATGGCAATAACGCCCAAGGGTATCCGCATCTTACTTACTTGAATACCACTTGGCATGGTCTGACTGGCACTCATCCTTCCAACGGGGTCCGGTTGTGCTGCAATGGTCTCGACTGCAGTTGCTAGGGCGTCTATGCGTTCCTCATCCAGCATCAGTCGATCACACATAGCCTCACTGAGCTGATTGGCTTTAGCATTCGCCATATCTTGCTGGTTCGCACTTAACACGTTTACCATTTGCACTTTGAGTTGTTCAGCAACAGACAACAGGACGGCTTGCTTTTGGGCATGCGACAAGGCAGCAATAGAGGGCGCGGCCAGCTTAGCGGAAGCTGCTGCTTGCTGAATAGAAAAAGACTCTTGTGCGGTCATATTAATCCTCAATGTTCAACTATGGTCAGGTTATCGCGATGCACCGCAACATTACCGTAGTTATATCCCAATACTGATTGGATCTGTTTACTTTGTAGACCTTTTATAAGGTCGAGATCTTGGCTCGAATACAACGACAATCCGCGGGCGATAATTCGGTCCTGGTGCATAATTTCAACTGCATCACCGGCGTGAAATTGTCCCTGAATCTGCAGAATACCACTAGGCAACAATGAGGCCTTTTTCTCGCTAAGTGCACGACTGGCGCCTTCGTCGACCACGACAGTACCTCTGGCCACAAGAGTATGTTTTAGCCACTGCGCTCTGGCATTTTTAGCTGAAAGGTGCGGGATAAACAGAGTTCCCGGACACTCTCCAGCTAGCAGAGCGTCAAATACCTCACCTTTTCGACCGTTTACGATTAACGTCTGAATACCACTTTGCGAGCATTTTTCAGCGGCTTGGATCTTGGTGCGCATACCACCAGTCCCAACACTGGTACCAGCCCCTCCCGCTAAACCATGGATTTTTCCATCAATCTTGGATACGGACGGGATGAGTTTGGCACTCGCGTCTTTACGTGGGTCTGCTGTAAACAAACCGTCTATGTCCGAGCACATAATCAAGGTGTCCGCTTGTGCCACCAATGCTGTGTAAGCCCCTAAGTTATCGTTATCGCCAACCTTCAATTCGGCAGTTGCAACTGAGTCGTTCTCATTGACAATGGGTAATGCTTGATGCTTCAGCAGTTCACGCAGCGTGTTTTGAATATTGACGTAGCGTGTACGGTCGGCCAAATCCTCTGCAGTCAGCAAAATTTGCGCGCATGGACAGTCAAAAAATCGCGCCCAATTTGCCATCATTTGCGTTTGTCCAATTGCTGCCATGGCTTGCTTTTCAGCAAGACTGGGTTGATGCGTCACACTGATCGAGCGACGACCGGCGGCAACACTACCAGACGAAACCAAGATGACTTCTTTGCCCTGTTCACGGCTGGCACTAATAAATCGTGCTAAAGGCAGTAAGAACTGGGCACTGCATTGCTCACCATCAGGTGCGACAAGGGCACTACCAACTTTTATTACTGCGCGTTGCCATTTAAAGGCGTTCATGAACAATATTCCTCGAATTTGTGTTAGCTCACAATTAAGCCGCCTAATGTAGCAAGAATCGGCCACCATCGTTAGCGCTTTAGGTCAGTTAAACGGACCCCATTACACGGCCAATCGCCGCAAAAAGCTCGGAAAAAGTGGTTATAATGTTCGGATTTATTTAAAGCAAGCAAAATTACACTTTCACTAGAAAAGTGCACACACAAATAAGGTTAATCATGGGAAGACATACACACATTAGCCGACTTTTCGGCCTTATGGTGGTTGGCTTTTGCTTATGCGCCCCAGCGCATGCAGCAATCAAGCAAACCAAAGGTGATTTTGAAGATAAATTTAGGCAGTTAGACGAAGTTCTACCGACTCCAAACGTATATCGAAATGCAGCGGGCGAGCCCGGTCACGAGTACTGGCAGCAAAAAGTCGATTATCAAATAAACGTGACACTAGATGAAGCCAAACGTCGCTTGGATGCGACGCAAGCAATCGATTACACCAATAATTCCCCGGATACTCTCAAATATCTATGGGTCCAGCTTGATCAAAATAAATTCCGCGACGATTCAATGTCGGCACTTACTACGACTTTTGGCGGAATTGGTAATCGAGGTCCAGCGACACAAGCTGCATCAGGTGACAAACCAGCAAAGTTGAGTATTGCTGCACTGCGTCGCCAACAGTTTGTTGAAGACAACGAGTTGGGCTATCAGATTAAGGCTGTTACGACCCGATCTGGCGAGCCTCTCGCCCATGTCATCGTCGGTACATTAATGCGAGTCGACCTCAGAACACCATTGCGACCTGGTAATACCGTCGAATTCAATATTGACTGGGGCTTTAACATTGTTGAAGAAGACGCTGTCTCTGCCCGTGCCGGTTACGAACATTTTCCAGATGACCCACGAGAAGGTGGCAACGACATTTTCTTACTAGCTCAGTGGTTCCCTCGCCTAGCGGCATACACTGATTACGAAGCATGGACGAATAAAGAGTTCATTGGTCGTGGCGAATTCACCCTGGAGTTCGGTGATTATGACGTCAGTATCACCGTTCCGGCTGACCATATCGTGTCTTCAACGGGCGTGTTAGACAATCCCCAGGACGTGCTAACCAAAGTTCAACGCGACCGTCTTAAAGAAGCGGAAAATGCTGAGCGAATCGTCTTTGTTGTCACAGAGGAAGAAGCATTAGAAAACGAAAAACAAGGCACCAATGACGTCAAAACATGGCGTTTTAAAGCTGAAAACGTGCGCGATTTCGCTTGGGCATCATCGCGTAAATTCATGTGGGATGCTCGCGGATACCAACAAGGCGGAGATGAGCAACCTCTCGTTATGGCAATGTCTTTCTATCCCAAAGAAGGCGGTGACCTGTGGAAGAAGTATTCAACTGAATCCATCATTCACACGATGGAGGTATATTCACGTTTCTCATTCGACTATCCATATCCGACTGCACAGTCAGTAAATGGTCCTGTGGGCGGCATGGAATATCCGATGATCACTTTCAATGGCCCACGTACCGAATTACGCGACGACGGCAGCCGCACATACTCGCAAGCTGAAAAGCGTTTCTTAATCGGTGTTGTCATCCATGAAATAGGCCACATTTATTTCCCAATGATCGTGAATTCTGACGAGCGCCAATGGACCTGGATGGATGAGGGGCTGAATAGTTTCCTTGATGGTGTTGCAGGTCGTGAGTGGGATCCGAGCATTCCATGGGGGGTCGAGCCACGTGATATTACCGACTATATGAAATCTCAGACTCAAGTGCCGATCATGACCCAGTCTGACTCGGTATTACGTCTCGGTCCTAATGCATACACCAAACCGGCTGCGGCGCTGAATATATTGCGCGAAACTATTCTGGGCCGCGAGTTGTTCGATTTTGCTTTCAAAGAGTACGCTCAACGCTGGAAATACAAACGTCCGACACCGGCGGACTTTTTCCGCACAATGGAAGAAGCCAGTGGCGTAGATCTCGATTGGTTCTGGCGGGGTTGGTTCTACTCGACCGATCACGTTGACATCTCGCTGGACCGTGTCTACAAGTTGCGTCTAGACACCAAAGACCCAGATATCGACTTTGCTCGCGAACGGCAGGCAGAGCTTGATAAGCCACTGTCGCTGACAGATGAGCGCAATCAACAGGAAGGTAAAAAGCTGTGGATCGATCGCTTCTCAGATATCAGTGACTTTTATGACGAAAACGATCGATTTACGGTCACCAATAAAGAGCGCAACGCGTATCAAGACTTCTTGAAAGGGCTCAAACCGTGGGAACGCAAAGCGTTTGAGCGCGCGGTTCAAGAGGACAAGAACTATTATGTGCTTGAATTTTCGAACCTTGGCGGTTTAGTTATGCCAATCATTTTAGAACTTACCTTCGAAGATGGAAGCACTGAAATGATGCGGATCCCAGCCGAAATCTGGCGCCGTAGCCCTAAAGCGGTCAACAAGCTGATTGTGACAGAAAAAGACCAAGAACTCGTGTCCGTCACCGTAGATCCGCGTTGGGAGACAGCGGATGTGGATGTAAACAACAACCACTATCCGCGCAAAATCATTCCTTCGCGTATCGAGGCGTATAAGTCTAAACCTCGCAGCGGTAAAGTATATCGCGACATCATGCACGATATTAAAACCGAGCTGAAAACTGACAAAGAAGGCGAAGGTAGTGAGAATGAGCAGTAAGCTCTTCTCGAGAATACCGCAACAAGCAACCATCTTCACGGTGGTTGCATTGCTTTACTTTGCCATACCGCTAAAATTAGTAAGCGCTCACCAACAGAAAGCAGCGATATCGACGATCTTGTTCAATGAACGCAGTGGTAACATCGAAGTGATGCATAGGTTCGTCATGCATGACGCCGAACATGCCGTCAAACAGTTGTTTGATAAAGAGGCCGATATTCACTTTTCAGAGAAGACTCAAGCACAATTCACGCAATACGTCATGGAGCGCTTTACGTTGAATTCTGAACTAGCGCCTATTGAGCTTACAAGCGTTGGCTATGAAGTGGATGGTAGACATTTCTGGGTGTATCAAGAGGCGTCGAACCCTGGCAACCTTCAAAGTCTTTCGATAACCAATGAAGCCCTGCAAGATATATGGCCAAGTCAAACCAACACTGTAGTTGTAGAAGGCAATGGACCCATCAAATCACTGGTGTTTAGCAACGAGGATGGCGTGAAAACAATTCGATTCGACTAAAGTCGATAGCTATTGCCCTGACTTATGTTGACCTCTGAATCTGAAACCGCAATCATGACACCATGATGATTGCGGTTTTTTTTAAGTGATTTATGCGACAGGAACGAGCCAAACAAAAAGCACTAAAGCAAAAAAAAGCGGACACAGCCGAACAGGCTGATGTGCCACAACATGCAGAGCCTGAAGACAAGGTAACCAGTAGCTTCGCCAATAAGAAAAATGTTCTATGGGTAATATTGTCTGCGGGCATGGCTTTGACCGTAATGGGTTCGCAATTCATGCCCGGCATAGTCGCACTAGATTCAATGACGTCGGTGTACAGCGCAATGCTATGGGTTGGTATTTTTGGCGCCGCGTTAGCACGTTACCTGAACAAAAATGGCTGGATCGGATTTGCTACGGGCAGCGTACTAGGTGTAGCACTGAATATTTTGGCGAGCATTATCTAACATGGCAAAGAAGCAACGCGCTGTCCCAACGGGAAGATTAACCCGAATAGGAATGCTTGGCTCTCTTGCTACGCGTGTTGCAGGAAGTATGCTAACCAATGGCGCTGGCCAAATTATCAAAGGCGAGCGTCCTGCTGTAAAACATCTTCTACTGACGCCTAAAAATGTCAGTCGTATTGCTGACCAGCTAGCAAACATGCGCGGTGCAGCCATGAAGGTTGGACAACTGATCTCCATGGACGCTGGTGACATACTACCACCGGCACTAACCGAAATTTTATCACGCCTGCGCAGTGATGCAGACCCCATGCCCAAAGATCAACTCAACCAAGTAATGAGTGATGCTATGGGTGAGGACTGGTCAGATAATTTCTTGTATTTTAGCTATGCCCCCATTGCAGCCGCGTCGATTGGACAGGTGCACAAAGCCATTACTCCTAACGGTGAAATGCTCGCGCTAAAAGTACAATATCCAGGTGTCAAAGACAGTATCAATAGTGATGTAGACAATGTCGCGACCTTACTGTCTATGACCGGACTGTTACCAAAAGATGTTGATTTTTCGCCATTGCTGGAAGAGGCCAAAAGACAACTTCACGCCGAAGCCGATTACATCGCAGAAGCCGATATGCTTACGCGCTATCACAAAGTCATTGGCGACGATGATCGCTTTGCCCTTCCTGAAGCCTATCCTAACTTTACGAGCGAAACCTTGTTGGCGATGAGCTTTATGAAAAGTGAGCCTATTGAGTCACAACTCAGCGCCGATCAGGCAACCCGTGATACAATTGGTGAAGCATTGTTTGAGTTATTTTTCGTCGAAACTTTTGATCACGGCTTGATTCAGACCGACCCTAATTTTGCGAATTATCGTTACGATCCGGAAACCCAGCAAATTGTGTTGTTAGATTTTGGTGCAACACGTGATTACCCCAGAGACTTTGTCGAACTCTATCGAGAACTGCTCAGTGGTGTGTATTACGAACAACCTGAACGGGTGCGGCAAGCGGCTATCGACATTGACTTGATGAGCCCCACGTTAGCTTCAGATTTACAAGATTTCATTGTCGACATGTGTTTTGAAGCGTGTGAACCCATTCGACATGAGGGCATCTACGATTTCGCTCAAAGTGACCTGACTAAACGTTTGCACGACAAGGGCATGGCACTTAGTAATAACGAAGCCTTTTGGCACGTTCCACCCGCAAACTCAGTCTTTCTTCACCGCAAGCTTGGCGGTACTTTTTTGTTAACCAGTAACCTCAAAGCACGTGTCAACATGAGAGAAATAGCCGCGAGATTTGTTACACCATAATCAATATGGCTGCGCCATCGAAAAAGGTAAGGCCATTTTCTCACTCGCTTTTGGTGGATTGCCGATCATTTCATCATAAGGTGTGTCATGTACCATCACAGCTTTTTCCACAATGAAATCCTCGAATACCTCTCGAATCTGTTGCGTGCTAAAAAAGCGCATAGGTTTATCTTTGTCATCGTAAACCATGCCAGTATTACTGCCGATATTGAGCTGAACTAAATATACGTTCATCTCAAACGAATGAACCTCAAGTAAGTCAATGGGTTGTTGAGCCGATAAGGCGGAGAAGGGAAATTTCATAGTTACACATTGATAATCAATAATGACTTTCTACGCGGCTAAGTCTCGATGGGATCGGGCCTGCGTAAAAACACCCATAACGCACTCACAATGGCCATGCTCCAAATTGAAAATTGCGCCCATTGTTCAAGCGGTAGTAGGACACTAAACGCCAAAGTTAAGAACCATTTGAATAATTCTATGCTGTTCGCCCAAGGTTTGTTTTCCAAAACACAGCCTTGAGAAAACAAAATCACGGCTAGTGTAGTGCAACCAAACAACTGCTCCAGCAAAGAAAAGTGTGTGAACTGCAATAGCAGACTCAGTGTTACCACTAACGAAAGGCCTAATTGGATCAGCGCATAGCCTCGCAATTTATCCGACAGTTCTATATCAAACTTGCGAAATGAGGCTGGATCAAACGGCTTTTTGGGGGGCGCTTTGGCCAGCACATCATCAGGCCTCCAACCGGTTCGACCAAACCAAACTCTAAATTTGTCCGACCAACGCTGTGTTGACAGGCTATCGAGAATCAGTTGCCGATATAGATGCCAGTTGCTCCAAACTGGATTCCAGCTTTTCAACGGTGTACGAATGCCATAAATGGGCGGGTCATCATTATCTTCCGGTTCGAAGGTCCCGAACATGCGATCCCAAATAATGAACACGCCACCATAGTTCTTATCGATGTAGCGGTCGTTTTGCGCATGATGCACACGATGATTAGACGGAGTAACGATAAGCCGGTCCAGCACACCAAGTCGATCAATATGCCTGGTGTGAACCCAGAACTGATAGACCAGATTCAATGCCGCAATAGTGACCATCATCTCTAGCGGTACACCGAGTAACGCCAAAGGTATGAAGAATAGCCAATTGATAATCGAGCCACTGGTCTGACGCAAAGCCGTCGTTAAATTGTATTCTTCACTCGAGTGGTGCACCACATGGGCGGCCCACAAGATACTCATTTCGTGCCCCATGCGATGATTCCAATAGTAAAGGAAGTCATACAACACGAAAGCCAGCAACCAAAAATGCCAACCCTGTGGCCATTGAAAAAAGGCGACATCGTCCAATACGAGAGCGTAGATACTCAGTGGAATCAATGTCTTGATGATAGTCGCGACCCTAGACAACATACCGATATTCAAACTTGAGATAGCATCATTCAGGCGGTAATAGCCTGTTTTCCGATACAAATCCACGGCAAGCTCTATAGCCATGAGCAAGAAAAAGCCGGGGATTGCATATAGGATAACTGTCATATCAATTAGTTAGCTTTGTCGCAGCAATAACATTCCCCTATCCTAAACCAACCAAGAGCACAAAACAAAGCAGGCCCAATTAGTCCCACGAAATAGGTCATCCAACCAAACAAAATGAACTTTACTAAAGTCTTATACTCTTGAAATTCATTGCGCAGATAATACGTTCTATCTGTATACTGATAATAAACCACTTAGGATTGTTTGAATGAGTAGTCACGAGGCTGAACAACGAAATATCACACCGCATATTATCATCGCGGCTGTGCTTGTTTTGATCATTGTTGTGGTACTGGTGTGGCCCGCCGATGAGCCTGAGCCACCACAACCAGTCGCGATAGAGCCGCCGGTTACTCAGCCTGAGGTGACACCTGAACCCGAAGTGACTGCAGCAGTGGATACGTTTGAACCCGTCCCAATGCCGCAAGAAGTGGTAATCGAACCAATTGAAAACCCTGAGCCACAAGAACGGTTAGCCCAACCTGAACCTGACATCATCGTTGATACCTCAGATGCCGCAATCACCAGCGCATTGTTAGAAATTGCCAATACGCCAGTGGTTGGTCGCATGTTAGTTAACGACAGTTTACTGCAGCGCTTTGTCGTCACTGTGACCAATATGGCCGACGAGGATGTTGCGCCGAATCACCAGCTCGTGGTTCCCCCTACACAGTCATTTAGGGTATATCAACAAGCGGGACGCGAGTGGATTGATGCAGCCAGCTACAAACGCTACACGCCTTACATCGACGCTTTAGAAAGTATGGACAACGAACAATTGCTGGCACTATACAATCGTTATCTGCCTGACATTCAGTCTGCTTTCGAAGAAATTGCACCACCGAACCAAGCGTTCAGCGAAGTATTTGTCGAAGCAATCGACGTATTACTTAACACACCAGAGATACCAACACCTGTCGAAGTTTATCGCGATAGCGTAATGTACAAATACAAGGATGAGCGCATCGAAGAGCTGAGTTTGCCGCAAAAACAATTGCTGCGTCTAGGCCCAGATAATATGCGTCGTGTTAAAGCAAAGTTACGCGATCTCAAAGCATCTCTCGAAGATGGATCTGAATAAGCTTCAAGCCTCAGTCAAATCCAACACCGGCGACACGCTACCGCCGGTGGACAAGTGGAATCCTGATTTTTGCGGTGACATTAATATGGTGATCAAGCGCGATGGCCAATGGTTTTATGAGGGCACTCCAGTTGGTAGAAAAGCCTTGGTTAGACTCTTTTCAACCATCTTAAAAAAAGAAAATGACCAGTACTTTCTGGTGACGCCAGTGGAAAAGGTTGGCATTCAAGTCGAGGATGTACCTTTTGTAGTAACTGATTGGGACTTAGAAGGCGACCAAATCAAAGTCAAAACGCTTACCGACGATGAATTTTTCATCGGCGAACAACACCCTGTAAGCTTGCGCTTCGACCAAGTTAGCCAGACCCCAATCCCCTACGTAAAGGTCAGACGAAATCTTTGGGCGCGCATCCATCAAAACGTGTTTTATCAATGGGCTGAAATAGCAACTGTGGATGAACAACAGTCACCGGCCCAAGCCAACATGAAAAGCGGTGACTACCAATTCTCGATCGGTGAATACTAAACAACCTAGCGCTTAAACGTATCACTCAAGCTGGCAATTTTACTCACACTGCCGACCAGTGTTCTACTTGAATCATGCATTGAATGGGCAAGCTGATTATTGTGCTCCGCCGCGGATTCAATTTCCTGTGCGTTAGATTCTATGCTGCTGCAGGCTTGTTCTTGCTCACCGACAGCCGCTGCGATACTCGTGGAGTTACGGCTGATATCTTCAATCATGGTATAAATCTGTTCAATAACCTGTGCCGATTGATTAGCCTGCTCAACACTATTTTCAGCACTCTCGCTAGAAGAGTGCATGGTTTTCACCCATTCCTCTAGGGTGCTACGCATTAAAGATAAACTATCGACAATGTTGGCTGCAGATTGTTGAGTGCGATTTGATAGCGCGCGCACCTCATCAGCCACAACGGCAAACCCTCTGCCACTCTCTCCGGCCCGAGCAGCCTCAATTGCGGCATTTAGCGCAAGCAGATTGGTTTGCTCTGCGATTGCTTCAATTTCCCCCATAGTTGAAGACACCTTGTCGGCCGCGGACATCAAATCATCTGCAGTGGTAGCCGCCTGACTGACAAAACCAGATAACTCACTGACGCTGTCTCTGCCGGTTAAGATCAATTGTTTGGCATTTGCACATTGTTCGTTGGTCTTATCGATGTGCTCCGTAGTTTGCTCAACGTTTTCCAACACCGCACGGCTGGATTGAGCCAGTTGTTCAATCGCAACGGATATCCCGTGCACTTCTTGTTTTTGTCGTTCAATACCTGCTGTCGTCTGCTCTACGTTGTTCAGGGATTGTTCTGCAATCTCCGCCAGTTGAATCGACGCATCATGGGTCCTGCCCAATACCGTTCGTTGCATTCCTTTTTGCAGCCCCATATGAAATTCAATCACGCTGAGAGGTCCTTTGCCATGCAACACAAAACGGCTGACGCTATCGTAATAATTGCGCAATTCCGCCGCGCGTTGGGGAAAGCGTACCAGTTCGGTTTTGAACAACCAAAATCCAGCGCCGAGCACCACCAGCAGTAAGGCCGCTGCACTCCAGCTGAACAAGACGCCGATTGACAATGCCAAGGCGATGAAAACACCCATAAAGGCATATAAACGCGCAGAGAAAGAAATCTCTTTGACACCGCCCATGTTCCCTTGATTCACATCAGCATAAAGTTGCTTGGCGCGCTCAACACGTGCTCTTGAAGGTTTGACGCGAACGGATTGGTATCCTTGCAGTTGCCCGTGCTCAAAAATAGGAGTGACGAATGCATCCACCCAGTAGTAGCTACCATCTTTGCACAAGTTTTTTACGATGCCGCGCCACGCCAACCCCTTTTCAATATGATCCCACATATCTTTAAAGGCCGCTTTTGGCATGTCAGGATGGCGAACGATGTTGTGATTTTTCCCCAACAGTTCATCAGGCTCATACCCCGCAACACGACAGAACACATCATTTGCATAAGTGATAACACCACGCCGGTCCGTCGTAGAAACTAATTCTTGATCCTCAGGAAACGTTACCTCGTTATCTCTTATAGTTTGATTTCTGCGCATGCGTTTACTCTGCTCACTCGTTGAATTTACAGTCTAGTCCAAGCGCTATAGTTTTCAAAAACGGCTAAGTTGCCAATCGTTGCAAGTTCTTCTATCGTGAAGCATCCCTCAACAAAGGAACCCTACAATGCGAAAAATAATAATCGCGCTCAGCTTACTTAGTGTATTCGGCGCACACGCAAAAACCTTGATTCACGCAGGACAATTAATCACCGCGGAAAACGACAGCGTGCTCAAAGAATACACGATCGTGGTAGATGGGAACCAAATAGAGAGTGTTAGCGCAGGCTACGCGAATCCGGATGACGGTGACACCGTTATCGATTTAAAAGACTCTACGGTGATGCCAGGTTTTATGGATATGCATGTGCATTTATCTATGCAGCATGGCGGCCCGGCGACTTACATGCAGCGGTTTACATACAACGAAGCGGACTATGCGCTGGCTGCCGCAAACTTTGCTGAAACCACATTGATGTCCGGGTTTACGACTGTCCGGAATTTGGGCGACGGCTACAACGAAACGGTTGCGCTGCGAAACGCAATCAATCGCGGCCAACAAATCGGGCCACGTATTTTTACGTCAGCAAAGTCAATCGCCACTACGGGCGGTCACGCTGACCCAACCAATGGCTTCAATCAAGCCTTATCAGGCGATCCAGGCCCAAAAGATGGGGTCGTCAATGGCATCGCGGAGGCTCGCAAAGCCGTGCGTCAACGCTACAAAGATGGTGCTGACCTTATCAAGATCACGGCAACGGGTGGCGTATTGAGCGTAGCCAAAAATGGGCAAAATCCACAATTCATGGCAGACGAACTGGCTGCTATTGTGCAAACGGCAAAAGACTACGAAATGACCGTCGCTGTGCACGCACATGGGACTGAAGGCATGCAGCGCGCTATCAAAGCAGGTGTCGACTCCATCGAGCATGGTACATACATGAACGAAGAGACAATCGAATTGATGAAAGCGCACGGCACATATTATGTGCCAACCATTCTGGCCGGCAATTTCGTTGCAGAGAAAGCCAAAATAGACGGCTACTTTCCTGCCCTGGTGCGCCCAAAGGCCGCCGCTATTGGCCCACTCATTCAAAAGACCTTTGAACGCGCGCACAAAGCGGGCGTCAAAATCGCTTTTGGGACTGACTCGGGCGTATCGGCGCACGGCGACAATGGCAAGGAATTTGTGCTGATGGTCGAAGCAGGTATGGCCCCCATCGATGCGATTGTCTCAGCCACGCGTAACGCTGCAGATCTACTCAAAGTCAGCGAAGAGCTCGGTACGATCACGAGCGGCAAAAAAGCCGATATTGTCGCGGTCAAAGGTGATGTGCTTAGCGATATCACGCTGTTGCAAAACATCGATTTTGTCATGAAAGACGGTAGCGTTTTCAAATAAAAGAATGCGCGACAAGATCAAGCAAAAAGCCCAGCGCCTAACCCAGTCACGTCACATGCTCCGTGGCGTGGCCACCGCGTCGTTTCTTGAGTCAACCGTGGTACCAGTGCCGTTGGAGGCGATACTGTTACCGCTTATGCAAGCGCGTCGAGATAAACTTTGGGCTATCGCGGCTATGGCGACGATGGGGTGCGTTGTTGGCGCCTTATTTGGCTATGCGCTGGGATATTATTTGTTTGATTTAATGGGCGAGTGGGTAATTGCCTCGTTCAGTTCTCCAGAACAATGGGAAACCGTCAAACAAGGTATGGCTGAGGACGGTTTCTATTTTATTTTATCGCTGGGTATCCTGCCCATTCCCTTTCAAATTGCCATGGTCGCGGCAGGGGCAACGCAGTTTTCTCTGGTTCTCTATCTACTTGCCACCGCTATCTCGCGTAGTTTGCGCTATTTTGGGATCGCATTAGCGGTGAAAATTGCGGGCAATCATGCCGAGCGCTTTATTCGTCGCTATCGCAGTAAAGCTATCGTTGGAATTGTTATTTTGGTCGCAATTGTCTGGTGGTTCAGTCGCTAGTTAGGTCGAATATGCCAATTCAAAATACAAACCGCTAATCGAGCTCGCAAAATCATCTTCTTTCGACAATGATTGATTGTGCATTTGCTAATCAGATAAACCGTAACAGAAAACAATACAAAGGAATCACCATGAAGAAACTGTATACCGCCCTACTTGCTTCAGCCCTTGCTTTGAGTGTGTCGAATGTATTCGCACATGAGCATGGTGCAGAAGACAAAATCAAAGCTGCCATGCAGTCAGATGTTCGCTCAGACGCTGAAAAGGAGCGCGATCGCAATCGCCGTCCTGTTCAAACCTTAGCGTTTTTTGGTTTGCAAGATGACATGAAGGTCGTTGAGCTTCTACCTGGTGGCGGTTGGTATACTAAGTTGTTAGTGCCAACCTTGGCTGAAAACGGCGAGTACTATGCCGCCATCGGCACAGGTCGCGTTAAGGAGCGTTTAGCCGATTTACCCGGTTTCGACAAAATGAATATTGTCGCTGAAGACGCGCGTTTATGGCGCGAGGAAGGCTCTAGGTTCTATTCGATGGAATTAGGTTCTTTGGGCGTTACCGATGCCGATATGGTATTAACATTCCGCAACTACCACAATTTTGGCGACCAAGGTCGTGCAGCAATGAATAAAGCCGCTTTTGATGCATTAAAATCTGGTGGAATATATGCAGTTGTTGATCATACAGCACGCCACATGGAGCCAATGAACGACTCTAACCGACGCCGCTTTGACCCAGTCAAAGCCATTAAAGAAATCCAAGCTGCGGGGTTTGAACTGGTTGATTATTCAACTCTTCACTATCGCGAAGACGATGAATTGGAATACGAAGTTGGAGCGCGTAGCGTTTCAGGTAACACTGACCGCTGGACATTAAAATTCGTAAAACCCTAAACCGTCGGCAGCCCCTTAGGGCTTAGATCTCAGTTATGCTAGCCCCTTTTTGATAATGTATCGGAAAGGGGCTTTTTCAATGTCAGTGGCAACAAGTGTATGTTGCATAAAACGACAAAAACTAGGGATATCGCGCGTTGTAGAGGGATCATCCGCAATTACACTGAGTGTCTGCCCGTCGCTCATCTTACGAATATTCAGACGTACCATCATCACGGGCTCAGGACAGCGCAACCCCATTGCATCAAGGGTTACATCAGAGCTTTCGTACTGCTGATTAAACTCAGATACCATATTCGCTTCTATAGCTATTGATAGCGGCAACGGCCTCCTCATTTCCCTGTGACTCAAGATAAGTCACCACATCGTTGAGTGTCACGATTGCGACCACTTGAGTGTCAAAATCTCGTTCGACTTCTTGAATCGCTGACAATTCACCTTGACCGCGCTCTTGGCGATCAAGCGCAATCAGAACGCCAGCCAAATTCGCCTGCTCAGCTTCGATTAACTGCATCGACTCACGAATTGCTGTGCCTGCCGTGATGACATCATCCACTAACATGACATTGCCTTGCAGTGGGCTGCCAACCAAATTACCACCCTCGCCATGCGTTTTAGCCTCTTTGCGATTAAAGCAATATGGCGTATCTCGATTGTGGTCGTTAGCCAGCGCAACGGCTGTGGTGGTCGCAATTGGGATCCCTTTGTAAGCAGGGCCAAACAATACATCAAAGTCGATTCCTGCATTCACCAGCGCACTGGCGTAGAACCGGCCTAATTTAGCGAGATCGCCACCGGTATTAAATAAACCCGCGTTGAAAAAGTAAGGGCTTTTCCGCCCTGACTTTAATGTAAATTCGCCGAATTTTAGTACGCCACGTGCGATAGCAAACGCTATAAATTCGCGTTGGTAATCAAGCATAACAACCTCTAAGCTAGCGCTAACTTTTGGATTTCAAACAGCTCTTTAAGGCCCGCCTTGGCAATCTCAAGCATTTCATTTAATTCATCGAAACTGAATGGTTCACCCTCAGCGGTGCCCTGAACTTCAATCAACTTTCCTGTGTCGGTCATGACGATGTTCATGTCGGTTTCAGCAGAAGAGTCTTCAACATACTCGAGGTCGGCAATCGCATTACCTTCGTGGATACCCACAGACAAAGCGGCGATCATATGCTTCATTGGGTTCGCCTTGATGATGCCTTTGTTGCGCATATAAGTGAGTGCATCAGCTAGCGCAACGCACGCGCCAGTGATTGATGCCGTTCGAGTACCGCCGTCGGCCTGAATAACATCGCAATCTAGCGTGATGGTATTTTCACCGAGGATTGAAAGATCGACTGCAGCGCGCAATGAACGCGCTATCAGGCGTTGAATTTCTAATGTTCGCCCACCTTGTTTACCGCGTGCAGCTTCTCGCCCAGAGCGAGTGTGAGTAGCCCGCGGCAACATGCTGTATTCAGCGGTTATCCAGCCTTTGCCCTGCCCTTTCATGAAGCGTGGCACACCTTCTTCAACGGTCGCATTACAGATAACTTTGGTATTACCAAACTCTATCAATACTGAACCTTCAGCGTGACATGTGTAATTACGGGTAATGGTAACCGGGCGAATTTGACTGGCGGTTCTTCCGCTTGGGCGCATGCAGCTCTCCTTGGAGTGAGATTAAAACTAAACGCGCGAAGTATAGCGCAACCGAAGCGCTTGCGGGAGGGAAAACCGCGCTCATGTTAAGAGCGCGGCAACTATACTTTAGTTTAAGTGCTTTTCTAAGAAGCCTGCTATCGCTTCGAAGTACTCGGCTCGATTTTTTTCATTTCTAAAACCGTGGCCTTCTTCTTCTTTGACAAACCACTCATAGGGTTTGTTATGCATATCCATGGCTTTTTTGAGCGCTTCAGCATGCTCTAAAGGTGCTCGCTGATCTTCTTCACCATGGGCAATAAACACCGGGGCTTGTAACGAGCGCACATGGTTAGTCGGTGACGTTGTCTCCAGCTCTTCAGGATCAGACCCGATAAACTCTTCAAGCATGGCTTCTGCGAATAACAAATCAGGCACATCACCTTTTTCGTCCATCAGACTCATGTCGTACACACCTGCATTGGCAATGGCACACTTGAACAAATCAGGCGCCAGTGCTGATGACATGACAGCAGAATAACCGCCAAAACTTGCGCCCATGATACATACCTTGTCACCATCGATACCGCCTTGAGATATGACATAACGAGTCGCATCTATGATGTCTTGCTGAATCAGACCACCCCACTCACGATAACCCTGCAACATATAGTTTTTGCCGTAACCACCTGAGCCTCGAAAGTTAACTCGCAGTACCGCATACCCCTGCGATGCTAGCATCTGGACTTCCGAATCAAAGGTCCAATAATCTCTGACCGAATGCGGACCACCATGCACGAGCGTAACAAGTGGCACATTTTCAGTTTCGGGAATGCCAACTGGGTATGTGATGTAAGCATGAACGGTTTGGCCATCACTAGCGGCAAACGAAATAGGAATCGACTCCGACATATTTTGTTTTGGGATATGGGAGAAATTGCTAAACAACGCACCTAGCTTATTTTCTTTGCGGTCGTAAAGGTAGTATGTACCCATGTCGATATCATTAGCAGCGTACAACAACCACTTTTCACCGCCGCGACTGCGCGTCAGGATGCTCAAGCTATACCCTTGAAAGGTACCCAGAAGCGCCTTAAAAATCTGTGCTTCTTCACTGTTACTGTTAAACATTACGTATGTTGGGTAACCATCATCGACTCTCAGCGCATATGCAGAAGTGCGATCACTACTCATCGATACGCTGGTAATGTCGACTTTTTCATCGGTATAAATACTCTTACGCTCGCCCGTTTCCAAGTTTAGTGAGAATAAACCAGTGCGATCTTGTTGATAGTTATCGACAAAAAACAATGCACTGTTATCTTGGTTTAGCGCTACCGGATAGAACTCACTGCCCAATTCATTGGACATTTCTTGCCAATCTTCGTCAACATAACGGTAAGTTCGCTGCACGCCTTCTTTATCGGTACCGGTGGCGAATTTTAACTCGCCTTTAGCATCTGAGATAAAACGAGCATAGGAAATCGGTGCGGTCTCTAAATCACGACTCATTCTGCCGTTGTAGATATTAAGCTTGTGTACAGTCGCTAACTTCTCGCCACCTTCTGACCAAGGGCGAGATGAAATCAAAATATTGCGATCATCATCCGGTAAACGGCTGATGATATCGGCCCACCCTTTCACATGCGTTTTCTTTTTTAGTCGGCTACCGACTTGCTCTTGGCCAGCACGATAACCGTAAATCATTTCGGGATTGCCACCGTCATAGTCCACCGCAAATAACTCGCCATAATAAGATGGCTCTTCAAAACGAACACTGGTTTGCCAAACCAAGATGACGATACGCTCATCATTCGCCCAGAAGAATGGTCCTACTTCGTTTTTTTCACCGAGGTTAGCGCCGCCAATAGTCTTGAAGGTTTCGACGTCAAACACGGCCAACTGACGTCTGCCATCGACTTTCAGTGCTACCGCAAGTTTGGAGCCGTCAGGCGAAAGCTGAGCAGCTTCATAAATTGCGTTTTTAGCAAAATCTGCAGGAGTGATATTGGAAGCGAGTGTGTTGAACGAGACTGTTGCTACAAACAGTAGCGTCAGCATTCTGAGGTACTTCATATTCCTAGCCTTTTCTTGTTTTTGTTTTAATGTATTTCATCGCACGCTTGTAACATTTGCTTACATTTCGCACGGATATGCCAGCATATGCGAAAAACTCGTTCGGGTCGACAGTAGAAATGAGTTAAACTGTAGCGCTTAAAAATTGGGTTATTGGCTTTAGGAGACACTCATGATTTACAGTATGACCGGCTTCGCGCGCAACGAAGTGAAAGGCGATTGGGGCACAGCGGTATGGGAAATTCGCTCTGTAAATCAGCGTTTTTTGGAAACGTTTTTCAGGCTGCCCGAACAATTCCGCGGATTAGAGCCCGTATTGCGCGAGCGCTTCCGCAAGGCCCTGCAACGCGGCAAAGTAGAATGTAACTTACGCTATACCGCAAACGATGCGGCAGTCGGCACTCTCAATCTTAATGAAGCACTCGCTAAGCAGTTATTACACGCAGCGGACTGGGTACAATCGCATGGCCAATCAACAGGCGTCAATCCCGTTGATATCCTGCGTTGGCCTGGCGTTATGGCAGCCGAAGAGGCCGATATGGACGCGATCCAAGCTGACATTCTCAAAGCATTTGATAAAACGCTTGCGGATTTTAAAGAATCACGCGCAACCGAAGGTGCAAACCTCAAAGCGATGATTGAACAGCGCCTTGCTGCTATCACTAAAGAAACCAACAAAGTCGGCGCCAAGATGCCGGAAGTTGTGGAATGGCAGCGCGAGAAAATACTGACTCGTTTTGAAGAAGCCAAAGTAGAGCTAGACCCTACACGTATAGAACAAGAAATGGTTATGCTAGCCCAACGTTTAGATGTGGCCGAGGAGCTTGATCGCTTGCACTCGCACGTTGGAGAAACCCAAAAAATCTTAAATAAGGGCGGTGCCGTGGGGCGTAGACTCGACTTTATGATGCAAGAGTTCAACCGTGAATCAAACACGTTGGGCAGTAAATCTATCAGCGCGGAGATTACCCAATCCGCGGTAGAGCTTAAAGTGTTAATTGAGCAAATGCGCGAACAGATCCAGAATATCGAATAACAGCGAACATTACGCTCCTAGGTTTTAATAACCTTGCACTGTTCGATGTATTCCGTTGGTGTCATATCAAAAGCAGCTTTAAAACACGAACCGAAATACGAGGGTGATGTAAAACCTACATCAAAAGCAACAGCGCTAATGTTTTCAGTCTGCATGAGCATTTTTCTAGCTTGCTTAAGCCGAAATTCTTTTAGAAAACTGGTGAAATTGTGATTGACCAGTTTGTTCAGCTTGCGGTTGAGTTGCCTGTCACAACAGCCAAGAGCCTCAGCCGCAAAAAGCCGGTCAAATGTATCATTCATGTAATTTCGCTTAGTCAACACTAAGAACTTCATAAAGAAACGATGGTCTTTTTCGCTGGTAAATTCGGGCAAATCAAAGTCTTCTAGTTGGAGTTCTATCTCTTCAGAATGTTGCTTCGAGGTTGAAGGCTGTTTGCTCTTTGCAATTAGTTGCCTAACCTTCAGTTTAAGTTCTAAGTCGTTAAAAGGTTTAATCAAATAGTCATCAGCTTTTGCTTTTAAGCTCTCAATACGAGTTGTTGTATCGGAAAAAGCAGAGATCAAAATAATTGGGATAGCAGAGGCTGAGTTGGATTCGCTCGCTCGAATTTCTTTGGTCAGAGTCAAGCCATCCTTGAGTGGCATACTGACATCAGCGATAACAGCTGAGGGTTTGAATTCTTTGACTACATCCATTGCCTCGCGACCATTGGCGGCTGTTATACACATAAACTCAGGCTCAAATAACTCTTTAATATATTGCCTTATATGGGTTGATTCATCTGCGATAATGATAGTGTTCTGGGCGTTAGCTACATCAACATTTGCGCGTGGATACTCTGCGCAACTAATCGATGGTTCGAGCAACTGCATAGCGCCGGAATTAAACGCCGTATACGTTGACGTTTCATTAGAAGGGGCTCTATTCAAAGGCAGGGTAATTGTAAACGTTGAACCCTTGTTGAGCTGGCTTTTCACTTCGATAGAACCATCACAATATGCCAGTAGTTCTTTTACAATCGCTAAACCTATTCCCGCACCTGCCTTTTTTGCGTGCGTTTCTGACCTAAAAAAGCGTTCAAATATTCGATCTTGCTCACCAACAGGTATTCCATAACCTTGGTCAGTGACAGATATTTCTGCGTTTTCCTGATTCGCTCTAGCGCGCAAACTAACAACTCCTCCTGCAGGAGAGTACTTAATAGCGTTTGAAACTAAGTTCGACAGCAGTTTATCGAGCATGCCTTCGGGGAGGCTAACGATCACACCATTTTTGGCCCTGATTTCTGCGCTAACTTGAAATTTGTCAAAGACCGGCTGATACATATCCACAAAAGATTCAAGAAACCTTTTAATGTCATAATTAACGTACCTAGTTTCTTTTTTCGTTCTGACCCACTCAAATTCATTTAACTCATCAACAAGTAAACGCAATCGTTTAGAATTATCCTCTAAATGCGCTAACTTTTGCTTATCTGCATCACCTGAGTGTGAAATGTTTAGTTCTTTTGCCCATCGAGTTATCAGCGTTAACGGTGTCCGGATTTCATGAGAAACCTTTCTGAACAGGTCTTTGGTGCGTCTCATTTGCTGCTCAGCAAAAATTTTTTCAGCTTCTAAATTCTTAGTTCTTTTATCAACATGTTCCTCAAGTTCTAACTCACGTGCCCTTTTGGCGTTTGTTTTCCAAAAATGATAGGACCAAAAAATCACTATTAAAACGACGAAATAGAGCAATAGTGCGTATCGAGTCATCCAGAAAGGTGGCAATACAGTAACAGCCTTAAACGCAATTGGTTGCTGGCGAGACGATTGATTGTCAATCGCTCTGACTTGAAACTCATAGTCGCCAAAAGGCAGTTTAGAATAAACGGCGAAAGGACTTTGCAAAGCAGATTTCACCCACGTTTCATCTAGCCCAAGCATTCTATATTCGTATGTCAGATACCTATGATCAATTGGGTCTGTAGAGGAAAAATGAAAAATCGTCTGGTAGACATCACTGTCAATTGTAATGTTTGATAGTGTGCCGTTATCTTCAGAGAACGCTTCACTTATTTGGCCTTTTATTGCGGTTGAAAAGTTATGAATTGTATGGACTGATACTTCGTTATAGCGGTCAAGATACTGGTCCAATATTGACACGAACCCGTCGTATTCGATCTGATAACGCAGCTTGTCTCCTATGACAATGAGTTCTCGTTTATTGTTAGTGAAAAACATGCCTTCATACTCGAAATCTAAGTCTACAATCCCGTCTTTTTCACCAACGCTTTGGACCCATTCTTCATAAGGGTTTGCTCTGTAGAGTCCATTATTCGTCGCTACCCACAATGTCCCATTAGAATCAGATTTAAGGGACCGAATGAACATGGAGTCAATAAAGTCATTCAATTTAGAGGATTGGAGTACTAAGCTCTCATTTTTTAACATCAGTATTCCATTGCCACTGGTGCAGAAATACAGTTGACCACTTCTATCGCGTTCAACACATTCGATTTGAACGTGCTGACCCAACTCAGCCAATTCAAGTTCAGCCCAAACTTTCCCGTCAAAGCTAATAAAAACGCCATTGAAATAGTCCTGAACTACCAAGATGTCATCCACCGAGAACACGATATCAGCGTTAAAGTTCACATCTGTGAGGACATCAACCGTAGATTCTTTCAATGTGTAAAGACCGCCGTCTGCACCCAACAATACAAGCTGATCGTTGAACGTTTCTAACTCACTAAAAGCTCGGTTGGAATAGATGTTAACGTTGACAAATTCGCCATTTACGAAGCGATTCTCGCTCAGTCGTCCTTCCGTATCTAACGCGTACAATTTGTCAGAGATGATTGCTAACCCCATAGAAGCATCGAGTCCTTCTATTTGCGTTAAAGAGCCATCAGATTTATCTAGGTAATAAACACTGTCTCCAAAACCTATGACTAACTTGTCTTCGGATAACTGTCCGAAACCAGTGAATCGGCCGTCTTTAGGCGTCTGATTTTCGTGTACATATGAGAGGTGTTTAAATGTTTTTGGGAGCCAAGTGATTCCAAAGACAGGTCCACCTAATACAATATTTTCATTTGGTGTTTTTGTAATGTCGTACACAACATTAAGCGACTTATTAGCTAAAAAAGGATCCATAAACGTACCTTCAGTGCTCAAGGCATCGCTGGCTATCGTTAAGTTCTCGCGAGCTACTAAATAGTCACTGCCAGACAACTGAACAACGTCAGATACTTCGTAGTTAACTGACCTATCACTAGCAAAAATATCAATTTCATTTGTCTCTGGTGTCACCCTGTAAATGGATGATTGTGCAAACACTAAAAAATGGTCGGAAGACTTGCGTAAGACGGCACTCTCCAGCGTCGAAAACACTTTATCCTCAACTACAACTTCCGCTGTCGTTGATCCTTCTACATAAGTGAATATACCTCTATCCGTTAATGCATATATGACATTTGCAGTTTCACGCGACGTTACTAAATCGATTAATTGCGCAGAGCCCGTCAACCGCAAAATGGTATCGCTTGTGCGCGCAATTGACTCGTCTTCAATGTCCAATAGGATTGTGCCATTTATCGTTTCAAGCAAAAGCTTACTGACGTTAAATGGCTTAATCGCTAATATAAAATTGTCGTCTGTCACAGCAAGAATCATCTGTTCTGTGACCTGGTAGTTTTGATCTATTACCGCAATCCCGCCACCATAGGTAGCGACAAATATCTTATTTTTAAGTTTTGCAACACCAGACACCGGATACGAAACATGCGATAAATTGATGTCAATCTCTGAAACCAAACTTCCTTTTTGAACGAATAGGCCATTGTCAGCGCCTATCCATAGCGCTCCATTTATGTAAGTTACTGAATGGACGATCCCAAAGGATCTTTCGCCTGTACCATTAATCGTTACGAATGGCGAACGATTCTGTTGTGCATCTAAGCTTGAAATGTAGGCAACGGAGAGAAAGATCAGCAAAAGTCTCGTCATTGAGTTGTTATGTCCGTCCCTTGATATCGCTGTTTATTTTTTGACCTTATCATTATTTTGTCCAAACGCAAAAGAGGATGAATGATGGATAAACTAGAAAGTAGAGACAACCGCTCAGAGTTAAGAGAGTTAACTGAGGCCGAATTGATTGAAGTCTTTGGTGGGAACGCTGACTCAACAGATTTGAAAGACAGTGATAGAGATGATTGGGATCCCTATTCGAGAAGGAGACCCAACAAAAAAGGGGGATAGGGACTGCCAGAGTGTAACGGGTAGGTTATCTACATTCTTGCTGTTAAGCATGAATACGGCTTTAAAAACACAGGCCAAGAAAGCAAAAAACCCCGGCCATTGACCGGGGTTTCTTTTAATTGGGAGTCTGGCGATGTGCTACTCTCACATGGGGAAGCCCCACACTACCATCGCCGCTAACGTGTTTCACTTCTGAGTTCGGAATGGAGTCAGGTGGTACCACGTCGCTATTGTCGCCAGACATAAACTGTAAACAATATTGGAAAATCTGATATCAGTTAATTCAAGAGTGCGACTTGTTAAGCAATCGTCACATACAAACACATTAGGTGTTGTATGGTTAAGCCTCTCGGGCAATTAGTACAGGTTAGCTTAACGCCTTACAACGCTTCCACACCCTGCCTATCAACGTCATCGTCTATAACAACCCTTCCAGGACTTACGTCCAGGGATGACTCATCTTGGGGCCGGCTTCCCGCTTAGATGCTTTCAGCGGTTATCCGTTCCGAACGTAGCTACCGGGCAATGCCTTTGGCAAAACAACCCGAACACCAGCGGTTCGTCCACTCCGGTCCTCTCGTACTAGGAGCAGCTCCCCTCAATCATCCAACGCCCACACCAGATAGGGACCGAACTGTCTCACGACGTTCTAAACCCAGCTCGCGTACCACTTTAAATGGCGAACAGCCATACCCTTGGGACCGACTTCAGCCCCAGGATGTGATGAGCCGACATCGAGGTGCCAAACACCGCCGTCGATATGAACTCTTGGGCGGTATCAGCCTGTTATCCCCGGAGTACCTTTTATCCGTTGAGCGATGGCCCTTCCATTCAGAACCACCGGATCACTATGACCTACTTTCGTACCTGCTCGACGTGTCTGTCTCGCAGTTAAGCTAGCTTATGCCATTGCACTAACCTCACGATGTCCGACCGTGATTAGCTAACCTTCGTGCTCCTCCGTTACTATTTGGGAGGAGACCGCCCCAGTCAAACTACCCACCAGACACTGTCCACAACCCAGATAATGGGCCAATGTTAGAACATCAAACATACAAGGGTGGTATTTCAAGGACGGCTCCACATCATCTGGCGACAATGTTTCAAAGCCTCCCACCTATCCTACACATGTAGGGTCAATGTTCAGTGCCAAGCTGTAGTAAAGGTTCACGGGGTCTTTCCGTCTAGGTGCGGGTACACTGCATCTTCACAGCAATTTCAATTTCACTGAGTCTCGGGTGGAGACAGCGTGGCCATGGTTACACCATTCGTGCAGGTCGGAACTTACCCGACAAGGAATTTCGCTACCTTAGGACCGTTATAGTTACGGCCGCCGTTTACCGGGGCTTCGATCAAGAGCTTCGCTTACGCTAACCCCATCAATTAACCTTCCGGCACCGGGCAGGTGTCACACCGTATACGTCATCTTTCGATTTAGCACAGTGCTGTGTTTTTAATAAACAGTCCCAGCCACCTGGTCACTGCGACCCCCATCTGCTTACGGAGCAAGTCCATCACAAACAGGGGCGTACCTTCTCCCGAAGTTACGGTACTATTTTGCCGAGTTCCTTCACCCGAGTTCTCTCAAGCGCCTTAGTATTCTCTACCTGACCACCTGTGTCGGTTTGGGGTACGGTTCGTATAATCATAAGTTTAGAAGCTTTTCCTGGAAGCAGGGCATCAACCACTTCAGCTCCGTAGAGCCTCGTCTCGGTTCTCGGCCTTAGAAACCCGGATTTACCTAAGTCTCCAGCCTACGACCTTTCACGTGGACAACCAACGCCACGATGGCCTAGCCTTCTCCGTCCCTCCATCACTGATTATACAAGTACGGGAATATTAACCCGTTTCCCATCGACTACGCATTTCTGCCTCGCCTTAGGGGCCGACTTACCCTGCCCTGATTAGCATGGGACAGGAAACCTTGGTCTTCCGGCGTGGGGGTTTTTCACCCCCATTATCGTTACTCATGTCAGCATTCGCACTTGTGATATGTCCAGCAAACTTCTCAATTCACCTTCATCCACTTACACAACGCTCCCCTACCCAGCATGTAAACATGCTGCCGCAGCTTCGGTATATTGCTTAGCCCCGTTACATCTTCCGCGCAGGCCGACTCGACTAGTGAGCTATTACGCTTTCTTTAAAGGGTGGCTGCTTCTAAGCCAACCTCCTAGCTGTCTTAGCCTTCCCACATCGTTTCCCACTTAGCAATATTTTGGGACCTTAGCTGGCGGTCTGGGTTGTTTCCCTCTCCACTACGGACGTTAGCACCCGCAGTGTGTCTCCCGGATAGCACTCATTGGTATTCGGAGTTTGCAAAGGGTTGGTAAGTCGGGATGACCCCCTAGCCTTAACAGTGCTCTACCCCCAATGGTGTTCGTCCGAGGCTCTACCTAAATAGATTTCGGGGAGAACCAGCTATCTCCCGGTTTGATTGGCCTTTCACCCCCAGCCACAAGTCATCCCCTAACTTTTCAACGTTAGTGGGTTCGGTCCTCCAGTTGATGTTACTCAACCTTCAACCTGCCCATGGCTAGATCACCGGGTTTCGGGTCTATACCTAGCAACTAGACGCGCAGTTAACACTCGCTTTCGCTACGGCTCCCCTAAACGGTTAACCTTGCTACTAAATATAAGTCGCTGACCCATTATACAAAAGGTACGCAGTCACCCCGAAGGGCTCCCACTGCTTGTACGTATACGGTTTCAGGTTCTATTTCACTCCCCTCACAGGGGTTCTTTTCGCCTTTCCCTCACGGTACTAGTTCACTATCGGTCAGTTAGGAGTATTTAGCCTTGGAGGATGGTCCCCCCATCTTCAGTCAAGATAACACGTGTCCCGACCTACTTAATATGTGAATAATGCACCTTCGTGTACGGGGCTATCACCCTGTATCGCCATGCTTCCCAACATGTTCCACTACTACATTACTCATCGGCTGCTCCCCGTTCGCTCGCCGCTACTAGGGGAATCTCAATTGATTTCTGTTCCTAAGGGTACTTAGATGTTTCAGTTCCCCTCGTTTGCCTCTACACCCTATGTATTCAGGTGCAGATACCGCCGAAGCGGTGGGTTTCCCCATTCGGACATCTGTGGCTCAAATGCGTTTTGTCAGCTCACCACAGCTTTTCGCAGACTTACACGTCCTTCATCGCCTCTAACTGCCAAGGCATCCACCGTATACGCTTAGTCACTTAACCATACAACCCTAATGCGTCTGCCTTTTGACTTCAGACTCTTTAAGTGGCACCTACCAACGTAAGCACCTGCTGTATGCGTGACGTTTGCTAATCGCGCTATGACTTTCGTCATAGCTATACAAGTTTCGCTTGAAAGAACCGTCATTTTTAAAAATAACAATTCAATCAGTTACTCTTGGATTAAATTAATATCAGCTTTTCCATATTGTTAAAGAACATTAAGGTTTAAAAAACCTTAATCAATAACGCATGTTATTCATTAAGACTCTTACCTTACGACCAGCGGCTACCTCATGCCTATCACTCTTTAGCGAGCAGCAAAAATGTCAGCAACTTCGCAAGTTGCGGTTAAACATTTTTACGTGACGATTCGCATCGCGAATCACAAGGTAAATGGTAGGCTTGGGCAGACTTGAACTGCCGACCTCACCCTTATCAGGGGTGCGCTCTAACCAGCTGAGCTACAAGCCTGTGGTGGAGCTAAGCAGGATCGAACTGCTGACCTCCTGAATGCAAATCAGGCGCTCTCCCAGCTGAGCTATAGCCCCATATAATGGTCGTTCTCTTTCATAACAAAACAATCTGTGTGAGCACTGCATCAAAAATGTCTATCGACTTAAGGTAAGGAGGTGATCCAACCCCAGGTTCCCCTAGGGTTACCTTGTTACGACTTCACCCCAGTCATGAAACACAAAGTGGTAACCGTCCTCCCGAAGGTTAGACTAGCTACTTCTTTTGCATCCCACTCCCATGGTGTGACGGGCGGTGTGTACAAGGCCCGGGAACGTATTCACCGCAGTATGCTGACCTGCGATTACTAGCGATTCCGACTTCATGGAGTCGAGTTGCAGACTCCAATCCGGACTACGACATACTTTAAGGGGTCCGCTCCACATCACTGTCTCGCTTCCCTCTGTATATGCCATTGTAGCACGTGTGTAGCCCTACACGTAAGGGCCATGATGACTTGACGTCGTCCCCACCTTCCTCCGGTTTGTCACCGGCAGTCTCCTTAAAGTGCCCAACTTAATGCTGGCAACTAAGGACAAGGGTTGCGCTCGTTGCGGGACTTAACCCAACATCTCACGACACGAGCTGACGACAGCCATGCAGCACCTGTGTCAGAGTTCCCGAAGGCACCAATCCATCTCTGGAAAGTTCTCTGCATGTCAAGTGTAGGTAAGGTTCTTCGCGTTGCATCGAATTAAACCACATGCTCCACCGCTTGTGCGGGCCCCCGTCAATTCATTTGAGTTTTAACCTTGCGGCCGTACTCCCCAGGCGGTCTACTTAGCGCGTTAGCTTCGCTACTCACGAATTAAATTCACAAACAGCTAGTAGACAGCGTTTACGGTGTGGACTACCAGGGTATCTAATCCTGTTCGCTACCCACACTTTCGCACATGAGCGTCAGTTTTTGGCCAGAGAGTCGCCTTCGCCACTGATGTTCCTCCAGATCTCTACGCATTTCACCGCTACACCTGGAATTCCACTCCCCTCTCCAAAACTCTAGACTGCCAGTTCTAAAGGCAATTCCCACGTTGAGCGCGGGGCTTTCACCTCTAGCTTAACAATCCGCCTGCGTGCGCTTTACGCCCAGTAATTCCGATTAACGCTCGCACCCTCCGTATTACCGCGGCTGCTGGCACGGAGTTAGCCGGTGCTTCTTCTGTTGTTAACGTCACAGCTAGCAGGTATTAACTACTAACCTTTCCTCACAACTGAAAGTGCTTTACAACCCGAAGGCCTTCTTCACACACGCGGCATGGCTGCATCAGGGTTTCCCCCATTGTGCAATATTCCCCACTGCTGCCTCCCGTAGGAGTCTGGGCCGTGTCTCAGTCCCAGTGTGGCTGATCTTCCTCTCAGAACAGCTAGAGATCGTCGCCTTGGTGAGCCTTTACCCCACCAACTAGCTAATCTCGCTTAGGTTCCTCTTCAGGTGAGAGCCGAAGCCCCCTTTGGTCCGTAGACGTTATGCGGTATTAGCCATCGTTTCCAATGGTTATCCCCCTCCCAAAGGCAGATCCCTAAGTATTACTCACCCGTCCGCCACTCGTCAGCAACTAGCAAGCTAGTTCTGTTACCGTTCGACTTGCATGTGTTAGGCCTGCCGCCAGCGTTCAATCTGAGCCATGATCAAACTCTTCAATTGAATACTTGCGTCGTTTCTGTAAACAGAAACTAAAAATAAATTGTCGTTGTGACACTCTTAACGAGTGCCCACACAGATTGTCTTGTTATAAATTGTTAAAGAGCGTTGCGACTTTCGCCGCTGCTTGAAGTGTCTTAGTGACCTCCTCAAGCGGGATGCGCATTCTACATTGTCGCATCTGAGAGTCAAGCATTTTTTTGAAATTTTATTTTCAGCGATTTGCTTGAAACCCGCTTCTCACAAGGCTTGGCGAGAAACTAAACAAAGTTTGTTTGTTTTGTTCTCAACGTGTTCCCGTTGAAGCGAGCGCGCATTTTACAGACCTTTTGAATTGGGTCAACACTTTTTGCAAAAAAACTTAAAAAAAGCGTGTTTTCGCCTGAAGAATGTTCAAAAAGGATGTTTAATACACATTTACGCTCTAATAAGTTCAAAAACGGTTAATAGAAGTAATGACAGTAAAAACATATAAAGGGATAACCCCTTCTTTCGGTTCACGTAACTATATAGACGACAGTGCTGTTTTATATGGGGACATAGAGTTAGGAAACGACGCGAGTATTTGGCCACTAGTTGCAGCGCGGGGCGATGTTAATCATATTCGCATAGGGGAAAGGTCGAATGTGCAAGATGGAACAGTGCTACACGTAACCCGAACATCCGAGAAATTTCCCAAAGGCTTTCCTTTGGTTATTGGGGATGACGTCACAATTGGACACAAGTGCATGCTGCATGGTTGCACACTCGGTAATCGTATATTGGTCGGTATGGGGGCAATTGTTATGGACGGTGCAGTCGTAGAGGATGATGTCTTTATTGGCGCCGGCACCGTTGTCCCCCCGAACAAAGTCCTGCGTTCTGGCTATTTATACGTAGGTAATCCAATGATTGAAAAGCGCAAACTGTCAGACAGCGAAGTTGCTTTTCTCAAACAGTCTGCGCTTAACTATGTCAAGTTGAAAGACGAGTATATAGAAGAAGCCTCTGCCTAACGCGCCATCACTTTATTAAGGAATACTTGATCGCAGTCGTTTTGCTCGGCAGGTTGGGCGTCTAAAAGAGTGGCAACGATACAATGAACATTGACGTTCTCAACACTTGGCCATTGGCTATTTGGTTCAACACCATTGCCTTTAACGATCAGTGTTGCATGCATTTCTTTGGCCTTTGGGTCATAGCCATGTGACGCAACATATGTAGGGCTAAAGGGAATATGTCGTTGAGAGATCAACCAGCCCAGCTCTGGCATTAACACGATGTCCGGCTGTCGAGTCGGATGTCCCAAGTGAGCGTTGTTGGGCATATTGGACTCGTCATAGACCTGCCAATGCTCACTGTGGGCCCGCAAATCCTTCACCAAACGTTCACTATTAACTTGTTCTCCCAAGTAGAGATAAGCAAATATCTGATTACCGACTAACTTGCTGTATAGCTGAGGTGAGTAAACGTGTTTAGGATCTGAGGTTTTGCGCCACATGTCATTACCAATGACTTCGTCAATGTAAATAATTTGCTCGGAAGATAACCCGGTCATACCGTGATCTCCCACGATGATAATGGCGGTATCTTGGTATAGCTGTCGTTGTTTTAGACCACTAATGAGTTCGCCAACCAAATTGTCAACTTCCGTAGCTGCTTCACTGGCTTGAATACTCTCGACACCAAAAGAGTGCTGTGCACTATCCAGAATGGAAAAGTACAGTGATATAAACGCAGGGACAGATTCATCTTGGTCAAGCCAAGACAAGACTTGTTCCACGCGCTCCATATTTGGTTTGTAGTGATCATATTTAAACCAATAGGTTGGCCGTTTATCATCCACTAAGGCCTCAGAACCGACCCAAAACATGGATGCTGTTGTAAAGCCCTGTCGCTCCAATACATTCCAAATCGGGTCCCCTTGGAAGAATTCTGGATCACCGCCATCAGACTGTCTAAATAAGCGTCCAAGTTCTCGATCATACGTGTTATTGGCTAGTACCCCGTTGCGATTTGGGTAAAGCCCCGTCGCCATCGCATAAAAATTTGGGAAAGTTTTAGACGGGAATACAGGAATCAAGGAGTCAGCCTTGGCACCGTCCGCTGCCAATTTGGCCAAATTTTTCATATTCCAGCGTTCGACAGCATCGTGAGACAAGCCATCGATACCGATTAATATAACCGACTGATTGTTCGTAGACGCTAATGAGTTAAAACTAATTAAACATACGAAACACAGGTAAAGCTGAAAAGGCTTCAAAGCGACTGTCCTCAAAGAATAAAAACGAACAGAGCATATAAGTCTTCATCGGACTTAACAACCACATAAGGTCGTTGCCTCAGCAGATGAATTACAGGACTAAATTAGCCAATCGCTATATTAGCCCTAAGCTGGTCGATTACCGGTTGAATCTTTGGTTCAAAGCCTGTCCAAATCTGGAAACTTTTAGCCGCCTGGCCGACCAGCATACCGAGCCCATCGGCTATGTGTGCCGCGCCATTTTGCAAAGCCCATTGTAAAAATGTGGTTGGCTCATTTTTGTAAGCCATATCGTATACCAACTCACTACTGGCAAACACTTGCTCAGGAATATCCGGACACTTATCTGCTAAGCTCAGCGAAGTGGCATTAATGATCACATCAAACTCTTGTTCGGGGGCTAACTCGAATGAAGACGCAGAAATATCGGTTGTATTTTTAAGGCTATTCCCGATATCCACTAGTTCTTCTGCTTTGGCAACGGTCCGATTAGCGAGAACCAATCGGCTTGGTTGGCAAGCCAGCAGCGAACGTAAAACGCCTCGCGCGGCGCCACCAGCCCCCAACATTAATATCCTAGTGCCTTTTAAACCAAAGCCTTGCTGCTGAATATCATTAACTAAACCAATTCCATCGGTGTTGTATCCGGCCAAGCTCCCATCACCCAGTTTTGCGATGGTGTTAACAGCCCCAGCTATTTTGGCATCATCACTTAAACTCGTGACGGCTTGATAGGCCTGCAATTTAAATGGTGCTGTTATGTTACAGCCACGCGACGTAGCATTCGCAAGAAACGTTTGTAAGTCACGACGAAAATCATGCTCAGTAGACAGTATGGCCTGATAAGAAATAGGTAAACCAAACTGAGCCGCAAAAGCCTGGTGAATAATAGGAGATTTACTTTGCTTGATGGGGTTTCCAAAAACCGCGTAATTTTGCATGGAGACCAAAGCGTTAATTATTTTTGAGACACTCTACCGTGCTGACAAAAAAAATAAACCCCTCCGGGACAAGAGGGGTTTATCTACGCCTATGCAGGCATACCGAGGTTGTCTGATGCTGTCGAAACGTTAGAACTTATAACCTACAGAAACGGTGTAAACCCAAGGGTCAATATCGACTGATACTGCACCCGGGGCGTTATCAGCGCCAAGCGCTGCATTGTCTAGTGTGAAGGTAGCGTCTGTGCTGATGTCGATGTAACGAACAGAGGCATTAACAAACCAATTTTTATCTACCATATAGTCGAAACCAACTTGCGCAGTAACACCAAACGATGCATCTAGGTCCAAATCGCTAAATCCGAGCCCTTCATTGGTAGACGTGAACTCTTCATCAAAGAAGATTGTGTAGTTCAAACCCAAACCAGCATATGGCTGGAAAGGCGCTGCGGCATCATTAAAATAATAGTTTGCAGTAACAGATGGGGGTAAATGCGTAACTTCACCCAACTTTCCAAGACCCAGTGGGTTGGTGTTCACATTAACGTCATGCTTGAATGGTGTTGCAGCAAGCAGTTCCACGTTCCATTTGTCATTAAAGAAGTACGCAACGTTTAAACCAAGTTGAGTATTATTGTCTACGTTAACCCCAAAACCTAGATCGCCGCCACCGACTGTTACGTTAGAGCTTGATTCATCAGGGCTAACCGTTGTTAGACCTGCACGAACGATGATGTCGCCTTTTTCAAATGCAAGGACTGACGGTGCTGCAACTACGGCAGCCAGTGCGATCGCAAGTGTAGTTTTTTTCATAAGTTTTCTCTCTGTGTTTTAATTTATGCTGCGAATATAAACACACTTACGAAAAAAAAATTGATCTAGAACAACAGTTAAATTCTTGTCTTTTAACAGAAAATCGCGCTTGATCTAAATCAATGTTTTTGGTGATGAAAAGCCTCGATAAAGGTTACCAATCGGTGGGTTTGAGCCAGTTTTGTAGCTCCGCTTCATGGGTATTTTCTGCTGCTTGATACGCGTACTCCCATCGGGCCAGTGGTGGCATAGACATCAAAATTGACTCTGTTCGGCCGCCACTCTGAAGACCAAATAACGTGCCACGGTCATATACCAGATTAAACTCTACGTAGCGCCCGCGTCGATATAACTGAAATTGACGCTGTTGATCAGAAAACGCTCGGTTTCTGTTGCGCTCAATAATTGGACCGTAAGCATCCATGTAGCCATTACCTACGGCTTGCATGTAGGCAAATGATCGTTCGAAGCCCCATTGATTTAAGTCATCGAAAAACAAACCGCCAACACCGCGCGTTTCGTTGCGATGCGGCAAAAAGAAATATCGGTCACACCATGCTTTGTGCTCTGCGTAAACCTCGTCACCAAATGGTGCGCAGAGCTTCTTAGCAACCGAGTGCCAATGAGCAACATCGTCTTTGTTTGGATAAAAAGGAGTCAAATCAAACCCTCCGCCAAACCACCAGATAGGTTCAGCCCCTTCCTTTTCAGCAACAAAGAATCGAACATTGGCATGTGATGTTGGGATATAGGGGTTTTGCGGGTGAATCACCAATGACACGCCCATGGCTTGAAAGTGTCGCCCAGCAAGCTCTGGTCTTGCCGCAGTTGCTGAGGCCGGCATCTTGTCGCCAAATACGTGTGAGAAATTTACGCCTCCCTGCTCTATCACCTGACCTTTTGACATCACCCGAGAGCGACCACCACCACCTTGAGGCCTCTCCCATTGATCGGTTATGAAGTGCCCCTCTCCATCTAGATGTTCTAACTTGGCACAGATAGATTGCTGCAAGTCGAGAAGATAGTGTTTGACGCGTTGAATGTGATCGGTAGAGATAGACTCAAGCTGAGCTGACACAAAAATTTCCTTTGGATTGTTCGTTATTGCTTATGACCGCAATCTGGTTTTGGGCAAACCAGATGATCTTTCATTTCGAGCATGATACCCCAATTACACTTTTGACATCGAGTCGCAACTGGCTTGTGGTTGACTGCGTACTTGCATTTGGGGAATTGGTTGCAGCTGAAGAAGGTCTTACCGAAACGATTGGTGCGCTGGACTAACTCACCAGATTCACATGCGGGGCATTTTACCTGGGTTTGTTCCTGAGGTTTGATTGATTCAATGTGGTGACAGTCTGGCATGTTAGTACAGCCAATAAATAGTCCATAGCGTCCTTTTTTGACGGCCAGCTGACTACTGCACTCTGGACATGTAGAACCCTCGATCAGCTTCACAATATGGGTTTCATTGTCATGTAGAGGCTTAATGTAGCCACACTCAGGGTAAGTTGAGCAGCCAATAAAGGCGCCGCCCTTACCCCGACGAATAACTAACGAAGAACTGCACTTCGGACACGGCCCAAAAGCGTCATCTAATGCGTGATTTGCCGCTTGAAACAGCGAATGATCGATCTTACTCAACGTACCCTCAATTCACTGTCCCTCGATGGATTAGTGCAACACTCCGTCACACTCATCAAAGAGCAAATCTTCCATCTGTGCGTATGCTTTTTCCTTGCCTGGTACATTAAATAGCACCATCAAGATGACCCATTTTAGATCTTCCAAGCAAAACTCAGTTGCGTCGATTTCCATTACGCGGTCAATCACCATTTCACGCGTAGCACCGTCGAGCAAATTGACTTGTTCCAAGAACATCAAAAAGCCACGGCACTCAACGTCTAAGCGCATCTCTTCTTCGTGAGTATACACGCGCGTGACATAAGAGATTTCAGGTTTGGTTAAGTAAGGTTTAATATCCGTCTCTTGCAGAGCGGCTAACTTCTCAAGCCATGCAAGCGCTTTGTAGATCTCATCATGATGGAAACCCGCTCGAACCAGCTCTTCTGTCAACTCATCTTGGTCAACATGAATTTCTGTTTCACTGTGAATGAAATTTTCGAACAGATACATGAGGATATCGAACATATTATTTTCCCCTCAATTTGACATAGCCTCCAGCAGTGGACGCTACGAAACCTCGCAACTCGTATTCTAATAATGCTGCCAAAACCTCTTGAACTGGCAGCTCGCTGCGTTCGGTGATGATGTCAATTGGAGTGACATCAAAGTCTACACTATCTAACAATCTAGAGGTTGCCAAGGGGGATATGGGACTTTTTTTACCAACTTCAATTGACGACGGTACCTGTGTTAAATTAAGCGATTGAAATTCATCCAAAATATGCTCGCTACAGGTGACTAGTTTTGCGCCCTGCTGAATCAGAAAGTGACAACCCTCTGACTGAATTTGGTGAATGTTGCCTGGCAGTGCAAACACTTCTCGATTCTGTTCCAAAGCGCAGCGCACCGTAATTAAAGAGCCACTCTTGATGGCGGCCTCGATTACCAGCACACCAAGTGACAATCCACTCACGATACGATTGCGTCTCGGGAAGTGTTCAGCCTTTGCCGGCGTTCCGGGGGAAAATTCGCTTATCAGTAGGTTACCGTCGCTCAGCATTTGCTCATAAATAGCTGAATGTCGCTTCGGATAGATGCGATCGATACCACAACCCAAAACGGCAATCGTGTTACCCACTGACATCGCCCCTCGGTGCGCGCAAGCATCGATACCCAAGGCCAAGCCACTGGTGATCACGATTCCTTTTCGAGCAAGTTGCTCTGCCATATCATATGCAGCAGAGCGGCCATAGTGTGATGGGCTTCGACATCCGACTATGGCAATCTGGTGACGCATCAGTAGGGTGATATCACCGTGAGCAAACAACACCAGCGGCGGCGACGATATTTGCTTGAGAAGAGCAGGATAAGCATCATCCTCGATAGTTACAATATACTGCTGATGGTTTGGCTGATGCCAGTTCTGCAACGCTTGGACACGGCGCTGATAGTCAGCACAGAGCAGCTGTTTGGCTTGAGAGAGGCTAAAACCACGGTTTTGCAGTTGGGATACCGAACAACACGTTAATGATTTGAACTCGGAATCAGAGCACTGCTGAATGTAACGTTGGTAGCCAAATCTAGGTAGGTTGTGCAACATCAGTAATTCAAATTGACGTTGCACATCCACCCATTGATTCTGGGAATTCATGTCTCCTCCTTGAGACACTCAAAGATGACCGTAAGATTGTCTAAGGGGTGGCCACCAGCGCTCCGTGGCGCACTAATTCACTCGAGCGCGTTATCATCGCATAACTGGCTTTTTCAAATGTTTTAAATACCACCAGCTCACCAATTTTGATTGCCGGCTGCTGAATTGTGCGTCCATCATCAAAAGCGCTGCGCAACAAACCGGTTTCACCTTCGTATTTTGGATCTTGGCCGTCATAAATGGTTGGACCTTCCATGTAGATACCCAATACGGTACCCGCTTCGACCTCCCGCTCGCCTAGGTCAACAATGACGACATCGTGTTTGCCGAGTAAACCTCGCTGGTGAAGATTGCCAACCACTTCTCCTTTCGCTCTCGGGTTCGCAGGGATTAACTGCATATCTTGCGGTGCTTGCTTCGATGGCGTGTATAGCCGATCGCCTCGCTCTGCTTCATAGTTGCTTTGCTTCACGCGAACTAACCACTGCTCATCAGGCTGAACTTCAGTCAGTGTGCCATCTGCCACGTGACGCACCTGAAAACCAATGGGGTTGCCAAAACGATCAAACACCTCGTTTTGTTTCCGCACGATCACGTATTCATCAGATTTTCTGCCTCGCGCTTTGGCCAACACGATGTCATCCGAGACAAAGCGAATGTCTCCTTGATTATTGCCCAGAATGTGCGGCAAACGTTCATAGTCCGATTCAGACATAATCATATCGTTGTTTAGGTAAGGTGATATTGCTTCCCATGGCAATAAGGGTATCGCGCCCGTTTTGGTGGAGCTCTGCGCACTGGGAGATAGGCTGATTTTGCGCTTGTCCGGTCGCTCTACTACTATCATTGGTTCGCCGTTTTGCCATTGCAAAATCAGGGTGTCACCTGGGTAGATCAAATGCGGATTAACGATTTGTGTGTTCGTACGCCAAAGTTCTGGCCACAACCAAGGTTGATCAAGAAACAGGCTAGAAATATCCCACAGAGTGTCACCTTGTTGGACGACGTAGCGTTCCGGCGCACTTTCCTTTACTTGAATCTGCTGTGCAAGGCACCACATTGGTACAAATAGGGCTAGCAGAATCACTCTTGCGGTTCGTTTAAACATACCTTCCTCGTAAGGTTGTGTATTGTGCTGTGCGAATTATCGCAACGCGATTATTCTAGTATCGGTCACAGGACGAGATACCTAAGAAATCCCACACCTAATGACCGATATACGCTAGAATAATAGCGATGTACACCATGTAAAGCGTGTTATGCCACGTTTAGTATGGGAATTGATACTGAATTAAAGTGTAGTTGAAAAAATCATGGCAATATTAGAAGTCTTACGTTTTCCCGATGAGCGCCTCAGAACAGTCGCTGAACCCGTTGAAAAAGTCGACGCAGAGATCAAACAATTAGTCGATGACATGTTCGAGACCATGCGCGATGAAAATGGCATCGGACTAGCTGCCTCGCAAATCAATGTGCACAAGCGTGTTGTGGTCATGGATGTTTCAGAAGAACAAAACGAACCACGTGTCTTTATCAACCCGGAAATTGTCGAGAAACGCGGCAACACCATTAGCGAAGAAGGCTGTTTGTCGGTACCCGGCAATTACGCCAAAGTAGATCGTGCCGAATGGGTTAAGGTGCAAGCGTTGGACTCAGACGGTAATCCCTTTGAACTTGAAGCCGAAGGTTTACTTGCGATTTGTATCCAGCACGAGTTGGATCACCTTAAAGGCGTGTTGTTCGTTGATTACCTCTCACCATTGAAACGTCAACGCATTCGCAAAAAATTAGAAAAAGAAGCTCGGTTGGCGGCGCGCGCATAGCATGACAAAACCATCATCGCTTCGCATCGTATTTGCGGGAACCCCTGATTTCGCAGCAAAACACCTCGCCGCGATTCTACAATCCGAACATCAAGTTGTTGCTGTCTACTCCCAACCGGACCGGCCTGCTGGTCGGGGTAAAAAGCTACAAGCCAGTGCGGTAAAGCAACTGGCTCTTGAACATGCGCTGCCCGTATATCAACCCGAAACACTCAAAACTGCAGAGCAACAGCAAGTACTTGCGGAGTTGAATGCCGATGTAATGGTAGTTGTGGCGTATGGTCTGATACTACCGAAGACCATTCTTGATACCCCGCGCTTTGGTTGCCTTAATGTTCACGGTTCTATTTTACCGCTATGGCGCGGTGCGGCACCCATTCAGCGCTCGATATGGGCCGGAGATACTCACAGTGGTGTCACCATAATGCAAATGGACGAAGGCCTCGATACCGGTGATATGCTGCATATCGCTAAAACACCGATCTCGCCAGACGACACCTCAGCAAGTTTATACGCCAAATTAGCAGAGCTTGGTCCTACTGCGCTGTTGCATACGCTAAACCATTTATCTGATTTGAGCCCAGAGCCTCAAAACGACGCACTCGCAACCTACGCGAAAAAACTCAGTAAGGAAGAAGCTAAACTTGATTGGTCATTGTCCGCTGCGCAATTGGAGCGAAACGTGAGAGCCTTCAATCCGTGGCCAGCTGCATGGTTTCAACTCAATCAACAACCCATTAAGGTATGGTCTGCCATTGTTGAGCCAGAAACAGTTAAAGATGAACCTGGAACGATAGTGAGTGCCAACAAACAAGGCATTAAGATCGCAACAAGCGATGGATTATTTGTGATTACTCAATTGCAAATTCCGGGTAAAAAACCGGCTGCCGTCGTCGATGTTTTAAATGCGCGCTCAGATTGGTTCGAACTAGGGTTACGATTAGACTAATGACTAACAATACCGCTGTTAGGCTCCGCCGAGATTGTGCGAAGTTACTGTTCGCGATTTTGGAACAAGGCCAGTCAAGTCGACATGTGTTAAGCGATCTGCAATCGCAATATGCTGATGCTCGCGACAAAGCTTGGCTGCAAGAAATGGCGTTCGGCTGTCTACGCCAGTTACCCACTCTGCAATTTTGGTTACGTCAATTGCTGCAGAAGCCACTTAAAGGCAATAAAAAAGTCATTGAGCATTTGCTGATGGTCGGCTTATATCAATTGGCGTATTCACGCGTATCAGAACATGCCGCTATTTCGGAAACAGTCAATGCGTGTAAATCGCTTCAAGCAGACAAATTGCGCGGGTTAGTTAACGCAATTTTACGCGAGTTTCAGCGCAGTGATCTTCGCGAACAAAAACCAGATAACCCAGCAGCCCAAGCTGGAATGGCAAATTGGATATATAAGTCTTTAGCGCAAGCATACCCAGAACAATTGGACACAATCATCGAAGCAACGAATGCCAAAGCACCTCTGTGGTTAAGGGTTAACTCCCAACAAACGCAATTAGCAACGTTTTGTTTAGCACTTGAAGAAAAGGGTATCGGCTTCCAAACAACACAAGAACAACCGGACGCCGTGATTTTGGACCAATATGCCGATGTGACAGCTCTGCCAGGCTATGATGCAGGTTGGTTTGCTGTCCAAGATGGCGCAGCCCAACTGGCCGTTGACTATCTGCAGCCTCAAGCAGGAGACCGAATTCTTGATTGCTGCGCGGCCCCCGGGGGCAAAACCTGTCACATACTGGAACGCCAACCGAACATTGACTGCACGGCGCTCGACAACGACGAATATCGCTTAGAACGCGTAAGCGCCAATCTCAAGCGACTAAAACACAGTGCATCAATTGTGTGCGGAGATGCGAGTAAGCCAGAAGATTGGTGGAATGGCCAAAAATTCGACAGAATCCTGCTAGACGCCCCTTGTTCTGCGACTGGCGTGATCCGTCGACACCCGGATATTCGGTGGCTCCGGAAACAAAGTGATATTGACGTATTGGTTGGACTTCAAGCGCAAATTCTAGAAAACCTATGGCCATTGCTCAAAGCAGGTGGAACATTGTTGTACGCCACCTGCTCTATCCTTCCTCGAGAGAACCACCAGCAAATTGAGCGATTTTTATCTGAACATGCAGATGCGACTTTAGATAACACCATGCTGCAAGGTTCATCACCTCATTCGATCGGCAGGCAAATATTGCCTGGAGAGCAACAAATGGATGGTTTCTATTACGCCAGACTGCTAAAGTCAAAGAGATAAGAATAAAAAATTCGTTTGCGCCCAAACAGATAGATGAAGGCGCTATGAGTGAGTAACGCATGAAGATTATCATTGTGGGTGCTGGTCAAGTGGGCGGCACACTCGCCGAAAACCTGGTGGGCGAGAAAAACGAAATAACAGTAATTGACGCGAATGCAGAGACCTTGCGTGAACTCCAAGATCGCTTGGATTTGAAAGTCGTTACAGGTGTTGGTTCATACCCTGATGTATTGCGTCAAGCAGGCGCTGAAGACGCTGACATGCTCATTGCGGTTACCAACAGTGATGAAAGCAATATGATGGCCTGCCAAGTTGCTCACTCTTTATTTAACACGCCATCCAAGATCGCTAGGGTTCGCTCCGAAGAGTATCTTTTGTTTCAAGACGATCTATTCAAACCAACCGATATTCCAATTGACCATGTTATTGCGCCCGAGCAATTAGTAACCAAAGCGATCAAACGCTTGATTGATTATCCAGGGGCCCTGCAGGTAGTTGAGTTTGCAGATGGCAACGCGAGTCTTGTTGCCGTTAAAGCATATTATGGCGGGTTATTGGTTGGGCATGCGTTGTCGGCGCTCAAAGAACACATGCCAAACGTCGAAACTAGGGTTGCTGCTATCTATCGACGCGGCCGACCGATTCGCCCTTTGGGAACCACTATTATTGAAGCGGACGATGAAGTGTTCTTTATCGCCGCAACCAAACACATTCGCGCTGTAATGAGCGAGTTACAGAAGTTAGAGTCAAGCTACAAGCGCATCATGATCGCCGGAGGTGGATTAATTGGTGCGGGACTTGCCAAACGATTGGAACACAAACACAACGTAAAGCTTATTGAGTACAATCAGGAAAGGGCGCGCTATCTGTCTGCCCATCTCGACAAAACAATCGTGTTCAGCGGTGACGCGTCAGATGCGGAGTTACTGTCTGAGGAGAACGTTGAACAAGTAGACGCATTCATCGCGGTTACCAATGATGACGAAGCCAACATCATGTCTGCCATGTTAGCTAAACGTATGGGTGCCAAGAAAACCATGGTGCTAATCCAACGCAGCGCATATGTAGATCTCGTGCAAGGCGGTGAAATTGATATTGCTGTATCGCCACAGCAGGCGACGATTTCGGCACTACTGACACACGTTCGTCGTGGCGACATTGTAAATGTATACTCATTGAGGCGCGGTGCTGCTGAGGCTATCGAAGCGATTGCTCATGGTGATAAGAGCACTTCAAAAGTTGTTGGCCGGGAAATCCGCGAAATAAAACTACCGCCGGGTACCACAATTGGTGCAATCGTCAGAAATGACGAAGTTATCATCGCGCACAGTGACACGGTAATTGAAGCCGATGATCACGTCATTTTGTTTTTGGTTGATAAGAAGTTTATTGGTGATGTGGAGAAACTGTTCCAACCAAGTGCATTCTTCTTTGGATAGCGTTTCAACCGTTTAACTGCGCCAGAATGTCGGCGAGAACAATACCAGTAGTGAAAAGATTTCCAAACGTCCAAATAGCATCGCCAAAACCAGCAGCCATTTACCCGTATCACTGACATCCGCATACGTACCGGCCACAGTACCTAAACCCGGACCTAGATTGTTCAATGTCGCAGCGGTAGCAGTAAAGGCGGTGATATCATCGAGACCAGTAGCAATTAAGCCAATCATGATCACCACAAACACAATTGCGTACGCGGAGAAGAATCCCCACACAGCTTCTACTACTCGGTCAGGCATTGAGCGGTCTCCGAGTTTGACGGCATATACTGCTCTGGGATGAATAAGACGGTCGACTTCTCGTTTTCCTTGAAGAAACAACAAGAACACGCGGATGACCTTCAAACCACCGCCAGTTGAACCCGCACAGCCACCGATAAAACTGGCGAAAATCAACATTATCGGTAAATAAGACGGCCATTCAGAAAAGTTTGTCGTTGCGAATCCGGCTGTGGTGCTGATTGAAACCGCCTGTAACATCGCTTGGTCGAGGGCCGTCTCTGCTGTGTCGTAGTAGTTATTCCCTACCAGCACCAAAAAACACACCGTAATCAAGGTAAATTGAATGGCAAAAAACGCTTTGAATTCGGGATCGCGCCAATACCCATTCAGGGAACGCGAAGTCGCTGCTGCAAAGTGCAAGGAAAAATTCAGCGCCGCAATCCACAGGAAGACGACGCAAACAATATTAACCACAGGGCTATTGAAATAGCCAAGGCTCGCATCGTAAGTACTGAATCCACCAATAGCAATTGTCGAGAATGCATGGCAAATGGCATCAAACCAACCCATACCTGCAAACCAATAAGCTATAGTGCATGCAGTTGTCAGCGCCAAGTAGATATACCAGAGTTGTTTAGCCGTATCTGCTATACGAGGCGTCATTTTTGAGTCTTTTACAGGCCCAGGAGTCTCGGCTCGATATAACTGCATGCCGCCGACACCAAGGATCGGCAATATCGCGACCGCCAAGACAATAATTCCCATCCCCCCTAGCCATTGCAGTTGTTGTCGATAGAACTGCACGGCTTTGGGTAAATACTCGATCCCCTCAATTACCGTTGCCCCTGTGGTTGTGAGGCCAGAAAACGATTCAAAGAAAGCATCGGTCAAACTCATTTCAGGTTGTTCAAGCAACACAAAGGGTAACGCACCAAAACTGGCGAGTACCGTCCAGAAGAGCACAACAATTAGAAAGCCTTCTTTAGCGCGTAAATCAGAGCGATAATCGCGGTTGGGGTACCAAAATGCGGAGCCCGTGACCACGCATAGGAAAAAGGCGAGGATAAAGGGCAATCCACTTCCATCTTTATAGATCAGCGACACAATCGCAGGCGGGATCATCGTTACACTAAAAAGTGCAACGAGTAGACCAAGTATTCGGACAATGGACCGATATTGCATGCCGCTGAAACATCCAACAAGCGAAGGGATAATAGTCAGATTATGGTGATAAGCTCCGAAAACTTAAAGTGTTTTATTACATAACACCAAAAAAACCGTTGTTTCGTTATATTCAGCTATATACCCCGTCATTGTTAGCTTATGCCAATAGGACAGGTATAAAGCTGAGCAAATGTTAAAAAATTATTAACAACACCTGTTTACAACACAAATTTTTGTGGTAGATTTTTCAGCCCTGTTTGAAAAATCATCAGATCGTCCAAACAGAATATCCACAGGATAAAAAAACAACAATAATGGTCATTGCGTTTTAGCGTTTCCACTAAAAAGCATTTAAATTCACACACTTGAGCGAAATTTACTTCGCTGTCGCAGGTGGTGAGATCGTTTTATTCCATACTTTGATCACAGACTTATCCACAGCTGCTCACGATCCCACCGATCAGACGTTGCGACATAGTTTTGCCGTCTCAGATGTGGCATCCTAGGCTCGCTATTTGATTGGAAAAATTCTCATGTCTAACGATTCAAAACCACCATTTATTTTGGTTGATGGTTCTTCATATCTATTCCGCGCCTTCCACGGGCTGCCGCCTCTGACAAACTCAAAAGGCCAAGACACCGGCGCTATATATGGCGTGATCAATATGTTGAAGAGTCTCATCAAAGAGTATCAACCCACGCATATTGCGGTTGTTTTTGATGCGAAGGGAAAGACATTTCGAGACGATATCTATCCAGAATACAAAGCTAATCGCCCCCCGATGCCCGAAGAACTGCGCAGTCAAATTGCGCCACTTCACGAGATTATAAAGGCAATGGGGTTGCCAATCATTGTGGAGCCGAACGTTGAAGCGGACGATGTGATCGGTACGTTAGCCAAACAAGCGTCAGACTTAGGTATTGATACCCTCATCAGCACCGGCGATAAAGACATGGCGCAATTGGTCAATGAACATGTGACATTGATCAATACAATGAACAACCAAAAAATGAACATACAAGGGGTCAATGAGAAGTTTGGTGTTCCGCCAGAGCTGATTATTGACTTTCTAGCACTCAAGGGCGACAAGGTCGACAACATTCCGGGTGTACCCGGTATCGGCGACAAAAGCGCTCAAGGACTGCTAAATGGAATTGGTGGTATTGATGCGATCTATGCCAACCTCGATAAAATTGCAGAATTGAGCTTTCGGGGTGCGAAAACGCTCGGTGCCAAAATGGCTGAGTTTGAAGAGCAAGCCAAGCTTTCCTATGTATTGGCGACCATCGCCCTCGATCTAACGTTAGAAGAGACGCCACATACTCTAATGCCATCAGAGCCAGATAACGCAGCACTGGCAACATTATTTGCAGAATACGAGTTTAAGCGTTGGTCTCAAGAAATCGCCAAGCAGTTAGACGGAGCAGCCACTAACATCGCGTCAGCCGATAAAGATGATGCTAGCAATTCTGCATCAACGTCATCCACGTTTGAAAAAGGTGATTACGAAGTCGTTTTGACTGAAGCACAACTCGACCAATGGATAGAGACACTGCGATCCAGCGATGTTTTCGCAGTTGACACAGAAACAACGAGTCTGAATTACATGCAGGCTGAACTTGTTGGGCTGTCATTTTGCAGCCAACGAGGAAAAGCTGCCTACGTGCCAGTTAGCCACGATTACCCGGGGGCCCCTGAACAACTGGATCGCGCATTGGTTTTAGATAAATTAAAACCTCTACTCGAAGACCCGGCACTCAAGAAAATTGGTCAACACATTAAGTACGACATGAATGTGTTAGCGAACTACGATATAAAACTAACGGGCGTTGTCTACGACACCATGCTCGAATCCTATGTTTTCAATAGTGTTGCGTCACGACACGACATGGATTCACTGGCGTTGGCTTATCTTGGGCATTCTACGATTTCGTTTGAGAGCATTGCGGGTAAAGGTGCTAAGCAACTCACCTTTAACCAAATTGCCCTAGAAGAAGCCGCCCCTTATGCGGCAGAAGACGCAGAAGTGACTCTCGCTCTACACGAACAATTGTGGTCACAGCTATCACCTGAATCTGATTTAAAAACGGTCTATCAAACCATCGAACAACCTCTAATTGAAATCCTAGCCGGGATGGAACAAACCGGAGTTTTGATCGATAGCCAGCAACTAAATCAGCAGTCACAGGATTTAGCTCAACGCATTATGGCGCTTGAGAAAGCCGTGCACGAAACAGCTGGGGAAGCCTTCAACCTCAGTTCTACCAAGCAGTTGCAACACATTTTGTTTGACAAGATGTCGCTGCCAGTGATTAAGAAAACGCCGAAAGGCGCACCATCAACGTCAGAAGAAGTACTACAAGAACTGGCATTAGAGTACGAACTGCCAAAGCAATTAATGGAATACCGCGGCTTAACAAAACTCAAGAATACCTATACGGACAAGCTACCAAAAATGATAGACCCGCGCACAGGACGCGTACACACCTCATATCATCAAGCGGTAACTGCAACGGGTCGGCTGTCGTCGACCGACCCAAACCTACAGAATATTCCGATTCGAACGGAAGAAGGACGCCGAGTTCGCCAAGCGTTTGTACCCCGCCCTGGATACAAGATTGTCGCAGCAGACTATTCACAAATAGAGCTGCGAATCATGGCGCATTTGTCTGGTGATAAAGGTTTACAGCACGCTTTTGCAAATGGGCTTGATGTCCACGCGGCCACCGCAGCCGAGGTCTTTGGTGTTAGCCTAGAAGACGTATCTTCAGACCAGCGCCGAAGTGCTAAGGCGATCAACTTCGGCTTAATTTATGGTATGTCAGCCTTTGGTCTGGCCAAACAACTGAATATTCCCCGCCATGAAGCGCAACACTACATGGATACCTACTTCGAGCGTTATCCTGGGGTGTTAACCTATATGGATGAAACAAGAGAAAAAGCTAAACAACAAGGTTTTGTAAGCACAGTATTTGGACGTCGACTGTATTTGCCCGATCTCTCATCCAGCAATGGCGCACGCAGAAAAGGCGCCGAACGAGCTGCGATAAACGCACCAATGCAGGGAACGGCCGCAGATATTATTAAGCTGGCTATGATCGCAGTGGATCAGTGGATCAACCAGCAGCAAGCTGATTCTGTGTATATGATCATGCAAGTGCATGACGAACTCGTTTTTGAAATAAAAGAACAGTTTGTCGACGAATATGCCCAAAATATTACGAAATGTATGGAACAAGCTGTGTCACTTTCAGTACCGCTAATCGTCGAAGCTGGCGTGGGCATTAACTGGGACGAAGCACACTAGGGAATTAACCAAACGTCACTAAAGCACACAAATGTAATTTAATTACAGAAAAAGCTTGAAATCCTCTGATATTCAAATACACTTGTTGATGTAGGGTACAGAGGTTAACAGTTTGTGTTTCAACCTTTGCTTTAACCCCAGCGCATGTCGCTGGGGTTTTTTTATGCCTTTTGAAAAAAATTTTGAACTTTCTTGAAACGCAGGACTCTGACTTATCGGTTTTTGTGTGTTTTCTCTGAAGTCCTGTTGCCCCGCGCTTGTCGCGGGGTTTTTTTATGCTTGCTCAGAATCCAACGCCAACCACTCGGTTAATGTTCTTTCCAAATCATTTAGACCGAGTCGATTCAACGACGAAAACGTTTTGACCGTCACATCCCCACAAAAAGCCAGCGCCGCTTCTTGCATGAACAATAATTGTTGTTTTCTTTTACCGCTTTTGAGTTTATCCGCTTTAGTCAACAGAGCTAGGACTGGAATGTTTGCTTCAACGGCCCAGTGAATCAGCTCCTGGTCGAGGTCTTTAAATGGATGACGAATATCCATCAATACCACTAGCCCCTTTAAGGACTTACGCTGTTGTAAATATTCTCCCAGCGCTCTTTGCCACTTCTTTTTCATTTCCAAAGGTACTTTGGCATAACCGTAACCGGGTAGATCAACAAGTCGGCGCTGTTCGTCCAACTCAAACACATTGATCATCTGTGTACGTCCTGGCGTTTTACTGGTGCGCGCGAGGTTTTTCTGACGGGTGAGCGTATTGAGTGCGCTACTCTTCCCCGCATTTGAGCGTCCTGCAAACGCAACTTCAATTCCTTTATCTGCACCTAAGTGACGAATATCAGGTGCGCTAGTTGCGAATTTTGCTTTGGTAAAATATGTCATTGTGTTTCCACGTTTAAAGCAACAATAAGATCGTTTCTGTTCAGACCTTGGTCTATGTAACGAATAAATCTGTACTATTTATGCGTGAATAGGTTTTTCTGACGAGTGAAACGTGTAAAATATGAATGTTATCACGCTTTTAAGATAACAATTTAATCTGGAAGAAATGATCTATGAAAAGATTTGGTTTGTTATTTTGTGTTGCATTACTTGCAACTGGTGCAACTCATGCCCAAGCAACCTCTGCGGGCGACCCTGAAGCAGGGAAAGCAAAATCAGCCGCCTGTGCTGCTTGCCATGGAGTAGATGGCAATAGCATGATCGACATGAACCCGAAAATTGCGGGTCAACACGCAGGTTACTTAGCGAAGCAGTTAACTGAGTTTAAATTGGCATCGCAAACGGGTGGTGCGGAAGGTAGAAACAACGCTGTAATGAACGGTTTTGCAGCAGGTCTATCTGAGCAGGATATTTTAGACCTCGCCGCATACTTCTCAAGTCAAGAGATGAGCGCAGGTGAAACGCCTGAAGATAAGGTTGAAGCAGGTGCTGCGCTATACCGCGGTGGTGACGCCGAGCGAGGCATTACGGCTTGTATCGCGTGTCATGGACCAAAAGGCAACGGTATGGAATTAGCGGGTTTCCCTGATGTAAGCGGCCAACATGCAACTTACACCAAAACTCAGTTAGAAATGTTCCGTTCTGGTGGTAGAGCTAACGACTTAAACGGCATGATGCGTGACATTGCGCAGCGTTTAACAGATGAAGACATCGAAATTTTGTCTCATTATCTCAGTGGCTTACACTAAAAACGTCAAAAAATTGTCATAAAATTTGTAAAAAAGTTGTAATAAATAATTTTTGCTGTATTCTACTTTGCAAATTCAAACAAGTACTTTTGTCGGCGAACAACAATAACAACACGACAGAATGCTTTTTGAAGCTCATTGGACGATAAAATAAAGCGCCAGGATGGCCAGAAAATAAAATAACACTCTGTTAACAAAAACAATAAGTAGAGTGTCCTAGGAAGGGATCAAGCACATAGATGTGCACAATGGGAGAAGTGTCAACAGACACTCATAAACAAGGTGAAAGCGTTATGCTCTCACCTTTTTTCTTTTTTGGCTTACCTAAATGCACTGTCCTCTCTGTCAGCACACCGACTGTTCTGATTTTCTACAAGACAAACGCCGCAAATACTTACATTGTCACAATTGCGACCTCGTCTTCGTTGAACCACAGTACAGACCGTCGCCATTAATAGAAAAGCAAGAATATGACTTACATCAGAATTCCAGCGAAGACACCGGTTATTTGGCTTTTCTCAATCGGGCTCGCGCGCCACTGATTGAGGCTGTTCCTTCACCTGCAACAGGCTTGGATTACGGGAGTGGCCCAAATCCTGTGCTTGCTCAGTGGTTATCAGAAGATGGTTATGATATGCAATACTTTGATGCGTTTTACGCGTCAAAGCCTATATGCGTGCCCGAGACAGGATTCGACTTCATTATCAGTACCGAAGCAATCGAGCATTTTCATGCACCGCATGTAGAATGGCGACTTTGGATGGAGTGGCTGGCCGCCGATGGTGTGCTCGTGATCATGACTAAGCGTTGGTTAGATCTTGAGCGTTTCAGTCGCTGGCACTACAAAAACGATTTAACCCATGTGAGTTTCTTTCATGAGAGAACCTTCGAATACTTGGCCGCTCGATATGGATTCTCGCTCAAACTGATAAGCAATGATGTGGTAATGATGCAGCGAACGCGTTAAACGATTATAATTGGGGCATATAATCCCATTAACAGAAGCAAAATGGCTCGCGCAAAAAAATCACGCAAAGGTGGCCCAATTGGTGTCGCAAAGGTATCTAACGAGAATACCTCAAAAACCAAAAAGTCCCCGGCCCCACCTCGATCAAAGAAGAAAAAAGGCAACACTCCTGGCAGTCGCCATAGTGAATCAGACAAAAAAAATAACCTTGTGCATTCGAAAGTCGCACAGGACAAGCGCATTGGTAGTAAAAAGCCGATTCAGCTAGTAGTCGACACCCAGAAACCCAAGAGCACTATTAGTAAACGCAAATACGCCACCCCAGCACAAGAGTTAGCAGCATTAGAAGCTAACTCACGTTTCAATGAGCTTCTCGATCAATTAGACGAAGGGTTGCCCTTATCTATCGAAAATCAACAATGGTTAGACGCCCAATTAGCGAGGCATAAAGTCCTGTGTGATTTACTGGGTATCAAAGAAGACGCGGAAGACGAACAGGAAGATGATCCTTTTGCTCAACTCGACGCTATTCGTTTAGACGATTTCGAAAACTAAAGATTATGCAACTAACACTTATTATTCTGGGATTGGTGATAATCGCGGGCTTGGGGTTTTACGCCGGTAAATTGTTGTTTCAGTTAAAGCAGCAAACGCAGAAACAGACTGAGGCGAGAAATAAGCGGATCGCTAATATTACCGAAAGTATTCAGACAATCGCTCTTGCGATGGAACAGCAACAGTGTGATTTGTCCGAGGGCGTAATCCGGATTTGTAATCTACTCGATGCTATCCCTGTATTACCCCAACCGAATTATGCACTCGAATACCCAGCAGTGTATGAACTGTATGCGAAAATTCGCCATTTTCCGACACATGACGCACGCAATGCTCTGACTAAGCAAGAAAGAAGACGGCAAGACAAAGAGCGCGAGGAAATTGAATCACAATTTGAAAGCGACATAATCAAAGAAGTGGGCAGACTGAAGTCCTTATCGGTTTAAGTCTATTGTCGAGCCAAGGCGACCGTCTCCGCATAACAATGGCAGTCCGTAGTGTGGTCGTTCACCATTCCCACAGCTTGCATAAATGCATAGCAAATGGTGCTACCAACAAAATTGAAGCCTGCTTTTTTCAGCGCCTTTGACATGGCATCTGATGCCGGAGACGTCGCCGGTACTTGGCTGATCTTGTCCCATTGGTTCACTACTGTTACGTGGTCTGTAAACTGCCAAATGAAATCAGTAAATGATTGCTGTTCGCTGACTTTTAAGAATGCGTGCGCATTGCGAATAATGGATTTAATTTTCAGTCTATTTCTAACGATGCCTTTGTCCTGCATTAACCGCTCTACATCAGCATCAGTAAATTGCACTATCTTCGTCGCATCAAAATTGTGGAATGCACGCTCATAGTTATCCTGCTTCTGTAAAATGGTGAACCAACTTAAACCAGCTTGTTGACCATCCAAGCACAATTTAGCGAATAACTCCTGCGCATCTACCACCGGCCTTCCCCATACATTGTCGTGATAAGACTGATACAACGGATGAGAAGACACCCAACCGCAGCGAATTGGTTGATTAATATCGTCAGACATCACGATTTCCTTGCTTTTGGGCTACTTTCGTAGCGGTTGAAAATGTATACTATGCCACTTTATTTTACTTTCGCCATTAAACGTTATTGGTAGTATGCAGAAATACGACATAAAAACCTTTCAAGGCCTTATTTTAGCCTTACAAGACTTTTGGGCGCGCCAAGGTTGCGTGATTATTCAACCTCTCGATATGGAAGTTGGTGCAGGTACATTTCACCCGATGACCTTCTTGCGCTCACTCGGACCAGAGCCAATCAGTAGTGCTTATGTCCAACCGTGCCGCAGACCTACCGATGGCCGTTATGGTGAAAACCCAAATCGCCTTCAGCACTATTATCAATTTCAGGTCATGTTGAAACCGTCCCCGGACAATATCCAGGAATTGTATTTGGATTCTTTGCGCGAACTTGGATTCGATCCACTCGTGCATGATATTCGTTTTGTTGAGGACAACTGGGAATCTCCAACACTTGGTGCATGGGGATTGGGCTGGGAAGTATGGCTTAACGGTATGGAAGTCACCCAGTTTACTTACTTCCAGCAAGTGGGTGGCCTTGAGTGTAAACCCGTTACCGGCGAAATCACCTACGGTTTAGAGCGCCTAGCCATGTATATTCAAGGTGTCGATAGTATCTATGACCTTGTATGGACAAACGGACCTATGGGTACAGTGACATACGGTGATGTGTTCCATCAAAACGAAGTAGAGCAGTCGACTTATAATTTTGAATACGCCAATGTCGAAACTCTGTTTCAGGATTTCGATAACTGCGAAAAGGCGAGCCAAATGCTCATTGAGCAAGGGTTAGCTTTACCTGCTTACGAGCAAGTAATGAAAGCATCACATGCATTCAATTTGCTGGATGCGCGTCACGCAATATCAGTGACAGAAAGACAACGCTACATTTTGCGCGTGCGCAGTTTAGCAAAAGCCTGTGCTGAACAATATTATGCCAGCCGAGAAGCGCTCGGTTTCCCCATGTGCCAGAAGGAGCAGTAGTTATGCGCACAGAAACCTTACTCGTAGAAATTGGTACCGAGGAGCTACCACCAAAGGCACTGAAATCTTTGGCAGAGGCATTTGCATCAGGTTTTAAAGGTGCACTGGAAAGTGCCGAGTTAAGTTTTGCTGAAGTATCCTATTTTGCTGCACCACGCAGACTTGCAATACAAGTAACGGAGCTTAGCAATCAGCAGCAAGATAAAACCATTGAGAAACGCGGACCTGCAGTCAATGTAGCATTTGACCCAGATGGCAACCCAACTAAAGCGGCCGAAGGCTGGGCGCGTTCTAATGGGATCACTGTAGCGCAAGCTGAACGGCTTTCTACTGACAAAGGCGAATGGCTACTGCACCGAGCTCACCAAGCCGGCCAATCAATCGAACAGTTGTTACAGGACTTGGTAGAGAAAGCCCTAGCGAAGCTCCCTATTCCTAAAGTGATGCGTTGGGGGGATTCTGATGCCCAGTTTATTCGTCCTGTACACACGGTTTGCGCAATGTTTGGTGCAGACTTGGTCGATATTGAAATATTTGGAATTAAGTCTGGCAATCAACTCAATGGTCATCGCTTCCATGCTACAGCTCCGGTATCTCTATCTCACGCTGAAGAATACGCAACGGCTCTTAAAGCGGCCTATGTAATCGCAGATTTTGCTGCCCGTCGTAATAGCATCGCAGAACAGCTTAGTTCCAACGCTAGCGCTCTTTCGCTTGTCGCTGATTATGACGAAGATCTATTAGACGAAATAGCGTCATTAGTAGAGTGGCCAGTGGTCATGCAAGCGAGCTTCGATAAGGCGTTCCTTGCCGTACCTAAAGAGGCGCTCATCTATACGATGAAGGATGACCAAAAGTACGTTCCATTGCTGGACCAAAACGGTGAACTATCTTCAACTTTCCTATTCGTATCAAATATTGATAGCCAAGACAAAACCCAGGTGATTCAAGGAAATGAGCGCGTTATCCGCCCACGGTTGGCTGACGCACAATTCTTTTTTGAAACCGACAAAAAGAATACGCTAGAGTCACGCCTTGAATCCTTGCGCAGCGTAGTGTTTCAAAAACAGTTGGGCACTCTTGCAGATAAATCTGACCGAATTTCAAACATTGCCGGCAAAATTGCGGCGCAGCTAAACGCCGATGCAAAAGCGGCTCAACGTGCGGGGTTGTTGTCTAAAACCGACTTGATGACCAATATGGTGATGGAATTCCCCGATGTTCAAGGCGTAATGGGAATGCACTATGCTAACCATGATGGCGAGGACTCTGTAGTTGCTAATGCGCTATTTGAGCAATACCTACCACGATTCGCTGGCGACATAATCGCCACAAACCCTATTAGCGTAAGTGTCGCACTCGCAGATAAACTTGACACGCTAGTCGGTATCTTTGGTATTGGTCAGCTGCCGAAGGGAGATAAAGATCCATTTGCACTTAGAAGAGCAGCAATAGGTGTATTAAGAACCATCATCGACAACAACTTGTCCCTCGACTTGGTTGACCTTGTTGAGGCAGCGCATGACACGCTGGTTGACAAGTTAACCAACACCGACTGTAAAACACAGGTATTGGATTTCGTACTAAGCCGATTCAATGCAATATACAGTGACCAAGGTATCAGCGCAGACGTAATTCAGGCCGTTGCAAGTAAACGCCCAACAAAACCTTCAGATTTCGACGCGCGCATAAAGGCAATCGCCGAATTCAAACAGAACAGTGCGGCAGAGTCGCTTGCAGCGGCACATAAGCGCACAGCAAACATCCTTAATAAAAATGCACCTGCGACACGTCACCAGTGTGAAGAAGCTATATTAACCCAGACTGAAGAAAAAGATTTGTATTCGGCAATTAAGGTAGTTAAAAAATCGCTCGCCGCTGAGAGTGAGGCCCGCAGCTATGCTGATGCACTACAAATCATCGCTTCCCTGAAACAGCCTGTCGATGCATTTTTTGAGCATGTAATGGTAATGGCTGACGATGAGGCATTAAAAAATAATCGCCTTGGCCTATTAACAGAGCTTAGAGAACTACTCGAAAGTGTCGCCGATATTAGCAAATTGACCGTTAAGGCAAGTTAATTTTGTTTGCGCTTAAACACCTTAAATCAGCCTTCACAGCGCTACTGTTAGTAGCGCTGTCAGGTTGCTCGACTACTGCAGTTCTCGACTCCCTCAAAACTGAACCAACAAAACCTGCGATTGAACTGAGTAGCCTTTATGTTAGAGGGATATTTAATTGGTGGGAAGCGGACACGAATTATCAGTTAAAACCCATCGGAGCCGATCGTTTTGGTGTTGAGATTTCACTTATTGCAGATGGGCAACCCTACGATTTTAAATTGGCCGACGATGTCTGGACCAATTATACCAATTGTGGCGCAGCAGACTTTATTCAGACGATAAGACCTAATAATACCTACGAGTTATATTGTGGTGAAGACTCACAAAATCTCCAATTCACGCCAGAAGAAACCGGTGACTATTGGATAGTAGTCTACCCAACTAATCGGACGTTATTATTAACTGTTACTCAACGCTAACTTCTGGTGGTTTGTGTTTTCAGTGTCCAGAAGAAACCAGCAATCTCCTTCTAGCTGCCCTCACGACATGATGCACCACAGTTTCACCGAAAAATTTACGGTTTTCCTTCCCTGTCGCACCTGTAAAAACCAACCATAACTTTTTAAGCAATTGATTTGATTGAATAAAATCAAAATTGTCAGTTTGAACAAGTGTATCGAACGTTACTATGTGCAGATTATTTATTCCGTTGGTGCTTTTCCTGTTATTCGTTAAACGTTTTGCATTCAAAATGACATAAAAAAACAGTGCCAAATGAAGCACCGTTTTTCTCTAACTCACTTAAGTCTGTAATTTCATCACCAGAAGCTGACGAACACATCTCTCAACGTAATGTTGTCATTTATACGTCTAAGTTTTCTACATTCAATGCATTTTCTTCGATAAACGCTCTACGCGGTTCAACTTGATCACCCATTAGTGTAGTAAACAGTTGGTCCGCTGCAATAGCATCTTCAACAGTAACCTGGAGCATTCTACGACTTTCTGGATCCATTGTAGTTTCCCACAATTGCTCAGGATTCATTTCACCAAGTCCCTTGTAGCGTTGGATATATTGCCCACGCTTTGCTTCAGACATCAACCATTTTAATGCTTCAGCGAAAGACTCTACAGGTTGTTTACGTTCGCCGCGTTGAACGAATGCTCCCTCTTCCATCATGCCGTTGATAGCATTGTTTAACTCAGAGATTTTAGCGTACTCCGCACTTTCAATGAAATCGACATCAATGACATACTCATAGTCAATCCCATGCATGCGCATTACAACCACAAGTTTATTGGTGCTGTGCTCACTATCTTCGCGAATATCGAAACTGTAAATAGCACCTTCATCATTGTTTTCTAATCCGTTCAATACAGAATCACCAAAAAGCTTCAGAGCTGACTGGTCAGCAAGAGACGGTTTGGTTAATACCGGCGCATAAACCATTGCATTTAACATCGCTGTAGGCATCAGACGATGCATGCGGTTAATCATCTTTTCTGTCGATTGATATAGATTAACCAAAGACTCTAGACCAACTCCGGATATTGCTGGAGCTTCAGGGCTAGCAAATAACGATGAACCGTCTACCGCAATGTTAGTAAGGTGCGAATTAAGTGCATCATCATCTTTTAGATACTGCTCTTGTTTTCCTTTTTTAATCTTGTATAGCGGTGGCTGTGCAATGTAAACATAACCACGTTCGATGATCTCAGGCATTTGACGATAGAAGAATGTCAGCAACAAGGTACGAATATGGGAGCCATCGACATCAGCGTCAGTCATGATAATGATACTGTGATAACGCAATTTCTCCGGGTCATACTCATCTCGACCGATACCGCAACCCAATGCAGTGATGAGTGTTGCAACTTCTTGCGAAGAAAGCATCTTGTCAAAACGCGCTTTCTCTACATTTAGAATCTTACCTTTCAGCGGAAGAATAGCTTGGTTTTTGCGGTTTCTACCTTGTTTAGCGGAACCACCTGCAGAGTCACCCTCCACTATGTAGAGTTCGCTTAGTGCAGGATCTTTTTCCTGACAATCAGCCAACTTACCAGGCAAGCCAGCTAGGTCCAATGCGCCTTTACGGCGGGTCATTTCGCGCGCTTTACGCGCAGCTTCTCGAGCCCTAGCAGCATCGATGATTTTGTTTGCAATGATTTTACTCTCTGCCGGATTTTCTAATAAAAACTCAGCAAATTTTTCGCCCATTGCCGTCTCTACAGCAGATTTTACTTCAGAAGAAACTAATTTGTCTTTTGTCTGAGAAGAGAACTTTGGATCGGGAACTTTTACCGACACAACCGCAGTTAAACCTTCTCTGGCATCATCACCAGATGTTGATGTCTTCGCCTTCTTGTTGAGCCCTTCCTTCTCCATGAAGTTGTTTAACGTTCTTGTTAAGGCCGCTCTAAATCCAGCCAAGTGCGTCCCGCCATCACGTTGTGGAATGTTGTTGGTAAAGCAAAAAACATTTTCCTGGAAGCCATCATTCCACTGCATTGAAACTTCTACTGCCGTACCATCTTCTTTTTCAGTTGTGAAATGGAATACCTTTTGATGTACAGGTGTTTTGTTTTGATTCAAGTATTCTACAAAGGCCTGTATACCGCCTTCATACATGAAGTGATCTTCCTTACCATCTCGTTCGTCTTTCAGTCGAATAGAGATACCAGAATTCAAGAATGATAATTCACGTAAACGTTTGGCTAGAATGTCATAGTGGAATTCAGTTTGTGTGAATGTGTCGTGGCTAGGCCAAAATCGAACCATTGTGCCGGTTTTGTCGGTGTCGCCCACAATGGCTAGCGGAGCTTGTGGAACACCATGATGATATTCCTGTTCGTGTGTTTTACCTTCTCGACGAATTCTCAATTTCAGTTTACTTGAAAGCGCATTTACAACTGAAACGCCAACGCCGTGAAGTCCACCAGAGACCTTATAGGAATTATCGTCAAACTTACCACCCGCGTGTAACACTGTCATGATTACTTCTGCGGCTGACACACCTTCTTCTTCGTGCATCGCCGTCGGGATACCACGACCATCATCATAAACTGATACAGAACCATCTGTATGAATTTGGATAACGATTTCGCTACAGTGACCTGCTAACGCTTCATCAATTGAGTTATCAACAACCTCAAATACCATATGGTGTAGACCAGTGCCATCGTCGGTGTCACCAATATACATGCCGGGTCTTTTTCTAACGGCATCAAGTCCTTTCAAGACTTTGATACTCGATGAATCGTAGCTGTTCTGTTCTGCCATTCTTACTCCTCGATCACGTGACCATGTTCCACGTGAAACACTTTCTTATTGTTTATAGTCGTTGGAACTGAAAAATGTGACTTTTCAATCGCTGTTATAAACACCTGGGTGTTTGTGGAAACTAGCTCCTCTACAAATAGAGCCCTTCTTTTCTCGTCCAACTCAGCGCCAATATCGTCTAATAGGAAAATCCCACCTTCTTGAACATTGGCATAAAGATGCTTTGCCTGTGCAAGCTGAAGCGCCGCAACCAGCATCCGAAGTTGTCCTCTTGACAATATCTCACTTGCTGGCTTGCCATCACTCTTAACTTTGAAGTCTGCCTTGTGTGGACCTACAGATGTAAAGCCAAAACGGATGTCTATCTGTTCCTTACTTTTGAGTTGTTGAGACAATTCCAACGAAGAATCCCAACCCTTATGATACGATAATTCCAACGAAAACTCAGGTAAAAATTGACCTATTAAGCGCTCAAATTCAGGTAAGAATGTATCCCAATAGCGCACTCTGAGTGAATCAATTTTAGTACCTATTTGACCGAGTTGTCCGCTCCAATAATCGAGTTCTTCGTATCGTTCAGAACTGTCACTTGTTTTGATGCCATAAGACTTTTGTTTTTGCTTCAATAACGCATTTCTATGTTTTAAAACGCGTTGATAGCTTTTGTGCAGCTCTTTAAATGATTGTTCCACGTGAAACAATCCCCAATCTAAAAACGACCTACGACCGCTTGGAGCGCCTAAAACCAGTTCAATACTCTGTGGCGTGAAGATTTGTACAGGCACAAGAGAAACCAGATCAGACATACGGTTTGAACGTTCGCCATTAATACTGCAAATAACAGAGTCATCTTGACCACGTTGAAGCCCTAATGAGTACTCATTTTCACCTTTATGGAATGAGCATTTGCTATGCAGTGTAAACGAAGTATTTCCGTGTTGAATAACATTACGTGTTTTGGTGCCTCTGAAAGACCGACCAAAACCCAAAAAATGAATAGCTTCTAATAGAGACGACTTACCACTGCCATTTTCACCGTACACCAAATTAAGATTTGGCGACGGTTCAATGGACAATTTTTCAATGTTTCTGAAATGGGTGGCCTGGAGAACATCCAGCTTCATATCGAGGACTAGAGCCTCATCGGCATGATTACATACTGTGCGGAGGCATCACCTGCCGCTTCAATTAGCGCACTAGAATTACTATCAGACAAGGCTATGGTCACTTCTTCAGCCTTAAGCGCATTGAGAACGTCGATAAGGTAAGCAACATTAAACCCGATCTCAAGTGACTCACCACTATAAGCAACATCAACAATCTCTTCAGCTTCTTCTTGCTCCGGATTGTTCGCAGTGATTTTCAGCTCATTCTCATCTAGATTAAGGCGTACGCCTTTGAACTTTTCATTAGACAGTATTGCTGCCCTAGAAAACGCTTGTTTTAACGTCTCTTTGCTGGAGCTTACAGACTTATCACAATCCTTTGGAAGTACTCGACGATAGTCAGGGAAGCGGCCATCGACAAGCTTACTAGTGAAAATAAATTCTTGAGAGAAGATTCGGATGTGATTAGAGCCAATCTGAATCTTTAATCCTTTATCGTCATCCTCAATCAAACGGCTAATTTCCAAAACACCTTTTCTAGGAATTATTACTTGGCGAGACGGTAGATTTAACGACTCTGAAGATAACTTACCAAGAGCCAATCTGTGACCATCGGTTGCGACGGTGCGAACTATATTACCCTCGGTTTCGAGCGACATGCCGTTCAGATAATAACGAACATCTTGCTGAGCCATAGAGAATGCCGTACTGTCTATCAATTGCTTTAGTTCACTACGAGTAACTTCGAACTCTACTTCACCTTCCCAATCTTCTAGGTTTGGATAATCATTTGCAGAAAGCGTCGATAACGAATAGCGACCTCGCCCACTCTTAATAATGGCCTTATTTCCATCAATCGCAAAACTAATATCATTGCCTTCGTTTAAACCGCGACAAATATCCAACAGTTTTTTGGCCGGAACCGTCGTTTCACCTTCAGTGAAATCGCCCTCAAGAGCGATACTCGATATTAATTCGACCTCGAGATCTGTACCTGTCAGCCAAAGTGCGTCTTCACTAACTTTGATCAAGACATTCGACAGTATCGGTAGTGTGTGTCTGCGCTCTACTGCACCGACAACCAATTGCAAAGGTTGAAGAAATTTTTCGCGGCTGATTGTAAATTTCATCGATCGACTTACTCGCTTTTGTACGTTAGGAAGACAGCGTTCTTATTAAGTTTTTATAGTCTTCCTTTATATCATGACTTTCTTCTCTTAGCTGCTCAATTTTACGACAAGCATGCAAAACGGTAGTGTGGTGTCTTCCACCAAATGCATTGCCAATTTCGGGCAAACTACGATTTGTTAACTCTTTGGACAACGCCATTGCGAGTTGTCTTGGCCGTGCAATACTGCGACTGCGACGCTTGGACAAAATATCTGACACTTTCACTTTGTAATAATCAGCTACTGTTTTCTGAATGTTTTCGATAGTAACCAACTTATCCTGCAATGATAACAAATCACGCAGTGCGTCTTTAACGAACTCGATCGTTATCGGCCTACCAGTGAAATTAGCGTTAGCTATTACCCTATTTAACGCACCTTCCAATTCTCGAACATTGCTGCGTAATCGTTTCGCAATGAAGAAAGCCACTTCATTGGGTAGTGCTATTTTATTTTGGGCTGCCTTTTTCATTAAGATAGCAACCCTGGTTTCCAACTCAGGAGGCTCAATCGCAATAGTAAGGCCCCAACCAAAACGAGATTTAAGTCTGTCTTCCACGCCCTCTATTTCTTTGGGGTACCGGTCAGACGTAAGAATAATCTGTTGGTTACCTTCTAGAAGCGCATTAAATGTATGAAAAAATTCTTCCTGAGACCGGTCTTTATTTGCGAAAAACTGGATATCATCGATCAACAGCGCATCTACAGAACGATAGAACTTCTTGAAATCTTCAATCGCATTATTCTGCAATGCTTTCACCATGTCTTGCACAAACCGCTCAGAATGCATATACACAATTTTTGCGTCTGGTTTAGTGTTTAATATCCCGTGACCGACTGCGTGCAACAAGTGGGTTTTACCTAAACCAGTTCCACCGTAGATAAACAAAGGGTTATAAGCCTTACCCGGGTTATCGGAAACTTGTGATGCCGCGGCTCGTGCTAACTGATTTGATTTACCTTCTACAAAACTGTCAAATTTATAGGTCGGGTTTAAATTATTTTTATGCGCTACTCCAGCAGGTATTGGTGTCACTTGGGTTGATACATCACTTATAACCGGTGGTTTACTACCACCTTCGGATAGCACTGACGAGGCTGATGGTTGTGACGTCTTGATTTGGGTTTTAGTCGACAAAAATGATGGCGCAGCTTGCGGAGTTTTACTCGACTGTATCTCTAACGCAAGTTGAGGAGCGTTACTGCCACCCAGCTCTTGCAATATTTCCGTGATCAGCGATCTATACTTGTCTCGCACCCAATCCAAAATGAAATGATTTTTTGCATATAAGGTCAACAGCTGAGCACTGAGATCGTATTGCAGCGGTCTTATCCACATACTGAATTCTTGAGTCGATAGTTCTTCTTTTAAGCGTTCAAGGCACTTAGACCAGATGTCCATTAAACAAAAGCCTCATATTTGTTTGTTTTTATTGTTTATTTACTGATAAAACTGAAGGGACGACGATCTCAAGGCTGATATAAAGAAGAGCCACTAAGTTTGCCTGTTTTACCTAATTGCTAGCGGTGTTAAACGTTAGGTTGTGAATTATCTAACATTCGGATAATGAAGTAAAACGAGAAACCGATCAATTTGCGATCAAAACGCACATAAATCCATATATTGTTGTTTTTATTATATTTATTTAAATTAACATTTAGTCTTGTTTGTATCAAAAAGAAAAATAATGGCATCATTTGATCGCTTAAACGCTAAACAGATCAGAAATTTTCGGGGAAGAATTGCCATAAATTGTGGATAATTATAACTATGTTTTATTTTTATACACATTTTCACTGTCATACCCTCACTTTGGCATAACATCTGCTTAGGCCATTAAGGGGTGAAAATCATCGTTAAGCACAAGAAACATGCTAAATTCAGACGAATTAGTTTGACTTTAGTGTTATGGATCTCTAGAATTCAGCGTCCTTTTTGAGCAGAGCGATTATTTCAGTGCTATTTGCGTTGAACCGCGCTTTACTCAAATCGATTGTGATTAACCTTTAAATGATGAGACTCTGGCGATGAAAAGAACTTTTCAACCGAGCAATCTGAAGCGTAAGCGTTCACACGGTTTCCGCGCTCGCATGGCGACAAAAAATGGTCGTAAAGTGCTTGCAAACCGCCGTGCAAAAGGTCGCGCTCGTCTTTCAGCATAAGCTCAATCTTGCATAAAGTGGGCGAGTGCAAATTTACTCGGGAGTTGCGTCTGTTAACTCCCTCCCACTTTACTTTCGTCTTTAACGACGCTATTCCCACAGGTTCATCCGCCTTTACACTTCTCGCTAGACATAACGATATCAGCCATCCTCGACTGGGCATCACAATAGCAAAAAAGCGGGTACGCAAAGCACATAACCGAAACCGAGTTAAACGCGTCATTCGTGAGAGTTTTCGTTTACATCAGCATCAACTTCCAAATGTTGATATAGTCGTCATCGGGAAATCATCCGCTGAAAATATGACCAATCAAGAATTGTTTACTTTGCTGGAAAAGTTATGGAAGAAGCTCGCAAAACGTTGCGCGGCATAATTATTTTTATACCGCTGGTATTGATAAAGGTATACCAGAAGCTTATATCTCCGTTATTGGGGCCAAGTTGTCGATTTCATCCGTCTTGTTCCTATTACGCTGTTCAAGCATTAAAACGGCACGGTTTGTTAATTGGTGGTTGGTTATCAATCAAACGCATATTAAAATGCCACCCTTTGCATCCGGGTGGTGTGGATCATGTTCCACCTAAACCGAATAACACCAAACACCAATAAGAGAGCATTATGGAATCGCAGCGCAGTTTTCTGATCATTGGCTTAGCCCTAGTCAGCTTTTTGCTATGGCAGCAATGGCAGATTGATTATGGCCCTAAACCTATTCAACCGGTTTCCACGGAATCGACAACTGAGCAGCCCATAAATGCTGTTCCAAGTGCCATACCAAGTGCAGTTCAGAGCAATACCCCTGCCGGTACAGATGCCTCAGTACCAACAGATATTGCGCAACAAGCAAGTGGCGACTTCCCTGGACAATCCCAATTAAGTGCTGCAACAAACACTAATCGTTACGTGACGGTTACTACCGATACTCTAACACTGTCGATCGATTTGGTTGGTGGCGACATTGTTGTCGCTGATCTAGTGAAGTACCCTGTGACTCAGGGCTCGAATGACTCCTACAGCTTACTGCGCGCCGAGAACGTTGGTTTATACGTTGCACAAAGCGGCTTAGTCGGTCCCAATGGACCAGATGCAAACGCTGATGGTCGTCCATTTTATGCGACACTGCAAAAAGATTACACATTAACCGGTGATACTCTAGAGGTGCCACTAACATGGGCGAATGCCGATGGTTTAGTCGTCACAAAGACATTTACCTTTGCGCGCGACTCACACACCATCGATGTAAGCTACGCTGTAACGAACAACACTGCGGCAGCAGCTCAAGTCCAACAATATGCTCAGTTGAAGCAAACACTGGCGCAACCTGAAGGCAGCATGTTTATGCCAACCTATAGAGGTGCTGCCTACTCAACGCAAGACACACGCTATGAAAAGTTCCCATTCGGCGATTTTGAAGACGAAAATCTTCGCCTAGCGACTATCGGCGGTTGGGTTGGTATGTTGGAACACTACTTTGTTTCGGCTTGGGTGCCTCCTCAAGAACAGACTAATACTATCTACTCGCGTCTACTTTCGAATCAGTTTGCCATTATTGGCTACACTAGCCCTGCCGTCGTTGTGAATAGCGGGGAAACTCAGACTGTAGGGAGTACTTTGTATCTCGGCCCTAAAGATCAAGAAACACTAGCAGCTCTAGCGCGTGGACTCGACCTGACGGTGGACTACGGGATTTTATGGTGGATTTCTCAACCTTTATTTGATTTGCTCAAATTCTTATATAGCTTAGTTGGTAACTGGGGTGTGGCTATTGTGCTTATCACCATCATAGTAAAAGGTGCCATGTATTGGCTCACCAAAAAACAATATGAATCATTTGCTAAGTTACGTGTTTTAGCCCCCAAAATGCAGCAGTTGAAAGACCGCTATGGCGAAGATCGTCAGAAAATGTCTCAAGCGATGATGGAGCTGTACAAAAAAGAGAAAGTTAATCCCATGGGAGGCTGCTTTCCATTGTTGCTGCAGATGCCAATATTCTTAGCCCTATATTGGGTTCTACTGGAAAGTGTAGAACTGCGCCATGCGGACTTTTTCTTGTGGATTACTGACTTATCAGTGGCTGATCCATATTACGTGTTGCCTATCTTGACCGGCGCTAGCATGTATTTCCTACAAAAGTTAAATCCAACCACTGTACAAGACCCAATGCAGCAAAAAATTATGCAATGGATGCCAGTGGCGATGAGTATTTTCTTCTTTTTCTTCCCAGCGGGATTAGTACTCTATTGGTTGATCTCTAACGTGATCACTATTGTACAAGCGAAGATGATTTATAGCTCAATGGAAAAACGCGGGATTAAGACCCACTAGTTGACGAGGAAACACTTATGCCTTCTTTTGATATCGTTTCTGAAATCGATATGGTGGACATTAAAAATGCCACCGACAATGCTGTCCGTGAGTTGTCAACACGCTTTGATTTCAGAGGTGTAGATGCAAGTTTTGAATCCACTGATGACGGCGTTTTGATGACCGCAGAGGCAGAATTCCAACTACAACAGTTGGATTCTATACTGCGGAATGCGTGTGCAAAACGCGGTGTCGACACGAGTTGTATTCAACCAGGTTCTATCGACCACCGCGGTAAGCACTTCCGTCAGTTAATGAGTTTCAAACAAGGGATTGATCAAGCGACTGCGAAAAAAATCGTAAAGCTAATTAAAGATGCCAAAATCAAAGTCCAAACAGCGATTCAGGGTGACCAATTGCGTGTAACCGGTAAAAAACGTGACGATTTGCAACAAGTCATCGCGTTGGTTAAGGGCGCCGATTTAGGTCAGCCTTTCCAATACAATAACTTTAGAGATTAATTGGCCCTAGCGGCCGATTAACCCTTCTATTCGCAACAAGCTATGAGCTTTGAATCTAGCGAGACCATAGTTGCTCAAGCCACTGCCAGCGGAAAAGGTAGCGTTGGTATCGTCCGTGTATCCGGGCCCCTCGCACGAGAAGTCGCAAATAGTATCCTCGGCTTTTGCCCTGACCCTCGCGTCGCCAGTTATCTACCGTTCAAAAATGCGTTAGGCGAAGCGATTGATCAAGGGCTAGCCTTGTTTTTCAAAGCGCCTAACTCCTTTACTGGCGAGGACGTACTAGAGCTGCAAGGACATGGTGGCCAAGTGGTACTCGATATGTTGATTGCTGAAGTGCTCAAGCATGATTCGATTAGAATCGCGAGACCAGGTGAATTCAGTGAACGGGCTTTTCTGAATGACAAAATAGACTTAGCACAGGCTGAGGCCATTGCTGACCTAATTGATGCCAGTTCACAGCACGCTGCTAAAAGTGCTATGCGCAGCCTACAAGGCGCATTTTCAGCGCAAATACATGATCTTGTTGAACAGGTCATACATTTACGCATGTATGTTGAAGCCGCTATCGATTTTCCAGAGGAAGAAATCGATTTTCTTACCGATGGCAAAGTCGCGCGTGATTTGCAAACCATTGTTGACCAATTAGCACTAGTTAAGAAACAAGCACAGCAAGGGTCAATTCTACGAGATGGAATGCAAGTGGTTATTGCGGGCAAACCTAATGCTGGAAAATCTAGCTTGATGAACGCACTAGCCGGCAAAGAAGCCGCGATAGTGACTGACATTGCTGGTACTACCCGCGATGTGCTCAAAGAGCACGTGAATATTGATGGTATGCCATTGCATATCATAGACACCGCGGGACTGCGGGATAGCGATGACAAAGTTGAACAAATTGGAATACAACGGGCGTGGGATGAGATAGAAAAGGCCGACCAAATATTGATAATGGTAGATAGCACAACCACTGCGTCTCGAGACCCATGGCAAATCTGGCCTGAATTTATGGAAAAACTGCCAACGAATATCGGTGTTACCTTAATTAGGAATAAAATCGATATCAATCAAGAGTCCGCGGGCAGTGAGACAATCCGAAGCCAAAGTGGTGATATCCCAGTTTATTCGCTGTCGGCTAGTACAGGGACTGGCATAGACGGCCTTAAAGATCACCTGAAACAGTGTATGGGTTATGCCAGCCAATCTGATGGTCAGTTTATTGCGCGACGCAGACATCTAGAAGCGTTGGAACACGCTTCTGCGCATGTCGATACTGGGCAACAGCAACTTCTCGCACATGCTGCTGGAGAAATACTTGCTGAAGAGCTGCGAATAGCGCAACAGCACTTGAACGAAATTACCGGTGAATTCTCCTCTGATGACTTGTTAGGGCGAATTTTTTCATCATTCTGTATAGGAAAATAGTTGCATGAGTCATGTTCAAATAATCGTTGGATCTGTGCTAGGCGCAAGTGAATATGTGGCTGATGCTATTTCAGAACGGCTTGAAGAAGAGAGCTTAAGTAGCTCAATTCATCTTCAACCTGAGTTTACCGACATTCCACAGCAAGGCATTTGGGTAATTTGTTCATCAACCCACGGTGCCGGAGAATTGCCAGACAACATTCAGGGGTTTGCAAAATCTTTGCAGAGTGCTGCACTGAATGGACTTCCCTATGTCGTTTTTAGTCTCGGTGATAGTAGTTACGATACCTTCTGCCAAGGTGGGGCGACCTTAGACCAATTAATGAAAAATGCTGGTGCACAGAGTCTAGCTCAACCACTTGAGATCGATGTTCTTCAACATCCAATTCCCGAAGATTTCGCCATCGATTGGCTAAGCAAACATATTGATCTGTTTAAAGATAAGCGCCTGTGTTAGCACTATGAACGATGCTGAATATACTGCACTTCAACAACCGCTCAGTAATGCCGCCAGGGTTTTGTATCTACTCGGACTAAAACCGACAGCAAATCAGCATACAGGCGCAACACAACCGCTTATCAACAAAAACTTAATGGATTTGTTAAACGGCAAAGAGCAGGCCTATACACTGGGCCGCCAAATCAATGCGTTAGTAAAAGAACTGGCGAATGCGGGGTTGGTAAGCGTGCCAGTAAGTGTCGACATCGACAAAAGTCTCAACGGGCAACAACTCGAATTGCCACTACTGGTGATTGATGACGAAGATTTTGTCACTTTGCATCAAACAACAACGGCTATGCATATCGAATGGCAGCCAAGAGAACAACTATTTAAACAATTATGCCAATTAGTGGGGTTGATTGATCAAACTGCAGAAACTGATGAAATTGGCGACTTCGTATCATACTGGCTCGGCAGGCCACAAACACAGCTAACCCAATTTCAATGGACGCAAAAATTCGTCAGCCATCTAAAAAGACACAGGATGACGCGTCAAACCGGCATTAAGAAACAGATTGGTTCTCAAACGGTTAACGCTACCAGTGGTATACAGGCAGACGAAAATGCACGTAAGTTGGTAGAAAAGTACGCTACAAAAAAGTAATCTAATCATCGACTATTATTGGGACAAACTGCTCTGTGACTTCACTTTCTGACAAAATCGCTCAACTCGCTAAAACCTTAGGAAAATCTGTTCCTGATGCGTCCGAGCATTCGTCCACTACTGATTTTGACTACAAACAAATTCGTCGTGAGTACGAGCAACAAGCCAATCAGGACGTCCACCTAATGCAGCAGAACTCAAGGCAGCAACGCATTGAGCAGCTACATGGGCGGTCCGACTTAAATCCACGCTGGACGTTCGACAATTTAATTCAGGACAGTGACGATGTAGTCGAAGCAGTGAGTATTGCGCAATCCTTTATCGCAGCCCACTCGGATCCTAATTGGCGTAAAAATAGTTCGCATATGATGTTGTTTTACGGTGACTATGGACGTGGTAAATCCCATATTGCTGGGGCAATCGCGCATGAACTAATTGCCCAATACGAAACCACCGTTCTCTATCGTCAGCTATCGAGTTTGCTAGAAATGCGCTTTTTCTCCTATGACTATTCGTCCACGGACAACATAGCGCAACAGTTTCGCGAAATTCAAAACGAACTACTTAACGTGGACCTGCTGATTTTGGATGAAGTTTGTGTCAATGAAACGATGTTAAAGAAAAACACCCAAAGCTGGTTGGGGAATTTATTGCGACAGCGTCTGGTAGAGAACAAAAACTGTATTCTCATTACCAATCACAGCTTGCAAGAACTTGAGCAGGCGTTGGGTAAATATTGCTTTGAATCTATTAAAGAATATGACACCTACAAAGTCAGATTTAGCGGTCCTAGCCGACGTAAAACTGTGACACCTGAAATTCCTGAAGAACAAAACATTCCGAGCTATCAGCCCAACCAGTTTTAATCCTAGTTGATAAATTACTTGGCTATTTCAGTCAAGGCTGCCTATTGCGCTTTGTGCAAGTTCAGTTGCCACAGCCAAGCTCTCCTCGTCTGTGGCGGGATAGTCAGCAATTACCCCAAATTGATTCCAACTATTGCCAGATGACTCGTTAGTTATCTGTGCATAGGGCAATACCAGTGAGACCTGATGGCTCAAAGACAATGATTTTGTTAACACTGAAACACCCATAGAGTCATAACCGACGACAGTTGCTCTTCCCAGTTCCTTAAAACTGTGACTAAACAGTTCCCACGGACCTGCTACAAATGAGGACTGCAATACAAATACAGGAACATCTATAAACTCTGCTGTCACTTGGTTACCTGACGTGTACAAATGTTCTGTTTGCTTGTTGGAACTGGAAATAGTTGCCAAATAACTGTGCGCTGGTACAAACCAGTCCAAAATATACTCCGATAGCATGATAGAACCGGTGTGAGCATCTCGAATATCAATGATAAGTGCTTTAACCCCCTTCAATTGAGCAAAGGCATGATCGATACTTTGTGCAGACTCAGGAAACCAAAAGTCACCTTGTAGTGCTAAATATCCAATGTCGTTCGCCAACACGCTAACCGTGACTGTGCTTTCTAATTGCTGGCTAACCAAACTGTCATTTAACAAGACGGCTGGATCAAATCTGAGTTCAAAACGACTATCCCCTGTTGCTGAGATGAGGATCTGTTCAAGTTGCTGCCGCAAATGATCGAATTGAAAAGGACGATCAAATTCACCTGCTAATCGTCTACTGTTTAGGCGTTGTACCGCTAATTCAGCTTTGCTGGGGAATAAGTAATCCTGTTGGAGTGCAACGATGGTGTTATCGATGATTTGCGCTACTTGATCAGCATTCAGAACTGCGTCTGATGCTTTGCGCTCTGCAGCAACAGCTGTTACAGACCAAAACAACAGACTGGTTAAAATCCACCAGCGTGCGACTATCTTAGCCATGTTGATTACTTCCCTCTCTCTGTCTATTTACTATCAGTATGAATCGAATCACCATTTTCAATTACATTCTTATCAATATTTCAACTGACACGACTTGAAACAAAACGATCTGCAATTTAAACCTTTTAATTTTTCCTTGCGACTAAGCTCTAACAACAGGCTAAACCCGATCGAAAAGGAAACAACATGACAAACCTCAACAAGTCTTTCGTACTCACTACGACAGCGGCCTTACTCTCTGCATACAGTCTTATGGCGAATGCCGATACCTTGAGCCAAACCTACCAGGTTAGCCCAGGTGAAACACTCTATCTAAAAACGGATGCTGGCAGTATCAATGTTGAAACTCACAACAGTGATAGCGTTGAAATAGAAGTTGAAATTGACGGACCTGATGCTGATGATTTCTCGGTACGATTTGAACAAACCAGCGACGGTGTGAATATATACGGCGAAAGGGAAAACGAAGGGGGCTGGGGATGGAACAATCAATTACGTGTAAAATATCATCTGCATGTACCAGAACAGTACAATCTGGATTTGAATACTGCGGGTGGCTCAATCAAAGTCGAAGATTTAACAGGGAATGTTGAGGCGCAAACCTCCGGAGGATCAATCGGACTTGGCGATATTGTCGGCGATGTTGATGTACATACATCGGGCGGTTCAATTCGCGTTGAAAGTGTTTATGGCGAAATTGACGCCAATACTTCTGGTGGCAGTATCAAAGTAGAGTTTGCCAAGCAGATTACGCAGGATGCTTCTTTATCCACATCAGGCGGCTCAATCACAGCATGGTTACCGGAAGATATAGCGATCGATCTGTCTGCTTCTACTTCAGGTGGTTCAGTAAAATCAGATTTTGACGTCGACGGCAGAGTCAAAAAGCGTTCGATTCGCGGAGAAATCAATGGCGGCGGCCCTGAACTGTCACTCAGAACCAGTGGCGGTAGTGTAAAGATCAAAAAACAGTAGGTAAATAAAGGGCGTCGAGTTACGGCGCCCGATCGCACTTCAGATCTGTCCAGATCTTATCTATTACTTATTCACAGTATAATGACATGATCTATACAGCTGTGGATAAGATCACAAATAACATGTGATCGGAGGATCACTTTACTGTGATCTAAATTGTTTACTTTTTGAGTTGTGGATAACAAGGCTAGTTATACACATCTTATATGCCATAATGATCGCATAGATCACAGCTAAAATTTATATATAACCTTATGTTTTTATTAGATAAAACCGGCTTATAAACAGAATTAAGAGCCCTTAATAATAATAAAAATAAAAGATCTATATAGAGATCTTAATTTAATAACAGCCGGATCAATTAACGATCTGCATCTGATCTAACAAAATAAATATCCCGATCTATTTGTATATTCCTTATACGATTTTTATTTTTTTACAGGCTTAAATCATATAAAATACGCGGCCGCATTTTTGCCATAGGCAGTTTGCAATTTTTAATAGAGGTACGGGTAGTGTTTTATCAACAGTCTTTTGATGTCATCGTCGTTGGTGGTGGTCATGCAGGTTCTGAAGCTGCATTGGCATCCGCTCGTATGGGCGCAAGTACATTGTTGTTAACCCATAATATTGAAACATTGGGCCAAATGTCATGTAACCCAGCGATCGGCGGGATCGGTAAAGGTCACTTGGTTAAGGAAATCGATGCGCTAGGCGGTGCTATGGCGATGGCTGCTGATAAGGCAGGTATTCAATTCCGTACTCTTAATAGTAGTAAAGGCCCTGCGGTTCGAGCTACGCGAGCCCAAGCCGATCGCTCCCTTTATCGGTCAGCGATGCGTAACGTTCTCGAGCAACAACCGAATCTGACTTTATTTCAACAATCTTGTGATGACTTGATCGTTGAAAACAATCGCGTTTGCGGCGTCGTGACGCAAATGGGACTCAAATTCAAAGCTAAAACGGTTGTGTTAACAGTCGGCACGTTTTTGGGCGGAACCATCCACATTGGGCTAGAGAATTTTAAAGGTGGACGAGCTGGCGATCCGCCTTCGATCGCACTAGCTGATCGTTTGCGCGCTTTGCCATTCAGAGTTGATCGATTGAAAACTGGCACGCCTGCTCGTTTAGATGCTAGAACACTGGATTACTCAGTGATGCAAGAACAGCCTGGAGACACCCCGTTACCGGTATTTTCATTCTTAGGCAAACGATCTGACCACCCTGAGCAGATCTCATGCTACATCACGCATACCAATGAGCAAACGCATGACATTATCCGCAGTGGTCTTGACCGTTCTCCCATGTACACAGGTGTTATCGAGGGTGTTGGTCCGCGTTATTGTCCCTCGATAGAAGATAAAATAATGCGATTTGCGGATAAGAATTCGCATCAAATTTTTGTCGAGCCTGAGGGTTTAAATAGTATTGAAGTATACCCAAATGGCATCTCAACGAGTTTGCCATTTGACGTGCAGATGGCGTTGGTTCGTTCGATTAAAGGTTTTGAAAACGCACATATCGTAAGGCCTGGATACGCAATCGAATATGATTTCTTCGATCCAAGAGACTTGAAGCAAACGCTAGAAACCAAGTTTATCGATGGTTTGTTCTTCGCTGGTCAGATTAATGGCACTACCGGTTATGAAGAAGCTGGCGCGCAAGGTTTGATTGCTGGAGCAAACGCTGCGTTGCAAGTTAAACAGCAAGATCCGTTGATTTTGCGTCGCGATCAAGCATACATGGGCGTTCTGATTGATGACCTCGCCACGATGGGAACCAAAGAACCCTACCGCATGTTTACCAGTCGTGCCGAGTACCGCTTGCTGTTGCGCGAGGACAATGCTGATATGCGCTTGACCGAAATGGGTCGTCAAGTGGGCCTAGTTGATGATGTCCGTTGGCAAGCTTTCAATCAGAAACAAGAACTAATTGAACAAGAAATTCAGCGTTTACGCGGTCAATGGGTTCATCCGGACCATCAAGCTGTGGGCGAGTTGAACCCAATGGTTAAAAACCCTATTTCTAGAGAACACTCACTCGAGGAGCTGATCCGCCGTCCCGAGATGACCTATGATAGGTTAATGAGTATTGAGTCATTAGGACCTAAGCTTGAACATGAACAAGCTGCTGAACAGGTAGAAATTCAAATTAAATACGCCGGCTATATATCGCGCCAGCAAGAAGAAATCGCTAAAACACAGCGACATGAAAATACTTTGATTCCAGTGGATTTTGATTTTTCGACCGTATCGGGTCTTAGCAATGAAGTCGTTGCGAAATTGACGGATGCTAGGCCTGAAACAATCGGCAAAGCGTCGCGAATCTCGGGAATAACGCCTGCCGCAATTTCACTATTGCTCGTGTATTTGAAAAAACATGGCGCTTTGCGTAAACAGCAACGAGTTTCAGCTTGATGTTAGAAGATTTGCGTTCGCCTTTGCTAAATGGCGCTGAAAAGCTGGATTTGGATCTGAGTAACCCACAAATCGATGCGCTACTTGGTTACCTATCACTCATGCATAAGTGGAATAAAGCCTACAATCTGACGTCGGTCAGAGATCCCAAGGAAATGTTGCAAAAACATATTTTGGATTCATTGGCTGTAGCGCCATATATTCATTCAAAGTCCTACATTGACGTTGGTACAGGCCCTGGATTGCCAGGTATTCCGCTATCAATCGTTTGTCCGAGCGCTTCATTTACTTGCTTGGATAGTTTGGGTAAACGCGTGCGCTTTATGAAGCAAGTCGTGCATGAGCTTAAACTTACTAATGTTGAACCCATTCAATCTCGTGTTGAACAACATCAACCTGATAAGCCCTACGATGGTGTTCTGAGTCGCGCATTTGCCTCGTTAAGTGATATGCTTACTTGGTGTGAACATTTGATCGATTCATCGGGCGAATTTCTTGCATTAAAAGGCCAATACCCGCAAGATGAGTTAGCAGATATTCCTGATAATATCGCCCTTGTGAGTACTCACAAACTTGAAGTACCCTATATGGTAGGGGAAAGAAACTTAATCGTACTGAAAAAACACCAATAGGATTCTGTGTGGCTAAGGTCATTGCAATTGCCAATCAAAAAGGTGGTGTAGGCAAAACTACAACCGCAGTAAATGTGGCTGCTTCAATGGCAGCGACACGACGCAAAGTATTGCTCATTGACCTCGACCCCCAAGGAAACGCGACTATGGGCAGTGGCGTTGATAAATACGAGGCAGAGTCAACCAGTTACGAGTTGCTGATTGAAGAAAAGCCGGTCGAAGAAGTGATTATTAAAGACACTTCGGGGAAATACGACTTGATAGCGGGTAATGGCGATGTTACCGCTGCTGAAATAAAACTAATGGAAGTATTTGCGCGCGAAGTCCGGCTCAGAAATGCACTCGCTCCGGTTCAGGACTACTACGATTTTATTTTTATCGATTGTCCACCATCGCTTAATCAATTAACGGTTAATGCTTTGGCAGCAGCAGACTCAGTGCTAGTGCCGATGCAATGCGAATATTATGCATTAGAAGGTCTAACAGCGCTGATGGATACAATTCAAAAGTTAGCGTCAGTAGTAAATCCCAATTTGAAGATTGAGGGTGTATTACGAACCATGTATGACCCTAGAAATAGACTCGCCAACGACGTATCAGAACAATTAAAGCGTCATTTTGGTGAACAAGTTTATCGCACCGTTATTCCCAGAAATGTAAGGCTGGCAGAAGCCCCAAGCTTTGGCGCCCCAGCCATGTACTACGACAAGTCGTCTACTGGCGCGAAGGCATATTTAGCGCTTGCCGGGGAAATACTGCGACGTCGCGATAAACAACAAACTACAACGGCGAAAGCTAGCTAACGCGTTAAGAGGAAAGCATGTCTGCGAAAAAGCGAGGATTAGGCAGAGGGCTAGATGCCCTGCTGGCGACCAGTAAATCATCCAACGCTGAACCAACCACCACAACACCTCAATCTGAATTAACCAAATTGCCGATTGAATGGTTAACACCGGGTAAGTATCAGCCTCGAAAAGACATGTCGCCCGAAGCGCTGGAAGACCTAGCATCTTCGATTCGCTCTCAAGGGATTATTCAACCCGTTGTTGTGCGTCAAATCGCCAACGAAAAATTTGAGATTATCGCGGGTGAGCGTCGCTGGCGAGCATCTCAATTAGCTGAACTAGATGTTATTCCATGTTTAGTGAAAGACGTACCTGATGAATCTGCCGTTGCGATTGCCTTGATTGAGAATATTCAGCGTGAAGACCTAAACGCTATGGAAGAAGCTCAAGCCTTGGATCGTCTGATGGTGGAGTTCGCGTTAACACACCAAGAAGTCGCTGAAGCCGTAGGTAAATCGCGCACAACCGTAACCAACTTGTTGCGCCTCAATAATCTCAATGACGATGTTAAAAAGCTCGTAGAGTACGGTGATATAGAGATGGGCCATGCGCGCGCTTTGCTCGCACTGGAGGGGGAAGAACAATCGCAAGCGGCACAGCACGTTTCGGGTAAAGGTTTGACAGTTAGGGACACTGAAAAACTAGTCAAAAAATTGTTGGAGCCTCAGAAACCGAAAGCTGAAAAGAAGATTGATCCTGATGTGGCTAGGCTTGCAACGCGATTGTCTGAAAATGTTGGAGCACCGGTTAGCATTGATCACAATGCAAAAGGCAAAGGAAAAATGGTGATCAATTTTGCCAGTTTGGATGAGCTAGACGGTATCCTCACTAAACTTTCTTTGAAAGAACCGGAATAATTGATAACGCCGTAAATCGCTTCGATAAAACCGACTGAACAGGTCGTAATTTTCGTGGCGATACGACGAATGTCTGATATTGGCTTGGTAAATTTTCAGGATAGCCTTCAAAACCGTCGTAACGGTTGAAATAGTTTCATATCCAAGTATACTTTCGTCGCTTTTATTTTGGGTGTTGAAAACTGAAAAGACATGCCATCAACTAACTTGGTCGCTGGTGGGAAAAAGCTCGCAAAAGTAGGCTTTTTTGTACAACTAAGCGTAACGATTGTGATGGTTATCATCGCGGCTCTATTGACCACAGCTGAAGGTGTTTTGTCAGTTTTACTCGGTGCCGCGAGTAGTATCGTACCCAACGGAATATTTGCGTTTTTTGCATTCAGATTTGCTGGAGCTCAACAGTCTAGGGCCGTAGCGAACAGTATGATGCAAGGGGCGCGTTACAAATTGGTGTTAGCTGCAATTATTTTTGCAATCGCGTTTATCGCCTTCAATGCACAACCTGGTCTTTTATTTTGTGCCTTTGCGATTGCCACTTTGAGCTATTGGCTAACACTGTTTCGACTCAGTCAAACATCGTGATGTCGAGACGTGAAACAGTTTTATTTTACAACTTTGGGTTAAACAATGGCTTCTGAATACACCACCTCAGAATATATCAAGCACCATTTAACCAACGCTAGAATGTGCACAACCGAAGAAGGTATTGTGTTCAATAAAGCGTGTGAAGATGCAGGCTTTTGGGTCTGGCATATTGACACACTAGCATGGTCGATTGGTCTAGGTATTCTTTTCTTAGCGCTGTTTCGCAGTGTTGCAAAAAAAGCAACCACGGGCGTTCCTGGCAAAATGCAAGCGTTCGTAGAACTTGTCGTTAGTTTTGTTAATGACAACGTTACTAGCACATTCCACGGCAAGAGTGCATTAATCGCTCCTCTATCACTGACGATTTTTGTGTGGGTTTTGTTGATGAACCTAATGGACTTAGTGCCAGTTGACGTTCTGCCTATGATTGCAGGTGCTGTCGGTCAATACGGCTTCGGCATGGATCCTCACGATGTTTACATGAAGGCTGTGCCGACTACGGACTTGAACCTAACCTTCGCATTGGCGATTGGTGTGTTCTTCTTGATTATTTACTATTCTTTGAAGATGAAAGGTATTGGTGGCTTTACTAAAGAGCTTACCATGCAACCTTTTGGTCACTGGGCATTCATTCCAGTGAACTTCATTCTTGAAACGGTCACCTTACTTGCTCGCCCATTATCATTGGCGCTGCGTTTGTTTGGTAACCTTTATGCGAGTGAATTGATCTTTATCTTGATCGCGACAATTGGCTTGTTCCAGTTGCCATTGCACTTCGCATGGGCTGTATTCCACATTCTTGTTCTTCCACTGCAAGCGTTCATCTTCATGATGTTGACCATCGTGTATTTGAGCCTAGCGAGTGAAGACCACTAATTAACGATTTACTTTTAACTTTCAACTTTTAATTTAACTACACATCGGAGATTTACATGTTATACATCGCAGTTGCTCTACTAATCGGTATGGGTGCCCTAGGTACTGCTATTGGTTTTGGTCTTCTAGGCGGTAAGTTCCTAGAATCTGCTGCTCGTCAACCAGAGCTTGCTCCTCAACTACAGGTGAAAATGTTCATCGTTGCTGGTCTAATCGATGCGATCGCTATGATCGGTGTTGGTATCGCGTTATACCTATTGTTCGCGGTTGGTGCTTAATTTTATTAACCCTTCTATTAGCGAATAAATAAAGGAGGAGCGGACGTGAATATTAACGCCACTCTTATTGGTCAACTAATCGCTTTCGCGGTCTTCGTGGTGTTCTGCATGAAATATGTATGGCCTCCACTATTGGCTGCGATTGAAGAGCGCCAAAAAACGATTGCAGATGGCCTAGAGGCTTCTGCACGTGCTGAGAAAGACCTTGAACTTGCACAACAAAAAGCGACTGAGCAACTTCGTGATGCGAAGCAGCAAGCGGCTGAAATCATTGAGCAAGCCAAGAAGCGCGCGAACCAATTAGTTGACGAAGAAACGCAGCGCGGCCATGCCGAGCGCGAAAAAATCATTAATCAAGGTTATGCAGAAATTGAAGCTGAACGTAACCGTGCGAAAGAAGATTTACGCAAGCAAGTAGCTGCATTAGCAGTGACTGGCGCAGAGCGTATTCTTCAACGCGAAATTGATGCTGCGGCGCAAGACGACATTGTTGAAAAACTTGTCGCTGAGCTATAAGGGGAACTGAGCTATGGCTGAATTGACAACCGTTGCTCGCCCTTATGCTACTGCTGCATTTAATTTTGCCATTGAGCAGAAAGCCGTTGCCGAATGGCAGCAAATGTTGGTGTTCGCCGCTGAGGTTGCTAACAACGAATCTGTCCAGGAATTACTGACAGGTTCGATGGCAGCTGAACAGTTGGCTGACGTGTTCATCAAGGTTTGTGGTGATGAGCTCAATACGAATGGTCAGAACTTCATTAAGGTTTTGGCTGAAAATAAGCGTCTTTCGGCGTTACCTGAAATTGCCTTGCTCTACGCAGAGCTAAAAGCAGATTACGACAAAGAAGTCGATGTAGACGTGACGTCTGCGACTGAATTGTCTGATGCTCAACAAAGCAAAATCAGCGCATCGTTGGAACAACGTTTGGCACGTAAAGTGAAGCTTAATTGTAACGTGGATCCTGCACTAGTCGCTGGCGTAGTAATCAAAGCCGGCGACACAGTCATCGATGGTTCCGTAAAATCTAAATTGAACCGTCTAGCAGACGCGTTGCAAGCATAACGGGGATAAAGAGCATGCAACTTAACTCCACAGAAATTGCCGAACTGATCAAGAAAAGAATTGAACAGTTCGATATCGCGAGTGAAGCGCGAAATGAAGGTACGATCGTCGGTGTAACCGACGGTATTATTCGTATCCACGGCCTTGCAGATGTTATGCAAGGTGAAATGATTGAACTACCTGGCGGTCGTTACGCGATTGCATTGAACCTTGAGCGTGACTCAGTTGGTGCGGTAGTTATGGGTCCTTACGCTGACCTTCAAGAAGGCGTAAAAGTTAAATCAACAGGTCGTATCCTAGAAGTACCAGTAGGCCGTGGCCTTCTTGGTCGTGTTGTAAACACGTTGGGTGAGCCAATCGACGGTAAAGGTGCTATTGAAGCTGACGGCTATGAGCCGGTTGAAAAAATCGCACCTGGCGTAATTGAGCGTCAGTCGGTCGATCAGCCAGTTCAAACAGGTTATAAGTCTGTTGACTCAATGATTCCAATCGGTCGTGGCCAACGTGAATTGATCATCGGTGACCGTCAGACCGGTAAGACTGCGCTAGCAATTGATGCCATCATCAACCAGCGTAACACAGGCGTTCCTTGTGTATACGTAGCGGTTGGCCAGAAAGCATCTACCATCGCTAACGTAGTACGTAAGCTTGAAGAGCACGGCGCATTGCAAAACACAATTGTTGTTGCGGCATCTGCTTCTGAATCAGCTGCGCTACAGTTCTTGGCACCTTACTCTGGTTGTACTATGGGTGAGTACTTCCGTGACCGTGGTGAAGATGCATTGATCGTATACGATGACTTGTCTAAGCAAGCTGTTGCATATCGTCAAATCTCACTATTGTTGAAGCGTCCTCCAGGTCGTGAAGCATACCCAGGTGACGTTTTCTATTTGCACTCGCGTCTACTAGAGCGTGCAGCTCGCGTAAACGAAATGTACGTAGAGCGTTACACCAACGGTGAAGTTAAAGGCCAAACAGGCTCTCTAACTGCATTGCCAATCATCGAAACACAAGCAGGTGACGTATCTGCGTTCGTACCAACTAACGTAATCTCGATTACTGACGGTCAGATCTTCTTGGAAACTGACTTGTTTAACGCCGGTATCCGCCCTGCGGTTAACGCTGGTATCTCAGTATCGCGTGTTGGTGGTGCTGCACAGACTAAGATCATTAAGAAGCTTGGTGGTGGTATTCGTTTGGCACTTGCACAGTATCGTGAACTTGCGGCGTTCTCTCAGTTTGCATCTGATTTGGATGATGCGACGCGTGAACAGCTAGAGCACGGTGAGCGTGTTATGGAATTGATGAAACAGAACCAGTACGCACCGCTTTCGGTTGCCGACACTGCTGTTTCATTATTCGCGGTAGAAAAAGGTCATTTGAAAGACGTTGAATTGAACAAAATTCTCGATTTCGAAGCTGCATTGCATTCATACATGAATAGCGAATGTACTGACCTTATGGCTACGATTAACGAAACTGGTAACTACAACGACGATATCGAAGCTCAGTTGTCGGATGCTTTAACGAAGTTTAAAGCAACGCAAACCTGGTAATCGATGGGTGTTTGAGCAATCACTTAAACACCCAAATCGTTCAGTAACTGGAGAATAATCATGGCCAGCGGTAAAGAGATAAAAGGTAAGATTGGCAGTATCAAGAATACTCAAAAGATTACCAGTGCAATGGAAATGGTTGCTGCGTCTAAAATGAAAAAGGCGCAGGATCGTATGGCCTCAGGCCGTCCATACGCACAAAGCATGCTAAAAGTGATTGGTCAACTTGCTAACGGTACGCTTGAGTACCGTCATCCGTACCTTGAAGATCGTGAAGTTAAGCGCGTTGGGTATATCGTCATCTCCACAGACCGTGGTCTGTGTGGTGGTTTGAATACCAATGAGTTTAAGAAAATCACGCAAGACGCAAAAGCATGGCAAGACAAAGGCGCTGATGTCGCTTTTGCTGCGCTAGGTTCAAAAGCGTGTGCTTTCTTCAGCCGTTACGGTGGTGAAGTAATGGCTGCAGAGTCTGGTATTGGTGATAACCCAAGTGTTAGCGATATTGTCGGTATCGTACGCGTGATGATTAGCGCGTTTGATAACGGTGAGCTCGACAAGATTTACTTGGTTTACAACAACTTTGTTAACACCATGACGCAAGAGCCAGTGGTCAATCAATTATTGCCGTTGCCGAAATCAGAAGACGAAGCATATCAGCATCGTTGGGATTACATTTACGAGCCGGATCCAAAGCCAATTTTGGAAGCTTTGATGACGCGCTATATAGAATCCCAAGTATACCAAGGCGTTGTAGAAAACGCGGCTTCAGAGCAAGCCGCACGTATGGTTGCAATGAAAGCAGCGACCGACAACGCAGGCAACTTAATTGATGATTTGCAATTGGTATACAACAAAGCCCGACAGGCCGCAATTACGCAAGAAATCAGCGAAATTGTTGGCGGCGCGGCTGCGGTGTAGGCAACAGGTTTAAAGATAACGAGGACTAATTATGAGTCAAGGTAAGGTCGTCCAAATCATTGGTGCCGTTGTGGATATCGAATTTCCACAATCAGATGTACCAAGAGTGTATGACGCACTTAAAGTCACAGAAGGTGACCTAGCGGGTTTGACCCTAGAAGTGCAACAACAATTAGGTGGTGGCGTCGTTCGTGGTATCGCACTTGGTACTACAGACGGTTTGCGCCGTGGTTTAGCCGTTGAGAATACTGGCGAAGCGATTACGGTACCTGTAGGTACTGCGACGCTAGGTCGTATCATGGACGTGCTAGGTAACCCAATCGATGAAGCGGGCCCAATTGGTGAAGAAGAGCGTATGTCTATTCACCGTGAAGCGCCTAGCTACGAAGATCAATCAAGCTCTGTAGAGTTGCTTGAGACGGGTATTAAAGTAATCGACTTGGTCTGCCCATTTGCTAAGGGTGGTAAAGTTGGTCTGTTCGGTGGTGCCGGTGTTGGTAAAACTGTAAACATGATGGAACTTATCCGTAACATCGCGATTGAGCACAGTGGTTTCTCAGTATTCGCCGGTGTTGGTGAGCGTACTCGTGAGGGTAATGACTTCTATCACGAAATGAACGAATCTAACGTACTTGATAAAGTATCGTTGGTTTACGGTCAGATGAACGAGCCACCTGGAAACCGTTTGCGTGTAGCATTGACCGGTTTGACCATGGCGGAAAAATTCCGTGATGAAGGTCGTGACGTACTATTCTTCGTCGATAACATCTACCGTTATACACTAGCCGGTACTGAGGTATCTGCATTGTTAGGTCGTATGCCTTCAGCGGTAGGTTATCAGCCTACATTGGCTGAAGAAATGGGTGTTCTTCAGGAGCGTATCGCGTCAACTAAGACTGGTTCAATCACTTCAATCCAAGCGGTATATGTACCAGCGGATGACTTGACTGACCCGTCACCAGCAACAACCTTTGCTCACTTGGACGCAACCGTTGTACTTTCACGTGACATCGCATCTTTGGGTATCTACCCTGCGGTTGACCCACTCGATTCAACTTCACGTCAGCTTGACCCTCTAGTAATCGGTCAAGAGCATTATGAAACTGCGCGTGGCGTTCAGTCGGTACTTCAGCGCTATAAAGAGTTGAAAGACATCATCGCTATCTTGGGTATGGACGAGCTATCTGATGAAGATAAGCAAGTTGTATCACGTGCTCGTAAGATCCAGCGTTTCTTGTCACAGCCTTTCTTCGTTGCAGAAGTCTTCACCGGCTCTCCTGGTAAGTATGTTTCTTTGAAAGACACAATCAGTGGCTTTAAAGGCATCCTTGCAGGTGAGTACGACAGTCTTCCAGAGCAAGCCTTCTACATGGTTGGTTCTATCGACGAAGCGTTAGAGAAAGCCAACAAGAAATAAGTTCGAGCGCGTAAAGCGCTCGCTTTTAGGAGGTGCCCATGGCAGCAATGACAGTACATCTTGATGTGGTAAGTGCAGAAGAAGAAATCTTCTCTGGCCGCGTCGAGACACTTCAAGTTACTGGTAGCGAAGGTGAATTGGGTATCCACCCAGGTCACGCGCCGCTAATCACTGCGATTAAGCCTGGCATGGTGCGACTTGTTAAACAGCATGGCGAAGAAGAGATGATTTATGTTGCTGGTGGTGTACTTGAAGTACAACCTGGCAATGTAACAGTGCTTGCAGATACCGCAGTACGCGCTGAAGATCTCGACGAGCAGGCGGCTGAAGAAGCCAAACGTCGTGCAGAGGAACACATCGCTAATCCAGGTGCTGATTTCGACTATGCCGAAGCAGCTGCAGAGTTGGCCGAGGCAATTGCTCAGTTACGTTTGATTCAAAAACTGCGCAAATAAACGGTCAATCACATGAATGTAAAAGCCGGCTTACGCCGGCTTTTTTGTCTGCATTATTTGTTACTCATTTGCGCCTGTCATCGAATCCCTGCAGGTACATTCGTCAAGGGTGACGTTACTCCCTGTTGTTCTAACAAGCGCCCTAACGCCAGTAAATATCGGTCACTATGATTGCTTGCTGCAAATGATAAGCCTATCGGCAACCCTTGTTGTGTTCCACATGGAACAGTGAGTACTGGCATACCAGTTAGGTTGTATAGCGCGACAAAAGGGAAACAATAGTCAATATAAGGAATCGATTCTCCATCTAGCTCTATGCGCTGATGTTTATGGTTGTGTGGAAATGCTGGACCAAGCGCCGTTGCGCTCAATACAGTGTCATACGGCGCGTATAAACGATGAATTTCTTGGGTCAGTTCTTTGCGAATTGCTAGGCAACGGCTAAACGCTTTAAAATTTAAACTGAGTCCAAGCTTAAATGCGTTGCGAGCGTCTAAATTGGAATCTTTTAGTGCCGTTTTAAAGCGCCAATAGAACACTTTCCGCAACGGCCAACTCAGTGTTTGCCCCATGGAAAAGCCAAATAAGCTCACCCAGTTTAGCAGTAATTTTTCACTGAGCGACTTATCTATCTGCATCGATTCAACGCGCGCTCCGGCTTGTTTGAGCTTTGCTTTGGTGTCTTCTATCGCCTTGCTTACGTCATTGCCTGGGGACATCCCATACAAGGAGTTTAAAACGCCAATGCGAACACCGTTCAATGATTCTGGTGCAGCTTTGTTACTGGTGATTGGCAAGTAGTACTGTTCAGTCCAATCTGGTGCAAATAAAACATCACAAGCCAAGGTCAGATCATCTGCACGGCGCGCAAGTGGGCCGGTACTGTTCATCGCACCCCAGCCTAAGGTATTGCCGGGTAAAGGTGGGATATGACCATCTTGGAAATGGCCATTTTCAGTGGGTTTAAATCCATACAAGCCACAAAACGCAGCAGGGTTTCGAATTGAGCCGCCAATATCACTGCCTAGCTCAAGCGCTGTCATATCCGCTGCCAACGCTGCCGCACCTCCACCTGTGCTACCACCGGGCGTACGGGTTATATCGTGAGGATTGTTACACTGCGGGTATAGGGGCCCAAAGGTTTGCGCATCAGATAACAGCGTTGGTACGTTGGTTTTACCTAGAATCACTGCGCCGGCCTGTTGCAAACGCGTAACCAATAAAGAAGTATCGTTGGCAATGTTTTGCTTTAGCGGGGGAAAGTTGACTGTGCTGCGAGTGCCGGCAATACCAAAACATTCTTTAATTGAAATCGGCACACCATGCAGTGGACCCAATAAATGGGGTTCTGATTTTCCAAATTTTACATCTCGTTGCTTAGCTGTGACGATAGCTTGCTGATCAAATACATCGACGAACGCGTTCAATGATGGATTGAGGGTCTGTATTTTTTCTAGATAATAGCGCGTGATGTCGACGGAGTTGATTACACCGCTTTTGATTTGCTGCGCTATTTGATTGGCACCAAGGTATTGCATATTGGTTACGTCCTAACTGTATATTTGTCGATAGAGAGTCTCGAGTGCTGCCTTGTCTGGGACTAATGGGTTATTGGCAGGTGAACCCGATGCCAATGCCTGCTGGGCCATCGACTCAACCAAGCTCATATATTCTTTTCGTTGAATGCCAAATTCAGACATTTTGGGTACTTTGAGCTCTCGATTTAAATCTTGTAGAAAACCTATTAGAGCGACGTGACACCCATCGACATCGTCAATGTCATTCACCAATCCCATGTGTAAAGCGCACTCGGCGTAGCGCTGCCGGTCACCTGCAAGTGAAAATTGGGTAATTGCTGGCAATAACATGGCGTTACTCATTCCGTGCGGTACATGAAAATGAACACCTAGTGGTCGGCTCATTCCATGTACGAGCGCCACAGAGGCGTTAGAAAAAGCAATTCCCGCTAAACTAGCGCCTAGCATCATTGCCTCCTTGGCGCCGAGATCGTTTGGCTTGGAACACGCTGTGCGAATATGTTGCGAGATGAGTCGCATCGCAGAAATAGCTTGTTGATCGCTGAAGGGATTCGCTTTTTTGCTTACATATGCTTCGATTGCATGTGTTAGCGCATCCAGTCCGGTGTCAGCCGCGACTCTAAACGGCACAGATAGCGTCAATTTGTAATCGATGATTGCTGCTGTCGGTAATAATCCAGGGCCCATACACAGCATTTTTTCGGAAGATTTGTTGTCACTGATTACCGTAACACGCGTAGCCTCTGAACCCGTTCCAGCTGTGGTTGGAATGGCGACCACGGGAATACTACGTTGCTTGATAACCATTGGCACTTTGTAGTCTCGCATGCTGCCCCCATGGGTTGCCAATAGGGCTATCGCTTTCGCACTATCAATCGCACTGCCACCGCCTATTGCAACTAGACCATCGGCTTGCGCTGATTTAACTAAATCAACCGCGCCGGCAATTGAGGTATCGTCTGGTTCAGGCATCACTTCTGAAAAAACCTGAGCATCAATATTCAGCTTTGTCAGCATAGATTGGATCGTGTCGACTACCCCTAGTTCTCGCATAATGGGATCGGCAATTATAAAGGGCTTATGGATCCCAAGACTCGACAAAACGTCTGGCAGATCGACTACAGCATCACCACCAATTTTCATCATACTCGGTATTTGGATATCAGCAGACATCAATTCGATTCCCTTTGTAAGGCATATGACCGGAAGTAAGATAGTTACATCTTCAAAAACGGCAGACAATGTGTAAGTCAGGTTTTGGACAAAAAAGATGCGCCGGAAAGACTAGCTGTCGGTTTGAAAATGATTGATGAGGTTTAACGTCGCATATTGCCACTGCTCTGTTAAAACCGCCGTGAGAAGTGGGTCAAATCGATCCAATACAGTTAAAAATGCGCGTCGCCAACACAACAACATATCGTAGCTAATGGCGATACCAGATGGGCCATGCCAGGTCCTGAGCCTGTTTAGTTCTTCTGGCGCTTCTGACCCATCAGACACAAGCACCGTAAAGGTCAGCGATTGGGCTAAAATACGATGGCGCCGAGCGGTATCTACATGTTGCATTAACTGTTCGATACGAGAATGGGTTGCGACAAACTCAGAGTAAAAAGCGGCGTAAAACTGACTACCTTGTTCATTTAAACGATTAAACGATGCCAACAAATCAGCCTTGTTAAACAGAGTACCCGTCTCTTGTTGTTGATCTAACACATATACCTCAAGCAGCTAACGCCTTTCGTCGACAACCCAGTTGCTATGCGCCACTTGCACATTTGGATCAAAAAGGTCGATTCATTATTTGCTTACAATTGGATTCCATTCCATATTAAGGCACGTTGTTTACGCCTTTTTGCGCACGTGCAGAGCACTGACGCTTGTTTGGCCAAATGGAACAAAATGGAATATGCAGCTTTTTGAGTCGTTATCTATGAACTGGCGCAGCGCATGGCTATTGAGTGTGTTTGTGCCGTTGGTGCTGATTCAGATCTATTTGGCATTTCGGCGAGTTGAAGTTGTTGCTAATCGTTTTTTGTGCGCATTTCTCACAGTGTTTTGTTTGAATTTGATCCCACAAATCATTGGCTTCGCGGGTGCGTACCAAGCCTGGCCAAACCTAACCTTCGCACCCTTTAACTTAGAGTTACTATTAGGGCCTTGTCTGTTGGCCCACATTCATTTTTTGACCGCTGAGCGAGTATCAGGGCGATTGAAGGCGATGTTTTTGCCTGGTTTGGTTCAGTTTATCTATTATTCGGTCGCGTTTTTAGCATTTGATGATTATCGTGATAAGTGGGCCTATAACGATGCGTTTCATGAACCTTTCATCGTGCCTCTTGAAGCGGCTCTAACCATAATCGTAACTCTATTATGCCTGTGGCTATGTTGGAAAAAGATAGCTCAGTACCAAACCTACTTAACTGAAAATTTTTCGAGCATAACTGAATTCGAACCAACATGGATCAAAGGGTTTTTACTGTCAGTCATCGTTTTATGCCTTGTATGGCTAGGGTTTGAAGTCTATACGCAAGTGGCAGAGCTGAGTTATGTGCAGCAATACCCATACTTTGTCGTGCTGTCATTAATCATGATTTGGTTTGGCCTCACTGCGGTGAGTCGAACAAATGTCGAATATCCGAAAATGAAATTAGTGCGGGCGGATGTTGATGAAGCACTAGAACCTAGTTCTGAAACAGACAGTGAGCCAGTTAAGCGCTCAATGGACTGGTCGGCATTGGGAACCCAATACTCGAAGATGGTTTGCGACAATCAGTGGTATTTGGAGTCCAAGTTTTCGTTACAACAAATGGCTAGTCGGCTGGCAACTAACGAAAATTATGTTTCTAAAGCAATTAATATTGGATTGCAGAAAAATTTTAACCGCATGGTAAATGAGGCACGTGTAAAGCACGCTCAAGAACTCCTCAATCAAGACCATTGTCAATCTATCTTAAGCGTTGCATATGACAGCGGGTTTAGCTCAAAAGCGAGCTTCAATCGTGCATTCAAAGACATCATTGGAATGACACCAACCCAATACGTAACTCAGAAAAATACTTAATAATTTTCATAAAATCAGTCGGTTAAATCAAAAATTCAAAATTTGATACTCGTCTCACTAATAGCGAACAACAACTATTCAAGATTTGATACGAGCGATTCAACATTTGTGACGCTGTGACAGCATCGGTTCTCCATACTGACCTCGAACTCACGGGTAAAATCTAATGGAGGAACACGATATGAACGTACTAATCAGTACCAAAAAAACAATCTTAATCGCGATCAAAACGTGCCTTGTGCTGTGTTTGTTTGCCAACAATCCGGTACTCGCCGACCGTGCACCACAAAACAAATGGTTGTCAGTTGAACAAGTTGCCGAAGATGTTAGCTTGATTCATGATAGCTTTGTGCACATACATCCGGGATACACCCGCTACACTGATGCGGAGACACTCTCAGCGTCATGGCAAAACATTATCGAAAAAGCCAAACAAAACAATGGCGCACGCTTGGGTGATTTTTATTACGATGTCCAAGCTGCACTCGCTTTAGTGAGATGCGATCACACGAAAGTCGAGGTACCGCAAAGCGTAAAACAACAGCGTCAGCGTATGCCAGCCTATTTTCCATTTCGATGGCACATTATTGAAAATCGCGCGTTAGTTGAATTTGCACAACAACAATCACCTTTGCAGCATGGTGATGAGATCCTGGCTATTGATGGCCATACAATCGACCAATTGATCCAGCAGTACTCTCCCCTCGTGCCGGTTGATGGATACAACGACCATACACGCGTAGATTCCATCGCTTTTTCGAGTGAGTTTATGGGCGGGTTAGTCGAACATTTCGCGGCTCTGGCTGCAGAGCCAACTACTATCAGTGAAATTCAATTCATGCGAGATGGCATTATTCAGACAGCACAAGTGAGAAAGATTGGCTTTCAGGAATGGCGATCGTTTCTGAATCAAGTACAACCTTTTTACCGAAATTTTGCTGATGAAGTCACCTTGCAATGGGTAGACAGCCACACCGCTATTTTGGCGGTCAATACGTTCGTTAACTACCGTAAACCTGTTGATCCGAATATGATTTTTGAGCCGATCTTTAAGCAGCTCAAAGCCAAAAACGTAAAAAACCTGATTTTAGATTTGCGTAAGAACGGTGGAGGCTCCAGTGAACCCGTGGTGAGTTTATTCAGTTATTTGATCAGCGAAGCGGATAGCATCAGTCGGGAAACCAGAGTCAAAACCTTTCAATTTGAATCTTTCAAACAATACATCAATACGTGGGACCAAAATGCCCTTAATCCGGATCCGGCGTGGTTTGAGTTGACCGAAGACGGTGATTTTCGCCTCGACGCTAAACTTTCAGTTCTGGCGCAAACTGTTCAGCCCTCCGCTTATGCTTTCAAAGACAACCTTGTGGTATTGACCAGTAAGACCAATAGTTCGGGCAGTGCCAACCTGCTTGCTAAACTCAGCGATTTGAACCGTGCAACTTTTATTGGTGAAGCGACGGGAGGCAGTGTCGAAGGGCCCACCGCAGGTGTGATCTTTTTTGTCACTTTACCTCACAGTGGAATCATTGCCAGATTGCCGGTACAGCGTGGCTATAACAACGTCAATTTGCCAATTAATGGCAAAGGTATTGTTCCGGATATATCCGTTGTCCCGACCGTTGAAGATTGGCTGACCGGCAAAGATGTCACCTTACAGCGAGCAATGGAGGCATTAGAAAGTCGCAATTTGTGAGTCAAAACCATTGCCATGACGTGGGGAATTCCTCATGCTTGGTTGCATGAATGCGCTCGATTACACCATTATCGCCCTTTATCTCATTGGCTTATTGGCTATGGGATTTGTATTGAAGCAGCAAAACAATCGCAAAGACTATTTCCTTGGTGGACGTGAATTGGGTTGGAAGCCATTATCCCTGTCGATCATGGCCACCCAATTGTCCGCCGTAAGTTTCATCTCTGCGCCGGCTTTTGTTGGACTACGCGAAGGTGGCGGTTTGATCTGGTTATCCTATGAATTGGCATTGCCGTTGGCGATGTTGGCGCTGCTATTGGGCGTTTTACCAGTCCTGCATCGCAGTGGCGTGATAAGTGTATATGAGTATTTAGAACGACGCTTTGATCGTTCATCACGGTTGATAATTAGTTTTGTTTTTCAGCTCAGCAGAGCCTTTGCAACGGGCATTATGGTGTACGCAATCTCGGTTATTTTGCAGGGCACCATTGGGGTTGCTCACTGGCAAAGTGTGCTGCTCATTGGTGGTATTACGATCATCTATTCACTTCAAGGTGGCATGAAGGCAGTTGTATACGGTGATGCTGTGCAAATGTTGCTGATTATTTTGGGTACCGTCGCTTGCCTGGGGTTTGGTTTACACGCAATTGGTGGCATTCAAGCGTTTACTGAACTGGTGGATACTGAAAGACTGACTACGCTCAATTTCGAGTCTAACGGCTTCGATGGCCAAGGATTCGGTTTTCTACCGATGTTGTTTGGCGGGCTGGTCTTGTATGCAGCTTATTACGGTTGTGATCAGTCAGAAGCTCAACGTTCGCTTGCAGCCAAAAATACCGGCGACTTAAAGAAGATGATTATTGCCGCAAGTTTGCTGCGATTTCCCATCACGTTGTTGTACTGCACAGCCGGTTTGGTAATTGGCGCACTGGTGTTAAACACCCCCTCTCTCCATGCACAAATACCCAGTGGCAGTCCTGATTGGATGATCCCCGTTTTTATCGTTAACTATTTACCCAATGGAATTATTGGATTGTTATTAGTTGCTATTTTTGCGGCAGCGATGTCTTCGGTGAGTTCAGCGATTAACAGCTTGTCAGCGGTCAGTGTAGAGGACTTCATCAGGTTATCGGGCAAATCCCTTTCAGAAAAACAGTATTTAAACCTAGCGCGATGGGCTGGATTATTTTGGGGCACGGTTACGCTCTGTTTGTCGTTTTTTGCAGGTGACATAGCCCCAACGGTTATAGAGGCCATAAATAAGGTCGGTTCGGTTTTTTACGGACCCATATTGGCATGCTTTGTTATTGGCATTTGGATTAAACGTATCCGGGCGCCGCATATAAATATTGGACTCATATTCGGCGTAATTGGCAATGTATGTTTGGCACTATTTGCGGACAATGTATTTTGGTTTTGGTGGAACCTTTCGGGGTTTGTACTAACTCTCAGCGTCGCATGGATTAGCGCGGCAGTTCAGAAAGGATCAGTCTCTGCCGACACTACAGAGACACAACATCAGCCATCGATTTTATCTGCTTGGGATATCAGTGTGTTGGTCGGTTGGTTCGTCCTCATCCTGACCGTCTGTGTATTACTGAACGCCTCGCTATCTGGCTGAAAAACATAGTAGGTCGAATCTACTTTAACTCATTCGCTACTTTTTATTTCGCAGTGTCTAACGGGTTAGAAAGTGTATGCACTGAATCAATCGTCTAAAGAAATGGCAATAGTTCTTCGAAGCGTTCTGTTTTTAACTGTTTGGCTTCTTGTTTTAAGGCTTGCATGATCTTGCGATAATGTTTGGAATTTTTTGAGATCGCGTAATGGGTTTTGAGTTCAGCCAGAGATTTAACGCTAACTTCGCCTGGTAAAGTGAAGCCATTGCTCTCCAAATAAAATTTGAATGGCGCCTTATAGGTGATCAAATGACGAGTGCGCTCACGCATAAAGATGTTTATCGCGTCGATACTGCCGGGCGTATCTTGAAAGGTATAACCTTGCTTTTCGAGCGCTTGGCGCTGACCGTGATAGTCAAAGCCGCGGATTGCACTGACCATATTCTCGAACCCTCGATCTGCATGGCTGATCATGATGAGTTCGAGCTGGCCATAAGCCGGATCAAAAAAGTCTACGCTGTCTTGGAGCAGACGGGTGGATTTAATATTAATGGTTAAATCTATCTCACCAGTTTCGAGCATCCGATAGACACGAATCGCTGGTGCACAAATAGCTGTTAATGAAAAGCCGTGCTTGGCAAAAATGAATCGCGTCGCTTCCACTGCGTACCCAATACACTCCATTGATCCCGCTCGAGTGTAAGAATGAGGGGGAAATTCCAGGAGTGCCAGCGTAATCGTCTTGTCATCGGCAAATGCATCACCTTTGCTGATATTGTCTGATTGCGCATGGCTGACGTTGATACTCGTTAATACGAAAACCACTAGACTAAGGATTGCGCTGCGCACCTCAAACATTGCATTTGCCTTTCATTATCCACTCCTGTTAACAGTAGCAGTTGCACCATCAGGATGCACAGGTTTTGCGCTTACCTAGAGAATAAATTTGCTGAATTTAGGGTGAGTGGGAAGAGGTTGTTGATGTTAACCAAAATGGTGATGCGCTGCCTACTCAGTGCAGACAGCGCCGGGACGATTACAGTTCGCTGATGCCCATGTTGAACAGGGTAAAACCGTAGATATCGGCGTACTGTTCGATGGTTTTGCTGATGGGCGTGCCCGCACCGTGACCTGCATCTGTCTCGATGCGAATCAAGGTTGGGTTTGGACCGGTTTGGTGAGCTTGCAATTCTGCAGCGAACTTGAATGAATGCGCTGGAACAACACGATCGTCATGGTCAGCTGTCGTTACCATGGTCGCTGGATATTCAACACCCGCTTGAACATTATGTAGCGGAGAATAGCCCAAAAGGTATTGGAACATCTCTTCGCTTTGCTCTGAAGTGCCATAGTCATAGGCCCAACCGGCACCAGCTGTGAAGGTGTGATAACGGAGCATGTCTAATACACCCACCGCTGGCAACGCGACTTGCGCTAACTCTGGACGTTGTGTCATTACTGCACCGACTAACAAACCACCATTAGAGCCGCCGCGCAATGCGAGGTATTGGCTACTGGTGTAGTTGTTTTCAATTAAGTACTCAGCAGCGGCAATGAAGTCATCGAATACGTTTTGCTTTTGCAACTGCGTACCTGCTCTATGCCACTCCTTGCCGTATTCACCACCACCGCGAATGTTAGGTACCGCGTATACGCCACCTAGCTCAAGCCATGCAGCAACAGTTGAACTATAGCGTGGTGTCAGACTGATGTTGAAACCGCCGTAACCGTATAGCATCGTCGGATTTTTTCCATTCAATTCAGTGTCTTTGTGATGCGTTATGATCATCGGCACTTTTGTGCCATCTTTGGAGCTATAGAAGACCTGTTTTGAAACAAACTGATCGCCGTCAAATGCCGTTGCTGGCTTGTTAAAGACTTCAGTCGTTCCTGCCCCAATATCGAAGCTGTATATTGTGGTCGGTGTACTGTAATTAGTGAAAGTATAGTACGTCGATGTGTCTTCTTTTTTACCCGAAAACGCACCTGCGGAGCCCAACCCTGGCAATTCAACGGTTCGTACTAATTCACCTTGCAGGTCATACTGTTTGACCTGCGAGATCGCATCAACCATATACTCTGCGAAAATATAGCCACCTGCAGTGCTTGGCGTTAATACGCTATCGGTTTCGGCAATGAGGTCCTGCCAATTTTCAACACTTGGGTTACTAGCGTCGACCGAAACGATTTTCGTATTGGGCGCATCTTGGTTGGTAACCAAAATCAAAGTGTCACCCTCAGTTGTAAGCGCGTATACGTCGGACGTGATGTCTTGTTTAACGGTTACCCAGCTGCCTTCAGGATTATTTAGATCGCGCATGAACATACGGTTACCCGACGTTGCGTTGGCGGCATTGATAAACAAGAAGCGATTGTCTTCGCTGACCGACGCCCAAATATAACGGTGTTTCTCGTCTTCACTGTGACCAAATATCTTAAGATCATCAGCTTGGTCAGTACCAATTTCGTGGTAGTAAACTTTGTGCTGATCGGTTTTTTCACTTAGCTCAGAACCTTCAGGCTTGTCGTAACTCGAGTAATAGAAACCTTCATTTTTATACCAAGCCAGTCCACTAAATTTAACGTTGACTAATTTGTCAGCAATCAGTTCTTTGGTTGCAGTATCCATTACGTAAACTTCGCGCCAATCACTACCACCTGTTGAGGTTTGGTAAGCAGCCAGCGAACCGTCCTCAGAAAACGTCAGCGCGGCAAGCGATACCGTACCATCAGCGCTAAATGCATTCGGATCAATAAATACTTCTGGTTCAGCATCGCCCTTTTGGCGATATACGACGCTTTGGTCTTGTAAACCATCGTTCTTATAGAAATAGGTGTATTCGCCTTCTTTAAATGGCGCTGAAACGCGTTCGTAATTAAGTAAATTTTTAACCACTTCGCCGATTTTGTCGCGATACGGAATTTGGCTCAGGTATCCTTGCGTTACTTCGTTTTGCGCAGCAACCCAGGCACCCGTTTCGGCACTCATATCATCCTCTAGCCAGCGGTAGGGATCTGCGACTTCTGTACTGAAGTACGTATCAACAACGTCACCTTTGGCGGTTACAGGGTAAGACACGGTCATGACTTTTGCGGGTTCCTCAGTAGCGGGAGCTTCAGATGCTTGCTGTTCAACATTGGGCTGGCATGCAGTGAGAGCGCCAACCATTGCAATAGGGAGCAAGGGGCTTCGCGTATGTTTTTTCATCGATGAAAACCTATTGTTCTTAGTATCAGTTGTGGAAATGTAGTGTGACTACGATGAGTCTATGACTCAGGTTCAATCGTGCATCCTAAACTATTTCGTATCGCAATGTGTGCTTTTTGTACGGTGTATATTAATTCAACAGATTGCAAAACCATTGAGCTTTTGTTAAACCATTGTATTAGCGAACAAAGAGCCGCTGGGTTAATGATAAAACTACTGGTCAAATGTCCGATTCTGACAGCAAAATAAGTGACGAATCCCTCGTCATAAAAAAGTATAAGCCTCTGATTGATAAGCTTATTCCTCTGCAACAGGAAAATAAGCTGCTAGAAAGCTTAAACAAGTTTTCGGGCAAGATCCCGAGTCGCATTCGCACGATCATTAAAAATGAAGTGATCCGTTTAACTGCGCTGACTGACGCAACCGCGGATAATTCCGATTTTGCAAAATTCCCAGTGATGAAGTTCAAGCACTTTGGTATCGATATGCGCTTGGACAAAGTGGGCAAGGAAATCCTGGAGCGAGAGACAAATCGTTTTCTCGATCGTTATACGGTTGGCGTCTATGAATCGGTAATGAATTCGGAGCATTACCAATCTCTGATCAAGCACGAACAGCAAGAAAAAATTGCCAAAGCATTTTCGGTTGAAGCGCAGTCGTTCAACGATATTGACTTTGGGGATGACCTCGCCATCCGGCCGAACTTCACCGTACATTGCAACGAGTTTGAAAAGGGTCGTAAATGCGCTGTGACGGCGATGAATTACAAAGGCATGGTGATTGAAACCAAGCGCACGCCGACTATTGAAGGAGAGCCTGAAACGCTGGCTTTCATATTGCCTCCCGTATCTGGATTCTCGACTAGCAGTGTGACGATTCATTTTGTGATGGAAGGCAACACTTTCAATAAATCGTCATTAGTGTTTGAAAGTACACTGCGTTTTGCCGATAACGTCTCGAGCAAAGTAAAACAAGCATGGTGCCAGTATGTTAAGCGCTCTGTGCATCAGTTCCCGTTACAACGGGATCTCGAAATAGAGCGTGTTATGCAGGATTTAGAGCGTGACCGTGTTTTAGCATTCAGTCCTTGGGTACCGGTATTTATTACTGCTGATGAGCGTCAAGGCAGTGCCTGTTTTGAGCTGCAACTCGACATTGGTCAGCAATACAATGAAGGTTTTTCGGCGCTAGAAGATTTGCCGGGTGGAGACGGCTTGCACCGTTTAGTCAATGAGCTGCTTACACACCAGGAAACGTTTTTGTTGACTGGCTCAGTACAAAGCAAAGATAAAACTATCAGTGTTGCGTCGACACACCGAGAGTTAGCATCACACAAAGTCCTCAAACAGTTTATTCAGCTGGCGAATGAATCAGATGATATGAAAGTCATTCAATGTCGCCTGTTTACCATTGATGAAGCGCACAAACAGAGTGCTTATGAGATCCATGACATCATCGCCAATGATTATCCTGAGTTGGAAAAGCTGACGCATATTCTGTTTTGTAAAAATGTATCCAATTGGGTTGGTAACTTGCATATCGAAGAGCCTGAACCGTTTAGGCCGTTTCCGCGTGGTATTATTCGCCAAGCGCCGCTCGACTTGCTGTCTCCGGTTATGGAAACCGAATCAGACCGACGCTCAGAACCGCGTTATCGAATGGAATGCGATGCCCAGGTAAAAGTGGGTTTTTTCAATAGCTACGATGCAATATTGAACGATCTTTCGATACACGGGCTTAAACTGACGTTGCGCAACCCTGCTGAGGCAGAGTTTGATAAGTCCGTGAAGGTGTCAATCGACGACCTCAAATTATCCGGTCAACGCTATGACATTGTTGCGTTCAATGCTGATTTGGGCACCCTACATTTGAAACTTCCAGATGAATTGCGCAAACCGGATGGCGAACGATTAAAACGTTTGTTTAATGACAATGCGCAGTATTTTAAACAACGAGATTTGAGCCTGCGCCAACGCTATATATTTCGTTTTCTATGGGAGCTTTGCATTCGTAATTTGCCATGTGATTCGGTGCTGATCACTAACAATCGCTTCTCGATTGATCGCTTAAAAACCGTGTATAACAAGCCCAATAGTTATGACTTGTATCCGTTTGAAACCATTGGTAATCAAGTGCCTCTACATGGCTTCTTAGCTGACAAAAATGCCACTAAGCCGCGTTCTAGCTTGCTTGATTCTTTGTTGAAAACTAAAGAAACCGATGCTCATGTGGTCCACGCCTTGAAGCACAAAGACAATAAAATTGTATATATTGAGTTGGAAGATTTCTTGTTTGGCAAAACGCGACGCTTGATCAGTGATCACATTGAAAAGGGCACGGCTGAGGCTTGTGTAACGCATATCAGTGCGATTACGTGCGATCGCCCAGATACACCGATAACCAGCAAACGCTTAGCGTTGTTATCAAAGATTGACCTCAATGCTCATGAGAAACTGACGTCCATGCAGAAGGGCTATACGCATGTGCTTCATCTGGCCAATGTATCCTGCTTCCACAACACGCTATTAAAGTTTGGCATAAGGCCACTTCCTGAAGCTGATGATTCGACGTCTGATGCCGAGTAGCGAAACATCAATGAAAGTGGCGGGCTTTCAAATCTAATTCTCCTAACAGATGACTCAAATCTGTTAGACGCCCGGCAATAATGTGGGTTACATCACCATCGCCACGCTCCAAAATACCGTTCACCTGTAAGATAGTGGACTTTAGATAGGCCTGCTTTTGTGCACGTGCTGATGCTTGCCATACGATCACATTAATGTTTCCAGTAGGATCTTCTAACGTAATGAAAGTTACACCTGAGGCTGTACCTGGAGCTTGTCGACCGGTCACACAACCAATCACAGTCACAACAGATTGATGCGGTTTGTCTTTTAAATCTTTGGCCAAAGTAAAACGAGGTAAACGCTGGGCAGCCAGTAGTAGGCTTATCGGGTGTTGAGTTAAAGACAAGCCGGTTGAATGATAATCTTCAAGTAGGGTATCGGTATCATTAGGTACCAAGCTCAATTGGTGAGGGTCGCGTTGATTGTGCATCAGTGGTAGCTCGGAAACGGTTTCCATTAATTGCCAACGGGCCTGATAGCGATTTCCAGCTAGGCTTGCGAAAGCATTCGCACTGGCGAGTGCTTGTAACTCGTGTTGAGGAATATCCAGTTGGCGAATATAGGCAATAGATGGAAAACCATTGTCTGGCTTTAGTGCCAATAAGCGTTCTGCGGTTGCCTGCGATAGCCCTTTTACTAAGCGCAGCCCCAAGCGCATTGAAAATTCAGCGTTGTCTTTAATCAGCTGGTGGTGATAGTCGGAGTGATTGATACAGATTGGCTGAACCCTAATCTTATGCCGTTTTGCATCTTGTACGAGTTGTGAGGCCGAGTAGAAGCCCATGGGCAAGCTGTTTAACAGGCTGGTATAAAACGCAGCTGGATAATAATACTTAAGCCATGAAGACACGTAGGCCAACACTGCAAACGACGCGGAATGGGACTCAGGAAAGCCATACTCACCAAAACCACAAATTTGTTCAAATAGACGCTCGGCGAAAGCGTGTTCATAACCTTTTTTGCGCATACCGTCGATGAGCTTCTGTCGAAATTGACGTAACTTGCCATTCTTTTTCCAGCTCGCCATTGCGCGGCGTAATTGATCGGCTTCTCCACCACTAAAGCCGGCAGCCACCATCGCTAACTGTATGACTTGTTCCTGAAAAATCGGCACACCCATGGTACGGCTTAAGACCGACTTAACCTCTTCTGATGGATAACTGATGGACTCTTTACCATCTCGGCGCCGCAGGTAAGGATGCACCATATCACCTTGGATTGGACCGGGGCGGACAATGGCAATTTGCACCACTAAATCGTAGTAACAAGATGGTTTTAGGCGCGGTAACATCGACATTTGAGCCCGTGATTCAATTTGAAACACGCCAACGGTGTCGGCTTGTTGAATCATTTTGTACACTTGAGGATCGTCCCCAGTCCGGGTTATATCGGCAATATTGGTGGCGTGCTGGTAGTGTTGCTCAAGTAAGTCAAAACACTTTCGAATCGCCGTTAACATACCTAGCGCCAATACGTCGACTTTGAGTAGGCCTAGACTTTCTAAGTCGTCTTTGTCCCATTGAATCACTGTACGCTCAGGCATGCTGGCGTTTTCTACCGGTACAAGTTCGTACAGCGGGCCGGCTGAAATGACAAACCCACCGACATGCTGAGATAAGTGCCTGGGAAATCCAATCAGCTCGTTGACTAAGGTCACCAGTTGATGAGTGATGCGACTGTTACTGTCTAGCCCCAATTCAAGTAACTGTGATTGCCAGCTAATATTGCGGTCTCGACGGTTAACGTTGGCGATGAAAAAGTCCAATTGTGACTGGTTTAAACCAAGTGCTTTACCTACTTCACGCAAAGCGCTTTTAAATCGGTAACACACAACTGTGGCAGCCAACGCCGTGCGCTCACGTCCGTATTTGCGATAAATATATTGGATGACTTCTTCACGTCGTTCGTGTTCGAAGTCGACATCGATATCCGGTGGCTCGTCACGCTCTTTGGATATAAAGCGTTCGAACAGTACATTGATTTGGCGAGGATCTACGGCGGTAATTTCCAAACAGTAACACACCACCGAATTAGCAGCAGAACCTCGGCCTTGATAGAGAATACGCTGTTGCTTGGCAAATTGTACGATATCGAAAATGGTTAAAAAGAAATATTCATATTGCTGCTCACTGATCAGTTTGAGCTCCTTTTCGATGATGGCCCGAATATCCATGGGTAGACCACCCGGAAAGCGTTTTTTGATGCCTCGTTCAACACATAAACGCAAATAGCTTTGTGCGCTAAACCCTCTGGGTATTAACTCTGCCGGATATTGATAACGCAAGCTCGACAGGCAAAAGTGGCAACGTTCGGCAATATTGACACTTTCCGCTAGCCATTCAGATTGATACAGCTTACGTAGTTTGGCTTCATCACGCAGGGTTCTTTCTGCATTCACCAAGGCTGCCCTACCCAGTTGTTTGACGCTGGTGCCGACTCGAGTGGCGTGTAACACATGTTGTAAGGGTAAACGTTCAGCTTCGTGCATCAACACGCCGGTACAAGCACATATAGGGAGCTGATATTCATGTGCGAGTTTTTCTAGCTGTTGTAAATGTGCTGTTTCGTCGCTCAACAGTAAGCGTTGTGCACCAATCCAGGTACGCGTCCGATGATGCTTTAATAGCCATTCTGCCCAATATTCATGATGCTGTGAGTCTGAGTCAGGTAGCCATATAAACAAACAATAACGGATACTTTTTAAGTCCCACTCGTCTAATTGATATTCGCCTTTTTCCGCTCGACGGCGGGCATTGGTTATGATTCGACACAGCTCGCGATAAGCATCTTCACTGGGGCAAAGTAATACACATTTCAGTCCGGGCTGTAGTTGAAAATAACTGCCCACAATCAGCTTAATTGCCAATTGCTGTTGCTGCTTTTCGGCATAAGCGCGAACGACACCGGCTACTGAGCATTCGTCGGTGATTGCTAACGCGGAATAACCGAGGAAATCAGCGCGTGCAATCAGCTCCTCAGGGTGTGAAGCACCCTTTAAAAATGAGAAATTGCTTTGGCAGAAGAGTTCAGCGTACATCAGGCAAAATATCCATGAATAAACCATTTTTTGGTCTGATCACGAAATACCCATAGGTATTGGCCGGTAGCATTTTGCGCAATGAAATAGTCGCGCTCACAGCTGTTATCGCTCCACCAGCCGGCGATAATGCGTTCCGGTGCTGTCATAATTGTGCTTGGCTCAGACAGCGGAATGGGTTGATCCAATAGCAATGAAGGACGTTCGCTAAAAGGCTCGGTATGTGTGGTAGCTGCTAACCATTGACCGTCTGTCGGGAATACCGGTTGACTGATGTGCTCGGGACGATGGTCGTTATTCAGCTGTAATTGATAAACGGTACGTTGCCCTAATCTTGCTTGTAAGCGCGTAATCAGTTGTAAAGCAGACATGCGTTGTTGTTTACCGACAAATAAATCATCATTTGCAGCAACGCAGGGAGAAAGTTGTTTCACCGACAACTGTATCCCTTGCACGGGAGCCTCCAGCTGTAAGCGCTCAACACTTATCGATGCAATGTCTAGCCAAGCGGATGCTCTACTCTCTCCTTGAGCACTGTGTAGTAGCCATTGTTGCCGTTGTTTGTCTCTAAGGTGGAGTGTGATATCCAAATCAAACGCAATTAGAGCGCGTTGGATCAAGTAACGCTGCAAGTGGTTGAACAAATACTGCAGCGGCTTTAACAAGCGTTCACTAAGACTAATTTCATACAGTAATTCGGTGTATTTTTCGAACTTTTGCGCGGGTCGATACAATTGGCGCTGTTCAAATCGTTCACCTTTGAGCTCGCTTAAATAGCGTAACATTGCGCCATCAAAACGGGCGGCTATTGCGCTGACGGGTTGTGCTAAAAGATCCTCAAAACTCGTAATACCAACCCGTTGTAATGATTGACGCTGTTTGTCAGTTAAATCACTGTGCCTTAATGGACACTGCTGCAGCGCTTTGCGCCATGTGGCGTGGTCCGCACTGACGCGATTGTAACCACTATTGGCGAGTACTTTTGCTGCACTGATCGAATAGGCACTGGCATACTGATAATGTAAGCCACTGAATAATGATGTAATCGTTTGCCAGTAATGCTCCAAACTCTCATAGAGCTTGAGCATGTTGTCGATACGCAGATAGATTCCTTGTGGTTTGTCTAAGCTGATATCTGCGGTCAGGCCATATAGCTGTTGTGCTATTTCGGTCAGGCGTTGGTATTCGTATTCAGGGTTGTATTCAATGATATGTAAGTCAGCACACAAAGCGCTCGCTGCCGCTAGACCCATACCTACTTTAAGGCCTTTATTGCTAGCTGAGCGGTTCAGTTGGCAGAGTTGATTACTGAGCCCATCATAAATCGCTATTGCTTGCGTTGAGTCATCGGCATGCTGCCCTTGTGAGTCCAGAATACTGTCTAATTGCAAGGTGCCAAACCGCACATAGGCCCATAATTCTCGCATGACGATTACCGTTGAGCATGTAATGCGACAACATTATTGTGAGTCTGAGTATTGGATAGATTATGGCGCTGTTGGACACTGGCTAAGCCATGCTCTACACGAATACTGGTAACCGGCCAACCCCCACGTTGTTTGTCGATACTGACCAGCAGTGAATGTTGTTGACGGTTGAGTGACATGGATAAACTGATTGGCAAAGGTTGCGAATACTGCTGATACTGAAACAGCATTAACAGGCTATCTCCTTGTTCTGCAGCGACTTCTAAACGCTTAGCTTGACCAATAGACAGCTGCTCATGCCACAGTAATACACTGTGTGCTACACCACTGCTGAGGCATTGTTCGCATGCCCATAATGCTTCGTCACGGGTATTGACCTGAATAAAAAAAGTGCGCTCTAACGGTATACCTTGCTCGATTAGCATTGCACTGTTAACCGTCATCGGGGCTGCGATGATAAACAGCTGGCGTTGGTCTTGTTGACGCTGCTGAATTACAGGTGTACACAACAGCCATTCACCTATGCCCATTGTGCTGTTGATCCGCACGACCCCTCGATTGGGAAATCCGCCGTTTAACGCGTCATCTAAATCTGATAACCCTGTTGGCAGCTTGTCACCAATCGATTGGGTGTGCTGAGAGGCTTGCCACAACCAATGCTTGTTTTTTAGATCGCTAATCAGAGAAGACATTAACCTGCACAATTTACACTGTATATATGTACAGTATAATGGTTTATTACACAGGTGCAAGTTATCCTCATAATCTTAAGTTTTAGGGTGTCGATTATGCCCGTCAAGAATACTGATAACGCGGCCTTTTTCGTCTCTCAAAAACTCAATCTGCTGGCCCGTTAATTGACCTTGTGCAACGTGCTCAAATACATCCCCCTTAACGTGCTGATAGAGGTACAGCGCGTGTCTCAAGGAATCGGACGGCAAATACATCAATATCAGGCTACTTCCCCAAGTCGATACATAGTAAGGACTGTTCCAAGGTGCGGGATCATAGAAACCAGTGTACTGGGATAGGTCAACCGTAGTTTGTGTTTGCGCGCTGATTGAGTGGGCACTATTTAACAGCTCGATTAAACCATTCACGTACGCCAGAGCCTTTACTTGATTGGCGTTGGTGAAAATGGCAAAGGCCTCTTGTTGTGATTTATTGTACTTAATAAAAGAGTTGTACCCGGGACACATACCACCGTGCGTGGCCCATTGATCATTTTGATCATCGGTATATACCTGATAACCAAACCCTCTACTACCCGCCTGTGTTTGATTAACCAACATGCGGTCGCGATTTGATGCACGCATTAACCTTACCGCACTATCGCTGTCCGGTTGTTCAAATTGCCACATGGCAAATTTAGTGAAGTCACTAATGCTGGTGGAAATACCTGCCGCCGGTTGAAGGGCTTTAGTTTGATAAAACTCGACTTGCTTGCGTTGTCCATGACGGCTACGTGCAGAATAACCCAATGCATGTCGCGAACCATGAGTAGAAGCTTGCATTTCGACTGTTGAATCAAGCATACCAAGAGGCTTAAACAACTGCTGCTCCATATAATCCTTATAAGACGCACCCGAAACAGTTTCGATAATTGCGCCCAGCAGCCCGTAGCCAACATTACTGTATCCACTTTGCTCGCCCACAGGGTGCAATGTGCTCATCGCAGACACACTGTCTATAAACTGTTGCTCGGTTGGAAATGCAAAGTCCGGCGCACTCCAGTATGCATGCCCAGTATCTCTGGGTAAGCCTGAAGAGTGAGTGAGCAATGAGCGAACCGTCACGGGACCTTGCTCGGCAAAACGATGCTGAAAAGAATAGGCTGGTAAAAGCGCCTGAACATCATCATCTAATTTGAGTTTGCCTTCATCGATCAACTTCATTGTCGCAGTCGCGGTAAACACCTTGGTGATCGAACAAATACTGGTAAGTGAATCAGTGGTGGCCGACAGGCCATCAGCGCTGTTTGAAACCCCTACAGCACCTTGCCATAGGACATTTTGGCCTTTGATTACCGCGCCCATAATGGCGGGAATATTCTCAGCATCCTTTTGAAAATCCAGCCACACTTCAATTAGATGAGCCAGTTCCTCTTGGGTAGGAGTTGCAGGTAACACATCTGCTGCTAACGCAGACTTAGCCGAAATATGCAGTAAAGAAATTAGTACAATCGTTCGAATGAAAGTGGCTATCACTTGGCCTTCTCCACATTATAAAAAGTTGTCAGTAACCGTTACCTATTAGTAACGACTAGCAATACCGAGTGAACAATGGAAAAGTTGCCGGAGCCTTGACATTAATTTTAGCTATTTATGTTTTGAGATTAGAGGAAGGGGATTTAAGAACGGTAGATTGATGCCTATGGCATAGCAATGAGATTCAAATAGCGAATCATAGCCTCACAAATCAAACGAATGGTGGAAAGCGTTGGACAGGATTTGCAAACTCTCCACCAGTGGTTACGCAAGTGCCTAAACTATAGAAGTGCTGGCCACATAAACGCGAAAGTCCCCGCAGTAACCCCTGCGTATATGGCTGCGTCAATCATGAAGCGAAGACAGTTTGCCCACGGCTGTCCCATCCAAATACTATAAGGAATTTGTGCCCAACCGTAGGTTAAGAAGGATGCAACAAAAACATGTCTAAAAACCGTCATGTAATCAGCGCCTGCGCTCAAGGATAATGTTGCTAAGTAACCGATAAGACCGGCACCGACAATAAAGAATAGAATTTGTTGGCCGAGGAGCTTACCCATCGGTGGCATGCCGTTGGGTAACACTGAAATCATCGCAACTGGACCGTCATTGAACTTCTGTTGCATCGATTCATCACCCATTTCTTTCATGTCGATACAATGAGGCAAAGTGTAGAGTGCAGGCTCCGGTGATTGTTCACCCAATACTTTAGCTACTGCGTTTTCATTGGGTAGTTTTTTGTAATCGGCGTTGTGATATTTTATCAACATATGAATCAGAGCACTTGCCACCCAGCACAAAACGCCCGCTAACAAAACGGCTAACCATAAGTCCACTAATGAAACAGACATAACCCTACCTTTTCTATTGTTATTGTGTTGAAAACAATAGACGACAAATCCCATTGATTCAATCACCTCGTAGACTTACTCAAATTGCACACCCCAGTCCAAATCGATGGATACTTAACAACAATGCAATTTATTACACGAGGCGCAAAGAAAACCTCACGTATTTGCATAGAACCGATTTAGTCACTGGCAGCACACTAACCAGGTTATTTGCCAAAAATCGCTATCAAATACAATTTGATCTGACGAAAGACGGTTCTTCAATGATTGGGGTTAGGTCCGTGCTTGCTCAGAGTAACACGGTAAAGATGCAGTTTTAGTTGTATGCGTAATTAAGTAACCTGGCCGGTATTAATATTATGATTGCTGCGTAATATGGTGTTTGGTGCATTGGAGAGATAGCACCGAAGGATAGATAAACATGAAGTTTTCATTATTTAGTGAATCAAGAACAGAAGAAGTCATAGTTCTTTTTAAGTGTGTATTTTCTGCCTCAGAGGGAGAAGCAGAAGGTCAGATTATTGCAGATTTTGTTGCAAATCTAATTGCCACCACCACGTCAGAAGATTTGATTGGCCACATAGCAGAAGAAAACTCGGTTATTGTTGGGTGTATATTTTTCAGCCGATTTATCGTCCCAAATGGACAAGATGCTTTCATTTTGTCGCCGGTTGCTGTGTCAACAGATGCGCAAGGTAAAGGTGTCGGTCAAAAGCTAATCCAATATGGCTTAGACCATCTTAGGTCTTTAAGTGTCAATTTGGCGTTCACTTACGGCGATCCCAGCTATTACGTCAAAACTGGCTTCCGGCAAATCAATGAAGATATAGTAAAAGCCCCTTGTACTTTAAGTCAGCCAATTGGGTGGCTTGCGCAATCACTTGATGGTCAAACAATCCAGCCTATGGTTGGTTCTACTCAATGCGTTGAGGCACTAAATGACCCGAGTTTATGGTAAGAAGAAACGCTATGAATACAAGACAATATGTTGATTACTACCCCGAACTAGCAAACGTGGACAGGGATGAGCAAATTGCCATTCTTGAACAAGCGCGTTATCAAGCCTTTGTTGTTATGCGACTTTCGAGTAAAAGTGCTGCGTTTCTCATTGCCTCATGGTGGGTTGCGATGCTTATTCCTATAACGGCCTATTTCCTTTTTGGGTTCAGTATTGTTACTAATGCTCTGGCTATTGGTGTGGGGGTCGTTCTAGCGCTGTTCATGAGCAAAAAGCTAAATGGTTTGCTACTCAAAAAAGGGTTACAAGAGGTTTTATCTAGAAATGACAGATGACAATCCAATTAAGGTAACTCGTTATACAGCCGGGTGCTCAAATTGGCATATCAACGATGCGTAAAACAGATAAAAAATTAGACAATCAGCTGCGGATAACCCTTACCGACATATGCGAAGACATGTTGAAGCACGTTGATGAATTTCGATGGCTGACTCATTTTGCAAACTATTCGAATTTTCCAAAAAGCCTGAAGGTTGTTTTCATCTTTGAAACGAATGAAGGACTTGATCGTTTCCAATCTCAGAAAGCAAAAGGTGTGGTTCTGGCACAAGTTGGAGAAAAGCTCTCTGACATGGGTGTGAAGTTAAAGAATATTGAGAATCACGTTGCTTTCGATACAGAAGAAAATTGCGCACGAGACAATGCTGGAAAATGGAGTGAAAGGTTCAATAACGTGTATCACTAACGATGTCGCTTTAGGCGGGTCACCCACTATTAACCGACTATACGCAATCCCGATATTGAGAATTCCACTTCGAAAACACAAAAATACACGGGCTTAAAATACTCGCCATTTTGATAAATGTCATTTATATCAGTGTGTTACGGTTTGGCATTTTAAATGCCTTTAGCTTGTAATTGTATAAGCGAAAAGGAAAAAAGCGTGAAATTTAAAAATAAACTCGTATTGAGTTGCCTGTTGACAATCGCCACTTTGCAAGCCAATGCCATTATTATCAGACATGATGTAGACGACCAGAACTATGTCCAAGATGAAGCACACTATCCGGCTATTTTTCCTCTGCAGGACAATGGCAAAGAAAAAAATTGTGTTGGTACCATGATCAGCGAACAATGGGCAATAACCGCCGCTCATTGCACCATTCTGATTGAGTCTGGCTCTTCTCTGGTTATATCCGGTCAAAACGTTTCTGTAGAATCTGTGCATGTGCATGAGGACTATGGGGTCATCAAGGCCATTAGAAATGACGATGGCGATATTATTGGTATCGAAGAAGACCTCGAAGACCCCTCGCTTGATGTCGCCTTAATTAAGATGGATACGCCACTTAAACACGTTAAACCGATGAAGTTGGCACCATCTAAACCTTATGTTGAACAACGTATCAAAGTGCTTGGGTGGGGTGACTTTGGTAACGGTATCGAGGGTATTTCACGAAGCGATCGCGTCAATGACCGGCAGTTTAGAGTTGCGCATAATCAGATAGAAGCATTGGATGGCAATTACCTGATCTTTACTTTTGATAGCCCAAAGGCTGATCGTGCGTTACCTCTTGAAGGCATAAATGGCCCAGGTGATAGCGGAAGCCCGGCTCTCGTAAATGAAAAAGGCGTACTTTATATCGTAGGAATAAGTTCCGGCGGGGATTACCCGGGAGCTGAGCGGCACTTGCGTGAAGGAAAATATGGGTGGAGAGAGTTTTATGTCAATGTGGATAAAATTCGAGCGTGGATAAATAGCGCCATTCATTCATAACACGTTATTGCAAATAGCCAAAAACAGTGTGTTCGCTAAGCAAAACAGCCGTAAGTGAGTTATTCATTTACGGCGCTTATACCCAATTAAAATGGCGCGACGCTATCTTTTGGGACCGTTGGTAATGTCCACCGAGATCTCGCATCCCACAGTGCCCATGCTTGCCTCTTCCAGAAGTGTGTCGCAGCGTGCGAACGTCTTAACATCTCTTCTCGCGATGGCAAGGTAAGCTTGCGTGCTTGCAAAAGCGAGTCGTTAAAATCTGTTTTTAGTGGAACAGCCGTTGTATTCATCACGTCTTTCTTTGCATTCTCATATTTTTCGGGTGATGAAGTATAATTTGGCGATTAGTGAATATAAATAAAACATAAAAGCAATCAGTTTTCTGATTTTCAATATAATAATTTTGTTGCTGTCACGTTTCCCATGGTGATGGAGTGCCAATTTTATCTACCAAGAAGTCTATGAGCACTCGTACCTTCGCTGTCAGGACATTGGATTTCGGGTACACCAGCCACACGGCACTTTTGTCTTCAATGTGATAATCAGGCAAAACCCTGACTAAAGTACCCTGCTCCAATTCTTCATGAATATTCCACATAGAGCTCATACAAATGCCGACTCCAGCTTTGGCTGCTAAACGCATGCTGGCGCCATCATCGCAAATGACTCTCGGCCTACCTTTGTCTGGAGGAAATGTACATTCATGTTTGCCGTCATCAGCAATTAACTTGCGCGGATTAGCGTTTTGAAACATCAATAGTTGATGTTGAGTCAGTTCTTCTGGGGTTGTTGGTAATCCCTTGGCTGCTAAGTAATCAGGCGAAGCACACAAAACTCGGATGTCGTCGGCAAGGCGACGACCGATTAAGCTGCTATCTTCTGCGGCGAAGTTACGCAGCGCCAGGTCATAGGCGCCTTCAATGAGTTTGACCTGTGTGTCAGAAAGCATCAATTCAATATTCACGTCAGGATAAAGGGCTAAAAACTCAGGTAATAATGGAACGATATACCGCTGGGCAAAGGTGCTTGATGCGGCAAACCGCAAGGTACCACTTACGTTAGGATTTCGTCTGCCCAACGCAGCTAATGCCGCTTCCTCTTGTGAAAGTATTTCTTTGGCGTAGGGTAAAAACTCGACGCCTTCAATGGAAAGTGAAACTTTTCGAGTCGTGCGATGAAAAAGATCCGCTCCCACTTCTTTTTCAAGCTTGGATAACCAAGCACTCGATACGGACGGGTTCAATCCCAGTTGTTGGCCTGCTGCACTGATGTTCAGGGTCTCTGCGGCAAGAACAAACAAGCGAAGTGTTTTGGTATCCATTTATTATCTCTGAAATCCGAATTCTGATTACGTTTATACGGTATTTATCAATTAATCCCTAATTATTATGCTTGCATCATGATTTGTTCATGGTGCTCAGCACTACCGTTTAATTGGGGATAACGATGGCGACGAAAACAATATTGATTACCGGTGCGACGGATGGAATTGGTTTTCAAACTGCCGATAAACTATTAGCTCAAGGGCATACAGTTCTAATCCATGGCCGCAGTGAAGCCAAGCTTCAAGCTGTAAAACAGTCCCTTGTGAAGGCCCACCCAAATGCGAATATGGCGTTGTTTCTTGCCGATCTGTCCGATCTCAACGAGGTCGTAAGACTCGGGGCCAATATCAAAAGCAAATACTCGCACATTGATATCCTCATCAACAATGCCGGTGTATTTAAGGTACCCACCGCAACCAACGCGGATGGACACGATGTTCGGTTTGTCGTCAACACATTCGCTCCGTATGTGTTAACACATGCATTGTTGCCTATACTGGGCAAATCCAGCCGTGTCATTAACCTTTCTTCAGCGGCACAAGCGCCGGTCGATTTGCGTGCCCTTAGGGGAACGGTATCACTGGCCGACGGCGCAGCTTACGCGCAGAGCAAGCTGGCGATTACTATGTGGAGTTTTCATCTTGCCCAGTCATTAGGGGGTACAGGTCCCGTTGTCGTGGCCGTTAATCCTGCTTCATTTTTAGGCAGTAAGATGGTCAAGGAGGCTTACGGGTCCCAAGGTAAAGACTTAAGCATAGGTGCTGATGTGCTTGTTCGTGCAGCCTTGACTGATGACTTTTCCCGCGCCTCAGGCCGATACTTTGACAACGACATAGGTGAGTTCACCGATCCACATCCTGACGCATTAGACCCACGCAAAAATGACGCGTTAATTGCCGAAATGAAATCGGTTCTTAACCGCATGGATATCCAAATTTAACCCCCAATTCCAATGAGTAATTCACTATGAAATATGAAGGTTTTACAACATTTACTGTTCAGCAGTCTGAGGCCATTCTGACGGTAACATTTGATTTTGGCACCGTGAATGTGCAAGGCCAAGAGATGCTTGCAGACTTAAATAGTCTGGCGATGCGTCTTGAAAGAGATCGCAATACGAAAGTTGTCGTTTTTCAGTCGGCTAACCCTGAAATTTGGGTTTGTCATTACGATACAGAACTCCTGAAAGACATGTCTGCTGAAGCCGTTTCTCGCGACGAAGCACAGCTACTAGACCTTCAAGCGATATGTGAACGTCTAAGTAAAGTGCCTCAAGCGACTATCGCGAAATTAGAAGGTTTCGCGCGAGGTGGCGGTCATGAGCTTGCGCTGGCGCTAGACATGCGATTTGCGGCTCGAGGCAAATTTAAATTCATGCAAATGGAAGTCGGAATGGGCATTTTACCTTGTGGCGGTGGCGCGTCACGCATGGCACGTCAAACAGGGCTTGGCCGTGCGCTGGAAATCATTTTAAGTGCTCGCGATTTTGACGCCGACGAAGCTGAAAAAATGGGCACTATCAACAAAGCGTTAGAGCCAAATGAAATTGGTGAATACGTTGATACATTAGCAAAACGCATTGCGAAGTTTCCTGCCGAATCAATCAACGCGTGCAAGCAAATGGTGTACGAGTCGATTGATAAACCCATTGATGAAGCACTGAAAGCAGAGGCGTATTGGCTTTATCAAGCAACCAGCAAAACACCTGCACTTAAGCGCTTTACGCTAGCGGATGAACAAGGCCTTGAGCACGATATTGAAAACCAGCGCAATTGGAACGAGCTGGTCATGAACGTCCAAGACATTAACTGATACTCCATCAATAGACGATTTAGAGGAACCGAAAATGAAAGCAATGATTGTAAATACCTTTGGTGGGACCGACGTATTTGAAGCCATGGATATCCCAAGGCCGGTGGTTAAAGATGGACATGTGTTGGTGAAAATTAAGGCAACAAGCGTCAATACGGTTGACACTATGATTCGCCAAATGGGAACAGATTTACCCTTGTCGCCAGCGGCACCTGCCCTGTTAGGCATGGACTTTGCGGGTGTTGTCGAGGAAGTCGGGGATGGTGTTGAAGGTTACAAGCCGGGAGACGAAGTTTATGGTTGTGCTGGAGGTTTGGCAGACCTGCCGGGCACATTAGCCGAATACATTGTTGCAGATAGTGATTTGATTGGTTTAAAACCGAGTAATCTGACTATGCGTGAAGCGGCCGCTTTACCACTGGTTGGCATTACTGCATATGAAGGGCTACAGCGCGCTGGCGTTCGTGCTGAACAGCGTGTTTTAGTCCATGGCGGGTCAGGCGGCGTTGGACATGTTGCGGTTCAGTTGGCAAAACATGCCGGTGCAAAGGTTTACTCCACAGGTGGCGGAGATGCGCAGTTGGCGTTGATAAGAGAGCTCGGTGCCATGCCCATCAACTACCGAACCGAATCAGTGGAGAGCTATGTGCAAGCCCATACTGAAGGAGACGGATTCGATATCGTCTTTGATTCTGTCGGCGGCGCAAACATGAAAAACTCGTTTGAAGCCGCCGCTTTGAATGGGCATGTCGCGTCAACGGTATCACTGGTTGAGCTCGACTTATCAACTGCGCATTTTAAAGGTTTGTCGCTGCACGTAGTTTTCATGCTGATTCCAATGCTGCACAACCAAAAAAGAAGCGACCATGCGACTATTTTGGCAGCAATCAAGGATATCGTTGAAGCGGGTAATCTAAAACCGGTACTCGACTCTGTTGAATACTCGCTGGATCAAATTGGCGAGGCGCACGCTCGGCTCGAGAGCGGCAAGGCAATGGGTAAAATTGTTGTGACTGTTTAACACCAAACTCTACTTCGGTGGGTTTCGCAAAGGTTCTACTGACCCGAAACCCCGGTGACTACTAACGATCTGAAGGCATTATGACGATTAAAAATAGACTCACTTATTTGCTGGTGGTACTTAGCTTTTCCGTGGCGATTGAGGCGTCGGAAACTCAGCTAGACATTGTACTGGCTGAGGATATTAAATGGGGCTACCTAAACCCCTTGCGAGGCGATAAAAGTCCTGGTGCTGCTAACTTATGGGGCGACAGAACGGCCGACAACGCAACCGGCATGTTAGTCAGGTTTAAACGCGGTTTTTCATCACCTCCGCATATTCACAATATCTCTTATCGCGGAGTTGTGATCAAAGGCCTACTGCATAATGCGCACCCTGACAATGAAACGAGCTGGATGCCAACGGGTTCTTACTGGACACAACCTGCGGGTCACAACCATATTACCGCGGCGAACGGTGAGACAAATCTGATTTATCTCGAAATTGACCGCGGACCTTACCTTGTTCTGTCATCACTGGAGCAGTTCAACAATGGCGAGCAACCAATCAACGTGCACAAGTCAAACATGGTATGGCTTCATCGAGATGAGTCTACTCTGATAAACGCTGATAAAGCCGCAATTACCCATTTATGGCAAAAGAATACTGGGACGCCGACGCATGGTACGCTCGTCAAACTATCCCCCGACTTTAGTGGGCAACTTTTGAGCGGTTCAGACGGGCTTCGGAGTGTTGTTATTTCTGGTTCCGTGACGATTTCAGAGTCGCGTAACAGTACTGAGCATACACTTCAGCCTGGAAGCTATTTCCAAACAAGCGATAAGTTAGATATTTCGCTAAAGACTGACTCCCAAACCATGATTTATATGAGGTTCAAAGAACGAATCCTTATTGAAGGATGAATTTTCAGTTTGACGCTACCAATGCATTCTTAACAGCTGTTTTTTATGCTTTGCGCGCCTTTTTAAACCATTATTGACGGGCAGCGCACTGCTCCACAACCACTTGATGAAACAATTAATACAGGCAGGTGGAATGCTCACCCTTTTATCGCGCCTGATGAGTCGTACATTTTGTGGGATGGTGAACGGGAAACAGGATTTGGCGGTAATGATATTTACATAAGCTTCAAGCAAGAAGATGGTTCTTGGGGAGAAGCAATTAATTTGGGCTTGGCAGTAAATACAAGTGCGGAAGAGTCAGGGGCATACATCACTCCTGACGGCAAATATCTGTTCTTTAACAGCAATCAGGACGTTCACTGGATAGACGCAAAGATCATTTCGACGCTGAAGCGTTAATTTGTTGGTCAGAGGCTTTTAGTGGAAAATACATGTTTTTCAGTCAAGGAATTTAAATTGAAATCATCAGTACTGTTGTTAGGACTTTGGATGGCGAACAGCCTAGCGTGGGCAGCTGAACCATTTAGCTTCCCAGAAAATATCGATAACAACGCTCAATATGTTTTTTACTCTCATGGTTTTATTGTCGAGGGCGATGATCCGACCCCTGTTCATGCTCAATGGGGGAAATATGACTTTCCCGCTATCAAAAAGGCGTTATCCGACCCGACGTACCACCTAATAGCCTTTCATCGTCCAGAAAAGACGAACCCATTTAAATATGCTGAAAAATTGGCAAAACAGGTGAATACACTGCTAGAAAACGGCGTACCAGCTCAAAATATCTCTTTGGTAGGCTTTTCTCGTGGAGGGTTTATCACAGCGATAACATCGAGTTATCTAAAAAATAGAGAGATTAATTTCGTCATCCTCGCGGCTTGCACGAGTGGTTTGGCTAGCAGAGAAGAAATTGCAATACACGGCCATTTACTCTCCGTTTACGAAACCTCCGACTCCGTTGGTTCCTGTAATGAAGTCGTTGCAAGAAGTGGTGACTCAGTAAACTCTTATCGCGAAATATCTATTTCAACTGGCAAAGACCATGGCGCGTTCTACACACCTAGAAAAGAGTGGTTGCATCCAGTGAGAAGCTGGATCAAGCGAAATCAACCATAGTAACGTCTACAGTTGAGTTGGTGATGTTATGAATCAGGCAAAAAAATGAAGAGCCCAAGAGAGCACTGTTCAATCGATAGTGGCTCTCAAATATAGCGTTTATCGATCAAACGCCCAACGTGTTTTATGCTTCTGCTGCCTCGACGCTGGCACTGTCTGCTGCTTGGGCATTCAGCGCGCCCGTGCTGATATTGCGGCAAGCCGCAATAAAGCCATCCAAGGTATTCTGGCACCACGCAACACGGGTTTCACTGGGTTGAGCTTTAATAAACTCATTGACCTGCTCAATAGTGACGGTTTGATTGGTCAAGGCGCGATTAACCGCTTCCTCTACCGTACTGCCGTGTTCAGTACAGTTCATCACGACAAACTCGAAGCGCTGTAGGACAAATGCCGCAATCTGGTAGGCGTCTTGACTGATTAACCCGCGCTTGTTGGATGCTTCAAGACGGGATAGAAAAATACGCTGTAACTCGTGTGCCATAAAGGCGACTTGCTTCTGCGCGGATTTGACTTGGCGACCTTGTGATTTTACCGAATTTTGTGCGAGCTTTATTTCGCGCTGAAGCGCTTGACCTCGGACTACCATAAAAATTAGCGCTATGCCCATTAGGGCGATGATGCCAACAGAAATCATACTACTTTCTCACTCTTATTTAGGCATAGATGCTTGGATAAAACGTTCGATATTCTGCTCTAAAATGTACAGTGGAACGGATCCCTGTGCTAACACCGCATCGTGGAATGCTCGAATATCAAAATGCTCGCCAAGTGCCTGCTCTGCTTTGGCGCGCAGTTGCTTGATTTTAATTTCACCGATCTTATAAGACAAGGCCTGCGCAGGCCATGAAATATAACGATCGATTTCCGTTTTGACGTTGTGTTCAGAAAGGGCCGTGTTTTCCAGCATGTATGCCAGCGCTTTGTCGCGAGACCAACCCATCGTATGCATGCCGGTATCCACTACTAATCGACATGCGCGCCACATCTCATAGCTTAAACGGCCAAAATCATCATATGGGTCAGCGTAGATGCCTACTTCTTTACCAAGATACTCCGAGTAGAGTCCCCAGCCTTCGCCAAATGCGGAGATATAGGTTTGGCGGCGCACAGCTGGCAAACCTTCCATTTCATTGGCTAGTGATATTTGTAAATGATGGCCTGGTACTGCTTCATGGAGTGTTAATGCCGGAATTGCATACAGCGGACGTTTGTCCAATGCATAGGTATTGACCCAATAATAACCTGGCTGGTCATCTCGAGATGGCGACACGTAGCGTCCGGTTGTGTATTTGGGAGCAATGCTATCTGGAACGGGCGCGACGCCATAAGGAGTGCGCGGCAGCTTCCTGAATAATTGCGGAAGCTTGGCATCCATTTGTTTTGCGACATACGAGGCAAAAATCAGCAGCTCTTCGGCGGTTTCAGCATAAAATTGCGGGTCGGTGCGCAAGAAATGTATGAAAGCGTTGATGTCTCCGTCAAATTCAAGTTCATCAACAATCTTCTGCATTTCAGATCGGATTCGAGCAACTTCGTCTAAGCCGATTTGATGAATCTCCGCAGCGCTAAGGTCTGTTGTTGTGTAGTACTGGATTCGATTCTGATAGTAAGCCTCACCATTTGGCCAAGAGGTTGCTGCAATGTCTTCACGAGCGTTGGGGATATAGTCATTGACCAAAAAATCGTAGTAGCGCTGATAGGCGGGTGTTATTTGTTTATCAATCGTGCCACGCGCTTGATTGCGCCATTGCGCAACCGAGTCAACCTCAAATCGCGAGGTATCAAGATTAGCAAGCGGTGCGTAAAACACGCTTTGCTCGACAGCTTCTGGGATGAGTTGACTGACCGAGTCCTCAAATCCCTCCAATACCGTACGCGGCTGGGTCATGCCAACACGCATACCTTCCTGCATGTAAGCGATATTTTGATCAATGATTGGACCCACAAGGTCCAAACGTTTCAGGTAGTTTTGCACGTCCGTATTAGACAGCAGCCGAACCTGATTTGGCAGTTGTGCCAAGCTACTGTGAAAACCATACTCAGACGTTAGCGGGACAAAGTGCGCGTTGTAGCGATACTGATCAACGTAATTTTGAATTCGATACTGCTGCATTAACAGCGTCGTCAATTGATTTTGATTCAGTTCACTGCGGTCAATTGCGTTGAGCTGGTCCAAAAAACGTTGAAATTGTTCTGCCCGTGCCGCAAGACCTATAGGGCTAATATCGGTCAGTTTGTCATCAAAATCTTTGATGCCTTGACGAGAAGCAAGGGTTGGAAAGCTGGCGAGTTCATATTGCCAAATATCATCGACCAAGGTTTGTAGTGACTGACTTGCATTTGTGGCATATGCGGACATGGATATCGCCGCGGTAAGCATGGCGACGCTCACGCATTTGGTCATTGTTCGTAACACTGCTGCAGCGGTCATTGTTGACTCCTCAAACCCGGTCCAGACCGAATTGTATTATTTTTTTGGCGTATAAATGGGTGTAGGTAAGGCTGTTACCTTGTCAGAAAGTTCGGTGATTTTCGCGGTACCTTGCTTTTTAACTTCGTCGATTCGCAACACGTTGTGCATCGGAATATATGTGTGTGTTACATCTGCGAACTCGTCTTTTAGCTTCTCGTGACTCGGATCCAGTACCAAACTGGTGTGGTTGTCCCATACAAAATCGCCAATTTCAACGAAACCAAATAGTCCGCCCTGACTAACCTCGCGCACATAGAGTTCATAGCGCTCGCCGTTGCTGACAAACTGAATTCGAAAAAGGTGTTTTGACTTGCTCATGGTTATTCCTAAATCACAGATGCCGGCGATTTTAACGATTTCACTTACGTTAATCTATGATTACCTGAGTTTCTCCATACGTTATGAGTTAAAACGAGTAGTGCAAATGCTAAGCAACGCCAGTCCCTATTTTGACAAGAATTCATACCTCATATACGTTTAAACGAAGGACCTATCAGGGTATGAGGCATAAACGCGTATATGCTTGCACTTACACAGCGATTCAGTAGCGTTGCCTTGCAGGGCTTATGTTCCTTGATAATACTCATGGTCGTGCATATTGACGCTCACGCAACCGATAATGCGTTGGCGATATACGCAGAGAAAAGCCCACCCTATTCCATGGTAGACCCCCAAACTCAACAAATGAGAGGCTTGTGGGTGGAGACTGTTCAGGCAGTGCTAAAACGCATGAATCAGCCCTATGAAGATATTCAGGCTATTCCTTGGGCGAGGTTACAGCGCATGGGTTTGAGCGGCGAAATTGATGGCTTGTTTGGCGCGCAGTTTAACGCCGAACGCGCTAAACATATGCACTTCCCAGATGAACCGTTGACCACCGACCAATGGGTGTTTTGGATCCGCAAAGCGGACCAAGAGAGGCTGAAGTTCGAAACACTGGATGATCTTAAAGGGAAATCAATTGGGTTAATCAAAGGCTACAAATATCCACAAGAATTTCTCGACTACGTTGAACAATTTGCCACCGTTTCAACGGTTGTTTACGAACGTCAAAATTTTGAAATGCTGGCCAAAGGTAGAATCGATTTCACTGTAACGCTGCTACATTTGGGCAATTGGATGATCGCCAATGAGCCTTTTGCTTCAGAGCTCATGCCGCTAACGAAAAAACCACTATTTACTTCAGAATTTTTCTTGTTGATGAATAAGCAATCGGTTTCACAAGAGTGGATTCAAGATTTTTCGACCACGCTAAAAAGTTTCAAAGCGACCGATGAATACCGAGCTTTATGCAAGTACTATACAACAGAGTATCACCGTTAGAGCCGTTTTCAGGTCAGCAGCACATCGAAAACAACACCAAAAGTTGCCATATAAATCATGTATAAAGCTGCTGTTTTTATTAAGGTTACAGGCCAAGTTTGAGCGTACATGGTTTTAAAAGCGCTAAAAAAATACCACACTAAATAGAGTAACGGGATGGCTTGGATCGCGAGGAAAAGTGAATGGTGACTCTCGAGCGACTCAAAGGGGCCAATTAACAGCAACGCCAGGTAACCAATACTGTGCAAATGCATGGAAAAAACCAAGTTAGACACATAATAACTGTTCCAAAAGAAGCATTTCACATAAAACGCAAACAATGGAAACAGCACGAACATGGCTCTTGAATACTTATCTGTAGTTGAGTCAGCAGCGATACTTTCACCGGAATATACGTGCTGAAAGCTTGAAAATGCCAAGAAGAAAAGCACACTGATCACGAGGTAGAGTCTAAGTGGTGGCGTATACTTGGTCCGCATGCCTTGAGCAAACTCGAGCGATGCAACACCGGGTTTTAACAGCAACGTTCGAATGGTCAGCCACAGTCTGCCGTCAATATCGAGAAGCTCGTGCAGACTGTCGCGCAGAAACAGCGGCAATGGTTGATGGTAATCTTTAGTATCTTGACCGCATTGCGCACAGAATTTGGCATTCAGAGTGAGTTCTGCTTGACAATTTTTACAACGCTGCGGTTTTTCAGCCCCTTTCATGTCTAACACTCACCCGTTCCGGTTTGCGCCCTAACGCTTGACTGTGCCAAGTAGGGTTTGCGTAGCCAAGGTTAGCTCGTTGTTATCTTCAACTAGAATTGCATTGACCGCAAAACCTTGAACATAACTAGTGAGTTGCAGCGCCACCGCTTCTATATTGGTCTCGCGGGACAATTCGTGGTTGGTAACGGCGCGTTCAAGACAGGCAATAAAATCAATCTGCAAACGATCCAGGTAGTGGCGGCCGAAATCGCGGATGGTGGCATCATCATGACCAAGTTCCGTAATACAATTAACCAGTAGACACCCGCGTCGGTTTACAAGGGATAAGTAACTTTCAAAGAAATGGTGAATAGCTTGGATGCCTTGATGTTTTTCCAGTGTGGCCAACACCCGTTGTAAATCGTTGTCGAGATAAAACTGGATGACGCGATATAAAAATTTTTGTTTGCTGCCAAACTCTAGATAAAAGCCACGCCGGTTGAAGTCTGTTCGCGCAATAATTTCATCCATGACAGCGCCGTGGAAGCCATGTTCTAAGAAGATATCAATTGCTTGTTGCATAACCTCATTTAGGTCATACATGGGTTTGCGTGGCATATTAGTGACCCATTCGAGAATTACTATTCTTAAGCCTAAGGGTTATCTGTGTGTAGTCAAGTCGAATTAGGCAAACGCTACGAGTGGTGCAATGCACGCTAGCAATAGCATCAAATATCAGCTGTTTAGGTTACAATATCACCTAAACGGCATACGCCGTACGCCGACTAACAGTGCATGTGCAGCGCGTATGCAAAAATAAGCTCGATACGTTTAAACAACCTTTCAAGAATCCAAAAATGTCCAAAATATTCAAACAATTTAGTCTTTGGTCAGTATGCTTAGTAACATCGTTTTCGGTTACTGTAGCCGCTGCTGAACTACCCGGAAAACCCGATGCAAAAAGAATCAAAGCTCATATGTCTTTTTTGGCAGATGACCTGCTCGAGGGGCGCGAAACCGGTTCTAGAGGACACGAAATTGCCTCTTTATATATCGCTTCAGCATTTGCTGAGTACGGCCTTAAACCGGCCGGTAACGAAGCCGATTCCGCGTATATGCAGAGAGTCAGCTTTCGATACGCGACGCTTGATCAAGAATCTCCGCAATTTACCTTAAGAGGCAGTAATGGCGCGGAGCAATTGAGTTACCCGAAGCAGTTTATTATGGGACCAGATGTGCTAAGTGAGGCTTCGTCGGTCAGTGGCGAGCTAGTTTTTGTTGGATACGGCATTACCGCACCATTACTCAGCCATGATGATTATGCGGGGCTTGATGTCGACGGCAAAATCGTTGTTGTCTTGTCGGGTAAGCCGAGTGATTTCCCAAGTGAAGAAGGAGCGCATTTTGCTTCTGGCAGTCAAAAGCAAAAGTATGCTGCTGAAAACGGTGCGATTGGTATGATTTCAATTGTGACGCCGCGTTCGGAAAAAGCACGCCCATATCAGCGTTCACTTAACTACTTGCACACACCATCAATGCGTTGGTTGGACGCAGAGGGGCAACCGGCGAATGTTCAAACTCGCATAAAAGGCGGTGCATACTTACCAATGGAGAGTGCGCGTAAGTTATTTGAAGGTGCGCAAAAATCTTTGGATGAAGTCTATGCGGAGCTCGAGGCTGATCAATCGCCAATGGGTTTTGAGCTGCCATATGCCGCGGATTTAAGCCGCAAAAGTATGCACAAAACAATTACCAGCCCAAATGTTGTCGGGATTATAGAAGGTTCTGATCCGGTACTTAAAGATGAGTATGTGGTCTATTCGGCGCATAGCGACCATATTGGTATTGCGAAAACGGTTAAACAAGACAAAATCAATAATGGTGCAATGGACAACGCGTCCGGCACCGCAGTGATGTTGGAAACCGCGCGTTTGTTTAGCGAGTTGAGTGTTAAACCCAAACGTTCACTGTTATTCGTGGCGGTTACTGGTGAAGAGAAGGGACTACTGGGCGCGGACTACTTTGCTCGGAATCCAACGGTTCCTGCGGGAAGTATGGTTGCTAACGTCAATTTGGACATGCCAATCCTCACCTATGAGTTTGCGGACGTCATCGCTTTTGGCGCCAACCACAGTGACATGCAATCATCTGTTGAAGCTGCGGCTGCCAAAGTTGGCATTACTTTGAGTCCTGACCCTTGGCCAGAGCAGGCCTTGTTTACGCGTTCTGACCACTACAGTTTCGTCAAACAAGGTATTCCAGCGGTATTCTTGGTACCTGGACTTAAAGCGGCAGACCCAAACGTCGAAGGTAGCAAAGTCTTTGGTCAGTTTTTATCAACGCACTATCATCAACCCTCGGATGACATGAACTTACCTTTTAATTGGACTGCGGCAACTAAGTTTACATCAGTGAATGTAGAAATAGGTTTAACGCTGGCTGATCAGCAGGCGCGACCAGCCTGGAATCAAGGTGATTTCTTTGGCGACACGTTCGCTGGCAGCGCGCAGTAAACTGTAATTGCGGTAAGAAAAACGACAAAAGCCTTGTTGATCGCCAACAAGGCTTTTTACTTGGTGTAACTGCTGCCGTTTTTTTAAAAGAACCGTTGTTTAATGAACGTCCACTGCGCGGCAAAATCTTCGGTTGGTTTACGGGTGAACTCACTGCGAATAAATAGATTGATTCGACCATCCGCGTAGCACACTAACATATTGGCAATGATGCCTTCGTCCGCGTGTAAATCCTTGCCTTCGCGAAGCTTGCGCTCCCTCAGAACTTGTTTGAATTGTGTCTCTAACCGTTCATACAGCTTTGCAATGCGAGTGCGCAATCGCTCTTGCTCGCCTAACAAAGCGTCGCCATTGAGAATGCGGGTAATGCCTGGATTCTTTTCAGCGAAGCCTAGTAAGAGATGAAGGATCATCTGACAGCGCGCAGTTGCGTCCTTTTCCTCACTCACAATCTTGTTTATGCGCGAGAACAGCGTCTCCTCAATAAACTCGATTAAGCCTTCAAACATACGAGCTTTACTGGGAAAGTGACGGTACAATGCGGCTTCTGAAACACCGACTTTTTCAGCGAGTTTTGCTGTGGTAATGCGTTGTCCGGGATTAGTTTCTAGCATACCTGCCAGGCACTGTAGAATTTGTGCGCGGCGATTGGGTTTCTTGGTTGCTGGCATCAATTGCTTCCGTACTAGTTTTGGTTTTTGTTGTAGTGTTTCGCCATTACCGCTAGAAGCTGTTTGGCTAACTCGGCTTTATTCGACTTTGGCAATATCTGCTTGCCGTCTTGCCACATAACACACAGCGCATTTTGGTCGCTGTTGAAGCCTATATCGGCATCTGATACGTCATTTGCAGCGATCATGTTCAATTTTTTACGTTGAAGTTTGCTCATTGCATAATGTTCTACATCTTGCGTTTCCGCGGCAAAGCCCAAGGTAAAGGGCGGCTGCGGCAGTCCAGCAACGTCTTTAAGAATATCAGGGTTTTTGACAAAAGTAAGTGTTAACTCATCCGAATCTTTTTTGATTTTTTGGTCGGCAATATTGGCGCATCGATAATCGGCGACCGCGGCCGTAGCGATAAAAATATCCTGCTCTTCAATATGCTGCATCACACTGGCGTGCATTTGTGTAGCGCTTTCGGTTTGAATGAAGTTTACGCCAGACGGTTTGGCCAAGTTTGTAGGCCCACTCACCAATGTCACTTCTGCGCCCATATTGGCGGCTGCGGTCGCAATGGCATAACCCATTTTTCCACTGCTGTGATTACTCAGGTAACGGACGGGATCGAGCGCTTCGCGAGTCGGCCCGGCGGTAATCATAATGCGCTTGCCGTGTAAGCCTGTTTCTAGCGGAGGGTCAATAAAATTGCACAGCTGCTCAACAATATCCAAGGGTTCGGTCATGCGACCCGCACCGACATCTCCGCATGCCTGTTCACCGCTATCTGGGCCGATAAATTGAATGTCTCGCTCGGCGAGTACCCGGAGATTGGATTGCGTTGCTGGGGCAGCCCACATTTGTTGATTCATTGCTGGCGCAATAACGATTTTTGCGGTTGTCGCAAGATACAAAGTGGAGAGTAGATCATCGGCTAAACCATGAGCCAATTTGGCTAGGCAGTTGGCGGTGGCTGGCGCTATGAGCAGTATGTCGGCCCATTTAGCCAATTCAATATGACCCATTGCCGCTTCTGCATCGGTATCCAATAGAGCGTGATGAACGGGATTGCCTGAAACGGCTTGCAGTGACAAAGGACTCACGAATTCAGCCGCTGAATCAGTCAAAACCACCCTGACTTTAGCGCCTTGCGCAGTTAGTTTGCGCACCAAATCAGGCGCTTTGTATGCGGCGATACCTCCGGTAACACCTAACAATACATGTTTGTTTTTTAACTGCATGAATCCGATGCTGGCCTTGTGAACGGCGATTTCTGGTGTTGAAACCTTTAATGTAATAGATCTCATAGTAACAAGGGATGTTGCAGATGAAAATCACTGATTGGCCAATGTACGAAAGGCCTCGTGAGAAGTTGTTGATGCATAGCGCCACAGTATTGAGCGATGCCGAGCTGTTGAGCTTGTTTATCGGATCGGGCCTAAAAGGTTTAAGTGCACTCGAAATTGCGATGCAATTTCTTACCGAGAGCGGCGGCATAGCCTCTTTGTTGGACGCGGATTGCCGCGCATTAAAGCAAACTACGGGATTGGGAAATGCAAAGGTAGCGAGGCTCATGGCGGCAGTGGAATTAGTGCAACGCTGCTTAGCCGCCAAAGTCTCGCAAGGCCCTATCTTTTCTGACGTTACTTCGACTATGAATTATGTGCGCTTACAAATGCGCGGCCTTAAGCGAGAAGTCTTTGCGGTAATGATGTTAAACCGGCAGCATCACTTGATCGGGTTTCACAAACTGTTTTACGGCACTATACATTCTGCCACTGTTCACCCGCGAGAACTGGTAAAGCAAGCGATGCAAGACAACGCGGCTGCGATTGTCCTAGTGCACAATCATCCCTCTGGTGTTGCCGAACCCAGTCAGAGTGATATCAGTATCACTCAGCGCATTGTTGAAGCAATGCAGCTAGTCGACGTTCAAGTGCTGGACCACATCATTGTTGCTGGCAATGACACATTGTCTTTTGCCCAACAGGGATTGATGTATGAGTTGGCGTGAATTGGTGCTATCGATCTAATCAAGAACTGATATCATTGTCTCCATCGAATCACGCTTCACAATGCTATGTTGACAGAGCACAATTCTTCGTTCCAGCTACACATCGCACTGTTATTGGACTCTCTCGCTGGTGGCGGCGCTGAGCGCGTTGTGCTGGAGTTAGCCAAAGCGTTTCAGGAGCTTGGGCACAGAGCTGAAATTATTAGCCTACAAGGGCGTCAAGAGTACGATACTCCAGACGGCGTAAACGTCCACTTTGTTTATCCGCAACGACGCGTCAAACTCTCGCGCCGAAGATTGCAAAAACAACACGTTGCTCGCCTGAAGTCATTGATCGATTCGCTTGAGCGTTCGCACGGTAAATTTGACTTGTTTTTATCCAATCTTGATGAAACAAATTACATTGTGAGTCAGTGCGAATTGTCGCCCTGCTATTTCGTTGTTCACAATGCCATTCTGCAAACGCTGAACCGAGCGAAAAAAATGGGGCCGTTCAAGTATTGGCGTCAGAAGGCATGGTTTAAGGCCCTTAATAATCAAAAGTTGATAGCGGTCTCAGATGGTTTAAAACGAGAGTTAGCCTCTCTAAAATGGCTTAGCCCAGCTGCAATTACGCGTATCTACAACCCTTTTGATTTTGATGAAATTCGAACCCGAGCCAATGAGCCGCTGGAAGCACCAGACAACTATGTGATTCACATAGGTCGGTTTGCAAAGCAAAAAAGACACGACCTACTTTTTGACGCGATACATCTGGTTGATGACTCGACGAAATTGGTGTGTTTAGGTGCTAACGTGGCAGCCATTCAAAATTTAGCAGTTAAGAAAGGGGTTGCGCACCGAGTTGTAACACCGGGTTTTGAACAAAACCCCTATCGTTGGATACAGCACGCCAAATGTTTAGTGTTGAGTTCAGATTTCGAAGGGTTTGGCAATGTATTGGTGGAAGCGTTGTGTTTAGGCACGCCAGTCGTTTCAACCAAGTGTCAGCATGGACCGGAAGAAATTCTGACGGGGGATTTGTCAGTGGGCTTGGTTCCCCTCAATGACCCTGAGTCCCTTGGTCGTGCAATTAATACCGCAATTGAACAGCCAGTTGTGTATGATCCGCAGGCGCTTTTACAGCGCTTTGGGCACCTCAGTATTGCGTCCCAATATTTGTCTTTGATTGAACAGTCTCGTGGAGAGTAGACCATAAGTAACGTCAAACATGCCTGTTATGTCATCAATCTTGCGCGTTCACAGGAGCGATATCGACGGGTGAGTTCTCATCTCGAAAAACAACATGTCCCGCATCATCGAATTGATGCGGTAGATGGGAAATACCTATCAGATAGCGAATTTACGCAATTTTATTCAGCAGACCATCCCAATGCTTATTACAAGACCCTGAGTAAAGCTGAAGTCGCATGTTATTTAAGTCATCGTCGAGCCTGGCAGGCGATAATCGACAATAATTTGGACTTTGCGATTATATTGGAAGACGATGTTGAGCTTCTTGATAACTTTACCTCATCGGTTCGCGCGATTGCTGATATGCCAGCCGACTGGGACTACATAAAACTCGCAGAGTATCCGCTTAAGCGTCGACCTTTGTATTCAATAAATACGGGGGGTTTCTCTCGGGTTATCTACAATAAAGTACCGGCGAGGACCTGTGCTCAAGCGGTTAGTCGAGCGGGTGCGATGAAATTGCTCCGTCACAGTGACAGATTATTTAGACCGATCGATATCGATTTACAATATTGGTGGGAAAAGGACATTAATGTGTTTGGCTTATTGCCCTACCCGGTCCAACCGTTAATTGAGATTCAAAGCGATATTGATCAAACTGAAAAACGCGAGAAAGCACAGCGAGACCAATGGAAGAAGTTAACGAATATGTGGCATTTCTATTGGCAAAACCGTCAGCATACGCGATTGAAAATCGCACAACGTAAACAGCACCAATAGGGGCATTGTCATGCAGTTATCTGTCATTTTCTCTACCTACAATTCACCTGAATGGATGCTAAAAACACTGTGGAGTTTGCATTACCAAACGTTTCAAGACTTTGAAATCATTATCGCGGATGACGGTTCCAGTGCGGAAACTAAAGACGCAATTACATCGTTTGAGCAAGCATCTGGCCGCTCAGTAAAACACGTCTGGCAGCCTGACGAGGGCTTCCAGAAGACGCGTATTCTCAACAAAGCACTCATTGCCAGTGAAGGTGAGTACATTTTATTCACTGACGGTGATTGTGTGCTGCGCAAGGATTTTTTGGCCGTGCATATGACCCGCAGAGAGCCAGGCTATTTTTTATCCGGTGGTTACTTCAAATTACCCATGACGACGAGCCACGCTGTGGGCAAAGAAAATATTGCATCAGGGGAAGCATTCCAGCTCGATTGGCTACTTGCCAATGGGCTGAAGAAAACACACAAAACGATGAAGTTGACCGCCTCTGGCCTAAAGGAAAAACTCCTCAATGGACTAACACCAACCAAAGCTACTTGGAATGGTCATAATGTATCGGGTTGGCGCAGCGATATTTTCTCTGCTAACGGTTTTGATGAGCGCATGCAATATGGCGGCGAAGATCGCGAACTAGGAGAACGCCTGTTTAACGCCGGCATAAAGTCTAAGCAAATCCGTTATTCGGCGATTTGTTTACACTTAGATCACGCTCGCGGATATGTTACTCAAGAAATGCGCGACAAGAATGCCGCGATTCGGGCAACCACAAAGAAACAACACTTGACCCAAACTGACTACGGGATCACGCAGGCGATCGCGCGATCAAAACAAGATCTTAATTAAATTGGCTTGATCCTTAGAAGCGTTTGCTGTATAACATGCGCCCTCTTAATTGATGGTTAGTTGCTCGCGCCGGAATTGTGTAGAGACATTCGAGATTGCACAATTCAAACGGGGAGCAATAGCAGTATTAAACGTTGTTCTGGAGACAAAAATGTCAAAAGTATGTCAAGTGACTGGAAAGCGTCCTGCGGTTGGTAACAATCGTTCGCACGCGCGCAATGCGACTCGTCGTCGCTTTTTGCCAAATTTACAGACTCACCGTTTTTGGGTCGAAAGTGAAAACCGTTTCGTAAAACTACGCCTTACTCCTAAGGGTATGCGTATTATTGATAAGAAAGGCATCGATACAGTTCTTGCTGATATCCGTGCTCGTGGCGAAAAAGTATAAGGAGCCTAGATCATGCGTGATAAGATTAAACTTGTGTCTACCGCTGGTACTGGTTTCTATTACACAACAGATAAAAACAAGCGTAACATGCCGGGTAAAATGGAGATCAAAAAATACGATCCTAAAATCCGTAAGCACGTTATGTTTAAGGAAGCCAAAATTAAGTAATAACTTACTTTTTGTCTCCTTTTAAAAACCCGGCTTAGTCCGGGTTTTTTGCGTTTTCTTCGCGTGCTGGTTGAGTTACTCTGAGTCAACGTAATCGAGTGGCTTTGTCATGAAACTATCCGCGCGCGCATTCAACAATATCCTGATTTTTTCTATGTTGGCGATGATCATGTTGTTCAATATGGAAAGTTGGCTGCCGAAGCCCGATGCGCCTGACAGAATGGCGTTGATCGCAGAGCAAGACTTAATTCTCCGGATTGATATAGAAGGCGCAAAATTGGAGCGAGCTGGCACTCAGTGGCGCTTGATCGATAGCGCTGTCGAGAGAGAGCCACAAGCCATCATTGATGCATGGCTTGCTGCTCAATTGCTGGTCACCGAGTTTAACGGCGCGACGGACGCATCAGTGTTTGCACAGGTATGGTTGGCAGGGCATCAGCAACCGGCGAGTTTCACGCTAATCCGGTCACCTCAAGGCAGCTTCGTGAAGATAAGTGATAGCACCTATCGAATTGAGAATGTAGACTTCAGCGCGTTAGTTTTCTAGTAATGTATCTTTTTAAAAGGTTGCACAAATGCCTGAATTGCCAGAAGTCGAAGTAAGTCGCATGGGGGTTGCCCCGCACCTTGAAAGCCATACCATCACCAAAGTGGTTGTGCGCCAACGTCAACTAAGATGGCCAGTTCCTGACGAAATTCAACAAGCTGTCGGACACAAAATCACTTCGGTAACGCGGCGCGCAAAATACCTTTTTCTGAATACAGATGTGGGTAGCATCGTATTGCATTTGGGAATGTCAGGCAGACTCCGAGTCGTCCAACATCACTCCGCGACCGTGAAACACGATCACATTGATATTGTTATCGAAAATGGTCTTTGTTTGCGATTGAACGATGCCCGTCGGTTCGGAGCTTGCTTGTGGCAAGCGGCAGAAGCCCCACCTTTGGCGTTACTGGAGAATCTTGGCCCGGAGCCATTGACTGATGCATTCGATGACGAGCTGCTGTTCCGTCAATCAAGGGGTAAGAGTGTCGCTGTCAAAAATTTTATCATGAGCAATCAGGTTGTCGTTGGCGTCGGCAATATATACGCCAATGAGGCACTGTTTCTGAGCGGAATCGATCCACGTCGGGCTGCCGGGAAAGTGTCCAAACAACGTTATCGACGTTTAACTGACAACATTAAACGCGTTCTCGCTTCAGCTATTGAGCAGGGTGGCACAACCTTGAAGGATTTTACCCAAGCAGATGGTAATCCCGGCTACTTCAAACAACACTTGCGGGTTTATGGCCGAGCTGGAGATGATTGCGAAACATGCGGGACAACGATTAAGAGTGTCGTTATTGGGCAGAGAAACACGTTCTTCTGCCCCGACTGTCAGCGCTAGCGTTATCTTACGTTAGTAGCTTGGGCTAATTGGTAGGGTGTAAACGCTCTTGTAGCGCTTTCTGGACGACAGGGTGGCAAAACTCGCTAACGTTACCGCGATGCAATGCGACTTCCTTGACCAGAGTCGAAGAAATAAAAGAATTTTCTTCTGCTGGCGTTAGAAACACGCTTTCCAATTTAGGGTTTAGCCGCCGATTCATGTTAGCTAGTTGAAATTCGTACTCAAAGTCCGATACCGCTCTAAGTCCTCGTATCAATACTGAAGCGTTTTGCGTATCAGCAAAATCAGCCAATAAACCGGTAAAGCCAATCACTTCTACATTATCGAGATGAGCGGTAATCTGCTGGATCATCGCGACGCGCTCTTCAAGAGTGAACAACGGCTTTTTACTGGGATTTGAAGCGATACCCACGAGTACACTGGAAAACATTTGCGCGGCCCGCTCAATCAAATCAGCGTGTCCGTTGGTGATTGGATCAAAAGTCCCGGGATAAATAGCACGTGTATGCATAAGCTAAAAAACTGGTCTTTGTAAAATCAGGCAAAACACTACATGTATTCACAAAGTGATGCAATTTATTCGCTGAATTGGCTATATATTGAAAAGTGAATCAGCTACGATCCGGGCAAACATACCTATTTTAGAAAGAGTAATCTGTTTGCGCGCTTTGCTGATTAGCGGTTTTTTTGCCGCATGCTGTTCTGCGGCCAATGCCTCGCCTTGGGTTGGCACCTTAGATCCTCAACTTCACAATGATTTGGTGACGCTGACCGAATATCGCGTTTTGAATTCGGTCGTCAATACCTACCCCGTTCCTTGGAAAGGCATTGCTGAGCAAATTCGACAGTTGGATGAGCAGCAGCTTCCGTATGCAGCGAGGATGGCGGCAGTGAGGCTGAGACATTACTTGCAGCAACAGCAAATGCGGTCGAGTAAGCACTATACGAGTGTATATGGAGCAACAGAGGCCGCTCGGTTTACTGCATTTGATGGTGAACAGCGACCATCGGCGCAATTGTCTCATACCAGTGAGTGGACTGAAGGTCCTTTCTCCACGCAGGTGACCCTTAATGTAGAGTCAGGCGGTGAGACGAACCTGGATCAGAGCTATATTGCTTATCAATATAAGGATTGGACGCTTGCCGTAAGTACGCTGGACCAATGGTGGGGGCCGGCACAATCAAGTAGCCTTATCTTGACTGACAATGCCCGCCCAGTGCCCAGCGTATCGCTATCAAGAGCGACAACGGCAGCGCCAGAAACGGCTTGGTTAAAGTGGATTGGATCATGGTATTTCACCGCTCAACTTGGGCAAATGGAAGGCGACAGAACCGTTTCAGATGTGCGTTTGTGGCGCACGCGGTTTACCTTTCAGCCAATTGATGGTTTGGAGTTAGGTGCTTCCTGGGCAGCGATGTGGGGAGGTGAAGGCCAGCCAAACAGTTTTAGTGATTTTATCGATGTGATCACCTTTCGCAAAGAGTGCGCGAATGGTGCGGAGAGCTGCGACCCCGAGCTCAACACAACTATTGGTAATCACATAGCAGGCTTTGACCTTAAATACAGCTTCCTCGTAGGCGATTTTCCCCTATCTGTTTATGCCCAGCGCGTTGGCGAAGATGCTGTGGATGGCTACCGCGTGACAGACAATGCAAACTTGTTTGGTATCTCCACGTACATTGGCGGTGCAAAATTCTATTTAGAAACAAGTGATACTAACGTAGCGTGCAATGGCGATGGTAATACCGCGACTGATTGTTATTATGAAAGTGGTCTTTATCCCGATGGGTACAGGCGCTATGGAAGAGCATTGGGTAGTACGTTTGATAGCGATGCTAAACACGTTACCGTGGGTACTTTATTTCATCCCCGTGCTCAGGATACGGTTGCCGTGCAACTCAGTCGTATTGAGTTGAATCCTGATGGCTCTCGTCCTTCTCCTGTGCTCACTGATAGTATCGAAGAAGAATTGTGGTATATCAGTGCTCACTATCAAACGAGTTGGCGAGATTGGCAGATTAAGTTGGGAGCAAATGCGGCTTTTCGGGAGTTTAATTTGCAGCCGCGAGAGGACGAGACGGAGATAAACGGGTATTTACATGTGCGTTATGCGTACTAACACGCACTTCGTTACTCACTGCATATAGGGCGAACAATGCGAGACGATAAGCAAAAAATCCCCGTCAGTGTTTTTGTCATCACTCAAGATGAAGAACAAAACATCGGCCGACTGCTCGATAGTGTTAAAGACTTTGCTGAAATAATTATTGTCGACTCTGGCAGTCAAGATGACACATTAAATATTGCACAGCAGTATGACGTCAGTATCTTTTTCCAGCCTTGGTTAGGTTATGCTGCGCAAAAACAATGCGCGTTGGATAAGTGTTCCCAAGAATGGGTGCTAAATTTAGATGCTGATGAAGTAGTGACGGATGAAATGCGCGATGTCATTTGCGATATTATTCAGCGCGAAGACGTCGATGCTGTGCGCTTTAACCGCAATGATCGATTTATTGACCAAATGCCCAATGGGTCGATAAAAAAACCCAACAACGTGCGCTTGTATCGACGCTGCCAAGCAGCGTTCGACATGGAACAACAAGTTCACGAATCGGCGCTGGTTGAAGGAAAAGAGATACACGTAAGTGCAAGCTTTGATCATTACGGGTACGATGATATCGCCACCCTGGTCAATAAAATGAACACTTATTCATGTTTAAAAGCCCAAGACAAAAAGCGTCGCGGAAAACGCGGTTCTTTACTCAAGCTCTTGTTCATCTTCCCAATCGAATTTTTGCGCAAGTACTTATTACAGCGGTTGTTTACGTTTGGCCGCAGGGGTTTCATTCTCGCAGTCCTCAACGCTCACTATGCCTTTATGAAAGAGGCTAAGCTGATTGAGTTGCAACTGCGAAGAGGTAAATAGCGCTCAGATTATTAAGGGTTTGATGCTATCGTTCCGATACAATGTCAATAGTCATTGCGGCAAAGTCACCGCGACACCACGATAGGATTTCGCTTGAAGCGCATTATCACATTCGGAACGTTTGATGTCTGCCACATTGGTCATATTCGTTTGCTAAAACGAGCCAAATCAATGGGTGATTATCTTATTGTCGGCGTTTCTTCCGATGAACTCAATCGCGATAAAAAGGGGCGCGCACCTATTTACCGTCTGGACAATAGAATGGAAATCGTCGAATCAATGCGTTTCGTTGATCATGTTTTTGTCGAAGAATCTCTCGAGAAAAAGGCGGACTATATCAGGCAATTTGAAGCAGACGTTTTGGTGATGGGGGACGATTGGCAAGGTAAGTTTGATTATTTCTCTAGCATTTGTGAGGTAGTTTACTTGCCTCGCACGCCTTCTGTTTCAACAACTGAGATTATCGAAATAATCAAAGACCAAGATTGATAATGCACCGATATAATTGCACTTGTTAACCTCGATAGCCTTCTATCAAAGATTGCCACGCATCTTCCTCGAAGTAATAGTGCCCCGATTGTTGCTTTTCCTTGCGCAGCGAGCGCAGTAAGCGGTCTAGATTAGCCTGTTTCCAGCCTTCTCCAGAACGTATACCACATTTATCGAAGTCTATTAGCCACGCTTGCCCTTCAGAGTCGAGCATGATGTTGTGAATGTTGAGATCGTGATGAAACACTTGTTTGTTGTGAAAACGACGAATTGTTGCACCGACATGGCGCCATTCAAACTCAGTGAGTGCCCGCGAGCGCAAAACTTGATGCACATCGCTAGCATTAGGGATCAATCCACTAAGCAAATCACCGCGCCACCATAAACCGTTTCGAGTAACCAGGCCGCCTATTGGCTTTGGACTCGGCAATCCCCATTGCGTTAGCTGCTCGAGCAGCTGTAGCTCTCGGTAAGGCCGAGTGTTATGTATTCCCGTATACAGGAAACTATCCTTAATCACTTTGCCGACAAGTCCACCTCGTCTGTAATGTCGCAATACCAGTTGCTGTTGCTGATATTGCATGAAATAGGTTGTACCACGGCCTTGAGCTTGACCAGTAAGGGTTAAATCCGAATTTAGTCGCTCAGGATCAAACCAGCTTGTTTCTAGAGTGGGTAATGACAGATGCTGAGCACTGGGGGCTGTGAGGATCCAGCAATCATCCGATTTGCTTTGTTCGAGTTGAATAGTTACCACAACACCATCGTAATACTTGAGCTTTGTTATCAATTGTAATCAAATTAGCGCAATAGTGACGAATAAAAAGTTTACAGATTGATTTTCAAACAGAAAACACACACCACCATTGATATCCCACAAAACGGTAAGCTTTGTGTTATGCGCCTATCAGCCATTGGCGATGTTTGTCACGCAGTGGCGATGGTTCAAGCAATTCAAGCACAGCGCCCAGATATTCAGATCACGTGGATTATAGGCAAAGTCGAGTTTCAATTATTGCAAGGACTTGAAGGCGTCGAATTTGTGGTGTTTGACAAGAAGCAAGGTCGGAAGGCTCGCAACCAGTTGAAACAACAGTTATCTGCAGTCTCGTTTGACGTACTGTTAATGATGCAAGTTGCATTGCGCGCAAACTGGGTATCTCAAGTTATCCGAGCGAAATACCGGGTAGGATTTGATCGAGATCGCAGCAAGGAGCTTCACAGTTGGTTTATCAACCACAGAATAGCACCTCAAAAACACGCCCATGTATTGCAAGGTTTTATGGGGTTCGCGCAGGCTATCGGCATCAAAACGCCAAGTAAACCCCATTGGAAAATGCCGGTATCTGAGCAGGACTACCAGCATGTTGAAAGCCTGATAAATGTTAGTCAGCCCTATGTAGTGATTGCCCCAGCAGCCTCAAAACGCGAGCGTTGTTGGTCCATAGAGAACTATGCTGCTACGGCTGATTTTGTCGCTCAACGGGGTTACCAAGTTGTGTTGTGCGGCGCACCGGCACCTTTGGACACTGAATTAGCAACTGGAATAGCGCAGAATAGTGAGCATCGAGTTGTCAATTTAGTCGGTAAGACGACGTTGAAACAGCTACTGGTTGTGTTGGAAAAGGCCGCGCTTGTGATCGCACCGGATACAGGACCTACGCATATGGCAACGACGGTCGGAACACCTGTGATTGGCTTGTACGCACATAGCAACCCGCGCCGGACTGGTCCCTATATGAACCTATCGCAAGTCATATCTGTCTATGAAGAAATTATTCAGCAGCAAACAGGCAAGCAGTGGCACGACTTGCCATGGGGAAAACGCGCTAAAGGGGCAGACTTGATGCAACGTATAACGCAACAGGCGGTATGTCAGCAGGTAATGTCCTGTCTGCCGGAGAGCAAAGACTGAACCATATGCATATTGTTGGTTAGCGCGCCGCGATTTTGTTCGATTACGTTTTGCGCGGACTCTCCAGCTTGTTTGCGTTTTTGCGGGTCTCCTAACCACTCATCCAGTTGTTCAAACATGGCGTGGGCACTAATTGTAGTGACTAGACCCCCTGCACTTTCCAGCTCGGATGTAATTTGTGGGTTGTTGTGTTGACTGGGCCCCATAACCACAGGGACCGAGTATAAAGCGGGCTCGAGTGCATTGTGGCCGCCACGATTTGCAAAGCTTCCCCCAACAAACGCAATATCTGCGAGACTAAATAGCGCTTGCATTACGCCCATTGTGTCAACAAGTACGATCTCGCAATCGCTAGGAATATTACGTTCTTGGGAGTAACACCAAAAGCTGAGGCCGGATTTCTCAATAATCTCTGTTACTTCGGCAAATCGCTGGGGATGTCTGGGGACGATACAGGTAACTAAATCGCGGTTCTTAGCCAACTGTTCGTGTAAATCGAGACACATTTGCTCTTCTGGCGCATGCGTGCTGCCCGCGACCATCAGCGCTTTTTTCTGCACTTGACAGTGCTTCCCAATTTTTTGAATTTGGTCGTCAGGGACAGAATTTCGATCGATTTCAAATTTTATATTCCCTAGGTTTAGGGTCGAATCGGGATGCCCTCCAAGGGTCAAATAACGCTGTTGTGACGCCTCACTTTGCGCGCCAATTGCGGAGAGTTGCCGAATGGTTTCGCTGAAAAATCGACCTAGTTTCATATATTTTTGAGCCGACCGTTCGGTCATTCTAGCATTCACTAGGGCGCTGGGAATCGCTCTTTTGCGACACACGTTAATTAAACTCGGCCAAATCTCTACTTCGGTGATCAGCAATAGTTGAGGTTGGATAAGGGTGATCAAGCGAGACATCAGCCAGTAGTGATCATATGGCAAATAACAGTGCTGGACCTGCCCGCCCAGTAGTCGCTCGACTTGCTCTGCACCGGTGGGTGTAGTGGTAGTAATCGTGATTGAAGTGCTCGGATTATCACTAAGTATTTTCTTGGCTAGCGGTGCGATAGCCGTCACCTCGCCAACTGAAACGCAATGCCAAAGAATTTCTGTAGATTTAAGACTATGCTTAAACAGGCTGAATCGTGCCAATCGCGCTTTGTCGTAACCTGGCCGACGCAAGATGATTTTGATTGCCGACACCAGCGCGAGGATTGGCAGCAGCAGTGACCATAAAGCATTGTAGGCTACCAGTATGAATTTGTATTTCGCCGAAGGCATTTGGGTTACGAAGTTTTGAGCCGTTGTGTTCAATGAAGCTGTTTTCCCGCTATTAAATAACGTATGTGCTGCCGATATAGAGTATTAGTGGCAATCATAGCGTAAATCGCAACAGATGTTTTAGACTGTTGAGCGAAACACTTAAAAGGATTGATAGAGTACTGTTTGTGCGCGTTTTTCAGATACTAAGTATTGCGATAACACTGATGATTGGCGAGGCTCGCGGTCAACAACTTGAGTCAGGCGCAGTGGTTATTGCCCACAGCGAGGTCACACAGCAGGCGCTCAGTCAGCGACAACTGCAGAGGATTTTTATGCTCAAGCAGCGGGCCTGGCAGGATGGGCAGCCGATCACGCTCATTGTGTTTTCGAGTGATAACCAACGACACAGTGCGTTCTTACGGCAACATTTGAAAATGTTTCCTTATCAGTTAGAACGCGAGTGGAACAAGCTGATCTATTCAGGCCAATCCGCACCTCCGGTAGTCGCTACTGACCCAGATACAATGCTAGAGCTAGTCGCTTCTACACCCGGGGCAATAGGATATTTAGTCTCTACACCGCCCGGCTCTGCGGTGAAAGTTATAGAGGTGAATCGCGAATGAAGAAGTTGATGTCGATGTTTTTTAGACCATCAGTTGTTGCGTTTTTCGCACTTACTCTGTGCGGGCATGTCAGCGCCTCGGAACCACTGGTCATCAAAGGATTTATTGCGCAAGGAGTACAACAAGCCAGTGAGTCTAACTTTATCAATGAAGACGGTGATGTATCGGTTGCCATGACCGAGATAGGATTAAACGCGCGTTATCCAATCAGTCAGAATCTCAGTATCAATGGTCAATTAGTGTATATCAATTCGGGTGATCGCTACCCTGAGGGCGGTCGTGTTGATTACTTGTTTGTCGATTGGAGTGTGGTGAGTAATCCGAGCTGGAATGTTAATTTGCATTTTGGCCGCTATAAGAACTATCACTGGATTTACTCAGCAACGCGCGACGTGCCGCATACTCGACCAGGTAATCTATTACCTCAATCAATCTACTTCGATAGTTTTAGGGACATCGCATTAGGTAGCGACGGCATTGCTCTGCGCGCCAATACCACCAACGCATTTGGCGATTGGGAAGTTAATTGGAGTTATGGGCGTTCGCCGATTAACAAGAAGTCGACTCAGCAACTATTGGGGCACTTGTCCACCGGTGACGTCGAACAAGACTATGTGCATCAATTGAGCACCACTTGGCGCTCCTATCAAACAGGCTTGATGCTGGGTGTTAATTATTTAGATTCAGATTTTACTTACAACCGAGGAGATAGTGATCCATTTTTCGATGGCGATGCCAATGTGCAGCGCGTTTCTCTGGTGGGCCAGTACCAAAGTGAATTTTGGGAGTTTACGTCTGAAGTTATGCGTGAGAGTTCACGTTTTGAAAATGCGCTTTTCCCTGGGTTTGTCAGCGATAGTATCGCAGAGGGTGGATATGCCCAGTTAACGCTGTTACCCAATGCGCGATGGAGTGGGTTACTGAGGCTTGATTTGTTCGACCTCAATCGTGAGGATAGAAACGGTAATCAATTAAGCGAATTGGCATTTGGGCAAATTCCTAACTATTTTGGATATATGGATACGGGAACGGTCGGTGCTCGTTACAACATCCTTGATAACCTTGCGGTGCAAGTTGAATATAATCGCATACGAGGCGCAGGAAGGCTGACCCCGCTATTAGTTAGAAACCCACTAGCAGCACCTTCGGAGTATTGGGATTTATGGTCTGTACAGCTGATGTACTGGTTCTAGTATGATCAAGCGTCTCAGTGTCGCGCAAAAACTTGTGATTATTCTGCTAGTGCTGTTAATTAGTTTCAGCGGTCTGCTAGCAGGTTTGTTGATCCAGCGATCGAATACCGATTTATCAGCACAGCAAAGCCAAATTCAAACTCAGTACTACAAACAGTACGAATTATTAAGTGCGTTCATCAATGATCGATTAGTTGGTTTTATCGAAGGGTTTTCCAGCGATGCAATCTATCGGGAGCTACAACAACCAGCGCAATATCAAGATTATCTTGCTAACCAGTACGACCAATTATTGATGCGATGGCAAGTGGATGAACTGTGGTTTTTTGTGGGTGATCAACCGGTTTCAATCAGTGCGGCTCAGGCGCCAATCGACTCAGACCTTGGTCGACTAGCCGGTGATGTAGGCCAACTGCATCGACCCATAAGTCAGTTACATTGCGAATCGGATTGCCGTCAGCGACTAGCGGTTCCGTTGATTGCTGATCAAGGCGTCGTGGTCATCGCAGTTGAGTATTCAATGGCGGAATTATTAGCGTCTTTTTCCCGCTCAACCGATGCGCTCGTGGCTATCGTTTCAGTGCAACAAACTCCAGCCTTAGAGCTGAATTTGGTCGGCCAGTTAACGTCCGGGAATCAACAGCGTTTTGAGGGATATATACAGTCCTTGCCTGAGGCGTTGGACTACGCCAACCTTTATCAATTTGGTTACGTGATTAAAGACGAGACTACGGCGCTATTATTGAATGTATTGCCATTGTCATCGCGCGCGGACAATCAACATTATCTAATGACCGTGACGGATATCAGCGATCGGTATTATGCACGGCGGAACTATCATGTTTTAGTGATTGGTGTTGCGATATTGCTGTGCTTTAGTTTTGTCCTAATGGTGACGGTCTTGTTACGCCAATATCGCCTCAAGTTAGAAAATTTATCACAACGATTACCCCTGCTCGCAGAGAATCGTTTTGAAGATTTTCGAGAGCTACAAATCTCACGCAAACGGTGGATAGAAGATGAGCTCGATGAATTGGAAAGCTCAGCGAATACACTGGCTAACAACTTGGAGCGATTAAATCATCAAGCGCTAGCAGACCAGCTGGAACTCGAGAAAATGGCGATGTTCGATGGCTTAACCGGACTACCGAATCGGAGCATGTTGATGTTCCAATTGGATAAGCACATTGCTGGGCTGAAACGCTCGCATCGAGCCGTTGCCTTGATGTTGCTCGATCTGGACGATTTCAAACGAATCAATGATTCACACGGACATGGCGTAGGCGACAGTCTACTTAAAGCGGTCGCGAAACGGTTGCGAATGCAATTGCGTGAGACCGATATTGCCGCCCGGTTCGGCGGTGATGAGTTTGCCATTTTGCTAACTGACATTGAGCATATGGAAGATGCCAATGTTGTCGCTACGAAGCTGGTGGAAGCGTTTGGGCAGCCTTTTGATATTCGCGAACACTCGTTTTTTGTCACTGTTAGTGTGGGGATTGCCATCGCCGGCGATCACGATATCAGTGGCACTGAATTATTGCGGCATGCAGATATCGCGATGTATGAGGCGAAAGCAAGTAAAGATTCATCTTATCGTACCTATGATGCGGCGATGAATCTGAAAATAATGCGTCGTGTAGAACTCGAGGCAGAAGCGCGTGAAGCATTTCAAGAGGATCAGTTTTTCCTTGCCCTTCAACCCAAAATCAATATTCAAACTCGGCGTTTGGTCGGTTTTGAATCGCTGATTCGTTGGAATCATCCAACTAAGGGGCCTATTTCACCCGCGGAATTTATCCCTGTTTTGGAAAAAACTGCACTCATGGGGAAGCTCGACTACTGGGTTATTGCGCGTTCGCTGTCGATTCTCTCAGAGCTTACCTTAAACGGCTTTTCTGAGATTGGCATAGCGGTAAACATTTCGGCGCAACAGTTCTTAGATTCCAATCTTGTTGAGTATTTACGTCAACAGCTTAGACATCACAATATTGACGCTCATCGCGTTGAACTTGAACTTACCGAAACCGCACTCGTAGACGACTTAAGCCGCGCGTGTGAAGTAATGAACCAGGTGCGGGATTTAGGCTGCAAGATAGCGATTGATGACTTTGGTACAGGGTATTCTTCACTCACTTACCTCAAGGCGATGCCCGCAGATGTTGTCAAAATTGACCGCTCATTCGTAAGCGGCATGTTAGACGATCAAGGTGACCGCAATATTGTCCACTCAACTATTTCAATGGTCCGCGGCATGGGCATCACCGTGGTTGCCGAAGGGATAGAATCTACTCAGCAATATCAATTGCTCGAGGACTTCAATTGTCATGTTGGTCAAGGATATTTGATTGCCCGACCAATCGGGCAAGAAGAGTTATGGGAAACCCTAAAGAACAGCTGTGTTGAGGGTGTTTGGCAACTCCCCTTGCCGCAATAGCCCGTATATTTCCAGAGTTTTTCTGTACCCTGCCGCACGGGTTGATTATCATAGCGCGTCGATTTTTGGAGGTTGTCATGTCTGAAGCATTTTTGGCCCATTTAAACGCTCAACTCGAAGCGGTTAAACAAGACGGTTTATACAAAAAAGAGCGCATTATCGAAACTCAACAGCAAGCCGATATTGGCGTAGCTGGTAGTCAGCATGTTATTAATTTTTGTGCCAATAATTATTTGGGTCTCGCAAATCACCCTGACCTAATCGAAGCAGCTAAACAAGGCTTAGACAGCCATGGATTTGGGGTTGCATCAGTTCGTTTCATTTGCGGAACTCAAGACATCCATAAACAGCTAGAAGGCAAAATCAGCGCTTTTCTAGGTACCGAAGACACGATTTTGTACCCCTCTTGTTTTGACGCTAACGGCGGTTTATTTGAAACCATACTTGAGCCAGAAGATGCCATTATCTCTGATGCGTTAAATCACGCCAGTATCATCGATGGAGTACGCTTGAGTAAGGCCAAGCGTTATCGCTATGCCAATAACGATATGGCGGCGCTTGAAGAGCAGCTACAAAAAGCGACAGCTGATGGCGCTCGCTATAAACTAATCGCCACCGACGGCGTATTTTCAATGGACGGCATCATTGCAAACTTGAAAGGTATTTGCGACTTGGCCGAAAAGTACGACGCAATGGTCATGGTTGATGATTGTCACGCTACCGGATTTGTCGGAAAGAACGGTCGTGGCTCTCACGAATACTGCGATGTCATGGGCCGCGTCGATATTATCACTGGAACGCTGGGTAAAGCCTTAGGAGGTGCCTCCGGAGGCTACACTTCTGGCAAAAAACCTGTGATTGAATGGTTGCGTCAACGCTCTCGTCCCTATTTATTTTCAAATTCAGTCGCGCCACCCATTGTATCGGCATCGCTTAAAGTGTTTGAGATGCTCGAAGATGGCGCAGCGTTACGCAGCCAACTGAATCGCAATGCTGCGCACTTTAGACAAAGAATGGAAGCCGCAGGTTTCACGCTTGCAGGCAAAGACCACGCCATCATTCCGGTTATGCTGGGTGATGCGAAATTGGCTAGCGATATGGCAGACGAACTGTTGAAGCGCGGAATATACGTCATAGGTTTCTCCTATCCAGTCGTACCAAAAGGCCAGGCAAGAATTCGTACTCAGATGTCAGCTGCCCACTCATTGGAGCATGTCGACAAGGCGATTGATGCCTTTATCGAAGTGGGCAAATCTCTCGGGGTGATAGCATGAAGTCACTCGCTAAATTACATCGGGAACCTGGTATTTGGATGCAAGACAATCCAATGCCAGAAGTTGGTCACAATGACCTATTGATCAAAATCCGTAAGACCGCGATCTGCGGAACAGATATGCATATTTACAATTGGGATGAATGGTCTCAAAACACTATTCCTGTCCCTATGATCGTTGGCCATGAATACGTCGGCGAGGTCGTTGATATGGGCAGCGAGGTACAGGGTTTCCATAAAGGCGACCGCGTATCGGGTGAAGGCCATATAACCTGTGGACACTGCAGGAACTGCCGGGCGGGTCGCCGTCACTTGTGTCGAAATACCCAGGGTGTAGGCGTTAACCGTCAAGGTGCATTTGCGGAATACCTGGTCATTCCGGCATTCAATGCATTTAAGATTCCCGATAACATCAGTGACGACCTCGCATCCATATTCGATCCTTTTGGAAATGCGGTTCACACTGCATTGGCATTCGATTTGGTCGGCGAAGACGTACTCATTACCGGTGCCGGGCCAATTGGTATTATGGCCGCAGCAGTTGCTAGGCATGTGGGCGCGCGTCATGTCGTGATTACCGACGTGAATCCTTATCGCTTAGCACTTGCGGAGCAAATGGGGGCAACACGAGCTGTTAATGTAGTTCAAGAAGACCTACAGCAGGTTATGAATGAACTGGGCATGACAGAAGGCTTTGATGTTGGGCTGGAAATGTCAGGAGTACCTAGCGCTTTAAATAGTATGTTAGAGAACATGAACAATGGCGGTAAAATCGCCATGCTTGGCATCCCACCAAGTGCTGTGCCAATCGATTGGAATCAAGTAATATTCAAAGGACTGACGATCAAAGGTATCTATGGCCGGGAGATGTTTGAAACCTGGTATAAAATGGCGAGTTTGATTCAAAGTGGATTAAATCTAGACCCCATCATTACGCACCAGTTTGATATCGATGACTTCCAACAGGGCTTTGAAACGATGGGATCTGGTCAATCGGGTAAAGTTATCCTCAATTGGTTGTAGAAATAGATGACAGAATTTGCACACATTAGCCCGCAGCAAACACAGGAATTGGCCGATAAGGGTGATATTGCTATTGTTGATATTCGCGATGAGCAATCATTCCAAGCAGGGCATATGCCGAACGCGTTTCATTTAACCAATGGCACCATGCATCAATTCACGCAACAGACCGAATATGAAACGCCAGTTGTGGTCGTGTGTTATCACGGGATTAGTAGTCAGCAAGCGGCGCAGTACCTAGTACATCAAGGTTTTGAGCAGGTGTATAGTATGGACGGTGGCTTTGAAGCTTGGCGCCATAACTTTCCCGTTGAATCGGGTGACTAAATTTGCACGTATTGGTTGCATTTAGCCAAGAAAACGCTGCCCGATTACTCGTCGCGCACTTGGTTTCTCAAAATATCCGTGCGGAATATTCGCGTTTGGAGGACAACCCCGAGAACCCGCATGCCGTTGCCGTATTAGAGCCTCGGGATATTGAACAAGCCATGCAATTGACCCGCACTTTTGTGGCTAATCCTAATGCTCAACAATATCAATCGAATGCTTGGGAAGTGGGTGAACAGACTGAACAGTCGACCTCATTGTCACTCAACCTACCCTCGTTGTCTTCAGCAATGTCCACGCCATTAACCAGTTTCATTGGTTTAGTCTGCATTGCGGTTTTTGCGCTAAGCTGGCTCGGCGGATTCATTTGGGTTCGAGAATGGCTCTTTATTCAGCCTCTTGCGCAATTGAGTGATAGTCACCAGTGGTGGCGCGTACTGACCCCTAATTTTATTCACTTCTCAGCTATTCACATCATCTTCAATTTGCTTTGGTGGTTTGTTTTGGGTAGCAAAATAGAGCGCATCTTTGGTACATCGACACTGCTGTTGCTATTTGTAGTGTCGAGTTTAGCGGCAAACTTGGGCCAACTATGGGTTTCTGGCCCTAATTTTGGTGGGCTGTCAGGTGTCGTTTATGCTGTCTTTGGGTTTGTTTGGTGGGTAGGTTGGTTGCGACCACAATGGGGAATTGGCTTACCGAAACCCTTGATAGGGTTCCTACTCGTATGGCTTGTTATCGGATATGCGGACGTACTATGGGTATCGATGGCCAATACAGCGCATACGCTTGGATTAGTGAGCGGTAGCTTATTTGCCTGGTTGTTTGTGCGTTTACATCAGGGCCGAACTTAGCCCTGGTACAAGTATTTGGTAAAGATGACGTCTGAAATCACGGGTTTACCGGTTTCTTCTTCCAGTCTTTGCTGCAGCAACTGTAAAATAGTACGACGGATATCTTCACGACCGGTCAACGACTTCACTTTATCCTCTGGTTGACGGCCAAATACTTCTATGACAATTGCCCGCAACAGCGGCATATGGTGCTCAGCGACTTCGAGGTTATCGGCATCATCTAGCATCAACTCAACGGTCACCCTGACAAACCCCAATGTCCGAGCATTTCCACTCAAATAATTGGTCACAATATCGGGCTCTAGTCCCATGTACGCATATGTTTTGGTTTGCGCGCTAGCCTTTAAGCTGACACTCGCGAGGATCATAACGAATACCGCTAACCAAGATATGTTTTTTACTCGACAGTTTCCTAGCATGACTACCTCGTTTCTTAACTCTCAGCACCAGAGTGACAATTTCGGGCGAACGACTAAAGTTTATCAAAGCCTGGGCAAAAAGCATGACCAAAATCAGAATATAGATATTCTGAACACGCCAATGGTATGATTATCGGCATTATAAGGCTGAAGCATAAGAACTTTGAAATCGCCTGAAATTTTTTCAATTAATAAGCCCTTGAGCTTGCCTCTCAAGTGGCTTTCTGCAAATCAATTGACACTTAACGATGCGTATTTACTCAATTGGTTGTTAGACACTGGTTCGCTAACGGAACGCTTGCAAAGTATGTGTCGCCAATTTAGGGTTCAAGTCCTGTATCACGGTCGCTTAACGGCGTCGTCAGACTATATTAGAGAAGTCGTTTTATGGGGTGACAACCAGCCATGGGTATACGCACATTCTGTCATCCCGGAGGCCATAAATAATGGCGAATTAACCGGGCTAGGCAACAAACCCTTAGGGCAAATTATCTTTAACGATAGTCGATTTGAGCGCGGAAAATTTGAAGTCTGTCGCCTAAGTGCTGCCCAATTAGCTGCGCCGCACAATGGGGTGCCCAAAGCGCTATTTGAACTCAACGATCTCGAGCAGTCGCTGTACGGTCGGCGCTCATCATTTACGTTCCTCTCCCACTCCATGAGCGTCGCGGAAGTGTTTTTACCCGACTCTCCCGCATATGCCAATCAGACTCGAGGTTGCAGTGGATAAACAAACCTTGAAGGCATTTTGGCAGTTAATGCGCGCCGACAAACCGATAGGAATCTATTTGTTACTTTGGCCAACCTTTTGGTCGGTACTCATGGCGTCAGAGGGCAAGCCATCCTGGACCATCGTCGTGATATTCACGTTGGGTGTAATCGTCATGCGCTCTGCTGGTTGTGTAATTAACGATATCGCTGATCGACATGTGGATGGCAAAGTCAAACGCACAGCCCAGCGACCGTTGGCTCGAGGAGATGTAACCCTTAAGCAAGCCCAAGGCTTATTTGCAGGGTTAATTGTTATCGCATTTACGCTCGTCCTGTTTCTGAATTGGCAAACCATTGCTCTCTCCGTGATAGCACTGTTGCTGGCGTCGGTTTATCCATTTATGAAACGCTACACGCATTTGCCACAGGTAGTGCTCGGCGCAGCATTTAGCTGGTCTATTCCAATGGCTGCAATGGCGATAACCGAAACTCTGCCTGTCTGGGTTTGGTACCTATACGGTGCCAATCTTCTATGGACCGTCGCCTATGATACGCAATACGCGATGGTCGATCGCGATGATGATATTTTAATCGGTGTGAAATCAACTGCCATTTTGTTCGGTCAATATGATCGCTTGGTCATTGCAGTATTGCAGTTTTTGGCCTTAGGTTTGTTGGTTTACGTCGGTATTGCGTGGTCTTTTTCACTACCTTTTTATCTTGGGGTGATAATTTCAGCTATATTGTTTGTTCGGCAACAATTTTTAATCCGAAATCGAGAACGCAATGCGTGTTTTAGTGCGTTTTTGAATAACCACTACGTTGGCATGCTAATAATGTTGGGAATTGGACTACATTATTGGCTTTGATTAAGCCTGCGGCTGGAGAATTCCTATGGCTGGAGTAATTGCACAATTAAGCGCGCCTGCGCAGGGCTTGATGTCGAACTTAAAGTTTTCGACTAAATTTAGTTTAGTCAGTGTCATATTCTTAATTCCACTACTGTTAAGCCTTACGTTGCTCCAACGTGAGTACAGTCGGGACATAACATTTAGCCAAACTGAAAAAGTTGGTCTCGAATTGATTGCTAAGGCCCAGCAGGAGCAGCTACGCTTAGCCACAAGTTTAATCGAGGACAAGACTCACACCGCAAGTCTCACTTTTGACTTGGGCGCGCTAGATAATGCGCAGGGCGAAGCAATCGGTGCTTCTTTGCGACAGTACCTAACAGAGTTAGACTCAAGCCCTGAGGCGGCATTAACCTATAGTAGCGCATTACTACAAACCATTGCCGACAGAACCAATTTAGAGCTGGACCAATCCCTCGACAGTCGCTATTTAGTTACCACATTAGTCAATACCATTCCGCAAGTGCAAGAACAGCTCGTTATGACCGCCATGACCGCAAGAGCGGTCCTTGATAATGGTAGTTTTACGCCTGATACCTATATTAATCTATCCAATGCAAATCAAAAGCTGCCACTTCTGATAGACAACTTACAACGCAGTATTCAAGTGTCTTTGACAGAAAACCAAGAGGTTAACCGAGCACTGTCATCCGCTTGGCAAGAAGTCGAGACACAAATGCGCCAATATCAAAGTCTGGTGCAATCAAGGATTTTAGATCCTGACGACTTCCAAATTACCCGATCGCAATTAGTGAGCGAGAGCGTGGCAGTCGATGATGCCCTTGCTGTGTTTGCGCGCAAAGCCCAACCTGTGCTGGCTGAGTTACTTGACCAACGTATCCGCGACGCTCAGTTTAAAAATGCGTTAGTATTGACGGTAGCAATCATTGCCGTGGCGCTGGCTTTTTACTTGTTTATCGGCATGTATTTGTCGGTAACCGATACGGTTGAACGCGTTGTCTACGCCGTCCATGAAATAGCCGGTGGCGATTTATCTACACGAGTCAAAGTGTGTACCAAGGATGAAATGCGGGCGATTGCTGAAGACTTAAATGGAATGACCGCCAATCTAGAACAACTGGTAAGCCGCTTAAGTGGTGCTGCCACAACATTAAGTGATTCTGCAGCTAATTTAAAAGCAATCACTACGCAAACGATCGAAGGTGTGCATCAACAGCAAAAGGAAACGTCTCAAATTGCTCAGTCTATGGGGGTTTTGACCGAAGTCGCGAGCAAAGTTGACCATAATTCTGAAACGGCTACTCAATCTTCCATTGAAGCTAAGCAAGAAGCCAGTGAGAGCCTCGTGTTACTTGAGCGATTGCAATCGGTGATGCAGGAAATGCAGGATGAATCTACACGTTCGCAAACCGCGTTAAATCGATTAGTTGAAGACAGCAAAGATATCGGGCAGGTATCCAGTGCAATCAATGAGATTGCAGAGCAAACCAACTTATTGGCGCTAAATGCGGCTATCGAAGCTGCTCGAGCAGGCGAGCAAGGCCGAGGTTTTGCGGTAGTCGCCGACGAAGTGCGTACGCTAGCGCAACGCACGCAGGCACAGACCAATCAGATTCACGATATTATTTCTCGTTTGCAGCAAGCGACTGCTGAAACTCACCAAAGTATGGAGCAAAGTCGCGAACAAATGAACTTGAGTGTGAGTGAAGCAGAGGTTGTTGGGCAAGCGTTAACGCGAATCAGTGAAGTGATCAGCACAATCAATCAAATGAATTCTGAAATCTCTGATTCGGCGACTGAACAAAGTAACGTGACCCAAACTGTTGCCGGTCAGGTAGAGTCGATTGCAACGATCTCTGAAGCAGCTAAAGGTGGGGCTGAACAGACCGATGCGTCAGCCGAACAATTACTTGCGGTTGTGAAAACCCTAGAGCAAGAGTTGTCGGCCTTACAAAAAGGTCAGTAACCACTTACTAACTAATTGTTGTCCGGCGATTCCAGTGTTGCGATTCGGGCTTCGAGTGCTTCTAATTTTTCACGAGTGCGAATGAGCACTTGCGTTTGGACGTCAAACTCTTCGCGTGTCACCAAATCCAGCTTAGACAATTGGCTCTGCAGGACTTGCTTGATTTTGGTTTCAGCTTCTTCGGCCATGCTCTTCACACCTGGCGGCACGGCTTCTGAAATTTGTTTGGCGATCTCTTCTAATTTTTTTGGATCGAGCATCTCGACACCTCTGATATTTCACATTGCCGACATTGTAAGCGAGTCCCTCCGACATGCAATGATTAGCAGCAAATCTAATGCATTTTGAGGTAAACTAGCGCGTCTTTGTTTCCATCAGTTTTCAATTTTCATGCAGCTCAATCCGGCTCAACAATCAGCAGTTACGTATATTTCCGGGCCTTGCCTTGTGCTTGCTGGTGCGGGTAGTGGTAAAACGCGCGTGATTACTAATAAGATCGCGTACTTAGTGCGTGAATGCGACATGCCTGCGAGGCACATAGCGGCGGTGACTTTTACCAACAAAGCCGCGCGAGAAATGAAAGAACGAGTAGGGCAAACACTCGGTAAAAAGGAAGCGCGAGGGTTGATGGTTTCAACTTTCCACACTCTCGGGCTGAATATCATCAAGAAACATGTGACTCAACTCGGTCTAAAAGCGGGTTTTTCGTTATTTGATGACAAAGACACGATGGCACTATTGAACGATTTGACCGAAGCTGAGTTTGACGGTGATAAAGACCAGTTGAAAGTGTTGCAAGCATGCATTTCGAATTGGAAGAATGATTTATTGCTTCCTGAGGCTTTGTTGTCCAAGGCCCGAAGCGAAGGCGAACAGCAATTTGCTCAGTACTATCAGCAATACCAAAATCATTTGCGCGCTTACAATGCGCTTGATTTCGATGACTTGATCTTGTTGCCCACTTTGTTGTTGAAAGGCAACGAAACTGTGCGTTTGAAATGGCAGTCGCGCTTGCGCTATCTGTTAGTTGATGAGTATCAAGATACAAATACTAGCCAATATGAATTGGTTCGTTTATTGGTGGGGGAAAGGGCGCGTTTTACTGTGGTGGGCGATGACGACCAGTCTATCTACTCATGGCGGGGGGCTCGGCCCCAGAATCTGGTGTTGCTGCAGGAACATTTTCCGAATTTAAAATTGATTAAGTTGGAGCAGAACTATCGTTCGTCAGGCCGTATTTTGCATAGCGCCAATATCCTGATTCAAAACAATCCCCATGTGTTTGATAAAAAGTTATTTTCAGAACTGGGGTATGGAGAGCCGCTGCGCATCATCATTGCCAAGAATGAAGAACATGAGGCCGAGCGAGTCGTTGCCGAATTGATGGCACATAAATTCATGCAAAACACAGGTTACAAGGACTACGCCATTTTGTATCGCGGAAACCATCAGTCGCGAGTGTTTGAAAAGCTGCTCATGAACAACAGGATTCCATACAAAATCAGTGGTGGAATGTCATTCTTTGGGCGCGCTGAAATTAAAGACATGATGGCGTATTTACGACTTCTTGTTAACGTTGATGACGACAATGCGTTCTTGCGTATCGTCAACCTACCGAATCGTGGGATTGGCCGTGCCACCCTAGAAAAAATCGGCAATTTTGCCAATCAAAACCAGATGTCGATGTTCGCTGCTTGTTGTGATGATGAGTTAGCTTCTACGCTCAGTGGCAGTGGTCTCAACGCGGTTCAATCATTTGCCCGTTGGTTGGTGACACTCGCCGATAATGCTCAACGGGGAGATACCGTTGCGGCAATTGGTGAAATGATCAAATCGATGGGGTATGAGGAATGGCTATATGAACATAGCCCTAGCCCAAAAGCCGCAGAGATGGCGATGGCAAACATCAGTACCTTGTACGGATGGTTAAAAGACATGCTGAATGGTACTCAATTGGACGCTCCGATGACCCTGCAAGAGGCCGTTAACCGCTTTATTCTGCGTGACATGATGGAACGCGGCGAAGAAGAAGGTGAGGCCGATCAGGTGCAACTCATGACCCTACACGCGTCTAAAGGGTTAGAGTTTCCGCATGTATTTATGGTGGGTATGGAAGAAGGTTTGTTACCCCATCAAACCAGCATTGACGAGGATAATATCGAAGAAGAACGGCGCTTGGCGTATGTCGGTATTACCCGGGCTCAGCAAAGCTTAGTGTTTAGTATCTCCAGAGAACGGCGACAATTTGGGGAGGTGATAACACCAGATCCAAGTCGATTCTTATATGAGCTACCCCAAGACGATCTCGAGTGGGAGTTCAAAAAGAGAGAGGTCAGCAAAGAAGAGCGCCAACAAAAGAGTGAGACGAGTATCGCCAATCTTCGTTCAATGCTGGGTAAGAAATGACGCCATGAATCGAGTAGCGATCATTTGGGGGATATATTGGCGTTTCTTAGTCGTCACCATCCTGCTGATGGTTTGTTTGGCTTTAGTGCATGGCTCGGTCGGTTTGTTTGACCGAATCGCCAAGGTTAATTACCAACCTACGCTTTTCTGGTTGTCCATGGCAGGGATATTCTGGCTGGCGTCAACAATTAAACGCAACGGCCTACTTAGTATTTTTTGGGGACGCATTTTGTGTTTACCAGCACTATTATGGCAAAAACTCAGTGTCAGCATCAGTTTGTTTTTTGTGGTACTCGCTATCATTGCGTTGCTGGTGTATTTATCTTCAAACAGCGATGTTTGGGCATTCTACAAACTGTGGGTGCAGCCTTTGCTTTTGCTCTGTGCACCCCTTGGCTTGATAGTTCGTTTAGTGGACAAGCAATGACCCAACAGGCAGCGCCAGTTTGCCTATTCGTCTGATGCTAAAGGCTTAGCCACAAACGTCTTGTTGACGATACGCCAATGTCCGTTGCGTTTGTACATCACCAGATAGTCGATGTAATGCGTTTTACTGGTTTTAAAGTCCATTTTTACCATAGCCATTTTATTGTCCACGATATCTACCGATAGAACCTGTGCGTTCCAAGTGTCTTTTGTTTCTTTATCGAAATAGCCGGCAAATTCGCCAAGTGGTACCGTCCGAACTGACTCTTGCTGGGAATCTTCGTCGACTCTCAGCATTTTCACATCGCCATACTCGGTGTCAAAACTGCTTTTCAGCATAGCTTGATCGCCTCTTGCGGCACCATGAAAGTAATCATATGCGGTTTTGACAACCGCCTGATATTCTTCGCTCGCGATTGACGCAGCAGACAATTGCAACGGCACACAGATAAGTGTAAACGCAATGAGTCCTTTGAGGTATTGGGTGAGGGTTTTCATTCCTTTTTTCCTTGAAAAGTCGTCTAAACATCGGGTTATAAGGGGGCTAACTGTATGGGCATACTTAAGGTTTCAAAAGGAGAAGGAGACGAGGTGCAGGGGCTTATGCGACAAACAAGCCTTGTTACAAAATTAGATGTCTTCCAATGGTACAGAAGGGGAGAGAAACTTGCCTTGCCCATAGAGGCAACCTAATTCGTGCAATACTCGCAATTGGCTGTCGCTGTCGATTCCCTCGGCAATCACGTTGAAACGCAAGTGTTCACTGATTAACATAATCGATTGGATTAGCTTTTGATTGCGCTGCGAGCGCGGCAATGACTTCACAAAACGGTGATCAACTTTGATGAAATCGAACGGGTATGAGAATAAATAGCTAAGTGACGCTAGGCCGCTACCGAAGTTGTCCAATACCAGCGATATACCGGCCCGACGAAGCTTCTTAATTGACGGTAAGATAATTTGCGAGCGGCGATTGAGGTCGTTTTCATCAAACTCGAATACGAGCTTATTGGGCGCGACGCCATGGCTGTTTATAAGCTCCAGAATGCGATTAACAAGATTGCCTTGGATCACATGATTAATCGACATATTTATCGCAATTTTATAGTCCTTTTCAGGGCCGTCTAGTGATTCCCATTCTTTGATTTTACGGCATGCGTGATCGAGCATGTAGTTATCTAGCTCGAGTGTTAAACCTGATTGCTCGGCAATCTGCCAGAATTGCTCACGTTTGACTTTACCTAACGTAGGGTGCTCCCAGCGCACATAGCATTCGTAATACAAGGTTTCGCGATCTTGTAGACCAACGGACGGTTGCATGTAACATTCGAATTCAGACTCTCTCAGGGCGCGCCTGAATTCATTTTCTAATTCCAGTTCTTCGAGTAAGCGTTCACGCATACTCTTATCGAAAATGATGAATCGCCCGCGCCCCTGCTGCTTAGCCTGATACATTGCGGCATCGGCATCGCGCACAACTTCTTCAGCTTTTTGGTAGGTGACATCAAGATGGGCAATACCGATACTGGCGCCAGAATACATTTCTTTGTTATCGAGAATAAATGGTTCAGAAACAGAATCGATGATGCGCGAGGCAACTTCTTCTACGTCACCGATATCTTCAAAATTGTCTAACAAAATCACGAACTCATCACCGCCCAGACGAGCAAGTAAATCGTGACCGCGTATGCAGGTGCTGATGCGCCGTGATACCTCAATAAGGAACTGGTCACCCGCATGGTGACCAAGCGTATCGTTGATCACTTTAAAGCGGTCAAGATCAATAAACAGAACAGCAAAGTTGTTCTCCGGATAGCGCTTTTTATTTGCGACGGCAAGCTCTAACCGACTGGTGAACATCGTACGGTTGGGCAAATCCGTTAGTTCGTCATGGTGCGCGTCGTGAATTAATTTAAGCTCGATCTCTTTGCGTTGCTCGATTTGGTTTTTCAGGATTTCGTTAGCTTTATTCAGCTCTTCAGTGCGCGCTTCTACTCGCTCACTCAGTTGTTGAGTGTACTGCTGAATCGCTTCGGATTTGCGCTTACGCTCCATGGTGACCGCGATGTGGTGTGAAACGTAGCGTAGGAGCTCCAAATCTTTATTACTGTACTTGTGTTGTTTGCCGTATGTTTGAACAACAATAACCCCGGAGATCTCCCCTTCTACAACCAATGGCGACCCTAACCAGGAGTTTGACTTGACCAGCATATTCTGTGCAACGGACACGTCTAGTTCTCCAGCTTCAACAAGCTGTACGACTCGTGATGGGTTAATTAATTCGGCCTGGCCGGAACGCAATACGATCTCTGTCAGACCGTAGCCCAACGGACGTCGCTCGGGCTCTGATTCTACTTCGTCACTGTAATAAGGAAACTCGAGGTTTGAGCGACTCTCGTCCAGCGTTGCGACGTAGCAGTTCGGTGCACTGATCAAACGGGCGAGTATGTTGTGGAGTTTGCCAAAGAAGGCCTGCATGTCGTCTTGAAGATCAGCCGCCACCTCTGATATTTCAAACAATGCTTGTTGCAGTGATTCGACTTTTTGACGCTCGAGGATTTCTTCTTGTAGATCATCGTTGATTTGACGCAGTTGCTTGGTGCGTTCGCGAATGGTTCTTTCGGTGACTTCACGGCTTTTTACCCGATCGACAGTCGTCACTATATGCTGGGATACAAACAGCAACACCTCGAGGTCGGCGTCAGTGTATCGCAGGCTGTCATCATAGGTTTGCACCACCATGGCGCCGATAACTTGCGAGCCACGTTTCAATGGTACGCCGATAAAGTCTGAAGGAATCGAACCGATCGCATTGATACCTTTTGCACCGAGTACTTCATCCGCGTTCTCTTTGCCAAACACGATATGCTCGCCGGCACGGAGTATATAGCCCGTGATGCCATCCATCAGTTGTTCCGCTGGCATTTGTTTAACGGTCTGTTCGTCGTACTCATCGACGAAATAGACAAAATCGACCACTTTTTCATCACGTTCGTAAAATGCGACAAAGAAGTTATCGGCATTCATGAATTCCCCGACTATGTCGTGGATTGAACGGTACAAACTCGGTAAATCGCTTATTGAACTGGAAAGCTCGGATATATCAAACAACGCTTTTTGCACACGTTCTGCGCGCTTGTAGCGTTCGGTCAATTCTTGCAGTTGAGGTATTAGCGCGCGTAACTCTTCTTCTGATAAGTCGGCTTTGGATGACTCTGACAACATATCACCTCGCGCGCTGAAAAAAGGAGTGGCCGAAGTTGGATACCGCATTGACGGTATCCATTAGACTTAGATACCTTCGATCATGTACTCGATCGCAGCTTTGATATCGTCATTGCTACAATCGCCACAGGTACCCATCGGAGGCATCGCATTGATACCATTGATAGCATTTTGCCAAACTGTATCGAAGCCTTTCTCATCAAGGCGCGGTTGCCAGTCTGCTGCATCTTGAAGCTTAGGAGCACCTAGTACACCTGCACCGTGGCATGCTAAACATGCTTGGTTGTAGATATCAGCTCCTGAGCGTGGTCCAGCCGCTGCCGCTGATGCCGCTTGAGCGCCAGCTACATGCACAGACCCATAGGGCTTGATGCGCTCAGCAATCTCGTCGTCCGACATTTCTTGAGCATTAAGTGCAACAGAACCCAATGCCAATAAACCAATTAATACTTTAAATTTCACAACAGACTCCAGATCATCTTTTGAAAATGCTTTGCAGGTGATTGATACGCTGAAAGTTTAAACAAAGCTTACCGATTATAGCGGTAATTTTATCTCGAACAACCGTTTAGGTGGGAGTTAAGCTACTGAACATAAAAAAATTCTAAGAAAGCGCAGAAATCCTTAGATAATCGGTTGATGGTGACGGCTTAGCGACGTATGATCGGGCGCCTGCAAATTCTGCATCGACAACCGCCCGTAGCTCAGCTGGATAGAGCGCTGCCCTCCGGAGGCAGAGGTCAGAGGTTCGAATCCTCTCGGGCGGGCCATTTTATATGGTGTGCTTCTCTAGAGGGAGATCCCATAAGCTTTTATGTAGCAAATTTGTAGCAGCTTAGTTGGAGTTCAGCAAAAAATGCCCTAAAGTTGCGAAGGCCATTGCAACACCTATCACTTTGAGAGACAGAACTCGAATTCTGCTATAATAAATCTTTTCTACATCTGCGGGTGTATGTTTAATCCGATAGTAGCGCCCGGTTAAAAAGTAAATAACGACGCACGTTATAAGGACACCAAATGGCACAAGAAAAGAGTCTGTTGAGCCAGCAATAGTCATCTTTTCTGAGGCAAATAAAAAGTTTGAAATTCCCCAGCCAAATACTATTGCGAAACCAAGCCATACTTTGGATTTAGACTTCACTAGTTCACTCAAATCAGAGTCGCGACTAATAATGTTGTCCATCGCTGCGAAGGAGTTCTTCACATTTTCAAGTCGTTCACTTTCAATTTGGGACTCTTCTGGAGTCAGCAGCTCTTCTTCTCTCAATGCAATCGTTAGGGACTTCGAATAGGCTACTATACCTCTAGCGTCGTTTGTAGGGTGCGTAGAATTGTCTAGCTTTATAATGCGACTAAGTGTTGTAAGCTCCCTTTTCAGCTGGCACAAAAGGCGCATTCCGGCACTAGCGTTGTTTTGTGTAATTGTAGTCAAAGAATCCTGATCGTTGATGTGGTGTCGATGGCTGTGAATACAGTACTTAAGATAGTAGTAAACCTGTCTGGCTATAATAAATTTGCTTTCTGAGTCTAATAGCGAAGTAGAACCATTAAATTTCATGTAAACAATACCGTTCGCTTTGATTCGGAAGTGTAAAGATGCACGAATCGCAGTCTTGTCTAAACTCGTTTCTACAGCCGGGTTACAAATTACATTGTTTAATTTTTGAAATTCAGAGTTTATATTTTCTACATTAATTCCGTGACTTATGGAATGAAGCTTCATTCTTTTAATGTCTTCGACTTCTTCCGGTTCTGCATAAAGCGGATAGATTAAGGTATTTCCTTCCAACTCTCTCTCTGACATAACGTCGGAGGGAAAAGCTTCGGCAGCGGTAAATAATCTGAATTTGCCATCCTCGGCATTGTCATCCGTTTCAGTGTCTCTCCAGTCGACCCATGATTGAAGGATAATCTTCCGGTGATGAGAGTCGCCTTTATCAGTAGCGGAAAAATTTTTTTGGATGACATTTACATCTTTGAATCTTTTATCAGTGAAACCACCTTGAATACCTACTTTCGTAAGCCCAAAGTCGAGGTGACCGCTAACACAAGGAATCCATCCAATGTAGTCATAGTCTGAAGTTTCTAGAATTCTTTCCATTTAAGTTACAGCGTCCCTAAAACAAAAATCCCACCTTAATAGGTGGGATGTTATTGAAATATAAAAACTTAGTAAATAGCCTTAAGCGAGGCGGCCGTACCAAGCTGGAGACTTCTTAGAGTCTCTTTTAATACCTGTTCGGTCTTTATTCAGAGTCATGCCATGGCATAATCCAGAACCTGATGGAGTTACTCCGCGTTCATTCAAGGCTTTTTCTCTCTTGTGCATACTAGCTTTGAGCCGAATTATTGCAACATAGTAAAAAAAGATAGCTATCATTAGTACCATGGCAGTTACGATGATAGTGTTCATAAAAAATTCTCCTTGAAAACATCCCATTTCTATGCTGTAAAAATGGGCGCGCAATTCTATTCTCTTTATTGGAGGTTGTCAACATTTCCACTGTTTGCCTCAATTCCAAGCCTTGCTTAACCTTTTAGAAAAGTCAACTAAATTACTAAAATAAACGTGCTATTTGAGACGAAGCGCTCGATGTATTAGTCAGAGTACAGTTATTTACAGAACTCCAAGTAAAAGCAAAGAAGCCTATGCGGCTTCCTCTTCGCTACGCCTTTCTATCCGCCATTGATGCTCGCGAGTCACAATCTCTTTTCCTTCGAACGAAACGCCTTTAAGTTTTTTGGAGGGCAACTCATCATAGTAGGTTTGTTTTACTTCCCCTGAGTTATTGTCGTACTCAATGGAGTAAAATGGTCGCACAGACTGTTCGTTTCGCTTGCAAAACACTCCACCCATCAATTGAACAAACTCGGCCCAATCACTCTCATCCGCAGCGTTATAAATCAGCTCAAATTTACCGGGATCTTCCATTTCGATGTTTGCTTTTCTTAGCTCTCGCCAAACAGTCACTGAAACACTGCCGATCTGTTGGAACTGCCTGATACCCCATGTACTAGCCCATGCTTCTACTCTTTTGGCTGCTTCTTGTGCGTCCCCACCATCTCTATCACTCTCTAACTGCCCTCCGTCGATATTCTTGCTAACGTACTTGGCTATATAGCCTGTAGCTGAACCTCTTGTGGGATCTATTTCTACGAATGTAATACGGTTTTCTTTCGCACCATGTTCGTCGCCATCTTCAAGCAGAGCGTAGTGTCTATATATTTGTTTTAATTCTTCACAATCGCTTGGTTCGATAAACATGAGGAGATGCCAATGAGGAGTGCCATCATGCTGAGGCTCACTAATCCTGAAACCGTATTGACGGATACCACTTCTCGCTAGCTGTGCTCGCAATCTTTGCCACACACCGTTTAAATACTCATTTGCATCATTCGGAGTTGAACCGTCCCACTTAGGGTTTCTGTTACCTGACTTTGCGTAACTATTATGGAACCTAGATGGGCAAGTGATGGTAATAAATAGAGCGTTGTGTCCGAGCGCACGGGCAAGTTTTTCTGTACCCGCCATTCTTGTCATGAATTCGTTACGTCTATTGATCGGGTTTGACACATTACTTTGGTAGACGACTCGCATTGAAACTTCTTCATTGTCTTCGTTAACTAATACGTATTCGTCTAATAGCTTTTCTTGTCTTAATTTTTCCTTAACCCGAAACTCAAGAGCCATGTCGCTGCAGTATTTTCCTCGCTTACTATTGACCTGCTCTAGCTCAATCATTGCTTGTTCACGAGTTTTCTTGAGAATATTCTTGATTCTTCTTCGCCACCATTGGTGATCTTTCATTCGCTTAATCGCACCTTCATGCGTAACGAATTTGCTTATTTGAGGTGGTTCCACACCGCGTTTTTCCACATATTCAGAGCACGCCCGATAAGCAGACTTGTACGCCTTTTGGCGCTTTGCTTCGTTAACGCGAATTTCTTCGTGCATAGAGGCGTATTTTTGCGCGTCATGGCGTCTCAACCCGTTAACGGTTTCATCTTTTTCGTTAACGCTTGTTATCGAAATGTTTTGAAGATGCCTAGTCGCAATTTGACTGCAGTTCTGAGCGATCAATTGCACAGCATTGCTTATTTCGGCCTCATTGGCATCAAACAAATCCCTTAAGAATGATGGAAGTAGTTCCTCCAGTTGAGGTGATATTTCTCTTAGATATGAGTTAGCTTGCATACCAGAAGGCAAAGATAGGTACTTTTTGAATACTATCTCTTGAATTTTTCTAGGAAAATTATCTAGTTCCTTGGATACGAAGTACTTGTCATCGACTGAGAGGTCTTCGAATTCTCGCTCCAGTTTGCCTGAAAAAGGGTTCAACACAGTATAAGAGCTATTCCTCTTATTCATGCTCAGTCTCCCCAATTAGATTTATCGTATTACTTCCTTTAACTGACAGTGAGAACTTTGCCCAACGAATGCCAAAAGCATTGGATTCTGATGTTTTTAGTAGACCCCAGCGGTAGAGAGTGTCGAGTACTGGCCGTGTTAAGCCGCGGGGAGGTTTCACCGAAAATGATAAATTTCCTAAAGCAGTGCCTACCGATGTACAAACGCTTACGCTTTGACCGTCTTTGAAATATGTAAGTGCAGTTAGATGTTTGGCGGTGAGTTTATTCACTATTGCGCCTCTCCTTCGAGCAAATGGGAGCGTTTGATGAATTTATCTAGCCATTTATCGAGGTCTTCTCTGTCATAGCGCACTGCGCGCCCAATTTTAATAAAGGGGGGCGCTTCTGTTCTGGTTTCTCTATTACCCTCCATCCTCGCTTGACGAAGGAAAGAACGGCTCATACAGATGTATATTGAGGTTTCTTTTTCAGTTAGTAACCTTGGTTGAATTCTTGAGTTCATGGAGTGCCACCTTTTATTGTGTTTTGAAAACTAGGTGGAGCGTAAATGTCCCGCATATCCCGGGGACATTCAACGGGACATCCGGGACAAATGTTTTTTTGATTTAGGAATTTTTGAGTTCAGAAACTATATTGCGGAACCGCTTTTTGCCAATTTCCACTTCGATATTTGATGTCTTTGTGTAGGTTAATTTTTCACGGGTCATGTTAACTAGAATTGATTCAGGATCTAAATCGTCATCATGCTCCCAATTTTCATATAGTAGGTTCCATATTTGGGCTGCCCCTTTATGAGGATGTAGTTGCATTAAATGCGCGACTAGAGAGTTAATTGGACTGTAATTCGTTTCTGGTTGCTTCTTGGTCGTAACTAAACCAAGTTTGTTTATTGTTTTCTCCTCAAACACTATGTCTTGGAGCTGGTACTTATAGTGAGGGAATGTTAAGTGAAAGTGAGCACCGTCGTCTCTAGGGAATAGCGCTCCTCTTGGAGGAGGATTTTGTCCCTTTTCTACTACAGTTGGTTTACTGTTTTCCAGTATAAACAAGGGTTCATTTTCGAATTCGTGCAAGTCTTTCACATCCCAACGATGAATTTCACCGTCGACGCCAATTAGATTAGGAATTTGAATAGGATCGACATCATCAATGTTGTTGAATTCGATAGGAATGGCTTTAGATGACAGAGTAAAACCATGTTGCAGTAGAAAGTCTAAATGGAAAACCTTATTTAATCTAATCAAGCCACCATAGGTGATATAACAATGAGCTATGAATTTATGGTCTTCTTCCGTACCTAATATAAAACTCTCATTTGGACGAAAAAAAACTAAAGGCACTTCCCCTTGCTCTATTAAGTACTGAGCATCATCTTCGGAAATTCCAAACTTTTTCTCCAGTTCAGTAATTCGATAGTATTTCTTTTTTATCATGAAGGAAAAACATATTGATATGGGAGATAAACTTGGCCGAGGAGTTTGCTTAAAAAGCGATATCTAGTCAATTTCATTAAGAAAGCGCTCCTGCTTAGTAGGTTTCGAGATCGCTTTAGAAGCGGTTCTTCAGATTTCTGTGCTGTTGCTTCAGGCTTGTGCCAGTAGCTGGCGGTGCGTTTAAATGAGGAATAGAGAAAAAAAATCTACAAAGCAGGCATTGGGTAACGCTTCAATAATCGGCACTCCGAAGGCTTGTCAGATGGCACGGCCGTGAAATTGATTGACTGGTTAGGTCTCACTTTACCATCCAACTTTCCAGTTCAAACCTTTTAGGCACAAGACAGGAAATTTCAGGGAAACCAGTGAGCTTTACTATTGAGTAATGTGATTTATTTAGTCTGGTTGACTTTAACACTGAGATTTTGCTCCAAGGGAAAAACAAGAAAGGCAAGCAAACTGAAGAGTAATAAAGACCATCTTCATCCGTGGCGACTTGTCCTAGACCATTCCAAAGCGTCAGCTTACCTCTTCTTTTTAACGCAGCGCCACAAAGTGAAAACTTTAATGCTTTCTTCTTTGTACCTCTGTATTCTCTGACAAACTCAGAAATCTCCTCAGAAAAACGCCAAGAATTTGTAATAAAGAAAATTATGAGGGACACCCAAATAACAATCTCAATCAATATCCTATCCATTGAAATTCCCTGTGAAACCTGACGCCCTAATAATGGGCGCATAAATGCTTAGCTAAAGTCAGCGACGAAGGAGCACAAGCCAAGCGTTTTGCGTCCTTTTGTGTAACTTCTTAGGTTGCCATTTTTAGTGCTGACACAATAAGTAAAGCTAGGCTGAAAACAATCAGCACTAGAATGCTCTGAATTCCGATACCATATTTAAGCTCATAAAAACGCCAATACTCAAAAAAGCGTTCACGCCCCTTAGGTAAAGTAACGAGAGTTACAATTGAACACGGTATAGCGACCATTGAACCGAACGCAAAACCTACAACCCAAAGGCCAAATGCATCTAGCTCACTCTCCGTAAAGTATAATAATGGAAATGCAATTCCTAGAAGCGAAGACCATTGCGTTATCACTTCCAATAGATTATTTCGATTTTTAAGCTCTTCGGCTGAGAATTTATTGAATCGTGACTTTTCTGAAGGTGGAAATACAAGACCCCACACCACAATTATCAGAGGTGTAGCAATTGCCGAAATAATAAAAATACTGATTCCTTTCACTGATTCTCCATAGGCAACCTAACCGTATATTATTGCTGCAATGTTTTTCACTAGAGTTCCCTCATCAAAAGTGAATATTGGTGTCGGTAGTCATGCGACAGCCCAATGTAGCAAACATCGGTAACAAAGTCCGATAATCGCTCTAAGTGAACTGAAGTACTTCCCTTGTTGAAGAATCTTCTAACCAATACACACCGTCATGATGACCAACTAGATAGAAGCTACTTTCTGGAAAAATCACCTCCAAATCACCTCCAGGTTGATCTTCATCCTCTATGCATTCAAGTATAAAGAGTTCAACTTCTGAAGCCTTCTTTTGAGTCCCTCTGCGAATCTCATCTTTGTTTTTGTAGCGAATAGAGATTACTTCTAGAAGCTGCTCTCTATCGAAGTCAGCAAACAATTTTCGAATCTGTTGGGGCGTTAGATGATGCGGTTGATTGAATGCCATTTCTCGAAAAAGGTCCATCTGTAAACAAAATGAAAGTCTGCTTTAAAGCATCTTCAAGGTCAAATTAGTACAATGCCGAGGGTCCGTTACTCGCTCAATGCTGTTGCAGATATGCTGGCACTGCAAGTTCTGCAATACTTGGGAAGTTGCCGTTTAGGTTGCGGTATCTGGTCCTTCCCATATGAGGCTATTCTCACATGTCAGAAAACATTAGATGCCCAACACATCAGCTTTTAAAAGGTTAATTAAACCGGCTTTCAAGTTTAGCAACTGCTTGAGCTTTATGTTCTGGAGCCAAATGCGCATACCGCAGAGTCATTTCAAGGTTACTGTGGCCCAATAGCTCTCTAACAGTGTTTAGATCAACTTCGGCCATAACCAATTGACTGGCGAAATTATGCCTCAAATCATGAAATCGGAAGTTTTCTATTGAGGCACTTTTAATCACAGCATTCCATGCAGTCTTAATGTCTGTAATGGGGCGATCATCTTTTCCTTCAAATACCCATTTTGATTTGCACGAATCAATTTTCCATTCTCGCAACATCGTTACAGTACCTGTATTGAGAGCGATATGCCGACTTTTTCCTGATTTACTATTACCCGAACGCACCTGTAAATCAGCTCTTTCCAAATCGATGTCGTCCCAAAGTAGGTTAAGAATCTCGCCTTTGCGCATTCCTGTATTGAGTGCCAATAGAACTATCGGTTGAAGGTGGTCACAATACATACGCTCACTTAAGTCAGGTAAAAGCGGATAACCACGTTGTGCTCGAAACATGTTTCCATTGTATCGTTCTTCTTTTAGCCGCAATTCCCTATCTTGCAAAGCTTTTCTTAGGCGAGTTTCCTCTTCGTATGACAAATAACGAATTCGATTATTATCTACAGGAAGAGCTTTAACCTTAGATAAGTCGTGGCTGTTGATAATGCCCCAATCCACAGCACGACTCATACAGCCTTTTAGAGTAACAATACGGCGATTTACACTCGCGGGGCTTAATCCAAATTCCAGTTTCTCTGAACGCCATTTTTCTATAGTCCATGCATTTACATCCCTGATTTGCATGGAGTACAAATGTCCGAAGTTGCTCAATAGATTTTTTAACTCAGCCTTGGCGGTTTTGGGTCGACTAACCTCTAACCAAGGTGCATATTTTTGCTCGATGAAAGCACCCAATGTTGACAGTCTCGCGAGTGACTCGTTTTGCTGTTGGCGTTTCTTTTCCTTATGCACATCAACGCCTTTCACAACGGATGCTGAAGCATTTTTTGCCGCGTCTCTGGCTTGTGCAGGAGTAATTTCCGGATGTGTGCCTAGTTTACAATTGACTTGTTTACCGTTGTGCCGATAGAAGAGGTAATAGGTAATTCGTCCTTTAGGAGTTATGCGCGCGTGAAATCCTGAGATCTCAGTATCGTTAAGGCGTTTATCTTCTGGAGCTAGGCTGTTAACGCTTGAATTGGTAATTTTTTTCTTTAAAGGCATATGTAGCAAATATGTAGCTGTTTCAGTGTTCTGCAAAGAAGACGAATGTATAATGATGAACGGTTGTTATACTTTAAAATCCTTTTAAAATAAAGATTTGAGTTTCATTTTGGGGCTTGCTTGTTTATCTTTGTTCGCAACTTACTTCAACAAAAACGCCCTCCGGAGGCAGAGGTCAGAGGTTCGAATCCTCTCGGGCGGGCCATTTTTTATTGATTATTTTCGAGCCTTTTCGAAACTCTACAGATTAAAAACCAGTTCAACTACCAATGAGCAATAGCTAATATTTTCATAGTTTTGCCCTGGTATTATCTTAGTTTTCGGTACCTCGTCGGCGTGACACCAAACTGTTTTTTAAAAGAATTAGTAAAGTGGCTTTGGTGAGTGAAACCGCATTTATGGGCAATTTCGGCGATGCCTTGACTCCCTGCTAAAAGTTGTTGAGCGTGCAGATTTCGCTGGCGAATGATGTAATTGGCCGGAGAGTCTCCAAAACTCAATTTAAACATCTTGGCAAAATGGTAGGGGCTTAAATGTACTTGCTCTGCCAACAAGCAAATCGAAAGTTTCTCGTTTAAGGAATGACGAATGAAAGTTTTGATCTTTTTTCTGTCTGAAGGTGAGAGTCCGGATAAGGTTTTAACGGGATGTTTGTTGCCATCTAGGTACTGCTCCAACAATGTTAGCGTAATGGCATGTAGCTGCTGTTCAATAAACATTGGCTCTATGTTTTTGTTGTTGTGTATGCCACACACTAGGCCAAGAATTTGTTGACTCAAGTTATGGTCTTTTTGATAAATCAAATCGCGTAAGTTGGCTTGCCTTGCGTCAATGTCCAAATACTGTTCTGCCGCTTGTTTAATGTGAGCATCTGGTAAGTACAAGTGGGCAATTCGAATCGTTTCAGGTGATCGCCAGTGGCTAAGATGACCTTTTGGCATAAGGCATATTCTACCCGGCTCTCCTTTCTCGTCTGGTTTGTCAGTGCGGTAGGTCTTTCGGCCACCTTTTAAGTACAGACTAAGGGTGTGGCCGTTATGATATTGGTACTCAATGCTTTGCGCTTGTACTTGCCAAACGCAGAATCCTAAACCATGTAGGGACTGCAAATCGCTCTCTCGGCAAATTTCAGCAGAAGAGTTCGCTTTACTCTTGTGTTTGTGAAATTCAAACATTCTTATACCTACTGATAAAAGCCCAAGATTTTGCAATTAGATCGGTATTTCAGCGTTTTATACTCAAATTTATTTCAAAGACAACAACTATCATACGCATGCACAAACAATTTTTAACTAGCACACTCTTGTTTTTATGTTTGACTTTTTCAGTCGAAAGCTCAGCTGAATCTGAGAAACGTCCAATTGTTACCGGCCATTGGTATACTTTGAACTCAAAAATAATGCAAGAAAGCCGAGAATATGCAGTTCATTTACCTTTTTCATATCATGATAATCCTGAGCAACATTTTCCTGTTATCTATGTGTTAGATGGTCATAGTACCCAAATGAGAGGTGTTGGAGGCATGATTGAGTCGCTCAGCTACTATGAGTTAAATCAGCAACTTCCAGAAGTAATCGTAGTGGCGATACCGAATACCAACCGTACTCGAGACTTCACGCCTACTAAAGGCGACCTTGCCTTTCAGGGGGAAATTCTGGACAAGTTAAGTGAAAACAGTGGTGGCGCTGAGCGCTTTGCAACCTTTATCAGAGAAGAACTGTTTACAGCGATAGACACTAACTTCAGAACTACAGATGACCGCTCTCTGATCGGTATGTCCTTTGGAGGATTGTTTACTGGCTACGTTTTGTTGACGCAGCCACAAATGTTCAGCCGTTATTTGCTTTCTGATCCCACTTCAATTTGGGATTCAAACTACCTCAATCGCACCCTAATGCTAAACAAACACAAATTACTGAATAAGAAAATCAGAGTATTTGTTGGTTTAGCAAACAACGACCACCTCGGGCAAATTGGAATTGCTAACCGCCAATGGGGCAATGATTTTATCTCTGGTCTAAAGGAAATTGACAACGCCCAACTGCATGTGTCTCAACGCTATTTCCCAAATGAAGTGCATGCCACCGTAATGTACTTGGCATACTATTACGGCTTAATCGAGCTGTTTAGAAAAGATGCAAAATAACCAACCTCTGTTACCTTTTTTCAAAAACCGGCAATTGCAGACTTTATCGTTTAAACATTACCGTTGTAACTAAAACAAAAGACGCGGTTGTTAAATTGATGCGGTCGTTGAAATTTATGGACTAGTTAGCCGCACTGCTTGTTCTATCAGGCAGTGTGTTTGGCAGCAACAATACATAGTTAAAGTTGTTTATTATTCACTCGATTGCGCTTTTGCAAGCCACTGCGTGGGTGACATTCCCACTTTCTTGCGAAAAGCTCTGGCGAGTACTGAACCATTTTCATAGCCTACGTTATTGGCGATCAAATCCATCGGGAGGTTTTTAAACAATAATTTTTGTGCAACCGAGATCCGCCACTCAGTTAAATAGTCTCCGGGTGATTGGCCCACGACAGTCTTAAATTCGTCTGCAAATTTCGACCGCGACATACCGCATGCTTCGGCAAGAGTATTGAGAGACCAAGGGTTTTCTGGTGTTGCATGGATTTGGGTCAATGCTTTTGAAAGTTGAGGATGACTCAACCCCGCGATCATACCGTGCTTAATGGTATTTTCCGCCAATACAGTACGCACGATATTGATCAACAAAATATCGCACAACCGATCTACGATAGGTTCTTTGCCACAAAGGTCGCTAAATGCTTCTTCAAATAACCACTTTGCAGACTGTCCAAGCAACCCCGATGATTCTAAGTCATAGCAGAGTACTTCTGGTAACGCGTTAGTTAGTGGATTACTGACAGTAGACTGATAGTTAATTTTGGCGCACACCAAATCTACGCCGCCTTCGTGTTTGGCTAACAAGCGGTGTCGACTGGGTTTGGGGAAGAACAGAACTGAAGTTGTATTGAGCTTCATTTCGAAGCCATGGTCGCCCTTAACGGTGAGTTCTCCAGAACGCAATAAGTGCAAATGACCGTGACTGCTCTGTGGCTCATCAAAGGTTTGAATACCACAAAGGTTACCGGAGAAAAACACACTGGCATTCAAAGAAAATCGGTTTAAAACGTTGGATAACCGGTCCATTCATTCTCCTTGGACGATAAGTATGAAGATAAAGACTATCGGACGAATCTGCCCCTGACGAACCTTGTAAAGTTCACTCCAACGTCGCAGCCAACTTAGACCACTGCGACAAATGACCTCTTTAACTACAACGGGAGTTTACGATGAAACTATCAAACATTGCGAAATCTATCGCTTTAACCCTAGCCATTGCAAGCAGTTCTTTAGCCTTTGCCGCTGATGTTGGTATGAATGCAGATGCCAATGATTTGGCCATCAAAGGTTATGACACTGTGTCTTACTTCACAGCAGGTAAGCCGCAAAAAGGGTCAAACAAATTCACTGCCACATACAACGGCGCCATTTATCACTTCGCTTCAGCTGAGAACCGCGACTTGTTCCGCAGTGCTCCTGAGCGTTACGCCCCGCAATTCGGCGGCTTCTGCGCAATGGGAGTTGCCCTAGAGAAGAAGTTAGATACCGATCCAATGGCCTACAAGATTGTTGATGGCAAGTTATACCTCAACCTAAATGCGGCTGTACAAACCAAGTGGTTAACAGATGTTCCTGGTTACATTGATACAGCTGAGTCTAACTGGGTGGACATTAAGCGTACTGACGCGGAAACCTTGAACGCTGATTAATCAGCGTTCCATTTAAAAGGAGCAAGTTGTGAAACAAATCGACAATTATCCAGAGTTTGAAGTTGAGGTAGCTCAACACAAGAAAGTATTGGTGTATTTCACAGCCAGTTGGTGTGGCCCTTGCTCCAGCTTTTCTCCTGTGATGGACAAAGCTTCGGGTGCATTTGGCAACATCGTCAAAACGATCAAAGTGGATGTTGATCAAGTGCCAGAAGCAGCTGGTACCTTTGGGGTCCGCTCGGTTCCCACTTTGATTTTGCTTGAAAATGGCGTGCCGGTGGAAGGACAAGTTGGTGCCCAATCGTTCGAGCAGGTAAGCAATTGGTTAATGCCACATGTTCTGGCCTATTAACCTAAATATATTTGGAGTTTGTTATGAGTAATAAAGCAATAGTTAGCGCTGCACTGGCTGCAGTTATGGTTACCGGTTTCTCTGCACCAGCCGCAGCTGCCGGCAAAGAGAAGTGTTACGGCATTGCAAAAGCGGGTCAAAACGATTGTGGCAACCTAGCTGGGACGCACTCGTGCGCAGGCCAGTCGACGGTCGACAACGATCCGGGTGAATGGAAGTTAGTTGCCAAAGGCACCTGTGTAGAGCTTGGCGGTATGTTAAAGGCCGAGGCGAAGCGCAAGTACAAAGAAGCACAAAACGCCAAATCATAAATAGTAACGGTGGCAGGAGAATTTACATGCAGGCAATCCAACGTTCTAAAGTCCCTCCCATTGGGGTTGGTCTTAGGCATCCGCATATTGCAGATGCATTAAATACTCCTGCTCCTATTGATTTTGTCGAAGTGCATTCGGAAAACTTCTTTGCTCAAGGCGGTGCATTGCAACATTTAATGTCTGGCATCTCGGAGACCTATGCCGTGAGCTTACACTCTACAGCCATGGGGTTAGGGTCTACTCAGCCAATACCGGATAATTACCTGAACCAGCTATCGGCGCTAACGGAACGTGTGAATCCAGTATTGATGTCCGATCACGCTGCGTTTGCTTGGGGGAGTGTAGGCGGTCAACCGGTACATGGTGGTGATTTACTGCCGCTCGTGTACAACGATGAAAACCTGCAGGTTCTTGCCAACCATGTTGACCAAATTCAACAGCGCATAGGTCGACAGCTATTAGTTGAAAACCTCTCAGCTTATCTTAGCTTGCCGGGCTCAACCATGAGTGAACAAGAATTTCTAGTCGCGCTCACGGATGCAACTGGCTGCAAAATACTATTAGATTTAAACAACATTTTGATCAATGCACGCAACGAGCAGAGCGAAAATGCCTTGCAGGTTGGTCGAGATTACATCGATGTTATTCCTGCTGATCGCGTTGGCGAAATCCATCTGGCAGGGTTCTCAGAACCCGCACCAGGTCGCTTAGCCGTCGATGATCACGCGCATCCAGTTTCTAGCGATGGTTGGTCTCTGTATATTGCGGCTCTGCGTCGATTTGGCGCTGTGCCCACTCTAATTGAATGGGACAATCAACTTCCTTCTTGGCAAGTGCTCGTCGAACAAGCGATGACAGCGCGCAGCATTGCACAGGAGACACTGCGTTATGTCTAGTCTTAGTGCACTTCAGAATCAGCTTCTCGCTGAGATATTTAGCTCTCAAGAATCGAATCATTTTGATTCCGCAGGTCTTGCTATTTATCGCGCAAATTTGCGCGCCACAGCGGTAAATGCGTTGACTATAACGTTTCCGACTGTAGCCCAATTAGTCGGTGAAGAAATGATGACACACGCTGCCGAAATACTGCTAAAACAACACCCTCCTTATCACGGCGACTGGGCCGTGTGGGGTGAGCAATTTGCAAGCGTTTTAGGAGGCATTACTGCACTCGATGATTATCCCTTTATTCCAACGAGTGCGGAGCTTGATTACCACTGCCACCAACTTATCCGGCAGGCTGATACTGTACCAGATCACAGCAGTTTGCAATTGCTGCAAGCGCATGAGCCGAACGAACTCGCGCTAGTTTTATCGCCGGGTTTGCAGCTAATCGAATCGCAGTACCCCATTGCGGCAATTCGGCAAGCGCATCAGCAAGCATCAGCTGAACAACGAAGCGCCGCCTTGCAAGAGGCTTTTAACACTGATCGCGATCGTCAAGACACTGTGTGCTTTAGAGACGGGGTAGAAGTCCGTATTGAGACGCTTTCTCGAGAAGATTTTTTGTTCACCAAAGCACTTCTACAGCATTCATTGGGTGTTGCTCTGGATCAGATGAACAACACCACCTTTGATTTTCAAAACTGGTTGCTTTTTGCGATACGCAGCAACCTATTAATCAATGTTCAATTATTAACGCCAATTATTAAATAGGAGTATCCAGATGGCTACGCTCGTACATAACACTTTGTCACATTACATGACCTTTACCCGCCTATTAAACGTGCTGCAGCCCGCCGGGTTATTAGCCGCTAGATTTTACATCGCTTGGGTGTTTTTCGCCGCAGGCTTAACCAAAATCCGCGACTGGGATACGACTTTGTGGCTATTTGAGGAGGAATATAGCGTACCGTTTCTACCTTTCGAACTTGCTGCTTTCCTGGGCACTGCGGGTGAACTTGTTTTACCAGTCCTATTGGTTCTAGGTTTGGCCACGCGATTCGGTGCGCTAGGGCTAACGATTGTGAATATTGTAGCGGTCATCAGTTTGGAAGATATTGCGCCCGCAGCTTACACCTTACACGTGTTGTGGGGTGTTTTATTGGGTTACATAGCAGTCTACGGTGGAGCTTTGTTCAGCATCGATCACCTTGTGCGCCGTAGATTTGATTTCGCGAACAAGGATTAATCTGAACACCCATTCAACATTATGTTCTCCGTCGTCTACCTAACCAGTAGACCTTTTTAAAAAGCGGGCTTTTAGCCCGCTTCTTTTTTTCTGGTTCAAGCTGATGTTACTGCGCTTCTGCTGCAGATGTTTCGGGGCCATACTTCTCAAACCAGGCGATAATGTTTTCAATCTTGCCTACCATTCGCGAAGGTTTGCCCGCGATACCGTGAGATGCTCCCGGTACTTTGACTAGCACGCTGTCGACTTTGCGCAGCTTCAGTGCCTGATAAAACTGCTCGGTTTCTGACATCGGGGTGCGTTTGTCTTCAACGCCAGTGATCAGCAGAGTTGGTGTTGTCACATTACCCACTAACGACAATGGTGAGCGTTTCCAATAGTGCTCAACCTCTTCCCACGGCATTCCGGGGAATTGATATGGGATCTGATAAAGGCCGCTGTCTGCGGTTAGGACTTTGGACAACCAGTTGATTACGGGTTTAGCAACAACCGCAGCTTTGAATCGGTCGGTCAAACCGATGGCATACGCAGTTGCAATCCCGCCGGCAGATCCGCCGGTAATAAACAGTTGTTCAGGGTCAACAATTCCCTTGGCGATCAATGCATCAATGCCCGACATATGGTCTGCAAAATCGTACTCTGAGGAATATTTGTTTTGCAGCAGTAATGCAAAACGCTCACCGTATCCAGTACTGCCGCGATGGTTATTGTAAAACACGATGTAACCTTCCGCAGCCATGCGTTGCAGTTCAGCCGTAAACACTGGGCCATACGCAAGGTGTGGGCCGCCGTGAATTTCTGTGATCAGTGGATAACGCTTAGATGCATCGTAGTTTGGCGGTAGTATGTACCAGCCCTGAATTTCTTCACCGTCTATGGATGATTGATAGACGATTTCTTTAACCTCACCAAGGGTTTTGTGGCCGAATAAGTCTTCATTCAATTGAGTCAATTGCTGCTCGTCACGCGAACGCTTTGCAAACAGATCGGCTGGCCGGTCAGTGCGGCCTTTGGTGTAAGCAACAGTTCCGTCGGCAGCATGGAAGGTTCCACTTGTGTATGGGCGTCCGAGAGATACGCCACTTAGACCTGTTGCTATTGTACTGTGTCGCCCTTTTAAGGTTATGTAATCAACTTGTGTAATTCCTCTAACCATTTGTTGGAAGTACACGCCGGCGTTGTCTTTCCAGACAAAATTTGAAACTGAATTATCAATATCAGCCGTTAGGTTTCTGTCATTGTTACCGTCACTATCCATGACGTGTAAATATCGGTTTCGATAGGCAAGTTTCCGGTCATCACGACGTGAATAGGCAATCATCTCGCCATTTGGTGATACAACTGGTGACGATTCACTGCCCGGGTAATCGGTAATTTGCGTTATATCACCTGCCATTGAGACGTTGAATATATCTGCTTCACCGGGTTCGTATTCCCAGTTGTCGGTTCGATTTGCCGAGAAAAAGATCGATTGGCTGTCGGCTGCAAAACTCAAACTTCCGCGATGGTGATAATTGCCTGAAGTTAACTGTCGCGCCGTGCCCCCTTCTGCCGGGACCACAAAAATGTGGGTATAGGCAGGGTCGAGTACGCCTCGTCCATCTGCTTGATAACGGGCCTTGGTAATATATTGGAAGTTCTCAGACCACTTAGCGCCTTTCGGTTTCTTGGGCATTTTGACTTTAAACGGCTGTTCGTTTGAGTCGACGCTCATGGTGAACGCAATGGTTTTGCCATCTGGTGACCAGGTTATCGATGACGGAGACGTTGGTACATTGGTGACCAAAGCTGTCTGACCAGAGTCCATCCAGCGTACGTATAACTGTGGCTTACCTTCTGAATTTGATAGATACGCTAGGCGAGAACCGTCTGGAGACCACTTGGGCGAGTAATAGTTCTTTTTCGATGACAACAATGGTCTATGCGTATTACCTTTAGCGTCTGCGATCCAGATGCTCGAGCGGGTCGAGTCGCTCATGATATCGTTTGACCGTCGAACATAAACAATGTCTTCACCGTTGGGTGATACTTGCGGGCTCGTCGCAACTTCTAGCTGGAAGATATCTTCCGGTTGAAATAGCGTCGGGTCAGGGTGTTTGGTACTCGTATCTGCTAGTGCCGAGCTGGCGAACAACAGTGATGAAGCCAGCACGAAGTTTATTGTTGTTTTCATAAAATCTCGAAATGTCAGTTGCGCTTTTAACTGTCGAGCATACGAAAAAGCGCGATTAAATAAATGATTATTGAGATTAATCACCAAGAGTTTTGCGATTAGCGCCGTGTCGCTCTCCATTCACCTGTCATTTCTGTAAAAGTAACCTATTACCGGCAAATGATCGGCCGTATCATCTTGTTTATCTCGGTCAAAAAAATAAATAGGCTTAACAGAATTCGGGACTACCTCTGGAGCCATGTTCAGGTTATACAATATATAATCGAGCCGTCTTTGCAGATCATTAGCTGGGTGGGTTAGGTCGTTAGGACCCAATGGGTCAATGAACCCATTCGATAAAGATACATCGCCAAGTAACGTTTTAATTTCCAGACTATCTGGCGTAGCGTTGAGATCGCCCACAATCAAAATGTTGCGGTCAGGGTCTTCAGCTAAAAATCGGTCGAACTGGCCTCTTAAAAAGTCAATTTGACCCAGCCGCATTGATTCATTTCGTTCACCTCTACCGGCTTTCAAATGCAAAGCCGTTAGCAACAGGTTGTAATCTTGTGCGGGAAACACATCAATCGCCCACGAGCGAGTATTAATGCGACTTTGTGATTCTTCATTTCCCTGTTCATCAAGCCAGCCGGGTAGTGGCGTTGTCACATTGCCAAAGCCGTACATGATCCCCAACGGGAATCGGCTCATCACCACCACATTCATGTACCAGGTATGTGAAGGCGCGTCGGCAAAATATGCATAACCCATATCGGTAAGGTGAGTTGAGGCGATTTCGCGTAAAAATTTGGCACTTTCGAACTCTTGTAAGACCACAATATCTGCGTTGGCTGTTTTGAGTGCTTCGACAAAGTATGCAAGCTTGTTAGCCATGTGTTCAGCTGACTGGTCTTCGCGCGTCGAGTTGATATAGGGATCGTCATATGAGTCAACAAAATGTTCAACATTCCACGATAACACGGAGAAGGTTTCACTCGCGTCATAAACGTAACCAACGGGGGTTACGACCCCTTCCTTGTATGGCTTGGGTTCTACCGAAGGTGTTACCGCATTACGGCCACTATCAGTAGCGCATGCGGAGAGGATTCCACAGCAGATCACGCTGAGAAAAAGTCGTATTGTTGTCTTGCTATACATGTTGTCGAACTATTGAGGTTGCGCTAAAAAAGCATGTACGGGCGGCGAAACAATATGGTTTTACTGTCCCGATAAAAAGTCTGAGTCACCTGGGTGAGATAACGGTCAGTCTTGTCCAACAGTAGCGCGGTGTCGATTTAACCACGCTATTAATTGATCGGCATTATGTCCGCGCAGCTGCCATGACATGCACCTAACGCCACCACCCATATGACAGACGTGGTGGGATTGCACCGGAATGACGTGTTTTTGGGTCAAGGATCTGACCTGTTCGAGTGCGAGTTTGTCCTGCTCAATACCAAATTGTGGCAGATAAATCCGTTCCGGTGTAACTAACCCGTTAGTATACAAGCCACAGGCTGAACCAAATCGCTCATCGTATATTTTACTGTCGTCGTAAGGCGTTATTATTTCATGGATTTCTATTGACGGTATGCCGCGCATGAGATCCTGCTTGAGCCCCTCCATATAAGCCGGGTCACTCGGATAGGAATTGACCATTACTACGTCACGGTCAATAAAGGTGACCACGCCATCAGCGTGCTCCAAGCCGCCTTGTTCGTCAGCTTCGATAAAGGCAACATGTGTTATCGAGGCAAAAGCGGTCAATTTTTTCCTTGCCTCGGCTTCGGTTAAGTCATTATCGGTTAAAAACTTAGTACTTAGAATGACATTACCGTGGTAGTCGTCAACGAAGTTTCCCCCGTCGTTGAGTAGATCACTTTCATGGAACTTCAGTTTTGCTTGTTTGACGAATCTGTAAAAGTCCTCTTGAACTGCGTCAGCAGCCTGTTGGTCGTCTTGCGCTGCCGCGGTATAGCGAAACATGATCGGTTCTGCGGCATTGGATAGGGAAAAGTCGCGCATCCATATATCGGCCATCGGTATGATTGCCACTTGATCGTCGCCAAGCGCGCGCTTATATAGCGGCGCGTGAGATTCGTCAGTTAACACCAAGACGTGGTCATATTTGGCGACAGATTTAGCGTATTCCACATGAAAATCAATAATGTCGCTCTCAACGTCTGCATAGTAACCATCTGCAGAGGTTGGCGCAGCGAGCACTATCAATTCAGTGCCATTGGCAAAGGGCATAAGTAACATACAACTCAAACATACATTCAACGACCGCTGGTAACAATGACCTGCAAAATACCGAGCAACCCAGGATAATGAACGAATCGATTTTTCGATGCTAGCCATTACCGAAACTATACTCCCGCTTCCGCGTGTAAGTGTGAATAGATGACGCGTAAACTGTTCATCAAATTGCTCTTTGCACTTGGCCAGTAAATCGAAATATTGTCAGTGAGTCGATTTTCGCAGAACATTTGCAGTCGGTCGGCCATATCGGTGAGCGGTGCCGAGTGCATGTGACCTAGCGTTCGAATCAACTTACGCGTAGATAATTGAATATCGCGCTCATTGTCTTCGGCAATTGCTGTGTCTATGGCGTCGATCTGCCCAGTCAATGAATCCATTAACTCTTGCAGAGTATTCGCCAATGACGTTACGCCCTGCTTATGCTGAAGATACGGCAAAAGGTCGAACCAAACCGCTGGTTCTTCCGGTATGGGCAAGTCTGCAAACGCTGGTTTGGCAACCGGTGCTACGGTCTCTTGTTGCTCACTCGCTTGCTTGAGTTCGGCTTTCTGTGCATCGATTAACGCTTGCTCTTGCGCAGCCAATTTGTCTTCACTAGAGGCTATGTGTTGTTGCGCTTGTTCAAGGGCTGTTTCCTTGTCTTGCAATTGTTGCTTGCTATCACTCAACTGCTGCTCGAGATTACTAAGCTGTTCCGTTAATGCTTGTTGGCTGGAATTCTGATCACTCAGAGACGCCTTGCTCTGAGCATATTCTTCTTTCACAGCTGCCAGTGCTTCGGTCAACCGTTGTTGTTCTTTTTGCAGCGCGTCAATGTTTTCCTCGCGTTGCAATAGGCTTTGTTGTTGCTGTTCCACTTGCTGTTTAAGTTTTTGCTCTTGGCTTTCTTGTTCAGCGAGACGCGCTTGCAACTGATCTGCCTGTTGTTTTGCGCCATCCAATTCAGCTTGCAATTTCTCTTCATCAGAATGCGTCTGGGACACTTCCGATTCTGCAGCTTTTAGTGCTTCCAGCTTCTGTTCGAGTGTCGATTGCATCGCTCGATTTTGTTCTTCGGCTTGTTGAAGAGCTTCTTGTAATTGTTGTTTTTGCTGTTCAATTTCAGCATGGTGTTGGCGCCATTGCTCATCACTTCCCGCCATCATCTCGCGCTGCTTGTTAGCACGTGATTCGACATCCGCCATCTCTTGCTTGAGTTGATCAAGTTTGTCTTGTTGCGCTTCGCGGGCTAGCTTTTCTTGGTCGACTTGTCTTTGGTGCTCGTCTAGTTGTTCCTGAGTTGATGCTAACTCTGCTTTCTTCGCGGCTAGTTCCTCTGCCATGGCAGTTTGTTGTGCTTGCCATTCCTGCTCACTTTGCGCAATTTTCTCATTCTGTGCTGCTGCGCGTTGCTCTACATCACTCAACTCTGATTGGAGTCGAGCGAGTAACGCCGCTTGTTGTGTTTTCTCCTCTTCGGTTTGTTGTTGGGCATTATCTAATTGAGCATGAGCATCTTGAAGCGCTTGTTGTTTGGCAAGTAATTCTTGTTGCAAGCTGTGTTGTTGTTGCTGCCATTTAGCATCCGCTTCAGCAATGGTTCGTTGTTGTTCGGAACTGCGTTTTTCCACTTCTGCTAGTTCGGTTTGTAAGGTTTGAAGCTGTGCTTCTCTGGCAAGACTCTGTTGTTTCACTTGTTCAGACTGCTGCTGGGCTTCGGTTAGGGCTTGCTCGGTATTTTCTAGTAATTGTTGTTTTGCTTTTAGTTCATCGGCGAGCGCTTGGGTTTGCTTCTCCATATCGCCTTTTTGTTGCTGAGACATCTGTTCCAGCATGTTCATTTCATGTTGCAAATGTTCTACATAGCTGGCCTTATTTCCAAGCTCTGCTTGAGCTTTCTGGTAAGTTAGCTCAAGTTCTCGACGCTGTTGCTCCGCTTGTTCACTGGCTTTGCGTTGATTGATTAACTGTTCACGCAGCTTTTCACTGGCTTTGCTAGAGCTGGCGAGTTGTGATTGGAGGTTATTAATCTGGCCACTCACATCGCTGATTTGTTTATCTTTATCACTAATCGAATTTTTCAGCGCATCAATCTGTGACTGTGATGCCGCGAGAGATTCCTGCTGTTTGACTTGTTCTTCTTTTAAGCGCTGAGTGGTTTGCTCACTCTCAGCGAGTTCTTCTTGCGCTTTTTTATAGTTGCGTTCGCTATACTGCAGTGCATCTGCAATTTGATTGCGCTGCTTTTGCAGACTCGCCACTTGCGCACCCGATTGTTCTAATTGTTCCTCAAGCGCGGCATTTGACTCTTGGCTCTGAGACAGTAGCTCACGGTTCCTGTCATAATCATCCTGTAGAGACTGTAAATGCCCGCTAATGTCTTCATGTGCTTTTTGAAGATCACTGATGGTATCCATTTTCGCCGCCAAGTCAGTTTCAGCTGCTTGTAGTTTCTCTTGGGTGTCTTGCAGTGATCGCGCTCGGCTGGCGAGCATGTCCTGACTGCTTTGCAGTAATTCCTGTTTTTCGGCTACTTCACGTTCTGCGGTTTGACGCAGATTTACAGCTTCTAAGCGGGCGGCGTTGGCTCGCTCAATCGCTCTTAGATCAACCCACATACACAGTGTAGCGGTGTGTTCGTTTTGCTCGAACAGCGGAACGAGGGTAATTTCACAGGGTAAACTTTCGCCTTGATGCTGATGGTTCCAGGCAAATTCAGAGACTTGTTTGTTTTCGTGTAACTTGGCTAAGTGATCGGCAATTTGTTCTGCTTTTTCCGCACTCTCATTAAGTGCTTTACTAGCAGGCGAAAGGCCGATTAGATCGTCCTTGTTGACGTCGAAGAAAGCACAGGCAGCCGGGTTAACTTGTGTAAAACCATCACTCCCAAGAATTGCAATTGGCATCTTGCTATAGCTGATCAGACGTTGCAGTTGATGGCTCAAATAATGTTGTTCTCTTGCATCACTGACCCAGCAAACGTAATTAGCATTTGGCATCGCAAGTTTCGCCACATCAATTCGAGCATTGACGGTCTGATCTTGGTCGTAGACTAAGTCGACCTTTAAGTTCTCTATACAGCCGTTTCGGTGTAATAAACGAGAAGCTGTACCAGCGTGTTCTGGGTTTCTAAACAGTTGATAAAATGACTGCTTTTCTAGTTCATCTGCAGTTGTTCCAAGCAATGCGGTCAAGGTCGAATTAACCTGTTGCAACTGATCTTCTTCGTCAAAAAGCGCGATGCCTAACGGTGAATGCGAGACTAGATTCTCTAAAGCGTTTCGCGCGGCATCGCACTCTTTTTCAAGCTGCTTGATCGGCGTTAAATCTTCGATAATGGCGACAGTGCCAATACTTTCATTACCTAGTCGGATCGCTAGTAGGTTCAAGTTAATCTGGAGACTTGAATTTTCTGCGAGCGTAATCACCGCTTCCTGTCGTTTTGTGCCAACTAACCCTTTGTTGGCGTGTAATGATTTGAAGTTGTCATCGAAACATTCGATCTCGCTGACACGTTTATTTTTGACACGGCCTAAATCCACCTTGAAAAGCGCACAGAAGGCACGGTTGCAATCAACTAATTGGTCGCTTTCATTAAGCAAGTAGACCGGCTGAGGATTGGCACTGATGAGTGCTTGCAACTTCTTATTGTTAAGCGCGGCTTGTTGTTGAAGTCTTTCACGCTCGGCGTGATTTTCAATGACGAGAGTCGCAGAGCTAACAGTGTCATCACTTTCTTTGTGCGGCGTCGCAAATAGGTGGATCGGCATTTTGATCTCATTGACGCGCATGTGACATTCAATTTTTTGGGCTTGCCCTTCTTTAAGTTGCCCTATGAATCTGTCCCAGAGTTGCGAATTGGCGCTATCGAGTAATGCATTAAAGGCATCAAAGCTCACGTCAGCGCCTGCTTCTGTTCCTAGCAACTGGCTGAGGTGTCTATTGGCAGTAATTTTTTGCTCGGTTAGATTCATTGAACCTAAACAAACTTCGGCGTGTTCAGTTGCTGCATCGCGATGCTGGATATACGCAGATTGTTTATCGATTTGCGCTTGGTAATGATCGACTTCGTCAATTTCAATAAAAGTCGTGATGTTGCCAATTGGGTTTTGTTGCGGAGAGATTCTGACGCGACAATAGCGCGATTGAGGACCCATCTGACACTCGAGCACGCTTTCTGCATTTTGTTCAAGCGCTTCATTCGTTAGAGTCTTGAGAGCGTCGGGTACGACGTCAACAAAACTCAAACCATGCATTTGCTCGGTTTTTTGGCGCAAAAAGTAGGCTGCCATTCGGTTTGTATAAACAATGTTGCCGCTGGAGTCTAACTGCACGACACCACCAATGAAGCGGTCTATTTGCTCTTGCACTCGGAGGGTTTCTTGAGTTTGCTGGTTTAAAACCTCCTGCCCCCGTGCCACTTGTCGTTTAGACATCCATAGGGCGACGACTAGCCACACAATCGCAACGCTCGCAATAACCAATATACCAAACAAAATCAATGGATTAACTTGCTGAAGAGGCTCAGTCATTGCCCAGGCAGAGGCACTGATGAAATAGCAAAAGCCGAAGAGGAAAGAACGTCGCGTCAAAAATGTTCGCCGGTGGTCGTTTGCGGTCATTACGAATTGAGTCCAATAATTCAATAAAAGGCTTAAAAACCAACACTATAACGAGCTTTGTTCGTTTTTTAGGCGTCATTTCCACACACTAGGTGCGTTAATTCATACCTTAATAATAGTTGGCCATCTCAATTGCCTAGGGTAAGCGACCACTGCTAGATGCCACTGTTCTGCTTACAGCATAGCTTATGAATGAGAGTGGTCAAAACGGGAAAAGACAATATAGAGTTGGCGGTAATATACAAGTTCGAGAGGAAAACGCCCCCAAAAGTCAGGGGCGTTGAGGAGACCTATGCTTTGTTTTGGTCAATATATTCGCGTACGAAGTCTTCTAGGACGTTTAACGGTACCGGGCCATTTGCGAGTACCACATCATGGAACTGACGTATGTCGAATTTTTCGCCAAGTTCTGCTTTGGCTTTTTCTCTCAGCTCAATAATTTTGTTCATCCCAATTTTATACGCCGTCGCTTGGCTGGGCATCACGATATGGCGTTCGACCATTTTTATGGCATCTGCTTCAGCATTTGGTGTATTGGTGACGTAGTAATCGATACCTTGCTCACGCGTCCACTTCATCGCATGAATACCGGTGTCGACTACTAAACGACACGCACGCCATAACTCCATTGCAAGACGGCCAAAGTCTGAATAGGGGTCTTGGTATAGGCCAATTTCTTTTGGCACCAACTCACTGTATAGGCCCCAACCTTCTGAATAAGCCGTGTAACGGCCAAACTTACGGAATTTGGGGATACCTTCAAGCTCCTGAGCAATCGCGATTTGCATATGGTGACCGGGGATGCCCTCGTGATAGGCCAACGCTTCCATTTGATAGGTCGGCATAGAAGCCATGTCATATAAATTGGCGTAATAAGTACCCGGACGGCTGCCGTCCATTGATGGTTGTTGATAGAACGCTTTACCCGCTGATTTTTCACGGAACGGTTCAACCGCTTTTACAATTAAATCAGCCTTAGGCTTGGTGATGAACAACTCATCTAAACGACCTTTCATATTGTCGATCAGAGCCGTTGCTTCATCCATGTAGCGCTGACGTCCTTCATCGTTGGCGGCGTAGATAAAATCTTCATTGCCTCGCATGTGTACGAAGAACTCTTGTAGCGTGCCCTCAAAGCCGACTTGCTGCATAATCGCGCGCATCTCATCGTGAATACGAGCAACCTCGTCCTTACCGATTTGGTGAATTTCTGTAGCGGTCAGATCAGTTGTCGTTGTTCGGTTCAACGCGTTGTTAAAGAATTCATCACCACGTGGAAATTTCCAGGCGCCATCATTGGTATCGGCTTGGGTTTCAAGTTGCGTCAACGCTGCGATTAGCGATTCATATGCGGGTTTTACTGAGTTGGTTAATGCTTGCTTGGCTTGATTAAGTAATTCATCTTTCTGCGTTTGCTCTATCTCCAACGCTTCAACTTTATTGGCGAAATCTGCCATTAATGTGCTGGGTTCACCGTCGTCAAAAGGTGCACCAGTGATGATGTTTTGGCTATCGCTGATCACATATGGGTACACAAATTTGGGTGCGATGATACCGTTTTCCGCACGTACATTTAGGTTTGCAACCAATTGTTCGAACAGAGCGGGTAAGCCGTTTAGTCTGCTAATATAGGCCTGTGCATCGGAGATATCTGAAATGCGGTGTTGATTGATAAGCAATGACGCAACCGATGAATGTAGACCAAACATTTGATTTACAGGATAGTTGTAGTATCGCCATTGAAAATCTTCGATGCCATTCTCCAAACTTTGTTTCATCAGCTTCCAGCTCAATGAAGTTTGCGCATCGAGTTGTTCGACGTCGATGGCCAATACTTGTTCCAGTTGTTGCTTTTGCAGCGCCAAGTCTTCTTGCTGACGCTGCTCAGAGATGTCATCCCATTTATCTTGATCTTGCTTTATACCCAGGTACGACTGGTACATAGGACTACGCATCACGTTTTCCATGAAAATGGATTCAAAAAGTTCATTGGCTTTTTCTGATTCGGATACGGCGCTCTCAGCGGGAGCATCTTGGTTTTGCGCCACCTGCGCTTCAGATGGTGCAGTTGCTTGTTCTGATTTATCTTGACTACAACCGGAAATAAATAGTGCCAGTGACACTGCCATGGCAACGCGTTTTAAATGAAACATGAATTCCCCCTAATAAAATTTTCTCGAGATCTATTTTTGTATTTCCATTGGGACGTAACATTATCACTCTTGATGGCAACACGCATTAGTGCAGAGCCCAGTATTAGCAACGCCTGTGTACAATTCACGCATATATTTGCTCGAAGTTACTTATATCAGACTGTTGTGAAGTACGTCGAAGCTTCTGGAGTATCCAAATAAGCTCCTGATTTTATGAGGTATTTATTTTTTTCGTTAGCTTTGTTTGTGAGCGCTTACTTTGATCCTGAAATCAATAAGCAGGATAGCCAAAAATCTCCAATAATTTTTAGTTTTGGAGACAGTACCGAAATGTTTAAAACGCTTATTCGCGTCTGCTATATTTTATCTATGGAAGAACTTCAAATCATCAAAAGCACATTGTTATGGCACTCTCTTCAGGAAGTGTGGAGAGGAGCTGCGCTCAAATGTGAAGAACGTCACCGGGTTAATGCTTTCAAAATGCGCTGTAGACGTCAGCGTTGGGGTTTTGAAATGCTCGCAGACGGTGAATCGATTCGAATATTCAAGCAGCGAGAAGCCGCATAATAAAGCTGCCATTTATGGCTGTTTTTTTGCCCCTCATGGATTATCCAGGGCCGGACAATGGCTTTTTCGCTCCTCACGCCTTATGTTTATAGAAGTTTCTGGTCACTTAAGTGTTTTGTCGTGAAATTGACCCAACGTCATAGCGTGTTTTTTACTGCATACGTGGTTATTGTGTTGTTGCAATGGATGCATTTTACGCTGTATTTTAACCAGCCTATCGGTATCTCACTGTTGTGGAGCATAGTCGATTGGTTTGTATGGTTTTCGTTGCTGGCGCTGCTATGGCGTGGCTATGCTTATAAGTCCCCTGTTGTATTGTGTACCGCCTTTATTGTGTTGGCTGGGCCAATCCAAATAGTGTGCAGTTCGGCGATTTACCAAATCTTGTATTCTACTGACAAGTCATTGATTGAGTCGTTTTTTAATTTAATGAATAAGCGGTGGTTACAAAACCTGATGATAGCTGCGCTATTTTCTCTGTGCGTAAGTTATTTACATCACTTAATTGCTCAGCGCAGCGTTAAAGTTGCGTCGAATTCGCAATCGGCAGAAAAATTGACCTTGTCTGATGGAACGACAACATACTATGTCAATGAAGAGGATATTCTCGCCGTCGTCTCTTCAAAAAACTACCTCTCAGTTTTTACTGAAAATCAGGAAATCGTCGTACGCGATACACTTAAAAACATGCATGCTAGATTAGACGACAAATCTTTCGTGCAAGTCAGCCGCTCCGCGTTAGTCAATTTGAGTGCAATCAAACATGTGGAGCGCTACTCTCGTAACAGTTATCGTGCTGTACTCAGCAATCAATCGGAAATCAATATAGGACGAACCTTCTATCGCACTGTGCAGGATTATCTGCACATGTCCCAGCAGCAACTTCATTCGTCCCAATAGCCTGTTTTACAAGCTTTTATTAGGACAGCATCCATTTCGAAATTGTCTCGAAAAGGAGCTGTATATGAATCGAAGAAATTTTCTCAAGGGCGCTTCAGGCGCAGTTACAGCCGTAAGCTTGTCAGTTTTGCCAAAGCTAGCGGCTTTTCCTGCTGGAGGACCGCGCGTACTGGTTTTAGGCGGCAGAGATTTTTTCGGTCCCACTTTAGTCGAAAAACTCATTGTTAAAGGCTATCGAGTTACGCTATTTAATCGCGGTTTCACCAATCCTCATATGTTCCATCAGTTGCCTTGGATCCGCGGCGACAGAGAAATAAAAGACGGCAGCGGATTGGCAAATTTAAAAGCACACTTGAATGCTAATAACTACGATTGGGTAATTGACACGTGGCAAAAATTACCGTTTGCAGTAGCCAATGTGGCAAAGCTTATGAAAGGAAAAGTGGGCGCTTATCACTATGTGTCGAGCATTTCTGTTTACAAAGATAAAGAGACGGTCGGCATTGATGAAAATTATCCTCTCTTGGACGTGTCAGACGTGGATATTAATGCACGTAGATTAACTTACGCGCAGGCCAAGACGCTTTCAGAACACAGTTTATTTGAACAACTTGGGGACACTGTAACTACGTTTCGGTCGCACGGTATGCGCAGTGACCGGACACCCGCAAAGATTTATGAGCCTTACTGGCCTGTTCGTTTTTTAAGAGGCGGTGAGATCTTGCTGCCGAAACAAGACAATCACGTCATGCAGGTCTGCGATGTCGATTCAATGATCAATTTTATGCTGCACTGTTATGAGCAAGGGCATAATGGGGCCTTTAACATAGCCCATCGAACACAGTCATTTGAGCAATATCTATCCGATGTAGAAAATGTCACCCAACAACAACATCAAAAGGTTTGGATACCTGCGAACTTTTTAGCGGAACAGGACATTGAACCTTATCGGGATCTGCCGTTTTGGCGGCCCCAGCTAAAAGGGTTTTATCACATCAACGTTGAAAAGGCGCATGCTGCGGGCTTAAAAAACAGACCCTATACCAGCATGATCAAGGACCAACTTGTAGGGTATTTGCGTCGCAACCCTGCGAACGATTACTTGTTTGGCGCGAGAGGCACAATAAGCCTGCAAAAAGAGGCCCAAGTCATACACGCTTGGCGGGAAAGGAACGTATCGCTATAAAAAGTTAAAGGCTTTTGAAGCAAACACAAACTTCAGATGAATAAATCTGAAGTTAATCGATTCAAGATTTTTCAATATTTGTAGATTGTAAAAACCGCCCTAGATATCGATATTTCAAGTGTCCTCAAAAGCACAGAGGCATTGTAGAGAACACTGTAGTGGTCACGTAAGTACCACAGAAAAATTTAGCAAAGAGGAAACACGCATGTTTACGAGAACCTTAGTGGGTGCTGGGCTAGCACTTGCTTTATCAGGATGCGGTGGAGGCTCAGGTGAGACCTCAACAACAATTTCACAGGAGCCGCCTAGCGCTTCACCATCACTTCCGGGCTTCTATTCGGGTATCAATCGACCCGAAGGCAGTGCTGGTGACATTGAGATAGACTTGATGATTGCCCCAGATGGGATGACGCGTGGCATATCGCAGAGTCTATTTATGCTATCGAGCCAAGCGTCTCTGAATCAGGGGGCGTTTAGTTCAGATGTGCTGATTAACTTTGAACCACAATCGAGAGGAGACGGTATTTTCTTCGGAAACGCGATTCAAGAGGGTAGTATATCGGGCTCAAAAACAGGTAACAGAATTGAAGGTAGTACTTTTTTCGGCGACAACCAAGGCTCGTTTAGCTTCGATGGGCAAGCAATTGATGCGCCCGGGGATGTAGCGTCGTTGAGTGGTAGTTATGTAGACGGTACATCGACTGCTGAGTTTTCTGTTGACACAGATGGCGTGTTTTCGGGAGCGGATAGTTTTGGTTGTCTCTACAGCGGCAGTATCGCACTGACCAGCGCGGATATTGCAATATATTCAGTCAGTGTAACCGTCGAGAATTGCGGTGAATACAGTGCTGAATATATCGGTCTGGTGACGTATGCGCCTGTTGGGACATTCGAAAACCAGACCCAGGACTGGTTGATCTTCGCGGTTGATAATGGAGAGCTTTCGATGAACGCTCTGATGGTAGAAAACTGATAATTTTTCTCAATTCAAACGGTTGGCAATAGAAAATTTAACAAAATTTGACAGAGAAACGGTGAGATGACGCCTTTCAGTGCTGAAGGGCCATCCCAATGTGTGGATACGTCTATAAACTTAGTATTCATAAGGGCTTGGGACAAAACTGAATGAAGCTGAAAGTGACATTTCAGCAAACTTCAGTTTTTGTTAATTGCAAAAAGCCTGAGGCTTTACACACTAAGGTTATCGCCACTAGGGATAAAACACATGTTTCGGTCAGCTAACTGCTTGATGTTGATCACTGGCATAGGAGTGATCACTGCTAACGACTATCAACTAACCAGTCTTCCACTTGTTAGTGAGACTGCGAGTCATCAACATGTTCGCGTCGAAACGGGCAACAAACAACCGGTCAATTATGAGTTAGATGGTCTGGCACAACTCTCTTCGATGATGAATTACGATAGTCGAATAATGCCGAATGCCACTGCTAATGTCCCTGAACCCACTGAATTTAAGACACGAGTCACGTTTAACCCAACCAGTGAATGTGAAACTGGGGTAGAACATACAATTCCGCAAAGACTTGCAGAGTATGATAATAAGGCGACACAGCCGATCCTTACTGCGCGCCAACGGAAGCGAAACGAAATTTAAGCCAACCATCGTGTCGCCTTGGTAGCGAACCTCGCATGTGTCGAAATGTCCTTTAGGTGCAGGCAATGAAGTAAACACAGCAGTGAGTAGCGACTGCGGTTAAGGTTCGCACGCTTCCCTTTACTCAAAACGGTCAACCAAGACTGCAGCACCTGTAATATGGGTAAACGTTTTTTGTGGACCAACTGCCACTGATCACGCTGTTTAATTTCATGTGGACATGGAATGTGTCCGGGATATGCTTGCCATGGTGTTTTCAGCGCTTCGGGGTAGTGCTTCTCGAGCCAAGCCAGATAAAATTTATGACGACGCAATTCTGCCGCTGGAACATTCAGCGTGTGGCGCAAAACCTTCCAGCTGTACATGGGCAAGCAAAACTCCATCTGATAGTCGTCAACATCTTCATAAGGAATAGCGAGATGATGATGTTGGTCGTTGTGAAGTAAGAATAAGTAGTAGGCCTTTTCTAGCGGAATGCCATCGAACTCGGCGAGCGATTCAATGATGTTCGATTTCAGCTGCTGTTGATGCTGTTCAGACTCAACCACAATCGATGCGGGTAAAAACGCGAACTGCTGATCAATATAAGCTTGGGCTAGGCGTTCTTTGTCTTGACTGAGTGCGGCGCGAAAGACTTCCTCACCACAAAACACATAGCCAATCCCTACACTGCCGCCATTACCCGACCATGAAAGCTGAGGACGCGAGACGCTCTTATATTGAGGTGGCTTGACTTTTTGCCAATATTGGCCTAATCGCATCTCGACACTTTTGGATTGGGTGTCGTTGACCCGAATTTCCTGTAGTTCGATTGCGACTGTTTTACTAAACTCACGCGCACAGAAAACGTCTTGGGTCTCTGCCTGCGAAAAATTATAAGCGACTACCTCACGGTTCTGGCGGACCAGTTCGCACGTGATCAGTCTAGAATCAATACCGCCAGATAGCGTGGTCAATACGCGCTCGTCTTGTCCTAGGTATTTTTCACACGCGAGCCGAAAGTCGCGATTGATGTTGTCAATTGCAGCGTCATTCGATACGGGCTCTTCAATCAGATCAAGCCAGTTAAAATAACGACTCAGTTGCATTGATCCTTCGCCCTGAAGGCGCATCATAAATCCCGGTCTTGCGCACTTAACCTCCTTGAAAGGGGTGTGATCAAGTAAATAGTAGCCCAGCGTTGAAAATTCCGTCATACCTTCAGGATCCGGTGTCAGAGGGAGCGATAGTGCCTCGAAAAATTTCAGCGTTGTGCTAAATATTACTGCGCCATCAACTTGTGCGTAATAGAAAGGCCTCAAGCCAAGTACGTCTGTTGTGAGTTGCAGTGAATTGTCCAAACTATCGTATTTCACAAAGCAATACGCGCCTTCAGCTTGTTTGAACGGAGAACTTGTTTGTTTGTCGGCAAGTACGAGGGTTTCCAAGTCTTCTGTACGATTTTCAGTGAGTAGCGGGTGGCCCACTAAGGTCGAAATAAACCGGCTGCTTTCATGCCAGGCACTCTGGTTGTACTGCTCATAATCGACAGCCATTAGAGCGATATATTCATCCATGAAGCGATTTTTCTGCGTTGCATCTAAGTCTAACCAATAGCGGTTAAGTTCATTGATGAGGTAGTTGTGTTCATCATGAAGTCCTGAAGCATTGTATACGCCGAAGAAATTACTCATGTCTTAATCCTTTTTTTAACGGTCTTGCATGAGTTAAAACAAGAACTAAGCCATTTGGTTTCTATAACTATTTAAAGATATATTTTACAATTAAATCATATGGTTATGGTGTTTCGGGGGGTGCTTGTTCGGTTTTCTGACAAGAGGTGCTGCTGCATTTTGCAACACTGATTGCAATCTGCGAGTCTTGATTAGGTTGAAAAGAATAGGAAGTGCTGAACTTAATTAGGCGCCGATTTTGACCATTTTTTTAAAGCGTTATCCAATGCATCACCGCTAAGAGGTTTTGTCAGAAAGTCATTCATACCGGCTGCGAGGCACGCATCACGATCCTCCATACTGACATTGGCCGTCAGTGCGATGATCGGCAAGTGCTCAGCTCCCTTGAGATTGCGAATATGCCTGGTGGCTTCGAGCCCATCCATGACTGGCATCATCATATCCATTAATATCAAATCAAAGCGTTCGGCTTCAACAGCATTCAGAGCAAGTTCACCATTTTCAACCGTTACAGGGAGGTGGCCCCGTTGCTTTAGCATCGCTTGCATGAGCAATTGGTTCGCAGGGTGGTCTTCTGCAACCAATATTTTGAGCGTGGCCAAAGGTGTTTCAGACTGCGCAGGAGATTGATCGACAGGACTGGTATCTGCTGCAATCTCATACGGAATATAAAAGCTGAAAACAGTCCCTTTGCCAAGCGTACTGGCAAAGCGAATATCACCGCCCATCAAGTTAATCAGTTTTTTACTGATACTCAGCCCAAGGCCAGTTCCCTCAGCTTTGTGCCCAGAGTTGAGATCAAGTTGTTCAAAAGGCTTAAATACCTTATCGCGCTGTGATTCCGCTATGCCTCTACCTGTGTCTTGTACTTCACACTTCAGATGTGTGTCTTGTATTTCGACATTTACGCGTACGTAACCTTGGTCGGTAAATTTGATCGCGTTTCCGATTAAATTGAACAGTACTTGTGCGGTTCTTACTGGGTCAATCATAATGCGAGTTGCGAGATCCGCTGGGATTGAAACAGACAGTTCAAGGCCTTTTGCCTCTGCCTGCTGACGAAACTGCTGGACGACATCTCCAATCAATGATTTTGGGTCGACGCTTGTCCGGTCAAGTTTGAGACTGTCAGCTTCTATTTTCGACAAATCCAACACGTCTGAGATAATCGATTTCAATAATTTCGTACTAGTATTCGAAAACTCAAGCATCGCCTTTTGCTCTTTATCGAGTTTCGTTTGCAGTAGTAACTCGATATTACCCAACACCACATTCAACGGTGTACGCAGTTCGTGCGACATCATTGCAATGAATTGAGACTTGGCCGCGTTGGCTTTTTCCGCATGCTCTTTTGCACTCGACAGTTCGATCTCTTTGAGTTTCCGATAGGTAATGTCACGGGCCGTCCCCACATAACCGGTAAACAATCCGTAGTGGTCAAACATGGGTTGACCACTGATCGACAACCAAGGTTTATATGCCTCATCCGATACGACTTCAAATTCGAAGCCTTTGAATGGCAGATGCCGATGGGTCATATGCAGAAAATAGTTCCATTTTTTCTGGTTTTGTAGTTCTTCTTCAGACCGTAAGTTGAGTAGAGACTCTCCAGCTAACTTCGAAAATTTGTTAGTTATGTTTTCGTTGGAGGTAGAGAGTAGGCGATAGTTTAACTCTGAATCGGTTTGCCAATACCAATCAGAGGATAGCTCTGCGTAAGCCTTAAAGCGTTCTTCACTCTCCAGCAGCGCTTGAGTCCGAGCCTCTACCAACGCCTTGGTGTTGACGAAGTAATCAAACTGCAACATGGCATGTGCCAATAACGGTGTAATGCGGCTAACAGCATCAGCGTCGGAAGGGGTAAATGGCTTGTCTTTTTGCCGGACAAACATAAAGACAGCGTTTCTTTGATGGTTACCCACACCGACTAAGAGAATGTGTTTCGACTTTTCGCTTACTTGTTTGGATTGCACATTAACTGACAGTAATGTATCCGCATTATTGGCGATACAGATATCGCCTTGATAGGCGGTTAAGAAATCATCCTTCAGTGGCCATACCGTGTTATTGAATGTCTCGTGGGTAGACAATTGGGCTTTTAAAACTGGCCCATCTTCTTCAATTAAAATTGACAAAAAATCAAAAAATAGACAATGAGAAAGCAGTTCAAGGGCGAGTTTTTCCAATAATGTCGCTTCATTGTCTGCATCCGCCAGAGCTTGCAATGCGCTCAGAAGTTGATCCTGTGTCACGGTTTACATCCCATTCTACTCACTCTATTCATGTGTCGATTGATTATAAAAATGCATTGCATTTTGCAATATTGGGTCAGCTGTTTTCGCTGGCACTAAAATAAACGCTTATTTTTCATCTGCTTAAATCGAGGCTTAACTGGCCCGCTATTTGAAGGTTAGCGGTAGTGGTAGATATCGTAAAGGTTATTTTATGCGAGTTGTGTGTATCGGAGGAGGCCAGGGCCTTGCTTCAACGTTAAGTGCTTGGGTCCAACTTGGTGTTCGGCCCACTGCTATCGTAGCAACGACAGATAATGGTGGTAGTAGCGGGCGCCTCAGACGCGACGGAAGTCCTGTTCCATGGGGGGATCTGCGCAAAGCGATCACGGCACTTGCGCCCAGCGAACACGAACTGTTATCGACACTGTCACAACGTTATGCGGGCATGCAGTCATTAGCAGGGCATTGCTTTGGCAACTTGCTGTTAGAAGCGTACTTCCAACAATCGGGCGGTGTTGTCTCTGCTGTCAATCAGCTGGCGGAGCAGCTAGGGTGCTTTGGTAGCGTTTTACCGATGAGTGAAAGTTCAGTGGATCTGATGGCCGTAACCCATCAAGGGAAGTGTATCTTTGGTGAAACTGCGATTGACGCGTTGCCAGCGATGCCAGTGCAGCTGCTGTTGAGTCATCCCGTTTCTGCGCCGCAAAGTGTAATCCAATCAATTCTTACAGCCGACCTTATTTGTCTCGGCCCTGGCAGTGTGTTGACCAGCATCATGCCGGCGCTATTGATGCACGATATTCAACAAGCGTTACTACAGACCAAAGCGGCAACGTTATTTATTCATAACATAGCTGAGGAGAATAGCCCGGTCGCAACCGTAACACCTGACGGGGTTATGCGCTGGATAGCCAATGCATTGAATGGCTTAACGATAGATGCCGAGCTTAACAAAACGCATGTAACCATTGGTGGCCGCCGTAATACATTGCCGGTTCCAATCCAAGCGCGTAATCAAAGCGGTCAATGCCGACATCAGGTGCAATCTCTATCAGAAGCCTTAGCTTTTTGTACAGAGAAACTGACTCCCACCTATTCAAGTGATAATGAATATACATGCGCCACGTTAAGTGAAATGTCGCAACGTATCATTCAGGATTGATTGGAGGTTTTCCATGCTTGTTTCAACATCCGACAATTGCTCCTGCCTAGCTGCGTTTTCCAACAACGCACTGAACTGTGCGAGTCGATCCGCTCCATATGTTTTTGACCCGCTTTTGATGCTATGCAGAAGCCGGGTGACTTCAGGGGCGTTTTGGGCGTTCAAACTATCAGGGATCTGTTCGTACAGCGCTTGTGTTTCATTGATAAACACACCGAGCAACATGGTGACGACTTCACCGCCAACGTCCTTCTTGAGGGCATTGATGGTGTCTTCATTTCGAATGCAATAATCTTCAGGGGAAAACGGTATCATGGCAAAATGTATTCACTTAATTGTCGACTCTCGACACTATGCTGGCATAGAGTCACATGTTTTTCATCTTTCATCGATGTTGCGTGACAAAGCGCTAGATGTGCAGGTCGTGCTGCTGAATGACTATGGTCCCCACCCATTGTGTGACAAGTTAGCTGAGCGGACCATACCCGTGCTCAAATTGGATGGTCAAGCGAAAACGCTTTGGCGGTATATTCGCGCTATTGACCCACAAGATGTTATTCATACCCATGGCTACAAAGCAGGTATCTTATGTCGACTGTTTGGTGTTGTGGCACGCCGTCAAGTGGTATCCACCTATCATTGTGGGGATAGGGGAAAAGGCCTGATGGCAATCTATACTTGGTTGGACAAATTCACTCAGCGCCTGTCAAACAATATCGCAGTATCCGAGGAAATAAACCGCTGGCTAGGCAATTCTGCAGTCGTATTAGACAACTTTGTGTGTCATACCTCTGCGGTATTCAACCCTAATCGGGCCGCCAGGAAACTCGCTTTTGTTGGGCGTTTCTCTTATGAGAAGGGGCCTGACAACTTTGTTAAATTGGCTGAAGCGTTTGAAGGTGACACATCGCTATCCTTTACCATGTTTGGTGACGGGCCAATGGCTGGTTATATCAAGCAAGATGCACCTTCGAATACCAAACTTATGGGGTTTTGCGCAGACCTAGAACAACATTGGCCAGACATCGACGGATTAGTTATCAGCTCTCGCAAGGAAGGTATGCCAATGGTTGCGATAGAAGCCATGATGCGGGGGATACCTGTGATAGCTGCTCCATGCGGGGCGCTTCCTGAATTGCTCGGTGAGGGATATCGCGGGTGGCTGGCGAACAGTTCGGACGCTGAGGATTTAATTGCCGCACTCGATCAATGGCGCCGCTCGTCGAAAGCCGAATTACGAGAAGTCACTGCGCGCGCTAGGGCACATGCGATTCAGTGTTGTTCTGGGGAGCAACAGTGGTCGCAACTAAAAGTCCTATACGCAGTGTAGGTTTACTACGCGTATTAATCCCATTCTTTCATCTTGCGATAAATCGTGGATGCATTGATTTCTAGGGCGGCCGCGGCTTTGGATATATTACCTGAGCATGCTTGAATCGCGGCTTCGATATAGCGTTTCTCAACTTGCCACATTGGTTCTATCGACTCCGGGGACAGCACAGCTGATGTTGATACGGTTGACGCGTTGGAATCTTCCCCAATAGCGGTCGGTGTGTAGAGGTTGTTAGCTTGCGGCGAGTGAGGTGGCGCGGCGGTCGGTTGCACCTGATTGCCATTATCGTGTGTGCCAGCGTTACTTCTCAGTGGTGGAAACATGCTGTCGTCGATGACATTCGCGTTATTGAGCACGACGACATTTCGAATCGTATTTTCGAGTTGTCGAACATTACCGGGCCAGCTGAAGTTCTGTAGCAGTGCTTGGGCACTTTGGGTCAGTTTGCTGAATGATTTCTGCTCTTCTTTGGCAATCCGCTCAAACATTTTCGTAGCGATAAGTACCACATCTTGATCTCTCTCTCTTAATGGTGGCAGGTGAATCGGAACGACGTGTAAGCGATAATACAAATCTTCTCTAAAGTTACCTTTTTGTACTTCCTGCCATGGATCGCGGTTGGTTGCACACACAAATCGAACATCGACTTGCTCTAATTTTTCACCACCAACTTTTTGGAAACTGCCTGTTTGAATAAACCTGAGTAGCTTACTTTGCAGGTTCAGATCCATTTCACAAATTTCGTCGAAGAAAAGTGTTCCGCCATTGGCCTGGCCTGCTGCACCCTCGCGGCTGCCGGTTGCGCCGGTAAATGCGCCTTTGACGTGACCAAAAATTTCACTTTCGATAAGATCCTTGGGAATGGCTGCGCAGTTTAACGCAACGAAATTACCGGATTTGCGCTCACTGCTTTGATGCAACGCTTCGGCACAGAGTTCTTTACCTGTGCCACTTTCACCGGTGATAAACACACTTGCCTTGCTCGGCGCGGCATTTTGGATGATCTGATAAACAGTTTGCATGGCAGGCGAAGCACCGACCATGCCGCAAAACCCCGACGGGTTGTTTTGCACCGAATAGTTTTCGACCTGTTTTTCAAGCGTCTTCAACTTTAGCGCATTGTTAACGGTGACGCGCAATCGATCAGATTCGATTGGCTTTTCAACAAAGTCCACGGCGCCTAGTTGCATTGACTTAACGACAAGTTCTTTGGTGCCATGCGCTGTCACTACAATGACTTGCGGCTTGTCTGCTCGATTATTGATCCACTCCAACACGTCTATGCCGTTGGCATCCGGTAACATAATGTCTAAAAGCACGAGGTCGTATTTTGATGACTCTATCTCGGCCTTGGCGGCTTGAGCGGTTCCGGCGATAACGGTTTCGGCACCTGTGAGAATGAGGTAGTTCTGGTAGAGCAACGCCAAAGATTCGGTATCTTCAACAATTAAGATCTTTGCCGCCATTGAAACTCCCTTGTTTACTCTCCACTACCCGATCAAGATTAGGCTAGCGTCGTCAGTTTCTCTACTTAATAAAGGTAAACTATTACGCCATAAGCAATTTAGCAACTGGTAATCGTCGTCCTGCTGCTTGGCGGCTTTTCGATAGCGTCGGCATTCTGAACATTCTAGCGCATCTTGAATTAGAACATCTGCGTTGTTGTTAGCGCGAGATTGATTTTCGAATATGCCATCGGTAATCAACAATAGCCGTTGATCAACAGCCAAGGTAGTGGTTTGTGTCAAGTAGTGTGCATCGAGTAACAACCCTGGTAAGGGTTGCACCGAACCGTTAAACGTCTCTATGCTGTCTACGCCAATCAAAATCGGTGGCGGGTGTCCAGCGGCCAACCACTCGACTGTGCGACCCGTTACTTTACAGATGATGCAGGGCAAAATGCTCTCTTCCTTCAACACATCTGAATGTAGGGTTTGTGAGAGAACATTAATGATTTTTTCCGGTGTTGAAATATCCGACATGAAGACTCCAGCGAAAAAGCCCGATAGTTTTTCTCGGATCTGCGACGCCTCAGCGCCATGCCCCATTACATCCACTAAAATCAAAAAGTTACTGTCCCCTTGGGAGAAGTTGAATAGCATATCACCACTGTCTGTTAGGTTGACCGAGCCTCTTTTATGCACGCTGAGTTCACCCATGGAAAAGTGTTGTGTGCCCTCATCTTCTCTCGTTGGCCTGAAACGGAACACTTTTGCACTCAACAGCATGTCTAAAACTCGATGGAGTTCTTCTTTACTTGTTGGTTTGGTTAACATCGCGTCGATCCCCAGGACGTTAGCTTTTTTAGCTTGCTCACTGGAGATTTCCCCCGTTAAAACTAAAATTTTGGTGTCCTTGAGTTTTTCATGCTGGCGCACACGCTCGATTAATTTATCACCGGTCAGTTCTGGCATATGGATATCAACAATAATGACATCCGGCGGGTTGCGGATAATTTCGCTTAGGCCTATGACTGGGTTCTCATAAGTTTTGATATCAAAATCATCGTCTAGGTAAGCTTTTAAAAGTGCGAGTGTCGATTTTGAGTCATCAATCAACAAAATACTGGGTTTTTGAATACCGGCGGGAAGGGCAAATTCGAAGCGATTTACCTGGCCGTGTCGTGTATAGGTGTATCGTCCGACGAGTGTTTTGATCAATTCGATCCCCATACCTCCCTCCCGCAGTGGTAGGTTTTCTGGGACGTCTAGTGAGTCACTTATTCTTTCATCGAGATGCGGATTAAAAGGCGTCATGTCCTCGATAGACAATACCAAGCTATCGGCCATTAATTTCGCCTCGAACCTGATTGGTTGCCCCTCTGCGTTTGCGTGTTTGAGCAGATTGGTAAGATATTCAGTGAATACTAAACCCGCATGATCAATGTGTTCAGTCGACACAGAGTGGCGACGCAGCAAATGAAACAAATTCATCCTGAAACTAGACAACGTAATCCAGTCCAGTGTGAATCGTTGACTAACGACTTGCATCTATACTCCGATAGGTCTGAATAGCCATGCTTGGCGGACAATTGTATTCTTTAGCATCACTTTGAGTTTACTCGGAATAACAGACAAAGCGTCGATTTTGGCCAACAATTTTGGTCCAAGTGGCGGTAACGCAGTTTGTGAAAGCACAATGTTGACATTCTTAAATCCTTCCTCGACCAATCGTTGATTCGCTGAAACCAACGCTTCTTCAGTGGTAGAGCCAGCAGCAGCAACCAGAATGTTGATATCTGATGCTTCGGCAAACACTCGACTGGGTATATTGTGTTGGTTAACTCTGAGCAAAGGCGACAAATCAACCAAGATGACATCAAACTCCTGCTGCCAGCGCTTGAACGCTTCCCTTACGACTTTGGGGTCACGCGCGACATCTTTGTCATCCAGCTCTGTCACACTTAAAAAATGTACGCCGGAATGTTCACTAATGTTCAGTTGTGAACTGATGGTATCAAACCGCCATGTTGCGCTGTGTTCGCCTATCGCGGGTAATTGTTTCGACATTGGATGAAATTGATTCAGGTCGAGCACTAACACCCTATTGGACGTTTTATGTAATCGCGCAGCAACTGACATTGTCAGGCTACTGACGCCCTCACCACCATCAGGAGAGAGAAAACACATGCACTTGGCCTCAGCAGCCGAAGCCGCTTGGATAATATTGTCGAGTTCTTGATATGAATCTGGAATGAGTTTCATGTTTATAACCCCGCTACGATTGCAACAACTGCTAATACGTCTAACGTGTCTTTCCAAAAGCTGCTGAATTTATCCGAAGACTGGTCAGGCACATAAACAGTATCGCCCGCGCGCAATACCGGAATTTTGTAGGTATCTGGATTACGCATAAATTCGTCTAAATCAAAAGTACGAGCCTCCTCAGCGCAGCAAAGGTGATTGACTACCACGATTTTGTCGATCATGGCGGTATCCATAGGACCACCGGCTTCGGCAATCAAATCTAACAGTGTCATCGAGTCGTCAAATGTGTAACGACCTGGCTGACGAACCGCACCCATTAGGCGCACCATTTCTTCTTTCGGACGGCTTAACCACTCTTTGTTGCGCTCAGGTACGTAAACGGTGTCACCAGGCATAATAAGTGGGAACAAGGTCTCATCGCCGGTCTCAAAATACAATGCAAGGTCCAATTTTGTTACTTTCGCAGCGTTGCTATTGCGATGCGTAATACGGATATTACGGATATCGGCTCGGTCATTGGGACCATCGGCCGCTGCCAAAATATCTAAAAAATGATACTTCGAGTCGAATGCGTAGCGACCTGGGGCACCAACCTGTCCCATGATGTAGATAGATTGGTCAGGGCTTTGTCTAACCCACTGTGACTTGTTATCTTTTGGATCTTGTGGCAATTCTTCGACAATAATGGTGTCGCCCGCTTCGATATCTGGTAGTTTGGCATACTCACCCTTGAGCTGTGCAAACTCCTCTAGACTGAATTTGAAGCTGGCCTCACCTTCGCGAATAACCTTTATATCGTTGACGTTAGCGCCTTTAGTAGGACCGCCAGCATGGGCGAGTAAATCCATTAAATCCATCTCGTCGCTCCACTCATAACGGCCCGGCTGATTGACCGCACCAATGACTTTTACCGCACGGTTTGGTGACACTTTCAACCAACTTTTTTCATTGATGTCGGTCTTCTCGGGAACAAAAATGACATCACCCGGTACCACATCTGGAATATTACTAGGGTCGCCGCTTTCACTGTATTGCGCGAGGTCGAATAAGATGTTTTCGCCATTCGTTTTGAGTATTTTGATTTGACGCGTCTCTGCGAAGCGAGTTGGGCCGCCGGCATTTGCTAAAATGTTCATAAAACCGGCTTGCTCGGTGATTTCATAGGCACCTGCGGCTTGTACCTCGCCCATTACATATACAGTACGCGCAGTGGTATTCACATCTTCCACCATAATGGGAACGTAAATGGTTGTGCCGCCCTCAATACTGGGTAGCAGCGCTTTGTCACCACTATCAAGATATTGTTTTAAGTCAAACACGGCCGGTACATCCTCATTGATGATGCGAATGCTGGTCACGTCTGCGTAGCGCGTCACACCATCAGCACGCATCAACGCATCGATAATGGTCATATCAGGTTTGTAGGAGAATGTGCCGGGATTGTGCAGTTCACCAATCAGTGTAATCGCGACTGAGCTATCGGAAGCGTCACCCGAAGAACTGAGTGTTTGGGCATCAAACTCAACTTGTACGTTACCGATCAACGGCGACGCAGGGACAAACAAAATGTCACCGCTTTGCAGTTTAGGTAAAATTTGAATATCACCAGAGTCCAAATAGGCTTTGTAATCAAATTCGCGATATTCATCGCCACGACGCAGTTGCATCTTATCTAATTGCGCGCCGGGCTTAAGGCCACTTGCCGCATTAATGATCATCTGAACATTGCCATATTCCGGGATCGAATAACGATCAGGTTGGTTGACGTAACCTAGAATGGTTACGCTAATGTCTCGAGATGCAAACTCCATATAGAAGCTTGATAAGTCAACGTATACCAAAGACAAACTGAGTTTGATTAATTGCTCCGCTTCCTTTATCGACTTTCCTGCTACGTGTACGTTGCCAACCTCGGGAAGCGTAATCACGCCTTTCTCTGACACTTCAAAAGGTTGTTCAAAACCTTGTTCACCTGGCATGTTGACCACCAGCTTGTTACCGATTTCAATTGACTCAGCATGCACGTGAGCACAGAAAAACAGAGTTACCGAAAGTATTGCGACTAAAACCTGTTTCATAACCAATTACTCCTTTTCCTGACCCAAGTGATGTGTCCAGTCTGTTAATGGCATACCGTGTTCAAGCGAGTGCTGAATCATTTGGCCATCAGACAACTCTAAGATGACACTTTCAACACGTCGGTTTGATAGGCGAGTTGCGAGAGACGTGCCCTCAGCGTATGGCTCCGCTTCACCTTTACTTATCACTGTAATGTGCGCGTGTGATAATCCTGCATCGATAAGCGCCTGTTTTACTTTTTGCGCTCTCGACATACCCAGTTCGACGTTACTACCGTCGTCACCAATGACGTCTGTATGGCCCATAATCAGTATGGCAACGCGCTGATATGCAGCGAGTAACTTGGCCGCCTGGGCGATACGCATGGCGAATTTAGGGGTGATATTGTCGTCCGCAAATGCAAATTGATTGTCACTGTTAAGTAATGATTCAGCTGTCTTTTTAACGCTACCGCTGATCATCACTGGCACTTTAGTTCGCCCACAACCAGTCGCTTCTTGAACGGACTCAAAATGGACTTGAAGAAGATTCACTTGATGGTAAAAAATACCAAGGTCATGCTCGGTTTGAGCGTACATTTTGGCATTTAATTGACGCGTAATACGCGATGCCATCAAGGTCGCCAATTTGAGTTTGGCGGGCATACAGTCAACGATGCCACGAGCGCGCAGTACATCAAGACGTAAACGCAAGTAGTCAAGGTCACGTCTCAAGTTTGCGTAACTTTCGGTGTACCAAATTGACTCGTTACCCGTTTCATGACGAAGAAAGTTTTCGCCCCAACCGCCCTGACCTGGTTTCGGCCAAGTTGCACAACCTGTGCTCATTAATGTGACGAATAGCAATATGAAGATTCTCATCGTACTGCTCCTATGACGACACTTGTTGTGTGTTGCGATTTACGGGGATTGCGCGATCAACATGCAACATGGTCATAAGCTTTAGCGGTTGACCAGAAACGTTTGATAGCACCAGATTGCGCTGTTTGGCGCGTAGGCGTTTGAACAAGAAAACAATTGCGCCTATGCCTGATGAGTCGATGAATTGGTTGTTTTGAAAATCTAAACTGACACTCAAAGATTCGTCAGCGGCGATGGCGTCCAAATGATCGCGAACACTATCGACTTTGAAGCTGTCGAACTCTTCCGGTAGTTCAATATGTAAAATATCGTTATCGATGTGTGAATTAAGCTGATTCTGCATGAGTTGCCTCCTATTCGTCGTTATCAAACTACTTACAAATAGGAAGCCAACAATTTTATATATAATAATCAGTTATTTAGTTACTTTCTCTTTAAGGTTGTTGCATTTTGCGAGAGGCATTTATTGCATTTTGCTTCATTGGCCTTTGGCAAGAACAACCACCTTCACGGTTGCCAACAGTATGGCGAGTTCAGTTTTCAACCACAGGAGTGGATTTGCTAGCGTTAGGCTGTACGCCATGTCCCACGCCAACTTTTGACGCATACCGGGGATATCATTTGGATACCCGTCTTTGACTTGAGCGAGACCTGTTATCCCTGGTTTGACCCCATAGGTTCTTTCCGTAAACATTGGGATTTTAAATTCTAATTCATGATGAAAATCTGGGCGCTCTGGTCGCGGGCCGACGAGCGACATTTCACCGACAATTACGTTCCAAAGCTGGGGGAGCTCATCAATTCTGGTTCGACGTAAAAAACGACCGATTGGGGTGATCCGAGGGTCGTTCTCACTTGCCCAAACTGCGCCGGAAAAGCGCTCAGCATCTTCGACCATGGTTCTAAACTTGATTACGTGAAAAAACGAAACACAGGCTTGTGTGGCAATCCCAACTCTGAGCTGTTTATAAAACACAGGGCCTTTTGAAGACAGTTTGATCGCGATCGCAGTGACTAACATAACGGGACTTAACACGACCAGTGCAGCGCTCCCCAAGACTAAATCCATGACGCGTTTACTCACTTTTACCGAGGCCGGAATGACCTCACTAGAAGCTGCAGACGAATTATTCCAAGACTGTGCATAGCGACCAGAGAACCACTTCAAAACGCCACATAACGCATAGGTGTAATTGATCACCAGATACTCTAAAGACGGCAAAATCGGCAAGCGCATATGCGGTGCAAATGCTCGCGCCAGACTTGGCAGTGATAAGGCGGTGGCTCCAAGTGCTAACAACGTTTGGGCCAACACGTCCCCCAACATTGAAAGTGACACGATCGAAACCGTACCAAGCAACAGTACGAGTGGCATCAATGCGCGCAGGCCCTTGCCGCTGAAGAAGTTGAATGCTGCCCAACCATGGTTGGGATTCAACATATCACGCAACACCCATAGTTGCTGAATATTTCCCGCCCCGATTCTTACGCGACGCTGTCGGTCGGCTGACTCGGTATCTGATTCCAACTCGACGATACCAAGGTCAGGGTCTACCACCGCTTGGAAACCTTTTTGGAGAGCGCGCATGGGTAGCACAAAATCATCGTTAATGGTATTGGAGGGAACGCGTTCGACAAGTTCACTGCGCATCGCAAACATTGCACCTGGAACACCAATCACAGCACCCAATGCACCCTCGGCAGATTTAAGTGAATTCTGGTAGTTCCAATACTTTTGTTGTTCTGGCAACAATGGCTCCAGAAATTGGTAATTGCCTGATACAACGCCAACACAGGGGTCGTTAAACGCGTCCGCTACTTTATTTAACGCGTCCATACTGAGCAATGCGCTGATATCAGTGAAAAGTAAGACATCATAATCGTCTTTATGAGTTTGAATGAGGCGATTCAAGGTGGCGATTTTGCCCAGGTTTTTTTCGTTGAGTAGCTTACTGCAGCAGATTCTCTGCTGCGACATCATCGCAAACTGAGCATCGACAATATTTTCCGTGTTGTCTGTACACCCGTCCAGACCAACGTGAATGTCGAAAAGGCCGGCGGGATAATCGAGCATGGCGAGGTTGTCTAGCTTTGCACGGATATGCGCCTGCTCATTATAGGCACACATCAGTATGCCAATCCTAGGTTTTCGTTGACTATCTACTGACTGCTCTTGTACGCGCGTAGCACGCGCGGCTAAGAATCTAAGTAATAAAGGGTACAGTGCGTGGTGATATACAAACACAATCGCGCAAACTGTGGTCACAATCCAAAGCATATTCATAATTAAGCTCCTACGCTGAATGCAGCGTTGAATAGACTGTCGTAGCGGTTGCACATGGTCATCACATCGATGCGCTGACGCGCGTGCTCGAATCTGGTTGGAGCGACTTTCCAACGCAAGCTACGCATGAGTGCGGTCGGAAGTGCTCTGGCTTTTTGGGGCGATAACAAAATACCGGTATCATCGGACACAATTTCTGGTATGCCTCCTACATTGGTGGCGACAACCGGCGTCTTGCTGGCAATGGCTTCCATTAACGTGAGTGGCAGGCCCTCTCGCTCGGAAAATAGGCAAAAACTGTCTATTGCTTGATAAAACGTCGGCATATCCTGGCAGTTGCCAAGCCAATGGATGCGTTTGGCAATCCCCATTTGCTCCGCGATTGACGTTAGTTCGGCGCGCATGCTGCCATCACCGGCTAAAACCAGAGAGATGTCTTGTGGCAATTTAGTTACAGCAGAGAGTAACTGTTTGTGTCCTTTACCTGGCTCAAGACGGGCAGCACAGCCGACCAAAGCGCCAAACTCAGGTAGACCCAACTTCCGCCTAGCAACTGATTTGGTGCCCGTCTTAAATACACGCGTATCGATTCCATTTAAAATGGTATGCGGTACGTGCACGCCTGACTTGCTGTGAACGTCTGCAGAGACGGCGGCGGCATCGGCGATAAATTCGACATTTGACGACATGGCGACAAATCGAAACAAGGTACAGTAACGAGGTGTATTTAAGAACCACGCATCATGAATGGTATGCAGATGCTTACAGTGTTTTTTCCCTATCAATGCCATACTGCTATAAAGCAATGGCCCGATATGATGGCTGTGTACAACGTCAATTTTATGCTCAACGCAGATTCTGGATAACTGTCGAGCAACACCAAGTTGCCAGCCGGTTTGTTTTTCTAAACAGATCAAGCGATGACCAAGTCGTTTTAGCTCAGGGAAGACAGTCAAAGCCTGCGAGCGTGACCCTTCCAATGAGACGAGAAACGTCGATTCCGCATATTGACTGTTCTTAACCAAATCGAGCACGACTTTTTCGAGTCCGCCTGTTTGTAGGTGCTGGACTACTTGTAAAACATTCATGCGTTGTTACCTCCTGTTGGCGCGCTAGTATTTGACGCGCTTGGGTTGAGTACGGGAAGAATGGATAAAACTGGGCGATTGATTAGTTTTTCAGCTGTCACTTTGTCTTTGACGGTTGAGTCGAGTAATTCGGCTGCGAAGACAAATAGGATCCCGGCGAATACACCGAGGACTACGCCCATAATGGCGATCAAACTAATCGGTGAATTGATGGGGCGCGTCGGGCTGTATGCGCGTTCGATTTGCTTGACCTTATCCGGCCCTTCATAACGCACTAACTTACCGGTCAATTTGGCCATCTCATAACGCGATAGCATGTCGCGATACAAATCTGACTTGACCTCGTAATCGCGCTCCAAGATACGCAACTGTTTGTCGACTTCACTCGACTGCGTTAATCGCTGCGTTAGGCTTTCTACCTGAGCGTCAAGCATGGCCATTTCCTCAATGACTTGCGCGTGTTGATTACGGATTTCCTGCAAAGCAACGATTTGCGTGACTAACAAATTCGGTTGGCCCGCACTTTCTTCTTCCGGGAGCGTGTTAGCGACTTGCCAAAGGCGATCAATATCCAAGTCTTTTAGATCGTCCGCAGAATCGATTAATTCGCTCTGTTTGGCTTTTAGCGTGGTGATTTGTCTCTGTATGTTCACGACCCGACTGTGCTTGTCGGTATACCTTGTCTTTAGTAATGCTAATTCAGATTCGGCACGGATAATCTTGTCTTCGAGTAAGCCGATAACGGGGTTCGCTTTACCCAATTTTTGTTCGAGCATCTCTAATCGAGCGCGCACTCCTGAGAGTTCGACTGATTTTAGTTGGCGCTGGCGTTCAACGGTTTGCAACGCCTCTTGATTACTCATGAACAGTTGCGGCAGCTCGCTGCGATTCTCAGAGCGGAACATGGCTAACTCGCTATCGGCTTGTTCAAGATCGAGACGTAAGTTTTCTAATTGCGCTTGGAAAAACTGTTCCGACGTGTCCAATGAGGTTTTTGTCGGCGCTAGCAATTTCTCGATGAATGCTTCGACAATCTGTTCGAGCACGGTTTTCATCACTTCTGGTTGATGCCATTTGAACTGCACTTTTACGAGCTCATCACCAACCATCGATATGGTTAGATTTTGTCTTAGCTTTTCATTCAATAGCTCGGCTTCAAGTAGCGGCGTATCTTCAGTGATAATGCCAGCTTTCAATGCGACGTCGTTGATCACGCCACGGCTTAAAACAAGTGTTTTTAATGCATCGATGCGATCTTCTAGCTCAAACGAAAACGACAGCTCATCAAGGAATGGATTAAGAAGTGCTGATTCTTCTAACAGAACGGAAGCATGGTTTACGTAATATTTTTCAGCCGTGGTACCGTGCAACACAACAACGATTGGAAGTATGACCAATGGCACGACAAACAGTCTAACCCGTCTGTACAAAGCATACAGCGCTAGGTAAATCAGTCGTGTTATTTGTTGTCTTACCGTCATATTTGTTTTGAAGTTTGCAAATTGCAGTGGTTTTCGTGAAATTCCGTGGAATTCAGGACAACATTTGCAATTTGCAACACAACATCCTCACTTTTACTCTTCTTGTAGTAGATGTCGCAAGAAAGCTGCCAACAATAAAAAAGGCCGCTAAGCGGCCTGTTCTGTTTGAGATGATCAGGTTAATTGATCAGCAATACGTTATCGTTATCGAGATCTAGACGCGTCCAATAATGGATTTCATGCGCATCGAGATTATCGGGAAAGACTATTTCTGCTCCCAAAGCGTCGACACTATTACTAACCGTTAGTGAGAGCGACAAACGCCCATCCTTCAACGGAGCCGTCAATAAGCATGACTGATAGTTTAACTGTTCACTTACCTCGTCGACTAACTCGCAGACATTGATGAACATTCTGCCGCTTAGTCGGCTGCTAACATCAACATCCAGCGAGTGCTCGCTAAATGTATCGAGGGTAAAATCGGCATCGACTATGAGATCAGCAGTGGTAACTGCTTGCGGCTGCTCAACCGCTGGCGTCGGTGATGGAGCCGGTGCTGGCTTTGGTGCTGGTGCTGGTGCTGAAGAAGACTCTCCTCCAGCGTCGCCACCTCCACCACAGGCCACAAGTGTCAGTATCGAAAGAACGCTTAATGTTTTCTGCATTGTATTCATCTTTTTTCCCCTTAATAAATGACTTTCGAAGCAACTGCGTTCGATACCATGAACCAACGCGAGTTTGAGGTACCATTTGACTCAACGAAGCCTTGAAAATCAGGATAGGCAACTGCTAAATCAGTAAACTCTTTGGGGTAAGCCCAGTCGTTGGTAATTTCAAACGCCCATGGCATGCCATTACCTGATTGGAAGTAATAGCCTGCGCTTGGATCTGAAGCATCATCCGCCATACCCAATAAGCTGTAATTGAAGGCTTCTGTGGGCTCGTGGTTTTTTAAATGAACTTCCCATCCACGGCCAGGCTCACCGAGTAAGTCGCCATGAAAGGTGTTGGGTGTTGCGAAGATAAATGGATCCAAATTGTATACAGAGAAACGGCTGTTGTTGCGAGTTTCTTGTATTTGCAACTCAATGCTGAACTCGCCACCGAAACCGCCAATGCAACCGTCTTGAGTATTAAAATAACGACAATCAGTAGGCGGTGTTACCAATTTCCAGACATCATCCGTAATAACAACAATCAGCTCGTTGCCAGATTCTATGGGGGAAGCAGACACCAGCTCATTGTTTAACATGTACCTGATGGTATCGCGTTCTACCGAGTTAACATCAACGCCGTAGAGTCGCACAGCGAAGCCATTGTGATAACTGGCACCGACGGCGGTTACATAGCCTTCTAATTTGACTTTTCTAAGACCGTCCTCACTGTATGACGCGGAAGCTCGCATTTTGATAACGACATCATTGACATCATAGTCACCTTTTTCGGGCCAATTGTCCTCGTAGGCCAAGGTAACGAAACTGCGACCGCTCGGATAGTAAACAGTCGTCAAATTCGTCTGGGAGATCGCCACAGGGTAGTCCTCGACTTCGCCATCGACAATACCGCCAACCGCACTCAAGCCAGGTGTGTCCGATAGTCTAAAGCGCATCCAAGAGTCACCCTCAAGTGCATCAGCAGGCACGATGAAGTTGGTTCTAGAGATACCTGACTCAACCACTAAATCATTAATGACTTTTTCGTTTTCGGCGAAAACGCCATCAAGGTTGGTGTCTAACCAAGCGCTTAAGTAGCCTTGTTTGGAAGCTTCGACTTGAATTGCGCTGGTTAAGCCAGACTCAAACCCGCTCAAAAAGCTGATCCCATCCTCATCACTTTGGCCACTGTTGTCGTCACTGCTTGGGTAAACCGCGGCGACAGGCTCGCCATCAATTCTTTGACCCAAGAATAGTCCGTTGGGCACAATCTCATGTCGCGCACCATTGTTTGCCAAGCTGGTACCATAAGTGTCTGGGGCGTCTCCGTAATCAACAGTCGTATCATCTTCGTCAATCAGTGGTGCGATAGCACACCGCGCGCCATCGTTATTGCTGGAAGATGGTCCAATGGCGAACAGTTCTGCACTGGGGTTGGCTGCTGCCACATCGATACGAAATATATTGCCGTCACTGTTACGGCTAATATAGAAAGTACCTTCTACATCGAAATAGACCGCGCCAAACGTCCCGCGCTGACCCACATTGCCCAGATTTGATGAGGAACCTGAAGCAACATCGATTTGATGCAAATTACCGCCTGAGTCTACTGAATAGGCAAATCCATTGTTTGGATGAAAAGCCAAATCATAAATTGTCAGGCGCAGAGCACTTGAGTCAATTCGTTTCACTACATTCAGGTAGTCTGGGCTCGTTGGATTCAGGTCAATACTGAACAACCCGTAACCCGTGTCACGACGATACATGTAATAGCGATTTTCAGCCACAGAGACGTCGCCAACGAAAAACGTTTTTTCCGGGACATTGGTTACTGATAGTGGTTCAACTTGGTAATCGTTACCGATCCGCGCAAGTGTTTTGTGTTGATAGCTCCACGCGTACAAATACTGATCGTGAACTGAAAAACCCATCGCGTTGAGTTTGCCAGTAGTCCCCATATCGCTGGACAGTAATGGGGAACTGCCGGTAACAAGGTTTACGCCATATAGTTTTGCCACTGACGTTTGCACCAGGAAGGCTTTCGACGGACAGGTTGCGAATGGGTCTGCCATCGTTGGGTTGCTCAACGCAAAGAACAAGCCAATGGTACTTAATAGTGTTGCTTTAAAACGAAGCCGCATAATTCTTTCCTCCACTGTTCGTTAGTAAAGGTGAAGCATATGTCCTGCCATATATTATTTTTATAAAAAACAATGGTTTATAAGTTTTTGAGAGCGGGGTGAGGCATTTTGCAAGGGTGAATTAGCAAAATGCCAGAAGGGGAATATTACAAAATGGCTTGGATGTGAAATCTTACGCTTTGAGCGCGTTGGGACCAGTCATGGATAACAACCCGTTCTTGCTGTTTACGGGACGTGTAGTCGCGCAAAAACTCAGATTGCTCTACCGCATTTGTTACCGCATCGACAAATGCCTGTTGTGAGTCGATCACGTTCACTAGATCACTGTATTGCTCAACCGCAGGAAAATAAGTCGACACTATGGGTTGCCCTGCTGCGAGGTACTCCCGTAGTTTCAAGGGGTTGCACGCCTGTATTTGAGCATTGAGCTTGAAGGGCATCAGGAGTGCGTGCCAGTGTTGAGAAAAGCTGGGTAGTTGATGATGCTCCACTGCGTCCACGAATATAACGTTATTGAACGCGCGTAGTTTAGCAACGTCGGTTTTAATTTCGCCGACTAGCATAATGTCGTATTCAGGTCTTTGCGTAGCGAGTTTAGCGAGCATGTCCACATTAACCCACTCTGAAATACTGCCGTAAAAACCTACCGTTGGGCGAGTGGGATTGAGCCTTGGGTGCGGTTGAGTTTTGGTGCTGAATAACGCGTAATCTACGCCATGCTCAAGCAGTTGGCTTTTTTCACTGGGCATCTTGGCTAACAATGGCTCACTGGCCGTTAGGATAAGATCGGCGCGCTTGATAAGTTGCGGTTCCCAGCGTTTGATCATCGATGCGTCTACGCCATCCAAGGCATAGAAATCATCCCCACAGTAGTAAACAACTCTATCTTGCGGCTGGATATCAATCATCGACACGGCTGTTGGTAAACTTAGCCAATAAACGCGGCGCTCGCCGGCTTTTCGGGGACCTAATAGCGATGCAATTTGACGCTGATTAAAACGATTCACCAGTGCATTGTTATGCCAAGGTAATACGACCGGGTTGAGTACTTCGAATGCAGCTACTTTCGTTGTTGGTTGAGAATTTATCCGAGTCTTCGTCGCGAAGGATGTCAGTTTCTGCGCGACGCGTTTCAGGTCCCTTGCGTTTATGCTCGGCGCGCGCATACCTACTGAATTAACCCAAGTAATGTGCTCATAAGTACTGAGGTGTTTCGCCAGATGCTGGGTACTGCTGGGGTGTTGTCCCCAATCTTCGCCGAAAATAATTAATCTATTCATCACTAATCTCCAAATGCTTGACAATTTGGGCTGGATTGCCGGCGACTATCACGCCAGCGGGTACGTTTTTAGTTACTACCGAACCGGCCGCAACAATGCTGGCTTTGCCAACTCGAACGCCAGCCAGAATTGTCGCACCCGTACCAACCCAAACGTCTTGCTCAAGAATGATTTCCTTGGCTTGTTGGTCGGTTTCGGGCGCGCCTTGCCGGCGGCTGACAGGATCAATTGGATGTCCGGGGAAACCAGCTAAAAACACCTTGCCGGCTAATCTAACGTTGTCTTGGATTTCGATTCGGGTTCCAACTGACAAACTATTTTGCCAGCCAATATCGACATTTTTACCTATCACGAGTTGTGGTGTTTCCGTCGCACAGCTTCGTCCACACAGTGTTGAAATACCGGATATTCTGGTGTTGTCACCGATGGTGATATCGAGCTTTCCAAGCACCTGCGGCATGCCGCTATACAGATAAAGGTTTACGGGAGAATTACTCAACCGCGTTTTGAACATTGGGGTGTAATAGAACACGCGTGTACAAAGTGCCCATAGGTTAACGACCGTGTTGTGAGCCACTCGCAATGGTTTATATATGACCCCAACGGCGGGTATGCTCGGATTCCGGACCATGTAAAACAGTTGGCGACACACATTCGCTAAACTCGAATTGTCGTGTTTTACCCACTTTACAATTGCTTCACTCATCACTGTTTCTCCAGGTAATAATCACTGTTCTAAAGATCAGAAGCATTTAACTTGCCAGCTTTTTAATTCAATTTTTTCAGGGTGTTACATTAATTTTAAAACGGGTCTTGCAGTTTGCAGTGACGGCTTTTTTGCAAAATGCCTGCAGGATTGTGAACTATGCGTTTGGTTTCGATATCGGCACTTTGAGCTGCTCTTGCGTGAGACGTTCGAACGCGACCGAAAGCGCTAGAATTATGTACAGCGGCCAAGTGAATGCCTGAGTCAAAAATGTTCCCGACACGCAGAAGGCCAACAACCCCGCTTGAAGTGAGCGATTGGTTGCTTGTAAAGAGGGGTTCTTTTGCAGCATCGGTGACCGTTGCGTACGTCTGAGAATCTTGTAGATGGCCACGATCAGCGTGATGAATAGTGCCAAGCCGACAAACCCTGTTTCGGCAAGTACCTGAAACCAAGTACTGTGAACCGCGTGATTCTTGCCGTCCCAATGCGGGCTATAGAAAAAGTAGTTTGCATAAAAATTATCAATTCCGACGCCCGTAAGTGGATTACTGGTGCCCATGTTGAAGGCCGCTTGCCAGGCATACAGCCGGCCCATTGCTGATGCGTCAACCCCTGTCTCGGCAGCCCCGCCACTTTGTCGATCACCAATTCCCGCGACGACTGCAAGTAACATGACGCCAAAAAGGCCAGCCGCACCCGTAATGTATATATTACGAACTCGTTGATAGAAGAAATAGCCAAACACGGCACAGATACCCAGTAGTCCGCCGCGACTCTGAGTCGCGATTATGCCGCTAACAGCAATGAGCAAACCGATTCCCGCCAGAATACGTCGTGTAGTCGCTGCACCGCTATTGAAGGTTTCCGCCGCGAGAAATGAAACGGGGAACATCAACACCAGTGACAAATCGTTTGGGTCACCTAGCTGTGAACGCAAATCACGTGAAATCGAAACACGTGTCCCTTCCACTAGACCAATCCCATTCACTTTGTTGTATAAGGCAACACAAGCGACAGATACGCCTGACAACATTATGCCCAACCTGATCCAGGCAAAGGTTGTCGCATCACGAACCCACCAGCTGATGGCGAACACCATGATAAATACTTTGGTGAGTGTCCCGCTCCAGTAATTGATCGCCAGCCCGGTGTTAATCGCCATAAATGTACTGACCGTTAGCCACACGAACAAACCTGAGAAGACCAACAGTGCGCTATGCCAATAGGGTTGTAAGTTCTTGGTAACAAACAGATGCCAAACGATACCGACTAGAGATGCTAATGCGAGTAACTTTGGAAACTTAAATGGCATCAGGACCGGAAATGCTTCGTGCAACCGAAAATATGAAAACAAGATAAACAAAATCAGGAAAACACCACTAATTCGCACTGCCATTGTCGCCGCGAGAGGTAACATCAATAATGCAAAGGCAATGATGGCGCCTCCCAGTTGAAACGCTGACGCAATCAGCAAAGTGCCTAAAATACCTATCAGCCACTGTTTGTGTTGATGATTTAGCGTACTAACCATTTAGCACCTCCCGCGAGCCAGAGCTCTTGCGTTGCATCAGTTCATTAACTTTGGGTAACCAGAGGTTGTGATAAGAAATGGTGATAATCGAGCCGTGTATTGCGACCAGGCCGAACACCCACAAAGGATTACCTGAATCACTTAAAGCAAAGGCGAGTAGTAACCATGTCCACATGAGGATGACCCTTCCCATTGCGTAGGCCTGACGCATCAAATATTGGCTAATAAACAGACTCAGCAGAGTACGGATTAAATTGGCGACTAACATAGCGACTAGCACGCCGGCTAAGCCGAAGCCATCAACCAATAGAAGCGCAAGGCTCAACATTACGGTAGCAGCACATAAATTGATGAATAAAGGCGCTTTGCCATCCCATTTAACGTAACAACCAAGGTTCATTAACTCTGATTGCTGTCTGAGTACTGTGATCAGGCAAACCCAAGGTAGCCAAATCAATGCTGTTAAATAACTTTCGGGTACCAGTAATGGCAGAAGTAGCGGGACACCTGCCATGACCACTAAGGCTGCAAGACCCGCTAATTCTGTCCCAAATACTGAAAATAGAGGGTTGTTTATTGAAGGGTCTTGGATAGACCGGTGACGTCTTGCAAACCACCACATCTTAAACGGCTCAATCATCAACGCGACGGCGAGTCCTAGTTGAGCAGCAATGAAGTAGCTGGCGAGTGCTGCGGCCCCGACATTCGCGGCGATTACCCATTGTTCCGCGCCCTGCAAAAAATACATGGTTGCCGCGGATAACATCATGCTCAGCGCGTATTGCCAGCGAACGCTGGTCCTCGCAAAGTATTTGAAGGACACTAAAGACTTGAATTTCCACAACAACCAGCCCCCACATAACACGCTGCTCGTAGCGCCAGCAATAAGGTTAGCGTCTATGCCAAAACCGTATTGTAAAAGCAGCACTGTCAATGCGGATTGAATCAGCGTGTGAATACTTGCGTATGCTGCAAAGTGCTTTGCTCTCCCAGTCATCCGCCATATCGCATAAGGCACTGTGGAAATAGCAGCAAACCCGAGATTGACAACCACTAAGCGAAACTGATGTTCTTGCACGGTCAATGGAAATAGCGAACTGAACCTATCTGCGAATATGAATAGGGTTAGGCTAAACAGCCCACAACCTAGTACGGATACAGTAAAGCACCAGGAAAAAACGCGCTGTTGATGGCGTTCTTTACCGGAAGATGCGAAGCGATATACCGCTTCGCCAAGTCCAAGTGTTAGCACCATACTTGCGATAGCCGTGAAACTGCTGAGTATGTTCAAGATACCGTATTGCTCGACTTCAACGTGCGAGGTAACGATCGGCAACATAACAAAACTCGCGCCCCGTAAGACGACAATGGCGAATGCGTAGTACAGCATTGATTTAGTCGCAGACATGATGCGGTACCTCCTGGATATGATCACTGAGCTTTTTGGCTTGCTTGATGGCGCAAAAATGCGACTCCACCCGTTTGCGTGCGGCTGCCCGCATTGCCTGAGTTTCATCATTTGTAAGCGCGGAAAGCTGTTGAACTGCATCGGCGAGTTGGTAGGAACATTGTGTTTCTACCAGCCAACCAGAGTGCGGGTCGACGATCTCGGCACATCCCATAAAGCGCGTTGTGATGACTGGAATACCCATCGCCATAGCTTCTTTCAAAACCACTGGGCCGGTGTCTCGATCGCCATTTTGTGCCTCACAAAAAGGCGCAATCAAGGCGTCATAGTCCGCGGTTTGTTGTTGCAACCAGTCAGGCGTTTTAAACCCTAAGAAATTGACGTTTGCCTGAATATCTAGGCGTTTGGTAAGTGTTTCCAGCCACTTTCGGTCAGGGCCATCACCAATGATGTCCAGCGTTGGTCGTTGTCTAGGTGGAATCGATGCAATGGCTTCCAAAGCATAGACGAGGCCTTTTTTCTCAACCAAACGTCCGATGAAAAACAGCCTCGTCGTTGAGTTTTTGGGTGCTTGATGAACCGAAAACTTATCAGTATTGACGCCGCAGTGGATCACATGGATCGGAGACTGCGTTAGACCGCCTAATCGTTGTTTCATGTCTTCGCACACAGCGACAGCAAACTCGCATCGTGAGAGTTTGACCGACAAATCGGTAGGTGTTTGGTATACGTCATGGCCATGGCCAACGCACGAGACCGGTATCTTAAACAGGGCGCCCGCCACAACTGCGTGAGATAGCGAAATACCTAAAAAGTGGCTGTGTAGGTGCTGACATCCTCTCACAAAAGCTTCTTGGCCCAATCTCGCAGCGTAACGTAACAGTGATTTTCGACTCGCGTGCTTTTGTTGGAAACATAACTTCACAGCGGTCGGAAACGCTGCGAGGACTTGGCTGGGTAGGGCGCGAAAATTTATGTCAGCAGATAGCGTTAAGTCAACCACCTCAACGCCACCGGGGACTCTATGTTGTAGGGTTGCGTCATAGTTGAAACAGAAAACGCTAACTTTATGGCCGGCTTCAACCAAACCTTGTATTTCAGTTGCCACAAAGGTTTCTGAAGCAACAGGAAAATTAGGGACTACAATTCCGATATGTTTCATTTGCACGCTCTTCGAGTCAATTTGGTCAGACTCTTTCAAGACGCGTGCCGAGCACCTACAGCCCGGTTTGTGCAAAAAACCATTGCGAAATGCAAGCTAACCGGCGACTTGAGTTGCAAATTGCAAAAATCAGCCTTGTATCCAGTAAAAAGACCATGGCATGCGGATTGCGAGTGAGGGTTGTGCAAATTATTTGGAGTACAACACAATGAATATTCAGCTTTCAGTCATCATTCCTAATTACAACTGCAAAGCCTATTTACCTAAGTGCTTAGACAGTGTTCTGCAGCAATTACCACAAAACTGCGAGGTAATTGTCATCGACGATGGTTCAACCGATGGTAGTGTTGAGTGGCTTAAGGAAAAACAACTGGTCGTGAGCCAGCTAGTTGTTATGGAGCAGCAGAATCAAGGTGTTGTAAAGGCTCGAAACCGCGCAATCAAGGCAGCAAAGGGTGAATGGATAGCATTTTTGGATGCCGATGATTATTGGTACTCAAATAAACTACTGCCCCAGTTGACTTATATGCAGCAAAACAGCGGTTGCGTGTTGAGTTTTACCAACTATGACCACGTCAATGAGAGCTATGAATACATCATCGATTGTTTTGGTTACTGGCAAGAAGTTGAATTAGATAAAACATCTCAAATGGGTTATCGAGGGTTAGCGCAACCGGTCAATACCCTGTTGGCGACCAATATCGTTGGTACATCGACGGTGTTTGCGCGCAAAGACGCGTTGCTTGAGTGCGGATTGTTTGACCCAAGCTTAAATTCAGCAAGCGATTGGGACATGTGGCTAAAGTTGGCTAATGTTGGCCACGTCGCCTACAACAGCCACCCGATGATGGGGTACCTAATGCGCGCAGGATCAATCACATCAAACCGTCTAAACCGACTCAACGCGATGAAGACTATAATACAGCGAACGGTGCGCTCTGCGATGCCCAACGCGACTGCGATTAGAGTCGCAGAAGCAAAGGTCAAAGACGGTTATGCTGACTATTACCGGGAACAACGAGCATACGGGTTAGCTTTGTGGCATGGCTTAGTTAGTTTCTTCAAGGCACCTTATTTGCGTACCTTTAAACATCTGTGTTTAGATATGAAAAAAGTGATCACATCATAGGAGGCGAGCGCAATGGATAAAATGAAGCTGGCTATTGTCGATGATGAAGAAGAGATTTTATCGGCGCTCAAGAGGCTGCTGAGAGGGCATTATGAGGTGTCGACTTTCGCCTCTGCTCAAGACTGCCTCGAGGCATTTGAGTGTAATCACTTTGACCTCGTGTTGTCCGATATTCGCATGCCGGTCATGGACGGTTTTGCGCTAATGGAAAGCATTAGAGAGATTTCCCCAGATACCGCGCGTCTCTGCATATCCGGTTACGCTGACATGCAAGATTGTCACACTGCCATTGAGCAAGGGTTATTTGAATTTATCCTGGCCAAACCGTGGGACAATTTTGAACTGAAGCAAGTACTGAAAGTATTTGCGGAAAATGTTCGATTAAAAAGTTCGTTGAAAGCTGCGTTAACAGTTTCGTCAACTGCATCCGCAACCTAAAGGACGCAAAGTAGTGAATGAGCAGCAAACACCCCAAGCAAACCGCACTGCGGAAAAATCCAGGGTTCTATTGGTCGATGATGAAGCAAACATTCTGTCGTCATTACAGCGAGTTTTGCGGAAGTTGCCGGTTGATATTACAACAGCAACAGACGGTGAGACTGCGTGTGACATGATGCAGCGTGAACAATTCCATGTTGTTATTTCTGACATGAAAATGCCCGGTCTCTCCGGTGCTCAGGTGATGCAATGGACGGAAGCGAATAGCCCCGATACATACCGGATCATTCTGACAGGGTTCTCCGAATTGGACGCGACCATAGACGCTATTAATTTGGGCAAGGTTCAACGTTTCATTCAAAAGCCATGGCAAAATGATGACTTGATTGAGGCAGTATCTGACGGCATAAAGTCGGCAACATTAAAGGCCGAAAACAAGCGTTTACAGGCTTTGGTAGAGGCCAACAATGCTGCTCTGGCAAGCGCGAATGAGCAGCTGGAGGCCAAAGTTGAAAAACGCACAAGGCAAATTTATCTCGCCCTGAGGAAGTTGCGCAGAGAGCGCAAGGGCATAGATAAAATGCTGTATAACTTCATCGGGATTAATCCATCGCTTAGTGGCGAGTTTGCGTTGAAAGTTGCAAGATTGGCGAGTAATTTAGCCATGCAGTTAGACTTGGAAGAAGAGCAGGTGCATAACATTACCTTATCCGGGATGTTGTGTGAGATAGGCCTACTCGGTGCTGAGCGCGAAATTATCCGCACTCCGTTTGAAGCGTTGAGTATCCAGCAACGCGAACGCTATTTTGATCAGATCAATGTTGCGTCCTCTATCTTGATGCCTGCTGAACATCTCAGTGATGTCGCCGATATTCTGACGCAGCAATTTGAGCGCTGGAATGGTGAGGGTTACCCAAGTGGCCTTGGGGAAACTCAAATAAGCATTGGTGCCCGAATTTTAGCCGTCGCCAGGGACTTTTGGCGTTACGTTGATGGCCGCATCTCGAGTGAGCTACTCGATCACGCCAAGGCACTCGATAAAATTAGACAGCTGTCGGGAAAGTACTATGACCCAGTTGTTGCAAAAATGCTGATCACACATTATGAAGCGCTGGTTGCAGAGGGCCATGGACACCGGCATACCAGCGCCGAACTTGAAGTTGGCATGGTGCTACTGAGAAGTTTGTTCTCTAAAAGTCATATGCTAGTCCTACCTGAAGGTCACGAATTCACGACAGATAGCATCGAACGGATTAAACAGTTTGAACAACATCACGATGTGAGCTTTATGTTCGACGTCAATTACGCAGATGAGGCGTCTGAGTAGGGCATTGTTAGGTCAGTGGGAACGTCAACACAAAACAGCTCCCTTTCCCAAGTTCGGAGGTTACTGACACCTCGGCGTTATGCGCTTCCAAAATCGCATAAGACACCGATAACCCTAAGCCCGTCCCTTCACCTACTGGTTTTGTGGTGTAAAAGGGCGTGAAGAGTTTATCGATTGTTTCTTTATTCATACCTAGCCCATTGTCCCGAATTTCGATGATGAGTTGCTGGTCGTTTCAATCAGCGCTGATGGAGAGCTCACCGCCTTCAGGCATCGCTTGAGCGGCGTTGACGAAAAGGTTTACAAAGACTTGCTGTAATTGACCTTTGTTGCCACTGACCATGGGCAAATCATCACTATAAGTGGTAGTGACTTTATGTTGATACTTCAGGCTATTCCAAACGATTTTAAGGGCGCTATCAATGGTTTCGGGAATCGATGTGGGCTCGAAAGTCTTGTTCTCCCCGCCATGCGAAAATGTCTTGAGTTCTTGGACAATTGCTGAAACGCGTTGAGTACCGTCTAAGTTTGAGGCAATGATGTCCTTTGAATCACTGAGCAGGAACTCGATGTCGTATTGCGACTTTAAATCCTCAAATTGCTGTTGACCAAGTGTCCCGCTGCTGACCAACTCTGACACGGCAGAGTGATAGCGCGAGAAATCATTTAGGTAGTCTTGCATGATTTGTTGATTGGACTGCACATACCCAATCGGGTTATTGATTTCATGAGCAATCCCCGCGGCCAGTTGACCCAAGGAGGCCATTTTCTCGGACTGGAGCAGTTGTTTCTTGGTTGCCTCCAAGTTTTCAATGGTCTCTTGCAGTTTTAAGTTGTGCTGCAGTACACGCTCATCATTAAACCGCCGCCGAATCCCAGTTTGCAAGTGCGCACGGGCCGTTTCTAAAACCGCGAGGTTCTCAGAGTCGATGTTTTGTCCATCGTAAAAAAAGCCCAACCATGAGGACTGTTCTCTACTGGCGCTGATATTGGTGTACAGCAACAAACGCTCTTCAGTTGATTCGCCAAAATTCAGGAATTGGATTGACCATTTATTGTGGTCTTCCTCAGTATTCAGTTCTATGGTTTCTGACAGCAGCGCTGCAACCTCTTTACGGGCAATATACTCCGCGGCTACACCATTGCCATGAACATTTAAAATCTGGATGTCGGTGGCGTTGCGAATGAACTGAAAACCACAGGGAGAGTGTAAAAAATCGGTAATCAATTCCACCGCCTTATCGGTAATCTGTGCAAGGTGTGAGTCGGATGATACTTCCGAGGACATATCGTTTAGGAACTTCAACTCGCGCGCACTGCGCTCTGTGCGCTCGAGTGATTGCTTCAGATTTTGATTGGCATGATAAATTTGCAGAGAGTACTCCTCGAGTTGTTTCTCTGCTTGCTCTCTAGCACTTCTCTCGCGCTGTAACTTGCGCTCCAGTGACTTTATCGACGTATAGAGATCAGTTTCGTCCATGGAATGTCATTACTTATTAACGGTTAGGATACAGCGCCAATCGTCACCTTCACCACTTTCCTCGCGGTCGACTGTCAGTGGTTGGCCGACAAATTCGCCCATGCCGATGATGAGTCCCTCGCAAAAGCTACTCAGTCGTCGCGGCGAGATGTATTCCAAGGTCAATTGATTCTCGGTTTCCTCTAAGAATATAAATTCGGGCAGGATTGCGTCTTCATTAAGCTTCTTCACTTCAACATGAATTACATCTTGCACGCCGCGCAGAAACACAAATGGGTCGCTAAATTCTTGCGTTTGCGGAGGCGCCATACCGTGGAGTCTTACAAATAGCCATTTTCCGAAAGCGCGTAAGGCGTCTTCAAGAGGGATTGACTTCGCATCACAGATGAAACCCACCAGATCGAGTAGTTCATGATCTGGATAGGTTGACACTGTTGTATAGATGCCTTGGCTTGCTGGTTTGACTTGGTCGAGTACCTCATCCCAGAAATCTAACCCCCAAGTCTCCTCAATAAAGTCCGCAAAGCTAACAAACACAACACCTTTCATAATGTTCTCAATGATTGACACGACATTCACTTGTAAACATAGCAAACAAAGTGCCAAAGGTGGGCAAAATCTTATGTGCTAATTGCGCGGTGGCATAGTGAGATTTGGCAGCGGTAGTTCTATGGCGCTTCTATCAACACTTTGACCGGCTAGGAATTGCTGCATGCGCTCCAGTACCTTGGGGGAAGCAGTGTATAAATTGTGACCAGCATAGGTGACTTCGATGTGCACCGCTTGTGTAAGACCCGCTATGGCTTCAGCTTGTTCTCGTGGATAAGTACGTCCATCGAGACTACCGGTAAATAGCAGTGTCGGAATATCGGATACGACCTCTTCTCTAAACACATCACCTAAATCAAGCTTGGCGTCAAATTTATTCAATAGTGGCATCGGGAAATTCAGGTTTTCGCCAAGTAAAGACTGTTCGGCCTGAGATTTGACTGCAGTCAGACGCTTCTGGGTGATTCCTGACGCAACATCCATGGCAAGTGGCATTAAACGGAAACTAATGGGTTCATCTGTGAATATGCCGCGCTGCAAAATACCTTCGAGCATATGCGTATTGCCCTTGTCTAAGCCCCAGTAGGTTTGAATAAGCATTGCCAAATACTGATTCGGATCAGCAATCATTTGACTGGCGAGCATTTGCAAATGTTCCTTTTGGAACAACATTTGTTGGGTTGAGCCATCTTTTTGAGGAATGGCTAGGGATATCGGGGTATTGTCGAGTTTTGCGTGCACCCGTCGCATCAATCCAACGAGGTCAGGTATCTGCTGTCGCAACTCTTGCTGATTGATAACGGTTTGAAGTTTTGCAAAGTAAGCGTCGGTTTCTGCTGGCAGCTTAACGGTTTGGTCAAGCCCCTCTGCACTGGCGAGAATCACTTTGTCGATGTATTCCGGGAATTGCTTCATCGCCGCAAACGCTAAATGACTGCCGTAAGAAATTCCCCAAAGCGAAACTTTTTGCGCCTTTAGGTGTACACGTAAATCATTGATATCATGCGCATTTTGAATCGTAGTATACCCGTACACATCGGTTCCGTCTGCGCGCCATTTGCTCAGGCATTGACGAGCCGCGCTTAGGTAGGCGGATTGTACCTGAGCTTGGTTTACCCGTTTGTCCAGCGGCACCGCGTGATCGGAGGTACAGCGCGGTGCTTGCTCTGACTGTCCTGTACCGCGTTGGTCTAGCGCGATCACATCACCATATTCACGTAGCGCCATAAACAGAGGAAAGCGACGCCACTTTGCTGTGCCGATTCCGGAGCCGCCGGGGCCTCCGGATAGATATACAATGGGCGGTCCCTTTTTGTCACCGATCGCGGGAAAACGCACGTAGTTTACTCGAATTTTGCGCGATTCTGGGTTGGCTCTGTTCTCGGGTACGAGGAAATGGCCCGCTACAGCATCCGTTGTTTCACCACTATTGGCCTTAAATTCGATCGTTTGTTCATTGGTAAATAGTGTTGGGCTGGTTGTCTCCCCAGAAGCCATCCATGACCCTCCGACACTGATTAATGCCGCTACTATTGTGAATGTGTTTCGCATAAGATTACTCCAAACATTGTGTTCCGACATTGAGCAACGAGTACCGATTGATTGCGAGGGGTATTCTGTGAAAGGCCGGTATTTACTGGTGTGGCCGATAAACGGTAGTAAAAAGTCGACAAACGGCAAAAGGAGAAACAGGTTAAATGGTGGTCAAGTTCATGGTGGTTGTCATAGCAGTGTGGGCCAGTATCGGAGCGGCCATTGCTGACTCGCAACCTTTGCTTCCGTTTCGATTTGACCAACCTGTGATGTTGTGCGAGTTCAACCCTGTTAAGACAGAGATTCCACGTTTTGATGAGCCACAATGTCGTAGTGCTGAGTTGGTCGACATCGACCCGCAAAACGCCTCACTTTGGGTTTCAATCGAATTTGAACGCCCGGCACAATGGCCAGTCTTGTCTGCTCCCTATGGTATTTTTTTGTTTGGTAAAAGTGCCTCTGAAGTATATTTAAATGAACAGTTGCTAGGTCGTAACGGTTTTCCTGGAAGTGCACAGAATGAAGTGCCGGGTAAGATGGATGCGGTTTTTCACGTACCGTCGGAGTTGATGCGAGACCAAGGAAACAAGCTCGTCATGCATCTCTCGGGACACCATAGTCTGGTAACGCTGGGCTATCCCATCCACGTGATTGGTTTTGGTCAATTTGGTGATACGCGAGAGCACGTACAACATTTGAGTCGGTATGGCTTGGTATTACTTGGTGCTTTCGTCATTGGCGCAATATACTTTTTAATTTTGAGTCTCGGGCCTCGTACAAAGACGGTTCATCGATTGTTTGCTGCGCTTTGTTGTTTGGCGGCCTTGCAGATGGGCGCTGAGTTATCAAGAGGGTTGACTCACTATACTTACCATTGGCATGACTTGCGCTTATTAGCCGTGACGGGTTTGTCATTTATGTTTGGTACTCTACTACTCGCATACAGTGCTTATAAGGTCTCCCAACAGCATTATCTGCATTGGTTGTATGTCGGTATCCTGCTGACCATTGTGACCATTATTTTTATACCTGGTTTTGATGCTAAGACAACCGCGGGTATTTTTGTGCCATTGGTGGTCAGCCTAGGCCAGATTTTGGTCTACTGGCGTCGGCACAGTGATCAGCGCTTGCGCACTTGGTTTTGGGTACAGTTGCTTGCCGCAATCACTATCGTTATCAGCGCGGCAGCGTTTCACGAAATTATCTACTTTTCTTTAATCGCGTGTTTGCTGTGTTATCTATTTGTTCAGCAAGCACGAGAGCATCGAGAACAGCAACAACAATTATGGGATGACGAGTCAACAATCGCGAAGTTGGAGTATAAACTGGCCGAAAAGGCGCAACGCTCTTCTCCATCCAAACTGATTCTCAAATCCGCAGGTAAAACCGATGTCATCTCAACTGAAGAAATCGCTTTTTGTAGAGCATCGGGGGACTATGTGGAGATCCACTTACTCAATAAGTCAGAAAAACTATTCTCTGGTTCATTAAAACAATTGGAAATGGACTTACCCCCAACGTTTTTAAAAGTACATCGTTCCTATTTGGTGAATTTAGATGAAGTGGTGTCGCTGACAGGTAAAGCGCAAACCGACACAAGCGAAAATGTACTGTATCTGACGAATCAAACTACAGTGCCGGTAAGTCGCCGTCTATTGCCACTCGTTCGAGATTCACTCAATCAAAGCACAATATTGAATGATTCTTAGCTAATGTAAGTGCTTACTATTATGCTTGGTCTTTATATACCAATAGCGTCCATTTTTTTGGCGATATGCCAACAAAGCGCCTAAAAAAACGAGTGAAATGGCTTTGGTCACTGTACCCCAGTGATAAGGCGACATCTGCAATGGCGTAATGCTGTGCGAGTAAGTCTTTGGCGCGGACCATTCTTACTGCGTGGATGTGCTGAAACAGTGTCACACCAAATATGGGTTTAAATTTTCGCGACAGTTGCCATTTGTCGATTCCAAAACGGGCCGAAATCTCTCCCAAACAAAAAGGTAACTCTGCGTTTTGCTCGATGTACTGTTTCGCCGCAATCAATGCAGACAGACTAGTATCATTGAGTATGCGTTGTTCCTTGTTTTCATCACTGACAGCGAGCACTAATTTTTTTAACCAATGTTTGTAACGTTCTGGATGCACGGGTTGATCGATTTGCTCAAATAAAAACGCGGTAAAGCCCAGCGTTTGATCCTTGCTGCTGAGAATGGTGTCTAACTCGGGTAGTAACAGGTGACCACTGGCATCGAGTGCTTCCACAGTGTCGATATAATGAAACCATACGTCGGCGTGATCGCCTTCAAAGGTATGAAAGGCATGAATTTCGCCTGCTGGAATTAATAGTGTGTCACCAGCGTTTAATACATAGTTGCGTTCTCGATAGCGCAAACTAATTTGGCCATGTTTAATGAGCGCAAAGATATGATATTCGCGTTGGTGGGGCTCAAACTCTGAACCCATGAGTCGGACTTGGTAACGCCGATTGGGGAAAGGTTTGATCCAGCTGTGTTTGGCGTCCAGTTTCATTGGGTTTCGGTATTCCCTTGCTTGCCGCAACCCTAACAGAGCGGTGCAGGTTCATCCAATAAATCCTATCAAAGCACCGCTTATTGCGGTGAGCATCTAGCGCGGTAAACAGATATTCGCTACTGTTAGCTGACATTATTGTTCGCCAATGGAATACAAGCCCACCTTTAATGTTATCCAGTCAATTATTATTTTTCTTTAGCTCGCTAGGTGCATTTAACGGCCTGTTATTGACCGGATATCTAGCTCTCTCCCACCCCTCTTCAACTGAGCGGCGGCTTCTGGCGGGCTTGCTGTTTGTGATCAGCGTGCGCATTTCAAAATCCATATGGTTTTATTTTGATCCAAACATCGGTAAGCACTTTTTGCAGCTTGGGCTCTCAGCATGTTTATTGATCGGGCCATTGCTGTATGAGTATGTAAAGCACTCCCTGACAACAACTGAAGAGCACTGGCTGTGGAAGTGGCATCTATTCGCTTGGATAAGCGTCATTATAATAGTCGGGTTCATCTACCCATATCACAACAATCCCGAATTGTGGGGCGACGTTTTTTATCGATTTATCAATTGGATTTGGGGGGCGTATATTATCCTAACAGCGCTTAGTTGGCTTTCTGCTTCAAGAGCAATGCCAAACAGTGAGCGGAGCACAATATGGCAGATGTTAAGTACTCATGTGATCCTGGGTGCTTCGATTATCTGGCTAGCTTATTTTACTGCGACATACACATCTTACATTGTTGGCGCGCTATCGTTTTCCTTCACGCTGTATTTAACTATCATCCTGTGGGTATTCAACCGGCGTGAAAAGAAACGGGTTAAATATGCCGAGCGGGTGATCGCAACGTCTACTCAAGATTCTATATACGCGCGGTTGCAAGAACTAATGCAGCAAGAGCAATTGTATAAAAACGCGAATTTGACCCTCGCCGACTTAGCGCGTCGTGTTCAAGTATCAGTTCCCATCCTGTCCCAATTGTTGAATGACAACCTGCAGAAATCATTCTCTCTATATGTCAACGAATGGCGAGTCAATGCCGCCAAACAGTTGCTAGTTGAACAGCCAAACTTGACCATGGACTTGGTTGCAGAAGCGTGCGGATACAACTCTCAGTCAACATTTTATGCTGCATTCAAACAGTTCGAGCATACTACCCCTGCCAAGTATCGAAATCAGCAACTGCAAATCTCCTAAATTATAATTTAGGAGTCCGAAATTATGATTCTTCGGTGTGTTTACCGCTTGTGTTGCTTAACCTAGCGGCGAATCTATACACAGGAGAAAAACACTATGCGTCGGTTACTAAAATGGATATGCGGTGCGTTTATTGTTATGCAATCAACCGCAACTTATGCCCAACAGGAGGATTACACGCTCATTGCAAAAACGTTGGAAAACTACATTCAAGGAACAGCGTACAATCAACAAGATTTGATTAAGCAGGCTTTTGAGCAAGATGCCCAACTAATGTTAGACAGTCCTGAGCAAGAGGTATGGCGCGTGACCATTAGTGAGTATGCATCCTGGTTTAAACAGGATCGTGCAGGAGTGTTCAATGGTCGCATTGGTGAGATTATCGCAATTGATATTGAGGGCAAAATAGCGACCGCAAAAGTGGAAATTCTGTTACCAGCGAGCTCGCAGCGATTTATCGATTTATTCCTCCTCAAAAAGCTTGAGTCGGGATGGAAGGTTTTAAGCAAGACGGCCACAAGTGAAAGCGCAAATAATAATGGAGAAAGGATACTATTCATCGTTTCGAACGCGCACTTTCACGGTGATTCAAACCTTCCCGCAGGTGTCAGCTTTTCCGAGATTGTGAAAGCGTTCGAGACTTTCAAGAGAGCTGGTTACACGGTGGATTTTGTCAGCCCTGATGGCGGTGCGATTCCCTTGTCCTATATCAATACTTCAGAACCACTGCACAAAAAGTATTTGTACAATAGCGACTTCATGTACGCGTTAGAGCATACGAAATCGCCTTCCGACATTGACCCTTCAAAATATCGAGCTGTGCACTATGTGGGAGGAAGTAACGCGATGTATGGCGTCGCCGAAAATGTCGAGGTTCAGCAATTAGCAATGCGTATTTACGAAGAGCATAACGGAATTATTTCCGCTGTGTGTCATGGTACAGCGGGGATCGTTAATTTAAAAACCAAAGATGGTGAATACCTCGTCAAAGGTAAGCGTATCTCTGGTTATCCAGAAGCATATGAAAGCCAGACAAAGGCCTACTTCAAAGAATTTCCATTGTTAATACAACAGAGTATTGAGCAAAGAGGCGGACAGTTTTTTTATTCTGAACGTAACACGCCCCACGTAGAAGTTGATGGGCGAATCGTCACGGGGCAAAACCACCTCTCGTCACCTTTGGTCGCCGAAAAAATGGTCGAAATTCTGCAACAATAGGGCTACCCGGCTCGCGCTAGTGAGAATCAAAGCTCACTGGCGTTTTTTTGCAATATCGTTCAATAACTGAGTTCAACTTATCCCTAATCTGTTATGCAGCTTAATAACCGAGGGACTATGATGAGCATTCAATCGAGTTTGTTTAACGCTTATCTTAAGTGTGAACGATACTTCGCAGGGCTTCAGTTTAAATGTTTGCGTGTCGAAGAGGGTGAGTTTGTTTATCTCGAAGGGGGCCAAGGACCGACTCTCTTGCTTTTACATGGCTTTGGCGCGGATAAAGATAGTTGGAACAAGTTAGCGAAACAGCTAACGTCAAGGTTTCATGTTGTGGCGCTCGATATTCCCGGTTTTGGTGACAGTTATAGCCCAAAAGGGGGGTATGATATCGCTAGCCAAGCACGACGAGTGTCCAACTTTATTACGCGAAAAGGGTTACAAGATTTTACCGTCATGGGTAATTCTTACGGAGGCTATATTGCGGCCCTGCTGTCTAATCAATATCCAGGTAAAATCAAACGTTCCATATTAATCAGCCCATTGGGCTTTGAGCAGGTACCTCTAACGGACTTGTTTGAGAATGTCGTGAAGGGGCAGTTACCGCTGCTATTACCCCGCAACCTCTCAGAGTTTAGCCAGTTGCTAAATGTGTGTTTTTACAAAATGCCTTTCATACCCACCTTCGCGAAAAAACAAATGTTGAAACGCAATCTCGATAACGCCACATTGCATCACAATTTGTTTTACCAAACACATTTGTGCATCGATGGACGCTTGCGTTTTGATTACGCACTTGAACGCTTGTTGATTGGTATACAGGTGCCGACACATATTATCTGGGGAGAGCAAGACGCAATTCTATCCGCAGAGGCGTTGCAGTTGTTAAAACAGATTGACAACGAATACATCACGCAAAACTGCATGGATCGTATGGGTCACCTTCCGCAAATTGAAAACCCGAAAAGATTGTTCCAGCAAATTGTGGCCACAGCCGGGGCATCGTAATGATCACGACAAAATTGAAACGTTAAATGAGAAGACTCATTAGAGATATTTAATGGCCACATTTGTTCAGCAACAATTGGCGAAGCAATACATGATAGAAAAATATTAGAAAATCTACGATTTTTCTATCACGCATTTTCAGCTTTTTTCAGGAAACTTCATTTGCTTCAAGTGACCTGACAACGCAGATTGTGCTGCCAAATAGACGATAGTTATGACTCATCGCCCGTTTACGAATACGAATGTGGTTGGCGGGTCTAGATGTTAAGCATTTGTGCTTTTTTCCTAAGGACTAAATGGATGTATCCAAATTTTTTTAAACACTTTTTGCCTTTATCACTTGTTTCAATATTAGCTGCGTGTGGCGGTTCATCAGGCTCAAACGATTCATCGCCAGCACCGGTTCCAGCGCCAGTGACGCCGAATCCTTCCACACTGGTTAACGGCTATTGGAGTCCATCGGTGCCGGATTTTTCAGTCGATCAAGACGCGCCTTCGATCGCGCTAAATGGTCCAGATGTTGTGTTTCTCGGCATCAATGAAGACTATGAAGAGTTGGGAGCAACAGCATCTGATCCACAAGATGGTGATATCACCAGCAGCATTTCAGTGACTGGTAACTGGAATCGATTTTCGGTGGGAGACTACTTTATTCGTTATCGAGTCACTGACTCTTCCGGAAAGTCTGCGATGGAAAAAGTGAGAGTTGTTCGAGTTTTTGATGACTCGCCTTCAACCATGAATCTCCGTCCGCACGGCACGACTGCCTCACACCTAGGTTATATTGAGAGCTTACCGGCCGACTATGGGTTAGATGAAGATCAACGCTATGGATTGTTCATTTTTAATCATGGTAATGGCTCAAGCGTTGAGTCGAGCAGCAGTGACCCCGCTTTGGCACTACAGACGATTATTCGTGGCTTTGGTCCAGCCGCAATGCAGCAAAACGGCAAGTGGGACAGTAGCTTGCCAATCATCTCTCTAAGCCCACAAATGGGCGGCGTCGGAGATGGTGACGAGTTAGAACGTTTAGATGCTTTCATTGATTACGCGGTCAATACTTATCCAATTGACCGTTCAAAGATTTACATCACAGGATGGAGCCAAGGCGGATTTTTGAGTCTATTGTATGCGGCAGAATACCCGCAGCGTGTCGCTGCTGTTGTTTCGATTGCGGGTGGATTCCCTGCCAATCCAAACGAACAACCAGATGATGTATGCTCACTCGAAAATACACCAGTATGGGCATTTCATGGGGACCAAGATGATGTTGTCTCGGTGCAATCAAGTATTGATGCTGTCGACTACTTAAATCAGAACTGTCAAATGCAAATTTTACCTAGACTGACCGTCTTTCAAGACCAAGGCCACTTTGTGCATCATTCAGTCTATGCGCTTGACGCGATGAGCGGCGGTACTCAAGGTATTAGTTCTGATCCTAGCTACGATGCTTATGATATCAGTTTATATGACTGGCTGTTCCAATATCAGACTCAGTAAATGATGAAATGTTTTAAGCTGCCATTTAGATCAAGTTCGATGGCTTTTGTATCGCTTCAATCGCCTCGTATGTAGAGAACGATAGCATTACCCACATATTTTCGGCTACGGCGTAGCCAGTTTCAGTCGGCAAGAAAATTGCCGGCTTTCCCTTTATTAACCTAACTGGTTTCGAAAAACTGGCACTGGCATCATTCTTGTATTATCTGTTTCAGTATTGGCCAAATTCGTTAACGTTGTATGAAAAATATTGCCTCAAATCTGGTTCATTTTTGCACCACAAAGCCTAAGTGGGTGTACGCAATTATTGTGCTTTTAGCCGTCGTTTTTAGCGCTCAGATTCCACGTATACAAATCGACACAGATCCAGAGAACATGCTGGATTCCGAGCATCCCGCTAGAGTCTTTCACAACCAAGTGAAGCAGCAGTTTGCGATGCATGATGCCATCGTCGTTGGGGTTGTGAGTGAAGCGAGCGAACAAGGGGTATTCACGCCGGCAGTATTGACTGACATTTTTGACATAACGAAGTCAATTATGTCAATAGAGGGCGTTATCACTGCTGATTTAATGTCCATTTCTACAGTCGACAATATCACGCAAAGTGAACCCGGAACGATTCGTTTTGAGTGGATGATGTCAAAACCACCTGCAGATCAAGCCAGTGCTGCGCAAATACAGCAAAATTTGCAGCGTTTACCGTTATTGCAGGAAACTTTGGCGTCCAACAATGGTAAGGCTGCCGCGATCTACGTGCCAATTGAAGATAAAAATCAAAGTTATAACATCGCCGAGCAGATACGCATGTCTATCGCTCAACTGGATGATTCTGCTGATTGGTACATTACCGGCCTGCCAGTCGCGGAAGACCAGTTCGGCGTCGAAATGTTTATCCAGATGGGAATATCGGCGCCACTAGCAGGTTTAACTATCTTTGTTCTATTGTTTTTATTTTTCCGAAATCTTCCCCTGATCATTGCCCCCATGATTGTGGCAATGGCGACCGTGATGATCACAATGGGCGCGCTGATTGGCATGGGCTTTACCGTCCATATCATGTCATCAATGATTGCCATCTTTTTGATGCCAATAGCGGTGGTTGATTCTGTGCACATCCTTTCTGAGTTCAGTGACCGCTATAAGCCGGGGCAAGATTTGCGCAAGACAATCGAAGAAGTTGTTGGGCATTTGTTTACACCTATGCTGTATACCTCAGTTACCTCGTCTGTAGGCTTTTATTCACTAATGTTGACACCCATACCGCCGGTACAGATTTTTGGCGCTTTTGTGGGGACCGGCATTTTATTGGCCTTTCTAATCACCATTACCTTAGTTCCGGCATATTTGTCACGCATGAACAGTGAGTCATTAGTTAAGCTTCAGGCTGTCATGCACAGCGATAATGGTGGTAGCCGAATCGCCTCGATGGCAAAACGTCTGGGTCGATTTGCCATGCGATTCAAGGGCCTTTTATTGGTTGGTTTTGCTGCAATCTTTGCCATATCGGTGTGGGGTATACAACAAATAGCGATCAACGATAATCCAGTGCGTTGGTTCAAGCAAAACCACGAGATTAGGGTTGCCGATCGGGTGCTTAACAACAACTTTGCGGGCACTTATGACGCCTATTTGGTGTTGAGTCAACAAGACGCTTTGGCGCCATTATCAGAACGCCTAGTGGATGTGCCTCCTGCTTTACAAGGGTGGGCAGACGAGCGTCAACAAGCGCTTTCCAATCAACCATTGAATGAGCAATACCAGCAGTTGATCGTCGATATTGATGATCAATTATTCAGTGTGGAAGATGATGCGGCGATGCGCTATTTGGAACAATTATTAAGGCGTTTAGAAGACCAGTTAAGTGCGTCTAAGGCATTTCAAACACCGGCCTTGCTCGCCTATGTCGAACAATTGCAAGATGCATTGCAACGCTCCGGGCTAGTCGGTAAATCTAACTCATTGGCTGATGTCACTAAGGTTGTCAATCGCGAGTTACGCAGTGGGCAAGAGGACGATTATCAGATCCCACACTCCTCTGCAGCTGTTGCGCAAACATTGTTGCAATATCAGTCATCGCATCGACCTGATGATCTGTGGCACTTTGTCACACCTGACTTCAAGAGCACCTTGATATGGTTACAGCTGACCTCTGGCGATAACCAGGATATGACCAAGGTGATCGATGCGGTTGATCAGTTTGTTGCGCAACATCCGTTGCCCGAAGGTCTTTCACTCGGTTGGGCGGGTAAAGCCTACCTAAATGTAGTGTGGCAAGACAACATGGTAGCAGGCATGCTCGACAGCTTGATCAGTGCTTTTGTGATCGTATTTATCATGATGATCATTTTGTTCCGTTCACTCGTCTTTGGTGTGTTGGCCATGCTGCCATTAACTATCACGATCACGTTTATTTATGGATTGATTGGCATTATTGGCAAAGACTATGACATGCCTATCGCTGTTCTATCGGCGCTAACACTTGGGTTGTCGGTTGATTTCGCGATTCACTTTTTGGAACGTGCTCGCGAGACCTATCGACAGACGAGAGACATACAACAAACCTTCCACGTTATGTTCGATGAGCCGGCTACCGCTATTTCTCGAAATGCACTGGTGATTGCGTTTGGCTTTACCCCATTGTTGTTTGCGCCCCTTGTGCCATACATCACCGTTGGGGTTTTCTTGGCCAGTATCATGGCGATTTCGGCTCTTGTTACGCTACTCGTGCTGCCGTCGGTGATGACACTGGGTAAACGCATTGTGTTTGGTAAGTAATTGATAGGAGAAATACTAAGATGATCAAAGTGTTAAGCGCTATGTTGCTTGCTATACCCATGCTTGCCGATGCAAGCGTTGATGTGTCTGAATTGGTCAAGCGTGCTGAGCAAGCCGCTTACTACAGTGGCCAAGATGGTCGCTCTGATGCCCGAATGATGATTGTTGATGCGCAAGGACGCAAACAGATGCGGCAATTTACGATTTTGCGTCGCGACGTCGAAGACAATGGTGACCAGCAAATGATGGTCTTTTTCTCGCGTCCCTCTGATGTAAAAGATACTGTCTTTCGCGTTGAGAAACACACCGATATAAGCACCGATGACGATCGTTGGCTCTACTTACCGGCCTTGGATTTGGTGAAACGAATCTCCGCCGGAGACAAGCGTACGTCATTTGTTGGGTCACATTTTTATTATGAGGATGTATCGGGCCGCGCGATCAGTGAAGACGAATTTGAACTTGTTGAAGAGACGGATTCGCAATACGTCCTAAAAGCGACACCAAAATCACCCGATACAGTGGAATTTAGTCATTACCTCGTAAGTATTGATAAACAATCCGAGTTACCTGTGTTGATTGATTTCTTTAAAGGGGCGGAGAATAACTATCGACGGGTTGAAGCGGTGAAGGTCGAAGACATTCAAGGTTTTCCTACCGTTGTGCGCTCAAAGGTTTCGGATCTAACCAACGGTGCTTATACCTTGATGGAATTCCGCAATATTCGTTATGACATTGGACTCGATGATGCTGTCTTCAGTGAGCGCAGTTTACGTAATCCACCACGACAATGGCTGAAATAAAATGCGCAAACATCTGTTGGTCATTGCATTAAGTGGGTTGTTGGCATTTTCTGTCGACGCCCAATCGTCACAATCAGATGAGGATGAGCTGTGGCAAGAAGATGAATGGTCGATGGATGAGTGGGACGAAGCGCCAGAGCAGTCCTATACATTTACCGGATTTGTCGAATTTGCCGCGGGCAGCCGATTGGCAAATGATCGCGCGCTCGATACGCGCAGGACATTAGCTGACGTACGCGCGCAAATTCAGTGGGATTATGCCTTAGCCAATTCTAAATGGTCGTTAGTTGGCGACCTATATTATGATGGAGTTAGACAGCAGACCCGCGGTCAACTTCGCGAAGCTGCGTGGCAGGGAAATCTATCGTTCTTAGGTGATTGGGGGCAAGCATTTGACGCCAAATTGGGTCAACAAGTACTCACATGGGGGACGGGTGATTATGTGTTTCTCAATGATATGTTTGCCAAAGATTATCAGTCCTTTTTCGCCGGCCGAGAAGACGAATACTTAAAGGCACCGTCTCTATCAGCCAAATTTTCAGGCTATTTTGACGCGTTCAATTTAGATGTGGTGATTACACCCGAATTTACGCCAGACAATTACATAAATGGAGATTTTTTCTCATTCTATTCGCCAGAATTTGGTGACAATATCGCGCCAGGATTTGATGTTAACCCGCCTCTTCGCCCCGAATCGCCAGAATATGCGTTGAGAATATTCAAGAGTATAGGCTCTATAGAACTTGCTGGGTACGCTTATCGAGGCTTCCATAAATCGCCTAATGCAGCGACTATCCAGGGTGAACCGACGTTTTCTGCACTTAATGTTTATGGCGCTAGCATGATTACCTCGCTCGGTGGCGGTTTGTTTAATGCCGAATACGCTTATTACGCTTCTAAGGATGACGAGCGTGGCGACAATCCTCTCATCCCAAATAGCCAGACCCGCCTGTTACTCGGTTATGAACAAGAACTGGTGAAAAATCTAACAGGGAGTGTGCAGTGGTATATCGAGCGACATCACGATTACCAGGCACTGTTAAACAGTTCACTTAGTCCCGATGACGCGCACGCTCAGAGTCGAATATGGTTGACTCAGCGCCTTGTTTACCGGGCGATGCAACAGACCTTAACGTTAAATCTATTTAACTTTTATTCCACCACAGATGAAGATGGCTACATCAAATTTCAGATGAACTATAGCCCCGTCGACAGCTGGCGTTTATCCGCTGGATTTAACCTATTTCACGGCCAAAGTAAGCGTACCTTCTTTGGTCAATTCGAAGATGCGAGCAATGCCTTTGTTCGTTATCGATATTTCTACTAACCACAGTTGAGGAATCAATATGTCTGCTGAAAGAGCGTTGACGGCATTTGCCGGTTTTATGGTTTTACTATCAGTTGCATTAACGGTTTGGGTTCACCCCAACTTTATTTGGTTTACCGTATTCATCGGTGCAAATTTGTTCCAGCAAAGTTTTACTGGACTTTGTCCTGCGACCATAGTGTTGCGTAAAGTCTTTGGTTTTAAAACTGAAAAAGAGCTCGCAACGGGTCAATAGTCCGCCGTGACTGCAGCACAGTGCTACAGCGTGTTACACAACGTGGCCCACCAAGTGTTAATCGTATTTAAGCCCGTACTTTTGTAATTTTCGATACAAGGTGCGGGTACTCACTTCAAGTTTTTCTGCAAGCTCATCTATCGGTATGTTGGGGCTCTCGCACAATCGGCTCAAATAAACGTGTTCCGCTTGCTCGAGCGATACAACGTCTGTGTTGGCTGTAGGCGATTTTACCGGCTGCGCATAAACTTGCTCTGGCAAGTCTTCAATATTAATTATGTCTTCATTTGCCAGTAATGCAGACTGCTCAACAATGTTCTTTAATTCGCGAATATTGCCCGGAAAGTCATAGTGACACAGGTGTGAAAGCGCGTCTTTACTGAAGCGTTTATGATGCAATTCTGAATGACTAAGAAAGTAATTAGCCAGTGCGGGAATATCGTCGCCGCGCTCGGATAATGATGGCAGTGAGATGGGAAAGCCTGCAATCCGATAATATAAGTCTTTGCGAAAGGCGCCTTGTTCAACCAACTCCAATAAATTCTTGTGACTGGCGCAGATGAGACGAAAGTCAGCTTTGCGTTGCTTTATGCTGCCCACAGAACGATAGCATTGAGTCTCTAGGAGTCTCAACAACTTAACCTGCATACTGAGGGGCACATCAGCAATTTCATCGAAGAACACCGTGCCGCCATTGGCGATTTCAATCAGACCTTTTTTGGCGTGAGTCGCGCCGGTAAATGCGCCTTTTTCATGGCCAAACAGCTCGGATTCAAATAGGTTTTCATTTAGTCCAGTACACTCAATGACTACAAAGGGCTTTTCAGCACGACGGCTGGAGTCATGCAATGCTTTGGCAACTAGCTCCTTACCGGTACCTGTTTCGCCGTGGAGCAATACTGCGATTTCCGAGCGTGCGGCACGGTTGATTTTGGTCAGCATCTGTTTGAAGGGTTCAGATGTACCGATCATCTTGTCCGCTTCTGACTCCGCTGAAGCAAAATTTATACGATCGAGGATTTCGAGAAAGCCAGTCGTAATGCCGTTTTCATCTTTTACCGGTTTCATCAGTATGTCGCAGAAAGTTCTACCATGTTCAGTGTTGTGAATGTGCACCACACTGCTGGTTCTGTCCGTTTTAATACACTGCTGAATCGGACAGTCTTCACCGTGCTTGTCACAGGGCTGTTGGTGACCGTGAGAAATTTCGAAGCAGCGGCTACGGCCAACATTAACTTGAGTTTGGTAAATATCCTGATATGCCTTGTTAACCGCTAAAATCGTGTACTCGGTATTGATAAAGATCGCAGGCTTTTCAATGGCGTTAATCATTGACTGCACAATAGAGGTATTCATGTTTTTCTAAACAATGCTGACAAACCTGACGTTTACTCTGTCAAATTTGACATCAATTGCAAGTTAAACTGTCGTGTTTAGGTCAGAATCATATTAAAAATTCATATATTACATGCGGTTATCCTTCGATTTATTCTGGCATGACTTTTGTTTACAAGCTGTTTACAAAAACAAAAGCGTGTGACTGTTACGTCACTGAGGAAAATTCGATGGCTAAAATTGTGGTATTGGGAGCAGGCACCGGTGGTATGCCCGCGGCATATGAAACAAAAGAGATATTAGGCGCCGAGCATGAGGTTGTGGTCGTGAACGAAAGGCCTGATTTTCGATTTGTACCATCAAACCCCTGGGTGGCCGTTGGGTGGCGACAGCCAGAGGCCGTATCTATGCCAATTGAAAAGTACCTGGCAAAGAAAAACATCGGCTTTGTATGTGGCCGCGTCACACGCATTGACACTGAAAATAACAAATTGGTAACGGATAGTGGTGAAACCGTCGAGTATGACTATTTGATTATTGCGACTGGACCCAAACTGGCATTCGCAAACATTGACGGTGCGGGCCCAGAAAACTATACCCAGTCGATCTGCACACTCGACCACGCGACACAGTGCTTTGAAGATTTTGAAAAACTGATTGAGAATCCAGGCCCTGTCATCGTCGGGGCTTTCCAAGGTGCGAGCTGCTTTGGCCCTGCCTACGAATATGCTTTTATTCTCGACAAAGCGCTACGGGACGCCAAAATGCGGCACAAGATCCCGATTCATTTTGTTACCAGTGAGCCGTATATCGGACATTTGGGATTGGGGGGAGTTGGCGATTCAAAATCGGTCCTTGAGTCTGAACTTCGTACACGTGACATTAAATGGATATGTAACGCTCAAGTCGATCGAGTTGAAGAGGGCGTCATGCACATATCGGAACTTAATCGAAAAGCCGAAGTGGAGCTTAGTCACGACATTAACTTCAATCACGCGATGCTAATCCCACCATTTGCCGGAATTGATGCAGTCGCCAATGTTGAAGGTTTATGTAACCCCAAAGGATTTGTGATCACTGACGAATTTCAGCGTAGCCCCGCTTACCCTAATATATTTTCAGGTGGTGTTTGTGTCGCAATTCCCCCTGTTGAGCCAACGCCTGTGCCTACCGGTACACCTAAAACCGGTTACATGATCGAAACCATGATGACGGCGATTGCACATAACCTGAAAGCTATTATTGTTGACCAGACTGAACCGTCGACAAAGGGCACCTGGCATGCGATATGTCTCGCTGATATGGGCGATACGGGTGCTGCATTTGTGGCAATGCCACAGATCCCACCGCGCAATATTACCTGGTTTAAAAAAGGCAAGTGGGTGCACCTAGCAAAAATTGCATTTGAGAAATACTTTATGCGTAAAATGCGCACTGGGACCAGTGAGCCAGTGTATGAAAAGTACGTGTTGAAAGCCTTAGGCATCGAGCGTATAGAATAATTGGAGAGCATGTTTCATGAATAGAAAAACGATGCGAATGTCCTGTTACATCTTGATTGGTTTATTTGTTTCATCTGTTGTAGACGCGCAGCCAAACAAAGATAGCCAGCCGCAACCACCAGAACAATTGCAACTTCAGGCGCAAGCTAAAGTAAAGACGTTTGCAAAAACCTTAAAACAGGCCTTGATGAGCGCTGTGCAGCAACAAGGTTTCGAGCATGCCGTCGCGGTTTGTAAAGACCAGGCTCCCGTCATCGCCGCGAGCCTGTCTACTGATGGATGGACCGTAGCGCGAACGAGCATTCGAACGCGAAATCAAGACAATCACGCCAACACCTGGGAAATGCAGCAACTAAGGCTATTTGACGAGTCGTTTAAGGCGGGTACACCTGCAGGTCAGCTTATTGCTGAAGAACTGACTGATTCTCAATATCGATACATGCAAGCAATTCCGACCGGACAGTTGTGTTTGGCATGCCATGGACAGTCCATTGAAGCGAGTCTAGCCGAAAGTATTCAAGCGGCGTATCCGAATGACAAAGCCACTGGCTTCTCACCCGAAGATATTCGTGGCGCGTTCAGTCTTACTAAATCGCTGGTTCACGAACAATAATCCTTTTTGACATTTGATAGCGCGCTCTGATTGATCTCTGCGCGTTTATCGACTCTTTCTTTTACCGCCCGTCTCGACTGTCACTTTTGACTTAACGTCTTGTCATTAATGACAAGTACTCAGACTCATGCTGGCGTAAATTTAAGAAATACCATTTAAAACAATTGGTTATTGTTATTTTGCGTTATGGCATGCGCCATGCAATGAGTGGATGATTGTTTTTAGTTTTATCACTTTAGGTGATGTTTTAGGAGACGCAGCATGAACGAGACGTTAGTTGAATTATCTCGTTGGCAATTTGCCATTACTGCCATGTTTCATTTCATATTTGTTCCATTGACCCTCGGTCTCACGTTTATGTTGGCCATTATGGAATCGGTTTATGTCATGACGGGCAAAGAAATCTACAAACAGATGACTAAATTTTGGGGCAAGCTGTTTGGAATAAACTTCGCCATCGGCGTTGCAACCGGCCTGACTATGGAATTTCAATTCGGCATGAATTGGTCGTATTACTCACACTATGTTGGCGATATATTTGGGGCACCTCTTGCGATTGAAGGCTTGATGGCGTTCTTCCTTGAATCGACATTTGTGGGTTTGTTCTTTTTCGGCTGGGATCGTATGTCGAAGGTCAAACACTTAATGACCACTTGGTTGGTCGCTTTGGGGTCTAACTTTTCGGCGCTTTGGATTCTAATTGCTAATGGATGGATGCAATATCCGGTTGGTGCGGAATTTAACTTCGAGTCGATGCGAATGGAAATGACCAGTTTCGCGGAGGTTATGTTTAATCCTGTTGCGCAAGTAAAGTTTGTCCACACGGTCTCCGCCGGTTACGTAACTGCAGCCGTGTTTGTATTGGCAATATCGTCTTACTACCTATTAAAAGGACGCGATATCGCCTTTGCCCGTCGATCTTTCGCTATCGCTGCGAGTTTCGGACTTGCGTCGATTCTTTCAGTAATTGTGCTTGGAGATGAAAGTGGATACGAGTTGGGTGACGTACAAAAAGTCAAATTGGCAGCAGTAGAAGCAGAATACGATACTCACCCAGCCCCCGCGCCATTCACTGTGATTGGTTTGCCAAATGACGAAACGGAACACGTCGACTACGCCGTTCAAATTCCTTACGCCATGGGCATCATTGCGACTCGCTCACTCGATGAAGAGGTTGTGGGCTTGAAAGATCATAAAGTTGCCCATCGGTCGCGCATTTTATCCGGCATTCGAGCCTATGAATTACTCGACAAGGTTAGAGCGGGAGAAGCAACGCCAGAGCAGCTGGCGACGTTTAATCAGCATAAGCACAACTTAGGCTACGCAATGCTGCTTGAACCATTCACCGATGACATAACTAACCCCTCTGAAAGCGCGCTAGATAAAGCAGTTGATTACAGTGTGCCTGCAGTTGCCCCACTATTTTGGAGTTTCAGAATTATGGTCGGCGCAGGGGTTGCAATGTTGGTACTGTTTATACTCGCGTTTTACTATTCCACCAAGCATCAAATCACCAAGCCGCGTTGGCTACTGAGGGCTGCATTGTGGAGTTTGCCGCTGCCATGGATCGCCTCGGAAGCGGGTTGGTTTGTCGCCGAATATGGTCGACAGCCGTGGTCAATTGCAGAGATTTTGCCGGTCCATACTGCGGTTTCCAACTTGTCTGTATCGGATGTCGTTATCACCCTAGTCGCTTATTCCGGATTTTACACCGTGATGTTCATCGCTGCTTTTTACCTGATGCAAAAATATGCTCGCAAGGGACCGAGTGCAACATTTGCAGAGGCCCAACAAGCGCTGGAGGACGCAGCGACAATTGAGACGAAATCACAACCTCAAGGAGCTCACTAATGATTGATTATGAAGTATTACGTGTTATTTGGTGGGTGTTAGTAGGTGTCTTGTTAATCGGCTTTGCCGTTACGGATGGCTTTGACCTCGGTGTTGGTGCGTTGTTGACGTTGGTAGGCAAAACCGATGAAGACCGTCGCGTTATGATCAATACCATTGGGCCGCATTGGGATGGCAATCAAGTCTGGTTTATTACCGCAGGTGGCGCAATTTTCGCGGCGTGGCCGATGATCTATGCTACCGCTTTCTCGGGGTTCTATCTGGCCTTAGCGCTTACCCTGATAGCGCTATGGATGAGACCATTGGGTTTTGATTACAGGAGCAAGTTGCCGCACAAAAAGTGGCGTTTAGCGTGGGACTGGGCGTTGTTCGCCGGTGGAATAATTCCCGCATTAATCTTTGGCGTTGCGTTTGGAAACCTGCTTCTCGGTGTACCGTTTGAGCTAGATGACACACTCAAAGCTACGTACAGTGGCAGTTTCTTTGGGTTATTAACGCCATTTGCTTTACTGGCTGGTCTAGTGTCAGTGGCGATGTTGCTCAATCACGGCGCTACTTGGTTACAGCTGAAAACAGATGCTCAACTGCACCAGCGCGCTCGCGCCGTTTCGGTTGTTCTGTCCATTGCAACTGGCGGGCTGTTTATTCTCGCAGGTATTTATCTATATTTTGGTGTTGATGGCTATGTGGTTACATCGACGATCGATACATTCGCAACCAGTAATCCACTGAACAAGTCGGTTGAGATCGTCAGTGGCGCTTGGTTGTCAAACTATGCGTTATACCCTTGGATGACCGCGGCACCGGCAGTAGCGATTTTGGCTTCTTTTGGCTGTGCCTGGGCGTCTTATAACGGTAAAAGTGGTTGGGCATTCACTGCCAGCGCTATCGCAATCAGCGGTATTATTTTGACTGCTGGATTTTCGATGTTCCCATTTTTGCTACCGAGCAGCACCATGCCGAGTGCAAGCTTAACAATTTGGGATGCTACATCCTCGTTACTAACGTTGAAAACGATGTTTATTGTCGCCTGTATTTTTGTACCGATTGTGCTGGCCTATACCGCCTATGGATTTTGGGTGATGCGGGGTCGTATAAAACAAGCAGATTTAGACAAACCGCACGCAATCTATTGAGGAGAAACATTATGTGGTATTTCACGTGGATTTTAGGGGTTTTATTGGCGTGCTCTTTCGGCATTATTAATGCCATGTGGTTGGAATCAACTGAAGATATGGACCGCACGGAGTAACCAAGATGTCTGTGCCGCTTCAAACTCGGGAGATTGATAGCTTGGTTTGGCTCAGGCAATGGGCTAGGCAAAGTAAGAGCTTGCAGTTAACCGTGTTTGTCATTCGTTCCCTGCAGCTTGTTGCTCAGATCTACGCATTTTGGGTTTTTTCTCAACTGTGCGCGCGAGTCGTTGTTGAGCAACAAGCCATTTTCATGCATCAGTTGGTGCCTCTCGCTCTTGCATGCATGGCATGGGGCGCTTTAGCTTGGATCGCGGACCGTCAAACGTGGCTGCTAAAACATCAGGTCGAGCAACGCTTGGAGCAACGCGTGATCGAACAACTGGATGCACAACAACTTGCTTTGACCCGACGTTTCAGTGCGGCGTTTTGGCAACAAGTGTTGGGTTCAAACCTGACTGATATCAGCGATTATATTAGTCACTACAGCGTTCAAAAATGGTTGTCAGCCTCAGCGCCGTTGGTCGTGATATTCGTCATCATGCCAATCAACTATCTGGTTGCATTGTGTCTGCTACTGACCTTACCGATTGTACCTTTGTTTATGGTACTGGTAGGTCATGGTGCGGCGTCATTACACCGCATACATTTTATCGCGTTGGAGCGGCTAGGCGACATGTTTTCTGACCGGTTGAAAGCGACAACCCTGATTACGGCTACGAATAATCACGCAGAACAGCAGGCTCGATTGGGGGATGCCAGCGATATTGCTAACCGGAAAACAATGAAGGTGGTATCGGTCGCATTTTTGTCATCGACTGTGTTAGATTTTTTTTCTACCGTAGCAATTGCGTTAGTCGCCGTGTTTATTGGTTTTTCCTTACTTGGCGAAATTCAATTAGGGCCGAAAATAGAACTCCAAGCAGGTCTATTTATGTTGCTAGTAAGCCCTTTGTTGTTTGCCGAAATGCGGCGTTTGGGTCATCTTTACCATCAAAAAGCCAAGGCGCAGGCAGCAGCTGAACGGTACTCACAGGTCTTACACGATGAGCTTTCGAAGCAAGCTGATAAGGATTTTACTGGCATCGACTGGTTGAATTATCGCACGTTTAACCCCGCTCTACATGCTGAGAAACTGTCAATGCAGGCCGGTGATTGGGTGCGTTTACTCGGTAACTCTGGTGCAGGTAAATCTGCTTTACTAGAGTCCTTAATGGGCTTCAAACCAGCTTCTCATCACTTGGATTGTCAAATCGCTCTATTAGCGCAAAGGTCTTTGGTGCTTGATAACACACTGCGACAGAATCTGAATTTAGGTCACGCGAAGTTTACGGATGCTGAACTTTGGGGGGTTATGGATGCAGTGGATTTAAGCCACTGGGCCAGACATTTGCCTCATGGTTTAGACACTCCTCTTGGCGATTATCCCCCGCTGTCCGGTGGCGAAGCTCACCGATTGGGGGTCGCGCGAGTATTGCTTCAAAAGCCGGATTTAGTGTTATTGGACGAACCCAGTGCTCACCTTACTGAACGACAGCACCGAGATTTGTGTTATTTGATTCGTTCTAGGCTCAAAAATACTACCCTTATTTGGGCTTCACATAAGCCGCTACCAGATCAGTGGTTTGCTCGTACGTGGTCAATCCAAGGTGGGGAGATCATGCAGCAATGATATTGGGTTTTCGACACAATTGGGTTGCATCGGCGCTGACACTCTTACTTTCGGTGCTACACCTAGTCTCAGGATTTATGATCTTACTGGTCGCATCATGGTTTATTGCTGCTTCCAGTATCGCCGGACTCCACTTTAATTACATGCTGCCTGCCGTTGTGATCAGAGCATTAGCATTGATAAGGATTGGATCCGGTTACTTTGCGATGTTGTTCGGACATCGCCAGTTGCTCTCGCGTCTCGCGGCGATCCGGATGGAGATTTTTACAGCGCTAGCTGATACCGCACAGACAGAGCGCGCAACTGCATTGGATGCATTGCATCATCAGAGTGAAGAAGTCGCCGCCATTTGGATATCATGGATTGGTCAAAATGCTGGGACCGTCGGCTGTTTGTTGATGGTAAACATCGCTTGCTGGTGGCTGACACCATCAATGACTATAGTGACATTTGTGTTTACAAGTTTGTATCTCTCACTCTATCTCGGCCTATTGTTATCGTGCATCGACCTCTCATCTAAACTGGTGTCAATCAGGAAGCAACATCAATACATCTGCTTGAAGCACATTGAGTCTGCCCCTTTGTGGCATTTGCAAGCAAAACTCGAATCCGCTCAGCCCTCAGGAATTCAAATTCGAAATCTCGAAGCTAAACTGCAAATGAAGCTTAGGACCTGCCAAACTCTTTTATTTGGGCTTGCGATTACGTGTTTGTTAGTTGTCTTCCATTTATACTCAGCGACACACGCTGGCAATCCATTATTCATGATGTTGCCCATGGCTCTATTAGCGACAAACGACTGGTTAACGCCGAGTCTGTCCGGTCAGCGCAAACTGTCTGACTATTTGAATGCTAAGCGAGGAATCGAACAAGCACTCTCTCATGCACCTCGACTCAAACGAATTTCGGGTGAGTTGTCGGGTCTTACCTTGCATCGGTTTCGCGCAGATCATACCCATATGAACTGCGTATCGGGGATCTTTGACGTTGGCGGTGTTCATCTGATAGAAGGTGGATCTGGCGCGGGAAAAAGTCGTCTACTGCAGGCTATCACTGGATTAATAGCGCATACCGGTGAGCGATACTGCGCGCAAGGGCGTCACGTTGTTTGCTCACGGGGATTATTGAATGACGCGTTGTATATCGAACAGTTCCCCTATTGCTTGTCTGACACGCTTCGAGAAAATCTCAAAATTGCTCAGTCTGATTTCGATGATGTTAAGCTTCGAGCGGTGTTATCCAGTTTAGGCTTGGCTCATTTAGATAATTTAGATCAATGGCTCGGGGAGCACGGTCGGTTATTATCTGGAGGGGAGCAAAAAAGAATTGGTGTGGCCAGGGCGGCGCTCAGTGATGCTTCTATCGTATTGATAGACGAACCTTTTGAAGGGCTCGACCGTCAATCAATATCAAACGTTTGTGAGGTGTTAAACTCGATGGCTAAGCAGCGCATTGTGATTGTGGCAAGTCATGTGCTACCCGATGTATTACACGTACGACAACGTATTAGTCTAGACCAACCAATGGTATCAAACAGCGAACAGGTAGCGTTATATGACTAAGATCGACATTGCGGCGTTTGCCGATGAAGAAACGCGGAATATCACCTATGTTTTGGTGGATAAGGCGAGCGGTCAAGCTGCAGTGGTCGATTCTATTTTGCGTTTAAACCCACAAACAGGCGCAATCGATACTACTGGTGCCGATGCGGTCATCGAGTATTTAGATAACCATAATCTGGCGCTGGAGTGGATTCTCGAAACCTGTATTCATCCCGATCACTTGACCGCCTCTGCCTATTTGAAACAGCAAAGAGGCGGACAAATTGGCATCGGTGAAGGGTTTAAACAAGTCCAAAGTAAACTGTCCGAAGTGCTTGAAATTAGCGGCGAAGGGATACGCAATGAGGATGATTTTGATTGTATCTTCGCCGATGGTGAAGTCTTCCATTTGGGGCATTTACCCGTTGAAGTATTGCTAACGCCTGGGCATACGCCATGCTGCGTATGCTATCGGATCGACAATGCCATTTTTGTCGGGGATGCGCTTTTAATGCCAACAGATGGAACGCCTCGCACTGATTTACCCAATAGTTGTGCCAGGCACATGTATCAATCGATTCAACGACTATTAGCTTTACCGGATAACACGCGAATATTCCTCGGACACGGTGCGAACCCCAATTGCCCCGAAGCGCATCAGTTTGAAACATCAGTGGTTGAGCAGCGCAGGGTTAATAAGCAACTGAACAGTTGCCAGTCAGAAGACGCGTTTGTCGCAGAGAAAGTGCTGCTGGATGCTAAATTACCAAAACCACGGCTCAAGTTACACGCGATCAGTTGGAATATGCACGCGGGTCATCGTCAGTTGCAAAAATAACCAGTATTTAAGAGAGGAACCTTATGAAAATTGTTGATATCACCGAGAACTTTTCAGTGTCAGGTGAACTGAGTGAAATAGACTTGGCAGCGCTGAAGGAAAAAGGGATTTCGATGCTCATTAATCTGCGACCGGATAACGAGTCAGCGGATCAGGTGAACCATGAACAGTGGCAAAAGCTGTGCGAGAAACACGGCCTTAAATATGAGCACATACCGGTATTACCATGCCAATACAGTGCTGAAGATCTGGAAACCTTCGAAAGTCATGTCGCCGATGGTGATTTGCGTGTGCATAGCTTCTGTAAAACTGGGACTCGCGCTGTTCATATGTGGGCGCTAACGAATCGAGATACACATGAGTTTGCTGAACTACAAGCAACGGTAACTGATAAGGGTTTTGATCTCAAAATGATCGCAGGTCATTTCGAATAGACGAGTCAATTTAAGCTAGGTTTCAGCTGTGATTAACCACCTAAAACATCAGTTTTTTTCGATGTTTTTACTACTGATTAAAGGATGCAACTCCTTGGCTGCCCCCCCGTATACATTTTGACCAGTTACACGAAATGGATCATGTTTCATCATGAATGTTCGAACCAAATTGTTTGGAGCGATGGGCAGTTTGTCGCTAATGATCGCGCTACTCGGTATTTATGCCTACTCTAGTTTGTCACAGCTAGAGTGGCAAAACGGTATCTACAATGCTATCGCTAAAGCTGACAACCTCATGTTCAGGGCGCGTTTGTCACAAGCAGATTATCTCCTCCTCAAAGACAGTGACTTCAAGCAGCAAGTCGACGATTACTTGACTCAGTCTTCACAACAACTCGATACGGCACGGTCCATGATGGCAGTACAAAGCTCCATCAATAGAGTCAATGCGATAAAGCAGTCGATAGAAGAGTATCGACGCTCATTTGGGAATGTTGCTTCCATCGATGGGGACATTTCAATGGCTGATATGCAGCCACTGTTCAGCGCTGCTCAGCGCGCAGCAGAAGCAAGTTCGACCTTGCTGACGGAAGAGCGTGAGATATCCGCTAAAGTGCGGCAAAACGTTACTTTGACCATTGTTGCCGGGGTCGGTATCGCACTGATTGTCAGTATCGTGTTAGCTATTTTGCTGTTTAGAAGCATCATGAAGCCACTTAATAAGACAATGGAATTGGCAGAGGCTCTTTCCCAAGGCGATTTGAGTAAAACGGTAACCACCAATAAAAACGATGAATTTAGTCGCATGATAATGGCGTTGAATCAGTCAACGACCAAATTACGTGAAGTCATTACGCAAATCAAAACATCTGTCGATCAATTGGGTCAAGCGGGAGATGTTGTTGAACGCTCGGTCGAATCTGCCAACAACAGTATGGACGAGCAAAAGGATGAGGCGAATGCGTTGGCATCTACAATTCAAAGTCTTGCGTCTTCTAATGAGGTGATCGCCTCTCGATGTGAAGATGCATCGCTGAGCAGCGCTGAAGCTAAACAACAAGCGCTCAGTGGTGACCAGACGATCACGAGTGCCAGTGACGGAATGCAGGCGCTGTCGGGCGAACTAAAGAACGCCACAGACTCTGTGCATAAATTGAATGATGATTCGAAGAATGTCGCGGATATCCTCTCAGTTATTCGCTCGATCGCAGAACAAACCAATTTATTGGCGTTAAATGCGGCGATAGAGGCCGCTCGCGCGGGCGAGCAAGGTCGCGGTTTTGCAGTGGTCGCTGATGAGGTGCGCACTTTGGCTGCCCGCACAACAAATTCAATTGAAGAAATCACTTCAATCATCGACATCATTCAGGGGGGAGCATCAGAGGTAGTCAATGTTATCGATGCTTCTAATGATACTGGACAGAAAGTTATTCATCTTAATGAAGACGCTTCCTCGGCATACAGTAATATTACGGATGCCATAAATAAAATTGCTGAGGACAATGCTCAAGTTGCTAGGGAAGCAAAGGACCAATTAGCGCTCACCCAAAATACGAAGTCGAGTGTTGAGCATATTTCCGAGCTGTCAGTCGCAAACGCTGAAGCGCTGTCGGAGATAGCCGGGCAAGTCCAAAAGCAGTCAAGAGAGCAACAATCTTTGATTGCGTTGGTTAACTTTTTTAAAGTGTAGCCGCCCACCACCGCCAGAGCAGATTGATCGCCAATCCCGTTAATAACCACTTGAAGATGTGTTTCAGGAGCTGTTCGGGCAATCGCCCGAGCAGCACTAATCCCACTCGAGTACCAAGATAACCTGATGCAATCATCAGTACCACCAACAGTGCCCAGTCACTAAATACAAAGCCAGTTACGCCAAATACTAATATCTTAAGACTGTGTTGTATGCTCATGCTGGTCGAGAAGTTGGCAGTGTATATCCAGCGGTCTTTGCTGCTGCGCCCATACCAGGCCGCGACTAGTGGGCCTGATGCACCGACTAGCATCGAAATGATACTGGTCACAAAGCCACCCGTGGCAACGCCTTTAGTTGAAGGGTTGGTGATGCGTTTAGGCAGTGGAGCCCAGATTAGCCAGAGGGCAAAAAGCGCGACGAGTACTGGTATTAGCCGGGTATCCAATACATCGATAAGGGCCAGCGATGGGATGGTTGAGAGAATTGCGCCAAGGGCGAAGTATTTTACCACGGACCAATCAGTGTGCGCCCGAGTTAGCCACGCACGTGTTGCATTGGAGCCGAGTTGTACAAGTCCATGCACCGGGATCAAAACCGCCGGAGGGACAATCGAGGCTAAAATCATGATCACTAATGTGCCGCCACCAACACCCACTGCCGCCGTTAATAACGATCCACAAAAACTCGCCGCCAATAAGACTGCGGTCTGGGACCAATCGAGCAAGTGATTCACAGTGATAGTATTTCGTCAGTGATTCATCGTTATGAGTACTATACCGGATAGCGCCTCGTCACTCTTGGTGTTTTCGTTAATAATCGTTCACTTACGATTCATTTTTCGGGCCTTAAGATTCCTCGTGTTATTTCACACAAGGAGTTTTTATGAAAACGAAATTGGCCGTATTGGCTTCAGTATTGTGCAGTTCGATTGCCTTGGCTGAACCTTCCTATGACTACATTCAGTTGGGTTATGTGGATGTTGAATACGACGAGTTGAATCCTTTTGAACTTGGCGGTTTTGAAGTCGAAGCAAGTGTTGAGCTAAGCCCACAGTTCTTCTCACAATTTCAATATCGTGATTTGGATGACAAAGTTGCTGGGGTTAAGTTAGATGAAGAGCAATGGAAGTTTGGCCTAGGTTATTTTACTCCACTGTCGCAAAAAACCTCGTGGGATGTGATGGTCAATTACGGCGAATTAGAGGTCGGTGGCGTTAATCAATTCGGTCGCTTAAGAGGCGAAAATGATTACGTAGGCTTCGAGACTAATCTGAGACATCAATTGAATAACAAGGTTGAAATGTATGCGGGAGCAGAATGGCAGGATTGGGATCTGGGGGACAATCAGACCGGGTATAATCTGGGTATGATGTACCGCGCCAATGTGTTTACGTTTGGCGTCGAATTGACCAAATTTTCTGATTCGGATGAAGTAATGGGATACGTTCGCTATCAGTTTTAAATCTAGGTGCGTCAGCCACCAGTTACATGGCTGACGCTTTGCCCTGATGGGTTATTCTTGCTCTTCAGAGTTTGCTTTTAAGCGCTCCGCCATACCTAAATCAAAATCTGGCATTGCGTCTGCTCGAGAAGCGTCGACTCCAAGATAAGTATCCATCCAGCGCATTAAACGCAGAGCATAGTCGAACTGCGCAGCAGCTTTGCGATTGCCATGGCCTTCGCCGGGGTAAAAGACTAACCGAACCGGTGTCTCAGTTCGCACTTTGAGCGATCGATACAGTTCCATCGATTGACTCGGGTGAACCCGCGTGTCTTCTTCGCCGTGCAAAATCAGCGTTGGTGTTTTACTTTTACCAGCATGGAAAATTGGCGAACGTTCGATCAGGTTCATCCAGTTGTCTTCCCATGGCCATTTCAACGAATGTACCAAGTGCATTTCGTTTGGTATGTCACTGGTTCCAAACTTGGATACTTGGTTTGAGATGCCAACAAACGCTACTGCGGCGGCAAAATGCTCAGTTAATGCGGTGGCCCCCCACATTGATGCGTATCCACCGTAAGAACCACCGGTGATCCCCACTCGATCTTTATTGATAATGCCTGCTTCTGCTAGCGCTTCCACACCATCAACCAAATCATTGAACTCTTTGCCGGCATAGTCGTTTTGATGCGCTTTTGCGTACGCAACGCCGCGACCCGTTGAGCCTCTGTAGTTCGGATAATAGACCGCATAGCCATCTGCAGCGGCGAATTGACCTGCCGTTGAATAACCGGTCAGCCAGCCATCACTGTAATGTGCTTCAGGTCCGCCGTGAACGGTCAGTATTAGCGGCCATCCGCCGGTTGGTTGTTCGCCATTGGGCGTTATCAACAAACCTTCTACGTTCTCACCATCACGCGCTTTAAAGCTGAAAGTAGATTGTTCAGCCAGTTCGAGTGCCCCGAGCCATTGATTGTGATCGGACACTTTGGCGGGTTTATCGTTCTCTATTGCAAATACTTCTCTAGGATGTTTCGGACTATCGGCAATAAAGCGGATTTTATCGCCACCGACATCTGCGCTGCGCACCACAATATCTTCGGGCGTGTCGAAAATGCGCTGCTCTTTGCCGTCAGCGCTGTATACGACCAAAGCACTTTCTACGCCCCGATGCGCGACTGCGAGGATCTCTTTACCCAACCAATCGATATCTTGAACGTGCTGAAGAGCGTCTTCGGTTAGTTGAGTGAAGGTTGGCTTGTCTGATTCGGCTACCATAAGCACACCGGCTGCTGTGTCGTGCACATCAGTCCCGGCAATAAAGGCAAGGTGCTCACCGTTTGCAGATAATTCAAATGTACCCAGCTTGCCAGGAATGTCGATTCGGTTGGTGATGTCGCCGCTATCAGCATTGATGAACACAAGATCACGTAACATGTAGTAGTCATCAATCAAATTTGTTGGCGCAAGCGCTGCGACCAGTGTCTTGCCATTGGCTGCTAAGTCAAAATCGGATACATTCCCGCTAGCCAATACCTTTGTAGGTTCCTGGCTATCATCATCAATGTTGGCTTTCCACAAACTTGCGAGTCGGGCGTCTTCTTCAAATGCATATGCCTTGAATCCTTTGTCTTTTAGATCGTCTGTTTCATCCTTTGGACGAGCAACAAAAAATAAAGTTTGACCATCAGCCGCGACTTCATAGTCACCTATAGCGGTTTCGAATTCGAAGCGCTTTTGCGCTTCACCGCCTTGTAGGGAAATAGAGTACAAGGCCGTATTGTCATCGCCCTTGCGCTTAGTTTTAAAAAATAGCTCATTGCCATCGGCACTGAATTGCAACCCTGAAATGCTGCCTTGACCGCCGATGAATTTGACCGGCGACTGGTTTTCACGGACTAGGTACAAATGTGTGTCTGCTCGGCCGTCATCGTCTCCAGCGATAAGGTCACGAGGTACAGATAATGTATAAGCTGTGAGTTTACCGTCGACAGAAACCGTCACATTTCCAGCATGTTTCACATTGGGCAAATGTTCGATTTCGAAGGTGTTGGCAAAAGACTGGGTGCTCGCTAGTGATACTGCAGCAGCAACCAGCGCGGTTTTAAAACGCTTGTTGAACATAGGGTAGATTCCAATTTTTTATTTTGATAAAAAGTATTTCCTCAATACGATACAAAATCTAAATACGGTCAGTCTAGATAATTGCCGCATCCAGGTGATGCCAATTGTCTCGGAATTGGAAAGTAAAGTGTCCGCTAAAGATTGCGGTCACCAACTCAATGGAAGGAGTCCTAATGCAATTAACTTTTTTCCGTTCATCGTTTACTAGCTTGATGGTAGCTAGCTTTCTCTGTATCGCTTCAGTGGCGAATGCAAAAACGGTTATCGATGAAAAAATCACTTACTATGATGTATCACCTACTTCGCTAGAATCGCTCGCAGATAGCTTGATTGAAGCGACGCCAATACGACGTTCAGGCAACACTTTTTTTGGACAGACTCGCTATTCGATTGAGTGGACCTATGATCATGAAATCCGTAATAAGTTTTGTCGTGTTGCCAAGGTAAAAGTTATTGCCCAAATTAAGACCACTTTGCCAAGACTACAAAGCGCTGCCCCGGACATACTCGCAGCTTGGGAGAGTTGGTATCCGGCACTCGAAAGTCATCTAGATCAGCATAAGCAGCACGCTATTGAAACAGCTGAGGAGTTGGACAAAAAGATTAAAAAATTGCGCCGCCAAAAAGATTGCCAAATCTTGTTTGAAAATGCGTCCACACTTGCAAATGAAATGATCAGTGAATCATTAGAACGGGATGTCGCGTACGACGAAGATACGCGTTTTGGTTATACAGAAGGGGCTTGGTCGTTATTTGACGGTACAAACTAATTACCAATTGGCGCGTTGCTCGCTTTGATACAGTCGCCAGACAAATCCCGCGGCAACACTGTAATTTACCCGCTCTTCAAAGAGCGGGCTGTCCTCATTTGCTGCGCCGTGGTGGAGTTGCAATGAGCCGCCTAAAAACCCGCGGATACTCTCGGTCAACGGGAATGAGACACCAACGGATAACTCGGCGCCGAGATACCCTCCTTTGGCATCATAACCCTGGCGAGTATCTGTAATGAATACATCGTCAACTTGATAAAAGTAGTCGTGCAACTGTTCTGTGGCAAAGCTAAAACGCAAAGACGCATTTAGGCCGGTATCTTCAAACAATACGCCACGTTGTTGATAACTCAACGTCGGTTCGAAGACATAACCGCGGTGGTCTATGTCGTCAAAATCTGTTGAAAATACGGCACGAGCCTGCAACCGAGCATTCAAACGGCCTGTACCCCCGTGGGAAAAATTAAAATCGCTCAGGCGGTAGACCAATTGCGGGCCCACTTCAAACAAGTAGTCCAATTCGGGCATACCCTCTCTGGCGGTGTTATCGTCGCTGTCTGCGGCGAAAGCACCTCCAACGGATATATCGAACTCGAAATTGTCGTCTTCCGCAACAACGGCTCTGGCGCCACTGCCGCCGCCGATACGGAATACATCGCCGCGGTAAACCACATAAGGAGCTGCCAGTGCGACAAAATTGCGTTCACTGGAAGAAGGGTAATTCGGCACTTCACCGGCGCCACCACCAACGCCAAACTCCCATAGCGGCTGTGCTTCGTTTAGGCTTTCAAAACCGGTCAGGTCTCTATCGGGCGCGTCAGTATTAGCTACTGCCAAAGGTGACAGTCCTAATCCTATTGTGAGTAGAAAAAGACGACGCTTATTTGTGTGTAAGCGCTTACTTTTATTCATCAGCGCCTGCATCAGGTTGGTCTATAAGGTAGCCCGCTGGCGCTTCTATTGTAATGTTGAGGTAGTCTAGCAGTAGGTCCTCAATATCGGATTTGAGCCCATCAAAAAACGTTTGTTCATCAATAACTAAATCGTCGTAGATAACCGGGTCGCCTACCAAGTAGAGCTCGAGTCTTTCCAAAAAGGCGGTGCGTTGTGATTCCGCTTGTTCATCACTCAAGCTGGTATCGTTTATTTTCGCAATCGCGTGTTGCTGTGCCGCAACAGCTTTGTCGAAATCACCGTTCGCCGCATGCGCAGCGGCAAGGGTATCGATAAATGAATATTGTTCATCCGGATCGTCGTGCTCCGCTATCATCAGCGCCCGTTCAACGATCCATTCCGGCTGATAAAGTGTGTTGTTAGCGAGGGTGGCAAGATACCACACCGCGTTGTTTATACTGTAGGGAACGTCAGAATTGGCGTAATCTGAAATAAATTTGCGTGCTCTTTCTAAGTTCACGCGAGTGTGCAATCCGTTGGCATGGATCTGTGCCATTTCGAATACACTGATTAAGGACGGGTCCTTTTCATAGGCGCTTTCAAGCAGCCATAGGATATTAGCGTCACGTTCTATTTGATTCAGATTCAGTGCAAACAGCGTAGCCAGATACGCTTCAGCGGGAGCAAAGCGCACATTCGCCATCTTGCGTATGCGCTTTTCCCCATTTAAACGCTGCTCATCGTCGTCGCCTAGCACAAACAATATGACATGAGCTAACAGATTAGCATGGCGATTTTGGTCACCAATTTCGACCAACCAATCGTAGGCCTGCTGCCAATCTTTATAGTCACTTTCTTGAGTATAGGCCCATGCCACCTTGAGTTGGGCGTCTTGCCACCCCTCTTCGGCAAGCGATTTACAGATTTCGAAGTCTTCGGTAGGTTCAGCTGTCGCAATGTTATTGCATTTAAGTAGATCTTCTTCCCAGTTAACTTGCGCGACGGTTGGTTGTTCCTGCTCGTTACTATTGTCGAAGGGCTTGGCGGCAAGGATTACGACGGCGGCGAGTACCACAAACCACACGGCGGCATGCAGTGTGGCGCGAGATTGAGTCGACTTTTGGTTTTCTTCCGGCTGCATAACACGTTCTGACATCTGTTGCTGGAGAGGTAGCACAGGTACTTGTTCCTCAGACGAAGCCAACAGCAAGGCGCGCTGATAAGCTTTCTCGAGCATCTCGAGTTGCACGTCACTCCCTTCTGCCGCGTGGAGTGCGTCACGCTTACGCTGATAAGCTTCGGTAATATCATTCCGTTCCGTGGTTGGCTCGATTCCAAGTTGAGCCCAGCAAGTATCGTTCATCAAACGTTCCCGTTATTCAGTAGTTCTAGAGTCGCGTCGCCATTACTCTGAGGCTTTGGGCGAGTCAGTTGTTTGGTATTGATCAAACCAACTCACAATATATCCCACTTTTCGCGCCAAATTTGAAGGCCTTGCCGCGATACCATGGTATGCGCCTTGAATGCGCACCAATGAACTTTCAACGCCTTCCAAGCGCAACGCGCCGTAATATTGCTCACTCTCACTCATTGGTGTGCGTACATCCAATTCCCCGGTCAGGACCATAGTGGGTGTAGTGACATTGCCAACTAACGATAAGGGCGAACGGCGCCAGTATTGTTCATAGTCATTCCAAGGCAAATCGGTAAACCAGTAACGCGCCATAAAGGTGTAGATGTCAGATGTACCAATCATACTGGCCCAGTTGATAACGGGCTTGGCGACAACCGCTGCTTTGAACCTGTCTGTGTTACCGATAATCCAAGCCGTTAAAACACCACCACCTGAACCACCGGTCACAAATAGTTGATTGGGGTCCACGTAGCCTTTTGCAATGACGCCATCGACCATGTCCATAAGATCATTGTAATCTTCCGAGGGGTAGTTTTTGTCAATGAGATTAGCAAATTCACCCCCTCTGGATGTCGAACCTCTTGGGTTACCATACACCACGACATAGCCAGCAGCGGCGAACAGTTGCACTTCGGTGGAAAACTCAGGGCCGTATGCCGTATGCGGACCGCCGTGTATTTCTAGTATTAGCGGGTATTGTTTATTGGGATCAAATGCTGGTGGTTTGACAATCCAAGCGTTCAAATCACGCTGATCTACGCTGCTTTTAACCGTCATTAACTCAGGTGGATTTATGGTTTTGTGGTCAAATACATCACCATTTAAGTCGGTCAATAGGGTTGTATTACCACGTCTGTCGACTACGGCTAGATCAGCGGGCTTCACACCAGAAGAATGGGTATAAACGACCCTATCATTTGGTGCAAGATCATAGTGCCCTGAGGTATAAGGTCGGCCGATACTCATGCCGCCAAGTGCATCGGTTTTCGATATTAGCTTGCCCGATAAACTGACATGAGCCACATGTTTTTTGCCGTGGTCATCGAAGCTAAAAAATAGACCTTTGCCGTCATCTGCCCACTGGACATCCCCGACTGAGCGGTCGAGATCTGGAGTGAGTTGGCGGATATCACTGCCATCGGCATTCATCACATAAAGTTCAGTGATATGGTTGGAAGTACCTTTGTCAGCAAAGCCGGTAAATGCGATCAATTTACCATTTGGGCTTATGCGCGGGTTACTTTCTGGACCAGAATCTTGCGTTAATTTAGTAACCTCGCCAGAGTGGATATCGATTTTGAGTAAATCGCTATTGAAAACATCGAAATCAGCATCCTCTCTGGTATTCGCGGAAACGACAATGCTCTTGCCATCTTGTAACCATGCAATTGCGCCTGAGTAATCATGCTCTCCCATGGTAACTTGTCGTGGCGTACCCCCAATAGTCGGTACGACATATACATGCAAGTTGCCTGGCCGATTCATACCTAACCCATCTCGCTGAAATAAGGTTTGGTCGATGTATTGCGCGTCATCAGCCCATTGAGCGCCTTTGGGTTTGAAATTCATGCTGAACAGAGGCTTTTGGGATGTTGGAGTGAACATTACAAACGCGATTTGTTTGCCGTCTGGAGAGAAACTCAAATTGCTCGGACTCATCGCGACATCGGTAACCTTTGCCGTACGACCTGTTGCAAGGTCGCGTACGTAAATCTGGGTTTTATCTTCTTTGCTCGAGAGGTACGCCATTTTGGTGCCATCAGGAGAAAACAAGGGGCTGTAGTGGTTATTACTGTCAGACAGCAAAGGTAGGTGATTACTACCGTCTATATCGACCGTCCATAAGTTTCGTCTCAGACTATCGGTCATGATATCCATACTGCGACGTTCATACACGACACGCTGTCCGTCCGGCATTACAACTGGATTGGCTGCATATTCAAGGTTGAAGATGTCTTGATAGTTTAGGGTCTGTTGATCGTTTTGCTCCACGGAGGTGTTATTTGCCATTGCACCGTGTGAGAACATACCCCCTATTACCATTGCTAAGCTGGCTTTTAACAGCGTAATTTTTTTCATGTTGGACTCTATCGATTGAAGTGTTTTCTTATAGTTTAAGCCGGCGTCGCAAGATCATTACGCCGACACTTTTCACCTGTTTATAGCGTAATGTACGCGATTGATTGGGATTGTATAGCACAGCGCTCTATATAATCTTAACCAAGGTATTGTTTTAAAAACGCAAATTCTTGTCCGATGGACTTTTCGATACTGCTTGCAACAAACTTTTCCATTTGGCCACCCATCAATGGAATGCTGGAGGAAATCTCAATTTCAACATGGTTGGTCGTTAGGATACCGGACGAGGTTATTGTCATATTCCCAGTGATTTTGACTGGCACGCCGTCGATCTCGATGTTTAATGCACATTCGTAGCCTTGTTCAGGTGACCCAGTCCAGGTTTCGGTCTGTTTGACAATATTCCATTCGCCTAAGACTGCTTTCAACACGCTCGGTACATCGGCCGGCATGGTGCGTTCAATGCTTGCGGTAAAGCCTGCTTCGGTTTGTGTCAGATCGACTGTGACATCTTTAGCACCCGAGTCTAAAAGCTTAGCTTCAACGACACTGGGATCGTTAAACGCTTTAATCAGTGTATCGCTATCAAACGAATAGAAGTGTTTCGCAGTTACTTTTTTCAACGGTGCGACTCCAGTCATTGGTGTGGGATTAGTTCAGTTCACCATACTTTACTGTGATTTTGACATTTTGACCTGACTCAATGACAGGACAAATTTTTTGTCGTCCTATTTTACCCAACGGCATGACTGGCCAATGAGTTTAAGTATGCTAAGGTGGCCAAAAACAGAGGAGTTTTGCAGATGACATGGACAGGTGCTCAATACCGCTTCGTGATCGGTATTCTTATATTAATTTTGGTCGGTTGTTCGAAACCACCAGAGTCAGAAACCACCGCTGCAACTAGTGATACTGCTCCTACGCTAGAGCACTATCTCGCTGAGCTCGTAAAACACGACAAGATGATGTCGGCTGTGTTGGTCACACGTAATGGCGAACCGCAATTCGAGTATTACCAAGGACTAGCATCAATCGAACAGAAGGTTCCAATAACCGCTGATACGCGATTTAGAGTTGGCTCTATTACCAAAACCTTCACTGCAGTGTTAATTATGCAGTTAGTTGAAAGCGAACAGTTGCATTTAGACACAACCCTCGAAAAGTTCTTCCCAGCGGTGCCTAACGCAGAACGGATTACGATCAAACAGTTACTGAATCACCGTTCTGGGATCCACAGTTTTACTGATGAGCAAGTGTATTTAACTTACATGACTAAACCGCAAACGCGTGCTGAAATGCTCGAACGCGTCCAGGCCTATGAGCCGGTGTTTGAGCCTGGTACAGAGCATCGCTATTCGAATTCAAACTACGTATTGTTGGGGTATATTATTGAAGATCTGTATCAACAACCATACGCACAAGTTCTCCAAGATAAAATTGCCCAGCCACTCGGCCTCATGAGCACCGGATTTGGCGACGCGATAGATATTGCAGACAATGAAGCGTCGTCTTATCGTTTTTCGAGAGCTTGGCAACCAGCCCCTGAAACACACATGAGCGTTCCTCATGCAGCCGGTGCGGTTGTGTCTACGGCGCGTGATATCAATGCTTTCTTGGTTGGCTTGTTCAATGGCAAGTTAGTAGCAGAATCATCACTGAATCGAATGATGGAATTACAAGATGGTTATGGCTTAGGTATGTTCGCCATGCCTTTTTACGCTAGCCGGTTGTATGGGCACAACGGTAGCATCGATGGATTTATCGCCAGTGCGGCGTACAATCCAGAAGACGGTATTGCTATGACGGTGTTAAGCAATGCTGTGAACATGACATTCAACGATGCGTTAATCGCCGTGCTAAGCGCCGTTTACGGCAAACCTATTGAAATCCCGGATTTCAGTAGGAAGCCAATTTCGCTTGAGAACGACGCCAAGGAGAAAACGCTTGGTGTTTACGCCAGTGACAATCTACCCATGGATATTGAACTGCGTTTAGAAGGCGATCAGCTAATGGCGCAAGCGACAGGGCAATCGGCCCTTCCGCTCACGCCTTTCTCGGCAACTGAGTTTCGTTTTGAACCTGCTGGAATTGTCATGGAATTTGATCCAGCCAGCATAGAGGGCGAGCGATACACACGCTTCACGTTGAAGCAGTCTGGCGCACAGTACGTATTTCAGCGCAAACTTGATTAGACGCGTTGGCTAGGTGCAATTGGCAGTTGAGGCGAAACAAGCGCAAAGACTGCCAGCTGACCTTAGGAAGCCTTGTGATCAATATGGTCGGCTAAATGGCCTACCTTAACGTATATCAGCGCGCCGTCTTCTTTCGTGTAAGGGGAATGCTGACTCAAATGTGGACTGCGTAACCAACTGCCTGTTGGGTACGTACCATGTTCGTCGTAAAAAGTGCCTGCAATCACGAAAATCTCCTCTCCCCCCCAGTGTTTGTGAGGGTGAAATTCGGTGTTGGGTGCCCATTTGACCAAGGCGACACTTTCACCTTCGAATTGGTGCAAACTCATGACCTCGAGTCCGTCGACAAGTCCCTGTGACCAGGACGCTGCCTGAGTATCCATGGCAAAATGTGCAGTGTCGTGCTCTGAAAACTGATGCAGTTTTACGAAAATAGTCGCGCCTTCAGGGCCTATTCTAGGAGAGTGCGACGTGCCAATAGGATTCCGCAAGTAGCTTCCTTGAGGGTATTCGCCGTGCTCATCTGCGAAGGTGCCTGACAGAACAAGGATCTCTTCTCCTCCACCGTGCGAATGTTCAGGAAAGCTACTGTTTGGCGCGTAGCGGACCAACGAAGTCGCGCGCGCGACTTCGTCACCAATACGGTCTAACATCATCCGTTGCACCCCAGCGATCGGACTATCAACCCAATGATATTGCTCAGGGGTGACCACTACACGTTGATTAAAATCGTGATTCAATTTCATTTTTTTCTCCTTTGCTGGGTTACAGCGAATGACAACGGTTAGTTTCGTCCTGCCATTACACCACCGTCTACATCCAACACAGTACCGGTTATCCAAGACGATTGTTCACTGAGTAAAAACGTTATCGCGTTGGCAATATCGTCTACTTGACCAACGCGTCCGATGGGATGGAACTCATTGAATGCCTGCAAAGACTCACTGATTTCTGATTCTTCGATAAACGATTTATAAATCGGGGTTACTACGACAGCGGGCGCAACTGCGTTCACTCTAATTTTGTCGTCGGCTAGTTCCATTGCCAAATGCTGGGTCAACGAATGCAGCCCCGCTTTCTGCATTGAATAGGCTGACGAAGGCGTCGCCTTAACAGCTTGGTGCGCCCACATAGATCCAATGTTAACAATCGCGCCGCCGCCATGCAGACGCATGCGCTCTGCTACAGCTTGGGTGATAAAGAAAAATGCGCGGTTGATGTCCATTTGCGTATCGTAGTCTGACAACTGATGCTCGAGGAAACTAACAGGCTTAAAGTAGCCTGCAGCGTTAACGAGTTCGGTTATTTGCCCATCGGTTGTGTTAATTCTATCGATAAACGCCTCGACTTGTTGCCAATCGTATAAGTCCACACTGCACGTCGAGATCCTAGCCAAATCCTCCTGACTAAATTGTTGTGACAAAGCCGAAAATTTGTCCGGATCTCTGCCTACTAGCCAAACCTGTTGACCTCGCTCGAGCATTTGCTGTGCTGTTGCTAGACCCATGCCTGATGTACCGCCAATGATAATACTGATGTTGTTCATGTTACTTACCCTATCTATCTAGTGATAGGTAGGTAATATAGACGAGATTTTTTGCTTGTCAATACCTATCGATAGATAGATAATGATTTTTAATCTAAGGAGATCCCAAATGAGCAAGAGACAAGCGCTACTAGATGCAGCCGAAAAACGCGTAAGAACAGGCGGTTATGACAACTTCAGTTTTCGGGATTTGGCTGCAGATGTAGGCATTAAAAGTGCTAGCGTACATTATCATTTTCCGACCAAAGCGAGTTTGGCGGAGACCTTAGTGCAGAATTATTCAGACCGATTTATGGCAGCACTACCGCCCTTGGAGAGTGACTTATCTCATCCGCAAGCGTCTATTTCGGCTTACGTGCAATTGTTTCGTAGCGCGCTGATTGATGATGAACTGATGTGCTTATGCGGTCTATTTGGGGCTGAAACGGATGCTCTGCCAGAAGCGGTCCGGTTACAGACGCGGCACTTTTTCGAACGCAATATTGAATGGCTAACTCAGGTCTATCAAAAAGATCATTTGCTTGACTCAAAACACGCTAGAAACAAGGCCATTGGACTGATTGCGGGCCTTGAAGGGGCGATGTTGATGAGTAAGTCACTAGGAGACAATGGTATTTTTGAGCAGGTCGCAGCGCAACTCTCAGCTCAATAGTGAAGGTTCGGAGCAAGACGAAGCGAGATGTCTTACTCCGAGTGGAGAACATTACCAACTACGCTTGCGATGACCAATATGCGCATAATAAAGGATGAATAAGTAACAGGGTATCAACATCCAGTATGCGGGTTGTCCGCCGAAGTTTTCAGACAGCACACCATAACCCAACGGCAATATTGCACCACCGGCTATACCCATAATGAGTAGTGCTGAACCGCGCGCGGTTAAGTTGCCTAATTCTGCCAGTGCCAAAGGCCACACTGCGGGCCAGACCAGTGCATTCGCGAGACCTAATAAAGCAATATATGCAACGGTATCCGGTACCGTCGCAATACCCATCCAACCCCATAATACGTCTGCGACGAGCGTTGACTCGGGCGACGAAAACACTACCAGTACCGAGAATACAATGCCCAGCCAGGCCGAAAATGACAGCGCTTGCGCTTGCGAGATAAACCGCGGGATGACGGCTAGACCAATCAGATAACCTAACACCATGAAGGCCATTGTGTAGGAGGTTAACGCTGTCGCATTGGCGACTCCTAGTTGTGAACCAAATAATCCAATTGTATCGCCAGCGATTACTTCAACACCGACATACACAAACAGAGTAACGGCACCTAAAATCAATTGTGGGTAGGCGAGTATCGATTTGTTCCCGTCGGTATCGCTGCCTTCCTCCGATAGGTCTAACTCGGGTAGCGACGACAACTTCAGTAATCCAGCCAGCACTGTCAGCGCGATCGCCATACCTAAGTAAGGTAATACTAGACCATCCGCCAGCTGGGTAACTTTTGCGGCTCGGTCGGCTTCATTCAATTGTGCGACGGACTGCGCTGTGACGCCTGCGAACTCTCCGAGTACCAATGCAGTAAAGACTATCGGAGCGATAAAACCGGCAGCTTTGTTGAGGAAACCCATAATTGAGATACGCACCGCGGCAGTCTCATGAGGACCAATTTTGACGATGTACGGGTTTGAGGCCGTTTGCAAAATAGTCAAACCCGAGCCAACGATAAATTGAGCGACCAGGAACACAGCAAAGGTTTGTGAGTACGCTGCAGGGATGAATAACAAACAGCCAACCGCAATAATGATCAGGCCTAATACCATCGCCATCTTGTAGCCGGTTTTATCGAGTACCCACGACATTGGCAGTGCCATCACGGTATAGGCGATATAAAACGAGAAGGCGACAAGCAGTGCTTGTGTTTCAGTTAAATCACACACAATCTGGAGGAAAGGTATTAATGCACCATTCAGCCAGGTAATAAAACCGAAAATAAAAAATAGACCGCCAATAATGAGCATGGGCACCAATGCGTTGGGCACTGCTGGCGTCGATAGAGGTTTGGTTGTCATTATTATTACTCCTGTAGGGTAGGCTGAGTCGCCGTACCCGCTTGGTATACTTGGCGAATGTGCACGTTATCGTCCAGTGCAACAAAATCCGCCGCCATTCCGACCTCAATGCTACCTTGTTTGTCGCCTACACCTGCCGCATAAGCTGGCGTAGTCGACGCCATGAACAACGCGTCTTGTAAAGATACTTGGCATTGCTGCATGGTGTTGCGCACCGCATCAATCATGGTTAAGCATGATCCTGCAAGGGTACCGTCAGGTGTGGTCAGACAGTTGTTTTTCTTGTGAATAGTCGTATCGAAGAACGCCATTTCAGACTCTTCAGAGGCAGCCAGTGCCATTGCATCGGTAACCAATGCGACTCTGTCGCGCCCGAGGCAACGCAAGGCAACTTGGCAACACATTGGGTCGACATGGAATCCGTCCACTATCAAGCCTGCATAGCTAGTGGGTGATTGCAGTGCCGCCCCAACCATCCCCGGTGCGCGTGATTGCAACGGAGACATCGCATTGAATAGGTGGGTAAAACCACTAGCGCCGGCTTCAAGCGCACGTGACACCTGTTTTGCATCAGCTGCTGAGTGCCCCAAAAATACGATGATCCCGTCATCCACCATTTCCTTGATGATGGCGGGATCTACCTGTTCTGGTGCCAGCGTCACCATTACTCGCCCGAGATTACTCTGGCGCAATACTTGTAACTCTTGTTCGCTAGGCTGACGAATATGCTCTTCAGGGTGAACGCCTTTACGAGCTTTACTGAGCCAAGGTCCTTCAAAGTGGACACCGATGATACCAGGTGTACCTAGGGTTCGGACTTGAATAACGGCGTCAGCTGCCTGTTGCATTGTTTCCACCCCGTCCGTGATCAGGGTTGGCAGCATGGCCGTGGTACCGAACGCTTGGTGGGCTGAAAACATGTGTTGTAACGCACCGCTATTCGGCTGTTGATTGAACAACACTCCACCGCCGCCATTGACTTGAATATCAATAAATCCAGGAGCAATGATTGGGTGGTGATGTGCGCTGGCCGAATGCGGATTGATCGTCTCAATCGCGACAATAACACCATTTTTAACCGTGACAGATTGGTTTTCCAACCAACCTTGTGGGCAAAGTAGTTTGTCGCAGGTAATCATCATAACGTTTGGGTCACTTTTTTAAGGCCTACAGGTTCATCTGGGTTAAAGCCCGATGCCACTGCGACCGCTTCTATGTCTAAGTAGAATCGTTGCATGACCAGCAGAGCATGTAAACGAGGATGTAATTGACTGTCTACCGTAAGGCTTTTAACCGTGGCGCCACGCTCAATTACATCGCGGATTTGTTGTTCGTGCGACTCGAGTGTTTCGTCATTGATACCGATATCGAGCACCAGCAAACGGTTGTGCGCGAGGGTTACTGGACCGTGTAAAAACTCCGCACTACTGAAGGCTTCTGCTTGTATACCCAGCACCTCTTTTAGTTTCAATGCAACCTCGCGCGCAATCGCATAACCAAATCCTCGACCAAGCACAACGCAGTGCTTTACCCCTTGCACATCATCAAATGTCAATTTGGGTGCCAACGCTTGAACTCGGCGCATTTGCGCAGGCAGTAAAGAAAGTGCATCTAATAGAGCGTCGTTATTACTCCAATTAGCGAACAACTGACACAAGCTATGCAGTGTCGCGAGGTAACTCTTGGTTGCTGCCACCGCTTTTTCCTTTTTGGCGTGCAGCGGTAAAACGTAGTCGACACTGTGTGCCAAAGGGGAGTCGGTGTCATTTACGAGTGCCAGTGTCGTAGCACCGCCACGTTTTGCCGATTCGGTTTGTTTGATAATGTCAGGGCTGCGTCCCGATTGAGATATAACAATTGCTAAACAGTCGGTTAAATCTAACTGAGTACCGAACACTCCGGCGACAGAAGGCGCTGCTGCACATACAGGGATTGCGCAACCCACTTCAAACAGGTATTTGGCGAATACCCCCGCATGGTCAGAGGTGCCCCGCCCGATCATGAAAATCATGCGCGGCGGAGACTGTCTTAACTTTTCGGCTAACGACTGGCAAGCCTGTTGATTGGCTTCGCGTTGCGCAGCGAGAACGTCAGGTGTGTCGCTGGCTTCTTGAAACATTAGACTAACATTGGCCATGATTGGCTCCCTTGAGAATTTGTTGATGATAATACAGTGCGCCCCATTCAGGACTTTGTTCGGGTGACATACACACGGCTTGAATAGCGGGTGTTAACCAAGGCTTTATGGCATTGGCAACACCACCGACGAGTGCGAGTTGACCACCGGACAATTGCAGAGACTTATCAGCGATCGTGTTGAGATAAGCGGCTGCTTCCACAACGATTGACTCTGCCAATGGGTCTTTTCGCTTTGCGGCCTCGATAACCATAGGTGCTAGTTGAGCGAATAATGCAGGCTTTAATTTATTGAAGGTTTCTACCAGCTGAACGGCTGACTGGCATTCATAACTGTCCATTATTTGTGTAGTCAAACCGGAGTGTGGCAATACACCGTCTATGGCCTCTAGCGTTTTACTAACGGCTTGCTTGCCCAACCATGCACCGCTGCCTTTGTCACCGAGTAGGAATCCGTAGCCGCCGTATTGGGTTAGCTGTTGACCGCGTAGCGCTGCCGCACACGAACCCGTGCCCACGATCAATACAGCGCCGTCGCGACCACTGTGCGCACCTATAGCGGCGGTGTGCAAATCTGACGTAAACGCAAATGATTTAAACGGATGACGCCAATTGGACAACGCGTGAGCAGCGGATTGAATGTTAGCGCCAGCAAGCCCAGCACATACCGCTGCGCGTGGCACAATGTCTTTAAATGTAAGGCCTGCTTGCTTTACGGCCAGTTGAATTGAAGACACGATAGCTGACTGCGCATTCTCAATCTCACGTGAAATATTCGCCGGTCCAGCCACGCCTTCCGTTATGGGTTTCAACTGGGCGTCAAATAGGGTGGCTTTGCATTTTGTGCCCCCGCCATCAACACCAATGTAGTAAGTCGTATGAATCATTAGGAAGTCTCTATTGTTGCGCGGCACATCGTTCGTAGCAGACGCTGCGACTGGTGCTTTCCGTTCCTGGTAGTCGGCTGCGGAATTCTGTTGATTGAGTGGCCTGCACATCGTCGGACCACGCTTGCCACTTACCGTTTACTCGGGCTTCGATCTGAAGGTGGGGATAATGCGTTGCGAACTCGAAGTTATCGTCATTGCGATTGACACCCGGAGGAGGAAGCCTGAAGTTTATGCCTTTCGCCGCAAGCCTAGGTAAATGGTGTTCGGTGATTTGCTCGATAAAGGCATGCCAAGCTTGCTTTTGAAGCGCAATAAGTGCCTGTTTGTGTTGACCACTCGTCGTTACCGTTTGCTCCGCAAGTGAGGTCCACTCCGGCATTGACCATGCTCTTTCTCCTAGCGCGTAGACTCGGGGGTAGAGCATGAACTCCAGAGTATCAGGGGAACGAATAACCTCACTCCACACCTGTCCCTGGATCCCTGTCGGCTTATGCGGGTTCAGTGTATCACCAGCGCTGTAAGGGTTACCCATGCGATCAGTCCATAGCCATTGATGGACTGACAACACTTGTGGTGTGAACTGGAAAACTTTAAACAGGTCAGTATTTTTTGAAGCCCAGTAATACCCCGGTTCGAAAGGACTATTCTGATATGGGAAGTCGAAATACAGCACATCAGGGAATGAATAAACGGTTTGAGCCGGCGATGCGTCCCAATCGTGCGCAGCAGTATCACCCCCTGCAGCCAATGTTGTCCAGATGGTCACCAACATATTATCAGAGCGTTTATCGGCATCTATTGTGCCCATGCCGTCACTCCAACCCGCTAGGGTAAGCCCTCGTGCTTTGACCATCTGATACACGCGTTTCACGAATATACCGGTTAAGTGGTGAACGTCATCTGCATTCAGTGAGCGACCGAGCATGTTTGCGCACACCGGTGATTCAATCCACGCACCAGCGGTTTCGTCTGCGCCCATGTGGAATGTTGTCAATGGTGTATTGGCCTGCTCGTGCAGTTGCTGGAGTCGACTAACAACGGTGTCGATAAATTTATAGCTAGACTCCAAGCATGGGTTGAGCGTGTTGTCGTTGTAATACTGAATCGACGAGTATTGGGTTGAATCATTCGGATCGATAAGACGGAAAGTGTCATCACCGCTTTGCTGGAAACGCACTTCCATCGCCTGTACTGCCGCTCTGGCGTGCCCTGGAATGTCGAACGACGGGATAACTTCAATGTTGCGCGCTGCCGCGTATTGAAGCAGTTCAATGTAGTCATGTTGGGTTAGAAAGCCATTAACAGCGCTGGTTTTGACGGGGCCGGATCCTAGCTGTGGCATCAGACACAGTGATTTATCCGCACACCGAAATGCGCCTAACTCTGTAAGCAAAGGAAAATCTGTTATTTCAACGCGCCATCCCTCATCGTCGGCAAAGTGCAAATGAAGCTTGTTGAGCTTGCTGTAATACATCTCATCAATCAGGGTGAACAAGCTCTGTTTGCCGTTGTAGTTGCGCGCAATATCAATGTGCATACCACGATAATCATAAAGCGGGCCATCTTCGACTGTGCCGATAGGCATGCGTTGTTGTTCGGCGTCGTATAACTGTGCCAAGGTCAGTAAGGCATACCCTACCGCATGATGATCTTTGGCCTGAATATCGATTTGCTGAGAAGAAATGGTAACAACGTAGCTATCAGTGGCTGCTTGTGGGTCGATTATCCAGTTAAGTGTTATGCCTGAGTCGCTGAAGTCGACGCCCACACGCTCAAGTTCGGATAACGCAGCATCTAGGTTCTGATTGGTCAAAACCCTTACGTTGAGTCCTCCTGGAACGGACAAATATTCGCCTGACCATTGTGCGTTTTTCACCTTTGGCACAACTCTGGGGTTTGAATTCCGTGCTGGGTCTTCAGCAGTATGCTGACCAAAACTTTGGTAGTAATCGAAATTCCACTGTGCATCAGCAATGGGCAAGTTGTCTTTGTTGCCCCTGTGGAACTGCGCTTCAGTATGCCAATGCCCTGCATGAGCGGCATAATTTACGCCCGTGTTTGGATCCTCTATGGCTCGCGTAGCAGCGATTATTCGAGGAGCCAAATCATCGGCTTGAATATACATGTTGGGCGGCACATCTGAACGGCTTGCGGCCCAGAACTGAGCGATAAGATTTAATGAAAGTGTTTCATCAGCCCGAAAATCTCGATTGAAACGCAAACGATGCAAATCGCCATTCAGGTGCTCTACACTTGCGTTGACCGTGTTAAGCGGTTGCAAAGGAGTAAGGTGACTGAAGTAAATCGACCAACCGTCATGTGGTGTATCTTGAGGAAACCGAAAGCTCAAACTGGCAGAGAAACACTCTTCCAGCCCGTGATCAGCACAGATTTGGCTTTCCTTGTTGTTATCGACCTGATAGCTCACTTGAATATTTTGCGCTAAGTGGTCGACAAACCCTTGGTCCAGAGTCGGCTGTGTGGCGCTTTTACATGACGCCAATGCACCCGTTAAAAGTAAGGTAGCAATGCCAAAAACTGGGCTAATCAATGTCTTCTTTGTGTCCATATGTGCCTCACTATGATAGCGCTGTCATTTGTGATTATTTCTTCAGCGCGTTCAAAATAAGGTTTCAGATGGGCATTTAAGTTGCTTTTTGACCATTTATTGACAACGCTGTCATTGAATTAACTTTACAACATGGCAATAATGCATGCAAACTTTTGTTAATATTTTGTTGGTTAAACTTGTGCAATCTGCAAGTAACGCTATAAAAATCAAGGAATTGCTGGGTGAAAACGACCATAAAAGACGTCGCTAAGTTAGCTGGGGTCTCATTCAAAACAGTGTCGCGGGTGATAAATCACGAGCCGTCGGTTAAACCAGAGACGGTAGAAAAAGTAAATCAAGCTATTGCTCAGCTGAATTATCAACCTAATACTGCGGCGCGCAATCTGGCAAGCACCAACACCTATGCGATTGGTTATGTGTACGATAACCCCAATGCGTATTACATCATTAATATGCAAAACGGTATTTTGAATGAATGCCGCGCACGAGGTTACGAACTCATTATTCACCCTTGTCACGCCAATAGTGCTACTTTGACTGATGAGCTAGTCAGAATGAGTAAGCGTTCCCAACTGGCAGGGCTGGTTTTGTCTCCACCGATGTCAGAGATGGCGAGTGTCATGGATGTACTGGATGAGCTGGAAATTCCATATGTGCGAATCGTGTCGGGTAGTGCCACTAAACGCAATCATCGCCCCTGTGTTTTCGTGCACGACCGCGATGCATCGCGCAACATTGTAGAGCACTTGGTTGACCAAGGGCACAAGCGCATAGGCTTCATTTCTGGTGACCATGGGCACCGTTCAACCGAAGAGCGTAAACTTGGTTATCGAGAAGCATTGGCAAATCACGGGATTGCCTTCGATAGTGATCTTGAGGTTGATGGAACCTACTCGTTTGAAAGTGGTGTGAAAGGGTTTAAACAACTTATGGCATCTAAACAACCACCAACTGCCATATTTGCCTGTAACGACGAAATAGCGTCGGGTAGTTTGTTTGCAGCGCGCCTAAACGGCGTAGATGTGCCATCCGACCTCGCGATTGCGGGCTTCGAGAACAGTCCATTTTCATTGCAGACCTGGCCTAAGTTAACTACAGCCGCTCAGCCAACAGGTGAGATTGCGAGTCAAGCGGCGGCCAGTTTAATTGAAGAAATTCAAGCTCGCCGAGCGGGTCAACCTGCGCCAGAGCAGGCCAAACATACCCATTTCCATCCAGAACTGGTCATTCGCGAATCTACCTATATACCGGAGTAGTGTTATGTCAAAAGCGATTCAATCGATCGTCATTGTCGGTGGTGGTACCGCCGGTTGGTTGTGCGCAGCGTATTTGGCCAGAATGCTTCCGCAAAAACGCAGTAATGGCGTTTCGATAACCTTGGTTGAGTCGCCAGATGTGAAACCGATTGGGGTGGGAGAAGGGACGTGGCCAACGATGCGGGCGACGTTGCAGCGAATTGGCATTTCAGAGTCGCGTTTTATGCAGGAGTGCAATGCGACCTTCAAACAAGCGTCTAAGTTTGTGAATTGGCGCACAAATCCACAACCGGGCTTAACCGATTTTTACTATCACTTGTTTGATGCGCCTTCATTAAGTTGGCCTATAAATCCGGTACCTTCGTGGTTGGCAAGTGCTTACTCCGATGCGGCTTGTGACTATGCAGACGCCATATCGGTTCAACAACTCGCCTGTGAAGCGAGTCTCGCGCCAAAAACGATGACAACACCAGAATATGAGGGCCTATTACACTATGCCTATCATTTGGATGCGGGAAAGTTTGCGCAACTATTGCAACAGGTAGCCACTGAAGAATTAGGCGTTAATCATATTCTCGCCAATGTGACGGTGGTAAATAAGACTGCAGAGAAACGTATAGTCAGTGTTGAAACCGACACCGCAGGTACCATTGCAGGCGACTTTTTCGTCGATTGCACCGGTTTCGCGTGCAAATTATTGGGTGAAACCCTGGGCGTTGATTTCAAAGATTATGACGACATTTTGTTGACCGACCGAGCCGTTGCTATTCAAGTTCCATACGCCGACGCCGAAATGGACGTTAAACCGTTCACTCAGTCGACTGCGCAGGCTTGCGGGTGGATCTGGGATATCGGACTCACACACCGGCGCGGTACAGGCTACGTGTATTCATCGCGTCATTGTGATGATGCAACTGCGGAGCAAACACTCAGAGACTATATTGGCAAACAAGCAGACGGCCTCAGTGTGCGCCATCTGAAGATTAGAAGTGGTCGGCGCGAAAAAATCTGGTCTGGCAATTGCCTAGCGATTGGCTTATCTGCCGCTTTTATGGAGCCCTTGGAGGCGAGCGCTATATTCCTAATTGAAGCGTCGTGTTACATGCTGGCTGATATGTTCCCGGCGGAAGACGCAGAGCTGGAGTATGTTGCCGAGCAATTTAATCAATCTTTCGCGTATCGCTGGGACAAGGTCGTTGAGTTTATCAAACTGCACTATGTACTCAGTGGTCGAGATGACTCAGCGTTTTGGCGTGACAACAAAGATCCTGCTAGTTGGCCTAACGGATTTGCTGAAAAACTCTCGCGGTGGCAGACCTCAATACCGAGTCAATATGAATTTAGTCATGCGTTTGAGCCCTTCACCCGTGAGAGCTACGAATTTATCTTGTATGGCATGCAGCCACGCGCAAAGCTCGCTAGAGTTGCCGCAAACAGTGGCATGCTTGACCCGGATGCACAACGCGGTTTTGAGATTGTAAAACAGCGCAAAACGCAGCTGTCTAGCGTCTTGGGCAATCATCGAGCGTTATTGGAACGGCTACAAAACGAGCGCTTCCCAGCAGCAAACTAAGTTAGAATCTTGCGGCCAATGCCGCGTAATATTGTTGCGCCTTCTGGTGCAAGTCTCCTGACGTTGCGTCAATGTGCTGCTTGAAATATCCGCTGCCGGCTAACAAGCAATACCAGCTGGGTCTTAAGTAGGCCAACACTGCAGCGTGCTTGTCTAGCACTGGTTCCAGCGGCTCCCCTGCTTCCCACGTTTGCAAGATCTCAGCAAGTCGGTCAGACATCGGGGTTTCGTAACGGTTTATGCGCCAGTATTCAGAATCATTGCGGCTATTGGTTTTGTAGTGCGCAACAATATAGTCTCGTATGCCATCAATCAGATTATTAATACGGGTGTTCACGGAGTCGTGAGCTGCCGCCGATTGATTGACGGCGAGGCCGTTTGCATTGAGCTGCTGAATGAATTGCTGTAGCGAAAATTGCACCAGCATCAGTGCTGTTGCTTCCAGAGGCTCGATAAATCCTTGCGATAAGCCAATCGCCATACAGTTCGCGTACAAATGCTCGCGTCTGCGCCCGACGCGCATTTTGAGATGTCTTGCAGCAACTGAATCATCCACACCTAGTTGGCGGCGCAGAGTGCTTTCTGCCTCATCTGCAGAGCAATGTTGCTCGCTATAAACATAGCCATTGCCCTGTCTAGATTGCAATGGGATTTGCCACATCCAACCATGCTGCAGTGCCTCTGAGCGAGTTTCTGTGGGGATTACTCTATCGTCGCAATACTGGGTCTGGATCGCTACGGCCGCGTTATTCAGTAAGTTATCTGAAAAAGGTAGTAGAGGCACATTTAGCGTCTTCTCGATCAATAAACCGGCGAAGCCACTACAGTCGACAAAGACATCTGCTGAAATTGTTTGGCCGTCGTTGGTCGTTATGCTTGCAATAGTACCATTACTGCTTTGCCGAACATGATCCACTGTACCGATGCAATGCTTAACGCCACGCTGTATTGCGACATCACGCATATAGTTGCCTAATTTACCGGCGTCGAAGTGGTAGGCGTAGTCTAGGCTGGCGTTGCTGCCCTCTGGTAGCAGCGGCGATTTGCCTTGGGAAGACAAGTATGATGCCAGGAAAAACGGATCGGGTTGCGCTGCAACGGCTTGGCCGCGACGACGCTGATTAGCTAGCTCAAAAAAATCATCACCGTGGGCTAAATCATAAGATGAGTAGAACGGATGATAGTAGCTTTCATAACCTTTGACCGTCGACCAGTTGGGGAAGCGAATACCGCATTTATAGGTCGCATCGCAGGCATCCATCCAATCGCTCTCCGCGATCCCGACCTGCCGAAAAAAGTCTCTTATATAGGGCGTTGTGCCCTCACCTACGCCAATCGTACCTATTGTGTCAGACTCGATAAGCGTGATTTGCGTGGGGTGCTGCAACTGTGCTTGAAGCATGAGAGCTGACATCCAGCCGGCGGTTCCGCCGCCTACAATTAAGATGCGAATCGGTTCACTAGATTGACTTTTTTGCATGTTCAAGGCTTCTCCAGGGCATCTTTTTACAACTTTTTTATTCTCGTCAGCCCACGAATATTAAGGGGTGGCAGGGGGTACTGTAAATTAATTGTAAAAAAAGTCTTGATGACAACGGTGTCACGGATTAGTATTGATCAAAATGACATCGCTGTCATTTATTTTTAAAATTATCTGGGACAAACAATATGAACAGCAAGAACCACCCTCGAAGCAAGTACTCAGCATTGGCGGTAGCCGTGCTGGCAGGGCTTTCGACCCCTATCGTCGGCGCTCAAGAAGAAGCTGCTGATGCACAACAGTTTGAAACGATCGAAGTTCGTGGCTTTGCCGCATCGCAACGTGAAAACCTCAATCAAAAGCGTTTTGCAAACAACGTTGTCGATGTAATTACGGCGGAAGACTTAGGTAAGTTTCCCGACAAAAACATCGGTGAGGCACTGCGTCGCTTACCTGGTGTTGCGTTGAACAGCCGTTTTGGTGAGGGTGAAAACGTCAGTATTCGTGGTCTTGCCCCAGAGCTTAGTTTGACAACCTTGAACGGTCAGACTTTGGCAGCAGCACAATGGTTTGAAGGTAATGCACCAAGCCGTGGCTTCCCTGTAGACCTATTGGCAGCAGAATTGGTTTCTTCACTAGCCGTTTACAAATCACCACAAGCCAATATCGACGAAGGTTCTATTGGCGGTAGCATCGACATCCAGACTCGCAAACCGTTAGATCTAGATGCGAACGCGTTTTTCGCGACTGCAGAAATGCAATACAGCGACTTGGCTGAAGAGTGGGATCCGCAACTTTCTGGTCTTTATAACTGGAAAAACGAAGATGAAACCTTTGGTGTGTTGTTCAATGTCAGCAGCCAAAAGCGCACAACTAACCGCGAAAACATGGAAAACTATTTGAGCACAGGTACGACTGTTCTCGATGGAAGTTCTAATGCGACGGCTGCGACGTGGGGTGCAGGTTCTGCGTTATTCCAACAAGAGCGTGAGCGTACTGCGTACAATGTGACCATGCAATTTGCACCGAGTGATGCGTTGGAGTTCACATTCTCCTACCTTCGTTTTGAGATGGAAGCGAACAACTTAAACTCTAACTACCTCACTATTCCTGGCCGTGCGGATGGTATCCGCAATGTTACGGCTGAGACCAGCCAAGGTCTGGCACTAACGCATCAAATCAATGTTGCCGATGCAGAATACTGGTTCGGGCCAGACACCTTCTTCCGTCAGTCTAAGCCAACCAATGACATTCTTGATTTGGGTATGCACTATCAAGGTGATAACTTCCAAGTTAAAGCGCGTCTCGGTAAAACTTCAGCTGACAACGACCTCTATGTATGGGGCTTATCAGGCAAAGTTGGTGCTGAGCACATTGAAGCTGGTTTGGTGGATCCTAACGCCACGCAAATTCTCGATCTAACTGGCGAGCGTTTACAGCAATCTTTTACTAACTTTGATCCGACTGACCCTGCGAGCTATCCTGCGGTAGCCAACGGTGCCCGTGTTCGCGTGGAAGAAACGGATGAAACATTTGCGCAAGTTGATGTTATTTTTGATACCGATTATTCACTAGGCAATGCTGATATCACGGCAATCCATGTAGGTGGTAAGTATAAGTCGCATGAAAAGTCACTCGACCAGTACAACTTCAATGAGGAATGGTCTCAGCTCTTTGCAACACTGAATGTTGTCACCTACGCTGATTTGCCGACTACCGTTCAATCTGGATTATTCTCAGAGCAGGCGGGCCCTAACTCACTTACGACCTTACCTATCTTTGATATGGGCCAAATATTGGCATTGGGTGGTCAAAGTATTCCAACCGATGTAACTGCGGCTTCACGTCAAGATCGAGGCGCATATTACCTGCTTGAAGAAGACATCTTGGCGGCATATGTCATGGCTGAGTTCTCCGGTGAGAAATTCCGCGGCAATGTTGGTTTGCGCTATGTCGACACTCAGTTGGACTCAACCGGCTGGCAATCTGAAGACGGCGAATTTACGCGACTTGCCACTGAAAATGGTGACTATAAAGAGTTGTTGCCGAGCTTTAATATTGCGTATGACATTCGTGATGACTTGGTCTTCCGCGGTGCATTGTCGAAAGTGTTTGCACGTCCTAACTACGGCAACTTGGCCGGTGGCTTGTCGATCATCGAAGAATTCCGCACTGGTTCAGGTGGTAACCCGAATCTTGACCCATGGAAAGCAAACCAGTTAGATGCCGGACTTGAATGGTACTTTGACGAAGCATCAGTATTGTCTGCGACCTATTTCTACAAAGACATTGCTTCATACATTTTCGTTCAGTCGAGCCCAGAGAGTGTGCCTGGCTTCGACCAACCGTTTGAAATTACACGTCCGCGCAACGGTGGTTCAGCTGATTTATCAGGTATCGAATTTAACTTCCAGACCGAGTTTGGCTATGGCTTCGGTTTAGTTGCTAACTACACCTATACAGACGCTAAAGTTGAACAGTTAGACGGCGAGGAAGGCTTCTTACCGGGTAACTCTGAAACCATGTGGAACTTGACGCCTTATTGGGAGAATGACCAATTTGAAGCGCGGGTAATGATCAACCATCGTGGTAAATACTTCGAAGGCTTTAATCGCGGCGCGGCAAACTTTGTTGATGACTTTACCTCTGTGGATGTGGCGTTTACGTATCACGTGACAGAAAACATCGACATCAACCTTCAGGGTTTGAATGTTACCAATGAATTGTGGACAGCTCGTCACTCTCAAGATGCATGGGACGGCACGTGGCGCCAACTTGCTGAGAACGGCACGCGTTGGTTCGCTGGTGTTAACATCCGTTACTAAGCACAGGATGTAAAAGGTGTGTTCCTGATGACCGTTTAACCGGTTGTAGGTTGGTTGGGCAGCTCTCATGAGCTGCCCTTTTTTGTCTCTATTCTTTTGCCTTTCCCGATATTGTCCATTTAAATCTAAAATACGTTGCTATCATTTTTAGTTTCAATTGGGATTTGTCACCTTATTTTAATCAGACAGATTGCTAGTCAATTGCAATTATTGTTTCGTATCCTACTATTACTTAGACGACTGTTGAGTGCAGAAAGCTTGAATCTGAAGGGGACAACTTGTGAAGCTCTGGTTGGTAATATTCGCTATCTTTTCATTCAATGTTTCTGGTGAAATTGTTAATACCTTGGGGCCCCAAAAGGCCGTAGATGTTAGCCATGATTTTTTCGTAAAGCTGCTCGAAACATCCACTATGTTAGGTGCAAAAGGCACTGAATCCCCGATTGAGATTCGAACAAAGCCTTACTCTGGTCAAGGTCGAGTGTTAGAGTTGCTCGGCAAAGATAAATACTATGACATAGTCTGGACCGCCAATACTGAGGAGCGAAACCTTTCCTTATACCCGGTTCCATTTCCACTTTTCCGAGGGGGGCTGGGGTTACGAGGTTTTGTTATCAGGAAGCAAGATCAAGACTATTTCAGTAGAGTTTTTGATGTCGAGGACTTAAAGAAAACTGTACTTTGTCAAGGTCGACACTGGCCGGATTCCGATATTCTTAAAGAAGCAGGTTTGCTCGTTGAGGAAATTACACATTTTGACGCAATGCTTGCGATGGTGAGCATGGGGCGGTGCGATGCGGTTACGCTTAGTGTGTTTGAAGGGGCCGCCGAATTGCAGGCTTTAGAATCTGATTTCCCTGATTTGATTTTCTTTACAGAAGTCGTTTTACAATATGATCTTGTCATGAATTTCTATGTTAACAAAGATAACAAAGTGCTCGCCGAACGAGTTTATCGTGGCTTAACGGAAATGAATAAAACAGGGGAGTTTGATCGTTTGCTCGAATCGCATGCATTGACCAAAGACGTCATTTCAGCTTGGAATTCTGAAATACATCGAGTGATTCGCATCCCAAATCAAAATAGGACGGATATACAGTCACAACTTGAATATTTTTGGCCTATGGTAAATACGTCTCGTTAACGTAATATTAGCTATTTTTCGACACTTTGCTTGAACAGTGCCAATGCCTTAACGTTATCTTGCTTACGTTCACTAATTTGCGCCAGTAACCGCAAATTCTCTGGTGTTGCTTTCAGTTTAGCGGCTTTTTGCAGCGCTTTTTCGGCTAGAATATCGTTGCCACTGTTCATTGCAATGATACCGAGCGTGGTTAAGAATTCGACGTTGTCCTCGTCCTTTTTCAACCAATGCTCCAGCAGTTTGGTCGAAGGCGAAGGATCTGCCACACGCAATTGTTTAAACAGCGGTAGCAAGCGGTCGACTGGCCCTGTCGTTTGCCATTCAACTAGGTGCTTTTGCGCATCATGGTGCATACCTTGATCCAGCAACTGCTGCACAAATGCCGCCCGTTTAGCCTGATCTTTGCGGTCTGCTCGTGGTAATTGATGCCAATGTTGAACCAGCGCGTTAGCGCCAGATTTACTTGCGATTTCGGCAAACTCGCCGTGCGCCGCTTTAGTCGCCCATTCCGCATACTCATCACCAAGGATCTTCTTCCAGCCGGGAAGACGGTTTTGAATTTCTTGCCAACGGCCAAGTTCAGCCAAGCATGAAATCCATAGATCAACACTCGATTTACGTAACTTCTCTTTATCATCAAAGTTTTCAATAATAGTGAGTGCTAACTGGGGGCTTTGTTCGTTGAGGTGGAATTTGGCAATACAAACATGCGCTGCATAATCTGAGTCACTCTCGTCGGCTGCACGTTGCCACAATTTTTGTGCCCGAGAATTCTCGCCGAGCTCAGCGGCGACTTGGCCTGCCGCGAGCCAATTGACCCCATCGAAATCGCCGGCTTCGGCTTTGCGCAACCAGCGATCGGCTCGTTTTAGATCACCCTCAAAATAAGCGGTTATCCCTTTAAAATAAGCTTTGTTCAACCGGCGCTGACTGAAGCTACCCAGCCATAACTTAGAGCCAGCCAGCATGCGGATAAGCCGCTTAATAAGCCATTCTAAACCCAGAAATACAACCACACTGGCGAGTAGCATAAAACCCAACACGACCACACTTGTTTCAATGGTATATTGTCCCATTGAAACCAGCACATAGCCTTTTTCACCTACCAATGATGGGCCCGCCACCATTGCTAGCATCAGTAATAAAAACAAAACCAACAACATGACTAAGCGTGTCATAGTGACTTCTCTCCTCGACTAAATAAGGCATTCAAGCGCTCATCAAGCCTGTCTTCTAACGGTTTTTGCACTCTAAACTGTTGTGGGTAGGGTTTCTCAACTTCCGTCTGTTGGAGGTTTTGCAGCGCGGCCATAAATTGTTGTACTGCGGTTTCCTCAAGATCAAAGTCCTCCACTAATATGTGCAGAGCTCTTTGTAAAGATTGTTGATAGAGGGTCGGCTGCGCCGCTATTGCAGCTGACTTGGCTTGCATTAGCGCAAGTTGTAATTGTTCCTTGAGTAGCCATTGTGCCTGTTCAGACATGTATGGTTCGACCGCAGTCTCGCGCCTTTTAATGGTAATAAAATCTTCAACTAGGGCGTCCCAGCTGCGCGATAGGTTCTCGCGCCAATCACTGATCGAATTCGTCAGTGCTTGTACTTCTTGGCCTGGTTCGGGATCTGGGAGTCGCAGCGCGTCTACCGGTAGTGCCTCAATCAGCGGTAGCATACCTGAGAGCGATAGCGCCACGGATGTTAATGACGTTGGATTGATTTGCTGCAGTGCTTGAATATCTTCAGCTAACAATTGGCGAATGGGTAGCAGTGACGGGTCAGCTAAATCAGCCAACCGTTTGTCAGCTTCTTTCAACATCATTAATGCACTGCGTTCGTCCGCCTCTAACCAAAGTTTACGCCCAGCGATCCGAACTAAATAGTCAGCTTCAGCGAGCAACCAATCTGATGGTCTGCGGCCGCCAATTTCAGCAAGTTGTAGTTGTAGATTGTTGATGACTTGCTGTTGCGTTTCTAAACGCTGATTAGCAAGCGCGAGTTGGTCAGCGGTTTGGCCGAGACTGGCGTCTAACGTTGCGCTTTGCTCCTGTTGCGCTTTTAGCTGAATGTCTTGATTGCGTTGTAATGTCTGAACGGCTTGTGTTTGTTGCTCAACGGAGGTAACGGCGGCGGCGACCTGGGAATCAGTATGGCGTAATTTATTCCAGTAATACCAAGCACCTGCGCCGCCTATTGTGCCAATCAAAACCAGATTGAGTAGCACAACAAACCAGACTAGGCCTAAGCTCTGGGGCTTGGTATCGACTTGGTTTGCAGGCTTTGTTGACACATTAGACTTTGGCGGCTTTTCAGTCGACTGTTTGGTTAACTTTGGCTCGGTGTTTTCCGGTTTTTCTGGGGAAGACGGTTGTGCCTTGTCTGCGTCTGTCATGTATCACTCCATAAACTGATGAATACACTGTATCAATGCTGAGTCGCTTGCGCCAGCGCTGATCTGTATTGAACTAATACCAAATTGCTGAGCTTGTTCAGCGATGCGTTTGCTGGGCACTACCCATTTTTTTGAGCGAAGAGACTGCGCCTTTGGAGCATTCATTAAGGCATGTAATGCTTCACCATTAGTAGAGACAATCGTGTCTGCGTTCTTAAGCTGCTGCCAGTCTCGCTCAGACAGCGTCAGTAAGGCGCGTCGATAGACTTTGCACTCAACTACGTTCGCGCCTTTGGCTGCAAGGGTAGTGGCAAGAGTATCTCGGCCTTGTTCACCTTTTAGGATAATGACAGGCCGTCCTGCCACATTTTGTAAGTCTGCCAATGCCAGAACACCTTCAGAATCGTGCTGTTGTGGGACTTGGACCGGCTCCTTGAGTTTGGATAAGGCAGTAAGTGTTTTTGGTCCGATGGCTACAATCCGCCATGTTTTTGGAATCCTGAATCCCTGTGCCACCGCCTCAATAAGCGCCGAACACGCGTACTGACTCGTCACAATAATGATCGCTTGTGCGTCTTGACGCTCAAGCAGTATCGCCTGCACCTTTGTGGCTACATCTTGTTGCGGGACAATGTTTTGTACCGCAATACCCGCGCATTCCAGGCCCTGCCGTCGCCAATGATCAACACTAGCGTCAAGAGCGGGAAGGGGCCGGATTAGTGCAATCATTTTGCCTCTGACAGCCTATCCAAAATATCTTGAGCACCTTGCGCTAACAGTTGCTCTGCTACTTTCTGTCCGATTGTCTGAGCATCGTTGATCGTGCCACTAGCTGTGGCTTCAATAAGCCTACTGCCATCCACTTCGCCGACTAAACCTTTGAGTTCAAGTGTATTGCCATTGAGCGTTGCAAAGCTGCCAATCGGGACCTGACAGCCACCTTGTAAGCGCGCATTCATCGCCCTTTCTGCCGTCACCCGATGATAGGTTTCGTCATCTTGGAGTGGCTTTAATAGCGCGATCAGTTCAGCATCGTCGTTGCGGCATTCAATTCCCACAGCGCCTTGGCCAACGGCTGGCAATGAATATTCAGCGGGCAAGGTATAGCGTATCCGATCATGCATCTCGAGTCGGATTAAGCCGGCCGCCGCGAGAATGATGGCATCATATTGACCGTCATCGAGTTTTTGGAGGCGAGTATTGACGTTGCCGCGTAAATCGGCAATTTTCAAATCTGGACGATGATGACGCAACTGGCATTGGCGTCTCAAGCTAGATGTCCCAACGGTGGCACCCTCGGGAAGCTCATCTATGCTGGCATACACGTTTGATACGAATGCGTCGTATGGGTTTTCGCGAGCGCAAATCGCATGCAATCCAAATCCTTCAGGAAACTCGACGGGGACGTCTTTCATTGAATGGACGGCAATATCGGCACGCCCTTCTTGCATGGCGATTTCAAGCTCTTTAATGAACAAGCCTTTACCACCAATTTTAGCCAGTGGCGTATCGAGGATCTTATCGCCTTGTGTGGACATCGGTAAAAGTTCCACATTGAGTTCTGGATGGTGTTTGCGCAATTGGGCTTGCACAAATTCTGCTTGCCACATGGCAAGCGCGCTTTTTCGGGTCGCAATTCTAATCGTTCTAGAGCTTTTCACTGGTGCTTAACTTACTGATTTTCAATGTCGCTCAGTTTACCTGAAAAGCCTGCGATGGGCAGCATTAGGTTAGTTGATCGACATCAACAAGTTTCGTTTCTGGGGCGCTAATATCAGACATTGGCGGATGTCCGCTGTTTAATTGGCTCGCTTCACAGGAGAATACTTGGAACTATTCCAACTGCTACTTACCGGATTGACTGCGATCGTTTTATTCGTGTTTGGATTGGAAAACTTTTCCAAGGAAATTGAGCGCATATCCGGTGAGCGGTTTCGCAGGTCACTCAGTTCGGCAACCAAATACCCTGTGTGGGGCGTGGTAATCGGCGCTGTGGTTACCATGTTCATCCAATCAAGCTCTGCGACGTCGGTGATCAGCATCAGCTTGGTTAATGCTGGTGTACTGTCGTTTAAAAACAGTTTAGGCATCATTTTTGGCAGTAATGTTGGCACAACCATTACGGCTCAATTAGTCGCGTTGAAGTTGACCAGCTTTGCGCCTGTTTTCATCATTGTTGGGTTTTTGATGAATTTCATGCGCAATCGTGCATCGATATTCGGCAAAGCGGTGTTTTATTTTGGCTTTGTCTTTTTCAGTCTGAATATGATTGCGTCGACGTTGGCGCCGCTACAACAAAATGAAGCACTGGTCAGCATTCTAACTGAACCGCAAAATCCATTTTACGCGATCCTATTTGGTTGTTTGTTCACCGCGCTGGTGCAGTCTAGTTCGGTCACAACTGGACTTGCGATAATTTTCACTCAGCAAGGTTTAATCGGCTTAGAAAACGCCGTTCCGCTGATTTTGGGTGCCAATATTGGCACCACTGCAACGGCGTTTATTGCGGTGTTTAATATGGATATAGCGGCTAAGAAAACCGCCTTGAGTCACTTTCTATTTAACGTGGGTGGCGTGCTATTGTCCTTGCCTTTTCTATTTATGTTTGGTGATCAACTGGCGCATTACGAGGACAATCCTGCCATGGCGCTTGCTAACATTCACCTGATTTTCAATGTTACGGCGAGTTTGATCTTCATCATCCTGATCAATCCATTCACTCGTTTTGTCGACTTCCTGATGGGCGAGGGCACAATGGATTTCGATAGAATGGAGTTGCCCCGGTTGGCTGATGATGACGACTTTGATTCTATAAAACAAAAGTTAGACTGCAGCTCTGCGGAGCTTCTTCGATTCTTAGAAGAGAATTACAACATGGTCACTTTGAGTGTAGAGACTAATTACAGAGGGGTATTTGAAGCCGCTGAAAAACGCATAGAGTATATGGACTTTGTCAAAACGCAGTATTTACATTTTTTTGCCAGCGCAGTATCTGCAATGAACAAGAAGTCTGAATCTAGAGCGTTGGTCAAACTCATTAATCAGTTTGACTATTTGTTCCAGATCCATGACTCGATAACGGACTTGTTTGAAGCCAAACGGGTAATCAATGACAGCTATATTGAGCTGAAAAGTGACTTGTTGATCTTGATTCGCGGTCTAGCCAGCCAAACCCTTGATTACTTTGATGAAATAGTCAGAGAAATGCATGACAAACCTCGCAGTACCGACCAACAAAAGCTCAAAGCCAGCGCCAAGTCTGTTCAACATGAAATCACTGATGCAAGTCGCAGCTTACTGATGCTTACCTTAGATCCTCAACGAGAAGACGCTGGGGCTTTGATCAATTACGTTACCTATTCTCAACGCTTGAAAGATAAACTGACCAACTTTGCGAACTTGAATATTCGCGTAAAGGCTGAGCCTCCAGCTCAAGCAGCCCAAGCCGCGCCCTCTGAGCAAGCAAAGGGCCCGTCTGAGCCAACTCAAACATGAAACGACTAAGAACCTTCAGGCAAATCCACTAGTTTTGGATACCAACTGTCGCCCTCTTGGATAAACTGTGCGGTGTTTGTCCGCCACTCTTTCATTACGCTTTTACTGTAATTCAGATAAAGCTTACCGTCTAAGATCGTGAAAGCTTCCTCATCGACACCGACTAAACGGCCGTCAGACATGGCGTAAGCGCAATAGCCGCCATATTGAGGCGCGTACTTTTCAGGCTCGGCAGTGAACATGTCCAAGTGTTGCTGCGAAGAAAAATACCATTCAGCGCCACGCCAGTTGGTCATAAAGTCCTTACTCCCTTTTACTGCTTTGTCCTGTGTGAAGTAAGCGACTGTGTCATAACCGTAAATGGCTTTATTGTTAAATGTCCCCGTTTCAATCGGATCGTCAGCGAATGCGGTACTTGAGAAAGCAACCAATAATAAGGATAGGGCTCTGAACCATTGGGTGAATTTTTTCATTGGTGTTACCTTGGCTAAATAGTGAACAGTTGAATCTGTTTATTAAACCGAGGCAGAGGATAAAAAATTTCGTTGTCTGTGCGAATAATCGAAAAGCGCTACATTAATCTACTCGAGTTCAGCACCATTATTGTCACTCTCCAACAGGTTCAAGCTTTGCGTTGAGGAATTCGCTTACCGGCGTCAATCAGGTTGAATGACATTTTTAGGAACAAGGAACAAGGAACAAGGAACATAAAACCGGTAGCAGGGATATCTGACTACCGGTTTCTTTATCAGAAAAGCGTTGTCGCTATTGGCTCACTGACGTTACTTAATTGGCGATAGTAACTTAGGGTTCATAACTAGATTGCGGACACCGTGTGCGTGATCTTCGTTGAAGACATTTCCTTCACACCATTTGCTTACTGAGTTGATATCTAACACTGCTACTTCAGGGCGGACACTCCAGCTAACTTGCAAAGGTGAGCCCTTTTCGTTGTACGAAGGACCGGTAGTTGAGCCTAAATATTCAATCGGAGCACCCGTATCACTAGGAATATTAGGAGCTTGAGCATACCCGTTAACTGTGGCGGTCTCGGCTAACTCGTTGAAATCGAGTGCAGACTCGTCGTTGGCTAACACAAATACTTGACCTTCTACGCGTAAGCCAGGGTTCATCGTGCTATCGGCAAGACAAGCACCTAGCGTTGGGCCAGGAGATACTTGTGCAGCTGAAAATACCCAGTGAACTTCGATTGTGTCGCCAGCCTGCATTGGATCGCCTTTCGCGCCGCAAACGCCGCCGCTAATCGGTTTTAGCTGTGCATCGGTCAAGGTACCATTGTAAACGTAACCCGTGTTTTTGCCTTTGCCATCGCCGTTACCAGCATATGTCGTGAATTCGCCGCCTTTATGTTCAGCGTTTTTGTGGAAGTGAATGTTACACAAATTCATCTGGCTGCGATTTGGGGCAAATCCCCAAACGCGCTGGTTGGTACCATAGGCTTGATCGATGTCTCTAGGCGATTGCGGACCATAGCCTTTGCCATCGGTGTTCGCCTCAAGCGCAGCGCGCTGAGCTTCTACTACACTGTCGGCAACATCTTGCGCTATTGCAGGCGCTGCAAGCACGGTTGCGACCGCTAAAGAAATCGATAATTTCTTCGTTAGGTTTAGATTTGTCATTATTGGCTTTCCTTTTGTTTTAAATTTATTTGCGATAACTGATTCAACGTTTTTTTCGAATTTCACTTCGTTGGGTCTTTGTACTGCTAAATGTTCAAAGTGGATTTATTCGAAAAGACCGATTTATAACCTGTATTCGTGAGCATTAATGAAATTCGCTCAAGCCTTTATTAATTGTAGGATTATGGGTCATATTCTATCTGGAAAAGTTACACTGTATCCCAATTAATACCTGCTTAAATGTTAGTTTAAAATTGACGTTTGGCATTTTTATGTGATTTTCAATTCGTCATTTTTATCGAACGTTGTTCTCATATAAATAAGATTTATATTGATTAACGATTGGTTCACACTTGCAGTAATTAACGTCCATTCGATAACTGTCAGTTTTTTTTACATCTTTTCTACTAAAGTCTAAAGGCTAACATTTATCTATCTGATTTATAGAGCATTTATCAATGCGGAATGTTCTTTGCTTTTCGGTCGATTTGAAATATAAGTATTTGAGAGCTTTATTATATGAAACAGTGGGTTATTCGTGCCTTTTTAGCTATAAGTCTTTTCGGCGGAACCAATGCAAACGCGGCGTTGATATATGAGTTTACAGATTCGCGTAGTTCTGACGTTTTAGCATTGATGACGTTGGACACCAATGTGGGCGATTTGACCCATTTAAACATTACTTCGTTTACATTTACTGCAGCAGGCGATGCGATTTTTAACTTAGCGGCATTTGGCGATTTTGCCACTCGATTTGAGGATACTGCTAATGGCGTATTTATCGATGATGGTACCGGAACTTTGTTCAACCCTGGCAACGCTCTAGTGTTCATTGAAACTCCGTTTGCTGATTTAGGTGTCTATGGTCCTGGACAAGATGGTTTAGGCCTATTCTTCATGATCGGTGGCGGCGCTAGCATTCAATTTTTCACGCGAGACAATGTTACCCCTTCTTATATTGACAGAAGCGGTGAGTGGACCCGAGTGGGCACTGTTAATGAGCCGTCAATAGCGGCATTGTTGTTACTAGTGCTATGTGGTTTGCGTTTAAGACAGCGTAGCTAATCCTTGGCCATCCACAAAAAAGCCCGCAGTTGCGGGCTTTTTAATAGGTGTGTGCTAGATTCTGCGTTAGTTAAGCAAAACCTTTTGTAGCCAGGCAGAAACATCCATAATTTCCTGAGGACATACATTGTGTTGCATGACGTATTCGCGCCATTCAACTGAAAAACCGTTGGCACTTAGTGCCTGATAGGCTGCGTGCCCCAAGAACATCGGGACAACTTCATCTTGTTGTCCGTGGCAGTATAAAAACGGCGTTTCTTGATTGGCCTGCGTTTTCGCCTCACTCAGTTTATCGGCCTCGCAGAGGTATGTTGACAAGGCTAACACCCCCGCAAATTTGGTCGCCGAGCGGGTCGCGATATGCAACGCAATAACACCACCTTGAGAGAATCCGGCGAGTACGATGTTTTCACTCTGGATACCAGCGGCGATTTCGGCCTCAATTAACTGGTTTACTTGCGCTGCCGACTCGTTAACCCCGTCCACATCAGCGCGAGAGTTAAAGTCGAGGGTCTTAATGTCGTACCATGCGCGCATTGGCATACCGTTGTTGATCGTAACCGGCCGCACCGGCGCATGGGGAAATATAAAACGTATCCCGTGTCCTTCCGGCAATCGCAACTCAGGTACAATTGGGGCAAAGCCATTGCCGGAATCACCCAGCCCGTGTAACCAAATCACGGTGGCTTTGTGTGTCCCAGGCGCTGGAATGTCTACAAATGGTAATGAATCCGTCATGCTAATTCCTTAACCGTTAGACAGGGAAACAGACTGTTCAGCCTGTTTAGAAGCAGCTTCATCAATGAACGACCAAAATTCAGCACCAGTACGCTCATCAATCCATTTGTCACCCTCTAAATTAAAGTGATGACCATTGTATTTGGTTGCAACCCAAATCTGATGCAGCGGAGGCTGTTTATTCAGGATGATCTTCGTTTTATTCTCGAAAATCAGGGTTAAGATGCCACCGGCACTCTCGTAATCGATGTCCACTTCGCATTCATCCAGCGCTTCTTCAAGCTGGATAAAAATGCCGTCCACAATCATATCGTATTCAGTATCATTCATATTGGTCGGGTAACTCACGCTTTAACTCTGCTTATGCTAACATTGCCGCAGACATTTTCTCTAGGCTTAAATGCCTGATATACACATAGTTGTTTACGCTACATATGGTTCAATTACTCGGTAACTTATTCATCCTATCGGCTCCATCCGGAGCGGGGAAATCCAGCTTGATAAAAGCCTTACTCGATAAGCATGCTCAACAAAGCGCTGGCGACGCTGCGCTACAAGTGTCGGTTTCGCACACTACGCGCGATCCGCGTCCGGGTGAAGTTGATGGCGAACATTATCATTTTGTCTCGCGCGAGGCCTTTGAAGCATTGATTGAGCAAGGCGCGTTTTTTGAGTGGGCTGAGGTATTTGGCAACTATTATGGCACCTCGCGTGTGACCATTGAGCAGACTTTATCCAAAGGCATTGATGTGTTTCTCGATATTGATTGGCAAGGTGCGCGTCAGGTCAAACAGCAGATCCCCAGTGCAATCGGCATCTTTATTCTGCCGCCGTCGGTTGAGGTTTTGCAGCAGCGACTCGATGGACGTGGTCAAGATAGCCCTGAGGTGATTGCCTCGCGTATGCAACAAGCCAAAGATGAAATGAGTCACTACAACGAGTTTGATTTTGTATTGGTCAATGACGATTTTGACACTACGTTGAAGGACTTTGAAAACGTAGTATTTGCCCAAAGACAGCAGCTGAACAATCAACAATTGCGCCATGAGTCATTAATCGATGCATTATTGCAATAAAGCACTACCGTCTGTACAAAGCTTAAGCTATACTACGCGGCCTTTTTTATTATATCGCTTACACGGAGAACGACATGGCTCGCGTTACAGTTGAAGACGCCGTTGAACAAATTGGCAATCGTTTTGATTTAGTATTGGTTGCTGCGCGTCGTGCACGTCAATTGGCAACAGAGGGTAAAACCCCGCAAGTTGACATGGGCAACGACAAGCCTACCGTTACAGCTTTACGTGAAATCGAGCAAGGTCTAGTGACTGCTGCCAGTATCGAAGCTGAAGAAATTCGCGACCAACAGCATCAAGATGAAGTTGAGTTCGCATCAGTGGCAAATATCCTTTCTGAGTAATTTCCACTAAAGATTTGAATAACGCCAGCTTTTTGCTGGCGTTTTCATTTGGCGAAGCGCCAAAATAACCGTATTCTTAACGCATCAGGTATTAGTTTAGTTTATCCACTGTGTATCTATTTGAAGGCTTACAAAACAAGTTAGCGGAATATCTTACGCAAGAGCGTATTGATATTGTGCGTGAGTCTTTTGTGGTGGCGCGCGACGCCCATGATGGTCAAATGCGCTCCAGTGGCGACCCCTACATTACCCATCCGGTGGCGGTGGCCGGTATATTGGCGGACATGCACATGGACCATGAGACGATCATGGCGGCATTGATGCATGACGTTATTGAAGATACCCCGGTTAGCAAAGAGCAATTAGAGGCGCAATTTGGTGCTGTGGTTGCCGACCTAGTTGAAGGTGTCAGTAAGCTGGACAAAATCCAGTTTAATAGCAAGCAAGAAGCGCAAGCGGAAAACTTCCGCAAAATGATGATGGCGATGGTAGAAGACATTCGCGTCATTTTGATCAAGCTTGCTGATCGCACTCATAATATGCGCACCCTTGGCTCACTAAGACCAGACAAACGCCGCCGAATTGCTCTTGAGACACTCGAAATTTATGCACCAATCGCACATCGCTTGGGTATCCACGATATCAAGAACGAACTTGAAGATTTGGGTTTTCAAGCCATGTACCCCATGCGCCACAGAGCCCTTAAATCAGCGGTCAATGAGGCGCGCGGCAACCGCAAAACTATCATTGAGAATACCCGTCTCGAGTTAGTCACTCGACTCGAAGAACACAAAATCAATGCGTCCGTATTCGGTCGCGAGAAACACTTGTACTCAATTTATCGCAAGATGAAGAACAAAGAGTTGATGTTCAATGAAGTAATGGACATCTACGCGTTCAGGATCGTGGTTGAGAGTGTCGATAATTGCTACCGTTCACTGGGTGCCATGCACTCTTTGTACAAGCCGATTGAGAATCGATTTAAAGACTATATCGCGATTCCGAGAACCAATGGTTATCAATCATTGCATACATCTTTAATTGGACCGCATGGGATACCGGTCGAAATCCAAATCCGCACCCAAGAGATGGATCAGATGGCCGATAAAGGTGTTGCAGCGCATTGGTTGTACAAAGGTGCTGGAGACTCTGATACCACAGCACAATTACGCGCCCGAAAATGGATGCAATCACTGTTGGAATTACAACAAAGTGCGAGTTCTTCTTTCGAATTCATCGAGAGTGTGAAAACAGACCTGTTCCCAGATGAGATTTATGTGTTTACGCCAGACGGTCGGATAATCGAATTACCGACAGGGTCAACGGCTGTGGATTTCGCGTATGCGGTTCATTCCGATATCGGCAATACCTGTGTAGGCGTTCGTGTAGAACGGCGCAATTATTCGCTCAGTAAGCCACTGGAAAATGGTCAGACAGTCGAAATCATTACATCGCCAAGGGCGAAACCCAACGCGAACTGGTTGAACTTTGTTGTCAGTGCAAGAGCCAGAACGAACATTCGTCAGTTCTTGCGTCGTCAGCAGTCAGAAGAAGCCGTCACCATGGGGAATCGCTTGTTGCGACATGCCCTCGGTACCATCAAGTTGGATGACATTCCACAAGCCGATATTGACCGAGTTGTGGCTGAGACCAAGCATGAGAACTTCGACCAAGTACTGACCGATATTGGGCTTGGAAACGAGTTGTCGGCGATCATCGCGCGACGTTTAATCGGTGACAATGCAGAATTACCGGAGAAGAAAGGTGATGTTGCGATTCGCGGCACTGAAGGCCTACTAGTAACCTATTCTCAGTGTTGTTACCCGATTCCAGACGATGAAGTGGTTGCGGTTCTGAGTCCGGGGCGCGGTATGGCGATTCACCAAATTGGTTGTCCGAATATTCGCAAATTGGCGAAGGAAGAGCCTCAGCGTGTGTTATCCATGCAATGGGAAAGCGATGCAAAAGGTGAATTTAAAGCGTCACTGCGAATCGAAGTTTTCAATCACCAAAGTACGTTGGCCACCCTAACCAACGCAATTGCCAGTTGCGATTCCACTATCATTGGAATGCAAACCGAAGAGAAAGAAAGCAATATCTATTATATTGATTTACAGCTGACCACAAACAATCGCGTTCACTTCGCACAGATCATGCGCAAAATCCGAAACGTGCCTGAAGTCCAACGTGTATCTCGACACAGTCAAACCAAGGTGCGGTAGTTTTTCGCACGCTATTCAATAGGAACTCTTATGTCAAAAGCGATTATTCAAACCGATCGTGCTCCGGCAGCTATCGGTACCTACAGCCAAGCGGTTAAAGCGGGTAATACGGTCTATCTTTCAGGGCAAATTCCACTCGTCCCTGAATCGATGGAAATGGTGTCTGATGACTTTGCGGAACAAGCTCATCAAGTATTTAAAAATCTGTCAGCAGTTTGTGAAGCAGCGGGTGGAACCGTACAAGACCTCGCTAAGGTTAATATTTATCTTACCGATCTAGCCAATTTCGCGACGGTGAACGAAATCATGCAACAGTATTTTTCGCAGCCATATCCAGCGCGCGCCGCTATTGGCGTTTCGCAATTGCCAAAAGCCGCTCAGATTGAAATCGACGGCGTAATGGAGTTACCGGAATAAACCATGCAGATGTCGCCTGAGCGCAATGCGCGCATTCAACAACTGTTGGATAAACGCCAGCCTGATCTTACCGTGTGTATGGAAGAGGTACACAAACCGCACAATGTCGCGGCGATTGTGCGCAGTTGTGATGCTGTTGGTATTCACCAAATTCACGGTGTTTGGAATGCTCAAAACGCGGTGCGCAAGGGTACTGCTGCAGGCAGTAACGTGTGGGTTAAGAGCAAGGCTCATGAAACGATTGGCGATGCGGTTGGCCACTTAAAGCAGCAAGGTATGCAGGTCTTGGTCACCAATTTGAGTGATGCAGCGGTAGATTTCCGCGCAATCGACTACACCAAACCGACTGCAATTATATTGGGCCAAGAAAAAGACGGTGCCACTCAAGAGGCAATAGCCTTAGCAGATACGGATATCGTTATTCCCATGGTTGGAATGGTGCAGTCCCTTAATGTATCTGTTGCGGCAGCGTTAGTTTTATACGAAGCGCAACGCCAGCGCCAAGTGGCTGGTATGTATGACACACCGCGCTTATCTGAAGAGCAGAGGCAACGCGTGTTGTTTGAAGGTGGTTTTCCGCAGCTACAGCAAATATGCCTGCGTAAGAACATACCTTACCCGCATGTTAATGCTGAGGGGCATATCGAAGCCGACAGCGATTGGTGGCGTCAAATGCAGCTATCCCCAGAAGCATTTTTACAAGCAGAATAAGAAATTTAGCTGCCATTGAAATTCCTTGCTCACTTTGTCGGTCAAATGGGTGAAATTTCAATTTGATGGGTATTTCCATGCGTAAATTCTTATTTGTTTTAGCACTGATGGTTGTCAGTGGTTCAGCGCTCGCACTCGATCGCTCAGTTATTGCCGACGCAGCTGAAAACGTTACACCACTCTTAAATGGCCAGTCAGTGCCTAACACAACCCTGAAAACCGCTGACGGCTCTCCGGTGAGTCTGCAAGCCTTGATGATGGAAAAGCCATCAATCATCTTGTTCTATCGCGGCGGGTGGTGCCCATACTGCAATCGCCAATTGGCTGAACTCAAAAATATCGAACAAGATTTGGTTGACTTGGGCTACCAGGTTTTGGCGATTTCACCTGAATCTCCAGACCGTTTGCAAGAACAAAAATTGGAGACCGAATTTGCGGTTACTTTATTGTCTGATGCTTCGTTAGACACGATTCGTCAGTTTGGTGTTGGTTTTTACGTTCCAGAAGAAACCAGCCAGTTGTATAAAGATAAAATGAACATCGACCTAACAAAAGATACGTCGTCGCGTTCCGTTTTACCGGCGCCGGCAATTTTTATTGCCGATACTAAAGGCCTTATTCAGTTCAACTATGTGAATCCCAACTACCGAGTACGCCCTTCAGCAGAGCTGCTTTTAAACGTAGCGAAAACCCTTAAACAATAAACAGGCATATCCCCTTCTTTGTCTGTTAACGCACCTTCGGGTGCGTTTTTTTATCTGTTATTCCTATTTTGTAGTAAAAATAACTTGTACGTTCCCTTTAAAATAACTATTTTGTAGGAAAATAAGTAAACACACTGCTTCCATGATAGAAAAAGAAAAATTTCTCGGTGAATTCGAGCAAATGGTTTTGCTGGCACTTTTACACCTGAAAGACAACGCGTATGGCGCCGCTATTCGTCAGCTTTTGGAGCAGCAAGTGGCGCGCTCGGTCGCACTCGGTGCGTTGTATTCAACATTGGAGCGACTGGAAAAAAAGGGTTTGGTGACGTCTAAACTGGGCGAGTCAACGCCTAGCAGAGGAGGCAGACCGAAGCGTTTTTTCCAAATTACCGCACAAGGACAGCGCAGCTTACAGCGCGCAAAATCGGCAATGGACACCATGTGGCAGGGTATTTCTCTCGATTCATTTCAACGTGAGGGCGTGATATATGCCTAGTTTCGCCAAGCAACGCTCATCATCACCGCCGTGGTTGGCAAATCGATTGATTAAATTGACTGTGCCCAGCGACCATGCTGATGGATTGCTAGGGGATTTATATGAAGAATATGAAGAGCGATTTGCACACAGTCCATCTGACGCGAGGCGTTGGTTTTGGCAACAGAGTTTGAGCAGTGCATACGGCTATGTAAAGGCAGGTTGCCGACCCCCTATCATTTTGCAATCGGTGTTGTTTCTATTCGCTACTACTGCGTTTATCAGTCTCTGTTTGCTAGTGCTGTGGTTGAGCAAAATGGATCATCTCAATGATTTTAGTGCGGGATTTTGGCATAAACTGCTCGACGGAAAAATTCATCTTGCACTATTGGAGCCCGCTTTTTGGCGGGGTGTGCCCGAATATGTGAGCCTCAACGACGGGCATGGTCTGTTCGGTACACTGGCAATGTTTATCAATGTACCCGCTTTGTTCATCGCGATTGTTTCTATTGGTGTCATGTACCTTGTGTGCCGAAACCATCGACAGAGTGTTTTGAGCGTGATCTTGGTGGGATTTGGTTTGATGCTAGCCCCCTACATAATTGGCTTTGCCATGCTAAGTAGCCACAATTACGAAGCAACAAAAGTTGGACCTATTCTGGCTGTCATGCTGTTGAGTTTCCTATACATGTTGGTTCCGATCAGTTGGTTGATCAACAAGCGCTTGCGCGCCCGAGACATCGGCCGATAGACGCGGTGTTGTTGTGATTATGCGGCGTTTAAAGTAGTAAAAATCGATGTTGAGCAGTGAAGAATTACTCGAAGAAACAGAGAAATCTGAGGGGCAACAAGGCTGGTTAGCGACCTTTGCTGACCTCATGTCATTGTTAATGTGCTTCTTTGTTTTGTTGTTGTCATTTTCAGAAATGGACGTGATCAAGTTCAAACAGATTGCGGGTTCGATGAAAACGGCTTTTGGTGTACAGCGTGAGGTTGCTCTAGAAGAAATCCCCAAAGGCACTAGTGTCATCAAACAAGAATTCTCTCCAGCCGTCGCTGCGCCCACAATATTGGAGCAAGTGCGTCAACAAACGACCGAAACCGAGCAGCAAGAATTGCTGCGTAACACCGACTCAGGTGATCGCAACCAAGACAATACGGGACGTGATAAAGATGCTCGCGATTACGCACGCGAACTGTTAAGCCGGCAGCTGCAAACCTTGCTAGAAGACGAGCTGAATCAAGGCCAGTTTGAGCTCGATCATCAAGGTCAACAGGTGATTATACGCATCAACGATCGGCAAGCATTTTCGTCGGGAAGTAGCTTTGTGCAACCCGCGATCGAGCCGTTGTTACGAAAAATCGCGTTGTTTTTAAAGGATGTACCGGGGCGGGTAGTCGTCTCAGGACACACAGACAACATCCCCGTAAACAACGAAATGTTTAGCGATAATTTGGCATTGTCGTCTGCGAGAGCGGTAGCGGTTGCCCGCGTTCTTAAGCGAGAAGGTGAACTGCAATTCATTCAAGCAAATGGTTTGGGTGATTCAATGCCGATAGCTGACAACCAGACTCCAGAAGGCCGAGAAGCTAATCGTCGCGTCGAGATTACCCTTCAACAAGGGACCGCTAAACAGCAGTCTTTGGCTATCGAATCAACAGGTGAAAGCAATGGATAAAGGTTCATTTATTGGAATATTCCTCATCGTTTTGGCAATCATTGGGGGCGTCAGTACTGGTGGAGAGCCTCTGTTATCCTATATCAGTCTACCGTCGATTTTTGTTGTGGTGATAGGTACATTTGGCGCCGCCATGATGAGTTTCCGTCCTGGGCCTTTCTTTAGTGCTTTGGTGCACACAGCGCATGCCTTTAAAGACAAAGTTCACGATATAGACGAAACCATTGATACCTGTATTCGATTGGCGGACAAATCTCGTCGTAATGGCTTGTTGGCATTAGAGGATGAGTCCTATCAAGACCCCTTTGTTGAAAAAGCCATGGAAATGTTGGTTGATGGGCATGACATTGAAACGGTGGAAGGTCTACTAAACAAGGAAATCTACCTGACCCGAGAAAGAAATCAGGTTTCGGTAAAGGTACTCACCACGTTTTCTGAGTTTGCACCTGCTATGGGTATGGTTGGTACGCTTATCGGACTGGTTGCGATGCTACAAAATATGGAGGATCCGAAAACGATTGGCCCAAGCATGGCGATTGCTCTGTTAACAACTCTCTACGGCGCGTTAATCGCAAACGGCATCACAACCCCCCTAGCGAAAAAGATGACAGCGCGCAGCAACGAAATTTTGCTGTACCAAACATTGGTAAAAGACGCGGCAGTGAAAATTGCCAAGGGCGAAAGCCCCAAGGCGACCTTTGATTTCCTGCAAACATATGTGGAAAGCCACCGCCGCAAAACCGCAGAGGATTTTAAAGCGATCATCGCTAAGCAATAACGCTACTTGGCGAATTGATCGCCGCTAGGCTATCCTGAGGATAAGGTTTCTAAACAGTGGTGCGTTTTGCAAAAGCCTTATCACCTCTTACTCATTTGCTGGGCTGTGCTCTCTTTATCGGCACATGGCCAGAGCTTGACCATCGGAGTTAATGAGCGCGATATTTTCCGTTATAAAAACGAACAAGACTACTGGCAGGGAAAAGACGTTGAATTGGTTAAGGCGTTGTTTAGTCGACTTTCCTATGATTACCAACTGGTTAGCATGCCTTGGCCGAGAGTGTTGAAGAGTATCGAGATTGGGTTGATCGATATGACTTTGTCTGCAATACAGTTGCCTGAACGCGAAGTGTATGCCCGTTTCTCGAAACACCCTTTTCGATACAGTCACTATGTTTTGTTTGTTAATAAACAGAAACGTCATCTGTTTGAAAACTACGATGCGCTGAGTGATTTACTCAACTCTGATGTTTTGATCGGTGCATTGCGCGGTGCTGTGTACTCCGATGAATATTACTTGATGTTAAAAAACAGCAAGTTTGCGCAGCGTCTAGTCTTCGTCGATGACGACAAACGCCTGCCAAGTTTGATTTTGTTGGGGCGTGTTGATGCGTACATTGAATCTGAGATAGAAGGCGCATTCTATATATCAGAGCGACCACAATACGACACCCAAATCGAACCCCTATTTCGCATCACTAACGAACAGGACGCGGCGAGCCGTTTGATGTTTAGCAAGAAAACCATTCCTCAATCATTGATCAACGAGTTTGATATCGCTTTGATAGATTTGCATTTAAGTGGCGACTATCAACGTATTTCCGACCAATATAATCCTTTGAATTGGGTACCAAGCGATACCCAGTGACAGGGCACATTTCCAATACACTACTTTAGTGCTATGTCGCGCGGAAAGACTGTAAAACCCGAACGTCTGCCAGTATCGTGTGACCATCAGTTTGTTTTGGGGGAGAGTCACACATGTTGGAACAACGCGTAGCGCTCGTCACTAACGCCACTCACTTTGTCGGCCAACCGGCGGTGAATGCACTGCTCGGCGATAACTTTGCGGTTGTCGCGCAAGATTCTGATTTTTCCGATAGCGCTATCCACCGGTCGTTTAGCGAAAAATACCCAGACGCTTACTGCATTGCCGATACGTCACCTGAGTCGATCGTTGCAGCAGTGTTTGAACGCTACCATAAGCTAGACGTGTTAGTCAGTAATGACGCTTTTCCTGCTATACATGTGCCGCTGGAAGACGCTGACCCTGCGGGCCTTATTGCGACATTTAATCAACTGAATGTATTTCCTTTTCGGCTGTTACAGGCGGTCATTCCGCGTTTTAAACAGCAAGGTAGTGGTAATATCGTGATGGTGACCTCATGTCGAACGGAGTTGCCCATGGCCGGTGGTGCAATTCCGGATATGGCCAGAGCAGCTTCGAATGCACTGGTTAAATCGGCAAGCGTTGAACTCGCACCATTTAACATACCGGTTAATGCTATCGCGCCTAACTTTTTGTATAGCGAAGCCTATTTCCCGCGTGCCAAATATATTGATGATGCAAAAGGCGCCGAGTTTATTCGTTCCGTTGTACCAGCTGGCCGATTGGGTGAACCCGAGGAAGTGGGGCAAGTGGTATCTTTCTTGGCAAACTTAAGTGGTTCGTTTCAAACGGGCGCGATTATCAAGTTTTCTGGAGGCTGGCCTTCGGCGCCAACCAGACCATCGGATGAATAGTCCGCTCTGTTGATACGAATCTTTTATCAACGCGTATTGATGATAAGCTTAAAACATTAGAACGCTGGTGAAGAATTCAATGAAAAACGCTCTGATATTCTCTGCTGTGTTGTGTGCAGCAACACCTCATTTTGCTGATGCGAGTGCCGATCGAGAGGCGCTAATTGCTTACCCTGGGTACACCGGAGAATATGACGGCTTTACTCTGGTTTATGACGACCGTTTTGATGCCTTTAATACAGACGTTTGGCATAAAGGCGATGGTGCAGTCGGCGGCGAGTCGATGTGTCGTTTCCAGCCTCAGGGAGTTCAAGTCGTTGATGGCATTCTTGAGCTTGTCATTCGGCAAGAGCCGGTAGCGCCAAGTTGGTCTGAGGATCATCAGCAACAAAAGGGCGACTATCAGTTTTCTTGTGGTGAGATGCGCACAGATTTAACTAGCCAAGTTCGCTATGGCCGCATCGAAACTCGGATGAAAGCACCAAGCAGAGCGACAGCGTCTGGCTACGTTTCTTCATTATTCACCTATGTAAATGACTTTGATGTCGAAAATCCGCACAAGGGTATTCAGGAGTGGGAAGAAATCGATATTGAACTGGAAGGCGGCCGCCCGGATAAATTCCAAGCCAATTTGATTTACGGTAAGAATACTTGGGAATGGTGGCGCACTCGCGAGTATGGTGCTTGGGAAGATAAGATTGAAGTTGGCCCAGTTGATGAATGGCGGGTATTCGCTATTGAATGGGTACCTGACGCTATTCGTTGGTATGTAGATGGGGAATTGGTTAAAACACTGTCGCAGGCAGACATTGATTGCCAACCAGCCTGTGTCTCGCCGCAACAGAAACCAACACTAATCCCTGATAATCCGACCAAAATCATCATGAATTTTTGGATCCCAAATGACAATATCCAAAATGAATTTGGTGGCAACAAAGCACGTAACCAGTACCCAATGAAAACCCAGTACGACTGGATTCGGTTCTATCAACTGGATTCACATCCGGTGAGTGGATGGTGAGTGTGGTAATTAGCTTTTCGACGGCGAATTAAAGTCCGAACATGACCTACATATGCTGGAGACAACAATATATGTTTGTCTAAAGCGGCGTAATTACACGAACACTCAACTGCACTGGCTCATATCTAATCAGACACTTTGTGCATAACGTCTAGACTTGTACTGGCCGTCGCAAGCAGACAAGGAGCCGACGTTTACTCGCTCAGCTTTGTCCGACTCAAAAGGGCAGTAAGCGGACCGTTATACGTTCAGTTTTGTGCGACTCAATTAGGGCAGATAGCGGTCATTCAACAAAAAAGCCAGCTAAAATTAGAACCTTCTGTTGCGCTCTTAGCTGTTTGATCCAAGCTGTCTGTGCCTTCTAAAAAGCGTAAACACGATTATTGCAAATAGTGCAGCTAATGGCGGCTCAGAAACTGACGTTGTAGTCCCCATTAGTTGGAAGGGGACGTACTCTCCAGGAACTTGAAAATCACCTTGGGCAAATAATGGGATGTAAGACGCTCTGACAGATTGTTTCATCGCATAGTTGCCGAACGAACCGACAGCTGTACCTTGGAAAGATATGTTGGTAAAGCTAATCCAGTAGTTACCGGCGTCTAGATCAAAGCTCGGAAGTGTTACATCAAAACGGCTGAAAAAACCGCCGAGTGAGGTTTGTGTGATATCTGTGCCGAAGATTGCGGTTCTGAACAATTGCGAACCTAGCTCTCCAGCGTTATCAGATCTGATTTCAATAAATGTTGGCCCTAAATTGGCGTTACCATTCATCAGAAACGATAGACTTGTAAGACTAGATGCTTGAGTGAGTGAAAAGTCATCCCACAAGGTAAATTCAGTGGTTGAAGTAGATGTCTTAGTGCTCGCCTGAACAGCATTTAGATCGAAGCCATTATCAAAAATCAGCGCTGCTTTAGCGTTTAAAGACAAGCAGCAAAAAAAGGTAAGCAATAAGTGTTTCATTTTATTCTCTGTTTACTTAGTTTTATAAAAGAGCGCGATTAAGCAAAATTCACACCAACTCGCAACCGATTGAAATATAAAAATTAAATTATCGGTAAACAGAATAAAAATGTATTTTGTAAAAAATTTTGACATTCTTTACCTTCGGTAACGACGAGCAATGACCGCTTAGGCCGTGGAGCAGTCGTCCAACCTAGATTTGATGAACTTCCGCCATTCGTACAAAAGAGACTGCCAGATTTGATAACGATTGGTTATGCGGGTGTCAGATAAAGGGATGACTAATCCAACTCAACCCAAGTGATAGCCATTGTTTACTTTGGTAGCGGCTATCAACCGTTCAAAAGTATCTACGTCGCCCAGTAGGTTCTTCTTAGTGTCAAGCCACTCTCGCCGCTGCGAACCGCATCGCCTAATCCAATCTCGTTGCTCCTCTCGAGTTGGTGTGTATAGCGATGTTCCAGATTCAACCAACTTTTGAGCGCAAGCTTGTTGCACAGATTTGGTTGTAGCAAGATGTTGAATGAAGGTCATTTCGGACGCTTTGTTGAGTATTGCTCTTAAATCAGGTGGTAGACTCGCCAACCACCTTTGGCTAACAACCGCAAGCCAGCCATCTTGTACGCTCTCAATTTGAGTTGAGCTGCCGACGTGCCGATTCAAATCATTCGGACCGTTGTACAAGCCAACTAAACTCGGATCAAAGGCTTCGATTCGGCCCATTTTTGCCAGGCTGGAAACATCTTTCCAATCTACATCGACAACTGACGCGTTAAGCATATTATAAAGTTGCTTAAGCACTTGGCTCCTTGGCACGCGCATGATGACATTCTTCAACTCATCGGGAGTTTTAATGACTTTCCTATATTCCTTACTGGTAGATATTGTGCGTGGGCCTGGTAGATAGTGAAAAAGCACGTCGAGCAGGCCTTGCTGACTAATTCTATCCAGAACCAGTGATTTCCATACCTTGGAGGTCACTAAATTTAAATACTCTTGGTCACTAGCTGCCCAAAACGGGATGTTTAAGATATCTAATGCGGGGGCTGCAGGTGTTAAGTTAGAAACCGAAACTAAGGCAGCCGATACATGGCCTCTCACCAACCTCACCATCAATTCATGACCGATTCCCAGCGCTCCAGAGTCTTGAATTTGCACAGAAATCCGGCCTGAAGAAAGGGTTTCTATATTGTGTTTTAGTTCGTGATGCATGTGCGGACAATAGTCAGCATCCGCAGTCGCATAGGGTGAAGCGAACACCATGGTAAATTCGTGGTGCTTGTTAGTCGTAATGTCTACTTTATCGTGTTTTGGGGTGCTGTGCTGCGACGTCGAAATGCTCGAGCCTATGGCTGAAACCAGGCCGGTTTTAAGCAACATCTTGAGGTATTTTCGTCTGCTTATTACCATACTGCTCTGCTCAAAATACAAACCGCATACTGTACTATAGAAGAAAAACACCCAACTTCGCCAACCGTTTGCAATTCACGATGTTAACCTTCTCCGCAATTGGGTGGCTAGCGATTCAATCGCCATTAGTTTGGGTAGACAACGCACATGTATTTCAGACCTTAGATCACGTCGATTTAGTTATTTTTCAACATGGGCTTGACCGACAACACGAGATTCGGCATATTCAACCCATGAGACTTTTTAGCACTTCTGTACAACGAATTATTCTCGTCATTTTCGAATGGCGGAGTTGTTAGTGCGTGTCTAAATAGATACCAAAACCCGCCAAAGAAAGGCGGGTTTTTTTATGGCTTGCTTTTCGATGGTAACAAACTGAGGAGCAAGCGACATGAAAAACCAAGCCATATCTGCCCAGCTACAAGAACTTCATCGCGCATTTAATGCCAATGAGCAGCATGCCATTGCCGCATGTTATGACGAAACGGCAACAGTGGTGAGCCGCCCGATTCATCGCCGTTCAGGCAAGAGTGATGTGCTGAAAGCCCTAGCACAGTTTAAACAAGACATTGTTCCTGATGCTCTAGTAACCAATGGTGATGATGTGGTGATTGAAGCTGGTGATGTTGCGCTGGTCATGAGTAAAATCTATCTCAATTACGGCCAAGTGAAACAACCTAAATTCGCTGAAGCCAACCGTGCAATCTATGTATTCAAGCGCAATGAGAAGGGTGAGTGGCGCTGTGTGGTAGACAATTTCTTTGGCACAGACTTGCTTGATTATGTTTAGTCTAACGCGTAGCTGAGACCCTGTTATTCAGGAGTATTGGACATGTTGGCGGCATCGTTTTTGCCTGACTGGTATTGGGTATAGATGCTGACTTTGTCAATTGTATTCACTTCTCGCAGTATGGTCTCAGCTAGTTCTCGTCTGTTATCGATAAATGCCTGACTGAAGATGATATAGCCGGGACTTGATAGGTACGGCGGAAATAGTGTCACAAAGTCCTTAAATCCGGATACTTCGGCTTTCGTGGCGATAGGGACACCGTCAAGGGCGCACACTTGCGAAATGGCGTCGACTCGGCCTTTTTCCAGTAAACGATATTTTTCTAGGTGGTTGTATATCACCAGCCAATCGATCGCTAAGTTATCTGCATGATTCTGAGAGAAGCCGGCTTCAGCACCGACAGTAAAGGTGTTTTCGCCAGCGATCCCGCGCCGAGTTCTGTCCAGCTGCTCGCCTTTAGCGCTGATAAAGCACACATCAGCGGTAGAAAAAACGGTTTCTTCTATGTCTAAGCCAAGCTCATTCGGATACACCGCGACGTGGTCTCGGGCGCCGGTATAACTACCAATAATAAAGTCGATGCTTCCTTGTTGCAGTTCTACATTGCATCGCTTCCAAGGGCGCTGTACAAATTCAAGGTTTACGTTTTGTAAGGCTGGTTTGGCAAATACGGCTCGCATGATGTCGGGGTTCGTGCCCGATATTTCTGCTTCGTCGAAACTAAAAAACGGATAGACGTCTGCGCTCGGGATGCAAAAGCGCACAGTTTCTTTAGAAAAGGCTTTAAAAGGTATCGCCATGAAAAACGTAATAGCGAGAAACATCAGACCGAGTGATCTGGCGTAAAAAGTTACTTCTGAGCGCTGCATTCAGTTTACCGATAGTCGCGAAAAACATGCTGTCCCTAACCGAATCTCCAACGTTAAATTAGCACATAAGTTACTCGCTTACCAAAAATTGCCGCTCACTGGGCTAGCGGCTTTTTTGATTAATTGCCAAACTTGGCTAATATGGACACCACACGATCACGGAGTGACCATCATGAACGCGCTCAAACCAGCTTTATTCGGGCTTTTCTTGCTCCTGTGCAGTGCAGGTGCGTCGGCTTCTGTTGCCGAAAATGCTGATGCAATCAAGCCATTGTTGATTGGTCAGTTTGCGCCCAATGTAGTGCTCAAGACCGAGTTTGGTGGTGATATAGCGCTACAATCCTTGATCGAAAAGCGCCCTACTGTGATTATCTTTTACCGCGGTGGCTGGTGCCCATATTGCAGTCGCCAAATGGCAGGATTGATTGAAGTCGAGCAACGGCTCATTGATTTAGGCTATCAAATTCTCGCTATTTCTCCTGATTCTCCGGCGCGTCTGGTAGAACAAAAATCAAGTCAAGAATTTCAGCTTATGCACTTATCTGACATGGCGCTTGAGGCGACACGCGCATTTGGTCTTGGGTATTATGTCGATGATGACATGGTTGAGATAATCAAAGGACAGTTAGGCGCTGAAGTTGTGACGCTTGAAGGGGAATCCAAAGTGGTATTACCCGTTCCTGCGGCCTATATCATTGACACAACAGGCTTGGTAAAATTTGCTTACGTTAATCCCAATTTTCAGCAACGCATTAACCCGCAGTTGTTGTTCCAAGCAGCAAGGTTGTCTCGTTAGGTGATTTTCCCTTTCATTTACATCGTTAGAAGCGCCCAATGTCGTTGAGCGCTGCGAATTCCATAACGTCATTAAAGGGTGTTGGAGCGAAAATGGCTGAGCGATTAGAGAAGCTCGGTATTTATTCAATCCAAGACGTGTTATTCCATTTACCGTCTCGATACGAGGACAGAACACGGATATATCCGATTGCTGACTTACAACCATTTTTACATGTCAGTGTGCAAGGAGTGGTGACCTCCAGCTCGGTCCAGTTTGGTCGTAAACGTATGCTAATGGTTAGGCTCAATGACGGCACAGGCTCGGTTACGTTGCGTTTCTTTCACTTCACTGCAGCGCAAAAAAACATGTTGGACAAGGGGCAAAATATACGTTGTTTTGGCGAGGTCCGCACCGGTAAGCATGGGCTTGAGATGATGCACCCAGAATTCAAGTTAATTGAGGAGTCCGAGCAACATATTCACGTTGAAGAGAGTTTGACACCCGTTTACCCGACCACCGAAGGGGTCAAGCAAATCACCTTGCGTAACATATCCGAACAAGCGTTGGCACAACTAGACAAAGGGATTCTAAGCGATCTCATGCCAGAGGGGTTGTATCAGCAACAAATACCGCTAATTGAGGCGCTGAGAATTGTGCATCGCCCCCCACCCGATGTCGGTCTGTCGTTGTTAGAAGAGGGCCATCATCCTGCTCAGCAACGTCTGGTATTGGAAGAGTTACTCGCCCACCATTTGAGTATGCTGAAGTTACGCCAGCAGGCGAATCAATTAGCAGGTATCGCACTGCCGCAGCACAGTAAACTGTGTGCGCAATTGCTAGCCTCCTTACCCTTTAAACCAACGAGTGCCCAAACTCGGGTTCTTGAAGAAATTCAACAAGACATTAGCCAACCCGTGCCGATGATGCGTTTGGTACAAGGTGACGTTGGGTCAGGAAAGACACTCGTTGCCGCGCTTGCAGCTTTGAGCGCTATTGAGGCCGGCTACCAGGTGGCTCTCATGGCACCCACCGAGCTGTTGGCCGAGCAGCACGCGAACAACTTGTCTGCATGGTTTGAGCCTCTTGGGGTTCGCATCGGTTGGCTAGCGGGCAAACTGAAAGGCAAACAGCGCAGCGAAACACTCAGCGCTTTGGTTTCCGGCGAAATAGACTTATTGGTTGGGACTCATGCGATATTCCAAGGAGCGGTTGAATACCACCAGTTAGCGCTCGTGATTGTCGATGAACAACACCGTTTTGGCGTGCATCAACGCTTGGCTTTGCGGGAAAAAGGTGAATCTCAGGGGCGTTATCCACACCAGCTGATCATGACCGCAACGCCAATACCCAGGACCCTGGCGATGACCGCTTATGCCGATTTGGATACGTCGATTATCGACGAACTACCGCCAGGTCGAACGCCTGTGACCACCGTTGTGATCCCAGATAACCGCAGAATTGAAGTGGTGGAGCGCGTTCGCACTGCGTGTCATGAGCAAAAACGGCAAGCGTATTGGGTCTGTACGCTGATTGACGAATCTGAGGTGATACAGTCTCAAGCAGCCGAAGATACCGCCATCGCGCTGCGCACAGCGCTTCCCGAACTCTCGGTTGGGTTAGTCCACGGCCGATTAAAAGGACCCGAGAAGCAACAGATCATGGCGCAGTTTAAATCAGGTGAGATTGACTTGCTCGTCGCGACCACGGTTATTGAAGTGGGTGTAGATGTGCCAAATGCAAGTTTGATGATTATTGAAAACCCCGAGCGTTTGGGGCTGGCTCAGCTTCACCAGTTAAGGGGGCGTGTTGGCCGGGGAGCGGTCGAAAGTCATTGTGTTTTGATGTACCAGAGTCCACTGTCGAAAACGGCGAGTAAGCGGTTGGCTGTGATGCGCGAGTCGAATGACGGTTTTTATATTGCGCAACAAGATCTGGAGATTAGAGGGCCTGGTGAACTCTTGGGCACAAAACAAACCGGTATTGCAGACCTGAAAATAGCGGACCTCGTTCGCGATGCTCACCTTATTCCGCAAGTGCAGAACCTCGCCCAAGATTTATGGCAACGTTATCCTAGTCACGCCCAAGCAATGATTAATCGTTGGCTTGCCAATCGTGAGAACTACGGTAATGCTTAATCTAGCGTCAGCCCCTATTCCTGTTGTGTTTGAACTTCCTGATAAGGTACAAGAACAATTATTCTCAAATTTGTTGGATAACGTTGTTGGTGCTGGAGCTTGGGACCGCGTAACGCAAATTCACAGTGGCGTTGGACTTGTCGCGGGAGCAAATGGACTCGCTATGCGAAATGCGGGTTCGCCGCAACAAACGGATATAAGCATCGACTTTTGTTCTCCTGCGTTGAACTACCGGAAGTCGAAAGGTGGCGGCAAAAGTGAGTTATTAATAAAGGCCATTGGCATGAAGGGCGCTGCGGACTACAAGGTTATAGACGCAACAGCCGGTATGGGCACCGATGCATTTGTCATGGCGAGTGTTGGTTGTAGTGTCACAATGCTGGAACGATCGCCATTAGTTGCCGCGCTATTGACCGACGCTCTGACGCGATTACGGATGTTACCGGAAGCCGAGGCGCTAGCCACTCGATTGTCGTTGATACACGGGAATGCAGTTGATTTATTCAAGCAGTGGCAGTGCGAAATGCCACCCGGTGTTGACCGACCTGATGCAATTTATTTGGATCCTATGTTCCCACATCGCAGGAAATCTGCTTTAGTAAAAAAAGAAATGCAGGCACTGCAGCAACTACTTGGAGTAGATCCTGATGCTGATGCAATGCTAGAGCCAGCACTCGACCTCGCCAAAAAGCGCGTGGTAGTCAAACGGCCTGCAAGTGCACCCTTTTTGGGGCAACGAAAACCAAATATGTCGATGAACAGTAAAAAGCATCGATTCGATGTTTATCTCATTTAATTTTTAGGAGAACACTATGTTAGAAGTTGGCTCACGCTTACCAGAGGTTGTATTTAGCCATTTAGACAATGGTGAAATGAAAAATCCACATACCAATGACTTATTTGGCGAAAAGAAGGTCGCCTTTTTTGCTGTTCCGGGTGCATTTACTCCGACGTGTTCTGCCGCCCACCTTCCGGGTTTTGTTGCGCTCGCGGATCAATTCAAGGCTAAAGGTGTTGATTCTATTATTTGCCTTTCTGTAAACGATGCTTTCGTGATGGACGCATGGGGTAAATCGCAAAATGCAGAGCATTTATTGATGATTGCGGATGGTAATGCAGATTTCACTAAGTCGGTCGGTATGGATATGGATACTGACAATTTTGGTGGTGTTCGTTCTATGCGTTACAGCATGCTAGTTGAAGATGGCGTTGTGACTGCTTTGAATGTTGAAGATCCAGGTCGTTTTGAAGTGAGTGACGCGCAAACGTTGTTAAACGCGCTGTAAGCCAGAGCCTTTCATATTTGTTATACTCCGCACCACTGTGTGCGGAGCCTTTCCTTTGGGCGAAAGTCGCTCTGCACGGATCACAAACCGTCAAATTTGAGAATTTCAGTGAGTAATACAGACGTCGTCGTAATTGGTGCCGGAGCCGCCGGATTATTTTGTGCTGCACAAGCTGGTTATCGTGGACGACGCGTCGTTGTAATCGATCACGCCAAACGTCTAGGCGGCAAAATCTTAATGTCAGGTGGCGGCAGGTGTAACTTCACCAATATGTTCGCAAGCCCTGAGAATTTTTTGTCGAATAATAAACACTTTTGCAAGTCTGCACTGAGTCGCTATACCCAGTGGGACTTTATTGCGTTGGTTGAGCAACACGGGATTGCCTACCACGAAAAAACCTTAGGACAATTGTTTTGTGATGATTCGGCCAAGCAGATCGTCGACATGTTATTGGAAGAGTGCCGCAAGGCGAATGTCACGATTATAAATCGATGTGAGATCAATGGCGTAGCATCGCTCGCTAAAGACATTGGAACAGATGCAGCGGCGCGTTTTATCGTGAATACCAACAAAGGGGATTTTGCCTGTGAGTCTTTGGTGGTTGCGACTGGTGGGCTGAGTATGCCGAAGCTGGGAGCAACGCCATTTGGATATCGAATCGCTGAGCAGTTTGATATTCCCGTAACGCCTGTCAGAGCCGCACTGGTTCCATTCACTTTGCATGACGAAGACAAAGCGGTGTTGGCTGAACTCAGTGGCGTTTCAATACGGGCTTCTGCCAGTTGCAACAATACGACGTTTGACGAGAGCATGCTATTTACTCATCGCGGATTAAGTGGACCCGCGGTGCTGCAGATTTCGAGTTTCTGGGAGCCCGGTGATGAGGTGTCTTTTGATATCAGCCCAGCGATAGACTTTTCGGCCAAAATACTGCAAAAACAAAAAGAGAATGGTAATTCTTTATTATCGACAGTACTCAATGAATGGTTTCCAAAGCGCTTCGTGCAGACCATTCTGGCAGTGTTTGGCGTCGAAAATAAGCCGCTGAAACAATACTCTGAAAAAAAACTCGAGGAAATCTGCCAGCGATTTAACGACTGGCAAGTCAAGCCTAATGGCACTGAGGGTTACCGCACCGCCGAAGTCACACTTGGTGGTGTCGATGTGGATCATTTGTCGTCAAAAACCATGCAGTCAAAAGATGTAGAAGGGTTGTTCTTTATTGGAGAGGTCGTAGATGTTACCGGCTGGTTAGGCGGCTATAACTTCCAGTGGGCATGGTCCAGCGGCTGGGTGGCTGGACAGTACGTGTAGTTGTTTTATTTAGTAATGAACAGATTCACAATACTCAAATACTCCAGAAGTGATAGACACACTCATTAGTGGTCAACCGGCAATTTCTGATACTCGAACAGCTGCCGGTCATCATTGCCTCCTTGCATTGAGGTACCCGTTTTTAATTGTGCCAATGCCTCCTCATCATTTTTAAGATACGCATTCAGAAACAGTAATTCCCAGTTATTGCGATCTTCCCAGGAGGCCTCTTGAAATACATGGGTTTGATCAATTAACTCAACGACGTAAGTAGGCCCTTTGAGTTGTTTGACAGCCGGCAATATAAAATCAGCGGGGGTAACGTCATCGTTGCCGCCAAATAGTGTGATGATGGGGATATCTATACCAGAAAGTCCTGTATTCCCTTCACCAAACGCATAGACAGTTTGACCTGAATAATTTCCTCCGGTCCACGGTGCGGTGATGACTGCAGCAGATATCAATGGGTGATGTGCCGTTCTTGCCTCACCACTCACCTTACCTCCTGCTGTAGCCAATGCAGTAAATCCACCAAAACTAAAGCCACTGATTGCGATGTTTTCTCTATCAATAAAAGGACCAAATTCACTGCTGTCTAGTAGTGAATCGATGACAGCTCTTGTTATCAGTGGCCGCAAAAATTGTACATGCGCAGAACCACTCAGCCTGCTATGCGTGCGATTTTCACCGTAGGTAATGACCGCAACAATATAGCCATGACGCGCTATTCCATTCGCGTGTTCGATATCATAAATACCATGCGCATTTGAACCATGTGAGAGAATTACTAGAGGGTATTTTTCCTGATTCGTGGCCAACCCAGGTTTTTCACCTGGCAACAGCATATGTGAAAATGAACCATAGTTAGCATTGTGATAGGGAAAGTCATATGGATTTTGGGCGGTAACGGGTTGCGTGGGGTAAGTCACATAAGAAACCACATCGATTGTTTTATCACTCACGTGCCCGTAGAGATCGTCGTCAGGGATTTTAACATCAGTAATCCATACACTATCTGGATACTTCATTAAGTCAGCAACATACTTTGTGCCGCCGAAAAAGGATGTATCACCGATAAGATGAAGGTGCATGTCGTCATCGGTCATATCCTCGTGTCCATCAGCTACTTCCATATTAGTCGATGCAACTGAATAGGGACCATCAGGCACTGGGCTAAGCTCTGTGGCAGACAGGCTAAGACATGTTGTGAACATACATACAAGAAATAATAATCGGCTCATCGGACGGTCCGTGTTGGTCATTAATCTCTTTAGTCACTTTATATTAGATGATGGTTTGACATTCGCTAAACCAGAAATGTAACGGTTTACTTCAGTGAATGTTAGCTGTAGCTCATCGATGGTAGTTTCATCAACAAATGATTTTTAGCGGGTGTTGGGAAAGTAAGCTAATCTTTCTGCTAACAATGAAGGGTTCTTTTTGCTGTTGTGATATCAACAACGGCATAAGACCAAAGGTTGATTGTGGACTTATCGATAGCCTAGGAAACTGGTCCGAGTGAAGTAGTTGGAGGAGAGGTTAGATTGCCCAAGTTTGTATACTCACTAACAGCTCGTTTGACAGCACTCGTCATCTCAATTTTTGCCGTCATTTATTTGGTGGCTTTCTTCTTCGCCACTGAATTCATCAATACCTCCAGATTAGAGCTCGCGGAACAGTTCTTGCGGCAGCAAGTGCAGCTTACTCAAGAACGCACAATGTCTTTTTTTGAACGTGATCAAAAGCTTATTGAAATCGGGGTTGAAAAAGGGATTTACCAAGTTTGGATGCAGGACCCGACGAGTTTCGTGGGTGAAGACATAGCGGTTAGTCATCTTGAAGTGGTGTGTCGACTAGTCAATTGTTACGGCTGGTTTTTAGTATCTCACCAGTCAGGTGATGGGATCTCTTTCAATCAAACGGTTGGCACTTATACAGAGGATGACCTGGATCCAGAAGATTATGCTTGGTATACCCCGCTAATCGAATCGGGCAAACAGGTCTATATTGATTCAAGTGTTGATTTTGCTACGGGTGTGCGAGGCGTTTATCTAGATTATGTGATTCGCGAAAACGACGAAGTTTTAGGCATTGTTGGTACTTACGCGCGACTAGAAGACGTTATGGAAACGCTTCTGTCGAGGGATAATCAAAAAGCAAACAACCTGTTAGTCGATGATCGTAGGCGTATTCGCTTAGATTCCAATTCCGATTTATTTGCCAACGCCGAACTTCCATTTCTGAATATTGATGGAGAGGACTGGAGCGGCCTTTTTCCAGAATCACTGCGCGAAGAGTGGCTAGAAAAAAGTAGTCAAAACCCAGAGTTTCAAACAGCAATCAAACTTGAGATTAGCCAGCAGCAATACCTTGTAGCAATCAGTTTCATCGATCAAGTGCAATGGTTTGCGGTCAGCCTTTATCCGCTCGCAGAACCCAACCAAATGTTTGATACTGGCCCTGTCATTGCCCTGTCTATCGCCTTTTTGCTGTTATGTATCGTCATAACGATCGTTGGTATTCGTCACCAGGTGATTAAACCGGTTATGAACCTCAATAAGGTTGTAGATGCGATCCATAGTGGTAACTACGCTGTGCGAGCGGGTGATGGGGGCGCCGACATTATTCAAAATCTCGGTTCGAAAATTGATTTAATGGGCAGTAAAATTGCGGCCCAGATGCAATCTCTCAATGAATCAAACATTGCGCTGCGTCGTGCGACGACCGAGGCGGAAAAAGCGAATGAATCAAAGTCGGTGTTTCTATCGAATATGAGTCACGAGATAAGAACGCCCATGAACGGTGTATTGGGTACCTTACAAATCCTTGAACGTTCAGAATTAGATGAGAAATCAAAAGAGCTGGTTAGCAAAGCCATATACTCCGCCAGTTCACTGCTTACCATCATCAATGACATCTTGGATTTCTCCAAAATCGAAGCACACAAACTGGTTTTAGAGCAAGCGCCGTTTTCATTTGGTGAAGTATTGGAATCGGTGAAGTTAGACACGATAGAGAGCGTTAGACGCAAAGGGATTGAGTTAATCATCAACATCGAACCGGGTTTCCACGATGGTTGGATGGGAGACTATGTTCGCGTCAGGCAGATCCTGCTGAACCTAATCTCAAACGCTGTGAAGTTTACAGAAACTGGTAGCGTGACGGTTGATGTTAGCCGCAATGTTAAAAACGTCATAAAAATTGTGGTTACTGATACCGGAATTGGTATGAGCGATGAAGCTCAGCAGCGTATTTTTGAGCGTTTCAATCAAGCAGATTCATCGACCACTCGCAAGTATGGTGGGACAGGTCTCGGTATGCCCATCACTGTGAGTCTTATCAGGCTTATGGGGGGAGATATTTCTGTCAACAGTGTCGTCAATCAAGGCACTGCAGTTGCGATAGCCCTTCCCTTAGAGCAAGCTGAAAATGTGCCTAAACATAAGACCCACGGCAATACTGCTCCTTCCCTTGATTCAAAAACGATCCTTGTCGCCGAGGACAACGAGATTAATCAATTGATCATTAAAACCATGCTAGAGGAAACGAATGCGAAGGTGATCATCGTTGAAAATGGCAAAATCGCTGTTGAGGCATTTAAGCGCTATTCATTCGACCTGGTATTGATGGATATTCAAATGCCGGAAATGGATGGGATCGAAGCATTCACGGTCATTCGAGGCATTAACGAAAGCGTCCCCGTTATTGCCCTAACCGCCAATGTCATGATGGAAGATATACAAAAATATACCGCCCTAGGTTTTGTCGGACACATTGGCAAACCGATAGACTTAGTTCGGTTCTATGAAGTACTTGAAGACACACTAACGTAACAAAACCAGTACATCTTTCATCTTAAAATGCAGGTGACTCATCTTCTTTTTTCACCTGAGTATTGAGCCGCACACAGCAGCCTGTTCTCTTTGGACAAGAAGGGAACAGGGTTATCCGTTCACGTTTGATCAGCAAGAACCTCTAATTTATGGAATTGCGAACCATTCCCAATTAATCCAAATTTATGTTATAACGTAACAAAAATTTGATTAACGCTTAAATCTCGATAATACAACCATGAAAAACACACTAAAACTCACCGCAATTGCGAGTGCTGTTGCACTGTCTTGCCAATTGCATGCGGCTACGGTAACCGGCGTCGTAATGGATAGCGAAGGAAAACCGATTGAAGGTGCAATTGTTTCTGTTAATGGCAGCACATCAACGGTAAAAACTGATGCAAATGGACGCTATCAATTAGAAAACGTAGCAGATGGTCATGTCCATGTTCATGTTTATTCTGCTGAACACGTGCACGGTGACAAAGAGTATGACGATGTCAGCGGAACTGTTACTGCTGACTTCACACTTCAGACGTCGACTATCGAAAACATCGTGGTAACGGCAAATTCGTTGTACGTGTCGGTATTGGAATCAGTGACGCCCGTGAGCGTTCTGGCGGGAGATGAGTTACGCAAGCGCCAGTCTACTACGCTAGGTGAAACGCTTAAGACAACCCCAGGGGTACACAGTTCGTACTTTGGCGGCGTTGCCGGTAACCCTGTTATCCGCGGTAACGATGGTCCACGCGTAAAGATTACTCAAAATAGCCTGGATGTGTCTGATGCGTCTCGCGTCGGCGCAGACCACAACATCGGTACTGATGCGACTAATGCAACGCAAATAGAAGTGTTAAGAGGACCAGCAACACTCCAATACGGTAGTGGTGCTATTGGTGGGGTGGTGAATGTGGTTGATTACCGCATTCCAGCGCAATTAGTTGATGGTATTGAGGGCAGCGCGGAGTTACGCCATGAAACGGCAACGGGCGAAGAGCTAGCAGCCGTTAACCTGACAACCAGTGCCGGTTCGTTTGCGTTTCATTTGAACGCTTTCGATCGTCAAACTGACGATATCGAAATCCCTGGATTTGCGGAACGTGACCCCGAAGAGGGCGAAGAAGCTGGAATTTTGGAAAGTAGTGCAAGCGATACTCAAAATATCGTAGCGGGCATTTCTTATGTCGGCGAAGATGGTTTCTTCGGCGTGTCGGTTGAACAGCTCGACAACCAATATGGCATTCCTGGTGGACATCATCATCACCATGAAGAAGAGCACGAACACGACGACGATCATGATGAAGATGATCACGGCGCTGAAGAGGAAGAAGAAAACGTCTTACTCGATGTAGATAACCGTCGATATCAAATGGCCGGCGCTCTATTCAATCCGTTTGATAATATTAACAACATTAAGTTTACCGCAGGTTACACGGATTATATGCACGCCGAGATCGAAGACGGTGGTGTCGGTACACGCTTTGCCAACGAAACGTCCGAACTGCGACTCACTGCGGAACACGACAGTATCGCTGGTTGGCACGGTGTAATTGGCTTACATATGTTCCAAACCGATTTTGAAGCGATTGGTGCTGAAGCTTTTTACCCGTCAAGTGAAACAGACATGTTTTCACTGTTTATCGTTGAAGAAAAGCAGTTTGGTGACGTAACGGTTCAACTTGGTGGTCGTGTAGAGCGCAATGAATTGTCAGCCTCACCATTTGACGTACCTCTGGGTCATCATGAAGACGAGCATGATGAAGATGAACATGACGACGACCACGATGATGATCACGACCATGATGATGATCATCACGATGATGAACATGGTGACGAAGAGTTCACCGAAGTAGTTTTCCCAGATTTGGAATATACCAGTGTCTCATTGTCAGCTGGTGTCAATTGGGAATATGCAGAAGGTTATTCAATCGCGGCAAACTTCTCGCGTTCAGAGCGTGCGCCGACGCAGCAGGAGCTGTTTTCTGCTGGAGAACACCTTGCAACTCAGACTTTTGACCTAGGGCTAGGCTTCACCACCAATGACGAGGGTGAAATTGAGCTGCGCGGTGGTCAGGCTGAAGAAGAAGTCTCCAATAATATCGACTTAACGTGGCGTAAGTTCTCAGGCGACTGGGGATTTGAAGTAACGGCGTTCTATAATCAGGTCGATAATTACCTTTTCCAAGCAGATACCGGTTTTGTGTTTGAAGAAGGCCATGATGACCACGGTCACGACGATGACCATGACGACGATCACGATGATGACCACGATGGCGATCATGACGAAGACCATCATGACGATGATCATGACGACCACGCGCATGAAGGCGAAGAAGAAGGTCTACCGATCCTCAACTTCCGCCAAGAGGATGCGGACTTGTTTGGTTTTGAAGCAACGGCTCATTACCAAATCAACGATGTTTGGAATGTCCAGGTTTATGCAGACTACATCAGAGCTGATGTTGACTCAGGTGATTTACCGCGTATTCCACCACTGAGAATCGGCGGTGAACTGGCGTTTGAACACCAAGGTTGGAGTGGTGATGTTGGTCTTGTATGGTATGACGACCAAACTCGAGTGGCAGAGTTCGAAACAAGGACTGATGGTTATACCTTGCTTGAAGTCGGTGTTGATTACACGTGGCGTACACAGAACGTTGACTGGCAGTTTTTCGCGCGTGGTACCAACTTAACAGACGAAGAAGCGCGTGTTCACACGTCATTCTTGGTTGACCGCGCAACCCTTCCTGGACGCGGTTTTACCATGGGTGTAAGAGCAACCTTCTAACTTAAGCTTGAATACCCATCGGTATTTAGTATTAAAAACGCCTCGTTGAACGAGGCGTTTTTTGTTGGACTTGCTCGTTACTGTCAGGGTTTACGCACGTACACGTCACCACTATAGGTGATCATGGTCAGGTCTTGACCACCGCCATTAAGTTTTGCAGTCAGTTGGCCGCCGATTACTATTTCCTGCCGATCGTTACCCTCATTGCGCTTGACCTGTTGAGTTGCTTCAAATGGAACGTCTAGCCCAGATAAAACCTCGCCTTGGAAATTTTGCACGTTGATGTTTGCTGCCATACTATTATCGACTGTAATATCAATGTCGCCGCTATGGGTGGTCAGTGACGATGGGCCGCTGTCACTGAATGAAGCGAAACTCACCACGATTGCATTTTGGTGTGTTTCCGCAACGATTGGTCCTTGTACGCGTTCGGCAACGATGTCACCTTTCCATGACCCAAGTTCCATATAGCCGATAGTATCACTCACGGTGATCCCATCACCGCGGTATATGTCAGCTTCGACATTAGTTCGTTGCGGTACATTGACAATTAGCTCGACATAATACGTCGATTCTTCACTCGAAATTTCTATACTGTTACCTTGTTGCTCTATTTCCATGTTAAGTGAAGCGCTTCGTACAGGGGTTAATCCCTCTCGTGAGCGGGCTGGCTTGTCGGTTTGGTGCGAATCTTTCTGGTATCGCCGTTGGTGTGATTTAACGTTTTTCAATTCTTCTTGATCAAGTGGTCGGGTGCGCGCAATGACTTCGATGTTTTCATTGGGACCGCCTTGTACCAGAATTTTACCGTGGCGGATGTCTAATTCGAGCATCACGGGACTGTTTGGGTCGCTCACTGGCAGATTGTAAACTTTCTCGTCGCCTTGTTGCGCGTAAAGAGGCGCAGACGCCACGAGCATCATTGCGGCTAGGGTGGATAATTTCATGATTGTGTACTCCTTTGCACTGGGCCTAAATCCGGCTTTGCGCGTTAATCAGGGTTAAAAATTCTTGCACATCCTGATCAACAGGCTGTACTTGTAATTGATGAATAAGTTGTTGTTTGGCAGTCGTGCTACCCGATTCAATTAGCAAGCGACTAAGTGCCATCTGCACAAGTGGTTGCGGCTCGCTCAGCGCTAATTCAACCAGTTGCGATTCAATGTGGGTTATACCCGGTTTAGCGTTCAGGACATCGACTATGGCTAGCTTTACCGCGGTACTGCGCTCATTTGATAGTGCCGATAGCAAAGTGTCTAACAACAATGGATCGGCTAAATCAGCTTGCTTGGTATATGCCACGGCAGCCAGTCGTTGACTTGCCGAGTCATGCTGAAGCATTGAGATAGCCATCACCGTACTTAGACTGGCAACTTCCGTTTGCAGAGCGCTAAGTGCTTTTGATGAATCGTCTTGGTCCTGCCATTGGCCGGTATACATGCCCATTACAAAAACGGCACCCAACATTGCTGCCTGTAACCAGGTGTTCTGAAAAGCCCTACGTCTAGGTTGTGTGGTTTGTGATTGATGTGCCTTAACGCTTGTCACCGATGCTGAACTTTCTTGCTCGATATTAGCTAGCGATTGATAGAAGCGGGCGCGCATCGCACTGCTTGGCTGTGGCAGTTCCGACGGGCTTTGCCAAAACAGCACCATAGTTTCCAGTTCAGCTTGTAAATCAGGATGGTCCGCCAGATACGCTTGCATTTCTGCAGGCATCGATTCGTTACTGGCTTGCTGCAATTGGTTCAACTGCCAATCGATTACTTGCTGGTGATTCATGCAGATGCTTCTCCGGTTAACGTGGCATATTGCTGATGTAATTCATGCACGGCTTTTCGCATGCGCGCTTTTAAGGTATTTAAGTTGCAGTTCAACAGTGCTGCGATTTCGTCATATTGCAGTTGCTGATAGCGGTGCAGCACCAGTATTTCTCTCAATTCGGTGGGCAACAACGCGAGAGCTTGGGCAAACCGGTCATGTCGTTGTTGGTGCTCGATTTCGTCATGCAGTGTCTTTTCGGCTGCTTGCTCCAACGACGACGGGTCTTTGGATTCTGGCCAGCGTTGAGATTTGCGAAATTGATCAGCCGCTGTGTTCCGCGCAATTCCGTATAGCCAAGCTTTAAAACTAGCGCTTCCATTAAAACTATCGCGATAGACCATTACTTTCATAAAGGTGTCCTGTACTAAATCTTCACTCTGCGCTGGCGAATTACCCATGCGCAGAAAATAGTGATACAAAGCCACGTGGTTCTGCTCAAACAAATCGGCTAAAACGCCTAGTTTGCCCTGTTGGACTTGTAGCATTAATGCATTGTCATTTGGCATTGCGCCGATAATCTCCAACCGTTGAATGTTCATTGCGTGTTCAGACGCACAATTATTCTCGCTTTTTCCTTCTACTACCTCATTAAACTAGTAAAAGTTGTCGCTAAACAAAAAAATGTTAAAAAATTGTTCTCGATCAGTCTTCAAAAGATGGCATTGAGGAATAATCTAACTACACTGAGGTTTACAACTACGATAACTGGCACGGCATAACTACTTGTTTAGTCAGAAAAAGCCTTAATAACAGCGAGGACAATATGAATTATTTTGTTACCGGCATCACCGGGTTTATAGGGCAGCAATTCTTGGATGTCTTGAGTCAACGAGAGGGCAAGATCTATGCTCTAGTGCGCGCGGGCTCGGTGAAAAAGTTAGAGCGCTTGCGCTATGAGAAAGGAATTGACGCTGACAAACTGATCCCTGTTGTGGGTGATTTAGGCGAGTCGCGTTGTGGTGTCGACGCCAGTGCGCTTGGTTCCATCGACCATTTTTATCACCTTGGCGCCATTTACGATCTCACTGCCGATCAGGCTCAACAAAAAACGGCCAATGTAGAAGGAACGCGAGAAGCGTTAAACCTCGCCAAGCAGCTTGGAGTATCGTGCTTCCATCATATCAGTTCAATCGTCGCAGCCGGCTTCTACCCTGGCGTTTTTTCAGAAGAGATGTTTGATGAAGCTGTTGACGTAGATAAAAACCCTTACTTTGAAACGAAACACATTTCGGAAGGTTTGGTCAGAAATCAGTCTGAAGTACCTTGGCGGATATACCGTCCTGCTGTGGTGGTTGGTAATTCCGAGACCGGTTGGATTAACAAGATTGATGGACCGTATTATTTCTTTGAATTGATCAATACCATTTCCGAAGTATTACCGCGTTGGGTACCTCTGCCCGTGTATCGCGGTAACGAATTTAACATTGTTCCGGTCGACTTTATTGCCAAAGCACTTGATCACATCAGCCATCAACCGGATTTGGACGGCACGTGCTTCCACCTCACAAATCCTAAATCTTCGCCCTTTGGATCGGTCATCAATACGTTCTTGCGCGCTGCGAAAGGGCCAACAATGAAGCTCGATTTACCGGCGGATCGGCTCCTCGATTTCTTGCCAATTGGCGCGCGTATGTTTCTTGAAAACAAGGTCATCGTCAATCGCGTAAAGATGCAGCTATTAGAAAATTTGGGGATCCCAAAAGAGGTGCTGTTAACCGAACATTTAAACACTCAATACGATTGTTCCAATACGCTTAAAGCCCTCGAAGGCAGTGGTATTAGTGTTCCGCCGTTAAAAACCTACGCCGCGCGGCTATGGAATTATTGGGAGCAACATCTCAATCCTGCATTCCTCAAACCCCAGTACTTAACGGATGTGGTCAAGGGCAAAACCGTGATGATTACAGGGGGCTCAGAGGGTATAGGTTTTGAAGCCGCTAAAATGTGCGCTGAGGCCGGGGCAACAGTACTGCTAGTCGCAAGAACTCAATCCAAGTTAGACGAAGCGGTGGCGCTAATCAACGATGCTGGCGGCACAGCGGTAGGTTATGCTTGTGATCTTGCCGATATGAATTCATGTGATGCGTTGATCGATAAAGTACTCGAAGAGCAAGGGTTTGTTGATGTATTGGTGAATAATGCGGGCCGATCCATACGTCGTTCATTGAATCTGACATACGAACGTTTCCACGACTTTGAGCGGGTTATGCAGCTGAATTACTTCTCAGCGGTTAAGCTAACCATGCGTCTATTGCCATCGATGGTAGAGCGTAAACGTGGACACGTGGTTAATATTTCGACGATTGCTGCAATGGGTAAGGGAAGCCCTCGTTTTTCCTCGTATACAGCATCAAAAACGGCACTGGATTCTTGGGCCAACTCCGCAGCATTGGAGTATGCTGGCGACAATATTGCGTTTACCAATATTCACATGCCATTGGTTCGAACCAAAATGATCGCAGCGACCACGTCTTATTCCGATATCAATGTACTGAGTACCAAAGAAGCGGTGCGCTTGATCAATGATGCAATCGTGTATCGACCGGCTGAAGTGAATACCATGACGGGTACGATTGTGCGACAACTTGGTATCTTGTCACCGAAATTGAATAAGCTGATATTCTCGACCCTGTATCAAATTACAGATGATTCAGAAGCCGCTAAAGCATCGGCCCATCCTACCGCTGAACAAGATAAAAATGTGGTGGCAACTAAAGCCATGGATGCGTTACAACAGCTGCATCTCGATAAGGAAACTCTCGAGTCAATCAACAATATTTTGCGCGGCTATCACACCTAGACAAAACTGCTTCAGCCACGGGTGTTATTGACCCGTGGTGTTCAGCAGATGATTGATGGTAGAAGCTGTAGAGGTAAATAATGGCAACCAAACTTAATGCTCTGGATTTAGCGTTTTTGTCGTTAGAAAAACAGACTACGCCGGTCAATGTAGCAAGCCTAACAATCTTGCAAATACCGGAGAACTACCAAGGTAACTACGCCAGAGACCTTATTACGGAGCTAGAGCAACAACCTCCGGGGGCCCCGTTTAATAAAAAGCTCAGTTCCGAGCACGTGACTTCTATGCCCAGTTGGATAGAAGACGAACAGTTCGATATCCACTACCACGTCAGGCACTCAGCCTTACCCAAACCCGGCACTCAAGAAGATTTACTCGAACTTATCTCGCGTATGCATAGTCGTTTGTTGGATAAACAGCGCCCACTGTGGGAGTTTTATTTAATTGAGGGGCTTGAGGGTAACCGTATCGCTATGTACATGAAAATGCACCACGCTTGCATTGATGGCATGGGCGGCGTAGAGCTAATGGAAAACTGTTTTAGCTTGGCTGAACAAGATCAGGTTATCGCGCCGTGGAGCGGCTTGAAGAAGCCTAGACAACCTAAAGTACAGCCGGAAAAACCAAGTCTTGCTGAGTCGGCAATTAACTTGGGTAAAGGTGTCAGCAAAGCGGGTGGCTTGGTACAAGATATTTCTAAACTGTTTGCTAACCAAGGATTAAAAATTGTCGGTCTAAAATCCGACGAGGCGCCCGTACCGTTTACGGCGCCTAAGTCACTATTCAATGTGCCCATAACGGGCACGCGCCGTTTTGCGGTGAGTTCGATGGATCTCGACGAAATCAAAGCGGTCGGCAAACAGGCCGGGGCCACCGTCAATGACATGATTTTGGCTATGTGCTCTGGCGCATTAAGACAATACATGCAGGACCGGCAAAAGTTACCAGACAAGCCCCTGATTGCCACCGTACCTGTGTCTGTGCGGCAATTGCATAGAACGGGTAACCAAATCACCTATGTCATGGCTAATCTGGCCACTGATGAAGGTGATTCATTAAAACGTTTGGCGAAGATAGGTGAGTCGACCAAGAGCGCTAAAGAAGAAGTTCAAGAGGTTGCGGTTGAGGCCGCCACTGGTTTTGCGGTTATCGCGCAAGGGTTCACTGCCGCACTGAATCAACTCAATATAACAGGATTTGTCCCGCCGCCCGCGAACGTGACTATTTCAAATGTTCCGGGGCCCAAACAACCGCTATATTTCGGGCGCGCCAAACTGACGGCCATGTACCCGCTATCAGTGTTGATCGATGGCCAATCGCTGAATATCACGGTGGTTAGCTATTGTGACACGATCAGCTTTGGTTTTATGGCCTGCCGAGACATTCTGCCCGATGTTGATGTGCTAGCAGACTATGTCGATGAAGCTTTTGAGAGTATTAAACGTCGTTTAGCACTCAATGAATTGATTGGTAAGCCGCTATAGTCGGCGCCCTTGGGGCGCCGCTGATCGCACGGTTAATTCGGCTCGACCAAACGCATTGTCGAGGTAGGTTTGCATTGGCACGCCAATGTATAACCTTCACTGACTTCGGTATCTGATATCCCTGGGGCTGAAAAAGCTTCTGACTGTCCATCAATCACTTTAAATTTGCAGCTTCCACATAACCCCGTGCCACATGCAAACGGCATGTCGAGCCTCTGCTGTTGGGCAATACTCAGAACGGTTTGATTGCTGGCTACTTGAATATGATGTTGCTGCCCATCAGCTAGCGTGATCTCAATCGAATGCAACGGCCCCTCTGGCTCAACGCCTTTGGAGACAAACTCTTCAACAAACACCCGCTTGGATGGAATATTAAGGTCCTCAAGCTCGGCAAGAACCGCATTTTTCATCGGTTCAGGGCCACAGATGTATACCTGTGGGTTCGCGTTGCGTTTTGCGTTAACATCACTCAGGGTATTTAAGGTGTGATTCAATACATCAGTGTCTACTCTTCCAGTGTGGGCCGGTTGTCGCTCATCGGGTTGTTCGAGAACCCAAGTGATTTTTAGTTGCGTTGAATATTGTTTCTCGAGTGCAATTAACGGTTCATAAAATATAATATCTTTGAATTCACGGTTGGCATATATCAAGGCTATTGGGGTATTGGGTTCATGCTGCAACGCGTATTCAAGTATCGACCGGATTGGGGTAATACCACTGCCTGCAGCAACCAGTAGCAATGAGTGTTGTTCGGTACTGGTTGACGGATAGATAAAGTCACCATATGGGCCCTTGATGGTCAACTGATCACCCACTTGCAATTGTTCTGTAAGGTAGCTCGACATAAGGCCACCAGAAACTTTTTTCACTGCAATTTTCAATTGATGCGTACTTGGACTAACGCACAGTGAGTAACATCGAGTGTGGTATGCCCCATTTAACCACTTGCTGACGGTAAGGTATTGACCGGCGCGATAGTGCAGCCAACCTTTGGGGATATCAAATTCGATTTCAACGGCATCTTTCGTTAGTCGGTTAACCGTTTTGACATGCGCATTCCAATGCAATTTTGTCGCGCCGTCAGTTAATTCAACTCCATTAGAAGATGAGTAGAGCTTCTCTCCTTGCTCGATGTGATCAATCGCAGCATCTTGTTGTTTCAGATAAGGTTCTAGTCGCTCATAAACGGCTTTGTAGCGATACCAAGGTAACTTGGGATACATGTGATGAATCAAATGATAATTTTGGCCGAATAACAATACGTTGAGTAACTTGCCCGGATAGATGCGCGTCGCTTGATAAACATCTTGCGACTTATGGGGGTAGTGCGGGATATAGTCAAAAAATGTAAGCAGTAGAAAATTAGCAATGGCCAGGGGGATTAGGCTAAAAAAAACAACTTCGGTCGCATAATCCATGATTGCGAGGGCGAGCAACGTGCCCCAAACCAAGCTAAAAAAGACTAGCGTCGGTAAATAGGTGTCGCGCATTGCTTTGTCTTTTTTGAATCGGGTTACGGCCAGCCAGTTGTATCGAAAAGGGATAATACCGAGCCCTAAAATAAGTTGCACAATGCCCTTATCCCCCGGCATGTAATCAGGATCGCGGTCAGGATCATTAGTAAATGAATGATGCCGATCGTGGATTTTCTGGAACAATTTGTATGAAGTTGCGAGCAGTGGCACTGTGCTCAGCCAACCCAGAACAGTCTCCAGCCTCTTCCACCGAGAGCCGGAACGAATGATCGCCCCATGACCGGCATCATGACCCACAGTGAAAGAGGCAAAGGCAAGATAGCCACACAGGATTGAGGCCACCCAGTATGGAATGAATCCTTGCATGGCGGCTGGAATGACGATTAAGTAACCACTCAAAACGCCAACTGCGAGTGCAATCGTACCCCAAGCAATCTGCTTTGGCATATAGTCCTGCCAGAGCGATTCATAGTGTTGCTGATCGCGTGGTAGCTTCACTTTTTCCATTTTTAGCCTCACTTTTCAAACTAACGGAGTGAAACCATACTTGAGAGGCAGTAATACTCGCTTTTCTTAAATTGACATGTTAATTATCATTTTAAGACAACACCTGTGTTGGATATCCCATGTATCTGGATAAAACCTATTTGTTGGTTGCGCTAAATATGCAGTTCGCCGCTGAAGAACAGGCGTTTGAAGGGGTTAACCTCTCCAGAGCGCAGTTACTCGAACAAGACAGTGTTGATATCAACGTCGCTATTCAGGTAATCGAAAACTTGAATCAATATGCCGAGAACCCGGCTTGGCCAGCACTGTTTGGGAAGCAGTTGGGTGTCACTAGCCACGGACCGCTGGGTTATGCCATGGTAAGCGCCGCAAATCCAGGTAATGCAGTGGACACCTTTTTGACATGGGCCAAGGTGCGTTTCGACTGCTACGAGTATCAAATCGAACAGTTAAGCGACTGCGTTGAAGTAATGGTTACGGATACCTCGGGTAGTGACGTTTTCCACCACACGTTTTTTCAGGCCTGTGCGCGCGCGTTTGAAGTATTAGTCAAAACCATGCTTGGTTCCGTAGCAGGAGACCAAATCAGCATTCATTTTCGACATCATTATTCAGCACAGACTGAACGCGCCTTATTGGCAGAGTTTGATTCCGCATTGGTGTTTGATAGTGAACAAAATAAAATCGTATTTTCCAATCCTGTCTGGAACATGCCCTCGCCATTACACGACCCGCATGCCTATGAGTTCAACATCGCGGAATGTCGCCAATTACTTGCTTCAAGAGAAGCCCAAAGGCGGGAAGATATAGCCATTGAAAGCGCGCTGAATTTACATTTTCAACACGTTATCCGCGGTGTGAAAGCCGATCTGGACGTGCCGCAGATCGAAGCGTTTGCGGAACAGTTCCACGTATCAGAGCGAACCCTTACTCGGCGTTTGGTGGCGCGTGGCACATCGTATCGAAAGATACTGGATCACGTAAGACGAACTCTGTCGGAGCAGCTACTCAAAGATAGCGAACTACTGGTGGAGGAGATTGCTGAAACCCTTGGTTATCACGAATCAGCAAACTTTTGTCGCGCTTTTAAAAAGTGGTTTGGCTGTACACCATCAGAGTATCGCCAAAACCATCGTTCGGGTGCCCCTTAGGTCTTTACATAACTTTACGCTCGGTTGACAGTTCTTTGCCCTCGGTTGGTTATTGTAACAAGTGAAAACAGAGCAGTCAGAAAGGTGTAGGTTATGCAAAAATCACTAATTGTTTGTTTGATCGGAATGAGTTTGTTTGCCTCGGGTTGTGTGGCACATCACGCCAGAGTCGTCCCTGCAAAAGTGGTAGTAAAAACAACCCCGAAGGTCGTTGTAACGAAGCCAGCTAAAACCAAAGTGGTAGTAAAAACAACACCAAAAGTCGTCGTAGCGACGCCGGTCGCGGCCAATATCGTTGTGGTAAAAACAAAACCTAAAAATGGCGTTTGCACCAAGCATGGCGCGGTTTGGCATTGTAAGAAGTAGATGAAATACGGCTACTTCATGTGGACTTTGCCACCGATAATTTTATAGGCGGGCGCGCCTCTAATTAATGCCTCGCGCGCAAACGTTTGTTGACATTTTGGGCACTCACAAGGAATTGCCGTGTGATCTTCAACAATGCGCTCAATGAAGCATTTAACCAGCACGCCTTTGCCGCCTTTGCGGTATTTAAACAACAGTGTTTTACAGCCAGAACAGAAAATCTGTACTGACCGAGAAGGCAGTTTTTTATTGGGTTTTGCCATGCAATCGCGCTGCAGCAGTCTGAGCGATTCAGTTTACGCTGATTCGCCGTATTTTTCAGCGAAAGCTTTCAGCTTAGCAACCGCGGGTTTGGCCGCTTTGCGCATTCTGTTTAGTACTTTCAATTTATCTATTTGATAGAACCGAACGCCACTGACCATAGTCATAAATCCGTCTAAACGGTTGTCGAGCAACCATTGTTTCAAGCCGGGTTCTTTAGACCAGAAAAATTGGTTCATCATGTTTTTATAGGTCATGGTCATCCAATCGCTGGTGTGATTTGGCAGAGGCACTACTCGCGTTAGAGCGTTCTTTTTCGCGGTATCGTCGTAGGCTAGTTCAATGTGTGCAATAAACGCCGCGCTGAACACAGGCTGATAAGCGCGCACCGTTTGTAGCGTAATACGCTCGCCAGAAAACACATCTTGAGTGTCTAAATTAGTGATCGCACTGGCAGTACAGTCGATGTGGACAACCTCCGTAGAAGTTGGCAATGAGCCTTCTGTCAACACTATCTCATTCGCATTGATCTGGCTCACGCGACCCATTCGAATGATATTTTTGACCCGTCTTAATTGCAGTAACTCTTGCTCACTGATTGTTGCGCCATGGAACATCGAAGGGAATATACTTTGGTCAATCCGAAACATAACGCCGGCTTGCTCCAATCTCAAGAATAGGTCTTCCATGTTTTCAGCCGCCGCAATGGCTTCCATTTGGTCGGCTTGAGCGCCTATGGTGTCAAAGAAAAACTGATTGGAGGGTTGCGTATTTTTGCGGTTTAACAACCATGCGTCACGCGGCATTATCCAGCGAATATCGTCTGGATCAATACCGTGTTCAAGTAACCAAATACAGGTGTCGATAGCCGTCTTGCCACCGCCGACCAAAACGTAACCCTCAGCGGGCTTTGATTGTTTGATCAGAGCATTGGGCGGAATGAGCTGTACATTTTCGCCGATTTGAAAGCCCGGCGTATGGGTTGCTGGGATACTGGTTTTATAGAATGTCGCATCAACGATTTTAGCATAGGAAATGGTCGTTTCTTTATTGGTCAATAGGCTCCGTACGCGACCATCGCCGAGATACTCGCATTTATTTAGGAAAGTCACTCGGCCGCTCGGGATAAATGTCTCCCGCATTAAGTCATCGTAGTAAGCGAGGATTTCAGATCCAGAGGCAAGCTCGTGGAAACCCGCGTTTAGCCCGGTTTTATCAATTACGCCTTTACTCAGCTCCTTGGAGCTTACACCATAAAATGAGGAAGGCTGATGCAAGGTTACAAATGAATACGCATCGTTCCAGTGACCGCCAGGTTTATCGAGTTTATCGACTATTGCAACCGTAGCATCAGATTCACTCAGAAGAATATCAACAAATGCCATGCCGCTTGCGCCCGCACCAATAACCAAATAGTCAACGTTGAGAGTGTCTGTCATGCGAGCTTCCTGTACTGTCGTTGACCGATAGCGGTCATGCCTAACATGTGCTACAAACTCTACCCCCAAAGTGAAGGTTTTGAAATCACTATCACTTATGAAGATGTATAGTCGTTTGGCAATCTCACCAGACAGAAGTCAGGAAGTGGTATTAAGTGTCGAGAGCACATATGAGAACAAGTGTTCCTGTATTGGTTCGGCACGAAAGTTCAATCATACGTGTTGAACTTTCATGCCTTTACAGGCTGCTTAGTCGGACGATAGATGTATTAGCGCCGGTTGTCTAACAAGTAATTTAAGCCGCCGCAAATAGCCGCTATTTGTGCGTCAATGCATTGTTCAGGGGTCGCAGTAGGACTATCAGGATAGACTTCCGTGGTAGTGACATAGTCGGCATCTGTAAATCCCCCACACAAGAATAGTGCTTTTTTGTCGTAGTTTATAACACCCTTCTGCTCAACTTTGGCTCCAATGATATTGCCGTCACGGTCTTCAGGTGCAATGTGCGTTACACGCTCAACACTCTCGATGATGGCACATTGGAACTCCGGTTGTGCGCGTGATGTGTCATCTACCGTGTAGAACCCGTCAGGAATGTCCCAGACTTTTTGCTCAATCGCGTCTCTGGCGGCAAGCGCAGGTCTAAACTCGGAGTTATCAGTATCAGTCGTTTCGTGTAGATCGAAATGGACATGAGGCTTCACGTCTAATTGCGCAATGTATGTCATCGCAGCGCGCGACTCAGGCGCTTTTGATTCTGGATGAAACGAGCGATTCGGATCGATCGCCAGCGGGTCCCAGCGGTTGATGGTTTCGTAACCCCATGGGCTAATACAGGGCAGCACAATCAAATTAAAGTGAGCTTGGTAGTTCGCAGCTGCGGTCTCTAAAAAGCCCAGAGCACCTTGCACACCACTGGTCTCATAACCGTGCACCCCTCCGGTTACAAGGACAACGGGATTGTCTTCCCGCCACTGTTTGCTGCGCACGCAAAAAAGCGGGTATCGCTTTTCGTCATAGGGCAGAGCGCCGTATTGCTCTACATCGTAGCGGTCTTTCAGGGCTTCGATTTTGGCAACGACTTCGTCTGCGTAACTGCGCTTAATGGTTTGATTTGACAACCATTGCGCCTTTTCTTGTTCGCCCCAGGGTTGTCCGGGTGTTCCTATTGAATATTGATAACTCACAGTAAATCCTGTTGGTATAGAGTGGTGTGAATAACTGGCAAAGCTTACCAGATTTAAGTAGCTGGCACAGACTTCTTGAACCGTGTAATGTTGCCGCTAAACCTTAAAGGCGATAGACAATATGCACAGTTTAATCACACGCACACTCGCAGTAGGCTTGGTTTTCGCTTGTACCATTGCACATGCACAACTCTCTGAGTTTTCCACTGGCCCTCTGATCAAAGACTTTGGTAAGAATGCGACGGTTAGTGGCGTGAAAATTGATTCAGACAGTAAGTTTAACATTGCATTTGATGTGGGTGCGCCTGCGGAAGTGGGCACTATCAACCGCCGTTTTGATAGTTTGGCACGATTCCTAAACATGCATGTAGCGGCCGGAGTAAAGCCCGAAAATATTCGCTTGGCCTTGGTTGTTCACGGCAAGGCTAGTATGGACATGTTGAATCACGAGGCATATCAAAAAGCACACAACAAGGCCAATCCGAACGTTGCACTTTTGCAGGAACTGATGGTTCACCATGTTGACGTTATATTGTGCGGACAAACCGCTAGAGCATATGAGATTAATCATTCTCAAATAGTGAAAGGTGCTACTATTGCGCTATCTGCAATGACCGCACACGCTCAGTTGCAACAGCAAGGTTACACGGTCAACCCGTTTTAATATTTATAGGATTTCACAGCCAATATGAAACTAGCTTTTGTTAAAAGATATCGTCTGATTTGGTCCCTGTACTGTTTACTTTTATTGATGGTTGCGCACTCCGCCAATGCGCTGGAGTTTGCTATTGGTGAGAAAGATTTGAATCTATTTGTACAGAAAGCCTTCCCGATAAAGGAAACGTATCAGGGGGCAGATGTATATTTATCAGAGCCAAATCTGACGTTAGATGGGTTGGATAACCGACTCACCATAAAGGTGAAGATGACTGCTATCCGCGGCAGTGAAATACTCGAGGCGAGCGCTGAAGTGCGAGGCAAAGTGACGTATGAATCAGTGGATTATGTATTGCAGTTAGAAGAGCCATCACTGCATAAATTCAAAGTACTCGAAAACACGATGCAAGACGCGAATCCACTGATCCGTGGTATGCGTGATGTAGTGGGTAAATCGCTGCCCGTTATCGCATTAATCGACTTAAGTCAGTTCGATTTAGGTTTTGGCAAACTCAGGCCAAAAGACATTCACATCAAACACAAACGGCTGGTTATCGTTCTGTAAGGCACTTGTTTGCATCACACATCGACAACACCACCTTGAAGACAGGGCGTTAAAAGTAGGTATTACAATGAAGCAAGTCGCAATTCTCACCATGGATAGTCTCGAAGACTTTTTTGCATACGACACTATGCTGGATGAGCCGATGCGCGCAGCCGGTTGGCAAACAACACATGTTCCTTGGCGCGACGAAAGTGTCGATTGGAATCAATTTGATGTTGTGATCGTGCGCAGTCCTTGGGATTACCAACAAGCCGCGGATCAATTCATCGCTTGCCTTCAACGCATCGAAGCGTCATCTGCAGTGTTAGAGAATCCTTATTCTTTAATGGTGTGGAATATTGACAAACAGTATTTGAGAGATTTGTCGGCCGCTAGCGTTCCTATTGTGCCGACGCTTTGGAAAGACCATTATGAGGCTGAAATGTTGGTACAAGGTTTTGCCCAATTCGAGACGGATACCCTTATTGTCAAACCAACCATTAGCGCAAATGCTGATGACACCTTCAAGATTAAAAAGGGCGAGCAAGACGAGTTTGCCTCAACGCTCGCCAAACTGTTCGCGTCTCGACCATTGATGATCCAGCCGTTTTTACCCGCTGTTTTGTCACCGGGTGAATTCTCACTGTTTTATTTCAACCACCGCTATAGCCACGCTATTCTTAAAACGCCAAAGTCCGGCGATTTTAGAGTGCAAGAAGAGCATGGCGGTCAATTGCGCAGTATTGAACCATCAGAGCAAATGCGCCGCGTTGCCGAACACACGTTAGCAGCGTTACCGACAAAATCGCTTTACGCGCGAGTTGATCTTATTGATTTGAGTGGCGGCAGCGATGAAAACTTTGCCGTGATGGAAGTCGAACTGATCGAGCCTTCCTTGTACTTTAATATGGATGCTGGCTCAGCTCAGCGCTTTGTTGACCAATTTTTAGCAAAATTCGGCACCTAGAATCTCGTTTTTGGGTCTGCATTTCAAAGCGTTATGATGCCTTGTAAGTAGTCAGCTGCTTGGCCGGTTAATTGTACCCTGTCACCTTCAACGACACAGGTTAGGTAACCGCGCCGATTCGACATTTGAATAGCAGATAAGGTTCTTTTACCAAGTTTTTTGGCCCAGTATGGCGCCATTTGACAATGCGCAGAGCCGGTAACAGGGTCTTCGTCAATTCGAAGTTTAGGGAAAAAGCATCGACTTACAAAATCGCACTCTTCGGCCGGCGCTGTCACAATAACGCCACGCTGCTCCAGCATCTTCATTGCCGTAAAATCTGGTGACAGGTTTTGGACTTCCTGTTGTGAACTCAGCACGACCATGATGTCCGCACCAACCAGTATCTTCCCCGTCGATACACCAAGCACTGTTAAAACCGGATGTTCGTTGGTAACTGCGACACTCGGTTGCGCGGGGAAATCGAGCGCATAACCAGCTTCGATTCGGCGTACTGTGAGCTCACCACTCCGGGATTGAAAGCGCAGCGATTCGGCCTGTTCTGATAGATGTTTAAATAAAACATGGGACGCGGCGAGCGTGGCGTGTCCGCATAAGTCGACCTCCGCTTCAGGCGTAAACCAACGCAATTCATATTGGCCTTGTTGGCCAACTAAAAACGCAGTCTCTGAAAGATTATTCTCTTCTGCTATTGCTTGTAGTACCTCATCACTCAGCCACTCATTGAGTACGCATACGGCAGCAGGGTTACCACCAAACGTTTTATCGCTGAACGCATCAACTTGGAATAATGGGATCTGCATAAGGCCTACTCGCAATGAAAAGAAGCAATAGGGTAACAGTAAATTCGCTTGGTTCACACACTGGCAGGGAGCATGACGATAGTAAAATATTTACAAGAATAGATGTTCTAATAAGCGTAAGTCACCTTCAACTGCTGATGTTAGCCGTTGAAGGTGACTAGTATGCCCTATTTATTTCGTTGCGCTTGTTTAGTCCGATTGGTACTCCGCTGAGGCGCCTGTTGTTTCACACTTCGACTGGCGCTGCGCTGAGGTTGCTTCACTGTGTTTCGGCGCACGTTTTCTACCTTTCTCGGCGCTGCGTCTCTTTTCACCGGGCGCTGCAAGTTTGTTTTCTGCCGCGCTTGTTGGCGAGGCACAACGCTGCGCTTGACTGGACGTTGAGCCGGTTTCGACTGGCGCTGCTGCGGTACTTTTCTGACCTCGCGTTGAAGCTGCTTTTGCCTGTCAATCTGCGTTCTTTTGACTGGCTGTTTAGCACGTTGTTGCGCTTGACGCTGGATGTCTCGTTGTTTCGAGGCGTCCGTGGAGCGCTTGATTACGTCAGCGGAACGTTTAACTTGCGACGGTTTGATAACATCACGTCTCGGCTTGCTTGTTTCAACCTTGCGCGGCGCGGTGTTGTGGCGCTTGACCGCGTTTGGTTGATGTTGTGTCAGCCTTTGCTCAACACGAGCTTGACGCTTAGCTACGTGGCTCTGACGGCTCAAGTCTAAACGCTTAGATGTTTGGTATTGACCATAGTTAACGTTAGCTTTGCGACGCTCATGGGTGCGAACCACCTTGTTATGTGTTGAGTAACGCTGGTTATGATGGCGAATCACGCGCTGGTGATATCTCGACTTTCGATGCCCAACGTTATGACTCCAGCGCTGATACTCACGGCTATAAACGCGCTTATAGTTACGATAGTAAGGGCGATGATTGTGGTAATTCACAACAACATAGCCGTGGTGCCAGTGGAATCCGCCAAAGAAAAAATGCGACGCAATGTGAATACTTGGGCTCCAATAAAACCCGGCTCTGTAATAGTAGTTACGTGGATGGTGCCAGTAGTAGGGTGACCGCGCGTGCCACCAAGGGCCGAACACAACTCGTGTGTCGTAGTAAGGCACATAAACAACGCGATCCTTGACGGTTTCAATCACAACGACGTTGTCATCTCGCGCTACATTGACATATTCATTACTGTCGAGTGAGCCTTGTTCATAGGCGTATTCTCGTAATACCTGAATGCGAGACATAACCCACTCTTCATCTGCAATCACGGCATCGCCAAGGTAATTTAACCAATCGATGTCTTCGCTCATTTGCGCGAGCACTTTATCGAAAGGTGCTAAAGCCTTTACGCTTGGGTCCCAGTCAAATACATCCACTCGGGTCCGGATTTGTTCCGCAGTCAAATGCGCATTACTCTCCCGCCAGCGTGCGGCGCGGATTACATCCATCGGATAGGTTGACGCAATTAATACGTGCGTGAGCAAGGTATCAGGATATAGCGCGATCGGTGCTAGTACATTGTCCAGCTCTTCTTCTGTTAGTGTGGTCGCGCTGTATTGCTGAGCATCGTATTCGCTCGCACTGGCAAATTGAATTGCCATGCTGATGGTGATGATTAGTGCTAATGCGTATATACATGCAACTTTATGTTCAGACTTCATAACGTCCCCCTTATGGTGATATGTAGCCAGTGCGGATTACCGCAGCTTCACAGATAGTTATAGGAGGTGTTCGCTTAACAAAAGCTGAATGTTACTGAATAGGGTGAGTGGCTACTGAGGTGTTTCGCAGGCTACACACCTAGTGCAGAGCGTTAATACTACCTATACTCTGTGACTCGGGACCTATCACAAGCGGGCTCGAACTCAGAATGGTCGGCGAGTTAGTTGCCGTTGCTTTATTAAGAAGGACATAACAAATGAAAAAAATACTATGCGCCAGTGTTCTTGCAATGACGTTATCAACCTCTCCCGGTACGCAGGCCTCAGATGAAGTTACCCTAGATTTTAAAGGTCCATCGCCATGGCCAGAAATTCGTCAACAGCGTATCGCAAAGCTATTACCGCTTGCGATGAAAAAGGCCAAAGTTGATGCATGGATGGTGGTATGTAGAGAAAACAATAATGACCCGTTAGCTGATCACGTAGGTTGTGAAAACGCAGGCCAAACCGCTGTTTTTATGTTTTATAACGACGCTCAAGGTTTCCACTCACTGGCTTTTTCCCCTTTGGGTGAATCCACCGCTTTAGCAGAAATGCAACTTCTAGACCACGTTATTCCGGTACAAAGAAGCGGCTCTGCAATCAAACTGGCCGCTGACTTTATTGCCAAGCGAGCCTTCAAAACAATCGCAATCAACACGTCATCCAAAAACGCGCAGGCCGACGGATTAAGCTATAGCCAGTATCAGGCCATCTTAAACGCTCTAGAGCCAGAGTTGCACTCCCGACTGACCAGCGCTGACGAGCTGGTTTATCAATGGCTCGCGATTAAACTTCCAGAAGAAGTTGAAATAATGCGACAAGCAGCCATTCTAACTGCCCAGTGGCAGCTAGAGGCCTACGCTACTATTGCGCCAGGGAAAACCACTGATGCTGATGTCGCGCGTTTTCTGAAGAAGAAAATGAAACAAGCTGGTGTAACCGACGCTTGGGCGCCGGATCAAAACCCAAATGTTAACTCTGGAACCGACCGAGGACATTCCCACGCGACAGACAAAATCATTCAAGCGGGTGATGTTATTCAAACTGATTTTGGCATTCGAGTTTACGACCGCTGGGTCACCGATATTCAGCGGTTTGCCTATGTACTTGGCAGCGAGGAAACCAAAGCGCCTGATGATATTGAGTACTATTGGACGAGTGCAAAACAAGGTCGAGATGCGGCATTTAACGCGATGAAGCCCGGTGTGAAGGGGATTGAAGTCGATGCAGCACAACGTGCTGTTATGCAAGCAACGAATTCAGTTCCCGTCATGTGGAGCACAGGCCACCCCGTAGGCTACGTTGCGCACGATACAGGCCCAAACCTAGGAGGCTCTGCGGCGGTTAGCGTTCGACCAGCGGCGCAACGTGTTTTACAGCAAGGTATGACATTTGCGTTTGACGGATTCCACAGCTGGTTCATGCCGGATGGCAATCCGAAAACTATTTCTGTAGAAGATATGGTTGTGATCACCCAAGATGGTGCTGAATACCTCATCCCTCCACAGGTTGAACTTGTGTTGGTGGGGCACAAGTAAAGCATCTAATGACCGTTTGGTTCAGTTATCAATCAAACGGTCTACACATGCCTTGTGCAAAAATATAAAGGCTAATTAATCGACACCGCAATACGATAGAGTCCCAAGCTGTTATCAAATTTTTCCGGGTCTTGCCCTTCTCGATTGGAGGTAAAATACAACCAATTATTGTCTCGGCTAACAAACGGACTGCCGTCTATACCTGAGCTATTAATAGTAGTGCCCATGTTTTCGGCTATTGTCCATTCGCCGTTCTGGCGATAACTAATGTAAAGATCAGTCATACCAAGAGCGTCACTCGCTTTCATGCGCGCGAATATCAAGTAACTACCATCGCTAGCAACGAATGCATCTCCTTCCAATATGTCGCTATTGATCGAATGTCCTAGTCTCTGAGCTGGTTGATATTGGCCATTAACCAAATGGGAAACAAAGATATCGAGGTTTTGATCCTTGATGCGTCGCGCGAAATACAGATCACCATTGTTAGTGACACTTGGATAGAATTCATCGCTGATTGAATTGATTGCGCTCGGCAAAGGTTTAGGAGTTGACCAAACCTGCTCTCCTTTCTCGCTCACATATAGATTGTAATCAGCCAGCTCGTCATTGCTGTCAAACGCAGATCTCGCTGAATAAAACAATCTTTCACCGTCAGGCGAAATCATTACATCGGTTCCTTGTAATGCTATTCCTTGAATACGCACAGGTTGAATAGACTGGGCGATACCGTCGACCAGATTGGCTGTGTAGATGCCGATTCCAGAAAAATCCTCTGCTACCTGAGTAAAAAATAGCGTCTGCCCATCTGGACTAAGAGCATTGTTGAAGGTGGTGGAATCGAGGTTTAAGACCCGCTGCACTTGGCCATTGAAACCGTTGCTATTTGTCTCCGGGTGCTTAACTGAGCTGCTTTTGGAAGCCTGAACACTGGTACAAAACAATGTTGCCGCGACTAGCATTAAGCTAAAACCTTTTATAATCCTTTGCATATTCAATCCTGTCTTATGAAGGAACGTATACCGTATGCGATAGGCAATAGCGAACGTAAAATTCGCTTGAGATTGACAATAACGGAGTGCCTTTACTTGCTCTACGTGGGTTGATTAGCGGAAGTTCTCTCTCAGTGTTCAAGCTCCCACTATTGAGTCGCATGGATGTCACTTAAAATATTAGGGTATACTTGATGTACCGCGAAGACCATTTTATCGATAGGGAAATATGCACTTTCAGGCCCACGGCAATATAGATGTCACAATCGATAAGTTTTGCGTGATCGACAGACCGAATGCGGCATTCAATAAGGAAGGGATTGCTGCATTGCATGCAGAGATTCGCGATCGAGTAAAAACAGCCAATTTAGCCAAATGGCGATTAATCGAGATTTTATCGGAAGACGCTTATCCAACCCATGACGCAGTAGACGACATTATTAACGCCTATGAACACTATGCGACACTGGGATGTACAGGTATTCACGTTGTATGCTCTGAATCTCAAAAGGCTGTGTTTTTAAAAATTACACAGCAAATCAGTATATCAATCTTCTTTTACGCTTCTGAGCCCGAGGCATTAGAAGCCAACAGAGCTTTTCTAAACTGAACATCATTGTTGGTATCTCGAGCACATTATTCTAGTCTCGCTCCCATACTCAGCCCGACGATCACTGCAATGCCAAATACTACGTACGCAATGTTTTTAAAATAAAGTGCAACTTTATAATAAGTATGCTCGTTGTCTCGTTTATCATAATGATCGACAACTTCAGCAATGAACATTACCGCTGCACATAGGATAGCTATGAACATTAACAGCGCAGATACCCCAGACAACACAATGCTGGTTCGTTTCGCAACCGGAACCCATAGTTCATCTATGTACAAACCATAACTGCCATATAAAATGATACTCAATGACAGTAGCGCATTGGTGACTCTGTTCTTAAGTGGAATTTCGTTGGGAATGTAGTTGCCTTCTTTATCGTACTGTGGCTCCGGCGGGATACAGGTATATGTAGGTGTTTTTTCTTCTTCAGATTGCGGTTTATAGACGGATGCATAAGCGTTTTCAGTGAGCTGGAGACCGTCATTCGTTTGCTCAAGGAGGCCTTGGTCCTTCATGATGTCGGATAGTGCCTTGAATCTTTCTGGGAAACTTGATCGATCAATACTTTCGTATGCCTCAAGTAGCTCTACATGGGAATAATTATTGTAATCAGGACCATCAGTCAAAGTGCGTTATCTCCATTAACATTTTTTAGAATTCCGTTTCAGACTCTTGTAGCGCGATTTAAAACCCGATGCATAATAACGCTAGTATTTTCTTAGGGTTCTTGAGCTAGTTGACTAACCAAAGGCCTTATTCGCAGCTTGTCAGCGTTCGACCTAGGCATAATAATCATTGGATGTGTTATTTCAGAAGGTGTTTATCAAACAAGTGGCCGAGTTTTTCGGTCTTCGTTTGCAAGTAATAGCGGTTGTCTTCGGTTAAGCCGTGGTCGATGGGTTTGCGCTCAACAATATTGACGCCTAAATCTGCAAGTGCTTTTGCTTTGCGTGGATTGTTAGTCATTAGCACCACGTTTTTGACATTCAACGTCTCTAACATAAAGCCACAGATTGAGTACTCGCGCAGATCGGCGTCGAACCCAAGGTGAAGATTTGCTTCGACTGTATCTAGGCCGGTATCTTGCAGTTGATACGCTTTGATTTTATTCAAAAGTCCGATACCACGTCCTTCTTGGCGCAGATACAGCAACACACCTTTGCCGTGTTCAACGATGTTTTGCAATGCTCGCTCAAGTTGAAAACCGCAGTCGCAACGAGTACTAAACAGTGCGTCACCGGTGAGGCATTCAGAATGAATTCGAATCGGCACAGCTTCGTCTTCCTGCCAGTCGCCATAGGTTAACGCAACGTGCTCTTGGCCACTTGGCTCAACAAATCCGTGAATACGAAACTCACCAAAGCGGGTGGGTAGCTTGGCGGCACTGACGTATTCAAATTGTGGATTTTCTTGGCTCATTCTGTTCTCAATCGTCTTTCGACGAGACTACTCTTAGACGGCAAATATAGGGGCGAATTGAGATAACACAAGTATTATTCGCCGAAAGCCTTATAGGCAGAGAGTGGTTCAGGAACAGCAATACCGTATCCTTGGGCGTAGTCGACACCCATTTTTCCGAGCTGGACCTTGATATCGCTATTTTCTACAAACTCTGCCACAGTTTCCATCCCAATGGCCTTAGCGACGTCATTAATCGAGCGCACCATGGCCAAATCGATCGGATCAGAGAGTAAATCACGGACAAATGCGCCATCAATTTTGACGTATTGCACGGGCAGTTGTTTTAGGTAGCCGTAGGAAGAGAAGCCGCTGCCAAAATCGTCTAACGCGAAGGTACAACCCAATTGACGGAAAGTTTTTATAAACTCCAGAGTTTCTTCCATTTTGATAATCGCCATACCTTCGGTTATCTCAAAACAAATCTTTGAATAAGGCACGCCAAATTTTTCAAACGCGTTTAACACGAACAATTTGAAGTCGCGATCCGCCAGTGATTGTCCGCATAAGTTGATATTGCATTTTTCGAGTTCAGTGCAATGTGACGGATTGCTGTTTAGCCAATCGAAATAGTTGTGAATGACCCAGCGGTCAATTTTTGCACCTAGAGAGTATCGCTCTGCAGCAGGCAGAAATGCGCCCGGTGGCACCAGACCTTGTTCTTCTGTTTGCATTCTAACAAGGATCTCATAACGGTGTCCTTCAGCGACTGAATGTAACGGCTGATAGTGCTGGTAGTACAAGCGAAAGTTATCTTGTTCTAGTGCTTCGTTGATGTGGGCTAACCAATTAAGTTCATTTTCGTATCGTTTGGTACTTACGTCTTGAGAAGAGTAGCGATGAATTTGGTTTCTGCCTTGCTCTTTTGCAATGTAACAGGCAGCATCCGCCATACTCATCATGTGCTCGGGAGCATCGGTGTTGTCTGAGCGCTCGACAAGTCCAATACTGATCCCCAGCGAAAACACCTTGTTTTCCCACATAAAGCGAAAATCCGACACAACGTTGAGCAGTTTGCTGGCGAGAACATAAGCTTCGTCTGTGTTCGTATTTGACATGAGTACGCCAAATTCGTCACCACCTAAACGCGACAAGAGGCCTTTCTCCCCTACGGCGTCATCGAGCAGGTGCGCTAGCTGTTGCAATAATGCATCGCCAGCTTTGTGACCGCAGGTGTCGTTAACCACTTTGAACTGGTCCAAATCCATATACAAGATCGTTAAGGGTCGTTCGATAGAGAACTCATGGCTCAAGTGTTGTTGCAATTGACGCTCGAATTCGCGACGGTTGTATACACCAGTTAACGAGTCATGTGTTGCCAAGTATTCAAGGCTAATATTTGATTGTTTTCGCTCAGTTACATCAAATATCGAACCATACAAGAATGTTTCTTCTCCTTCTTCATGGAGCTGACATGACAACGAAAACCAGAATTCCGAGCCGTCTTTACGCAGGCCGCGAAATTCTCGGCCCAAGACGGTACGTTCACTACGCAACTCGCCAATCAATACATCTCTGTCACTGCCATCTGCGTAAAATTCGTCGGTCGATTGCACTGCACTTAACATATCCTCTTCTGAGTCATAGCCGAAGAGCTGCCACATGGCAGGGTTTACTGAGATTAAGATGCCTTCGGGTGTCGACGTGTATAAGCCTTCCGCAGAGTTTCTAAACAGCTGATAGAACTGTTTGAGACCGTCTATTCTTTTTTCCTGCTCCGATTGTTCAAAGCGCATAATCACTTTTTCATGGGACTCGATGGCAACACCAATCGCGAGTATGCCCACCACGCACATCAATATAATCAGCACAGTTACGGCAGTATCGAGGCTGGCGCCATTGGAATAAAAATACAGATTCATACTAGCCGCGAGCAAGATACTCAACCAACCTATCACGAATATATGGCTGGGACGGCTACTGAAGCGATTGCGATAGTGAATCGCCATAGCGCATTGCGCCGTCACACAAACACCGATGAAAACCATGTTTGCCGTGGAGCTTGTTTGAGCACTCAACAGGAATGGTGAGAACACCATAAGTATTGGTACTGAATAGGCGAAATAGCGCAATGGGCGTGGGCTGTTTACGAATAGCGAGCGGCTCACTTTTGCCATCATCAACATAAATGCAGCCAGTAAAATTGCACTTAAGCTAGAGGAATAGCCAGTGATGCCAGTAAATTGGCTAATAAACCCATGGATGTTGAGTACACCCAACATCATCACAAAACAAGCCAGTGAAAACCAAAAACGAACGGGGCTGCGCAGCAGTGAGTAAGTAACCAAAAAATACAGGGTGAAAACCATCAAGGCGCCGACAAAAATGCCGAAAATTACCTGTTTGTCTTGCTCAATCGCAATCCAACGTTCGGCGTGCCAAATTTTGATTGGCATGAGTAGCGGAGCAGTGTCTTGGATGCGCAAATAAACTGACACTTCATCACCGGCTTCCAAGGTGAAAGGCAGAATAAAGTGACGATGTTTGATGGCGCGTAGGCCATAATCTCTGTCTGCGCCGGTTAAGTATGAGTGTGTAATACGCTCGAGATCATCGAGGATAAACACGTCGACGATATCAAGTGAGTGCTCAGCAATGGTTAGGTAAAAGGTTTCTTTGCTCGGCAGGCTATTTTGAACGCGTGCCCGAATCCAAATTTTTTCGTCGGTATCGAGCGGCACAGTCGACCAAGTTTGTTCCCAGTCAGGGTAGTGAATGATTTCGCTCAATTGCCGGTCTAGGTCATCCCGCATCGATTGCGAATTGTTGCCGACATCGATCACCTGCTCAATATTGCTGATATTGATTATCGGTTGGGTATTGGTTGCCCTGGCGTGAGAACTGCTAGCAATATAAGCAAATATAAAAATCACAACGGAGAATGCAAATACAACCCCAAACATGCGCCTATTAGATTGGTGTAGCGGCTGAGTCAGTCGCTCTAGGGGTTTAGCAATCACTCTGTCTCCCATTGGGATTATTATTATTATAGTAGCCCTAGTTGCATCTAACTGCTACAACTCAAGGCGATGCCTTTGCCACTCTCCGGTGGTGCAGATGCAAACATACCAGAATCGTGCTCAGGATCAAAAGGTGTTGATATTGCAGTAAATAATGCTTCACACATTGAAAAGTCATCGTGCTCTGCCGCACTTATCGCTTGTTGCAAATGATGGTTGCGCGGGATCACCGCGGGATTAACAGTCGCCAGCGATGTAAAGTCGGTTTCACAGCGTTCAGTGAGCGGCAGATATTGCTTTAACCAGTCCGAGGCGGCGGCTCGGTCGACAAAATGATCAATTATTTTCTCTGGGCTTTTCTGGGCATGTTGTAAAAGACGGAAACTCACAGTGTAATCGCGGCGCTGCGTTTTCAACATGGCTAACCATTGAGCTTGAATACTCAATGCTTGCTCATATTGTGGATGTTCTTCAGAAATGGCGCTTAATCCCATCTTTTTCATTAGGGCTGCATGAAACAGGCGGGTGACCAGCGGCTGAAAGTGCTGTAGCGATGATGTCAATTGCTCAACGCTGAGGTAGGGTGTAAAGGCTTGAGCAAGGGCATTCAAATTCCAAAGCGCAATGCTCGGCTGTTGGTCAAAAGCATAACGGCCAGTGTGGTCACTGTGATTGCAAACGAAACTGGGTATATAGTCATCTAGAAAGGCGTATGGACCATAGTCAAAGGTGATCCCGTGAATTGACATATTGTCAGTATTCATGACGCCGTGATTAAAACCAATTGCTTGCCAGTTTGCGATCATACTGGCGGTGTTGCTAACGATTTCATCAAACAGTGCCAAATATGGATTCTCTGCGTCAGCTTGTGTTTTGAACAAGTGAGTAAAGCAATAATCAAACAAGCTCTGTAAGGCGTCTGGTTGTTGGGTGTGATGATAGTATTCGAAGTGGCCGAAACGAATGTGGCTTGGGCAGGTTCTGATCAGCATCGCGCCACGCTCGAGTTGTTCGCGCTGGACAGGGTCTTCACTGGTAAACAAGCAGAGCGCCCGCGACGTTGGGATCCCAAGCGCATGCATGGCCTCACTCACCATGTATTCACGAATACTAGAGCGCAACACGGCACGTCCGTCGGCGTGGCGTGAGTAGGGAGTATCACCTGCACCTTTTAGATGTAAATCGTGTCTTACGCCGTGTTGATCAACAATTTCTGCCAATAAATGCCCACGGCCATCACCTAAATGAGGGTTCCAGTGGCCAAACTGATGACCGCCGTATTTCTGTGCCACGGCTTTCTTTTGCCAGTCGCTATTAGGATCAAACAGGGCGGATTGCCAATTTTCAGGTTGCCAAAAGTGGGCAGGTATTTGTAGTTCGCTGGCCAACACATCGTTGACCATTGCCAAACGTTGTTTGTATAAAGGTTTAACTTTTACTGATGACGTAAGCGCTTGCAATTCATCAGCATAGGTGTAGGTTAATTGCATAGCTATCTGACGTTTAACGTTTTTTCTGGAGTAAGTGCATGGTATCAGTACGGTCGAAAATAAGTATTAGATTGTTAGTCATTGGCTTCACGGGATTTTCGTGTTTGGTGAGCAATGCTTGGGCGGGCGATCCGGAAGCGGGTAAACAACGCGCCGTGGTTTGTGGCTCATGCCATGGGCAAAATGGTATGGCGATTATTCCAAATTATCCCAATTTAGCGGGTCAGAATGAGCTATATCTTATTGACGCAATGAAACAGTACCGGGATGGCTTGCGTCGCAACATGGTGATGTCTCCAATGGCCAAAGGTTTGAGTGATACCGATATCGAAAATCTAGCGGCCTATTACGCTACGATGAAACCCGTTGTAAAAGAGTAGCGGTTTATATTTAAACCAAATTCAGTTTTGTGCTGTATGTAAGGCTATTACTGTAATTAAGAGCCCTGTTATGCTAACTCTCCATCATCTTAATAATTCTCGCTCGCAAAGGATCCTGTGGATGCTAGAAGAGTTGCAAGTTGATTACAGCGTCAAGCACTATAAACGTGACGCGCAGACGAACCTGGCGCCAGCACAATTAAAACTCGTTCACCCACTCGGAAAATCCCCCGTGATCACTGATAACGAAACTGCAGTAGCGGAATCAGGTGCGATCATAGAGTACATCGCCAAGCACTACGGTAAGCCTGACATACTGCCCCCGTTGAGCGATACCGAGCAACAAGAACAGTCGTTCTGGTTGCACTATTCTGAAGGGAGTTTTATGCCACCGCTAGTGACTAAAATGGTGCTAGACAAAGGGCGTGATAAAGCTAAACCGTTTTTCGTGAAGTATATTGTCGATAAGTTTGTTGATGCAGTATTGGCTGCTTATTTTGGTCCCAATATTCAGGCCAATATTGCGTTTGTGGAACGGCATTTAACCGGTCGTCAATGGTTTGTTGGCGACAAACTAAGTTGTGCCGACATTCAGATGAGTTTCCCGCTTGAGGCTATTGTCGCTAGACAAGGCAAAGACGCGTTTCCGGCGATCGCAGCCTTTGTTGAGAGGGTACATTCGCGACCTGCGTATCAAGCTGCCTTGAAAAAAGGCGGGTCGTACGATTACGCTTAGTGGAATTCGCTTTGACTATCGAGGTAGTCATTGATGACTTGCAAGAAAGCATCACCGTAGCGATCGAGCTTAGTTGCGCCAACCCCTGACACATTTAAAAATGTTCGCTTATTGGTGGGCAACTGGTTTGCCATATCTGCTAATGAGGCATCGCTGAAGACTACAAACGGCGGTACGCCGTCTTCATCCGCAATTGATTTACGCAAGTGCTTGAGTTTTGCAAACAGCTGTTTGTCGTATTCCTTGACCGTGAATTTCTTGGCTTTGCCGGTGTTGAGGGTTAAACGAGGAATCGCCAGTTTTACTTCAGTCTGACCACGCAGGACCTGCTTGGCAGCTTCTGTTAGCTTCAAAGCAGCATTCTGAGTGATGTCGATCCGCATCAGGCCTTTGTGCACTAACTGGTTGATGATACTGTGCCAATAGGTGTCTGTTTCTGTTTTGCCGATACCGTAAGTAGACAGCTCGTGATGCTTATTTTCAGAAATGCGCTTTAGAGACTTCCCGCGGATGACATCAATCAGGTATTGGGCGCCAACCGGTTGATTGATCCGCAGTACGCAAGATAATAGCTTTTGCGCGGTAACCAAGCCGTCAAAATGCCGTGGCGGATCAAGGCAAATGTCACAGTTACCGCATTCAGTACCCGCGAATTCGTTGAAATAATTCAACAATACCTGACGACGACAGGTTTGTGCCTCGGAAAAAGCCTCCATTGCCCTGAATTTCTGTAGCTCGATGCTCTCCCTCTCCGAGTTACCCATGCTGATCCATTCTCGAATTCTGGCACCGTCTTTTTCATCAAATAACAACAGTGCTTCTGATGGCATGCCGTCTCGACCCGCTCGACCTGTTTCTTGGTAGTAGGCTTCCACGCTTCTCGGAACATCGTGATGGATCACGTAACGAACGTTACTTTTGTTAATCCCCATACCAAAAGCCACCGTGGCAACAACAATATCAATGGCATCTGTTTGGAACTGACGCTGAACTCGTTGTCGCTCCTCATTGTCCATTCCAGCGTGGTATCCTGCGACTTTCAAGCCGGTGCGATGAAGTCGTTCACTGAGATCATCGACTTTGCGTCGACTGTTGCAATAGATAATACCGCTGCCGTCTTGTTGTTTGACATACGCGACAATTTGGTCGAACGCTTTATACTTAGGTAGCACATTGTAGCGAATGTTGGGGCGGTCAAAACTGGTTTTCAAGACTACCGGTTCTTGTAAACCTAGCTGGTGTTGGATATCCGCCTGGGTCGTCATATCTGCCGTTGCGGTCAACGCCATAAATGGTATGTTTGGGAAGCGAGTTTTTAATTCACCTAGGCGACGATATTCTGGTCTGAAGTCGTGCCCCCAATGAGAAACACAGTGCGCCTCATCAACCGCAATGGCCGCAATAGTTATTTGTTCGAGCCAGGCTACGAAGCGATTTTGCAATAGCCTTTCCGGCGCAACATACAAGATCGGTGTGGTTCCATTTTGTACATCTTGTGCGATTTGCTGAATTGCACTTTCTTCGAGGCTACTGTTAATAAAAGCGGCATTAATCCCGTTTTGTTTCAGTTGCTCTACCTGATCTTGCATAAGGGCAATTAACGGCGAAACAACAATGGTTACCCCATTGAGCAGTAAGGCCGGTATTTGATAGCACAGTGATTTACCGCCGCCTGTTGGCATTAATATCAGGCTGTCTTTGCCTGCTAATACGGCTTCGATCGCATGTTGTTGCCCTTGTCGAAATTGCGTATAACCAAACACGCGTTCGAGCACGCTAATGGGCGTGTCGGGCGAACTGATTGGATTATCGGTTTCAATAGCAAGTGGCATTGGGCTGTGATTAACTCTCGGTGTGAACTCTACAGTCGTGTGGCGAGCGCGTATGTGAAACGATACCTGCGCTTTTCGGCGAATATGATACTTGTTTTCAGGCTCCTATTCACTGGCAAATAGCACTGATTTTTCGATCAAGCATCGAACCCGATAACAATGTAGAACATTTGCGGCATTGTCGCATTCAATTGCATAAGACCTTTGATTGTATTCTAACCGTACGACCAGAGTTTGCTTGCATCTGGCCAAGTCTAGGGCGCACAATACGCGCCTGAAAAACTGCTGATTGATCACCTCAATGTCTACCGCCGAAAATCAAACGCGTGCAGGTGTGCTATTTGCCATTGCGGCCTACAGTATGTGGGGCTTTGCGCCAATGTATTTTAAGTTGCTGGAATTTATGCCTGCGATGGAAATTCTGGTGCACCGAATTGTATGGTCAGCTGTCGTTCTCGTGCTATTGATTGTGTTGCGATACCAGTGGCCGAAAGTAAAATTGGCCTTAACGTCAAGGAAAGTGATGCTAACCTTGTTGGTTGCCGGAATTTTGCTGGGCGCGAACTGGCTCCTATTTATTTGGGCGGTCAATAATGACCATTTGTTAGAAGCCAGTTTGGGTTACTACATAAACCCGCTGTTCAACATTCTTTTTGGCAGGATTTTTTTGGCAGAGCGATTGCGACCGATGCAAAAGTTTGCAGTGTTGCTCGCGATCAGCGGTGTTGCGATAGCCGTCATCGGTCTGGGGTATTTGCCGTGGATTGCATTGGTACTGGCCATTTCATTCTCATTGTATGGTTTGCTTCGCAAAAAGGTCGCGGTCGATTCACTTCCCGGTTTATTTATTGAAACCATGATGATGTTGCCAATCGCAGTGGCGTATTGGGTCATGTTCGCTGGCGCATCAAGTAACATGTTTACAAACGGATTTGACATAAATGTGCTGCTGATTCTTGCCGGTGTGGTCACTACAGCACCTCTACTGTGCTTCACTGCAGCAGCGCGTCGTATTCAGTACAGTACACTGGGCTTTTTCCAATACATAGGCCCCAGTATCATGTTCGTGCTAGCGGTATTCTTCTATAACGAGCCCTTGGATCCAGCCAGATTACTTACATTCGGCTTTGTATGGACAGCCCTTGTTATTTTTTGTTGGGATTCGTTGCGACACTATCAGAAAAACCGCAAAGTGGTTGCATCTAAGACGGCTTAATTAGCGTCACTAATGACCTGATTGCGGCCTACTGATTTGGCTTTATATAGCAATGCATCAGCTGCTGCGAGCATTGCTTCTAGATTCTTTCGGCTTTTTAGCGTGACACCAATACTCGTGGTTACTTTGAGGGTTTGCTGTTGAAAGCGAATGCTCTTCTCACTGATGGTTAGCCGAAAGCGCTCTAATCTATCTAACACAATTTCTGGTGAGCAATTCGGTAGGTAGATACAGAATTCTTCACCTCCGAACCGGGATACAAACACGTCAGAGAATTGGCTGGCGAGTACTTTCGCGACGTCTTTCAAGACTTTGTCTCCGGCGTCATGGCCATAGGTATCATTGATTTTTTTGAAGAAATCTAAATCGATTAGGGCAACCGCTTGATACTCAGGTTGGTTGCGCGATTCGTGATTGACCGAGTAAAAGAAATGGCGCCGATTTGGTAAGCCCGTTAAATAGTCTGAATTAGCGGCGCGTCGAATCGCTTCAACGTTCTCTATATTCTCAACATTTTGCGTGATTCGGGCCAAAAATTCTTCCAAATAAAACGGCTTATGCAGGAAGTCATTTGCGCCGCTTTTTAAAAACCGGGCGGATAATTTAGAACTATTACCGTCTGATACACCGATGATAGCGAGCTGCTCTTTGGTAAAGGATTTGCGCAGCTCTGCGACGAATTCAGTACCTTTCATATCGGTCAACGTGGCATCGGTAATGACCAGCTTAATATCAGCTCGCTGATGGAGCTGCGCCAATCCTTGTTCTGCACTATCGGCCTCGTAGGTTTCAAAATTATGCCGACGCAACAAAGAGGCCATTTTAGTACGGTTACTACGAGAGGCGTCTACCACTAAGACACCAATGTGTTTGTTCTTCTCCAATCTGGCGAGCAAGCGGCTTAAATAATCATAAACTTGTGCGTTTTCTTTGGGAATGTAGTCCGCAACGGCTTTGGTCAGAATGTGTTCGCGCGTTTCATCATCAAGTCGTCCCGTCACTACGATAGTAGGAATGTAGCTGCCTATGGTGTAATCGATAGCTTCACCCGTTGGTGCGTCCGGTAGGTGATAGTCCACAACGGCACACAGATAGTCTTCGGGGTTAGACTCGCCAAACAGATATTTGGCCTTGGTTAAACTAGACGCGCACACCGGTGTTAAATTGGCTTTTAACACCAGCTTTTCAATGATGTTCATGCTGATAGCGCTGTCTTCGATAACCAGAACTTTTTTCTGCATAATCTCGAGTTAGCCCGCGGCTAGGTCACCTTTTGGATCTGATTCAGGGTTCGGGTGTGTGCTTTAATCTTCGGTGTAAACCGCACAAAGCACAAGTTAAAGTTTGGTCAGTTTGGCATAGCTCAATACCAACCACTTACTACCGACATCATCGAAATTGACCTGTACTCGCGCTTGTGGGCCAGAGCCTTCACAGTTTAAAACAGTCCCGTCGCCAAACTTCTTGTGCATGACTCGATCACCTAAGGCGAAACCACTTTCTTCAAAAGCCGCCAGGGTTGTTTCTTGACTGAAGCGGTTAGTGACAGGGCGGGCAACGGGGGTCCGAAGCCGTACTTCTTCCAAACAGTCGCTCGGCATCTCCTTAATAAAACGCGATGCTGTGTGGTACTTGTCTTGCCCATATACTCGACGCGTCTCTGCATAACTGACATAGAGTTTTTGCATAGCTCGTGTCATCCCGACATAACAAAGGCGACGTTCTTCTTCCAAGCGCCCTGGTTCTTCATTACTTTGCTGACTTGGGAACATACCTTCTTCGACCCCTGCCAAGAAAACCAGCGGGAACTCCAGACCCTTAGCGGTATGGATTGTCATCATCTGTACTGCATCTTGATGGCTGTCAGCCTGGGTTTCACCAGCCTCAAGGGATGCGTGTGCTAGAAAGGCGTCTAACATCGTCATGTTGTCTGCTTCATCCGGTATTTCAAATGTTTTACACGCGGAAACCAATTCCTCGAGGTTTTCCACGCGAGATTGCGCTTTTTCGCCTTTCTCGGCTTGGTACATTGCCAATAATCCCGATCCTTTGATTACCGTGTCGGCTTGTTGTTCAAGGGCTAAATCTTGCGTGTCGTGTTTAAGCTTCAAGATTAAGTCAATGAAGTTTTGCAAAGCAGTCGCCGCGCGACCAGACAAACGCTTTTCTGTGAGAAGTGTCAGTGCTGTTTGCCACAAGGATAATTCCAGTTCACGCGCGCTTTGTCTCAATTGAGCTAATGTGCGCTCGCCGATACCTCTCGCAGGGGTGTTTACCACGCGTTCGAATGCTGCATCGTCGAGTGGTTGGTTAATCATTCGCAAATAACCTAACGCATCTTTTATTTCCTGACGTTCAAAGAAGCGCAAGCCTCCGTATATGCGATATGCAATCGATTGATGCAACAATGCCTCTTCTAGTACACGAGATTGGGCGTTGTTTCGGTATAAGATGGCACAGTCACTAAGCGCATTGCCGTAATCGCTCCAGCGTTTGATTTGCGAGACAATGAAGCGTGCCTCGTCCAGTTCGTTAAAGCCAGCATAGATGGATATTGGCTCGCCGTGCTCGCCCTCGGTCCAAAGCTCTTTACCCAATCGACCTTGGTTATTATCTATAACAGTGTTGGCTGCTTTTAGGATGTTGCCCGTGGAGCGGTAATTTTGTTCAAGGCGAATCGTTTCAGAACCTGGGAAGTCGCGTAAAAAGTACTGAATATTATTAACGTTAGCACCCCGCCAACCATATATTGATTGGTCGTCGTCACCCACTATCATCATGGTGTTATCGCCGCCAGCAAGCAGGCGTAACCAAGCGTACTGAATATTGTTGGTATCTTGGAATTCATCTACCAAAATGGCTCTAAAGCGACGCTGATAGTGAGCTAAGAGCTGCGGGTTGTTTAGCCACAATTCATGGGCTCTAAGCAACAGTTCGGCAAAATCGACCAAGCCCGAGCGATCACAGGTCTGTTGATAAACCTCATAGATCTCGCGCATTTTAATTTGCGTGGGATCATCGTGCGTTTCGATGTGTTGAGGCCTCAATCCCTCGTCTTTGTTGCCATTGATGTACCACTGCACCTGTTTGGGCGGGTAGTGTTTCTCATCCAGGTTCATTGATTTGAGTACGCGGCGCAAAAGTCGGTATTGATCATCAGAATCAAGGATCTGGAAGCTCTGCGGTAAGTTGGCTTCTTCGTAGTGGCTGCGCAATAACCGATGGGCTAACCCGTGGAATGTACCGATCCACATGGTGTGCAAGGATTGCCCCATGAGGTTTTCAATTCGACCACGCATCTCTCTGGCTGCTTTGTTGGTGAATGTCACCGCTAAAATACTGTGTGGTGCTATGTGCTCAACGTCCATCAACCAAGCGATTCGGTGCACCAGTACGCGGGTTTTTCCGCTGCCCGCTCCGGCAAGTACCAGCATATCGGAGGGCTTTGCCGCGACGGCATCACGTTGTTTGTCGTTTAAATCATCAAGAAGGCGGGAGACATCCATAACAGCTTTTGAGGGTTAAATTAGCAAAGTGGCAGTATATCAGCTTATCGGTTTATATGTGAATTTATACAGGGAATGAGGTTTCTCGCTCGTTATCATTTGGTCGAAAGTTGTCGGCCATTCAGCGTTTCTACTAGATTAGCCGTATGAATTGAAACTATCCTTGTTCCGGTCAATTGAAATACACCAAGTTGACCTCATATCCGACACATGCAGCGACGGGAAATCACAATGCAAGTAATCAGTACCGGTACACAGCCCTTTTGGCTCGATTTGAAAGAGCAAGCACAAGCCACCATTCAGCACGAACCTTTATTGGCGAGCTACGTTCACGCGTGTATTTTAGCGCACCACAACTTCGAGAGTTCGCTTAGCTTTATCTTGTCGAATAAGTTGGCTGATGGCGTGATGCCCGCGCTTGCCGTACGTGAGGTATTTGAACAGGCCTATTTATTGGAGCCCTACATATGTGAAGCGGCAATAGACGACATACTGGCCGTGGTCAATCGAGACCCAGCAGTCGCCACTTACCTGCCGGTTTTGATGTACTTCAAGGGCTTCCAAGCCGTACAAGTGCACCGTTTGGCGCACTATTTGTGGCATCAAGGACGTTGTGATCTCGCGTTGTTTTTGCAAAGTCGAAATTCTGAAGTATTTGGTGTCGACATTCACCCTGCAGCAACAATTGGTAAAGGCGTAATGTTCGACCATGCAACCGGAATTGTGATCGGTGAGACCGCGGTTATTGAAGATAATGTGTCGATTTTGCAGAACGTAACTTTAGGCGGCACTGGTAACCAGTCAGGCGATCGTCACCCAAAAATTCGTGCAGGGGTAATGCTCGGCTCGGGCGCCAAAATACTGGGTAACATTGAAGTAGGCCACGGCTCAAAAGTGGGGGCAGGTAGTGTCGTATTAAATGATGTTCCAGAGGGGGTAACGGTCGTGGGTGTACCCGCAAAAATTGTCGGCAAACCCGATTGTTGTATGCCTTGCGATTCAATGAAACAAAATGTATTGGAAGATAAAGAATAGCTGTTCTTTATCTTTCTCACTTAACACATTAGTCGATTAAGCCTAGCAGTTCTGTGAGCGTTGCAAGCTGTACACTGGGTAGAACACGAACCGGTTCGCGCTGTAATTGCATCTCTCGATTACAAGCATACCAAGCTGTTTGAAAACCTAACTGATGTGCCGCCCAAACATCTTTCACCAAATGATCACCGACATGCATTATTGAGGTCGCTGGCAATTTGAGGTGTTCTAGCGCTCGCTCGAACATAAAAGGCGATGGTTTCATTGGAGCGTCGATATTAGCTTGTAAAACGCAGCTAAACAGACCTGCTATGCCGACCCTAGCTAGATCGACATTGCCATTCGTTATCGCAACCAAAGGTCTTGATTCTGATAGCTTTTCCAATAAAGAATAAATATTCTTATCTACTTTGAAATCACTTCTCGTCTGGTAAAAAAGCGCATAGCCTTCATTGGCAACATGTTGTTGTTGCGCAGTTGAATAGCCGATTTCCGCTGCTAGCTTAGCTAATATGATCATGCGCAGTCTGCTCATATCTGATGCTAAGCGAGGGTCTTCTGCAACGGTTTCTCGTCGGATAGACTGCCACTGGCGTTTCGCTAATACGGCAATTTCAGGATGTTGCTCTGCAAGGTAGGTGTTCAGGCGTGTGGTGGCACGTCTGATAATTGGGCCGTTGTCGTACAGCGTATCATCCAAATCAAAACAAAACGCGCTTGGTTTAGAAAGCGCTCGGTAAACGATCATGAAAGCCTCTATTTCTTGCGTGCGCGGGGATGAGCTTGGTCGTACACCGCAGCAAGGTGTTGAAAATCCAAATGTGTATAAACTTGCGTGGTTGATAGGTTGGCATGTCCAAGCAGTTCTTGAACTGCTCGCAAATCACCACTGGATTCTAATACGTGTGTTGCGAATGAATGGCGCAGTTTGTGCGGCGATACGGCACTATCAATTCCACGCTCGACGGCCATTTGGCGCAAGCGGTTAGCAACTTGGCGATTGGAAATGCGGCGCCCTTGTTTACTGACGAATAGTGCGTGTTGATCTACTTTTGCCAGTTGCCCCCTTAACTTCAGCCAGTCCCGCAACGCCTGTTTTGCCTTCTGGCCGATGGGCAAAATACGCTGCTTAGACCCTTTACCCAGTACTTGGATCGTGTTGTCATCTTTGATATCCATCAGGCTTAGTCCAGTTAACTCCGAAAGGCGTAACCCGCAGCCGTATAGTAGTTCGAACATCGCCTCGTCTCGAGCGACAAGAAGTGGGTCGCTCGTACTATTGGACGAGGCATCGAGTAGCCGTTGAGCCTCATCCACATTGAGTGCCTTAGGTAGGGGCTTTCCGGCCTTTGGCGCAGAAATTCCGTCACAGGGGTTGCTGTCGAGAATAGCGCTGCGGATAAGGTACTTACAGAAGGTACGCAGCGCAGAAAGTCGGGTTGAACAACTTCTTGGGCTCAGTCCCGCGCGACGGGCAGTATGTAAGGCTTGTTTGATATGGAAGGCGGATAATTGGCGAACGTCCTCCAACTGTGCGTCGTTCAAACTGGTTGATAATTGACGCTTGTACTGCTCACAGGTGAGTGGTGATAACCCGCGCTCTGCAGCTAAATGCTGAACAAAGTCATCAATCCATAACTCCGGGCAGCGGTTGTTCACATGCTAACAGCCTAGTAGATCAGGTAACAAGATATTGAGGAACTGCTGCAGTTGAGTCAACAACAGCGTATCCATGTCAGGATTGAAGTGGCCGGGGTCGTTACTACCGACAGCCAAAATGCCCATGTCATTGTCCGCACCCAATCGAACGAGTACGACCGATTCTGCGGGTTGCTCGTCAAACAGCAGTTGTTTTTCGTGCTGACTCAGGCGGCCAAAATAAAACATTTTGTTTTTGAAATGCTTCTCGGTGAACAAACGTTGGTGCAGTTCACTCATAGCAAAGGGGCCGGTGAAAGGTTTGATGGCTACTGCTGACAGCTTGAGCTGCTGTAACATAACCTCTTCGAGGGTATTTTGAATATCGGCAAAATCATTGCATTGCCAAAGCTTGAGATTCAAATCCACATAGACCCGATAAATGCGTTCGTTTTGCTTCGCAATAGCAATGAGTTGATGGATTTTACGGCTAAGATGCCGAACCTTATTTCGCAGGATCTCACTTTGTTTCTCGACCAGCGAGACACTGCCGGTTTGCTCATGCGGAATGACAAGCTTTTCGAGTAATTCGGGATAATGTGAGAAAAATTCCGGGTTTTTTAACAAGTACGCACGCACGTCGTCAGCGCTTGTTGTACCGAGTTGCTCTGGCGCAAGCGTTGTAATAGGTGATTCAGCGGTTTGAGTGGCATCTTTCATAGTTGAAACTGCCCATCGTAAATGTGTTCTGCAGGCCCTGTCATTTTTAGTACGTTATCCTTACCTTGCCAGCGAATCTTCAAATTACCGCCAGGTAATTCAACTCGCACATCTTTGCCTAATTTACCTTGAATTTGACCTATTGCAACCGCTGCGCATGCACCACTTCCACAAGCGAGTGTTTCACCCGTGCCACGCTCAAAAACGCGAAGCTTGATATGCGCGGCATTTAAAATTTGCATAAAGCCAACGTTGACGCCTTGCGGGAAGCGTTCATGACGTTCAAGCAGAGGTCCTATTTCGTCCACAGCGGCGGTTTCTATGTTTTCAACTTCCATGACGCAATGTGGATTTCCCATCGACACCGCACCGCAAAATAGGGTGTGGTCATCAGCCCGGATCACATATGTCTTTTCTTCTTTTTGCGCAACGAGTGGGACTTCACTGGGTTTGAATTCGGGTTTACCCATATTGACCGTAACATTACCGTCTTTTTCAATATACAAGACCATACGACCAGATTTGGTACTGACGACTATCTTATTGCGGTTGGTTAACCCTTTAAGTTTAACAAATCGGGCGAAACAGCGTGCACCGTTGCCGCACTGAGACACTTCAGAGCCGTCAGCATTAAAGATTCGGTAATGAAAATCTTGGTCGGGATCATAAGGGGGTTCGACCATGAGGAGTTGGTCAAACCCGATACCAAAATTGCGGTCTGAGAGCTTCTGTATTTTCTCTTTTGACAAAAATACGTTTTGGGTAACGTTGTCTATCACGACAAAGTCATTCCCCAGTCCGTGCATTTTTGAAAATTCTACGAGCATCAATAGCGCAATATTGTTTTAGTTATACCTGTAGTTTACGTAACTTTGTGCTCTCCTTTCCAGAGATCTTTTAGTTTTTCTCGTTCTCTGACCAAATGCAGGGTTTGTTGGTCGACCATCAATTCGGCTGGACGGCAACGACTGTTGTAGTTTGAGGCCATTACAAATCCATATGCGCCAGCGCTTCGAACAGCCAACAAATCTCCCTGCTCGATACATAAGCGTCTTTCTTTGCCTAAAAAATCACCAGTTTCACACACCGGGCCGACGATATCATAAGTCGCTTCCTTGCCTGTAGACTCCTGCTGTACTGGCACAATGTCTTGCCATGCAGAGTAAAGTGCAGGTCGCAACAAGTCGTTCATTGCGGCGTCGACTATCGCAAAGTTTTTCTCTTCACCCTCTTTGATGAATTCAACTTTGGTTACCAAAATCCCTGCATTTCCGCTGATTGCTCGACCTGGCTCCAAAATCAACATGAGGTCGTCGCGCCCTTTGAGTTTTTCTGCCATCGCTTGTGCATATGCATCTGGATGTGGGGGTTGTTCATCTTTGTATGTCACGCCTAAACCGCCACCCACATCGAGGTGTTTGATGTGGATATCCAATTCTGCTAGCTCGTCTATTAGCACCAGTAAACGCGATAAGGCATCGACAAACGGAGACAAATCAGTCAATTGTGAACCGATATGACAATCCATTCCCACGATTGAAAGCCCTGGTAATGTCGAGGCGAGTTTGTAGACTTCAACGGCTCTGTCACTTGAAATCCCAAATTTATTGGCCTTCAAGCCAGTCGATATGTAGGGATGTGTTTTCGCATCAACATCGGGATTGATGCGAATCGAAATATCAGCCACATAACCGTTCGAATCGGCTACGTCGCTAATGCGTTGTAACTCGGATTCAGATTCTACATTGAAGCAAAAAATGCCTTGCTGCAGTGCATACAAAATCTCGTCTGGTGTTTTACCTACACCGCTGAACACGACCTTTGCTGGGTCTCCGCCTGCTTCAATAACGCGGGCTAGTTCGCCTCCGGAGACGATATCGAACCCAGAACCCAGTTTCGCCAGAGTACTTAGGACACCAAGGTTAGAGTTGGCTTTGACGGCATAGCAAATCAGATGTGGATGATCGCCAACAGCGTTGTTAAATGCGTGCCAATGGCGTTCTAGGGTTTTCCGAGAATAGATGTAGCAAGGCGTACCGTGCTGTTCAATAATGCTAGAAACGGCAACATCTTCGGCAAAAAGCTCACCGTCACGATAATTAAAATAGTCCATTAATTTTGCTCGATTTGTGGCAGTTGTTCTTCAGTAACTGGTTTTTCCGGCGTTTCAGGCGCCGTTTGCTCGGTTTTTTCAGGGATATATAGCGCTCCGCGGTACCCACAGGCACCAAGTGCAAATGTTAGGATCACGAGAGGGAGCCAACGAGCATTGGATTTTCTATTAGTCACTTTAAGTCAACGAGATATCTAGGATAGGCGATATCATCGCATCGAAATGCTAAAAAGCAAGTGTCATAAGCTTTTGACGTGTTTGGGCTGGAAATTTAACCTGTTTCCACAATTGCTGGCATACCTGCTCAGTGTTTTCCCAGTCGCGCTTTATCAACCAATCAATCAGGATATGGGGATCGTCAGGAAAAGTGATAGGCTCGATCGGATCGCGCTCTAACCAGTCTTCAACACTGTCGGTATCGAGTCTGAACATCGTTTCACAAAGATTTAAATGGCTTAACGTTTGCGCATTGGAGAGTTGCTCAAATTGTCCCGCGAGCGGTTTAAGCAAGAGCTTTTTCCCTAACTGTAGGGCTTCGCTTGAGAGCTCAAATCCTGCATTGGCGATTATGCCGTCCGCATTCACTAGGGCGGGTTTAAAAGCGCTAATCGAGGTCGGGTGCCATTCAATATGTCCATCCACGAGGTGTTCGTTGATGTCTGGATGGAAGCATTTAAAGTTGTGCTCACTAAGCGGTTCTAGCATTGCATGAATGTCACTAATTGCTTCGAACGGCAAGTAGACTAGATTGTATCCGCCTTGCGAGAACTCGACGGGCTTTTCGTGAATAAAAGGGGGCATGATGGCATGCCCAAAATGGAACCAGTGAACACCGAGTTTGATATCGCAAGGTGCGAAATAGCGCATAATAACCTTGTCGATCAGTCCTGCGCCCAGTTTAGGAGCACCCTGGGTAAAAGCGGCCTGATGACTGATTGAAATAGACGGAATTGATTGTCGCTTTGCCGCCCATGCCGTAATAGGTTCAAAATCGTTGATAACTAAATCATACGAACGTAAATCTAGTTCGCGAATGTCTTGTAATAATTGTAGCGGCTTCGCTTGTTGAAGGGTCGCTAGTTGACTAATTTGACCGTGTTTGGAGACAAAACTGAGGCCCTGATAGGTTTTGAATTGTCCGAAACATTCCATATCGAAGTACTTTTCAGGCTCACGGCCGGAAAAGAAAAAGTCGACGTCGATATCGGGACGCTCGCTAAAGGCTTTCGCCATGATTCGAGCGCGAGTGATATGACCATTGCCGGTGCCCTGAACACCAAAAGCGATTCTCAACATATAAGGCTAAACCAATACAGCTAAACTAAATAAACCTATCGAAGTGCCGAGTGCCGCGCCGGCTAGAATGTCAGTTGGGTAGTGAACGCCAAGTAGTATACGAGACAGTCCAATCAAACTAGCCCAGCTGTATACCAAGACGCTGATACTCGGATAGAAGTAGGCAAGAATAACCGCCATTAAAAAGGCGGCGGCTGTGTGACCAGAAGGGAGACTGAATTTGTCAGACGGCTTAACATGAGCATGGAAATTCACGAACAAATCAGCCGGACGGGGCCGTTTGAAATACTTCTTAAGGATGACAAATATAGGAATCTCCATCGCATACGCTAGTACCCCGACATAAATGAATAGCTCGCCATGCACTGGATCAAATAACCAAAGTAGTGCAGCGATAAAAAGGTAAAGGTAGCCGTCACCGGTCTTTGAAACCCAAAGTATCGGACGGCAATCAATTCGATGAGTTTTATCAAACAGATAGCGAAACAATTGCTTGTCGGCTTCTTGGATAAATTCAAATCGCATGCACTATGCCCACGCTGTCACTAAAACACCGACGAGACTAAAGCTGAGCAATGACATAATTGTTACATTTTCAAGAAGTGTTTGTGACAACGAGGTGGCATACTGAATATTCGTCGAAACTGCTCTGGAATTTGTTGGAAACGCAGTGCTAGACTGATAACGCGTGTTACTGGGTACGAAAAAGTACCTCGCTAGAGGAAAAAGCATGGAATACAACACATCAGAATTGTGTGATTTGTTCGCAGATAGTGTCGACGTTTTAGAACCGATATTCGTCAGCTTTGGCGGTCGTTTATCTTTCGGTGGCGAAGTTACAACTGTTAAGTGCTATGAAGACAAAGGCTTAATTGACCGTGTCGTCGCCGAAAATGGCGAGGGGAAGGTCTTGTTGATTGATGGTGGTGGTTCGTTGCGACGCGCGTTGATTGACGCTCAAGTTGCCCAGACCGCAGCGGACAATCAATGGGAAGGCATTATATGCTTTGGCAGTGTAAGAGAGGTTGATGTTCTTGAAGAACTTGATCTTGGTATTCTAGCCGTTGGCAGTATTCCCGTTTTAGCTGATAGCGAGCAAACCGGTGATGTCGATATTGCGGTAAATTTCGCAGGTGTGACCTTCCTGCCAGAAGACCACATCTACGCGGATAGTACGGGTATTGTGTTATCGCCAGAGCCATTAGATGTTGATTAGCTCCTACTCGGCTGCGTAAACCTCGTTTAGATAAGCAGCAATTCTGACGCCCGCCTGTTGTAAGCGCATCGAAACCGTTGGGATGTGCTGATAAAGATAATCCCAGCTCATGTTATTGGCATCAGTTGGATAGATGGTATCGCGAATTTCGGTGCTTTCAGTGATCCACACGACAGGATCTGATTCCCACCATTGCTCTACATGCTGTTGGGTGATTTTGCGTCCAAGCCAGTCCGCCCATTCGCTGTATGACAGTTGGCGGCGATCAAGCATTTGAGAATCCCAAACTCGATGTAAATTAGAGTCTTCCCAAAAGAAACGAACCTTCACATCATTGCCACCGCGGTCGGTGCCGTTGCCAGCGTGCAATGGTTGATGTAAGTCACCGATGATATGCACAATAAAGCGCAGTGCCAGTTGTTTTTGTTCCAGGCTGGCATCCTTATCGAGTAGCGTTGCTCTGAATTGCGCAAGCGCGGTCACACTATCACCTTGTTCAGGTGCTCCAACCTCGTGGTAGTGTTTTCCTTCTGGCACTGTTACGTAGTGGTATGGGCCCGCGACGACTTGCCAAAACTCCGACGGATTTGAGCGTTGTTCATCAGCATAGCTAGAAGCCTCAGCAAGTGATTCATTGGGTAACAGAGCTTCAACGGCAACCCTTGCTGAATCTGATAAATAATCTTCAGCAATTTTACCCGTGATGCGATGTCCTATTTGTCCCCAAGCCATCACCTGCCCACTGACGAGGGAAAAACAGATAGAAATAGGTAAAAGAATATTTAGTCTCATATTTTTCCTTATTTATTCTGGCCCGTAGCCCCAGCGCTTGGTTAAGTCATGCGCGATGTTTAAGTGGTCTAAAATGCGGGCGACTACAAAATCGACTAAGTCGTCGATTGAATTTGGTTTGTGATAAAAACCGGGGGCAGCTGGCATTACGGTTACACCGAGTTTGCTTAAAGTCAGCATATTTTCCAGATGAATCGATGATAGTGGCATTTCTCTAGGCACGATCAACAATTGTCCGCGTTCCTTGAGTACAACATCAGCGGCACGTTCGATGAGGTTGTCACAACCGCCACGTGCGACTGCTGACAACGTGCCAGTGGAGCAGGGGCAAATAACCATTTGTTGCGGTGCTGATGAGCCGGACGCCACAGGGGAAAACCAATCTTCTTTTCCGCATACAACGACTTGCTCTTGCTTAGCTCCATATCGTTCTGTAAACCAGGCTTCTGCTTTCTCTTTACCCGCGGGAACTTTAACGTCCTCTTCGGTAGCAAACACGACTTTCGCTGCCGACGAGATTAATACAAACACTTGAAAGTCTGCAGCAATGAGCTGTTCCAATAATCGCAGTGCGTAAGGTGCGCCCGATGCTCCTGTAATAGCCAGTGTAATGCGCTTGTCCCAACGACTTTTCACGTAAGGAGTAGAGTCTTCACTCATATTGATTTTCCTAGCTGGGTTAGAATTTTCCCATGAATGCCTTCAAAGCCTCCGTTACTCATCACCAAAATATGTTGGTTTGGAATATTGAGTGCTTCAGGGCTGCCCATTGGAACGTCCGCTACTAGGTGCTCACTACGCACCAGAGCCTCAACGAGTTCATCGACAGAGTGAAATACGTGTACCGGCACTGAGCTCGCTTTGGTCACAGCCTCGATCGACCAGGTCACACTATCCGGTAAGTAGATAAATACCTCATTGGCATCACACCAAGCGTCCGCTAATAAGTCCTTATGGACGCCCATTTTCATCGTGTTCGAACGAGGCTCAAGAACAGCGATTACGCGCTCTTGGCCAACTTGCTGGCGCAGGCCTTGCAGCGTGGTTTTGATCGCCGTCGGGTGGTGTGCAAAATCGTCATATACGCGGGTATGCCCGACTTGACCCTTTAATTCCATCCGGCGTTTTACATTCTTGAAACTAGCCAGTGCTTCAATCGCATCGGTGACCGTAACACCAGCATGGTGAGCTGCAGCGATAGCCATTAAGCCATTACTGACGTTGTGCATGCCAATCAAGTCCCACTCCACAACACCAAGGGTTTTACCTTGGTGAAGCACTTCAAATTGACTGCCGTCGGCATTAATCAGCGCAAATGCCCATTGCTCACCGACCTGTTGTTGTTCGCTCCAACAACCTTGTCGAATGACTTCCGCGATATTTTCATCGTCACCCGGGCGGATGATCAGGCCATTCCCCGGTACGCTGCGCACTAGGTGATGGAACTGTCGCTGGATAGCGGCGAGGTCAGGAAAAATATCAGCATGGTCGAACTCAAGATTATTAAGAACAAGTGTTCTTGGACGGTAGTGGACAAACTTTGAGCGCTTGTCGAAGAAGGCGCTATCGTATTCATCTGCTTCAATCACGAAGAAAGGCGTAGTGCCGATGCGCGCTGAGATTCCAAAGTTTTGCGGAATGCCACCAATGAGAAAACCTGGATTGAGACCAACATTGTCCAATATCCAAGCGACCATACTACTGGTCGTTGTTTTGCCATGCGTGCCCGCGATCCCGATAACCCAGCGATCTTTCAACAAGTTGTCGAGCAACCATTGTGGTCCGCTGGTGTAGGGCAAGTTCCGGTTTAGCACATATTCTACGGCCGGATTTCCACGCGACATCGCGTTGCCGATAATGACAATGTCGGGCGTTGGTTCAAATTGCTCAGGGTCATAACCTTGGGTCAGCTCGATACCAAGATCCATCAATTGAGTGGACATTGGAGGATAAACGTTTCTGTCTGAACCCGTGACGTGGTGTCCTAGGGCTTTTGCGATGGCCGCAATTCCACCCATAAAACTGCCGCAAATTCCCAAAATATGTACGTGCATGCGAGGATCTATTGTTTCTTGTTATGTGCGCACTTTACCAGAAGCAGGGTCGCTGTCGAATATCCGATTTGTTAATTGAGTCAACAAGGTTACAATTAGCGCGCGTCGTGTGGCATTTCTAACAATAATAACCATACGATGGCCACAAATGCCGTAAGTGTGTTTGCCTTACACTGTGCGCATACCACCCTACACAAAATGAAAGGACTGTTTTAAGAATGAAACGACTTAACTCACAGCTGCAAAAAGATGGTGCACCGCTCGAACTGATTTTATTGATCCGTACTCTATTGGCTGGTTGCAAAGAAATCTCTTTCCGTGTCAGCCAAGGTGCACTGGCCGGTGTGCTTGGCTCAACGTTGAGCGAAAATGTTCAAGGCGAAACGCAGAAAAAGCTGGATGTTATTTCAAATCAAATTTTAAAAGACACGTTACGCGAATCTGGTTACGTGAAAGCAATTTCGTCTGAAGAAGAGGATGAGGTTGTACCTTGTAACCCAGAAGGAAAATACTTGGTGAGCTTCGACCCATTGGATGGGTCATCGAATACTGAGATCAACAGTTTAATCGGCACAATTTTTTCGATTACACACGCACCACAATGGATGCAACCTGATGATCCTTCCGCTTTTCTCCAACCGGGGACGCAAATGGTTGCGGCGGGCTACGTGTTATATGGTCCGTCAACAATGTTGGCGATGACGACTGGCAGAGGCACTCACTTATACACGTTAGATAAAACTCACGGTGGCTTCCTGGTTACCCAAGCCAATGTGAAAGTACCTGAAGACACCAGCGAATTTGCAATCAATACTTCTAATCAACGTCATTGGGAAGAACCGATACAGCGTTATGTCGCTGACTTAATCGCTGGCTCTGAAGGTCCGCGCGAGAAAGATTACAACATGCGTTGGGTCGCCGCTATGGTGGGGGATATCCATCGTGTGTTATGCCGTGGTGGCATTTTCGCCTACCCCTTTGATAAGCGAAACCCTGCAAAACCGGGTAAGTTGCGTTTGCTATACGAAGCCAATCCAATGGCTTTCCTGATGGAGCAAGCAGGTGGTTTAGCTGACACTGGTGCTGGTCGAATCATGGAAGTCATGCCGACTGAAATTCACCAGCGCGTGCCGACATTACTGGGCTCCAAGAATGAAATTGAAGCATGTCTGAGCTACTACGACTCAGAGGCCTAGACAATGGTCGTAAACGGATGCTATTTGGTTTGCTTATCCGTATAATCGCGACACTATTTTAGAATCACAAAGGAAATACACATGAGCTTGAACGCCATTCCTGCTGGTAGCAACGTGCCAGAAGAAGTCAATGTAATCATTGAAATTCCAGCACACGCTGATCCAGTAAAGTACGAAGTAGACAAAGACACCGGCGCACTATTCGTTGATCGTTTTATGGCAACGTGCATGCACTATCCAACTAACTACGGTTATGTTCCAAATACCTTGTCTGACGACGGTGACCCTGTAGATGTTCTAGTCATCACGCCATTCCCATTATTGGCTGGTTCAGTTATTCCAGTACGTCCAATCGGCGTGTTGAAAATGACCGACGAATCTGGCGAAGATGCTAAAGTACTTGCGGTTCCAAAAGACAAATTGTCGACTATCTATCGTGACGTCAAAAACATCGAAGATGCGCCACCGCTATTGTTAAAGCAAATTGAGCACTTCTTTGCCCACTATAAAGATTTGGAGCCGAACAAATGGGTCAAAATCGAAGGGTGGGAAGGTATCGACGCTGCGAAGCTCGAAATAACCTCAAGTGTTGAGCGTTTCGAAAAAACGTTATAAACGCTGACCGCTAAAACATCATCAGCTATCGAAGAGCCCTTTATTTTGGGCTCTTTTTGTTTCACACTAACTCGCTTACGTATACGTTGTTATCCGTTTCGATTGCGCTTAGAGGTTTTTATGTTGCGTGCTGCACTATTGGGATTGGTTTGCTCAATGTTGTTGGTTGTTTCACCAGCAATAGCGAAAGACTTTAAAGAATTATACTGGGAAGATCTGGCGCCCGAAGATTTCGCTATTCCTGAAGTGCCCGTTGTGCACGATGGCAGTATGACACAAGCCATGCCCAATGCGCCGGTGATAACTGCACTGAATGGCCAACAAGTCAAAATCCCCGGTTTTGTCGTGCCGCTTGAGGGTAGCGCAACGATGACGACTGAATTTTTGCTGGTGCCTTACTTTGGAGCCTGTATTCACGTTCCGCCACCACCCTCTAATCAGATCGTACATGTAAAATTTGAAGAAGGTGTGCCGATAGATAACTTGTATGATGCTGTTTGGGTGTCAGGTACGCTTTCGACTGATGGTTGGAGCGGTGATATTGCCACGGTCGGCTACACATTGGCAGGAGTCTCAGTAACACCTTTCGACGGTTAACACTTCGCGAGCATTTGACCTATACTCAGACTGCGACTCTGTTGATTGCGGTAACTATAGGACTCTTATGAACTTTTTATCTCGGCTGTCGATTGCTCAAAAGCTATATTTGATCCCTCTTATCGGCTCACTGCTGTTTGTAATCTACTTAGTGATTACCTACAACACGGCGTCGAGCAATGTCGACTTATTGGAAGATGCGAAAGGCGTTCAATTCCCGGCACTACTCGCCTCTCGAGAAGCTTTGGTCAATATGGAGAAAGTCAAAGAGACACTGAGTGCGGCGGTGACAACAGGTGACGAAGAGTCTCTTGACAGGGCGCAAGAGCTGGCGCAATTGACCCAATCTAAACTCCGCGAAATTGGCCAAGTTGATCCTACCTTGCGCGCGGAATCCTCAAATATTTTGTCAGGTTTCGACACATACTATGAAACCGCGTTTGACGTGAGTAAATCAATGGTAGATGGCACCGCTGATTACTCTAAGCTGGCACAGCAATCAGCTACCATGAATACTGCATTTGACGATACCAAAGCCAAACTAGAACAATTCAGTTCGGATCGATTGTCCGCCTTTGAAAATGCTATCAAAGAGAGCAATGAAGAAGCCCAGTCACTTATTACCATCGGCCTGTTTATGGGGGTTGGCACCACGGTATTGTTATTCGCGACTGCACTACCTATCGTCACATCACTGCGCAGCAGTGTGGTCGATGTGGTTAAATCACTTAAGGATATCGCCCAAGAAGATGGCGACTTAACCGTCAGGATTCAAACGAATAACCAAGATGAAATTGGCGATTTGGTTCATTGGTTTAACCAATTCGTGGCCAAGCTACAAAACGTGGTGCGAGAGATTTGCGAGTCGTCAATGCCACTCGCAAATTTGGCTAGTAAACTAAATGACGTATCAGATCAGACACAACAGACTATTTCTGCACAACAACACTCAGCCTCTGACGCAAAGTCTGCAGTTGACAACATGACGGCGAGCGTTACCTCTGTTGCCAGTAGTGCAGCAGAAGCTGCAGAAGCGGCAAGTGAGGCATCCAACGCCGCGGGCGACGGTCAACGGGTTGTCGATTCTACGGTAAATAGTATTCAAACTCTGGCCAATAGTGTCGAAGAAACAGCTGAAGTGATACGCAAATTAGAAGCCGATTCAAATCAAGTTGGTGTCGTCCTTGATGTGATTAAAGGTATTGCCGAACAGACCAACTTGCTGGCTTTAAATGCGGCAATTGAGGCCGCACGAGCGGGCGAACAAGGCCGTGGATTTGCCGTGGTTGCAGATGAGGTGAGAACACTTGCTTCCAGAACCCAACAATCAACGGAAGAGATTCAAGCAACCATTGAGCAATTACAAAATGCTGCTCGGTCCGCGGTAAACGTCATGTCTAAGGGCACTGAACAGGCATCTGTAAGCGTTGAAGAAGCTAATAAAGCGGGGCAGAGTTTAGCGGCGATCAATGAGACGATTGCGAAGATCACGCAAATGAATGACTTGATTGCGAGCTCAACCGGCGAGCAACAATCCGTTGCTGACAGTATCAGTTCAAATGTTGATGAAATTAATAATCGTACGCATGACACTACCAATAGCGCCAGTCAGTTAGGCGAAGTTAGCCAGGAGCTGGCGCTGTTGTCTAAAGAATTTATGCGCATCATGGCGCAATTTAAATACTAGACAAAACCAAGTAGGGCGCTAGATAGCGCCCTTCTTTTTTACGTTTAAAATCAAACCTGACGACGTTTGTGGCGTCGAAACAGCATAAGCGCGACAAGTGCAAAAAGTGCAGGTACAGCAGGCTCACTTACAGATGTTGGTGGCTCGTCGGTTTCAAATGGCGAATAGTTTAATTGAGTCGAGCCAGAAAAACTGTTGGCGATTATTTGCCCAGTCAATACACCGCTATTACCGTTTATGGCTGCGTTTGGCGCCAAGATAGAACCGTAAATCCCACCACCTATTTCAATGTTCTTAGCTTCGTAAAAATTAAATAGAACATTCGAGGATGAATGATTGAACGCATATGCGGCGTCTTTAAATAGCCAGTCTTTGCTCGAACTCATGGTAAGGCTCTCACCTGCCACGTTAAGCACTACTCTGCTGCCTTGCGCAAGGCCCTTGGTGAGGAAGCCCCATGCGCTATCCAAAATTTGCTGATTAACGTCAACAAACAGCGTGTTGTTGACCAAGTTCCCAGACAAGTTCAGAGCACCCCATTTCAACTCTAAGTTGCCCGATTGCATTTGGCTCAATTCAGTCGACAGTTGTTGAAAGTAGCCTTGATCAAAGTTGCGCTGGTCACTTGTGGTTCTGACGGGTGCCGCCGAGGAAACCATCGAACTGCCGCCAATAGAAGCTAAACCAACAATATCGCCACCGACTTGCGTTAAGTCACCGCCAACGGTAAGGGCCAATGAGTTCCAATCATTCAAACCCGCGACAGTGTAACTGCTGAAAGTTGCATCGCCGCCCACAAACAATCTGCCCTGACTATCAGAGTTAAAACCGGCGTAATCAGCAAAGACATAAGCATTAGCATCACCCATATCATCAAATACGATTGGTGTGGCAGTAGCACTAACAGACAATACACTCGCGATGAGCATCCAGAATTTAAATGACCGTTTCAACTCAGGTTTCCTCTTCAGTTGGGGCGGCGAAGTTTACTGGTAAGAGGAGTGGAGTGATAGTGCAATTTACGCCAACTACGGAAATTATGCGTATTCAGTAGCTGACGTATCAATGACTCTCGAAGGACAACGGCTAAGCTTGTTTAGGAGCGGTATAGATTTGTTCAGCGCGGTTGAACAACACCCATGAGGTCAAAATATATTTGTCATTGGAGATCGGCATACAGCCTCGATGCGTGTGCGTATAGAAAGCCGGTGCGATTACCATACGACCCTTTTTAGGTTGTACGGTTTGTTGTTGATAGACAAAATCTGTTGTACCGCCTTCTTCCACATCATTCAGGTAATACATAAACAACATTTGTCGATGTAACGCTTCGTTGTGGCCAACCTGCGGGTAAACTTCCGAATGCCAGTACGGGTAACCTCCATCTTGGGCTTCGTAATGCTGGGCATTAACTTCACCGATCCTGAACAGGTAATTGACTAAGTTACGCAGATTAGGGCGGCCTACCTCGACATAGTTGTCATCGGTTAAACGTACAGGCTGTCTGCTCTCCGGATGCGCAACGGTTAGACCTATAGGGCCAATTAACGCGAAGTGATATTTGTCCACATAGCGCAAAAGATGCTCACCAGTGATTTGCATCATTTGTTGGAACAGTTCAGCGAATTCCGGATGTTGACTGAAGGATACGTCGGTGCTTTTCTTGCGTTCAGGGTCGACTCCGCCACCTGTTTGGCCTGGTGTTTTGTTCGGGCTGTTGTTGAAAGCTTCGATAATCTTGTCACATAGTTCGGCAGGAAGTGCGTCGTCTATGACTTCGATAAAGTTCGGGTTGGCGGGCAATGCTTCATTGGGCATCAGTAGCGTCCTTTATATGTTGTTCTAATTGTTGTTTTAATTCGCCTTCAATGGGCTTTGATGCTTGTTGCACATAATCGAAATGCACCATGGTGGTAGTGCCAGATGCGCAGCACTGGTCGTTTTGCCAGACTTCTTGGTAAACGTCAAACGAACTGCGTCCTAACCGGCTAATCCAGGTGCGTATTGTGACCTGATGGCCGTAGTAAAGCTGTTTGAGAAAGTCGACTTTGTAACTCGCTAGAATCAATGGCCAATTGTTCAGATCCAGAGTTGGTGTGAACATTCTGAAAATCGGCTCACGCGCAGTTTCAAACCAACCGACCACTACGGTGTTACTGACATGTTGCAGGGCGTCGGTCTCGTAGAACCTGACATTAAACAGTTCTGTTAGCATAGTGATTACCTTAGCGATTCAATAGCGGTTTTAAGAAGTAACCGGTGTGTGACTCTGGCTCTTCGCATATGGATTCTGGAGTCCCTTCAGCGATTATGTTGCCGCCCCCTGATCCTCCTTCAGGGCCTAGATCGACGATCCAGTCGGCAGTCTTTATGACGTCCAAATTGTGTTCAATCACGACAACCGTATTGCCATGATCACGCAGTCTGTGCAGTACCGTTAGCAACTGGCGAATATCGTGGAAATGCAGCCCCGTGGTTGGTTCGTCAAGGATGTACAGTGTTTGACCGGTGTCGCGCTTAGAAAGCTCTCGCGCTAGTTTTACCCGCTGGGCTTCACCACCAGACAAAGTGGTCGCGGCCTGCCCTAAGCGAATGTACGACAAACCGACATCCATTAGGGTTTGCAGTTTGCGTGAAATGGATGGGATTGCATCGAAAAACTCTCGTGCGTCTTCCACGGTCATTTCTAAAACTTCGTGAATATTCTTGTTCTTATACCTTATTTCAAGTGTTTCACGGTTGTACCGTTTGCCCTTACACACATCACAGGGTACGTATACATCAGGTAAGAAATGCATTTCTACTTTGATTACACCATCACCTTGGCAGGCCTCGCATCGACCGCCTTTAACGTTAAAGCTAAAGCGGCCGACTTTATATCCGCGCGAGCGGGCTTCTTGTGTGCCAGCAAACAGCTCGCGAATTGGCGTAAATATGCCCGCGTATGTTGCTGGATTTGAGCGGGGAGTGCGGCCGATGGGGCTTTGATCGATATCGACAACTTTGTCGAGGTGTTCCATACCGCTTATCGATTGGTAGGGCGCTGGCTCGCCGGTTGTTGCACCATTTAACTCTCGATGTGCAATACGGTAAAACGTATCGTTGATCAGAGTTGATTTCCCAGAACCTGAAACCCCAGTGATACATGTCATTAAACCGACGGGAACGGACAGGTTTACCTCTTTTAGGTTGTTGCCTGTAGCACCGGTCAGTTCGATCATTTTGTCTGGATTAGGGGTGCCTCGGGTCTCTGGAACGTCGATTTTTTCGCGCCCACTGAGATAAGCACCGGTTAATGAAGCGTCAGACGCAACGATATCCTCGAGTTTACCCTGGGCAATGATTTGCCCGCCGTGAACACCCGCTCCGGGACCAATGTCGACGATGTAATCAGCCTCTCGCACAGCGTCTTCATCGTGTTCTACCACAATGACGGTATTACCTAAATCCCGCAGGTGAGTGAGGGTTTTTAGCAAGCGTTCATTGTCGCGCTGATGCAACCCAATTGACGGTTCATCCAATACATACATGACGCCAACAAGGCCAGCACCAATTTGACTGGCGAGTCGAATACGTTGGGCTTCGCCGCCCGATAGGGTATCTGCGCTGCGAGACATGGTCAGATAGTTCAACCCAACATTGACTAGAAAGCCAAGTCGATCTTGGATTTCTTTGAGAATTTTTTCCGCAATTTGCGCTCGTTGGCCAGTTAACGAAAGGTTGTCAAAGAACTCATAGGCCTCGGCAATTGACATGTCCGTCACGGTCGGCAGTGTCGTATCATTGATAAACACATTGCGAGCCTCGAGGCGAAGTCGCGACCCGCCGCAACTACCGCATGGCTGGTGGCTCAAATACTTAGCTAATTCCTCGCGCACCGCATTGGATTCGGTTTCGCGATAGCGGCGCTCCATATTTGGAATAATCCCTTCAAATGGATGGTTGCGCTCCATCACATCACCGCGGTCGTTGATATATTTAAACTTAAGTGACTTACCTTTACTGCCCTGTAAAACCACGTCTTGGGCTTTTTGCGGCAATTCTTCAAATGGTACAGACAAGTCAAAATCGTAGTGATCGGCAACCGCTTGAAGCATTTGGAAGTAATAGTAACTGCGCTTATCCCAGCCTCTTATTGCGCCGCCCGATAAACTCAACTCAGGATTACTCACTACCCTTGCTGGGTCGAAAAATTGACGAGTTCCCAGGCCATCACACGTTGGGCATGCGCCAGCCGGGTTGTTGAACGAAAACATTCTCGGTTCGAGCTCCGCAATGCTGTAGCCACAGTGCGGGCATGCAAAATTCGCCGAAAATACAATTTCTTCGGCTTCTGGATCGTCCATGTAGGCGACTTTGGCATTGCCCGCTGATAGGTTGAGTGCAGTCTCAAACGATTCGGCAAGGCGCAATTGCAGGTCAGGTCGAACCTTGAAGCGGTCGACGACGACTTCAATGGTGTGTTTTTTATGCAAGTCGAGTGGTGGTGGGTCGGAAAGGTCACAGACCTCGCCGTCGATTCTGGCCCGAATAAAGCCCTGAGCAGCAAGACCTTCCAAGGTTTTGAGGTGTTCCCCTTTTCGGTCTCTAACCACAGGGGCAAGGAGCATCAGCTTACTGCCCTCTGGTAATGCGAGCACCCGGTCGACCATTTGGCTAACAGTTTGCGCGTTAAGTGGCACGTGATGGTCAGGACAACGTGGCTCGCCAACCCGCGCGTACAGCAGACGCAAATAGTCGTAAATTTCGGTAATCGTACCGACCGTTGAGCGAGGGTTGTGCGACGTTGACTTTTGTTCAATCGATATTGCCGGTGAAAGACCTTCTATGTGGTCCACATCGGGCTTTTCCATCATCGATAAAAACTGGCGAGCATAGGCCGACAGTGATTCTACATAGCGACGTTGCCCCTCTGCGTACAGGGTGTCAAACGCTAATGATGATTTACCTGAGCCTGACAACCCTGTAATAACGATGAGTTGGTCACGAGGTAAGGTCAGATTGATGTTTTTCAGATTGTGGGTACGGGCCCCGCGAACTTCAATTTTGTCCATGTCGACACTGCAAAAATGAAAACCACCAGTATGCCATACTGATGCAAGAAAATATCGCTTGTTTACGAATTGAATGTCATCCGGATCATTCATTTGTGTTACACTTCGCCGCCGTTATTGAGTCCTAAAGTAATTAGAGTTGAACGCCGCTGAATTCCGCGCAGCATTTTCATTGGCTGCAGTCTACATGTCCCGAATGCTTGGCCTGTTTATGGTCATGCCTGTATTAGCTATTGGGGCGACCCACTTTGACGACTATTCGCCGCTAATGTTGGGTATCGCGATTGGTGGGTATGGGTTGACGCAAGCGGCATTGCAAATTCCGATGGGACTGCTGTCCGACAAATTTGGTCGAAAACCCATTATCCTGTGTGGTTTATTGTTGTTCGCGCTTGGCAGTGTCATTGCGGCACAAGCCGATTCTATGATGTGGATTGTGATTGGGCGGATTCTACAGGGCATGGGGGCTATTGCCGGTGCAGTCATGGCGCTTGCCGCTGACAGCTCGCGAGCAGATCAACGCACTAAAGTCATGGCGATTATCGGCATTAGCATTGGCCTATCATTCTACATTGCGATCATCATCGGCCCCATTATCGCTGCGAGTCAAGGGCTGGGTGGTGTTTTTTGGGCAACGGCAAGCATGGCTGTTGTTGCTATGCTACTTGTCGCGTTTGTCGTGCCAACCCCAGCGATTGTGGCCGCGAGTGATGAAACCCTGCCGCAATTGACGCAGTTGCGTCATTTGTTCACCGACCGGCAATTAACGCGATTGAACCTCAGTGTTGGCTTATTACACATGATGATTACCATCGTATTCGTGTCGATTCCAACAACACTCGTAAACTTGGCCCTGCCACTGGCCGACCATTATCTTCTGTATGCGCCCGTCTTCGGCGCCGCCATAGTACTACTGGGGATTATAATGCAGGTCGCGAAGCGGGTTAAAACCGGTGTCGGTTTACAGCTCGGGGTTTTGTTTATGTTGGTCTCTTTCCTGGGAATGGGCTACGCCAATCAAACCCTGAGTTTGATGGTGATATGGTTGATTCTGTTTTTTGCGGGATTTAGCTTTTTGGAGGCACGGTTACCGGCATTGGTTTCTGTGATAGCACCTGCCGGAGCGCGTGGTTCGGCAATGGGCATCTATGCAAGCTTTCAATTTTTTGGCGCGTTTCTCGGCGGCTTAACTTCTGGCATAGTGATCAGTTGGTTTGATACCGCAACCCTGTATGCTGCACTCGTGATAATCTGCTTGTTGTGGTTAGGACTATTTTTGCGTTTTCATCATGGTCAATCGCAATTAAAACGCGTTACACTTAGCTTACAATCATCGAGGGTCAGTGCCGATAGCATTAAGCAAGCACTGCAGCAGTTTCAAGGTGTAATCGAGGTAAAGCCCATGCTAGAAAGCAGGGTTGTGTATTTGAAAGTTGATCGTGTATTCGATTCACAAGCGGCACAAACAGCGCTTACGCATTTAACAGTAGGAGAATAACTGAATGGCCAGTAGAGGCGTAAATAAAGTCATTTTAGTCGGTAACTTAGGTAATGATCCTGAAGTCCGCTATATGCCCAATGGTAATGCGGTCGCTAACTTAAGTATCGCTACCAGTGAGAGTTGGAAAGATCAGCAAGGCAACATGCAAGAGCGCACCGAATGGCACCGTGTAACTATGTATCGTCGCTTGGCCGAGATTGCCGGTGAGTATTTGAAAAAAGGTTCTCAAATCTATTTAGAGGGCAAGCTTCAAACGCGTAAATGGCAAGACCAACAAGGCCAAGACCGTTACACTACTGAAATCATTGCTGACCAAATGCAAATGCTTGGTGGCCGCAACGAAGGTGGCATGGGTGGTCAAGGTGGTGGTTATCAACAACGTCCGCAAAATCAGAATCAAAACATGGGCGGACAGCAGCAAGGTGGTTATCAGCAACAAGCACCACAAAACAACCAGCGCCCGGCGCAGAATCAAAACCAAAATCAAGGCAACCAGCCACCACCGATGGCAGAGCCAGACTTTGATTTCGATGACGACATTCCGTTCTAAGTCACATCGCAAACAAAACCGATATTTGTTCTAAAAAAGCCCTTGTATAAGGGCTTTTTTGTGAACTATCCGTTCTAGATTGCGTACCTAGGATACATATGCTCAGGATTTATGGAGATAAAATGAAGCCCTATAAGCTCGGTCTAGCGATGGCCACTTTGCTGCTTAGCAGTTGTATGTCTTTGGTGTTCGCAAAGAGCGAATTCTCAAAGCTACCGGCAGGCGACTATCAAGTTGATTTGAGTCATGCCAGTGTCGTTTGGAAAGTGTCACATCTAGGCTTAAGTGACTATGTCGCGAGATTTGTCGATTTTGATGCCAATATCACCTTCGACCCAAGCGATATTGAAGCGTCTAAAGTCACAGCATCAATTAACCCCATGAGTATCGAAACCGGATACCCAAATGCAGCAGAGAAAGATTTCGACAATATCCTCGCAACAGACAAGGGGTGGTTTAATGCGACTGAGTTTGCCAGCATTGATTTTGTCTCGACTAAAATTGAGATGACCAGCGAACGCACTGCGCTGATGACCGGCGAGTTAACGTTTTTGGGTGTAAGTAAGCCTGTAGCGCTAGACGTAGTGTTCAACGGCGCTATGCTCCGACAGCCTTTCAGTGGTAAGCCGACAATGGGCTTTTCTGCCACGACTATCATTGACCGCACACAGTGGGGTATGAGTAAGTATGCACCCAATATCGGCGCGGAAGTAACGGTAATGATTGAGGGTGAATTCGTTAAGCGTGAAAACTGAAATTGAGCGCTACCACAGTTTAGCTATTGCACTGCACTGGGCGATGGCTCTCGGGTTGCTGTTTATGTTGGCGTCGGGGCTGTTTATGGTTAATGCTGATATACCTAAAGCTGACCAGTTTCGCCTATATCAACTACACAAAGCAGCTGGGGTTGTGATGCTGGTAGCGATTTTTGCCAGATTATTAATCAGAGTGTTTACTCATCAACCGGCTTTACCTGCGCAGATGCCGGCTAATCAACAAAAACTCGCAACATTGGGCCATGTCGGGCTATATGCATTGCTGGTGAGTATACCTTTGGCGGGTTGGGTCATGGTCTCTGCTAGTCCGTTTGGCTTGCCAACGTTTGTTTTTGTGGACTGGCTGAAGTGGCCTCACATCCCAGGTATTGCCAGAAACAAAGAGATCGAAGCGATCGCAAAAGCTGCACACTGGTATTTAGGCCTGACACTGATGTTGATGCTAACGATCCATATTGGCGCGGTTTTTTTACACAAGCGGAAACAAGGCATCAACCTCATCAAACGAATGTGGTGGAAATAATGAACATCCGGATACTCCTGATATTTTTGTGTTTTACACTCGTCCAGCCAAGCTCGGCAACAGAGTTGAAAGCGAACAATGCGAATGCAACGTTGACCTTTGCTGGTGAGCACGCGGGTATGCCATTCACAGGGCAATTCAATCAGTGGCAAGCAACATTGTTACTACCGCCTGCCAATAGCCCAAGAATAACGGCGACTTTCCAAGTAGGCTCCGCCGAAACGGGCGACAGTATGTACGACGAAACACTGCCTGAAGGTGATTGGTTTGATGCCGAGCAATTCCCAGATGCGAGCTTTTCATCAACTAGCATTCAAGTGGTCGATGGCGGCTATTGGGTCGAAGGAGCGTTACAGATTAAAGGGATCAGTAAATCCATTTCGTTTTCACTTAACCGAATATCAGCAGGGTTTGAAGCAACGTTTGATATTGACCGACTTGCGTACGGCATTGGTCTCGAGTCTGACCCTGAGGCTGAGTGGGTCAGCCAGTTTATCAAAATGAACCTATTGATTCCGACGGCTGAGTAGCGTTTGGAATCAGGTTACCACCAACAATTACATAGAAGATAAATATGCGTTCTAGAGGCAGTTTAAAAGCGCTGTGGATCTTGGCAGCGATCGGGATTTTTGTAGCATTGTTTATGAGTTTTTTACCCGCTCCGATTGATATTGACTTAAGCAAGATTGGTAATGGCAAACAGTCAGTTGTATTTGTATACGATCCGAACTTGGTGGTCAGTAATCAACAGGCAACGCTGCTTAACGAGGCTAAACCGGCTATTGGCGAAAACGTAAACATTCTCATCGCCAAAACCGGATATCCAGACACCGAAGCGCTGTTAGTGCGATACCAGGCTGAGGCCGCTGAGGTACTGTTTATTGACGGCGATGGCTCGCTTATAGAAAAGCAGTTTGCGCCAGTTGATGCGGCGACTATAGCGAGCATTGTAAACCGCTAATTCGCTTGATGTGTTCCGAGCCAAGGGACAACCATTGCTCAAATACCGCCTGTTAACGTAAGTCCCACATAAACGAAGTAGATGCACGCGATGCTCAATACCCAGATCACCCAATCTCGTCTTGAGAGCAGAATTTGGGTTGTTAACAGTGCGCCGACCGGGGCGACAAATAAGTAAGTGAAAATCAGCGTTTGAAGGAGCTCAGCAACCATTAGTCCGATTCCTTCCCAGATCGAATCACTCTGCGCTATTTCAACCAGATCAGACGCCACAAACAGGATTGAAAAGATCAAGCCCAGCTCCAAATACAGCCTAACTTCTGCTCTGGCTTTACGGTTAAATGGGGCGAAAAACACGCCATATATCGGCCGTAAGCCCAGTAACCAGATATTACCAGGGTCAACTGTGTGATAGTAAAGGCGCAGTCGATGCACCCAGCGTGTTAATGTCGCGACCACGGGTATTTGCGAGGCCATTTTCCAGCGAGCTGTGGTGATTGACGCAATAATAAAAACTAACAAGATAATGGTTGGCTCGTATGTTCCGGTGGGACCTGAAATCACACCTAGAATGAAACCAATTAAGCTAAGCAGGAAAAAGCTGCCATACACTCGGCCGCGTGAACTACGCTTCGGTAACCAAGCGGGGAGTTCATCAACTACAAAAGCTTCTTTAGACGGTAAAAAAGATAAATTCTGCGGTGGTAAGCCTGATTCTTGACGCTCCCGTTCGAGTTTATTGTGATTAACAACCATCTTCTTAATGAAGAAAAGATCAACCAACCACCAAATAAGTCCGCCACCAACGGTAAGGAACATAAGTGCAGCAGTGAGCGTTTTACCCAAATAAAATCGATGTGCGCCAAACAGGCCTAGAAAGATACCTAGCACAAGCGCCAACGTGGTGTATTTGGGGCGCGGGAAATACAATTCGTCGATCACTGACTGAGAGAAATCTGGATCAGCTAAATGAGCCTTCATGGTTGATTATTGTTCCATTCACTTGTGAGCACCTATCAATAAGCAAAATAACACTTTGCGGCATTCGAATGCACGATTATTCGATACTCGGACTTTTTGATAATCTAAATCAGGTCAATCTTCGCCAAGGAACTGACATTGTGATTAGAGAACGAATAAATGCTAATTTAGGATATGCCTGCATGATCGCTTTGGCCGTGGCAAGTTTTGCCATTGGCAAGTGGGCAATAGGCAGTTTTTTTGTCTTGATTTTGCTTGTTACCAAGATTGCAAAGTCGGGGGCCTAGGCTCAGTTTTCTTATCGACTAGGACTGTTTTCTTTCTGTTAGAGATAGTGTGTCGTACTAGCGCGAAGGATAACAACAAACAAATTGATACTATTGTAGCAATAGACACCTCTTCTGGAATGCCTAGTTTAGCTAAAGCAATGACGGGTTCTGCCTCGCTTCCTCCCCAATACACTAGGTGTTTGGTATTAAAAAATACGGGAAAGATGGTGTAAGTAAGAATATCGTAAAACAACATGCTGCCAATTCTAAGGACATATAAAGAGAAACCTTGCGGTCTGAAATGACGAAGTAACAAGACTGATAGAATAGCGATCATCAAGTTCAAAGCGCTACCGGATAATCCAATTATACCCTTTTGCAAATGCGTCAGTTTTTGCGGCTGATTTGCGCTTAATTTTGTAGTTAGAGTGAAACGACCAAGCGCTTCATCATAAGCCACGTCTAGGTCTAACTTTTTGGGCGAATAGTGGCAGAATGCAATAGCATTTCGCGGCCACTCTTGAGGATATTTATTACCTAACTGGGGAGCGATTTCATAACCCGGCCAAATATAAAATCTGAATCCCTCATAGCCTAAAGCATGGGCAGAAATCGCATGACCGTACTCGTGGACAAACACCGATAAAACAAATGTTAGCGGTAAGAATAAGACAATCGCAATTACCTTTAATACCTTGGTAAACATAATGACCATAGTGGAATGGCTGATAGTCCAACTAAGAGCAACTAAATGCTATGAAGTTCACTGTACTCAGCTGTTGTGGCGCGTCCGCAATGAAAACATCAAATTGTTCGATTACCCAAACATTAGCATTGATGTTCTAGATCTCAGCGCATAGCGGTAAGAAATTGCGATACGGTTTAACTCCACTATGCTTAAACGAGACAGATCAGGTTTACTCACGATTTACGTAGTCAAAAAGTTATGAGCAGTTTCGACTTTACTTTCAGGATCTTGCCGCACCAAAAAGTGGTTATTACCAGAACAAAAGGGACGATTACGCTGAGTAGCTATTTGCGCGAGTTTGAACGGATCAGCAAACATCCATTATTCAACCGGGACATTAACTACCTGCATGATTTAAGGCAGGTAAACGACATTCGTGGAACCTTGGATGAGCATAAAAAATTTGCTGACTTTGCAGTTTCCATTGCGTCCAATAAAACAGCTGATGTGGTTTTCTTGCTTGCTGAGCATTCCCCAAGCATTAAGAAATTTATCGAAGGGTATACCTTAATGGCGTCTCGCTCGAACAGGAACTATTGGATATATCCAGAGAGCGAGATAGCTATCGCTGTAGCAAAAGTAGGATTGCGAAAGTCCGATATAGAGCACCAGTAATCGGCTATTGCAGCCCATTAGCTTGCATAAATGAGCGTAATTTTAGTTCGTCTTCGTGATCGAGCGGTTTGAGCGGAAGTGGGAGGTTGGTCTCTGCGGTGATTGCCAATAGTTTTGCGGCGCTGGCCATAACTCTTAAGCCACCTTTGTTGGTGGCAAACAACTCCCACAGTGGATTAAATCGGTCAGACTCAGCTCGAGCATTGCTGGCCTTGCCTGCGTCTATCATTGAAATCCAGTGTTTGACCGTTTTGGGGAATAAGCCCCCGAGAACGGACAGCCAAACATCACAACCCGCCTCCATACCGGCTACGCCAAATTTGTCGCCGCTCACGCCAATGGCGATATGCTCCGGCAGGATGCTCCGAAGTGTGGCTAAACGCTCAGCGCCTTGATCATCCACAAAGGGAAAGCCGGGAATTTTTATGGCGCCGATGTTGGGCAATGCACCGAGCGCTGCATAGAGGTCGTCGCTGAAATCAAAGCCGGTAACACCAGGGTTTTCGTATATACACAAAGGAATAGAGACCTGCGTAGCCACTGACTCATACAATGCAAACACCTCGTTATCTCGCAGTCGATGATAGGAGACCGGCGCTAGTAGTAAGGCGTCGACGCCGGCTTTTTCAGCCACCTCGGCATTGCGCAACACGTCTTGAGTTCGCAATGCGCCAATCCCAATCATAACGGGAGTATCACCCGATAGTTGAACCGTTTTGCGCGCAATGCTGTCGAGTTCAACGCTGTTAAGGTACGGGTATAAGCCGGTGGAACCCATTGCACAGATTGAATCAACACGAGCGTCTAATAAACGAGTGATGATCCTCTCGTACGCAATCACGTCCACAGATTCGTTGTCAAATGGAGTTAGAGGGAAAGCAGCAAGGCCGTTGAACATGGGCTAGTGAGGTCCTGATAAATGGGAACGTCACTATACCCAACCCATTGTGACAGTGCCACTCAATGATAGGGCCGGCTATTGCCGGCCTTTGATTTTATAGGCGTCTGCGAGAGTCCTTTTATAAAATTTACCAAGCGCTTTATCCTTCGCACGCTTCTCGGCTAACGACGCAGAATTGAGCGCTTCTTCCTTCAGCAGTTTCTGGTAGTTACGCAGTCTTCTTGAGTCTATCTCGCCTGCCTGAACCGCTTCTTGAACGGCACAACCTGGTTCTGAGTTGTGCGTACAGTCAGCAAAGCGACAGCGGGCCGCTAAGTCTTGGATATCCGCAAACGTAGAGGCGATGCCATCCTGACAATCCGCAATTTGTAGTTCTCGCATACCAGGCGTATCCAATACCATGCCGCCGTTTGGAAGTGATATCAGTGAACGGGACGTTGTGGTGTGCCGTCCTTTGCTGTCGTCTTCTCTGATGCCACCTGTAGATTGCAGGTCTTGACCCAGCAGCGTATTGGTTAAGGTCGACTTGCCTACTCCCGACGAACCCAAGAATACGACGGTTTTGCCCAAGCCTAACCAGTCACTCAGTGGTACAGCACATTGTGGATCAAGTGCATTTATCGCGATAACCGATAACGAACGATCCAGCTTATGCACTTTTTCTAACCAGTGTTCTGAATCCTCGACCAAGTCACTTTTGGTTAGCAAAATAACAGGTTCGACTGTCGCCGCATTAGTCAGCGCTAAATAGCGTTCAATGCGACTTAGATTAAAATCGTCATTCAGCGAAGATACGATGAAAGCCGTGTCGACATTGGCCGCAATTAACTGCCAATTTGCTTCTAGACCTGCCGCTTTGCGACGAAAGCAGGTTTTTCTATCCAGTAAACGGTAGAAGTGGTGCGAATCATCCAATAATACCCAATCGCCCACAACTAATGGGGGCATTTTAGGGGTTAGCGGTAAACTTAGCGTCTCCGATTCCGTGGCAACTGAAACGATGGATTTATGCTGTTCCATCACACGCGCGGGAATCACTGAATCCCACTCTTCGAGAGATAGTTGTTGTTGAAAAAAAGGACCCCAGCCGAGACCGGCTAAAGCTTGATAATTTGTCATAGCAAACCCTTAACATAAACGTTAATAAAACATGAGAAGGGGCCTGTGCCCCGGTTTACACCGGGCTTGTGACTAACGTGTGGTTAGTGATAACGCCCGGTTAGGTTTACTACAATCATCAAATTCCTCCTAACCGTGTAATGATACGCAGCTGAGTATAGCGAATCTTTGACAATAGTAAATTAAGACCGAGGATTTGATAGTTTTGAGCCAAAAAAACGCCCTTATCGCTGGCCGATAAAGGCGTTTTGGGTTGGTTTTATGTTGTCAATTAGAACTGGTGAGTCACCCCTAGATGCCAACTACCACCTTCATAGTTCGCGGCACTGCGACGAGGGTATTGCAAACCGACACTTTGGCGGTTTGCAAATGGTGCGTCGATCTCATCAATATACTCGTCAAACATATTCATTAAACCGAATTTGATCGCCGTATTTTCACTGTATTGATAAGTCAGTTCAGCATCCACATACACAACCGCGTCAATTTCTTTACTTGGATTAGTTGCTGCTCCAATGGTGCCACGCTCATCGTAATGGGTGCCGTAATAGTTAGCGCGCAATAACAGGTTCCATTGATCCGAGAAAACTGTATTGGCAGATAATACGAAACGATTGTTTGGATAGTTGTTTTCAATATCTTCCACAGTCGCATCTGACACTGGCTGAATACCACTGACTTGCCGTTGCCCTACCACTTCAACTTTGTTGTAACTGTACACAAAATTCACATCGGTAGTGGTGCTCGACGACCATTCAAACTCAGACGAAATAACGAGATCGATACCCGAGTGTTCAACATCAATAGCATTGGTATAGAAGGAGATTGTACTGCCATCAGGCTGGCCAATATCACCCGTTCTGTAAATGCGGTCATCGACTTCAATTTTGTAGAAGTCCAATGTTATCGAAGTGTAATCCGTGATGTTGGAGACGAAGCCCGCACTGAAATTCAGCGACTCTTCTTCCTTGATTGCTTGTCCACCAGCAGCGATGGCCCGTGGGTCAGTCGCTGGAATCAACCCCTCTTCGATTTGTAGTCCAGTCGTTCCATCAAATGTCGTGATTGTTGTCCGAACATTCGATTGTCCCGGCGTTGGTGCGTGGAAGCCGGTCGAAATAGCTGCGCGCAGAGAGGTATCGTCTGACAACGAATAGTTCCCCGCGACTTTCCAGTTCAATGTACCGCCAAAATCTGAGAAATCTTCGTAACGCATTGCATATTGCATTAACCAGTCAGCATTTACGTCATGTTCAATATCCACATATACCGCATAATTGTCGCGTGAGAATTCGCCTGAGTCTTGCGGTGTTATACCCTTGAAACCACTGGAGCCGGCACCAATTGAGCCATCAGCATTCGAGTATGACGTCGCTTCACCTGCAATAGCCGTATATGTCTCTTCGCGCCATTCAAAACCGTATGCCAAGTTAAAGTCGTCCCCCATGGGTTTTGAGAAGTCGGCATTAATGTTGATTTCTTCTTGCTTGTAACCACCGACGTCGAAGTCCATTTGCGGGATATTGCCGTTGATGTCTAAGCCTAAACCAGCATTGATGGTGTTGTTGAGGAAGTAATCGAGTTCATTACTGCCATGACTAATACTGAAGTCATAGTGGGTATCATTGGCGTAATAGCCCTCTATACCGGTTATAAAACTGAAGTCTTTTTGGTCACCGTCTAGAAATGGGGTAAAACCAACGTTGTTTAAGTTACCGTCGTAACCTAAGCCACGTAACGTCGTTAGAGTGGAATGATTTGGGTTGCGGTAGAAGAAGCGATAACGACCAAATGTTTCGGCGTAATTTGGATCGCATATACCACAAAGCGCCATTGTTTAGATCGATTCCAGCGTTGGCAAAAAAGCGCAGCGCATCGGTTTCGGGGCGCCCCCAGGTCTGGGTAAACGGTGCATCGCCAAATGGTGTATCGGCACCGACACCTTGCACGCCGGCATCAATTAGAGCTTGTGCGTCTGGACGAATGACGCCGCGCGAATGCGCTTCGTTCTCGACATACTCTAAACTTAAGTTTAAGAAACCGTCATCACCCAGAGCTAGGCCGGTGTTTACGCCTAAGTTGATACTGTGCTCGCCTTCATAAAACTGGCCGTATTTAAGTACCACTGAGCCGCCTTCGCTGGCATCTTTGGTAACGAAATTGATTACGCCTGCAATCGCGTCCGAACCATATTGTGACGCGGCGCCATCCCTGAGAACTTCAACCCGTTTTAACGCGATTGAGGGGATCATGCCAATGTCGACACCATGGGCGCCATTCCCTGCTGCTGGAGCAAAAAATTGTACCAGCGCGGAACGATGACGGCGTTTTCCATCAACCAATACTAAGGTCTGATCAGGCGCAGTGCCGCGTAACGATGTCGGTCGAACAAACGCAGAGCCGTCCCCTGTGGCGGGTGTTGCGGTATAACTGGGTACCAGAGCTTTGAGGTTATCAGTCAAATCGGCAGCCCCACCGGTTGCATTTAGAGCGTCGGCATCGAGTAAGTCGACGGGGACGGGAGAGTCAGCAACGCTGCGTTCTTTCATACTACGCGAGCCGACTACGGCAATTTTTTCAACACTGTCATCGGCACTTGGCTCTTGAGCAAGCGCAGTGTTGACAGACATTGCGAGCAGCAAAGGCGAGAAGCCCGCCGCTAATAAGGTTGGTTTATGCATGTTCCTTCCTTTCGTTTCATTATTATGGTTTGCAACTCACCTCTCATTATCCAGCGACAGCAGTTGACACTATTAAAAGTAGTCTATAGCGACATAGATACAAATAGCGGGTCATCTATGATGGATTACAGTGAGTCACTCAGTACTGTTTACAGCTTGGGTGAATGATTGGATTAATCAGCCGCGCGGCGACGGTTTACGCGCACTCAAAATTGAACTTACAGGGTGATTGTGATTCTATGCAGTAGGAGAAATTTTAAGAGAAACAGGATGTTAAAGTACGTTAAGGCTGTTGTATTCGTTTGCTGTCTAATATTGGTAACTGGCTGCACGGCAAACAATACGCGCAGTGCGGTGTTCGACTTTTTTCAATCTACTCACGAACACTATGAAAAGAGACAGCTTCGCAAAGCGGGACAATTATCGAAATCTGATAAGAATTATAAAAAGGAAGACGCCGCGGTGGGTATTGTTAATGCGGTGCTAAATGTAGCATTCAGAGGCGTGACGGGTCAGTCAGATGACAATTAAATAACCAGTGTCATTTGAGCTAATTAGACGGTAGAGGGATTTACATGAAATACTTTTTTTGCATTGTTACTTTATTATTATTGCCCATACAGGCGGTTGCTGAGAGCAAAGGCCCTACTCCTGAAGAGCACAGCGATATGCATAGGGTGGTCGTGTATCGTTCAATCGATCTCATGCAAGAACATGTCATGACACGCGATGACGTTGACTGGGATGCGTTTCGCGGTTGGGCGACCGCTGCGCTGGGCGCGAATCCAAGTTTGCAAGACAGAAATCAGGTTCTGTATCGTTTGCTAAAAATTACTAAAACTAATCATTCTTTTTATCGTGATGCAAAGCATAAACGCGTCGTGATGCACTCTGATTTTACTTGCCGCGTAGACATTAGCGATGAACACACGCTGGCTGACAACATCGGCTATGTTAGGGTCGATTCATTCGGCGGGGGTGACAAAGAAACAAATCGCGCACATGCCAATGGGATTCAGGCTCAAATTGCTGAACAAGACAAAAAATCATTGATTGGTTGGGTTGTGGACTTGCGCCGCAACAGTGGTGGAAACATGTGGCCAATGTTGGCTGGCGTTTCCGCGCTGCTAGGTGATGGCGATCACGGTCAATTCATTGCCCCTGGTGGAAATGTGACTCACTGGGGGATTCAGGGCAATAACGCAAAATTAGGCAGTGGATTTATTGGCGGCGTCGATCAACAGCTGACACTGAACAATAAAGGCGTGCCGATAGTTGTCTTGAGTAGCAAGAAAACCGCTAGCGCCGGAGAGGCGATTTTAGTGGCGTTTAAAAAACAACCCAACGTCACATTTATTGGCCAAACTAGCTGTGGAAGAGCGACAGCCAATCGTGCGTTCAAACTTATGAATGGCGATCGCCTAATGATTACTGTAGCGACTATGGCAGACCGAGACGGTGTCGAGTATCCAAACGGTGTCGATGTTGATCTCGCTTCAACGAATGCCCTATTGGATGCTGAAGAATGGCTTAAGTCTCAGCACTAAGTGCATTGAATCATCAGTTGGGCTTGTACATTTTAGTCGAGAGTCTGAGGCAATTTGTTTGAGCTTTGATTGAAGGAGTAGGCCTGAAAAGGATATTCAGGCCTTTAAGTCCCTAATGGGTTTGATAATGTCGATAGCTAATTCGATACATCAAGCTGTAAAACACTGGCACAGCAATTAAGGTCAAAACTGTCGCAAACGCTAAGCCCCCCATTATTGTTACAGACATGTCTGCGAAAAATGCATCTGTCAGTAATGGCGCCATGCCCAATATCGTTGTTACCGCTGCGAGCGCAACAGGACGCATCCGTGATGCACTGGCGCTAAGGATTGCTGAGTGGGGTTCTTTGCCCTCGTCAATTTGTAGATCGATCTCTTCGAGCAACACAATGGCATTTTTTATCAGCATGCCAAACAGACTCAAGAAACCCAGCAAAGACATAAAACCAAAGGGCATATCGGTTATCAATAAGCCAGCAACCATTCCTACTGCGGCCATTGGCACAATCAACCATATTATCAGCGGCTGTCTAACTCGCCCAAACAGCACGACAGAGATTAAAAACATCACCAAGAACCCGAGAGGAAGACCGGAGCCAAGTGCTTCTTGAGCATCATTTGATGACTCGTATTCTCCACCCCATTCGAGTTTGTAGCCGTCTGGGAGTTCAATAGCCTCGATTTGTGGCCTAATGCGGGAGAATGCATTGCCTGCCGTCTCAGTAAATCCCGGTTCGGCAAAAACCGTAATCGTTCTGACTCGGTCACGGCGTTGAATCCGAGTTTCTTCGCTTACCAGTTCAACGCCTTTCGAAATTTGTTGGAACGGGACGTACATGCGTTGTGCAGAACTCCAGACCTGACCATTCTCAATAGCCTCGATTTCTGAATCACTGATACCCGCCATTTTGGCTCGAATCGAATAGCTGTAGTCACCATCTTGCAATCGGCCGAGCTCCACACCTGTTGAAGCATACTGAATCGACTGGCTAAAATCGGTGCGCGAAACCCCCGCAATACCGGCATTGAATGAATCGTAGTGGGTGTTTAAGGCAAAGCCTTTCGCACGCCAGTTGTGACGTATGTCGCGAACGTGTGCATCGTTGCGCATAATTGTCTCGGCTTGCTGCGCAAGCTCACGCAGAACCTCACTGTCAGGCCCAGAGAAGCGCGCGGCCAGCTTGGCGCCACCGCCCGGACCGAATTGCATTCGTTCGGTGTAAAATTCACCATCGAAATCTATACCGGGTAACCGTTCCGTCAAGCGGTCGATGAGCGCCGGAATTTGATCGCGTTGTTGAACACGCACTAAGAAGAATCCATAACTCTCGTTCGGTTGTTGCGGGGCGTAAGTCAGCGTGAAGCGATCAGCGCCGCGGCCAATAAAACTGGTGATAGAAACCACTTCAGTGTTTTCCAATAAAGCCTTTTCAGTTTGTTCTACAATCCCAGCCGTTTTGCGCACATCTTGTGATTGCGGTCCCCAATAATGGACAAAGAACAAAGGGGCATTCGAAGAGGGGAAAAAGCCCTGTTTAACCGAGCCAAAACCCGCATAGGCAACAATGGTAATCAGCAATAAGCCCGCAACGGTCAGCCAACGATACTTGAGGGCACCGGTCAAAGCACGCGAGTAGCCGCGGTAAATTGCGCCAGTGTTACTTTCTTCTTCTTTTTCGGCACCTACCTGATAGAAATACTTTCCGAGTAGGGGGACCGCTGTTGTCGCGAGTACCCAGCTGAGTAGCAACGACACCATAACGACTGCGAACAAGGAATAGAGGAACTCGCCAGTCGCATCATCAGACAATCCAATCCCGGAAAATGCTGCGATACCGATCACTGTCGCGCCTAGTAGCGGCCACTGCGTCCGTTTGACAATAAAGCTGGCCGCCTCAAGTGCTGATTTACCTTGTCGCATGCGCAGCATCATCCCTTCAGCCACTACAATTGCGTTGTCAACCAGCATACCCATTGCAATGACCATGGCGCCCAGTGAAATCCGCTGTAACTGCAGACCCATCAGCCACATGATTAGTATGGTACCCATCACGGTTACTAATAGAACCGCGCCGACAACCACACCACTGCGCCAGCCCATAAACGCCATTAAGGTGAGCGTAACAACGGTAACTGACAGGACTAAATTATTGATAAATCCTTGTACTGACTTGTCCACTAATGCTGCTTGGTCGTATATGGGAGCAAGCGTGATACCCGCTGGGAGTTCGGTTAACAGTTGGTTTACTTTGGCCGTCACGCGATTACCGACTTCAACAATGTTGACATCGTTTAATGCGGAAACTGCAAGTGTGATAGCGTCCTCGCCTTGATAACGAATCAGCACCGGTTGTATATCAACTGGCTCAAATTTCAATTCGGCAATATCTCGAATCTTGATCGAGCGCGTTGAGCCTGGAACAACCAGTGTCAGGTTGTATATTTCTTCTAGCCGATCAACAGGATTTTCCACCAGTAAGCGAACTTTGCGTCCTTCGACCTGCACTCGGCCACCGTTGAATGGCTTGAGATTTTCAGATAACAGTGACGTCAGTTCTGGAAATGAAATGCCCAATCCAGCCAGTTGGTATGGATTGATGTAAGCAACTAACTGCTCTTGTTGTACACCACTCACTTGTACCTTGGCGACGCCTTCGGTTACTAGCAACTCGCGTCGAATGATACGCGCAAACTCGCGCAGTTCATTTAAAGAAAAGTCCGGAGCACTGAGTGCGTAATACATGCCAAAGACGTCACCAAAATCATCATAGACTTGCGGCTGTTGGGCGCCCACTGGCAGGCTCTTCCCTGCATCTCGTAGACGTTTGCGCAGTTCGTCCCAAATTTGCGGTAGTACATCAGAGTCAAAATGGGACTTAACCTCCACGGTAATTTCCGACACACCTGGCTTGGAAATAGATTCCAAGCGATGCAATTGGGCCATTTGCTGAATGGCAATTTCCAGTGGCTCAGTTATTTCGCGCTCCACTTTTTCTGCACTTGCACCCGGGAACTGTGTGACGACTTGGACTTGCTTGATGGTAAACGCTGGGTCTTCGAGTCTGCCAATATTGTTCAATGCGATAACACCACCGACTAACATGACGAGTACCAACAACCAGATATTTACCGGATTTTTAATCGAGTAACGCGCGATATCCATGTTAGCGCTCCGCTTGATAGGCTTTCACTGTTAATCCTTCACGCATTTTCGACGCACCTGCAGCAACGACTTGATCATTCACATTCAGTGCGCCTGCCACCAGCGCATATTCGTTTTCCACGTGCAATACATCCACTGCAGTATGGGTCACTTGACTCGTCGCGGTGTCAAACTTCCACACATTGAATCCGTTTTGTTGATCGCCTTGGATCGCGCTAAATGGCACTAGCAATCCATCGACAAAGGTTGGATAGCCCAGTTTCACTTTCACGATTGCACGCGAGCCGGGCGTTAGATCCGCGAGATTGTCGTTCGCGGCGAATACCACTTTATATGTTTGGGTAATCGGATCGGGCTGGGTTGCATGCTCCACGTATTCCAATGTGTACGTCTTATCAGGGGTCGAGATGATATGTGCCTCGGCACTCACCGACGCATCATCCTTGTGCTGACTGACCAATCTTTCGGGTACGTGAATATTAAAGTAATAGCGCGACACATCTTGTAGTCTGGCAATGCTATCGCCGGCCCGGACATAGCTATTGTTTTCGACTAATCGTTCTGAAATCTGAGCGTCGAACGGCGCGAGCAAAGTAGTATAGCTGACGTCTTGCTTGGCTTTGTCTAACGCAATAAGGGCCAGCTCCAATGTAGTTTTTGCATTGTCGAGTTCGGCTTGAGATGCTAATCCTTTCTTAAACGTAGACTCCGTGCGTGCCGAGTCTCGTTGAGCTTGCTTTAAACGTGCTTCAGCTTCCTGTAAGCGCTGAACAAACGGCGTTGAGTCTATTTTTGCAAGGATATCGCCTTGCTTGACAAGTGTGCCGGTAAGCAGGTTTTCTTCCAGTAATCGCCCGGAAACTTCAAAGCTCACATCAATCGTTTTTACGGCTGATACTTCAGCCGGGAAAGTTCGTTCAGTAACGTCGGGCGTATTGGTTACCAGGGCTAGCTTTACAGCTTGAACATTTTGTTTAACTTCTGTCTCAACCTTCGCAGGTCCACAGGCAACAAGCATAGCCATCAGTGTGATGACAGAAGATAGGCGAACAAACCTATCCTGAATTGAGTTGTTGAACGTCATTATTGATCCATGGAGTTCGTTTGCGAAAGCATCAATATGGACTCTCAGCAAAACATTAAAAGTAAACTACTCAGTATAGTTTAGTCGAAAAATTTGAAAAGTAAACTTATTAGTGTAATTGTAGAAGCATAAGCTATATCGAGTTCGGATAATGATTGAAGTCAAAAAAACGCGTAGCGAGTTAAAGCGTGAGGCGATTCTGGAGGGGGCAAAGCAGGCGTTCCAGCAGTTTGGGATCGAAAACACCAGTATGGACAGGGTTGCTGAATTGGCCAAGGTGTCAAAACGCACGGTTTACAATCATTTCGAGAGCAAAGAAATTTTGGTCACCCACATCATCAAAGAAGTGTGGGTAAAAGCAAACTTAGGTTGTGAGCTTGAGTTCGATCCAAATCGAGATATCAAATCGCAGCTGATGGAACTCGTTTTCAGTCAATTAACCGTATTCAATCAGACTAAGGTGCTCGAGTTGATTCGCGTGGCTGTTGGCCACTGTCTTTACAATCCTGAAAATTTTAAAGCAGAAATTGCCGACTTTTTCGAACAAGAGACTGCGCTTATCCGCTGGATCAAAAATGCAATGGAACAGGGTGCATTGCGGCAAAGTGATCCGCTGGTGGCAAACGAACAGATCCTTGGCTTAATCAAGGGGCAAGCGTTATGGCCACAACTACTTCATGCTGAAGCGGTATTGTCAGAGGACCAGAACGCAGCACTCGCTGAACAAACAGTCGACATGTTTCTGTCATACTACGGCAAGGAGTAATGGCGTTTTTCTAGCGCGATTTCCCAACCCTAAAATGGGCTGAAACTTCTGCCTAACCGAGCAATAAATCCCGATACATGTCAACGATTTAGACTTTAGTCTAACGTACATATTCATCACCTTGATTAGGGACTGGCACTTTGTGCATTTCTCTGGTGTAATTGAGCTAACAAACGCAAAAATAATCACAATAATGCGGATCGGCTGGCGACAATTCATAAAATCCAAGCTGCAAAGGAAGTCGGGATATGCGGCAGTGGGGATTTCTTTGTCCATCGATACTGCTAGTTTTTGTGCCTTAAAGCGAACGCGTGATGGTCATGAAATTGCGTTGTATCACGAAACGCCTATGGGAGATTGGCCTGTAGCGCTAGCCAAATGGGCTAACCAGAACAAAATAGGTAATGCTCAATGCGCCGTGTCGTTTGGTTCGATGTTCTACAACGTCTATCAAACTGAAAAACCCGCCGTAGCAGATGACGAAATCCACCAAGCATTGACTTGGACTGTCAAAGAGCTGACTGGCGCTAACATGGTCTTCGACTATTTTGAAATCCCCGCACAGTCCTCAGGTAACAACAATATTAATGTGGCGGTTGTGCCTGCTTCGATATTAGAAGGCGCAATAGATGCAGTCACCAAAGCGGGCCTGCAACTTGAGACCATTACGGTTGAAGAGCTCGCTGTCTGTGATGTGTTACCTGTTGCGGATGAGCCTGTGATGACGTTACTGCAAAAGGCCGGGGAAGAAATCCAACTAGCCATTGTTAAACAGGGTCAATTGTACTTTTCACGTAGCTTGAAAGGATTTGAAAACCTTGGAAGTTTCACCGTAGAAGAATTACAAATGGGAGTGATGGATTCATTGTCGGTGCAAATACAGCGGTCGATGGATTATTTCGAAAGTCAATTGAGACAGGCTCCGGTACGCAAGATTTTAATGAATATTGAAGCGGCTAATAGTGAGCCAATTGCCGCTCAAATCCGCGAACTCATGCGCGTAGATGTCGAGCCGTTTGAGGTCAACATACCAATGACGGCAGATTCACAGTTTCCACTGACGTATCAATGCGTAGGTGCTGCCTTAGCGTTATTGGGTTCGCCCCAAAATAGCGCGGAGAAGGCGGCATGAAATCTCGCGTAAACCTCTATTTAGCCGAATACCGACCGCAGCTCGACTTGATGTCGTTGTCTACGGTGATCGCAGTGTTTGCCATTCTATTGTTAACGGTAGTTGGTATTCGCGTTGGACTTGGCTTTCAAGGTGATACGAAAAAACAACAATTGATGGCAGTTAACGAAGAATACAATCAGAAGGCGGCACTTGCCAAAGAGCTAACCAATATTCTGCAATCACGTAAAGAAGACCCGCAGCTGCTGGCTGTTTTTGCCGGTCTTCAGGCTTCACTGCAAGACAAAGAGCGCCTTAAACAAGCGCTAAGTGAGCGAGAGGCACTTAAGTCAGCGAGCTTTTCTCTAATGCTCAAAGAGCTTGCCCAGCAGCACCACACAGATTTATGGCTGACTCGCATTGTCGTCACTGAAAGCAGTATGAATTTTGAAGGTCAGTCGTTGCGGCCTGAGGCGTTACCGCAGTGGATTGGTCGTTTAGGACAGACAGAGTATTTTTCGGGTAAAGAATTCGATCAAGCTCAGGTTATCCGGCAGGAGCAAAATCTACTGTTCAATCTAACAACTACTCGAACAGACACCGAACAACCCTCTGCGGCTGGGGGGCAGAATTAATGTTTGAAAAGTTGAATGAACAGTTTGCAGCCTTGTCCGATCGAGAAAAGTATCTGGTATTACTTACCGGTGTGATTTTGATCGTCTTTGCCGGATTTACGTTCGTTATCGAACCAAAATATCTGGAAAACGATCGGATTGACCTAGAAACTGAAAATAAGCGCATCGAATTGCGTGGCTCTGACCAACAATTGGTGTTGCTAAAAGAAGCGTTGGCTGATGACCCAAATGAGCAGTTACAGCAGCGAATCAATAACTTACATCAGCGCATTGAGGCGTTAGATCAAGAATTTGCAACCCAGATGCGTGAGCTTGTGCCAGCTCAACAGATGCCGATTGTCATTGATCAGATGCTACAGCAAGCCCATGCACTCAAACTACAAGAGTTGAGTTCGATACCACCCGTCAGCGTGTATGAAAACGATGAGCAAAGAGCTGATTTACCTCTTTATCAACACGGCGTTAAGTTTGTGTTCGAGGGTGGCTATGCCCAAGTATTGAACTACCTTGAATCAGTAGAAGCGTTTCCTTGGCAAGTGTATTGGCGGTCGTTAGATTATCAGGTTGACGAATACCCGAATGCGACGATTACATTGGAACTCTATACTTTGAGCACCAACCGCGCCTTTATGGGGGTGCAGTAAGATGCGATTTTTACTGCTTGCGTTAGTCCTTTTCAGTAGTATTTGTTCTGCACAGTCGTTGAGTGATCCGACCCGACCCGCTACCCAGCAGAACAGCGAAATTGCAGACGTCGTAGTCAACCAGGGCGCAGTACTCAGCGCCATCATGATGATGGCCGAACGTAAAGTCGCTATTATTAATGGGATTTCGATGACGGAAGGTAGCGAGCAGTACGGCATCAAGGTTTTGAAAATCAATGCCGATCATGTGATTGTTGAGCAGTTGCTCGATGGCTTAGTTCAGACACGTACGTTACGCGTGAATTCAACCGGTGAAATAAAGAAAAATGCAACGGACAACTTTTAGTGAAATGATGCCCTTTAATCGCAAGCCTCAATATAAAGGTGCGCTCGTCGCCCTAGGGGTTTCTTTGTTCGTAACCGGATGTCAAACAGTCGACAAAAGTCACGTAGAAACATCGCTACAGCAGCAATTGCAGCAACAGGTTGCAAATGAACAAAAAGCCCATGCTGAGAGGCAAGCGAGTTTGCAACAACTCCCACCTTCAGTCTCCGCAGCGCTTCAAGCACCGCCAGCTCCGTCGGATACTGGCCTTTTTGGTAGTGACAAGTACGATATTAATGCTCAGTCGGTTGATGCTTCTGCGTTCTTCGCGGGGTTGGTCACTGACACCCCCTACAGTGTGGCGATTCACCCTGAGGTGAGTGGATCCATTTCAATGAATTTGAAGCAAGTGTCTCTGGATCAGGTGTTCGACTTAGTCGGTGAATTGTACGGTTTTGATATTGACCGGCAAGGCACAATATATCGCGTTCGCCCCGCGGGGATGCGCACTGAAACCTTCAATATCAATTACTTGTTAATGCAGCGTGATGGCGCGACGCAAACCAGTATTATTTCGGGCGGGGTTTCGCAGGCGCAAGGCAACAATTCGAATAATGGCAACAGTTCTTTCAACAATTTCAGCGGCAATAGCCAAAACAGTAACAATCTCGGTGGTGGTTTAAATAATAATGTCAACGGCACGGTTATTAGTACCCGGACGGAAACCAACTTTTGGGAAGATCTACAGTCTAGTTTGCAGTCGATGATTGGAACTGAATTGGGGCGGACCGTGTTTGTCACACCACAGGCCGGTTTAGTTACCGTCCGAGCTATGCCGGATGAGTTAAAGGCAATTCGGGAATACCTACAAATTTCAGAAGACAATTTGCAGCGTCAAGTTGTGCTAGAAGCGCGTATTCTCGAAGTGTCATTGAACGATGAATTCCAGCAAGGAATCAACTGGAATCAGGTACTGGCAAATGCGGGCAGCACGGACTTCCAGTTTTCGACTTCAGCGGGGACATTGGGTAATGAGGTCTCTGCGGCGTTGGGCGGGATCACCAGCTTGTCATTTATCAACCAAGATTTCACCGGTGTTCTATCGTTGTTGTCGACCCAAGGCAATGTACAAGTATTGTCCAGCCCTCGTGTGACGGCAACGAACAACCAAAAAGCAGTGATCAAGGTTGGTGACGATGAGTATTTCGTTACTGATGTATCGAGTCAAAATACTATTACATCGACGACCACATCGGTTGTACCCGATATCGAATTAACCCCGTTTTTCTCGGGTATTGCACTGGACGTAACGCCGCAGATTGACGAACGTGGCAGTGTGCTGTTGCACATCCATCCGTCAGTGATTGAAACCCAAGAACAGGAAAAGGTTGTCACACTCAATCAAGAGCAGATCGTATTGCCGCTCGCACAGAGTACCATTCGCGAGTCAGATACCGTTATCCGCGCCAATTCAGGTGAAATTGTTGTCATTGGCGGGCTAATGCAATCTAGTATTTCTGAAGTGAATTCCAAAACGCCATTGCTAGGTGATATTCCTTTACTCGGTAACTTGTTCAAGAACCGTCAAGACAAAGAAGTGAAAAGTGAGCTGATTATTTTACTTAAACCAACGGTCGTTGGGGTCGGGACCTGGTCTGAACAATTGCAAATGAGCCAAGAGCAAATGGCAGACTGGTTATATGTGGACTAATCATGTACCTCTATCACTTCGGGATTAAGGAATTACCTTTTACTCTAACACCGAATACCCAGTATTTTTTTGGTTTACCGAGTCATCAAGAAGCGCTGCAAGTATTAATGACAGCGCTAAAAACCGGTGAAGGTTTTATTAAGGTCACCGGAGAAGTCGGTACAGGCAAAACCTTAATATGTCGCAAGTTGTTGAATGAACTCCCTGATCATTTCGTATCTGCTTACATTCCAAACCCGATGCTGTCTCCTGCCGAATTGCGACGTGCAGTAGCTGCTGAATTGGGCGTGACGTTAGCGGAGCAGTCAGACCAACAAGAATTCACTCAACGCATTCAAGAAAGGCTAATTGAAATTCATCAACAGCGTCGCTCTGTAGTATTGATCATTGATGAAGCGCAAGCGTTACCAGTCGAATCGATTGAGTCGCTAAGATTGATGACCAATTTGGAAACTGAGTCGCGAAAATTGCTGCAAGTGGTGTTGTTTGGTCAACCTGAGTTAGACGAAAAACTAGCCTTGCCTGAACTGCGCCAACTCAAACAACGCATAACCTTTTCGTACTCATTACAATTAATGAATGCAGATCAGGTGTTTCAGTATGTTCAGCACCGGATGCGCATTGCCGGGTACTCAGGTCCGGAAGTGTTTGATAGAAAATGCGCTGAATGGCTGTTTCGTGCTAGCAAAGGTACCCCTAGGATCGTTAATGTCTTATGCCATAAGGCGCTTATGCTGGTTTACGGACAAGGTAAACGACAAGTTCAGGTCACAGATCTGCGCGCGGCAATCGATGACACGGAAGCAGCGCAACCGGTCACATCATCTTATTGGCTGATATGGACTTTGGTATTACTGACTAGCTTCACGTTTACCTTGTTGGTTTATTTTGCACCTTGGAGCCGCGCGTGAGTGTCGTTAACCAAATGCTCAAAGACCTCGAGCAACGCGAACATGCGGGGCAGACGAGTGCCTCTGCTGTTTATCAAGCGCCGGTTAAGCATGCTTCGCCAAAGCTGTACGTATTAGTCGGGGTTCTGACGGCTTTAGTATTGGTGATGATCGCTGTGGTTGGTTGGACCTATTTCAATGCAGCATCATCTGACGGACAAAATACGACTAACCAACACGATTCTGAATCAATCGTCAGTGAGCCTGTATCCAAAGCCGAAGATCCGTCGACTGCTCTCGTAGCCATAGATACTAATGCTGAGCCAGACGTGACAGAAGCTCGCCCAATGCGAGTGGTAGGCGCGGCACAAGACTCAGTAGTCGCCTCAGAAACAGCCAGCGATCCATTACCGGAGCAAACTCCTATAGAGGTTTTGTCAACTGCGGAAGTTTCTCAACCCCAGCAGTCCGCCTTGTCAGCTGCTCCGAGTGAGCCTGTTGAAGCAGAACAGCTTCCTACTGAACCCTCTGAGTCAATCGTACCAGCGTTGCCTGAAGAAACGCTTGTCGCGGTGTTTAGCAAGCAATCTAGCGGTGCAGAACAAACCGGCGTTTCACTCAGAGAACAAGCATTGGCGGCCGTGAGAGCTGGCCAAGATGAGCAGGCGATTGTGCTACTTGAGCGCCTGTTAACGACCGAGCCCGACAACCTAGCCGCGCGTAAAAAGCTAGCAGCACTTTTGTTTGCCAAAGGCCGAGCCCTAAACGCCCAGTCAATATTGGAAATCGGCATTCAGCGTCAACCGCAAGAAAGTACAATGCGATTAATGCTAGCCAGATTGCTGGCCCAGCAACAGCTAGTCCAATCAGCGTTAGATACCCTAAATCCCGCATTTGAACTACAACCTATCGGGGTGGAGTTTTTGGGTTTTAGAGCGTCTTTGGCTGATCAACTTGAGCGTTTCGACCTAGCATTAGCGGATTACCAGCGCTTAACCCAAATGGAGCCAAACCAAGCGCGGTGGTGGTTGGGTTTAGGGATCGCCAATGAGCGCAATCAACGCAGTAATGAAGCATTGATTGCGTATCAGCAGGCATTAGCTTTGAATCAATTGAGTATCGACGTACAGCGGTTTGTGCAACAGCGTAGCGCACTATTGGTGGGAGTAGAATGAGTCAACAAAAGCGTATCAGATTAGGTGACCTACTCGTCCAAAGTGGCGTGATTACCAATGACCAGCTTATGGAAGCATTGGGCGAGCAGCGCAAAACCGGTCGTAAGCTGGGTGCTACCTTAACTGAGATGAATTTGGTCAGCGAGGAACAGTTGCTCCAACTTCTGTCTGAGCATCTTAAAGTACCCTTGATTGACATCGATCACTTCAGTGTCGACCCGAAAGCGGTCAAGCTACTGCCTGAAATGCAGGCTAGACGTTATCGGGCTCTCGTGCTTGAAGATAGCGGTGACAATTTGTTGGTTGCGATGAGTGACCCGGCAGATTTGGCGGCCATTGATAGTTTGAATGATATGCTGCCTAAACCAATTAAGGTGGCTGTAGTCAGTGAAGCCCAGTTGTTTGGTGCTTATGATAATTTCTATCGACGTACAGAAGAAATCGCCTCGTTTGCCCAAGAGCTCGCCGAAGAATACGAATCGGATGATGAGTTTGACCTTACCGGAGGGTTAGAAGACGGTAATGACACCGCGGTTGCGAAGCTGCTTCAATCGATTTTTGAAGAAGCGGTTCAAACTAAGGCGTCAGATATTCATATTGAACCAGATGAAAATCAACTGCGGAACCGCCAGCGGGTCGATGGCGTGCTTCAGGAAACCGTAATCAAAGAGCGCAACGTTGCTGCGGCTCTGGTCTTGCGTCTGAAATTAATGGCTGGCTTGGACATCTCCGAAAAGCGTTTGCCACAAGACGGTCGTACCCAGGTAAAGGTTAAGAATCACCGCATTGATGTGCGTCTATCTACCATGCCGATTCAGTCTGGTGAATCAGTCGTAATGCGTTTGCTCGATCAATCGGCAGGGATATTGACCCTTGAACAAACGGGGATGCCGAACAGTATTTTAGAGCGTTTCCGAACACTGCTGAAGCGCCCTCACGGTATGATTTTGGTCACTGGACCAACGGGGTCGGGTAAGACAACCACATTGTATGGCGCACTCAGTGAGTTAAACCAAGCATCCAAGAAAATTATTACGGTTGAAGACCCAGTTGAATACCGCTTGCCGCGTATCAATCAGGTACAAGTCAATAATAAGATCGATCTGAACTTCAGCAGCATACTTCGTACTACGTTGAGGCAAGACCCAGATATCATCATGGTTGGTGAGAAGCGTGACCATGAGACCGTAGAGATAGGTTTGCGGGGTGCGCTAACGGGTCACTTGGTATTGTCAACACTGCATACCAATGACGCTATCAGTAGCGCAATTCGTCTTTTGGATATGGGGGCTCCGGGATATTTGGTCGCGACCTCGTTGCGCGCGATCATTGCGCAGCGCTTGGTGCGCCGTATCTGTGACAACTGTGTAACCGAATATCAACCTAATGAAGATGAAGTCTTTTGGTTAAGTCACATTGAAGAAGATATTTCTTCGATTCAGTTCAAGCATGGGCGAGGCTGTCAGAAATGCAATCAAACCGGATACCGCGGTCGGGTTGGTGTGTTTGAATTGCTCGAAATGAATGAGCAAATGATGGGCGCGCTGAAGAACAATGACACCGACGGATTTTCGCAAGCAGCCCAACAGAGTAAAGGCTACCGTGCATTGTCACACACTGCTTTGACCTACGCGAAGATGGGCGTTACAACGGTCGAAGAAGTACTCAAACTGGTTGAAATGGTCGCTGAGCGTGACGTTGATTACGGTCTGGATGAAACCTCTCATCTTGAAAATCTAGCGCCTGTTGAAGAGCGTGAAGAATCGAATATTGTGTCGCCTGCCTCTTCGACAAATCCGGCTTCTGGGTTTTCGACTGGAGGGTTAAGCCTTGAGGATGAACCCTAATGGCTAAGTTTAGCTATACCGGTCGTCTGCGCAACGGCGATTTGACTACCGGCAGCATCGATGCAAATGATGAAAGCGCTGCCGCTAAAGTGTTGGCTGGACGCAATATTACGCCGATCGAAATTCTTGCTGGTGGCGAAGTAAAAACAGGCGAAAAAGTTCAAAAAATCAACTTTTTGACGCCACGGGTTAAACTGGACGACTTAGTCATTTTTGCTCGGCAAATGTATTCGTTAACGCGGGCTGGTATTCCTATATTGCGCTCAGTTGCGGGGTTGGCCGATACAACCACGTCGCTGCGCATGAAATATGCACTTGAAGATGTGATGGATCAGCTTGAACGGGGCCGTAATTTGTCGTCTGCGATGAACCAGCATCCTCAAGTATTCTCACAGTTATTTATCAGTGTGGTGCATGTTGGCGAGAACACGGGCCAGTTAGATCTAGCCTTTTTGCAGTTGGCAGAGTATCTGGAAAGAGAGCAAGAAACACGTAAGCAAATTAAGCAGGCGACCCGTTATCCTACATTCGTCATTATTGCGCTTGCGTTGGCCTTGGTCATCATGAACATTTGGGTTATCCCGATTTTTGCTGGCATGTTCGCTCGTTTTGACGCTGAACTACCTGCCATGACACTGTTTTTAATGGGAATGTCAGAGTTTTTCTTGACCCAATGGCAATATTTAGTGATTGGTTTAATCCTGATTATCTATGCTGTCCGTCGCTACGTTAACACTGACTCTGGGCGATACCGGTGGGATAAATTCAAACTGCGTATTCCGGTTGTCGGTGCCATTCTCGAGCGTTCTTTATTAGGTCGGTTTGCGCGTAGTTTTGCAATGATGCTGAAATCTGGGGTTCCGCTCACAACCGCGCTCAACTTGGTTGCTGAAGCGGTTAGTAATGCCTACATGGCGGACAAAATAATCGAAATGCGTCGCTCAATAGAACGCGGTGAAAATCTAACCCGTGTGGCCAATAGTTCAGGCTTGTTTACCCCATTGGTAATGCAAATGATCAGCGTCGGTGAGGAAACCGGGCGAGTTGACGAATTGCTTGGCGAGACCGCGAGTTACTACGAGCGTGAAGTGGATTACGATTTGAAGAGCCTGACGTCTAAAATCGAGCCGATTCTAATCGTGGTAGTAGCGGCAATGGTGTTGGTGCTCGCACTCGGCATATTTACGCCGATGTGGGACATGATGGGTGCCATTCGGGGGGGCAACTAATGCGGATACCCGAAAGCTCCGAACATCATACTGGGTTGCTGTCGAATATAGCCGTAATAACCGTATTTGTCGGTTTGATGGCTGCTGCGATTGTATATTTTTACAATAGCGACCCTGACGTTAAAGACGAAATGATGCGGACTCTTGCGCAACAATTTGAACGCAGTGTCACTAACGCGCATTGGCAGTGGCAAGCTGAGGGGCGACCACAAATGATCATGCTAGTGCACTACGACTTCGGGGGCAAAGAAACTGGACGTAGGCCGATCCGCATGGCGGCTAACGGCTATCCGTTTGTCGATGATAATAGCGATAGCTGTGAAAGTTTGTGGCAAGGGATTCTGAATATGCCGGCAAGACTGGATAATTTCCGTGTAGTGCCGGAGTATTACAACGATGGTGTTGATGATAATGGTCAAGTTCAGCAACGATGCCGCTTTAGAGTGTCAACGGGACCTTACTTTGACTATTATGTGAATAGCGGTAGAGTGATGACAGATGAATAATTTTAAACAACGCAAGGAACACAGCATGCATGGGGCTCGGGCTCATCTATCCAAATTGACTACGGGCAAGCAACGCAGCGCCGGTTTCACTTTAATCGAGCTGGTTATTGTCGTGGTTATGCTAGGGTTACTTGCTGCCGTAGCCATTCCGCGTTTCCTCGACGTAACTGAGGATGCAGAAGATGCCACCGTCGAAGGCGTAGCCGGAGGCTTTGCTACAGCAGTCGGCTTGGTGCGAGCTCAATGGGAGTTGGAAGCGCGTCCACAAGACAATGACGGAACCAATTTAACCTTTGTAACCATTGATGGGATTCGCGTAGGTATCGATAAAGATACTGGATATCCCACAGGACAATTGAATAACGATAGTAGTTCAGAAGATGATGCATTAACGACACTGGATTGTGAAAGTATATTCAATTTGATCATGCAAAGCGCGCCAACGATTTCTTCGAATTGGAGCCAACGTCCATTTGACGAATTTCGCTACTTTACCAATGTAAGTGAAGGTACCGGTTCGGGGGGGAATGATGTGTGTTATTACTATCTGACACAGACGATCAAGAACCGCAGCCAAGAGCCTTTAGACAATACCGCTGGCAACGGTTTTATCTACGACCCACGGATTGGTCAAGTAATCGTATTTAGCAACAACACGGGTCAACAGTGAACTCGGATGTTCACCCAGATTTTGATGGATAATAATAATTAAATTTTCACAACGTTTATTGAGGAACTCAAACATGCAACAACGTGGTTTTACCCTGATTGAACTTATCATTGTAATTGTCATTCTCGGCATTTTGGCGGTAACTGCAGCACCACGCTTTATCGACTTGCAGGGAGACGCGCGAGCATCAACTTTGCAAGGGGTTAAGGCCGCCCTGCAAGGTGGTGCACAATTGGTGTATGCAAAGTCGGCGATCGCTGGCGAGCAGGCGAATGCAAGCGCTGGAAACGCGACTAGCCAAGCAGACGTAAACGGTTCTGCAGTAGAGACTGACTTTGGTTATCCAGCTGCTGGCGCCGCTTTAACGTTAGCCAATGTTGCACCCTGGGCTACGCTAGAAGCAGCCGATTGGACACTGACCAATAGCGGTGATGCAGCAGTTACGGCCGGCACGTTTGTGATTACTCCGCAGGGCGTAACCGCATCGACAACCGCTGCTAACCAGTGCCAAGTAACTTACGCTGAAGCTGCTGACGCCAATTCAGCACCAGTTGTAACGGTTCAAGACGGCGGTTGCTAAGACAACCTAAAGCGCTCGCAGAGAAAGGTAGTCAATGACTACCTGCGCATCTGAAGCTTTATGGAAAAAACACCTTCTCGGCCGGTAAACCGGCCGTTTTTGCTGCACCAGTCAGGCTTTAGTTTCGTAGAGCTGATTACGGTTGTGCTACTGATTGGTATTCTCAGTGTTATCGCCGTGGCACGTTTCAGCGGGAACGACGGCATTGCAGAGTTTACTTACCAAAACCGTTTGATCAGCGCGCTGCGTAATATACAACAACGGGCCATGCACGACAGTCGTGCCGGTTTTTGTTTCCAAATCAATCTATCCACAGGCGCAGTCGCGCCCGCATTTGGTCCACCGAGCCTCGACTACAGTGCTGGCAATCAAGCGGCGACTTGCGCAGCTGGAATTGATGCAAGTGTCGAGTTCCTCTCAACAACCAACACTGAAATTGCCGAGCAGGGAGTGACTCTAAATGCCCTCGATGGGGCAAGTAGTAGCTTGGCGTCCATCGGCTTTGATGGAATGGGGCGACCACTCACCAATGTCAATAATTGCGCCAGTGGTTGTGTTGTGAGCTTTGTTGGTACCTCAGAGGCTCGCGTTTGCATTGAATCTCAGGGTTATGTGCATGCGTGTTAATCGTCAACGGACAGATATTCAACGGGGATTTACGCTTGTCGAGATGATTGCGGGGATCGTGGTTTTTGCGGTGGCACTGAGCATTGTCACTTCTTTGGTCGCTAACCAATCACGCAATAGCATCGATCCAATCTGGCAAGTCAGGGCGATCGAGTTGGGGCAAAGTCTTATCAATGAAGTCAATGCCAAGGCATTTGATGAAAATTCCGATTTGCTTGGTGGCAGTCAACGCTGCAATGAAGGCGTCGATTGCACAACCAGTGGCAATTTAGGTCCCGACGCAGGCGAAACTCGGGAAAGCTTCGATGATATTGACGACTACAATGGCTTAGATGCCAGCGGAGCAGGCATTACCAACTCTTTAGGAGAGGTTTTGAGTACCCCTGACGGCAATTTTTATGAGGGATTTAGGGCTCAGGTAATTGTCTTCTATGACGACAATCTAGATGGTGTTAATGACGATGACTTAGACCAAAATGGTAGCTTGGATAGCGGTAGTTTAATCGGTAGCCGCAAAGTTATTCAGGTGTTGATTACCACACCTGGAGGCGATGCGATTCCGTTTTCAGTTTTGAGGACTAACTACTGATGCGCCGAGCAACGGGATTTACATTGGTCGAATTGGTCACTAGCTTGATTATTTTAGCTATAGTATCTGTAGGAATCAGTGGTTTTATTCGCAGCAGTATGCAGATATTCAATGATGTCACCGAGCGCGAGCAACTATTGGGCGACAGTCAGTTCGCGGTAGAACGCTTGACCCGTGAAATCCGTAATGCGATCCCGAATAGTGTGCGCTTAGCGGGTGATGCAAGCGTGCACTGCTTACAATATATCCCGATTGACTACAGTACCTTTTATCTTCAATTACCGCAGTTACCGAGCAGTGATACGCAGCTTACCGTGGTTGAGATGGGTGATATCAGCGGTAACGCATATGTCCCTGTCAACGGCTCGACGTTCGCAGTGGTATACCCGACTCGCAGTGAAGATGTTTACGATCCCAATCAGAATAGGCGCCGGAGTATCCTTGCCTGTGCAGATGATGGTGCAGATACGAGTTGTAGCTCGCTAGATGATAGCGATAATCAAGCCCAATTAACCGTTTCAGGCGCATTTGCGACAACTTCACCGGCAAATCGCGTCTACATGGGCACAGTTGCTCACAATTTTTGTGTCCGCGACAACCAACTGTATTTTCACCAAAGTAGTGTTAGTGCTAACCAGCCCGTCTTTAACAGTGGGGGCGTGTTGATGGCGGAATTTATTGATAACACCTTGTCAACTAACCCCGATAGCCAGTCGGCTGGTAGCGATGACCCTTTCCGCGTGGTAGATGCCAGTTTATTGAGCAACGCATACGTGCAACTTCGCTTGCGCTTTAACCGCAATGACGAAGTGATCAATTACAATCAAGAGGTACGCATCGCCAATGTACCTTAGTCGAATCCAAAACCAACAAGGTAGCATGCTCGTTATTGCTCTGTTTGTGATTGTTGTACTGGCCGGTTTAGGGATCACAATGACACGCATGCTGAGCGCAACATCGCAAACGACTGTGGTCAACGTCGCAGGTGTTCGGGCTTTGTCTGCGGCTCAAGCAGGAGCTGAGGTCTTATTACAACAAACGTTTCCATTAAATGCCGCAGCCAATAGCTGCAGTGCAACAATCAATAGCCCGGCCAGCTTCAGCGCTATCAACGGTCTAGCGGGTTGCCAATATATTGCAACCTGCAGCACCGAACAGGTCGATTTAGCGGGTGTTACGAATAACTACTATCGCTTTTCAAGTATTGGACAATGTAACGCAGGCGGTATTATTGTTAGCCGTCAGGTTTCATTGGATGCGATGCAGGAGCAACCTTAATGTTTAGGGCAATAGTCGGTGCATTTTTGAGTCTATGCGCACTGCCGTTATTGGCGGCTCAGTGTCTCGATGTGTTTCCCGATCCTGCAGCTTCGTACGCCGCCAATGGCGAAATTGAATTTAAGCGCAATGCTAGGCTAATCGGCAGTGATGGCATATTAACGTTCAATCGCGTAACCGACAGTTCAAATGGTCGTCGCAGTTGTGATACCGGACCTTGTGTAGCTGGGCAGCAAAGTGCTGCTAATTTAGTTTTGACACCTTTCAGAGAAAGCCAGTCGAGTCAGGATGTTCATATCCGTTTCAATGGCACAGGCACGATGAACCCAGGCCAATACGACGATGTGACGATCGAGCAAAATGGGCGTTTAACATTGGCTGGAAGTGGTGGCACTTATGTGATGGAATCAATGCACGCCAAGTTTAACAGTACCGTTCGATTAGCTGGAGGTGATTACTGGATTGAGGATTTCACCGCCGAGCAGGGCGCCACTATTGAAATTATTGGCAACGAACCGGCCACCCTATACGTCAAAGACGCGCATTTTAAGTTCAATTCAAAGATCAACCACAATGGTACTGCGGATAAATTGGCACTCATCAGTTATGCAGATGTCACGATGGAGCAAAATGCGCGCTTGAATGGTTTTGTTTATGCTAAAGACAGTATGAACATGAAGTTCAATAGTCGTATTACTGGCGCAGTTAATACCGCCGATATGGTTATGGAAGAAAATGCTCGGGTCACTTATGCGCCAACTGCACTGCAAAATGTTGACTTCGGCGGAACGTGCACAACCTCAGCTTTGGCCTCCGACCCGATTAGTCATTGGCCAATTGATGTGTGCAGCCTATCGGGTAATCCCAACGAAGTTTTAGACGTTGTAGGCGGCAATCATGGTCGGGCACTCAATGGTGCCGGCATTGATTTTGACGGTCAATACTGCCAAGCCGGTCAAATGCAAGGGCTTGGTGACGTAATTTCGATACCGCATACCGACGATTACCACCTGAACAATGGTACGGTTTCTCTTTGGTTCATGGTGCCCGATCTTACCTTCCGCAACCGCACCAGTGCTGGCGGCATGGGGATTTTATCAAAAGACTCCACGGGCCTAGACAACGGGGGTCATTTAACCCTTTGGGTAACCAACAGTGGCGCCATGCGTGTGCGTTTGCAAAGCGCGTCGAGCAGTCACACGATGCAGTCGAGTAATGTGATTACAGCGGGTCAGTGGCATCACGTTGCCTTCAGTTGGGGCGGCGATGGCATGCAGCTATATGTCGATAGCGTCTTGCGCGCATCGAATGCCGGTTTCACCAGCGGGCTGGGTAGTAATCGCGAGCCCATCATACTCGGTGCCAATGCTTGGCAAACGGCCGACAATAGCGCGCCTTCGAACCAACTACGTGATTTGTTTAAGGGTAGCATCGATGACCTAAAACTTTTTGATCAGCAATTGAATGCGGGACAAATTACCAACCTGTTCAATATCGCCGAAGGTAGTTGCACGACGTGTACGAGTAACGCAAGGTTAACAGCTCACTGGCCGATGGACTTATGTTCTGTCAATGGTACAACGGGAGAAGTTATTGATATTGTTGGGAATAGCAGCGGGGCAACCGTTGGAGCAGCGAGCACGATCAATGATGGTAAGTTTTGTCAGGCTGGGCGATTAAATGGTACTGGTGGGCACATCAATGTGCCGCACACCAATGCGATGAGTCTAACCACAGGCAGTATTTCCATGTGGCTGAAAGTGCCGGACTTGAGCTTTAGGAACACGCCCGACCTCGGCGGTATGGGGATTCTGTCGCGTGATTCCTTAAATTTCGATGGCGGCGGACACCTAACGCTCTGGTTAGATTCCAGTGGTCGTGTGAATGCGCGTCATCAAAGTACTTCGCAAAGTTATTCGATGAGCTCCAATTCTCGTGTGATTCGAGAAAATACATGGCACCACTTGGTCTATACGTTTGGTAATCAGCGCATGCGCTTGTTTATTGATGGTCGCTTGGTAGCCTCAAATAGCAATTTTAATGGCGGCATTGCCGGGAATACTGAACCTCTTATTCTTGGCGCTACTGCCGTGCGCTCGGGGGATAATGAGTCAACACCAAGTCAGCTCAGAGATTTCTTCAAAGGAGAGTTTGATGATGTGCGTTTGTATCAAAATGAACTGACGTTGGCTGATATTGATGACCTGTATCAAGCGGCAACATATGTCTGTGCCAACTGCACCGGCGACAGGCCCATTGCGCACTATCAATTCGAACAGGAAGAATACACAGGACCTGGTCAGGTCACAGATTCAACCGCCAATGCATACGATGCCGACCCTGTCGGCAACGTGGAACCGGTACTGCCTAGTGCTCCCATCTCATGTCGCGTTTTGGATGTACCCTACAACACCACGGTCAACCAAATAGATGCAATTAACTCCAAACTAGACTTAAACGAAATCGGTGGTCGCGGCACTATTTCCTTCTGGTACCGCAGTGACCGGTCTTGGCGTAACGGCGGTTCGAGGCAGATTTTTGATGCCTCTCAGTTGGCAAATCCTCCACGTCGCAACAATAACCTTGATAAATACTTTTTTATGGTACTGCGGCATAACGGCACGTTACGATTCGCGATGGAAGACAATACTGACGGTGATTTTGTTGCCGAGACAGGGCGTCTGAATTTCGCTGCCAATGAGTGGGTTCACGTCGCATTGGCTTGGGACTTAGTCAATAACACCACAAAGCTATTTTTGAATGGAAATCAAGTAAATCTTCGAATACGTTCCTCTCTTCGCACTAGCCAAATTGCAGGCCTGGGTGACTTATATTTTGGTGATATCGGGAACACCTATATCATACAGGGAGGAACGGACAATTCCGCTAACGGCCAATATGATGACGTCCGCGTGTACAACTTTAATCAAACTCGCGCACAAGTGTTGGCCGACATGGGAGATGTGACTCCCTGTGTAACGATCGACCATTACCAGATTGTTCATCCGGAACAAGCCTTAACGTGTAGCAGTGCCGAAGTGACTATCCGCGCCTGTGCAGACGCGGCGTGTGCGAACCTTGCTTCGGTTCCCAGCACGGTAACCTTGTCCCCGAATGGTTGGGACAATGGGGATACTGTGACCTTTAGTGGTTCGACGACGGTACAGTTACGCAACGGTACGCCGGGATTAGTGAATATAGGGCTAGCATCAGCAAACCCGGCTGCATCTATAGTGTGTAATCCCGACTGTAGTATTGAGTATGTCGATGCGGGACTGGAGTTCTTCGATGTTACCAATCCAACGGGCAACCAATTGCCAATTGTCACTGCTGAACAGGACCTTGGTACCATTGGGATTCGTGCAATCCGCGACAACAATGGTGCCTGCAGTGCTCTGTTGACAGGACCCCAGACGATAGATTTGAGTTTTGATTGTATTTCTGAACCAGATGCTCCGTATTCGAGCAATGTGTGTCAGGTACCGTTTGCAGGTATTGGCATCAGTGGCAACGCTCAAGGGACACAGTCTGGTTCAGTTACGCTCAATTTCAATAACGCTGGTGCGGCAACCTTGGCCAATCAACAATACGCCGATGCAGGACGGTTGGCGTTAAGTGCGTCTGCAACAGTGCAAGGTGTTAACTTCGGCTCAGGTGTTGCGAAGCTCAATAGCATACCTGCCAGCTTACAAATTGCTGACGCGGCGGATGACCCACAAGTGGCCGGAGCAGGATTCGAACTGAGCATTGAAGCATTGGGCCAGAACGGCTCATTGCTACCGGGTTATCAGCCGGGGCAGCTGCAAATGGCCGTGCAGCGGGTTCAGCCGAATGGCGCAGGCAATGACGCTGGCTTCGTGTATGGAGCCGGCAGTATGCTCAATAGTCAATCAGGTTTGGTCTTTGAATCTATTACTGCCACTTTCAATAATGGGCGATATCAATATGCTGACGCATATTATGAAGAAGTCGGCAATATTCGACTTGCTGTGCGAGACTTGGATTATCTATCTAGCAGTGTGACGTCAAGTACCTTGGATGTAGGTCGTTTTATTCCTGCGTACTTTGATGTCAGCACGTTGAACCAGGGGACACTGGCAGATACATGCTCTGCATCATTCACTTACGTAGGCCAGGAATTTGGTTACGAGGTGGGTCAAGAGCCTAGCGTACAACTGACTGCCTACAACGCCTTAGGTGACATCACAGCAAACTATACTGATGCACTGTGGCGGTTGAGCCCAACGACGGCAGACCTGAGTTACGCCGATAGCTCTGGTTATAGCGGCTCCGCTAGCGTCAATAATATAGGCAGTCTAAGTTTGACCGGCAATGATGTATACGATGGTAGAGGAACCATTGATGTGCTGTCGAGTGCGTTTGTTTACGACAAGACGGCTACAGCTGTTGAACCGTTTGAAAGCCGCTTGGACTTAACCTTCTCTGATAGCTTTTTCACTGATGCCGACGGCGTCTGCTATCAATCCAGTTATCCCAATGGTTGTGAGGCTTACACGGTCAATGACATTCAAGGAACTCAGCAACGCTACGGGCGACTGGCGTTTGTGAATAGCTTCGGCCCTGAGTCAGAAACAATTATGCTGCCACTGTTAGCGGAGTATTATGAATCTGGAGAATGGCGAGTTAATAATGATGATAGCTGTACGCCAATCAATCTGTTACAGACAAATGGTGATATCACCATTAGTAACGCGTCCACGGGTGAGTTCGAGCACAACATCGTGAGTTTACTGTCGCCCACCAGTGCCGCAGGCTTTATCCAAAATGGACAATCAGATAGTGGCGATTTCAACTTGGGACCGCCGATTAATGCCTCGGGTGAAGCGCTCAGAGGCACGGTAACCATTAGCCTTGATCCTACTAGCGCTGCGCCTTGGAGCAGCTATTTGAATATCGATTGGAACCAGGACGGAACTATCGACAGCAATGACTCTCCAATCGGTATTGCAACGTTTGGCATTTTGCGTGGCAATGACCGCACTATTCATTGGCGAGAAACCTTCGAATAGCCCGCATTTTATTTGGCTTGTAGCGCAGTACTTACTTGCTGTTACAGGCCTTGATTGGTAAAGTGTGCGGATAAATTTGCAAGCGCTAAAGGCAGCCGTTCGGAAGGTTGTCATCACACACAGGATAAAGGCATTTCATGTTTAAAAAGCTTCGAGGCATGTTCTCCAACGACTTGTCTATCGACCTCGGAACCGCAAACACTCTAATTTACGTTAAAGATCAAGGCATAGTGCTCAATGAGCCGTCAGTAGTCGCGATTCGTCAGGAACGCGCAGCAGGGCCAAAAAGTGTTGCTGCTGTCGGTGCGGAGGCGAAACAAATGCTGGGTCGTACACCTGGCAATATCCGTGCAATTCGTCCAATGAAAGACGGAGTTATCGCAGACTTCTACGTGACTGAAAAAATGCTCCAGCATTTTATCAAACAAGTTCATGACAATAATTTCCTGCGTCCCAGCCCTCGAGTATTGGTTTGTGTTCCCTGTGGTTCAACACAAGTTGAGCGACGCGCAATCAAAGAATCGGCAATCGGTGCCGGTGCTCGCGATGTGTTTTTAATTGATGAACCAATGGCGGCGGCCATTGGTTCCGGTCTACCAGTGAGCGAAGCAACAGGGTCAATGGTGGTCGATATTGGTGGCGGTACTACCGAAGTTGCTATTATTTCACTCAACGGTGTTGTCTACTCTTCTTCAGTTCGTATTGGTGGTGACAAGTTTGACGAAGCAATCATCAACTACATCCGACGCAATTTTGGTTCATTGATTGGTGAAGCAACAGCAGAGCGAATCAAACATGAGATCGGTGCGGCCTATCCGGGTGAGGAAGTGCGAGAGATTGAAGTTCGCGGTCGAAATCTGGCCGAAGGTGTCCCGCGAGGTTTCACGCTCAATAGCAATGAAATCCTCGAAGCGCTGCAAGAACCGCTTACCGGTATTGTTTCAGCAGTTATGGTTGCGTTAGAGCAATCACCACCTGAGTTAGCATCAGATATTTCAGAGCGCGGTATGGTGTTAACGGGCGGCGGTGCGTTGCTTAAAGACTTAGACCGACTGCTAATGGAAGAGACGGGTATTCCGGTAGTAATCGCCGACGATCCGCTAACCTGTGTAGCGCGTGGCGGCGGTAAAGCATTCGATATGATTGATTTGCATGGCGGCGACCTGTTCAGTTACGAATAGTAACTGATGGTGAGTGGTAGCAAAGTTAATTTGCTGCCAAACAGCACACTATGCAAACTATTTTTACGCGCGGCCCATCACTCAACAATCGCCTAGCAATGGCGCTGGTGTTGTCGGTCGCGTTAATCATAGTAGACCACAAATTTGACGGCTTTAGCGCGACTCGAGGCTTTCTAAACTCGTTCATGAGCCCGCTTCAATACGTAGCAAACCTACCTGGCCAAATGCTGAACTGGAGTGCCGAGCGGGTTACTTCACAACAGCAGTTGATCAAAGAAAACCAACAATTGAGTAACCAGTTACTGTTAATGAGCGAACAGTTACAGCGCTATCAATTGCTAAAGAGCGAAAATGATAAATTGCGCTCAATGTTACAAGCGCCACTGAGGCAGGAAATCCGCAAGACGATTGCAGAGTTGATGGCGGTAGACAATAACCCGTTTAGTCATCAGGTAGTCATTAACAAAGGCACTATCGACGACGTATACGTGTCGCAGTCTGTGCTGGACGATCAAGGCATCGTTGGACAAGTCATTGAAGTAGGAACTACCACAAGTCGGGTATTACTTATCACCGACGTTACGCATGCCATTCCTGTGCGCTCACAGCGCAATGCGATCCGCTTTGTGGTCTCGGGTAGTGGCGCTCTCGATGAACTATACCTGGAGCATGTGGCACATAGTGTCGACATTGACGTTGGCGATATACTGGTGTCTTCTGGCTTAGGCGATGTTTTTCCAGAGGGGTATCCGGTTGCCCAGGTAACCCGCGTTGTGCGTGATGAGACTCGACCATTTGCCAGCATCAGCGCACAACCTTTGGCTCAGTTAGATCGGCTTAAGCACCTAATGTTACTCTGGCCTGAGCAGCAGGCTGAGCCCCTAGAAGCTATCGATGATGGCAGCGAAATCCAATTGAGTCAGCGCAATGATTAAACGTAGACACAGTGTGATTGCACTGACCTTATTGGCTGCACTGGTACTGCAAATCATGCCAATGCCAATTCAAGCCGACCTTTATCGACCCGATTGGGTGCTGGTGGTGTTAGCATATTGGACAATGGCGTTACCAAACCGAGTGAACGTCGGCGTTGCGTTTTTGTGCGGTTTGGCAATGGATATCCTGTTAGGCACGGCGCTGGGCGTACATAGTTTCGCACTCAGTGTTTCCATCTATGTGCTAGCCGCCAACTATCAGCGGTTGCGCAACTATTCGGTATGGCAGCAGGCAGTGATCATTGCGTTATTGGGCGCTTTATATCATCTCGTCTTGTTCTGGTTACAACACTTGTTAACCAGTATTTACTTCCAGTTTGACTATCTGTGGCCGGTGTTAACCTCGATGTTAATTTGGCCATGGGCATTTTGGTTCCTACGCCGCACCCGACGACGTTTCAAGGTTAGTTAACGATGACGCAATTAATACTCGCGTCGCGCTCCCCTCGTCGCGCAGAATTGCTGACGCTGATGGGATACCAATTTCAGGTCCAAGCGGCTGACATTGACGAGTCTGTGCTTGATAATGAATCGCCAACTGCGCATGTAATGCGACTGGCTAATCAAAAGGCGAGCGCGGTTGCTAATCGTTTGTCTCCGGCGTTCAGAACCGACAGTGTAATACTCGCTTCCGACACGATTGTTGTCATCGAGCAGAGGATATTAGGCAAGCCGACTGATTTCGACGATTTTGTCCGAATGATGCGCTTACTTAGCGGGTCTAACCATTATGTACATACTGCTATTGCAGCGGTGCATCAGGATACAACTCAAGCGCTCCTGGTCTCCACCGAAGTATCCTTTTGTGAATTGACAGACCACGAGATGTTAACTTACTGGCAATCGGGGGAACCTCAAGATAAGGCTGGTGGATATGGTATTCAGGCAATGGGCGGCCAGTTTGTCAGAGCAATTAATGGCAGCTATAGTGCGGTAGTGGGTTTACCCATGGCAGAAACAAAGCAGTTGCTAGCAAAATTTGGAGTGAGACCATGAGTGCGGAGCTTTTGATCAATGTGACACCATCAGAGTCACGCGTGGCATTGATTGAAAATGGGATCCTGCAGGAGATCCATGTAGAACGACACACTAAACGAGGTATCGTCGGTAATATTTATCGGGGTAAAGTTAGCCGAGTGCTACCGGGTATGCAGGCCGCATTTGTCGATATTGGTTTTGAGAAAGCCGCATTTTTACATGCATCAGATATCGCGATTCACGACGAACTGGTGGGCGAAATGTCGACCAGCGATATTGCTAAAAAGGACATTCGCGAGCTTGTTCGCGATGGTCAAGACATCGTTGTGCAAGTGGTTAAAGATCCAATTGGCACCAAAGGAGCACGTCTCACTACCGATATTACCATCCCGTCGCGCTATCTGGTGTTCATGCCGAGCGTTACACATGTCGGTGTTTCACAACGTATTGAAGATGAACAAGAGCGCGACCGATTAAAAACATTGGTCGAAACCTTTTGTGACGAAAATGGCGGATTCATTCTGCGCACCGCTGCAGAGGGTGTTGGAGAGGCTGAGCTTTCTCAAGACGCTGAGTTTTTGCGGCGTTTGTGGTCAAAAATCCAGGAACGAATGAAACGCAAAAAGTCGCATGTTTTGTATGAGGATTTGCCACTGGCTCGGCGAGTCTTACGCGATTTTGTCGGAACAGAAATCGATCGCATTCGGATTGATTCAAATCTTAGCTTTCAAGAATTGCAGAGTTTTACCAAAGAATACGTGCCAGAGCTCAATAATAAGCTTGAGTATTATCAAGGTGAACGGCCGATATTTGACTTGTATGACGTCGAAAATGAGACTCAACGAGCGCTTGAGCGTCGAGTAAACCTTAAAAGTGGCGGGTATTTGATCATTGATCAAACCGAGGCGATGACCACCATTGATATCAATACCGGCGCCTTTGTCGGACATCGGAATTTGGAAGAGACGATTTTCAACACCAATATCGAAGCCACTCAGGCAATCGCTCGACAACTGCGTTTACGAAACCTCGGGGGTATGATTCTAATTGATTTCATCGATATGGTTGAACCTGATCACAAACGCAGGGTCTTAAATAGTCTTGAAGCTGCGACGAACAAAGATCGAGCTAAGACGAATATTCACGGCTTTACTGCGTTGGGCTTGATCGAGATGACACGTAAACGCACGCGGGAGAGTCTCGAGCACGTGTTGTGTGGTGAGTGTCCAGTGTGTCAGGGCCGGGGATCTATCAAAACAGTTGAAACCACCTGTTTTGAGGTTATGCGCGAAATTGTTCGGGTTAATCGCGCCTATGACGCAGACAAGTTTGTTGTTTACGCCGCGCCAGCTGTTGCTGAAGCATTACTCGGCGAGGAATCACATATGTTGGCTGAGCTGGAGGTATTTGTATCACGCCAAATTACTGTACAAGCAGAACCTTTGTACAATCAGGACAAGTTTGATGTGGTCATGATGTGAATAAGGTACGCTCTTACGTTGCCTATGGAATAAAGAAAATATGGACATTGTTTGCGCTGCTGTTGGTCATATCAGCCGTGGCGATTTCGCTGTTGCGATTTTCACTTCCGTATTTAGACCGCAATAAACACCTTGTTGAAGATTACATCAGTCTGAATTACAACGCTGATTTAACTATCGGCTCGATTACCGCTGAATGGACTAAACACGGTCCTAGCTTAGTACTCAATGATGTCAACCTTTTAGATGCCGGGAGTCAGGCGCTTGAGCTTACCGTTGGTAGGGTGTACGTCGAAGTAAACTTTTGGCAATCGATGCAGACGTTCAGCTTGCAGTCAAAACAGTTTGAATTGAATCAAGCTCGAATGATGGTAAACACTCACTTACTTCCTGAGGCTACAACAACCGATGAAAATATTATCGATGTTGTCAGTAATTTGTTCTTAGAGCGGCTTCAGCAGTTCTCAATATCTGATTCCAGTTTGACGATTAACACTGAAGCGAATAGTCAAACCTATGCGCTGCGCAATGTAACGTGGCTCAACCAAGGCGATCGACACCAGGCGGTCGGGCAAATGCGTGTGGCTGAACTTACCCGTAACTCCGCCTTATTTGTTTTAGACTTGTACGGCGAGGCTAGCGCTTTGCAAGGAAAACTTTACGCCAAAGGCGATGATGTCGACTTGTCCCCTTGGTTTAACGAGCTAACCAACGAGCAACAAACATTACTTGAGAGCCGCGGTAACTTTTCCCTCTGGGTCAATATTGAAGACGGGCGTCCAAGTAGCGCGCAAATCGAGCTGGCACCGAGCCTGTTCCAATGGCAGTCACTGGATAATACGGTTTTAACGACAAGTATTGAGCGCGGTCGAATCAATGCTAAGCCTCATGCGGGCGGTTGGCTGTTCAATGTGAACGAACTGGTATTGTCGGCTAACGGTCAGTCAATGACATCCAGCTTTGCCGGTCGAGTGCATCCAAGCGGCTACCTGCATTTACAGGCGCTCAGTGATATTGAGTTGGCACCCTTTATGGAGTTTATGCCGCTTATCATGAACCAACAGCAGGCAGACATGCTCAGTGGTCTGTCGCTCACTGGCCAGCTAACCGACTTTCAGCTACAAAGCCGTAATCAAGGGATATCGATCTCCGCCGATTTAGCGCGACTTGCGTGGCAGTCCAGTGGTGCACTGCCCGGTTTGGACAATTTGTCCGCGAATTTTGTTTGGTACAAAAATAATGGTCGACTGGCGGTCGCCACTGCAAATGCTCAGCTCGATACGCAGAATGTGCTTGATACAGCGTTGGATATTGAAGCCTTTTCTGCCGATATTTATGTGTATTCTGATAGCGATACTCAGAGTGACGAAACGCGATGGTTCGTGCACTCGGATAACATCCGTTTTGAGAGTGACAAAGTTGGCTTCACTCAACAGTTGAGCTATCAGATCGACAATCAACACCTGTTACTCGCTATGCAGGTTTCTGCGTTACCCGTTGCGCAAGTCCCGGCACTCTTCTCTGAACGTTATATGGGTAAGGACACGAAGGCTTATCTCACGCGAGCGTTAGTTGACCAAGATGCAGCGAAGAATGCCAGTGTAAATGAAGCCAAATTGATTTGGCAGGGTGCGCTTGGGGATTTCCCTTTCGAACAACAAAATGGAGTGTTTCAAGCGGGCGTGAACATTTCGGACGCTAACTTTATTTTCTCTTCTGAATGGCCAATGCTGACAGATCTGAATATCGAGTTACTCTTCGAGAATGATTCGTTGACCATGCGCAGTCCGACTTCGCGACTCAAAGACGTCGAACTTCGCGATATGGTGGCGACAATCGCGAGTCTCTCTGATGCCAAAAACCTGCAGATTAGCGCGTCCGCATCGGCCAACGGGCAACAGTTGGCAGAACTGATGATGGATAGCCAAATGGCTGACAGCTTAGGTGCATTGTTTAGTAAAGAATTACTGTTACAGGGAGAGCTTAATAGCGAGCTGGCCCTCGCTATTCCGCTGGAAGGCGACGAGGTTAAAGCGAGTGGTGTGGTTTCACTCAATCAATCTGACGTGTTAATTCCAAGTTTAGATTTAGCCTTAACTCAAGCAAACGGCGAAGTCACCTTTGTTAATGCTGAAGTCTCAGCAGACCAGTTGAATGCCCATTTGTTTGGCCAACCGGTCAAAGTTGATTTACAAGGGCAACAATTGGACATCGGCTATCAGTCTGATATCCAAGTGGCTGGTGATTGGTCGTTGGACCAAGTGGTGAGTGACTATTATGCGCCGTTGCAATCAACTGCCGCAGGGCAAGGCCAATTCAATGCAGATTTATCACTTGTTACGCTCAGTGCAGGTGGGTTTGAATATCAACTTGACCTCGACGGCGATTTGTCCGCCGCCCAGCTCTCATTGCCTGAGCCGTTTATAAACTCGCCAATAACGGCTTTTACGGCGCAGGCGAGCGGCAACCAGCAAGCTTCAGTTATAAAAGTCAGCACAGATAACCAAGTATTCTTCGACGGTGTTCTGCCACATAAAGAGCTTAAGTTTTCACGCGCACATCTGGCGATTGGTGGCGAGTCGGTTGGCAATTTGGGAGTCGGGTTTAGCATCGCTGCAGATGTTCCTATCGTCGATGTTAATCAGTGGTCAACCCTGATTAATGATCTTGTCGCCCAGTCCGACACTCAACAACACAGTATTATCGGCGTGCCGGAGAGATTGTTCATTAGTGCAGAGCAAATGCTAGTGGGTGGTCAAAATCTCGAAAACGCGACTGTTCAAGCTAGGCTAAAAGACAATGACTGGAGCATCGACGTAGTCTCCAAGCAAGCTCAGGCTGCATTGTTTATCGATAGCGATTGGTATGAGCGGGGCATCACTGTCGATGCCGAATTTATGCGGCTGAAGCTGAGTGACTACGCTGGTTCCGAAGCTAATCAAGTGACCCAACTACCGCCTATTCGTCTGCGTTGTGAACAGTGTCAAATTGGTCGTTTCGACTTGGGAAGTGTCGCATTAGATGGCGCGCCTAGTGACAACGGCTATACATTTGAACAAGTGGTATTTAACAATGGCAATGGCCTGCTTAGAGCAACGGGAGAGTGGCAATCTGGGCCACAAGACTTCACGCGATTTGAGGGGGAAGTCACCAGTAGCGATTTTGGACAGCTGTTAAAGAGCGCCGGATTCGACAGCGGTATCAAAGACTCAGAAGCGGAGATCAGTTTCGAGCTTAGCTGGGCGGATGCGCCTTGGAAACCAGATCCTGAGTTACTTGACGGTAATATAGATTGGGAGTTGACCGATGGATACATCACCGAACTCAGTGACAAGGGGTCACGTATTTTCACCCTGTTTAGCCTAAACTCACTGGTTCGGAAGTTAAGTTTGGACTTCCGAGATGTGTTCGCACAGGGGTTTTTCTATGACGACATCGCGGGCAGCATTCAAATCGCCAATGGTAAAGCCGATACACAAGATACGATAGTTGATGGTGGCGCTGGGGAAATCACGATCAACGGGTATAGTGATTTGGTCAGCAATCAACTGAATTATCAAGTGTCATTTACCCCCAATGTCACGGGTAATTTGCCTATTCTCATGTATTTCATGGTCAATCCTCCAACAGCACTGGCTGCATTGGCACTTGACCAAATGCTTACGTCAGCCAAGGTCATTTCCAATGTCAATTATTCGGTCACCGGTACCTTTGATGAGCCTATCGTGAATGAATTGGGCCGTGACAGTACTGAAGTTTCCCTTCCTGCTCGAGTAGCACCAGAAGGTGAAGATGACAGTGTCGACGATCCAGAGTTTGAACCCCCTGCACCTGTATCGGTTCGTACGCAGAAGGATGGCCAAGGATAATATGGCCAAATTAACTGCTATTCAGATGGTCTCGACGCCGGATGTGGATGACAACTTCTCACAACTTGAGAATCAACTAGCGTCACTTGACCGCGAGTCGCCACAGCTAGTTGTGGTGCCGGAATGTTTTGTGTGCTTTGGTGGACGTGATAACGATCTACTCGAGCTCGCCAAAAAACCGTCCAATAACATCCTCGAGCGTCTGCAAACCCTCGCACAGCGCTATCAATGTTGGTTGATTGCCGGAACCATACCGGTCCTTGCAGAGGACGGTAACAGATTTAGAGCAGCGAGCTTTTGTATCGATGAGCAAGGCGCTGTTAGAGGGCGTTATGACAAAATTCACTTGTTTGATGTCGACGTGGGAGATGCTACCGGCACGTACCTGGAATCTCGCCATACGGAACCGGGGGACAGTGTTGTCTTAATCGAGTCGCCATTCGGTAAGATTGGTATGGCAGTTTGTTATGATGTTCGTTTTGCCGGGCTATTTCAGGCGATGCAAGAGGCGGATGTATTGGTTTTACCGAGTGCTTTCACGCAACGCACCGGCGAGGCGCATTGGCATGCGTTGCTACGCGCTAGAGCAATTGAGATGCAAAGCTATGTGATCGGCGCCAATCAAGGCGGTATACACCCAAATGGACGTGAAACGTTTGGCAATAGCTGTGTTTATTCTCCTTGGGGGGAATTACTCAGTTGCCTAGACAAAGGCCCAGGAGTAGTATCTGCGACCTTTGACAACGATTTAATCGCGTCGATTCGTCAGCGTATGCCGATCCGACAACATACGAAATTCAGGAGTTACTTTGAGCGAATCAGTTGAACAGAATTTGTTAACGGCATCAGGCCTGGCGATTGCTGATTTAGAGAACGCGATGGGCCTTATGCTGTCTCATCAAAATGATTTCGCCGATCTATATTTTCAATCCAGTCAACACGAGAGTTGGATTTTAGAAGACGGAATAATTAAAGAAGGCAGCTACAACATCGAGCGTGGGGTCGGTGTTCGCGCGGTAAGTGGTGAAAAAACCGGATTTGCTTACTCAGATGAACTCAGTCCGGAAGCGCTAAACAAAGCAGCGATGGCGGCGCGCAGCATTTCAGGAACTGGTGGGTCGACCAAGATCGAGCCACTACAGGGCCAAGAGGAACGTACCTTGTATACCAGTAGTAATCCGCTAACGACGATGATTGAGCAGGATAAAATTGCGTTGCTGCGCGCGGTTGACGAGTATATCCGTAAACAACAGCCAGACGTTTCACAAGTTATCGTGAGTTTGACAGGGGTTTACGAAGAAGTGTTGGTGGTTGCTACAGATGGAACTTTTAGCACCGACAAACGACCATTGATTCGGCTTAATTGTTCGGTTTTATTGGAACTTGATGGTCGTCGAGAGCGCGGCGCAGCGGGTATGGGTGGTCGCTACCCATACGAATTATTAAGTGAAGAAGTTGACGGAAAACCTAAATATCAAACCCTCGCAGATGAGGCGCTGCACATGGCAAAGGTCAATTTACAGGCGGTACCTGCTCCCGCAGGCAGCATGCCAGTAGTGCTGGGGGCCGGCTGGCCTGGCGTCTTGCTGCACGAAGCGGTGGGTCATGGGTTGGAAGGTGATTTCAATCGCAAAGGCGCGTCTACGTTTAGTGGTCGAGTGGGTGAGCAAGTCGCAGCAAAAGGCGTAACCGTTATTGATGATGGCACCTTGGCCGATCGGCGGGGTTCACTCAGTGTTGATGATGAGGGCACTGCGTCACAATCGAATGTGTTAATTGAAGACGGCGTTTTAAAAGGTTATATGCAGGACAAGCTAAACGCTCGACTCATGGGCGTCCAGCCGACCGGTAATGGTCGTCGTGAATCCTATGCACACCTTCCAATGCCGCGCATGACCAACACTTATATGCTGGGCGGAAAACACACGCCAGAGGAAATTATCGAGAGTATTGATAATGGAATTTATGCACCGAATTTTGGCGGTGGGCAAGTTGACATTACCTCTGGGAAATTCGTGTTTTCAACGTCTGAGGCTTACTTAATTGAAAACGGTAAGATTAGCACGCCAATCAAGGGCGCAACGCTCATCGGCAACGGTCCTGAAGTAATGCAGCGTATATCCATGATTGGTAATGACATGCAGCTCGATAAAGGCGTTGGCGTCTGTGGTAAAGATGGGCAAAGTGTCCCGGTAGGTGTTGGGCAACCCACCTTAAAAATTGACGAATTGACGGTCGGTGGTACTGCTTAATTAAAAAAGCCGATTCATATTGAATCGGCTTTTTTTATGGCTACTCCAAACTAATCACAATTGACAGCGTGCTTTCAATCCCCGATGGAGAGGTAACGGTTGCTGTGATCGTACTGTCTATTGGATCTTGGTCGGGCAGTAGATTATTCGTCAATACAAACTCCAAGGTATCTCCCCCGGCGCGATTGGTTTCCCTTACGGTTACCTCTGTCTGGCCTGCCAAATCACCATTATTAGCGCCAATCAGGATGGTTGTTGTACTCGGCATCGTTTGTAACGCAGTGTCTGATACGACGAGCGACAACGGTACACTCTGACCTCTGGGTAAAGAGAACAATGGCGTTCCGGGAGTGCCATCTGTGTTGTTCGCTAACTCACCATTTTCATCAAAGAAGCTTAACAGAGCGTCAGACGATGCCATTACCATCACCAATGCACGGCGGACATGTAATCCGTTGGCGCCACAACTACTCGCTTGACACTGTGGTCCGTCGAATAGGCCATTGGCATTGTTGTAGCTGCCTGAATTATTGAAGTCTAGGAAGACTTCGTTGGCGTCATATTGATTGTTCTCGTTGTCATCTCGCCAAGCCTCAGCGATGTCGGAGAAGCCGGTCGTCGTTGAGGCTGGTACGGTAAACCCTGCATCTTCACCTAAACTCAGTGCACCGCCATCAGCATTGTCATAGACATTGTTACCATTGCTATCAAACAAGGTCTCATGGCCGATTGCGGTCGCGAGAATGGTAATGCGATGATCGTCCACTCGAGGGTCAGCACTCGTCCAAGTCACGCTGCAACTGCCGTTCTGTGTTACACAGCTGGGCTGAATTTGGCCACCTTCGGTGGTAAACGCGATAGCCGTACCATCCGGAACCGGATTGTTAAACGCATCCGCTAGATAGGCTGTTACATTGACTTGTTGACCGTTAATACCTGCGGCCTCTGGATTTAGGTCATCGGTAGAGAGCGAGAAACTGTTCTGATCGGGCAATCCAGTATTCACGGATAGTTGGTCAGATTGTGTCGTAATGGTCTCGCCATCTGAAGTCTGAGTTGTTGCGATAACGCGAACAGCCGTGGGTACATTGCCGGCGGTTACACGGGTGCTTACTTGGCCATCAGAGTTGGTCAAACCTTGCTGTGGTGAGAGGGTTAAACCGCCTACCTCGGTACTTAGAGCAAACTCGACTGATTGCTGAGCGAGCGGGTTACCTAGTGAGCCATTTACTTGAAAGGTAATGGTCGAAATCGACTCGCTGCCCTGGCCACCAGTGCCTTGCAGTACAATACTGTCTGGCTGAGCTGAGACAAATTCAATTGCACCTAAATCCTCAGGCAACAACTCGATGCTTCTGACCACGCTTAACGGTGTATTGTTGACCAATACTGTGGCGGTAATAATATCGTCATTACCACTACCCGTTGCACAGCTGATATCTTCATACGTTGAAGAAGCGCGTCCATTTACCGTGGCAACATTGTCGTCAATGTTGGCGCGGTTTTCTTGCACACAGCTGGATGTGAAGGTGATAGGCGTACTGCCAACAATCGGTGCATCATCGGCATCTGCTAGGCCCACTAATAGGCCCAAAGTTGCACCGGCCCCAATAATCACATCGGCGTCACTATCAACCCCGTTTACGCCTAATACGCCTTCAATGAAATTAGCACCATCAAAATAACCGATCCTGACGACGTCCTCTTCAACGGCATCTACGGATTGGACTTCAAAATTGAGGGCGTCTACAAGTGGGTCACTATTGTCTTGTAACAAGCTGACACTCGCGATCCCTGCACCAACATCGTCAACAAGACCGTTGAGTAATACCTCTGCTTCACCATCACCATTGGTTAAAGCGTCTGTTACGGTGAGCTCCCCTCGGGTAGAACTGAAGGCCAATATTTCATTCGCGATCGGTTGGTTATCCGGGTCTAATAATGTCGCACTCAATCTAACTTGTTGGTCAGCCGCAAATCGCAAGGTTGGGTTACCCGATTGGTCGAGCATTTGCAACGCGATGGTTGCAACACCAGGTGGTTCAACCGGATCAGCAGCAGTGAATTCAATCGAAGCTTGAGCCTGCGCACTATCAAAACTCGCGTTAATGACTGCAGCTCCAACAACACCGCCATCTGAACTGAGAAAAACCTGCGCTAAGCCACTACCGTCAGTGAGTTTGGTCGTTACATCGAAAACGCCAAGACCACTGCTGAAACTCACTATTTCGTTCGTTACTGCGACGCCGTCTTCTGTCAAGGTGGCCTGTATACACACTTGTTGATCGGCTTTAAAACTGTTTTGCGATACCGCTGCGCAGTTGGCGTCTAAAACTGCGATCGACAAGCTAATAACAGGGACTGGAGGAGGAGCGGGGTCACCACCACCAAATGGGTCATCCCCATTCTCTCCCGAAGTTCCGTTGCAAGCCGCCAATACTAGGCTGAATAGCGCTAAAAGTGTCAGTCGAATGGTCATATTATTGCTCTTCTATCGATGCCTTGAGATATTTGAAAAGCTCACGTGATGCTGCGGGTGGCTTTTGTTGTTGTAATTCTTTTTGAGCCTTGCGATAAAGCTGTCGTAATTTTTGTCTTTCCAGCACAGGGTATTTTGCGATGCACGACTCAATTGCGCTATCCCCCTGCTGAACTATTTCATCACGCAATTTTTCAAGATGATGAAAGTGTGCATTTGCCATTCGATGCTTGCTGGTCAGCATTGCGACAGCGTGTTCTATGGGGTGCGTATCTCGGGCACGCATCAACTTACCAAGAAACTGCAGTTGCCGGCGGAACCCATCTTTCTTTCGGTTAATCTTACGAGCAACCTGTAACGACTCCAACAACTCTTCATCGAGTGGCATTTTGGCAAGATTCGCTTCAGACATGTCTACCAGCTGAAGTGCCAACTTTTGCTTTTCGTCTGCTTCGCGTTTGAGTTGAGATTTACTTTTTTCTTGTTGCTCGGTTTGATCGATATCACCGAACCAGTCGTCTTCAGAATCGAAGTTAGAGGCAGTCATTTGATGTTCTTTAATGATACACTTGTTCAGATTGTAACGTGGTGAATCGCCACTGGGTAGTGAAAGTTAATATGCAAATTGAACAACAGCTCGATGAAATAAAAAACAAAGTAGCAGATGCGTTAAAGCTAGCCGTCGCAAAAGGTGCGACTGGTGCTGAGGCGAGTATGTCGAGGGTAGAGGGGATCGCAGTTTCGGCGCGCTTGGGCGAGGTTGAAAATGTGGAATTTACCAATGACGGCGGTTTGGGGATCTCTGTCTATGTTGGTCAACGCAAAGGCAGTGCTTCTACCGCAGACTTGAGTCAAGAGGCATTGCGGACAGCGGTAGAAAAGGCGGTAGAGATTGCCAAATATACCAGTGAAGATCCATGTGCTGGCTTGGCCGATAAAGAGCTCATTGCTAAGGAAATACCGGATTGTGACTTATATCACCCGATTGAGTTGGACACTGAAAAGGGCTTAGCTCTCGCCCTAGAGACAGAGCAACACGCCCTGCAGTTCGACGAGCGCATCACTAATTCAGATGGTGCATCATATAACGCTAACTTGGGGTTGCGTGTCTATGGTAATACTCACGGTTTAATCGCAGGTTTCCCGAGCAGCCGCTATAGTTTGAGCTGCGTTACGATCGGCGAACAAGACGGTGATATGCAACGTGATTATAGCTACAGTGTCGATCGCAAATTTGACCAGTTAGCCGACCCGAAGACAATTGGCGAAGAAGCTGCCTCTTTCACGGTAAACCGGCTGGGCGCGCGCAAAATCGATACTGCTGAAGTGCCGATTATCTTTCATCGGGACATTGCGAGCGGGCTTTTCGGGCATTTTGTTAGTGCCATCAGTGGTGGGAGTTTATATCGTCAGTCTAGTTTTTTACTCGACAGTAAAGGTCAGCAGTTATTTCCGGAATGGCTGAACATTCAAGAACGACCGCATTTGCGTGCGGGCTTGGCTAGCTCACCGTTTGACCACGAGGGTGTTGCAACGACTGATGCTGACATCATAGTGGATGGCGTATTGCAAGATTATCTGTTGACGAGTTACTCGGCACGCAAACTCGGCATGGTGAGTAATGGTCATGCGGGAGGTATTCACAATTGGTTGGTAAGCCATACCGGTGAGTCTGACCAAGCATTATTAGCTAAGATGGGTACAGGCTTGCTGGTAACCGAGCTGATGGGGCAAGGCGTTAATGTCGTGACCGGTGATTATTCACGAGGTGCAGCAGGTTTTTGGGTTGAAAATGGTGTTATCCAATACCCGGTTCATGAAGTGACTATTGCGGGCTCACTGCGTGACATGTTCAGCAGTATCGTCGCAATTGGCGCAGAACAAGAGCGCCGTGGAGCGATTTCCACGGGCTCAGTGTTAATTGAAAAAATGAGTATAGCGGGGAATTAAGCGTCTACGCTGCCGCAGAAGCGATAACCTTCACCATGGATGGTGACGATTAACTCAACATCGCCTGGCTCAGATTCGAAGTGTTTGCGAATACGTCGGATCGTAACGTCAACGGTTCTATCATTCGGGCGCAGCTCTCGTCCCGTCATTTCCATGATTAACTGTTCACGGGTTAAGATTTTACCTGGATTACTTAAAAATAAGTGCAACGCTCTAAATTCACTGCGTGGTAGGCGGAACTCGTGTCCGCTAGGCGCTACTAACGAACGACTATCACCATCCAAGGTCCAGCCATTGAAGCTTACGCGGCTTGGCAGATCATCATCATCTGAGGCACTGGTTGTGCGTGATAACAAGTTTCGCGCTCTTATCGTCAATTCTCGTGGATTGAATGGCTTGGTGAGATAATCATCTGCACCGATTTCTAGGCCTAGAATACGGTCAACGTCATTGTCTCTGCCGGTCAGGAAAATCAATCCAACATTCTTACGATTGCGCACCTCTCGAGCTAGAATTAGGCCGTTTTTACCAGGTAAATTGATGTCCATAATCACCAAATTGATCGGGTGGTTGGTGAAGTAGTCATGCATTTGGTCACCGTTTTCGGCTTCAAAAACATTGTACCCTTCAGCTTCAAATAAGCTTTTCAGTGTCGTCCGAGTGACGACTTCATCTTCTACGATCAATATGTTTGGCGTTTGCATTGTTGTTTTACCGTGTTACTTGGATCCAGAGCTATCTACTCACAGAGTAAGGATAAATTGCTGAATTTCAAGTTATTCATAGTGGCCAGTCAATGCTTTATCAACTTGCATGGGCTTGACCGGGAAAATTATATCGAATCTGACACCTTCACCTGTCTTACTTTCCACGGTGATGGAGCCATTCAGCGCTTGCGTGACAAGATTATACACCAAATGCATGCCAAGTCCTGAACCACCTTGGCCGCGTTTTGTCGTTACAAACGGGTCAAAGATCCGCTTGCGCAACTCATCTGGGATGCCTTTGCCATCATCGGTGTAGATGATATGTAAGTTGCGTTTACCGGCAATACTAGCCTTGATAACGATATTTCCGGTTTCGCTGTCATCGAAACCGTGAAGGATGGAGTTCATGATCAAATTGATCAGAATCTGATTAATCGGCCCTGCTTTTGATTCAATACACAACTCGTCATCACAGTCGATCGCAATGTCGTGATGCAATTTTTTGAGCCGAGGCCGAAGTGATAGCAATATTTCGTCAATGAGCTGCTTCAACACAAATACTCGGCTACTTTCACTAGACTGGTCTACTGCTACTTGCTTAAAGCTGGATATCAATTCAGCCGCTCGGTTTAGATTGCGGTAGATAATATTGAGGTTTTCCTCACCCTCATTAATGAATTTCTGCATTGAACTGGCTTTGAGGTTTTTGGATTCAAAGTCAGCTTTTAGCGATTTAAGTCTATCTAACATCATAGTGGAAGCAGTCACACCCAAACCAATCGGCGTGTTAACCTCGTGGGCAACACCTGCGACCATATCCCCTAGAGAAGCCATTTTTTCATTCTGGACAATTTGACGCTGGAATTGGTGCAGCTTTTCTAAGGTTTGGATGAGCTCTTGGTTTGCTTCTTTCAGAGCAGTCGTGCGCTGACTCACCATTTCTTCCAAACCCGCATTGAGGGTTTGGTACTCTTGCTCAATCGCTTTGTTTTTATCGACATAACCTTGCATGCGTTTAAGCAAGTTGTTCAGCGCGTCACTCAGTTCCGCACTGTCAGCTGTTCGATTCGCATGAATTCTGGCGTTGTATTCGCCGGAGCGAGCGACTTGACGCATAAATTGGATGATATCCCCAATCGGTGTGGAAATAACGCGCTCGAAATTCCAAGCTAGAAGCCCGGAGGAAAGTAAAATCACCGAACCCATCAAGATAGCGCGTAAAATTCCCTCAGAGAAAAAAGTCTCGTAATTTTCATCGTTTGTGCGGATAAACAATAGGCCGATTTCACCAACCGTATCACTAACAATGGCATGCATGTATTCCATGCCGCCCTCGGTTTCTCTGGGCTGGGCGTTTAATTGACTGTAGTCTTCCGGGGTGCGTTTAGGCACCTGAGGTTGACCTATCCTGTCGTAGGTGGCTTTAATATTGTCGTTATCAAGTGGTCCTTCACTAATTGAAGGAGGGTTTAGATAAACATGAACCGTTAGAATTGATGGAATTTTGTCTAAATGTGCGAGCGAATTTTCTGGCCAACCTCGGATATCATCGCGATACAGCCGTTCCAGCAGCACGACATCGTTGGCGACCAGACTCGCAATATCCTTGATTGATTGAGATTGCTCAGCTTTGTGATGCTTATGTTCACCATAAAGCTGTACAGAAATAGCCGTGGCCACCGCAACAGCGGTAATGAACATCACTAGTGCAACAAATAAAAATTTTATCGATAGTCGACTTGAGTGATCTGCCATTCGCAGCAATGCCTTCGCTTATTAGCTTTCGTTTTTTGGAGTTATACTTTGTTCACTGTAGCAAGCACGAGCGCGTAAGCCAAATATTAACCACCGCATTTTGACTTCTTAAGCGAATTTTTGGGGGCTTAAATGTTAGTAACGGAGAAGTTGGAGGAGATCTTCCCGACTCAGCTGCCATTCCGCTAACCAAGTGTCAGTGGTAACTCTCGCTGCATCATTGTCTAGTTGCGTATAGCTTTCGGTGAAATCCGAAACGCAGATGCAAACCATAGGGCTCTCCAGTGCAGAGCGCTGGAGCACGTCAGGGTCTGCCTTTTTATAGATTGTGTGTTGGCAGGGCGTTTCGCGTTCAGGATTTTCTATGCATTGTTGTGGCTCTTGTGCGTTGGCCACAACGCTCAGACTTACCAGTGCGCTAACAATAGCGCACAATACACCTTTCATTGGCTAACCTCAGTGTATATCTTGGCGTACTGTTCTGCGGCTGCTTCCCAGGTGAATTTGGTTTGCATTGCGCGCCTCTGCATCGCAGCGATAATGTCTGGGGATTCGTGAAATACCAATAAAGCTCGGCGAATACAGTCCAGCAAAGCCTGGGGCTGTGGTGGGTAAAATACAAACCCAGTTGATTTATCCGGATAGTCTTCTTGGTCAATCACGGTATCTTTCAAACCGCCAACCGCTCTTACAATCGGCAACGTGCCATAAGCCAGACTGTACATTTGATTCAAGCCACATGGTTCAAACTGCGAAGGCATGAGGAAAAAGTCACAGCCCGCTTCGATTAAATGTGCCAATCGATTACTGAAGCCATTAATGAATTTAAAGGAATCAGGATACTTGTCGTTCAGGCTAGTTAGCTGGTTGACCACGGATGGGTCGCCAGTTCCTACAATAACCATCTGTAGTTTGTGCTGCAATAACCGTTCTAAGATTGGCAAAATGTAGCCAAAACCTTTTTGTTCTGTGAGTCTACAGACCATTCCGATAAGCGGCATAGACGGCTGTTTTGGCAGTTCGGCTTCACGCTGTAGCGCAAGTTTACAGGCTTGCTTACCCGCCATATCTTCGATACTGAAATGCGTGTCTATGTGCGTATCTGTTTGCGGATCCCACTGGCTGTAATCACAGCCATTCAGTACTCCAAAAAGGTGATCTCGTTTAGCATGTAATATGTCTGACAGGCCATGGCTACCCAAATCAGTCAACAGCTCTTTTGCATAATTAGGACTGACCGACGTTATCGCATCGCAACACGCTAGACCGATTTGTAAAAAGTTAACGTATTCACCATGACTATAGGGTTCGAGTGACTCAACACTTTCAAGCAATGGAATTTGGTCGACTTCGAAAACGCCTTGAAACGCCGCATTGTGAATAGTCAGCATGGACTTGGTTTGACTAAACTGACGAACAATCTCGGTATTGCGGTTGTGTCGCATGTAGTAGGGTAGCATTCCGGTATGCCAGTCATTGCAGTGGATAATGTCAGGAATGAACCCCAAATGGCTGAGCGCTACTAAGCTCGCTTTGGAAAAGAATGCGAATCGCTGGCCATTGTCGGGATATGCCTCATACCCATTGGAATACAACCCTTCACGCATGAAGTAGTCAGGATGGTCGATCAAATAGACCGTGACCCCGTGAAGCTCCAATTGTTTAACCCCAAATTGGTATGAGTGACGACCACTTTTGAACTGCAGTGGCACACATGCATCTGTGAGACTATTGGCATCTGCAATGGCGCTATATAGCGGCATAATTATGCGTACATCATGCCCCAGCGCCTTGAGGGCAATAGGGAGTGATTTGCCTACATCTGCGAGGCCGCCAGTTTTAACAAGATCTTCAACTTCGGAAACAGCAAATACGATTTGCATTGTGTGGCTCAAAAAGACAGCATGCGCCTCATGTTAAGGCAACCGAGTGATTTTGCAACACTACTTTGCAGTGGCGTGATAGACACTGAATTTAGCCGAGCGATTGAGATCCGGTTGGCGCTTCATGTGTTGATCAATGAGCTCCGGGTACGGCAAAAATCGATTTGCCACAATATAAACATCGCCAGCCGGATTTAGGTGCTTTTTAGCGTCGACAATAAATGTCTCAGTGATGGAATAATCGGTTTGCTTGCCCGTGTGGAATGGTGGGTTGGTGACAATCACATCAAAGCGTTGAGCCCATTCTGATAGCCCGTTGGACGGTTTAACTTCCGCATCAATCTCGTTTAGCTGCAGGGTCTTTTCACACGCATATAATGCTAACGCATTGATGTCCGAGAAATGCCACTTTGTTTGTCGGTTCGACAGCGCTAAATAACTCCCGATTACACCGGCGCCACAGGCAAAATCAAGTGCTTCAGCAGCGGTCACATCCGGCATTGATTGCAGGAGTAACTCGGTACCGGGATCGAGACCATCATGACTAAAAACACCGGGCAATGAGCATATGCGCCATTCGGTATTATTAATATTGTAAGTACTTACTTTCTCATAATCCTTTATTTTAAAAGGCTTTTGCGCATCATTGTTGGCAAGCCACAATGCACAATGCCGGGCTGCATCGTATTTTTGTACTTGTGAAAATTGGTTCTTGAGTATTTTGCCAATACTCTTGATACCCGAGTCATTGCTCCCGACGATCGCGATAATGCCATTTGTTTTTACCACGTCCATCGCATTTGCGATAAGCATTTGAGTATGCGCTTTTGCTTTCGGTAAGTAGATTACCACACCGTCAAACCCTGCACCCAATTTGGGCATGTGAGCAGCAAAATGCTGCTTTTGATGCAGGTTTTGGCACGCTTGATACACATCAAAGTATTGGTGAAAACCGGATACATTGGCGTTGTCCAACACATCGAATACTGCATTTTCTGTTGGATTAACCAACAACCAGTCACCCTGGGCGAAGAGCTCCTGATTACGTTCTAATAATTGACTGGAGCCGCTGAGCATTATTGGAGTCGCTCAAACAATAGATCCCACACACCGTGTCCAAGTCGTTGACCTCGGGTCTCGAATTTTGTAATCGGCCGATATTCTGGACGTGGCACGTAGTCGTTGCTATCGGATAGATTTTTGAAATTATCGCTAGCTCGCATCACCTCTAACATATGTTCAGCGTAGTGTTCCCAATCGGTTGCCATATGGAACACACCGCCAAGCGCGATTTTAGTGCGCAGTTTCTCGACAAACTCGGGTTGTACTAGACGACGTTTGTGGTGGCGTTTCTTATGCCAAGGGTCGGGAAAGTAAAGTTGAACTCTGTGTAATGCATCATTTGGGATACATTGTGCTAGCACTTCAACTGCGTCGTGCTCGAATACACGTAAGTTAGTGATCTCCGCTTGTTGAGCATCTGCTAAGCATGCGCCTACGCCAGGGCGATGAACTTCAATACCGATGAAATTCAGCTCTGGGGCCGCTGCTGCCATTTCGACTAGGGACTTGCCCATACCAAAACCAATTTCTAATACCACAGGGTTTGCGTTGCCAAATACGTCTGAAAGGTTGAGCATGCCCATGTCGATTGACAAACCCATGGTTGGCCAGCATTCCTCCAATGCACGCGCTTGCCCCTTTGTGAGGCGGCCTTCACGCTTGACGAAGCTCTTCACTTTGCTGATATAAACGCCTGCAGCTTCTGCTTCAGCTTGGTTTTTAAATTTACCCATTTGGTGTTCCTGCGATGCGTAATGCGCGGCATTATCCAAGGTTAGCGGACGATTGCAAATCTGGCTAAAGGATTCTTGATACCGCACTTACTAAAAGCCAAATAATATCTGTCTCGCTGAACATTTAATGTGACGATGGGGCATATTGAAACGGAATAGACCAGCTCACTTGTTCATCATCGAATGCTTTAACAATCGTTAAGGTATTTGCACCAATATTCGCTTGCGCAAGAGAAATATACGTTGTGACCCCTCGCTGTTTGGTTCTGCGGTGGTTACTGCGCAGCAGCTTAGCATTCTGTTCAACGCCATTGAGTAGAATAGAATGATAGTGACGGTAACAGTCGACGGTTTGTTGATTCTCTTGGCGGCGTCTTTGTTCTCTCGTTTCGCCCTGTTGTGCGAGGCTGCCACACTTACCCGTTTTGATACGTCGCCTTTCATTACTCAGGACTGGAATAAAGAGCTGCACGACACTGTCAGAAACAACGTCAGAAGTTAGCTCGGGTGCGATGAGTAACTTCATTTCGCTGTTTTGATTTTGATAGAACTCGAAATGGTAGCGGTCGTTTAATTGAAAGTGATCGTCAAGCTGCAAGTAAAACAAATTCGAATTGATGATGTTGTACATCGCGTAAGTCATACCACATAGGAAAAACATCATCATCAGGCCGGGCAAACCTTTTTTCGTGCGGTAATTTGATGAAAAGGTCAGTGCCACTTGAACTATGTTTTTAAACAGCGGGCCATAGGTAGCAATATTGGTAAACAAGGTGGTTCGATAATACAGCCTTTGCACCCAAATATTGCCGTGCATAGTTTTTAAATTCGCAAGCACCGAAAGGGCACTGTGAAGCAACATTGTTGCACCTAACACTACTAACGGCGCAAACAATACCCAGTCAGCGACATAGGGTGATAAAGCGTTGTAAACGATGAGGTACAGGGTCAGCGACAGCGAGATGAATACATAAACGAGTAGCAAAGAAAAAGCAGCAGAGAAAATCACACTACATAAGTCATCGATGTTGTCGATTGAGTTTCTGAGTGATGGGATCTTGGCTTGCATCTTTTCGGTGTAGTATTCGGAATGCATGCTGTTTTTGATATTGAAATCGGGGAATACCGAATTTAACCCAATCATACCCACCCAATAGGACCGGAGTGCAAAATGGATGATAAACATACAGACGAGGACACTAACGGCTATCATGGCTGACACGCCAATATAAAAGCCTAGTTGATATTGTTCCGGGTGCAGAAAATCGAGGAATTGATTGGTCATCCATTCGACGATAGTGAATAGTTGAAAGGCACCAAATATAGCCACAGCGGAAACCAGCAATTCGGCTTCCCAGCTTTCGTCCTTTAATCTTTGCAACCACGCTTTCTGCTGGTCGCATTCTGCACTGTTTGACACGTTACGCCCCTGTAGCTATGAAGCTAATATACGGATAACTGATTAGTCGATAACCGCACACTGGCCTCTATTATTAACGCTAATGTGTATGCTTCGCAATAAAGTTAGATATGCCTTTGGCACATTGCTCTGGGCGCGTGAGTAACATCATATGAGCGGTTTCACCGACACTTTCAATACTCATATTTTTATAGTTTTGTGCGTAGTGTTTAATGGCGGCTTCCGACGCGATTTTGTCTTGCGCTGCGGTAATAAAGTGTACTGGAATCGACAGCTTTGCTAATGCTTCCGTCAGGTCTTTGCGCGGTGTCGTCGCCTGAAACTGCACTTTGAGCGTATTCGCACCTAAGTCTTCTGCCATACTATTGATAGTATCTGCAACGTCTTTGAGGGGCAGCTCATTGGTCGTCAAAAAACTCTTCAGCCGTTGTTTGGAAGTAACGCGGTATTTACCTTGTTCGATTGCTTTGATGATTACCTGGCGTTGTGCTTGTTCTGCGCTAGATAGACCTATGGGGTTGTATCCAACCAGAGTTAAAGATGCCACTTTGGGGTTCTCCAGTGCCGCTAAAGCCGCTATGTAACCTCCCATGGAGTAGCCGATCAAGTGAATCGGACCTTGATTTTGCGCGATACGGTCAGTCGTTAAACTGAGCATTTGCGCTAAATCGTTCGCCCATTGCAGAGGCACATATTGACGAATACCGGGGGCCATCGACATTTGCTTCCAAACGTCAATCCATACCCGTTCGTCGCACAGTGTGCCGGGCAAAAACAAGCAAGGTTGGGTAATCGACGGCATTAAAACCCATATGGAAATGAACTTTCTTGCTAGTATACGCGAATAACGTTGAAAATTTTTAAATCTAGAGTGTGCATGTCGTTTTCTGAGCGCGTTTTATCCTGGTTTGATCAACACGGGCGCAAGCATCTGCCGTGGCAACAAGAAATATCACCATACCGAGTATGGATTTCGGAAATAATGTTGCAGCAGACGCAAGTCAGTACTGTCATTCCTTACTTCGAAAGATTTATGCAGCGCTTTCCCACAGTCAACACGCTAGCTGACGCCCCAATAGATGACGTCCTGCATCATTGGACTGGTCTCGGCTACTATGCCCGAGCGCGAAATCTGCACAAGGCTGCCAAGCAAATACAGCACGATCACGGTGGTGTGTTTCCAACTGACTTTGATGCTGTCTTAGGCTTACCCGGCATTGGGCGCTCCACTGCTGGCGCTATTTTATCGATTGCCGACCAGCAACGCTTCGCCATACTAGATGGCAATGTAAAACGCGTGCTAGCACGTTATTTTGCTATTGAAGGCTGGCCAGGTAAACCAGCTGTTACCAATCAGTTGTGGGATCTCGCTGAGTCAGTTTTGCCCGATTCACGCTATCATCATTACACCCAAGCAGTGATGGATCTGGGCGCAACGCTATGTACTCGAACAAAACCCAGATGTGATCAATGCCCGATCGTCTCGGATTGCCTTGCATATGCTCAAGGTCGGCAAACCGAATTTCCCGGCAAAAAGCCCAAAAAAGAACTACCAACTAAGCACACGACGATGCTCATCCCATTCTTGCGCGGCAGTGTGTTAATGCAGCAACGACCAATGAGTGGCATCTGGGGTGGCCTTTGGGGGTTTATGGAATTTTCTGGGCGCACTGAACTTGACGCGTATATTGAACAAAACCTGTTAGTGGCTGGACCTCAAAACAGCACCGATTTAGTCGGCTTTAAACATACATTTAGCCACTTCCACTTACAAATTGAGCCAGTAGTTGTGCATTTATCTGAGCCACCGAGTAAGGTCGAAGAGTCGAGTCAGTCACAGTGGTTCGATGTGCAAGCGCCAATAAATGTGGGGCTGTCGGCACCCACAAAAAAAATACTGACGACCATACGACGGGATATCACCCTCATCAGTCTGTAGACCCTGTGACTACTGGCGATCACTTGTATTCGATAAAAATGTTGGCAGTAAGACGCCCGGTGTTTGGATTTGAGTCAATGTCAGTTGAGGGGGATACTAAGATAGAGTGAAGGAGCACACCTGGATATACGACTAACCGGTTGGGCTTGTACTCAATTTTGTCGAATATCTCGTAATGATCATTCGATTCTACGAAGTATTCGGGTTGTGGCTCACCGTTCTTATCGAAGTATGCCTGTACTGCATTTAAATAAGGAACCCTGCGGTCCTCGATGACACGTTCAAACCCAGTCGGTTTATGTCGGAAAAAAGCGGTATCGCCGTGAGGTCCATCTGCTAGATAGTGTAGTACCGCAAAATAGTGCGGACTGACCCCATCAAAGTGGGGTATGCGTTGACGCAGACCTAATTGTTCTGCCGGTGTTGAGACCAATGAATAGGCAGCGTTGGTTGGCCGAACCCTTAAACCTGGTGGTATCTGGTATACGCTTTTTATTAGGGCGTTCAGTGGCGATACAACATCAATGACATATTGCTTAGGTAATGGAACCCTAACGCCTGGATAATACGACTCTTGATGCGTAACGGTTTGGAAGGCAGCATCACACGCGTAGGACTTAATCGTTTCAACACTCTCAGCGAAATCGTCCAGCACAATGATCGGTGTCTTCTCTTCACCAATGATACGAATGTCCGGCCGGACGTCTCGATTTACTCGGACAGTTGCGGACTCAAGCGGCATCTGACTTACAGTAGCGTTGGATGAAATCATTGTGCATCGGTAGGGCATCGACCTTTTTCTTAACCGACAGTCGAATACCTTCGAGGAATTCCTCCAACTCTTTGTCATCCATCATATCGACGATTGGATGATAGCTTTCGGCTTCCAAGCCTTGCCCCATCATCACTTGTAACCAAGAGCTATCACCGAAGAGTTCATCCAATAATTTGTAAACTTTTCCGGTACGTTTAAATAGATCGATCCGGTGTGATAGTGAGTCCGGAATCGACATATTCCGCAAATAATTCCAATAGGATGAATCAGTCCGATTGGTCACTTTATAATGCAGAATAATAAAGTCACGGATGTTATCCATTTCAAACTTGGTGAGATTGTTGAATTGATCAATGTCGACCTGTTGTATGCCGTTCGACGGAAAGTTCTGGATCAAGCGAATGATATTGCGTTGAATCAGATGAATACTGGTGGATTCCAGCGGTTCGATAAAACCGCTCGATAATCCCATTGCAACGCAGTTCTTGTTCCAGTGCTTTCTGCGCGTACCGGTTTTGAAGCGGATGACGCGCGGGTCGGTTAGTGCTTCACCTTCGACATTATCAATCAGCAACTGCGTGGCTTCATCCTCTGACATGTGTTTGCTGCTAAACACATGACCGTTACCCGTGCGACTCTGCAGCGGAATTCGCCATTGCCATCCAGCCGGCCGAGCGATTGAGCGAGTATAGGGCACAGGATCCCCCACATTCGCAGTTTGCATCGCAACCGCTCTATCGTTAGGTAACCAATGAGACCAATCTTCAAAACCAGTATGCAACGCTTCTTCGATCAACAGCCCTCTAAACCCAGTGCAGTCGATAAACAGGTCGCCCTCAATCACTTCGCTGTCGTCCATGGTCAATGAATCAATAAAGCCCGTTTCAGGATTAACGTTGACCTTGCCAATTTTCCCTTCGCGACGTTTAACCCCACTTTGCTCGGCAATATCGCGTAGAAATTTTGCGTATAAGGTCGCGTCTAAGTGATAAGCGTGGTTGTACTCCTGTTTAGGGGTAATCGCGAATTTGTTCAATCGAGAGCCCAAATGTTCAGCGCAATAATCGCCTATTTCATCTACGCTAAAGCCTTTTTGTTTGCCTTTGAGCCAAAAGTGCTGGAAGCCAGCTGCCCAACAATCCTGACCTATGTAGCCAAATGAATGGACATAGTTTTGGCCAATGTCTTTCCAGCCCTCAAAGGAGATCGCGAGTTTAAATGTAGCGTTAGTTGCCTTGACCAAATCATTTGTTCTAATGCCTAGCAATCGGTGGAATACGTGCAGCGTTGGGATAGTGGCTTCACCTACACCTACGGTGCCGATTGCATCTGATTCAATGAGGGTAATATCCAAGTTTTTCCCGATCAGCTTGCCCATTGCAGCTGCCGCCATCCAGCCAGCTGTGCCGCCTCCCGCTATCACTACTTTTCTTACGGGCCTTTGTGCATGGGTTACAGTCATAAGTTACCTCTTTAACTTCTCAATCAAGTTGAGCTTAATCTTTTGAGTGTCGGCTTTATCGACGGTGTCCGACAGCATGCCACGAGCACTTTGGGGTATGTGCTCTTGGTTGTGTTTTTCTTGTTCAAACACATAGTAGTCAAACGTATTTTTCCACGCTGCACGCTGTTCAGGTGGCAAATTGCGAATACTCATGATTGCCATTTGGAGCGCATCAATAGGGCGACCTGTATGTGCTGGAGATGGTCGCCACCAATGGGTCATCAGGATATTGAAAGGCTCTAATGCCTCCACGTGATGCCACCACATACCAGGTAAAAACAATGCATCGCCAGCCTCCAGCTCTGCCACAGTTGCTGCTGACAGCGCCTCTGCAAACTTGGGGTATCGCTCGAAATCCGGATTGGCAAAATCGACCATGCTGATCTCTTGACCTCCGGGCGCAAATTCTAATGGTCCGACATAAAGGTTTCGTAGCTGCTCCGGCGGAAATAACGTAAAACGACGCCGTCCGACCAAGCAGCAGGCTAAATTATTAGGGAAATCATAATGCGCCGCGATCCGAGAGCGATTGCCTATCCATATATTGGCCACTGCGTCATGCGCATCTAGCCCCGCGTTATGCGATCCACGGAAACCGGGTAACAGCGAATCAACATGCGTCGAGCCCACATATGCGGTCGGCGGTTGTTCGTCGTCTAGATGCTCCAAAATGGTTTTCAGAGCGACTGACAAAGGAATTGTTGCAGGCCTGAAATTAAAACCATTGACGCTGTGGTTGTAGAAGATGCGGCCATCAATTTCAGGTTCTCCATAACCTGCAGATACGGGCATGCCACGGTAGAACTGCATCAAGTAGTCGGCCGCAGTTGTTGGCCCATCTGAACCGGCTTGCACGAGCGGCCAATCAGCACAAAACCCTCGCAGTACGAGCGGCTTTTTCGTTTCTTCCAACAGCGCACTCAGGTTTTCTGGACTGACGTCACTAACCTCCGATACTTTGCCAATGTTTGCAAAGCTGGCTGCTGTTGATTTCGACGATTGCTTCATAATAATTGGTTATTGAGTGCCCGCTGCGGCAACTTGTTTATTCTTAAACTCAACCAGCTTCGCGATATTGGATTGCGAGGCCATGACCATATAGATGGACTGCAAGTAACCTTTTTGATGCAACTGACTGACCTGTTCGGTGGTTAAGTTATGCAAATTATCTTCTTGTATCGTGTAGAAGCCAACTAAACTGTTCCGTGAGCCATTGTTTAACTCGATATCCAGGGTGACAGACTCGATCAAATCATACTCCAGTAGCTGTTGCATGAAGTCGTTATTCGACTGCATTCCCACATCGATTGCTTCGAGCATTGAGGCTACTTGATCCAAGTAAGCAGAATTACCACCAAACTCTTCAAATAACGTTTGTCCTTCTGACTCACTGACGCGTGGGTTATCGAGGTCAATGTGAATCACCAACCGGCGTTTTTCTTCGCCGTTTTCGGTGTAGCGTTGGGCGCCGATTAAAAACGGTTGCCGTTTTATCATCAGTGGTACATATCCGGCGTTCCATGTGTCACCTTGTAAGTATAGATTTTCGCCTTGCTCAAAGCCGAGCAGAGCAACCGGATAAAACTGTCCTGTCTCCGCACTTTTTTGGAAGAATATTGGGTATTCTCCTTGTAGCGTTCTAAATTCCAATGGAAACGTTGGCGTGTGCCAGACTTTGTCACCAAATTCTTCGCCAAAACGGGTGATAACCTTAAGGTTCTTATGATCGTTGTTGTTGAGTAAGACGTCGTTTGCCATGTTAACTACCTATATTCTGGACAAACCATATTGCTTGATTTTAGTGATCAAGTCTCTGTTGGTCGGTAATGCCCGCGTGAGTTTTTCTCTTTCTATTTGATTTTGTTGAAACAGCTTGTCCGCCATTGCTTTATCAGATTGCCATTTTGAATCTTGAATAACATCAGTTGTGTATCCCATACCGTACAGTACGTATTGATAACTTGCGGCTGGAAACATTTCGTCAATACGCTGGTGATCATGTGTTTCAGGCGGATGATGCTTCCACAGCGTTAGCAATTCGTTGAGCGAGTCACTGATGGTGTTTGTGTCTCGCATATCCAGCCAATAATCCGAATCGCGTCTTTCGCTCAATACGTAATGCAATTTTAAGAAGTCGATAATCGTTTGCCAACGATATGCGAATGTTTGGTTAAAGCGCTTTCTGACAATTTCCATCGTTGCCCTATTTCTTGGCAGCTGCTCGGCTAGCATTTTGGCTGAAAGTTCAACTAAAACCAGTGCCGATGCTTCAAGTGGCTCAAGAAAACCAGCCGATAGCCCGATGGCAACCGCGTTTTTATGCCAAAACTCTGCCCGATACCCAGGATTAATTTCGATACGTCTGAAATCATCAACACCAACGTTATCACTTCCAGATTCTTGGATATGCCGGAGCAATGTCTGTTCAGCTGAGACATCATCAATATGTGCACTGGAATAAACATAACCCATGCCACGGCGTGAGGACAGGCCAATGTCCCATGTCCAACCAACTGGTTTAGCGGTTGCGATTGTAAACGAGTTTATTGGTGCGTCAGTCTCACTATACGGGACCTGCGCTGCAATCGCGGTATCGTTCATCAAAACATGTTTTTGACTGATGAAGTCGATACCGTAGTGCTGCCCTATCAGTAAGCTGCGAAAGCCGGTGCAATCGATAAAAATATCACCCTCGATTTGGGCGTCATTGTCGAGCTGAACGGCGCTGATATAACCATCTTTGTCGCTATGAATATGGTGGACTTCTCCGCGAATGTGCTGAACTGCCAATACGTCAGCGCAGTGTCGGCGAATGAATTCGCCAAACTTACCGGCATTGAGATGATAGCCGTAATTCAGCCCAAACGAGTATTCGGGCGTAGTAATCTGTTTTGGCGCAATGCATTTGTCGATCAGGCTTGCTTGCGGACTAACCGCATCGGCAAAGCTGATTTCAGTGCGATATTGCTGCCAATGGGGAGAGAGGTTTAATTCCCACGAACCAACAGGTTTGGTAAAGGGATGGTAATAGACCTCGTTTTCGCCCGCGCGCCAGCCGACGAATTTTGAACCTTGTTTGAAGCTTACATCGCACTCGCGGATAAATGCACTCTCGGATATACCCATGGCGCTCAGGGTTGAGCGCATAGACGGCCAAGTACCTTCGCCAACTCCGATGGTGCGTATATTGGGGGATTCGATCAGGGTAACTAACACAGATGAATCAGCACCACATTTATACTTGGCTGCAATTATCCCTGCGGTTAACCAACCAGCAGTACCACCGCCAATGATCACTACTCGAGTTTGTGTGTTTTGCATTCCAACAAAGCCAGTTAAAACCAAAGCTGCCATTTCGAGAAAGCATTAAGCACTTTTCTTTGTTCGCAGCACGCTAGAAAAAGGGCTGCCCTACACAGCCCTTTTTAATATGACAGTTGCTCGCTGATTAGAACTTGTAAGCAACGCCAAGGTTGTATCTAGCACCCGTCTGAGTCACATTTAACACCTGGTAGCTAGTGCGGCCATGTGTCCTTGTGTACTCATCCGTAATATTCAGTGCCTCAACAAATACTCGCAAACCTTCAACCTGAGGAATCTCATAACTGATATTCAAATCAACTTGGTCATACGCTTCGCGATATTGTGGGTTAGAACCTGTGCCCTGGCCACGGTCTGCGAGATACTCATCACGCCAGTTGTAAGCAAGTCGCACTGATAGTCCGTCTTTCTCATATATACCCACTAAGTTGGCAGTATCGCTAAGACCAATGATTGCCGCCTGATCGTCAAGAATAAGGTTGTCATACTCCAAATCAGAATCAACGGCTGTGTAGTTAGCAATTACGCCGAAACCGGATTGGCCAAAGAAATGCTGAACGTTGAATTCGATACCGTCGACTTGTCGTTCCTCATCATTGTTAATTGGCGTATCGATTAAGAACTGCATCAATGGGTCGGAATTCGGATCGCCCGTTATAATGCCGTTGGCAGCGTCTACAAATGGGTCATCTGCAAAGTTCGCCAAAATATAATCGCGAATGGCTATGTTACTGTCAGCTCCATTGGCTCTGGCTTCTGCTGCTTTCGCACCATTTTGCGGGTCATAGATTCCGTCAACGGTAGTTACGATATCCGTATTAGAGATAAAGTTAACAACATCTTTTCTAAAGTAACCCAGTGATACGTAGCTGCCCTCGTCGTAGTAGTACTCAAATGACAAATCAAAGTTCGTCGACTCGAGAGGCAGAAGATTCGGATTACCGGAAGACCCACTACCGCCGCCAGCGTTCGCCGTTTGGCTGATCGATGTACCGCCCAATAAGCTGCTATATCCTGCTCTCGCAATAGTCTTACTTGCTGCCGCCCGCACCACGATGTCATCGGTGACGTCAAGCGTTACGTTGAGGCTTGGCAGTGTATAGTCGTATTCACCTGCCTGACTCAAGAACTCTCTGATTTGTTCATCGTTGGCATTACTCAGTACGGTTTCCGTATCGGCTACCCAACGCGCACGCTGGTAGGTATTCGCAACTGATGTGGAATCGATTGTGGTTTCCTCGTAGCGCAAGCCAAAGTTTGCACGTAAGTACATGTCACCCACATCGGTTTCGTAGTTGACTTTAAAGTACAATGCCGTGGTGTCTTCTATGGTTGTTCTGTCTTCAGATGCTGCCCAATCGGTCGATGGACAGAAAGAACTACCGCAATCACCTAAAATCGCTGAGTTGTCCGCGTACAATTGATCAGCGCGAGCAACGATATTGGCAAAATCTAACCAGAAGAAGGTATTCAAGGGTTGGAAGAAGTTTATGTTTGAGCCTGCATTAAGCTGAGACGCAATACTAAAATCACCACCGGGGATATCAAATTTATCTTGAATCGTATCGCGATCGAACCAGTCCGCATCGAAGTCACCTTCAGCACCTAAACCACCCCAATCGTCGGCTTGGACATTTACGTTTTGAACGCGGTTAAGCACTTCGTTCTTAGACACGCCAAAGTCAATTGAAACTTCGTCGTTTAGCACGTACTCAGCATCCAATTGCGTTTGATCGATTTCTTGTAAGTGCTGTCCATTACCGAAAACGCGACCTGTGACACGCATGTCTAATGGTTGAACTTCATTGCCGCCCTCTACTGATAGAATCGGAAGTTCACCGGTGAAGTCAGTAGCCGCACTGGTTCGAACATAAGCTGCCATCGAGAAGTTTGGCGAAGTTCCGTATGGCCCGTTGGCTCCCCACTCAGATTTTGAGCTATGGTGGTCAAGCCGCACTGAAAGTTGATCAGATGCTTCCCATTCTAGATTAAAGCCGATTGAATCGGTTTCATCTTTGGTGGCTGCGAGGCCTGCAGCCATGGATAAATCTGCAGGACCGTTGGGGTCATAGGTTTCAGAATAGATCAACGGTGATGCAATAGGACCATCTGTCCAAACGTTTTCCGATGGACCAAAGTTGTACCAAGCCGATACATCTTGATGACGATTATCAATTTCGTTTGAGAAGTAGGTGTAATCAAGCGTTGCAGTCAAGGTGTCCATTGGCTTGTACTGCAGCACCAACTGGGCGTTCTCACGCACGCGCGTCACTTCTTCAAATCGATAAATTGTCGTTTGTGGTACTGAGTAATTCTGATCGCCATTTCCTGCACCAAGCGGGCTATTAACCTGAGAGCTGTTTGGCTGAATACCACCCCAGTCCGTCGCTAGATCGGATGACCAATCACCGTCAACATTGCCGGGGAAGGTACGCCAACCAGTGCCTACTTGGGCTTGTTGGTTACCGTTTTCACGCTCTTGATAACTAGCGGTAATCGATACTCCGAAGGTTCCTTCGTCATTTTTGTACGAATAAATACCGGAAAGTTCGGGTGTAAAGCCACTGTTTAGAATAGAGCTGTCATCGTAAACCGCTTTGGCCGAAATTGCCGATACTGTGCCTGAGCGATTCAGTGGGCGGTTGGTCAAAATGTTGATGACTGAGCCTACACCGCCTGTGGTCATGCTCGCGTCACCGGTTTTGTATACTTCTACGCCGGTTACACCCTCTGAGGCAATGTTCGCAAAGTCAAAGGAGCGGTTCCCGAGACCACTTGGCATCTGGCGACCATTAAACAGCACAAGGTTTTGTTCTGGGCCCCAACCACGAACAGTGATTTCACTACCTTCACCATTGTCTCGGCTTATCGCGACGCCCGTAATACGCTGTAGCGACTCTGCAAGGTTAGTATCAGGGAATTTACCCATATCTTCAGCCGTAATGGCGTCGACGACACCAACAGATTCGCGCTTAACATCCATTGATTGAATTAAACTACCACGAAGGCCTACGACTTCGATGACTTCGTAGTTTTCGTCTGGAGCCGATGATTCTTCTTGAGCAACAGCTGGCAATGCTGTAGCTCCCAGTATTAGCGACAGACTAGTCGCCAATGGTGTTTTCATAAAGTGTTTGTGTGTCACTGTTCGTTCTCTCTATTGTGTCAACTGTGTTCACTGACTTGCCGCCGAGAAAGCGCTTTCTTTGCTATCCAAACAATTAGAGAATGCGCTTTCTCAAAGGTAAGTTAATATCAGATATTCGTCAACATAAAATTTACATTGAATTCACAAATGAGTGATTAAACACCCGTTGGTTTGCGTATTAAGTGATTAAATTCAGTTGGTTAGGTTAGGCTTGGCTAATTTGATTTTTCCGAAAACGCTAGCATCTTTGTAGCCAAGATTTTGGTCACCATCGACTGGTGTAATAAAATGAGAGCCGATAAAGTGCTCTCGATATTGACTGCCGTCATTGTCACAATAGGCCAACATAAATCCCATGACTTTACCGTCGGATAATTCAACTCGAGAATTGTCTGCCGAGGCGGTTGGACTAAATTCATCATTGTGGATTTCGATTGCGACTTCCCAGTTGAGCAATGTTGGTTCTTTTGTATCTCGTTGCCAGCGACTCTGCACGTGTTTGTTGAGCAAGACAAAGTTTGTCGGGTCACCCGCTTGTTGCTCACCGATGTCAGCAACATTGCCATCGAGTGCAACGTGATAAGCAAACGCGTTGTAGTTGTTCAGGTGGTCACCCCCGGAAGCGTCCTCATCAATGAAAATCTCAAGGCAATCGTCATCCCAGTAAAAATGTAAAGGGTCGGGGTGCTGGTCGAACAATACGTCATCCCGTATCCGAGCAGCCAAATACACATAATTAGCATCCCAAGCGAGTTGATAAGTAGCACTGAAATCAGCCGTCTCAGGCTCACCGCCAATTATGGGTTGGTCCAATGGCAATGTTGGACTCGAATGCCAAATGGCCTCATCTAGATGACCGTCGATTGCTATTTGGCTGTCAGTAAAGGGTACGGCAAGCGGATCAGCATATGCACTAACACTACAGGACAGTGCAACAATCAAAGTTACAGGTTTAATATGGGTGATCACGACACGCCTCCTTTAAGATTGGCTGGGGAAAAACTCAGCAGTAATGATTCTATGATCGACTCAATCGAAAGCGTAGCATCAACATTGATGCAATCGTTTTCAGATTTTCCCGGTGGCTCCAATATGGCAAATTGATCCTCAACCAAAGTGCCAGGAAAGAAATGTTGCGCGCGAGAAGCTACTCTCTCTTGGGCGTGTGCTAGCGGCAGTTGCAAGTGCACAAAATACACCGCATTACTGGCTGTTCTGATTATATCTCTGTACTGGCGTTTCAGTGCAGAGCAAGCGATAACCACTGTATTTGAACGTGAGCGATGATACTCCAGTGCCTCGCCAACTCTAATTAACCACGGTTGTCTTTGCGCATCAGTCAAAGGTTTACCTTGTTGCATTTGTAGCTTCGCATGTTGACTGTGTAGACCATCCGCATCGACAAAACGCCCTTGCAGTGCTGCCGCTAAATGCTCACCGACAGTTGATTTGCCACATCCGCTCACCCCCATGACGACGATGGATAAAGGCCTTGAGCCTTCAGTCGCGCCGTCGCTCATGTTGTTTCCTGCGGAATATGAATATCAACTTGGTACTCCTTCCCAGCAATCGTGTGTTTAAACACATTGTCGTCCAATAGTTGACCATCGACATACACGCTGAGCTGTTGGAATGTTGCTCTGCGTTTGTATTGAATATTAAATCGAGCACCTCTAAAGCGCCTTACCACTTTGGCGTTGGACCATGCGTTGGGCAATTGCGGATTAAATTCCAAGCCGTCGAGTGTGCCTGAGACGCCAAATAGACCCTCGACAATACAACGATAAAACCACGCTACGGTGCCAGTGTTGAATAATTGGCTGGAACGCCCAGCGTGACTTGGGTGCTGCTTCATTGCGCCGCGATAATAATTCGGAATGAATACCGGTAGTTGCTCGCGCTGTAAGGCGTCTTTTGGTGTTACCAGCATTCTCGTCAGTGCAGCATAACCCTGTTCACTCTTACCTTGTTGATAAAGTGCGAATGCGTAGAAAGCCGCAGCATGGTTGTATACCGACCCATTTTCTGCGGTTCCCGGAAACTTCTGAGTCAAACGGCCGATATCTTCAACCATTTCTGTGTAGGGAGGCCCCAACATTTCTAATCCATAAGGTGTGCCAAGGTGCTGTTCTACCTCGGCTACTAGCGCGTCAGCCTCACACGTATCGACCACTCCGGCTAGCATCGCCCAAGATTGCGGATTCAGATAGATACTCCCTTGTTGATCTTGTTTGATACCGAAGGGACGACCCGCGTCGGTAATACCCCGAGCAAACCATTTGTCATCCCAAAAAAACTGACTGATGTTTTTGTTCAACACATCTGCATGGTGATTCCAGCGATTCGCGTGGCTATGCTGCATTATCGCATCACAAATGTCTGCCCAGCGCTGCCACGCGTATGATGTAGCCATGGACAGCCAAGCGGAAACCCCTTTGCCTTGGTGTCCTACCATATTCATCGGATCGCACCAGTCACCTTGATGAATTAGACTCAAGCCTCGCTCATCCATGTTGTTTTTGAGCCATTGCATCGCCAGTTCAAGGTGCTCGAAAACTCGGGTGGGCGTTGGATTGTCCGCAAACGGTATGGCGATATCCAAAATAGAAACATCGCCAGTCTCGCAAATATAGGTGTGCAAGCATATCGGCAACCACACACAATGGTCAGAGTGCGGTACCGTATTAATATATTTGAGTTCTGCTGCTTCGTTCAACAATATGCCGTCGGGCAAACTGCCGTCTTGATGCTGTTGGCTCAGGGTCCGAATAATCTTTTCTCGCGCTTTGGCGCTATCTAAAAAGATCATGCCCATGCCATCTTGCAAATAATTCCGAGTTTGTGGGTCTGTGGTCAGGCGATCAACATCACCGTGGTAGAACACTTGTCGCGGCAACCATAGATTGATGAATTGGTCGAAAGCGGTATCTTCGGTTTGAATGTGTACGGCAGGCTCCACCTGATTTAAGTAACTCGCCGTCTTTTGTAAAGCCTGATTGAATCCAGATTTTGAAAGGTGTTGCCGCCGTAACTGCTGAATTTCGTCAGTATCTCTTGCTGCACCGAATATAAACCGTTGGGTATAAGCTTCACCGCCCGCTAACGAAACATCAAATTGCAGCGAGGCCACCGGCACATCGTAAAGCGCCGGAGCATTATTAAGTTGCTGTGCTGCAACGCCATCCGGATTTGTCAATCCTCCCCAGCCTTCGAACTGATTAGCGTTTGCGCACCATGCATCAGGTTCAGTTTCCGAGATCAAGAAGGAGAGTTCTTTTAAATTTCGGTTTTTCCAATAGTCTTCAAGTTTTTGGTATGGCGTGACTTTTTTCGCAACAATTCCTTGGTTGTTGGGGCAATAATCAGCTGACTGATTCATCCAAGACTGATACCCCAGTGGAAAATACGGATAGATGCTGAGCGTTTGCTCGCTGTCACTCGTATTGGCGATGTGGATAGACCATAGTTCAGCGGTATCATTTGGGGTTAATTGAACTCCCAGACGAACTTCCAGCTGTCCATAGCACATGGTCCATTCGATTCGGTCGCTGAGTATTTCAAATGTATAGAGTTCTGGTTCAATTCGCATGGGTTCAAACGGGACCGAAAATGTCGTCTCGAGAGTTTGGTTTTTGATATAGAAAAATCGGCCAGGGTGCTGAGGATAATAGTGGTGCTCAGGCTGCATAAAGGTACTGGCTTCCAGGGCTGGCCCAAATGCATATTTACTCGGCTCTGGTTGCATGAATTGGCTAACGGCGTAACCTCGGCAATTCATTTGCAGCATCATTTTCTTGTTCCACAAGAAGCCACCCGCTTTAGGCATTTGTTTAGGATCATCTAAACAAACCGAATTTTTTTCAAAGTCTAATCTGTAAGGAGCAATCACGGCCGTTGCTCCGCAGACGCTCTAGCAAGTGATTCCTGAAGTTGAGACAAACGCCCCGGATCCAGTGGGTAGAGTTTGATTAGCCATAGAGATAGCGCGGCAAAAACGCCTGGAATGAGTGTCATCAGCAGCACAATACCTAACTCCGACGCGTTCGATTGTACTTGGTTTGCTTGATAACCCAAACTTGCTAACACCCAACCAATAGTAGCGCCGGCGAGTGCGCCGCCAAGCTTTTGTGAGAAGGCTGCAGCTGCAAATGTCATTGCAGTTGCCCGGCGGCCCGTTTTGAATTCATTGTAATCTGCGCAGTCAGCATACATGGAAAACACCAGCGGCGACTTGGGGCCTAAACAAAAGCCGATGGCAATCTGCAAGGCAAACATTAGCTCGATTTGCTCGGCTTTAACGAAGAAAAAAGCCATTGAAAGCAAGGTTACGGCGCTCATCAAAACCAGTAACAAGGTTTTTTTATCGACTAAGCGCGTCATCAATGGCGTCAATGCAGCACCCGCTGCTAGAGACAATAAATACGCGGTACTGAAACTGCCAATCAGGTCTTCGCGGTTGGCAAAGTACTTAAAGTAATAAGTACCGCTAGCGCCACGTAAGCTGATAGTCATCATAATCACCAACGCAAGCGCAAAAAGCACCAGCCACGGCTTATTTCGGCTCAGGTCGATTAAATCTTGTTTAACCGATTGTTGTTGCTGGATGGGAGTGGCGATGCGCTCCTCGCTGGTCGTGAAAGTGAGCACAAACATCAATGCCGCAATCACACCGTAAACCGCCATGGTCAATTGCCAGCCTAGCGCATCGTCACCGCCGCCTAGGTATTCAACCAGTTGCGGAGTGAAGTAGGCGACTAATGTGCCGCCGCTAAATGCACCAATGAATCTAAAACTGGTTAAAGTGGTGCGCTGCTGAGAGTCACCAGTCATGACTCCCATTAGCGCACCATACGGGACATTGATAAACGTGTAGGCCAGCATCATTACAACGTATGTGCCATAAGCCCACCACAGTTTTCCTGCTTGATCTGTATCTGGCACTGTAAATGTCAACACACCTGCGGCGACAAGTGGTAACACGCCCAGCAAGAGATACGGTCGAAACTTTCCAAACCGCGTTCGAGTGCGGTCAGCGGCAGCGGCCATCAAAGGATCAGTAAACGCATCGATGATTCGCGTTACCAGCATCATAGTGCCTACAGCCGCGGCAGGTATGCCAAACACATCTGTGTAGAACATCAGTAGGAATAGGTCGAATGTGCGCCAATAGAGGTTTGAGGCAAAGTCGCCGCCTGCGTAACCTATTTTTTCGACCATCCCGAGTCGCGCATAGCGGCTCATAAATCTGTGCCCTCGATCGTATAGCCCATATTGGCAAGACTGATATTGACGTCGCCTTGCAACACGATTTCTATTGGGATAACCGTATCGGCAAAGCGCATCCCCGCTTTATCGAATACATCCAACGGCAGACTAAAACGTTGCCACTGTCCAGGCTCACTAAACTGCAAATCATCGGTGATCTCATACATCGCACCACACTCGTTGCCGGCATTGCAGCCCATTGCCAGAGATACAGAGCCCTGTATAGGTTGATTTAAGCGATATTCAAAGACTACGAGTGCTTTACTCTCCAAATCTTCTCGCAGGTCCTCTCGGAAACTACTCTTACTTGCTATGCGCATACCGACTTTTGCACTGCCATCTGAAACCAACTGAATGGCATCCTCTTGAACGGTTTTGTCGACTGTTCTAAACGCGAGCCCAGGAAGTGACATAGTACTGCTCGTCACTTGCTGTTGTTCTTCCCCACTGAATAACCACATCAGCCATGGTTGGTACATTCTAGCGACGAACATTGGTCTTGATTGATAGGCTTCAGCAGCAGGCTGCTCGAAGGTTTCACTGAGTTTATCCATCACCACTGGCGCATCGTCAAAGCTCAGGCCGTAACCATACGCAAATAGTGGTTCATAAACTTCGTCAGTTACATTGACAGTGGCTTGGTATGGATCTTTAGGCCAAGAAAATGACAATTTGCCAGTTATTGGGTGTTGTATTTCACCCTTTGTATTGCGCAGAATTACGTCAGCGATACCACCCGCTTCTGTGCCCGGTAACCAGGCTGCGACAAACGCATCAGAGGCATTTAACTCAGGATTCACCCACATCGGCCTTCCGCTGATAAAAACCGATACTACGGGAATACCTTGTGCTTTGAGCTCTCGCAACAGCGCTACATCCGTTTTTGTGCCGCGCTGATACTCGAGGTTTTGCCTGTCGCCATGACCCTCTGCATAAGGGTTCTCGCCGTATACCACAATCGCAACGTCTGGTTTTTGTTGATACTTGCCAGCTGGATTCAACTCAACCGTACCGCCAGCCGCATGGATTTGCTGTTGCAGACCACTGTAAATTGAGGTCGCTCCTGGGAAGTCGCTATTCGCATTACCTGTGCCTTGCCAGGTAACACTCCAACCACCTGTTTGCTTACCAATATTGTCGGCACCGTCACCGGCAATTAGGAAATGCTGCTGTGGGGCTAAAGGCAGTAGTTGATTGTCGTTTTTAAGCAGTACGAGTGACTCTCTGACGGCTTGTCTAGCAATCGCGCGATGAGAGGAAGAGCCAACAAGCTCAGTTTTACCTGACAGTGGTCGATGCGCTGGACTGGGTTTCTCGAATAACCCCGCCAGCACCTTTACACGCAATATGCGGCGTACCGCATCGTCAACACGACTCATCGGTATAGTGCCATTTTTTACCTGAGATACAGTGTTGTAGTACAACGGCTTCCATGCCGAAGTGGGGGACATAAACATATCCAAACCTGCATTGATCGATTGGGGACAATTCTCGTTTGTGCAGCCTGGAATCTGACCATGACCAGACCAATCACCGACAACAAAGCCGTCAAACCCCATTTTGTCTTTCAAAACATCTGTTAGTAGGTAGCGATGACCGTGCAGTTTGTTGCCATTCCAGCTGTTAAATGACGCCATGACACTCTGAGAGCCGGCACTCAAACCCCCAACATAGCCTTGAGCATGGATTTCGAAAAGCGCTTTCTCGGAAATCACCGTGTCACCTTGGTCGTCACCACTAAGGGTCCCGCCGTCACCGATAAAATGTTTTACAGTACTGAGTACTTTGTCCTCACCTAAGAAATCGTCTCCGTACTCGCCCTGTAACCCATGGACGATTGCCTCTGAGTAGGCTCGAATGATCTGCGGTGCTTCTGAATAACCTTCATAGGTTCTACCCCAGCGATCATCTTGTGGCGCCGCGACGGTCGGCGCAAAGATCCAGTCGATGCCAGTCACCATCACCTCGGTCGCGGTAACTTGTGCAATCTGCTTGATCAAGTCTGGATTATTGGCCGCACCGAGCCCAATATTGTGCGGAAATAAAGTCGCACCGATAACATTATTGTGGCCATGCACTGCGTCAGTACCCCACATGGTCGGGATGGTGCTTCCGTCTATGGTTGCATCCACTGACGCTTGATAGAAGGCCTCGGCTAAGTCAATCCAATCCTGTACGCTGGATTGTTTGTTGTTGTTCGGAAAAGAGCCGCCGCCGTTCAAATACGAACCGAAGCCATATTTGCGCATGTCGGCGACCGTGATGTCACGTATTTCGGGTTGAATCATTTGGGCGACTTTCTGCTCAGTTGTCATGTGCTGTAGCAACGCTTCTACTTGCGATTCAACCTTTTCGTCGCGAGGTACTTCTATATTCAAACGCGGCCATATGTCGATATCGCCCTGACGACTAATGGTCTCATCAGCGGCTTTTTCTGCGTGTTGACACGCGGTAGCAAGCAACACTAAACCTAAGGCAATAAGCCCTACATGCTTATTCATTGCAATGGTCTCCTTATTTTTGGCAACTAGGCGGCGTTTGGATTACTGCCTTTTAAACCGAAAAATACGATAAAGGCGTAGCAGAAAATTGGCAGTACGAACGAGGCTTGCAAACCCATATTGTCGGCAAGTACGCCCTGCAGTAACGGGACGATAGCGCCACCGACAATAGCAAGGCACAGCAGTCCAGAAGCGCGGCTTGTTTGCTCTCCCAAGCCGTGGATCGCGAGGCTGAAAATGGTTGGGAACATGATTGAATTACACAAGCCTACGGCCAAGATTGACCACATGGCGATTGTGCCAGAGGTCGTCATACTGACTGTGATTAATATCATCGCCATTGCGGCATTAAAGGCTAGTACATTAGACGCTTTGATTTTCTGCATGATACCGGCACCGATGAACCGTCCAACCATCGCGCCACCCCAATAATAAGCCAAATACTCAGATGCGGTGGCCTCAGTTAGGGTTTGTTCGCCATGCAGTTGTAGGTAATTAACCAGCAAGCTACCAATTGCTACTTCAGCGCCCACGTATACAAAGATGCCGATCATGCCCAATCGCAAGTGGCGATGTTGAAGCGGTGCGAATAGCGAATCATTGGCGCTGTTATTGGTAAGTTCGTTGTGAAGCTTTGGTAGCAGCAACTTGGCGAACAATACGGCCAGAAGTAACAACATGAAGGCTAAGATGAGATAGGGCACCTTAGCTTCAGATGCATCGGATGTCCCGTGCTCCAAATTTGAAAACAATAACCATGCTCCGAAAAATGGCGCGACGGTTGTCCCCAGTGAGTTAAACGCCTGTGTCATAGTTAGCCGAGATGAGGCCGTTGCCGGGTCGCCGAGCGCTGCGACATAAGGGTTTGCTGACACCTGAAGTAATGTTATCCCGGTGGCAAGTACGAAAAGCGCCAACAAGAACAAAGCGTATAGCTTCATGCTTGCTGCTGGATAAAACAGCAAGCAGCCCACACAAGCGATCAACAACCCAACAACGATTCCTTTTTGATAACCTATCTTACTGACCAGCTTACCCGCTGGTAGTGATGTCAAAAAATATGCACCGAAAAAGCAAAACTGAATCAGCATCGCCTGGGTGTAATTTAACTCAAAGGCATCTTTTAGATAGGGGATCAGAATATCGTTCAAGCACGTAATGAAACCCCACATGAAGAACAATGAAGTCAGGCATACCAAGGCGAAACGATAATTCGGTGTTTCTGTTGTAGAGGCTGTTTGTTGCAAAGTCATTGTCTTTCTCTTTCTGAGGTAATCATTGTTAACTTTCTCATTTTCACGATTTAGAAAAATTCTGAGAAAGCGCTTTCTCAAATTCATAATTACATGCTATAAGTAAAAATACAACAGCAAAAAACATACAAATATTTAACAAATGGGTTGGTTGTTTGTATATTTAATCAGCAGAATGTAGGGTTTAAAGCTTAAAAATGACTGAAAAAATCGTATTACCATCAAGCTCAATTATGTCAAAAAAGCGCTTTCTTTACGGTGTCGCAACATCCTCTTTTCAAATAGAAGGTGACACTTGCAACCGATTACCGAATATCTGGGACACGTTTTGTGACCAGCCGGGTAAGATCGCGGATGGCAGTAACGGTGTTATTGCGTGTGAGCATGTGGAGCGATTGGAGCAGGATCTTGACTTACTAAGCCAGCTAGGAGTTGACGCGTACCGCTTTTCAATTTCTTGGCCGCGGGTGATGGATGTTAATAACCAACTAAACGAGCAAGGGTTAGCTTTTTATCAACGTTTAATCGCGGGGTTGAAGAAGCGTAACATTTTGCCCTTTGTGACGCTTTATCATTGGGATTTACCTCAGCACTTAGAGGACAAAGGCGGTTGGTTGAATCGGCAAACGGCCTATGAGTTCGCTAAGTACGCTGAGACCGTTGTAGCACACTTGGGCGATTCGGTGGCTTCTTATGCAACCTTTAACGAACCATTTTGTTCCGCTTATCTCGGATATGAATGTGGGGTGCATGCGCCGGGGCTAACCGGGCGAGTCAATGGGAGAACTGCGGCGCATCATATTTTGCTTGCCCATGGACTCGGCGTTGAGGCAATCCGGAAACATACTCAAGCGGCGCGAGTGGGTATTGTCCTGAATTTTACACCTTGTTATCCACATACAGATAATGCAGAAGATATTGCCGCAACTAAAAACGCGGACGAATATATAAATCAATGGTATGCGAAACCTGTTCTACAGGGAGGCTATCCAGACGTATTTGAATTATTACCCCTTGAAGAACGGCCGCCCGTTCAACAGGGTGACTTAGATATCATCCATCAGCCACTCGATTTCTTGGGCGTGAATTTTTACACCAGACTGATGTATTCTGCTGCGCGAGATAACACTGAATTGTTTTATGAACATGCCCATGGTCAGCCGCAGACTGATATCGGTTGGGAAATTTATCCGCAGGCATTAACTGATTTGCTGGTTGATTTGAACCAACGTTATGATCTCCCACCGATTTATATTACTGAAAATGGTGCGGCGATGAATGACCATATCCAAGATGGGATAGTCAATGATTGGCAGCGGACCGACTACTACCATAAGCACCTCAATGCACTCGCGCAAGCCATCGAACATGGGGTGAATGTCAAAGGCTATTTTGCCTGGAGTTTAATGGATAATTTTGAGTGGGCAGAAGGTTATCTAAAACGCTTTGGGCTTATCTATGTGGATTACAAAACCCAGGAGAGGACACTAAAAAATAGTGCTCTTGCCTATCGCGATTTAATCGCCACACGCACTGACTAAGGGAATTCCAAACTTTGAATGTTGCAGTAAAACTATCGTGGTTTGAGAAAACCGCATATGCCATGGGTGATGCCGCCGCCAATCTTGTATGGCGAGGCGCTTTGGCTTATCTCGCGGTGTTCTACACTGATACGTTTGGGCTAACAGCCAGTGCTGCAGCCTTACTATTTCTAGTTGTCCGTCTGTCGGACGGAGTGACTGATATCCTGATGGGAATGATCGCGGACCGCACGCGTACTCGGTGGGGGCGATTTCGACCTTGGATTTTCGTTTCGACGCCTTTCTTAGGGCTTTTTATGGTGCTCTGTTTCACCACTCCGGATTTGAGCCCTCAGGGTAAGCTCATTTATGCGTATGTCACCTATATCGGACTGACATTGGCATACACGTTCAATAATGTACCTTACTCAGCTTTGATGGGCGTAATGACCGACTCCGATCGAGAGAGAACATCGCTGTCTGGTTTCCGATTTGCCGGAGCTTTCATGGGAGGTCTCTTTGTTATGGGGTTTTTGCCCCAAATGGTTAGCTATTTCGGTCAAGGGGATGACGCGGCTGGGTACCAAACCAGTATGTACATTTTTGCCGGATTACTGGTTGGCTTAATGGTTATTACTGTAGCGGGAACACGTGAACGTGTGTCCCTGCAGCACGAAAATGCATTGCCGTTGAAACAAGAAGCCAAAGACTTAGCCAAACAGCTCCCGTTCATTATGGCGCCACTGCTGGGCATAAGCGTCTTTTTCTACTATCGCACATGGGCAACATTTCTTATTTTTGTGTTGATGATCGCGATTACCATTGTGGCAATTCGCAGGTTATTGGCAGTTCCTGATAACCGCCGTTCTCGTTCACAGCAAGATGTCATCGACCTGATTACCAACAAGCCATGGTTGATCTTGTTGGGATTGGGCTTTTTAACCATGATGTTTAACGGTGTAAAGTACGGTGTCATCGCGTACTATTTTAAATATTACGTCGGGGATGAGTTATTAGCCGGCCAGTATTTTGCGGGCTTACTAATGGTGTCGGTCGTGGGTGCTCTGTGCACTGACAAACTCGTTGCACTCTGGGGGCGCAAACAACTATTTATCATTGCGTTGCTTGCGAGCAGTGTCCTGACCAGTGCATTGTTTTGGGTTGGTTCATCGCAAATAACACTCATTTTCGTACTGGGTTGTGGGGCCGAATTCTTTGCCGCTATGATGCCGACCCTATTTTTCTCTATGCTGGGAGACAGCGCCGATTACTCAGAATGGAAGACCGGTCGTCGTGCTACGGGTTTAGTTTTCTCAGCAGGTACTTTTGTACAAAAAACCGGAGGTGGGTTTGCTGGCGCCTTGGTCCTTGTTGTCCTCGCTAGTTATGGTTACGACGGCATGGCACCAGAGACGATCGACAATGCACTTCCGGGTATCGTGTTACTGATGAGTTTTATTCCTACAGTGTTCGCTGTTCTGGGCGCAATCTTGATGAGTTTTTATCCGATTTCAGATGCACAGCAGCAAGCCATGACGGAAACCTTGATCGAGCGCAGGTCTGAGCAGCAAGCTTCTGTTGCCGATGCTAAAGCATAATGAGATAGTGGCATTATGAACGATAAATCAGTAAAGGGTTGATACTTCCATGGCTACGATATACGAGGTAGCGGAGCGGGCTGGCGTCTCATTATCAACCGTCTCAAGAGTGCTTAACGGTAAACGGTCGGTAAATGAAACCTTAAAAGCCAAGGTGGAAAAGGCCATGCAAGAACTGGATTACAGACCCAGTTCTGTGGCGCGCTCACTCGCGAGTAACCGGTCTGATAGCGTCGGTTTGTTGGTCTCGGAGCTGAATACACCGTTCTTCGGTGAGATGATGAAATCGGTCGAATCGACGCTAAGAGCCGCAAATAAGCACGTTATTATTACGGTTGGTCACAATGACCTAGAGCAGGAGAATGACGGCATCGAGTTTCTCATTAGCCGCAATTGTGACGCGTTGATTTTGCACGTTGAGGCGCTAACCGATGAAACGCTTGCTTTGATCAACAAAAATAAAATCCCAATTGCTCTCGTCAACCGGTTTGTGCCAGGTATGGAAGATGCGTGTATTTGCCTTAATAACGAAATGGGCGGCTATTTATCCACAAAACACCTCATCGACTTGGGACATCGGCGTATTGCTTATATCGCGGGACCGGATCGAAAAGCAGATGCAAATGAGCGTCTTGCGGGTCACAAGCGAGCCTTAAAAGAGGCGGGTATCGCGTTTGATATTAAACTGTTTTACCAAGGCGATTTTACCGAAGTTGGCGGCAGTCAGGGGCTTACCCATTTCATTCAGCAGGGCGTTGATTTCACGGCCTTGGTATGTGGCAATGACTGGATGGCGTCTGGTGCGATGACCTGTGCGCGAGATTTGAATATCCGTATGCCAGAAGACCTGTCAATTGTTGGCTTCGATAACGTATTGTTTGCCCACCACGTTTACCCTAAGTTGACGACAGTGAACAACCCTATCGATGAAATGGGCGCAATGGCTGCGAAAAGTATCTTGAAACGCGTTTACAAGCAAAACGTGGATATTCGAAATGTGTTTGATCCGACACTTGTGGTACGCCACTCCACTCAAGCGACTTAGTTATGGCGTGCGTTTTTCTGTTGGTATTTCTGGATTTATACCTATATTGAAGTGACGCGACATCCACATTCACACAGGAGCACACTCGATTATGTCCAGAATGGTACATTGCCAACATTTAGATAAAGAAGCAGAAGGCCTCGATTTTCAGCTTTATCCCGGTGAATTGGGTAAACGAATTTTTGACAATATCTCCAAGCAAGCTTGGGGAGAGTGGCAAGCAAAACAAACCATGTTGATCAACGAAAATAAGCTCAACATGATGCAACCTGAAGCGCGAAAGTTTTTGGAAGAAAAGATGGTTGCTTATTTGTTTGAAGGCATAGAACCTACGATTGAAGGTTACGTACCGCCTAAATCATAGGCAAATAGCAGTTAAAACGGTGATTGTTTAAGCAAACAGTCAATTGATTAAAAAAACCAGTTGACTTGCAGCACTGAAATCCGTTTAATACGCACCCACGCCCAGATAGCTCAGTTGGTAGAGCAGCGGATTGAAAATCCGCGTGTCGGTGGTTCGATCCCGCCTCTGGGCACCATTATTTAGAAAAACCCGCCTTCTGGCGGGTTTTTTTTATGCCTGCAATGGCCAGCTGAGTTCTACTCGAGCCCCCGAGTTTGGAGAATTAGACAATCGAACCTTGCCGCCGTGTTTGCTCATCACGGTCTCGACAAATGCCAAGCCGATACCCGCACCGTTAGCTTTGGTGGTATAAAGCGGTGTGAGTGCATTCTCTATATTGCTAAAGCCGCTGCCATTGTCATCAACGCAGAGATATTGTTTGTTTGCTGATTGGTGATAACTGATGTTGATTTCAACGCCTTGCTCTTCATTGGATTCAAGCGCATTTTTGACCAAGTTCATGAGCACCTGCGCCATGAGTTGAGGGTCTGCATAACAGGTTGGCTGGCCATTAAAATTTAATTGATCGCGTTCTCCAAGCAGTACTTTGGTTTGTTCCAGCAAGGCTTCGATATCAAAGCGCTCTTTTTTCGCATCGGGGATTTTTGCAACTTCGGCAAAACGTTGCACGAAAGTTAGCAAGCCATCTGCTCGGGCTTTTATGCGTTCCAGGACTTTACGCAGTTGGCTTTCATCCCATTGCTGCATGGACAATAAGGTTTCTGCCATAGAGGACATAGGCGTAAGCGTATTTCTAAGCTCGTGGCTAAGCACTCGGACCAGGTTATTTTGAACCGCTTGTTCGCTTTGCTTCAGTTCACTGGTTATATCGATCGCGGTAAACAAACATGCGGACTGTCCCATATAGGTGATGTAGCTGGATTGGCATCGCCAACTGGATTCAAGGGCAGGATGACGCACCTGTTTGTTGTGCTCAGTAAATCCTAATTCGCGGGCTTGCATGCCTTGCAGTAAACTGATTTCTGAGATGGCATAGGCAGCTTTATTAACATAGGTAACCGTTGTGTCTTCTGCGAATACAATAATCGCGATCGGAAGGTCTTCGAACAATTGCCCGAACAGCACGGACAGTGAGCGACTGTGTGACGTATTACCCAATGCTTTTTGACTCAGTAAACCTATTTCTCGACTCAGATCATCAATCAGCTGAGATCTACCTTGCTGGGCCGGCAGTACCCCGGATTCTTCCATCACCAAGCTTTGCGTATAAGTGGTTAATCGCATCAGTGAAGAAGACCAGAACCTCCAAGCCTTCCAAGCTATCCAGCACAGGGGATAGAAAAATAAGCTAACCGTTGTAACTGTTGCGAGCGTTGACCAGCCCCAGGCATGCGTCACAAGTGCAATTAAAAATAAAAGCGTCAGTACAAGTATCGATAGCGACGCTTTTAATTTAAATTCGACCGACTTGAAAACGCTATTCAACATCAAAATCCTCTTTTTCTAGGCCGTATTTTTCCATACGTCGATATAGCGCATTTCGTGATATACCCAGTGCGGTAGCTGCTTTACTGATATGTCCTTGATACTTGTGTAACGCTTTTTTAATCATCTCAAACTCGATGTCATCCAAAGGTCTGAGCGATTCATCTTGTTCCTCTAAAGCCGTCGTTTTGCTTTCTGGCAACATAATGTGAGATTCAGCAATTTCAGTGTTTCGACACAAAATAACGGCGCGCTCAATCACATGGCTCAATTCTCTTATGTTACCTGGCCAGGCGTAGTCACAGAGTCTCTCTATCGCATCTTGGCTGAGTGTCATACTCGGCTTGCCGTATCGATAAGTGAACGTTTCGATAAGACTTTTACTCAGCGGTAGAATATCAGCCCGTCGTTCTCGCAACGGCGGAATTTGCAAGATGAAGGTGTTTAAACGGAACAACAGATCTTGCCGGAACTCGCCATTTTTCACTTGCTCATCAAGATTGGCATTGGTTGCACTGATAAGCCTGACGTCAGCGACAACGGTTCTACTAGAGCCGACAGGCTCGAATTCGCCACTTTCCAGCACCCTCAACAATTTTGGTTGAATGGCAGCGGGTAACGTACCGATTTCGTCCAAAAAGAGTGTTCCATTCTGGGCTAACTCGAACCGGCCTTGGCGATTGTCTTTGGCGTCAGTAAATGCACCTTTCACATGACCAAACAGTTCACTTTCAAATAAGTTATCTGGAATCGCCCCCATATTGACCGACACCAGCGGTTGGAGGTGCCGACTCGATAAGTGGTGCAGCCTCTCAGCAAGCAAGGATTTTCCGGTTCCATTTTCACCCAGTATCAGCACGCTAGCTTGAGTATCTGCCACCTGTTGCACCATACTTTCGAGCTGTTGCATAGCCGCAGACTCTGCTACCCATTCCGTTGCATGCTTTTGCTTCGTAGCTTTTGTTGGCGGCGCCTTGGGCGTCGATTTTTGAATGCTCTGCTCTACAATGTTGAGTAGTTTCTGGTTATCCCAAGGTTTTTCAACAAAGTCAGTCGCACCAAGTTGCATTCCTTTTACGGCCAACTCAATATTGCCCCACGCCGTTATCAGCACAGAATTAATGTTTTGTTGGATGATTTGCGGGAGTATTTCGAGTCCTTCCGTGCCGCTTGTCGTATCTCGGCTAAAATTCATATCGAGCAATACCAAGTCAGGTTTTTGTCGAGCGAGAATACTCGCCAGTGCTCGCGGGCCGTCGGCTTCCAGTACTTTATAGCCCTCATTTGAAAGTAGCATAAACAACGCTAGCCGAATGTCTTCATCATCATCAACAACGACCACGGTTCCCTTTGAATGCTGCATAAACCCTCTTAAAAAAAAACGGCCCCAAGATTGGAACATCATGAGGCCGTCATATTGGTTAAAAAAATGGGTGCTGTCTATAGTTCTCGAAGCGCACGCATCGGATCTTTGCGGATCACAGACCAACCCGGTATTGCGATAGATACCAGCATAACGAACGCCAGCAACAAATTAATCGCTGAGGTCGTCATCCAGTCAAACGCAGGCGCAGTCTGAAAAAAGGTCAGCAGATACTGATACGCGCCAATTGCAACTAAGACACCAAGCGTTAGTCCGATGATCAGCATCCACATCGAATCTTTCAGCAGTATCAGCAGCAATTTGCTTTGCTTGGCACCGGTTGCCATCCGAACCGCGAGTTCATAGCGTTTTTGACCGGCGGTCATTTGACTCAACCCAGACACACCGATTGCGGCAAGCATTAGTGTCAACGCTGCAAGTCCCATTACAACATACATATTGAGCCGGCTTGCTTCGGTGACATTTTGCCAACGTTCGTCCATAGAGCTGACCTGGAGCTCAGTCAAACGCGCATCCATGCCATTGACAACTCGGTTTACATCGTCGAATGCCAAGCCTTGGCCCTCCGGCATGATGACCACTGCCGAAAGTCGACTTACGCTGAATCGATCCGGACTGCTGAAGTAAATCTCCGGTGCGTCTGCGCTGATCGCGCCAGTCGGAAGTGGCGTGATGTCTTGGACAATACCGACCACGTTGTATATGTCGCGAGCTTCTTCACCCAGTTTTAATTCAGTACCAACAATTTGCTCCCAATTGCCGTTTTCGGCGCGTTGCGCTGCAAACGATTTTGAGATCAGAATATTTTGTGCATCAATATCATCTAAACTGAGGTCTCGTCCCGCCAATAGTTGGATATCAAACGCTGAAAGCATCTCAGGACCCCACAATAGCGGGCGCATCATAATAGTGTCACCGGTGTCAGGGTCTGGGTATGCGTTCATGATGACTTCCCCAGTTAATGGTAACCCGTGGATATCAACTACTTCGCCACCCAAGGCTGACAAACGGCCGATGTATTCGCGACGCAATTGTTGTAGCTCACTACCACGGTATTGCTCAAAACCTTCCAGTGACTCTTGCCACTCGGCATCACTGATTTGCATACTCACTTCATATGCGTTCGGCATGCTATAGCCCAAATCTGTGTAGGTGTCTTGATAGCTATTCTTTACTGAGGCTATCGCGGTTGTCAGTAGCACGCAGGCGAGGGTGAGCTGGACAATCATCAAGACTTTGTTGATTGACTGATTTTGCTGGGCAGGGGTTCCTTTACCACTAGAGTTCAAGCTGTCTGTGAGGGTATTTTTGTCAACGTGTATGACTGAAATAAAGGCAAACACAAAGTTAATCAGCGCAATGACAAGCAAAGCGACGATGACGCTGGTTAAATCAAGCCCAATCTGCTCCAGCATGGGTAAGTTGTCACCCGCTAAAATCGGTAGAATCTTGATTAACCAGCTTGCCGCGATCAGTCCCAGCGCGGTTGCCATTAAGAACATGGGTACGTTTTCGGCGAAGTTTAACCCGCGTAGCTTGGCCACAGATGAGCCCATACAAAGCTGGATCGAAAACTCTTTATTGCGACTCTGATAATGCGCAATAAACATATTCAATAAGTTGAGGCAGGCCATGACAAGTAAGCTCACCATCGCAACTAATAATAAAAACACCAGTGTTTGGCTATCGCCAATGAAAGCCTCTCTATACGGTGTTATTTCGCCGCGGACTTCTTTACTGAGGAGAAACTGTTTTGCTCTTTCGATGGTGATATCGGTATCCACGTAGTCTAAAAACCATTGTTTCAGCTGCGGCGATTGAGGTATTGCGTTTCTATTCCCTCTGACAAAACTCAAGGTTCCAATGTTCAAACTGACAGTGTCGGGAGCTTCTAGCAAAGCGTCAAACTGACTGAAACGCCAGATCTGTGCAGCCGTCTGCTCCTCAACATTAGCAATTTCAATACTGGTGAAGTCATCAAATACGCCAAATATAGGCATGTCGCGACCTTCTAGTCGCAAGGTTTGAGAAGACAAATCACCGACACTGCCAAACGCTGATTGCCAGAGGCTACTTGAAATCCAAATACCTTCTTCGACGTTGTCAATTTCGCTACTTTGGCCTAGCAGTAGGTTCAATCCTAATACTTCGGGAGAACCCGAAACCGCATCAAATCGAACAACTGGGATTTCGCTACCATTCACTTCAATCGTTGAACCACCCGGCGAGATCTGCCCCCAAGACAGCTCAGGACCAAACGCTTGTTTAGCCGATGCAACACGGCGTGGGTCGCTGAAGAATGGAGCGGTTAGACCTTCGCTGATGTCCATTTGCAGTTCAATTTGGTACAGATCGTTTTCATCGATATCGGGCAGTGGTTGAAATAACAAGGTATTGGCCACTGCGATAACGGTTAACACTGCTGCTAACGTTAAGCCCAGTGTGCTGATCAAAGGCAAGCTCAAGCGCGGTAAGGTGAATATCCGCTGCGTGCCTTGCTTCAATGCATTGGTATATAAGCTCATGCGACCTCCTTGTCATTGTCGGTGCGAAGTTGCTTTTCGCCAACTACTTTGCCGTCGAGTAACTGAATTTGACGGTCAGCCAAACCACTGTAACGGCTGTCATGAGTCACCATAACAATCGTCGAGCCTTGTTGATTTAACTCCATGAGTAGCTTCATGACAGCGTCGCCATTTTTGGTATCAAGATTACCGGTTGGTTCGTCAACTAGAATGAGATCAGGTTTGCCAACCAGGGCTCTGGCAATTGCAACACGCTGTTGCTGCCCACCCGATATTTGGTTGGGTTTATAGCTGATTCGGTGTTGCATACCGACTTTTTCGAGTGCATCGGTGACCGCGTTCTTGATTGCACCTGGTGACTCTCCTCTGTGTTCCAAAGGGAGAGCAACGTTTTCGTATACCGACATTGAGTCGATGAGATTGAACGACTGAAATACGTATCCTATGTGTTGGTTTCTCACCTGTGTGCGTTGGTCAATTTTCAAGCCAGCGGTTTTGATACCACTGATTTCGTAATTCCCTTCACTGGCACTATCCAGTAGACCCATGATGGTGAGTAACGTGGATTTACCACATCCCGAAGGGCCGGTGATCGCAACGAATTCACCTTGATAGATATTCAGCGAAACACCCTGTAATGCGTGCGTTTCAATTTCTGAACCTAGGTACTTCTTGTGGATATCTTGCATACTTACGACGATCTTGTTGCTCATAACTTACCCCTGTTTTTCGATATTAATTGTTGGATGTGGTGCCCAGGCGTCTTGCATTTGCGTAATCAACTGCTCGTTGGCTTGCAAGCCCGCCTGAATAATGATTTTTCCTTGGGTCAAATCGCCAAGTTGTATTTTGCGTTTGATTGCTTGCTCACTGTCATCTGCCAATACAAAACGTTCGATTTCAGATAATGGTCGTAAGCCAGCTGTCTGTTTGACATACAGCGCATCGTCCATTGTTTGCATGAAAATCTGCCCCGTCACAGGTGCCAATGGACGAGCATCAGACGGTAGTTCACTGCTTAAGGTGACTTCCGCCAGCACTACACCATTAGTGACTACCGACTCGATTCGATTCACTGTGCCGGCGATACGACCTTTACGGGTCGCTAGTTCGACGGGTGAGCCAAGCGTGATTTGGTCCGCTTGGTGCTGTGGGACTCGCAGTCTCGCTAACAGGTTTTTATCAGAGCCCACTCGGCCCAGTGCAGCGCCTTGTGGTAACGATTCACCCAGTTCTACATCTAGGCTCTGCAGTGTGCCGTGAATACCAGCTTTGACTTCCATATCGTCGAGCTGCTGACGCAACAGGGCGACTTGTTGATTTTGTTGCTCTAACTCTATTTGGCGTTGCTTAAGCTGGAAGGCTTGGACTTTTGTAAAGTGTTGATACTTTTGCTTCTCAAAGTCGAGCTTTTTGGATTCTTGATTAACCGATAATTCAGCACGAAGAATCTCCAGTCTGGCAGATACACCACGCTCAGAAAGCTCAGTATTGACCTGTAAATCGAGCTCAGCTCGTTCTAGTGCTGCTTCGATATCGGCGATTCGACCGCGGTAATCCAACAACTCATTTTGTTGCTCGAGTTCAAATGATTCGAGCTGTGCTTTTCTGGAATTAAACTCACCTAAGGCTGACTGATATGCTTGGGTTAACTCAGGGTTTGCGAGCGATAGAATGACGGTGTCCGGCGTTACCTCAGCACCCGGCCGCAGATAGATTGCCGATACCTTGCCCGACGCTTGTGACGTGAGCATGCGTTCTTCTGCGGAGAACAGTTCGCCAAATGCTTGGCTGAATATATCAACTTTACCTTGCTCTACATCCAGTAGCGTCACATCGTGACTTGTGACTGTCGGCACGTGATCAGATTGTGCTAAGTACACAATACTCGCTAAGGCGACGACCAAAAAGCCGCCGATATAGAGAGGTTTCTTCGATTTTGTTTGCGAAATCTGAATTTCCACAGCATAACTCCTTCACGTTCTTTACAGGACTAATGAAAAACTTATGCCAAATTAAAAATGCACTTTAAAACAGGTAGTTATAGGAGTTCCGAGGTGTTGTGTTCGGTTTTGGCTGTACGTATCCAAACAAAATTGTTCGAAATCGAACAACCCCAGGAGCGAGATTGATAGCTCTAGTACTTATGGCTTAGAGACACCTCGGAATGCAACGACTAGTCTGATGGGTATCAGTCCACTTTTTGTATTCAGATTTAGGTAGCTAGGTATGCGAAATAAGGTCGTTTCTGTTCAGGAAGCTATTGCACTTATCCGCGATCAAGACACGATTTGTAGCGCGGGATTTGTTGGTTGTGGTGTACCAGAATATCTATTGTCAGGCTTGGCTGAACGTTACCAAAAGGCCGGTCATCCATGTGATCTTACCTTAATGTTCGCTGCAGGCCAGGGCGATGGAGGAGGGCGAGGGCTAAACAAAATAGCACTCAAGGGGCTGATTAAGCGAGCGATTGGTGGTCATTGGGGGCTGATTCCCAAAATGAGTCAACTCGCGATAAACGGTGATATAGAAGCCTACAATTTACCACAGGGGTGTATATCCCAATTGTATCGAGATATAGCCGCCGGCAAGCCCGGGACGTTAACGAAAGTGGGTATGAGTACCTTTGTTGATCCGAGAAATGATGGCGGTAAATTAAATTCTCGGACAACCCAAGACATTGTTGAAATAGTAGAGATGCACGGTGAAAGCTGGTTGTTTTATCGTGCTCACCAAATAGATGTCGCGCTCATCCGTGCTACGACAGCCGACACCGCTGGTAATTTGAGTATGGAGCGAGAGGCGTTAACACTGGATGCTTTGTCGATGGCAATAGCAGCTCGAAATGCCGGTGGTTTGGTAATCGCACAGGTTGAGCGCGTGGCTGACAAAGGCGCTATCCCATCCAGAAATGTTCGCATTCCGGGTATTTTCGTCGATTGTGTTGTTGTAGCGCCCCCAGAGGAACATCAGCAGACCTATGCAACGGCGTACTCGGCCGTCTATGCGGGTGAGTTTCGAGCACCAACTGAACACGTTGAACCCATGCCCCTCGATATTCGAAAAGTCATTGCGAGGCGCGCAGCGCTGGAGCTCCCCCTCAATGGCGTGGTTAATTTAGGTATCGGCATGCCCGAGGGCGTCGCCAATGTTGCTGCTGAGGAGAATATTTTAAAAGCGGTTACCTTGACTGCCGAACCCGGGGTTATTGGTGGGATACCGGCATCAGGACTCAATTTCGGTGCAGCCACTAATGCGGATGCGGTGATTGAGCAAAATCAGCAATTTGATTTCTATGATGGTGGTGGATTGGACTTGGCTTGTCTCGGTTTAGCGCAGTGCGATCGCTCAGGAAATATTAACGTTTCCAGGTTTGGTCCTAAGCTGGCGGGTGCGGGTGGTTTTATCAATATTAGTCAGAATGCTAAATCTGTCGTGTTTATGGGTACCTTTACGGCCAATGGATTGGCGGTAGAAATACAAGATGGGCAACTGGCAATCAAACAGGAAGGAACTACGCACAAATTTGTGCATCAAGTCGAACACATTACCTTTTCGGGTGAATATGCGTTGGAGCAGGGTAAGCAGCCGTTGTATGTCACGGAACGTTGTGTTTTCCAGTTGCACGAGCAAGGACTACAGTTGATCGAAGTAGCGCCCGGTATAGATGTTGAACGTGACATTTTACGCCTCATGTCGTTCGAACCCATTATTGACACCCCGAGAGTTATGGACCCCGCTATTTTCTCCGCAATGCCGCTTGGATTGAGAGCAAAACTCATGAGCCCGTCACTGGCTGAACGCCTGACATGGGATGCCAGGCGTGATCTACTATTTATCGATTTTGAAAATTTTGCGGTGCGGGATAGTCGCGATGTTGAAAACATCCGCAGTGCGGTAAAAAACAAATTAGCCGAAATTGGCAAACGCGTGAATGTAGTGGTCAATTACGACGGATGTACCATTGATGAACACATCGTCAACGACTATGTCGTTATGGTTAAGCAGCTAGAACAGACCTACTACAAGACTGTCCTGCGCTATTCTTCCTCAGTATTTACGCGGGTCAAGCTTGGTTTGCGGTTCATTGAAAAAGGTATTGTCCCCAATTTGTTTCAAGGTTGAATGTATTTCTAGCATCATTAAGCCTGGAACACTTAAAAGTCCATTTAGGCTTTACGCAAGATTTACATTCGGCGAATGGAATTCCCTGTAGCGAGTGCATATGCTTCAAATCGATCGGGTTTAGACGATCAACGATATATTTCACGATAGAGGTTGCAGTGATGAAGTTTTCAAAAGCCAGACCGAGTCTAATTCAGCGAGTGTTTGCTGTTCCTGTGTTGTTAGGACTTTTTCTGGTTTCGGGGTGCGGTGGTGGTTCCGACAGCAGCAATGCTGAGATCCCCTCGCAGCCAGTCGCGAACCCACCACCATCGTTACCTGAATCTAGCGAGACAGCACCGGTGTATTTTTCGCCTTCGTTTGCCGTAGAGGTTACGTTAAACGTTAAGTATGGCGAAGGCTTGAGCCACAGTGATTGGAATAGTGATTCCGCCATACCGATGGACCTACTGTTAGATGTGTATACACCGGAAAATGATGAGGTCAAACGTCCGGTCGCGGTATTCATTCACGGCGGTGGCTTCCGAGGAGGAGATAAATCGTTTAGTCGAGCGAGTGATTTCATGCACTTCTTTGCGGAGCGAGGATTTGTCGGGTTTTCTATAAATTACCGTTTGCTCAGTGATTATGGGACGATTCCAGCGCAACTGGACGAACTCGTGAATAATATGACCCAACTAACGCAGGATGATCGTGATCAGATTAAGGCGATATATCCTGCGAATCGGGATGCCAAAGCTGCGATTAGATGGTTATACGCCAACGCAGAAACGTTAGGCATTGATACTGACCATATCACTGTGATCGGCGGTTCCGCGGGTTCGCTCATTAGTGTCGCTCTGGGTGTCACCGATTCCATAGATTTCCATACAGAATTGAGCTTGCATCAGGATCCGACACTGGCTACGACGAATACAGATTATCCCGCCCAGATTCATACTATCGTTGACCATTGGGGCTCGGGTGGTGCAGTTGAATTGATCAATACTACTTACGGTGTCAATCGTTGGGATGCCACTGACGCGCCGATCAGCATTGTGCACGGTACCGAAGACGCTACTGTGCTATTCGAAGAGGCGGTGAATCTTCGTGAGCTATATTCGCAAACTGGTGCGACCTTCGCATTCTATCCCTTACAAGGCGCTGGGCATGGTGCTTGGTCAGCGACGGTTGATGGGCAAACACTACCTGAATTGGCGTTTGCTTTTGTGCTTCAGACGCAAACGTTGCAGCTTATTGAGTAATTTTACGAAAAGGCGATTCAACTTTTAGCTGAGTTTGGCTGCTTGAATCGCTAGTCCTTCGCACACTGAATTGAACGCATCATTTTCTAATAACGGTAAGCCGGATAACACTTGTGCACACAATGCTTCTCTAACAATTGGCGACAAACTCATACCACCGGTTATCATCAACACCTCGGGTTTTGCACTCGCATTTTCAAGACATTCCTCGATCAAATCGATGACCTTACGTAGCCATGATTGCATCGATTGTTTCAGCATGACTTCATCTATTTTGACGTCAAAGTCTGGTTCGATGTAATGCAGTGGAAGCGTAATCTCAGTTTTTGATGATAGAAGCTCTTTAGCCATCCTGGCGGAGTTTACGACTCGAGCCGAGAGTTTTTCTTCTTGTACAATTAATAAGCGTTCTAGCATTTTCGGCTCAGGGACGATAGACATAGTTTGAGCAATGTCTAAGCCATATTCGTCAGAGAAAAAGCGCGTCAACTTGGGGATATCGTCTACTGCACACATGTCTGAGAAATAGGTCGGTGGTACAGGTAGTCCGTTTTGCTGCTTCAAACCCTGTCCCATCTGCGGTGCAATGGCTTTGATAACCAGACTCTTGTCGCATTCCATTCCGCCCAAACGCTTGCCAGTCACTGATAACACGTCCTGCTGGCGATTGTATTGATTTAACTTTTCTGGAGACAAGTTAATACAACAGATATCCGTTGTGCCACCGCCAATATCCACCACAATGGCAGTGGTTTTTTCGGTCAATGTTTGTTCAATTTTATACGCAGCTGCAATGGGTTCTTCGAGAAAATCGACTTTTTCGAATCCGGCTTTTTCAGCCGCGGCGGAAAGAATTGCGACCGCCTGTGTATTGCCTTTTTCACCTCTGGTGCCATGAAACTTTACCGGCCTGCCAATGACCGCCGATTTAACTGTTTTACCTAGCTGCTGCTCTGCGCACTGTTTAAAGTAAGCAAGCTGTTTAGCAATCATACCGACAAAGGCTTGTTTTTGATTATCTTCTAATGTCGCACCTAAGAAGTTTTTTGGGGAGTAGATCAAACGTCCCTTGTCTGGCATTTTGAGGAAACGTCGAAAGCCTTCTTCGCCAAACGCAAAAGTGCCTGTTTCAACCAACTGCTGCAACGATAATTCCTGTACGGTCATTTTTTTTAGCAGCAGCTGAATCGCGCGTCTCTGTAACGCGGGTTTATCGTGAAACTCACCTCTGAGCGTGTCTACACGGTCACTGTAAAGTGCTTGTTCTCTCGGATCTTGGGCGTCGTAATACCCCTGCTTAGCCTTTTCGATTTGCTCCGTGATCACGCGCTTTAATTGATTTACCTTGGCTTCAACCACAGACGCGGGAGGTACAGGCAACTCATCTTCATAGTAAATAAAGATTGAAGAGCGAATCTTGTTACTGTCAGGCAGTAAAGGATCGAGCTTGATATGTTGGTGCTGTTTGCCGTCAAATAACACCACTTCAGAATTTGAAGTACCGTAGTCTATTCCTATTGCCGCCATCTACTTTTAGAGCCTCCAATTTACCGAGCGCGGATTGTAATCCAAAATGTTCAAATCGACACCTTGAAATCAAATTTCGATTGCGCGAGCGCGCATTTTCTCATAATAAGGCTGCAGCTCATCTACCAATCGCTGCTGTTCGCCTGACAGTGTAAACGGAGCCGTTTTGTTTTCAGCAAAACCTGTGGAATTTTCGACACTGTGATACCAATGGCTGGCCCAAACACCATCACTCTCTCGTTTACCCTCTGGCCACTGCAACATATTAGTTTCAAACGGAATTGACATGCTCTGACATATTTTCCGTAGCGCCAGCTCTGGATTTGTTAGCACAGTAACAGTATCGACGACCGGTATTTTTTGGCCGGTCAGCTCACTAATGGTTTCGTATAGTTCGTATTGGCGGACAATCCCGATATCATCGCTAGTGCAAACACCACGGCTGTTGGTATAGGAGTTGACGACATAGGCTGGCTCGCGGATTAAAAAACAATGCCGCAATGAGCGCGTCCACTCTAAATCAACGCCCGGTAGCATGTGATGTGTCATGTGTTTTTGATACTGCAGGGGCGTTTCACAGGTGTGCTGTGTGAGTTGCTCTATGACTTCGTCATACTCAGTGGGTTGGGCCGCAATGATTTCTTCAAACATTGGGTGTGGACTTTGAGTTTTGTTTAAGTAATAGGCATAGAAGGGCTCGTCTACTACACCGCAATCGCTGCGATTTTCCCAACTGCGCATCATAGCAGTAGAGATGTTCCGAGGGCCTGACCACATCGCGATACGGACGGTCATTGGGTGGCACCATCGTGTGCATCGTGCTCTATTAGGTCGATATAATAGCGTTCCAGTTGACGCGTCACGGATTGTTCACCGACGCCAATGCGTCTGCCGTCAACCTCACTCACGGATGTTAATCCTGCGAACGTGCCGGTAATGAATGCCTCATCAGCGCCATATACATCAGCTAACGAGAAATTTCTTTCAAATACTGGTACATCATTAGCCCTACAGACTTCGATAACATTGCGGCGTGTTATGCCGTCTAGACAAAAGTCTCCGCTCGACGTCCATACTTCACCATTCCGCACAATAAAAAAGTGCGTGGAGTTGCAAGTGGCAACAAAGCCATGAGGATCGAGCATCAACGCTTCGTCAGCTTGCGCTTTGGCAGCTTGAATGCAAGCGAAAATGCAATTCAATTTAGAGTGGGTATTTAACTTGGGATCTTGCACATCCGGGTATCCCCTTCGCACGTGTGAAGTGAACAGTTTTACGCCTTCCCCAGCTTTCTTTCCAAGTGCTTTTTTATGTTCCGCGATAATTACAATGGTCGCCGGTGAAACAGTGACTCGGGGATCTTGATATGGGGTCGCTTTAAGGCCTCTGGTCACCATTAAACGAATGTGAACACCGTCGTACATGTCGTTAGCTCTGCAGGTGTCATACAAACGCTGAACCAACTCCTCAGGGGTGAGACCTATATCCATATCTAACGCTTTTGCACCGTCGTATAGTCTTCGCATGTGCTGGTCAATAAAAGCTAGGTGCCCTTTGTGCAAGCGAATACCTTCCCACACACCATCACCAAGGATGAAGCCGCTGTCAAAAACCGAAATTTTAGCTTCGTGGCGCGGGAACAATTCCCCGTTAATGTTGATTAAGATTGACTCGTTGCGGGGGTCGTCTTCATAGTGGTGTGTACCTTTGCCCATTGCCGCTTCTCAGTTAGTTTAAAACGGCGCCTATATCAACAATACTTGCTGATTTGCGCAAGCTTTTTTGGTGCGTACAAACCGGCTCAATGATTAGAAAAGCGCCGCGATTTTCAGCATCAACTAAACTATAATCACGAATCAAGAATTTGTAGGGTAGTAAATTATGCAAAAGATGTGGTTGTTTGGCTTGTTAGTCATTGCATTTGGTAGTTATGCAGAAGAGCCAGAGGCACCGCCACCTCTTGACCCGAAATTTGATGGCTCACACGCCTTTGCGTTAATGGCCAGCGAGTCTGATTTGTTTGCTTCTTATATGCCTGAAATGAACGATCCTAAGAATCATCAACTACTGTACATCGTTGATGCTAAAGGTCCGAATCTCTTTTATTTGGTGCGCGATGCTGACCGCGTCACCGTAACCACAAACCGTTTCAACCTTGAGCGCTTATTCCGCGGAGAGTCTGTTGAAGTGAAATTTGATGTTTTTATGGGGGATTATCGGGATGGTGCGGCGCCGGTGTATACCGACATTGCGGTCAATTTCGTAGAACAGCAGTACTATCGGCCTTTGGTTGACCTTGAACCTTCGGGTCTGCGTCAAACGTACGACATCATCGAGCTGCCAAACCGCGACAGAGTGCTTATTCATCGCATTAAGCACGCACCTAGTTTTGATCACATTGTGTTGGTTGAAGAAGCAAAAAGTTGCGTTACCCAATTTTTTACAAGTAATGCGGTACCGAGTGAAAACGAATTACTGATGAAGTTGCTGTTCTGTGGTTCTTTGCGCCCGTTGTATTACAACTCGCGAGATTTCGAATAGTAGCGCAGGCCGAATATAGAGCGGTCATTCTATTCGGCTTTTGTCTTGATATTAAGCTGATTTGTCGATGCTGAATTGGCAATTTACAAATTTGTGACATACTGTCGCCGCCATATTGGATGGCCTCACTAAAAATTGCTTAGATACCAGGACAAGCATGACGCCGCTGCTAAAAAAAATGATTAAAATCTGTGCGCTTACATGTGTCGTTGCAACATTGCCAATGATTGCCATCGCTCAATCTGATGCAACAACTCAAGCCGAACCTCCTCTTGTCATTCCGTTCGTTGCGGGTGCGGCAACGTTAGATGGCGTACTAGACGAACCGCAATGGCAGAGCGCTGCAAAGCAATCCCTGGTTTACGTAACTGAACCCTTCGAAAATACTGCCGCTCCGGTGGAGACTGAAGTGTTCATCTATGAAGATGGCACGTCTTTATATGTCGCCTTCCGTGCACACGACCCTGATCCGGATGCAATTCGCGCGTTTTATCGCGACCGAGACTTAATTTTCGGTGGCGACATGGTGGGTGTGAAACTCGATACCTTCAATGACAGTCGTTTGGCGTATCAGTTCTTTGTTAACCCATATGGTGTTCAGGCCGACGTTATTGAGAATGAAATGACGGGTCGTGAAAGTGAAGCTTGGAATGCCATTTGGGATTCCGCCGGGCAAATTAACGAGCAGGGCTACATTGTCGAGATGGCGTTGCCGCTGCGCACTATGAATTTTGATGAAGGACAGCGAACCAAAGTCTGGGGCGCAGAATTTTTGCGTTTTTATCCGCGCGAGGATTATTTGCGGATTTCAAACATTCCGAGAGACCGAAACAACTCATGCATGTTGTGTCAACTCGAAGAAATAAGTGGCTTTGAAGAGGCTGAGCAGGGCAATAATTTAGCCATAGTGCCAACAGTCGTGGCCGGTAAGTCTCGTAGTCGCGATGTGTCTGAGACACGTGACTGGACCTATGATGACAATCAAGAAGTTGGCTTAGATGTGAACTGGGGGATAACGCCTGAGTTTACCTTACAAGCCACCTTAAATCCTGATTTCTCTCAAGTCGAGGCTGACGTTGCGCAGTTGAGTATTAACAACACATTTGCGCTATTCTTCGACGAACAACGCCCGTTTTTTACCGAAAATGCCGACTATTTCTCATCCAACCTGAATTTGGTTTACACGCGTAATATCGGTTCACCGGATTATGGTGCAAAAGTTACCGGTCGAGTAGATGAGCATTCTATCGGAGTGTTCACCGCTAATGATGAATCCACAACCTTTTTGGTCCCTGGTAATCTTGGTTCTTCTGTTGCTGAAATCAACGAGACGTCGCGCAACGCCGCGATCCGATATCGCTATGATTACAGTGATGACTTTTCGATTGGCGTTGTCAGTACCCTGCGAAAATCAGACAGCTATCACAATTATGTTAATGGCATTGATGCACGCTATCTCATCACTGAAAACGATACTTTGCGGGCCCAATTTGTGGTTTCAGATACCCAGTATCCTGAGTTTTTGTTTCGTGATTTTTGTGACGAAGACTGTTCTGTTCCCGCCGATTTCTCTGAACAAGCTTTGCGTACCCAGACAACTGAAGCATTCACGGGGCAAGCCTTCAGAATTAACTACCGTCACGAAGCCCGTGACTGGTTCTTCCGCGCTGACCACTATGCCAATGGTGAGGACTTTAGAGCTGATTTAGGTTTTGTATCCCGAGTCGACCGCAACACGACAGTAGTCGGCGGTGGCTATTACTGGTGGAATGAAAATAGCTGGTGGAATCGCATTCGACTAAACGGCGACTGGGATATCGCGCACAATGATGATGGCGAACTTATTGAGAAGGAAGTTGAAGCGTATTTGAGTATTCGTGGCGATTACCAGAGCTTTTTTGAAGTGGGCTATGTTAAACGCGACAGAGTTGGTTTAAGACAAGACCCATCGGTATTGAGTATTGACAACAATGCCGATCTTTTCACCGAAAAACAGTTCAGAATGTTTTTTGAAACACAGCCGAATGAGATTTTGTATATCAATACCTTTGCGAGTGTCGGTGACCAAATCGATTTCACGAATAATCGCTTGGGCGAGCGTTTCTTTGTCGAAGGTGAAGTTGAATTGAACATTGGCCAACACCTTTATGTCGGCGGTTTTTTCTTGTACAACGATTTTGAAGCAGATGAGCAACCGTTATTTACGGCCAAATTGCTTGATGCGCGATTTACTTATCAGTTCGATACCCGTCAATTCTTACGCTTAATCCTTTCTTATTCAGACATTGATCGCAACCAAGCGAACTACATCGACAGTGTTGATGCCGAGTCTCAAGACTTAGGATGGCAATTGCTCTACAGCTACAAGGTCAACCCTTTAACTAAATTCTTCATTGGCGTGTCGGACTCATCATTTAACGATGATAGCTTGACGCGATTGACCAGTGCCGAACAATCGGTATTCATGAAATTCAGCTACGCTTGGCTGCAGTAATCGCGAACTAACGGTTACTAGCGAAAATTAGGCGCGTTTGTTCGGATAGCGCATGCGTCGCCAAATCTATTGTCAATAATTTTTACACAAGCAAACATGGCTCCACTTAACTTGTTGAATTTAATAGATATTAATTTTGGCATTTTTTGTGCATTGGTCTAGCCAGAAGTATCCAGCAGTATTCGGAGTAAATACATGTTTAAGAAGTTTGTAGCAATTATTGGTCTAGTCATGGCCAGTTCATTTGGCGCGAATGCCAGCCTTATCACTATCGAGCAAGCAGACCTAAATGTCGGTACAACAAACGCCGACTTAGCCGCGATTTGGGCAGGCCTTTCTGCAACTGACATCTCATCTGAAACGTTGATGGGCGATGCAACTTTGTTGTTCAACGGCAGTGCTAACAACAACACTATTTTCAAAATGACCATAAACGTACCAAACGTTAATGACGTTATGTTCAGCCTATTCACTGGTTTAGACGCAGGTTACGGTGCAGAGATCTTTGTGAATGGTTCTTTGTTCGCGGAACGCAACGAAGATTTGTGGTGGGCACGTAACTGGTCTAACGGCGACACTTTCGCAGCAGAGGGTTTGAATTTCTTGGCTGGCGGCAATCAAATTGTCGTCTATTGGGCCGAAGGTCGCAACAGCGGCGGTAACAGCTTTGAATTCTCTGTAGATGGCGGTGAGCGCTTAGTTCTATCTAACGGTAATCTGTACACAGCCGTCCCTACACCATCAACGATCGCTCTGTTCGGCCTTGCATTGGTCGGTTTGGGCTTCTCTCGCAGAAAAGCCTAAGTAGCTATTAGTTTTATGGAAGCCAGCTGTTGAGCTGGCTTTTTTGTGTCCGCAGCCTGAGTTTTATATAAACGCTTGCCATTCGGGCTTGTGTTGGGTGACCCACTCTGTTTCTTGCGGTTCACGCATAAAGCGGAAATCTTGAAAATCGAACCCTGGAGCAACGCTACAGCCTACCAATGTGTAGTCACCAGTGCTCTCCGCAGCTTGCCACTGGTTGGCATTAATTACATGCGCGAAATGTGGACTTGTGCCTAAAATGATCTCCTGACTTGAGCAAGTCAGCGATGCATTTAGTTCGGTTTCATTTTTAATGTGTAATAGGCGCAAAGGTGCACCACAATAATGATTCCACACTTCATCATGCGCAACTAAATGGAAGCGACTTCGCTGGCCTTTTAACAATAAAAAATAAATATGGGTGAGCGTCGGACGATCGTAGTGATTGAATGGCGACGTAACCGTTTCTGTAGCGCGGTAGACTTCAGCAAAATAGCCACCCTCAGGGTGCGGTTGTAGGTTTAATTGTTCAATCAATGGGTGCATTTTTTTCTCGTTGGGTTAATCTATTCAATGTGAATAAAACCTAGGTTAACAGACCCTAGCACAGACAATAAAAAGCATAACAAATCTGAGAGGTCATTAGGTGACTTGGTTCGCCCAAAATATCATTGAATCACTATTGATAGTCGGTCTGCTTTGCATCGTATTTGAGTGGTTGTTGTATCGCTTTACCGTGTTAATTCTGTTTTCAGTTGGCGTAGGAATGCTCACCAGTGCTCTATTGGCGTATTCATCTCTAATTAGCCCCGCTACTTCTTCTTTAGTCCTCTGTATGTTGTTGGCGACAGCATTTAGTTTGTTCGTGTTTCGGCCTTCATTCGTAAATCTGCGCTCTACAATAGATAATACGAGGGCTGTAAGTGATCTAGTCGGTTACCGTTTTCTACTGGTTGACGATGTTTCAGAATCGCAAACAGCGGTTCACCATTACTCTGGGATTGCATGGCGGCTGCGCAGCAGGGACGCCATCAAGGCTGGGACGTGGGTCGAAGTAACCCGGGCCGAGTTGGGCGAATTCACCATTCGGCCGCGTTACGAACGTTGAGGCGTTGCTATTCTCATACAGCGTCACATCCCTAATCGGGTTCCTCGAGTGTTTTAAGATCTGCGTCTTGGGTTGCGTTTTTTGTTTCTTGAGAGGACAATTCGCGCGCCAAAGATGAGTAGGTATCCGATGAAAATCAAAAAAACCGTGTCATCTGGCAGTGGGGAGTGAAGATAGATACCGAACAATGCGAACGGTAACGTCATCATCACCAATAGTAAAAAGACGCCCGAAACTGATTTCATTGCATTATCACCTCTTAAATATGCACATAGATCAAGAGCGACTGCGAAATCTGTACCAATAAGAACAGCGCCGCATGAGTAGTCACATGTACGGCGTACTCTGTGAGCGAAATGTATGACCGGAGAAATAGCAGCATTAACGACGGCCTGTTGCTGGGCTGTTGCAGCCAGAATGTTTCAAATGCTGGGGGCCTACTTCAATCCGCTCGCACTGAATTTTTGGAAGGGCGCGTTGGCAGCATTGGTTTTGTTTGCAGTAACGCTGTTTTATCCACTCGCCGTCGAATTACCGAGTGACGCTGTATTTTGGTTGGTTTTGTCCGGCATCATCGGAATAGGCCTTGGGGACACGTTTTTTTTCCGAGCTCTGAATCAAATTGGCGACAGTCAATCGATATTGGTTGCTGAGACTTTAGCGCCAATCTTAACGGCATTACTCGCTATGATCTGGATAAATGAATGGCTATCTTGGCAACAATGGGTGGGGATTGCCGTTGTTATCCTATCTGTCGATATGATTATTAAGCTGCAAAAGCGAGATAGTCGGAAGATATTTTCAATGTCAGGCTATGTTTACGCAGCATTGGCAGCGCTATGTCAGGCTGTAGGCGCTGTGTTAAGCCGAGATATACTGACCAGCACGGGAATTGACGCAGCCAACGCCTCCCTGTTTCGTCTTTTAGGCGGCTTAGCGGCGATTTTATTGTTGATGTTAGTAATGAAGCGCTCACTCAGACCCACTCAAGCGTTAGGCGCCAAAGGCTTAAAATTGCTATTTTGGGCGACCTTACTTGGAACCTTCGCAGCCTTGTATTTGCAGATGGTCGCGTTTGCCAATACTAAGGCGGCAATTGTGCAAACGCTTTTCGCAACGAGTGTCGTGTTATCATTGCTGGTGGCCCGCTTTCTTGGTGAGAAAGTTGATAAACGCACTTTTCTCTGGTCATTCATGGCGATGTTCGGTGTCAGCGTGTTGCTTTTGTCTTGACGCCCCTGTATACTCCGCGCCCTTACAGCCAACCAACCAGTTCCTTGTCTCCATGCAGAAGGCTGTACTGCCCGAGACTACAACCGTGAGGAGCAGACATGCGTCATTACGAAATCGTTTTTATGGTTCACCCTGATCAGAGTGAACAAGTTCCTGCGATGATCGAGAAGTACTCGACTATCCTTAAGCAGGACGGTGGTCAAATCCACCGCTTGGAAGACTGGGGTCGCCGTCAACTAGCATACCCAATCGAAAAGCTACATAAAGCACACTATGTACTAATCAATGCCGAAGCAACAGCTGAAGCTGTCGAAGAACTAGAAACTGCATTCCGTTTCAACGACATCGTATTGCGTAACCTTGTTATGCGTACTAAATCTGCAGTGACTGAAGCGTCACCAATGATGAAAGAAGAGCGTCGTGAGCGTCGTGAAGAAGCACCAGCGAAGCCCGCTGCTGCTAAAGCAGATTCAGAGTAAGGAGAATTATAATGGCTCGTTTTTTTAGACGTCGTAAATTCTGCCGTTTTTCAGCTGAAGGCGTAGCAGAGATTGATTACAAAGATATCGCAACTTTGAAAAACTACATCACTGAAAGCGGTAAAATCGTACCCAGCCGGATTACCGGCACCAGTGCTAAGTACCAGCGTCAGCTTTCAACTGCTATTAAGCGTGCTCGCTTCCTAGCGTTGTTACCGTACACTGATTCTCACAAGTAATTGGCGAATAATAAGGGGTATTGTAGATGGACATCATTCTACTAGATAAAATCGCCAACTTAGGCGGATTAGGTGACAAAGTTTCTGTTAAAGCAGGCTACGCACGTAACTTTTTGTTCCCTCAAGGTAAAGCAGTTCCAGCAACTAAAGCTAACGTTGAGAAATTCGAACAACGCCGCGCTGAACTTGAAGCGAAGATTGCTGAGCAATTAGCAACTGCTGAAGCTCGCGCAGCTAAAGTTGTTGAGCTAGCTGAAGTAACGATCGCTGCACCAGCAGGTGACGAAGGTAAATTATTCGGTTCAATTGGTACACGCGACATCGCTGAAGCAATTACTGCTGCAGGTGTTGAAGTATCGAAAGCTGAAGTTAAATTGCCTACAGGTACTTTGCGTGAAACAGGTGAGTTTGAAATCGACCTTCAACTTCACTCTGACGTTATGACTTCTATTAAGTTGAACATCGTTCAAGAAGCGTAATTAAACGTCTCTCAAAAAAAACCGCCTAGCGTTGCTCAGGCGGTTTTTTTATGTCTGGCGTTTGGGCTGACCCGCAAAGTCATGCCAGTGTTGTTGCATGGCATTAAGCGCCTGTTCAAACGGCGCAAGCGGTGTCCCGTCAACCACGTTGAGTGTAGTGGCAATTGCTTCCAATGTGCTGAGGCTTTGCTCGCTGGGGCGCTTGCGAATACGATAATTGGATGTGTGCTCCGGTTCGATGGAGCAGGCGTCTAGCTCGTGTAGCCATGGATTGTTAAGCCACAACTTCTTGGCTTTTCTCCATGTGCCGTCGAGCACCACAATATGAGTGTACAAAGACCAATCAACGCTTTGATTACCGAGGGACACAGCGGATTCACAGGGGTAGACCAATAAGGTTTTGCTGCTACTTTCGACTTGCTGCATCACTGCCTTAAAGTCATTTGGTAAAGTACCTATGAATATACTCGCTTTAGGTAATATTAAAGTCGACAAGCGCGCGGTATTTTTAGCGTGTTTGGATTCAACGGGATCTTGTAAGATGGAAACAATCGCCTGGCTCGTTACGGGTGTGATTGCGTCACAAATACACGTTTGCAGCGGATACTGACAGACGTCGCAGTAGCGGCGCGTGGTGTTTTGCTCCTCCATTACAAACGTTTATGCCGATGGTGCGTGTTTGGCTCGCACCGATAAGCGGTGTTTCCACTCCGGATCCAAATCCTGCAAGTTTGCTGCATAATGTAAGCGCTGCTGTGTCGCTTGCTTGTCATTGACGCACTGCATAAACTCAGCAATCGTCAGACTACTGACGTCTGTCGCCTCTAACTCAACGGTGTCACCTACTCTTATAACACCGGTTTGAAGCACCCGATAATACCATCCGGTAATACTGTGTTGATTCACAAATCGGTCGAGATTCGGTATCTCATAGCGTTGTGAGATTTTGTTACACGGTACCCTGGGTGAACCCACCTGAACAATCACTTCGCCCATTTTGTATACGTCGCCAATGCGTACATTGTTGTCATTCATCCCCTCGACGGTAATATTCTCACCAATACTTCCGGGCACAAATTTGCTGCTGTGGTCAGAAAAGTGTTGGCGGAACACCGCATAGTTGTCGGGCGCGTATTGATGCAAGACTTTCTCGATGCCGCCGTGCAGTTTTTTGTTCCCCTGCTCGTCTTCATCCGTACCATCGAAATAAACAGTGAGTTGTTGCACTGGCTGCTTAACGATACTGCTGGGCGCTCCGTGACTGCCAAAAGCAACAGGTTTTGCAGCAAATAATTGGTTTATCTGCATTTTATGAAATATTCTTCTAGAAAGCTTGGGGTCTGACAGGTAGTCTCAGTGTAGTACATTCAGAACTTAAAAAAAATTTTTAAGTGATTTAAACCTTTGTGGTTTTGTACGCGACAAACTCTATAACACCAACAAAAAAGTGATGCTTACTCAAATTAAGGTCACGACGGAATAATAGCTAAATGGTTGAGCAGCAAAGTAGTGTTGTGGAAGCACAACAGACATTTGCACAAAAGACAGAGCGAGATGTGATCGCCGCTGCACAGCGGGGTAACAAACTCGCCTACCACAAGCTATACGATGCTCACGTAGGTCGTGTCTATGCACTGTGTTTACGCCTGACAGGCGAACGGACAATGGCTGAAGACGCTACCCAAGAAGTCTTTATCCAGCTATGGAATAAACTGGGTAATTTTGACGGCCAAAGCAAGTTTTCAACTTGGTTACACAGTGTGACGTCAAATATAACGATTTCATACATACGCAAGCAGAAGGGTTGGTGGCAGCGAACGTTCAATATCGAAAGCTCGCCAGTAATGGATTATAGCAGTGAAACTTCAGCGGGTAGTGTCTCGTTAGATGACTATGTACTGAAGCTTCCGGAACGCGCTAGGCATGTATTTGTTTTACATGCACTAGAAGGTTACAGACATGAAGAAATCGCAGACATGCTTGGTATGGCTGTGGGCTCCAGCAAGGCACAGTTTCATCGTGCTAAACAGCTATTAATGGAGTGGATGGGAAATGAATAACAGCGAACAACGTTTACAGCACGCGATTTATGAGTTGCCCAAAGAAGTGCAGCCTACGAGAGATTTGTGGCAAGGTATCGAATTGGGAATAGAGCGCCGCCAATTGCAGGCATCGCAGGGTGATTCGCAAGCGAATACGGCGCGTCAGAAGTCACCGTACTTAGCATTGGCAGCCAGTTTCGCATTTGTCGCAATGTTGGGTTTGTTAGTTAAGCAACAATGGCAAACCAGTCAACCAGAATTGGTTGCGGGTCAGTCAAACGCGGCTGAATTAGCGCAATTGTTGTCTAATCAACATCAGCTACAACGCGACGAGCTATTGGTTAGCTATCAGGATCAGCCTGCGGCTACCGAGAACTGGCAACAGCAACTACAAGAACTAGACGATGCTGCCGCAGCAATAAAAGCAGCATTACAACAAGACCCTAATAATACCGCATTGTTAAAGATGCTACAGAATGTATATCAGCAACAAATCGGTTTAATTGAGCGTGTGCACTCACCTGCATGGCGCCAGATATAAGCAAGAGGTATCAGACAATGAATAACAGTAAAACGAGTCCAATAGTGAATATGAAACCTGTCGCAATATCTCTGATGGTTGGTTTGTTGACTGTGTCGAATGTAGCTTATGCGAACCAAACCGTGAACCAAACCTTAGACGCCGATAGCGACAGTCACGTTGATATTGAGCATATGAACGGTTCAGCAGTCATCAAAGGCTGGGATCGGGACGAAGTCATGGTTAAAGGCGAACTCAGCGAAAAGGCTAAAGAGTTTATTTTTGAGCGCAGCGGCAAGCGTGTTGAAATCAAAGTTGAAATGGAACACAGCTCATACAATGGCAAATCATGGGGCAATTGGAATAGCGGTAGTGGCGATGATTTGACCATCTTTGTGCCGAAGAATAGCCGAGTTACGTACAATTCCATCAATGCGAGTGTTGATAGTGAAAATATTCACGGTGGTTTAGATATTGAAGTCGTCAATGGCTCGATTGATGTTGATGATGCTTCTGGTAGAGTTCGTCTAGAGTCGGTGAATGGAAGTATTGACGCGAACAAGGTCAGCGGTGACGTACAAATCGAAACGGTCAATGGCTCTATTGAAGGCGATCACAGCGGCAAAGGTGAAATCGGTTTTGAGTCGGTTAACGGCGATATTAGTATCTCAACAGACAGCCCAGAAATCTCTGCTGAAACAGTGAACGGTGATTTAGATTTACGCTTGCAGGAAGTTGATGAATTAGACTTGAGTTCAGTCAACGGTAGTATCGATGTAGTGATGGATTTGCAATCAAACGGTGACGTGCGGATATCTACCGTAGGCGGGTCAGTTGATTTGACCTTCCAGAAGGGCGTTTCAGCACGGTTTGACATTCAAGGTCACGCTGGCGGCCGGTTTGTAAACCGATTAACTGACGACAAGATGCAAAAAGCCAAGTACGGCCCCCGCCGTTGGTTAGAGTTTGAAACGGGCAGTGGCTCAGCTAAAGTGGAAGTATCAACCGTGAACGGGCGAGTTGAATTGGATAGTCAATAAGCGACTGACCAGACGTTAAATTGGAAAGGCGATTTACTCAGAGCAGTAAATCGCCTTTTTATTTGGTGTAAGCGATTTTCTCCAGAGCGAAAATCAAGCATAATAATCGGCCGGATTATTTAAGCGTGGTTGTTTGTGGAAGTCGCTAATTCACCTAAAAAAGACGATAACGTTGAAAAGCTGAAGATTCCGCCGCATTCAATTGAGGCGGAGCAGTCAGTTTTAGGCTCAATGTTAATTGAGCCTGAGACGTGGGACACGGTCACTGAAATTGTCGGTACTGATGACTTTTACAACCGCGCGCATCAAACCATCTTTGGCGCCATTCTTGAGTTACTCAAGGTCAATCAACCCATCGACCTTATTACCGTTTCTGAAGCGCTAGAAAAGCACGATCAACTTGATGCTGCAGGTGGCTTTGCCTACCTTGCCGAACTCGCTAAAAATACCCCTAGTGCTGCCAATGTGGTTGCATACGCCAATATCATTCGAGAACGTGCAATAACCCGTGAATTGATTGGCGTCGCCCATAATATTGCCGAAGTTGGATTCAATCCCGAAGGTCGAGATAGCTCAGAATTACTCGATTTGGCGGAATCGAAGGTATTTGAAATTGCCGAAAAGCGCACCGGCGAAAATGAAGGCCCGCGCGATATTGAGAAGGTTCTGGACAAAACCGTTGATCGTCTTGAAGCATTAGTCAAATCCGGCAAAGAAGTAACCGGTGTAACCACAGGGTTTACTGATCTCGATAAGAAAACCAGTGGATTACAGCCGTCAGATTTGATCATTGTTGCGGCGCGTCCTTCAATGGGTAAAACAACCTTTGCCATGAATTTGTGTGAAAACGCAATGATGGCCGAAGATAAGCCTGTGTTAGTATTTAGTCTCGAGATGCCATCTGAGCAGATCATGATGCGTATGCTAGCTTCACTTAGTCGGGTTGATCAGACTAAGATTCGAACGGCGCAACTGGATGATGAAGACTGGGCTAGAATTTCTCGCACCATGGCAATGTTAAAGGACAAAGACAATTTGTTTGTCGACGACTCCTCTGGATTGACGCCAATGGATGTGCGCACTCGAGCGCGCAAAATAGCGCGTGATCGGGGCGGTATCAGCCTGATCATGGTTGATTATTTGCAGTTAATGCGGGTGCCGAGTTTAGCCGATAATCGTACCCTAGAGATCGCTGAAATATCCCGCTCACTAAAAGCGTTAGCAAAGGAATTGGAAGTTCCCGTTGTCGCTCTCTCTCAGCTCAACCGTGGTTTGGAGCAGCGCGCTGATAAACGTCCGGTCAACTCAGATTTGCGTGAGTCGGGCTCTATCGAGCAGGACGCTGACTTGATCATGTTTATTTATCGCGATGAGGTCTATCACGAGAATAGCGAATATAAAGGGGTTGCCGAAATTATTATTGGTAAGCAGCGGAATGGTCCAATCGGTACATCGCGTTTGACTTTCCAGGGGCAATTCTCGCGTTTTGACAATTACGCGGGCCCTGCCTTTGACGACGAGTACTAATCACGCTCGTGGCACGCAGGTTGGCATATATTGCGCCATTGTCTGGGCGAAACACCTTTAACGCGTTTGAATGCCCGGCAGAAATTACCCGCGTCGGTGTAGCCCACCATTTCTGCAATTAGGGTCACATTAGAACGACTCGCGCTCAAGTAGCGACTGGCCACCTCAATACGCTGCAATTCGACTAGATGTCTAAACGTGATCCCTCGTTCACTCAATCTACGTTGTAGGCTACGCGTGCTCATTGCGAGCGTCCTGGCCACGCTGTCGATACTTAAATTACCGGAACTAAGAAGCTGTTGTAGCACAATTATGACGCGATTGATGATGTCTGTGTGATGTTGATTGACAGGCTGCTCAAGCTCAACTTTAACGCGTTCTAATTCGGTTTGGTTGCTAGTTTTGAGGGGCATTGATGCCAACCTCGCTGGAATAGACAGTTGGTCATACTCAGCATTGAATCGGACTGTGTCCGAGAAAAATTTCTGATAGTGTTTCAACGGCAATGTAGCTGAGTGACTGAAATCGATACTGACCTCCTTAAATGCCTTGCCGAGTAATAGTTTACCCATTTGATAACATGCACTCATTGCCATTTCTTTATAGTGCCGGGTATCGAGCGCTTGTTGGTACAAGTCATAGCGCCGAAAAACGATGGAGCGTTCAAACTTAAAAGGGCGCCAGTACTCAGCTTGATTATGATAGAGGTTGATACTTCGCGCAGCCTGAAGCGCTGCGAACAGATTCGGGCTAGAGCTGATCAGTATTCCCGTGTCGCCCAACACTCGGAAGTCCTGGTAAGTACCCAAGCGCAATCCGAAATCCGCTGAGTCGAGTTGCTCCGCCAGTTGATTGAGCAATAGGATCATCTGATGAACGCTCATTCTTTTATCCAATTGCAATAGGTCACGCGTCTCGATACCAAATTGGCGCAGGGTTTGTTCTGGGTCAGCGCCTAATTCGTCGAGCAATTTATCCAGTCCATATAATGCTGACAACTGAATCTGCTGCTGATACTCGGGCATTATCTGACTCAAATGTTTGGGGCGAGAGCGTTGTGTTGTGGCTGACATAAACCGTAAGAATAAAGTTGGCGTTAAATGACAAGTATAGTCGATTCCCATAATTTAACATCTGTGCAACATTGAATGCTCAGAGGTGAATTATGCGCGAGTATGACATCGCCATTAACCATGGTCTTTATTTTGATGGCAGTGGCAGAACACCCGCCTCCATCAAACATTTAGGTCTAAAAAATGGTCGAGTTGTGGCAGTTTGTGAACGGCCATTTGACGATGATTCTGCAGACAGAGTCATTGACGCTCAGGGACTCTGGGTTATGCCAGGCTTCATTGATACCCATACCCATTATGATGCAGAGCTGTTAATTAGTCCTAGTCTTTCAGAATCCCTTCGGCATGGCGTGACCACGGTAATGGTTGGCAGCTGCTCGATTAGCATGGTGTGCAGCGAGGCCGAAGATGCCTCTGACATTTTTACACGTGTCGAGACAGTGCCACGTGAGAAAGTACTACCGGTTGTGCAACAGAACAAGGTTTGGTCGACGCCGAAACAGTGGGTTGAATATGTCCAGCAATTGCCGTTAGGGCCTAATGTCATTTCAATGCTAGGTCATAGTGACCTGCGAGTGGCGGTTATGGGCTTATTACGTGCAACTGATCACGACGTTGAACCAGCAGAAAATGAACTGCAACAAATGGAAAAAATTTTGAGAGAGTCATTTGATGCTGGCTTTTTAGGTTTGTCTACTATGCGACTTACATGGGACAAACTTGATGGTGATCGTGCATGGTCAAAAAGCCTACCGAGTACCTACGCGAAGTGGCGCGAAATATCGCGCTTGTTGAGAATAGTACGCGATAGTGGTCGTGTTCACCAAGGCGCTCCGAATGCAGCGACTCCGTTGCAAATTTTTCAATACATTGGTGAAAGCCTGGGTCTATTGCGCAAGCGGCTGAAGACCACTTTGATTAGCCAAATGGATTTAAAAGGGAGCCGTTATCTTCGTTTTTTGACTAACTTAGCGTCCCTTACAGCTAATGCACTACGAGGGGACTTTCGCTGGCAGGTATTACCGACACCCTTCACCATATACGCTGATGGAATTGATATTGTTTTCTTTGAAGAATTTGGTGCCGGAGAAATGGCGCTGGATCTCAAAGATCAAGTTGAACGCAATGCGCTGCTAAAAGACGAAAACTATCGCCGTACATTTCGCAAATTTTACGGCGAAAAGCTAAGTCCACGCGTTTGGCAACGAGATTTTGGGGACGCGATTGTTTTGGCGTGCCCCGATCAACAGTTGGTCGGTAAGAACTTTGCAGAAATTGCGGCAGATCGAGGTATCCATGTAGTGGACTTGTTTTTGGATTTAGTGGTTGAGTATGGCAATCGACTCAGATGGTACACGACCGTCGCTAATCACCGGCCGCGAGTATTGGAAAAGCTCGTCAAAAACAAACGTTCATTGATCACTTTCAGTGACGCCGGTGCGCATATTCGCAATATGGCCTTTTACAACCTGCCACTGCGATTGTTGCAAATGGTGAATGACAGCCAAATGGCCAAAACACCAATCATGTCCATGGAGGAAGCGGTTTACCGAATGACGGGCGATCAGGCCGATTGGTTCGGGATTGATGCTGGCCGGATACGTGTGGGGGACCGAGCGGATATCGTGATCTTAGATCCAAAGGGATTTGCACAAGACTTAGAGGAAGTCAGTTGGGCAGAAATGGAAAATTTCGAGATCCAACGATTGGTCAATCGCAATCCTGGGTTGGTCAAACACGTGTTCGTGAACGGCAAGCCCGTCGTTGAAGATGAGATACTTATCGACGACGTCGGTAAGCAGAGAGGATACGGCCAGTTTATTCCAGCTAACAATAAGACGGGCTAAAACAAAACGGGCTCGGCATACGGCCAAGCCCGTTCAAACCCGTCTGGTAACTATTACTTCTGTTGCGGCTCTTTTACCGTCGCAGATACGGTCGCTTCAATTCGACGATTAAGGCGATGTGCAGCAGCATTATTCGCTTCATCAAGAAGACGCGTTTCACCATATCCAACCGCGCTCAAGCGACTTGCGTCAATTCCATATTGCTGAATCAACACTTCTCTGACAGCTTTGGCGCGGCGCTCAGATAATCCCTGATTGTATTCTCGCGGCCCAACTGCAGATGTGTGTCCCTCGATTACTGCTGAGGTATTCACAAAGCGTTTGAGGAACTCAGCGAACTCGGCTAGCTGTGCATCGTTAGGGTTATCGACTACGGCACTGTCGTTGGCAAACAACACGTTCAAAGATACGGTTAGTTCTTTTTCTTCGAAAATGACACACCCTGAGGCATCAACCTTATCATTCGGTTTTGAGTCAGGACACTTGTCCATATCGTCTGGTACCCCATCATTGTCAGCGTCATCACCTAACCGACAGCCGGTTGCGTCGACCTTTGTATTGGGAGGGGTGTTAGGGCATTTGTCTTGTGCGTTAACAACACCGTCGCCATCCAGATCATTGTTGCATCCGTTGGCGTCAACCACTGTTCCCGCTGGCGTCATCGGACATTGGTCACGACTATCAACAACACCATCATTGTCACTGTCTTTTGGACGTGCTGATGTCGGGCTACCGCCAAACGTGTATGCCACACCGAGCTTTACATTGTAATCATTGTAGCCGTCACCGAAATCGTGTAGCGCTCCGACTTCAGTAATAACCTTAATCCGCTCAGCTAGCGCCCAATGCTTGCCGATACCTGCCATCAATCCGCGGTAGTTTTGATCGAGGTTTTGTTGGCGAATGCCGCCAAACAAGTAGGCCACATCATTATCTAGGAAATACAATACATCTGCGCCTAAGCTCGTACCTTCCTCTTCGATTCCAAATGGATTGTTATGATCGGGATCAATGGTCATATCGGCAACTTCAAATCTTGCGGCCCAATGTGAATCAAATCTAAAGCCCAACTCGACGCCAAATCCATCGCCTTCGTCCATGTATCCATTCGGTTCCGGTTTGTCCCGATCAACATCGTAGTATTGTGCAAAGCCACCTAACCAGGTGTCATACGCAGGGCCTTTTTCCGCAAATGCGGTTGACGTCAGCATGGCGCTGGCAATTGCCGCACTGACTATGGTTCTCTTCAACATGTGTCCTTCCTTTTCTTCATAGTGTGTGTTCAAACAGTCTATGCCTAATGATACTGGTTCGTTTGATTAATGCCCCATTAGTGTCATATGTATGCGTCGGCGCCCACCGTTATCTCTATGTTCGCCTAGATAAATACCTTGCCAAGTTCCCAATACTAACTGGCCTTGTTCGATCGATAGGGTCAATTGCGTGCCAAATAGCGCTGATTTGACGTGTGCAGGCATATCGTCTTGACCTTCGTATGTATGCACAAAGTAAGGTGTATCTTCCGGAACCCAGTGATTGCAAAACGATTCTAAATCACGTCTTACACTGGGGTCTGCATTTTCGTTAATACACAAGCTCGCACTGGTATGCAGCAAACTCAAATGCAACAAGCCTTGTTGGATTGTTTGAATCGCTGGCATGGCTTCTACGACATCTTGGGTGATTAAGTGAAAGCCGCGTGAATACGCCGGTAGGGTCAAAGACTCACTTTGCCATTGCATACTTGATTACTCTTCTGCCTGGCATTCTGTGCATAAGCCGTGAGCTTCGATAGTTTGTTTGGAGACTAAAAAACCGTGCGTTTTAGCTTGTGCATTTAGGGTGTCTTCAATCCCTTCTGATTGAATTTCAGTGACATCGCCACAGCTATCACAGATTAGAAACTGAACGGGGTGACTACAACCGTAATGGTGACATGCAACGAAACTATTGGTGGACTCTAATTTGTGGATGAGACCAAAATCCAATAAGAAGTCGAGTGCACGATATACGGTGGCTGGTTTTGCGCTACTTTCGGTTTCTTTGAGATTGTCGAGCAATTCATAAGCACCCATTGGTCGCTTTTTTTCGAGCATTATCTGATAAACTTTCTCGCGAAGCGGAGTGAATCTGGCGCCTTTTTGGTCACAAAAATCACGCGCTTTGGCTACTAATGTCGCAATATTTTTCATTTGGTTTTCTATTCCACGCGGCCCTGGCGATTTGTTTCAAACACTAACACAAATGAGTTGAAAATGCGGTTAGTTTTGAGTGGGATAGGGAAAATCAACCGCTTCATAGTGCACTGTATCGGTAAGGCTTCAATTGGGGGTTGTTTTGGTGTGCAAATCGGATAAATGTTGAATAAGCTGGTCTTCTAATTCAAAGCGAACAGCCAACATTTCACCCAGTTTTGCGATGGCGTGATCAAAATCGCCATTGTCACTCTCATTATCTGTCTCGTGGTTGAAGTCGCTATATTGATCATTGAAGTGCAATGCGTACTCAGTTGTGTCCATTATTTCTGGAAATAGCTTGTGTTTGAGTGCCTCACCTTGTTTGTCATGCGCAGCAAGTAATTCGAATATTTCAAAATGACCCGCAGATACGTAATCAACCATCAATTGGCAAAAGCCATTTAAAGCAGAGTGGTCAGGGAGCTGTTGATTTTGTTGTATTTTGTTTGCAGAGAGACCGGCAATTTGACAGTAATCGACAAGTAGCTGTTGGCGTTCATTAAGCCAGTTGTTTACAGCAGGTGTTAATCCCTGCCATTGAGATGAATTGTGTTCAACCGGAGTCTGCATCTGATACCCTGTCGACATAGAGTGGTCTTAGTGAGTATATCACTGAACAAAAAATGAACAAATATAATCGGGGAGAGCGAAATGAAAGTTGCTGATATTCTGGCCAGCGATGCTCAGGTCTATTGGGTGATCATCAGCCAAGACCGATTTTACCGGTCGGAACCAGACCAAGTGATGGTAAAAAGTCGGTGGTCACTACTCAGCGACTTTCATCATTACGCAGATCATATTGTCCACATCGGAGAGCATGTTGAAACCCCAGTACTGTTAGTCGATATGGGCCAAGAGATGCTTGGCGGTGATGCTATTACTACCGGCATGCGCGGTGCATTAATCCATGCAAATGATCAGGAATTTAATACGTTGGCGCGGGCTTGGCAGTACGCCTTGTTTATGCGCACGCATCGCTTTTGCGGTCAATGTGGCAGCAGAATGCAGCGTGTCGATTGGGAAATGGCGACCCATTGTCACAACTGTCACCACCGCTGTTATCCACGTGTGTCTCCCTGCATTATTGTCGCGATCTACCGTGATCAAGAGCTATTACTAGCGCTGGGTACGCGTCATAAGGACACCGGAATGTATTCCACACTTGCTGGTTTCGTTGAAAGCGGTGAAAGCCTTGAAAACGCCGTGCATCGAGAGGTGATGGAAGAGGTCGGTGTAAAAGTCAAAAATCTCGAGTATTTCGGCAGTCAACCATGGCCCTTTCCACATTCGCTAATGGTTGGTTATATCGCCGAGTACGCAGGGGGTGATATTTGTATCGACGATGATGAAATTTGCGATGCGAATTGGTATCGATTTGATGAATTACCTTCCACACCACCGAAGCTGTCTATTGCAGGTCAGTTAATTGAGGAAGTGGTGAATAGAATGAAATCTGAGGTTTGAAAATAAAAAAGCTCGAACCTAAGTTCGAGCTCCAAGTACTTCTAGCGCGGTCTCGTTGAACGAGCTTCTTTTTTATATGCTGTATACGTATAGCAAACACTTACTACTTACGCAAGTTTTTGCTCAAAAAACCTTCACACAAGGTAAGAATAGCCTGCAATTTGCTTGGATAATTGCTATATTTCGCGCGCAATTTCAAAGCAGCGATCCCGTTTGCTTTGGTTCCAAAAGAAGAGTAATTACATGATGCAACTAAAAAATGACCGTTACTTACGAGCTTTGTTGAAGCAGCCCGTTGATGTAACCCCCGTATGGATGATGCGCCAAGCCGGACGCTATTTGCCTGAGTACAAGGCAACGAGGGCGCAGGCGGGTGATTTTATGTCATTGTGTAAGAACGCCGAATTAGCCTGTGAAGTGACCTTACAGCCTTTGCGGCGCTTTGATTTAGATGCTGCTATCTTGTTTTCAGACATTCTGACTATTCCCGATGCAATGGGGTTGGGTTTGTATTTCGAAACCGGTGAAGGCCCAAGGTTTGAAAAAACGATCGATGGCATGCGTGCTGTAGAGCAGCTACCTATTCCTGACCCTGAAGGCGAACTACGCTACGTAATGGACGCTGTCAGGACGATCCGAAAAGGCCTCAACGGCGACGTTCCCCTTATTGGTTTTTCGGGAAGTCCCTGGACACTAGCAACTTACATGGTTGAAGGCGGGTCCAGTAAGGCTTTTACTAAGATAAAGAAAATGATGTATGCCGACCCTGCAGCACTGCATGCGCTATTAGACAAGCTGGCGGACTCAGTCATTCTTTACCTTAATGCTCAGATCGCAGCTGGTGCGCAGTCTGTGATGGTATTTGATACTTGGGGAGGCGTGTTAACGCCGCGTGACTATCGCGATTTCTCATTACAATATATGCATAAAATTGTTGATGGATTAACGCGTGAAAATGAGGGACGCAAAGTACCTGTCACCTTGTTCACTAAAAACGGCGGAATGTGGCTCGAAGCGATTGCTGCAACAGGTTGTGATGCTGTTGGTTTGGATTGGACAATCAACATCGCTGAAGCGCGCGCCCGCGTTGGCAACAAGGTTGCGTTGCAAGGCAATATGGACCCTTCAATGCTATACGCGCCAGCGGAGCGGATAGAGCAAGAAGTTCAGAGCATCTTGGATGGATTTGGACACGGCAGCGGTCACGTGTTCAATTTAGGACATGGTATACACCTTGATGTACCACCTGAGAATGCCAAGGTATTCGTCGACGCAGTCCACAAATATAGCCAGCAATACCATCAAGGTTAACTGGTTTCGAGTCGCCAATTTAGGCGTCTCTAGGCATGCCTTTTTCGATTGAACGAACCAAGCGTTGTGTTTGACGTGTGATATCAGCGCCGCCTTCTTCGCGGCGCTGAAGCAATTGTTCAAGGGCCCACTCAATGTGTTCGTCAACCATCTGGTCTACTCTGTTCAAGCCGTTTCTTAAGGCGTACAAAACTTCATCAGAGCATTCGCCATTACCAAGCCCAATGGCAATGTTGCGTTGCCATTTGGCAAACCCGATTCTGCGGATAGGTGAGCCCTCCGTGTTCTTCAGAAAGGTCTGCTCGTCCCATTGAAATAACTCGAGTAGTGTGCGACCAAACAAGACATCTCTTGGATGAAAATCATCTTCTTTAGTCACTGGAGCCTCTTTGTTGTACGGACAAATTAATTGGCAATCGTCGCAGCCATAAATTCTGTTGCCCATCAATGGTCTCAATGCTTCATCTATAGTGCCACTGTGTTCTATCGTCAGGTACGAGATACATTTACGCGCATCGACTTTGTATGGCGCCACAATGGCATTTGTTGGGCAAATAGTCATGCAGGCTGAGCAGGTGCCACACGCATCAGTTTGAGGTTTGTCAGTAGGTAGCGGTAGATTAATCAACAACTCGCCGAGAAAGAACCATGATCCAGCGTCTTTGTTTAAAGTAAGTGAGTGCTTACCAGTCCAGCCGATCCCTGCTTTTTCTGCAATTGCGTGTTCGAGAATCGGCGCAGAATCTACGAATGGACGAAAATCAGTCGTACTGACTGCTGTACGTATTTTGTCACCAAGCCTTTTGAGTTTATTGCGGACCACTTTGTGGTAGTCCCTACCAACTGCGTAGCGGCTTATATAGGCAATACTAGGCTGGTTTAAGTGTTTGGCGAAGCGTGCATCCTCAGGTAAATAATCGAGGCGAACACTGATTGCGCGCAGTGTGCCTGGCAAAAGTTCATTTGGTCTCGCGCGCAACATACCATGACGCGCCATGTAGTCCATTTCACCGTGATAGCCGTTGTCCAACCAGTCTTTTAGGTGCTGCTCATGATGCGCTAGATCAATATCACTGATACCAACTTGCTGAAAGCCTAGCGCCTTTCCCCAAGCCTTGATATTGTCTGCTAACTGGAATAAATCGATCGAATCAATGGTGGTCATAACACAATGTTAGATACAGAATTGGCAAACAGCTTAGCACACAAACTCTATCGCGCCGATCAGGTACGCGACAATGAAAAAGGCGCTGCGGAGCAGAGTGGTTGCGATATGTATACCTTGATGTTGCGCGCTGGCAAATGTGTATTTGAACAATGCCAGCTGCAATTGCCCAATAGTGATCACTTTTTGGTATTAGTTGGGCACGGTAATAATGCCGGTGATGGTTACATTGCTGCATGTGAAGCCAAGAACGCTGGTAAGCAAGTTGTGGTATGCGCTGTCGAGCCTGCTCGGGAGCTAAGTGGCGATGCCTTGCGAGCACAGCAAAGTTGGTTGAGTACCGGCGGTACCGTAAATGCGTTTGATGCTGATTTCATCGACAGAGCTGAGGTTATCATCGATGCATTACTCGGTACTGGAACCAATAGTGCGATCAGGGCCGAATATGCAACCATCATTGATGCAGTCAATGGCAGTGACAAGCCCGTCGTCAGTATTGATATTCCTTCCGGACTGGAAGCGAATACTGGACAATCTATGGGGCGCTGTATTCAGGCTGACATTACCGTTACCTTTGTTGGTATTAAACCTGGCTTAACCACTGGCGCAGGGAAACAGTCCTGTGGACAGTTGGTCTTTGACGATTTAGGTATTGGAAAAGCCTTTATAGGGCTTGCCCGGTCTTCTGCGACTATTATTGAGCTTGAGAACTTTGCACAAATGGCGCCACGTGCGATCCACAGTCACAAAGGTAGCTATGGGCGTTTACTGTGTATCGGCGGCAACAAAGGTACAGCCGGTGCTATTCGTCTCGCCGGCGAAGCGGCGCTGCGCAGTGGAACAGGTCTTGTCAAAGTCTATGCCCATGAAGACTCGAAAATTCAAATAAACGCCGGGCGACCGGAGTTAATGGTCATTACCGATAGTTTGGAACAAGCGCTAGAATGGGCTACATGTGTTGTAATAGGACCGGGTTTAGGTCAGGACGATTGGAGTCAAAATGCATTTGATAAGACTTTGCAGTTCTGTCAAACGCACAACAAACCGATTGTAATTGATGCTGATGCGCTAAACCTGTTGTCTCGTTACTCGGGCACATTCAATATGAAAGAGTGTGTACTTACTCCGCATACAGGTGAAGCTGCAAGGCTTGCAAACATGAGTGTGGAAGAAGTCGAAGCTGACCGTTTTAATGCAGCTAGACAATTGGCGCAGCGGTATCACGCGACATGTTTATTAAAAGGTGCCGGCAGTATTATTGATAACGAAACTCACGCCTGGGTTTGCCGCCATGGTAATCCGGGTATGGCAACCGCGGGAATGGGTGATGTGTTGAGTGGTGTTTTAGGCGCACTGCTTGCCCAAGCCCTTCCAGCTCAGCTCGCATGCAAATACGGTGTTTGTTTACATGCAAGAGCGGGTGACGTTCTCGCAGAGCAGTTTGGCCAGCGTGGGTTATTGGCAAGTGACCTTTTTGATGCAGTGCGCGCATTAATCAATAATCACATCGACTAGGAAAAACTGCGTGACACAAGACCCTGTATTGACGTGGCTAGTCAAGAATGAGGCCGAAACTGCTGCGCTCGCCAAGGCGCTCGCGAAACAAATCCAAGCGGTTGCTCACTATCCATTGGTGTTGTATCTGCGTGGTGATCTCGGTGCCGGCAAAACGACGTTTAGTCGAGGCTTTATCCAAAACTTTGGTCATCGCGGCGTAGTAAAAAGCCCGACGTACACGTTAGTTGAACCCTATGAACTAGACGACTTATCGATTTATCACTTTGACTTGTATCGACTGACTGATCCAGAAGAGTTAGAGTTTATGGGTATAAGAGACTATTTATCGGCTAGAGCGATATGTATATTCGAGTGGCCGGATAAAGGTGCGGAACACTTGGCAGCGCCTGACATAAGCATTACTATCGAGCATAAGAGTGATACCGAACGACTGTTTTCAATTGCGGCTCAGTCGATGACCGGCCGACAGTTGCTGACGGGGATACCCGAGGCGCTTATTTAGCAAAACTTTCACCAGTCGTTGTGGTCATAACTTAAACATTGCGTCGTGCAACAACAACCATAATAGTCAACGCAAGGGCAAAGAATCACAGTGATACATGCTGACCCATGTCAAAATTCGATACCCGATGAGCGCGATCCCTCAGGTAGCATGCTCAACGCGCCCGGTATTGACAGTTTAAAGCGTGTTTTGTCGTGTTTAGTTTTGGTCTTGTTTATCCTGTCATCACTGCCGACTTGGGCTCAATCTGACAATCAGATTGACGGCGTCCGGGTGTGGCCATCACCGAACAATACTCGAATTGTCTTTGATTTGGCAGACCAGCCTGAGTACACCTATTTCACATTGAAAAACCCAGAGCGCGTTGTGATCGACTTTGCTGACACGTCACTGGGTGCGCGCTTAGAAAATGCGGTAAAGGATAACCAGTTACTCAAAAAAATCCGCACAAGCACACCAAAAAACAAAGCGTCTACTCGTATCGTTTTGGATTTGAGTACGGCAGTTAAGCCTGCGATTTTCGCAATGACACCTACTGCCCCTTATGGGCATAGGTTGGTTGTTGATTTGCCATTTGTGATCTCGAAACCAACGGCAACCGTCGTTAAAAGCAGCGACCAATCCGATCGAGACAGAGACATCATTGTGGCGATTGACGCGGGGCACGGCGGAGAGGACCCCGGCTCCATCGGGCCAACAGGAACCTACGAAAAGAATATCGTTTTGAGCATTGCTAAAAAGCTCGCAGCTCGCATTGACCGAGAGCCCGGTATGCGCTCAGTATTGACGCGTACAGGTGACTACTTTGTAGACGTCAATCTGCGACCTCAGTTAGCTCGGCGAGCCAAAGCAGATTTGTTTATCTCAATTCACGCAGATGCTTTTACAACGCCTCAACCGCGTGGTGGTTCAGTGTGGGTTTTATCGACAGGACGTGCTGACACCGAGTTAGGACGTTGGATGGAGCGCACCGAGCAACACTCACAACTATTGGGCGGGGCTGCTGAAGTGATCAATGATGCGGTTAACGAGCGCTATCTTGCCGAGACCATTCTTGGGCTTTCTATGGACCATTCAATGGCGACGAGTCACGATCTCAGTGAAAAAGTGATTCAAGAGATGGGTAAAATAACCCGTATGCACAAGCGACGCCCACAGGCAGCGAGTTTGGGCGTATTGACTGCGCCAGACATACCGTCAATATTGGTTGAAGTCGGCTTTATTTCGAACCCTCAAGAAGAAAAAAACCTAAATTGGGCCAAACACAGAGAGCGTTTGGCAGAATCTGTTTTTGTTGCCACTAAACGGTATTTCAAAGCGGTTCCGCCGGATGGCACATTATGGGCATCGTTAAAAGCCACCACTCGCACGCACAAGGTACAGAGTGGGGAATCTTTGTCTTTGTTAGCGCAACGCTACAATGTTAAAGTCAGCAGCATTAAACAAGCCAACAATCTAACGTCGGATGTGGTTAGAATCGGACAGATACTGACCATCCCTGCCAGTTAATCAACCATAAGGTTAAATCGTGTCTATCAAGTTGTTACCTGCTGAGTTGGCGAATCAGATCGCCGCTGGGGAAGTCGTTGAGCGTCCAGCATCAGTGGTCAAAGAACTGGTGGAAAACAGCATCGACTCGGGTGCCAGTAAAATCGACATTGATATCGTGCAGGGTGGGCATAAACGCATTTTGGTGCGCGACAATGGCAATGGTATCGAAAAATCGCAGCTCGAACTTGCACTCAGTCGCCACGCGACAAGTAAAATTCATAGTCTTGATGATTTAGAATCGATTCAAAGTATGGGTTTTAGAGGTGAGGCCCTAGCGAGTATCAGCTCGGTGAGCCGTTTAACGTTGACGTCAAAGCCTGAAGCGCAATCAGAAGCATGGCAAGCACAAGCCTTCGGGCGTGAAATGCAAGTTGAAGTGCGCCCTGCCGCGCATCCCAAAGGCACTAGCGTTGAAGTACTCGATTTGTTTTTTAATACACCTGCACGACGCCGATTTTTACGCACTGAAAAAACCGAATTTAGTCATATTGACGCAATATTCAAGCGCATTGCACTCGCCAATAAAAGCATCGAGTTCGTGCTGACTCACAATGGCAAAAAAGTTAAACACTTGAAAAAAACCGAGCACTTGGACAAGCGCATCCGCGATTTACTCGGTCAATTCAGTCAGCACCAGTTGATCCACATTGATAGCCATTGCGCAGAAGCCAATGTGTATGGCTTTGTTGTGCAGCCCGACCACGGAATTGAGAATCCCGAATGGCAGTACAGTTTTGTCAATCATCGACCCATGCGCGATAAACTCATTAACCATGCAATCAGACAAGCATTGGAACTCATGGGGTTAGAGTCTCAAACACCCCAATATGTTCTGTTTGTCGATGTTGACCCCTATCAAGTGGATGTAAATGTACATCCTGCAAAACACGAAGTCCGTTTTCATCAAGCGCGCGCGATTCACGATTTTTTAGTCAGTGCTCTCCGACAAGCCATTGAGCAGCAAATCAATTTAACTGAGCTTGGCGCACAACCGATTGCAACCCACGAAAGTGCGCAGCACGGTTACGAAGTCCCCGCGCAATTACATGACTTGCCTGCGAACCAATATACTCAGATAGCGGGTTCCTCTTTGTCACATCAGTCAGCGGGTTCTCGAAAAACCGCTGCGATAGGTGAAAGTGCTGCGGCGTATTCTCAACTTATGAGTACTGGACAACCTTCAGATTCTCAACCTAGCGCTAGTCTTTGTGTTGGAGATTTTTTTCTGGTGGGCAGTCCCGACGGCGTGCAGATTCTGGAGAAACATCAATTACAGGTTGAAAAATTGGCCAACGAATTAGATCAGATTCGTGTTTCGCAGCCATTGCTGATGCCAATCACGCTAACGCTAACCAAACGCTGGGGAGAGCAGACGCGCCAAGCATTTGAGCAATTACATATTCATATCGATAAGCTGGCAGGTAAACTATTGCTTAAGCAGGTACCCGCCGGTTGGCGCGGCATGCCGTGGTCGCAGATTGCTGAGCAATTGATTGAGTGTGAACCTGAAGATGCAAAGGCTCACTTACTGGGGTTAATCGCCGGGCCACTCAATCGCAGCGATACTCATGGGCTTAACATATGGTGGCAACATTTGCCCATGGACCAACAGGGCGTATTGATCAGCAAATACGGTTCATTGTTATCACACGAACAACTGGGTGAATTCGTAAAGGGCGGTGATAAGCATGGCGGCTAAACCAATTGCTACGTTAATGGGGCCAACGGCTTCAGGTAAAACCGGTTTATCATTGGAATTAGCAGAACAGCTAAATGCCGAGATAGTCAGCGTTGACTCTGCCCTCATCTACACAGGCATGGATATCGGCACTGCGAAGCCGACCAAAGAAGAGTTGGCGCGCGCAAAACATTGGTTAATTGATATAGTCGAACCCGATCAGAGTTACTCCGTGGCTGACTTTTGTCGCGATACGCGGAAGATTATTGATGATATTCATGCTCGAAATAAATTACCGCTATTGGTCGGCGGCACCATGATGTATTTTCATGGACTAGTGAACGGGATTTCGAATGTTCCTGAGACCGATCAAATTGTACGGGATGCGGTGCATCAAGAGGCCGAACAACACGGTTGGCAATATATGCATGCCCTATTAGCTGACATTGACCCGATTGTCGCAAACCGCGTTCACCCGAATGATCCGCAGCGGATCGGGCGGGCATTAGAGGTCTACCGAGCGACCGGTAAGCCTTTGAGTTATTGGCAACAACAGCAGAGTGAGGGGTTGTCGCATTTAGCGCAATACAAGCTTTGTCAGTTTGCGATCGCACCGAACGATCGAAAAGTGTTACATGAACGTATTCATCAACGTTTCATACAAATGCTTGATAATGGCTTTATTGAAGAAGTAAAGGAGCTCAGGGCGCGCGGCGATTTGAATCTCGATATGCCGTCCATGCGCTGTGTGGGTTATCGTCAGGTATGGCAATATCTAGACGGTGAAGACAGCTACCAGGAAATGGTAGAAAAGGGTGTCGCGGCAACTAGGCAGCTAGCCAAACGTCAATTCACTTGGTTGCGAAAATGGCAAAACCTGCATTGGCTGGACACGTTTGACACAAATAATTGTGCAAAGTTTATTGATTTGGTTACTATTTAACCAGATCACATTGCTATACAATGAGTGAGTAGGTGGTGTATCCTCTCACCTAGAACAATGATAATAATTTAAGGATCAGAGATGGCTAAAGGGCAATCATTACAAGACCCATTCTTGAACGCGCTAAGAAAGGAAAGAATTCCCGTCTCCATATACTTGGTTAACGGGATCAAACTACAAGGCCAAGTTGAGTCTTTCGACCAATTTGTGATTCTGTTGAAGAACACTGTTAGCCAGATGGTGTATAAACATGCGATATCCACAGTCGTGCCTTCTCGCGCGATTCAAATGCCGTCACAAGGTGATGACAATAACGCTCAAGACTAATCACTCAGGAGTTTCTCTTGTTTGATCGCTATGCATCAGGTGAGCGTGCGGTACTGGTGCATGTCGAATTTCCGGATGAAATCAATAAAGAAGCACTGTCTGAACTTCAGATGTTGGTGTCTTCTGCTGGCGTGAATGCGTTAGAAGTGGCAACAACCTCGCGCAGTGCCCCGAGCGCTAAGCTATTCATTGGATCTGGAAAAGCCGAAGAAATAGCAGCGTTAGTCAAAGCAGTTGAGGCTGACGTGGTTATTTTTAATCATGCGCTTTCGCCGTCCCAAGAACGCAACCTAGAACGTATTTTCAAATGCCGTGTAATTGATCGTACCGGACTGATCCTCGACATCTTTGCCCAGCGAGCACGCACCCACGAAGGTAAACTCCAAGTTGAACTGGCGCAGCTTAAACATATCTCTACACGTCTGATCAGGGGATGGACCCACTTGGAGCGCCAAAAAGGTGGTATTGGTTTACGCGGTCCGGGTGAAACCCAGCTTGAGACGGACAGGCGGTTGTTACGAGGACGAATTAAAGCGATATTGCGTCGGTTAGAAAAGGTTTCTAAGCAACGCGAGCAGGGGCGTCGGTCGCGTAAACGCGCAGAGATCCCTACTGTATCTTTGGTTGGTTATACCAATGCTGGTAAATCGACTTTGTTCAATACGTTGACCGAGTCATCTGTATACGCGGCGGATCAGTTGTTTGCGACTTTGGATCCAACCCTGCGTAAATTAGAACTACAAGACGTTGGCCCAGTGATCTTAGCCGATACCGTTGGCTTTATTCGGCATTTACCCCATGATTTGGTTGCAGCGTTTAAAGCCACCTTGCAAGAAACTCAAGAGGCTGATTTACTGCTGCATGTGGTCGATTATGCCGATGATCAATATCAAGAAAATACTTATCAAGTGCAGGAAGTGCTCGATGAAATTGGAGCAGGGGAAGTGCCCCAGCTCATGATTTGTAACAAAATAGACCGAATGGATGGGATGCAACCGCGTATTGATCGTGATGAAATGGAACGTCCGATTCGCGTCTGGGTATCTGCGCAAAATGCGCAAGGGATTGATTTATTGCATCAAGCCCTCATAGAAAGGTTATCGCAGAGTATTGTTAAGCGAAGACTTAAAATACCGCCGCGCGCCAGCCATCTTCGCGGAGTGTTATACGGCCTCAACTGCATAGCAGCACAAGAGTATGATGAGCAAGGCGATTGGGTGGTGGATGTGAGAATGCCAAGTGCAGATTGGCAGCGTCTGTTGAAACGTGAAAACGGTAAGTTAGATGACCTTATCGTCAAGCACTAGAAGCTATAATAAACGTATAGGCAAACTGATTTCTTGTCCTTTACGTACAAACTTTTAATTTAGTCGTTTACGGAGTGTATCTATGGCCTGGAATGAGCCGGGTGGTAATAACAATGATCCTTGGAAGAACAAGGGTGGGCGCGATCAGGGGCCTCCTGATCTCGATGATGTGTTTAAAAACCTGTTTGGCAAATTTTCGAAACCTTCCGGCGGTGGTAGCGGCGGTTCGGGCAAAAACTTAGGCGGTATTGGCGCTAGCGTTATCGTCGGCTTACTGGTTGTCGTTTGGGTTATCAGTGGCTTCTATACCATCCGTGAAGCTGAGCGCGGTGTCGTATTGCGCTTTGGTGAGTATCACACGCAAGTTGAGCCAGGCTTACGCTGGAAACCAACGTTCATCGATACGGTAATTCCCGTGGACATCCAGTCTATTCGAGACCAAGCATCATCGGGTTCAATGTTAACCGAAGATGAAAACCTGGTTCGTGTGCAAATGGAAATGCAGTTCCGCGTCGTCGATCCCTATCGTTGGACATTCGCTGTGGTCGAGCCTGAAGTAAGCCTGAGCCAAGCGTTAGACAGCGCGATTCGCTATGTTGTAGGCCATTCCAAAATGGATGACGTGCTAACTGATGGTCGTGAAGTGACGCGTCAGCGTGTTTGGGAAGAGCTCCAAGATATCATCGAGCCTTACAACATGGGTGTTCAAATCGTTGACATGAACTTTAAAGATGCGCGTCCACCGGAAGAGGTGAAAGATGCATTTGATGATGCGATTGCAGCACAGGAAGATGAACAGCGGTTTATTCGTGAAGCGGAAGCATATGCACGTGAAATTGAGCCACGTGCGCGCGGTCAAGTGAACCGTATGAACGAAGAGGCGCAGGCTTACAAAGAGCGGGTTATCCTTGAGGCTCAGGGTGAAGTTGCACGTTTTGAAGAGCTATTACCTCAATACGAAGCTGCACCGCAAGTAACGCGTCAACGTATCTACCTAGAAACAATGGAGCAGGTATTCAGTAGCACAAGTAAGATTATGGTCGACAGCAGTGGTGGCGGCAACAATATGATGTATTTGCCACTCGATAAGATCATGGAGCGTCAAAACACACCAGCCAATCAAGGAGTCTCACGCAATGCGCTAGATACGCTGCGCAATGCCGCGACGCCTGACCAGCCGGTAACCAGTAATACGCGTCAGTCTAGCCGTACTGATCGCTTTAACAGCGGGAGAAACTAAGCATGAAAAATTTAGGTATGGCCATTATTGCCTTGCTCGTAGTGCTTGGCTTTAGTTCGCTGTTTGTGGTCAAAGAAGGCAACAAGGCGATCGTCATTCAGTTCGGTAAGATTCAGAAAGATTCTGCAACGGGCGAAACGAAAGTTTTCTCGCCGGGTTTGCACTTTAAAATTCCTTTTATTGATTCTGTTCGTGCGTTAGACGCTCGAGTGCAGACGCTGGACGATGCGCCAGATCGTTTTGTGACATCTGAGAAGAAAGACTTGATCGTTGATTCATATGTCAAATGGCGCATCAGTGACTTTGAGCGCTACTACTTGTCGACAAGTGGTGGCAACAAACTCCAAGCTGAAGCCTTATTGAAACAGAAAGTGAACAACGGTCTTCGTTCTGAGTTTGGTGCGCGCACCATTTCACAGATCGTATCGGGTGAGCGTTCAGCTTTGATGGATCAAGCGATGGAGCAGGCTTCAGGCAGCTCTGACGAGTTGGGCATCGAAATCGTTGACGTGCGTGTGAAGCAAATCAACCTGCCAAACGAAGTCAGTAATTCTATCTTCCAGCGCATGCGCGCAGAGCGAGCAGGTGTTGCCCGAGAGCACCGCTCAGAGGGTCAAGAGCAAGCTGAAGTATTGCGTGCAGACATCGACGCCAAAGTCGAAGTTATGTTGGCTGATGCCGAGCGTAATGCACGTCAGCTTCGCGGTGAGGGTGATGCAATGGCGGCTGAAATTTACGCCTCTACCTACTCCAAGAATCCAGAGTTTTATAGCTTCTTGCGCAGTATGGATGCATATCGTGCTAGCTTTAACAGCAAGCAAGACGTCTTGATTGTTGAGCCAAACAACGACTTTTTCCGTTACTTGAATGCCCAAGGTGGTAATGCATCGGGTGACTAGAGTACATCTCGCATTGACAAAGGCGCTCATGTAGCGCCTTTTTTATTGTTGTTTTATGAAGTTGACGAAGTCGACCAAGGGCATTGGTTTGGCGTATAAGAAGCCTTGTGCAGAGGCACATTGATGCTCTTTTAGAAATGTTTGTTGTGCTGGTGTTTCAACACCTTCAGCAATAACCCTTAACTTAAGTTGGCTGGCCATGGCGAGAATTGCCAATACAATCGCCCGGTCATTTTCGTTTTTGTCTATATCGCGAATAAACGAGCGATCGATTTTGAGGTGATCAATCGGTAAGTTTTTCAGATACGACAGAGAGCTGTAACCGGTACCGAAATCATCGATGGCAATGGTGACCCCCATCTTGCGCAACGCCGTAAGCAAATGCTGTGCTTTTTGATAATTGTCGACCAAAACCCCTTCGGTTAATTCCAGTTCCAATTTATGTGCGTCAATGCCAGCTTGTTCGGCGGTAGACTTGATAAAATCAAACAGTTTGTGATCACTTACTTGCCTTGGACTGACGTTCAAGGATAGCTTCACATTGATATTCTGGCGACGGAAGGTCGCCAAAATATCACACACTTTGGCGATTACCCATTTGCCCAAGGGGTATATCAAACCTGACTGCTCGGCGATAGGGATGAAAACGTCGGGGGCGATCGCTTGTCCTTCATTTGGGAACCAGCGCAATAGCGCTTCAGCCTTCGTGACTTTTCCGGATGCTAAATCGATAATCGGCTGTAAGTAGATCTGCAATTGCTGATTCGCGATCGCATCGCGCAATTGCATTTCCATTTGTAGCCGCGCTTGAGACGCTTCTTTGAGATCTGCTGAATAGAACTGAATAGACTCTTGGGCAAACAGTTTAGCAGCGTGTAACGCGAGGTCGGCTGCTTTCATTAAACTCTCAGCTTGTGTGGCATCTTGAGGGTAATGGGCGATGCCGATTCTCAACTGCAAATGACAACGCTCGTCTCGCTCACTAAAGTGAGGCGCTTTGGAGTCTTCATAGATAGCGTCAGCCAGTTCCGCTATTTGTTTTAACTTTTGTTCACCGTCTGTATGTGATTCGCTGTGGTTTCTCTGACCATAAGACACAATGATCGCAAACTGATCTGCGCCGATACGTGCGAGGAAGTCTCCTTTTTGTAATCTCTTTTTAATGCGCTTGCTGACCGAAATCAGCATTGCGTCACCGGTCAAATGGCCGTGTAACTCATTGATGCGATTGAACTGGTCGATATCTAAATAGACCACAAAGAAGTCTTTTTCAGCCAAGATAGATTGTTCGATCGTCTGCCAAAAGTGTTGGCGATTGGGTAACCCAGTCAACGAATCGTGCAGTGCAAGTGACTCATTACTTTGCAACAAGAATTTGATTCTGGTGATGTCGCCAATGGTAATAACCCAATGCTTAAATTCCCCCATTTCATCAACGATTGCGTGCATTTCGGCTTGCAGCCATTTACTGAAATGAGGGGGAGAATGCCAGTACAACTCGCCGCTCCATTTACTGTGATTCGACAGTATTCGAGAATGTTCGGGGTATTGGCGCTCGAATAAATCCCTAAATAACTGAAGTGGGTTTTGGATCGGGTTGTTGTGCTCCAATTCAAACAGATTCCAGGCTGCCGGATTAATTGAGATCGGTACGAATTGAGCATCCGTAATGATGACGCCTAAGGACGCATGTTCAATCGCTTGCTGAATCGGAAGGTTGAGTTCCAATAGGCTGGCATTCTGATTGAGCACTGAGGCAAGACGGTCTTGCAGGTAGTGATGCTGGGATTGTACTTTGTCATGGGTAATCAATAACTCTCTCGCTACCTGTAGCGTATTTTGCTGATGTTCGTACTCATGCTGCACGTTATTGATAATCAGGAAGCGCTCATTGTTGGTGAATGCTGCAATCGCTTCCAAATGTAATTCGGTTTGTGCAACATTTTCAGTCCAAATGCCGGAGTGAACCTGTCCGTCGTGATGTTGCTGCCAAAATGCTTCAGCATCTTCCATGAAGTCAACGAGAAACGCAGACTGTTCGTCCAAGGTTAAAACACCACCGGATTTGACGTTCGGGAAAAGCAAGCTAAACCAATCTTGCCGACAAAACACAACATCGAATTGATTGTGACCGAGATAACGCAACACTGCGCAGTCGATAATCCCTAGAGCTTGAAATAATGAGGTGTTCACTGCACTACCCTTGCGCGAGCTTGGCAATGGTCAAAAACATTTGCTCAACGTTTTGATTGGTTTTTGCGCTGGTGTAAATGCAGCCAGAAAATTCGCTTGCGCGCTCATTGACCGAATCCGTATCCCAATGCCACGAGCTTTCTACGTCACATTTATTAATGATCATCAACGCAGGAACATCGGTGTGCTGGCGCGCCATTTGAAGTATTTCCATGCCTTCAATCAAGGATTGAGACCGGGTCTGATCCATGACGATAAAAAACGCGCTTGCGCCTCTCAAATAACGCGGATTGAAACCACAGTAGCGATCGATACCTTCTAAGTCCCAAATCATCAATTGCAAATCTTGGTCCTCAGTAGAGACTATCTTTTTGTCTATTTTGACGCCTATCGTGGTGAGGTATTTTTCAGAGAACAAGCCTTCAACATACTGGCGGATTAAACTGGTCTTGCCTACACCAGTTGCACCTAATACGCAGATTTTCTTTTGAATCATGACTGTCCCTGTGGTTGCGCCGCTGGTTTTGTCTCCGCGTACATAACGTTAAACATAACGCGCCGGGTAGCAACTGCATCGCTGGAAAGGTTTATCTCGCCAATACCGGTCGCAAACAACTTATCAACACTGATATTTTGATTAATCAGTGCTGTTTTCACGGTATTCGCACGAGCCAAACTTAACCGCCGGTTGGTACTAGAGGCACCGGAGGCATCGCTCGCTCCTATGATAATAAGGTTAGCAGTTAAACCGAGTTTTTGCCCAATTTCAAAAGCGTCTTCTAGCATTCTCGACAGCGCAGCAAGATCTTCAATCGATGTTTCATTTAGGCTGGACTCTCCAACATCAAATTCAACCGTAACGCGGGATATTTCGCCGACCAATTGTTCAAAGAGTTGACGTTGTATTGCCGGCTGTTCGTCTGCAATAACACTGATCGATGACAAGCCAATCCTGCTTCGATCAACAGACAGTTGATCAATTCCCGGCACGGCGGCAAGTGCGGTATTAAAACTGCGCATATCTTGCCAATTCAACGTACCCGAAATACTGAACACTGGGTCGCCAGTGAGTGCTAGTTGTGGATAGTCGGCAACTAGCTGTGTCAACTTGCGCTGCACTATTTTCGGTTCAACCGATATAAAGGCCTGTTCGTCAAAGTGAACGCGTTGGTCATTCAAATCGTTATTAGCCAGCCAATCAGACAATTCAAGGCTTGCCGTATCGCGCAGCACTGTGACTGAGAAGCCGTCATCATTAGATTTAAGCTCAGTGATCAAAATCCCTGGCTCATTGTTTAATTGCATAATGCGCTGCTTCACATCAGCGTGTTGCCAAATGCTGAAAAGCCACCAAGCACAACCGACAATCAGTGCCACAAACGCTAACCAACCAAACCAGGGGATGCGTTTTTTCTTCTCAAACTCGGGTTTGACTTGCGCACTCAAGCGGTCGCGCAACATCATGTCTGTGCCTTCAAACACCAGAGTATCGCCTGAGAAGTCGATCAGCTCTTGTCGATGTAAAGAGTGGATTTCATCGAGAGCACTTTGCAAATCAATTCTTATGTGATTGGGAACCGTACCGGTGACCGCTGCAACGAGTAACGCGTGTGGGCTGTTGCATATGAGCAGGGTGAAATCGTCAGTCTTAATTTCACCGAGGTGTTGTTCCTCAACATTTGGGCTGAAAGAGTCCGCAACGAAATCGCTGATTGCGGATAACATCGACGATATCAAATCGGCGTCGTTGTCCTGACTAACGTCTGCAGCAACCGACTTTAGCAAGATGCCGGTATCTCGGTGGATCAACAATACTTGCTCAACCTTGTATACGTAGGTTTGAGCCGCAACAAATTGCGAGTAGCTGACACCGGCTTGCCATGCTTGAAAGCGCCATTTCAAGCCTTTGGGTGATAAAGCGTTCTCAATAATGTCATTGGTGCGTTCAATAAATTGAGACAGAAACGCCGATACCGATTTACGTACTAGTGAGCCGACGAGCGGGTAGAGGATACTGGTAAATTGTTCGCTGTGGTTTGCCACAGAGCGCTCGACAGTTTTTTCTACGATAGGGGCGACGACGTGATTGATAGATTGCCCATCTCGTTGTTTGTCATGTAATGCTTCAATCAGTACGTCACCCACGAATTGACGAGCTTGGGGTTTTAGTGCTTGTGCCGCATGTTCCCCATCACGCCCAAGAATGATGCGTCTGAGTTCGGCTAATTGCTGCTGAGCTTCCGAATCACGGTTATCGTCAGAAGCGGAGTTATTCGACATCAATCATTACTCGGCGGTATCGTCAGACTCTAAGTTGACTGCCATCGCAGATAATAGATGCGCGAGCGTTTTACGGTCAGTTTTCGAAGATGATAGTTCCTGCGTTACTTGCTCCAATTTTTCCATTGCATGCGCATACTGTTGATTGAACGATTCCGTTAATTGTCGAACCTCTGCGTCGAGTCGCGAATGCAGTTGCTCGGTATCTTCTTTATGAGTGGTTTCAGCCATTTCGATTTCAGATGACAGTCGATCAGCATATGTATTTAACTGTTCACTGCGTTGATTCTGTGCATCATCGACGCCCTGTAGGTCGTGAGTTAGCTTTTCTGAGGTTTCACGAATCGTTTGTTGAATTGCTGATGTCTGCTCCGCTTGGCGTTTTTCCAGTTCGCTAAAAGCCTGGTGCATACTTTTCTCTAAGTCGTCGATACGTTGTTCTAGCTGTTGTTTGGCGGCGCCAAACATTAAATTGCGTAATTGGGCTAATTCCTGACTGTCGCTAGCGGGGGTATTTTTGCTTTCTGCCTTGGCCATGAGGCGCTCCCTTTGAGGATTTTGCTGTGTTCACTTCTCAAGCACTACTCTGAAATATATACCTTTTTTTAACATTTGCGTAATTAATGAACAGTTTGGGTTGGAGCTGAATCGTTTTGCCCTGCACAACAGGACGGAATTTAGGTAAACTAGGCTTATATCAAATAATTATTATAAAAAGTGCATATCAAATTTTCTTAGCTATGCATGAACGACAGAGGACTTCGTTTGACTTCTCGAGACTTACCATCGTCATCCTCGACGACAAACAATAATGGATGGTTTAATCGTTTTTTAGCAACGGTTGAATGGTTAGGGAACTTACTGCCTCACCCCATCACTCTTTTCGCCATGCTGGCTATGTTTATTGTATTGCTGAGCGGTTTGTTAGGCTTTTTTGACTACGGCGTAGCCGATCCTCGTCCAGAGGGCGCTGCAGGACGAGCTGCTGACGGTATGATTCAGGTTGTATCGCTGTTAAACGCTGAAGGTTTGCAGCGTATCGTGACGGGCTTGGTTACCAATTTCACCGGATTCGCTCCGCTTGGAACGGTTTTGGTGGCGTTATTAGGCGTCTCGATTGCCGAGCATTCTGGACTATTGTCTACTGCAATGCGCGCGTTAGTTATGAACGCATCACAGCGTGCAGTAACCGTTACGGTCGTGTTTGCCGGGATCATATCCAATACAGCCTCAGAACTCGGTTATGTGGTACTGATTCCCCTTGCCGCAATGATTTTCCATTCACTTGGCCGCCATCCTCTGGCCGGTTTGGCTGCTGCCTTTGCAGGTGTGTCTGGTGGTTATAGTGCCAACCTATTGTTAGGGACTGTCGATCCACTGCTGTCGGGGATTACCGAAGCCGCGTCCCATATGCTTGACCCAGAGTATGTTGTTGGCCCAGAAGTAAATTGGTACTTCATGTTCATAAGTACGTTTGCGGTTGCTTTCATGGGGGCATTTGTCACCGAGAAAATCGTCGAACCTCGCTTGGGCAAATACGATCCAAGTGAAGCCTCTATTGATCTGGGTGAACAAAAGATGGAAGCGCCTACGGCGCAGGAGCGCAAAGCGTTGCGGTGGGCTGGCGTTGCGTTTGTTGTAGTGTGTGGTGTTTTAGCTTTGACCATCGTTCCTGAAAACGGAATTCTGCGTCATCCCGAAACTGGGTTAGTAGCAGGTTCTCCTTTTCTCAAAGGAATTGTGGCCTTTATCTTTATCACGTTTGCGATTCCTGGATTCGTATTTGGTCGTGTTGCCGGCACAATGAAGAATGACAAAGACATCATTAATGCGATGTCAAAAAGTATGGGCTCTATGGGCTTGTACATTACTCTCGTATTCTTTGCCGCGCAGTTTGTGGCTTTCTTTAAGTGGACGAATCTGGGAACGGTTCTCGCTGTTAAAGGCGCGACGTTGCTACAAACATTAGGTCTTGACGGTCCCGAGGTGTTCATCCTGTTCATCTTCATGTGTGGGATTGTTAACTTGTCGCTGGGAAGTGCCTCAGCACAATGGGCGGTGACTGCACCTATTTTCGTGCCAATGTTGATGCTAATTGGGTTTGCGCCAGAAGTGATTCAAGCGGCTTATCGAATTGGTGACTCAGTGACTAACGTAATTTCGCCCATGATGAGTTATTTCGGTCTGATACTAGCGATTGCCGCTCGGTATAAAAAAGACTTGGGAATGGGGACGCTTATCGCAACCATGCTGCCGTATTCAATGGTGTTTGTGGTTGGTTGGACAATTCTGTTTTACTTGTGGGTGTTTGTACTTGGCATGCCCGTCGGTCCTGGCGCTGCAACGTATTACACTCCGTAACATTTTTTGTTTGCCATTGGCATTCAGATAAGTCTAAATCAGGGTTAACTGCGTACTGCTGTTAACCCTTTTTCAAATCAGTAATGAACGTATATGAAGTACCGAAGTCAGAGCCAGTTTACTCACAAACAAGCCGATAAAATTGGTGTCGTAATCACTAATCTCGGCACACCTGAAGCGCCAACCAAGCAAGCGTTAAAGCCCTATTTGCGCGAGTTCTTGTCCGATCCAAGGGTGGTCGAGGTACCGCGTTTGATCTGGTGGTTTGTGTTGAACGGGATTATCTTGAATATTCGTCCGAAGCGCTCAGCACAAGCTTACGCAACGGTTTGGTCTGATCAAGGTTCACCTCTGATGGTACACACTCGGAATCAGGCAGAAGCACTAGCTCAAAAATGTAGAGAGACTTATGGCGAAGACGTAATCGTAGATTTTGCCATGCGATATGGTCAACCATCTGTTGGCAACGTGATTGAAAAGATGCAACAACAAGGGGTGAGAAAGTTATTGGTATTGCCTTTGTATCCCCAATATTGTGCATCCACGACAGGTTCGACATTCGATGCGATTGGCCAGTATTTCCAACATACTCGCTGGGTGCCTGACTTCAGGTTTATCACGCACTATCACGACAATCCCAATTTCATTGAAATTGTGGCAGATAAGATCAAAGCGCATTGGCAAGAGCATGGCCAGGCAGAAAAGCTATTGTTTTCTTATCATGGGATCCCTAAGCGCTACTTGCTCAATGGTGACCCCTACCATTGCGAGTGTCACAAAACCTCTCGCTTGTTGGCTGCCGCATTGGGCTTGGATGAATCCCAGTACATGACAACCTTTCAATCGCGTTTTGGCAGAGAAGAATGGTTAAAGCCTTATACTGACCATACGTTAAAAGCCCTGCCTGGGCAGGGAGTAAAGTCGGTACAGGTAGTATGTCCGGGTTTCTCTTCTGACTGCCTGGAAACTATTGAGGAAATTGGCGAGGAAAATCGCGAGTATTTTATTGAGTCTGGCGGCGAGCGATATGAGTACATTGAAGCAATGAATAGCGACCCCGCGCACATTGAAATGCTGTTTGACCTTATCAAAGAAAATTTGTCTGGATGGTCGGTGGGCGACGACTACCAACAACGCGAGCAGCTTGCCAAATCCCTAGGAGCGGAGAAGTAAAATGCCAAGAAAGCCAGTCACATTTGACCAAGATACTAACGACGGCAGCGTGGCTCCAATCGAACTACGCAAAGCCCAAGATGTTGCCAACCTTTTGGATTCGGCAGTCAAAATACCCGTAATTGGTGTTCCGGTAGGCTTAGACTTTTTGATTGGCTTGATCCCTGGTGTGGGTGACGCAACTATGCTGTTGGCAGCGTTGCGTATTGTTCATTTGGGTAAAAAAATGGGCGCACCTGACAGTATCCAAAATGCGATGTTGCGCAATGTGATGGTGGATTTTAGCTTGGGCTTTATTCCTGTCTTTGGTGATATCGTGGATATCTTTTACAAGGCCAACCAGAAGAATGTGCGCTTACTAGAGCGCTGGTGGATTGAGACACATAAGTCAGATGTCGATGCCAATACCAAAAGTAAATTGGCCGAATGGGAAGCGCGTTTGAATGAGATAGAGACCCAAGGAACACAAGGCGGGTCGGAGTCAAAACACTAAGATTTACTTCACTCGCGTATGTTGGCGCCGTTCAACGAGTTAATCGCGCTTTACGTCCCATCTTGTTTGCGTCCAATGCACGCAGTTGTCAAGGTTTGCCGTGCAAGCTAGCGGTTGCTGGACAAATTTAATTGTATTGAATGAGCGCATCATGAGAACTTGGAAAACTACGTTAGTATCAGTGCTAATAGGCTTAGTTGCCACACCTACCTTTGCCATTGACGGATATCGAATACTGCAACGTACTAGCGATGTTTTAGTGTTAGAAGGACGTGAGCAGTTTAGTACTAACATCGGGATTGTACTATCAGATTCAGGCGTAGCGCTTATCGATCCAATGCCAGAATTACATCGACTCGAATCTTTGCAGCAAAAAATTGATTCCTTGACCACGTCTTCAGCTCGGTATGTCGCGAACACCCACGCACATGAAGATCATTCTGGCGGTAATCAATTTTTTCTTAGTGCAGGCGCTGAAATGTCCGATACGGCGCAATTACAGCGACTGGGTATTGTGACTTACTCTGTAACATCACATACAGGCCAAGACCGGCTTTACTATCATGAGCAAAGTAATACCTTGTTTACTGGTGACGTATTTGACAATAGTTGGCATCCAACTTTCTATGCGGGTGGAATAGAGGGGTTTGCGAACGCTATGCAGACTATTTTATCTATTTGTGACGAACAGACACTTATTGTCCCAGGACATGGAGCGACAACGACGTGCCACACAGTCGAACGTTTCTACCAAAACACGCTGCATTGGGTATCACTGATTGAAGCTTTACACGAACGTCAGATGTCAGTTCAAGATATGCTCAAGCAACCAGAAGTTATAGTCGCACTTGCCAATTTTAACCCTTCAAAACAAGATGATTGGTTCCCGCAGCGCGCAATCCATCGCTTCGTAGAGAGAACCCTAGTGCAGATTAGCCGCCAACCTGATTAATGGGCAAGTTGTTTCTCAAGCTGTTTGAGTTCACCTAAGACTGTTGAGCCTTGGTCTGTCGCACTTTTAAGCCCCAGCGTTAGGTAATGTTTCGCTTGCTCTTGTTTTTCTAACAGCACATTTTGGGATGAGTTAAGGGTCTTCATAGGGGAATGGATAAGCGTGCCTTGCCAGAAAGACGGTGAAGTGTGAACATGGCTGAAGTTAGACGTAATGTGAAAACAAAACACCAACAATCCCTGCTTAGGCCGTGGTGATATTTGGTAAATAGAGAGAATGTTATGGCCAAATTTTTGGGGTTGCCGTTTAAAGACCTACCTATCAGCAGTATTCCACTGTTTATCGTTGGCTTGGCGATCGTGCTGCTTTGCTACCAACAGTTTGATTTGTTAATTCAAGGCAGCAACGCTAACTTTTTGTTCGGTCTCATGATGTTTGGTCCGGGTTGTTTGTTCGCCGTGTCATTTATTACGACGTTTTCACCTGCGTTATGTCGAACACACCTACAGGCCTATGTGGCGTTTATTAGTGGTGTAGAAATAGGGATTGCCGTGTTCTTAGGGTTGACTGCCACGCAATGGTACAGTGCGCCCGATGTTACACATTTGGAACCTACGGTCGTTAGCCTTACGCTGGTTATTGGTTGTTTACAATGGTCAAAAAACAAGTGGGAAAAACGGGTTCGCGCACTCATCGAAGCAAAAAAAGAACAATCTTAAAGCGCTACCACCAACAGGAGAGCGATTCATGGTTGAAAAGACGCAAGCGTTTAAAGAGCAAGGTGGTATCGCCACCATGGATCCCAGTGTTTTCCGACGTTGGTTGATTTCAAAGGTGATGACCCGTCTAGCCAGCGAAGAGCGCATGGTTGCGCAACGAAGAAAGGCGGAAGCAAGGCGTCAAAAGCAAGGTGGAGCGCACCTTGTCGAATATTTTCATCAAGTCGATGATGGCTATAGCCACCTAGCATGCCAAGTGTTAGCGGATTTTGTCGACCGCTACGACATTGAACTAAAGATCTACTTAGTTACGGCGCCTGTTGGCGCCAATGCCGCTGAGCCCGAACTAGCGTTGCAGCTTGGACTAAAGGATGCTCAAGCGATTGCGCCGTTTTTGAACCTGAGCTTCCCTGATACAGCGCGTATTCCTGAACAGAAAGCGGTCGAATTGGCACAGCGCATTATCGCAGCTCAGACTGATGCATCGATTCTGCTTTGTTTAGCAAAAGTCAGCGACGCGCTTTGGCGCGAAGATACATCCGCCTTGCAAGCCTTAGCTGACGAGTTCGGTTCAGCGAGTACCAAATTGACTGAAATGAAGCTTGTTCAAGGCAATGACCGGCGCGAGAAACTGCAACATTACGCTGGGGCAATGTTTTACTATGCGGGTGAGTGGTATTGGGGGGTTGATCGTTTGTACCATTTAGAAGAGCGATTGCATGCTTTGGGTACAGACAAACAAAGTGAGCAAACCTATTTGGCTGCTAAACCAAAAATAGAGGTTAACAAAGCCAAGGTTAACGCCGAGCTAACACTCGAAATTTACGCATCATTGAGAAGTCCGTACACGGCAATTGTGTTTGATCGCGCTGTAAAATTAGCTAAGGATGCGGGGATTAACTGCGTCGTTCGGCCAGTTCTTCCAATGGTAATGCGTGGCGTTCCGGCAACCAAAGAAAAAGGTTTTTATATTCTGTTTGATACAGCCCGAGAAGCCCGAGCAGAGGGAGTGCCGTACGGCAACGTCAAAGATCCCATCGGACAACCCGCCCGCCATGGTTACGCATTGTTTCAGTGGGCACGAGAACAAAACAAGGGCACAGCGTTTTTTTCAAACTTCTTGTCTGCTGCATTTGCCCTAGGGGTTAATACCAACAGAGAAAGCGGGCTTAAAACGGTTGTAGGGAACACGGGATTGGATTGGCAACAAGCACGCCAACACCTGACCGATAAAAACTGGGAAAGTGAATTGGAGGAAAACCGCTTAACAATGTATGACTCTGGTCTATGGGGCGTGCCCAGTTTTCGGTTGTTAGATGCACAGGGGAACGAAGTTATCTCCGCCTGGGGACAAGACCGCCTGTGGCTCATTGCACAGCATTTATATGGCGATTCAGGAACAACATGAGCGAGCATGTTGCAAGTATTGCAAAGCCTAATAGAGAAAAGCCGGGCTGGATGGCGCGGCATGCGAACAAACTAGTAGAAATTGCGAATCGGAAGTCACCGATCGGCTGTGTATTTCTGGGGGATTCTATATTTGCTGCATGGGAGCACCTTGTACCTGAACTATGGGATCGATACTTCGCAGGTTTAAATGGGGTAAATCTCGGCTTTGGCGGTGATCGAACTGAACATCTACTTTGGCGTATAGAGAATGGTGAGTTAGATGGCTATTCCGCTAGTGTCATCCTTGTATTAATTGGCACTAATAATACCGGCCACCGCAAAGATGATGCATCTGTTACGGCAGGCGCGATTCAAAAAATTGTTGAGCAGATTCGCTGTCGTCAGCCACAAGCGCAGATAGCCTTGCATGCAATCTTGCCTCGCGGCAAACGCCCAACGCACCCATTGCGTCAGCTGAATAACGCCATCAACAAAGCAATCTTTCCCTTGAGTGAGCATGAGAATGTCCACTGGCTCGATTTTTCAAACTTATTTATCGATCAGGATGGCTTCGTGCCGGAGGGTGTAATGGATGATTATTTGCACCCCAATGCTAATCAGTATGAACCTTGGGGCTCGCGATTACGGGTCGCGCTTAAACAATTAATGTTAAAGTCTACAAAACCTTTTGACTTATAAGTTGCCATTAGTTGGTCAACTTATTACAGGCCCAATTCGATGATGGAGTTAGTTCATGAAAGTTGCTGGTTGGTTTTTTATCGCTCTGGGGATATTCGGTTGCTACGCATTCTACAAATTGACCGACAACCAGTCATTTTTGGAAAGCGGCTATGGTCCAAATCGACAGGTCGTTGAAGCTTCAGAAGATCCCACTGGCTTTCGCCATAACAAAGCTATTGCACTTGGCTTCAGTGTGGTTTGTTTTGGTATTGGTACTTACTTAATACGCAGGAAATAGTCGTTTTTTCTTCACTGAATTAGGGGTTTTCATTTGTGAATAGATAGCTCAGTGCTTGTCATAAATGTTCGCGATTTATTTGCTAATCAATAAAAAAGATTAAATTAATCGTATTTAACCGATTTATCCAATGTTCATTGTTTTAGATACTAAGTGAGTACTGCGAACGTTAGTGCACTGATAATTTTTGGAGAAAGACAATGAAGCAACTTCTTAGAACGTTATTTTTTAATCCACAACCTGCGGCCGACTCTCAGCGGAAACTTTGTAACTACAGCGACAACTACTATGGCGACCAATGCTGTAAGTCAGATGTTTAAGTATTGCGCATATAGCGGTCATCGTAATCGGAAATTTTCTGCGAAATTCAAAAAGACTAACTACAGTGTAGTTAGCCTTTTTGGGGTTTCTATTTTGACCTTAGACAAATGATGTTGTCTGGTCTTTGAAAATAAAGCATTCGCAAAGAACATTCGTTGGACGAGATTTAACTCATAACAAAACTGTCTAACCATGATTAGGTTTAATAACGTAATAAAGGATGGTATTTATATAGCTTATAGTTATATTGATTGTATGACGATGAATCTCAGTGAGGAGAGTTGATGAAAGCATCAGATTTGTTTGTAAAGGCCTTAGAGGCCGAAGGTGTTGAGTATGTATTTGGTATTCCGGGTGAGGAAAATCTCGACTTATTGGAATCACTGCGACATTCAAGTATCAAGCTGATTTTGACTCGGCATGAACAAGGCGCTGGTTTCATGGCCGCAACTTACGGCAGACTCACGGGTAAAGTTGGTGTTTGTCTCTCGACTCTTGGTCCTGGCGCAACTAATTTGGTCACTCCGGCGGCATACGCGCAACTCGGCGCGATGCCTATCTTGATGATCACTGGGCAAAAGCCAATTAAAACCAGTAAACAAGGTCGTTTTCAGGTAATTGATGTGGTGGACATGATGCGTCCGATCACCAAGTACACGACGCAGGTCGTCAGTGGCGATCGGATCCCGTCAGTGGTACGAGAGGCGTTCAGGCTGGCTCATGAAGAACGCCCAGGCGCTGTGCATATCGAGTTACCCGAAGATATCGCCGCAGAAGACACCACGGCTCCGCTATTAGAACCGAGCATCGCGCGTCGTCCAATCGCCGAGTATAAGGCGATTAATCGGGCAGTTGAAATGATCGAGCAAGCGACGTCGCCCATCTTGATGATCGGCGCTGGCGCGAATCGCAAATTAACCTCAAAGATGCTCAATGAATTCGTCTCGAAAACAGGTATTCCTTTCATTACCACGCAAATGGGGAAAGGCGTCATTGACGAGACCAATCCATTATTTATGGGCAATACCGCATTATCCGATGGCGACTTTGTTCACCGGGTCATCAATCGAGCCGATCTTATTATCAACGTTGGGCATGATGTAGTGGAGAAACCGCCCTTCTTCATGCACCAAGACGGTACTCAGGTACTGCATATTAACTTTGATTCTGCGTCCGTTGATCCGGTTTACTTCCCGCAACTAGAGGTGATTGGCGACATTGCCAATAGTATTTGGCAAATTAAAGAGCAAATTACCAAACAAGCGCATTGGGATTGCAATTTTTATCAAAGTGTTCACCGCGCTTATGAGGCGCACCGCCAGGAAAGTGAACAAGACACTCGTTTCCCCATTTTACCTGAGCGTTTCGTCAAAGTTGTTCGCGACGCAATGCCAAAAGACGGCATTGTGACCCTCGACAATGGGGTGTACAAAATTTGGTTCGCGCGAAACTATCCTGCGCATTATCCCAATACCCTGTTACTCGATAATGCATTGGCCACAATGGGGGCTGGTTTGCCGTCGGCGATGGCGGCTAAAATGGTTTACCCAGAACGTCCCGTCATCACGGTTTGTGGTGACGGCGGCTTTATGATGAATAGTCAGGAGCTGGAAACGGCGGTGAGGCTCAATCTGCATATTGTTGTACTGATCTTGCGTGATGACGCCTACGGCATGATCAAGTGGAAGCAAGCCAACATGGCATTTGAAAACTTTGGTCTCGATTATGGCAACCCTGACTTTGTGAAGTATGTTGAATCCTATGGCGGCAAAGGATGGCGTATCAATAGTTCTGAAGAACTTGGTCCATTATTGGAGTCTTGTTTGGCTGAGCCGGCTGTCCATTTGATTGACGTGCCTGTTGACTACAGTCTCAATGATGAAACACTGAATAAAACGATTCGTGAACTCAGCAGTCAGCTATAGGGAGATGTTATGCATTCTTTAAATGAGCAATACCCATACTACCTAGCCAATAAGGCAGTGTTTGCCAATACGGATCTAGCGGTTACCAACAAATACACCGGTGATGTTGCTACACAGGTCGCCCTCGCTGACGCAACGGTCATTGACCAAGCCATTGCTGCGGCTGAAGCCGCCCAACCCGCGATGACAGCCATGCGTCCTTATGAGCGCCAACAAGTCTTGAATCACTGTGTTGTGCGCTTTCAAGAACGTTTTGAAGAGCTAGCATACGCGTTATGCATTGAGGCCGGGAAGCCAATAAAAGATGCGCGAGGCGAAGTTACTCGACTCATCGACACCTTTAGAATTGCCGCCGAGGAGTCGGTTCGCATCCAGGGTGAAGTCATGAACCTTGAAGTTACCGAGCGCGCTAAGGGCTACACCGGGATGTACAAACATGTGCCAATTGGTCCTTGTTCATTTATCTCGCCGTTTAATTTTCCATTGAACCTCGCGGCACATAAAGTCGCACCAGCGATTGCTGCAGGTTGTACATTCGTCTTAAAGCCTGCATCGAGAACCCCTTTAGGCGCAATTATCATGGGAGAGGTTTTGGCCGAGACCGCACTTCCGGAGGGAGCATTCTCTATTTTGCCGTGTTCGCGAGATGGTGCAGATTTGTTTACCGTCGATGACCGTTTCAAGCTGCTAAGCTTCACGGGCTCACCTGATGTGGGCTGGGGGTTGAAAGCACGTGCTGGCAAGAAACCAGTAATTTTGGAATTAGGAGGCAATGCGGCGTGTATTGTGGATCATGATACGGACCTCGACGACGCCATCGAACGCATAGTGTTTGGCGCCTATTATCAGTCTGGCCAAAGTTGCATCAGTGTGCAGCGTATTTTGGTGCACGACAGTATTTATGCTGATTTTAAAGCGCGCTACGTAGAGCGCGTAACTAGCTTGGTACACGGAGATCCGTTGGACGAATCGACATTTATCGGTCCAATGATCGCTGAGTCCGAAGCTATGCGCTTAGAAGCATGGATAAAGGAAGCCGTAGAAGGCGGCGCCCGATTGCTTTGTGGTGGCAATCGCGACGGTGCGATGCTCGAAGCAACTATCTTGGAAAGTGCGCCTCACGATAGCAAAGTGAATGCTGAAGAGGCCTTTGGACCTGTTTCCATTATCGATTCATTTAGCGACTTTGACGACGCTTTAGCGCGGGTTAATGACAGTCAGTTTGGTCTTCAGGCAGGCGTGTTCACGCGTGATATCTACAAGGCTCACAAAGCGTGGGATGAGCTAGATGTTGGCGGTGTTGTAATTGGTGATGTGCCAAGTTGGCGAGTGGATAACATGCCTTATGGCGGCGTCAAAGAGTCAGGCTTAGGGCGTGAAGGTATTCGCTATGCTATCGCCGATATGACCGAGATCCGCTTAATGGTAGTAAGAGATCCAAACGCATCATAATGATTATGTAACCTGCTAATAAGCTGAGATTTTTTTCGAATCAGGCCGGTCCTTACTTAAGGTGTGGGTCGGCCACTTCCTCAATATTCGCCAACAAGGGCTCGGCCAAACCGCTGAAACCTTGACCTGAATATGCAACCCCATTTTAAGGAACGTTTTAATGACAAAATATTTTTCTCTTCCGCTGCTACTAATCTTACTGAGCGGTTGTGAGTTGACTGAGCCGGAACCCTATCAAGCCGATCGCCCACCTGAAAATCGAACCGAGTACAATGGTTTGGAAGGCGTCGCCCAACAACAAAAAGACCAAGGCTATTTGATGAACAAGGAATTGGCAGATAAATGCACGGCAGCCAGAGTTGACTTAGCCGTTGCCGAGTCTCAAGGCAATACGGCGGACATTCAAAAACAACAAAACATCATTAGCGATACATGCAAACATGGTTAACGCTATTCGTGAGTGGAATCTTACTCACATACTACTGAGTACAGTGTAACTGACGATTAAATATCGAGTGCCCTTACCCATAGTGACCAGAAATAAAAAACCGAGTACGTTAACACGCAAAAGGCCTGCGACAACCGTTATGGGATCGCCGATGATTGGCACCCATGCAAAACACAATGCGGCCCAGCCGTATTTTTCAAAGCGATGTTGTGCTGACTGTAATTCGATATCGGTCGTTCTTAACCAGCTTTTCGCCAGTGGAGCACCAGCGTAATATCCAATTGCGTAGTTGAGTAGCGAACCGAGAACATTGCCCACGGTGGCGACCAGAATGACGGCTTCAGGAGACTGCCCGCTTAACAGTAGGGTACTGAGCAGTACTTCACTGCTAAACGGGATGATAGTTGCGGCCAAAAAGGCCGCGAAAAACATCCCGACTAAACTTGCTTCAAACACAAAGTGGTACCATCGGGACTGAGCGCGTTAGGCCGGTCGGTGTAAGGCGCAGATTTTGTTTCCGGAAGGATCACGTAAATATGCAAGGTATAGACTCATTTGCGCGCCATGGCGCAAACCTGGTGGTTCCTCACATTCGCTTCCGCCATTGGCAAGACCAGCAGAATGCCATGCATCAGCCTGTTCTGGTGAAGCTGCAGCAAAACCAATTGTACTGCCGTTTCCGTGCGTGGCGTCTTCACCGTCAATAGGTTTGGTTAACGCAAAAATACCCTTTTCGGTAAAATAAAAACAGCGGCCTTTCTCATCAATTACCCCGGGCTTGTGGCCAAGTTCTCCCAAGATTGCATCGTAAAACTTTTTAGACGCTTCAATATCATTAGCGCCAATCATTACATGACTAAACATAACTCTTCCTATTGCGGGTTTGGGGTCAACAATGTAACTGGTTTTAGTTTCTCAAAACAGCGCAAAGCAATGATAGATATGTATCAGGTTGCTAAATGATGATGACCTTGAGCCCCAGCCCGTCAGACTTCACGAGTGATTACTGCTATGCTGTTACCTCGATAGCATACTCAGAGAAACTGGATTGGAACAAATAGCGGATTGCGTCGCGATTTATGTCACCAGCTTATTTAAGTTCTTAGGCGGTCCTGCCGCCGGCTTAGTGCTCGGCGTCGATGCTTGGCTAACAGTATTAATGACGATTGCAGGCATGATGACGTCAGTATTGGCCATTTCGTTCTTAGGACCGAGTTTTCGCGGGTGGCTAAAGCAGCGCTTCGGCGGCAACAAACCGCTTTTTTCAAAGCGGAATCGCCGCTTCGTGCGCTTGTGGAAACGCTATGGCATTTTCGGTATCGCGTTCTTAACCCCGGTCTTGTTCTCGCCTGTGGTCGGGGCGCTAATGGTCAACGCGGTTGGTGGGTGTCGCAAGAAAATTGTAAGTTATATGACCTTCAGTGCCACGTTTTGGGCAATCGTCATCACACATTCCGCTAGTTTTGCTATTCACTCTTTGTGGTAGTCAAATTTGCACTGGGTTACTTAATAATCTCTAGTATGCGTTTAAACGCTGGGTGATTGCTTGACCCAAGTAGCTGATAGACAGACATTTCTACACTACTTGTTGCAACGCCGAGTTGTTGTAGCTTAGTCACTGCCAGATCGAGATTAGATTGCGAACGTGACGCGATACAGTCGGTGAGCACTATTGGTGTACAATTGTGCTTACGCAGACCCAAGACGGTCTGATATACACAAATGTGGGCCTCAATGCCTGCCACTAACCAGTTTTTTTTACCATTACTTAAAATTGCTCGTCGTGCCGAGTCTTCCTGCATGCCGTTGAAGTGGTGTTTCTCAATTACGTCTTCTTTAGCGAGTAGTGTGGCCAACTCTTCAACCGTGAGACCCAGGCCGCTCGGATTCTGCTCGAGTACCACGATGGGAATAGCCAATGCTTGGCAGCACTGGATCAGTTTTTGAGTTTGCGTAATGACACTGTCACTGTTGTGAACGATACGAGCCAGCTTACCTTGGATGTCGATGACAACAAGGCCAAAATCATCAGTGTCTAGCATGCGAAGCTCCTGAATCTTTGTTGGGGGTCGAGTTCGTGTAAATTACACGGCATTGAGTTTCGAGAGATACGATAGGACAAACTACCTTACGTCACAATAAGGCAGTCATCAATGTATTCAGCTAGCCGACTAAGTGACGCAGGGAGTATAAATCGCGTGTTTGGTTAGTCTTTTTGCGGACCTCTTCTAACGCTTGTGCTTCACTGATTTCAAATAAGGCGTTAATCAAGCGATTGAAATGAGCATGCATAGCGGTTCGTGCGGCTTGGGCATCTTTGTTTTGTAATGCTTTATAGATAGCTTTATGTTCGTCTAGGCGATCTTTATCAGACTGAGAACAAACACCCGCGTATGCCGCTTTTACTTGCGGTAACGTGTCACGTAAAGCCCAGAACTTCTTGACTGCAATCAAAATTGCGTTGTTGCGAGTGGCTTTCGAAATTAACAGGTGAAACTTACGGTCGGCCTCTTCAGCATTAATACCGGTTTCCATCGCTTTTAGTGTTTTAGCTAGCTCTGTGAGTTCATCTTCACTAATTGACATTGCCGCTAAGGCTGCTGCTTCGCCTTCAACCAGAGCTCTCGCTTGAGTAAGTTCGAAAGCACTGATGTTTTGACCTTCACTTTCGTCTTCGTCCGCCTGTGCTTCGAGAACATATACACCAGAACTGGTCTTAACTTCTACCAGTTGCATGACTTCCAGCGCAATAATGGCCTCGCGTATCGTTGGGCGACTGACATCAAAAGACTCTGCAAGCTCACGCTCGGGTGGCAAGCGGCTACCTGGCGGATACATGCCAGATTTTATTAACGCCTCTATTTTTTCGGCGATTTGCCAAAACATGCGACGGCTTTTCATCGTTCTACCTTCTAACACTTCGTAACTGGTTGTTTTTTAACCCTATCAGCTACAAATTATTGAGCTTTAATATCCTTACCAATATACAGTGAATTGGTAATATTGCAATTGACAGCAATGTGAATATTTAGTCATCCGATAACTAAAAAAGGCGAGCCTTGCGACTCGCCAAGGGACAGGGCTGGGTCAACACTGTTTAGTAACGGTACGTAACTCCAAAGGTTATTCTGCGGTCCGTCAAACCTTGGAAACAAAGTAATGCACCTTCATTGACGCAGGATTGTTCAACATCCGATTCGGTCAAGTTAATTGCTTCGATACCGACGTTTAATTGGTCATTAACATCGTAAGTAACACTGGCATTCAACTGGCCACGATCCTCTTGAACAACAGGGAAACCCCAAGGAAAGCTGCTCGTGCTGCCGAAATCAGTAGAACGGTAAGCTTCGCGCCAGGTGTAACGCATCCTCGCTGACAGTCCATATTTCTCGTAGTAAACTGTGAAGTTATAGGCATTCTCAGATAGATCAATCAGCTGCTGCAACGCAGTGACATCTATGTCAGCAACACCTGTAGTAGCTGCGAATACGGCGCTAGCACGACTAGTAGCCGAATCTTCGGATTCACCACCCGAAAACTCTTGCTTGGTATAGTTTGCCACAACACCAAAACCAGACGCCCATCCGAGTTCGTCTTCAAACTGAGATAGGTCATACTGTACTGCAACCTCAAAACCTTTTTGGGTTGTTTCTCCGGTATCGTTTATGACTGTTCGAGTGGGAACGCAAACGCCAACACCACCTTCGGGTCCGAACACATTAACGTCAGCAATTGGATTGAATATGCCACCACCATCACAAGGGGCAGTTGTGTCGCGGAAGCCAGTATTGGGATCTTCGAACGGATCGACTTGCTGATTTACGTGTAGATCGGTCCGTTTTTTATGAAAGTAACCGATACTTAATACACTAGCTGGAGCAAAGTACCATTCTGCTGAGATATCAAAAGAAGCGACTTCTTCTGGAACTAAGCCTGGGTTACCAATAGCGACTGGCGGGTTGGGGCTGGTACTAAAAGTAACTGATGTCGAGAGGTCGTCAAAATCAGGGCGTCGAATATCTTTTGAGTAGCTGGCACGCAGCTGCACATCATCACTCACCTCTGCAATTAGGTTAATGCGTGGTAACAAGAAATCGTAGTCACCGGTGGTCACAACCTGATTAATCTGCTCATTGCCATTGGCATCTTCAGTGACTGAATTACCCAAAGAGTTAACTTCTGTCTCTAGGTAGCGTAGGCCAAAATTACCGCGGAAAACACCTGACTCGAAATTAGCCTGTGCATAGAGCGCGTTAGTTTCTTCTTCGATATCAAAAAAGCCTGTAGTGCTCGAACTTGGATCACTGATGGATCGTGAACCGCCATGGGCTGTAATGGCCGCATTTAATGTGTTGAGTACCCCGCTTGGATCGGCAGCGACTAATTCAGGGTTGATCAAGAGAAAATCGCCTACGAATAGAGAACGGCCATCTGCAGCATTAAAATTGTTTGGTCCTGGGGTTAACAATTCGGCGAATAAACTCCCGCGGGGGCTATCAGCCATGCTTCGTAAGCCGACGTTTGAGCGAATTTGGTCACGTAAGCTGGACGTTTTGTTGTAGCGGTAGCCAAAGTCCACAGTTGTGATGATACCTTTGTCCAAGATGTAATTGAAATCAGCTCGAAATGCATCTTCCGTGTTTTCGGCGCGATCTTGACCAATGTTTACATCGCGCAACACTACGTTGTTTGGATCGAGTAATTGCTCTACAGTGGGTGCGTACTCGGTTCCAAACGCGACACCAAATGCCAACGAACCACCGGTCAAATCATAAATAAAGGGTACACTGTTATCATTTGCGCCACCGGGATCTAGCGGTGCATTGGGATTGATAAAGTTTAATGTAGTATTGAAACTTGGGGTCGTTGAGTCTGAACTGGAACTTGACGCTTCAACGCTCACCGTTAAATCGCCAGATGTCCACTCTCCTCCGAGTCGGAAAATTTCACTATCAGTGATACGCGAATTGGTGTCACTAGAGAAACGCAAATTTGGGTCGTCATCGTCATTGGCTAGGTCAACCGGAATAACGCCCATTAATGCTGCTTGGATACTACCTAGGTTGACGCCGTCAAGTGAGCCAAAATCAACAGTCTCAAACGCTGATGGTACCGAAATATCACGTAAGTTACTTACGCCCGATGCTTGCACACGAGAACTTTCTTGACGACGCTCCTGCTCGTTGATCACCGCGTCAAAATATAGCTTTAGGTTGTCATTCGGCGCCCACTCAAAGGTGGTAGCGATATTGGTTGTCTCGTACTCAAAGTTATCATAATCCTGATTCAAAAACTGAATGGGAAGGAAGTCAAAAGTCTGAGCGCTAGCAAAACCACTGTCGGTAGTTACAATGTTATCTCTATCGACGCGAGGACGAAACGCCGTAACATCTTGCTCAGAATAGCTGGCACTGATTACGAAACCAAATTCACCATTGTCAGAGTCCCATTTATCACCAAAAGCACCGGAGATTCGCGGGGTGACACTATCAGTTGACAAGTTACTGTCTTCACCTTGCAAGCGCACTGAAGCTAGAGTTTCGGATAACTCGAGTGGACGAATAGTACGAAGGTTGATTGTGCCGCCGACGGAGCCTTCGATTGTACTAGCCTCTGGGGCTTTTATAACTTCTACAGCAGAGATAATAGCGGCTGAAACGTCTTCAAAGTTTATACCGCCACGACCTGAGCCTGAACCAACGGTAGAAACACCGTTGATTTCGGTTCTGTTAGCGCTAGTCCCCCGGATTTGCACGCCAGTGCCTACACCCGCAGTGCGCGTAATTTGGATACCAGTTACATTTTCAAGTACTTCGGCTAAATTCTGGTCAGGTAATTTACCAATATCGACAGCTTGAATTACTTCTACCAAGCTGTCGGCTGAACGCTTTTCTGCGAGCGCGTTGGTTAATGAGCTTCTGATTCCAGTCACTTCAATTACTTCAACGTCTCCAGCGGTCGGCGATTCTTGCGCCGACACACCAGGCGTCAAACTCAAAGCTGAGGCCGACATCATTGCCATGGCAATTTTGGATAGTTTATGTTTCATAGGGTGTTCCTGCTGTTTTATATAATTGTCTTACCAAAACATCAAAATTCGATGGGCAAATATCTTGGTTTTCACAAAGAATTTACCAAATAATTACAATAAAAATATAAAAGATCAACCTTTTGGTAAGCTATAAATTCATTTTTGGTATTAATTAGCTTGGTTACCAAATGCTCTTTTTATCCATAGATAATCACGAAAAGGTATACAAAAGCTTTAATAAACAGTGACTAATGGTTTTTTTTGAAGGGTTAATGAATGTGGCGTAAAACAGTTGTGCACATCAGGTGAAACTTTCCCTTAACCATTGTGTTATATATTGGTAAATACATTGAGGTAAAAATAATTAAGAATATTGGTTGACAAATTGGCTATATGAAAATACCGTTTATATGAATTTATTGGTTTGTTTTTAGTTTCGGCATGTATTCAACAGATATGGCTTTTACGCACAATTTTTGAAACGAACAAAGCAAACATACTCAAGTCTTCGAGAAAGATGGCGCATGTTAAAAGGTGGGAAAATACTATGGCGAAACCAACGATTGGATTTATCGGCTTAGGGTTGATGGGTGGCAATATGGTCGAAAACCTACAAAACAGAGGATACGACCTAGTCGTTATGGACTTAAATAAAGAGGCGGTTCAGCGATGTGTAGAGCGTGGCGCTAAAACTGCTGGAACAGGGGCAGAGCTCGCAGCGATGTCAGATGTCGTAATGTTGTGTTTGACTACCTCCAAAATTGTTGAAGCAGTAGTCTACGCTGAAGACGGTTTGCTCGCAGGGCTAAAAGCGGGCTCCGTTCTCATAGATTTTGGAACATCTATTCCGTCTTCAACGCGCAAAATAGGTGCGGATTTGGCCGCCAAAGGAGTTGGCATGATCGACGCCCCATTAGGTAGAACACCGGCACATGCCAAAGATGGTTTACTCAACATCATGGCTGCAGGTGATATTGAGACATTCGAAAAAGTAAAACCTATCCTAGCTGATCAAGGCGAGAACGTATTTCACCTCGGGGAATTAGGTGCTGGGCATACTACCAAGCTAATCAATAATTTTATGGGCATGACCACAGTATGCACTATGTCACAAGCCTTCGCTGTCGCAGATAAAGCGGGCGTCGACCGCCAACAGTTATTCGACATTATGTCTACCGGGCCATCGAGCTCTCCCTTTATGCAGTTCTGTAAAAACTATGCGGTTGACGATGTTAGTGATCTAGGTTTCTCAATTGCTAATGCCAACAAAGATTTAGGTTACTTCCTTAAAATGGTTGAAGATTTAGGTACGCGTTCGCAAATCGCCGAAGGCTCGTCTGCAAACTTGCAAGCCGCCTTTGACGCAGGAATGGGTAATGGCAATGTACCGGAAATATATGACTATTTTAAGCAGCTCTCTGTATAGTCAAACTGACAGAGGTGAGGTAGGTTAGTAATGCAGCAATTTTTCAAACGACTTACGCTTTTTTCATTGTTAGTGGTTTTCTGGACCTGCGGTATTGTTTCCGCCGAGGAATATAGGGTTAGTGACCAAACGCAATACTTAGCGATAGCCGATACATTAGAGGCTGGTGACACAGTCATTCTTGCTAATGGCGTTTGGAACGATTTTGAAATTTTGCTGCAAGGGCAAGGCACTGAAAACAAGCCGATTACTTTGACTGCTGAAACCAAAGGCCAAGTGATCTTATCGGGTCAATCTAATTTGCGTCTTGCCGGTGAGCACTTAGTTGTTTCGGGGCTGGTCTTTAGAGATGGCTACACGCCCACCAGTGCGGTAATCGAATTTCGCCGAAATGCCAAAACTCTCGCTAGTCACTCCAGAGTAACTGAAGTGGTAATTGATAATTTCAATAATCCAGATAAGCAGGAGTCAGATTACTGGGTTGCACTATATGGCCAACACAATCGATTTGACCACAATCATATCGTTGGCAAGCGTAACAAAGGTGTAACCGTTGCAGTGCGTTTGAATAGCGAGACGAGTCAACAAAATCATCATCGCATCGACCACAATTACTTTGGCTATCGCCCCACATTTGGTTCAAACGGTGGGGAAACGTTGCGGATCGGCACTAGCCACTACTCGCTTACAGATTCGTTTACCGTAGTTGAAAACAATTACTTCGAACAAACCAATGGCGAAGTTGAAATTATTTCAGTCAAGTCCGGTAAAAACGTCATTCGCGGTAACGTGTTTGATCGCGCTCAAGGTACGCTGACATTGCGTCACGGCAATGGCAACCGGATAGAAAATAATGTGTTTTGGGGCCGTGGTGTTGACCATACTGGCGGTATTCGGGTCATCAACAAGCGACAAACCGTTCGCAACAACTACCTCGAAGGACTCACTGGCTATCGATTCGGCAGTGGCTTTGCAGTAATGAATGGCGTACCTAACTCGCCAATCAACCGTTATCACCAAGTCGAAGAAACCAACATCAGCAATAATACCTTTATTGATGTGGACAATATTCAGTTCGCAGTTGGTAGTGACGCTGAGCGCAGTGCTGTGCCGATAACGAGTACCTTTACGGACAATCTGGTAGTGCAGCAAAACGGTATTCAACCATTTACCATATTTGATGATGTCAGCGGTATTACATTCAGTAAAAACTTCGCCAATACTGACGTACCCGAAGTGGTTAATAGAGGTTTTCAACAACAAGCCATTGAGTTGCAACGCGCTGAAAATGGTCTTTTGTATCCGGTAGGAATAGAGCAGGGCGTAAGCCGCGATTTAACAGTTATCGAGCGCGATCAGGTGGGCGTGAGTTGGTACCCGAAACAGCCCGCAATAGTGGTGTTTGATTCAGGTACAAGACACAACGTCAATGCAGATGTTACGGCACTTCAAAAGGCTATAGCCAATGCTAAAGAAGGCGATGTGCTAATACTCGCAGCAGGTCAATACGTCATACCTAAAGTTCTGTATATCGATAAAACATTGACCATTCGGGCGCAACAACCCGGGTCAGTGGAGCTTTCTTACGAACGCTCCGCATTATTTGAAATCAAAAATGGCGGCAGCCTTAAATTATCCGGCCTAAGCATCTCCGGTAAAGACAGCCCAGATGCCCATGGTAATAGTGTTGTTCGTACGCAGAAGTGGGGCATGTTAGACAACTATCGATTGGTTGTACAAGATTCGGTGATACGTGACCTAGACGTCAATCACTCTTTCCATTTCTTCGTCACCGGTAAAGGGGCATTTGCAGACCAGATTACGCTGCAAAACAATCAGTTCGCAAAAGTCACCGGTGATGTACTGCGCCTCAACTCAGAGATTGAAGACTTAGGTATCTATAATGCTGAGTATGTGACTTTAGTTGACAATCACTTCGCAGATATTCAAGGCGCGATAGTAAAACTATATCGCGGGGGCACAGATGAGAGTACCTTCGGCCCACACCTTACGATGCGCAATAATCAAGTAGAAAATACTGGCAATGGTAAGCGTAACAAGGAGCAAAGTTCGGTTTACTTGCACGGTGTGCAAGTATCAGCCATCGAAGACAACAATTTCCATGCATCAACACCGATCGTTATCGAACATACAGTGGGCGAACCGCAGAGCGCGATCATAGACAACGCCTTCATTGCAACACCGGCACCATCAATTACTGAACTGCGTTTTCCTGGCCCACATACGGCTGATGTTCGCGATAATGAGGTGAAATAGCCATGCGGATCTTTAGTAAGACAAAGCTGTTTGTAGCAGTACTGTGTGCATCACTGGCACTCATGTTGTCATTCGCAAGTTTTGCCGAGCATCCGAACCTAGTCATTACGGTTAAAGATGTGGCCGAGATGCGTGAATCCATCGATGGAAACGGCCGATTTGCACTGGCTTATCAAGCGCAAAAAGCACGTGTTGACCAGCAGTTAACATTTCCAATCGCCATACCGGTGCCAAAAGATGGTGGTGGTGGTTATACCCATGAGCAACACAAGAGAAATTACCAACTGATGTACGAGGCGGGAGTGCTCTATCAGTTGAGTCGCGAGCAGCGCTATGCCGAACACGTGATTGACATGCTGCTCGCTTATGCCGAGTTGTACCCTAGACTGGACGTGCATCCAAAACGCAAAGTGAAGTCACAAAACCCAGGTAAACTTTTCTGGCAAAGCTTAAATGAAGCGATGTGGTTAGTTTATACGATACAAGCCTATGACCTAATTCACGACGCTTTGGGTGCCTCGCAAAAAACAACAATAGAGCAGCAGCTGCTGCGTCCGGTCGCCCTTTTTTTGTCTGAGGGACAGCCTTCAACATTCAATAAAGTCCACAATCATGGCACCTGGGCCACTGCAGCTGTTGGGATGGCAGGCTATGTACTTGGCGAGCCAGAATGGGTGGAGAAAGCCTTGTACGATTTGGAAAAAACAGGACAGGGCGGCTTTCTAAAACAGCTTGACGAACTGTTTTCTCCTCAGGGGTATTACAATGAAGGTCCTTACTACCAACGATTTGCATTATTACCTTTCGTCACTTTTGCCCGAGCGATTGAAAATAATGAAGCCAAGCGGAATATTTTCGCTTATCGCAATAATGTCTTACTTAAAGCGATTGATACCACGGTACAGCTTAGTTACAACGGTTTGTTTTACCCTATAAATGACGCAATCAAAAGCAAAGGCATCGATACTATTGAGTTAGTTCATGGCGTAGCTGCCGCGTATAGCCTTACAGGTGAGACCGGCTATTTAGATATTGCTGAGCAACAAGGACAAATAGTTTTAACAGGCGATGGCCTCAAAGTTGCCCAAGCGTTAGATGCAGGTGCTGCAACCGCATATCAATTTCGTTCCGTTGCATTTGGCGATGGTGCTAATGGCACTCAAGGCGCATTGGTGATCATGCGCGGGGACATGAGCGGCGAACAATCAGTATTGTTTAAGCCAGCTGCACAAGGCCTTGGACATGGTCATTTCGATAAGTTGACCTGGCAATTTTATGACCGTGGTACCGAAATCGTATCGGATTATGGGGCTGCTCGATTCCTCAATGTTGAAGCAAAGTTTGGTGGTCGCTATTTGCCAGAAAATCAAACTTATGCCAAGCAAACGGTATCGCACAATACTGTTGTGGTAGATGAGACCAGTCATTTCAATGGCAAGGTGAGGGTGGGTAATGCGAACTGGCCGACCCTAAATTTCTTTGCTACCAGTGAACAAGGTTCAGTGGCCCAAGCAGAAATAGCGAGTGCCTACGACGATGTGTTGTTGACGCGAACAATCGCTTTAATTGAATTAGCAGAGCTAGAACAAGCATTAGTTTTGGACGTGTTTGATGTGATTGGCGAAAACGCGCATCAACTGGATTTACCCTTGCATTATCAAGGGCAGTTGATCGACACGAATTTTAACTATCAGGGCAACCTTAACGAACTTAGAGCACTGGGTGACAAAAACGGTTATCAGCATTTGTGGTTACGGGCAAAGGCGCAGCCAGAAGCGGGTATGGCCAAAGTTACTTGGCTGAATGAGAATGGCCACTTCTATACTCAAACCAGCTTAGTTCAGGGCGATGAACAATTTCTGTTTACTCAACTAGGTGCTAACGATCCTAATTTTAACCTGCGTAATGAGCATGGATTTATTCGACGCGCACAGGGAGCTACACAACACCGATTCGTTTCGCTATTAGAGCCGCACGGTGAATACAATCCGAGTAAAGAGTACACCCTTGATGCAGTTAGCCAAGTGTCTGACTTTCAGCTAGAGCAAACGGGTGACATTATCGTTGCTGAGGTAGTAATTACTGGCAAACGTTACTTGCTCGCGATTGATACACGCACCAAGGAACGGGCCCATCCCCATCCCCTTTCTTACAAAAATCATACTTATACATTAAGCGACCGGCTAACAGTCTTGCCGCTGAAAAGCGATCTGGAGAATTAATCATGGCACAACAAAGCGAGCACTTTTTATTTGCTAACGAGACAGAGATTGAAGATCTCGGTGGTGGTTTAAAACGTCAAATGTTGGGTTACAACCATGAGTTAATGGCGGTTAAAGTCTGGTTCGACAAAGGCGCTCAAGGCTACACTCATAGCCATCGACACTCGCAAGTCACCTATGTTGAGGAAGGCGAGTTTCACTTCAGTATTGGCGATGAAACTAAAATCCTGCGAGCAGGTGATAGTTGTCTGATTCCACCCCATGTTGAGCACGGTGCAATTTGCCCGACTGGAGGCATCTTGATCGATACCTTCAGCCCCGCTCGCGAAGACTTTATCGAGGAGTGATCCCATGCAATTAAAAGGTTTACGCTGGTGGGTTATTGCCCTTATAGCTCTGGCTACAATCATCAACTATATCGATCGCCAAGCGCTAAGCGTATTGTGGCCAGATATTGTGGAAGAGGTCTTTCCGGATGAGTCGGCATTAGAGCGGAAACAGATTTATGCCAATATCTCTATCGTATTCGTATTTGCCTACGCATTTGGCCAAGCCATTTTCGGTAAGATTTTTGACTGGGTTGGGACGCGTATCGGTTTTGTACTTTCCATTGGTGTGTGGTCGCTAGCAACTATTGCACACGCGTTTGCGCAAGGTTTACTGTCGTTTAGCATTTTCCGCGCTATTTTAGGGGTTGCCGAAGCAGGCAACTGGCCGGGCGCAGCCAAAGGTAACGCTGAGTGGTTCCCCATCAAAGAGCGCGCATTAGCGCAGGGTATATTTAACTCGGGGGCTGCAATTGGCGGTATTGTTGCCATCCCCATGATCGCATTTTTGACGATTTACTTTAGTTGGCAGCTCGTATTCGTAATAGTGGGCGCACTAGGTTTCTTATGGTTACTACCTTGGCTTGTATTAGTCAAAGCTCCACCAGGAGCGCACCCGTGGATCACAGACGAAGAGCGTGAGTACATTCTCACCGGCCAGCAACGTAAAGACTCTGAAGATAATGTTGTCAATGACAAAGATGAATACAATCCTTCGACCAAAGAAATGCTCAGTCGTAAAGAAAGTTGGGGAGTGATTATTGCGTCAGCTGCGATCGACCCGATTTGGTGGTTATTTGTATTCTGGATCCCCATCTATCTAAATGAAGTCTATGCCATGGATGTAAAATCAATTGGTATCTACGGATGGGTTCCTTATGTGGGCGCTATGTTTGGAGCGTGGTTTGGTGGTCTGCTAGCACAGAATCGCCTAAAAGCCGGCTGGAGTGCTGATAAAACCCGTAAGTTGGTCATCACCTTAGGCTGTTTAATTATGTTGCCTTCATTACTCGCGATGTCGAATCCGGGCGGCCCAACTACGGCGGTATTGATCATGGCGGTTATTCTATTCGGATTTCAAACCGCGATTGGTAACGTACAAACCTTACCTAGTGACTTATTGGGCAAGAAGGCCGTTGGCTCGCTAGCTGGATTCGCTGGCATGGCTGCGAAATTAGGCGCAGTAGGGCTTACCGCTTTAGTGCCTTTCTTAACCCAAGATGGCAACTATACTCCGGCGTTTGTAATCGGCGCATCCTTGGCAATTATTGCAATGCTAGCGGTGTGGTTGTTGATTCCAAAAATTGAACCGCTAAAGCAGTCAAAGTAAGTCAATGAAACAGGTATATTTCTTTGGTGAATGTATGGTGGAGTTACAAAAGTCTGGTGACTCGACCATGCGTCAATCTTTTGCGGGTGATGTCTACAACTCAGCCGTATACATGAAGCGTTGTTTCCCGGAAATGCAGACGGCAATGGTAACCGTTGCTGGCAATGACGACTTAAGTGACAGTATGTTGACCACGTTTGCAGACGAGGGGTTATCGACTGACTGGGTATTTCGCCATCCTACAAAAACGTTAGGTCTTTACCTGATCGAAACTGATGCTCAGGGTGAACGCAGTTTTGTCTACTGGCGCAGTGACTCGGCTGCCCGCCAAATAATGGAATTTCTCGGACCTAAAACGATTTCCCAACTGACCAAAGGAGATGTGTTTTTCCTGTCTGGAATACCTTTGGCGATATTATCTGACCAAGCCAGAGAGCAATGCTTTGACATGCTTAGAGTACTCAAAGCTGCTGGGGTGAAAATCGTATTTGATCCCAACTATCGCCCAACTCTATGGTCTTCCGAGCAATGCGCTCGCGATAGTTATTCTGTAGCCATGAGCTTGGCTGACATTGCATTACCTGGTGTAGAAGACTTTACTGTTTTGTTCGGGATTCAACACGCCATAGATGTCGTCGCTTTTTGCGCTAATCGTGGCGTTGTTGAAACGGTGGTTAAAAACGGACCAGAATCAGTCTTCACCTGCCTCAATGGCGATATCCAAGAGCACCTAATTACGCCCGCTGACAATGTGGTCGATACAACCTCGGCAGGTGATGCCTTCAATGGCGTTTATTTAGGTGCACGATTACTTGGGCACTCGATTGCAGATTCAGTTCAGCTAGGTGCGGCGGCAGCGGGGGTCGTGATTCAATTCCCTGGGGCTATAGCGCCACAACAAGCGTTTGCCAGCAGTCTGGCAGGCCGCAGTGTTTTTTCAGCCTAATCAACAAGAGTTTATTCCAATGACGTTATTTTCTGAATTGATGTCCGAGCAGACAATATTGCCGATCATTCAAGCGGATTCCGCAGAGCAAGGCGTAGCTATCGCTTGCGCCATGTCTGAAGCAGGTCTGCGCCTCGTCGAGGTAGTGCTGCGCACAGATGCGTCTTTGGATGCACTGCGAGCTATCAAAGACGCTGCACCTGAGTTATATGTTGGCGCGGGCACGGTAACTAACGCAGCAATTTTGACAGCAGCGCAAGCTGCCGGAGCTGACTATATTGTTACGCCTGCTTGTTCGGAGAAACTATTGGCACAATTAGCGCAATGTGGTTTGCCGGTATTGCCGGGTGTTTCAAATACCGCTGATATTTTATTGGCCTACGAGCACGGCTTTACCGAACAGAAGCTATTTCCCGCGTCACTCTCTGGTGGACCTTCGTTTTTGAGCGCCGTCTCTTCGATATTTCGCGATGTCAAATTTTGCCCTACCGGCGGTGTGAATCAGCAAAACAAAGACGAATACTTAGCGCTAAGCAATGTGTTTGCCGTGGGTGGCACATGGGTTTCACCGAAGCAATGGATCGAACAAGAAAATTGGACGGCGATTACTGAAGCCTGCCGTGCAGCTGCGGCCTAGTTACTCTATGCCACGTTTGCCCAGGATGCACTTATGAAAAAGACCTTAATCGCCTTGGTAATCGCTAGTGGTCTTCTGGCCCATTCCGCCGCCATTGCCAACCCTCACAAGGATTTACCCAACGGAGCGTTACTGGGAGATTTTTCTCACTTGGATCCAGATGCTCCTCCTGGAGAAAACTTTGAGCTTATCGACTGGTATTTAACGTTACCGGTAGATACCAACAAAGATGGCAAGCCTGATAGTATCGGTGAAAAATCCCTCGCAGAGGGGTTCCAAATTAGACCGTTGTTTTTTACTGCCAGCGATGGCGGTATGTCGTTTATTTCGCCAAATTATGGGACAACCACTTCAAAAAATACAAAGTATGTGCGCACTGAACTTCGAGAGATGCTACGGCGAGGCAATACGCGGATCAAAACGCAAGGTGTAAATAGAAACAACTGGGTATTTAGCTCGATGCACCTCTCCAGCCAAAAGCATGCGGGTGGCGTTAATGGTTCATTAGAAGCGACATTAACCGTGAATCGTGTATCGACCACTGGCGATCCGAAAAAGGTTGGCCGAGTCATTATCGGTCAAATTCATGCAATCAAAGACGAACCCATCCGCTTATACTATCGCAAGCTACCTAACAACGATTTAGGCTCTATATATTTCGCCCATGAGATAAATGGTGGCGACGATGTCTGGGTAAATCTGGTCGGCACACGCTCGCATACGGCTCCGTCACCTGAAGATGGTATCGCGTTAAACGAACCCTTCAGTTATAAGATTACCGTGGTTGAAGACCAACTCTATGTAACCTTATTGCGCCCAGGAAAGCCGAATATCACGCGTCATGTCGATATGAGTGACAGCGGTTATCACTTGTCTAATCAATATATGTATTTTAAGGCTGGTGTGTACAATCAGAATGATACAGGTGATAAGAAGGACTATGTGCAAGCGACCTTTTATCACTTGCACAATAGTCATAAGGGCTACGAATACTAAACTCTAGCTATTCACTTTCATCGTAACCGGTGTGGCTGTTTTTAATTGAATAAAAAGTGGCCCTTGCGCGTTCGCTGGGGTCACTTGAGTTATTCACATGATATACGCCGACTTTAAAGTACATGTATTGGTCGGCGTCGTCATAACGACTACCGGTCATATCAAGTGACGTTGTTACATCGCTTTTGCCTTCTCTGGAAATCGTCACAAACAGTTGGTTACCCTGAGTTTCAATCACGTAGGTGAACCGCTCGTCGAGGGCAATGCCATCACTAGGATTGCTAGCAGCGCTACTACGCGAACCGATCATTTCGTACCAGTCTTCTTGTTTATCGACGCTACCATCCGCACGGCCACGAATTTCGTGGGCGAAGTAGATAGAGCCCAAATCGTTGTTAGGTAGCTTGCGATAGTATAAGCGGATGGGCTCGTCATCGTTAGCGTGGATCTGACCAATAATCACCCGACCAATTTGAAAGTTCTCGCCAGTGGTGGTGACTTCGTTGACCGCCATTGTGACCTCTAAGCGCCCATCGACCCCGCCGGCTCGTTGCTGCGCTTCAGCAGGCGCTGAACCAAATACCCAATTGTTGCCGTTGACGCCTTGGGTACGAAATTCACTGCTACCGCGACGTAGCATTTCACGTAGCTCCACGCGCACGTAACTGGTGTTCTTTGAGGTCTTAAAGCCATAGCTAGGCGACTGCATTACGATTCCGCCATCGGCGCTGGCGTAGAAGAACTCAGAGTGAGTATAACCTCCAGCTAGATCGGCCTCGTAGATGTTATCAGCGGTACCTGAACCATCTTCGTCGGTAGGCACACTGATATACCAATCAAGTAAATCGATACCGAGCTCATTGGGGAAGGTATCAATGATTTCACTATCGCCTTCTGCACAATTGAACAGTTCTACTTCCACAATGGCATTGTCATCGTTACTTGAGTTACCAATACCGACAATACGAATGTATCGAGCGCTCACTTGTTCAGGCAGTGCAATAAGCTCAAAACCTGAATGGCGGCCACTGGACGATTGGTTGCTTAGCTGCACACTCCAGGCTTGGTTATCGGTGGAAGTTTCAATGGCATACTGATACTGGCGTTCATCACCGCGATACCACATTACCTGTAGGCTACCGATGGTCTCTGCAGACGCCAAAGTTAACGTCAATGTGCGATCCATACCGCTAATCTGCCAGCGTGAGGCACTGGCTATATCACCATCGATACTGTTCGCTGCTGGGAAGATAGTACTCATGTCCGAACTTGTTGCGCCAGCTATGCTAATTGGCATGGTTGAGCACTCAATCGCGGGTGGTTCTGGCGCTGGAGTAGGAGCTGATTCTGGATCCGGTGATGAAGTAATACTGCTACCGCCGCCGCAGCTGATTGAGAGTAAAGAAACAAAAAGAGCTAGAAAAAATCGCATAATAATGAATCCAAAAAAAAGCCAACCAGTGAATTTTACAATTCAGTAGGTTGGCTAGATGACGGAGTAGAGTGATTAGTACCTAAATTGTACTCCCGCAAATACTCGTGGTCCGTAGACGTTAATTTCGGCGAAATTATCCGGCGTCGGACGGTACTGGCGACGTGGCTCATCAAACAAGTTGATCGCTTCCAGTGAGAATTTCCAATTGCGATTTAAACGGTATGACACGCGCGCTTCGAAAACCTCGGTATCATCGATATAACGCACGGCACCTGGCGTTGCGACGAACTGCTGGAAGTAGTCGCTGCGATATTTGTAGTTTAATGACGCGCTTAAGCTTTCCCATTGATAATACAGTTGAGCTGATAACACGTGCTCAGAGAAACCGAATAAGTTAGCTGGCGGTACAATGCCAACCCGTTGCACAATGTCGCCGGTACTTCCATCAATGAATGATGAGGTACCAAAATTTTCATCTTCAAATTCAAAATCTGAGTCAGCGTAGTTATAGCTTAGCTTGAAGCCAAAGCCGTTGAGCCAACTGTCCAGATAAGCAAAAGAGTGAGTAGCGGTTAACTCTAAACCATAAATCGTACTGGTTTCATCAGTCGTTTGTGGAGTAGTTACAATAGTTTCTACTGCTTCGCCATCAACCTCAAAGGTCTCAACTTGCGAGGTGTTAGCAAAACCACCTTCGAAACTCTTATAGTAGAGGCCGGCGGCTAGAATAGTATCTTCATTGGGATACCACTCGACCGCAACATCCCCATTCCATGATAAGAAAGGTTCGAGGATTGGGTTGCCAACAGCTACTGCGCGCGCAACAACGTCAGAGATTTCACCTGTTTCACTGTCTTCATCTATACCTAAGAAGTCACGACCAAAGCCAAGATCTGAAGGATCAGGGCGTGATAAACCGCGATATAAAGCACCGCGGACTACAATATCGTCATCCACATCAACTATTAGATTTACGCTAGGTAAGAACTCGATGTAATCACCACCGCCCTCAACCGCGAACAAGTCGCCAGTGATGGGTACTATACCCGTGATATTGCCTAAATCATCGCGCGTTGCGCTTAATGCGCCGCGATAAGAAATCGATTCAACTTCTGTTTGGACTACACGCATACCAAAGTTGCCACGCACACCGTAATCACCAACAAAAGTGTCGTAGTTGGCTTGGATGTAGGCAGCAATGGTAGTCTCTTTTACGTCGACCGCTGCGATATCTTGGAAGTCTTCCTCATCGTTGGTGGGGAAAGAATTAGCGATAGTACGGATATTGCCTTCATCGTCAGTTAGCGTGGCTAACAGGGTGTTGGCTAAACAAATAGGGTCGAAGGTCGCAAATGAGTTACCGGTGCCAGCAGCAATTACGTTGCCGTTTGCGTCGACATTGGTAAACAATGGAGCACCGCCGGTTTCGCCGCTAAGGAAGCCCGACTCGGGGAATACATTGTTGCGGCAGGCTTGGTTGGCTGCTGCCGCTGCTTCATCACTGAAGGTAAACTGGTTACGGTTATTAGTGCCGCTGCCGCCTGGCACTTCGTCGTACTCAAGAGTAGAGAAGCGCACACCACCTTTGATTGCGGTAAATAGCTGTGACTCCGGAATAAAGTCAAAATCGGCGCGAACGGCTGAAATCTCATTGCGGCGCGATTGGTTTAAATCCAATCGAGTGCGGGCTTCATCAGCAAATGCAGCGTGATAATTCACATCAAAGTTTTGCAATGTCCACGTCGGTACTAATGAACCATTGTTGAAGATTTGCGAGGCAGTGCGGACTTCGCCGTTGCCATCAGCGCCCAACACATCGTTACCAAAAATATCAATGTCTTCTGACTGTAAACGCGTTTGGATAATGTTCTCAGTACGACTGGTTTCAGAATTTGAAATATCGAGACTGACGCTCAGTGAATCACTCACCTCATACGCGAAATTAATGCCACCACCGCGATACTCTTCTAATCGCTCTGCAAATTGAGAGTTCGTTTCGATGTTTTGTAATGCAGTGAACTGACGCAATGCGCCTGAAGATGTCGCAACCAAATCAAATGGCAGGCGATCTTCCTCTGGTACATTAAAACCGTCGAGGTGATTTACTTCAGCAAAGACTAAGTCATTGCGCACTTCGGTGAAGTCACGGTTAGAGTATTGGTAATCAAAGTTGATTTCCACACGATTGGAAGGACGCCACTGCAATGCACCAAAGAATGATTCGCGATCATCGTCAGTGATGTTTTGCCGAAATGAATTTTGTGATCGTGAGAATATAAATGGCGTGTTCGCATCCGGAGCATTGCCGTTCTCATCAGCAATCAAGTCGAGCGAACCGCCATTGTCTTCGCAGTCAACCCGATTTCCATTGATACCGTCTCCGAACGCTGGCGACACACGACATGCGTTCCAAGATGTTCCGGTGCGGGCCTCTTGCTCTGGGTTAGTCGTTAGGTTCTTTTGAAATCCTAATGACACACCTATTTCGCCAAAGGTGTCACTGTTGAACTGATCGATGTAACTGGTTGTTAATCGATGACCAAAATCGCGTTCTGGCTCTTCTAGGTCGTAATTGTCTGGGTTCCAGTTGCCTTTGTAGTCTAACTGGAAGCGGCGCTTACCAAACTGTAATGGTTGTATTGTGTCGAGGTGGATCTGACCTGATACACCACCTTCAACCAGTTCAGCCGACTGGGTTTTGTAAATCGCTACTTTATTGAAAAGCTCCGAAGGAAACTGCGAGAAGTTAACAGAGCGATCACCACTACCGTTAGCTGCTTCGCGACCATTCATGACGGTGCTCCCTAAGTAAGGTCCCAAACCACGAATCGAAATTTCTGTCGCGCCACCCTGCTCTCGGTGTGAAGAAGCACCGGTAAGTGTTTCAAGCGCTTCACCAATAGAAAGAGCCGGAAGGTCGCCTATATCTTCTGCGGAGATACCATCGACAATTTCGGTTGCTTCACGCTTGATTGAAATTGAGCTTTGTATCGTTTGGCGTACGCCTTTAACTTCAATTACCTCCGTTGTGTCGACTGATGGGGGGGCTGCTTCTTGCGCCATCACTGAATATGGAGCGATCGCCGCAGCACCGACTACAGAGGTCATCACGATTGGTTTAGCAAGAGCTTTGCGTATAGCACTAACCAACTGATTCGGCGTAGTTTGTATTCTCATCGAGGTTTCCATAAATTTTAGTAAACTAAATTTGTTCACATCACGTTAATCAAGCACTTCCATTGCTTAAATTAACCAAAATGAACCAAACAAGATTACCAATTGTTGAATCATGTAAAACCAATAATACGGACTTGTTTACAATTTGGCAATATGTTTGCGTCGATCAATTTACAATAAACAATCTTTTGGTCAGTAGGTTTGACGGCCTGCTTATACATCTAAAATAACTCGCTTAAACCTGTTGAAGTGCAAGAATAAAGGCATTGGGCCGTTTTCGGAAGGCCTGATCTTATATTTTATCGGCCTTTTATCGAAGCTTATGCCACACAGTTTACAACTATTTGAACCAATCAGTTAACAACCAAAATCGAAAAAGATGTTAAAATAATGTTTTGCATGTGGTAATAATCCAAACTTTATGTTTTCATACCAAAAATATGGAAAAGGATTTATTGGTAATGCCAAAAAATGCTTTTTGGTAATGTTTCTGTGGTGCGGTGCATCCTGGAGCAAACAGACTAAAGGTGGATTCGATGACGAATAAATTGGGAATATGTGCTATCGGGGTAATTGGCCTTGGGCTAACGGGATGCAATGGTAGTGATACTATTGCGAATCAGCCTGGTTCTTTATCGCTGTCTGGCACTGCTAAAGAAGGTGAGACACTCACAGCTTCAGTAACCGATCCGGACGGTATCAATGCAAGCACGCTTAGCTTTACATGGTTTGCTGATGGCAACGTTATAGAAGGGGCTGCAGGCGCTACTCATTTGCTTACTGTAAATGAAGCGGGAACTCAGGTCCGAGTTTCTGTTACATACGTTGACAATAACAACACGCGCGAAGGTTTCATTTCTCCAGAAACTAACGTAGTTGAAGCGTTGCCAGTTAATTTTACTGGCGTTATTTCGATTAGTGGTTCGGCAACAGTTGAACAAACCCTCACTGCTTCGGTAACCGACGACAACGGTGTTTCTGGTGACATCAGCTATAGTTGGGCAGCTGACGGCGCTACAATTGATGGTGAAACTAACGCGACACTAGTATTGAATCAAATCCTTGAAGGAGCGGTGATCACCGCATCGGCAAGTTACACTGATGATGAAGGTTTTGAGGAAGTCATTACATCGGATCCAACTGCTGCGGTTGAACCCGTACCAGAAAACAACGTTGAGGGAACTTTAGATGACCCAATAACCGGAGCATTGGAAGTTGGTGCAACGCTCACTGCACCAATACCGATTGACGCCAATGGTATATCAGGCGAGATCAACTACCAATGGCAAACACGCGCACCGGGTACCGACATAGGCGATGCGGTTGACATTACGGGCGCAACGGCTGCGACGTTTGAGGTAACTCAGTCTGATTTGGGTAATGTGCTGTCGGTGCACGTAACTTATACCGATGACTCTGGATTTGACGAAGCATTGGAGCAGACAGCGGTAGATGAAATCTTTAGTTTTTATGTTGTGGGCGAAGTTTCATTAACTGCTGCGCTTACTAATGCAGTGGAGAGTGACACTATCGGTATTGCCGATGTTGCAGATCCAACTGACGACTACAATGATATGGCGGAACTCACGCTTGGTACCAATAACATCACTGTTAGCCGTGTAGCAGGCAGCAATGCGGTTATTTCCGGTACAACCTGTATAGCCTATGGCTCTGGTACTTCGGGCATTGTTATTGACGGTTTAGTGTTTGAAGAATTATTGATTCCTGTTGAAGGGCGTTGCGGTGAAGGTCGCGGTTCAATTGAAATGGCAGGTTCGAACAACGTTATCCGCAACAGTAGCTTCTTGAGTGATTCAGGTAGTTTACGTACCAATCTAGGTTCTGGTGATGAATCACACTACATCACTATAAGTGGTACTGACAATCTCATCGAACGGAATCTATTCACTGGTAAGAGTGTGAATGAAGCCGAAGAAGGTTCGGCCATCAGTATGTTCATCGATGATGACAACGGTACCAATGAGCTAGGATCGAACCAACGTAACGTTGTGCAATATAACTTGTTCAAAGATTTCTTGCCCTCCAACATTGACGGCGATGGCGAATTCGACACTGACTCTGGCAGCCACGCGGTACAAGTAGGTCGTTCAGGCAGTGGTGACGGCGCTGGTCGCGCAGAACACGTGGTGCGTTACAACCGCTTTGACCGTGTACTAATGGATAGAGGTTTAATCATTGTTCAAGGTGGCGGTAATGAAATCCACACCAACACTATTGTCAATTCATGGGGTAACATCGAACTGCGCAATGGTTACGGCAACAGTGTTGAGAAAAACATCATTATCTCAGCCGGTGCGCCATATACGGCTACAATTGATGGTGTAGAAGGTACCAACAACAAAGATGGTGGTATCGCGTTTACACCACTAGGTCATGTAATCGCCGATAACTACATCGCTAATTTGGTAACTAACTCTTCTGACCGTGCTGGTTTACACATCGATTCAGACCATATCGATAGCGGTAACTCATCGACGCAAACGATCATTGATGCGGGCTTAGATCTAACAACAGTGGTCGCGCGGAATACAGTATTGAACACAACCAATGCTGTTCAGTTTGAAGATGACTCGTCGCGTGATGGTACGGAAAACTGTGTGAACTTGGACTACACCTTGGACTTTGACAATAACTTGATTGCGAACCAAAGTGCGGATAACAATATTTACGGTACATCTGCTGGCGATGGTGCAACAGCGATCAAGCAAGACGAGTACCCATCTCATGGTTGTGCGCTAACTAACGCATCTGATTATGATAATAACCATATCTATGCAACCGCAATTTCAGACATTACGCCAATTATGCCAAAGCGCGATAATACAGCCCTGGTAGATGGGGTCGACGGCAATATTCTTGCTGATGGCACTGAAGACGGCGCAAGCTTGAGCACGCCAGATGCTAACAATATGGTTGAAGGAATAGGCACAGATGCCGGTATTGGTGCCGCGCTTAGTGACTTGATCTTCATCGAAGAGAGCATGGTTGGTCCGGGTTCGACATGGACAGCACCTGGTACCTAATTACGGTTTACATCAGAGCCCTAAAAGCCAATAGCGCGTCCCAGTTATTCAGCGTTCAATCGCATACTGCTTTAGTACTTCTATGGGAATGACTTTTAAAGCGGCTTGATTGATGGCCGCGAGAATAACCGGCGGCGCCACACCGTGGCGCTCCGCCTCAAGCCAGCGGGATGCACACAAGCACCAGCGGTCGCCAGCTTTTAGGCCTGGGAATTCGTATTGGGGCATGGGAGTAATCAAGTCATTTCCGCGCTGTTGCGAGAATAACAGGAACTCGTCTGTCATAATTGCACAAACACTGTGGTTGCCGTAATCACTTTCGGGGACATAACAAAATCCCTCTCGTGTGTAGCCGGTATTTCCACAACATAACTGCAGTGCTTCACCCAACACATTTTTTGCATTCGCCATAGTAAACTCTCTGTAGAATAGTGCGTATAAGTTCTGTCATTCACTAAATCTCAATACGATGTTAGATAAAAGTCAGCTCAGTCCTCAACAAAATACTACTTTGTCTGCCGCGGAAATAGCCAAGTTTGACCAGATGGCGGTTGAATGGTGGGATCCTGAAGGCAAATTCAAAACGGCTTTAGCCTTCAACGAAGCGCGTTTAAGTTGGATCATCCCCGCTATTATCCAGCACTTTGGTAGCCAATCATCAGGAAATAATACCTTGCAAGGGCTTACCGTGCTTGACGTGGGAAGTGGCGGTGGGCTTGTGGCTGAAGCTATTGCCAGACGTGGTGCACAGGTAACCGGTATTGATGCAAGCGCAGTGAGCGTGGAGGTAGCAAAGCGTCATGCACAACTAAGTGGTGTGCAAGTCGACTATCGGCACGAGCTGAGTGCCGCGCTGGTGGAGCGCGGCGAAACATTTGATGTTGTCATCAATGCTGAGGTAGTAGAACACGTACCCGACCAACAGCAACTGATTAAAGAGTGTTGTGAGCTGGTAAAACCCGGTGGCTTGTTGTTGTTGGCGACATTGAATAGAACGCTTAAGAGTTATTTTATTGCCATCGTTGGTGCTGAATATGTGATGCGGTACTTGCCCAAAGGCACCCATGATTGGCGCTATTTCGTTAAACCCTCTGAGCTTACCAATATGGCCAACGCCCATGGATGTGAGTTGAAAGATTCCACTGGAATGAGTTTCAACTTGCTGAGCCGACAGTGGAAATGCAGCAATGATCAAGCCGTCAATTATATTCAGGCGTATACGAAGACCGGGCCTTTACCTAATCACTGAATCAAGTGCCGCGACATTGCTTCGGACAAACAGAATCAGATTCCGATGGAGAACTACATGTGTTGAACGTTAAGGAAATCATTATTACTGATGTTGAGGTCGAGCACTTAAACTCACTCATTTCGTGGTTTGATTCTGAACAAGCGGTGCGCGATTGGGCCGGACCTGGTGTTGGATATCCTTTGGGTGCTGAATGTCTACAAGCCCAGCTCGATATGAGCCACAAGCCAGCGCTTGGCCTCGAGATTGATGGTTCGCTAATCGCATTCGGCCAGTTTTATGAATTGGCCGGTTGCTGCCATCTATGCCGTTTAGTTGTTGCGCCGCGATTTCGTGGACATGGGGTGTTCAAAACCCTGTTTGAAGCACTCGTGCAAAAGGCCGTGGCGCAGTTGCAGTTACCGCGCCTCTCGTTATTTGTATATCAACACAATCAACAGGCAATCAGCGCATATCAGAAACAGGGTTTTGTCGTTTCTCAATACCCGTTGGAGCCTGTTCAAGATTGTTTGTACATGACTAAGCAACTGGGTCAGTAGCAACTTCAATCAGTTGACTGATTTGCGGTTGCACATCTGCACCATAGTCAAACATTACCGCCAATACCAAAACAACAGATGCAGCTAGCATGAGTTTAATGATCAACGGAAAACAAAACTTAAACCACAAGTGATAAGGAACGCCTGCCATACCAATGATCCCCATAAGGACTGCATTGGTAGGAATGATCATGTTGGAAAAACCATCACCAAACTGGTACGCCAAAACGGCAATTTGTCGATTTACACCAATCAAATCACCAACCGGAGCCATTAACGGCATGGTTACGTATGCTTGGCCACTTCCTGAGGGAATAAAGAGGTTCAGAATTGTTTGCATAACAAACATGCCAACTGCAGCAAGCTCCGCGCCGAGGTGTGAAAGTGGCGATGACATCGCATAAACCAGTGTATGCAATATCTGTCCATCTTCCATAATGAGTGCGATACCACGGGCAATACCAATCAGAATCGCAGTTGTGGCAAGATCTTTCACACCATCAATAAAGCGTTCCGCAGCATCGTCAGCGGGTAATTGCCCAACAATCGTGGTCACGATCCCCCATAAAATGAAAATTGCACCGAGTTCGTATAGATACCACCCCTGTTCTGAGATCCCCCAAACCGCGACCGCAATAGTGGCCACCAGAGCAAACAAAATGGTTTTGTGCCTGACATTTAAGCTAGGGTAACCGTTCTGTTCTGCGCCGCCTAGTGGGCATGGCAGTCCAGCCGTTAGAGATGCTGATGGGTCGGCTTGTACTTGCTTGGCGTAACGCCAAACGTGATGAAAGCCGATGAGCACAAATGGAATGAAAATCGCGAGGCGCAGCTCAATTCCAGAGTATAGCGGTACGTCAGCAACTTGTTGTGCAACCATGACAGTAAATGGACTAAATGCAGAGACGCCGTAGCCAATGCCGTAGCCAGTTACAATCATACCCACTGCCGTCATAGCGTCGAGTCGCATGGCTTTACACAAACCAACTAGAATCAGAACAAACGGAATATACTCACCCGCCGTGCCTATGGCACCAGAGGCCATCGCAAAACAAAACACCACCATAAAAATCAAACGCTCCGGGCGCTCGCCAAAGCGCTCTAGCAAGGCACCAATCAACGCATCGATGGTGCCTGTTGCACGTGCAATGGATAGCACACCCCCGACAATGAAGACGAAAAATATGACGTCTTGAGCAGCTGCGAGTGCACGCGGAATAGCGACTAAAAAGTCCATCGGGGTTAGGCGAATTTGCGTATCTGAGAGGGCATAGGTACCAGCGACTACCGCTTGTCTACCGTTGTCGAGCGTTACGGTTTGAAAGAAACCTTGTGGGACTAACCAAGTCGCAATATAGGCTACTAGCATCATGCCAAGGAGTAAAACGAGCGTGTGTGGGACTTTAAAAGCGGTTTTCATAATAGAGTTCTAAACATCAATGTTGTTAAATAAAAGCGTTAGTGAGCTTCCCAGCTAAACGGGCCATAACTCGGATATTCCAGTGCTTGATCACTCTCGAGGGCAAGCTGGTGCAGCGTATGAATGTCTTTTTGCAATTGCATCCGAAATGCATACGCTTCATCGGAAAGTGCTTCTAGCTCAGTAAAGTCGTCTAACTGATCCTCTACTGCGCCTCGCAATAATGGGCTAATCAACTTAAAGCCTTCAAACAAACGAGCCGTCTGTTGATTGGCAAAGTTGTGGACTTGGCTCACCCGCTCCTTTTGTTCGGTGGATAAGCTCTCTGGTTCTGGTATTTCAGCAGTGCCGATGGTGGAAAAATAATCTAAATACTCTTCACTGCTCACGCTGTGTGCGGCATTCCAGGTTGGCATAGTTTGCATGTTCAGCAATTGCTGTTGTTGCGGTTCAATCACCATTACTGATGGTGTGGCAAAATAACCGGGGTAACCAAATTGTCTGGTGAGTCCTCGATAATCTTTGTAGTAACCGACATCGACAAACACCGTTTCAAACCGATTAGAGATGATTTCATGGAGTGTTGGGGTCGAGAACTGCTGAGACAAGCCTCTACTGTCATGACACCACTGCGCCCCCAGAACGAGTAACAGAAGTTTGTCTGCCTGAATGGCTTTGAGACGAGCCGTTTCAACTTGCTCCATAACGGAATCACTGGGCAGGTACTGGTATTGCGGGAGTACGTCGATATCGCTGTCTGCGGCATTAGCTAACGGGGCGATTAAAAAAGTAAGGAGTAGAACGATTGAGAAAAAAGGTTTCATAAGCGCGTTCCTGATTGTGTTTATTGTTGTTCCCTGGCGTGTAAGCTTAACACGCCGATAAGGATTGCCTACGCGTTATTCACTCCGAATCGCTCGTTAATTTAGAACGGAGTGTCAATTATTCATGGCAGCTATAGTTGTGTCACCAGCAAGATAATTTGCCATGCCTCAATACAACTCGTTAGGCTAGAGCTTAGCCAATCAAACATGAGAAAGTTGCAATGCTATTGTATGACACTAAGACAGCACCAACACCCCGTAGGGTTCGTATCTTCCTTGCGGAAAAGGGTATTGAAGTCCCGACAAAACAAATTGATTTGCAAAAGGGAGAGAACTTATCTCCTGAAATGCGTGCCAAAAACCCATTGGGTAAAATCCCTGTGCTGGAGTTAGATGATGGCACCTGCATCAGTGAGTCTGACGCAATTTGCACCTATTTCGAAGAATTGCATCCGGAAAACCCGCTACTAGGTACCACTCCATTTGAGAAAGCTCAGATACAGCAGTGGGCACGGCAAGTTGAATTCGGCTTGTTTATGCAAGTTGGCATGTGTTTTCAGCACTCGACTGGATATTTCAAGGATCGTATGACACCGGTACCAGAGTTCGGCAAAGAGGCGGGTAAAAATGCGGCGAAATTCCTCAAATTGCTGGAACGGCGGTTGGCGGACAACACTTATATCTGTGGCGAATCATTTAGTTTGCCAGACATTATTGCGCTATGTGCGATAGATTTTGCTCGAGTGATAGACATTCGCATACCGGCAGAATTTACCAATTTACAGCGCTGGTATGAAAGCGTCAGTAGTCGACCCAGCGCCAAAGCATGAGTTTGATCTGTTGCTTATTGTGAGGCACTGAGCTCTTGTTCTGCTCGAGCGAGAGCTTCATTACTGTGTTGTATTAATTGATTGGCATATTGGCAATTGAGGTTAACAAAAATCCCTACCTGAACACTGTCTAGCAGCGTCGTGGAAAACTCAAGTTGCTCAGTGTCGTCGTTGCGCGCTAACAGATCATCGTCGGCCAAGCTATAGTCAACTCGACCATTGCGTACCAATCGCAAGCCGTGTTCAATGTTTTCCACGGAATAGATTTTTAGCCCAACATCAGTAAATTGTTGAGAAAATGGTGAGTCGCCAAATGTTCTCAATAATGCAATTCCACCAGGGGATATATCCGACAAGTTTTGCCACTCAAACGGTTGTTCCTGTTTGAGCCGAATGAGTCCCAAACCTACTGGTTTATCGCGCAAAGGAATAAATTGAGTTGGGATATTTAATTCTGGGTCAACGGGGTAAAAACTCGTGCACCAATTTCCGCTACTAATGACTTTACCGGCGCGAGCGGGTGGTAAAAAAAGTGGTGTAAATTGCACGTCGGACAAAGGTGCGAGGTAACGATTTAGAAGCGCGAATCCAATGCCATTGTCGTTGCTTGTAGCCGTCGTGAACGGCGGATATTCAACGCTAATGACGTCGATTGTGCCAGTTGAGACTGGTTGCGACGCGAGCGCGGTCAGTCCTGTGCTTGCCAGCGTTACACTCACGGCTAGACAGAGGCTAATTTTTTTTCGCAATGTTGAGCGCAACGCGTACATATAGTTATTCACGTCTAGATGTCCACCAAGAACCAAGTCCATCATTAGTATTGTAGTATGCCGAGCGTTGATCAAATATCGGTAACAAGAAATTCCGATGGAAACGACAACAAGCGCTGTGCAAATATTGTATCCTACAATAACCAAGATTATCGGGAATTTAACACTAGCTATGTCTCTTTCATTTGTCATCGTCGACTATCACAACCCAACTCATGGCCAGCATCTGCTCGATATGCTTGATCAGTATGCTCGTGACCCTATGGGCGGCAACCAACCGTTAGATGCAACGGTCAAACAACGGTTGATCCATGAGTTACAGCGTCAACCACAAGCCTTATCTGTGCTCGCATACAGCGATGAGCGACCATCTACCCCTATTGCACTGGCTAATTGCTTTATGGGCTTTTCGACATTCAAGGCAAAGCCATTAATCAATATTCATGATTGCGTTGTTGCTGAAGCCGTCCGAGGGCAGGGTGTTGGACAAGCGTTACTCGCGTATATTGAGCAGATAGCCGTGGAGCGCGGTTGCTGCAAAATTACGTTGGAAGTACTAGAGGGCAATAAAGGGGCACAAGCCGCTTATCGTAAATTTGGATTTAAAGCCTATGAACTTGATGACGCCGCAGGACAAGCGCTATTTTGGGAAAAAGCGCTGTAACCGACGTGCATTAACGGCGATTTGCACATCAGTGTGATCCAAAAACCGCCTTGTAAGCGTTGTGTGGGTATGGGAAGCGCATCTTATTCATTACCGAAGCATTTCGAACACTGGTTTGCAAAACAGGGATGGCAGTTTAGAGACTATCAGCAACAGGTGTTGGCCGCCTATATGGAGGCTCGGTCGACCTTATTAATAGCACCAACCGGCGCTGGTAAAACCCTCAGTGGCCTATTGCCTAGTCTGGTTGATTTGGACCGTTCGCCACAATCGGGTATGCACACCCTATATATTTCTCCCCTCAAGGCGTTAACGCACGATATTGAGCGCAATGTGCTGAAGCCCGTGGCAGACATGCAACTAGATATTAGTGTCGAAACGCGCACAGGCGACACACCGTCACACAAGCGGCAGCGCCAACGGCGCAAGCCGCCAAACATTCTGTTAACGACGCCTGAGTCATTGATGTTAATGCTGTCCTACGCGGACGCGGACAGGATGTTTGGGCGCTTGCGCTGTATTGTTATAGATGAAGTTCACGCTTTTGCGAGTACCAAACGGGGTGATTTTACCGCGCTGGCGCTTGCTCAGCTGCGCAATTTTGCGCCAAAGGTCACGGTTTTTGGTTTGTCAGCTACCGTTGCTCAACCTGCACTGATCGCGCAATGGTTGGGAACTGTGAATCAGCCTTTGGGAATTTTGAATGTAAAAGGAAAATCTCAACCAAATGTGAAAATACTGGAATGTGAAGCCGAAATTCCATTTGGTGGTTTTATGGCCAAATACGCCATACCTGAAATATACAGCGCGATTCAATCCGTCCAGACCAGCTTAATTTTCGTCAATACGAGGGCCCAAGCGGAGTTGGTTTTTCAGTTTTTATGGGAGGAGAATCATCAGGGCTTACCCATTGCAATTTATCACGGCTCACTGAGTAAAGAGCAACGTCGAAAAACCGAAAATATGGTGGCGCAAGGACAGATTCGAGCCGTCGTAACAACTTCAGCATTAGAGATGGGAATCGATTGGGGCGACGTGCAATTGGTTATTCAAGTTGGTGCCCCAAAAGGTGTTAGTCGACTGTTACAACGCATCGGCAGAAGCAATCACCGCTTCGAAGAACCATCCGAAGCGTTACTTGTGCCAGCTAACCGATTCGAAGTATTAGAGTGCCATACGGCCATCAATGCGATTAAAAAAGGCCAACTCGATGGTGATTGTTTTCTCGACGGAGCATTGGATGTAATTCCGCAATTTATCGTCAATTGTTTATGTAGCAGTCCGGCTAAACCAGAACACTTATATGCGCTAATCACTCAAGCAACGCCCTATGTCGAACTCGATCGTAATTTATTCCAAACACTGTGGGAATATACCGTGGATGGCGGCTATGCACTTAATGCATACGAGCGCTACCGGCGTTTGGAAGAAAATGAGAACGGTCTTTTCCGGCCAAGTTCGAAGCGTGTCATTCAGCGACATCGGCAAAACATCGGCACTATTGTCGAAGCCGGTAGACTAAAAGTAAAACGTCTCCGACGTGCGCACCAGGGGAAGGTGATCGGCGAAGTTGAAGAGTACTTCGCACAACAACTGAGTAAAGGCGATACCTTCTTATTTGCTGGAGAAGTATTGGCGTTTGAAGGTATACGCGACATGTTTTTAGAAGCCAGACCCAAACGTGGGGGGGAACCCAAAATACCCAGTTACGTGGGGGGGCAGATGCCTTTGTCTACCTTTTTGGCAGAAGGCGTAAAATCATTGCTGAGCAGGCCCTCTGAATGGAAGTCATTGCCAAATGCTGTGCGCGAGTGGTTAGCGCTCCAACAGGAGTTTTCTAAAGTACCTGCCGGCAATAAAATTCTGATTGAACAATTTCCCTATCGGCAGACGCAATATACCCTGTTTTATACGTTTGATGGGCGCAAGGCGCATCAGACCTTGGGTATGCTGCTGACGCGTCGGATGGAAAAACTAAAATTGAAACCGTTGAGTTTTAGTATCACAGATTATGGTTTGTCGATTTGTTCAGTGGAACCTGTACAAGCACACCACATTGGTGATTTGTTTAACCCTGATATTTTAGGTGATGAGTTAGAGGACTGGATGCTAGCATCGCCAATGCTAAAGCGTTCCTTTCGGCGAGTTGCCATGGTCAGTGGCTTGATCGAACAGCAGTATCACGGTCAAAGAAAAAGTATGCGGCAAGTAACTTTTTCCACCGATTTGATCTATGACACGCTGCGTGAATACGATCCCGATCACGTATTACTGCGGGTTACCCGTGAGGATGCAGAACGGGAGCTATTGGATTTACAGCGCCTCGGTGATTTGCTAATTCGTTATGTTGGAAAAACTGAATTTATTGCCTTGGAGCGCGTGTCGCCTATGGCAATTCCTATTGTATTGGACGTTCGGTCTGAAGCCGTTAAAGGTGCGGGGCGTCAGGCCCTACTCGAACAGGCCAGCCTCTATGCGGAAGCTGAGCAGATGTTAGATGATGTCAGAGCCCTATTGAGTGAAAGCGAAGAGCCCTAATGAAGCACGATGTCATCCTTGAGCGTGCTGAAAAGCAACAAGCCATGTTAATTAACTGCGCAAAACATCAGCTGCTTCTGGATGCCAGTGGTGCCCTAATTTGGCCCAAGCACAAGTTACTTGTTGTCTCTGATTTACACTTCGAGAAGGGCAGTTATTTCGCGTCACGTGGTAGCCTTATTCCTCAATATGACTCTCGAAAAACCTTAAGCCGACTAACGGATTTAATTAGTCGCTACCAGCCGCAAAAGATTGTTTGCCTAGGCGACAGTTTTCATGACCTGAGTGCTTGGCTACGTTTTTCTGAAGCTGAGAAGCGTGATTTGGCGTCGTTAGTGGCAGGTAAGCATGAGTGGATTTGGGTATTGGGTAATCACGATCCGGACATTCCTGAAGCCTTAGGGGGAACAAAAATGACACGACTGGTTTTGGATGACGTGTTGTTGTGTCATGAACCAGAACCCCAGCATCGAGTCACATTTCAGGTGTTTGGGCATTTTCATCCAAAATTAACCAAGCGCGTTGTACGTCACAAAATGACGGGCCGATGCTTCGTGCTAAATGCTACCAGCTTAGTTCTGCCTGCATTTGGCGCGTACGCGGGAGGTTTGAATATTGATGAGGCGCCGTTAAATACCTTGTTCAATCGACGAACGCGAAAAGCCTATCTCATTTATGAAGACAAACTTCATCGTGTTTAACGCGATGCCAGATTCAATTTGGCGAGGTTTGCTTTACCCCGTATACAACCAATGCAAAGGCCCCTGGTTGTTTGTCAGCTAACATAAAGCCTAGCTGGTTAACGTCGGTAAAGGATAAGGGCGGAGCGTTACTGACTATTCTTCCTCGCCAGCGTGGTTCAAAGGCGTCCAAGGGAAAAGAGAATATCTGTTCTACATTATTTTGGGTAGTGAATTCAGTGACATAAGCGATACCGTCGAATGCCAGGCTAGAGCGTAATCTGAACTGATAACGTCGTCCGTCGCCTTTCACTTTGATTTGTAGCGGTTGCTCGTTTGACCAAAGCGGCTGCGCTTCGAAGCGCCGAATTGAGGCAAACCCGCCGTTGTTTTGCAAGGACAACTGACCGAAAAAATGCAGGCGACCTTGCTCAACGTATGCGCTGGCAGTAGAGCGACCGCCCATCACTGTATCGTTAATAATTCGCCACCGCGCGCCTTCTTCAGGCGAAGCAAAGTCAATATGACTAGCGCTCGGGCTAATGTCAGTGTTAATTGTACTATCTCCAGCTAGTGCGCACGGAAAAGTAAGGGAGCCTAATAAGAGAATAAGCATTCCTATATTTTTTCCGCGCTGAAACATCTTATTGTATCCACCAAGTTTAACGGACGTATAATGACTATCCCTTGTATGTAATTGTGACGAAGACCGATCATTTTTCCGTTAGGGAATGGAGCTAAGTGAAACCGATGGAAATTATTAAGCCCTGTGCCTCATTTGAAGCCAGTTATTATGGCTATATTAGTGAATTGGGTGACCAAGAGCGCTATCCATTTGTAATGGATCTACCTCATCAACCGTTTGCAGCATTGTTACGCAGGCTGAATGAAATAGAAGCTGGTATTTCGTTGCCGAACGGCGCTGTCGCTAATCAAACCTATTGGTTGGTAAAAGGCGAGCAGCTTATTGGCGTGTCAAACTTGCGCCCTGTCCTCTCTGAGGCGATTGCGCATGTCGGTGGGCATATCGGGTTGGGAATACGCCCGAGTTACCGCGGTCAAGGGCTGAGTATCGTGCTGCTGAACGCCACATTGGAGCAGGCAAAAGAGCAGGGAATGAAGTCCGTTTCCGTCCATTGTCACGTGGACAACCAGCCTTCAAATGCAATGATAAGCGCGTGTGGTGGCCGCTTGGATTCAGTTGTGCAAAGCGGTGGAATGCATATCAATCGGTATCACATCGAGCTAGATCAATCTTCCTTTAGGTAAACTCGAAAAATTCGAGTTATCGCATACACTCAAAGGAGACATGAGGAATGCGATATGATTGCTTGGTTACGTCAACTTTCAATTCAACAACGCTTGTGGGTCAATGTGGGGGTTGTTGTTACAGGATTTATCTTGTTGTCATGGACGGCGTTAAGTCAATTACATACGAGTTTGCTCGCGCAAAAATACGAGAAAAACCGACAAGTCGTTAACGTCGCCTTTAGTGTCATTGAGCACTATCACCGAAAAGTTGCGAGTGATGAGCTCACAGAAGATGCAGCAATGCAGGCTGCAAAAGACGCGATTAAGGCATTGCGCTATGAAGGACAAAATTACTTCTGGCTGCAAGACGACGAGCCGCGCATGATCATGCATCCGTTTAAACCAAGCTTGGACGGTAACTCTCTGGTCAATACCACAGATGACAATGGCAAACGATTCTTCACCGAAATGGCGCAGCTTGTAGCGACCCAAGGTGATGGATTTGTCCCCTATGTTTGGCCGAAACCCAACGAAACCGAGGCAACGGAAAAAATTTCCTACGTGAAGCGTTTTGGGCCATGGGGTTGGACGATTGGGTCGGGTATCTACATCGATCAAGTCCAAGAAGTGTATGCACAAATGCGCAACAAAGTTCTCTTTGGCGTAATCGTCATTGCGTTCATCATTGTCGCGATTAGCATTCTTCTGGGTAAAAGCATTACCGAGCCGATCACACAAACGGCTGATCGCATGAAAGACGTCTCGCAAGGAGAAGGAGATTTAACTCAGCGTCTGCCTGAACAAGGTCAGGATGAAGTTTCGCGTTTGGCACGCCATTTCAATGCGTTTTTACAGACCATGCAAGACTCTCTGCGCCAAGTGGCAGATACCTCTACGCAGGTGCAAACGCAGGCTAACCGTATTGCTGAAGCAAGCTGTGAATCCCAAAGTGGTAGTCAAAGGCAATGTGATGCCACGACATCAGTGGCAGCGGCGATGGAGCAAATGACAACCAGTATCAAAGAATCCGCTGATAATGCATCTTCCGCGGATGAGCAGTCTAACCAAGCACGGGTTACCACTGACAGCAGTAAACAGCTGTTGGGAATCACTATTAGCGACATCGACACATTGACCAACAATATCAACAATGCCAGCGACGTCATTTCAAATGTTGCCAAGGAAAGCGACAATATTGGTTCAGTGCTAGATGTGATTCGCTCGATTGCGGAGCAAACCAATTTATTGGCGTTGAATGCGGCTATAGAAGCTGCTCGTGCAGGCGAACAGGGGCGTGGTTTTGCGGTTGTTGCTGATGAAGTTAGGACGCTAGCGAGCCGCACAGGTCAGAGTACTGAAGAAATTCAAACCATGATCGAGGCACTTCAGAAAGGCGCGAGTAAAGCGGTAGAAGCGATCTCCGAGAGCCAGTCAATTTCTGAGCACACGAAAGAGCAGGCTGCGAAGGCTGGAGAATCGCTGGACGAGGTCGACCAGCGTATTTTAGCTGCTTCACAAATGAACAGTCTGATTTCAACCGGCACAGTTCACCAAGCCAATGCAATTGATGAGGTAAACTCGCGCTTAGATGAGCTTACCAGTATGGCCAACAGCGCTAATCATACTGCTGACCAACTGGCCGAGGCTGGCACAAGCTTGAAACAAAGCAGTGAACAACTGACCGCGATAGTGAGTCGTTTCAAACTCTCTTAAAAGTTAGTCGCGCCAACGTTTAGTGATGTCGTGATAGTCGTCGATACGGCGATCGCGGAAATACGGCCAAATGCGTTTTACTGCTTCTGTTCTCGTCATGTCAATGTCAGCCATAAGGACTTGCTCGTCGTTGACACTGGCCAGTGCCATTATTTCGCCTTGTGGTCCAGCAATAAAGCTCTGTCCCCAAAACTGAATGCCAAGTGTCGCATCGTCACTACTGGCGTCAGGGGAGGCTTCATATCCGGTTCGATTGGCAACGACAACGGGTAACGAGTTGGCGACAGCATGACCTCGTTGGATGGTTTGCCATGCGTCGTGTTGTCTGCGTTGTTCTGCTTCATCATCATTTAAATCCCAGCCAATTGCGGTGGGATAAAACAACACATCAGCGCCAGCCATGGCCATCAAACGCGCGGCTTCAGGATACCACTGATCCCAACACACTAGGACGCCCAACTTACCTATCGAGGTTTCGATTGGCGTAAACCCCATGTCGCCAGGCGTAAAGTAAAATTTCTCATAGAAACCGGGATCATCGGGTATATGCATTTTACGGTACTTGCCTGCAATCTCTGCACTTCGATCAAATACCACTGCGGTATTGTGGTACAAGCCAGATGAGCGTTTCTCAAATAGCGAGGTGATTAAGACTAGCCCTAATTCAGCCGCTAGGGCACCAAAATAGTCTGTCGCAGGCCCCGGAATTGGTTCCGCCAAATCAAATACGTCTGTGTCTTCGGTTTGGCAGAAATATTGTGTGCTGTGCAGTTCTTGAAGCAAAACACACTCACAGCCTTCAGCAGCTAGCGCCCTAACCTTTTCCGCCGTCGCTTGCCAATTAGTCGTTTTGTCATTTGTCGCTATGGCCTGCTGTACAAGGCCCACTCTTAGCTGAGTTGGTTTAGTTGACATATTCGGTTACTCCGTTGGCAAAAAGTGCCACTATCTCGGGCTTCAGTGTGTTGCTGGGTACCTGCATAGTTAGGCAGTGAAGGCTGCCGTATTGCTTAACAATGGTAGAACAATCGATAGGCACAACGCGGTGATTAGGGTATGCCGTTTGTATAACGGACAGCGCTTGTTGGTCCTCAACGTGCTGATACGTGGGACACAATATAGCATCGTTGCAAATCAGAAAGTTTGCGTATGATGCGGGTAAACGGGTGCTTCCATCTGTTATATTGGGCAATGGTAACTCAAAGATCTTGTGGTGGGGCAACGTTTTACGGCATTCGTCGACCAACGCGCTGAGCCCTTTATAATGCGAGTCTTGCGGCTGATTATAGGCACTTTGGATAACCAGTCCTTGTTCTTGTGTGAATCTCACCAGCGTATCGATATGGCCATCGGTATCGTCGCCTTCTAAATGACCATTTTCAAAAATGAGTATGTCTTTTGCACCGAGCGTTTCACTGAACAGAGCATGATATTGTTGCGCTGACATGCTGCCATTTCGTTCAGGGTTAGACAAACAAAGCGATGTGGATAGCAAGCACCCGTTAGCGTCGATTTCGAGAGCACCACCTTCACATACCGTGTCATATGAAATGAGCGGCTGCTGGCACAATGCCGCGAGTGCGTTTGCATTTATCTGATTATCAAGCGACGCATCAAACTTGTTGCCCCAGCCATTAAACACAAATTCAATCGGATAGCGGATGGAATCCTTTTCAACTGTCAAAAAAGCATAATCACGTGCCCAGGTGTCATTGAAGTCTGCTTTCACCAATAGAACCCTCGCACCAACGGGTAATAGCGAGGTGATCTGGCTGATATCTGCTTCAACGTAAAGCAGTATGACGGCCGCATTAGCTTCGTTGATTGCGTTGATCAGATTGATATAGGTTTGGCGGACAGCCTTCAACCAAGGCGCCCAATCTGTATCCTCATGTGGCCATGCCAGTATCACGGCATCGAGTGCTACCCACTCTGGCAGTAACTGTTGTTTCAACGCGTCAACCTGTAGAAAAAATTAAATAATTTCACTGTTGGCAGAGTTTACTTCAAATGGCGTCCACCATCGAGATGTAAGGTTTGTCCTGTTACAAATTGGCTATTCAGCAGATATTCTACGGCCAGAGCAGCCTCGCTTGGACCCGGGCATATCTCGAGCACAGATTTTTTTAACGCACGTGCCCGGTATTCTTCACTATCGTGTTCGTTAAACATCAGTAACGCTGGGGCAATACTATTTACTTTAACATCGGGCGCGAGTTTAGCTGCGAAGGATAACGTCAGGTTGTGAAGTGCCGCTTTACTCGCAGCATACGCTATGTGTTTTTTACTTCCTTTTACTTGCACATAATCTGTCATGTGAATGATATCGGTAACGTCACTCGATGCACCCAGCAATGGTTCCAGGGCTAGATTGAGTTGATAGGGCGCAGATGCGTGTACTTGCATCATCTTGTTTAGTAATTCGGCGGGCTGAATGTCGGACGATTCTTGGTCCCAATCTGACGCGTTGTGCACTATTGCACGTAAAGAATCTGTTCTTGCTTTGATGTCTGCAATAGCCTTCTCAATTCCGTTTTGGTCCGAAAAGTCAGCGTGCATCACCTGTGCGCCCGATGCGATTAATTCATCGAGAGCAGGTTTTTTACTTCGATATGTTATAATCACTTCATATTGCTGGTCTATTAAGTGCTTAGCGATCGCCAAACCGAGGCGCTGTGCACCACCAGTAATTAAAATGGGTGAGTTCAAGATAGAATCCTTTGTGACGTAAATTGTGATAATACGAAGTTACGGGCGGAATGGTGGCATTGGATTTTTTTGCGGTCAACTAATCCTAATCAAAGAGTTACGCCGTATAAGTGACTCAGAAGCTTGATGGAAGAAGGTATGTTATCTAACGAAGCAGTGGTCGTGCGTGATGCATTGGAGCCAAGAATTTCCCAGGAGGCGCTACTAGTACGCCAAGCCCTGGAAGCCAAAGGATTGGAAACGCCGATGATGGCAAATCGTTTAACTGACGAGCAAAAACGCGAAAAAATTCGCGTTGCCATGCAGTCTGTCATGGAAACACTTGGGCTAGATTTGCGCGATGACAGTCTGTGCGATACGCCAAACAGAATCGCCAAAATGTATGTAGACGAGATTTTCGCTGGCTTGGATTACACAAAGTTTCCGAAGATCACCCAAATCGAAAACAAGATGCAAATCGATCAACCCGTGCAAGTAACAGACATTAGCCTGACAAGCACATGTGAGCACCATTTCGTCACGATCGATGGTACCGCTAATGTATCGTATATCCCCAAAGGCACGGTGATTGGATTGTCAAAAATCAATCGACTGGTCAGCTTTTTCGCCCAGCGACCACAGGTGCAAGAACGCCTCACGCAGCAAGTAATGGTTGCGATCCAAGCGTTAACCGGAACTGAGGATGTTGCAGTGAGCATCAATGCGACACACTATTGCGTGAAAGCGCGCGGTATTCGCGACAGCAACTCATACACTAAAACGTCAGCGCTGGGTGGTGCTTTCTTAACGGATCGATCATTGCGCGACGACTTTTATCGCTAATTTAGAACGATGAGCTCGGTTCAACAGCTGGGCTCTTCTTTGCTGCTGGCAATGATGTTGAGGGTATCGCTGATGCCGTCGGCCACAACAACTTCAAGTTTATGGTTGCAGGCCCCACATGATACTTCGTGCTCTCGATACTTCTCTATCAAAAGTTGAGGTTGGATCCGGTTTACATGACCACAATCTGGGCAAATAAACTCCGCGATTCGAACACGTTTAACAACACTCATACTGCACTCCTTAGCATTTCCTATGCTTAACTAACGTCCTTTTACAGGAGTATAGATCAATTATCCGGCATTGCTGTTGGCAGAGGGGCTATTGCTCGTATAGCTCTAGCGGCAGACCGTCGGGATCGGCAAAAAAGGTAAACCGTCGCTCGGTATAGGGATCAACTCGCACCGGTTCGGTCTCGATACCGGCTTGATTTAAACGAATGATACTTGCATCGATATCTAATACTGAAAATGCTAGGTGTCGCAAACCTTGTGCCTCTGGCCTAGAGGGTCTGGGCGGTGGATTAGGAAATGAGAATAATTCGATTTGGCCCCCGCCAGGGATAGCCAAATCAAGCTTATAACTGTCTCGCTCCGCCCGATAGTGTTCAGCAATTATCGGCAAACCCAATAGTTCGGCGTAAAACCGCTTCGAGCGTGAGAAATCTGAACAGATTATGGCAATGTGATGAAACCCGTCAACAATAGCAGCACTCACAAAATGCTACTCCATATTGTCGAAAAGGCTTTGCGCCAATGGGGCACGAGTTACTACTTTTTGCCCAGCTTGATTGTCCGCCACAACTTCGATTTCGGAAAACCCTGCAAAAGAACGCGTCGGCAAAATTGCTTGATATGGTAGGGTATGGTCAACCGCGAGCAAAGCCTTATCACCTGAGGCTGTCACACCATAAGTCGATACCGCTAACTTAGGCAAATCTGTTGCGGTATCTACAGCAACATCATAGGCGAACTTGATACGTTGATTATCAAAGCGTTGACTAACGACATTAATCGCAGTCGGGGTAGTCGCTTTGATCGGATTTGCGGTGCGGTACAGGGCATAAGATAGTGGCTGCAGAGTCGCTTTGATCTGTGTCTTTGTTTGTTCAAACTCGTCAGCGGCAACAACTGCTTGATAGTCACCATGAGCTGACAGACTGACGCTAATCGCCTGAGTGTTTGGATTAAAGATCGCCAAATATTCTTCAGAAGCCCCATGGGTATAGCGTGAGAAGGCTAGCACTCGGTTTGAATCAACAGTGTTATCGGCGACTTTGACTTGGCGGCGTTGTTGATGTCCGTAGCGCAATACGTCATGCGCTAATCTTAGTTTTGATAGTTCAGCAAACCCTTTATACAACGGGTGGTTTTGATCAAAGTTTTCATCGGCTGTCGTTGCGGTAGTGCCGATCAGGGTATTGTCGTTGTAACTTTCCACTTGCGAGGCAAACATATTTTCCCGCGCGTCGACATCTCCAGCGTCACCAGTGAAACCCTGTTCGTCGCCATAATAGACTACCGGTATACCACGTGATAAATACATGAATGCGTGGGCAAGCAGATTTCGTTTCACTAACTCGCTGTCGTCGGCATTGGGCTGAGCATTTTGCAAGAACATGCCCGCACGGCCCATGTCGTGATTGCCTAAGAAGTTCATCAATAACGTGGCATCACTGTCTGCATCGTTGTAGTAATCATCGTTTTGAATCAGTCGGTCAATACTGTCAGACGCTTTGTCGTGGAAGAAAAAGTCTGCGGTTGCGTATTGCAGACCAAAATCTAGCACTGAAGGCATCTGACCAAGTGTCGTATAGCGGCTAAGCACAGCAGGATTGCCGTCATATACTTCGCCAAAAACATGAAAATGTTCGATACCTTCTGATTTTGCATGCGCCATTATTGCTGGCGAGAATGCTTCCCAAAAAGATAGATCGACGTGCTTCACGGTGTCGATTCTGAAACCATCTGGCTTGAATTCTGAAATGATGTCCTTGTATATGTCTATCATGCCTTGCACAACGAAAGGGTCTGAGGTTTTGAGGTCATCTAAACCGACGAAATCGCCGTTAAGAGCACTCTCTCCTTGCCAAAAACTGTCGCCTTGGTTGTGATAATATTTAGGGTCGTTTAGCCACGCTGGGGTCTTCAGGTTTTCCTGGCCCACAGGGATAAAGGTTGTGTAGGTATCACCCGCTGCGACTTGCTCGAGGCTTTTATATTCACAACCGTTTAGGCCTTGTTTAAAACTGCCATCCGGATTGTGGCACTCCTCATAACGAATAACGTCTGCGGTATGATTTGTGATGATATCAAAAAAGATCTTCATCCCGCGGGCATGGGCAGCGTCGATCAGGCTGCGTAAATCATCATTGCTCCCAAAGTGCGGATCGATTTGAGTGAAGTCCAAAATCCAGTATCCGTGATGACCAAAACCAGTATTTTGAATCGCTTGGTTGCGAAGTATGGGCGTCATCCAAATGGCCGTGATGCCTAAGTTTTGCAGGTAATCCAGTTTCGCTTCGATGCCCTGCATATCCCCACCGTGAAACGCCCATTTTGAGGTCACATCTAGACCACCTTGAGACTCTGCGAGTGTTTTAGAGCCATTATCATTATCAGGATTGGCATTGTTGAACCTGTCTGGCAGGACAAAATAAAATACGTCATCGCGCACGTCACGCACATGAAGATTAGCTGATGTAGTGGAGTCATCTTTGGCACTTGTACTCGCGACGGTTTGCTCAGGAGCAACGCTAGACTTCGCCTGTTCTGAACTATTGGGTTGGCAGGCGAATAATAAGCCAGCAGCGATCAATGTCATCGTCGTTTGGGGCAATAATCTGGTCATAATGTTTTCCTAAATGCGTCCTAGGGGACTTCGTTTCCGCGAGTTGACTCTAATAAGTAATACCAATGCTCACGACTCAACGTTACAGTGGAGGCTTGCGCACAGGCCTTAATTCGGCTCAAGTTCGTTGTGCCAATAATGGGTTGAACACCAATCGGCAATCGGTTTAGCCACGCCAATGCAATCGCTTCTGGGCTGGTTTGATATTCGGCTGCTAACACTTCTACCGCTTCAGCTGCGCGTTTCTCATGTGGTTCAGCGGCTCTAGCCGCAGAAGTGACTTTGCCTTGAGCTAAACTTCCCCATGCTTGAAGTTGAATGTTATGACGGTGACAATAACTGAACAGATGGCTATCAAAACTGTTGTCATTCGCAAGTGCACTGCCGGTTGTCATTCCTTCTTCAAGCCAATCAGTGCGCAGTAGACTCATTTCGATTTGATTGGCAACGAGCGGATGTTCTAGCCGACTTTGCAGCCACTCCATCTGGCCGCTGTGCATATTGGATACTCCAATGTGGGCGACCTTTCCTTGCTGTACAAGCCCATTCAACGAGTTTCCCACTTCGTCTACGTCCATTAATGGATCGGGTCGATGCAACAACAACACGTCCAATTGCTCGATTCGCAAGCGTTGAAGAATGCCCTCGACGGATTGTTCAATCCATTGTGAGGAGAAATCATAACGCTTGGGACCTTTCTCATCCGCGAGGCGAATGCCGCATTTGGATTGGATGAGCATTCGATCGCGAAGTTCAGGTCTTTGTTCAAGTACATCACCAAAGACTTGTTCAGCTTTTCCGAAGGTATATATATCGGCGTGATCAAATATGGTGATGCCATTCTCCAGAGCGGTCTCAATGACATCATGCGTATGCTTTACATCGGCTCTGGTGTACGGAGAAGTACTCCAGCCACCGCCCAATCCCATACAGCCATACACGAGTCGACTCGCATCTGGGAGGTTGGCGTTAATCGGTAAATTCGTTTTTTTCATCTTCACAGCTCATCATGCTCTAATCGAATATGCAACTCGTTGCGTATTGAATACGATTGTAATTCAGCGAGGCTTAAAACACTTCACTTTAGGTGATGTGTAGATAAGAAAAAACTTTCAGGTTGGGCCTGATAAACAAAGAGATCTAATCCATGCAGATAAAACGTTTAGTACTTCATCGCAGCGCAATTTTACTGACGGTCTGTGTACTGGTGATAAGTGGATGTACCGGAGTGCCAAAAGGCGTTAAGCCAGTGGAATCATTTGAACTACAACAATATTTGGGAACCTGGTACGAAATTGCTCGTCTAGACCATCCATTTGAGCGAGGTTTGAGTCGCATTACGGCCACTTACAGCCTCAATAACGATGGCGGTGTTAACGTATTGAATCGTGGTTACAACGCAGAGGATCGCGAATGGAACGAGGCAAAAGGTCGAGCGTATTTTGTCGGTGACAGTGATGTCGGTCACTTGAAGGTGTCCTTTTTTGGGCCATTTTATGCGAGCTATGTCATTATAGCGTTGGACCATGATGACTATCAGTATGCATTGGTAACAGGGCCTGATCGAGATTACCTATGGCTACTTGCGCGTCGACCCGATATCGATGCAAAAGTCATTGATAAATTAGTGGCAACGGCAAAAGAGCAGGGCTATGCAACTGATGAACTGATTTGGGTCGAGCACTTAACTACAGAAAAATAACGAGACTTGAAATAATTGTGACACTTGGCAGGTCATTAAATTCTGTTAGTCTAGTTCAAATGCTCTAGATCCATTAAACCAGCGCTTTTACCTCAGGGAATACGTGTTTATGTTGCTTCAAAGCCACATTGATGTTCTGCAACAAGCAGTGAGCTTACTTAAAGAAATCCAGACTGAGGACTACCAGTTGGCAATGCAGCCGCATTTGAGCGGTTCGATAGGCAAGCATATCCGCCACGTTATCGACCATTACTTGGCGCTTGAACAAGGCCTATTGGATGGTCTCGTTGACTACAATCAACGCCACAGAAATTCGAATATCGAGGCTTCTCCTTCAGTTGCGCTGGACAGCTTAAAAGCGATTATCAATTGGCTCGAGAACATCACGTCTGAAGAGCTAGAGAGCTCGGTTACGGTTAGAAGCGAAGTGTCTATTTCTGAGACATTGAATATACAATGTCACTCTACTCTGGCACGCGAAATCTTGTTTGTGTCCAGCCATGCGATCCATCACTTTTCATTGATCAGTGTCGCACGCTCACTCCAAGGGTACGATGTACCTCAGTACTTTGGCTATGCGCCAGCTACCATCAGTTACTTGACGGGGCGTTAGACGAGTATTCGAGATAGTTTTTAGCGCCATCTGATAAATAGAGCTTCAGCAATTTCTGCGGAGCTGCCGGCAGGTTAACACTGAGCAATAATCCCGGAGTGTGGTTAAAACTCTTGTCGATTCCCAAACAATGAAAGCGTGCACCTAACTTATGATATTGCTTTAACAACACCGGGATATCCTTGCCGTCCTGCTCAAGAGATTTGAGGAAGGCTGTCAAATAGGGTTGTAACGCTTCACTTACTGCAAATTCGGTAATTTCGGGTTGTGCTGATTTACTGAATGGATTTCTAGCTGACACATCCGCGCCGGGTTGCACATACGCTTGCTGAATCAATTGCACACTACGCGGGTCATATAGCTTGCTAATTGAGACGGTACCATACAGTGTCCGGTATTGGGGGAATCGACACACAAAAGCGCCAATACCACGCCACAATAGAAACAAACCGACATGAGAACGTTGTAACCTGGGGATCAGAAATGAACGACCCATTTCCAGACATGGGGAGGTTCGATTGACGAATGTGGGACCAAAATCGAACATCTTATTCAAATAGAGATTGTTAAGGTTGCCGTCAGTCAACAATTTATCTGTCTGGCCCATACGGTATGCCCCGACGATTTCATTGGCCTCTTTGTCGATGACAAACAAGTGTGTATACGTTGCGTCAAACTGATCAGTATCGACGGGTTCGCCGCTGCCTTCATTGTGTTCGCGAAATACCAGTTCGCGTAATCGCGCAATCTCGCGAACAATCTTGGGAGCTTGATGTTGGTAGGCAAAAAATATGTCATAGCCTTTATGCGTCAATAGGTGCTGCTCGGTGGGCAGGGCATCTAGCTCTGACGTCAAAACATCACTGGCGATTGGATCTGCGATAGCCTTCATTTCAGTGACGGTGTCTGCTGGCCAATCTGAATACCAATTGCGCTGCTGCGCGTAGCTGAGCGCGCGACAATGTTCGGCAGATTCTACTTTAGTGCCGGGCACAGGATAGCCACAATCTAACCTGATCGTTGTGCCGGTTTTGTTCAGCAACTCTCTCGCCAGCATTAGCATGCGCAAGCGGTAATAAATTCGGCCTAAGCGGTAAAACCAGACACTGTTGGTACCCGAAACATAAACAGGCACATAGTGACAGTCTTGTTGACGGCATAGCTTAGCCACAATGCGATTCCAGCTGTGTTCTGCAATTCTTTGTTTTGCTGCCTGATAGTAACTCACGCGACCCGCGGGAAACATCAGCAATGCATTACCCGCCTTAATATGACGCAAACATTGGCGTAACGACGGTGCGTTTTTGGGGTCATTTTCTGACAACGGGTTGGTAAAAATGAAGTAGGGTTCAAGCTCCTTAAAAATCCGCAAGCCTTGATTGGCTAACACTTTAAGATCGGGTCGAACTTTGCTAATCGCCCTAGCCAGTATGACTCCCTCAATGCCACCAAAAGGATGATTACTCGCGATCATTACCGGGCCCGTTTTGGGAATTCGCTCAAGTAAGGCTTGCTCGCCTTCAACGTTAATTTCAAGTAATTCTACTAATCGATCGGCAAATGCCTCTTTACTTAAACCTTGCATGTCATGTTGCAGATACAATCGATTCATTTTTGCTATGCCAAGAAGTTTATCGAGAAACTTCAATAGGATGCGGCGAAATGGGGTAAGACGCTGGCGTTCGAATAGATTGATAAGACTGATTGGTGGTTGCATCAGGTGTTGTGCGTTACGTTGATTAGTAGAAACGACCCTAGTAAATCAAATTTAATTGCATGCGTCAGTGGTTTTTTGTTTAGACATCGATGTTGCTGCTTAAATCACCATCTTCAGGCATAATAGATGGGATATGTTTTAAGGACCAGATAAAGACAGATGACAGATTCGATTACCATTACTACTCCTGATGACTGGCACTTACATTTTCGCGATGGCGAGATGCTTAAGGAAACTGTGCCGGCTACAGCCAGGTGTTTTAAGCGCGCTATCGTTATGCCCAATCTAGTGCCCCCCGTGACAAATACGAGTATGGCCATGGCCTATAAGCGTCGAATTATGGATGCTGCCGGTGAGGGCTCGACCTTTGAGCCTTTAGTAACGCTGTATTTAACCAACGACACCACTGCAAGTGACATACGTGAGGCGAAACAGGCGGGCATTGTTGCCAGTAAGCTTTATCCAGCAGGCGCAACCACCAACTCGGATGCTGCTGTTAAAGGCATTAATAGTTTATACCCTGTGTTTGAAGCGATGCAGGAAGTCGGGATGCTGCTGTTGATCCACGGTGAAGTGACCGACAATCATGTGGATATATTCGACCGAGAAAAGGCTTTTATCGATCAGCACTTAAGCAAGATCGTTAGCGACTTCCCAGCCTTGAAAGTTGTTTTTGAGCACATCACGACAAAAGACGCTGTGGAGTTTGTTAGCGCCAGCTCAGATTTGGTCGGTGCAACTATTACGCCTCAACATCTAATGTTAAACCGCAATGATTTGTTGGTTGGCGGCATTCGACCGCACAACTACTGTTTACCAGTATTGAAGCGTAATATTCATCAGCAAGCTCTACGCGAGATCGTCAAGACCGGGTCTCAGAAATTCTTCCTTGGTACAGACTCAGCACCGCACGAAAAACATAAAAAGGAATCGGCGTGTGGCTGCGCTGGTTGCTATAGCGCTTGGAGTGCAATTGAGTTGTACACACAAGTATTTGATGAATTAAATGCTTTGGACAAGCTCGAAGGATTTGCGAGTTTCCACGGTGCTGACTTTTACGGTTTACCGCGGAACAGCGGCACAATCACGCTCGAACGGCAGAAATGGACAATTCCTGAATCGATAGATTTACCTTATGGTGAACCGATCGTGCCCTTTATGGCAGGAACAGATGTTAATTGGCGATTGGTTAGCTAAGACAGGACGACACGTTGAACACTTGGTTTGTAAAGGCGACTAAAAGCTTCTGCGCGGCAATGATGTTGTCGCCTGTGCTTGCGGGCGCCCAGCAATCGATGACGGTGTTAAGCAGTCCGCTACCAATTTTTAGCCAAGTCAAAGAAAACGGTCAAATGACTGGGTATTCAGTTGAGTTTGCTCGCGCTGTGTTGCAGCGGGCAGGCTACACTGCAGAGTTTCAGGACCTACCATTTGCCCGCTTATTAATGCGGGCTGGAAACGGTGAAGCTGTCATTACGACCGGTATCGGTCGTATCCCAGATCGCGAAGACGACTTTTATTGGATCACGCCAATGACGGCAAATGTCGTCGGTTTGTATTCAAACAAGTTGTCTGAAATCCAAGACTTGAAATTGCTCGGTCAATCCATTTCTGTGTCGGTACTACGCGGTGATTATCGCTCTGAACTACTCGCTAATTACCCTGCGATAACGGTTGTTGAATTCAACAACTGGCAACAAGCGATTGGCGCGGTTTTGAAGGGGCGGGTTGACGCCGTTTTTCTGTCTGAGTTGGGTGTTGGATTAACCTGTCAAAGTGCAGGATTAGACTGTTCAGAACTCAACAATATTTACAATCACGATGTCTTGTTTAGTTACATGGCGATGCCAAAGACAGAATCAAATCGACATGTCGCTCAGGAGATCGCAAATGCGGCAGCGGAGTATGTCAAGAGTCAAGACTTCCTGCGACTAACCGAGCGTTGGCTGCCGTCTCTGACTCATATATCGAAGCAAGTTAGCGTCACTGATGGAGTCTTGACCATGGGGGCAGTCGAGGCGGCCGTTCAATTAGCTAATCCGCTTTGGGTTATTACCCACTTGGAGCCACCGTTTAGCTACCGAGATGAGCGGGGACGTTTATCGGGTTATGCGGTTGAGTTAACGCGCAGTGTTTTAGTAGAGGCAGGTCTGCAGACTGAGATTCTAGTTGCTCCATGGGAGCGCATTCTGGTTGAAAGTGCGTCTAAATCCGATGTTTTAGTGTTCTCACTTGCCCGCACGGCAGAGCGAGAGGACTTATTTCATTGGATCACGCCGATTACCCAAAACGCATATTCAATTTTCGGTCAACAGCCATTGCCGAAGGGCACGAGATTGGATGATCTGTCGCGAGACGGTAAATTCGCTGTATTACAAGGCGACTTTCGTCAAGAAATCGTTGAAGCTAAGGGCTTCGCAAGTGTGTCGGCTCAGACCTGGCCGGAGGTAATGCGTTTGTTTGTCGAGGGCAAAGCGGACTATTTATTTTTTTCAGATGGCGGCGTCGAATTGTTTTGTAAGGAACTGGCGTTAGATTGTACTCATGTACACAAAATCATCGAATACCAACTCGCCACAACCTACTTAGCGATATCGAAGCAAGGCACGAGCCCCAAACTCGTCGAACAATTGCAGCGTGCAGCGGGCAATTACAAGCAGTCAAGCGACTACCAAAACATGCTCGAGTACTGGCTAACGCAATTTTCACAACAATCTGCTTTATCGATTCACGAAAGTGAAGGCATCATCAAACTTTGGGCACAACCTACTAAATGACAGAACAAACAGCTTTTCAGTCTTTACCTTTGCGTGAAGAACTGCTCTCAGCGATGAGGGCCATCGGGTTTTTAACCATGACATCGGTGCAGCAGCGCGCAATTCCTATTGCATTATCAGGTAAAGACGTGATTGCCAAAGCGAGTACTGGTTCGGGGAAAACACTCGCGTTTGGGTTACCCATATTACAACAGTTAGACGCGACGCAACGCGCACCGTCTTCCATTGTATTATGCCCAACCCGTGAGCTAGCAGAACAAGTCGCAGAACAGTTGCGCGATGCAGCCAAGCACTTAGCCAATACCAAAATACTTACTCTGTGTGGTGGCGTACCCATGCCTCCTCAAATCGCATCATTGTCTCACGGCGCCAATATTATCGTTGGTACACCGGGCCGTATTTTAGATCACTTGTCCAAGCGTCGTTTAGATTTGTCGCGTGTCACTCATTTTGTTCTCGACGAGGCCGACCGAATGTTAGATATGGGATTTGAGGATGCCTTAGCCGCGGTCTTGCAGAGTGTGCCTAATTCTGCACAGTGTTTGCTGTTTTCAGCGACCTTCCCTCCCGAAGTGGAAAGCATCGTCAATGGTTTGGCACCGACGGCGGAGCGAATTGACGTCACCGAAGCTGAAGTCTTACCTGACATTCAACAGCTTACCTACCGCGTCGACAATAAACTACGTGTCGAAACGCTTAAAGCAGTGATCACTGAATATCAACCACCGCGCTGTATTGTATTTTGTGCCACTAAAGATGAAACCCAGCGGGTAACGGATGAACTCCAGGCGAGCGGATTTTCGGCGGTGTGTTTACACGGTGATTTGGAGCAGCGTGAACGCACCGAAATGCTGGCGATGTTTTCAGCTGACTGTGCACAAGTGCTGATCGCCACCGATGTCGCTGCAAGAGGCTTGGACATTGATGATGTGCCACTGGTGGTAAATTTTAGAGTCAGTGAAGATGTGTCCACACACGTGCATCGCATAGGTCGAACAGGCCGTGCGGGTAAAGCCGGGTTAGCCGTCAGTTTAATGGCGACGCAGGACGAAATATTTGTTGCGCGAATTGAGGAACACTTTAACCAAAGCATACCGTCCAAAGGCGCTCAATCATTGCGGTTTCACGCGAATCGCATTGTGCCGCCTGCATTTAACATGGTTATTATCAAGGGTGGCAAAAAAGAAAAGCTCAGACCAGGCGATATTCTTGGTGCACTGACGCAAGACGCTCAAGTCCCGAATGAGGACATTGGCAAAATCAAAATTGCCGCCACCACAAGTTATGTTGCGATTAAGCAGCGCAGCGTTAAGCGCACCTTGGCATTTTTCCGCGATGGAAAAATTAAAGGAAAACGATTGCGCGCTCGAAAAATCGCGATAGTCTAGATACTCAAAGACAAGACAACGATTGAGGTACTTATGTCAGCTACCATTTTAGCGCTTACTGGATACATTCTTTGGACCATGTTGCTACTGCTATTGTTGGCGGGCTACCGCACTGCAATATCAAAACAGCAGGGCACACTAGAGTTTGCAGCGGATGGCTCGGATGTGCCGGACGTTGGACACAGAATTACCCGTGCACAAGCAAATTGTGCTGAGAGCTTTGTCTTTATTGGCGGCACAATGTTGTTGGCGTTAGCGACACAAAGTGCTGTGATTACCGATGGTTTGGCATTCGTTGTGCTCGGCGCTCGGGTATTACAATCGATCACTCACTTACTCTCCACGAGCAATATGGCGATCCAAATCAGGTTTGTATTTTTCTTGGTACAGTTCGGTATTTGCGGCTATTGGCTGGCAATGATTGCAGCCAAATTCATGGGTTAATTTACTTGGTAGGGAAGTGCAAATGGATGCTCCACTTAAGCGACTAAAACAACTTTCGCCCTGTGATCTTGCGGATGCATTGTCGGCTGAGCAATTTGTCGATCCTGCAATTCGTTCTTTATGGACACCTGCCCCAAAAATATTCGGACGGGCATTCACTGTGGATTGTCCACCGGGTGATCACTTGATGTTTCACGCAGCAATTTACCGCGCTTCAGCGGGGGATATCATTGTCGCAAAAGGGGACAGTCGCTATGCATTGGCCGGCGGAAACGTTTGCGCCATCGCGCAGCAAAACGGTATTGCTGGCTGCATTATTGACGGCAACATTCGCGATCTCGCTGAAGTACGTGATATGCAGTTTCCCGTGTATGCGAAGGGCGTATTTCCCAAGCCTGGCGCGAAGAAGCAACTCGGTACGCTAAACTCAACTATTGAGTGTGGTGGCGTTGTCGTTGAAAATGGCGATTACGTATTGGCGAGTGAGGAAGGCATTGCGATTATCCCAGCTCGAGACGTCGAGGCTGTGCTGGAAAAAGCCGAAGCGCGGGCAGCGAAAGATGCCAATACACCATTACCTAAGTGGCGCGAGAATCATCTGAATATCGTCAATAATGCGCTAAATAATCTGGGATTTTAATAAACGTCTTCAGCAAGACTCATACGACCCCAATTCGAGAGGCATATGTTTTCTTTTTTTGAACGCCTGACTCAGGCTTTTCCGGTTGAACATCCACAGCAGCCACCAACATCTATCGTGGCGTTTTGCCGCCATTACACTCAAGGTATGTGGCCAGTTCTTATCCTCGTGTCTTTCTTAAGCGCACTTATCGCAGTGTTAGAGGTGACCCTGTTTGGTTTTATGGGGCAGTTGGTTGATTGGTTTGCGGTTCGCGATCGCGCGACATTTTTAGAGGAAGAAGGGACCACTCTTGTGTTGTTTGGCGGGATTGTTTTGCTTGGCTTACCGTGCATTATCCTTTGTCATGCGATGCTTTCTCATCAGTCTCTATTGGGTAACTATCCAATGCGGATACGCTGGTTAGCGCACCGCTATCTGCTTGGCCAGAGTTTAAGTTTCTTCCAAAATGAGTTTGCGGGCCGCGTTGCAACGAAAGTGATGCAAACAGCGTTAGCCGTGCGTGAATCTGTGATGAAGTTAATGGACTTAATGGTCTATGTGGGCGTGTACTTTTTCAGTGTTATAGCACTGGTATTCACTACCGATTGGCGCTTGAGCATTCCACTATTGGTCTGGTTGGTGTTGTATATCACAACACTGAGAATACTCGTACCTAAACTCAAGCAAATCAGTGAACGACAAGCTGACGCCCGTTCCATGATGACAGGACGAATTGTCGACAGTTATACCAATATGATGACGGTTAAACTTTTTTCGCATAGCCGTCGTGAGTCTGATTATGCCAAAGAGGCAATGCAGGACTTCTTGCAGACCGTTTATCCACAAATGCGCTTAGTAACAGTTTTAGAAGGCTGCATTGAGTTTTTAAATGGTGCGCTAGTATTTTCGATGGGGGCCTTGTCTCTCTATTTGTGGCTAGGTGAAATTGCCTCTCCCGGTGACATTGCGATTGCAATCGCTTTATGTCTTCGCCTAAACGGCATATCGCATTGGATTATGTGGGAAGTGTCATCACTGTTCGAAAATATTGGTACAGTGCAGGATGGGATCAACACGCTGTCTAAACCAATATCGGTGATGGATAAACCTGATGCAAACACCCTACAGGTGAGCGCCGGTCAAATCAGCTTTAAACAGGTCAGTTTTGCCTACCAGCAAGAGGACCGTGAGGTCAGTATTCCGGTCTTCGATAAGCTCGATTTGGATATTAAACCCGGCGAAAAGGTTGGTTTGGTCGGTCGCTCTGGTGCTGGTAAGTCCACCTTGGTGAATTTGTTATTGCGCTTCTACGATATTCAAGCTGGCACTATCGAGATCGATGGTCAAAACATCAAAGATGTACAGCAAGAAAGCTTGCGCGCGCAGATTAGCATGGTCACCCAAGACACCTCACTGCTGCATCGTTCAGTTCGCGACAATATTGTGTACGGTAAAAGTGAGGCAAATGAAGACGATATGTTGAAAGCGTCTCGGCAAGCCGAAGCTCACGACTTCATTCAACAGTTATCCGACGCGAGACAACGGCGTGGCTACGATGCGCATGTTGGAGAGCGCGGTGTCAAGCTATCCGGTGGTCAACGACAGCGCATCGCGATTGCTCGGGTTATGTTAAAAGATGCGCCTATTTTGATTTTGGATGAAGCGACGTCTGCGCTTGATTCTGAAGTCGAAGCTGCTATTCAAGACTGCTTGAACAGCATGATGGAAGACAAAACGGTGTTAGCCATAGCGCACCGCTTGTCGACGATTGCCAAAATGGACCGATTGTTGGTTTTGGATAAAGGGCAAATCGTTGAATCAGGTACACACGCTGAGTTGCTGGCGCAAAAGGGTATATATGCGAAACTTTGGGAGCATCAAACTGGCGGCTTTATAGGGCTGGAATAAAAGCACAGATTGCATAATTGCTGCTTGTATCCGAGTGCGGAATAAGTATAATGCATGTCCCTTCCTTGCGTAGCAGCTGATTCCCCGAAAACAGAGACTTCACAAGGTAAGTGTAACTATTGCTTAGTGGTTGCGTTAGCGGCCGCTTGATATAGGGGTGTAGTTCGAATTGGTAGAACAGCGGTCTCCAAAACCGATGGTTGGGGGTTCGAGTCCCTCCACCCCTGCCAAATTTTATTGATCGAATGATGTCGATCTGCAGATTTACTGCAAGAGTTGTAGGACAATTGGTTCATGAATGACAAAGTAGAAAATACATCCGGCGGTGCTATCGATACCGTGAAGTGGTTGGTGGTTTTTGCCATCCTTGCTGCGATCATCACCGGTAACACAATGTACGGCGAGGTCTCAGTTCTTTACCGAGCTTTGGCTGCTGTTGCAGGTGTCGTAATTGCAGGCTTTATTGCCGCAACCACGGTTAAAGGTGCGACCTTTTTAGCTTATGCGAAGGAATCTCGTATTGAAGTTCGCAAAGTTGTTTGGCCTTCGCGCCAAGAAGCGACTCAAACAACGCTTATTGTGCTCGCTGCTACTGTGATTGTAGGTCTAATTTTATGGGGCCTTGACGGCATCATCGTTCGTGTTGTCGGCTGGATTACAGGTATAGGGGTTTAAGCATGTCAGAGAAGAGATGGTATGTAGTACAGGCATACTCGCAATACGAGAGCCGTGTAAAAAAGACCCTTGAAGAATACATCAAAATGCATGGCATGGAAGATTACTTCGGCCAGATTTTGGTTCCTACCGAAGAAGTCGTAGAAATGCGTGCGGGACAAAAACGTAAATCAGAGCGCAAATTCTACCCTGGTTACGTTTTGGTCGAGATGGACATGAACGAGAAGTCATGGCACTTAGTGAAAAGTGTTCCACGTGTACTCGGCTTTATCGGCGGCACATCAGATCGACCAATGCCTATTACTCAACGCGAAGCTGACAATATCCTAAATCGCCTTGAGGAGTCTGTTGACAAGCCGAAGCCGAAGACATTGTTCGAGCCAGGCGAAGTGGTGCGCGTTACCGATGGTCCATTCGCAGATTTCAATGGTGTGGTCGAAGAAGTCGATTACGAAAAGAGCCGTGTCAAAGTTTCTGTACTTATCTTTGGCCGATCAACGCCAGTTGATTTGGAATTTAGCCAGGTCGAAAAAGGTTAGAGATTGTCTTTTTGCAAAAACCCGATGTGTTCACACTATCGGGTTTTTTTGTGCCTATCGCACGGCACGCTCGCTTTTTTGCTAATTTCTTCGCAACGCCCTTCACACTAGTATAAACATGTTTTGTTACAACCAAACGTTTGCGCTTTGTTAGATTCGGCGTAAGGTAAGCATCAGGCAAAACTCGTTTTAAGGAGAGTGTTATGGATGAAGGTATGATTTTCGTTCTGACGATCTTATTTTTATTTGTACTACCTATCGTGTTCGTTGGCATATGGACGGGTCATAAAAAAGATATGATGAAGCTGGGTGGGCAGTTGAGTTCGTCTGAAAAAGCGAATTACGAAAACGAGTTGGCATCAGTTAAAAAACGACTTGAAGTGCTCGAAGCGATCGTAACTGAAAAGCGTTACCAACTGGATAATGAGATTGCGGAACTGCAAAAAACCGATCGCATGCAGTAAACCCAGTGTAGTTTTGATGTATCCCCTTTTAGGCTGACGCATTCTGCGGTAGCCTAACTCCGCACCAATCATCCTCTAAGAGAAGACCCTGTGGCCGTTCACGAGATAAAACACCCTTTGATTCAACACAAGCTCGGACTCATGCGCGTTGCGGATATTAGTACCAAACAGTTCCGGGAGCTAACCAATGAACTGGGCAGTTTATTGACGTATGAAGCCACGCGTGACCTAAGTACCGAGGATGTCGACATAGACGGTTGGGCGGGCCAGCCTATCACTGTAGAGCGTATCAAAGGTAAGAAGATTACGGTGGTACCAATATTGCGGGCGGGATTAGGAATGCTCGACGGTGTTATGAACCTCATCCCAAATGCGAAAATCAGTGTTGTAGGCTTATACCGCGATGAGGAAACGCTTCACCCGGTCGCTTATTTTGACAAAGTGGTGAAAGATGTTGAGCAGCGCACCGCGCTGATTATTGACCCAATGCTTGCAACTGGCGGCACCTTGATTGCGACGATAGACTTGCTTAAGCAAAAAGGCTGCAACCAGATAATGGCCCTTTGTTTGGTGGCTGCGCCTGAGGGTATTCAAGCCGTAACTGCGGCACACCCCGAAATCGATATCTATGTAGCGGCAGTGGACCAGCAACTCAATGATAAGGGCTATATCCTACCTGGACTAGGTGATGCGGGTGACAAGATTTTTGGCACCCGCTAAATGAAGGTGGCGTACTCGCGTTATTTGGAAATAACAACCCTTTCATTACTCGCGACATCAAATTGAATTAGCTCGTTTTGGGTTACCGAAAACCACTGACCCAAGCTGGTTTTGGCGACATCCCACCCATAATCAACTTCATTTGCTATGCATTCGTTAGTCTTCAAGTTTAGCGTAAACATTTCCTTGCCAAATAAATGTAGCTCGTTGTTGGTTGGATCAAGAACGATGGGGTGATGAGCGTAGTAAGTGTCGTAAAACTCGATATCGAAGTATGTGGGCACATCAGCACAGATGTTTTCCATCAAAGTTCTATTTCCCGTCATTAAATCAACTTCAAAAAGACCGGGCTTATCAGCTACAACACCGGTGGCTATGAGCTTTCTATTAAAAGGGTCAATTGCTAAAGCGCCAATACGGCCAAAAGGTTCCCCATTACCAACACTATCCTCAGCTGACGATAGAATGCTGCGATAACCCGTGGTGAGATCAATCGCGATGATTCGGTTATCATCGGTGACTAACAAACGGTTTTCGGACTTGTCCAAAACACCGTTATCCAGCCAACCGGTGTCTACACCAGCACCATATTCATTACCCGTAAGAACCTCGGTGGCATTCGTGTCTACGTAAACTGTTGTCACTTGGTCTGGAAAGATGGCGTACAACATATTACTTTCAGCATCGAGCACTAAAGCGTTTGTCTCCCAATTATAGCGTCTATCAACATTTCCGATTTCTCGTCGGTCTCCTGTTGACATATCAACTGCTAATATCGTTTCTGGTGCATTGCCGCCGCTGTCAAAAACATAAATTATGTTGCGCTCTTCATCGATTGTGAGTGCCCAAGGGTTAATAATCGCTTTTCCAAAACCAACACCAGAGTGAATGAAACGAGATCGCTTTCCGGTATCAATGGCGATACCCATAATCATGTCTAGATCATGGTCATTGACTAGTATTTGATTGTTGTATTCGTCAATATCGTTATCGAAAAACTGTGCTAAAAACAAATCTGATTGGTCTACCTGTTTGGAGATGCTGGCGATCTCGCGAGTAGTTGTATCTAGTTTCACAACGTCATCGAAACCGATGACATAGACGGTATCTTCATGACCTGGAGTGCTTAACACTTCACCCGGAAAGTAAGCATGAATATTGGTGTGGCTTTCCAAAACTCTCGTGTCTAATGGCAATTCCTGCAATCCTGTTTCCGAGTCTGTGGCCAAATATAAAACCCCATCTGAATACGTCATATCTCTGGCCGCAATAATGTTCCCGTCACTATCGACACCGTCTGCGATAACGGTTACGTGCTTTGTTTCAAAATCATAACGTATGATGTGTGAGGCGAGGGTCGATTCAAAGAACAAGGAAAAATTCACATAAAGAACGTTGTCTGTGGGGTCGTAGTAGACGCCTCTTGTGTGTTTGAAAAGCCAATTCGAGTAGGTCTTGGGAACCTCATATTGGAACTCGGTATTAAATTCAAAATCACCTATATCCGCCAGCGCTAGATAAAAAGATCCTTCGCAACAATCGTCGATGGCTGCGAGCTTACCTTCCTTGCTAATGTAATGAAAAAACCTAGGACGCCCAAATGAGTCTGGGTATATTGCTTGGTGAAATTCTTCCTCACCCGTAATTAAATTGCGTTTCAGGATACGATCGTTGTCAAGAGAACCAAAAAATTGATGATTGACTTTGTCGACGCTAAACGTGAAGGGAATTTCAACATCGACCAGGTTTGCGCTGGCCGCGGCCATGTCCACATTACCCAATGAATCCTCTGTTTCAATTGTGATTGTGTTCGAGAATGGAATAGCCGCAACCCAGTTCGTCCTTTGCTGTTCTCCATTAAATTCGAGTATTGCGTCCTCACCGTTGACTGACACCCTGGTAACGTCTGTTTGATCGTTTGAGTATCCCCGTACCGTTATTGTATCTTCGATCGTTTTAGACAACTGAGAGGGGAAAATTATTGTCGCTTCTGGCGCTGCATTATCAGGCTGTGGCTCCGGCTGTGGGCTTGGTGCTGGCTCTTCCGGGCGCGGAGGTTCGGGTGCGGGAGGAATTTCATCGCTTTCACTACATGCCATCAAGGACAATACTATTCCGAGCGTTGAAAGCAATCGCATGCTGCTACAATGTGCATTAATCTTCATAAAAACTCCTTTTTTAATTGTATTCCCTGCAATGACAAAGTGGCCAAACACTTAGTCGGCAATCGAGCGCAAACCATAAGTGCTCCCGTTATTTTAGCCTTTGCTTCGCCTCGGCCTCAATTTCGCGAGCTTTGGCGAGCGCGGGCCTAGAGAGCACCCTCTCAGCATAAGCTTCAACATTGTCAATTGCGATGGACTGTTTGAAACCTTGTGCCCATGACAAAGTATGCCCAGCTACTATATCGGCGACACTGAATTCGTCGCCCAGAATGTATTGCTTGTCAGCCAATAATTGGCTGAATATGTTGAGCGCCTTTTGAAATTCCCATTGGCCTAGTTCCAATGCTGCTGGTATGCGCTTGTCTTCAGGTAACGCAAACTTGTGTTTGCCCATGGTCCACAAAGGTTGTTCCAGTTCGGTCAGCACAAAGTACATGGCTTGCTCGTATAGGCCCCGTGCTTGGCTGCCGACACTCGGAATCAGCTTGCCATGTCGATCGGCCAAATACGTCACAATGGCGCCAGATTCTGCCATCACAAATCCATCGTCGTTAATCACAGGTACTTTGCCCATTGGGCTGATCTTGAGAAACTCAGGTGATTTGTGTTCGCCAGCGTATAAATTGATGGTTTGGTATTGGTATTCAATACCTATTTCTTCGGCGGCCCAGGTGATACGTATGCCCCGTGTGCCTGGGAAACTGAGTATGTTCAACATTGCCTTTCTCTCGTGTAATATCCGTTTGCGCTGCGAGGCTCATGTACTGCAATCACCCAACTGTTTCGCGGTTGATACCGCTGTTACTAAATTGGATATAAATCGTGCAAATTGCAAGTCTTAGTCAAAATGAATACCCCCGCGGCGTATGGCTGTATCTTTATTTTTGTCGTTTCGGCATTTTATTTGCATTTTCTTCCAATATGGACTTGCACAATTTTCAATCATTACCTATAATTCGCGACCCTAAATTTTATCGGGGAGCCGATTGAGCAAGTAATCTCGATACTTGCGAGGCGTTTTAACCCAAACTGAGAGATTAATCATGGCTAAAAAAGTAACTGGCTATATCAAGCTACAGGTAGGCGCTGGCGCAGCGAACCCTAGTCCTCCAGTTGGTCCAGCATTGGGTCAACACGGTGTAAACATCATGGAATTCTGTAAAGCGTTCAACGCGAAAACAGAAAGCATTGAAAAAGGTGCTCCGGTTCCTGTTGTTATTACAGTTTACGAAGATCGTTCATTCACGTTCGAAACGCGCACTCCTCCAGCGTCTTTCCTTCTTAAGAAAGCTGCGGGTATCAAGAGTGGTTCTGGCCGTCCTAATACTGAAAAAGTAGGCACAGTAACACGCGCTCAATTAGAAGAAATTGCGAAAACTAAAGAGCCTGACCTAACAGCGGCAGACTTAGACGCAGCAGTAAACACCATCGCGGGCTCTGCTCGTAGTATGGGTTTGAACGTAGAGGGCTAAGCGAATGGCTAAGTTAACAAAACGCGCTCGTCTAATCGCAGAAAAAGTAGACTCAACTAAAGAATACCCAATTAACGAAGCGGTAGCTTTGTTGAAAGAGCTAGCAACAGCTAAATTCGCTGAAAGCGTTGATGTTGCAGTTAACTTGGGGATCGATGCAAAGAAATCTGACCAAAATGTTCGTGGTGCGACAGTACTACCTAACGGAACTGGTAAAGAAGTTCGCGTCGCAGTATTCACTCAAGGCGCTAATGCAGACGCTGCTAAAGAAGCGGGTGCGGACATCGTTGGTATGGACGACCTAGCTGAGCAAGTGAAGAAAGGCGAAATGAACTTTGACGTTGTTGTTGCCAGCCCTGACGCAATGCGCGTTGTTGGTCAACTAGGTCAAATCCTAGGTCCACGTGGTCTTATGCCTAACCCTAAAACTGGCACTGTAACACCAGACGTTGCAACGGCAGTTAAAAATGCTAAAGCGGGTCAGGTACGTTACCGTAATGATAAGAACGGTATCATCCACGCAAGCATCGGTAAGATCGCGTTTGAGGCTGATCAAATTCAGCAAAACCTTGAAGCATTGCTTGAAGCTTTGAAGAAAGCCAAGCCTTCTTCAGCAAAAGGTACATACATCAAAAAAGTTAGCTTGAGCACTACTATGGGTGCTGGTGTTCAACTGGATCAGTCGACACTAAGCTAATTTCTCTTAAAGCATATGGGTTGGAGCCGCAGCTTAAATTGTGGCTCCCGTCCAAGACCGCAGGTGCGACACGGTGGGAGAGGTAAGAGAACTCCTACACTAACGTGCGCTTAATTAGTTGCCTGCGCAGACGGTGGTTTCGACTCAGACTCTCTGGGGTAACGAACACCGTAGAGCGGTACCGAGATAACTTGTTATCAACGTATCAATCTGTGAACCCTGACTACGGATCAGAAATGAGAAGCAGTCAGATACTAAGAGGTGAACTCAGTGGCACTAGGCTTAGCAGCAAAAAAAGAGATCGTAGCGGAGATTAACGACGTTGCATCTCAAGCTCTATCCGTTGCCGTCGCTGAATACCGTGGGATGGAAGTTGCAGAACTAACTGACCTGCGTGTTAAAGCTCGTGAGCAGGGTGTATACCTACGCGTTGTGCGTAACACTCTAGCAAAACGTGCTCTAGCAGACAGTAAGTTTGCAGACCTTGATAGCGCGCTAACTGGCCCGCTTATCTATGGCTTCTCTATCGATGCACCAGGCGGTGCGGCACGTCTTTTCAAAGACTACGCGAAAGAGAATGACAAACTAAAGGTCACTGCACTTTCAATTGGTAGTGGTTTATTGGGTCCAGAAAAATTGGATGCAGTTGCTTCACTACCGACTCGCGACGAAGCGCTTGCAAAACTTCTTGCAACCTTCAAAGCACCGGTTGGCAAATTCGTTCAAACAATCAACGAAGTTCCAACCAAATTTGTGCGCGTATTGGCGGCGATCAAAGACGAGAAGTAATTCCCGTTTTTGGCATAGTAATTTTTTTAACATTAAACCCAGGAGTTTAGAGACATGGCTCTAACTAAAGAAGATATCTTAAACGCGATTGCTGAAATGCCAGTTATGGAACTGGTTGAGCTAATCGAAGCAGCTGAAGAAAAATTCGGCGTTGAAGCAACTGCTGCTGTTGCAGTAGCTGCAGGTCCAGCAGCAGGCGGTGACGCTGCTGCAGAAGAAAAGACTGAATTCGACGTAGTTATGACTTCATTCGGCGGTAACAAAGTTGCTGTTATCAAAGCAGTACGTGGCGCAACTGGTCTAGGTCTTAAAGAAGCTAAAGAAGTAGTTGAGTCTGCTCCTAAAGCTATCAAAGAAGGCATTTCTAAAGACGAAGCTGAAGCACTGAAGAAAGAGCTTGAAGAAGCTGGTGCAGAAGTTGAAATCAAGTAATTGGGCTTAGCCCTTTTATTTGGCTGAAAAGCTTGGGCTGGTGATTTATTGATCACCAGCCTTTTTGCGCTGTAGAGATTGATGTTTTTTTACCCTGAATATCTCTAGTTAAGGCGCCCAGGGATCCGAAAAAAATAGCTCAAAAAACCAACGTGTTATCTAACAATTGTCGGTCTTTTTGGTGTAAGCTAGTCGGATTGCCCTGAAAAAAGGGTTCTGGAAGTTTGTTATAGCAGTGCGCACTGGTATAGCAGGTCGGGTCACAAATCAGCAGGCTGAGGGACCAATGGTTTACTCTTATAGCGAAAAGAAACGTATCCGTAAGGATTTTGGCAAACGCCCACAGGTATTGGAAATTCCATACCTTCTTTCAATTCAGCTCGATTCCTTTAAAAAGTTCATAGACATCGATCCCGATGGTCAATATGGCTTGGAAGCAGCATTTCGTTCCGTATTCCCAATTAAAAGTTATTCGGGTAACTCAGAACTTCAGTATGTGAGTTATCGCTTAGGTGAGCCGGTATTTGACGTTAAAGAATGTCAAATCCGCGGCGTCACTTTCTCTGCACCGCTAAGAGTTAAGCTACGTTTAGTGTTGTTTGATAAAGAAGCAGCACCTGGTACGGTTAAAGATATCAAAGAACAAGAAGTCTACATGGGCGAAATCCCATTAATGACTGAGAACGGTACGTTCGTGATTAACGGTACTGAGCGTGTAATCGTTTCTCAGCTTCACCGCTCTCCTGGTGTGTTCTTTGATCACGACAAAGGCAAAACCCATAGCTCGGGTAAAGTCTTGTACAACGCGCGTGTCATTCCTTACCGTGGTTCTTGGTTAGATTTCGAATTCGATCCGAAAGACAACTTGTTTGTACGTATTGACCGTCGCCGTAAGCTACCAGCGTCAATTATCCTGCGTGCTTTGGACATGACTACCGAGCAGATCCTCGAAGAATTCTTTGACTCAGTACAAGTACGCTTCGATGCAGACCGAGCGTTTATGGAAGTCGTTCCAGACCGCCTACGTGGTGAAACTGCACAGTTTGATATTATCGACAACGAAGGCAACGTCCTTGTTGAGACTGGACGTCGTATCTCTGCGCGTCATACCCGTGCTTTGGAAAAAGCCAACATTACAGAACTAGAAGTACCAATGGAGTACTTGGTTGGTAAAGTTTACGGACAGTCGTATATCGATGAGTCAACCGGTGAAGTAATCGTTAGTGCAAACGATGAAGCAACACTTGAAAATATGACCGCGCTTAAGGCGGCGGGCATTACTGAAGTGCAAACGCTTTACATCAACGAGCTTGATCACGGTTCATACATTTCAGATACATTGCGTATCGACTCTACCGAGTCACGCCTTGACGCGTTGGTAGAGATCTACCGCATGATGCGCCCGGGCGAGCCACCAACGAAAGATGCTGCGGAAACGTTATTCGAGAACTTGTTCTTCTCTGACGATCGTTATGACCTTTCATCTGTTGGTCGTATGAAGTTTAACCGCCGTTTAGGTCGCGAGGCGCTGACGGGTTCTGGTACGCTTCAAAATGACGACATCATCTCTGTAATGAAGCAATTGATCACGATTCGTGATGGTAAAGATGATGTAGATGATATTGACCACTTAGGTAATCGTCGTATCCGTTCTGTTGGCGAAATGGCAGAAAACCAATTCCGCGTCGGTCTAGTGCGTGTTGAGCGTGCGGTGAAAGAGCGTTTGAGTCTCGGTGACCTTGACGCGGTTATGCCACAAGATTTGATCAACGCTAAGCCAATTTCAGCTGCGGTTAAAGAATTCTTTGGTTCTAGCCAGTTGTCGCAGTTTATGGACCAAAACAACCCATTGTCAGAAGTGACGCACAAACGTCGTATTTCTGCCTTGGGCCCAGGCGGTCTTACACGCGAACGTGCGGGCTTCGAAGTACGTGACGTACACCCAACCCACTACGGCCGTGTATGTCCAATCGAAACGCCGGAAGGTCCAAACATCGGTTTGATCAACAGCTTGTCTAGCTTTGCTCGCACTAATGATTTTGGCTTCTTGGAAACGCCATATCGTCGCATCGTCGATGGTGTTGTGACAGACGAAATTGATTACTTGTCCGCTATCGAGGAAGGCCAGTTTGCAATCGCACAGGCTAACGTCGAATTGAAGGATGGTAAACTTGCAGAAGATTTGATCCCTTGTCGCCACCGTGGTGAAACGACCTTGATGCCGAAAGACGACATCAAGTATATGGATGTATCGCCTCAGCAAATCGTTTCTATCGCGGCGAGTATCATTCCATTCCTAGAGCACGATGACGCAAACCGTGCATTGATGGGATCAAACATGCAACGTCAGGCAGTTCCTACTTTGCGTGCTGATAAGCCGCTTGTTCTTACTGGTATGGAGAAAACTGTTGCGGTTGACTCTGGTGTTACCGTTGTCGCCAAGCGCGGTGGTGTCATTGATTACGTTGACGCGAGTCGCATCGTGGTGAAGGTTAATGAAGAAGAGATGGTCGCTGGTGAAGCGGGTATCGATATTTATAACCTAACTAAGTACACGCGTTCTAACCAGAACACTTGTATCAACCAGAAGCCTACTTGTAACGTTGGTGACCCAGTTGTTACCGGTGACGTGTTGGCTGATGGTCCTTCGACTGACTTGGGTGAGCTAGCGCTAGGCCAGAACATGCGTATCGCATTCATGCCTTGGAACGGTTATAACTTCGAAGATTCAATTTTGATTTCTGAGCGCGTGGCGCAAGAAGACCGTTTCACGACAATTCACATTCAAGAACTTAGCTGTATCGCGCGTGATACTAAGCTTGGTCCAGAAGAAATCAGTTCAGATATCCCTAATGTGGGCGAATCTGCACTAGGTAAATTGGATGAATCAGGTGTTGTGTATATCGGTGCTGAAGTTAAAGGCGGCGATATTCTTGTTGGTAAAGTGACACCTAAGGGTGAAACACAGCTAACGCCTGAAGAAAAACTATTGCGTGCAATCTTCGGAGAGAAAGCGTCAGACGTTAAAGATACTTCTTTACGTGTTCCTAACAGTGTTCACGGTACGGTAATTGACGTTCAAGTCTTTACTCGTGACGGTGTTGAGAAAGACAAGCGTGCGCTTGAAATCGAAGACATGCAATTGCGTCAAGTTAAGAAAGACCTTTCTGACGAATTTAATATTTTGGCTGACGGCATTTTCGCGCGTGCGCAGAACTTGTTACTTAAGAACGGTGTTGACCAAGCGAAATTGGACAGCATGCCGCGTGAGAAGTGGTTTGATCTACCGTTGAAAGACGAAGATGCACAAAACGAACTTGACCAAACAGCTGAGCAGTACACTGCGACTAAAGACGACTTCGATAAGAAGTTTGAAGCTAAGCGTCGTAAGATCACTCAAGGAGATGACCTAGCGCCAGGTGTACTGAAGATCGTTAAAGTTTACCTTGCGGTTAAGCGCCACATCCAACCGGGTGACAAAATGGCGGGACGTCACGGTAACAAGGGTGTTATCTCTACGATTCAGCCAGTGGAAGATATGCCTTACGACGAGCAAGGCACGCCGGTTGATATCGTGTTGAACCCGCTAGGTGTACCATCGCGGATGAACATCGGTCAGATCCTTGAAACTCACTTGGGTATGGCTGCTCACGGTATCGGTGCCAAGATTGATCGCATGATCAAAGAGCACGAAGAAATGGCTAAGTTGCGTGCCTTCATTAAAGAAGTGTACGAATTAGGTGATTCACATCAGGAAGTTGATATTGATAGCTTTACTGATGACGAAGTTAAGCGCCTAGCTGAAAACCTGCGCAAAGGTTTACCAGTTGCAACGCCAGTATTTGACGGTGCGCGCGAAGACGAAATAAAGTCACTGCTTAAACTAGCTGACATTCCTGAAAGCGGGCAGATCACCTTGTTCGACGGCCGCACAGGTCGAGCGTTCGAGCGTCCTGTAACCGTTGGCTACATGTATATGCTGAAACTTAACCACTTGGTTGATGACAAGATGCACGCCCGTTCTACTGGTTCGTACAGCTTGGTTACACAACAGCCGTTGGGTGGTAAAGCACAGTTCGGTGGTCAGCGTTTCGGTGAGATGGAAGTATGGGCACTTGAAGCATACGGTGCTGCTTACACCCTACAGGAAATGCTTACCGTTAAGTCAGATGACGTGAACGGTCGTACGAAGATGTATAAAAACATCGTTGATGGTGATCATCGTATGGAGCCGGGCATGCCTGAGTCGTTCAACGTATTGTTGAAGGAAATCCGCTCTCTCGGTATCAATATCGAGCTTGAGGAAAACTAATCAGGTTGTTGTCTGACCTTTCCACGTGAAAGGTATGTATTGAGTGAGGCCCAGTGTTTGTGCCGGGTCTATTGAGACTGACTCCGTTGGGAGAAAAATGTGAAAGATTTACTTAAGTTTCTGAAGCAACAGAATAAGACAGAAGAATTCGATAACATTCGTATCGGTCTTGCGTCACCAGATATGATCCGCAGTTGGTCATTCGGTGAGGTGAAAAAGCCAGAAACCATTAATTACCGTACGTTTAAGCCAGAGCGCGATGGCCTGTTCTGTGCACGTATCTTCGGTCCGGTAAAAGACTACGAGTGCTTGTGTGGTAAGTACAAGCGTCTTAAGCACCGTGGTGTAATCTGTGAAAAATGTGGCGTTGAAGTTACGCTAACAAAAGTTCGTCGTGAGCGCATGGGCCACATCGAACTTGCTAGCCCAGTTGCACACATCTGGTTCTTGAAATCACTACCGTCACGTATCGGCTTGATGCTTGATATGACACTTCGCGACATCGAACGCGTGCTTTACTTCGAAAGCTATGTAGTAACAGAGCCGGGTATGACGACGCTTGAGCGCAGTCAGCTATTAGGCGAAGAAGAGTACCTAGATGCACTCGAAGAGCACGGCGACGAGTTTGAAGCAAAAATGGGTGCAGAAGCGGTATTTGAATTGCTTAAGCACTTAGACGTAGATGCAGATGTTGCAGCAATGCGTGAAGAGCTTCCTAGCATCAACTCTGAGACTAAGCGTAAGAAAATCACTAAGCGCTTGAAGCTACTAGAGTCATTCCAACAGTCTGGTAACAAGCCAGAGTGGATGATTATGACAGTACTTCCAGTGTTGCCACCTGATTTACGTCCTCTAGTACCACTAGATGGCGGTCGTTTCGCAACGTCTGATTTGAACGACCTTTACCGTCGTGTCATCAACCGTAATAACCGTTTGAAGCGCCTACTTGATTTGGCTGCTCCGGATATTATTGTTCGCAACGAGAAGCGTATGCTTCAAGAAGCGGTTGATGCCCTATTGGATAATGGTCGTCGCGGTCGCGCGATCACTGGCTCTAACAAGCGTCCATTGAAATCTTTGGCTGACATGATCAAAGGTAAGCAAGGTCGTTTCCGTCAGAACCTTTTGGGTAAGCGTGTTGACTACTCTGGCCGTTCTGTAATTACCGTTGGTCCTACATTGCGTTTACACCAGTGTGGTCTTCCTAAGAAGATGGCATTGGAATTATTCAAGCCGTTTATCTATGGCAAGTTGGAAGGCCGTGGTCTTGCAACAACAATCAAAGCGGCTAAGAAATTAGTAGAGCGTGAAGCACCGGAAGTATGGGATGTTCTAGATGACGTTATCCGTGAACACCCAGTGCTACTAAACCGTGCACCAACGCTTCACCGTTTGGGTATCCAAGCGTTTGAACCGACCCTGATCGAAGGTAAAGCAATCCAACTTCATCCGTTGGTATGTGCAGCGTATAACGCTGACTTCGATGGTGACCAAATGGCGGTTCACGTACCGTTGACAATTGAAGCACAGCTTGAAGCGCGTGCACTAATGATGTCAACCAACAACATCTTGTCACCAGCGAATGGTGAGCCAATTATCGTACCTTCACAGGACGTTGTATTGGGACTTTACTACCTAACGCGTGACAAGGTAAATGGTTTAGGTGAAGGCATGGTCTTCACATCGCCAAAAGAAGCTGAGAAAGCATATCGTACTGGTAACGCAGAATTGCACGCTCGCGTAAAAGTTCGTATCACTGAGCACGAAATTGCTGAAGACGGCACTAAGACTGAAAAAATCACCCTAACAGATACTACTGTTGGCCGTGCAATTTTCTCAGTAGCGTTGCCTGACGGAGTACCTTTTGAACTAATCAACCAAGCGATGGGCAAGAAGCAAATCTCGAAATTGTTGAATGCTTGTTACCGTTCACTTGGTTTGAAAGACACCGTAATCGCAGCTGACCAAATCATGTATACCGGTTTCCACTACGCGATGATCGCGGGTGCATCCGTTGGTATTGATGACATGGTTATTCCAGATGCGAAGAAAGACATCATCGATGCCGCTGAGGCCGAAGTTATTGAAATCCAGGAACAGTTCCAGTCTGGTCTTGTAACTGCCGGTGAGCGTTACAACAAAGTTATCGATATTTGGTCTAACGCCAACGAAAAAGTCGCTAAGGCGATGATGGATAACTTGAAGACTGAAACCGTTAAGAACAAAGACGGCGAAGATGAAGATCAAGCATCATTCAACTCGGTTTACATGATGGCTGACTCTGGTGCTCGTGGTAGTGCCGCTCAGATTCGTCAGTTGGCCGGTATGCGTGGTCTAATGGCTAAGCCAGATGGCTCAATCATCGAAACACCGATCACGGCGAACTTCCGTGAAGGTCTAAACGTACTTCAGTACTTCATCTCAACGCACGGTGCGCGTAAAGGTCTAGCCGATACGGCACTTAAAACGGCTAACTCAGGTTACTTGACGCGTCGTTTGGTTGACGTTGCACAGGATTTGGTTATTACCAATGATGACTGTGGCACATTCGAAGGTGTGAAGATGACACCGCTCATCGAGGGTGGTGATGTTGTTGAGCCGTTGCGTGAGCGTGTTTTGGGTCGTGTGGTCGCTGAAGACGTACTCAAGCCAGGTACTGATGAAGTATTGGTAGAGCGTAACGTGATGCTAGACGAACAATTGGTAGACATGTTGGAAGCCAACAGTGTCGACCAAGTAATGGTTCGCTCAGTTATTACCTGTGACAATGATTTCGGTGTTTGTGCCAAGTGTTACGGTCGTGACCTTGCACGTGGCCACATGGTTGGTCAAGGTGAATCAGTCGGTGTTATCGCCGCTCAATCAATCGGTGAGCCGGGTACACAGCTTACCATGCGTACCTTCCACATCGGTGGTGCGGCATCAAGAGCGTCAGCTGAAAACAGTGTTCAGGTTAAAACAACCGGTAGCCTCAAGTTACACAACGCTAAGTTCGTGCGTAACACTGATGACAAAGTGGTTATCGTATCTCGTTCAACTGAAATTACGATCATTGATGACCAAGGTCGTGAGAAAGAGCGTTATAAGGTGCCTTACGGTGCTATCTTAGCAACTGACGATGGTGCTAGCGTAAATGCCGGCGATATCGTAGCGAACTGGGATCCGCATAGTCACCCAATCATCGTAGAGCGTGCGGCGAAAATCACATTTGCTGACATCGATGACTCAAATACTGAAATGCAGCAGGACGAGCTTACCGGTCTGACCCGTATCGTGGTTAAAGACCTTGCCAAGGTTAACGCCAAAGAGCCTAAGCTAATCCTTGAGTCAGAAGAGACTGGCTTGCAAGAGATTCGCCTCCCAAGCTTTACCACAATTGAAGCGTCTGAGGGCAAGGTTGCGAATGCAGGTGATGTGTTAGCGCGTATTCCTCAGGAATCTTCGAAGACACGTGATATTACCGGTGGTCTTCCACGCGTAGCTGACTTGTTCGAAGCGCGTAAGCCGAAAGAGCCTGCAATCCTTGCGGAAACCAGTGGTTCCATCGGTTTTGGTAAAGAAACTAAAGGTAAGAAGCGTCTTGTTATTACTGGCCCGAACGGCGAGCACTACGAAGAGATGATTCCGAAATGGCGTCAACTTAACGTGTTTGAAGGTGAGTCAGTTGAAAAAGGTGAAGTTATCGCTGACGGTCCTGAGTCTCCACATGACATCTTACGTCTACGTGGCATCAGTGCTGTTGCTAACTACATCGTTAACGAAGTACAAGAAGTTTACCGCCTACAGGGTGTAAAAATTAACGATAAGCACATCGAAGTTGTGATCCGCCAGATGTTACGCAAGTGTATCATCACCGCGGCAGGCGACAGTCAGTTCCTTGAAGGTGAACAGGTTGAAGTGTCACAAGTTAAGATTGCGAATCGCGAACTTGAGCGTCAAGGCAAGATCCCAGCATTGTATGAAACGCAACTACTGGGTATCACCAAAGCTTCACTCTCTACCGAGTCATTTATTTCTGCGGCGTCGTTCCAGGAAACCACTCGCGTATTGACCGAAGCAGCGGTACAAGGAAAAGAAGACGACCTACGTGGTTTGAAAGAAAACGTTATTGTTGGTCGTTTGATCCCAGCAGGTACTGGTTTCGCTTATCATCAGAAACGTGCCGCAGCTAAGATGGCGGGCATGGTTGAAGAGCCGTCTGTATCAGCTTCTGAAGCTGAAGCAGCATTAAGCGAAGCATTAAATGCTGAAACTTCTGATCAAGCCGGCACTGAAGCTGGTACCGAAGAGTAAACTTTGGTGATGAACTAACAGCCAGTGAATTGTCTTTACTGGCTTGACAGTTCAATAATTGATCTTTAATATTCCGCGTCCCAAAAATTTGGGCGCGGTTTTTTGTATGACGGAGAGTCACCTTTTAAAGGCCTCAACGTTTTTTGTTTTTTAATCAGGAGCTAGTTAATGGCAACAGTTAACCAGTTAGTGCGTAAGCCCCGCAAACAGCCCGCTGCCAAGAGCAACGTAGCGGCTTTGCAAGCTTGCCCACAACGTCGTGGTGTATGTACTCGTGTATATACAACTACGCCAAAGAAGCCGAACTCTGCATTGCGTAAAGTGTGCCGTGTTCGTTTAACCAACGGATTTGAAGTTTCTTCTTATATCGGTGGTGAAGGTCACAACCTACAAGAGCACAGCGTTGTTTTGATTCGCGGTGGTCGTGTTAAAGATCTACCAGGTGTTCGTTATCACACTGTTCGCGGTACTTTGGACTGCGCAGGCGTAAACGATCGTAAACAAGCCCGTTCTAAGTACGGCGCGAAAAGGCCTAAGTCTTAACGGTTCTCCGTTAGTAAGGCCAAACTGAAATTTGAGTTTTGGGTAATCCCTGAATTCCACGGAGAATAGAAGATGCCAAGAAGAAGAGTCGTAGGTCAACGTAAAATCCTACCTGATCCTAAGTTCGGATCACAGCTACTCGCTAAATTTATGAATGTCGTTATGCTCGACGGCAAAAAGTCAACCGCCGAAAAAATCGTTTACGGTGCGCTCGATATTGTTGCTGAAAAAACCGGCAAAGCACACCTTGATGTATTTGAAGACGCGCTAGAGAACATTCGTCCAACTGTGGAAGTTAAATCACGCCGTGTAGGTGGTTCAACTTACCAGGTACCGGTTGAAGTTCGTCCAGTTCGTCGCAATGCATTAGGTATGCGTTGGATGGTAGAAGCTGCACGTAAGCGTGGCGAGAAATCAATGGCGGCACGTCTAGCAGCTGAAATGCTAGATGCATCTGAGAACAAAGGTTCTGCAGTTAAGAAACGTGAAGACGTTCACCGCATGGCTGAAGCGAACAAAGCATTCGCTCACTATCGCTGGTAATCACAGTTTAACTGAGAACACTTCATGGCGCGAAAAACCCCTATTGAGCGATACCGTAACATCGGTATCGTTGCTCACGTTGACGCGGGTAAAACCACGACAACGGAGCGCGTATTGTTTTACACCGGTATGTCTCACAAGATTGGTGAGGTGCATGATGGTGCAGCAACAATGGATTGGATGGAGCAGGAGCAGGAACGTGGTATTACGATCACGTCAGCTGCGACTACGTGTTTTTGGTCGGGCATGCAACAGCAGTTCGATCAACACCGCATCAATATCATTGATACACCAGGGCACGTAGACTTCACCATTGAGGTCGAACGTTCACTGCGCGTGCTAGATGGCGCGGTAGTGGTTTTTTGTGGTTCATCTGGTGTTGAACCTCAGTCTGAAACTGTTTGGCGTCAAGCCAATAAATACTCTGTTCCGCGCATGGTCTTCGTCAATAAGATGGACCGTGCCGGAGCTGATTATATGCGTGTGATCGAGCAAATTCGCAATCGATTAGGCGCCAACTGCGTCCCGATTCAAATGAATATCGGCGCAGAAGAAGAATTTAAAGGCGTTATAGACCTGTTTAAGATGAAAGCCATTAATTGGAATGAATCGGATCAGGGTATGACGTTTTCGTATGACGAAATTCCATCGGATTGCTTAGAGCAAGCCGAACAGTTGCGGATGGAAATGATTGAAGCAGCTGCTGAAGCGTCAGACGAGTTAATGGACAAATACCTCGAGGGTGAAGAGCTCTCAGAAGCAGAAATCAAGGAAGGATTGCGCACGCGGACGCTGAACAACGAAATTGTTTTGGCGACGTGTGGTTCTGCATTCAAAAACAAAGGCGTTCAAGCCGTATTAGATGCGGTGATTGAGTTTTTACCTGCGCCTATTGATATCCCTGCCATTAATGGTGTTCTAGAAGACGGCAACGATACGCCAGCCGAACGTCATGCAGATGATAACGAGCCTTTCTCAGCGTTGGCGTTCAAAATCGCCACTGACCCGTTTGTGGGCACCTTAACCTTTTTCCGTTGTTATTCGGGTGTCATAAAGACAGGCGATACTGTATTTAACCCTGTTAAAGGGAAGCGGGAACGCTTCGGTCGAATCGTGCAAATGCACGCAAAAGACCGGGAAGAATTAAAAGAAGTTCGTGCCGGTGATATCGCAGCTGCGATTGGCATGAAGGACGTTACTACGGGCGATACATTATGTGATCCGGGTAACGTTATCACGCTCGAGCGGATGGAATTCCCAGAGCCAGTTATCTCTATTGCCGTTGAGCCTCGCTCGACTGCAGACCAAGAAAAAATGGGGATTGCGCTAAGTAAACTGGCGGCCGAAGATCCATCGTTCCGCGTGCATACTGACGAAGAAACCGGTCAAACGATCATTTCTGGTATGGGTGAACTACACTTAGACATCATTGTGGACCGCATGAAGCGCGAGTTTAGTGTTGAATGCGCTGTCGGTAATCCGCAAGTTTCGTATCGTGAAACGATTCGCAAGTCTGTGGAAGTCGAAGGAAAGTTTGTCCGTCAATCGGGTGGTCGCGGACAATTTGGTCACGTTTGGTTGCGTTTGGAGCCGCAAGAAGAAGGCTCAGGTTATACCTTTGTGAATGAAATTGTCGGCGGTGTAGTCCCTAAAGAATTTATCCCCGCGGTTGATAAAGGCATCGAAGAGCAGATGCGCAACGGTGTGGTAGCAGGATATCCGGTACTGGATGTAAAAGTCACTTTATTCGACGGTTCATACCACGATGTTGACTCTTCTGAAATGGCGTTTAAGATCGCCGGTTCCATGGGCTTCAAAAATGGAGCTGAAGAGGCAAATCCGGTATTGCTTGAACCTATGATGAAGGTTGAGGTGACTACCCCGGAAGACTGGATGGGTGATGTTGTGGGCGATTTGAATCGTCGTCGCGGCATCATTGAAGGCATGGATGACGGTGTTGCTGGTGTGAAGATTGTTCGCGCTAAAGTACCGCTGTCTGAGATGTTTGGTTATGCGACTGATCTACGCTCGGCAACGCAGGGTAGGGCATCGTATTCTATGGAGTTTTTCAATTACGCAGAGGCGCCTAATAATGTGGCCAAAGCGATTATTGAGGCGAGACTGTAACGTTTTAAAGGTTCGGTCCGGTCTATGTTGGGTCGGACTTTAATTTAGGAAGCGAGAAAAATGGCAAAAGAAAAGTTTGAACGTACGAAACCGCACGTTAACGTTGGTACAATCGGCCACGTTGACCACGGTAAAACTACTCTAACTGCAGCGATCACTACTGTACTAGCGAAGACTTACGGCGGTGACGCACAAGCATTCGATCAAATCGATAATGCACCAGAAGAGCGTGAGCGTGGTATCACAATCGCGACTTCACACGTAGAATATGACACACCAACGCGTCACTACGCACACGTTGACTGTCCAGGACACGCTGACTACGTTAAAAACATGATCACAGGTGCTGCTCAGATGGACGGCGCGATCTTAGTAGTAGCAGCGACAGATGGCCCAATGCCACAAACACGTGAGCACATCCTTTTGGGTCGTCAGGTAGGTGTACCTTACATCATCGTATTCATGAACAAATGTGACATGGTTGACGATGAAGAGCTACTAGAGCTAGTAGAAATGGAAGTACGTGAGTTGCTATCTGAGTATGAATTCCCAGGAGACGACTTGCCAGTAATCCAAGGTTCTGCACTAAAAGCGCTAGAAGGCGAAGCAGAATGGGAAGCGAAGATTGTAGAACTAGGTGAAGCGCTAGATTCATACATCCCAGAGCCAGAGCGTGCAATCGACAAGCCGTTCATCCTACCAATCGAAGACGTATTCTCAATCTCAGGCCGTGGTACTGTAGTAACAGGTCGTGTAGAGCAAGGTATCATCAAGGTAGGTGAAGAAGTTGAAATCGTAGGTATCAAAGAGACGACGAAGACAACTTGTACGGGTGTTGAAATGTTCCGTAAGCTTCTAGACGAAGGCCGCGCGGGTGAGAACGTAGGTGTTCTTCTTCGTGGTACTAAGCGTGACGAAGTTGAGCGTGGTCAAGTATTGGCCCAGCCTGGTTCAATCAACCCACACACTAAGTTCGAAGCAGAAGTATACGTACTAAGCAAAGACGAAGGTGGCCGTCACACGCCATTCTTCAAAGGTTACCGTCCACAGTTCTACTTCCGTACAACAGACGTAACAGGTGCTGTTGAGTTGCCGGAAGGTGTAGAAATGGTAATGCCAGGCGACAACTTGAAGTTTGTTGTTGAGCTAATTGCACCAATCGCGATGGACGAAGGTTTACGCTTCGCAATCCGTGAAGGTGGCCGTACAGTAGGTGCGGGTGTTGTATCTAAGATTTTGGACTAATCGTTTAGTTTAGATAACACAAGACATTGAAGAAGGCCGCGATTGCGGCCTTTTTTTATGCCTGTGATTTGGTGTTTTGCCCAGCCACGCCATCCTTGGCGTGTCGTTCAGCCCTAGCCGAGCAGTGCTCGTCTCGAGACGGTCTTCACCCATCATCGAGCCTACATGGATGTATTTACGGCGTCTTGTGGAAGCAATATACGCAATTGACTGGGAGTGCGGGAATGGCATCGGTGCCATCTGTGTAAATGCCTGGGCATGTGTAACTCGATAACTTTTCTAGTCGCGTTTTTCGATCGTAGCGTAATCAAGTGCAATACTGTGGTCGTGTTTTATCTGCTCAAACACCTCAACAGAAAGCTCGTTGTAAGCTTCTGTCACACCAACCCAGGTGTTGCGATTATTGTTTTTAGCTGCATATAAAGCGGCGTCAGCAATGCCTATTGAGTCTTCCCAGCTCAATGCTAGGTGATTATCTTTTTTGAGTGGATAAGCGGTATAGCCGACTGAGCAAGTGATATGTTGGGACTCATTCGCTTTTAGTTCGTAGGCAATTCCACCAATTGCATCAATGACGCGATCGGCCAATATTCTTGCGTCTTGTCTGGCGGTATTGTGAACGACGACGAGGAATTCTTCTCCACCCCACCTGATCAAATAGTCAATTTCTCGGAAAACACGTTTCAATCTATGGCGGGTTTCAACCAAAACTTGATCACCCATTTGATGGCCATACTTATCATTGATGGCTTTAAAATGGTCGATATCAATTAAGAAAAATAGCATATCGAAGCTGTCATCTGGTTCAATATTGCCTTTACTACAATCGGCGTAATAGCGGTGCAGTTTGGCAATGTCACGCTCTATATTTTGCGCCAGGAAACGCCGATTGTGTAGTCCAGTCAACGCATCGGTTAAACTCGCTTCTCTAAGTGCCTCAGCTTGTTGATTGAGTGTTTTATTGGCTTCTAACAGTTCAGCTGTGCGCGACGCCACACGCTCTTCTAATTCTACTTGGCGTTGTCGAAGTTGTTTGACAAGTAGCTTGTGAAGCCCAAAAGCAAAAAGGCAAAGCGTCAAAGTGAAAATGCCTTTTGCAAGTAGAGTTTGATACCAGGTTGGGGGTATCGTTATTCGCCGCTCAATTCCAGAAGTTTGCCAGTCCTGACCGTTACTTGAGTATTGAACTTGAAACGTATAAGTACCAGGTTCGGGTTGGGTATATGTTGCAACACGATGCTCAGAGTCGGTTATTGACCAGCTTTCATCAAGACCCAATAAGCGATAGCGATATGTGAGTGACTTAGACGCCATATAATCCAGTACGGTGAATTCAAATGACATACGCTTTACCAATGCGGGTAATAGGAGCTCGTTTTGGATGGTGGAAGGCAATAGCGTTAAGTCATCAGCGGTGGTTATTTGTAAATCCGTGAGCTTTAAGCTTTTCAAAGGTTTAATCATCGACACCTCGTCAGGGCTCACCAGCGTTAGACCATTGGTGCCGCCAAACACCATGATGCCTGCATCCGTCATAGTCGCAGCGCCGCGTCTAAATGGCCGATTGATAGCGGTCGCTTCATCAACGAGGTCAGTTACTTCCAAACTCATGATGTTCACGGCAATAATACTATTTGACGTGCTTGCAAAGACATAGCCGTTGCGCTCACCCGCGATAGCTTCAACTCGCCCACCTATTTGATCTGCGTCGACAGCGACCTTTCGCCATTGCTGATTGTTCTGATAAACAAACAGACCAGCATTACTTGTGCCGGCCCAAAGTTGATGCTTGGAGTCCATGAACAATGTTGCGATAAACTGGTCTTGTAATAGAGCGGGCGCATCAGGTACTTGGTTTATAACAATGTCGCTCGAAAGGGGATCATTGAGCACATACAATCCTCGCCACGTGCCGATCCAAAGTTTGTTTCCAGCATACAGCAGTGAAGCAATTCGTCTTTCATGAGCCGCGTTCGACAAAAGGTTTTGGGCGACTGGCGCTCCTTGACTATAAGTCCAAAGTCCATCGGTCCCACCTACCCAGTATTTGTCATCAGCTCTTGCAAAAGCGCTCGAGTATTTGGCAGCTTGCCGACCTGGAATGCGTAAAGGTGAAGATTCACCTGTCGCTGGGTTTATCATTACAGAGCTGAAATTGCTGGAAGCAAAAACCTGTTGCTTGTCACTGAAAACCAATGTTTCAATTGGATCGCTGCCATCATCCCAAATGGTTTCGCTCTTACCTGTGACAAGGTCTAGCTGCTCTAGTCCGCTACCTCCTGACCCGACGACGAGCTTCTGATTAACTGCTTGTACAGTGTTGACTTGTCTTTGTTTGAGACCCGTTTCGGATGTCGTTCCGCCGAGTATACGTTTAACGCCATGATCACCGACGTCGTACAACTGCAAGGCTGTATTCACGCCCATCCATACAAGACCACGTGAGTCAGTCAATAGAGCCCAGACATTGTCGTGTGCCAACCCTGCGGGGTGCAATGGATCGAAGTGCGAATGTCGTGATATCTGTGTGTTTAGATCCAGCTCAATGAGTCCCTTACCGAACGTCCCCAATAAAACGTTTGATTCAGTCACGTGAGTAATTGAATAAATCCAAGGTTCGGAATCTGCATTTAGACTTATGTGTCGAAACTGTTGGCCACTTGATTGGATATACAGCCCCCGGTTTGCTGTACCCACTAGTAGAGTTCCCTCAGGGGTTGTAGTGATGGTACTTACCCTGGTTTTACTAGGAAAGCCACTGGCGTCTCTCAGTTCTGTCGTGCCGTGGCTGATTCGCATTTCGAGTAGGCCTTTGCCAGTGCCTACCCAGAGTGTGTCATTGACACTATGCAACGCGTGTATTCTAGCGTCATAAGGCAAGGGTATTGGCATAAATGAAGCAAATTTGGCAGAGTACTTGAACAATGCACGATCGGTCGCAACGAAGACACTCTCGGAGCTTTGCTGAGTCGCTGTGAGGTTTTGGATAGAAAGCGCCTGGCTATTTTTAAGCGGCACAGGGAAAAGTTGCCGGCTGCCAGCCTCGAGCCAGAACAACCCTTGACTCGTGCCAACCCATAAACGACCATCAAATCCTGTTTCGACGGTGTAAACTTGAGGGGGCACAGTAGAGGTGTTCTCGGTAGCGAATGTCGCACGCACTGCCATGTGTGAATCCCAGCGCCATAAGCCATTGTCAGAAACAAACCAAATGAAGCCTTGTTTGTCCTCAGTTATAGCGACAATATCGCCGTCGACGCCCACATGGTTTGCAAGTGGAGAATAATAGATGGGATGCTCAAATACGTAGGAGGATTCAATGGCATTGGCGAGATAAACTGGATTAACCATCAAGCACACGAAAAAGGTGAGTAGAAATCGGACTCTCATGTACGTCTCAAGGTTCATGCTTTTGGTTAACGGTAAATCTGTGCTTATTGACGAGATGTCTAGGGTATATTTTCGAATCGTTGGATGCAATCGAATCGACCGCCAGACGCTGATGTTAAACCTCTAACGCTCTTCTTTTTGTTCGGCGGCCACTTTTTCGGATAGATATTTTTCCAACCGTGTAGCCTGTTGGGTGACGAGTAATGTATTAATATACTCGTTTAGCTTCGCAGAACGAGTGGGAGCTGCATCTCGGTCAAAATATTGAACATGAGTCTGGGCAACTTGTAATGCTTCTAACGCAGTGCGTTGTCGAGAAGAGAGGCGCACTGGTTCAATCTCATTTGACGTTGGTAACCAGCCCAGTCCCATTGCTAGCTCGGCGTTCACCTCAGGTTTGGATAAGTAATTTAGCAATAGCGCTGCAGCCTGTTTGTTGTTGCTTGATTTGGGGACAACGAATAGATCCAGAGGAGCGACAGTCGCTGAAACTCGACGATTGGGAAAAGCGAAGTATCCAATTTTATCATCCATTGACAACTGAATATTCTGCTCCGCAAATTGGCCCGTTAGGGTCATTCCCGACTTTCCACGGCTGACTGCCGCAAGGGCCTGAAGCCACGTCCAGCTATTTTCAGGCGAAAAAAAGTAGTCGCGCTCAACTAGCTCGCGCAGCGGCTCGACTATTCTTCTTATTTCTTGTGCATTTAAATCCATACCCTCTACTAATTTTTTTCTGAGTGGTGCGCCGCCCGCTTTAAAGGCTAGAAAATCAAGCCAGATCAGTGACTCCCACCCACCTGCATTCGCTTGTATCAATGGCGCAACACCATTTTCATGAAGGACGCGACATACGGCCACAAACTCTTGCCAGGTTTTGGGCACCGATAACTTTAAGGTCTCGAAAATGTGTTTGTTGTAGTAGAAGCCCCATCCGTATACTGCCAGGGGCATTGCATAGAGGCTATCGCCTCGGACAAGTTGATCAATGACGGAGCTCGCGTAATGCTGCCGCATCGTATTGAGGTCGACGTATTCGTTTAGCGGCGATATTTGGTCTTTATCAACATACTGGTTCAGGCGCCGGCCAGATTGCCAATGGACAATGTCGTAATCTCCGTCCGCCATCCACTGATCTATACTGCTTTTGTATGACGCGTCGCTGTATGTTCTGACTTCTACCTCTTGATTAATTTCAGACTCAAAACGTTCAATAGAGGTAATCAATGCTTCTATTTGAATAGGGTCCGCTGATAGGAATACCATCCGCACAGGCTCCGCTCGGATAAATAGCGGTTGGAGCAACAAAACAGCAAGCGTAATGCGCGTTACAATACGTTGTACTTCTGAACCAAGCATAAAACAACATTTGGTACTCTGAATATCGCTAAGTGTAATCGGTATACGCAATTTCGCCACTTTGAGTCATCTTGCAGCCGTACTATTGTTTACTCAATATGGCTGAGTGCCCATTGGTCCCATGTTGTATTTTTCCGTTATGATTCGGTTTTTAAAATTTTACTCAGTCGTTATCTATGCTGGAACTCTTACAAACTGCTTTGCAACAGCTCACTCATTGGTCGAGCCCTTACTATTCAGAGATTGCGTTAACACTTGTCGCAACCCTACTCGTTATCTATGGTGATGTAATCAATAAACACATTAAGCGAGCGTTAAACCCTTATCACTTTGTTATCAGGACTGCCATTTTTGTTCTCATCTGCGCGTTTGGGTATGGGCTACTCATCGTTTGGCTATCACCGTTCGTAAAACAAACGTTGCTTAACATTCCAGCGCTATATAGAGGTTTAACAATCGTGTTGATATTTTTATTGATGGGTTATTTGGCTGAAAACCGCCGCTATATTTAACCTCTCATGGTTGTTAGTAACACGTTGTTTAATATTGTCTTTTGCATTTGGGCTGCAAAAACGAAACTTTTAACATAGACTGGTCGTATAAAGTGGGTTACTAACTATTACATTGATGTTCATATGGATTGGTTAAACGAAGAAGCGGATTCACAATCAGTGGTATCCAAAAGCCCTTGGAAAGTTGTAATTGTCGATGACGATTATGAGGTCTTCCAAGTCACTAAGCTCGCTCTCAGTCATTTCGTTTTCGAGGAGCGAGCGCTTGACCTAGTGTACGCCAGTAGTGCGGAAGCAGGTAAGAAAGTATTTCAAGACAACGATGACATTGCGTTGGCGATCGTTGACGTTGTAATGGAATCCGACGATGCAGGGTTACAGTTAGTCGAGTATATTCGCACCACGTTGGAAAACCATTTTACGCGAATTGTGCTAAGGACCGGACAACCGGGCTTTGCGCCTGAAAGCGATGTTATTCAAAATTACGACATCGACGGCTACAAATCAAAGACTGAATTAACTCAGCAATCACTGACGCATTGCTTCTACACATCGTTGCGTTGCTATCGCGATCTAGTTCGAATACAGCGCTTTCAAATAGGCTTGGAGGCGCTGGTAGACTCTTTGCGCTCAATGCAGTCTTTGGAAACCTTTGACGTAGTCGCCGATAGCTTGTTGTTGCAGATTCGATCTGTATTGAGTGCCTATGACAGTGAATTGGTCATCCAACTCAAAGCTGTTGACGGTGTGTTCTCGAGTCAAAATACTGTGCGACGGTTCAACGGCGACGATCAATCCAACAGTCAAATGTATTCGACGACCATTCAACAAAGCTTAACGTCGAAGCGGGATATCGTCACCGATGACATATACGCGCACTATCATGGTTCAGGTAATTATGAGTCAGTATTATTATTGGTCGGGGCACAAAATATAAATAAATACAGCCGGCGTTTAATCGAGCTGTTCAGCGAAAACGTTTGCGTTTTTCTAGATAAGCTTGTGGAGTGATCAGTGCGCGATTTTGATAGCATTATTAATGTTATTCGTTCTCTGAAAATGAGTTATGGACAAGCGTTTTTTGTCTCACTTACATCACAGTTACACAAGATTATCGAATCAGATTTTACCTTTATTGCTGAATTAGATCTCGACAGTAATGTGTCCAAAACGATTGCGTTTGTAACTGACGACGGGGTACAAGAAAACTTCGAGTATTCTCTCGAACACACTCCGTGTGCAGATGTCAGTAATGATTCCTTATGTGTTTATCCCGGCAACGTATGTCAGGCATACCCTGACGATCAATTGTTGATCGACATGGGGATCAAAGGCTATATCGGTTCCCCGTTACACGATTCAAACGGCAACGTAGTGGGGATAATGGTGGCTCTGTATAAGGACGACATTCAAGAGCCGGATATTGTTAGTGGTATCTTGCAGTTTTTTGAAGGACGCGTGTCTGCCGAGTTAGAGCGCAGTAATACGGTAAAACAATTGCAAGAGTTGAACGCCAATCTCGAGCTTCGGATCAATGAGCGCACAAGCGAGTTACGTCAAACCATGGATTCTCTCGCTGAAACTCAGCAACAAATGTTGGAGCAGGAGAAACAGGCTTCTCTCGGACGTTTAGTGGTAGGTGTCGCCCACGAGATCAATACTCCATTGGGTGTGTCAATGCTGGCTGGCAGCACGTTGGAAAGCGCTGTTGAGTCACTAGCGAGTTCATTGGCAAATAAAAGTTTAACGCAAAGCCGCATGAATCAACTGCGTGATGAAATGAAAGAAGCGTGTGAAATACTCAATGCAAACCTTCAGCGCGCAGCTGGGTTAGTCGTCAATTTTAAACAAATTTCCAGTGACCAGATTAAAGATTCGGAAACCTGTTTCAGTGTCAGTGAGTGGTTGTCCGGGGTCTTGTATCCTTTGCGAGAACTAGCCGAACAGCAAGGTGTTGAGATTCGTACTCGCGTTGATGAGAACGTTGCACAAATGTGTACATTCCCCGCCAAGCTATCGCAGGTTATTACCAATCTTGCGACAAATTCGATTTTGCACGCGTTTAGTCAAGCGCAGAAAGACGGTGTCAGATGGTGTGAAATTCGTTGTAAATTGAATTCACACAATGAACTCTTATTCAGTGTAATCGACAATGGAATAGGTCTTGAGCCAGAAGTACTTAGCCGCCTATATGAGCCCTTTTTCACCACTTCGCGAGCCAAAGGGTCAACCGGTTTGGGAATGAGCATTGTGTATAACTTGGTAACGGGCCCGTTAAAGGGCAAGATATCTGTGATTAGCGAAAAAGGTCACGGAACGCATATCGATTTAGTGTTCCCTGACAAACTTACTCAAGCGGTGTGCTGACAAATTTTAAAAGCTGTATGCTAGCACCAATTTGGACTGTGATTGATCAATGTGAGTGGGCATATTCAGTTGCAAACGGTTTTGCGCCCAATTGGAAGTGTAGTGATACTCTGCGCCAAACTCCCAGTGTTTATTCCATTGATATCGCCACGCAATTGTATAGCTCTCGCCATCACTGTTGTTCTGGTCATTAGGCATCATATCGTCTTCTATGACTTCCCAGAAATCATATCTAAAAGTGACACTGTGGTTATTTTGTTTGAACCGCGTTGCCAAGTACCAGGCGGTAAAGTCGGCATATACAATGCGATAACCCATTAAAGTCGAACCATCCATCACTTGAGCCATCAAGCGCCATTGTGAATCGATATTGTGCTGAGCGGCTAACGAATGGAATTTGGTTCGCCATGCGTACAGACGTTCATCATTGACTGCATCTGGGTTTGCACGATTGTCATAATAGTAATAGCGTAATTCAGACTGTCGAAAGTAGCGTAGGTGTGCGCCTGCGTATGCGCCCCAGCGTCCATCGATCTCTCTAAACGGCTCAACCCACGCCGGACCGTTGATTTGGTCATCCGCGAGCACCGATGGAAGTCGTGCAAAATTAACGCGGTCGTGATGCAAGCTCTGTCGGTCATGGGTAGCAAACCCTCTCCAAGTCAGCAGACTGCCAAGTGGGTCATTACCTTTGAATACGCCCAAATGTGCCTCCCAACTCCACGGACTTCGTCGGGCTCTGCCATTAGAAAAGGCGCTTACTTCGCCCCCCAGTGTGCGCAATTCTTCGCCGATCCAGCTATTGATCGAGGATTGAGTGTACGTATAAGGCGACAACCAGCCCGCAGAAACGTTTTCGATCGACATGGCTGGGTAAAAAAAGCCCAGTTTGGATTTGAATTTTATCTTGTTTGGAGACAAAGGTTTGTATTGCAAAAACGCTTGTGAAAAACCCAAGTGCTTTTCACCATCATCGTAGTAATTAGCGATGATATCAGCCGACCATGCAGAGTTGAGGTTGTGCTGCAGGCGCAAAAAGCCCTGTTGTAATTGCACCCCGCTCTCATTACTACGCAGAATACCTGTTCCTCGCTGTTGCCACGAGGATTCACTATCAGCGTTAATCAACGCTGCTTCAACTCGGCCGCTAATCTGCTGGGCGTGTGCAGGTACCGTCATCAACAGTAACAACAGAAATCCAATTCGCATTGTGACTCCTCGCTTAGCTGGTTTCACAGGTATTGCAGTTTGCTTCGTGCAACCAAGGGGTAATGTCTTGGCTGGGCTGTGGGCGGCTGAGATGAAAACCTTGTGCTGTGGAACAGCCCATGGTTTTCAGTAGTTCAACTGATTCAGCATTTTCAACGCCCTCAGCCACGGTACTGAGGCCTAAGTTTTGTGCCATGGCAATCAGTGTTTTAACCATAACTTGGTCTTCACTATTTGTCGCAAGTTCAAGCACAAAAGCCTTATCAATCTTGATCTCGTCAACGGGCATCTTTTTCAATTGAGCCATGGACGAAAAGCCCGTGCCAAAATCATCGATTGATATTTTAATGTTCATCCGACTCAACATATTTAACGCATTTATGGCGATTTCTGGATCACTCATAACGGCACTCTCGGTCACTTCAAGCACAAGTTTTTCGGGTTCGATTTTATGCGTGGATAACAGTGCTGAAACAGTATGTGGGAGTGATAAATCTGATAGATCGACCGCGGATATGTTCACGGCCATTGCGATATCTAACCCCTGTTGTCGCCATTCAGCATGTTGCGTTAGAGCTTTTTCTAACGCCCATTTTGTCACATGGCGAATCGCCCCGGTTTGCTCTGCTAGTGGAATGAACTCGTCTGGAGGAATAAATCCGTGCTCGGGATGGATCCAACGGATCAGACATTCAACACTTTCAATGCGGTCAAGGCTTAAGTTGAGTTTTGGTTGGTAATAAAGAGATAACTGTCCAGCCTCTAGCGCATCTTTCAGTTCACTCATCAAGCGCAGGCGCTGCAAGGAAAAGGTGTTTAATGCGGGCTCGTACAAGGCGTAGCTATGATGTGTGTCTTTGCAGTGATTGAGCGCAATATCGGCAGCTTGCATGAGTTCACTCGGCTGTTGACCGTGAGCTTTGTATGTAGCACCGCCAATCGCTACATCGATATCAAGGACAAGCGAATCGAGGACAAATGGGGAGTGAAACAGACTTGCTAACTCGTCCATTAATTGTGCGGTGTTACCATCATTGTGATCGATTAACGCAAACTCATCGCCGCCTAAGCGGGCAATAAATAAGTTCTCTCGGCAGCCACCTCGCAAGCGCTCTCCTACTTGAACTAACAATTTGTCTCCGGTCGCATGCCCAATAGTGTCATTAATCTCCTTAAATCGATTAATGTCGACAAGGATTACACTAAAGGCACGATCGGGCTGCTCGGAAATGATGCTAGCTAAATGTTTAATGAAACTGTTTCTGTTCGGTAACATGGTTACGCTGTCGTAGAATGCTAGCCGTTCTATCTCGCGTTCGCGTTTGATAATACCTTGCTGCATCGTACTGATTGCTGAGGACAGCGTATTAATTTCACTGGTACTTTGGACCGGAAAATATTCAATTTTTTCGCCTAAACGAATCTTTTCTGTTAGCGCGACCAATTGTGAAATTGGATTGGTAATGCCATTCGCTATTAGCAGCGCAGCGCCAAACGCAATGACGCTCACGACCACAAGGAGTCCCGAGAGCCTGCCAAGTAGACTGTAATAGGAAAGATAGGCATTACTTTCGACCGTCGACAGCATTAGGAGAATGTTGGCAGCCTCTTTTTGACCACTTTCACTAATCAAATAGATGTAGTGGTCACTGGGTAAATAGCTATCTTTTAGCGCTGGGCTCGCACTTAAATCGACTCCGCTAAATTCATTGATGATGGCGTCAGAGTAACTTGAAGCAATAAATTGCGTTTGCTCACCGTTGTCTAATAATAAGCTAACCCCCATCGTTGTCAGGCGCATCAATTCTTCATTGATGAGAGAGCGTGCGTTTTTGGCAAAAACCAGCCATGCCATAGGATTACGCGAACGAGGTGTATTTTTTACCCCAACAGATTTGGCAAGATAGATCTCGTTATTTACGGTGATCCAGGTGACTCCTGGTTGACTGAGAGATTCTGTCCCGCTTACATCGAAACTGGCGAAACCATTGGAATGGGTGAATAGCTCTTGTGCATCACCTACGACTGCAAATTCGTCCGCCTCGAATCGGTCGGCGAAATTCTGCATGGCGACCTGCAATGACTCGATGTCAGTGTCAGCTCTCAATATTAAGCGTTTAACGCTATGATTATTCGACATTGTGGTAGCAGACTCTGCCAGAGCATTAGCCTCTTCGCGCAAATGCTCCTTAATGACAGTTGTGGACACTTGTGCATAGGTTTGCAGGAGACCGGTTGAATGCCTAAATGTTGCCGTTTGAACGATGTATAGCGTGAAGACAACAATCACCACGACGATAGAAAGAAAGCTGATCAGCAATTTAGTTCGAAGCGCCATGCCCGCGATGTGTTTAGCGTTAGTCATATTGATTGAATCCTTCAACCGCATCATACTCAACTAAGCTAGGTAGCAATGCTTCGGTTAACTGAATCGTGACGCTATTTGCAGAGGCTTCGACTGTTAGCGAGGTAGCTTGGTCATTATCACTAATACGTGGGTGCCAAACAGAAATACTAAAGCTACCCTCTGGTAGCACAAGGGAACCTTTCCCTTGAGGGTTTGTTTGAGTAAAAAAAGGAGTATCGGCGACGTATATGTAGCCGAGCATCCAGTCGTGAACGTTACAGCCCAATTCTACGACACCCGCTCGGTCAAACAACAATGGTTCAACTTCCAGTTCACTGTACAACTGAAGTTCAAAGTTTTTGGCCGGAGAGAAAGAATAAACGTGGTGCTGAACACTGTCTGAATTAGGGAAGCTCACACGAGTGCCTTTTTGCACAATCAGAGTGTGCGGAACAAATTGACGGTTAATTTGGTCCATCACAGCGTCGAGGCTTTTTTGTTCCGCCGCAGCCGGATGCTGCTCTGACGTGGCAAGTACCGCGATATTGTTTAGTGGTTGTCCATCCTTATCCAGCACGGTCACTTCAAATGCCCATGTATTGAGGGTGAACAAAGCGGACAAGACGATACTTGGGAGCGCGGTTCGAGTCAGCATAAACAATCCTTAGCGTGGAGGCCTCAGCTAGATGTCCTAATAAGAACGGTTAACTAGCGAAAAAATTGCACCACAGTCAGCATAGCAGTTATTCATCACTTGCCACAAAAATTGTAACCAGATGAGCAACTTAAAGCCGGGATTTTAACGTTATTGGATTTCAGTCTGAATGGCTTCTCGTATGCTTTGAGCAACGTCCTGAGGGAGGTATTTAGTGTGCGCGTCTAAAAAAGCAGGCTCTCGATAAAGCTGCGCAATGATTTGGTTGACCGACTGGATGAGGTTTTGGCCAATGTCAGTGTTCGGACAAATAATATGACCACTGACAATGCGGGGATTGTTTGCAATCGGATATCGTCTGACCTCCAACGGGATGTTATCCCCAAAATGACGATAAATAGCAGAAGGAAAAATCAATGCGAAATCGGCGCGACCTTGGACAAATAGCTGCATAAAACGGGCGTAGTAGACCTCATTTGACAATTCGATCACTTGTGAGTCACGCAATCCTTTTATGTCAAGGTCAATGCGTTCGCCATAAGAATAATGTCGGGGTAACACAATGGCTGCGTCTTGATAGTGTTGTAAGACCTCGCTGATACTGATGACTGCCCCTTGTTCATCTAGCAACGTTTGGGGGACTGGTTCGAGGCGACTGAGTTGAAACAGCTGCTGAGTATGAAAAAAGTTGAGCGGTAAAGAGTATTGATATTTTGCTCGCCTTTCTGGCGTTTCGATTTTATTAATTACGCACACATTTGATGCGTTATCCATGACTTGAAATGAGCGGTTGAGCGGCACATTTAAAATCGGTTGCTTAAAACCCAAACGGTCCATCAACATCTGCGCGGTATCAACAGAGGTTGAGAACGGTCTGAAGTCCTCTTGGTTTACTCGGCCGGTGAGGTGAAAGTCGTCAGAGTGAAATGCTAAATCATGCTCATCCGAGCTCGCTTCGGCTGCTGTGGCAGCGAAGACTGAGAGTATAAAAAGCGAAAATATCAACAGGCTTTTAAGGCCGGTATAGCGATATTGGAACACTTAATTTAACACTCCTCTTTTACTCAAAAACGCGATCCGATACGAGTCTATATGAGTTCGTAGATCACATTTTTAACCTCACCAATAAAACAATCGCCAGTGGTCAGCTAGCGAGTTTGCAAAAAGTATAGTGTATCGCTAAGAAATATCTTGCGGGTTTTTTCTTGACTAAACCAATGGTCGCCACCGGGAGTGGATACTAAATACACTTGCTCATGCCCCAGGTTTTTAAGTCGTGCATACATTCGTTCCGACTGTTTGTAGCGGACAACTGTATCTAATTTACCGTGAAACAATAACAGCGGTAACGTTGATTCACTGACTTTCTCTAGCGGCGATATAGATGCAAGGTTGTCATTCGTGATATCTCCTTTGTAGTACTGCTGGGCAAATTGTTCATATAGGTTTTTGTCATGTAACCATCGCCGAAGCTTCTCAACTTCTAACATTTGTTTGATACTACTGATCCCGGCAAAGGAAACGGCACATCTGTATAGGCTTTGGGCCTCGACAGCCGCAAGCATTGACACGTAACCACCGTAACTACCGCCGAAAATACAGGGCTTTTTATCAGCGACTAAACCACTATCTAGAACCGCTTTCGTTCCTTCATAAATGTCGCGTTGAGTCAATCTGCCCCATTGACCATAGCCTGCGTCCTCAAAATCTTCGCCATAACCGGTGGAAGCACGAAAATTGGGTTGGTAGACGGCATAACCATTGGCGACAAAGAAGTCACGTAACCAGTCAAAATCAGCGTCATAGCGGCTGAAAGGACCACCATGGGCCATTACGAGCAATTCCGGTTTGCCATCTATGGTTTTGGGAAGGGTTAGATATCCGGGGATGGATAAGCCATCTGAAGATTCGAAAGTATATGCTTCGGAGGTACCAAGCATTTCAGCATGAATTACCGGGTAAGCTGCGCCGAGACTGGAAATTTGTTGCTGTCCACGATCATACAAGTAGTAATCCGTAGCGAAATCCCCACCGCTGACCTCAAAGGTAAATAACTGGCGATCTTTTGAGTAGCTTAAGATAGAAATTTGAGCGTTCTCAAATGTTGCTTGTAAAGCGGCGTAAATGGACGCCAGTTCTTTATCAAACACATAATGTTGCTCATACCAATCTCGGACAACCGATGCACCAACGATTGCACCTGTGTGCAGGTCGCGTAGACTCGTTTCTGCAATCTCAAATTCATCAAATGTGAGGACTGGTTCAAGAGGTCCTTGGAGATTGTCTTTCGAAACGCGATAAATACCGCCAACACTGTTTTGATCGCGTGCGAACACGAGTGCGCTATCTTGTTGAACGGATATGACCGCGGGTGTGTCATTGGAAGCGTCTGGATTAAATTCAGCAGTTGTGTACTGGTCAGTATCTGGAGAGCGCCAAAAAGTGTCATAGCGGTCATTGTTATCGTTGTATCGCTGATAGCCTACAAACTCACCTTCATCATCGATGATCCAACCAACACCATTGCCGTCTGGACGGTAGGATGATTCCAACAATTCGTGTTTGCCGGTCATCACATTTAGTTTAAATAAGCCCTCACTGTAGGGCGCTTGCCAGTTGCTTCGATAGGTATTTGACATCAGAACATGCTCTGGGTCTTTAGGTAACATGTGCTCAAATACTGCCGGGTAGTAATTGAACAGATAACGCCTTCCGTCAAACGGCCAGATGGCCTCCCCGTTAAGGGTATTCAGTATTGCTGTGCGGTGGTAAGTCTCCCATCGACGTTCCTGTTTATGGAAGTATGGCACTGTAAGATAGAACATTAGGCGCTCGTCATTCGCCCACACAATTTCGCGCAATTGCCCTTCATTGATGGCAAATACTATCGGCTTGGTTTTGGCACCGGAAATATCTTGAACAACAATCGCATAGTTACCTTGTGTTTGTTTGAGATAAGCTAATTTACCGCCACTTGGCGATACCTTCATGGACTTAAACTGGGGTAACGACCCAAAAGCATCAACTAATGGCTCTTCTGATGATAATGCGGACGGAATGGTGAAAATTAAAACGAGAATACAGACGAAGTACTTCATATCCCTACTTAAAACAAAATCCTTTCGCTTATATTAACGCGCTTAGATAGATGCAAGCAATGCATCGAATAGGAGTTTTTCTGGAATCAAGTGTCAGTTAAATTAGTCTCATTTAACGCTTGAACACAACACAATAGACCGCATAATACTCTTTCATACAGGCAAGGTTACTAATATGCTGCTGCTTACAATTTATGTTCTTATTGCGCTTGGGTTTTCGTTTTTGTGCTCAATCGCTGAAGCCGTTATTTTGAGTATCTCTCCGGCCTACATTTCTTCATTGAAGCACAAACAGCGTCCATCTGGTCAACTACTAGAGAAGCTTAGTTCGAATATCAATCAACCTTTGGCAGCGATTCTGACGTTAAACACGATTGCCCACACAATGGGGGCCGCCGGAGCTGGTGCTCAAGCGGCTGCGGTTTTTGGTGATGCATACCTTGGCGTCATTTCCGCGGTGTTAACACTTCTAATTCTGGTATTTTCAGAAATTATCCCAAAGACACTGGGTGCGACTTTTTGGCGTCAGCTGGCACCCGCGACAGCTTATTTTTTGAAATACCTCATTGTGTTGCTTTATCCCTTCGTCAAAATGTCTGAGTGGCTCACCAAAGGTTTTAAGGAAGACAGCCCGCTGCGAGGACTGAATCGCACTGAATTACAATTGATGGCCAAATTGTCAGCAGACGAAGGGCAATTGGCGACTCAAGAGGTCGCATTCGTACAAAACGTGTTAAACCTGCACAACCTTCAGGTTAAACAAGCCGTTACCCATAGGACGCGAATTTTTTCGATTGACGAAGACACGACCGTCGAAGCCTTTTTTCACAAACACACCGGTATTGAATACTCGCGGATACCCATTTACGAAGATCACGACAGTGAAAAGATCACTGGGTATGTTATGCGCTCAGATTTACTCGTCGCACAGGCGCGAGGCAATGGTAATAAAACGTTGAAGGAATACGTGAAGCCATTGGTTACGCTACTAGATACGATGCCACTCTCTGCAACATTCAACTACTTTATCGAGAATCATGTGCACATGCTGCTGGTGGTCGATGAGTACGGCGGTATCGTTGGTATCTTAACCCTCGAAGATTTGCTCGAAAAATTACTAGGTGTCGACATTATCGATGAAAAAGACAATACCGTCAGTATGAAAAAATTGGCGAGAATCGTGTCAAAACGACAAGAAAAGCTACTGGCTGAAGCCCACTCTAAAAAACAAGAAGAGTAATTTCACAACGCAAACTAGTACTAATTTGCACAATGAGCACAATAACGTGTCATTGGCGAAACATCGGGCCGAGATTCATCGAGAAATGCCCCACATCGCTTACAAGTCAAATCATCACAATGCGTAAGATGCTCCTCATTGATCACGCGGGTAAGTGCCTCACTTGCGTGTTCGATTGCTAGGCACAGATCATAGCGTTGTTGATCCACATCTTGTTTGTCAGTCAGCAGGATTAGCTGTTCAACTAGCGATTGCAGCTCTTTTTCGAGGAGGCGGCGTCGGTCATTGAGATAATCATGGTATTGAGAAGTCGCCATTGCACTTTTGGTATTCACACTTTCGGTAGCTAGCATTATCGCTTCCTCATCAACAGCTTTATTGATTTAGCGCAAATATTGCACAATTAATTATTCAAAAAATTTGAATGTTTGATTGAGATTGTTCCGCTAACAATAAAATCGTCCTTCGTTATTATTGACTTCAAGCAATACGAAATGTGTTGAAATAATTTGATTTAATATTTGAGGATGAAAACATGAATACTGCAACGATTACAAAACTATTGAGCTCTGACGCTTCACTTGCACCTTTAGCATTGCGCCTATCTGCCGGTATTATTTTTGCTGCGCATGGCGCACAAAAATTATTCGGTTGGTTTGGCGGGTATGGTTTGGAAGGAACGGGTCAATGGATGGCATCGATTGGCTTAGAGCCTGGTTACCTAATGGCACTGTTAGCGGGTAGTGCTGAATTCTTTGGTGGCTTGGCGTTAATCCTCGGTGTTTTAACTCGACCTGCCGCGTTAGCGCTTGCCGGTACGATGGTTGTCGCGATAGTGACTGTTCACTTACAAAATGGTTTGTTCATGAGCAACAACGGCTATGAGTTTGGTCTGAGTTTGCTGGCGATTTCCGTCGCATTGGTATTCTCAGGAGCGGGTCGTTTTGCTATCGATAATGTGCTTGCAGATGTGATTGGCAAGCGTGGTTTGCAGTCTAACGCAGATGGGGAGGTAGCCTAATGATTTCAATCCGACGTTCACAAGAGCGCGGCAGAGCCAGCTTCGGCTGGCTTAATAGTCGCCATACTTTTTCTTTTGGGCAATATTATGATCCAGCCCATATGGGGGTTTCGGCACTACGGGTTATCAATGATGACTCGGTAACACCGGGTGCGGGTTTTGGTACCCATGGTCATAGTGATATGGAGATCATCAGTTTAGTGACCCAAGGGGAGATGGTGCATAAGGACAGTGAAGGCCACGAGCAAGTCTTACCCGCCGGTGAATTCCAGTTAATGTCCGCAGGGAGTGGAATTATGCACAGTGAGTATAACGCCTCGAGTACCGAACCATTGCACTTCTTGCAAATTTGGATTCAGCCTAACCAAAGAGGAGGCTCGCCGGGCTATCAACAGAAAGCGTTTGACTTAAGCGAGGCTATTACACCGGTGATTACACCTGATGGACGAGATGGAACATTGATGATCAAACAGGATGCAACGGTCAATCATGTTAACTTGTCTGCTGGTCAGACGGTTTCCGCCGAATTAAATGAGGCGCGTACTTATTATGTACACGTGATTGAAGGGCAGTTGAGCATTGATGGTCAAGCTCTCAACGCTGGAGACGGTGCGACACTGGAGCAGTTAAACCAGGCAACCCTGAGCAACGCTGAGGAGACTATTACCAAAGCCATTTTGTTTGACCTACCATAACGTGAACCACAAAGCTTGTTGGTCGATTTGCGACTAGCAGGCTTTGTTTGCATACTTAGTCCAACTCATTTCATTCAGTGTCACTATGCCGCATCCAATCAACCTTGAATCACTGCGTGTTCTCAAAGCCATTCAAGAGAAAGGTAGTTTTGCCGCTGCCGCTGAAGCACTATTCAAAGTTCCTTCTGCGCTGACTTATACGGTCAATAAATTAGAGTCTGATCTGGGCGTTACTCTGTTTGATCGCTCCGGACATAGAGCAGTATTAACGGCTTCTGGGCAGTTGATCTTAAGAGAAGGGCAACAGTTGCTCGACGCCGCGAATCGGTTGAGCGAAAAAGTTAAGGAACTTGAGACTGGGTGGGAGCCGCGATTAACCATCGCAATCGATAGTATTTTGCCAGTAGAACATTTATTCAGCTTGATTGGCCAGTTTTGTGAGCTGCAAAAACCTGTCGACATTCAGGTCACTGAAGAGGTTTTAGGGGGCGGATGGGATGCACTGCACACCCAACGGGCAGATTTAGCCATTGGTGTGAATGGTGAAATCGCAAGTGGACTTTATGATATTGCTTCAATTGGTCAAGCGGAATTAGTTTTCGCTGTAGCAGCAGAACATCCACTTGTGGCGCTTCCGGAACCGCTTGCCGCCAATACCGTCGCAGAATTTCCTGCCATCGTAGTGAAAGACTCCTCGCGTTCTCTGCCAGAACGTTCTTCAGGCTTATTCGATGCGCGTCAAACCATTCACGTCAGTTCTATGGCGCATAAAATCATTGCGCAACAAACGGGTCTTGGCGTCGGATTCTTACCCCTACATTGGATCAAGCCCGCGATCCAAGCAGGGCAGCTGGTTGTTAAGTATACCGATATTCCTCGTCCGCCGATTCCACTGTATATCGCTAAAGCCAAAACCACACAGGGCAAGGCGGCCGAATGGTTTTACCAAGCGGCGCAATCTGTGGATTGGCTCACGACTCAATAACCCTATGCGCGCGAAAATCTGCATATGACACAAACACCGCTTTTGTCAGGAAGGTTGCCGATACTGATATCGCCAGAGTGAAACTCAGCTATGACACGAGCAATATATAGGCCTAATCCTAAGTGCACTTCATCTTGCTGGGGATCGTTAGGTCGCACTGAAACCATACTTTGCAATACTTCTCGTTCCATGCCGGCTGGCAATATTTGCCCGTGATTGGTAATCGAGCAACAGACCTGTTGTTGTTCTTGCCACAAGTGAATTCTGATTGGAGAATCCGTGGCGCTGAATTCAATAGCATTTGAAACCACCTTATCCAATAACTGAGCAAACAAATCTGGTACACCGCTGATTTCAGCAGTGTCAATATTGCACTGTAACTCGATACGGTGATTGGGGTACACAGCGGCATAGCTTTCAACACAAGTGGTGACCACTGATACTATGTCAAAGTGCACTTTGTTTGCGCTGGCTAGTGCCGCTTCAAGACGAGTAGCTTCACTCATTCGTGTGAGGATTTGGCTCAGCCGATCGATTCCTTTCAGTGCGCGCGCGGTATAGGCTTTTTCTGATTCATCTTGTTGGATGACCATTAAGTTATCGAGTGAAGAGCGGACAACTGCAACTGGGGTGCGGAGTTCATGCGATAAACGCGACGCCATATTTTCTAAATACTGGGTGTAATGGGTTAGCCGTTCAATGACTTGAGAAAAGGTCGCCGACAAGTCGCCGATTTCGTCATACTTACGCATTTCTGGAAGGGTACCGATGATTTTTCCGTTGTCGTCTATCACGGCCTCTGCATCATCTCGCAATTGTCTGATGCGATTGGAAATACGTGTAGCGAACAATAAGATCATCAATACTGCAACAATCATGATCGCTAACATGACATGAAATAACTGCTCTAGCGCCTGATTGCGCAGGGTTCTAATACCATTGGTGGTTTGCTCAACTACTACCGCGCCAATCACCTTATCTGCCACATAGATAGGGTGCGCCGCCGACAGGATCACTGCTTTATTGTCTGGGCTTAGGCGCCATAATGCGTCGGCGTCACCGTCCAACGCGTTTGCCACATCTTGCCCTTCAAGTGCATACGCATTGGCTAGCTCGTCAATAAAGTCATTACTTGGTTTGGTCAAGATGAGATAGTACAGCGGCAACAACCATTGTTGCTCAAAAGACTGCCACCACTTTGGACTATTGTTCTTTCGATTCAGTCCATTCAGCCCACTTGCCTGCTGTATGTCACCTGCGCGCGCCAATACTCGCAAGTGTTTATCCACGACCCAAACGCGGGATTGAGTGTACTGCAAGCTATTTAATAGGCGTTCTATTGCAGAGGATTGCGTTGCGATCGTACCAAGTTCTGTTTTTTCATTCGGGTCAGCGGTACCAATAATACTGACTGGTGACGCGCGAATAGATTCATCTACGTCGACAAACGCAAATGCTAAATCACCGCCCGTCATCGCAAATGGAAAGCGAATCTCGATATTGTAGCCTTGTTCAGTTTCCACCCAACGGCCTTGGATACGGGTTTCATTGCCTAATACTTCATAGCTATTTGCTTCTGATGCTAACTGATAGCCATTGACCCAGCCTGGTCCTCTTGGGGCGATGACAAATCGTTGGATCACATCATTGTCGTCGCTCATCGCGATCAGCAAGTGATCATTTTGTTCGACTCCTCGTGCGTTGGGAGGGCGCTTAATCCAAACGTTGTCCTTGACGGCAAACATCGCGTAAACATATTGCTGATACCGGCCGACAGCGTGGTCAAAACTCAGACTGGAGCTCTGCGCAAACGGTGCGTTCGGATCGTCGATGCGATAGCGATCATCATAGTGCCGGACAAGTGGCTGCGCATCTCGCCAGTCATTGAAGCTACCATCCAATTTGATCGCTTGCCGTATGGGTACTGCATACAAATCGGTACCAGGACGGACGGTTTCGCGTTGAGTCGCTGGAGAGTCAAACAACCCCTCACGTTCATGCAACGCACTTGCAACGGCGCGCGCGGTTCCTATCATGGTTTGTTCTTGTCCACTGCGGAGGTAAGACTCCAGTTCCCATACGTATTGATAACCGATCACTGGGATAGCCAACAGAAATGTCGACATCAGCATTAACTGGAGGCGAATCGGTATGCGCATGTTCAGCGACTCGAGCGCCAGCGATACCCCATGCCATACAGGGTTTCAATGGCATCAAAATCTTGATTAATGGCAGTGAATTTTTGCCGAATGCGTTTGATATGGGAGGTTATGGTGGTGTCATCGACCACCATTTTTGAATCGTCCATCAATTGCTGGCGACTCTTCACATGTCCCGGTTGCTTAACTAATGAATACAACATCCAAAACTCAGTGATGGTCAAATCAACGACGTGATTTTGCCAACTGACTTGCATCCGGTTGCTATCCAGAATTAAATCATCTACTTCGATAATACTGGTTTCGTCGACCGGAGAATTAAGCAGTTCTGAGCGTCTAAATAGGGCTGAAATTCGAGCAAGCAAATGAGGCAGTGATATATCTTTAGTCAGATAGTCATCCGCCCCCATACGCAAGCCGCTTACAGTGTCGATATCATTGTCTCGCGCGGTGAAAAAAATAATCGGCACGGTAGGTGAGAGTTGACGTAGCATTTGGCAAAGCTTAAAGCCACCGTCGTATTCATCTTGAAGGCCAATATCAATAATTGCCAAATCCGGTAAACGCACATTAAATGCCTGTTCAGCTGCGGCTCGATTGTCATAACCGCTCACTTGATAGCCTTGACGTAATAGTGCTTCGGTGTAATTTTCCCGCAGTGACTTGTCATCTTCAATTAGGGCAATGCGCCGCATAGGAACTGCTTTCTCGTCGTGTCTTTCTTATGTGGCAGTTTACCTGAGTTCTGTCGAATTGGCAGAGGGCCAACATGATTTCCATATTTCTGCCACATTTGGTGAGCAAATTGCCTTTTTTAGTGTTTACAGGTGCATTATCGCCCATTTAATCTAATGATATGTGCACCGCCTTGGAGTTACTGGTGATTAACTTTGATTCTTTTCAATTTGCCGAGGTCGTTCGGCTGCCTTCTGACTACTGTGTTCTCGATATGACTCAAGGACCAATGCAATTACCTGCTGGTCAACAATATGCTATTGGTAAATATAATGAGCATCGACCCGATATATATAATGCCGGACACTACAAAGGCGTGCGTGACCATCATATTGGTATCGATATTTTTGCGCCAGACAACACAGAGATTCATAGCTTTTATAATGGTGTTATTTACCAACGAGCCTACAACGCACTTGAGTTGGACTATGGGTATACCCTTGTCGTTCAGTATGACCTGGGTGGAACCAAGCTTTACGCGTTATTTGGTCATTTGAGTAAAGCATCATTTGACAACAATCCTGTCGGCAAAGCGATCGCAAAAGGGGACGTTTTTGCGTGGATGGGAAGACCTGAAGAAAATGGTGGTTGGCCTGTTCATTTGCACCTTCAGCTTTGTTACGAGCGGCCTGAGGTGTGTGATATGCCCGGTGTCGTGAGCCGAGCAGATTTAGCTGATATGTTGGCGCTGTACCCAGACCCCCAGTTGGTGTTAGGGAAACTGTACTGAATCGTTTAACAAATAAGGCGGTTATTGACGGCTTGTCGCAACGGCCTCAATTGTCCGGATCATAGCATCCGGTGTATTGTAGTCGACATTGACATGTCCAAATGCTCCGCCTTTATCGAGTACCAAACTCGGAAAAGTTCGTGCATTTCGCGCTCTAGCGCGTTGGATATTTTCCATTAATATTTGATTGGTATGCGCAGAAACAAGATCCAACTCAAACGTTTGTGTCGTCAGGCCTAATTGCTTCGCCAGATATAGCAGAGTCTCGGCATCTGAGGGGTTCCTCGCTTGCGTGTAATAAGCCATTTGAATCGCATCAATCATCTTATCTTCGAAGCTTTCCCCCTGCATCCGAGCGGCGATGACAGCCCGACAGGCTAGGTAGGTAGATCGCCGTGGTTCGCAGGCTTTCCAGAAATCATAGTTAAACCTTATACCTTCAACTGTGCTCTCAATGCGCCGCCAGTTGTTGATAATGTGCAATTTCATAGGCTCAGTCATTGGTTCGCAGCTGTCTGGTGCTAACCCCCCCAGAAGTTTCACTAGCTTTACGTTTGGGGGGAGGTTAGCTATTAGCGCTTGTAAACTTCCCTGAAAGGCAAAACACCACGCACACATGGGATCATGTACGTAGTACAAAGTGATCGTGTGAGGAGTATCATTTTTCAACATGTGAATCCATTTAGGGCGTTCTATCGAGCAGTGCTTTTATTTCTTCTATCACCATATCGGGCTCGTCAAATTGTGGATAGTGATAGCTTTCTCAACGTTATAGCCATTCACCTCAATAAAGCTCGGCGAGGCTGAGGTGAGAGCAGAAAAAAGTAACGCAATGACGAAGTAGATCCTCAAATCAATCTCCCCAGATCGATATGGTTTTTGTTAGCGGCTTAAGAGTACGTCAGTTTCAACCATGTGTCAGCCAGTATGACCACGTATTGTGCTGCGGGTGGTGACGCCTGAGAGAGGTTTTATTTAGGCTGAAATCAGGTGCTGTTAAATAGTCAATATTCTTGGCGTGAATCGCGTGCTAATAACACTTACAAAAACGCAATAAATCCTTTACAAACTGTTTGCATTTGGACATATAACGCATTGAAATATATATGATTGTTTTGATTTAATGGCGGCACTGAAATAACTGTTTTTAACGAAATTCCTGCATGATACTGCCTGTCTGTACCATTACTAGGCAGTGTCGCTATCAGTGCACGACTAAAGTCGAATACTGCCGCGTCATCTAGCCGTTATGCTCAGCGTCAGAATCGTTTCCCAACGCTAACGGTTAGCGTTTTTCTTACAACACCCAAGGTGGTTGTTATGCTTAAATTTTGGCTTTTTTTGACCAGTGTGCTGTTTTCGGTCGGTGTTTTTGCAACACCTGAAAGTGATACTGGGTCCTCAGTGAATCTTATTAACGCATGGCAGGGGTATTTGGCGATCGGGATTTTTGTGTTTGCCTATATTTTTGTCATTTTGGAAGAGCAGATACATATGCGCAAATCCAAACCTGTGCTTGTCGCAGCAGGTTTGATTTGGATTTTGATCGCTGCAGCTTATAGTGGTTCGCCTGATTCAGCGCTGCTCGAACATGCTATCCGGCACAATTTTCTCGAATACGCCGAGCTATTCTTCTTCTTGCTTGTTGCAATGACCTATATCAATGCCATGCTTGAACGCGACGTGTTTAACGCATTAAGAGACGCCTTGACTGCGAGAGGGTTCAGTTACCGCGGTATCTTTTGGTTGACCGGCGTACTGGCCTTTTTTATCTCGCCCATTGCAGATAATTTGACCACTGCTTTAGTGATGTGCGCCGTAATCATTGCTGTTGGACGTGATCACGCTGGTTTCATCGGTTTAGGGTGTATCAATATCGTAGTTGCCGCCAATGCTGGAGGCGCGTTCAGTCCGTTTGGGGATATCACGACACTCATGGTTTGGCAGAAAGGTATCTTGGAATTCACTGAGTTTTTTGCGCTGTTTATACCATCGGTAGTGAACTACCTGGTGCCTGCTGCGCTCATGTCGTTCGCGGTACCGCTTGGAAAACCAGAGGCTTCACATGCCCGCATTACACCGATAAAGCAAGGTGGCTTAACCATTGTCGGTTTGTTTATTCTCACAATTGTGACTGCGGTCAGTTTTCACAACTTCCTGCATCTACCACCGGTTTACGGCATGATGTTCGGTTTGGGCTATTTAAAACTGTTTAGTTTTTACCTAAAGAAAACCACAATGAATGGACACCATGAAGCCGACTCATTACCTGGTTCTCACAATGATCCAGAGTCCTTCGACATTTTCGCCAAAATAGCCAGAGCCGAGTGGGACACATTGTTTTTCTTCTACGGCGTTATTTTAGCTGTGGGCGGTTTAGGTTTTATTGGCTATTTAGAGCTCACATCGCAAGTTATGTATGGAAATTTTGGTGCCACAGGTGCCAATGTATTGGTCGGTATTTTGTCAGCGATTGTAGACAATATTCCCGTTATGTTTGCAGTGCTCACTATGAATCCTGACATGTCACACTCTCAGTGGTTGCTGGTGACACTGACAGCAGGGGTTGGTGGTAGTTTGTTGTCGATCGGTTCGGCAGCGGGTGTCGCCCTGATGGGGCAAGCCAGAGGGTATTACACTTTCTTCGGACACCTGCGCTGGACTCCAGTGATTGCATTGGGTTACGCAGCCAGCATTCTGGTTCACTTTTGGATTAACGGCCAGTAATTGGGCTTGGAAGTGGCGAGAAATGGGTCTCGCCACTTTTGCGCCATAATTTATCATCAGCTTGACATAACACTGTCACGCCCTTTCCAGTTTGCGTTGTTTTACTTATCGGGTAGCAAATATTCACACCGAAAAAGGAAACAACAATGAAGCAAATTAAATCATTCGCGACACATACAGCCCTAGCCAGCTCGATGGCACTAGCACTAAGCTCACCGGTAGCGTTGGCTACTGAGGCAGACACAAGTCTCGACAAGGAATCTGCGCCAGTTTTGGTCAGTGGTGCCACTGGTGCTGCAATGGGGGGGATGGTGGCCGGCCCTGTTGGCGCTGTAGTCGGCGGTATTTTTGGCCTGATGATTGGGCAAGACGCAGAACAGGAACGCATTATCACTGTCGCGAGGCAAAATGAAGCGCAAACGCAGCAACAATTATTTGCACTCCAAGATGAACTGGTCGAATGGCAGCACAAGGCCATGGTGCAGCCGGTTACAATAATCGAATCCGCTGAACCACTGTTACCTGAACTCACCACGACAATTCAATTTAAGACAGGACAAGATACCATTGAACCTATCTATGATGAACAGCTCTCCTTAGTCGCTGACCTGCTTAATGGTGCAGATGAACTGGGTATTCACATATCGGGTTATGCTGATCCTCGTGGCAGCCATAAGGATAATTTGGCGTTGTCCGAAAAACGCGCGATTGCGGTTAAACAAACTTTGCTCAACTCAGGTGTGAACGCCGAACAAATTACCATTAGTGCCAACGGCGAACGCGGTGAAGTGCTTAATCCAAGTTTTGAATCTTACTTTTTTGACCGCAAAGCGGTATTGATGATCGCGCCACGCGATAAAATCTTAACTGCACAACGCGCAAATTAATGGCCCACTCTGCCTGCAAAGGCCGCCTTCGAGGCCTTTGCAGGAAACATGCGATTACGCTTGATTTCTGCGATAATGCCTTCACATACACACTCGCGTAACGAATTTAAGCTTAAATCTCGTTCGCCCCCTCAGTTTTAAAGCTCGCACAGAAATGAGAAGCGCATGTTTGCATTGGATATCAAAGGTCTCAAAAAGACCTATAAAGGTGGTGTTGAAGCACTGAAAGGTGTTGATCTGCAAGTTGAAGAAGGTGACTTTTTCGCGTTGCTAGGCCCGAATGGCGCGGGAAAGTCCACAACGATCGGTATTATTTCGTCTTTGGTGAATAAGAGTCATGGTGAGGTTAGCGTATTTGATTATTCCATCGATACTGATTTGACCTTAGCGAAATCGCAAATTGGTTTGGTTCCCCAGGAATTTAATTTCAACCAGTTTGAAACCCTGATGCAAATCGTACTCAACCAAGCGGGTTACTATGGTGTGCCGCGCTCTGTCGCGCGCGAGCGTGCCGAAAAATACCTAAAGCAGCTCGACCTTTGGGAAAAACGCGATGCGCGGGCAAGAGAGTTATCCGGCGGGATGAAACGTCGCCTGATGATTGCCAGAGCGCTGATGCATGAACCAAAAATGCTGATCCTAGATGAACCTACCGCAGGCGTTGATATCGAAATACGCCGCTCAATGTGGCAATTCTTACAAGACATAAACCAGCAAGGTATTACCATAATCCTTACGACTCACTATCTGGAAGAAGCGGAGAGCCTGTGTCGCAATATTGCCATTATTGATAAAGGGCAAATCGTTGAAAACACCAGTATGAAAGCGCTACTAGCCAAGCTCAATGTTGAAACCTTCGTGCTCGACATTGCACCCACTACCGAGACACCTGTTTTGGGTAACTATCCAACACGCTTGCTCGACGACCATACGTTAGAAGTTGATGTTCATAAAAGTGAAGGGTTGAGTCCCGTATTTGCGCTGTTGTCTGAACAAGGTATTGAAGTGATGAGTATGCGTAATAAGGCGAATCGATTGGAAGAATTATTCGTCCGTTTAGTTGAATCTGGTCGAGCGAATCAGCAGTAGGAGAAACCGCGTGAATCATTTGTATTTTGTAGCATTGCGTACGATTTGGATTAAAGAGTGCACGCGCTTCTTGCGTATTTGGGTTCAAACACTTGTCCCGCCTGCTATAACTATGAGTTTGTACTTTGTTATTTTTGGCAGTTTGATTGGTAGTCGAATTGGTCAAATGGGCGGTTTTAGTTACATGGAGTTCATTGTTCCTGGCTTGATCATGATGTCAGTGATAACCAATAGCTACTCTAATGTTTCGTCTTCATTTTTTAGCGCCAAGTTTCAGCGCAACGTCGAAGAATTACTCGTGGCACCAGTCCCGACGTGGGTAGTGATCATGGGCTTTGTCGGTGGTGGTGTTGCTCGAGCCATGCTAATCGGCATCATCGTCACATGTGTCTCAATGTTGTTTGTTGATGTGCAAATCTACAACCTCGGAATCATTGTTTTAACCTTAATCTTAACATCGACGATGTTCGCCACTGCGGGTTTGATCAATGCTGTTTTCGCCAAGACCTTTGATGACATATCCGTCGTACCTACATTTGTGTTAACACCTTTGACGTATTTGGGCGGTGTCTTTTATTCGCTGAGTCTTTTGCCTGAGTTTTGGCAATGGGTCAGTAAAGCTAATCCGATAGTGTATATGGTTAACGGTTTTCGGTACGGATTCTTGGGCGTGTCTGACGTCAATGTAATGACCTCGATTGGTTTGTTAGTCGTGTTCAATGTCATCTTGTTTTCAATCGCTTATAGCTTGTTGCAACGCGGTGTCGGGATACGCAGTTAAGTCAGCCTATGAGCCAGATAGTTCACGGGATTACGACTACTCAAACACAGCCGCATGACAAGCTCATCGAATATGTGGAGCGATATCAACGAGCGGCCAGAGGTAGACCTGTTAGCGCCCACACCCAAGCTGCGTTTGATGAGAGTCTAAACTGGCTGGACGATTGGCAGGGCGATATCATCTTTGACTCGTGTTGTGGTGTGGGGGAGAGCACCGCTGCGATTGCTAAGCAGTTTCCGGATGCAAAGGTCATTGGTATCGACAAATCAGCGGCGCGCTTGGCCAAGCATGCGCACTATGGTACCTCACAGGACAACTATCGAGTGTTACGCGCCGATGTTAATGACTTTTGGTTTCTAGCCCATCAGCATGGTATGCGGCTAAGCCATCATTTCTTGCTGTACCCCAACCCCTACCCGAAACCGTCTCAAGTCCAGAAACGCTGGCATGCAGGGCCTGCGATGCCCGATTTTGTCCGGTTAGGCGGCAAGATTCAGGTGCGCAGTAATTGGCAAATACTGGTACAAGAATTTCAGATAGCATTATCCGTTTATGGGATACAAGCGATGGTTACTGAGGTCGAGGCGACGGAACCTATGACGCCTTTTGAACGGAAATACCAAGCGGCCGGGCAGCAATGCTGGCAACTTGATAGCGTGGATTAGCGCTGCTGATTTACTGCGTGCTCACGGCGGCATTCGGGTGGCTGAATAAGTAACCTTGGGCGTAACGAATGGGTAGCTGGTTCAACAGGGATAAGGTCGATTGAGTTTCTATGTGTTCGGCGACAATCGACACTGAGTGATTGTTGGCAACATCGCAGAGGTGATCAACAAAATCATGGATGGCATTATCATCAACGTACTTGTTGATTAAACTTCCACTTAATTTGATGCCACGTATGGGCAGTGTTAGTAAGCGCTGCATGTTGACTGGTGTCGCACCAACATTGTCGATAAACACCCCAATCCCAAACTTTGCACATCGCTCTACAAACACCGTTAGTTCCTGCTCGTAATGCAATGCCGCGTGAGCCGTTAGTTCGATGCTAATCCGCTGCCGGTTAGGGTATTCTTCCAGTAACTCATGCAGAAAAGGCAACAACTGAGGATTAAGCAAATCCTGTGTGTCGAGATTGATATTCCACGGTATGTTCATATTGCGAAAGTACTGGGCACTCTGAATTAACATGGTCTCGGTGAGTTGTTGGCACCAGTTATTGCGCTCGACGATGAACAAAAACTCGCTGGGTAAGAACGTATGATCTTGTTCGCCAATTAGCCTCGCCAAACACTCATACCGCCAGACGCTATCCGTTTCCAGATCCATAATCGGCTGAAAAAATGGCACTATGCGATCGAGTGAAAAAGTATCAGTGATCTCTTTTATTGGCATTCAGTACTTACTTCTCTAGGCTTGTTATTAAACTATAACAGATCATTTCTGAATGGGTATCTTGATTGTTGCGTAAAACTGACCCGAAAAACTTGGTAAATGTTGCCATCTGGGGTAAAGTCCGCGATCACCGTGCAAACGGTAGGCATGCGTTTATTGGTGTTAGAGGGTGTTTGTGTGAGTAAAGCTGAAGTCAGTATGAGTCATCTGATTCGGGTGTTTACTAAACCTGAACAGGTGAATTCAAAGCTCGCTCAAATCGAGCAGCACATTTCAGACAATCTTGCCGATTTTTTGTCTCAGCACGTGGTGGCTAAAAAAACGTCCCTCGAGGAAATTGAGAAAGATTTTGATTCTGCCGTTATACCTGAGATTCCCGATTTCGTCTCGACCCACGCAGAAGCCTTGTTAGAAAAGCTAGTTGCGCATTCAGTCAATACGTATTCGCCGACATTTATCGGCCACATGACCTCTGCATTACCCTATTTCCATTTGCCGTTGGCGAAATTGATGGTTGGGTTAAATCAAAACCTCGTCAAAATTGAAACGTCGAAAGCCTTTACTCCACTTGAGCGTCAAGTGTTGGGGATCATGCACAATGTTATCTATCAACAACCCGATGGGTTCTATGACCAACATTTACACAGTGCTAGACATAGCTTAGGCGCATTTTGCTCGGGTGGGACAGTCGCCAATATGACAGCTTTATGGGTCGCAAGAAATAACCTATTAGGCCCGCAACCCGGTTTTCCCGGCGTGTCACGCACGGGTCTAATGGCTGCTTATCAACATTATGGCATCGATGGTATCGGTGTGGTTAGCTCAAAACGCGGGCATTACTCGCTTGGGAAGGCAATGGACCTGCTCGGTGTTGGCCGAAACGAGATGATCATGATTGATTGTCCTTCGCAAACGTTGTCGCCTGAAAAGGCCCTACAAGCAGGATTGGCCTATCAGCAGCAAGGTAAAAAGCTGCTTGCTGTTGTCGGTGTGGCAGGGACCACGGAAACCGGTCACATCGATCCACTAGATGAACTGGCTGATGTTGCTAAAGAATTGGGTTGCTGGTTCCATGTGGACGCTGCTTGGGGCGGCGCAACCCTATTTTCAGAACGCTATAGAAATAAATTAATCGGCATTGAGAAAGCGGACTCAGTCACCATTGACGCGCACAAACAAATGTATGTGCCAATGGGCGCAGGTATGGTCTTGTTTAAAGACCCTCAAAAAGCCAACGCGGTTCGCCATCATGCTCAATATATCCTCCGAGAGGGTTCAAAGGACTTAGGTGCGACCACACTTGAAGGGTCACGCAACGGAATGGCAATGCTGGTTTATGCGTCGTTGCATATTCTCGGTCGCCAAGGCTACGAGCTGCTTGTGAATCAAAGCATTGAAAAGGCTCGCAGATTTGCTGACATGATTGACCAAGAGCCCAACTTTGAGCTAGTCACTAAGCCAACATTAAGTTTGCTAACCTACCGTGTCGTGCCGCAGGGTATATTGGCACTCATGAATAACGCAAATCGGGCCCAACGAAATGAAATTAACGATGTGCTCAACAAGCTTGTCGTCAATGTGCAAAAGCGTCAACGCGAGGCCGGTAAATCATTCGTCTCTCGCACACGCTTAACCACTCATCAGTATGCCGACGAAGCAATCACCGTCTTCAGAGTCGTATTGGCCAACCCATTGACGACGGACCAGGATTTACACGATATTTTAGCCGAACAAATTGAGATCGCTCAGCAATGTCCTCAGTGGCAAACGTTAATGGCATTGACTATGCCACAAGCAAATCGCGCCTAAGTTTTCATTCGAGTTGACTATTTTTTAAGCTCTCTTTACTGTTAGGCGGCTGAAACCGGTGACAGAAATGCCAACAAATTTGATCAAATACAAAATTTTCCCCGAACACCATGCCGTTGTCGCATGGCTATGTGGCGATGTTGCGTTTGAACACATGAATCGGTATTTATATAAGTTATCGATCGACCCTGACTTCGTCGTCGGTATGAATAGTTATTATGATTTGTCTTTCTGTACGGACATGGACGGCGACTTAGCATCGGCAAGTGATTTTGCGCAGCGCCTGAATGATGAAAAATACGTCGTTGCACCCTCGCGAACAGCGATTTTATTGCCCGATAATCAGCCCAAGGTAAAACGTATCATAGAAGGTTTGGTCCTGATGATGTCTGGCTCTCCGATCGCACATCAGAGTTATACGCAGTCAGAGGTCCATCTGGCTTTTGGTTTTCTGAATTTTAGTCAGGGATTTCGAGACACCGTTCTCGCTTTAGCCCGCCAAGCTGGCGATATGAATCTTGATTCACAGGCTGTAAATCAGGCTTTAAAAGCGGTTGACTATTCGTCCAACTGAAGTTGAATATTGTCAATCAAACGTGTTTTGCCTAAAAAGGCTGCGGCCAAGATAACTAAATTATCATCTTCATGACTAGGGTGTAGCAAACTCTCTGCAGCGCGGATCTCTATATAATCAGGCTTAAAACCTTGCTTGGCGAGTTCACTCTTGGCATCGCTAATCAAGCGCCGAAAATCTCTACGTCCAGCGACAATGTTGTCCGCAAGCTCACTGATACAACGATACAGTAGCGGTGCTAGCTGACGTTGTTCAGCGGTCAAATAGCCATTTCGCGAACTCATGGCCAAACCATCATTTTCGCGTTCAGTAGCTACACCGTGGACTTCAAGGTTCATAGATAGATCTGTGACCATTGCTTTGATCACCTGCAACTGCTGAAAGTCTTTTTCGCCAAAGTAGGCTTTATTTGGCTGTACCATGTTAAACAGTTTTGAAACGATCGTTGCAACGCCGCGAAAGTGACCCGGGCGACTTGCGCCACAAATCATGTATGAAATACCCGGCACTTCCACAAAAGTTTGCTGCTCCAATCCACGCGGATAAATGTCTTTCACTGATGGCGTGAACAATACATCCACACCGAGGTCTGACAAGGCTTGGCTATCAGCTGCAAGTGTACGAGGATAGGCATCCAGATCTTCATCAGGTCCGAACTGCAGCGGGTTGACAAAAATGGACACGACGACGATGTCAGCGTTGGCCTTCGCCTTTTTCACTAGCTTCAGGTGTCCTTGATGTAAATTCCCCATAGTCGGTACAAATGCGATCACGTCGCCTTTGAGTTGCCACTTGCGTCGCAATTCACGCAGCGCCTGAATATTTTCGATGATTTGCATATTTCAGCCTTACTTTCGCGGGAGGTAGACTATTCGAAACTGTGTTCTTTGCCGGGGAACACGCCTTTCTTTACATCGTCGATAAACTGCACCACTGCACTGCGGATATCACCGTATTCAGTAAGATAGTTTTTAGAGAATTTGGGCATATAGTTAGCACTGATTCCTAACATATCGTGCATAACGAGAATTTGACCATCACAATCGACTCCTGCACCAATGCCAATGACAGGAATATCCACAGCCTCGCTGATCCGCTTACCGAGTGATGTTGGAACGCATTCAACTACCAATAATTGTGCGCCCGCTCGCTCGAGTGCCTGTGCCGAAGCTACCAGTGCATTGGCTTTTTCTGCATCTCGGCCTTGGACTTTAAAACCCCCAAACACGTGCACTGACTGTGGCGTTAGACCAATGTGTCCGCACACTGGAACGCCACGTTCAACCAAGCCTGCTATCGTTTCAGCGAGCCATTCGCCACCTTCTAGTTTCACCATACTGGCGCCTGAGGCCATCAACTGAGCTGCATTTTGATACGTTTGCTCTGGGGTTGCATAACTCATGAACGGCATGTCCGCGACAATCATCGCTTGCTGAGCACCCTGAGCAACGCTGCGGGTGTGGTAGCAAATATCATCAACGGTAACACTCAGGGTGTCATCACGGCCCTGTAAGACCATGCCGAGAGAATCGCCGATCAAAATAAGGTCGACACCAACCTCATCGAACAATTTTGCAAAACTAGCGTCATACGCAGTAAGTGCAGTGATTTTTTCGCCATTTTGTTTGCTCAATTGCAAACTGGCGCTCGTTTTTTTCTTCATGCGGTCTGCTCCTGTGCTGGTTGTTCCGCCCTAAGACGTCTTAAGCCCTTTAATGAGCAATTCGCTACCCACGCCGAAATGGGTCTACCATCAGACATTACCATTTCCGGCACTAGTTCAAATAGTGGAACTAATACAAACTCTCGCTCTGCAATACCGTAATGCGGTATGGTCAGTCGCTTGGTTTGTATAATTTGTTGGTCGAACATTAGGATGTCCAAATCAAGGGTCCGTGGACCCCAACGTTCTTGTTTACGTTGTCGACCGAATTGTTGTTCAATTGATTGCAAGATATCCAGCAGCGTATCCGCCGAGCAGTTGCAGCGGACATGTGCAACAGCGTTAACAAAGTCGTCTTGATTTTGCGGCCCCATTGGCGTGCTGACGTACAGTGAAGATGCTCCGACCATTTCTATGTCGGGCTGCTCGGCGAGTACCTTGATTGCAGCCTTTATTTGTTCGACCGGCGACCCTTTAGCCGGATTTTGCTCGTTACTGCCTAGGCCGATAAATACCTGCTCATGCATCAGTTTGTTTCGCTTTTGGTTTGCGTCGAGATGGACGGCGTCGGCTTTTTCGTTGTCCTGCATTGGCCATTTTGCGCCGCTGTTCAGGATCGGCATTTTGATACTCAGTCCACCACTGGGCGACCTCCAGGCTTTGACCACCTTCAATTTGACCTCGGACTAACATGAAGTCGTACGCTGCACGAAACTTTGGATGATTGAGTAGTGTTTGTGCTTTCCTGCCGAAGCGCTTCGGCAAACGCCACTGTAGATGCCAAATATCCCTGATGGTGACGCTGAAACGCTTGGGGATCATGATCCGCTTACTTTGTTCTGACAATACGTCATTGATTGCGATATTAAATGCATCATGCGGCTGTAACCCTGATTCCGCCAACAACTTCTGATACTTTTCTTCTAGCGGGTACCACATGAAAGCCGCTAGTAAGAATGCCGGCGTTACGCGCTGATTGTTGTTAATTCGATTGTCAGTATTGATTAGCACTTGTTCGATGAGCTGATATTCACGGCTCTGTTGGTTTTGCGCAACTTTGGTCAAGCTTGGGAACAATTGGCCGAAAAGACTGTACTCATTCAAAAGCTCAAAGGTGCTGAGCGCTTTTCCCGCCAAGAATAGTTTGAGGTACTCTTCAAAAAGTCGCGCCGCAGGTATATTGCTGAGGAGACCGTGCAAAGCATGTATCGGCTCGCCGGTGCGATCGGTGATATGCATGTCCAATTTAGCAGCGAACCGAATCGCTCTTAGCATTCGCACTGGATCCTCGCGATAACGAGTTTCGGGGTCACCAATCAGCTCAATTTCGCGATTCTTGATGGCTTTAACGCCATTGGCAAAATCGCTTACCGAGTAATCTGCAATGTTGTAGTACATTGCATTGATAGTGAAGTCTCGACGCTGCGCGTCCTCATCAATACTACCGAACACGTTGTCACGAGTCAGTTGACCATGCTCTGTCTGTGAGCCCAATGCTTGCTTTTCAGCCTGACTATCATGGTGCCCACGAAATGTGGCAACTTCGATTATTTCTCTACCGAATACAATATGCGCAAGGCGAAAACGGCGCCCTATGAGACGGCAGTTTTTAAACTGAGCCTGAATTTGTTCCGGCGTAGCATTGGTGACAACATCAAAGTCTTTAGGGTGTTGCCCCAGCATAATGTCGCGGACACAACCCCCCACTAGATAAGCTTGATAACCGGCGCTGTTCAATCGATACAATACCTTCAGAGCGTTAGCACTGATTTCTGAGCGCGTGACAGGGTGTTCAGAGCGAGGAATCACCACGCGTTTTAATTCAACTGTCGACGATTGAGTGCCTGAATTGCTCAACGCATTGCGCATTTTTTGTATCACTTTGGTAATGATAAGCCTTGGCTCCTTAGCTTAGATACCGGTCAAAATTAGGCGCATATAATAAGCTTGTTAGTCTCGTTCGACAATAACTTCGCGAGCCTTGGTGTGTTTAGACACATTTAGGTGTTGAATTGCCCAATCCAATGTCGCCGATACGCTGGATAAGTCTTGAGTCGGAGGGACCTTACTACCCAACAGTTGGATAGCGCAGTGCAAATTCTCTACAGCCACGTTATCGTTCACGGCCGGCGCATGATTTTGTTTACTCAATTTTTGATGAGGAGCAAAGCAGATCAGCGGTAAATGCAAATATTGCGGCGCAGGTTCAAGAAGTGTAGCGTACAAAGCCAGATGACATGGTGTGGTCTCCAGTAAATCTGCACCGCGCACAATGTGGCTAATCTGCTGCTCAATGTCATCGACTACGACGACAAAATTATAAGCGAAAAGGCCATCGCGACGCTTTAAAATGAAGTCCTCTCGGCTGTGCAAATCGTCAATCGTCAACTGCCCAAGTCGGGCATCATTGAAAGTCAAATGATGCTCATTCTGTTTATACCTCACCGCATAAGGCGAACCCACAGCTCCACGATGCCGACAATGGCCATCATAGGCTTTTGAGCGCGCTCGAATTTGAGCGCGAGTACAATCGCAGCAATAGGTTTTATGCTTGATTTGCGCTAAGCGCTCTGCGTAAACGTCGAGTCGCTGCGACTGATACCAGACATCTCCGTCCCACGCCATCCCGTGACGCTCTAACGTGGCCATAATCTGTTCATCTGCACCGTTTACCGTTCTCGGTTGATCAATGTCCTCGATTCGCAGTAACCATTTACCTTGGTTTCGTTTGGCGTGAACGTAACTTCCAAGCGCTGTGCAAAGTGAACCCAGGTGTAACGGGCCACTTGGAGAAGGGGCGAAACGTCCGATGTAGTGCACTGGTGTTTGCATAGATTTACTACCGAAGAAACAAAAAAAGCTGCGAAACCGTGAGGTTGCAGCTTTTTTTCAGCATAAGGATGTCATTAGCCTTGAAGCTGCTTTTCCTTGATCTCTGCCATGGTTTTGCAGTCGATACATAAGTCAGCAGTCGGTCTTGCTTCGAGTCGACGAATACCAATCTCAATGCCACAGGAGTCACAAAAACCAAAGTCGTCGTCTTCGATACGCTTCAATGTTTTTTCAATCTTTTTGATCAGTTTTCTTTCGCGGTCACGGGTCCGCAACTCGAGACTGAACTCTTCTTCTTGAGCCGCTCGGTCAACCGGATCTGGGAAGTTGGCGGCCTCGTCTTTCATATGCGATACGGTGCGGTCGACTTCTTCGCGTAATTGGTCACGCCAGGCTTTCAAAATCAGACGGAAATGGTCCATCTGCTTTTCATTCATATACTCTTCGTTGTTGCCTTCTTGATAAGGCTCGAGTCCGGCAAGAGCTAGTAGCCCAAGTGACTTAGTTTCTTTTGTTGTTGGCATATGACACTTCTCCCAATTTGACTCTAGCCGTTAACCTCTGAAGATGTACTTTGGTTAAGCGGCAGATATCTGTGTCTTAGACGATACCCTAAAGAGTGCTAATGTCGCTAGTGACTCATTGAAAAAACTGACCCACTCGACGTTTTGACCATTGTGCTCAACTGATGCGTGGCATGATGATCATATCCAAAAATCAAGCGGCAAATATGGCGCTGTTGCTGGAAAAATCAACCGATTTTTCAAAAATCTATACTGACCTGTTGATTTATAACAATTTTTTGTTGATCGATTGAACAGCGATAAGCAAGAATTTCAACCCCTCGGCGTCGAGCTTCCGCCACAGCAAGGGCGTAATCCGGATCGATGTGTTCCGCTATCTTAACCTTTTCAACCCCAGTGTGTTGCACGCAAAAAAGCAAAACACAGCGACATGAGTCTGACACATAGTTCGCCAACTCGCGGCAGTGCTTTGCACCACGTGTGGTTACCGCATCGGGAAAGTAGCCAAGCTGATTTTCGCATAAGGTGAGCGATTTCACTTCCACTAAGCATTGCTCAAACTCATTCTGGACAAGAAAATCAAAGCGCGAATTTGCTCCCTCGGGCTTGTATTCACGGCGTATTTTAGGGAAAGCAATGAGTTGATCGATTGTGCCACTCTCCAGCGCGTGCTCGACCACTTTGTTGGCCGCGTTGGTATTCACTCCAATCATGTCGCCATCATCGGTTTGGGCGAGTTCCCATGTGTATTGAAGTTTTCGTTTAGGATTGTTGGCCGGACTAACCCAAACAAGATATCCAGGCTCAGCACAGCCTGTCATAGCACCCGTATTGGCACAATGGGCTGTGATGATCTCACCATTGTCCAGCTGAATGTCGGCGAAAAAGCGTTTGTAACGTTTGATTAACGTGCCGCGTAATAGCGGCGACTCAAATTGCATGGCATCCGTTTTTCAGTTTGTTAAAGTAGCGGCCAAGAATAGCAAAAAGGTTTAATTATGTCGGTGTTTAGTTTACGTCTGACCACCGCCTCTCCATCAGGGGCGTGGCATCAAGACTCGCTGGTTTCGTACGACCAAGACGGTGCGTTTATTCATGTTAAGGCTGGGGATTTATGTTTGCGCCAAATTCAAAAGGCGGCGCGCCAAATTGACAGTAATACCATCAGTGAAATTGCCTTAAACGGTGATTGGGACATCGAACAACAGTGGGCATTTGCGGTTAGTTTTGTCTCGTACAAAGGTCAAACAGTACTTAATTTTGTTGATAATGAAGATAAGTCACTACTAGAAAAACGCTTGAGTGCGCTGGTGTTCACGCGACAGATGGTCAATCACACTCCAGAGGTTATGAGTCCAGAGTACTTAGCAACTAATGCGGCCAATTGGTTAACAGAACTTGCTCCTAATGCTGTGTCGTATGAAATCGTGCGCGGAGAAGAGCTAGAACAACAAGGTTGGACTGGGATTTATAATGTTGGTAGAGGCAGTGTCAGGCCTCCAGTGATGTTAATTTTGGATTATAACCCTAGTGGTGACCCGTCGGCTCCGGTTGATGCTGCGCTAGTCGGCAAGGGAATAACGTTTGATAGTGGCGGATATAGTATTAAGTCCAGCGAAGGTATGCTGGATATGAAGTGCGATATGGGCGGCGCCGCGACGGTTACCGGGGCGTTGGGTCTAGCGATTATGGAAGGGCTGAACAAGCGCGTAAAACTATTCCTTTGTTGTGCTGAGAATTTGATCAGCGGTCACGCTTATAAACTTGGCGATATTCTGACCTATAAAAATGGCCTTACTGTGGAAATCGTTAATACCGATGCCGAAGGACGTTTGGTGTTAGCTGATGGCTTGATTGCAGCCTCCGAAACAAAGGCTCCCTTGATTATTGATGCTGCAACGCTAACCGGAGCTGCAGTCGCAGCGGTGGGTTCTGATTACAACGCATTGTTCTGCATGGACGATAAACTGCGCGTAGATATGTTGTCCTGGGCTCAACAAGAAAACGAGAGAACATGGCCATTGCCTTTAGAGCCATGGCATCAGGAGAAATGTCCTTCTAACTTTGCAGATACCGCAAACAGCAGACCCGTTAAGGGTGGTGGTGCGGGTGGTGCTTCAAATGCTGCTGGATTTTTATCGCGATTTGTCGATCCGAGCTGTTGGGCCCATTTGGATCTTGCCGCCGCTTACAACGCAAACGCGACTAATATGATGCCAGCAGGAGGCACTGGGCAAGGCATACGCACAGTTGCACGTGCACTGCTTGCACAATAGGTCGCGCCAAATCGATTAGAAAACTGGGGGGCTAAATGCCACCCAGTCTTTCTGCCAATTGTTTGTATCGCTCAACATCGCCTTTATCAAATAACGGCTTACCACTACCGTCTTTCTCTTTGGCAATTAACAGGCTTTCTCGCTCAAGACGCTCAACGCGGATCTCTTGTACGCCTAAAAACTCAGCAACTTCGCTAACTGACATCAAACTCATGGCCTTTCCTTCGAAAAAAATGAATCGGTTGTACTAATAATGTAAACCGTTCGTACAATTTTCGCTATAATGCGCGGCAAATTTATTGTTGTTTCAATCTTTTGCGAGGACATGATGGATACATTATCCGCCGCGGTCATGCTGTTCTTAATCATGGATCCTTTGGGTAACCTGCCGATATTTACATCTGTGTTAAAGGTCATCGAGCCCAAGCGCCGACGCATTATTCTTGTCCGAGAATTACTGGTCGCGCTCATTATCTTGTTTATCTTCCTATTCAGTGGGCAAGCCATTCTTGATTTTCTGAATGTTGGTCAGGAGACCGTAAGAATTGCCGGCGGTGTTATTTTGTTTCTAATTGGTTTGAAGATGATTTTCCCGCAACCGGGCGGTGTTACCGGCCTAGCAGTAGGTGAAGAACCTTTTATTGTGCCATTAGCCGTGCCAATGATTGCCGGACCCAGTACATTGGCAGCGCTGATTCTGTTGAGTAATCAAGATCCGACCCGAATGGTAGACTGGTCAATAGCACTGGCGGCCGCTTGGGTTGTTTCGGCCGGTATTTTACTCTTTTCTGGTTTGTTTCATAAATTGCTTGGGGAGCGTGGTTTGTCTGCTGTCGAACGTCTTATGGGAATGATCCTTATCATGATAGCGATTCAAATGTTGTTGGATGGTGTTAGTGCTTACATATCTCACGCATCGGAGTTAGCGCGATGACTAAAACTGAAAAAAAACTAAATCTATTTGCCCAAGTGCGCGAGCTTTCTCCTGTTGCAAGTTTGGCATTTTGCGCGTGTTTGCTTGAACGGCAAGTCCCTAACTTTAGTCTCTTTTGTGACATCGTAGAGAGTGGCGACGGTGCCCAAATGGAAAAAGCACTCGAACAAATATGGTTGGCATATGGCGCCAAAATCGCGCGCCAGAAATTTTCGACAAACATTGCACTGTTGCGTGACAAGGTAGAAGTCGTAACGCCGGATGCTGCCGATTTCGATAATTTTGGTGTTTATCCTGCGATTGATTGCGCGATGGCAATGGTCGCAGCACTAAATTTGGTCAGCGGGGACGACCCACAAGGGGCGGTAGTGTTAAGTAAGTTGTCTCAGGGCAGTGTTGAGTCAGTGATTTTGGCAACTGAGGGCGAATTAGACAACGCAGCAATAAAGTTACACCCATTGATGCAGCGAGAATTGGCATTTCAACAACATTTAGTAGCGCTTTTAAATGAATCAGACACACCGTTACCCGTCAAACAGTTGAAAGCATTTGCCGTTGAAGATGGATCAACAAACATTGGTATTGCGCTAGATGATGCTGAAACGCCCTAGGCTTTTCAATCTGCTTCCCAGAGACTGAAAGCTACCTGATCGGTGGTCTTTTGTTTACGCAATTTTAAATTGAATTCGCTACCGATATCCGCCAAGGCTTTCTCGCTTTCAATGTAAAGTAACCCACCAGTATTCAACACATTGCGCTCCAGAATTGACTTGATAGCCGGTTGCAACAGCTGTTGATTGAATGGCGGATCCAAAAAAATAATGTCAAAAGCGTCTGATGTGTCATTGAGATAAGCCAAGCCATCCTGATGCAGCAGGCTGCAGTGCTTATCACTGACCTTCAGGCTGACGATGTTTTTACGCAACTGTTCATAGGTTGATTGGGATTTCTCTATCATGACTACGTGTTCGGCGTAGCGTGATAACGACTCGATACCAAGTCCTCCACTACCTGAAAACAAATCGAGGCATCTTGCCCCTGGGATATCTTGCATTAACCAATTAAACACGGTCTCTTTAGTGCGGTCAGTGGTGGGACGTAAACCCTGGGCATCAAGGACGGGCAATTTGCGACCACGCCACTGGCCGGCAATAACACGGATATTGCCTGAATTGGCTGCAGACTTTCGTCGATGTGAAGGTTTTGAGTCTCGCTTACTACTGCGGGTCAATGCTAAGATACCAAAAATAACTTTACGTATAGTGTATCTCAATCTATGAGATACGTAGAGCTGGAAAAGATCCCAAATGTCAAAATTCTTTGATTGGTTTAACAAAGATAAAAAGCCTAAATCCCAACCGGCACAACCGGAACAACCGGAAAAACCGGAACAACCGGAACAACCAGTAACTACAGAGTCTTCAGATGCAGACCGAGGCGAGTCGCTTGAACAACCTGCAGACTCTCAACAACAGGGCAACGTAGACACAACCGTTTCCGACGAGCAAGTCGTTACGCGCGAAACAGCTGTAACGAATGAACGCACCGCAGTAGAAGGCGCTCAAGCACCTGTCGCAGAGGAACAAAACGTTGACCCCGTGGAGGCTGCTGCAAAATCAGCATTGGAGCCTGTTGCGGAGAAAAAGCCCAAGTTTTTCGAGCGGTTAAAGGCCGGGTTGTCCCGCACTAAGCAAAATATCGGTACGGGGTTTGTCGCGTTATTTAAGGGTAAAACCATAGATGATGAGTTATATGAGGATTTGGAAACACAGTTACTTGTCGCCGATGTGGGCATGGACACCACGACTAAAATCATTGATTCATTGACAGAGAAAGCCAAATTATCACAACTGAAAGACGGTGAAGCCCTGTATGGTATGTTGAAAGAACACCTTCAAGGGTTGTTGAGTGAAGTAGACAAACCGCTCACCATGCAAAATCCCAATGGCCCTTTCGTTATTTTGATGGTGGGCGTTAATGGTGTCGGGAAAACAACAACCATCGGCAAACTCGCCAAGCAATATCAACAACAAGGCAAAAAAGTCATGCTTGCCGCCGGGGACACATTCAGAGCCGCCGCTGTTGAGCAACTCGCTGTGTGGGGAGAGCGCAACGATATTCCGGTCATTGCTCAGCATACAGGCGCGGATAGCGCATCCGTTTTATTTGATGCATTAAACTCGGCGAAAGCCAAAGGTGCTGATGTGTTAATCGCTGATACCGCCGGCCGTCTGCAAAATAAAGACAACTTGATGGAGGAGTTGAAAAAGGTGGTTCGGGTGATGAAGAAAGTCGATCCTGAAGCACCGCATGAAATAATGCTGACGTTGGACGCTGCGACTGGTCAAAACGCGGTTAGCCAGGCTAAATTATTCAATCAGGCCGTAGGACTGACAGGTATAACGCTGACAAAATTAGACGGTACTGCGAAAGGCGGTGTTATCTTTGCTATCGCCGATCAACTCAATATCCCTATCCGTTATATCGGTGTTGGCGAAGGCATTGATGATCTTAGAGATTTTGACAGTCAGGAGTTTATTGACGCATTATTCTCAGAGAATCAGGAATCCGCATAAGACAGTAAGGTCGACAATTACATGATCAAGTTTGAGCAAGTGAGTAAAACCTATGCCGGTGGCCAACGCGCGCTGCAAAAGGTGAGTTTTCATTTGCAGCCCGGTGAGATGGCATTTTTGACCGGGCATTCAGGAGCCGGCAAGAGTACTTTGCTAAAACTGATCAGCATCATGGAGAGGCCTTCTGTCGGCAAGATTTTTATTAACGGTCATGACTTAGGCAATATAACGCGCAACCAAATCGCTTACATTCGCCGAGATATTGGTATGATCTTTCAAGATCACCACTTGCTGATGGACCGGACTGTTTTTGATAACGTCGCATTGCCTTTGATTATTGAAGGATATTCTCATAAACAAGTACAAAAACGGGTGGCCGCGGCAATCGAAATGGTGGGTTTAGCGGATAAATTGCGTCAGTTACCCATGGCACTTTCGGGCGGAGAACAACAGCGGGTGGGAATTGCGCGCGCCATCGTAAATAAGCCGCCTTTGTTATTGGCTGATGAGCCGACAGGAAATCTAGACCCCAAATTATCCATGGAAATCATCCGATTGTTCGAGGATTTTAATCAAGCCGGTGTGTCTGTATTAATCGCGACCCACGATTTAGGGCTTATTGCCCGTATGCGCTATCGCACTTTGACCTTGAAGAATGGCCAAATGATTACCGATGGTCTTTCCGAATCAACCGCGGACCCTCTCGCATGAGTTTACTTTTTAAAGACCGACCAACCGGTGCCGTTCAAAGTTCAGGGGTCAACGTTTTACAACGTTTTGTCATGTTTTTTGTCAATCATATTCGCCAAGCGTTACATAGCCTCGGCGAGTTGTGGCGACAACCTGCGGCATCTTTGATGACAATAGGAGTGTTGGGCTTGAGTATCACACTGCCGAGCACCTTGTATATTCTGGTCAATAATGTTGAGAAAATCAGCTCCGGTTGGCAGCAGGCTTCCGAAATTTCACTGTTCCTGCATGACAGAGTTAACGAACAACAGTCTCAGCAGTTAATTAAGCGCTTAGGCCTGTGGGAAGAGATTGACAACGTCGTGTTTATTCCGAAACAGCAGGCACTAGAAGAGTTTGAGCAGCTATCTGGTTTGGGAGATGCTATCGCCTACTTGCCAGACAATCCGATTCCTAACGTGGTGGTGATCACGCCAACACAAATGCATTCAAGTCCTACCGCGGCCAAGATTTTATTGGAAAAGCTGCTGAACGAACGTGAGGTTGACATTGGCAAGCTCGATATCGACTGGTTGGAGCGTTTATATGCGTTAGTCAACGTTGCACGGGAGCTGGTTAATTTCATCGGTGTTTTGTTGTTTATGGCTGTGGTACTGATCATCGGCAATACCATTCGTTTGAATATCTTGAATAAACGCGATGAAATCGTGGTGATGAAGTTGGTCGGCGCAACAGATGCGTTTATTCATCGGCCATTTTTATACACTGGATTTTGGTACGGCTTATTGGGTGGCCTAATTGCCTGGTTTGCGGTACTTGCCATTCTGTGGTGGATGGACGCTAGTATCACCCGATTTGCGGAGTTGTATCAGAAGCAATTTAGTATTACTGGCTTAGATGGGACCGCTTTACTGGTCATGTTGGGGTTATCGGTGTTGTTGGGACTGTTGGGCTCTTTTATCTCGGTACAACGTCACGTGAGACAAATAGAGCCACAATAAAACGGGTTTAACCCACTTTTTTCTCCGGGAAGTAAGACGAAAGTGTTTGTCTTACGCCATTGCCCCACACAATCGCTTGGTTATACAATCCATGTAGCTCTTTTTGATCAACGTTTAGTTGCTTCGAGACCTGAATGACGTTTAACCACAACCCACTTTCAAACGCCCTCACAAGATTGAAGTAGCGGCTAAACTCCTCACTCTCGCCCAACAGGCCATTATTGACCTCTTCCGTCAGTGGTAATTGGTGAAGGATATCCGGCATGTCTTGATCGAGTAACGCATCAAGCAATGAAAACAAACCGATCAAGAATCCAACCGGTGGATCAACGCTGAGCTTCCTGCGTTGCGACAATAAATCAAAAAATTTAGCGCGTACCAGCGACATGTGAGTAAGCTCGAGTGGTTTTTCATCACTTAAATTGGCCAACGACAACAAGGCAATAAATTTCTTTATCTCGACCTCACCCATATAGTTCAGAGCATGCCGTAAGGAACTGATCTTGTAGCGCTTGTTAATGGTTGGATTGTTTATGAAACGCAGTAGCAAGTATGACAGTGCTGCATCGCGTTCGATAATCTGGTTAATTCGGTCGAAATTGAACTCTGGATTCGAGCTTTCTCCCATCAGATCGACCAGCGTTAGCTTACTCGCGGGTAAATCGCGCTGCAGTCGCGCTTCGGGTTGCGCAAAAAAGTAACCTTGGAAGAACTGAAACCCTAAAGACTGAGAATTAGCAAAGTCGTCATACGTATTGACCTGTTCAGCAACGAGATCTAAGTTCGCGTCCGCGAGTCTGGGCAATTGTTGCTCGAGTAAATCCACACGATTTGCGGATAGATCGATTTTAACGATATCAATTAACGGTAAAATGTCAGACTTGCGGCTCAGAATATGCGGGTCATCGAGGGCCAAGTTATAGCCTAAATTTTTGGCGTGTTTACAGGCGTCGGCCAATCCCATATCACCACTGGGGTCGCGACTCAATTCAATGATCACACGCTCGGGATCCAGTTCAGAGGGAACCCCCTCCATAAGGGTTTCAGGTGTCAAGCTGATAAAGGATTTCTTGTCACCTGATATATCATCTAATCCGAGTGCATGAAAATGCTCATTGATATATTGAGCTTTTTGTTCATCGTGTTGAGGGAGTGAGCCATCCTTGCCATCTCTAAACACTAACTCGTAGGCGTAAACATCCTTTTCTTTGTCTAGTATTGGATGTCTGGCAACAAATGCGAACATACTGTGATTATCCTTTTTGTCTTCGGCGCATTATGCTTGGTTTAAGGCACTTTGCTTCATCGCATGGCCCCATTTAACGGCTTCATTGTAAAAACTGTGGATCATTTCTTTATCAATCCCATGTTTTTCTGAAAAGCGTTCTAGTTGTGGCCAGTTGCCTACTTCAAATGCTCTGGCCATATCCACACATTCTTTTAAAATATTGCTCTCACCGACAAGCGCGTGATTAACATTATCTGCCAGTGGTAGCTTTCTTACCAGTGTTTCCATTGACTGATCCAGTATTGAGTCTAGCAGAGAGAACAATCCTGTTAAAAAGCCTGTCGGCGGATTTTCTTTTTCTTTGAGGAAAAGTGACATTAATTCGCAAAATTTTGCGCGCACTAATGACATATGCATCAGTTCGATCGGCTTGCCTTCACTCAGGTTAGCTAGCGCCAATAATGCGATGAATTTCTTCACCTCGATTTCCCCCATATACGTCAATGCATGACGTAAAGAGGTGATCTTATTCCGTTTGTTGAACAGTGGGTTATTGATGAATCTGAGCAACATGAACGATAAGCCAACATCACGCTGTAAGACGTCGTTGACCCTGTCGAAGTCAAAATCGACGGCAGAACTGACGGCTACTAATTCAAGCAATGACAACTTAGAGGCGCCTAATTGCTTATTTTTGACGATCTCTGGGCGTGCTAGGAAATAGCCCTGAAAATAATCGAACCCAAGTGCTGCGTAGTGTTCGAACTCTTGTTTGGTTTCTACTTTTTCGGCAATGAGCTTTGCGCTCAGTGACTTGAGTCGATCCTGATTCACCTCGATGAGTTTGGGGTCGCAGGCCTGAACATCGACCTTGATATAATGCACAAACGGCAGAAATGGGTCCCACTTCGCATCGTAATCGTAGTCGTCCAAAGCCAATTTATAACCTAGGTTCCGGATATGATTACATGCATCGATCAAGGTTTTGGTTACTTTTACTGACTCAACAATTTCAATGACAACGAGATGAGGATCTAATGACGTTGGAAATCGATACAGCAACGTATCTTGATGGAAGTTAATAAACGCAGTTTTTTGACAACTAACCTCATCAATACCCAACGACAGGTGATTGCCAGTTAGTATCTTCGAAGTTGCTTCATCGGCCGGAATTTCCGGAAAACAATTTTGCTCGCTGTCGCGAAACAGCAATTCATAAGCAAAAACATTTAACTCGGTGTCAAATATAGGTTGACGGGCAACATAAGCAAACATATGGACTACTTTCGCCTGGCTTTCGTGCAAACATTGACCATTATGCCCAAGTTTCCAGCCGATTGTTAGCTTAACGTGACTGCTGCAGTTGATTTCGTCAACAAAATGAAACTTTTTTATGCGATCACCGGTCTTGATATACAAGAATTCGTCCCCAGATCGAACAGTTAGACAGGGATTTGGGACAATAATTGACCGAAATTCACGATTAATGCGTAACACTGACTAGTCTTAGATTTACGCTTTATGTTAAAATTTCGGGATATTTTTTGAGGTAACAAATGAGTACACAAATGCAATCAATGGCATTATCTGTTCCTCTCAACGGCAGTATCGAAAGCTACATCCAAGCGGTGAGCGGAATCGATATGCTAACAGCAGAGGAAGAGCGTGAGCTAGCAGTTCGTCTTCGTGAGGAAGAGGACCTAGGTGCGGCACGCAAACTGGTTATGTCTCATCTTCGATTTGTGGTGCATATTGCCAAGTCATATTCGGGTTACGGGCTGCCACAAGCAGATTTAATCCAAGAAGGGAATATCGGCCTAATGAAGGCAGTCAAGCGTTTCGACCCAAGTGTTGGCGTACGCTTGGTATCATTCGCAGTGCATTGGATCAAAGCAGAAATCCACGAATTCGTGTTGAAAAATTGGCGTATCGTCAAAGTGGCGACGACCAAAGCGCAGCGTAAATTATTCTTCAATTTGCGTAAGGCTAAAAAGCGTCTAGGTTGGTTCACGCATGACGAAGTGCAGAAAGTTGCAGATGAACTTGGTGTGAGTACCAAAGAAGTACTGCAGATGGAAGCACGCATGAGCAGTCAGGATCAGGCGTTTGATTTGTCTGCCGATGACGATGAAAGCGGTAGTTTTGCGCCAGTTCAATACTTGGAAGACAAAACAGCTGATGTCGAACAAGATGTGATCAATACCAACTGGGATGAGCGGGCCTCGAAGCGTTTATATGCAGCAATTCGTACGCTCGACGCTCGAAGCCAAGAAATCATTGAGACCCGATGGTTGTCTGACGACAAAACAACCTTGCAAGATTTGGCGGACAAATATCAAGTATCCGCTGAGCGTGTCAGACAAATCGAAAAGAATGCGATGAAAAAGCTACACGCGGCAATGGCTGCTTAGTGATACTCGGCTCGCTTATTTAATACAAGAACGGCGCATAATGCGCCGTTTTTTTATGTCCACATAATCTGGGTATGAATGTAACCGTTATGTCATACCTCAACGCCAATCGATTTGCTGGCTTTAACCGCTTTTTCTCGCGCGTGGTCGATTGAGTTGCCGCGCGCCAATGCAACGCCCATGCGTCTTGTGCCACTCACTTCGGGTTTACCAAACAGGCGAATATCAGTATCCGGCTCACTTAATGCCGCATCCAATTGCTGATAGACAATCGATTGGGAATCGCCACTGACTAACAATACAGACGATGCGCTAGGACCGTATTGCTGAATACTTGGAATAGGCAGTCCTAAAATGGCTCTAGCATGTAACGCAAACTCCGACAGTGGCTGTGATATAAGCGTAACCAGTCCGGTGTCATGTGGCCGGGGTGACACCTCACTGAAAATGACATCGTCGCCCTGTACAAACAACTCAACGCCGAACAATCCCCAACCCCCTAGCGCTTCAGTTACCTTGGCAGCCATTTGCTGCGCCCGCTGCAAAGCGGTCTCCGACATTCTCTGAGGTTGCCAGGATTCCCGGTAGTCGCCATCTTCTTGGCGATGTCCAATGGGGGCGCAAAAACTCACACCGTTTTTGTGTTGAACGGTTAGCAGTGTGATCTCGTAGTCAAAATTGACTTGTTGTTCAATGATCACGCGGCCCTGTCCAGCACGCCCACCTTGCTGAGCGTACTCCCAAGCACGCTCGATTTGCTCAGTATCCGTGATGCGCGACTGCCCTTTCCCTGAAGAGCTCATGATTGGCTTTACAAAGCAAGGGAGCCCAATTGCCTCAACCGCCGCTTTAAAGTCATTTAAGTTGTCAGCAAAGCGGAAGTCGGATGTTTTTAAACCGAGCGTCTCGCTAGCAAGCCGTCGAATTCCCTCACGATTCATAGTCGTATGCGCAGCATTTGCGCTAGGTACCACAGTAAACCCTTCAGTCTCCAACGTTTGTAGCTCGGCTGTCGCAATCGCCTCTATCTCTGGCACAATCAGGTGGGGCTGCTCTAACTCAACAACCTGGCGCAGTGCTTGAGCGTCAAGCATTGAAAACACATGTGCTCGGTCTGCAACTTGCATCGCGGGCGCATTGGCATAGCGATCACAAGCAATAACTTCACAGCCTAGACGTTTAAGCTCAATCACAACTTCTTTACCCAACTCACCGGAGCCCAACATCATCACGCGCGTTGCTGAAGGGGAGAAAGGGGTTCCTATTTGACTCATATGAAGATTCTTCTTTACGTCGTTCTAACGAGGGGATTTCGTCACAGGTAAAACCCAGTAAACACCTTTGAATTCGGCTACCGGGGTATCACCGTCCAAAATGTCAACCTGAAGATTGACGGGGCATTTCTTGCCACGCCTGAGGTACTCGAAATTACCGTCGAGGGTCTCGATATTGCACAAGGCTCTTGGTTGCATGGTTATCGGCTTATGATAGTGAATATCGCCATCACCTAAAACGATGTCACCCTCTAGGCTTTGCTGCTTTAGCTGTAGATGTATGAGACCCCAACCCGTGAGGGTAGCGAGCGAAAAAATACTGCCGGCGAACATGGTGCCATGTACATTGATATTCTTGTTCAATGAGGCGCGGGTCTCAAACGTTTTGCCCGTGTATTGATAGATCTTAATTCCCATATGCTCTGATATTGGAATTGTGTCGCTCCACGTCGCTTGCAGTTCGTTACACCACTTGGGGTGAAGCATAAGCACATTATTTTCCGTTAGCAGCTTCACCATTTGGCTGCGTTTGAGCTTGTCGAGTTCATTGGGTGCTTGAGCTTCGACTTCATATCCACAAGACTGAAAGAAGTCGATAGAGGTCTCACGGCTATTTGTGACCGCTCGTTCAGCGCCTAAAGAGCGTGCAACCGCCTCTAGCGCGGATAAAATCATCTGGCCCAATCCTTTGCGCTGATGCTCATTGGATACCGCGATGTGACGCACCTGCGCTTCTTCAGAGGTGTTTAAATGCACCCGACCTACAGCGACGATTTCACCTTTACCATTCAAAATCATACGATGTTCGCTGACACTCTCGTACTCGTCTTTTTCCGAGCCGGGAGGGTAGTTCCATGGTTGGCGTAAGATTTGCCAGCGGAAATTAAAATATTGTTCGAACTCAGCGTCCGTTTGAGGCGTTGCTATTCGGTACACAGTATTTCACATAATAATTTAGACCAGTTTATTAGAACGCATGCGCTGGCAAACAACAAGGAAAACGGCCTAGACTTTAAGCCAAAACGTTACGGGCCCATCGTTTATCAGGCTGACTTTCATGTCCGCACCAAACTTTCCAGAAGCAACACGATCGTAGCGGTCGCGCAGCTTATCTAGGAATGTCAGGTAAAGCTGTTTACCTAGCTCCGGAGAAGCGCCACGCGAGAAACCGGGTCGATTGCCCTTCTGGGTATCTGCCACCAGCGTGAATTGAGATACGACTAATAATTCTCCTCCAGCTTGTTGAACATTGAGGTTCATTTTGCCGTCAGCATCGCTGAACACACGGTAGTTGAGGATTTTGTTAACCAGTTTGTCCGCGCTATCAGTTGTATCGTCTCGCTCGACGCCAAGCAATACCAGCAGGCCATTATCAATCTTACCGATGACAGCCTCGTCCACTGTAACACTGGCGTGTGTGACCCTTTGTATAAGTCCAATCATTTTTTATCTCGTTGAAAACGCGCGAAATCGTCTGTGGCTTTGCACAGGGCCTTCGCGATCCCTATTTCCGCTGTGCTATGCCCTGCATCCGGGACGATTTGGAGCACGCTGTTGGGAAGGCTTTTGTGCAACGCATAAGCCGCGGACATTTTACAAATGACATCGTAGCGACCATGTACAATTGTTGCGGGTAGAGCGGCTAATTGACTCGCATTGTTGAGTATGTAGTTCTCTGGGATGAAGCACCGGTTGCTTATGTAGTGGCATTCCAACATCGCCAGGCTTTTGACCAGATGAAAGTGGTGGGTGTCAATATTACTTGGATTGGGTAATACCAATTTAGAAATGCGTTCTTCCCAAGAATACCAACTCTTTAGCGCGTGTGCCTGACTAATTTCATCCGCGTGTTTGAATATTTCATAATAGCGCTCACATATCGCTTGGGATGAGTCGGCAAACTCGGTATTGGCCGCAAACTGCTGATACTGCTCCGGGAACAAATTCGCAGCCCCGCCTTCTGGGTGCAGAAACCAATCGATGTCTTGTTGGCGCGCAAGAAATGTTCCGCGCAGTATCAGTCCCATAACGTTAGCTGTATGTCGGATTGCGTAGACAAGCGCTAGGGTTGCTCCCCAAGATCCACCAAACACCAACCAAGTAGAAATCCCTAAATGTTGGCGAATTTGCTCAATATCTGCGATTAAGTCTTCGGTTGTATTGTTTTTCAAGTCAGCGAAAGGCTCACTTTGACCGCAACCGCGTTGATCAAAACCGATTATATGATATCGGTCAGGATGAAAAAAACGACGATAATTGGTTGGTAATCCGGCACCTGGACCACCGTGCAAGAACAGGACAGGTATGCCTTTGGGGTTACCACTGACTTCAACATGCAATGTGTGACCTTGCCCAACGGGTAAGCGAAATGTGGAGTAAGGTGTAATCTCGGGATACAAATTTGGCATTAATTTTGAAGAGAATTCTCTTGTAGTTAAAAATGCGTTCGCCTATGTTAAGAACACTTTAATTACAAATTCAACTAATAAAGTGAGGATTTATGTCAGGACAAGGTTCAGGTGGCAATGTCATTGCCGCAGTATGTAGTTTCTTTATTGCCGGTTTAGGTCAGCTTGTACAAGGAAGAATCTTAGCTGCAATCGCGTTCTTTTTATTAACTTGGGTTAATTACACACTAGCCGCAACTGGTATTCTTTTCTTTATGGCTGTACCTGGATTTATTTTCCATGTCTGGTCAATCATTGATGCAGCGAAATATAAGGGAGACAGTTAGTGAGGATACTCACTGTCGTACTCTTGCTAATGTTAGCCGGATGTCAGAGCGCCTACTACGCGGCTTGGGAAAAGTTAGGGGTAGAGAAGCGAGACATTCTGGTTGACCGAGTAGAGGATGCGCGTGAATCCCAGGAAGATGCTCAAGAGCAGTTTGCATCTGCCCTTGAGCAGTTCTCAGCGTTGATTAATTTTGACGGCGGTGAGCTGCAAGATGTCTACGAGCAGTTAAACGACGAGTATGAATCAAGTAGCGCCGCTGCCGACGCTGTGACAGCCCGGATCGATAGTGTTGAAAGTGTTGCTGAGGCCTTGTTTGACGAGTGGAATGCTGAACTAGATAGTTACACGAATGCGAATTTGCGTCGCGACAGTGAACGTCAGCTCAAGCAAACACAGCGTCGATACGCTCAGTTGGTCCGGTCAATGCGCAACGCCGAGCAAACGATGCAGCCTGTTTTGGCCTCTCTCAAGGACAATGTTTTGTATTTAAAGCATAACCTAAATGCCAGCGCGATAGGTGCATTGCAAGGCGAGTTAACGACTATTCGAAACGATGTAAATCGGCTTATCAAGGAGATGAATGCCGCGATCGCGCAGTCGGATGAATTTATTAAGAGCATTAACGGCTAGTCTCTAAAAGCATCTATATCTCAATAAGTTAAACACTGGCTCAGGCCGGTGTTTTTGTGTTTGATCTTAGGCGCAACCTATGTGACCATCAGTGGTATGACCAATATTCACACTATCTGCGATATCAAGCAACGCAATGGTTCTCTTAAGGTGACCGTAGAGGGCCCGATCTTTATTGCCGAATTCACGGGAGCGTGTAGCGTGAAGATTGCAGAAGGTTTTTACCAAGCGGTAAAGGACGCCCTCGCCGTGTTACCTGCAGATGGCTGGTGTTACCTCAGTTCATCCAAAAATTATGTTGCGGCGTTACCTGAAGTTGAGCGGATTTACACTAAAACCTACAGCTTGTGCATGCAAAACGGTTGTATGGTGGAAGCATACTGCATGCCTTCGGCTGTTGGTTTAGCCCAGGTGGATAAATCCCGCAAGGCTTGTGGCGTTGATACACCTATCAAAGAGCTCTCCTTTGAAACACTCGAGGATGCCAAATACTTTCTGTTATCGACGCTAGAGCACATCAAGACGCACAGAGAGCATCGAGCCACCCAAAACAATTAGTTGACGGTGTTATTGAGTCGGCGCCATACCCTCAGAGGTCTGATCGGGTGAGGACTTTTGCTCTTCAAACACTTCGGTTACTGAACAGGTAAATTCGGCGCCAAGCAGGACTACTATCCAAGACAAATAGACCCAGACAAACAAGATCGGAATGACCGCTAATGCGCCGTATATCAGTTCATATTGTGGAAAATTAGTGACGTATAAGGAAAATCCTTTCTTACACAACTCAAACAATAAGGTCGACAGTATGGCACCACTGATTGCAAATTTGAAAGGAACACGTCGGTTGGGAACCAGCATATATAAAATCAAAAAAGCAGCGATAGCGGTAAGACTAGGAACCATTTTCAGTAAAAGTGTACCCAGTCCTGGCGTATATTCCTCTGCAAAGTTTGCCAAACCGATCAGGTATGAGCTGACCACAACACTAGAGCCCATCAGTAATGGTCCTAAAGTAATCACCATCCAATAAATTGCAAAAGTATAAACCAGAGGCCGCTCGCTGGGGGTTCGCCAAATAGCATTGAGGGTCTTGTCGATGTTCATGATCAGTAAAAGGGCCACTACTAATAGTGACAAAATCCCTACAGCACCCATCTGTGAGGCATTCCCAACAAATTCTCCGATATATTGCTGTACCACGTCGCCTGACGCCGGTACAAAATTATTGAAAATGAAATCTTGGATTTTCTCACGTGCATGCGAAAAGGCGGGGAACGCCGACATTAAGGTGAAAAAAACCATAATGAAAGGCACCAACGATAACAGTGATACGTAGGCTAGGTGCCCAGCTGAAACCGTAATGCGGTCGTCCCTACAACGAACCGCAAACGTCTTTAATAAGGTTAACAATTTGGGTTGGATTCGATGCCAGTAGGCAAGTACTGAAGCCATAAAACCTATCGGGTCAATTTCGTTAGGACCACAGTGTAGCGCTAATTTTGTCTTAGTCCTAACATATGACAGATTGCATAGCTCAATTCACTTCGATTAAGTGTGTAGAAATGGAAGTGCTTCACACCTTCGTTAGCCAATACTTTCACCATATCCATGGCAATATTGGCACCGAGTAGGTTACGCGTGGTTTGGTCGCCCTCATCCAAGCCATCAAAGTGTTTATGCAGCCATGTGGGAACATGAACATTGGTCATTTCGGCAAATCGCAATAAGGTTTGATAGTTTGTTACGGGCAGGATCCCCGGAACGATATCTAAATCAATACCTGTTGCTGCTGCGCGATCCCTAAACCGCAAAAATGTACTGGTATCAAAAAAGAATTGAGTTATCGCTTCGGTGGCACCCGCTTCATTTTTACGCTTAAGGTTAAGTAGATCGAATTGATCATTGGGGGCTTCAGGATGCTTCTCTGGATAGGCAGCCACAGAAATATCGAAATCTGCAACTTCTTTGAGTAGATGTACCAAGTCAGATGCATACATATCGGGCTTACCTGCACCTGGTGGCAAATCTCCGCGCAAGGCGACGATCCGCTTAATGCCGTTGTCCCAGTAGTCTTGCGCGATACGTTTAAGTTCGTTCCGGGACGCGTCTACACAGGTCAAGTGTGGTGCAGCTTGGACACCTGTTTGTTGTTGGATCTGTTTAACAATGTCATGAGTCCGGTCGCGCTCACCACTGTTCGCACCGTAGGTCACCGACATATACGCTGGGTTTAAGGGCGCGAGACGGTCGATAGATTTCCACAGCGTCTGCTCCATCTTTTCCGTTTTTGGCGGAAAGAATTCGAAAGACACATTAATGCCTTGGAGTTCAGAAATTGATTGATTTAGGGCATCAATACCCTGTGCATAGGAAACCATAATCTTAAATACTTTTTGCAAATGGACGTTTAGACGTCTAAATTAAATGTTAAGCATCTATGAGTCAAGTATTGGTTTAGGAAATTACACTAGGCATGGTTGATTGACCTTTGCTTCACAGGCGTTAGAATTTGCGACGCTAAATCGAATAATGACAACAAAAGGCGACCGAATGGCAGAGTGGAATGGCAAATATATTCATCCGTATGCGGAGCATGGCAAAAAGAGTGAACAAGTCAAAAAGGTCACCGTGTCGATTCCGATTAATGTATTGAAGGTGCTCACTGATGAGCGTACAAGACGTCAAATCAACAATTTACGCCACGCCACGAATTCAGAATTACTGTGTGAAGCTTTCCTGCATGCCTTTACCGGGCAACCATTGCCAAACGATGATGATTTGAAAAAGGACAATCAGCATCGCATTCCTGCTGAAGCCAGAGCCATCATGCGTGAAATGGGTATTGATGAAAGTGATATAGATTCTCTAGATGAATCATAACATTTATAACTTGATTGCATAAAAAAACGCCGGCTAATCCGGCGTTTTTTGTATTTACACGTGTTATGAGCCTAAGCTCATTTGGTTATTCCATATAACCTTCAGGCACTGCTTCTAATCTGGCCACACCTGAATCAATTGCAGCTTGGGCTACGGCTTTGGCAATTGTCGGTAGTAAGCGCGGATCCATTGGTTTGGGAATGATATAGTCTTTACCAAATGTCAGGCTGTCTGTGTGGCTAGCATCCAATACAGCTTGAGGTACTTCTAATTTGGAGACTTGGCGAATAGCCTCAACTGCCGCTACTTTCATCTCATCGTTGATCGCTGTCGCTCTAACATCCAGCGCGCCACGGAAGATAAATGGGAAGCAAAGTACATTGTTTACCTGATTTGGATAATCTGAACGACCTGTCGCCATGATCAAGTCTTGACGGACTTCGTGTGCAAGCTCAGGCTTAATTTCTGGATCTGGATTAGAGCAGGCAAACACAATTGGGTTGGGCGCCATAAGACTGAGGGTTTCAGGTGGCAATAAGTCAGGGCCCGAAACACCAACAAAGATATCCGCGCCATCCATGACGTCATCAAGCGTGCGCTTGTCTGTGTTATTGGCGAAAAGTTTCTTGTGATCGGTCAAATCATCGCGGCGTGTATGGATAACGCCTTTGCGATCCAGCATGTAAATTTTTTCACGTTGCGCTCCGCATTTTATCAGTAGCTCCATACATGCAACGGCGGCTGCACCAGCACCTAAACACACGATAATGGCATCGTGCAGACTCTTACCTTGAATTTCTAAAGCATTCAACATACCCGCCGCAGTCACAATAGCGGTGCCGTGTTGGTCGTCATGAAATACCGGAATTTTGCAACGCTCAATGAGCGCTTGTTCAATCTCGAAACACTCAGGTGCTTTGATGTCTTCTAAATTGATTCCGCCAAATGTGTCGGCGATATTTGCAACGGTATTAATAAACTCTTCGGTGGTGCGGTGCTTGACTTCAATATCAATTGAATCAATACCCGCAAAATGTTTGAACAACAATGCCTTGCCTTCCATAACAGGCTTGGAGGCAAGCGGGCCAAGGTTGCCTAAGCCCAGAATGGCAGTTCCATTTGATATTACGGCAACCATATTACCTTTGGCGGTGTATTGATATGCGGTATCAGGATCTTCTGCGATCTCTCTTACTGGTTCGGCGACACCTGGGCTATAGGCAAGTGCAAGATCTTTAACACTATCAGCCGGTTTACTCAGTTCTACTTTGATTTTTCCGGGTGTTGGTTTGGCGTGATAATCCAATGCTTGTTGACGAAAATCTGACATACGTCGAAATCCTTGAAAATGTGCTGTAGGGGGTGCGTTAAACGCTTTGTTATTGTGTCACCAATTTAGCACAGCCGATTCACCTCGCATATCGGATCTGCACTGCATTCAAGCATAACCAATTGCATTGGTAATACCAATTAGAAAGACAGTAAAAATAACACAAATAGATTTTGTGAATGTGCGTGGTTAATTTGATATAAATCTTGAATGTTTTGCAGCGAACATAAAAAAAGCGCCCAAATTGGACGCTTTCGAAATCGTTGAAGGGCTTATTTTTTGCCCAACGCACCGAAACGCTTCTTGAAGCGATCAACACGACCACCAGTATCAACGTTACGTTGCTTACCAGTGTAGAAAGGGTGACATGATGAACATACGTCCAAGTTGATGTCTTTGCCTAGCGTTGAACGGATTTGGAACGTGTTACCACAAGAACACGTTGCCGTGATTTCAGAGTAATTAGGATGAATATCTTTTTTCATTGGGATTACCTCATATTTAAGGCCGTATCGCTATCCCGCCCGAAGCTGAACACCATACGCTATAAAACATTAGCAACAACGGTAAAAACCGGTGCTTGCCGTAAAGAGCGGCGCATATTAATGTACCCGCTTATGTCAATCAAGTGTTTTTGCCAAAAACAGGCTAAATATTACGCAATTTGAAGGAGCCCGGCTTTGGCGGTATCGATAGTAAACATTGCACTTCCTGTGCCGATGCGCAGGTTGTTCGACTATATCGCTGAACCTATCGAACTCGGTTGTCGGGTGGAAGTGACCTTCGGACGACGCAAACTCGTCGGTGTTGTCGTGGGTAATGCCTCTGAGTCGACTATCGCGCCAGATAAATTAAAGCCGATCGGGCGAAGGTTAGATGATACGCCAGTCGTATCAGGGGCATTATTATCACTAGCCAATTGGTTGGCAGATTATCATCATCACCCGATTGGCGACGTGTTGAATACGTTGTTGCCGACTGCTTACCGAAAAGCCATTGAACCAAAGCCAAATACACGCCTGTTACTCAGGCTTACTAAAGTAGGCGAAGCTCAATTAACGACGAGCATGCGCGCCAAGAAACAACAAGCGCTGTTGTCAGCTCTTTCTTCTGGGGCGTTAGCCTTGGATAGTCTCAAGCGAGATTTCAGTGCGGCGATCATTTCAACGTGTAAACGCAATCATTGGGTAGAAGAGCAAGCCGAAATTGTTGCGCCTCAAACAGACTGGTTTCACACCATCCAGATTTCCGGCAAACCGCGTCCCAATGCCGAACAAGCGTTGGCGGTCTCGACCATCCTTGCGCAGCAGGATACATTTCGACCGTTTTTGCTTGAGGGGGTGACCGGTAGCGGCAAAACGGAAGTCTATTTACAGGTCATTGAGCCGTTATTACTTGCCGGTAAACAAGTATTGATTTTGGTACCTGAAATTGGACTCACACCACAAACAGTTGCGCGCTTTGAACAGCGATTTGGTTTGCGAGTTGGTGTTATTCATTCAGGCTTAACCGAAAACGAACGCTTACTGGTGTGGCAGCAAGCGAGAGAAGGTAGTGTCGGGCTGGTTATCGGTACCCGCTCGGCGGTGTTCACCCCTTTTAAACAGCTGGCGATGATCATTGTCGATGAAGAACATGATGAATCCTTCAAGCAGCAAGATGGCATGCGTTACCACGCTCGTGACGTGGCGGTTTTGCGGGCGAAACGCGACAATGCCGGATTGATTCTCGGTAGTGCAACCCCTTCATTTGAATCACTCAGTAATGCGTTAGCGAAGAAGTATCAGTTATTACAGTTGCACCAGCGAACCGGACAAGCACAACTAGCGACACCGACGCTAGTGGATATCCGCAATGTACAACTCGAAACGGGGATTGCTCCGCAAACGCTGACCGCCATGCGTCAGCACTTAAAAGCGGGTGGACAAGTGATGGTATTCCTTAACCGCAGAGGTTACGCCCCTGGTCTAGTCTGCCATCATTGTGGTCATGTGAAGCAATGTAATCGCTGCGATGCACCGTTTACGGTGCATAAGTCACAGCGTCGTTTACATTGCCATCGCTGCGACAATATCGCACCCATCGAGTCACAGTGTGAACAATGCGGTCACAATGATTGGTACACACAAGGTGTCGGAACTGAGCAATTAGAACACTACTTGGCGCAGGCGTTTGTCGATTATTCCTGCGTTAGGATCGATAGTGACAGTATGCGCGGTAAACGCAAGCTCGCGGGTGTGTTAGACGCGATTAATCAATATAAGCACCAAATTTTGATTGGGACTCAGATATTGGCGAAAGGACACCATTTTCCCCGCGTTAGCTTAGTGGTAGTGCTAGATGTTGATGCAGCCTTGTTTAGCCCTGATTTACGCGCGACTGAGAAGTTGGCGCAATTGTTGACCCAAGTGTCTGGGCGTGCAGGAAGAGAAAATCGCAACGGTGAAATGTGGTTGCAAACTCATCACCCTGAACACGCGTTATTGCAGGACCTTTTACACAATGGTTACGGACATTTCGCACGTTACGGCTTAGCCGAACGTCGAGCGGCCTCGGTACCACCTTTCGCCCATCAAACCGTTTTCAGGGCAGAAGCCAACGATCCACAATTCGCCGAGAGATTTTTAAATGACGTCAGACAAACCCTTCAGCGTCAGTCGGCACTGCAATTGATTGGCCCATTACCAGCCAATATTTATAAACGCGCAGGTCGCTTTAGAATGATCCTAATTGTACAAGCCGCCGAACGTCGAATTGTGCATGCGTCAATCGCTTCTCAACTGGACTATATCGAATCGCTCTCCAGCGCATCTCGTGTGCGCTGGGCAATCGATGTGGCACCAACGGATTTGAGCTAAAAAGTGTGATTTTGTGCGAGCATTTTATGCTTGTTACCAGTAAACTGATTGCTCTTTGAAGTTTTTCTAGTGTTTTATTTGTTCGTTTTTCATGCCTCAAAAAGATTACGTAAAGCGCGGTCGCGCAACTAAACAGACTAAACCTGAACCCAAATCGAATGTTGCTTGGCTGAATGTCAGTGTTGCCTTGATTGTGATCATTGGTTTCATCGTCCTGCTGTGGCGTATCAAAGACAACGCACCAGAGCCGGAGCCCGTCGTCGAGTTGCCAAAAATCGTGCAACAATCGGTAGAGGAAGATGATTTACCCGAGTTACCTGAAGAAGAATGGGAGTTCATTAAAACCTTACCGGGTTATGAAGTTGAGATCGAAGCCACCGAACAAGCGCCGACGAAGCGCTATGTTATGCAGTGCGGTAGTTTTCGCAGTGAATCTCAGGCGCAGGAAATGCGCGCACGCATCGCAATGGCTGGATTGGAATCCATGGTTCGCTCGAGCGACGGTAGCAATGGTCGTTGGTATCGGGTTGTTTTGGGGCCTTTTGAGAATAAACGCGCTGCAGAGCGTGATCGTCACACCATTCGCGGAGTAGGGATTAGAACCTGCCAAATCTGGTATTGGAACCAGTAGCAAAAACAACGAGTTAAAAAATCCAAAAACTAGCTAACAGCATAGTTAGCCAGGATTACTTGAAAACCTGCCGATTAGCCCCACCTTAGCTGTCATAGACAATGCTAAGGAATTCGCATGACTACGATAGTTTCAGTACGACGAGATAATCAAGTCGTCATCGCCGGTGACGGACAAGTGTCACTTGGCAATACAGTTATGAAGGGCAACGCCCGCAAAGTACGCCGTTTATACCACGACAAAGTGTTGGCCGGTTTCGCAGGTGGAACGGCAGACGCTTTTACCTTGTTTGAGCGCTTCGAGAGTAAGCTAGAAATGCACCAAGGTCACTTAACGCGTGCTGCCGTTGAGTTGGCCAAAGACTGGCGTACAGACCGAGCATTGCGGCGTTTGGAGGCCCTGCTTGCCGTTGCAGATCATACTGCTTCATTAATCATTACGGGTAACGGTGACGTCGTGCAGCCAGAGGACGATTTGATCGCAATCGGCTCTGGAGGCCCTTTTGCTCAAGCTGCAGCGACAGCATTATTGAAGAACACCGATTTAAGTGCCGTTGATATCGCTGAAAAGAGTCTGTCGATCGCGGGTGATATTTGCGTATTTACTAATCACAGCCAAACTGTGGAAACGCTGAGTTACTAAGCCTGCCAAACGCTACAAGAGAAGAATTAATTATGTCTGAAATGACACCTAGAGAAATTGTCCACGAGTTGGATCGTCACATTGTTGGTCAGCAAGATGCTAAACGTGCAGTGTCCATCGCCCTGCGTAATCGCTGGCGCCGTATGCAGTTAGAATCTGAATTGCGCCAAGAGGTGACACCAAAGAACATCTTAATGATTGGTCCTACGGGTGTAGGTAAAACAGAAATAGCGCGCCGTTTGGCCAAGCTTGCCAATGCCCCCTTTATTAAAGTCGAAGCAACAAAATTCACTGAAGTTGGCTATGTTGGCAAGGAAGTTGAAACTATCATTCGTGATCTTGCCGATATCTCCGTTAAGTTGACGAAAGAGCAAGAGACCGAAAAGGTTAAATTCCGCGCAGAAGAAGCGGCCGAAGAGCGCATTTTAGATGCATTGATCCCACCCCCCGAAAATGTATGGGGTGAAAAGGAGGAAGTATCTAACAAGTCGACGCGTCAAGCGTTTCGCAAAAAGCTGCGTGAAGGTCAATTAGATGACAAAGAAATCGACATCGATGTAGCATTGCCGCAGGTGGGAGTTGAGATCATGGCTCCTCCGGGCATGGAAGAAATGACCAATCAACTACAAGGCATGTTCCAGAACTTGTCGGGTTCACAAAAGAAGAACAAGAAGTTGAAGGTTAAAGAAGCCTTTAAACTATTGGTCGAAGAAGAAGCTGGCCGATTGGTTAACCAAGAAGAACTTAAAGAAAAGGCACTTTTTAATGTCGAGCAAAACGGTATCGTGTTTATCGATGAGATCGACAAAATTTGTAAGCGCGAAGGCACCGGTACTGCAGACGTATCACGCGAAGGTGTTCAGCGTGACCTATTGCCATTAGTTGAAGGGTCAACCGTATCAACCAAACACGGCATGGTTAAAACTGATCATATCTTGTTTATTGCATCGGGCGCGTTCCAAATGAGCAAACCGTCTGACTTGATCCCAGAGCTACAAGGTCGCTTACCCATCCGCGTTGAACTTTCCGCCTTAGAAGTCGAAGATTTTGTGCGTATTCTTACCGAGCCCAATGCGTCATTGACTGAGCAGTACATTGCGTTGATGAAGACTGAAGGCGTTGACATCGAGTTCACAGAAAGCGGAATTAAGCGCATTGCGCAGGCTGCTTGGCAAGTTAATGAGCGCACCGAAAACATCGGGGCTCGTCGTTTACACACCGTGCTTGAGCGTCTGATGGAAGACATTTCATTCGACGCCTCAGAGCGCTCGGGTGAAAAAGTCGTGATCGACGAGAACTACGTTAATGACCACTTGGATGCGTTGGTTGAGAACGAAGATCTAAGTCGCTTTATCCTGTAACAACAAATCAATCAACGCGCGCGTCAGTGGCAATCCTGTCGCGCGTTCCACTTCCAAAAACATCGGACTTGGATTGGCTTCCAAAAAGTAATACTCGCCCTGTTTGTTTCTGCGCCAATCAATCGCTGTCCATTCCAATTTCAGTAATGCAGAGACGCGTTTCGCGAGTATTGTGATATCTATTGGTGTTTGAATCGCCCGCGCTTGTGCATGCGCATCGTCACGATAGTCATCCGCCAGGGTTTTGATTTCGAGACTAAATACCTGACTGCCAATCACGTAGGTTCTTATGTTGGTTCCCGGTATAAAGCGTTGCAATGTGCACGGTAGGTCATTCATTACTGCAGCGAGCTGTTGAGGACGAGTACTGGCGTATTCTACTTTCAGGCTGTGCAACCCTCCGTGAACGGGTTTGACAATGATCGACTTATACTGCTCTAGGAACGACTGTGCTTTGGCAGAGTAGGTATCAATCAGTGTGTCTGGAATCTGCACACCCTTTTCAGCCAACAAACTCAACTGACGAGGCTTACAGCGATGCATGTTTATCGCCTCATCACTATTCACCCAGTGGATGTTTGGTTCCAAAAGAAAGGTTTTGAGCAGGGCGTAAGTATCTTGGAATTGGATGGATTTTTGTACGCTAAATGGTTTGAGTTGCCGCCAGAAAACAGCTTTGATTTGGTCAAAGGAAACAGTCCGATAACCAATATGAACGTAGCCAACGTTAGACTTTGGTGACCACTCGATCGAGACTTTTGCCGGCATATCTTCGGTATTTAGTACCATGACGTGTTGGCCATGACGCAGAAGATGTTGTCTTACATGCAGAACATGCAAATCCTGAGGTTGACCAATAATAATATGATATCGCGGCGCGCTAGTAGTCACTGTGGGTACGTAAAACTGAGTGAATAATAATCAGGACAATCGCAAACCAGCCGGTTTGCTATCGCCCTAATGTCACAAAGTCTAGGTTAAATCGGGCTCAGGAATAAAACCTCCGTCTTCACCTAACGCTTGTGTGTAGACGACCGGCGGCTTTATAACAGGCTCGTGCTGCCTACCTTTACCATCGTTGATCACGTAACCAGAGTCTGAGTGGTCCGGCGTTGACGAACGGCCTCCACAAATATCCATCGCTTGCTGTTTGTTTAATACCCGAATAGAAGGGCGGTGATATTTAGATTGCATCGTAAATCTCCAATAACTGTAAGAAAAGGATGCAGCTTTGCACTGTAATGGCGCTTACACTGTTCCTTGTGTTTTCTCAGATAAAGAATGGGTAACCTCTCTTCATGTGAGGCTTCTTACTATACGTAGACTGAACACATAAACGACTGGCTATGTGAAGGGGTTTCGGACAGCGGACGGTATTGCTTGTATCTCAGTTCGCTACTGAATATTTTCAGTAATGTCGGGATTTTTTTGAATACTATCAGATAGACCTTTGATATAGGCGTGTTTAATGACGGTGCCCAGTGCCATACTCCACAATGTGTTGTAAACAATGAACGCATGCCAAAAATCCGGCATATGTCGAGTGGCCAAAAAATAGATAAACATGAGTGCAGAGCCCGCAGTGACCGTAAAAAAAGTGTACATCACGACGTATTCAACTTGCATAGGCACGCGCCTGAGATAATTCATATCGTTTCTCTTGTTTGTATCGCCTGTACCATAGTGGACAGGCGATTCTTAATTATACTGACAGGTTAGGCTGCCGACGAGCTATCATACAGCGCCTTGAAATATGCTGCCATCAAGCACGCTCTGTTTCGAATGTCGAGTTTCCGATAAATATTCGCACAGTGAAACTTTACTGTTCTCTCGCTAATAAATAACTCACGTGCGATTAGTTTATTTGGCAGTCCTTCCATAATTTTCATTGCCACTTGTAGTTCTCGTCTGGAGAGCTGCTCCAGCTTGTTGGTCATACTCATTGTAATCTCCTGGTTCTTCTTCCTTTGAAGGTTAGGGTTGTGGATTAATCAGAGTAGTCGCATCAACTTCATGCAAGCTACCCTCGACTAATTGATAAACTTTGTCTGCTTTCGCAATTGTTTCAAGGCGGTGAGCGACGATCACCCTAGTAATGGGTAGTTCGACTAACTGCTGAGTTATTATCGACTCATTGCCGATATCTAAATGGCTGGTCGCTTCATCTAAGAAAAGTATCTTGGGCCTTTTGTACAGTGCTCTTGCGAGCAATATTCGTTGCTTTTGTCCACCGCTTAAATTCGTTCCCATATCGCCAACCAACGTGTTGTAGTGCATGCCCGTAGACATAATGTCCTGATGAACATTTGCGACCTTGGCAGCCCAGATGATACGTTGCTTCTCGATATGGGGCGAAAAGCAGGCGATGTTTTCCGCGATGCTGCCTGAAAACAAATGATCATCTTGCATAACAGCGGCAATACTATTGCGGTAATTTGATGTCTCTCGCAGCGGATGCCGATTGATCTTTATCTGGCCGCTCGTGGGTGACAGTAAGCCCATCATACATTTTAGTAATGTCGTTTTACCGCAGCCACTGGGACCGACAATCGCAACACAACTGCCCGACTCAATGTTTAAGTTGAGATTGCTGAACAATGGCTGTTCCATCGGATTAAATCGGAAGCTAATACTGTCCAACTCTAGGGTGTGACCTATTCCATTTTCTGCTTGGGGGTCATCGGGTTCAACCAAATGGCTTGCCACAGGTGTGGCTGTGAGAGGGTCTTGCTTGGTAAAAACGATGTCAGCCAAACGATCAAAATGTAGGCCCAACATTTTAAATTCTACCCACTTATTGATGAGGCTATCCATCGCACTAATGAATCGACTTTTGTAACTCATGAACGCGTAAAGCATTCCAATCGTGAACATGTTATCGATAACCGCTGTAGCAGCTAAAAATACGATTACGATGTTTTCGATCCCAAAAAGGAAATGATTAATGCTGTCGAATCGAATTGTCCAACGGCCAAGTTGAATATTCTTGTTCATTGAACTCGCCAATTTGTTTAACCATTGGGCCTGTCGATCAGTCTCTTGATTGAAAAGCTTAATGGTTTGTGCCGCCCGCATAGATTCCATGAAGTGACTTTGCTCTTTAGCATTTGCCATAATTGCTGCTTCATTTAAGCGATGAATGGGGCGATAAAATGCCAATCTAATTGCGGCATAGAGCAATACTACGAGCGTAACAACGAGAGCGAGTTTCACGCTGTACAAAAACATAACAAGCAACGTTATCAGTGCGAGTAAACCGTCTACTATTGCCGTTACAATACCCGTGGTCAGCATTTCTCGTATCGTGGTTAATGAGCTAAATCGGCTGACAATGTCGCCCATATGACGCTTGCCAAAATATTCCATGGGTAGGCGAATCAAATGGTGGAATACATTTGCGGACATTTGGATGCTGAGTTTACTGGCGAGATGTAATAGTGTTGTTTGGCGCAACCAAGCCGTGAGGGTTTCTAGAACAAGCACAAGGCCAAAACCTAGCGCGAGAACCGTTAGTAGGTCCAAGTCACTGCGGAGAACGACATCGTCAATAACGAGCTGCATGTAGTAAGGGCTGACTACCACGAATAGTTGTAATAACGTCGACAATAGAAACACGATGAACAGTTGTCTTTTTAGCCCGATGATGCTTGACCAGAAGTGGTCCAGCGTTAGTGGACGCTTTTCTTCTTTTGGCTGGAAAGAGGTAGTCGGTGTTAATTCCAGTGCTACACCCGTAAAACAGTCGCCAGCATCTTCCAATGAGACGTTGCGCTCACCGAGTGCCGGATCGTGAATAACAATGCCATCGCGCTCGCATTGCTTCAGCACCACAAAGTGTTTCATTTCCCAATGCAATATACATGGCGTACTCAAGTTGGGTAGGTCAGCAATGTCTAGTTTTAGTGCGCGACTGGATAAGTGCATATTACTCGCGATATCCATGACATGCTTGAGAGAAGCACCATGTGCTGAAAAAGGATACTTTTGGCGCATGAGGGTGAGGTCTGTTTTCAACCCATGGAATCCAGCGATCATTGTTAGGCACGCAAGTCCACATTCCGCAGCTTCAGTCTGCAAAACCATCGGTAGTTGGGATTTGCTGCTGAATCTCAGCAATGATGCTGGTTGACCAATACTCATACTTAACATCACAATCTCCCCTTCAGACTGAAGATAGGCGCAAGCAACCACTCGAGGAGCGTTCTCTCGCTAATGGCGATATCGGCGCTAAATGTCATGCCAGGTTTTAGCTCAACCGTGTGCCCGCCGGCGTTAATATTGGGACGTTCAAGCGAGGCTCTTACTAAATACATAGGTTCAGCCAGTTGCAGCGGGATATGTGAGGCTTCATTGGGCAGTAATAACGCATCAGCTATCGTCAAAACCGTACCTTTGTACAGTCCGTATTTCTGGTAGGGAAAGGTGTCATAACGGATATCAATCGCTTGACCAACGGTTAAGAAGCCTGCCGCTCTGACAGGTATCAAAAGATTGGCTTCAATCACAGTATCGACCGGGACAATGCTCATAAGCGGCTGATGTTGCTGAATCGACTGGCCAGGTTGAACCTGCAGATTGGACACAGTTCCCGTTTTGCTGGCTACGAGTGTGTAATTCAGTTGGCTTTGTAGTTCGGTTTTGCGCTGTTCTATCTCACTGAATTGCTGTGCTAACTTTGCCTGATCTCGATTCGATCTCTCGGTTAGAAGTGAAAGTTCACCCACTAAACTCTGTACGCTGGCCAACTGTGTTAAACGAGCGCGTTGTAGCCGTTGTTCTTCACTCAGTACCAATAAACGCTGTTCTTCCAAGTGCTCTATTTCCACTGCCGTGATATGCCCATTCGCTCGAATAGCCTCTGTTTTGGCAATGCGTTGCGTTAACAAAGAGGTTCGCTTTTTTAGCGTTTCCAGTTGTATGTCCAGTTGCTGGATGTCGCGTTTGGCAAACTCAATTTGATGTTGATGATTATTAACTTGCTGAGTATTGATAGCGGCAGTATGTTGCTGTTGTTGTTGCAGTTGTATCTGTTGCGTGACGTACTCGTTGAACAGTCGGCTTTCCAGACTATCGCCAGTATTCAACATCCGCTCTCGCTTAATGTCAGCCAGCGCTTGCCCCGCGGATACATGCTGCCCCTCTGTGACCCAAATGTTATCGATCACTCCGCCAATTTCACTGGCATAAGATTTCGCGATACCACTATTAGGTTTTAACCAGCCACGCACTGTCACCTGTTGAATATAAGTACTGCTCGCAAGCCACCACATTACAGCGAGAATCCAGAGCGCGATCAAACCGGTTAATAACTGGGTTGAAGCTTTGGGCAATACGACCACGTCTCCATGGAGCCTATGACTTTGATGCTCAATTGCTTGTTTGCGAAACAACCTGTGTGAATTAGCTTGGGTCATGTTTCTTTCCGGTCATTATTAATGTGTTGGTATATCCATCCTTGGACAAAAAGCCTTTCCTTGGCTTTACCAACATTTTAAGGCCGTTCCAATATTGCGAATCATCCCTAATTGCCTACAAACTCCTTGACGTCCTAATCCGTGACATCTCAATGTTTGACAACATCTTTCCAGCCTTACGACATGTAAAAGCACTTGTTCCGTCCATGCGACTTTTGACATGAAAGTCAGCATTCCGCGCTGACCATGTGAGACTAATCAATTTGAAAGAGACTACCTAGAATGGTTTAGACGCTCTATATTGCAGGGGGGCAAAGGCCCTAATTTGTCTGATGATTGAGATAGTTGTCTCATTTTTGAGAGCGCTGATACGGATTCATACGAGGAAGGGAATGGGTGAACAAAAAAGCCAGTCATATGCGACTGGCTTTTACCGTTATAGTGAAGCTAACCCCAAAATAGATGAGTTAGCACTGCATTTAGTGCTTCCAATGATACTTGTGCGCTTTGGCATGGATCTCGGTCGCTGTTTCGGATGGCATAAATAAGCGATTGTTGTTCTCGAAGAAGAACGGCTGACGCTCTTTTTTATCATCCACTTGGTTCATGGTTGCAGCTTCATATACACGGCCATTCAGCATCGTGTAGGTCACATGTTCACTGCGGCGAAGGTCACTGAGTACATCACCTTCGATGATCACCATATCAGCCAGTTTACCTACCTCAATGCTACCCAGATCGTTGTCCATCCCAAGGTGGACGGCACCATCAATAGTACCACCGCGGAGCGCTTCCCAAGGTGTGAAACCACCTTGTTCCATCATCCATAACTCCCAATGTGCGGCAAGCCCTTCGCGTTGTCCATGTGCACCAATATGAACACCAACACCATTATCGCGTAACGTTTTTGCATAGCGCGCAATGTCTACGTGATTATACTGATTGTCTGGCGCCGTTGGACGACGGATGGCACGACGCTCAATTAAGAAGTTTGGTGTGTAGCGCATCAAACGCTCGTTTTTCCAGACCTCGGTACGATCATACCAGTACTCTTCACCCATAAGACCACCGTAAGACACGACAAAAGTAGGGGTATAGCCGAAGCGGGTAGCACCCCAAAGTTGAGTTAGGTCGTTGTACCCATGGGCAATCGGAAGTGAATGCTCCAGACCCGTGTGGCCATCAACCAACATCGAAAGGTTTTGTTGCAATTTACCACCGCCTTCTGGCACAACCATCATATTGAGGTGCTGAGAGGCTTCTAGGACTTGTTGACGTTGATCGCGGCGCGGTTGGTTGTAGCTTTTAACCGATATTGCACCAACGTCTTTTAGGCGCTGGACATGGAAATACGCATCGTCATAGTCATTGATAATCGCCTTATAGCCAAGCGCTTCTGCACCGTACAAAATTGTCCCGGTGGAGTAGATCCGCGGCGCCACAATCATGCCGGCTCGCTGCAGTTCAGCCGCAGCCATGATCTCGGTGGTATCATTTGACGGGTCATGGATCGTGGTCACCCCAAATGCAACGTTTGAATATTGACTCCAGTTCTGTTGCGGAATGATTTCATTGCGCCCCTGAGCGCCGTGGGCATGAGTATCGATTAAGCCAGGAATAATAGTATGGCCCTCGGCGTTGATCACCATTGCATCGTCAGGCACCGTTATTTCGTCAGCACTGCCAACGGCACTGATGCGATTGCCTTCGACCAAAACCACACCGTCTTGAATCACTTCTTGTTGTTGGTTCGCATCGCGCATGGTTACAACGGTTCCACCCACTAAGGCGGTTATGCGCTGAGGGTTATCGGTTTTTTGTGTGAACGACAAATTCACACCTTGGCCTTCCGGCGCGGGTAGTTCGGCATCTGCTTGTGCCATGAAGTCAAACGCTTGATCTAGACTACGCTCATAAAAATATGGGCCATGGAACCAGCTGACAGATTGGTTCTCAGGGTGCCAGGTAAGGTATTCACCTGCTCTTGAGGACAGTTGTTTAACCGGTAATGAGGTCATTTTAGGACCAATAGTCACTTTCTTACCATTGTCAGCAAATGGCGCAACATACGCATTATACTGATTGACAAAAGCCACCCACTGTTTGTCATGTGATAAGCGATATTCACTGACCTGGTCGGCACCGTATAAGTGCACGCGCTTGTCCTCACCGTTTAAATCCACAGAAGAGAACTGTGTTTCTGGATATGGCGTGCCTCCGACTGACTCAGTGAAGAAAACGCGGCTGTTGTCGCCAGCAAAGTGTGGATTGATACCACGTTTTGACACACGAGTCGTTTGTTCTGTATCCAAGTCTAAAACGTAAATGCCAGAATCCACCGAATGCGTGGGATCAAGCAGGTACCCACCACTGAATTTACGGTAAGTAATCAATTCACCATCGGTTGAGAAGCTTGGCTCAATGTAGTGTCCCGGAGAGGTACTGACTATCTTGCCTTTTCCGCCGCGTGATGACACCACGCGGATACTGCCTAACGATTGATCGTTCCATGTGGTGTAAACGATGCGCTTGCCGTCATTGGAGAAACGTGGATAGAACTCTTCGTGATCAGTTTGTTTAGTCAGGCGCTTAGTTTTGCCCGAGCTGACGTCATGCACGTATAGCTTACCCAACGCCTGGAATACAATGCGCTTGCCATCTGGGGACTTTTGCGACCAACGAATGGCTTTCACATCGAACTGCTCAGGGGCAACATCGACCGGAAACCTGAGAGCGTTGGCGTACTGCAATGTCGCTTTCACATTGATATCCAGCGTGGTCATCACAGGGTTATCTGGTGTACTGTTGGCAACGTCTAATGAATGGAATTTGCCACCGGTCCAAAACACGATGTTCTCGCTGTCCGGTGTCCAATCGAAATACGCGAAATAACCTTCAGTACCAAAGCCCTCTTGCATGTCACGCTCCATCCCAAGGAATAATGGCTTTTCAATGCCAGTCGCGACGTCTTTGATAAATAAACCTGTGCGTTCGGTAACACGACGAATGAATGCAACGTATTTACCGTCTGGTGAAGGTGTTGCAACAACAGCACCACCGGTGCCTGAGATATAACGTTCTTCTTCGCCAGTTTCACGATCAAAACGCGTTATCGCAAAAATTGATTTCAACGGATCGCGGTTGTAACTAAACGTGCTACCCGGACTTATGTCTTGCGTGAAATAGATGTATTGCCCATCAGGCGAAAACGCGGGATCGGCAATGTTCTTCTGATCAGCTTTGCCGTTTACGCGTTTTTTGATGGTAAGGCCAGTACCACCGCTCTTGTGATAGAGCCAAATCTCGCCAGCAGGAATACTGCGGCTCGACATGATTCCTTTTGTCGCCGCAATATATTGACCATCAGGGCTCCACTTAGGCGAGTGAATTATGTTCTTCTTTTCTTTGGTAACTTGGCGCAGATTTGAACCATCGATATCCATGACCCAGACGTTACTAAGGCCATCGCGATCGGAAATAAAGGCAATTTGTTGCCCATCAGGACTGACTGCTGGATGAATATTCCAGGCAAAATCTTGTGTCAGTGCCGTTGCCTGGCCGCCGTCTAAGCTGACGATATAGATATCGCCTAACATATCGAATACGAACTGTTTGCCGTCTGGTGTTACATCCAGGCTAGACCAGGTCGTTTCGTCGGTTTCAATATCAATACTGTTCAATTCGAATGGGGGGTTGAGAATATCCCATGCTTTATTTTCTTTACTGGTTGGTGTTTCTTCTGCTGTCTTATCAGCCCATAGGGGGGCGCTGAACGCGATGCTGGCCGTAAGGCCAAGCATACCGGCGACAGCCGTGAATCGTTTAGGTGTTTTCATGTAAATTCCCGTTTGTTTTTGGGTACAGTCTTATCCGCACTTTACGTGCGTATGCTGTTTTTGGTGTTAACCGCATAAAGCTATCACAGTAATAGGGAGAATGCCGACAAAAGTCGGCGAGTGACTGTGGTGTTCAAGTGGTCGAATAAGGTGAGTAATGTTTAGTCGGGAAACTGCTCGCGGATAACGGCAAAATCTTCGATGTTATTCAACAGCAAGGTTACCAACTCGGGGTCAAACCGCTTGCCTTTTTCGCGTTCAAAGTAGGCAATGATCTCGCTAAGTGGCCAGGGTTCCTTGTAACAGCGGCTACTGCCAAGCGCATCAAAAACATCTGCGATGGCTGAAATTCTACCCGCGATGTGAATATCCTTGCCCGCGATTTGATTGGGATACCCACTACCGTCCCAGCATTCGTGATGTTGATGAGCGATAGTGGCACCGAGTTTCAGAATTGGATTGTCAGAGCGATCTAACATTTCGTAACCAATTTGAGCGTGGGTCTGCATCACTTCCCACTCGTCTTCGTCGTGCTTGCCGGGTTTGTTCAGCACATTGTCTGGAATACCCACTTTGCCCACGTCGTGCAGGGGAGAGGCTAGTTTGATCATGTCTGCATCGTGCTCAGACAAGCCTACTAACTTAGCCAGTAGATAACTGATATGCGCGACACGTTTGACGTGGCTTCCCGTCTCCTTAGACCGCATTTCAACGGCTTCGCCAATCACATAACTGAGTTCACGTTGGGACTCTTTAATAGTCTCTCTCAGCGACAAGTTCTCGTGAGCGACGGCGATGTTGTGAGCAAAGTATTCAAGCAAGTGGTGCTGTACAGGTTCAAGGGAACGGTCTCTGGAGACATACAGCAAATTCTCAGTTCCTCGACTAGTCGTAAAATAGCCGATGAAATAGTCATCTGTATGGATACTGCGTTTTTGTTGAATTGTTTGTGTAATACGGTTTAGCACTTTCTCATCAACACATGCGGTGGAGTCACATTCTCCCTGATTATTCGCCAGGATATTGATGCCTGACGAGGGATCTTTATCGTAATCATGGGTGAGCGCACAACAGACGATTTCTTGTTCTTCGAGGCTTAATATCACTGCTATCTGACGCAGTATTGTATTCGCGAATTGGGGTAATGTGTCACATTCGATAAACTCCGCAGTCGCGGCGATGATGCGTTCCAAACCCGTGCGATGGCGCTCGATTATTTTGATATCTCGGTAACTGCGCAGGGCTGAAAAAGTCGCAGTTTTCAGGCGCAGAGCGGTCAGCTCAGTTTTATTTTTGTAGTCGTTAATATCGTAATCGCGAATAACACTTTCTTCCGGTGCTTCGCCCGGTTGTCCGGTACGCAATAATATCCTAACGGTGTGATTGTTTAAGGTTTGGCGAATCCACTGAATGAGTTCTAATCCAGCATTATTCGTTTCCATTACCACATCAACAATCGCCAGTGCGATGTCGCAGTGCTGATCGTCAGTCAATATAGTTTTGGCTTCTGCGGCAGAGTAAGCACTCACACATTCAATTTGTCGGCCATCGAAATCGATGTCTGCAAGCACCATGCGGGTAATCGTGTGGATTTCAGGTTCATCATCAACGATTAACAGCTTCCAGCACTCACCTTGAGGGAGCAATGGCTCCTGATAATCATCGCTAGCGAAAACCAGTTCGTCTTCCATCGGTTTCTATACAAAAGGACATTTTTGTTAACTATAGTTCAAGCCTCAGGTTTTTCTAATTATCTCAAAGCCTTGGTGGAAATCACATGGGTGTTTCAGGCGCAAAACGCACAGTTTGAATGTGAGACAGACTAGAAAAACTCGACAATCGCAACATTCATCTCTACCTTGGAAAGAGACGCATCACCTGACGTGAATCCGGAGGCTTGTTGTATGCAGTTGTCCAAGCTACACATAGTATTCACTTTAATTTTACTTTGGGCGCAGCCTTTTTCTGCACATCCTCATACGCATGAGAAAACCTGCGACCGGACTTTACGTGTCAGTGCAGCACTGGACTGGCCACCCTATTCATGGGAATTCGAAGGAAACTACCGCGGCATCGACATCGAGATTGTCGAGCATCTCTTAACGGAATTAAATTATTGCTGGCAATACCTTGCGTATCCGTCTTCAAGCCGAGCATTTAGAGAATTTCAAAAAGGTAACGTTGACCTAATTTTTGCGGCTAGCCATTCGACCGAGAGAACGGGGTTTGCGCGTTTTAGCGCTCCATATCGTCAAGAAGACATGCGTTTGGTCTATCACACCAGTGAGGACAGAGTCGAAACGTACACCGACAATGCTACTGTTGTCGTCAATCGCGGTAGCTACTATGGTCCCGAATTTGAGCAATTCAAATGGCGGTGTCCTGATTGCGTCATTGAGCTCTCTTTGGCCAGTGATCGTTTGCGCATGGTAGCCAAACAGAGAATTCAATATGCCATTGAGGACCAATATGCGGTTCGTTACATACGCGCGATGCTTGGGTTAACTAACATCGCGACTACCGAGAATTCGATTCACAAGAATGATGTGCATTTTATGTTTCGGCCTGGACTGCTCACCGAAGAAGAGCTTGTCGCTTTCAATCAGGCAATTAAAATCAATCAAGCGGATATTCAGTCCACGATCGATATGTTTTTCGAAAATTTAAAATAGACAGAGAAAAAAGCTGACCGCGGGTGGGCCAGCCTGTTGTGATTACATAGTAACGAATTCTTCGCCACTGGTTGGGTGAATTGCCACACAAGCATCAAAATCAGCCTTGGTCGCGCCCATTTTCATGGCCACCGCAAAACCTTGAAGTATTTCATCCATTGCATAACCAATCCCATGTAGGCCGACCACTTTCTCTTCTGGCCCTGCGCAAATGAGTTTCATTTTAGTTGCCTGACGGTGACTGGTAACGGCAGTGTACATCGCGGCGAAGCTGGATTCATACACCTTAATATTATCGTCGCCGTATTCAGCGATTGCTTGGGGCTCGGTTAAGCCAATTGTGCCAATTGGCGGGTGGCTAAATACGACGGTAGGGATCAAGTCGTAGTCCATGTGCGCGTCAAGTTGGTTATTAAACAAACGCTCTGACAGCAATCGACCCGCTTTTACAGCGACCGGTGTGAGATCAACCTTACCGATCACATCTCCAACCGCGTAGACACCTGGAGCGTTAGTGTTTTGGTACTTGTCGACAAGTACATGACCGCGTTTGTCTAACTGCACATCAGTGTTTTCTAAGCCCAAATTGTCGGTTGCGGGGTGACGACCAATTGCCCAAATCAGGCAATCTGTATCGATGCGTTCGCCATCGGTTAGGATCACTGTCAGACTGCCATCACCGTGCTTTTGTACCTCCTTGATCACATGGTATTTGTGCAAGCGAGGACCTTCACTTTCGATGATTTCGGTAAGGGTTTCGGTCAGCATCGGATCAAAGTTGCGCAGCGGTGCATTTTTACGCACGATAAGGTGAGTTTCGCTGCCTAGGCTGTGCATTACGCCAGCAAGTTCCACGGCGATGTACCCGGCACCTGCTACAACAACTCGTTTGGGTTGTTCTTTCAGAGCGAAGAAACCGTCTGAATCAATCCCGTGCTCTGCACCTGGGATTGTATCTCGGTTGGGGCTTCCGCCGGTAGCAATCAAAATATGTTTGGCACGATACAGTTCACCATTGACTTCGACGGTGTGGTTATCAACAAATTTAGCAAAGCCTTCAATCCGCGTAATTGAATTATTGGCCAACACTCGATCGTAAGATCCGTGTATTCGTTTGATGTAGGCTTCACGGCTGGCGACTAACGTCTCCCAACTGAATTTGTTTACAGTGACATCGAAACCATAATCAGGCGCATAGGCGTTGATCGCTTCAGCAACTTGAGCACCGTACCACATGGCTTTTTTAGGCACACAACCAACATTGACACATGTACCACCGATAACCTTAGACTCAATCAATGCTACCTTTTGTCCATAGCGAGCCGCTCGGTTTGCAGAGGCAATCCCGCCGCTGCCGCCGCCAATACAAATATAATCAAATTCTGTCATGTGTTGTTCCTATGAAATTCTGTAGAGCAATTAAAGATAGCTTTACACAGAAAAAAGTTTCAAACAAAAGGTTCATTGATAGAACCGATCGTTATCAATGATTTTTATGCGCTGAATCAAACAGGTTGAGCCCTATTGTCGATCGAGTATCTGACTCTGTACGTAACGGTTCGGTTAGGAATAAATTTTCGCGGCTTGCTTTTTTGCGGCGAGGCCCAAGATCACTACTAGTTTGTTATGAGGAGTTAAATTCTGTGCAAGATGTCATTGCTGCCCAACAAGAGGCTTTGCCTCAGTTTTCTGCGATCAAACCTAATACGATCAAACCCGCTGTTGAGAAACTTATAGCCGAATCAAAGCAATTAATTGACAAGGTTGCACAACAAAGCACTCCCACGTACGCCTCTTTAGTCTTGGCATTGGAACACCAAGACGATAAGTTGAACCGCTTTTGGTCGCCCATCTCCCACATGAATTCTGTGGTCAGTACTGATGAATTGCGTGCTGCTCATGATGCTTGTTTACCTCTACTGTCTGAGTACGGAACTTGGGTCGGACAACACCAAGGCTTGTACAATGCCTATTTGGCACTCAAAAACAGTGTCGAGTTCCAGTCATTAGATGGTGCGGCACAAACCAGTATTGAACATACGTTACGCGACTTCACGCTTTCGGGTGTGGCGTTGGCTGACGATAAAAAACAACGTTATGCTGAGATCCAGTCACGTCTTTCCGAGCTCGCATCTCGCTTTAGCAACAATTTACTGGATGCCACAATGGCGTGGACCAAGCAGGTCACTGATGCAGAGGCACTTGCCGGTTTGCCTGAATCAGCATTGGCAGCGGCTAAACAAACCGCTGAACAAAAAGAGCTGGAAGGTTGGTTGTTTACCCTAGACATTCCGAGCTATTTGCCGGTTATGATGTATTGTGACAACCGGGACCTGCGTGAAGAAATGTATCGCGCTTATTCCACTCGGGCATCGGAACAGGGCCCCAATGCGGGTCAGTTTGATAACAGTGCCATTATTGATGAAACGATGCAGCTGCGCGAAGAAGCGGCACGATTGCTCGGCTTTGACAACTTTGCCGAACGTTCTTTAGCGACCAAGATGGCAGATTCTGCAGAACAAGTCATTCACTTCTTGGAAGACTTGGCAAAACGCTCAAAACCGCAAGCTGAACAAGACTTAGCGGCTCTGCAAGAGTTCGCCGAAACCGTATACTCACAAACCAACCTTCAAGCCTGGGATATTCCTTATTATAGTGAAAAACTCAAGCAGCAGCGCTACGCGATATCTGATGAAACACTGCGCCCATATTTTCCGGAACACAAAGTGGTTAGCGGTTTGTTTGGTGTGGTCGGCAAATTATATGGCCTGACAATCGAACAGAAAGATGATGTGGATACATGGCACAAAGACGTGAAGTTCTACCAGATTTACGACAGTGAACAACAACTCCGCGGCAGTTTTTATTTGGACTTGTATGCGCGCCAAGGGAAGCGTGGTGGGGCGTGGATGGACGAATGTCGAGTGCGTCGTGAAACTCAAGACGGGATCCAATCGCCGGTCGCCTACCTAACGTGTAACTTTAATGCGCCAGTAGGGGATAAACCTGCACTATTTACCCATGATGAAGTTGTGACCTTGTTTCACGAATTCGGTCACGGCATTCATCACATGCTGACTAAAATCAAGGTTGCTGGTGTATCGGGTATCAATGGTGTCGCCTGGGACGCTGTGGAGTTACCCAGCCAATTCCTCGAAAATTGGTGTTGGCAACCCGAAGCATTAGCGCTGATTTCGGGTCACTATGAAACGGGTGAAACGCTCCCACAAGATTTACTCGACAAGATGCTGGCAGCACGGAACTTCCAATCTGCAATGCAAATGGTCAGACAATTGGAATTCAGTTTATTCGATATGGCGATCCATCAGGCCGAAACGGCAAGTCTCGATGTACAGGCAATACTGGATGACATTCGTCAAAAAGTCGCCGTGATCCATCCCCCGGCCTTCAATCGTTTCCAACACAGTTTTGGACATATATTTGCGGGTGGCTACGCCGCCGGATACTACTCATACAAGTGGGCTGAGGTGCTTTCTTCTGATGCATTTAGTCGATTTGAAGAAGAAGGTATTTTCAACCAGTCGACGGGAGCGGATTTCCTCCATCACATATTGGAACGCGGCGGTAGTCAGCCGCCAATGCAATTGTTTAAAGCGTTTAGAGGGCGAGAACCTGAAGTCGACGCACTCCTGCGGCACAGCGGTATCGCCGCGTAATAAAGGGCGATCACGTATAACGAAAGGATACAGTAATGACAGCTGAGTCATTTGAATCTATTTATGACCGCGCGGCCAAACGCAAAGGCGGTGAGGCGGCGCTAATGCATTTGATTGGCGAGCCATTGAGTGCCGGAGAGATTGCCGGCATCGGTGATGATCGCTTTCTTGCGGAGTTTACCAAAAAGGTCTTTCAATCGGGATTTGTATGGCGCGTCGTGCGACAAAAATGGCCTGATTTCGAAGAGATTTTCTTTGGTTTTGATATCGACAAAGTGCTTCTCATGCCCGATGAAATGTTGGAGCGCAAAGCCAGTGATCCGCGTATTATCCGCAATTTTAATAAAGTCAAAACGATTCGTGACAATGCCCTGATGATTGAGGACGTGCGCCGACAACACGGCTCATTTGCGCGCTTTGTGGCGGATTGGCCAGCCGATGACATCATAGGTCTGTGGGAGTATTTAAAGAAACACGGTGCGCGACTAGGGGGTAATACCGGCCCTTATGCATTGCGGTTTCTAGGTAAAGATACATTCTTGCTCAGTAAAGATGTGGAAGACTATTTCACTCAACACAAGTTGATAGAAGGGTCGGCGCGTTCAAAACGCAGCCTCAAACAAATCAATCAGACGTTTTTAGATTGGCAAAAAGCGTCTGGATGGTCGTTACAAGGATTAAGCCAACTAGTTGCCTTTAGTTGTGGTGACAATCACATAAACTAGGTCATCGCGGCCTAGTGTTGACCTCGGCTTTTGGTTAGAATAGCAAGCCTTATCCGCGACTTATGCATTGGAATAACTTACATGTCAGTTGATGCTAAACCGGCTCATACCGAGTCCGCCCATCTCGCCTCCGAACATGCTGAATCAACACCTGGTGAAACGACACACTTTGGATTCCAGCAAGTCGCTACCGAACAAAAGGCGTCAAAAGTCGCTGAGGTTTTCGACTCTGTCGCAGCTAAATACGATGTAATGAATGACCTCATGTCGATGGGGATTCACCGAGTGTGGAAGCGTTTTACCATCGATTGCAGCGGCGTGCGAAGTGGGCAGCGAGTGCTGGATCTCGCGGGCGGCACGGGCGATCTAGCGGCGAAGTTTTCTCGCCTGGTGGGTGAAAAAGGCCAAGTTATCTTAGCGGATATCAATCGCGAGATGTTAAAGGTTGGGCGTGATAAGCTTCGGAATATGGGGATTATTGGCAATCTTGATTATGTTCAGGCAAATGCTGAAGCCTTGCCATTTCCCGACAACCATTTCGATTTGATCACGATCGCGTTTGGCCTGCGCAACGTCACGGATAAGCAAAAAGCGCTCGAATCCATGTATCGTGTGCTAAAACCGGGTGGACGTCTGCTTGTACTCGAGTTTTCGAAACCCACGCATGATTGGCTTAGTAAAGTCTATGACGCCTATTCATTTCACGTATTACCGAAAATGGGGCAGTTGGTTGCTAATGACGCAGATAGCTATCAGTACCTCGCTGAGTCGATTCGAATGCATCCCGATCAAGAGACCCTGAAGAGCATGATGCAAACCGCAGGTTTTGATAACACCGAATACTTTAATATGACAGGCGGGATTGTGGCACTTCATCGAGGCTTTAAATTCTAATGCCTACGGCGCAATTACTTCACGCAATTGCGGAATCTGTCATTAACCCGTTGTTGCAACTAGACCCAGAATCACAACATCGCATGAATGCGCTCAACGGCAAGCGCTTTGTGGTTTGGTTGGACGAAGTACCTTGGCCAATCGAGATGGCGTTTGAGCAACAAATCACCTTCCTGCGCAGCGAACATCACTGGGAGCAATTCAGCCAAAACGCTGGTCGCAACGAGTGCGGCGTAAAAAGTGCATTGGCTACCTTACCGGAGTTGCGAGACAGCAACAAAATTACCCAACTGATCCGTGAGCAAAAGCTGGACATCTGTGGCGACATGCACATCGCCCAACAAGTCAGTAGCCTGTTCCAGAAATTATCGATTGACTGGGAAGAGGTGTTGTCTGGTTACACGGGTGATATCGTTGCGCATCAGGTTGTCAAAGGGGTTAAACAATTTGATCAGGCCGCGCGCCGGCATTTAACGCAATTGGCTGACACGCTTGGCACCGCGCTAATTGATGAGAAGAAACTGGCAGCCCATCGCTTACAAGTGATGAATTTTAGTGACCAAGTGACTGACCTTCGCAATGATGTTGAACGCTTAGAGATGCGGATCACACGCTTGGAACAGCAATCTTAATGCGCTTTTTTAGACTCTACAAAATCAACGAGGTGCTACTAGAGCACGGTCTCGACAATGTCATCCCCAAGCGCTTCATGCCTTGGTATGCGAGGCTTGCGCGCCAAGCGTTATTTTGGATCCGCAACAAACACAAAGGCCAAAGCGAAGGTAAACGCATTCGATTGGCGTTGGAAAGCCTTGGCCCTGTATTCATTAAGTTTGGCCAAATGCTATCTACGCGCCGTGATTTATTACCAGTTGATATCGCTGACGAACTTGCGTTTTTACAGGACAAAGTCGCACCGTTCGATTCTGCAACCGCAGAAGGCATTATCAAAGATGCGCTAGGGCTGCGACAACTGGATGAATTGTTCAGTGATTTTGATGCAATGCCACTGGCGTCGGCATCGATCGCACAAGTTCACACGGCGAAGCTCAAACGCGACGGTAAAGACGTTGTCATTAAAGTCTTACGACCCGATATTGAAGACACAATTGATGCCGACATAGACTTGCTACTAACCTTCGCAAAGGTACTCCAAAAATGGATGCCCGATGGCAAACGTTTGCGGCCAGTCGAAGTAGTGGTTGAGTACCGACGCACGATTAAAGATGAGTTGGACTTGCTCAGGGAATCGGCCAACGGAATCCAACTCGGCCGAAATTTTGTCGGCTCTGAAGCGTTATATGTACCACATATCTACAGTGATCATTGTCGTGAAAACGTATTGGTAATGGAACGGATTTACGGGATCCCAATCGCTAACATCGACGCACTAAAAGCACAAGGAACCGACTTTAAATTGTTGGCAGAGCGTGGTGTCGAAGTGTTTTTTACGCAGGTTTTTCGCGATAGCTTTTTCCACGCAGACATGCATCCGGGGAATATTTTCGTGGCGACTGAACACCCAGAAAATCCTCAATATATCGCAATTGATTTTGGTATCGTCGGAACTTTGAATCGTGAGGATAAGCGCTATTTAGCCGAGAATTTTATCGCGTTTTTTAATCGCGATTACCGCAAAGTCGCGCAGTTACATGCTGATTCCGGTTGGGTGCCCCACGATACAAATATTGACGATTTTGAGATGGCCATTCGCACGGTATGTGAACCCATTTTCCAAAAACCCTTGGCGGATATTTCGTTTGGTCATGTATTAATGCAATTGTTCAACACTGCGCGTCGCTTTAATATGACCGTGCAACCGCAGCTGGTGTTGTTGCAGAAAACCCTGTTATACATAGAGGGCCTTGGTCGTCAGTTGTATCCACAATTGGACTTGTGGCAAACCGCTAAGCCCTTTTTAGAGAACTGGATGAAAGAACAAATCGGCCTAACCGCCATGCTCAAGAAAATACAAGCTAACTTGCCATTCTGGTCGGAGAAGTTGCCGGATATGCCCGACTTAGTGCATGACAGCTTGAAACAACTACGCACTTTGCCCGAAGTACAGCAACGTCATTTCGAGCAACAGATGGCACTGCAGCGACGCCAGCACAAAGCTCAATTGGCCACGATTGTAGGCGGCACTCTCTTTATTTTAGCGGCTTTGATGCCGGTTGCGGAGTTGCCTTGGTGGTCGTCCGCCTTATTGACCATTGCAGCGATCCCATGTTGGGTGTATGCGATCCAGCGATCAGGTGCAACGGCAGAATAAAGCAAGACGTTTTGACAATTTAAGTGACATTTTTGTGATAATTTGCCATAAGCCACGGTTTTCCTGTAGCTAATTGCCGAATTGGTGGTATAGTGCTAGCGTCTTTGATAGACGTGTTTATAGAGTTACAAGCTGCAAGTGTTCGAAACATCTCAAGTTACTTTGTGATTTGTTGTAAGAAGTTTTTCATTTCGTACGTGTTGATCCTCAATATATGCAAGTTGGTCGAAGGCAAGGGACGCGCAACTAGCGCAAGCACACAGTTAATTGAGGTTTTACATGTCTAAAGTTACAGGCACCGTTAAGTGGTTTAACGCTGATAAAGGTTACGGTTTTCTAACACAAGATAACGGTGGTAAAGATGTATTTGTACACTTCCGCGCAATCGTTGCTGAAGGTTACAAAACGCTTCCAGAAGGTCAAAAAGTACAGTTCGACGTTGAAGAAGGTCAAAAAGGTCTTCAAGCTGCGAACGTAGAAACGATCTAAAGCTATTCCCGGTGATGACCCGTCCGGGTTGTCACTGGTTTTCCTCTCCGATATCTCCTTAAAAAAACAAAAATTACTTTAAAAACAATCCTGCAGTATTGTATCATTTTGGCAACACAAGAACGTGACATACAATCTGACTACAAGGAATGTTATGAAACTCAAAAGCCTTTTCTTTGCGCTGGCGTGCTTTTGCACGACTGCTCAAGCGCAACTTATCCCTACTTATTCGCAGCAATATATCGATAGCATTAGTGAAGGGCTAGATCCCAATGCTTTCGAGCTTATTGAGACAGCTGATGTAAAAGAACCTTTCGATAAGTATGCAACGAAAGTCCAATACAACGGTCCGTTCATGCTGACCTATTCCACATCGGCAAAAACCGCCACCTTGTTTAAGAGGGCTGGTAGTAAATGGTTCTTCAAACAAGAAGTAGATTTTGAATCTCTGCTCGATTTGGATGACACGGCGTCGACAAGTTTTCGTTCAAATGCGTTGTATCTGAACAGTGATGGCTCAATAGATATTTCGTTTGAGTACTACAATCCTATACAAGAACTTTGGGTGACTGATGTCGGCCGCTACAATTACGACGGGACAGATTTTTCAACATTCGCATCGTTTGAACTTGACCTAAATTTAGACTTCGATCAGATTGCGGCTGATGGTGACAAGGTCTTACTGCGCGCCTCCTCCCAATTATATGTCTATCAGTTAGCAGGAGCAGCTCAGCTGCTAGGAACATTCAACCTCGAATCTGATGTTTCATCTATGAGACAGCTTAAAATTTTACCTGATACAAATAGATTATTGGTTGCTGGGTACACCTATGAATACAGAAGCAAGCAAACAATATTTGCTGAGTATGAATACTCAGTCAATAGTCAGGAGCTTGTGATAGAAAAGCATCATTCTCTCGAGCTCAGTCCAGATTTATATTCCGATACTGCAACTATTGTTGTGGGTGAGAATCGAGAAGACTACGTTGTAGCAAGTAGAAGTACTTCTTATGCGTATCGCTACCACTATACAAGCGACAGTAATGACTATGCCGCGCTTACTCCAATCGATATAAGCACATTCGACAATTATCAGTATGAAGCATTTTCGGGACCAACCTTTTACCTGTACGGTAAACTGTATTCTTATAACAGAGGCAAAGTGTATAGTTTTGATCTTCAACGCGCTACGGGAGTAAATCTCGAATTTACCCTAGACAACTACTATAATAACCGGCCGATACTCGTAGGTATGACCAGCGGCACCTATATGTTTACCTCGGGTTCTGCGTTCACCACCGTCTATTCGCGCGAAGATGGCAGCGCAACCCCACTGACTAGCGGGGCTGACCTTGCTTACCTCACTAGAGTCAGCGACCTTGACGATTCGACTTTTATCGGCATTGGGTATGATGGGCTCACTGTATTCGGTCGAGAAAAGAACAGCTTAGCAATATTGTTTCGGGCGGACTTAGAAAGCTTTGCTGGTAATTACAGAGCATTAGAGTTGGTGGACAATACGCTATATTTGTTTACTACCGGCCTAGTTTATGAAGTTGAATTCACGAAGCTTTCAGATGGCAGCATCGAGTATGACGTTACTTCATTTCCGATTATCGATTTAGATAATTCTCTGTACAACAGTTACATTTATCGGGCTAAGTTTGATCCTGAACTGGGACACATGTTAATCACTGACTCACGTGGATTTAGAAAGGTTGAAAAGGATGGGCAGGTATACAAGGTAACACGTGGCTTCAATTCTAACGATGAAGCTTTTCAGCTAATGTCAGGTATGACATTTTTGACAATAACTGATGAACATTTGTTTGTCGTTAGTTCCGGCAATACCCTCAGTATTTTTGATATTACCGGTAGTGAACCTCAACTATTGTCGGAAACCTACGATCCGGCCATATTTAATTCGTCCCAAATTTCTGTCAGTGTCAACGGTGATAAGCTCAACGTTAAAACCCACGAATATTATGCAGTATTCTCTAGAGACGAAGACTCCAATCTCCAATTGGAGGTCGTGACGCCCTTCACTGGAACTTGGCTAGACACTGGTTCATATTACAGCATGGAACTAGATCGGTTTGAGAACATAAACCTAAGGCAAAAACATTTAGAGACCGGGGCTTACCGCTTATTATCGAGTCAGGATGCTAGCCTCAACAGTCCTGTGCTATTAGCAACAGCGACCAAAGCGATCATGGTTGGCAGGCTATCTGGTACATATCAGTCAAATCCGGTTGCAATAAAACTATTTTCTTATCAACGTGCACCTATTGCCTTGCAGGATGAGTTAGCAGTGTTTGCCAACCAAGGTGAATCGATATCGGTTGATTTACGCGATCTGTTTCAAGAAGACGATATCGGTCAAAATTTAGATTTCACCAGCGATATACCGCTATTTTCTATAGGCCTTGAAATTGATGGTGGTATGCTTAAAAGCACTGATTCTGAGTATTTTAACAGCGAAGAGTTTGTAATTTCAGCAACGGATGTGAATGGCAAAAGTGCTGCCATTGATGTCCAAACGTCGATCAATCGTCGACCTCAGCTTATTCAGTCGCTACCAGAGTTAAGTCTGCGTGACGGTGACCAAACGTCAGTTGATCTAAATGACTATTTTTATGATGACCAAGATCAGACAATTTCTTTTGCGTTGCAAGATGATGTTGAAGGCGTTAGTTTGGACGATGATGGCGTTTTAAGTGTTGCGACATCCTCTGCTGGAGATTACGAAATTGGGATTAGTGTCACTGATAATTTAGGCGCAACTAATCAGGCAGTGCTGTATTTGAGTGTTACCCAAGCTTCGCAGCCGGCTCCAGCGACAGAAACAACTACTCCTGTTGTTGAAACATCCAGTCCGACAACAACGTTGGAGCCTAGCGACTCTGATTCATCGGGAGGGAGCTCTGGGCCTGGCTTGATTGCTATGCTAATGGGACTACTATTAATCAGACTGAGACGGACTTAATCTGACTGCAAATGAGTGATAAAAAGCCGACGCAATTGCGTCGGCTTTTTTTATGCGCAGGTTAGCTTTGTGTTAGTGCTGAAAGCGCAGCCCTAATGTCTAACGGTATGGCGGCTGACTTCTGAGTCAATCTATCGACAAATACGTGTATGAATGAACCGACGGCCGCAGGTGAAGACTCGCCTTCGATAAAGATGCCAAGGCGATAAGTAACCGAACTATTGCCCAGTTTATTCACGGCAAGACCTACCTCCAGATTTTGCGGGTAGGCAATGGGCTTGAAGTAATCACATTGGCTGTTAACCACAAAACCGATCGTTTCGCCGTTATGAATATCCAGACCACCTTGTTCAATAAGATAGCGGTTAACTGCCGTGTCGAAAAACGCATAATAGGTCACATTGTTGACATGGCCATAGATGTCGTTGTCGTGCCAACGAGTTGTGATGGGGCAAAACCAACCAAATACATCACGAGAAGCGGGTTTATTCATGCAAACGCCTCCTGATAAATACCCAGTGCGTCCTGCTCTGAGACTTCCCTAGGGTTGTTGACTAACAGGCGCTGTTGCAACATCGCTTCAGATGCCAGCAGAGGCAACGCAGATTGGGGGATATCGCACTGTGTCAGTGTTGTTGGTAATCCACACGCGATTGATAAATCAGCTAGCCATGTTATCAATGTCGTGACTTGCACCTGCGGGTCACTCACCAGTTCAGTTTTGGGTAAGATAACCTGTGCAAGTTCGGCATATAAGTGTTCGCACTCAGCGCGGTTAAAGCGCATCACATGCGGCAACACTAGTGCATTGCTCAACCCATGCGGGATGTGAAAATGACCGCCCAGCGGATAAGCGAGAGCATGAACCGCACCCACAGGAGCGTTGGCGAAAGCTTGTCCTGCCAAGCATGCACCCAGCAGCATTGCCTCGCGACATTCGATATCTGCACCGTTTTCAACCGCCTTTAGTACATTGGGTGCTAATAGGGACAAGGCCTGTACCGCCAGCATATCCGACAACGGATTCTTCCTGATTTTACTGGTGTATGCCTCTATGGCATGCACCATGGCGTCGATGCCGGTTGCTGCTGTCACATGGCCGGGTAAACCGACGGTCAGGGTTGCATCTAGCAGTGCAATATCAGGTAACAGTGTGCTTGAAACCACGCCTGCCTTGGTGGTTTCACCGGTCGTGATGATGGCGATAGGCGTCACCTCAGAGCCAGTGCCCGCGGTAGTCGGTACTTGTATGAGTGGCAAGCGTGAACTGTTAAGCTGGCCGACACCGTACATGTGTTGTATTGCTTGTTCACAGTCAGGGTGCGCCAATACAGCAACTAATTTGGCTACGTCCATTGCGCTGCCGCCACCAAAGCCAATGACCATTTGGATACCTGCGTTCACTGCTAGTGTGGCCGCATCTTCTACGATGGCTTGGGCAGGGTCTGCGAGAACATCACCAAACACAGTAACGTCAATGCCCTGTTGGATTAAATTCTCCAGCGGCTGTTGCAATAACCCCGCAGCCTGAATACCCGGGTCGGTAACAATCAAAACCCGTTTCGCCTTGAACTGATGGCAAAAGTCGATAAGTTGTTGGCTACCACCGCGCCGCATACAAATTTGTGCAGTGGTGGCAAAATCAAAATCGGGCATGCTATTCGCTCATGTCACCTAGGTTTGTATGAGTCTAACGCTATCATCTGCGCTGCTGCCATTACAATTGCGAATAACCGATCATTGGCACAGTCAATAACCGCATTACTCGCTGTCATGCATTAGAATTTCTTTGCTTGAGCGCAAGTTTTCCGCAGTTGAAAGCGGGTAAGCTATCGCTTATCGTTTTTCTACCCTACATAAAAGAGTCCAACGTCATGTCACAACCCCTTGCTATTTGGGATGATATTTTTCTGCTCGATCAACAGCTCAACGAAGAAGAGCGAATGCTGCGCGATAGCGCACATACGTTCTGTCAGAACGAGCTCATGCCGGGTATTCTGCAGGCCAATCGCGATGGTTATTTTGATCCCAGTATTATGCGCCGCTTTGGTGAAGCTGGATTATTAGGGGCGACTATCGATGGCTATGGTTGTGCGGGCGTTAGCTATGTCAGTTATGGATTGATCGCACGGGAAGTCGAGCGGGTTGATAGCGGCTATCGCAGTGCGATGAGCGTGCAATCTTCTTTAGTTATGCACCCGATAAACCAGTTTGGTAGTGAAACTCAAAAACAGCAGTACTTACCGAAACTAGCCACCGGCGAATGGATTGGATGTTTTGGGTTGACGGAGCCAGACGCGGGCTCTGATCCGGCGAGTATGCGCACTCGCGCTGACAAAGTCGACGGTGGTTATCTATTAACCGGTAGCAAAATGTGGATCACCAATGCACCGATTGCGGATGTATTTGTTGTCTGGGCTAAAAACACAAGCGAAGATAACGCGATTTGCGGTTTTATCTTGGAAAAGGGGATGTCGGGGCTTTCTGCACCGGAAATCCATGGCAAGTTATCGCTCAAAGCATCGATAACCGGCGAAATTGTCATGGATAAAGTTTTTGTGCCAGAGGGCAATATGTTCCCTTCTGTACGAGGCTTAAAGGGACCTTTTAGTTGTTTGAATGTCGCACGCTATGGTATCTCATGGGGGGCGTTGGGCGCAGCAGAGTTTTGCTGGCATGCGGCGCGCCAGTACGGCCTTGATCGCCAGCAATTTGGTAAGCCGCTAGCACAAACGCAACTGTTTCAGACTAAGCTGGCTAACATGCAAACCGAAATTGCGTTGGGCTTACAAGGCTCTCTACGCGTGGGTCGCTTGATTGATGATAAAGCCTTTGATCCCGCTATGATTTCCCTAGTAAAACGCAATAACTGTGGCAAAGCTTTGGATATCGCCCGAATGTCTCGTGATATGCATGGCGGCAACGGTATTGCAGATGAGTTTCATATTATGCGGCATATGATTAATCTCGAAACAGTGAACACTTACGAAGGCACTTTTGATGTCCACGGTTTGATCCTGGGACGAGCACAAACCGGTTTACAAGCCTTTTTCTAAGCGCTCTACGCATTGGCTTTGGAGACCACAATTACCAGGCGCGTAGGATGCGCTTATAGGTGTTTGGGTCTAAATAGCTGGTGCGCTCTGCGTCTGTTATCTGCTTCGCATTACTGCGCAAGAATGCCTGGGCATCCGCCCAAGTGGCAAAACGTTGACCGTCAATCACTACCTGAACGGCTTGCACGCCACTGCCATCCCATTGATAAGCACGACTGAGCACTGGCTCGAGTGGCCCGTTTACCAATGCAGATGAGTGCTGCACTGAAATCGACGAGACCAACTCAGCGACATTGTCATTGTCGATGTCAGCAAGGATCCAAGCGAGCCCTAAATGTTGGTTCATACTCCCATCAGCAATCATCGCGGTAATGGCCCGATCGAAATCCGCTAAAATAGATTCAGCATCAGCGACTGAATTATGTAGGGTAATATGTAGCCCTGTGGTGAAGATCACCTCGTTACTTTTATGCAGTAGCTCTTCGTCCTCAGCAATCAACAGGCGGTTAAATTCGGCAAAGAACAACGAATCTGTAAGTAAGTAGTTACTTCTTTCTTTTGCTAGGTTATTTATGCTCTCAAACGTGTTGGGATTGCGCGACCATTTGATCTCTCGTACTAACCTAAGTGGTGGCGTCGCCGCGAACCGGTTCTCAATAGCGACCCGAGCGTTGCGAATTTGCGCAAAGCTTCTGACATTTTCAACGTCTTGATTTTTACTGACTAAATGTAGGTATAGGGGCAGGTATTGCGCCGATACTACAAAATCGTCATCAAAAGGATTCAAATCGATGAAATCGATGCGGCCCTGATATTTCCCTGACGATAGGCCACTCCCTGCAAAAGCGGGGCGTTCGGTGGTGATGCGGATAGGATGTCCGGCGCGCTCAAATGCGTGCTCGACTATTTCGTTGAGGCGTTCAGAATGGGCACCTTGATGGGTAAATGACTCCCATTCAGTGGTGACCAGCGATAGAGGTTTTGCTTGCGCCGCTGCCGAGCTTAACAGTGATAGAAAGCACAGCAAAGTGGACACCAAAACCAACATCTTTCTCATTCTCAATACGCCTCCCAAGTACAGAATCATCTAACACTATAGTCACAAGAACAGCGAAAAAACAGCAGGTTATTAATGAGATATAGACAACTCATAACCTGCGTATTTACGCATATTGATCACGCGATCACCGTCTAACATCCAATACTGACCCTTGATCCCTAGCAGCTGCCCTGAAAATTCTGGCGTTTTGTCGAGGTTAATCGACTTCACCTTGTCGGGATACTGAAGAACTGGATAGCGGATGTTTATTGCATCGGCCTGAAGTGACTGAACGGCTAGCATCCCATGTGTTTGTGTGATGGCTTCAATTTCTGTTTGAATCGATGCTAATACCTCAGCCGCCCGACCTTGGATATCGAGGGCGTCCGGCTCACCTTTTAGCATCACTCGCCAGTTAGTCTTGTCGGCAATGTGGGGCTTGGCCGCATGCTCGACAAGACCGCTGACAAGGCGCTCTGAAACCCTCAGTACCGGTAGGGCTTGGGTGGCACCTTGGTCGATCCACCGCGATGACACGCCGTCAGTCACATGTCGCGTAATGCCAATTTTCAGGGCGCCAGTATTCGACAAATACACGAAATGATCACTTAGGCAGTTGGTTTCTCCCCACTCAGGCTCCCGACAGGTACCTTCTTTGTAATGGCACAGTTCAGGCTTTATGATGCAACTATCGCATTGTGCGAGCGTGATCAAACAGCGGTAGCAGTATCCTTGATTGAAGCTTTTTTTAGTTTTTGCTCCACAACTTACGCAGTTTATTTTACCGGTAAACGTCACGTTCACATGGCTACCAATCAAATCGTTCATGGCGAGCATCTCGTCGCCAACAGGGAGTTGATAGTGTGCTAAATAAGCACCATCTGCTTGGCGCTCAGTACTGACTTGCATTTTTTGAATATTGCCCGTGAGCATGTTTAGGGTTCCTGTTTTACTAATGGCAAGAATGCACCCGCGGGGCCTGGGAAGACAACTGGGCTCTCGAAACCATCTTCACTGACACTGGCGACGCCGAAAAAGTAGTTGTCAATAACGACATTCTCTAACGTTGCTTCAGTAACATCCCCGACAAAACGGCTAAATTGCCATTGCGGGGCATCCGTATATCGCCAGTATATTTTATACCCTTTTAGGTGCGGGTTAGTGCTTTTATCTATCGCTTGCCAAGACAAAGTAGTGCTCGGTTGTACCGCACCTTTGATAGTAACTCCTGTTGGTGGTTGAGGTGCCCAAGATAGACTGGCCAAACTGGCAGCGTTTAAACCCGTGAGTTTGGCGGCGTAATCAAAATCAACGCCGTCGATGGTGTCGCCGTATACGATTCCATCTTCGGTACGCAAATCTTGATGCTGTCGATTGTAGTGTTCGTTCGTCTCCATAATGCGGATACCAGGGTAGCCCAGATCGTTAAAGGGACGATGGTGACCTCCCCGACGGAAACGGTCCAAACGGTAGATCACCATAGTGTCTAAATTGGGTACATACCGATCGGCAATCAAGTCGATATAACGCGCTAAATTCCGACTTGGCGAGTCAACTTCCCCACCAACGAATCGTCGTAGGGTTGCCTCGGACTCAGTTTCCAACATGCGCGTACCTTCCGCGAAAATCCGTGCAGTGGTGTTGTTTATAACACCGTTAATACCTTCGATATTGCCGATCATATCGTTGTTCAGAACGCCCACTATTCGCCAATTATCGCGTTTGGCGGCTGCAGCCATGATCCGCCCGCCGAATAGACCTTGTTCCTCGCCAGAAAGTGCCGCATACACAATGCTGCCGTGAAATGTGTATTTGGATAGCACTCGCGCAGCCTCAAGAGTACCGGCGACGCCCGAAGCGTTATCATTTGCGCCCGGAGAATCGGCTGTTGCATTCATCACATCACTGACGCGCGAATCGATATCGCCAGACATGATCACGTAGCGACCCGGATCCGTTTGCCCGCGTTGAATGGCAATAACATTGACGACTTCAACCGGGTCAGGAATACGTCGTTCCCCGCTGATCACATCACTTTGAAAATACACTTCTAAACAACCACCGCAATCCGCGCTTATACGCTCAAATTCGGCTTTGATCCAACGCCTTGCGGCACCAATACCACGTACATCAGACTCGGTTTCCGAGAGCGTATGACGAGTACCAAAGTTAACTAAGGCTTGGATGTCTTTCTCAATGTTAGTCGCTTGAGGAGCTGTAGCGATCCCGTGCAGCGTGTTTAGTGTCTGAGGGGGTTCTCTTTTACTATCAGACGCATTCGCGAGCGAAGGCGCGAGTGCTGATACGATGATGGATGAGGCGACAAACGCGGTTTTCACAATTCGACGATTAGCGAGCGAATAAATCATGCAGACTGGTCCTGTTTATGGTTGTTTTTTGTTAGACCTTAACGCATACGCACATGCCTGCAAGTCAGCTCAACGTTTCCTCGCGTCAGTTGGTATATTCGCCGTCTATCATGTCGTCTCGCACAAACAAACGGCGTGAGCCAACTCTGCGCTCACCCCACATGAGTATATCCAGTGCTAACTACGAGTTTAGATCTTGACTCAACTACAGGTATGCGAACGCATCGCCAATGATGTGCTTCGCGTCACATCCTCGGGCGGTGAAGTCGTCGCGAATGACCTTAGCCATTTCAAAACGGCCCGCCACATATACGTCATATTCGGTAAGCAGGGGTTCTTTTTCCATGGCGGCTTCGTGCACACGCCCGGTTAAACCTTTCCAACTAGGCTCTGCGTTTTCAACTACGGGCTTGAAAGTAAAATTCTGGTGCTGCTGTGCCAACGCTTCGAGTTCAGCCTTATGATAAAGGTCTGCTTCATGACGCACGCCCCAATACAAGGTGATGGCTTGTTCCGGGGTGTCGTGCAGCACAGAGCGTAAGATCGAATTCACATACGAGAAGCCTGTTCCGCCAGCAATGAGAAGCGCCGGTCTGTCCGATGCTTGATAGAACGCATTACCATCCGGAACGTTAACGATAACCGCCTGTTCAGCGCGCATCTTCTGAAGTACTTCCCACGCATAAGGATTATCTTCTGTGGCACCAATATGCAGAATTAACCGGTCGTTTTGATGCGCAGGATTGGCAATCGAAAAAGGTCTTTGGTCATCTTCATCCATCACGACTTGGAGGTACTGGCCGGGGCGAAAATCAATCGAAACCTCAGGGGTCAATATCACCTCGTATACGACAGGAGTGAGAGGAGTAATGCTGTTGACCTTACAATTTACATGCGCCATTAAAGAGTTCTACTTTGGTTGAAATTAAAAAAATGCGGCGCGGTTAACGCGCCTTTGTGCCTATTATGACAATAAATCGAGCTCATCCCAAATTGCATCGACTTTGGCTTTTACTTTTTCGTCCATCACGATCGGTGTACCCCATTCACGGTCAGTTTCACCGGGCATTTTATTGGTAGCGTCTAAGCCCATCTTCGAGCCCAATCCAGATACTGGTGAAGCAAAGTCCAAATAATCAATCGGGGTGTTGTCGATTAGGGTCGTATCACGAGTCGGGTCCATACGCGTCGTGATTGCCCAGATGACATCTTCCCAATTTCTTGCGTTGACATCGTCATCACACACGATGACAAATTTGGTGTACATAAACTGACGCAAAAACGACCAAACGCCCATCATTACGCGCTTCGCGTGCCCAGGATATTGCTTTTTCATGGTCACGATTGCCATGCGATATGAGCAGCCTTCCGGAGGCAAATAAAAATCGACGATCTCTGGAAATTGCTTTTGCAAAATCGGCACGAAGACTTCATTTAGCGCAACGCCTAATATTGCGGGCTCATCAGGTGGACGGCCAGTATACGTCGAGTGATAAATAGGCTTATCCCGGTGCGTAATGTGCGTCACTGTGAAGACTGGGAATTCATCTACTTCATTGTAATAACCTGTGTGGTCCCCGTAAGGACCCTCGGGGGCGGTTTCGCCCGGTTGAATGTAACCCTCTAACACAATTTCTGCGGACGCCGGTACCTGCAAATCGTTGCTGATCGACTTAACCACTTCGGTCTTATCACCCCGTAAAAGGCCTGCGAAAGCGTATTCTGACAGAGTGTCAGGTACTGGTGTCACGGCGCCTAAAATTGTCGCTGGATCTGCTCCCAGAGCGACTGATACAGGGTAAGGTTTATCCGGGTTTTGCTGACACCACTCGCGAAAATCAAGCGCGCCTCCGCGGTGTGACAACCAGCGCATGATGACCTTGTTTTTGCTTATCACTTGTTGGCGATAGATCCCGAGGTTTTGGCGTTTTTTGTGTGGACCTCTAGTAACTGTAAGGCCCCAGGTAATCAATGGGGCTGCGTCTCCAGGCCAACAACGCTGAATTGGCAAGGTACTCAGGTCGACATCTTCGCCAAAAATAACGTGCTGCTGACATGGCGCCTTTCGGACAACTTTGGCCGGCATGTTCAATACTTGCTTGAAAACGGGTAGCTTTTCCCAGAGATCTTTGAGCCCTTTAGGCGGCTCGGGCTCTTTCAAATAGGCCAATAAGCGACCCACTTCGCGCAATGCTTCAACCGATGTTTGACCCATACCTAATGCGACGCGTTCGGGCGTACCAAATAAGTTTGCCAGCACGGGGATATCACTGTTCTTGGGGTTTTCGAATAAGATTGCCGGACCACCTGCTCGCAGGGTGCGGTCGGCGATTTCGGTCATTTCCAAATCGGTGTCGATGGGCTGTTTAACACGCTTTAATTCGCCGCGCTGTTCCAACTGTTCGATAAAGTCTCGTAAGTCTTTGTATTTCATATTGAAGAGGAAGGCTTCTATGACTACTCTATGATGATGAGATTATACCAGCTATCGTCGCAAACTGATCACATCAATGCTGCAGAGATGCGTATCCGCGACTCGAGGGCCAAGTAATGCGATTGATTAACCGCCTTATTTTCATTGTCGTCTCATTGACGCTATTACCGAATACGGCCATTGCTCAGTCACCTCCATGCGTTGAGCCGGAGTATCGACAGTTTGATTTTTGGTTGGGCAACTGGCAAGTGACTCAGCCAGACGGCAGTGTCGCAGGTACAAACGCGATACAAGCTTCTTACAATGGTTGTGTGATCACTGAGCACTATCAGGTTAATGGGGCCCCATATGGTGAAAGCTTGAATGCCTATGATCGGGCGACCCAACGTTGGTATCAAACCTGGATGGATAAAAACGGCACTGTACTTTTGCTTTCCGGCGGCATGAAAGGTGATAGTATGGTGTTATCTGGTCAGTCAAAAGATGCATCTGGCGGTGATGTGACCCATCAAATAAGCTGGCAACCACAAGCTAATGGCACTGTTATTCAGCATTGGCAATTTAAACAAGCTGATGGCGACTGGACTACGTTGTTCAAAGGCATTTATACCAAACTGACCCCTTAGCACAGGAGTATTGCATGTCATTTTCATCGGATATGATTGAAGAACTGAATTTGTTGCTGATGTTTCCAACTCAAAGTTTGATGCAAGGGCTAAAAATTCACCACGATGCCAGTCAAGCGGTTATCGATGCGGCCGAGCGTTTATACGCAAAAGGTATCATTACGCAGCGAGATGGTGGCTACCTAACAGATTTAGGACATGACCTCATCGAGCACGCACAGCGTTTGCGCATGGCACTTAACCCACGCTTGAACTAGTCAGGCGTATTCTTCAACGTGCTCAAGTAAACGCGTAGGTGGCCGATATTTTAACTACTACTGACAACAGAATTGTGCCTCACCCAGCAACCGAGACAGACTTCACACTATGAATAAGTTTATGTATCGCCCTACTTCGCTACTACGTCTCACCGGACTACTACTAAGTTCAATTGCGTTAATGCCGTCGGCAACCGCTCAAGACGTCAGGGCCGTACAATTATATAGTCAAGATGAACTGATCATGTTGATCAACAAGAACGAGCATCTGGATCGCGTGGTGCTGGATCGTTGTCAATTGGTCCAAGATATTGAAGCGCGAGCTGAAGTACTGACGGTGCCCGCCTATCAATTCCTTTGGGGCGATATGTTAGCGTGGGGCGTTTGCGTGGATGCTGATCCTGAGCGCGGTGTAGCGTTAATGCGAGACGCAGCGGATCAGGGGTTGCCGGCTGCGCTTGAACAGCTCGGACGTTACTATGCTAATGGTACACTGGTGCAAGAAGACAAAAAGCGAGCCGTAATTTACCTTCGCGAAGCTTCATCATTAGGTAATATGAAAGCGCAGATGCAGCTTGCAGATCTCTTCATCGCCGGATACGGTAGTCCTTACGATTATCAAGATACTTACCATTGGTTGTATAACGCGATCACCAACGATAAAGATACGCATGCTCGCATTGCGCGTCAGCTTGGTGAACTGGAAAAATTAATGCACCCAAAAGCAGTGCGAGCCGCACGCAAGCCATTAGACAGCTAACCCTGTAGGTTCAACGCATGACACAATAGTGTCATTAATTATTCATCAAAATTTCGTAATTCCACCCTAGGGTTTTGTCCGCAACTCAACAATACAATGGACAAAACATGTTTTACCCCAACGGTTTCAATCGAAGTGCTGTCGCGTTTTCTGTTGCTGCAGCATTGACCGCGCCAACGATGGCACAGCAAGCACCTTCCAGTGAGCAACGTGTAATTGAAGAAATCACGGTGACGGCACAAAAACGTGTGCAAAGCATTCAAGATGTGCCCGTGACTATCAGTGCCTACGATGGTGGTTTCTTGGAAGAACTCGGTATAGCTGAGCTCGACGTTTTGTCGGATGTCACGCCAGGCTTAGTTATCCAAGAACAAAGCCCAAACAATCCGGGTTTTGTTATTCGAGGTATTACATCTGACAGCGGATCTGCGCAAGCATCTCCCCGCGTCTCGGTTTATTACAACGGTGCAGATGTATCGCGTTCCCGTGGCTCCTATTTTGAATTATTCGACATTGAGAGAGTCGAAATCGTTAAGGGCCCTCAGGCTACCCTGTTTGGTACTGCGGCATCCGTAGGTGCCATCAACGTTATCACCGCTAAACCCGAACAAGAAACTTCAGGTAAATTTACGGTCGGGTTTGGGAACTACTCAGCATTGACTACACAAGGTTATGTCACTGGTGGCAATGATACTGTTCAAGGGCGCTTGGCATTCAGTTATCGCGAGCGCGATGGATTCATCGAGAATATTGCGGGGGACCAAGGGTCACAAACTGCAGGTGGGTTAGTGCAGGATGATATGCATGGCATCGAGCGAACTGCCTTTAGACCTAGCCTGCGTTTTACGCCGAATGATGATGTCACGATTGACTTGGTATATAGCTATGAAAAGAACCAAGACACAGGTACGTCATTCAAAAATGGCCTATTTGCACCAACTGGCGGTGATTCTAGTCCATTTAGTTTTGTCGAAATGTCTGGCAGCCCGTTTTCCAAGAAGTATTGGGTGCCGAAAAGCTTGGTTTAGAGCGCGAGTTAGACGATCTCAATCTGACCGTCAATTGGGATATCAATTCCACTTTGACTTTCACCTCAATTACCGCATCACGCAGCTTCGAGTCACTTGAAATATTCGATGCTGATGGCACCCAAGCGTGGTTTCTTGAGTTTGCTGAAGATGCCGAGGGTGACCAGTTCAGCCAAGAATTTCGTCTTGTTCAGACCACGTCAAATATGACGTCAATCTTCGGCGTCAGTTACTTCACTGAAGACGGTAGCCAAACAGTGCCTTTTAGCACAGAGGAAAGTATTTATTTGAACTGCCTTGGTTTTCTACCGGGTAACCTGCCCTGTGTAAACTCAGACGGATCAGTAAATGTGCTTACTCCTATTCTGACTCAAGGCTTGGCACAGGCACTTCCTTACTCGGCGAGTTTTGCTAACTATGGTGACAATGAATCATGGTCAGCGTTTGTCGACGTAAGCTACGCCGTCAGCGATGCGCTGGAGTTAACGGCTGGCTTGCGCTACGTGACCGAAGACAAGATCAGTGGCTACAGCTCGCGTTCTCCTAATTCACAGTTGACCGGTGGACCATTGCTACCCGTAATTGATACCAATGGCGTTAAACTTGAAGCAGAAGCCGATTTTGATGATTGGCTACCTCGCTTCAACGCTTTGTATACGGTAAATAACAATCTCAACGTGTATGCGACTATTTCTAAGGGACGTCGCTCAGAAGTACTGGATGTTGGCGCAACAGTGGGGGCGGCAGATGGGATTGTTGCTGATGTGACTGAAGTGCCGGCAGAGATCGTGTGGAATTATGAGGCCGGTTTAAAAGGCAACTCAAGTGACAATACCGTAACGTACAGTGCTTCAATGTTCTACCAGGACTATTCTGACTTCCAAGTCACACTGCAAGATGATGCGGGTAATTTCTTTACCGCGAACGCAGGCTCAGCCACGAATATTGGCTTTGAGGGGGAAGTTCGTGCAATTCTGGGCGGTGGTATTGAAGTATTTGCAAATGCTGCGATTATCGATGCTGAAATCGACGACGATAGCGAAAACGGCAACCTCGCAGGCAACCGTTTCCGTCTCCAACCAGAAAACACCTATAGCGTCGGTGGCTTTTATTCTACTGCGTTGAACAATTCGATGGAGTTGTTTGGCTCATTTGTGTACAGCTATCGTTCAGATGTGTTTTTCGAACCTGAAAATGCCCCAATCAGCGGTCTCGATATTAGTGAAGACAGCGTTAGTCTGGTCAATGCACGCGTCGGGATAAGTTCAGGCAGTTGGTCGGTTTCAGCCTTTGCTAGCAACTTATTGGACGAAGAGTATTTAGTCGACGCAGGTAACACTGGCGGGAGCTTTGGCAACCCTACATTCGTTGCCGGACCGCCGCGTTTTTACGGTGTTGAGTTCTCGTACAAATTTGGCTTGTAGTAGAGTCAGTTTAAAAAAGCCGCTGAACCTTCAGCGGCTTTTTTTATTGTTAGCCTGCGCTATATCGGTAGGTTTCCATGTGAGTCACGGTGAATTGTTGCGATAAAACAGTATCAACAAAGTACCAAGTTGCCTCAGCCGCTTCAGCCGTGATTTGTACGTTAAGATAACCGCGTTGATGCAGGTTGCAAAATTGCAGGTCTTCAATCAATAAGGTAAGTGCGTCTGCCAATGACTTAGCGTTGTCTTCCGACAAGCTTAAGTATTTTTCCATGCCGGGAGACGAAACGCCTGGCGTTGCGAACTCGATCCCCACCTGCTGTTTATTGTGATCGACGATTTCATTGCACCATGCATTGTGCGTATCTCCTGCGAGCACAACGACCGGCTTTCCAGCCGCTTTTAAAGCCGCCAACAAGGCCTCCCGTTCGACAGGATATCCATCCCACGCATCAAGGTTGTATGCCATAACTTGCTCGATACGCTGTTGTTCCTGCTCAGTCACAGTTTCACCAGACAAAACTCGCTGCTTAATTTGAGTCAGTTCAGTGATGATAGGGGCAACTTTACTGCGGTCTTGCTGCGCAAATATTTCGGCAGGGAACAGCATTTTTCCCATCAAAATTTGTTGGCCCAATATTGTCCATTGCGAATCAGAGGCGGCCACAGCATCCATTAGCCATTGTCGTTGTTCGGCCCCCAGTAAAGAGCGTTCCTTTGCCATAAGATCACTAACAAATGTTTGCTGATCGAAACCGGGTTCCGAGCGGTAATCAGCGTATTCCAATTGTTTGTCTCGTCCAATGACTCGGGTGTCGAGCATCAGTAATTGAGCCAGAGGTCCAAAGGAAAACTGACGGTAGATATGCGGTTGGTGTTCACCTTTAGGTGGGCGAATGGGCATCCATTCATAATAGGCTTGGATGGCTTGCGCTTTGCGAGTAGCAAAATCACCTTCGCTTGGATCGTGATTTTCGGCGCCGTCGATATAGGTATCGTTAGTGACTTCGTGGTCGTCCCAAACCACTATGAAAGGAAATTTTGCATGCAGTGCGCGTAAACCATCATCAGTACGGTATGTAGCGTAACGTTTTCGATAGTCAGCCAAGGTTATGGTTTCTGCACTATTGTCGGCGTCGAGTGTGCGGTTAATGTCTTGAGCATTTTCGGTTGCGTAACCGTCCTTTCCGTACTCATAGATATAATCACCTAGATGCACAACCACATCAATATCATCGCGTCGTGCTGCGGCTGAATAGGGGTTAAAGAAACCCGCCGGATAATTCGAACAAGAGAAAACGGCTAGATTGATTTTGTCCACCCCAGTGTTCGGTAAGGTTTTGGTTGTACCCACGACACGATTGTTCTGGGCATCATAGAATTCGAAGAAGTAGTGTTGATTGGCATCGAGTTCGGTAACGTCAATTTTGACGGTAAAATCTCTCGTAGCTTCAGCAACCGCTATCCCGCTTCTGATAGTGTTTTCAAACTGCTCATCAGTCGCTATTCGCCAGCCAATCGATGCTGAGCGTCCAATGCTTGGCACCGCTCTGGTCCACAAAATAATTGAATCGGCACTGGGGTCGCCGCTGGCAACGCCGTGGCTAAAATTGACGTTACCCAAGTTCGCTTGGGTAACACTTTGGCACCCTGAAAGTGCGGTTGAAATTAGGGTGCCGGCGCTCAAAATTGCGCTCACTTTAAGAAAAGCGCGACGTTTAAAGTTTTGCATGGTAGGGCATCTATTAAATTAAAATTACCTGAAAGTAACGTGCGATTATTACGGATTTATAAAACCACACGGCTATTCGCCGCAACGCAGGTATTGAGCGGAAATTATCACTACGTAACCGCTTTATTCCGGTATACTAAAACCACTTAGATATCACCCAGATCCCAATCAATGAGTCGTGATCCGCATTTCGAACGCGAAAAAGCCCAATACGAGAACCCTGTCGCGAGCCGTGAATACTTGACCGAGGTCCTAAATTCACATGACAAACCACTGTCCTTTCTGGAAATCTGCCACGCAGTGAATGCAAAGTCAGAGATGGAAAGAATCGGTGTTCAACGCCGCTTGCGTGCGATGGAACGTGAAGGTCAGGTGCAATTTACGCGTCAGAAAAAGTACGTTGCCGCTGAAGTTGAGGAACTTATCCGCGGCAAGGTAATTGGACATCGGGATGGCTTTGGATTTCTTCGCCCAGAAAACGGTGATAAAGATTTGTTCATCAGTGCCGGGCAAATGCAAGTCTTACTGCATGACGATATCGTTGAGGCTCACCGAGGAGGGACCGATAGAAAAGGACGTTCCGAAGCTCGCATTGCGCGTGTCGTAGAGCCGCGCAAAGAACCGCTAGTGGGTCGTTACTTTGTCGAACATGGTGTTGGACTCGTGATTCCCGACGATAGCCGGGTACCATTCGAAATTTTGATCCCACCGGAGAACAGTCAAGGCGCTCGCCAAGGGCATGTGGTGGTGGTCGAGATAACCCAGCGTCCGCGCCGCAGTATCAATCCGATCGGCAACGTTATCGAGATCCTTGGTGAACACATGGCACCGGGCATGGAAATCGAGATGGCCCTGCGCAGTTTTGATATCCCGCATGTGTGGCCGGACGCAGTTAGCAAACAGGTTGAAAAACTCCAACCCGAAGTAGATGAGAAAGCGAAGAAAAACCGTGTCGATCTGCGTTCGCTCGGCCTTGTTACCATTGATGGCGAGGATGCCAGAGATTTCGATGATGCTGTGTACTGTGAACCGCTAGACAATGGCGGTTGGCAGTTGTGGGTGGCGATTGCTGATGTCAGTTACTACGTACGCAACGGCACTGCGCTGGATACCGAAGCACAAAACCGCGGGAATTCTGTTTATTTTCCTGAGCAAGTCGTACCCATGTTACCCGAAGTCTTGTCGAACGGCTTGTGCTCATTGAACCCAGAAGTTGACCGCCTATGCATGGTTTGTGAGATGACCATCAACGCACAGGGCAAGATAAGCGATTACCAGTTTTACGAAGCAGTCATGAATTCTAAAGCTCGTCTGACGTACAATAAGGTGTGGAGTATACTGCAAGGTGATCCTAAGCTCACTCAGCGCTATGACGCACATGTCAGCAATCTTCAGGAGTTGTACCGGTTGTACAAGGCGCTGAAAAAGAGTCGCAACCACCGTGGAGCGATTGAGTTTGAGACAAATGAGTCTAAGTTTGTCTTTAATGCACAGCGCAAGATCGAGAATATTGTGCCGCTAGAGCGCAACGATGCGCACAAGCTTATTGAAGAATGCATGATAGCGGCGAATGTCTGCGCTGCTAGTCTGCTCGAGGAGCACCAAGCACCAGCCTTGTATCGTATCCATGATCGACCAGATGTAGATCGACTTACGACCTTTACCTCTTACCTAGGTGAAGTGGGGATAGCGCATCGAATTCACGAAGAAGCTCAACCCGCTGACTTTACTGAGATTGTCGCAAAAATTCAGAATCGCCCTGACAAAGAGTTGATTCAAACTATGTTACTGCGCTCTATGAAACAAGCAGTCTACGAAGCCGACAATATTGGTCACTTTGGCCTCGCGCTAGATGCATACGCACACTTTACATCGCCTATTCGACGTTATCCTGATCTTATTGTTCACCGAGTAATTAAATCAGTGGTCGCGAAACAGGCGGGTAAGCGCTCATACTCTGGCGGCAAAAACTACACCCATGATGAAGTCGATCAGTTAGGTGAACAATGCTCAATGACAGAGCGGCGAGCGGACGATGCAACGCGCGACGTTGCAGATTGGCTTAAATGTGAATTTATGCTGGACCACGTAGGGGATACTTTCGAGGGAGTTGTTGCCTCTGTAACCAACTTCGGATTGTTCATTCGTATCACCGAATACCATATCGACGGGTTGGTGCATATCACTTCGCTCGAGAACGATTATTATCACTATGACGAAGTCAAGCAGTGCTTGGTGGGTGAGTCATTTGGTAAGGTGTACCGCCTTGGCGATACGGTGTTGGTTAAAGTGGCTTCAGTCAATTTGGATGAGCGCAAGATCGATCTGATGCTTGATTTGCCTCACCGCGAGAGGAAGCGTAACAGCGGTAAACGCAGTGTTTCTGCCAAAACATCAAAACCTAAAGGGCGTGCAGAGCGCTCGGATAAAGGCGGCGCCAAGTTACAAAAAGCTGGGCCTAGCGGTAAAGGCCGGGACCAAAAAGCGCGAGACAGCAAACACTCGTCACCAAAAGCCACGGGTAAGCCTCCTGGCAAGCCAGCTGCGCGGAAAGGCGGCAGTAAGAAAAAGAAATCTAATGCGAAGAGGCGACAACAATAATGGCGAAAATTGATTGGCTTTATGGAATCCACACATTAAGCAGCGTCTTGGAGCGTGAGCCAGAGCGAGTTCTGGAGTTATTCGTACTCAAAGGACGAGACGACGAGCGTTTGCACCCGTTAATCAACCAAGCGCGTAAGCTACGTATTTCAGTGCAATTTTGTAATCGTAAAACCCTGGATGATTTCGTTAATGGTGAGCAACATCAGGGTATTGTTGCCAAAGCTAAGCCAGCCAAACCGTTGGATGAAAATGACCTAGACCGCATATTGGCGGAACGATCAGCACCATTTTTACTGGTACTGGATGGTGTGACGGATCCACACAACATTGGGGCTTGTCTGCGCACTGCAGATGCTGCCGGTGTTGACGCGGTGATTGTGCCAAAAGATAAATCGGGGGGTCTAACCCCAACGGCTCGAAAAGTCGCTGTTGGTGCTGCAGAATCGGTTCCATTCATTCAAGTGACTAATCTCGCGCGCACCTTGAAACAACTTCAAGACGCTGGCGTCTGGGTAGTCGGCACCGCAGGAGAAGCAGAGCAAATGCTCTATCAAGCTGAGCTAACAGGGCCTCTGGCACTTGTAATGGGAGCTGAAGGCAAGGGGATGCGTCGGTTGACACGTGAACACTGCGACGCGTTAGTTAAATTGCCGATGGCTGGCAGTGTTAGTAGTTTGAATGTGTCGGTTGCGACCGGTATTTGTTTGTTCGAAATCGTTCGACAAAGAGGCTAAACCGATGCAGCGACGCGCATTTTTGAAACACAGTGTGACACTTGGTTTAGTGTTGGCAGTACCATTGTCTGGATGCAGTAATGCTCACGATAATACGTTGAGTTTCGATGCGATCATTCACACACTCAAATCGTTACAAACCAAGCCTGAACTGCTATTCGAAGGACCTTGGCCGGCATTTGCCACCTTTACGCATATTGCGCAGAGTATCGAAATGTCAGTCAACGGGTTCCCCGAGCATAAATCTGCCGGATTTAAACGTTGGATAGGCAAGCCAGTATTCTGGGCGTTCAAACAAGCAGGTGCGATGCACCATGATACTGCTGAGGCCATTCCGGGGGCACCCGCATTGGATGTCGGGAATCACGACCCCGTTGCAATTAACCTCTCTATTCAACGCGTGATTGATGCATTATATACCTTTAACGAAACAACCGTATTGGCGCCGCATTTCGCCTACGGCGCACTCAATAAAGACGATTACTTGGTTGCGCATATCCTTCACATCGAAGACCACTTGGCATTGCTTAAAGACTAAAAGCGTTGCGCGTAAGACAAGTTAAGAAAGTCCATACCTGGATTGTTATCGTTTAAACCCCCATTTGAGTAATGCATGTAGCGCAACGTTACCGATTGCTTGAACGCCTTACCAAACTCCATTCTCAGCCCCAAGCGATCTTCAAATTGATAGTGTGAACCAATATCTTTACCTGCAAACTGGGTGTCGCTGACCAGTGAAACGCCAATGCCAAACTCCCACTTGAGCGGGTATTTGTCTGCGATAGTGGCAAACTGTTTAGACACAACAGGTGAGAGCGCGGCAGCGAAGTTTGTTTGATGGTTATTTTCAGCGCCAAACTCCCAGAAATTGACACTGAGCTCCCAATACACATCCAGTCGCCCGAACCAAGGCACCTCTGTTAGTTCGGTATAGTAGGGGCGATAAGCTAAACGAAGTCCGGAAATATCGCCTTCTCCGACGAGATAGTCGATGGCATAACCTTGATCATAAGCGATACTTTTGGGAGCCCAAAACGCAACCAACACCGTGGCAAGTAATAGTATTTTTTTCATAGTCCCAGATTCCTAGAGAATGAGTGTTTTATCTGTGGAACCGGATCTGGGTATTACTTAATGGAATTAAAATTATAAAAAACTATAAATTATGTTCTAAAAAATAGAATGGTGATGAAAGTTTCTAACCTGTGTATCGTTCTCGCGGCTTTGCTGCTTTATGTTCGATGGGCTTGGGCTTAGGCATGGAGCCCTCAACCCCGTTTATCAACACCACCAACATCGGTTGAATGTCGGTTTTGTGCAACGAATGTAAAGCTATGTAAAGGTTTAGAACTATCTTGCACAACCGTGGACTCAGTCGGTAGTTAATTTGTAATACCGATTGGAGTTTTAATGAAAATGCGTGAATGGTTTTTCAACCCGCGTTTACACTGCGCAATACTGTCCGTTTCCTTGCTCGCTTTAACTGGTTGCAGTTCCAGCGACGATGAGGGAGAAGGCTTGATCAAATTTTATAACGGTTCGCCAAATTCTCCTGCAGTATTTTTAACCTTGGACGAGGATTTGGATTCAGACGCTGATGATGAATTTGAGCAAACTTTTTCAAGCGTGGCTTACGGCAGTGCGTTAAGCAACCGAGATGTGCCAGAGGGGCAGTATTTTTATGAGTTGGGCTGGCAAGACGAGGACAGTAGCGCACGCAATGACCTGGAGATTATCGCTGAGAGCAATCTACAAATCCGCAACGACAGAATGACTTTAGTTGTGATGAGCAATGATATTGAAACACCAGAAATCTCGTTTTTTGATATCGAAATGATTGATGATGATAACGATGTCGATAACGACTTATTCAATCTGCGATTTTTAAATGTCGCAGTCGACAATCCTCAAGTTGATATCTACATGTCGAAATCTGACGAAACGTTTAACGAAGCTCAGTTAATGGGGACCTTGGATTACCTGAGCCTGACAGATAACGTCAAGTTGGATGAAGATCAGTATATTTTCTATATTACCGCGCCTGGCAGCACTGACATCCTGTTCGCATCGACTGAAGTCTCTTATCAGTACAGCAGCCAATATGTGTTGATTGTGCGTCCGAGTGATGGCGCGGGCAGTTCACCCTTTATCATTGACAATGTCGGCAACACCTCTGTTGCGACTTATCAAGCCGCTGATGCAGAAGCGCGATTTAGACTTTACAACGGTATTCAAACCAATGATTTAAAGCCTGAGTATAGCGGCTCAATCGATGTCAATTTCAGTGGCTTTCAAGCGGATGAAACACCGGTTATTGAGGCGCTGAATATCGGCGACTTCAGCTCGGCCTTTACGGTTGAGAACGGCGATTACAGCATGTCGATCGATAACGCATCTGATGATGTTAACTTACTCAACAGTCAACTATTGAGTTTGCCTGAAAATACTGACCGAACCGTATTTTTGTATTTAATCGAAGAATATGTGGATGAAGATGGCGATGGCGATTACGACGAAGATGGTGACGGTGAAATCGATGAAATAGAAGCGAAACTAGCGACTACGATTGTTGCAAACAGCACCCGTGAGCGGATCTATGACCATGAGATCAAAATGTTAAACCTGGTCTATAACGCCGATATTGCTCGGGTGACATTTTACTTCGTTAAAAGTGACGAAATAATCGAAACTGCAGAAAATCGCCGCTCAACAACGCTCGGTAATGCTGAAAGTCTCGTGCTACTGAATAATACGTACGAGGTATACGCAATAGCCACCGTTGACGGGAGCGACATTATATTGGCCAGTCAAACCCTGACCTTAAATGAAGACTCAGAAGAACTGTTCTTGCTATTAGAGTCAGAGCCAACGTCAGCGACGGGTTACCAAATGCGATTTGTTGCGCAAGTGTCTGAATAACCACATACGGACATCGGTAATGAACTATTCCACATCGCATCACTCTATGCAGGAGACCAAGAGCAGTTTAACCGCTGCTCAACAGGTCCTGCTGCATCGGAAACGCCTCATGGAAAAACAAAAACATTTACTACTCGTCGATGACGATCAAGAGTTAAGCGAATTATTAACGGACTATCTTGAGCTTGAAGGGTATAGAATAACTGTCGCAAACGACGGCAAGGAAGGGTTGCGCCTGGCCCGTCGAGGACAACCTTTCGATTTGATTTTGTTAGATGTCATGCTGCCGCACTTAAATGGCTTTGAAGTGTTGCAGCAGTTACGGCAGACACACCTCACCCCGGTGATCTTGTTGACCGCGAAAGACGAGGATTTCGACCGGATCTACGGTCTGGAACTAGGAGCCGACGATTATCTGTCGAAGCCGTTCAACACACGCGAATTGTTAGCACGCATTAAGGCCTTATTTCGCCGCGTAAGTTACGAAACGACACCCACACTGCAACCAGAAATGCGAGTAGGACCATTGACCATCAACAGCCAGTATCAGCAAGTAACGCTGGTAGACAAACCGGTGGAATGCACCGGTACAGAGTTTTCGATCCTGCAAACTCTCATGGTCAATCGGGGCAAAGTCACCAGTAAGGAAGATATTAGCCAGGCTGTTTTTGGTCGAGCGTTAGCACCCTATGATCGCAGCATTGATATGCACGTCAGTAATGTTCGCAAGAAACTGGCTCAGAATAGTGATATCGAATTTATTCGCACTGTTCGAGGTGGTGGCTATATGTTGGTTGAAATATGGGGTGGTTAAAGAAGCTCATACCAACGCACACTTTATACGGTCGAGTATTTTTGTGGTTTTGGTTGGTCAGTATTTTACTCACCAGCGGGGGAAGTTTTGTTGCTCGCGCCATTATTAACACCAATGAATTGAAGCCGATAGATGCGGAGACGATGATGCGTTTTGGCGCCGTTGCTGAGATGGTCCAGCAACAACTTCAGGATGCCGATTTTGTGCCGGCCGAGCTCCATGCAATTTCTCGTGCCAAGGCGATGCCTATGCTTCTTATTCCAGCTGACGGCCGCCGCCCAGTTTATGCGATGCCAAGGCCGATGATGCCCCAAGCGGAATTGGTTGAAGCGATAAAAAATGAGTCAGAGCCACGGCTGATCCAAACAGTGAGAGCTGACTTCATTGGACCTTACCGTCTAGAGTTAAACGACAAACACTATGCTTTCTTTGTTGGTGAGCCGAAACCTTTTAGCTTTTTGTTTTCTGTCAATCAGCGATTTCCCTGGCAATTACCGTTGATGATATTTGTGCTTAGCGGCGTGTGTTGCTTCTTATTGGTTTGGCGTCTACTTCGACCCATCAAGCAGTTGCAAGCAGCCACACAGAAGATGGCTGAAGGTGATCTCAATGCTCGTGTGGGAGAGTCTGTACTGGGGGAAGATGAAATCGGTCAATTGGGGCGAGACTACAACCGGATGGCAGACAAAGTGAGTCAGCACGTAGATGCGCAAAAACGTTTGTTAGCCGATATTTCGCATGAGCTCCGCTCCCCTTTGGCACGTCAACAAGTGGCGATGAGCTTGGTACGTAAGACACTGAAACACAATGACAGTGTCGGTATGTTAAAAGCGATTGACCGAATTGAGGTCGAGAATGAGCGGTTGAATGATATGATTGGTCAGTTGTTGATGCTCTCTAGACTGGAGGCTAATCAAGTATTTGAATTTAGTCGTGTCGATCTGAACATGCTACTACAGCGTTTGAGTGTGGATGCCACGTTTGAAGCTGAGGCTAAGCGTAAACGCATATCATTCATTGAGCACGACACTGCCATTATTGAGGGAAATCGTGAGCTGCTATTACGCGCAATAGAAAACGTGGTGCGCAATGCTATCCACTATGCATCACGCCATATTCAAGTATCCCTGACGACTGCAGGTGGCGTCATAACCTTATGTGTTGAAGACGATGGTCCGGGCGTTGCAGAAGTTGAACTTGAGCAATTATTTAATCCTTTTTATCGACTTTCCGCAGCGCGTGATCGCCACACTGGGGGAGTAGGGTTAGGTTTAGCAATTGCACGTCAAGCTGTGGAGTCTCATGGCGGTAAAATATCAGCAAAAAATACCCCTAAAGGTGGATTGTCAGTCTGCATTCAACTCCCCATTCAGGTGATAAGACAACTACAGTGAACTGACTTCTCTTGCCGCATACCGGCAACTTCTATCCAACTGGTTCAATTAAACATGCAATATCAAAGGTCAATGGCACTCGCTAGTCGTCATTTGAGTCAAAGAATGTCAGTACTTTCTGAGTCACCGTTGCCAATGTCAGCAATGTAAAGAATGGTCAAGAATCATGATTGTGGCGACTGATTTGCAAATAACTGCTGCCAGCCAAACCGTTAGGAGAAATAATATGGTAGCACTAACAACCAATACTGGATTTGGGATTGATCCCAGCCAAATGCAACAACGCATGCAGCGGCGTCTTGCCGACGCTGATACTGATCAAAGCAATAGTTTGTCGAAAGTTGAAGCGCAGGAGGCGCTGCAGAAGCCCGGCATGTCCGAAGCCATGTTTGATAAGCTATTCAGCCAAGCAGATATCGATGGGAATGGTGAAATAAGTCAACAAGAACAACAAGATATGCTGGCACACATGGAGCAGCGTATGCGGGAAATGGGACCAGGCGAGTCACCGGGATTTGGCCCGGGTAATGGGTCCTCTTCCACACTCGAGAGTCTGCTGGAGTCACTGAGTGAAGACGCCGAAGATGACGACGAAAAAAGTGAATTTGAGAAGGCCTTAGCGCAACTGCGAGATGATCCAAAATCGACGACCAATCAGCAATTTGCCAAAGGCCTGATTAATGATGCTGTAACGCCAATTAACACGACGGCATAATGCCATTGCGGTTTACACCGAGATAGCAAGTTAACCGAAAGTGGCTGGTACAAGCCAGTCCAATCCGCTATGGGTTGGATTGGCAACCGCAAGCTAAGTTAGACTACTCTTAGGACGGCAAACTTATCGTTAGTTTCTTCCCATTAAATCGTTGGTTAATCATGTTACGCGGCGCTATATTAGGCTGATCTTGGCGTGTTTACGGCCAAGCAAACGAAGAGCAAAGGACATAAGAATGGCAAGGTTTAGCAGTCAAGATATTACCAGTTATGCCGCTGTGGTAGTTGCGATTGTTGCGCTTTACGTAGGCTGGGATCAGTCTCGGATTATCCGCAACCAACAGCATGCTGATGTATACCCTGTAGTGCAGATGAAAAGTCAGTTTTTGATGCAAACGATGGAAGACGGTAACGACTACCGAACATTGTCTTTTGAACTGTTCAATGCGGGTGTAGGACCGGCATTTATTGAGTCGGCAAAGTGGTCTATAGCGGGTAATTCAATTGCGCATGTGGGCGATATTCAAACGTTGTTGCCAAACGGGTTGAAACCTGCTGGGCAGTATCAAGGTCAGTTTACCAACATTGTATTAGCGCCGGGAGCGAGTGCCGAAGTTTGGAATATTGCCTTTCCGACCGATCCAGAGAGTGAAGCCCTAACCCAACGATTTATGCAGGACTTTTGGGCAATGGATATGCAGGTTTGTTATTGTTCTTTATATGAAAAGTGCTGGCTCAGTAAATACAATGCTGAATCACCCCGCCCCTCAGCGATTGAGGTTTGCTAATCTGCTAGTGTGGCTTTAACAGCTGCTTCTACGCTAAAAACATGCGGATCCGATTGGTTGTGAAAACGCAACGCATCAGCAAGTAGAAAAGCATAGTCTCTATTCAAACCACTTGGACCAGACGACATTGCTATTTGTCTGCCTATTTCAGCAATTGGAGCGTCGCCTAAAAATGCCGCGTTCTCTTGATTTGCAATGTAAACGATACCTTCAACTTGCTGTTCGGGTAACTCGATACTAACGCTTTCGCGCAGATAGCCATTTTTTTCGCGATGGTCTAGGTGTTCAAATACCGCCTTGGCCACGCGAAAGGCGCGCCCAAAACAACGGGCGCCGGGTTCAGGGATCAGCGTTACCACACGGCCAGGTTGCTCTGGGGTGCCTCGGTGGTCATGACTGCCTTGCCAAAAACGACGACTGAAACCATCGATGTAGCCATATGCACTGTCAAAATAGTCAAAGTCCACCTTGTAAATCAGTGAGCCGTAGCCGAACACCCATATTTCGTCCATTGCGTCGAGCGCACAACGTTGCTGATTTAAAAGTTGCGTGTCAAAGGTCATGGGCTGCTACAGGGTGATATCGAGTCTCAACGCTTGCACAATCGTTTTATCGCGAGTGCGTGCACTCGCATTCATTATTCAAGATTCTAGTATAAGGTTTTAATCGCTTCAGCATCATAGGGTGCAAGTGAATCCAAGTTACCTTGTTTTACCTTAGTTACCCAATTGGGGTCTTGCAGTAAGGCGCGACCGACAGCAATCATGTCGAACTCACCGCGCTCCATGCGTTCAATTAAATCGTTGATCGGACGTGTTTTCGCACCTTCCCCGGCAAATGCGCCAAAGAAGTCGCCCCCAAGGCCGACAGAACCCACAGACATGGACGGTAGCCCAGTAATCTTTTTACACCATCCGGCTAGGTTTAAACCGTCTTTACCGTCGACTTCGGGGAACTCAGGCTCCCAATAGCGCCGCTGAGAAGCATGTAAAATATCGACGCCTGAATCTGCGATCGCCTCCAAAAAGGGGGTTAGCTCCTCCAAAGACGTAGTTAAGCGGGAGGTATAATCGACTTGATGCCACTGTGACCAACGCAAGATAATGGGGGTTTCTCCGACGACTTTGCGAGTTTCCTTAATGATTTCAATCGCGAAATTTGCGCGGTCTTTTAAGTTACCGCCGAATCGGTCTGTACGTTTGTTTGAGACGTCTGAGAAGAAGTTGTGGATCAGATACCCATGTGCACCGTGGAATTCGATCGCATCAAACCCCAATCGCGCCGCATCGGCTGCAGCGTCGACATACGCCTGTGCCATCGCTTCCACATCTTGAGTCGTCGGCTCGTCAAATACTTTTTTGCCTTTAAGGGTGATACCAGAAGGGCTATCGGTCGGTGCATCAGGGAAATTCCCGGTGCCCGGTTTACGCATGATGCCTAAGTGCCATAACTGAGGCGCCATTTTGCCGCCATTTTGGTGCACTGCATCGATGACATTTTTCCAGCCTCCTAATGCCTCCTCACCCCAGAAGTGTGGGTAGTTTGGACTGTCGGCTGCGCCCTTTCTTGGCACCAGAGTACCCTCAGAAATGATCAGACCAACATCGGCCGCAGCGCGGCGGGCATAATAATCGCGGACGTTATCTCCCGGAATTCCTTTAGGACTGAAGCCTCGGGTCATCGGCGCCATGGCAATGCGGTTGGCAAATGTTGTGTTTCGAATGGTGATAGGCTGAAATAAAATGGATGTGTCTGTCATAAAGCGTTGTCTATTAAAGTCATCAATACCATCACTGTAATCGATGGATACCGTGAAACATAATTAAAAACACTTATAGCGATCTATACGCCACAGCCAGAATTTGACTGCGCCTTTGCATTTGATTTGTCAGGGCCATCATAGTGACCTAGCGTGTTCTTCTGGAGTGTAATGATCTCTCTTCGCAGCATTTCGGGCATATCAAAACCAAACGGTGAAAACCGATAAAAACAGCTGTTTATTTAAAGCTCAGAAAACCTGTGGTACTTGCAATAGCGACGCGCGGTGTAGCGGGTCTAGCCCATGTTTAGGATTGTTTAAAAATAATTCAAAATTCGGGTATCTCTTGAGGTTCTTTTCTGTTATCATTTCGCGCCCTTTTTATCGGGGTACGGTTAAAAATTGGTCGAAAGGCCCGTTTTTAGCAGCTTTAGAGGCTCAATTGTGAGTCGTAATTTAACAGCGGAGCACTAACATGATCCAAATGCAAACTAACCTGGATGTTGCCGACAACAGCGGCGCTCGCAGGGTTCAGTGTATTAAGGTTCTTGGTGGCTCGCATCGCCGTTATGCACATATCGGTGACATCATCAAAGTTACCGTCAAGGAAGCAATTCCTCGCGGTAAAGTAAAAAAAGGTGACGTACTGAATGCAGTGGTGGTGCGTACTAGGAAAGGCGTTCGTCGTGCCGACGGTTCAACAATCCGTTTCGACAACAACGCAGCTGTTTTGCTGAATGCCAGCAAACAACCTATTGGTACGCGTATCTTTGGCCCGGTAACCCGTGAGCTTCGTGGCGATTCGTTCATGAAGATTATCTCACTGGCCCCAGAGGTACTATAAGGAGTCACGATAATGGCTAATAAAATTCGTCGTGATGATGAAGTAGTCGTATTGGCAGGCAAAGATAAAGGCAAGCAAGGCAAAGTCTTGCGCGTTCTTAATTCTGATGACCGTGTCATTGTAGAAGGTGTGAACATCATCAAGAAACACCAGAAGCCTAACCCACAGTTGGGTGAAGCTGGCGGTATTATTGAGAAAGAAGCATCAATTCACGTTTCAAATGTAGCGATCGTTAACCCGGCAACGGGCAAAGCTGATCGTGTTGGTTTCCGTTTCGAAGACGAGAAGAAAGTTCGTTTCTTCAAGTCAAACGGCGAACTCGTTTAATTTATATTGGAGAGTACGATGGCGAAACTGCATGATTTCTATAAAGAAACAGTAGTAGCTGAACTTGCTAAGCAGTTCGGGTACAAAAGCGTCATGCAAGTCCCTCGGATTGAAAAGATCACTCTAAACATGGGTTTAGGTGAAGCTATAGCTGATAAAAAGGTGCTTGAGAATGCTCAAGCTGACATGGCAGCGATTGCCGGTCAAAAGCCGATTGTTACTGTAGCGCGTAAATCTGTCGCGGGTTTTAAAATCCGTGAAGGTTATCCGATTGGCTGTAAAGTAACCCTGCGCGGCGAGCGTATGTGGGAATTCCTTGAGCGTTTAATCTCAATCGCAATTCCTCGTATCCGTGACTTCCGTGGTTTGAACCCGAAGTCATTTGATGGCCGTGGTAACTATAGCATGGGCGTTCGTGAGCAAATTATCTTCCCTGAAATCGATTTCGATAAGGTAGATAAAATTCGCGGTATGGATATCACTATCACTACCAGTGCTAACTCGAACGAAGAAGCGCACGCATTATTGTCTGCGTTTAACTTCCCGTTTAAAAAGTAAGGTGTAGGGTTATGGCAAAAGAATCAATGAAAGCTCGCGAAGCGAAGCGTTCTAAGCTAGTAGCTAAGTACGCAGAAAAGCGCGTAGCACTTAAAGCGATTATCAGCGATGTTAACGCCTCTGAAGAAGAGCGTTGGGATGCTGTTCTAAAGCTACAATCACTACCTCGTGATTCAAGCCGTTCACGTCAACAAAACCGTTGCCGTGTAACTGGTCGTCCTCACGGGTTCCTACGCAAATTCGGTCTGAGCCGTATCAAGCTTCGTGAAGCTGCGATGCGTGGTGAAGTCCCTGGCCTTAAAAAAGCCAGCTGGTAAGGAGTAGCTGATATGAGTATGCAAGATCCTATCGCGGATATGTTTACCCGCATCCGTAACGGCCAAATGGCGCAGAAAGTTGCTGTGACTATGCCATCTTCTAAGCTTCGCACTTCAATTGCGAAAGTACTTAAAGAAGAAGGTTACATCAATGACTTCGCGGTATCTGGTGACGTTAAGCCTACCCTAGAAGTAACACTTAAGTACTTCGAAGGTAAGCAAGTAATCGACACAATCGAACGTGTAAGCCGTCCTGGTCTGCGCATCTATAAGAAAAAAGATGAGCTTCCAAAAGTAATGGGTGGTTTAGGCGTTGCTATCGTGTCTACTTCAAAAGGTGTGATGACTGACCGTGCTGCGCGTAAAGCAGGCATGGGCGGTGAGATCATCGGTTATGTAGCATAACGGGAGAAGTAGAATGTCACGTATAGCTAAAGCTCCAGTGGACGTTTTGTCTGGCGTTGAAGTTAACATCGCTGGTCAAGAAGTCACTATCAAAGGTAAAAACGGTACGCTAACCCGCGTATTCAATGACGCAGTAGAAGTTGTTCAAGAAGAACAGCAACTTAAAGCTCTACCTCGCGACGGCGTTGCAAACGCAATGGCACAAGCAGGTACGGCGCGTTCAATTTTGAATGCAATGGTTATTGGCGTAGCGCAAGGTTTTGAGAAAAAACTTCAGTTGAACGGTGTTGGTTACCGTGCGCAAGCACAAGGTAAAAAACTAAACCTAACACTGGGTTTCTCTCACCCTGTAGTTTACGAAATGCCAGAAGGTATTTCTGTTGAAACTCCTAGCCAAACTGAAATCGTCGTCAAAGGCGCTGATAAGCAGGTGGTAGGACAGGTTGCAGCCAACATCCGTGGCTATCGTCCACCAGAGCCGTACAAAGGCAAAGGTGTTCGTTATGCGGATGAACAGGTTCTGCGTAAAGAAGCTAAGAAAAAGTAGGTGGGTGATACGATGGATAAGAAATCAGCTCGTTTACGTCGCGCAACTCGTGCACGTAAGAAGATCAGTGAACTTGCCGCGCATCGCTTGGTAGTTAACCGTACACCTCGCCATATCTATGCTCAGTTGATCGCACCTAGCGGTTCTGAAGTATTGGCAGCAGCTTCAACAGTAGAAGCCGATCTTAAAAAAGATCTTAAGTCTACTGGTAATGCAGAAGCAGCGGCGGCAGTCGGTAAAGCAATTGCTGAGCGCGCAATCGAAAAAGGCATCAAAGATGTTGCTTTCGATCGCAGTGGATTTAAATATCACGGTCGTGTGAAAGCATTGGCTGATGCGGCTCGCGAAGCCGGTCTTCAGTTCTAGGAGATAACAATGGCTAAACAAGAAGTTCAAAACGGTGAACTGTTAGAGAAGCTCATTGCCGTAAACCGTGTATCAAAAGTTGTTAAAGGTGGTCGCATCTTTAGTTTCACAGCTTTGACAGTGGTTGGTGATGGTAATGGCCGCGTAGGTTTCGGTTACGGTAAAGCACGTGAAGTGCCTGCTGCAATCCAGAAAGCTATGGAAAAAGCACGTCGCAACTTGGTTGACGTTGACTTAGCTGGTCACACTCTACAGCACCCAATTAAAGGTCGTCACTCTGGCTCTAAAGTTTACATGCAGCCTGCTTCTGAAGGTACAGGTATCATCGCCGGTGGTGCGATGCGTGCAGTACTAGAAGTAGCTGGTGTACAAAACGTACTGTCTAAGTGCTACGGCTCAACTAACCCAATCAACGTTGTACGCGCAACTATCAATGCTTTGGTAGAGATGAACTCTCCAGACAAAGTTGCTGCTAAGCGTGGATTGTCAGTTGACGAAATTTTGGGGTAATCAGACATGGCAACGATTAAAGTCAAACAAACTAAAAGTTCGATTGGCCGTTTGCCTAAGCACAAAGCTACTTTGGTAGGTTTGGGCTTACGTAAGATCGGTCATGTCCGTGAGTTAGAAGACACCCCAGCCGTTCGTGGCATGATCAACCGTGTATATTACATGGTTGAGATCGTGGAGGAGTAAAAGATGCGTTTAAATACTCTTGCTCCTGCTCCAGGAGCGAAAAATTCTGGTAAGCGTTTGGGCCGTGGTATCGGTTCTGGTTTAGGTAAGACTGGTGGCCGTGGTCACAAAGGTCAAAAGAGCCGCTCTGGTGGTTCTGTTAAGCCAGGTTTCGAAGGCGGACAAATGCCAATCCAACGCCGTTTGCCTAAGTTTGGTTTCACATCGCGTGTTGGCTTGGTTTCTGACCAAGTGACCCTATCTGAAATAGCTAAGGTTGAGGGTGACACTGTTTCTGTTGCAACTTTGAAAGCTGCTGGTCTTATCAAGAAAGACATTCAGTTCGTTAAAGTTATGAAGAGCGGTGAAATCTCTCGTGCAGTAACGGTAAGCGGTGTAAAGGTTTCAAAAGGTGCGCGTGAAGCGATTGAAGCTGCCGGCGGTAAAGTAGAGGAATAAGCTAGATGGCTAAACCAGGATTGGATTCAGGCGCGAAAGGCGGTTTGAGCGAGCTTAAATCAAGATTGTTGTTCGTATTCGGTGCGATCGTTGTATTTAGGCTTGGTTCTTATGTGCCGATCCCTGGCATTGACCCAGCAGTGCTTGCTCAATTATTTGAGCAGCAGAAAGGGACTATCGTTGAAATGTTCAACATGTTCTCTGGTGGTGCACTCGAACGTGCGTCAGTGCTAGCCCTGGGCATCATGCCTTACATCACAGCTTCGATTATTATGCAGCTATTGTCGGTGGTTCACCCGCCGATGATAGAGCTTAAGAAAGAAGGTGAGGCAGGGCGTCGTAAGATCAGCCAGTACACGCGTTATTTAACGTTGGTATTAGCGACTTTCCAGTCTATTGGTATTGCGACCGGACTACCTAACCTGATTCAAGGTTTGGTAATTGCCCCAGGCTTCGCGTTCTACTTTACAGCTGTAGTGAGTCTAGTGACCGGAACGATGTTCCTTATGTGGCTAGGTGAGCAAATTACTGAACGAGGTATCGGTAACGGTATTTCGATTTTGATCTTTGCTGGTATTGTTGCTGGTTTGCCTACTGCGTTAGGTCAAACTGCAGAACAAGCTCGTCAAGGCGATATCAACTTGTTGTTCTTGTTGTTAATCGGTGCAATTGTTATGGCGCTAACGTACCTTGTGGTATTCGTTGAACGCGCGCAACGTCGTATCGTGGTTAACTACGCGAAACAGCAAAAAGGCCGTAAGGTATTTGCTGCTCAAAGCACGCACTTACCACTTAAGGTCAACATGGCTGGGGTTATCCCACCTATTTTTGCATCAAGCATCATTTTGTTCCCAGGAACAATTGCCGGTTGGTTCGGTCAGAACGAATCGACAGCTTGGTTAGCAGACGTAGCGCTATTGTTGTCTCCTGGTCAGCCTTTGTACGTGATGCTTTATGCCGCAGCGATCATTTTCTTCTGCTATTTCTACACGGCGTTGGTATTCAACCCGCGTGATACTGCAGATAATTTGAAGCGTTCTGGTGCTTTCATCCCGGGTATCCGCCCAGGTGAACAAACCTCACGCTACATCGATAAAGTAATGACTCGCCTCACATTAGCTGGTGCGCTCTACATAACCTTTATTTGTTTAGTGCCTGAATTCATGTTGATCGCTTGGAATGTTCCATTCTATTTCGGCGGTACATCACTACTGATTATTGTAGTGGTAATCATGGACTTCATGGCGCAGGTGCAGACTCATTTGATGTCACATCAATATGATTCTGTTCTTAAGAAAGCCAATCTTAAAGGCATCGGCCGATAAGTTGGCGTACTACGGAGTGATGTAATGAAAGTTCGTGCATCCGTTAAAAAGATGTGCCGTAACTGCAAAGTCATCAAGCGCAACGGTGTTGTGCGTGTGATCTGCAGTGAGCCAAAGCATAAGCAAAGGCAAGGCTAATCAACGCGACGTCTATTTACTTTGCGTGGTATCGGCGATTGTTACCACGCAAGTTGTACAGTAAATATGCGTTAAAAATTGCAATTTGGTCGACGGGTAAGTATCCTATCGGGCTTTTTAGGTCGTCGACATTAATTTAGAGGAGTGCTGTTAATGGCCCGTATCGCTGGCATTAACATTCCGGAACACAAGCACGCTGTGATTGCGATTCAGTCAATCTACGGTGTAGGCGCTACACGTGCGAAGAGCATTTGTGCGGCAGCTGGTGTTGCAGAAGATACCAAGATAAAAGATCTTGATGAAACAACTATTGATAAGCTTCGTGACGAAGTGGCTAAGTTCACTGTTGAAGGTGACTTGCGCCGTGAAGTCTCTATGAGCATCAAACGTTTGATGGACCTAGGTTGCTTCCGTGGCATTCGCCACCGTCGTAGCTTGCCTCTACGTGGTCAGCGCACTAAGACTAATGCGCGTACCCGTAAAGGTCCTCGTAAACCTATTAAGAAGTAACGGGGAGTTAAGTTATGGCTAAAGCACCAGCTCGCGCTCGTAAGCGCGCAAAACGTCAGGTTGCTGACGGTATGGCTCATATCCATGCCTCTTTCAACAACACAATTGTGACTATTACAGATCGCCAAGGCAACGCTTTGGCATGGGCAACTTCAGGTGGTTCTGGTTTCCGTGGTTCACGTAAATCAACTCCATTTGCTGCTCAGGTAGCTGCAGAACGCGCTGGCGTTGCTGCTCAAGAATACGGTCTGAAAAACCTAGAAGTTTTCGTTAAAGGTCCAGGTCCAGGCCGTGAGTCTGCGATCCGTGCGCTTAACGCTACTGGGTACAAGATCACAAACATTACCGATGTGACACCTATTCCTCACAACGGTTGTCGTCCACCGAAAAAACGTCGCGTTTAATCGACGGACAACAGGAGAAAGATCATGGCAAGATATTTGGGTCCAAAACTCAAACTTAGCCGCCGCGAAGGTACAGATTTGTTCCTTAAGAGCGGCGTACGCGCAATCGATTCTAAATGTAAAATCGATACAGCTCCTGGTCAGCATGGTGCCCGTCGTGGCCGTTTGTCTGACTACGGTGTTCAGTTGCGTGAGAAGCAAAAAGTACGTCGTATGTATGGCGTATTAGAAAAGCAGTTCCGCAACTACTATAAGGAAGCGGCACGTTTAAAAGGCAACACGGGTGAAAACTTGTTGCAACTTCTTGAACAGCGTCTAGATAACGTTGTATATCGCATGGGTTTTGCGAGCACGCGCTCTGAAGCGCGTCAGCTAGTTAGCCACAAAGCTATTCTTGTAAATGGCCAAGTTGTTAACATCCCATCGTTCAACGTTTCTGCTGATGACGTGGTGTCTGTTCGTGAAAAAGCGAAGAAGCAAGCACGTATCGTGGCAGCATTAGAACTTGCTGACCAACGTGAGAAGCCAACGTGGATCGAAGTTGACAACTCAAAAATGGAAGGTACGTTCAAGCGTATTCCTGAAAGAACTGACTTGTCTGCCGAAATAAACGAACAGTTGATCGTCGAACTTTACTCTAAGTAAAGTGTAACTAAAGAGGAAACATTGTGGGTTCTGTAACTGAATTCCTTAAACCAAGATTGGTTGAAATCGAAAACGTTTCTGCAACGCGTGCAAAAGTCACACTAGAGCCACTAGAGCGTGGTTTTGGTCACACTTTGGGCAATGCGTTACGTCGCATCTTATTATCTTCAATGCCGGGTTGTGCCGTCACTGAAGTAGAAATTGACGGTGTTTTGCACGAGTACAGCACTAAAGAAGGCGTTCAAGAAGACGTCATCGAAATCTTGTTGAACCTTAAAGGTTTGGCAGTCAGCTTGGAAGGCAAAACCGAAGCGACGTTAACCTTGGTTAAATCTGGAGCGGGCCCGGTCACTGCTGGTGATATCCAGCACGACGGTGATGTTGAAATCGTAAACCCTGAGCATGTTATCTGTACCCTTACAGGTGAGACAGAAATTAGCATGCGCATCAAGGTTGAGATGGGCCGTGGCTATGTTCCTGCGGCGACTCGTCGTTCCTCTGAAGAAGATGATCGCCCAATTGGTCGTTTATTAGTTGACGCTTCATACAGCCCTGTTGAGCGTATTTCTTATGCTGTTGAAGCTGCGCGTGTTGAACAACGCACAGACTTAGACAAGCTAATCATCGATATGGAAACTAATGGTACATTGGATCCAGAAGAGGCGATTCGCCGTTCTGCAACCATCCTAGCTGAACAGCTAGACGCGTTTGTTGAACTCCGCGATATGTCTGAGCCAGTGGCTAAAGAAGAGAAGCCGGAATTCGATCCGATCCTTCTTCGTCCGGTAGATGATTTAGAACTAACGGTACGCTCTGCTAACTGTTTGAAAGCGGAAGCTATCCAATACATAGGTGACTTAGTACAGCGCACTGAGGTTGAGTTGTTGAAAACTCCTAACCTTGGTAAAAAATCGCTTACTGAGATCAAAGATGTGCTCGCATCACGTGGACTTTCACTAGGCATGCGCCTAGAGAACTGGCCACCAGAGAGCATCGCTGAAAGAGATTAATCAGCTTTCTAGCTGATTGTTAGAGAAGGATAAAACTATGCGCCATCGTAAAAGTGGTCGTCAGTTGAATCGCAACAGCAGCCACCGCCAAGCAATGTTTAAAAACATGGCTGGTTCATTGGTTAAGCATGAAGTGATCAAAACGACGTTGCCAAAAGCGAAAGAATTGCGTCGCGTTATCGAGCCTTTAATCACACTTGCTAAGCAAGACAGTGTTGCGAACCGCCGTTTGGCAATGGCTCGCACGGGTGATAAAGAAGTAGTAGGTAAATTGTTTAACGAACTTGGTCCTCGCTATGAAGCGCGTCCAGGTGGCTATATCCGCATTTTGAAATGTGGTCTTCGTACTGGTGACAGTGCGCCAATGGCTTACGTTGAACTTGTAGACCGTCCAGTTGTTGAAGACGCAGAAGAAGTCGAAGAAGCAACTGAAGAGTAATTCGATACTCAACCTAAAAACCCGGCTTAGGCCGGGTTTTTTTATGTTTGTTTTTGTTGCCAACAATGACTCAGTACCATGGTGCTGCTTAGATTAATTACCTGATTGGTCGTCATCCATCGCGCGTGCGATCTCTTCTTGTGTCGCTCCACCTTTAAGCGCTGAACTCTTTAATATCTCTGCATCCATACCCTGGCCTTCAGCCGCCTCAATAATGCGTACGATTTGTTCACGCTGTTCAGCTGACTCACGCACGGCGTTTTCTACAACTGTATCCGCTTCATTAGGGAACAAAGCTAGCAAGCCATCAACAATGTATTCACCGACGAAAGGGACCGCTGAAATAGCGGTAGTTAAGATGTCGACCATGTCATTGGGATGTTCTTTCGCCAGCGTTTGTACAATGCGGTCTGCAGAATCCGGTTCAGTTATAACCGCTACTCTAACAATGTCTTTGAGTTCTTCGGGGGTTGTATCAGCGGCAGCTGTGACGACGAAATTCACATAGCTAGGTTCTGCCATTATCGCGAGTTCAACGATATTCGGACACTCAGTTACGCCTTTCTCAATCGCAATTCGAACAATTTCCTCAGTATGAGAGGGTTGCGCAGAGATTGCGGCATAAATGATTTCTTTGTACTTTTCTGGATAGGTATCTAACGCTACGTCGACAATGGTGGAAACTTGCTGAGGGTAGTGACTGGCAATGGACTTGATTGCTCTGCCAATACTAGCGTTATTTTGCATTTGACGCTGGATGAATGACGCTTTAAGAGTCTTCTTCTCACCGGTGATATTAGTAGATTCAACAACTGGAAGATCTGCTGTAGGCGGACTCGCGTGCGCTGCAGCGCAGGTCAGACAAGACGCTAAGATTGTTAGTGTGACGATCGATTTACCCATACTACTCACCAAATTAGTACCCATGCAAAAATGCAATTCTAATCTCGTTAACATACAATGGACTCTAACGACCGTTGCAAGTTCCCCAAATTGTTAAATTTTGTTAATAAATGTTAACAATACAAAGTTACGCAATGACTGTCTGAAAAGCAACCAGATTTGGTATGTAAAAACCACAATTGTTATCAGACCTTAGTCGGCAGCGTACAGAGAAATAAACGAGCAACCGTCGTCAATAATAACAATAAATAAGTCGCTAAATATGACACAACATCGAATGTTAGAGCTTGATGCGCTCCGCGGAATTGCTGCCATGGCGGTAGTTATTTATCACCTTGTCTACCGCTATCACGAAATCTATGGTCATCAAGGGCTCCCCGTGTATTGGTCTTACTTTGGTCAGTACGGTGTTCAGCTGTTTTTCATGATCAGTGGATTTGTGATCTATTGGACACTCGATCGAGTTGAACGACCGATTGAGTTTGTGATTTCACGGTTTTCTAGATTATATCCAGTTTTTTGGGCATCTATGCTCATAACGTTTGTCGTTCTGACCCTCGTTCAACTCCCTGAACGAACTGTTACATTCTCGACGGCGATGCAAAACTTGATGATGTTTCATGAGTATTTCTCAGTTGATCACGTTGATGGTGTGTATTGGACGTTAACTTTAGAGCTGACATTCTATACATGGGTGTTCTTGTTACTCATCGGCGGACGAAAGCATTGGGCGACACCATTATTAATCCTGCTGGTCGTTGCCAATTTAGGTCTGCAGCACGTTTCAACTGTGCCGCGCTGGGCCTTGTTGCTAACGCTCGATGGGTATGCGCATTTCTTCTTATTTGGTGTAGCGCTCTACGATTGGCGACAGCAGCGGACACGCCCAATGGCAGTGTTGGCGATGCTCTTTTCAGTGGGGTTATGTTTGGTAGGTAGCAATGTCTTGATCAGCGCCATCTACATTGTATTAATGATGTTATTTTTCGCCACGCTGAAAGGATATTTACCGTTCATCGGCAACAGTATATTGGTGTGGTTAGGGGCGATATCTTATTCGCTGTATCTTATTCATCAGAACGTAGGCTACGCCATCCTTTATAGAATGCCAGATGATGTTCCTGCAATTGTATCAGTGATAGTCGCTATCGTTGCAGTCACATTCCTAGCATATGGTTTGAATCGGATGATTGAAGTACCATCAAACCAGCGTTTGAGGAAAAGCCTCAAACGACTGTTGCTGAGAAAGACTTAACCGAATTTATGGCAAACACCGACAACAATAACACTAACAAAAACGCGTCTTGGTCAGTTTTCAACCAAGTGGCGAGCTACGCAACATCGTTATTGTTTACCGCTGCATTGGCAAGGATTATTGCCCCCGAGGACTACGGTGTATTTGCGATGGCCATGACCGTATCAGCGTTTTTCCTCATTTTCGCCGATGGCGGAATGGTGTGGTCGTTGATCCAACGACAAAAAATCACTGATGCTGAAGTTATCAACCTTAGATGGCTAAATGGTGGGCTTGGACTCGCGATGACATTGGCGGCAGTCATTGTGTCACCGTTTGTCGCGGCATTTTATGGTTATCCGCAAGTCACCTGGGTACTTGCAGTATTGGGCATAAACTTCTTCATTTCTGGTGTGAGTACACCCAGCATTATGTGGATGAAACGGCAACAGCGCTTTAAAGCTATCGCCTTAATTGATATCGGCGCGACACTAATCGCTGGCGCTCTGGCAGTGGCTGCTGCTCTCAATGGCTTCGGAGTATGGTCATTGGTCATCCAAGCGGTCGCTAAGTTCGCCATACAAGGAGTACTATCATTAATCCTTGCACGATGCCCGGGCGGCTGGTTTCAACGTCAAGTCGATATCAAAAAACTCACCTTGTTTGGTTCGTCTCTGATCGCCTTTGGTGCGGTCAATTACTTCGCACGAAATTTAGATAACGTACTGATTGGCGCTTATATCAATGCCGAGTCACTCGCGTATTATACCCGCGCCTATTTCTTGATGACATTGCCTAGTATGTTAACGACTGGCGCACTGAGTGGGTTGTTAGTGTCGGTGTTATCACGATTGCAAGACAAACCTGAACAATTACAGGCTCAATATACCCATACCGTGCGATTTTTGTATCTCATTTGTGCGCCCGTCGCGATCTACTTTTTGCTATTTCCGCAAGATCCGATTGCGTTATTGTATGGTGACCAATGGCAGGCCGTAGAACCCTTGTTACAGGTTTTGAGTTTAGCCTGTCTCACTCAACCTATTCATAACACGATGGGGTGGCTCTTTACTGCATCGGGTAAAGCCAACAACATGCTCAAATGGGGCATAGGGGCTTCGATCATACTGAGCCTTTCCTTTGCTGTTGGCGTGCAATGGGGCGCGTTTGGTGTGGCGCTCGCGTATACCATAGTCATGGGGGTAGGTTTAACTACTGGCGCGGTCTGGTACGCACACGTCAGCGCATCTTTAAGCTTCGCTAGAACCTTACAGCAGTTATTTTTGCCATTTGTTATCACCGCTTTGACTGTTGTGGCGGTCTACGCTATGACACGCATGGTTGATGTTAATGTCGACAATGTTTTCGTGTCGATTTTGTGGCATGGCAGTGTCATTATGCTGATTTACAGTAGCTTGGTTGTGTTGTTTTATCGCAAGCAGTTACGTCGTGTTCTGCAGGTGGCAGTATGAAGATAGGATTCATTTGCAACGAGTATCCGCCAGCAACCTGCGGTGGGATAGGCACCTTTGTCCGAGAGTTAGCTGAACGGCTTGTTGCTGAAGGTCATCAGGTCACGATAGTGGGCGTATATGGCAATGTTGACCATAGAGAGGAGCGCCAACAACAAGGGGTTACGGTTATTCAGCTACCAGCGCAAGGTGGCTTATCGGGCATTTATGTCGATCGTCGAAGCTTATTTGCAGAAGTCAAAGCCCTGTCTGAAGCGGGACAGATCGACTTGATCGAGGTTCCTGATTTTGAGGGGTATGCCGCATTTTGGGGGAAACTCACTATTCCGATTGTGGTTAGACTGCACGGTACTGCCACCTATTTTAGCCAAGAGCTGGGCCAACGTCCCAGTCGTTTGGTGCGTTGGCTAGAGCAACAAACACTCAACAAAGCTACTCAATTGATATCCGTCAGTCATTATGCAGCCAGAGAGACGCTAAACGTGTTTTCATTGAAAATGCCCTACAACGTCATTCACAACGGTGTTTCGTGGCCTGATGATGCTCAGTGTAAAAAGGATTACAGCGCCACGGGAAGTGTCGTTTTCACAGGTTCGTTAATGTATAAAAAGGGCGTGTTTGCTCTGGCCGAGGCATGGCCTGAAGTGCAAAAGCAATATCCTAACGCTCAGCTGATATTGGTGGGTAAAGATACTCAACAAAACGGCCAGTCAGTGCGCAGCTTGCTTGAACAAAAAGTCGGGAAAAGCGCGAATTTGATGTTTACTGGTCACATAAACAAAGCCACACTTCAGGACCATCTACGCTATGCAGACGTGGCTATATTCCCGTCTTTTTCTGAGAGCTTTGGCTTAGGGCCTGTTGAATCTATGGCTTTAGCTGTGCCTACGATTTATACAGAGCTTTCATGCGGCCCTGAAATCGTGCAACATGAGCAGAATGGTTTGTTGGTAAACCCGAGTGAACCGCACAGTATTGCTGCTGCGTTAAAGCATTTGCTCAGTGATCAACAACAACGGGAACAACTTGGACGTGCCGGTCGAGTTCACGCTCGTCAGTTTTCGGTCGATACTCAAATCGCCAATAATGTCACTGCATACCAGCAGTTAATAACAAAAGGCTAAACATGAAATCCAAAAAGGTCCTGTTAATCACGCCCTATTTTGCACCGCAGACACATGCGGCTATGTTTCGCGTCTACAAGCTGGCGCGTTACTTACCGACACAGGGGTATGAGGTTCATGTTTTAACGGTAGATACGAACTATCTGTATAACGAAGACGACTCGCTGTTAGACCAACTGCCGCCAACGGTTTATATCCACAAAGCCCGTTACGTTGAACCGACGTTTAGAGGACTGAAGATGGCTCTCGGTGGTAAAGATACTACCTTTGCTGCTCTAAAAAGAGCGCATAGTGAGCGGGTTAGCCCACAAGCAAGTGCGGACCGAACAGTTAAAAAAGCCGCACAGCCAACGTTAATTCAGCGTCTTAAAAAATGGGTTGAGAACCGTCCTGATCGCTATTGGACTTGGTATAAACCTGCCTTACAAAAAGCTCAGGAGATTATCCAAGAGCATGATATTCACGTTATCTATACCACAACAGCTCCTTTTACCACCTTGCGCATCGGCCAAGCGCTCAAACAGAAATTGGGCGTTCGTTGGGTTGCGGATTATCGCGACCCACTAGGTTATAGTGAGCGATTCTCGGCACCTTCAATGGCAGTTCAGACGCGCGAGAGGAGTATCGTCAAGCAAGCAATGCAAAACGCCGATCACGTTGTAGGTTTAGCCAGAAGTTATGAATATATTTTTAGCGATCTTTACCAACTCAACACTGAGCGGTACAGCTTTATTCCAACAGGCGCTGATGACGCTTATATTCGGGCCGCTCAAGAAGCTGCCAGTGAGCCAATCGGGGATTGCGAAACCGTATTGTTTGTCGGTGAGTTTTTGGACGAGTACAGCAGCAATCATGTGTTTAAGGCACTTGATCAAGCTGCACGCAAAATTGACCGACCAATCAAACTCAAAGTAATTGGTCGCCGCGAAGTAAACCAACACAGAGTCGAACGGTTGTTAAACAGTGCGGGTTGTGAAAATCTGAAGCAGCATTGCGAGTTTATTGACCATATGGCGCAGTCTAAATTGTACGAAGAGATTTGCCGTGCGACAGCGTGCCTTTTAATCCCTGGAAACAGTTTGTGGTGGACCAATTTTGCCAAGTTGGTTGATTACATCGCCCTGCAGAAACCAGTGATTGCTGATGTGCCGAAAATCAGTGAAGCCAGACATGAGTTGACCAAGTCTCGGTTGGGGATTTTTCTCAATGGTGATTTGATAGAAGACACTTCGCATTTATTGGACGTGTTTGATCAACAACGCAAAATCGTTGATAGCGAATACTGCAAGTTGTATCTGGCCTCATCTCAAGTCGCCGCTTTCGTCAAAGTATTCGACCGGCAGCTAGAGGCGAGTGCTAGATGAATCAAGCAGTTTGCATGGTGAGCTTTGACTATCCGCCGCTTGAGGGGGGGATATCTCGGTTGTGTGCTGCCATCGTTGATGAGATGCTCGACGCAGGTCAGCAGGTATCTGTCATTAGCCGCGAATTTGACAAGGCTCTGCATGCAGTTAGTGCCCCGCAAACCAAAGAGTATCGAGTTTCAAGTCAGCGCGGTAAGGCAGAATGGCAATTGTTTAAGCGCTTGAGACGGTATCACCGTGATGATCTTATCATTACCGGTGTATGGTATCCCGAGGCTTTAATTGCTCGTCTGGCCGGATGTAAGCACATCGTGGTACTTGCTCATGGTAACGATGTCATGCTTGGTCGAGACAGTTTTAAAAATAAGTTACTCAATCGGTTAAGGCATTGGTTGCTAAAGCGAGCAAGCTTAGTTATCGCCAATAGCCAATACACCGGTGAGCTGGTACAACAACAAACTAAAACACCCATCGCCGTGGCGCCGCTAGGCGTTGACCAGCATAGATTCAAGCCACTAAACGAACCACAACGACAGTCCATTCGAGCTCACTACAAAGTGGCTGAGTCAACCTTGATGTTACTGACAACCTCTCGTGTGCAAGCGTATAAAGGGCATGACGTTGTACTCAGAGCACTTGCGCAGTTACCTAAAGAACAACAATTACAATGCAGTTACAAAGTCGCCGGGCGCGGTGAGTATCTTGAGAACCTCAAAAGTATGAGTGCTGAACTGGGTCTGGATGATGTTGTTGAGTTTTTGGGATTTGTGGAAGAGCAGGATTTACCGAACTTATACGCTGCTGCGGACGTATTTGTGATGTGCACACGTGAGCAAAAGGAAGACAAGCAAGTTGAAGGTTTTGGGCTCGTGTTTTTGGAAGCTCAAGCGAGCGGTACGCCTGCTATTGGTACTCGTCAAGGTGGTATCCCTGACGCGATAGAGGATAACAATGGTGGTTTCTTAATCGATCGGGATGATGCTGCCGCTTTGGCACAACACATTCTCACCTTGTTGCGCGATCGAGACAAATTAGTCGAGCAGAGCCAGCGGGCTCGCAGCAGGGTTGAGCAGTCGACAACATGGCGCCACTATGGACAACGCGTGGCGGCAATATTAAAACAGCACATGGGGAGTTCTGATGTCCAGCGTTAGTGTGATCATCCCGACACTGAATCGTGATAAATATTTACTGCTATCTGTACAAGATATGTTGGCTCAAGATTATGATGATTTCGATATTATTGTTGTTGACCAGTCACCCGCGCCAACCCCCGAGATGCAGGTCCTGATTGAGGCGAATCCGAATAAGCTCAAATATTACAATGTTGACTTCAAAGGGCTTCCTCAGGCGCGTAATTTTGGTTGGCAACACAGCGAAGCCGAGATCGTTATTTACATCGACGATGATATCCGCAGTGAGGATCAACTGATCAAGGAGCACGTGAAATGTTATCAAGATCCTGAGATTGGTATGGTTGCGGGTGGCATTGACGAAGCGCATCGCGGTTTAGATGATGGTCCTAATGTAGGTGTCTTCTCGCGCTGGAGTTGTACTCCCTATCGCGGTTTTGCGAGCCACAAAGATCAGTGGGTTGATCATGTGCCTGGCGGTAACTTTAGTGCCAGACGTGCACTACTTGAGCAGTCTGGCGGCGTTGACGAGCACTTGACCTTAGGCGCAGCCTTGTATGAAGAGAGCGAACTGTCACTGCGGGTCAAACGCGTCACCGGTGCTAAGTTTTGGTTTCAAGCCAGTGCGCGTCTTTTGCATCTAGCAGCAGACGATGGAGGCTGTAGGGTCATCAATGATGTGCCGAAATATATATGGGGTTTATCGCATAATCGTGCGATTGTGATGCAACGTTATTTGTCGCCGTTGCAACGGCTTGTGGCAATGTTTTTTCTATTCAAACTAGTTGCTGCTTATGCATGGTCAGATAAGTCGCCAAGAGTTTTCATTTCGTTTATTAAGGGATATATGCTGGGCAGGAAGAATGCCAAGGACCAGCCCAAATGCACAGTGATGAATTAGTGGGGCGCTAGCATGCTTTTTCATCTGGCATACTTGGCATTTTGTACTCTAGTAGCCGTCACTTTTTTCGACGAACACGTTGCGACGCGAGGACAACAGCGGCGTTTTTTTCAGGTCATTTTATTCTGCTTCGTGATTCAAGTCGCACTGATGTATGTCCTGCGCGATATACACGGCGACACCTATCGGTATCTGCGCAGTTATGACCGTTTCGTTGGGCAGGATTTTAGTCGTGCTGTGCTCGAAAGTGGCAAAGAATTGGGGTTTACCTTGTTGTCATGGTTGAGCGCTAATGCTGGTGTCGGTCATCGTTTCTACCTCGGATGGATATTTGCGCTCGGTATTATTCCGTTTATTCTCGGTTTGAAAAAGCTATACGGGCAAGGTTGGGGCTACATGTTTATCGTGTACGTCACGTTCCCATTCTTTCTCAGCTACTTTGCGAGTGGTATGCGGCAAGCTGTCGCGATGAGTATCGCCTTTATGGCGATTATCCACTACGGACATCACAAGGCCTTACTGAGAACCTTATTGGTCATTGGAATCGCTGCGCTGTTTCACATGTCGGTTTTGGTGCTTTTGCCGGCCCTATTTGCCTTGCATTTCTTCGAACGCTTCTTAACGGTGCCAAAAATTTTGATTATCTGGGTCGTAGTCGTATTTATCAGTGCTTCTGGGATCAATGAAAGTGCGCTGGGCTTCTTATCGAGCTTCTTTGATGACAGTTCGCGCTATCAATATTACCTCGACAGTGACAAGGTTGCAGAGGTACGTGATCTTATGGGGTATAAGACTGGCTTCCGAGTTGATTTCACGTTGTTCTCCATTATCCCAATTTTATTCGTACTGTATTTTGAAAAGCGTGAGGGCATCGATCTGTGGTTAGTAAAGTTCTATTTGATTGTTAACTGTGCGTTTCAACTGCTCAGTTTTACTGCATCAAATGATCGGTTTGCGGCACTTTCGTGGTTTTACATTCCGGCGATTCTGATTCATTCGCAGTTTTTCAATAATCCAATGAGGAGCAGTAAGTTGGGCTATTATATGTTGGCATTTTCAGGCGTTGCACTGCTGGCGCTATTTAATAAGAGGTATTTTGCTGCGTGAAATCACCAGCTTCAGAACATTCGATACTGATCAGCATTGTCGTGCCGTTTTATAATGCTCGGGATTGCCTTGAGCGTCTGTTCATTTCACTTGCGGATTACGCCGAGCGCGCTGATATTGAGATGCTGATCGTCGATGATTGCTCCCTTGAAGAACATGCCCAAGCACTCGATGCTTTTGCTCAACAACGCGCTTGGCCATCTTTACATGTTATTCACGCGGCACAGAACGGCGGCGCAGCGAAAGCACGAAAAATTGGTATCGAAGCGGCCACAGGAGAGTACATTGCCTTTCTGGATAGTGATGATGCTTGGGCACTCGACAAACTCTACGCGCAAGTTGCGCAAATGCAAAACACCGGTGCGGTGATCAGTGGTCGAGCGTGTGAGCAAATTGAAGAGTCTGAGTTAGCAACAAGGCGGGCAGAACCTATTGACGCTTATTCATCCATTCATTACTCACCGTTAAAAGCGATGTTTTCCAACCCGTTTAGCACGCCTACTGTTATGTTGCGACGAGACGTTGCATTGGCGAACCCGTTTTCCGATACGCTGCGTTACTCTGAAGATGTCGATTGCTGGCGCAGGATCGTCCTGCAACACGGTGGCATCATTCTAAGAGAGCCCAACGCCTTCATGTTCAAGCACGCGTTCTTAAACGACCAAGGTTCATTGAGTAGCTTCACATTGCGCATGAGCATTGGCCAATTGTCTTCTCTTACTGCGCTGTTGTTTAATGCCAAAATAGCGATACGCTTCAGGTGCCTTGTACCTATTGCATTGCTGTGGGCGAGTATGAAAGCAATACGTCGCGAATGGATCGTGTTAAGGAATCGCGCATGACTCAATCGCCGCAGAAGCGACTTTTGCTGATTTCCAGCTTTGCTGAGTCGCTGGTGAACTTTCGTTTGGCTTTGATGAAAGACGCGATAGCCGATGGATTTGAAGTGCATGCGTGTGGTCCGGATATTAGCCCTGATATTTTGGCAACACTGAGTGATGCCGGTATTCACGCACATGACATCTCACTATCAAGGAACGGATTGAATCCACTCGCCGATTTAACCACGTTGTGGAGTGTTTACCGACTTATCCGCAACATTCGGCCCAGTCATGTGCTGAGTTACACAATCAAGCCGGTGGTATATGGCAGCATAGCCGCACGTTTGGCAGGCGTGGAAAAAATTGGCGCTTTGATTACCGGGCTGGGATACGCCTTTATGCAAAGTAACAGCAAAACTCAGCGCGTGGTTGGCAAAATTGCCCAATCGCTCTACCGCCTCGCGCTTTCTGGGGCAAGTGTGGTGTTTTTTCAGAATCCAGACGACCGGAACTTGTTTGTTGATAATCGCATTGTCGTAGCACCGAAGTGCCGCTTGGTGAATGGTTCTGGTATCGATATTAGTCAGTTTGCGCAATCACCAATACCGAAGGGCGACACGATAGACTTTTTGATGATCGGTCGGATAATTGCTGATAAAGGGGTGCGTGAATTTGCCGAGGCTGCACAGCACATCACAGCCCAGTATCCCAATGCTCGTTTTCATTTAGTCGGCTGGTTGGATACCAACCCCAGCGCCATTCAACAATCAGAGCTCGATCAATGGATCAGTAGTGGAGCGATAAAGTTTCACGGCAAACTCAGTGATGTCCGACAAGTCATCAAGGACAGTCATGTCTACGTTTTACCCTCTTATCGAGAGGGTACACCGCGTACAGTGCTCGAGGCGATGGCGATTGGTCGAGCAATAATTACCACTGATGCACCCGGTTGCAGAGAGACCATTCGGCACGAACAAAGTGGCATGTTAATACCTGTTGCAGACGTTAAAGGGTTGGTCCAGGCAATTCAACGCTATATCGAGTCTCCTGAATTAATAGAGGAGCATGGTGCGGCAGCTCGAGCCCGAGCAGAAGATGTCTATGACGTAAAAAAGGTTAACCGAGATATGTTGAGAGGATTACAAGATTTAGCATGAAAAGACTGTTTGATTTGTTTGTGTCACTCGTAGCGATAATTGTATTGATTCCGGTGATCATTGTTGTCGCCATTCTCGTTGCGATCAAACTTGGTCGTCCAGTATTGTTTAGTCAACAGCGACCAGGACTCAATGGCAAAGTATTTAAGATGTATAAGTTCCGGAGCATGACCGATGAGCGTAATGAGCACGGCGAGTTACTCCCAGATGCCGAACGGTTACCAGGCTTTGGGCGTTTGTTGCGATCGACCTCGTTAGATGAATTACCCGGATTATGGAATGTCTTAAAAGGTGATATGAGTTTAGTTGGCCCGCGCCCTCTGTTAGTTGAGTACTTGCCTTTGTACTCCCAGCAGCAAGCCAAGCGTCACGATGTCAGGCCGGGCATTACGGGTTGGGCACAAGTGAACGGGCGGAATGCTATTTCTTGGCAGCAAAAATTTGACTACGACGTGTGGTATGTGGAAAACCAATCCTTGTGGCTTGATTTCAAGATACTTCTTCTCACGTTGAAAAAGGTCGTTGCACGCGCAGATATCAACCAAGACAATCAAGCGACGATGGAGAAGTTTAATGGCAACAACTAAGCCATCTCTCGTGATAATTGGAGCGGGCGGGCATGCTAAAGTAGTCGCGGATTGCGCGGAACAACTTGGTTACGAAGATATCTGCATGCTCGACGATAGCTATCCCGAGATTCGCGAATGCGGTTGCTGGCCGGTCGTCGGCGGTTCAGATGCGATCGGTACCTTTGATTTAGACACAGTGGATTGTTTTGTCGCGATCGGTAATAACGCCGTTAGAGCAAAAATTACCGAGCAGTTGAATGACATCGGCGCGCGGTTGGCGACTTTGGTTCATCCGACAGCAGTCATCGGAAAACATGTAGTCATTGGTGCAGGCACACTGATTTTGGCCAATGTTGTACTTAATGCGTTCAGTTCTGTTGGAAAAGCATGTATTCTGAACACAGCGTGTAGCGTTGATCATGATGCCAACATTAGCGACTACGTGCATATTGCGCCCGGTTCTCGTCTAGCGGGAACTGTTGCGGTAGGTGCAAGCAGTTTTCTAGGGATTGGTAGTACGGTTATTCAGCAGGTAAGCATTGGCGAAAACGTCATAATCGGTGCCGGTTCCACGGTTATTACCGATATCGCCAATGATGTCATTGCCATTGGCAGCCCCGCTAGACCAAAAGAATAAAAATAACACCGACAATCAGAGGTAGCATTATGTTAGGTGGGCCGTTTTCACCATGGCCGTCAGTGACTGACGATGAAAAGCAAGCCGTGCTCGCTGTCTTGGACAGCAACCGCGTTAATTACTGGACCGGGCAAGTTGGGCGAGAGTTCGAAAAAGAATTTGCTGCCTTCCATCAGGTAGATCATGCAATTGCGGTTGCAAATGGCAGTGTGGCACTCGATCTCGCATGGGTTGCATTAGACCTACCAAAAGGTAGTGAAGTTATCGTAACGTCGCGGACCTTTCTCGCTTCAGTTTCATCAATAGTGCTAGCTGGTTTAACGCCCGTTTTTGCTGATATATGCACCGATTCTCAAAACATCACCGCCGCGACTGTCGAGGCAAAAATTACCGCTAATACACGCGCTATTTTATGCGTTCATCTTGCTGGCTGGCCCTGCGACATGGACAGTATTAATGCGCTGGCCAAGCAACACGATTTATACGTCGTCGAAGATTGTGCACAAGCACATGGAGCAACCTATAAAGGTAAGCCTGTTGGCGGGCTGGGTGACATTGGCGCTTGGTCATTCTGCCAAGACAAAATCATGACCACTGGTGGTGAGGGTGGCATGGTGACCACCTCAAATAAACAATTCTGGGAACGAATGTGGTCATTTAAAGATCATGGCAAGTCTTGGCAAGCGGTATACGAAAAACAGCACCCCCCAGGTTTCCGATGGTTGCACGAAACATTTGGAACCAACTGGCGGATGACCGAAATGCAATCAGCCATTGGTCGTTGCCAATTGAAAAAGTTACCGGAGTGGACCGCGGTACGAAATCAGTACGCTGAACAAATTCACCAGACTGCACGACAATTAAAAGGTCTTCGCGTGCCAGTTATCCCCGCGGACGTCGGACATGCGCAGTACAAATGTTACGTATTCGTGGAAACCCAAGCGCTTGCTGATGGTTGGGATAGGGATCGCGTGATGAATACTATCAGCGCGGCAGGGGTACCTTGTTTTTCCGGTAGTTGTTCTGAAGTCTATTTGGAAAAAGCCTTTGAAACATCAGGTTTACAACCCGAGCAACGCTTGCCAAATGCACAGCAGTTGGGCGATACGTCATTGATGTTCCTAGTACATCCGACACTTACCCAAGCTGAAATTGACAAGACATGCGCGGTACTTACCTCCGTGATGCAAAGCGCGGTGTAGCAATGTCAGCCCTGTCTTTAAACCAGATTTTTCGCCTTCCGCCGAGAGTTAAATTCATAATCGAATTGCTCTGGGACAGTGCCGCGATTACCTTCGCTCTATTGACGTCTTATTGGATGCGATTGGGTATTGAGGCCTGGTCGTTTAGTTCACAAGACTGGGCAATAGTCGTTTTTAATCTGTTCTTTACTCAGGGCTTTCTATTACTACTCGGCCATTATCGCCAGATGATCCGCTTTATTGATATCAATGCGGTGTATTTAATCGGGATAGCCATGTTGCTGTCGATGGTCTATCTATTGGCTGCAGAGTATGCACTCGGGTTATTCCTGCCGGCTTCCGTTTTACTGCTGTATTTTTTTGGCGCTACAGTCTTAGTCGCCTCGCCTAGACTGTTAATTCAAGCAACTTCTCAAGCTCAAAATGATAAGTTACGGGAAAAGTGTTTCATCTATGGGGCTTCAGAGTCGGGGCGCTCGCTGGCGACCGCATTACGCGCGGGGAAATCGATGATGCCGGTCGCCTTTGTTGACGATAAGCGCATCTATCAAGGCAAGCAAATCCTCGGGCTTCCAGTGATAAAACGCGATGAAATCCTTGAATTAAAACAAAAACACAACGTTCAGAAGATGCTACTTGCGGTAAACAATACATCGCGCAGCAGACGTCAAGAGCTGATACGTGAATTAGAACCACTGGCGCTGGAGCTATTGTCGGTACCAAACTTCAGAGATATCGCTAGCGGTAAACAGCAAATTGACGAACTTCAAGAGGTTAAGATTGAAGATCTTTTAGGTCGAGATCCGGTGCCACCCATACCGCATTTGTTGAACAGTAATATTCACGGCAAAGTGGTAATGGTGACGGGGGCGGGTGGTTCTATTGGCAGTGAGCTGTGTCGACAGATCGTGAAAAGTCAGCCAAGCATGTTGATTTTGTTTGAACTCGCGGAATACAACTTATATCAAATTGAAAATGAACTTCAGCGAAAATATCCGGATGTTCAATTAGCCACGGTGCTCGCGACGATCCAAGATACCGAGTCGCTGCGCAATACCATTGAAAAATACAAGATTCAGACGATCTACCATGCGGCAGCCTATAAACATGTCCCCATGGTGGAGTCAAACATCACGGCAGGCATTCGCAACAACGTGTTTGGAACTGCCAACGTAGCCCTCATTGCGGCCGAATATGAGGTCGAGAAATTTGTTTTAATCTCAACTGACAAAGCGGTACGGCCAACCAATATTATGGGGGCAACCAAGCGCTTTGCAGAGCTATTTGTGCAGGGCATTTCGGCATTGCATAGTGAGACTGAGTTTGCCATCGTTCGTTTCGGGAATGTATTAGGCAGCTCTGGCTCAGTGGTACCACTGTTCTCCGAACAAATCCGCAAAGGCGGTCCGATAACCGTGACGCACCCCGATATCATTCGATATTTCATGACGATTCCAGAGGCGGCACAGTTGGTTATCCAAGCCGGTTCAATGGGCAAAAACGGTGAGGTCTTTGTGTTAGATATGGGAGAGCCTGTCAAAATCGCTGATCTCGCTCATAAAATGGCGCACTTAATGGGTCATCGGGTCGCACAAGACGAATCTGACCGCGATGCTATCCAAATTAAATATACCGGTTTACGGCCCGGAGAGAAGTTATACGAAGAGTTATTGATCGGGGACGGTGAAACGCTGACTGAACACCCTCGGATCATGGCCGCGAATGAAATAAAAATGGATTTTTCCGAAGTTGTGATGTTGTTGGATCAGCTCAATTATGCGCTGATCAATCGCGAAGAAGACAAAGCCATCGCGCTATTAGCGTCGGCACCACTTGCCTATTCTCCTGATGACGCAATCAAAACACGAATCGCCGCGGTAGACTTAGAAGAAGTCGAAGCATAGTTTGTCAGGTGCTAGATAACGTTTCTTGATTGTAGAAAAAACCGCATCGGCCGATAACCCCAATACAGATAGAAGGTTGTTAAACAACCCGTCAAATGATTTAACTAGGAGAGCATGCCTTTATGAGGTTGTTATTGAGTGCATTTGTATCGGTGCTCCTAAGCGCCAATGCCTCTGCTCAACAAGAAAATATCGACAAGAGTGCTTCTCCGTTAGAGATTACAACCGGTGTTGTATTCAGTGATTCGGTCAACCCGCTTATTTCAGATGACACGGATGCCTTCGGTGCAGCACTGCAGGCTGAAGGGAAACTTGTAACTACACAGGAGTCATCGTGGTTTCAATTGGATTATGGCGCCAGCTACGAACGATTTAGTTTGCAAGATGACCAGCTTGCGTTTGACGACACCCAGGACTTTTACGGCTATAACGTCCGCATTATGTCGCGTACTTTTGTATCTAAATCGGTAACTGCCAACCTTGAGTTGGAACACAAAACTGAGCAGCAAAAGTATGGTGAAGGCATTACTCGCTTTCAAGATAACGTACTGAGTGTGGATACTCTGCGACGCAACCGCGCCGCGGCAAGCATTGTCTATGGTCGTGAACCTAATCGAAATGCCGTCGTTCTCGATTTGTTTTGGCAAGACGATCAATATGATGATGACAATGATTACGCCCCGCTATTTGATTTGAATCAAGTTGGTGCCAGTGTCGAAGGGCGTTATCTACTCGGTGGTCGAGTAGGGCTGGTCGCGCGCTTCTCAATGAGTGAGGATGACTATGCCTCAGAGACTCGCGTTGATAGTACCTTGTATCGCGCACTGGTCGGTATTGAGTGGCAATTAACCGGGAGTTCCAACGTGCGAGCTCTGGTTGGTGGGTTTGAGAGAGACGCTGACGATAACAATGATCGCGATGGATTCTCATATGATCTCACTTATCAATACTCGCCCAGTGAATTCTCGCAATTTAGCATTAACTCCAAACGCACATCGGCTGTCTCTGAAGTAGAGTTTAGCTCTAGCAGTGTCGATCTGATTCACAGTGTTGATTGGCAATATGAGCTCAATGAGCGCTGGTTTTGGGGGGTAAACCTCAACTACCTCGACAAAGATATTGAAACCATTGACGTTACCAGAACAATTGATCAGCTCGATTTGTTCTTTCGGTTAGGCTTCAATCTCAATTCCTATCAATTGATCCGATTGGACGTTATGCGACGAGATGTATCTTCGAGTGATAATTCTATCGACTATCAACAAAATGAAGTGGGGCTCCGTTGGCAATACGTATTCTAGCAATTTGGTTGCTTACTGCGTGTTCACTTCTGTCATCAGCGAACGCGCAACAACAGGAGTTACCTATTGGCGTTGGTGACGTGATCACTATGGACGTTCATTTGGAGAAGGACTTATTTTTACGCAGTCGAGTCGATGCTTCGGGTGTGGTCCGATTCCCGCTAATTGGTGATATGCCTGTTGTGGGAAAAACGGTAAAGCAACTGAGCGATGATTTGGTGTTAGCCTATGAAGATGGCTATTTGGTCAACCCCAGTATTGTGGTTCAAATTGAGGTGATCAGGCCCTTTTATGTTCGTGGCGCTGTTAAGAACCCCGGCTCCTACACTTTCGAGTTGGGCTTGACGATGGAAAAGGCCATCGCCGTCGCCGGAGGTCAAACGGATCGCGCGTCAGACAAAAACTGGATTGTCATTCGTGGTGCTGACAAACAGAGAATCAAAGCCGATGCCGATACGCCGATTTTACCCGGCGACATCATCGAAATACCGGAAAGCTTATTCTGATGAGCGATCTTAATCCTAAATCAGCTGTCCAGACCGATCCGCTCTTCGATATCGGCGACTTGCTACTGCTGATTTGGAATCGCAAGTTTCGCATCATTTTTACTGCTGCCGCGATATGTGTGGTACTGGGCTATTACGTGCTGCAGTTGCCGCGAATTTATATTGCAACGACGACGCTTTTACTCGGGGAATCCTCCAGTGACCTGTCATTGCCACAGGGGCTTGGGGCATTTGCACCACCCACTGACTCGAAGCTGGACACTTATTTACAGTATATGAAGTCTCGCCAGTTTGCTGAGCAAGTAGTTCAAGATAGTGGGCTCATGTATCGGTCTGATTTGGTCAACCAGTCATTGCCAGATGAGCAGAAGATCTATCAAGCGGCGACGCGCCTTCAGCGTGGTTTGGTGTATAGCCGGCTGGGCGAGACCAATATGGTGAATGTGAGCTTCGAGTCAACCTCTGCAGTACTTGCCTCTGATATCGTAAATGCCGTGGGCCCTTCATTTTTTGAATACCAAACTGACAAAAGTCGTCAACGTGCTATTGATGCTAACAGTTGGTTAAGCCAGCAGTTTAATGACGTTCAGGTTCAGCTTGAGGACTCTGAAGCGCAGCTACAGAACTATTTCCTGGATAACAAGTTAATTGATATTGCCAGCCAGATTTCATTGGCTAGTAGCGAAATCTCAACCTATATGTCTCAGCGCATTCAGGTTGACGCCGCAGCGGCTGAAATGAAAACCATGATTAGCCAATTTGAAGCGTCAGGAGATGATGTCCAAGGGCTTCTGAATGTGGGTTACATCGTGAAGAACAGCATGGTCCAAGACTTGCGCAAGCGGATTCTGGACGAAGAAGAAGATTTAGCTGAGATTTCGAAACGCTACAAATTCAAACATCCCCGATACGTCGCGCAGGTATCGAAAATTTCAGCAATGGAAAGAGAGCTGGAAAGCTTGGTAATGCGGCTGGTCGCATCACTAAAACAAGAATACAAAATTTACCTAGAGCGCAGCGAGGAAATCAATAAGCTGATCGAGGAAGCGCGTGGTCGACACAGCGAGTTAGGCCAGCATGAAGTGAACTTAGCGAAACTCAGACGGGAAGTCGAGTCTACTCAAAAGCTGTATGACATATTCTTATCTCGATTACAGGAAACAGAAATCTTGCGCGACTTAGGAGAGCAAGAGGAGTTCTCAGTGGTCGATTACGCTAGTGTCCCCAGCGCGCCGGCCAAACCAAATATCGTGCTGTTATTGGCCGCCAGTGCAGTGTTCAGTGGTTTTATTAGTGTAATGGGCTGGCTGTTTATTCATATAGTCAGCGATAAACGTTCACGATTGGTCAATGCACTCGCAAACTTAGATGTACCGGTTTTGTCGGATATTCCCCGCTTAAATAAAACGACGCGGAAGCTATCTAGTGCGGTTGAATTAAGCCGCAAAGACTTGCAGTTCGCGGAGTCGATCAGAACTCTGCGTACCGCTCTTATCGTTCGCAAAGAAGGGGAAGAAAACCGGGTGATTGCCGTGACAGGAGTTAAGCCTAATGATGGTAAATCCTTGGTTGCTTCAGCACTCGCTGAGTCTTTTGCGAAACTTGAAAAGTCTCTAGTTCTGGATGCGGATTTGCGTTATCCGTCGATTAGCGGGGCGTATAAAATCAGTGAAAACTTACCTGGACTGACGCATTTCATCAGCAAATCGGCACCGGCAGGTAAGTGCATACACCGAATTGATAAGTCACAACTGTCGGTTATGCCAAGTGGCAAAATACCCCAAGACCCAATGGTATATTTGTCAAAACCTCGCTTTAGGGCCTTTATACATAAGTTGAGTATTATCTTTGAGCGTGTCGTGATTGACGTTCCACCGCTGGAAGAATTCAGTGATGGTCTAGTGATAGGTCGAAACGTCGATAGTATCGTTTTAGTCTGTGACCTAGAGACAACTGAATCGGCGGACCTAATACACGCAATTCAAAAACTCCGCGATGTCGGCGCGCCTTTGGTTGGCGTGGTGTTTAATCGCGTGAAAAATATGCCTTCAAAAATGCGTACGCCGCGACGCAAGCGTTTCAAGCTACCTAGCTGGAGTCGCAAACTCAGCGTTCCGAAAGGTACTAGCTAAAACAATCGAATATTCATTCGAGTATTTGTCAATCACCGAGGTTGCGGTAAGCTAAGCGCTGTTTCCATTCAGGTATACGATTTTTTGAACCAGTTACAGACCTTGCACACTTTCGGTTTAAACGCGCAAAGTGCTGAAACGCATATTATCCACTCTTTTGACGTACTACCGATCCAGAGCGCTTCTCAACCAAGATGGATATTGGGTGAGGGGAGCAATTGCATTTTCGTTGATGATTTTGAAGGGGCAATTTGGGTCAATCGTGTCAAAGGGATCGAGGTTTCAGAGCAACAAGACGCACACGTGCTGCGTGTCTCAAGCGGTGAAAATTGGCATCAACTCGTCGTTTGGTGTCTACACAACAAAATCAACGGTTTCGAAAATCTAGCCCTGATCCCCGGCACTGTAGGTGCGGCACCGATCCAAAACATTGGTGCCTATGGTCGCGAGATTGCAAGTTTTATCACAACTGTCGAAGTAAAGGAGCTGATTACGGGGGAGTCATTTACGCTCAATAATCAGGAATGCCTATTTGGATACCGAGACAGTGTATTCAAGCGTCCAGAGGCTAACGATTGGCTAATCACACATGTGAATTTCAGCATGCCTAAGACGGCCCCACTGGAAGTCAGTTACGGTGAGTTACAGACGCTTTCAAACCCAACGGCGCATGACGTATTTAACAAAGTCGTTGAGGTGCGACGGCAAAAGCTGCCTGACCCTGCAAAACTGGGCAATGCTGGCAGTTTTTTTAAAAACCCAGTCATAAGCGCTGAACACTTTATGGGACTAAAGGACGAACACCCAACAATCCCCCATTTCTCTGTTGACCAACAACACGTCAAAGTACCCGCCGCCTGGTTAATCGACCAAGCCGGGTTTAAGGGACAAACGCGGGGCGGCGTGCAGTGTCACAAGCGCCAGCCTTTAGTACTGTTGAATTGCGGGAATGCTAAAGGGCATGATGTGCTTCTGTTTGCGCGAGAAATTCAGGCGTCGGTTGCACAAAGGTTTGGGATCTCACTAGAAAACGAGGTGCGGTTGGTTGGTCAGCGGGGATTAGTAGAATTATGATGCAAGATAAACAAGACCTGCGCTCTGAACTTATCCACATACTCTGCGATGGACAGTTTCATTCAGGAGAAGCACTGGCGCGGCGATTTTCGGTGAGTCGCACAGCGATTGCTAAACACGTTTCCGCACTCATAGAACTGGGGTTGGATATCTACAGCGTTAAGGGTAAGGGCTATGCTTTGTCGGATCCCATTGTGCTGCTTGAATCCAGTGTAATAAAAGATTTTCTGCCAGCCGACATTGATGTCCCCATCACACTGCTACCCGTTACCGATTCTACCAATACGTTTTTGAAAGAGCGGGTTGATAGTGCTGTGCACGGTGAAGTGGTGATCGCTGAAGCACAAACTGCGGGGAGGGGACGCAGAGGTAAGTCTTGGGTCTCGCCGTTTGGAGCGAGTTTGTATTTGTCGATGTGTTGGCGTTTCCAGGGAGGGTATCAACAGATAGGAGGCCTCTCTCTATACGTTGGTTATTGTGTCATTCAAGCGCTACAAGCTTTTGGTATTGACGGGCTAGGGGTTAAATGGCCCAACGATATTTATCGATATGGCGAAAAACTCGGCGGCATCTTGGTTGAAGTTGAAGGCCAAATTGGTACCGAAGTGAGTTGTATTATTGGTGTTGGGATCAATGTCCGTTTACCGGACGTGGGTGACAGTATTACACAAGCGTATACCGATTTGTCCGACACCCATATAGACCGCAACGCTCTGAGCGCAGCGATCATTGAGTTTTTACATCAGGGTATACCTGGATTTGAAATCAGAGGTTTGCAAGACATTGTGGCAAATTGGAATGCGCTAGATGTATTTGCCAAGCAAAATGTCACAATTCTTGGATCAGAGAGTAAAATCGAAGGAGTGAATTTGGGTATCAACGATGCCGGAGCACTGCAATTACAGACGCCAGAAGGTTTAAAATTGATCCATGGTGGTGAGGTAAGCTTGCGTGCGCGCTAACCTTTGTTTATTAGATTTTGGCAACACTCAGCTTAAGGCGTGCGCTTTGCACGTAGATGATACGTTCGTCCACATTCAAACAGTAAAACCGATCGCCTTTTATACAGACCTTGACGAGTGGGCTAAGGACAATCGTATAACTCACGATTGTAGTATCGTGGTTGCCAGTGTGAGAAGTGAGGCAGAAAACCAAGCAATCCGCGATAGTCTCATCAAATACACTGACGACGTTCAATTTGTGGTAACAGAGCAACAGCGATTTAATTTGAATAATAGCTATGCCAATGTCACAAAGATGGGCGTTGACCGTTGGCTAGCCATGCTGGGAGCGCAGTTGTTATGCAATGGTCCCTATGTCGTGATTGATGCGGGTACTGCTATAACGGTAGATGCTGTCGCTGACGGCCAACATCTCGGCGGCTGGATCGTCCCAGGCTTCCGGTTGGCTCAGCGGGCAGTAACGGGAAGCACAAGACGTGTTTTTCAAGCGGATATTGATCATATTGACCTGACTTTCGGTCAAGACACGGAAGCTTGTTTGCATTACGGTTGTATCGCGCAGGCTAAAGGTATTTTGGAAATGGCGGAGCAGATTATGCGCCGCGACTATGATGAATATTTTGTGATCATTAGCGGGGGTGACCAAGAATTGTTCAAACAGTCCGCTAACTCCGAATATTCAAAATTTGTCAGTAACATCGTTTTTTGGGGATTGTTGCGATATGCGATGGCTGATTATGGGTTAGAAAAACAACAATTAGCCGCTCAATCGTTGGATATTTAAGCAAGATCGAAAAAAAGGGCATTTTTTTAAAAAAGTCTATTGCACCGCGTGTCGGTTTTCACTAGAATGCGCAGCCACTTGATGCAGTGCCGACTTAGCTCAGTTGGTAGAGCAACTGACTTGTAATCAGTAGGTCGCCAGTTCGATTCCGGCAGTCGGCACCATCAATCTCTGGAGGGGTACCCAAGCGGTCAACGGGAGCAGACTGTAAATCTGCCGGCTCAGCCTTCGCAGGTTCGAATCCTGCCCCCTCCACCACTTTTTCTTATGAGGTGGGCCGAGAATTTAGGAATGCGGGCATCGTATAATGGCTATTACCTCAGCCTTCCAAGCTGATGATGCGGGTTCGATTCCCGCTGCCCGCTCCAAGTTCGTGCTGATATAGCTCAGTTGGTAGAGCGCACCCTTGGTAAGGGTGAGGTCGGCAGTTCAAATCTGCCTATCAGCACCATTTTCTCATCACCTCATAATAAAATACGACAGTTTTTTAATTAGCACTTTGCTAGGAAGATTAGACATGGCAAAAGAAAAGTTTGAACGTACGAAACCGCACGTTAACGTTGGTACAATCGGCCACGTTGACCACGGTAAAACTACACTAACCGCGGCAATCACTACCGTACTAGCAAAGACTTACGGCGGTGACGCACAAGCATTCGATCAAATCGATAATGCACCAGAAGAGCGTGAGCGTGGTATCACAATCGCGACTTCACACGTAGAATATGACACGCCAACGCGTCACTACGCACACGTTGACTGTCCAGGACACGCTGACTACGTTAAAAACATGATCACAGGTGCTGCTCAGATGGACGGCGCGATCTTAGTAGTAGCAGCGACAGATGGCCCAATGCCACAAACACGTGAGCACATCCTTTTGGGTCGTCAGGTAGGTGTACCTTACATCATCGTATTCATGAACAAATGTGACATGGTTGACGATGAAGAGCTACTAGAGCTAGTAGAAATGGAAGTACGTGAGTTGCTATCTGAGTATGAATTCCCAGGAGACGACTTGCCAGTAATCCAAGGTTCTGCACTAAAAGCGCTAGAAGGCGAAGCAGAATGGGAAGCGAAGATTGTAGAACTAGGTGAAGCCCTAGATTCATACATCCCAGAGCCAGAGCGTGCAATCGATAAGCCGTTCATCCTACCAATCGAAGACGTATTCTCAATCTCAGGCCGTGGTACTGTTGTAACAGGTCGTGTAGAGCAGGGTATCATTAAGGTAGGTGAAGAAGTTGAAATCGTAGGTATCAAAGAGACGACGAAGACAACTTGTACGGGTGTTGAAATGTTCCGTAAGCTTCTAGACGAAGGCCGCGCGGGTGAGAACGTAGGTGTTCTTCTTCGTGGTACTAAGCGTGACGAAGTTGAGCGTGGACAAGTATTGGCCCAGCCTGGTTCAATCAACCCACACACTAAGTTCGAAGCAGAAGTATACGTACTAAGCAAAGACGAAGGTGGCCGTCACACGCCATTCTTCAAAGGCTACCGTCCACAGTTCTACTTCCGTACAACAGACGTAACAGGTGCTGTTGAGTTGCCGGAAGGTGTAGAAATGGTAATGCCAGGCGACAACTTGAAGTTTGTTGTAGAGCTAATTGCACCAATCGCGATGGACGAAGGTTTACGCTTCGCAATCCGTGAAGGTGGCCGTACAGTAGGTGCGGGTGTTGTATCTAAGATTTTGGACTAATCGTTCAGTTTAGATAACACAAGACATTGAAGAAGGCCGCGATTGCGGCCTTTTTTTATGCCTGTCATTTGGTGTTTTGCTTCTACTGCTACTTTAGAATTTCTACTCCCACCAACATAGTTAGCTCGGAAGTCTATTGCGTATGTTGGTGTAACAAGCAGTACAAAAATTTCTTCGGAATATCAGACTTGTTCACACGATTTCGTGCGAATGTATTACACTTAGCCAAAGTCATTAATCGTTAGTCATTGATATTGTGCATATAAGTCAGAAGTTGTATGTCCGTGTAGCGCTTATGATTGCGGTGTTATTGATCGCGATTTCTGTGGTCATGGCTGGCTTCGTTTACAACTACAACCTTTACCAACAGCGAGACTTAAACAACACACTGGTTAACCAATTAGCCCAGAGTGCTGAAAAGACGTCTGCTATCGCCGCTTATTTAGAAGATGATGATCTCGCTTTAGAAATCGCCAATGGCCTAGTTGCAAACAATTTGGTTAGCGCGGTGTCGATTGTTAATTTTGAGGCGATGGCAATCCAAGTCGGAGAGCGGAGCACGAATAGAGATCGCATTTCGTTGACGCTGATCCATCCTTTTACGCGAGATGAAGTCGTTGGAGAGCTACTCATCTACCCGGATGATCAATGGCTGCAATTGCAAGCCCGAGAGTTTGCTATGCAAAGCGCGTTGGGGTTAATCGTGTTGAGTTTGCTCAGTGCCATTGCTGTTTCGGTTTTCGTGCATCGCCGCCTGACGAGTCCAATTTTACGCTTAACCAATGGCTTTTCTATGGTTGACCCGCATGTGCCTGAAACCATGAATAGTATTGATATCGGCTATCGGCGTCGGGATGAGCTAGGCAATTTGGTCAATGGTATCAATGCACTGATGATTGCCCTGAAGCAAAACTTGCAAACTGAGCGAATATTGCGCGAACGAACGCAGGCGCTTGAGCAACAGTTTAGATTGATTTACGAACAAGCCAGCGCAGGTATTGCTGTTGTGGGGATCAATAATCGCTTGCTGACTGCGAACCCCGCATTTTTTAGTTACTTTGAAGATAAACCTCAAGAGAAAGACTTTTGTCAGTTGTTTGAGCACCCAGAAAAGGTCAAACGCCTGTTGGGGATGCTGCGCTCTGATGAACCGGTTGAGCAGCAAAGTATCGACTTAGAGTATCGCAAAGACGGACAAAAGCGCTGGCTGCATTGTTTGTTCGCTAAACTTAGTGAACAGCGCAATAAACGACGACACGGGCAAGAAGCGCTTGTTGAGATTATTATTTACGACATTACAGACCGTAAACTTCAGGAGCAACGCACACGCTTCGAGGCCGATCATGACTCTTTAACTCAGTTGCGCAATCGTCGTTCTGGTGAAAAAGAGCTTAAATTGTTGCTAGAGCAAGGAAAACGCGAGCAATGCTGCTTTGTACTCATGATGATTGATTTGGACAAATTCAAACCGGTTAATGATAACTTTGGTCACGATGTTGGTGATGAGGTCCTAGTGATGACTAGTCAACGGATGATGGAGCACTTTGATGAGCGACGAGATGTCTGTGTTCGTTGGGGCGGGGACGAGTTTGTCATTGGGTTTTTGCAGCCAGAGTGCGATATACAAGCGATTGAGCGACTGTCGACAGAATTGCTCGAGGAGTTGCGTCAACCCTATGTGATTAGTCCAACCATTACGTGTGATTTGTCTGCTAGTATCGGGGTCGTAATTGCCTCTGATACGGAATCCGATTTAGTCGATCTATTAGTACAGGCCGATGAGACAATGTATCAGGTGAAACAGAGCGGGCGCGACCAATTTATTGTGACGCACTTCACATAATTCAGCGCAAAACCGTCTAGCAAAGCTGTTCGTATAAATACGTTTAAAAAAGGAAACTCACCTCATTATGCAATACAACCGATTGGGTAGTAGTTCAGTAGAAGTATCTGAAATTTGTTTGGGTACTATGACCTGGGGTATTCAAAATACCCAGCAAGATGCCGACCAACAGATGGCGATGGCGCTCGATGCTGGGATCAATTTTATTGATACCGCTGAGATGTACCCCGTACCGCCAAATCAGCAAACTTACGGTGATACCGAATGCATCCTGGGTGATTGGTTGTCAAGAAATGCACAACATCGAGACGAACTGGTGATCATGACGAAAATCGCTGGGCCTGGTTTAAGTTATATTCGCGAGGGAAGTACTATTTCGCCTAGTACCGTGACCGAGGCCCTCGATGACTCTTTAGCGCGTTTGCAGCAAGACTACATAGATGTTTATCAACTGCATTGGCCAAATCGTATTTCTCCGCATTTCGGTAAACATTGGCCCAATCAAACCAACCCAAATCGAATCGATAGTGGCAAAGAACGGGACAATATGCGTGCTGTAGTCGCTTCTCTCGGTAACGCGATTGATGCTGGAAAGATCAAGCATTGGGGGTTATCCGATGACACCCCGTGGGGTATTCAAACCTATGTGCAGTTGTGCGATGAATTAGGCGTACCGAGGCCTGTATCGATCCAAAATGAGTTCAGTCTGATCCACGCTAAGGATTGGCCCTATGTGATTGAAACATGCGTGTTTGAGGATATAGCTTACTTGCCGTGGTCACCACTGGCTGGCGGTATGTTATCGGGCAAGTACATTGATGGGGCGAGACCTGAGGGCAGTCGTTATACATTAGTGCAACGACAAGGTTTGTTTCGCGATACAGCAATCGCAAATACGGCTGTACAAGCCTATGTTGAGTTAGCTACTGAGTTCGGCATGACGCCGAGTCAGTTGGCATTAGCATGGTGTAAGCAAATACACGGTGTGACATCAACCATTATCGGGGCGACTAACGCTGCTCAGTTACAGGAAAATATCCAAGCGTTTTCAATTACTTTGGACAATACTCAACTCAAACGAATCCACAACGTATTGCAGCAATTCCCTGTTCCGTTTTAAATGTCAGGAAAAATCTGTATAGAGCGCTCGGGATAATCGAATTTCCCGACGCTCAAGCCTGTGCCAAAATCAGCGCAAAATTTGGCGTAATAAAACTGTCATCATAGATAACTATGCTGGCGCTTGGTTTTACAGTGTTCTAATTTACGGTCCTCTTATGACTCAGCCAGCACAGAATTCACCGCTGGAATCTTCCGACAACGCCCAAGTCGGCGAAGTTCTCTCTAAAGGTTCAAAGCTCCGCCGTTGGCTATGGTTGTTAGTCCTTGTCTGGGTCATGCTCAGTGCTGTCAGTGTTATTGGCAGTGGTTTCAAACTCGCTACTGCGGACCACGCTAGATCATTATTTGAGTTTGCCTCAAATCCGGTGATGGGCTTAGTCATCGGAATGGTCGGCACGGCACTGATCCAATCCTCAAGCACGGTAACCTCTATTATCGTGGCGATGGTTGCAGGCGGACTGCCTATTACTATAGCCGTTCCCATGATGATGGGCGCAAACATCGTTACCAGTATTACCAATACTATTGTAAGCCTGGGGCATGTTTCCGATAAACGTGAATTCCAACGCGCATTTAACGCTGCCACTATTCACGACTTTTTTAATGTCTTTGCCGTGATCATCTTTTTGCCGCTTGAAATAATGTTTGGCATGCTCGAAACCTTGAGTGGCGCAATGGTGTCCCTGTTTGCGATTGGTGCGACAGCTGATGTCGGCGGATTCAACCCAATCAAGGCCGTCACTAGCCCAGTGGTGGATTTGATCACGGCGGCCGTTAGCGGCCTGCCGGGTTATTATCCAGGGATCCTAAAAATTGTGTTAGGTATCGGGATGATTATTGTGTCGATTACCTATATGGGCAAAATCATGAAATCCCTCATGGTAGGCAAAGCACGCGATATTCTACATAGCAGTATTGGTAGAGGACCACTGGCGGGCATTACCTCTGGTACGGTGGTGACGGTTCTGGTGCAGAGTTCATCAACCACAACATCGCTGATGGTGCCATTGGTCGGCAACGGTGTCCTCACAGCAAAAGATATATACCCATTTACGCTTGGGGCAAATATCGGTACCTGCATTACGGCGTTGATCGCGGCACTGGCGATTACGGGTGACAACGCAGCATTGGCGCTGCAGATAGCACTGGTGCATTTACTGTATAACGTCAGTGCAGTCGTGGTGATATATGGCATCGTATTTTTGCGCAACCTACCGTTAAACCTTAGTTATCAGCTTTCAGAAAAAGTTTCGGAACGCAAAATCCTAGGTGTTGCTTACATCGCGGGCTTGTTTTTCGTGTTGCCGTTATCCATCATCTTCGCGACTCGATAGTTTATCTTTGATATAAAAAAGGCCGCTAAAAAGCGGCCCATGCTATTTCGCGTTTTATCAATTAGAACGCGTATTTAGCCATAAACTGGATCCGATCCATATCACCCTCTAGGCCAGATTCAACTTCGCGGTGTGCACGTGTGTATTCGGCGCCAACTGAAATTGCCTTAGTCGGTGAATACATTAGGTTAACGCGCGCACTGTAGGTCGATTCTGTGACAGATGTGCCGGTCAACGCTGTGTCATTGTCGATATTGAGCGCTGAGAAGGTAATGCTACTGCGCATTTTAGCGTTCCATAAGTGGCGGTAAGCAATCGCATAACCGTAGGAATCGATCGCTTCTAAATCACCATCAGGTGTAATCACAGCTCCGTTAGCTGCGTTCAAACCAATGTAACGACCCAGACCAGAACCGGTGTTGAACATCAGACGGATATCGTCGCCGCCATCTAAGTTGACTTTACCGGTAAGGCTAACGCCCCAAGCTGAAGACGAGCCGTCAATGTCTGTGCCGTTTTCATACTTGATTTGGCGCAGTAAACCCGCAACTTTGAAATAACCCCAGTCTTGTTTAGAGGTATAACGAGCGACAAAGTCAGGTACATTGTTGTCATCGGCAACAATACGACCACCACCACCATTCGGTGTTACGGTTGTTTCTGGGTTTTCCAACGCAAATTCCCAAGCACCATTGGTGTATTTAACTAGTGGTTGACGGTCGAAGATTGTTGCATCGGTAACCCCAATGAAGTCGACCGTTTCAGGGAGCGCACCTACGTCCATGAAGGTTGACCAAGTTTGGCCGACCGTCCAGTTTTTGTACTTTAGGAACGCGTGACGCATACGAGGAGTATATGAGTTGGAAATACGCTCGTTACCATTGTTGGTCACCAAGAAATCGAATTCCAGCACACCGGTGATTTTATCGCCTTCTTCAGTGTCGGTGGTAGTCGTAAAGCGGAAGCGTGATTGACGCGCGTGGGCGTCAAAATGGGCGCTTTCCTCTACCCCAGAGACTGGCGTCAATGATGGGATGTAGAAATCGCGGTTGAGGTTTTGTGCCCCAAGTGAACCTTCAGAGTAGTCACTGACCATGGCGTCGAGTTTAATGTATCCAGAGAATTTAACGTCCGTGCCACCTAGGTTTGCTGCTTGAGCATTACCGGCTATTCCTGCAAGGGCGAGCGCTACCACCGCCGCTGTTCTTTTCATTGTAGTCTTCATAAGTGTGTCCTTCATGCGTGTTAGGTTTAGTTAAAACGATGTAAAAAAGGCGTTAACATGATTCTATTGTGCGCAGTTTAGGCGAAAAGCAAATAAGCGGTTCGTCTATTAGACTAAAGTCTTAAGTTCTATTTTTCAGAAACTTAGGATGTGCAAAAAGATCGGAATGCGGTAACGTGGACACGTGCAAAAAACCGCTAAGACCAAAGTCTCATTTTGATTTTGTTAATAAAGACTAGAGTTAAATCAAACAATTTGTGCCACGTGTTGCGTAAGCTAAACCATGACCACGTGACGTTAAAACTTTTTTTCTATTAAGCAGGAGGCACCAATATGCATGCCAAGACTTACCCAGTACCAGAGTCAATCAAAGGTAATACTTTATTGACCAACGAGCAGTATATGGAGATGTATCAACACTCAGTGACCGATCCTGAAGGCTTTTGGGGTCAACATGCTGACGACTTAGCGTGGTACAAAAAGCCAACAGTAATTAAGAATACGACGTTTGACCCGTCTAACGTGTCTATCAAATGGTTTGAAGACGGTGAACTCAACGCCAGCTATAACTGCATTGATCGTCACTTGGAAAAGCATGCGAAGAAAACTGCAATTTTGTGGGAAGGCGACAATCCAGGCGACAGTGAAGAGATCTCTTATCAACAGTTGCATTACGAAGTATGTAAATTAGCAAATGGGTTAAAGAAGCTCGGTGTCGGCAAAGGTGACAGGGTTGCCCTTTATATGCCAATGGTTCCGCAGGCTGCATACGCTATGCTTGCTTGTGCCCGGATTGGTGCCGTTCATTCCGTTATTTTTGGTGGTTTCTCGCCCAACGCGATTGCCGATCGCATCAATGACAGTGAAGCTAAGGTCATTATCACTTGTGACGAAGGGCGTCGCAGTGGTCGTAGCGTGCCGCTCAAAGCTAATGTTGACGAGGCGTTAGCCAACGGCGCATGCCCGTCTATTTCGGCGGTACTGGTACACAAACTTACCGGCGGTGATGTAACCTGGAACGATGTGGATGTATGGTGGGATGAGCTAGTAGACGATTGCTCTGCGCAGTGCGAACCAGAAGTCATGAACGCTGAAGATCCACTGTTCATCCTGTATACGTCGGGCTCGACGGGTCAACCAAAAGGCGTTGTGCATACAACGGGTGGTTACTTGCTATACACTGCGTTGACATTCAAGTATGTGTTTGATTATCAAGACGGTGATATCTACTGGTGTACGGCGGATGTGGGTTGGATCACAGGCCACAGTTATATGGTCTATGGCCCGCTGGTTAATGCAGTTACTCAGGTCTTCTTCGAAGGTGTTCCGACTTACCCTGATGTTCGCCGGATTGCGCAAGTTGTCGAGAAATATAAAGTCAACCAACTCTACACCGCACCAACTGCGATCAGAGCGTTAATGGCACACGGTGACAAACCGACTGAAGGGTGTGATATCTCTACATTGCGCATTCTTGGTTCAGTAGGTGAGCCGATTAATCCAGAAGCGTGGGAATGGTATCACCGTGTATTCGGCAATGACGAATGCCCAATTATGGATACGTGGTGGCAAACGGAAACCGGTGGTGTAATGATCTCGCCATTACCAGGTGCTACTGCTTTAAAACCAGGTTCAGCCAGTCGCCCGCTGTTCGGTATTCAGCCAGCATTGTTTGATGCAGACGGCAACGAACTAGAGGGTGCCGCTGAGGGTAACCTTGTTATTAAAGATAGTTGGCCATCTCAAGCGCGCACCGTTTATGGTGACCATGAGCGATTCAAAAATACCTACTTTAGTGCATACGATAATGTGTACTTTACAGGGGATGGCTGCCGTCGCGATGAAGATGGCTACTATTGGATCACAGGCCGCGTTGACGATGTGCTCAACGTGTCAGGTCACCGCCTGGGTACTGCCGAGATTGAAAGCGCATTGGTCGCTCATCCGAAAGTTGCAGAAGCAGCCGTTGTCGGTTACCCACATGATATCAAGGGGCAGGGCATTTACGTCTATGTCACGCCGAACGAAGGTGTGGAAGTCAGTGAAGACTTAACCAAAGAGTTACGGACTTGGGTGCGTAAAGAGCTAAGCCCAATTGCAACGCCTGACATGATCCAATGGTCACATGGCTTACCGAAGACTCGTTCAGGCAAAATTATGCGTCGTATCCTGCGTAAGATTGCAGCGAATGAGCATGAGCAGTTAGGCGACACTTCAACGTTGGCGGATCCGTCAGTTGTTGATACACTCATCGAGGAAAGACTCAACAAGTAAACTGAGGTAAGCCAATGATAACGCTACTGATTGCAGATGATCACCCGTTGTATCGCGATGCATTGAGGGGAGCGTTATCGTCGTCTATTGCCGAGCTAACTTTGCTCGAGGCCTCAGATCTTGCGCAGACGGTCGATGTCTTGGAGAACAATGACATCGACCTACTTTTGCTCGACCTTCACATGCCGGGTAGTCAAGACCTATTTGGTTTATTACACATCCGTAAATTGTTCCCCGATATCCCTGTTGCCGTCGTATCTGGCACAGAAGATCCTGCCATCATTTCCAAGATTGTCGGTGTGGGAGCATTGGGCTTCATTCCTAAAACCACTAGCAGCGCCAATATTGCGGATGCGGTAAATGCCATTCTCGATGGCGATGTATGGTTGCCTGAGGCAGTTTCGGGCCAAATAGAAGAAGTAGACGCGGAGTTCTCGCAATTAGCCGATCAAGTATCTAGCCTTACGCCCTCGCAATATAAAGTGCTGTGTTACATGCGTGATGGTCTGTTGAATAAGCAGATCGGATACAACTTGGATATTGCTGAAGCGACCGTTAAAGCTCATGTAACCGCCATCTTTAAGAAGCTTGGGATAAATAACCGTACTCAAGCGGTTTTGATTGCATCACAGTTGCAATTAGAACCCCCCGCAAGCATCCATTAGATAGTACAAAAAGTTCGAAATTTTCGAGCGAACTTCCCTTTCAATCTGTTTGTATCACTTTATGATTGCGTTCGAAATGCGCACTTATGTTAACAGTAGTCTGTAATTGAAAGGATAAAACCATTTTATGAACCTTCGCTTTTTCCTAACGGTTGGTCTTTTGGGGCTTTTGTGTTTTAAAGCACACGCTAGCAATACCTCTGGTGTGCATGGGCCTGTTGTAAATCCAAACGACCGCTCTGTGCAATATCGTCTTGGTTTTGCTCCTGGTGAGGACGGAGGGCAAGACGCATGGGCGCATCGCTTTCACTACCAACATGCATTTAACCAAGATTTTCGTTGGCGCGTGATCACACAATTTCGCGATGTAGCGGACGAATTCGAATACGACTATTTACGGGCAGAGTTACTTTATCATTTCAGACACCGAGAGCAGGGTATATGGGATAGCGGCGTGCGCTTCGATATCCGAACACGGAAAGGCAGTCGCCCAGAGCTGTTTTCAATCAACTGGACCAATCAGTGGCAGTTTACGCCTGAATGGCGTTTACGCGGCGTCGTTATCGGTGGTTGGGCGTTTGGCGGTAATGCGGCTGGCGGCACAGGCCTGGAAACTCGCGCGAGTTTAACGCGTAAATTGGACAATGGTTCCCGTTTCGGAGTTGAAATGTTCAACGAGTTTGGCAAGGTCAGTGACATGGGCGACTTCAACAGTCAAGAGCATCAGATTGGCCCTGTGCTTAGCGGCAAACTAGGTGGTATCAGCTACCAACTTGGTTATCTAGCCGGCATATCAAATGGCGCTGATGACCATACTTATCGACTCTGGTTTGGAAAATCGTTTTAGGGCGCTAGGGTGTTCCGATGATTATTGAGTAGGGATAAGCATTTGCTCTCAGAATAAGCACCTCTGGGAAAGTTAGTTAAATTAAATCATTCGGCTGCAAAAAAACAGAGAGTAGAAACTTGTTACTCCTACGCAGTTAGGTAAGGTTATAGGGTATAGATATGGATTAATGCGACGACTGTGTTGTTGTCTTAGCATAAATAACTCTAATGTTATTGGGAGCCAGTCAATTCGACGTATGAGGGTCATATGTACCGCTTTGTTCTGTTAGGTCTGCTGCTTTTATCTTCAACTTTGAATGCTTCTTCTAATGAAGAAGAACTGATTAAATTGACCCGAGAATATGTTGCAACTCTGGACACTGACCTTAGTGCGCAACGCTCTTTTTATGCTCCCGAAGCGCGTTTCACAGATCCAACATCAGCACTTTTTGGTGAGCCCTGGGATATTCGAGGTGCTGACAATATTGTTTCATTTTTTTCAAAAGCTTCAGAGGAATCAGGGACTTTGGAAGTGGAATACACTATCACAAGTCTCATCGTTCAGCCGCCGTATGTCAGTGCTCATATCGAGTCCAAGGTGACAGGGTGCGCATTAGGACTTGAGCTACCTACTAAAGTGTATACTGGAGTGATCGGGTTAGCGATGGTGCTAAAGTTCGAAGATGGAAAGATCATCGAACGAACCGATCACGCTGAGTACAGTAAGGCCTTTGATTTTTTGAACAACATTAGGTCTTCTATTGCGAAACAAGCAGACGATCCTCGTTGCGTAACAAACGACTAGTCACATTAGAATACAACTTGCTTGTTGAACACATAGTCCCTGTATTGCAGTCGTTGTTGCTTGTCAGTTCCGACTAAAAAGAGAATGTCACTGTGGCTATTCGGGATAAATTCCACACTTAATTTATCGTCGTCAGCACCTTGATTTAAAGTACTTTTTAAGTTGCCCCAGCTTAACTGAACCGTCTTATCTTCAGCTTCTTCTACTATAATTTTTCCAAGCGTATCATGTACATATGTGCCAATGAATTGGCCCTTTAAATCGCTAGCTAACGTTGGCTTTATGTTAGATTTTTGCGCGTAGTGTTCAGTGGCTTTTTCAATAGCGTGATTTTGGTATTTTGTTGCGAGTGCCGTAACGGCTTGTTTGTCCTTGCCAAGGGCAATGGCATAAGCGATATCTTCTAGTGCATATGCGAGATCTCCCCCCCAACGGTCTTGATTACTCAGTACGATTAATCCTAGCTTTTGTTCAGGCATAAATGACATATAGGTACTTGCGCCAGGGTACCCACCTCGATGTTCAAGTAGCGTATGATCAAATAAATTTCGTACAAACCAGCCCCACCCATAGTGTCTTTTTGAGCCATTTCGCTCATAGGACGCTACTTTTTGCTGAGACTCTAAAACAACTGATTCGGGCAATATCTGTTGGTTTGCGACCTTTCCCTGATTCACTTGCATTATAAGAAACTGAGCGAGATCTCGCGCCGTAGAGATCATACCGCCAGCGGCGTGCATGCTGTTGTCCGTTTTAGTAAGGTAAACCGGTGCAGTAGGTTCTGGTGATTTCACCGAGTAGCCCTTTGCCAGCGTCCAGCCGTGCTTCTCAGCATCGCTTATTCTGGCTGATGTCATGTGCATACCCAGCGGTTTGAATATGTGAGATTCAAGCTGTCCTTGCCAGTCGCTTTCCATGTTGTTGTCCATCCAGTGACTCAGGATGTTATAGCCCACATTGGTATAGTCATATTCGCCAAAAGGCGCATTTTCATTCACATAAGAGTTGGTCAGCAGTTTGTCTATCGTGTCCTTATCATGAAGCCCTGTATAAGCTGTTGCTTGTATCAGTGGCCAGTTATCGATGCCACTCGTATGTGCCAATAAGTCACGAACGGTTACCTTGTCGGCTTGTATTGCGCGCTTGAACTTGATGTCGGGAAACATATCAGCAACCGTTTGGTTTGTATTCAGTTTGCCTTGGTGCTGTTGCAGCAGTGTAAGTAGTGCAGTGAAAGGTTTAGTCATCGACGCAATGTAAAAGGCGGTGTTGTGATCAACGGGAATCTGGTTTTGAAGATCTGCATGACCGAAGTAGCCTTCGTAGACAATCTCATGGCCCTTTATCACTGCGACTGCTGTGCCGGAATTAAGCCTTATTATCTCTTTGTTTTTATTTACATAGTCGTCTATTTGAAGATATGGGTTAGCCACGGATACGCTTGAGCAAGTAATAATGGAGGCTGTGATGGCGACCGACTTAAAGCGGCTAAGTATTTTCATTTTCTAAACTTCCTTGAGTGTATGGTGAAATCGGGCTAGATGTTGTAACGGGATTTATAACGTTGAAACACAACATTCTCAGAGCTGAGTGGGTGAAGATGTTCGGTTTCAGCCAATACCGCTTTTGCGCTATCCAAATCATCATCATTGAGCAATTTTTTTAAATCTGTCAGAACCTGCCCATACAGAATTTGAGTATGCATAGTCATATTCATAAGCGCGCTATGACTGTGGAATGCCTGAATAACTTTGTTGTTCTCACGAGACAACATGGCCAGAACAAATTGATAGCCGTCACAACTCAAACTAAAAGCAACATCGACGCTTTTGTTGTGGATCGTGTTGCCATGTCTGCGTAAGGTGATATCAACACCTTCAAGTGCTGTTTGCTCATAAAGCTTTACTCTGACTTCCACACCCCTAGCTGCCGCATTTTCCAAGGCTTGTGCGAAAAGCGGGAGCGCCTCTGGCTCAATATCTCCCAATATGACCGATTGAGCGGCGTCTATCATTTTCAGAGTGGTTTCAATGACCTGTTCACGATTATTCATTTGATAGACTTGCTCATCTATTTCAGGCTCTTCATAAAACTTGAACTGTTCAGCAAGTGATTCAATTTTGTCGTTAAACTGCTTTGTGCGATTGTCGAGCAAATCTTGCCATTTCACGGCATTAAACGTTTTGTTGTTGCCTAAAGCACTCACAACCCCGCCTTTTGTGCTGAGCGTTTCAAGTGCTTTGTACACATTTGCCGCAGGTTTATTGATCCCTTTTGCAATGGCATATCCCGTGCTCAGGCCTTGTTTCAAAAGAAACAAATAAATATCACTTTCTAACGAGGTAAAGCCCAAACTTTGCAAGTTTTCAGAAATGTTAATGCTCATTAATATTATTAGTTGCATGAACTACTAATAATAAATGTTAACTAATGACGTCATATTTATCAATGTAAAATCATATTGGTATTTCTTTTGAGAGAGCAATCGGTGGTGATAACCAATAGTGTTTGTCTGCTTTGCACCAATTACGGTCATTAGGCTCTAGTTTTAATAGGCGAGCAATCGAACTTAAGCCTCTAGTACAAATTCATTTGATACCCATACGGAAATCTAACGTACCTTACTATCATGTTGATAAACTCATCAGTTCCATAATGAAGACGTTGATAGCGAAACATCGCGTCGCTCGGCGGTCCATCCCGACAGGACCCGTGACAGCAGCGTATGAACGCAAGGTAGATGCGGGGGAAGTGCGACGAGATGACGCGCAAGTCGCTCTGGCGGCAAAATTCGATGCCCTGTACGAGTCTCTTGCCTCGCTTCCACCAGTACCAGTGCGCAGCGACGAACCGACAGAAAGCAGCCTAAAAAACACCATTCCACGGTCACTGGCGCGTTCCTTGGCACCCGCTCAGTCTTTTCTTCGAAAGAAGTTCCATTTGTGGTCTTTTGGTCCACCACCGCGAGGCATGTACATTCATGGACCGGTCGGGGTTGGCAAGAGCTTTCTAATGGATCTCTTTTACGCGTCGGTTTCTGTTCCCGATGATAATTCTTGCCGTAATAATGACTGCCAAAAACACACGAAAATAACCAAACGCCGCGTCCACTTTCATGAATTCATGCTAGACGTCCATCATCGAGTCTTTGTCTACAAACAGGAGCACCCACGAGGGGATGCGATTCCTGTCATTGCGCAACAATTGGCACAAGAAGCCCAACTCCTCTGTTTCGATGAATTTCAAGTGACAGAAATTGCCGATGCCATGATTTTGAAGCGACTGTTTTTATTTTTATTGGATTGGAATGTCGTGATGGTGGCCACCTCGAATCGATCCCCCGATACCCTGTATGAGGGGGGCATCAATCGCTCACTCTTTTTGCCATTCATCGACATGTTGAAAGACACGTCCGACATTATTTCCATGGAGGATTCTCAGAAGGACTATCGACTCGAAAATCGAGCGGATGGCCAATCCTATTTTTGGGCAAACAAGGATATTCATGGCGATAATAATATTAACCACAACATGCAGGCGCAGTTGGAAGAAATATTTGGTGTCACTGCAACCGGAACTGAGGCCGAGACCATTCCTGTCCTCTTTGGTCGCACCGTTCAGGTCGCCCGTTTGAATGGCCAGTGCGCCTGGTTTGACTTTTCCGAGTTGTGCTATCAACCGCTCGGGGCAGCCGATTATATTTCCCTCTGCAGCCGATTTCCGGTCATCATCATGGAATGCGTCCCCCAACTGGATGCCAATCACCTCAACGAAGCACGACGGTTCGTGACTCTCATTGACGCGTGTTATGAATCTCGCACCCGCTTGGTGCTGACGGCACAAGTCCCGCTCGACCAATTGTTTGTTGATTTTGAAGCGCAAGTCGAAAGCACTGATGGAGATGGAGAATTGATTGTCAATGAGAAGGGGGGGAACTCAAGTTCCTTTGCGACGACCATGATTCGTACCAAAGAGGGGGAATATTATGAGTGGTCAGCGACGGGTCGAATTGGCGTATCACTGGCACAATTATCGTCCGCCAATGATCTCGCCTTTTCCTTTCGACGAGCCGCGTCTCGATTAGTAGAAATGGGTGGAAAGGAATGGGGACGGCAATGACGAAAGGTCTTTATCTTGCATACCTATGGCAGAGCAGTGGCTTACGTAAGGTGTAAGTTTTTTAGTTATTAAACTCTAGGTACTTTGAAGACCCACGAGCTGCGCTGACTGGCATCATAAGACAAGGATCAGATCTTCAGGTTTTTGCTTCGCGACTTCTGGTTTGTGCCAGAAGCGGACACCCTCTTTTACCATCACCAAAGAAAAATTATTCGAAAAATAAAGAGTAAAAAATTGACTATTGCATTAGTGCTAATGTAATTTTTAATTAGCTGGAATGCAAATGGGTGTATGAAATGAGAACTGATGCTGGGTTGGGTGAGTTGCTACGCCACCTAATTGATCTTACAGATGGAAGTACCAACGAAGCCTACCAACAACTAGACTTTGAATATCGGCCTAGATATACACCTGTAATGCGAGTACTTAAAACAAGAAATCATTCGATTTCAGAAATCAGAGAGCGATTATGCGTAACGCAAGGAGCCGTCAGTCAAACTATTAAGTTGATGATTCAGGATGGGCTTATCGAGAAAAAGAAAGGAGAAGATGGTAGGCACTCAATCATTAACCTCACGTCCCATGGTAGAAATGTATCAGAAGTACTTTCACCTTATTGGGAATCCACTTTTAAGGCTATTGAAGAGCTTGAAAGCGAAATAAAAATGCCTTTAATGTCTTGTCTCAAAAGAACTGTTCGTTCACTTGAACAGAAGCCTTTTGCAAGCAGAATAAAAAGTGTGAAACCAAATACGCTTGAAGAGAAGCAAAGGAGAGTTCATAGCAATGCTTTTGATTCAAGAAGTAAAGAATACGCAACATTTCGACCAACTTATCCCACTGAATTATTGCAATCTCTATCTGCACTAGCTACCAATAAGTCTCTCGCATTAGATGTTGGTTGCGGGACTGGGCAATTAACTACGCTTCTTTCTCCATACTTTGATCAAGTGATTGGAATTGACAGTAGCTCTAAACAATTAGAGCAAGCAAAGCAGGCACCAAATGTTAAATATCATCACCAAGAAGCAGAAAAATTATGCATACCCGATGACTCTGTGGACTTGATTTCAGTTGCTCAAGCAGCTCACTGGTTCGATCTGGATAACTTTTACCAAGAAGCTCTCCGAGTAGCAAAACCAAATGCAATCTTGGCACTGGTGAGCTACGGCGTACCATATATTCAAGATCCTATAAATACGACTTTTCAGCAAGGGTATTGGCAAGATACTTATGAGTACTGGCCTTCAGAACGTAAACACGTTGAAACAGGGTATAGAGACTTATATTTCCCATTCAAAGAACTAAGACTACCTAACGTGAGGTATCAAAAAGAAATGTATGTTGAAGAATTTATTATGTATATCAAGACATGGACTTCATACAAGAAAGCGGAGAAAACCCAAGAAGGTTTGAAACGGTTCAATTCCTTTTTTAAACGATTAAATAAGGTATGGCCCGAAAACGAAGCCAAAGAGGTTATCTGGCCGATATCTATCAAAGCCGCACGCATTTAATAAGGTGACTTGAGTCATAATCTTTCTATTTACAATTAAATATTTTTAAGGAGTCAACCATGATAGAGACCTACCGTGGAGTTGTTTATCCAAATCAATTAGATCACATGGGCCATATGAATGTTCAATGGTATACATCCAAGTTTGATGAAGCCACATGGCATATTTTTTCGTATCTTGGCATAAACAATACGTATATGAGAGAGAATAATTGCGGAATGGCGGCCCTTGAACAAACTACTAAATATATGGCCGAAGTAATGCCGGGTGACCTACTTTTTATTAAAACTGAAGTTCTAGAAGTCGGAAACAAAACTATTCGTTTTAAACATCATATGTACGATGCAGAAACTAATAACCTTTCAGCAACATCTGAATTAGTAGGGGCACATCTAGATAGAATTAAACGTAAAGCGACTCCTTTGCCCGAATGTGTTCGAGTCAGTTGCGATAAACTAATCACCTCTACTTAAGCCAAGCTACACAGTCCAAACGTACTATAGAGAAATCATTTTTTAAGACATAACGAGTAGATTATCTGCAAGGTAGCTTTTGACTTTCGATAATTGCATTTGTCTGCTCTTCGCTCATTGCTGCCGTACATTCTTTGTCTCGTCAATGCCTGCAATGCTTATAACAGCTGATGCAAAAATATTTAACATGTTTAGCTCAGCTCAGTGGACCAAGTTGTAACTAAATAAGACATCTCATCAAACTCCTGTCATCTCGAAAACTCAATACTCGCGTGGTTTTTAAACAGAAAAGTTAACGCTAACTTCAGTAGGTGTTGAGTCGTCGATTAGTGCATATTTAAAACCCAATAGCGGTTTGTTCCCTCTCGATCAAAAATCATTATGCTGTTGTTTTTATGGATAAAATGATATTGCGACAAGGGAGCTGTTGGGCTGACATCATCCATAAAAAAGTCGGTAAGCACGTCGCTCAGTTGTCACGTGTTTTTACTTTTGTAAGGGTGATTTTGTGCTGCGATTTGAGGGTGTTCCGGATACTGCAAAATGTGTACAAGAAGAAAAATATGCAAATTCAGTCATTTGCAAAGCCTTAGCTGCGATGCTAGCGTTTTGCTCTAATCGACAAAGTCTTTGCCAATTCAGGTGTGTAAAGGAATCATAAATGAATAGAACGGGTAGCGGTGCTGCAAAACGCAAGTCATATGCAGTTCTTTTAGTGACAACCATACTGGCGATGTTTTTAACTAAAGCGGCACTAGCGGAGCCGTTCGACGCCCCGCTGGAGGGAGAAATTACCAGTATCGTTTGCCCTTTTAAACAGGAACTTGAATATGACGTAGGACGCGTCAAGTGCGGTTTGATCAATGTTCCGGAAAACAGAGATAAGCCTGACAGCCGAATGATACAGCTTTTGTATGCACATATAGTTGCATCTGCTCGATTGGATTCTGAAGATGATGACGAACCGGAAGAGGTAGTAGTGGCAAAGGATGATTCTGTTGTTTACCTTACCGGTGGTCCAGGAGTCAGCATTGACCCGTATGTAGAACGCTTCCTCGAACATGACCTCACCAAGTCCCGCGATCTTTATATATTGAATCAACGAGGTATCGGAAAGTCCGATGAGTTCTGTCCATTCTTCTCCGTTACCAGTCGAGAAAACCTAACAGCAATAACGCTAGCAGAGAGCGAAGCTGAAGAGCTAGAAAGAACCAAAGCGTGTTTTGCAAATGCAAAAGCCAAAGGCATTGATTTAACAGGCTACAACACGGTTGAGAATGCCCGAGACGTGCGCGCGTTGAGGCTTGCCTTAGGCTTTGAGCGTTGGAATGTATGGGGTATCAGCTACGGAAGTCACTTAGGGCAAATGCTCACTCAAGTCGATGCTCAAGGGATCCGAGCGTTAGTCTTGGACGCCATTGTGCCCAACGATTTGGGCGATCTCATGCGAATTCATCGCTGGCTAGCACGCAATCACCGCTTGATTTTCGATGAGTGTGATAGACAAGACGCGAGTATCTGTGAAGGCCTAGAGGAGGTATTCTATACCGCCTACAACGAATTTGCTGCGAACCCGCTGATTGTTGATGCCTTGGATGAAGATGTTTTTCCGTCGGGGAAATATGCGGTTCCAGCACTATTTATCGGTTTTGCAACTTTCTCAATGCAATACGAGCAGGATGAGCATCCGGCTATTCCTTCGGTAATGCGCGCCTTGATCAAATATGCTGAAGAGCGCGATCCAGAAATTTTTCAAGTGTTTACATTGGCCGATGACGAGGGCGGAATAGTCTCTCAGGGCATGAGCAATGCCATCCGCTGTAATGATGGATATGTGGCTGCGCAAGCGCAAATAGCAGAACAGGATTTGCAGGAAGAGTATGGCTTTACTCAAGGGGCATTTACCGTGCAAGGCGCGCAAGCATTGGCGCGCATGTGTGAAGAGTCCGGTTTAGCGCCTCGGGATCGAAAAGATTATCAGTTGGTGCAATCTGACATCCCCACACTTATTGTTAATGGCGACTGGGATCCGATTACCCCGCCACCATTGGCAGAAAGAATTGCGCCTGGGTTCTCTAACGGCAGACTCATCATTGTGCCTTATGCAGGACACGGCCCAACGCGTTCCATGTCTGAGTGCGGTGCTCAAGTCATGGGTGATTTTTTCGACGATCCCAGTCAGGATTTGTCAGCCTTGGACGCTAGCTGTTTAGAAAAAGGTGTCGATGCACCAGAGTTCTTGGATTACATGCAAACAGACGCTGCATTGCGATTAGCTACCCGAGCGGGCGATGATCCAAAGCGTTTACTGGGTCCAAGTACTATTATTGGCGCGACGTTTTTAACCGTCTTAATTGGTTTCTTCGCGATTATCGCCGGTTATATCGCCAGACGCTTTTCTAGCCAAACGACTCCACATCATGCTATTGGCCCAGTTATGCCAAGGCTATTGAGTTTGCTTACATCTTTGATGTGTTTATGTGGTTTAGCCCTGTTGGGCGCTGGCGCCGCAACAACCATCGACATCTCTGAGTTGAGCATAGTTGCTGGGCTTGCACCGCCGGCAAAGCTTGGCGCATTCATGTTAAGTGCATCCGTTGTGTTGGGACTTTATGCCTTGTATGCGGTTATTGCTGAGCATCAAAGATCGCCGCTAAGACGTCGCACTATTATAGGCCTACCGCTCATTTGTATTAGCGCTATCGTATTGGCGATCTATCTGATGACTTGGGGGGTGACCGTCTGGTGAGACCGCTTAAATGGGCTCCACCATCGCGATCATGTCTTTATGGATAAGTTTGAATTTACTTGCTTGGTAATTGGGGTTAGCGCCACTACTTAGTTTTTGAATTGGGAGGAATTTTCGCTCGTCGTTGACAATATCTTGCAACCGCGAATATTCCTCCTTGCCTTCGACTTCTTGAAGGTAAATAACACCCTCAATGAAGTCGCCATCAAACTGTGTAATTCTTACTTTTTGCTCGAGTGTTTTCATTCCGAGTTCTTCCTAGTTCCTTAGTACAGGTGGACAAATTAAGCATAGGCAGGCAGAACGCGTATTTCAATAAACGACAGCGGATAGTTTTACACCCGATGCTTACGGTTTTGCTCTGTCGCCTAGCAGCGCAAAACCTACCCAAGCAAACCAAGCTATTTGGCTCAAGCCGAATGCCATCTTAAATTCAGGTACGCTTTGAACAAGGGTTAGCACGCCTAGACTGCCCACTATTACACCCAGTATATGTAGAGTGCGGGGTAAACGCTTATGACGCATGCCAGACAAGCTAATGAATAAGACCCAGAGCCCACCAACCAATTCAATACCACCACCCAGAGCATTGGTGATCACGCTATAGCTATAAAAGAGACTGACAGCATGCGGTGAGGATTCGCTGTGAAGTTCAAGCATTGTTTGCATACCGACCAGTCCAATCATGCCCGAACACATCATCAAGACCACCCAAATCAACCCGAATGCCGTGCCGCTGGTTAATAGCATTGAAGGCTTAGACTTCACACTATTATGTAACGCAATGGTCGTGATCAGCAGAAAACAGCCAAACAGCAAATAGCCCAACACATAAGTGAAACCAATCAGATCTTGGTTTGCTTGGACAAACTGAATTTTGTCCAACACGTTATCACTGGCGGGTGCACTTAGGATTGCACCATAAATAATAAACATGATGATATAGCAGGAAGCCATACCAAAAGATGCCAGAGCACCAGCTTTTGCAGAGTTGATTGAGACGCCTTCCATGGCTGTCGGTGATGGTTGAGTCGGATTCATTTGCATTTGTTGTTTCCACACGCGTGTTGATTGAATTGACGTTAGCATAACGGTTTTTATGTAACTGATCGTCTGCGCTAATCGGCTAGGACACTTTTGGATGGGCTTTGTGAGACAAAACGCAGTCTGCTAATGAGTATCCGATGTCCACGCCAATTAGTACGGACACCTTTACATTAGGTTATGATAGTCTTTAATTTTTTCGTGACAGTGATTTGATGATTGACGTTGTTCTCTCCGCAATGAGCATTGCCATCGCCTGCTTTAGTCTTTCGTTGCTGAGTCTAAAAGTTGCAGGTCAGCACAGTTTGCTACTTATGCTCATTTTGGGTTGTTGTGCATTGCTCGCTACTGGCCCAATTGCATTTGCGTTGTGGGCCCCTGGGATTCAATTGTACGTTGGGTTGTTACCCGTGGCTTTCTTCATCTTATTACCCAGTATCTATCTATATCACGAAGCGCTCATTTCGGATTCATCATGGCGACTTAGGCGTTATCACTTGCGCTATTGTGTAGGCGCCTTGATATTCTCACCTCTTACGATTGCCATTTGGGCACTGCCCAAAAAACAATTTGATCAACTGTTCTTTTCAGACGTTGGTACGAACGAAGCATCGAGCACATTGGTGATGGAGTTAGTCGCGCTAGCTTTTTTCGTGGCGCTGTGCGTGTGGTGTATGTTGAGCGTATTTGTAGTATTGCGAATCTACCAACGAACCATGCGCTATCGACAACGGCTCAAACAGTTTTTTGCGGATGAAACAGGTAAGACGTTAAATTGGTTTTTATCGGTGACGGTGTTAATCGTAGTGATATGGTTATACTCTCTGGTCGTGTTGCTGTTTGATGAAGGACTGAGTCCCTATGGCTTTCAAGCGACGGGGATACATCTGTTGTTACTCGCTTTTGTGTGGATAATTTCAGCCAATGGATTGGTTCAAAAAGCGGTTATGGTCGAGGTTGACACCACCCAACTGGAAGTTGAAGCAGTAGAGAGTCAAACCAAGCCCCAATACGAACGTTCCGCCTTAAACCAACGTCACCTCAGTGCAATTGCGGGTAAGTTAGAAAAAGCTATTCGCGAAGAGCAAATGCACCTCGAAGCGGATCTGAACTTAACTAAGTTAGCCAAACATGTAGGCGAACCCGCACACTATGTGTCGCAGACCTTATCTCAACAGTTAAATACAACGTTTTTTGATTTTGTCAATCAAGCAAGAGTTGAAGCGGCAAAAGCGATGTTACAAGAATCGCAAAGCTCTGTGCTTGATATAGCACTAGCAACGGGTTTTAACGCACGGTCTTCATTTTATAAAGCGTTTAAACACTTTACTGAGATGACACCCAGCCAGTACCGCAAGCAAATTTCGTGATTGTATTAGTCCACGACCGCCGCTTCATCAATATACCGTGTCATGGATTGTAACAAAGCCCGAAGTTTGGCCGGTTTCGGGTTTATTCATAAAATGTACGCCGTGCTCCTTACACGTTTCTATTAGCGCTTGATCGCGCACCGCGGTAATCAAACAGGCGGGTATCACAACGTCCATTTCATGGCGTAGCATTTCGATCACTTCGATACCATTTTCGTTGTTCGACAGTTGATAATCCATTAAGACAATTTGAGGATCCATGACCTTGGCTTTTTCGATAGCCTGTTGTGCAGTTTGGGCGACATCGACATTAATGCCCCAACGCTCAAGTAGTACCTGCAGTGCATCCAAATTTTCTTGCTGATCGTCTACGCACAACACGCGTAGGCCAGAGAACGACGAATTCGCTGCGCGTTTACTGTTGCCATTGTCCTGCACGGCTTCAGTTAAAGGTAATCTCACTTCAAAACGACTGCCTTTACCCAACGCCGACTCTACACTGACACTACAATTCATTTGTGTACTGAGCCGTCTAACCACGCCTAAACCCAATCCAACACCGCTTTCGGTGTGATTATCAGTTCGATAGAAATCACTGAATATCAAAAATTGTTGGTCGTCAGAAATACCAATTCCCGTGTCATATACGCGCACGATGACCTGATTACCCGCGGGTTTGATGGTTAGTAGTATTTTGCCTTTTTGCGTGTATTTCACCGCATTTGACAACAAATTTTGCACAATTCGATACAAATAGGTCTTATCAGCTAAGGCCCAACACGGCCGTATATTGAATTTGAATAGCAAACCCTTTTCATTGGCTTTCATTGCAATTTCGTCGAGCAGCGGTGCCAATAACTGTTCAACATTGACCGGTTCAATGCTAGGTTTCAAATCCCCTTGGTCAAGCCGTGCAATATCGAGTAGCGTGCCGATTAGGGCTTCACTTGAGTTTACTGATTGGTTAAGTTTCTCTACGATATTAGTTGTATTGTCGTCTAACTTCGCCTCTTTCAACGCAGATACATACAATTTCGCTGCATTTAGTGGCTGAAGTACATCATGGCTGGCTAGCGCCAAGAAACGGGTTTTACTTGCATTTGCTTCTTCTGCAGCCTTTCTGGCGCGGATCAATTCCTTTTCAGCTTCAGAACGTCGCTGGATCTCCAAGCGCAATTCGGCATTAATTGAGTGAACTTCTTCAGTACGCTTTTTGACCCGGTGCTCCAAGTCGATGTTAGATTCTTCGAGAGCTTGTTGTATCTCGACGTGACCCGTGATGTCATTGAAACTAGTAACGAAGCCGCCACCCGGCAATGGGTTACCCACCATTTCAACAACGCGACCATCATGCCGCTGGCGAGTGAATCGATGTTGAGTACCCGCGCGCAGATGATTCATACGTTTATCGACTTCGGCTTCTACATCGCCGGGTCCGCACTCTCCGCGCTCTGCGTTATAGCGAACGAGGGTCGCAATCGGAGTTCCGACCTCCAGCATGCCATCTGGATACTCAAACATATCGCTGTAACGTTTGTTCCATGCAACGAGTTTTAATTGTTTATCAATGACACTGATACCTTGGTCGATGTTTTCCAACGAGGTGATCAACGCCGTCATGTTGAACTGCATTGCCTGGGTGGTGTCATCGAAGAAGTTAATTACTTCGGTAAAATCGAGTTTTTTACCGCGAATCACACTGTCTGTCAGTGCTCGGGCACTTGATGCCCCGATTACGCCCCCTAGTGCTCGTTCACAAAACGCCAAGAAGGTTGGATTGGGACGCTCATTACTCTGAACTTTAACGTTATGGGTGCGATTGAACTCGTCGACCAGCTGTTCACAGCGTCCTTGTCCCATGAAAGTACTCAACAGAGTAACCAAATCCTCGACCGTAATGTTGTTCGATTGGCTGCGACTCAGGTTGTTGCGCACATCCGCCGGCGACACAAACGCTTCAGCCTGAATGCGATCCAACAGGCGATGCTGAGCCAGCCAGGAAAACACAATATAACCGAGCGTATTGGCAAATAAGCTGATGATTGCACCTTGACTCAGTAATTCATTTTGGTGCAAATGGTCAAAGTCGTTATTAACGATCGGCATGACGAGCCATAACACCCAGCACGTCAGACCGAGCAATAAACCCGCATAAACGCCGTGAGCATGACCGCGTTTCCAGTAAACTCCGCCAACAATGGCGGGCAGTAATTGAATGACCAGTGAGAAGGCAATAAGGCCTATAGACGATAGTGAGCGGCTCCCTGTCATTTGTTGTTGGTAGACAAATGCCATGAATAGGATCAAGCCGATGATCAAGCGGCGAATAAGGCGAATACGGGCACCATAGTCTTTGTGTTTCTGGTGTTTGCTGTTAGCAAAGATCCGCGGTAGTACAACGTCGTTGGTTAGCATGGTCGACAACGTCAGGGTGGCAACAATGATCATGGCTGTTGCAGCGGATAGCCCTCCTAGAAAAACTAAAGCTTGTAGGATAAGGCTACCACTGTCGACCGCAATACTCAGAACATAAGCATCAGGTGCAACATTGCTACCGGCATACAATTGACTGCCTGCGGTCGCGATCACAGGAATAACGATGGCCATGATCAGAATATAAAGCGGGAACAACCAACGCGCAGTTTTAATGTGATCAAGGCTGAGGTTGTCAACAATGGCTACGTGAAATTGGCGCGGTAGACAAATCACCGCCGCTGCAGCCATCAAGGTCTGCGCCCAAAAAGTGAAGGAGCTGAAGGTATCGAGCGCACTCTCTGTGAGCATCGGTTCGTAAGCATTCGCTGTAATGCCTCTGTCAATTGCCAAATAGGCAACCAGACCAATTAGCACGAGTGCTAATAGTTTGACGCTAGATTCGAAGGCGATTGCGAGCATTAATCCTCTGCGGTACTCGGTTACGTCGGTATGTTTCGTACCAAAGAAAATCGCGAACACCGCGATGAATACCGTCGCCACAACGATGATCATGGTGGTGTCTTGGTACTGGGTCAATTGTTGGAAAGTTGCGCCAACCGCTTTCAATTGCAGCGCGATATATGGGATGGTGGCGAGCAGCGCAATCACCGTTACCATTAACGCTACCGCCTGACGCTTGCCGTATCGGGACGCAATGAAGTCAGCGATAGTATTGATGTGCTGTTTCTTGCTCACCAATACCAGCTTATAAATGAACCGATAACCAATTGCGTAGACCAGTATCGGCCCCAGTAATATTGGCAAATACATCCAAGTATCGCGACTGGCCTGTCCGACAGCACCGAAAAACGTCCATGCTGTGCAGTAAATTGCTAACGCCAAAGAGTAAATAGCTGGATGAGAGGTTAACCAACGCGCAGTGGTGGAATTTTTATCGCCCCAACGAGCCATAAAAAACAGCAAGAAGATATAGATAATTGCGAGTGCCGACCAACCTAGCGCCATGGTTTTTCCTAACATTGTGTTTACAAATCAGACTCTATCACACGAGTAAATGATTATTAGCGCCTACGACCATGGTCTCATTCCTAGTTTGTTAACACGCGTCTAAAGTAGTTAACAAGGCTCTAATCAAGCATTTTTTGTGGGTTTTGGCCTGTTGCAAGCGAGTATAGCAAATCACGGTAGGGTCAGCTAAACACGCTTGGTTAGTGAAATGTAAAAAATAAAACAACTACTTAACGTGATTGAGGATAGGAAAATGGCTTTTAAAAGTGATGATGACAAAAGCGCGTACTGGCGAGAGAACCTCGGCCTACTCGCTAAATTGTTAGTCGTATGGTTCGTCGTAAGTTTCGGCGCTGGCATTTTGTTCGTTGAACAATTAAATGCCATTCAGTTCTTTGGTTTTAAATTGGGCTTCTGGTTCGCTCAGCAAGGTTCGATTTATGTGTTTGTAGCTCTCATCTTTGTGTACATGGCGAAAATGAACGCCTTGGACAAAAAGTATGGCGTAGACGAGGAGTAGGGTAATGGACGTTCAAACGCTCACCTTTTTAATTGTTGGCGGTTCATTCGCCCTCTACATTGCAATCGCCATTTGGGCGCGTGCAGGATCAACAAATGATTTCTACGTTGCTGGTGGTGGTGTTCCGCCTGTAATGAATGGTATGGCAACTGCTGCCGACTGGATGTCTGCTGCTTCGTTCATCTCGATGGCAGGTTTGATTTCATTCATGGGTTATGACGGCGCGGTCTATCTAATGGGCTGGACCGGCGGTTACGTATTACTAGCGCTGTGTTTAGCACCTTACTTACGGAAGTTCGGTAAGTTTACGGTGCCAGACTTCATCGGCGATCGCTACTATTCTCAAACGGCAAGAACCGTTGCGGTATTCTGTGCGATCTTTGTGTGCTTTACCTACGTTGCAGGTCAGATGCGTGGTGTAGGTGTAGTATTCAGTCGCTTCTTGGAAGTTGATATCGTCACCGGTGTTGTCATCGGTATGGCAATCGTATTCTTTTATACAGTTCTCGGTGGCATGAAGGGGATCACCTATACCCAGGTCGCTCAGTATTGCGTATTGATTTTCGCTTACATCGTTCCTGCTGTGTTCATCTCAATCATGGTAACTGGCCACATCCTTCCGCAAACAGGCTTTGGTGCAACACTGGCCGACGGGTCCGGGATGTTCCTGCTAGAGAAGCTCGATGGACTGTCCACCGAACTTGGATTTAATGAATATACTTCCGGTACTAAGAGCACCATCGACGTATTCTTTATTACCTTCGCATTGATGGTCGGTACTGCAGGTCTTCCACACGTAATCGTGCGTTTCTTCACAGTACCTAAGGTACGTGATGCACGTAAGAGTGCTGGTTGGGCACTAGCGTTCATCGCAATCCTTTATACTACAGCACCTTCTCTTGCTGCGTTTGCTCGTGTGAACATGATTGAAACAATCAATGGTCCGCAGGGCACAGGTACAAGCTATGCTGAAGCACCAAGCTGGATTAAAAACTGGGAACAAACAGGTTTGATCGGCTTTGAAGATAAGAATGGCGACGGCAAGATGTTCTATTCTGGTGACGAGCGCAATGAAATGCGTGTAGACCGTGACATTATGGTCTTGGCTAACCCAGAAATCGCTAACCTTCCTGCTTGGGTAATCGCATTAGTTGCTGCGGGCGGTGTAGCAGCAGCATTATCAACCTCTGCGGGCTTGTTGTTGGTAATTTCTACCTCCGTCTCGCATGATTTGTTGAAGCGAAACTTTGCACCGAATATTAGTGATAAAGCCGAGCTGTTTTATGCTCGACTGGCAGCTGCAGTGGCGATTTGTATCGCAGGTTACTTCGGTATCAACCCGCCCGGCTTTGTGGCGCAGGTGGTGGCATTTGCCTTCGGATTGGCGGCATCCAGCTTCTTCCCTGCGATCATTATGGGTATCTTCAGCAAGCGTATGAATGATAAAGGTGCAATCTCTGGCATGTTGGCAGGTATTGCCTTCACAGCAGCCTATATCATTTACTTCAAGTTCGTTAACCCTGCGGCGAATGTGCCTGCAAACTGGTGGTTCGGTATTTCACCAGAGGGTATCGGTACTCTTGGTATGGCGGTTAACTTCGTTGTTGCATACGCGGTATTCAAGATGACTGACGAAGCACCTGAAGAGATTCAGCAGTTAGTGGAAAGCATTCGCTTCCCGAAAGGAGCCGGTGAGGCGTCTGCACACTAAAATGCATTGGGGTTAATCCAAATGCATCAGCGACAAGGCCCGAATTCGTTCGGGCCTTCTTTTTTTGATCTGGCGCAGGATCGCGATTTTTACCGCCAGTAGACTAGTGTTAGACACGCGTGAACACAGGAGATGAACATGGGAGCTGTACCGCAACAGGTGAGTGATTTTTTGCATACCTCCGCGCCTTTCGATGTGCTTTGTGAAGCCGACATTCAAGCGTTGGCAAAGACGGCAAACTTGGTCTACCTGACTGAAGAAAATAAGCAACAGCTGATTCAAGCGAATGCGCAGTGTTTGTTTCTGGTTCAAAGTGGTCAGTTTTCAGTTAAAGATTCCGATGGTCCGGTTCGACATCTCAGTGATGGCGACTATTTTGGTATCAACGGCATTATTGACGGCGTTGATTATGTGATTGATGTAACCGTGGATAGTCCTGGCCTGATTTACTGCTTACAAAAGTCAGCCGTTGATCAAGCAATGGAAAATTCCGAGGTCTCCCAGTTCTTTAACAGTGCAAAAACAGACGCGTTGCAAAACAAAGCGGTGACCGATTCGAACTCTATGTGGCTGTATAAACCTTTGTCAGAGGTCATTGGTAAGATACCGGTTACAGCACCGGCAAATACTACTATTCTCGCCGCGAGCCAAGTAATGGCCGAACACAATGTGTCGTCAATACTATTGACTGAAGATGATGAATTAGTCGGGATCGTGACTGATAGGGACCTTCGCAACCGAGTAATCGCTCAAGATGTGCCACTGCAGAACTGTATCGCAACGGTTATGACCGAAGCGCCAGCCAAAATTACGCAGAATCGAACCTTGTTTGACGCGATGTCGATAATGAGTGAACGCAATATTCATCATTTACCGGTGGTTGATCGATTTACCGCTGAACCGGTTGGTATGATCACCGCCAGTGATATTGTCAGGCATCAGCGGGGGAATGTGTTATTCGTCATCGGCGAACTGTCTAAGGCTCAAAACCTATACGAATTAACGCGTGCCAGTTGGCAAATTCCACATTATTTTGCCACGCACGCCAAGCGCCCGGGCGATTTTGATATTGCCGGTAAAGTGCTTTCGCAGGCCACCGATATTATGACGCGTAAACTCATTGCGTTTTATCAACAACAGCACGGTCATGCACCAATGGCGTATTGCTGGATCGTTTATGGCTCTCAAGCACGTGAAGACCAAACCATGGGGTCGGATCAAGATAATGCGTTGCTATTGGCTCATCGACCTAATGTGCAAGAAGCCGAATATTTTGCTGGTATGGCTGAGTATGTTTGCCAAGGACTCAACAAATGCGGGATCAAGCTTTGCCCAGGCAACATTATGGCGTCTAACCCGGAACTGCGTTTGTCGTTAGATGATGCGGTTGAAGAAGCGAAGAAATGGGTGAAACAGCCTACACCGCAAGCGATCATGCATTTCAACATCTTTTTAGATGCCAGGGGTGCCGCTGGCGACATTGAGCTATTCAAACGGCTTCAAGCTGCACGTGCGCCTTTGCTCAAACAAAAGATGTTTCTGGCCGCTCTGGCAAGGCACGCTAATGAAGTAGATGTGCCACTGTCGATGTTCCAAAAGTTTGTCTTTGAAAAAGGCCTCGACGTCAAAGATGCCATTGATTTGAAAAAAAATGCGGTAGCGATTATCAATAATCTGGTGCGCTTATATGCCCTTGAGAGTTCATTAACTATGCCGTCCACACTCGGCCGTTTGAAAAATCTACCCGTCAGTTCAGGGTTGAGTAGTCGAGATGCAGATAACCTCCGCGATATTTGGTTGTTTATGAATCGCTTGAGGTGGCGCCATCAGTTGACGCAAAACAAAACTGACAACTGTGTCTCGATTAGCGAGTTGTCGTCGATTGAAAAACATCAACTAAAAGCGGCATTTAAGGCAATCGATCGGGCTCAACAGGCGGCGGTTATGAAATTTGCAGGGGGCATGGGGTAATGTCACTCTCTGACTTTTGGCATCGCCTTACGGGGAATTCAGCGCAGGCTGTTCCCAAGCCATTCGCTGTGCAAAAAGCCTGTGAGGTGCCTTTGTTGGCTATCGATTTGGAACTGACTTCATTGGATCCAAAAGTTGCCAAAATTTTGTCCATTGGCTGGGTTGCCGGCGAGCGAAATAATGTTGATTTGAGTTCTGCGTATTACGAAGTGATCAGAGCCAAGGGCGATTTACAGCAGAGTCCAGTGATCCACGGTTTAACCGACGATGACATCCGCAAAGGCGAACACGTTAAACAAGCGGTGGAAGCACTAACGCCATACATTGATTCTCATGTTTGGTTGTTTCACAACACTGGCTTAGATATTGGTGTGCTCAATCAAGTGCTCGGCAAGCTTGGCATGCACGCGCCAACAGTCGTCACGCTCGATACGCTTAAATTGGCGGTTTATCAATTACAAAAACGTCATCAGGTATTGCCGCCAAATAGTGCGACATTATCGGTATGTCGTGATCGTTTGGATTTACCTGCGGCACCCGCACACAACGCGTTGGACGACGCACTCGCAACCCTAACACTTTGGTATGCTCAGCTTTATACGCTCGACCCACACGGTAGGATGACGGTCGGTGATTTACAGCACACTGGTGCCTTGCAGGTTGTGTCGTTAGGCAATGCGGCTAATCAGCAAGCGTCTTAACCCAACAACGAGGGTTGTGATCATAGCCTAATTTTGCGTAGTACTCGTTTGCGGCGGGAGCGGCAATTAAGATCAGTTTGCAGGTTGCCTTAAGTTGTTGTTGGGTGACGGCGAGTAATTGTTTACCGACGCCCATCGATTTGAATACTTCACTTACGGCCAGATCGGACAAATAGCAGGCATAATGAAAATCTGTCACTGAACGGGCGATACCAATCAGCTTGCCATTCGACCAAGCGCTAATAGTCAAGTTGGCGTTGTCCAACATGCCTTGTAAACATACTGGGTCATCAACGGGGCGTCGCTCGGATAAACCACTCTGGATGAGCAAATCGGTAAATTCCTGTAACGACACGACGGCATTGACTTTATATTCGATTATCACGAGGTTTTTCTTCCATTAGTCCAATTAAATTCCCATCTGGGTCGCGGATAAATCCCATCCACAAATCATGATCTGGCATTGGTGCGACAAGCGCAGGCGCTCGCTCAGACTGAGCACCCATTTCCACCATTTTTGCAAAGCATGTTTCCAGTGACTGCACATAGAAATACAAAGGGGAATTTTTGCCGACTTCACCATGTCCTTGAGGAGTGGTCAGCATGATTCGAACATCTCCTGACGCTAAAAAGGCGATTGTTGGCGCTGGGCTAAACAAAAAGCTTAACCCCAAAATATCGCGGTAAAAAGGCAATACGCGATCTATTTCGCTTATTGTAATTGCAATTTGTCCCAACGAGGGCTGAATGTTTGTCATGAAGACCTTCTCTTAAACGCAGTTTTTGTCACATTGCCATTGAGTGTAGTCTAATGCCGCGCTACTTCGTTCAAACCTTTTACTCGTCAATTTTATCGCTTAGAGCTCTTTTCTAATGATCTCTCTAACGTTGGTGGCGGCCTGAAAGTAGGCCGCAGTGACGTTTGGGAACTGATTCGGCTGGTTCCAGTCGCCTTTAGGTGCAACGGTTTCACTGATTTCCTGATATTGAACGAGCGCATTGGTGGTTAGATCAACCGTAAAAATAACCCCATTGATATAACCTTTCGGCGGTCCCAGAGGCGTATCTTTGTCAAAGCGCCATGCAGCCCCATGCGCATTGAAGTCAATGACAACGAGATAATCAATCTCTAACTGTTCCTTTAGAAACCTGAAATCACGCGTAGCAAAGCCGTTACCGCCTTTAAATTTGGGTAATTTGTCCATTGGCTGACTCAGTTCAATGTAAGCAACATCATCTGAGCGTTGTTTAAATTCGATGAAGATTGTTTCCTTGATGTCCTCTAATTCCTCTTCGTCAATTGTACGCTCGAGGTGTGAATCTAATGCTGAAGTCAAAGCGGAAGCCTTGCTTGCGCACAGGAAGCATTCTGCACCATAAATGTGTGTCGTAGCGATATCATTAGGTAACTCGTAGTAGACGCCTATTTTACTGGACGTTTTGTCTATCGCATGGTTAGACAACAGCACGGTCGATTGAAGAGGTGTGGAACCACAAGCACTGAGTACAAAAGTGAACAAAGTGATGAGTAGAAAGCTGGGGTTGCCAGAAAGTAGTCGCATGTTGCCGTCCATTTTGTATTGATGTTCACGCGCAGTGATAAGGTCGAATCCGTTCGTTTGCTCGGCGATTAGGTAAACAGAGCAAGCCCTTTTTAATGTAGGCATTAATCTGTAATCGAACACACCATCTGGCGCTTTTCCACTTGATTAAAAAGCACTCAAAACAGTCTAACGCTGAAAAATGTGATTGTGAAGGTTTTGTTTTTATTCACAAAACTAGTCTGTAAACCTTGGTTGAATCGATGTTACAGACTATTTTTTAAATGCTTCCGAAGTAAGTGGGTATTTACTTCACTAATAATCACTCTGGCGAGTAAAAGGCCTCCAACCACCGCTATCAGCGCAACCCAAACAGCAAAGTCAGCGATGGTGACAAGTATCAGCCCCAGTAGGCCAATCATCAAGATTCTTGCGACTATGGCTATTGAGGTGAAGACTGGCAGAGGGAAAGCAGATTCAACAGATCTTTGTGCCGCTGCTAAATGCTCGAACTGTTGCTCGCGAGGCAGTGTTGATATTTCGTCGAAGTAGTCAATATATGCCTTTATATTCATCCCTTGCTCCTGTTGCGCTCTCTGCGGAGGGCTTAGTAAGCATACTAGCGCAAACGTTCTTGAGAGTGTAGATGAAAATGTGTGCAGTGCTTGTTCCGGTTTCAACACTGGTTTACTCTGGATAACAAGGTACGTTTGGGAAGTATTATGCAGGGAATAGTTGCGCTTTTAGTTTTGTTTTTGATGTTGAGTGGTTGCCAGACGACGGCAGAAAAAAGTCCACCTGAATCAGTTGTGCATGTTCCATCGGAACTCGCGAGTATTATTCATATACCTGGCTTCGACGACCGAGCAGTCAAAAGCGATGTCAGCGAGATTGTGAGCTTGAGCGATGATCAGTTAAAAGCATTTCACTCATATTTCTACGCGCCCTCCAGAGCATATATACCAAAACACCGCCGCCTTTATCGGTATATCGACAATCTGTTTGTTAATTTTACCTATCTTGGCCACACGCTGAATGCAACGAATGCGTTTCAAACACAAAGTGGCAACTGCATGTCACTGGCGATTCTGACGACTGCGTTGGCTGAGTCAGTAGGATTGGATGTTGCTTATCAAAGAGTGAATGTCGCACCGGTATACCGGCGTTATGCGAATGTGATGACCTTGTCTACACACGTGCGAACACATTTGTTTGCAGAAGAAGAGGACGACGCCAATGAAATCGTTGTACTGCGGTCCAAAATCATCATCGATTACTACCCGCAAAGGTCAAACATCAGAGGCGACATGATCAGTGACGGTGAGTTTTTTGCCATGTATTACCGGAATCTGGCCAGTGATGCCATCATCTCTGGCGAGTTGGATGAGGCTTATAAATTGATGCGCCAAGCACTGGACGTGGCCCCGACCGATCCGGAAAACCTTAACACACTGGCGGTGCTCCTCAATAAGATGGGGCACAGTGAAAAAGCGTTTGAGCTATATGCCTACGCGATCAATGAGCAACAAACTGCCCTGAACTTGTTGTCAAATTATGCACAGTTACTGACCAAACACGGTCGCATAGGCGAAGCGCAAGCTATTCAAGCGAGTATGCAATACGTGGAAGATGACAACCCTTACCGCTGGTTGGACAATGCCGAATACAGAATTGCTCGGGGGCAGCACCTCATGGCCAGGCGGATGTTGGAAAGAACGCTCGAAAACGCGCCATATTTACATGAAGCCTACTTCGCACTGGCGAAGAGCTACTATTTAACCCAAGAGGTGGAAAAAGCTGATGCAGCACTCAAGCGTGCTGCCGAGCTGGCATACTTGCCGGAAACAGAGAGATTGTATGAGCAGAAACGCTCGGTTCTGAGCCTGACAGAAGCCGACTAATTGTCGATCGCGTTCGGACTACTCGTCAGCAGTTGATTCAGGGCCAATCCAGAAGTAGGGGTTGTAGGCAACCTCCCACAAATGGCCATCAGGATCTTTAAAGTAGCCTGAATAACCGCCCCAGAAGACTGTTTGGCCAGGTTTCACTAAATCAGCGCCGGCCTGTACAGCCTGCTCCAGAACAGCATCCACCTGTTCTTCTGATTGGGTGTTATAGGCTAAGGTTACGCCCCTAAAGCCGCTGCCATCAGCGGACACTGTCGCGTCTTCTGCGAGCGCTTCCCATGGATATAGACCCAACCAGGTGCCATTGAGCTTAAAAAAGGCAACGGTTGGCTCAGAATCCATTTTTGGTAACCCTAAGCCTTGATAGAAGGCGACAGACTTCGCTAGGTCTCTGACGCCTAAGGTAATCATACTGATCCGTGGTTCCATTGAAGCTTACCTTTTAATGCGAATGACTATTTACCGCCGGTTGCTGTGCGGTGGCTACAGGTTTTTATCTACAATGTGGGTGTCAATTCCATCGAGACTGGTTTGGTTTTTGCGCTGCCAATAGTCGCGGATCCCCTCTTTACCGTGCTTGTCTGCCCATTCATTAAGTTGTTCCCGTTCCCCTTGATATTGGTAAAAGGGGACTGACATACCGCAGGACGTTTGCACCATTTCAATGTTCAAAAGGAAGATTTGTCGCGCCCCTGTCATGGGTTTAAACATGGCATAAACAGAGTCCCACTGTTCGTCGTTATGATGAATGGCGGTTGCTTGACCATATAGCCGTAAAATCATCGGGCTACCCTCATACGCACAAAACATAATCGTCATTCTTGGGTGAGTTTGAACGTGGGCGGCCGTTTCATTACCACTACCCGTTACATTCAACCACGCAACGGTGTTGGCATCGATGACTTTAAAAGAGTCCATCCCTTTTGGCGAAACGTTAACCTTGCTGGTGTCGGTTGCAGTACCAACAAAATAGATGCGCTGTTGTGCGATAAAGTCCATGTGCTTGTTGGATAATGCTGAAAATTGCTGTCCCATGATAATCCTATTTAATGGTGTAACTCGGTAATGTGAAGCAATTCACCAGAAGGGCCCCACAAATAAAAGACCTTGCCCCAAGGTTCATTGGTGATCGCTGAAATTTTGGTTTTATGAACGGAATTGCTGCTGCGTGAGTGGGCTTCTTGAATATCTTCCACACAGATTTGCAGCATAAAATTTTGCGCGAAATCCTCGCGATAGAACTGCTGCAGAAATGCATAACAATCGCCATTATAAATCAGTGTGAGATCTTCAGAAACCGGCTCCGAAGAAAAGCCAATCTCTTCATAAAATGCAATCGAAATCGCATAGTCCTTGCAGGGTATAAATGTCCTTATATCTTCAATTCGCATCTAATTGAATATCCTTCCTCAGCGCTAGAATTATGATAAAAACGGCTCCGAAGGGCGGGAAAAAACCGCAGAAAAAGCCCACTAGCGCCATGAGTTTAGGGTGTTGTGTCTTCCGCCGCCCCAAGTAATACCCGATAGCGGCGACCAGCACTGCGATAACAAAAGCGACTTGCCCAAATAAAGTAGCATTGATGTTCAAAGTGAACCCTCCATGTATATATTGTGTGCCCAATTTAGTCAGTTGGAATCGGCAGATTGTGCATTCTCAAAAAACTTAGCTTATCCCAATAACCTCTTTGCAGCCTAATCTTGCCGGCTTCAACTTTAAAAAAGCCACAGCCTCGTAATCCAAGCGGATCTCTCCATTCAAGGATCGCCCATTCACCGTCCTGAAAAATATGTTCAACGATACACTGCATATCCGCCGTCGCGAATTCAGTGGCAAACATTTGTCTTATGGCTGATTTGCCTGTGACAATTTGATTTGCCACTTGGTGATTAACCGCATCGTCGTGATAAAAATCGGCAATGCGCTCGGCATCGCCCTGATTAAATACATCGACCCACTGTTCTATTAGTTGTTTTGGCTCCATACGCGATACTCCGGTACTCAATCGAGCAAAGGATCAAGTAGGTTTTGCCATTCCTGAAAACTGGACTCATGATCAACAGGTACGGTGCTAGCGTTATTTATCAAGATCGTTGGTGTAGCCCAAATTGAGCGTGTTGCCGCATAGCGAATGGGGGTTCTTGCCAGCACATAGATATCATTGTCATTCATTCTTTGAATAAACGAAGGTTGGTCAATTGGCCCGTTTTGAGACGCTAATTCGGCGGCTAGCTGTTGCAAATCTGCATGGGTCTTGTGCTTGAAAACCCCGTTGTAAAACTGTGCTTGGTGCTCATACAAATAACTCGCGAAGGCATAAAATCGCTCGGCATTACCTTCAGCAAATGCAAATAACGCTAGGGTCATGTCCCAAGCCTGACGGTGATTACTCAGTGTGATTAAATGCGTTTTAAGCGAGATGGACTCTGCTTGGTAGTGATCCATGACTGACATCAGGGTCGGCCACAGGCGTTTCGAATGCGGGCATTGAATATCCACAAACACATCCAAGGTAACATCTGCGGCAGCTGCACCTTTCAAAAATCCACTGGGGCGATGCGGAATTGGAATCGTCATGCGCATGACTCCTTAGTTCAGCCAAATAAGTGAGCAATAAAAGTTACGTTACCACCTTCGCGTAGCTGGTGCGATCGATATCCGAGACTTCAACTGTCAAAGAGCAGTTATCTTGAGCATAAGCGCTTAGGTTTTCGAGCACAGATTGCGACAATTTTCGTTTTTGATGATCTGTCCGACCGCTCAAGATTTTCAGGGTCACATGAATAAAACCACGCTGTTGGTTACCGGTCTGATAATGTTCAAAACATACTGCACGGACCTTGATATCCTTGCCACTGGTGTCGAACAAATCGGACGCTAACGCGCCATCGAAAACGGGAGCGATTAAAACGGCACCATCAATGTCGGAAGAGTGTTCAATTACACAATGAGGCATGACTATTCCTTTTCTAAATTTTGCTTGGTGAGGCGTTGATTTCTCGCATGTACATAAAGCCATCCAAGACTTGTTGCTGATGTTGGTAATAATGCGGCAGACACTTGCGTCTGATAAAGCCACTTTTCACCAAAACCCGTTCTGAGGCCGGGTTGTTGTCCATTACGTACGCGACTAACGTAGATAAACCTTTTTGGCGGCCTTTATCGACCAGATGATTGACACAGCGAGTCGCAATGCCGCGCCCGATCTCTCGCGCCGCAACTCTGTAACCAATTTCAGCGTCTCGCTGTGCAGTGATATTCCGCATGTTCGCTCTAGCAACAATACGATTCTCGTCGACCAATACATAGAACACAGAGCGTCTTTCACGGTGCTCTGCAACGCACTGAGAAATGTGCGTCTTGATACCTGCAGAGGTAAGAAACTGTCTATCTCGTGGCGCAATCACACGGCTGAAAAATTGGTCATTTTCGGTTTCAAATGCCAGTAGTGACTCAGAGTGATGAACGTTCAATCGCTCGAATCGCATGGATCTATCCGTTGCCAAACTTCGAATTCGACGCGCTTGTCGTCTTGCCACCTGGAGTTATACCAACGGTCACCTTCGAGTCTTGCTTTAAATTGAAACTCAGTACCGGGTGTTTGTCCAAATGAGTTATAAAGCAGGGACTCTGTGTAAACACCCTGTTCCCAGTGATAAGTGCCGGTCCCCGACGCCCAAAAGCGTCCACCTTTTTCAGAGGTAAAACTAAAATGTCGGTCAGACAGCACTTTGATTGACGCCATACCTGATTCGATATAATCAATGCGTTCGCCGTTCTCATTGATGTATTCGCCAGAGACTAACCGCCATGCGCCATTCAGTTCCGAAGCACTGAGCGGCAAACAAATCAAACACAAAACGACCGGAAGGGTTAAACGTTGAATCACTTTAGTTCCTTAGTAAAGTTCGAAAATGCGCTGCCATTCATTTTGCGGCACAACTGGCAATGGCAATTGAGAGTGACCTTGGGCAATGCCTTACAGATAAAAGTAGCGCTTTGGCAGTTGCAGTTGCCGCGGAATTCTGTACTCATTATTTAACTCTTTCTTCCGTTATGCATAGACTGACGCGTCATTGTGATTTCGCCAATCAAGGTTAGACAAGATCGCCATATAGCGGTCATAAGCCTCAAGGTCGAAATTGTTGGAAAGCTGATTCATAAACCCATGGAGCGCGTCTGCTTGATGTATCGAAACATTTGGTTTTCCCTGTAGTTTTTCTATGACATCAGGAACCGCAAAATGTTGCTCCGCTGCTGGAAAAACCAATGTTATCGGAATGTTGGGAAGTATTTCTAACAAGTGTCGAATTTGTGAGCTGTAAAACAGATGTGCTGAGATTATCTGTTCCGTCGTGATACCTTCACTAGCCTGCCATATTGCCGAAGCTCCCACACTAAAGCCCAGCACGCTCACAGGGTTTTCGGTTTGCTCAATGCGTTCACGAAGTTGTGCTGAGTATTGGTCTAATCCGACCGTTTCAGAGAATGCTGAATAGGCCTGGTGTTCGTCAACAAAGTTCATATTGCGTCCACCATAAGGATCGACGATAACAGCGTCGTGAGGCAGCGCGTTGGCAATCGAGACCAGTTCAGGCGTATGCCCAAAAATATCCGTCGCAACAATGATAGAAGTCATAGTCGGGTCACCATAAGGTATTCCGTTACAAGGTTATTGTCATAAAGCGACTATTGGGATTTGTCTGATAATGACTGAATGGGCCACAATCTTGAAAGCCGTGTTTGCGATATAGCTGGTGGGCTGGCAGAAAGTAATCTTGGGTGCCAGTCTCGAGACTGATAGTGACAAACCCTCGCTGTTTTGCGTATTGTAAACAGTGCTTTAGGAGCTGAGTTGCGACACCTTTGTTTCTAAATTGGTGGGAAGTACGCATAGATTTGAGTTCAGCATCATTGGCATCTAGCGCTTTTAACGCCACACAACCGGCCAAAAGGTCGTCAGACCAAGCGCTGAAGAAGGTAATATTCGGTGCTTTCAGAGCATTGACATCAAGCGCGTGCACACTTTCTGGCGGGGAAGTCGCATACATATCGTCAAGGTGTTCTTGTAGCAGTGATATGACTGCACCGTTGGTCAAATCGTCTATTTTGATTTGCATATTGTTAGGGCTCGCATTGATCAAATTTCTCGTCCTTTAACGTCGCAAAAATATGCGCATTGTAAAATCCACCACTCAGCGTCAGAGTGCGTGTAAGGGGAGGGGATTTTGGTGGACAGAAAGCGCGTGACCTCGCAATCGTTGAGGACCTCAACTAATCGCTCGGTGTCTTCGATGGTGAAGTCGCGTAATGTGATCATCAGTTATCCTATGTCTCCTCAGGCTGTTATCCAGCGTCCAAAAAGTTCGAGGCCTCGGCCAACGTGTAACATGTTGAATAACAACACGATGACGATTAAGCCACACGGCACGTAAAGGAGTTTTGCAAAGGCACTCTTCGAAGACGTCGCGAACCGAATGGCGATACAAAACGCAATAGTCGCATGAATACAACCGACAAAATTTACATGCTTAATGTCATTCGACATACCCAGTGCCACAATGGCCATAAATGCCAGAATCATGGTCAGCGTTGTTTTCAGTTTTTGCTGTTTTTGATGGATAAGTAAACCCAGTGCCATGAGGACAAACGCAAAACCTGAGGTCGCAACCGAAACTACGAAATAATACTTAAAGATAAAGTCCGATATCACTGGATTGTTGTTTCCTTATGCCTGCCATTACTCAGCATATTTGCGAATCACTGAAACTTTCCCATCTTCAATCTCTAATACTTCTATAGTCGCGTAATTCAACTCGATCGTCTGTTCGGTTTGCGGATGGATCCCTGCGCTTTCAGTCGAGTATTTGATGACCACCACATTGTAACCTGTCGTCACATTTAGCAGTGATGCTGAATAAGAGGTGTGCGCGCCTAAGTAATATTTCATTCCCTCGCGCATATTTTGTTTGCCGCTAGGGTAGCGTGCATCATCCGTCATGTAAGGCAAGTGTTGGTGTCCGACGTCGTCGGCCAATAAAGCCAAGTAGTTGTCCACATCTTGCTCTGTAGCACCTGGTGTTTGGGTTGCTACCCAAGCGCTAAAATACTGTTCGCCAAAACCGGTCAGATCGGCTTCATCGCCACATACCGAATGGGTGACTAGCAATAGTAAGACAATAGAAAAGAACTTGTTCATTTCACACTCCCTTGTACTTAAGTTAGATTAGGAAAACTGCCGGAATAAACGTTGGCATTCAAAATTCGCCAAGCTTCGTCAATGAAATGACAAATGTACAGCGTCCTAAATGTCAGTTTTGAGGTTTCCGTCTCGATACACCAGCCAATACAAACTGCGACTTCGGTATAAGGCTCGAACAGTTTGGTGGTTGTCACGTTTGGCGGTTCCCGGTTAGCCATGTGGGCGAGCATATCACAGTTTAGCTGTTGGCTTGGTTCTGTCTTCGACTTCATGAAAAGCATTGACTGAAATACGCTCAGCTAGTTGTCGCATTTGCAGCATGGCATTGGGGTTGGCATCATGGAAAAAGGCCTGCCATGCCGCCTCATCGCGCCACTTAGCAATAGTCAGAACCTGTTGAGGGTTGTTTGAAGAACGCAGCATAAAGCTGCCGAGCGCGCCATCGACGGTGCGATGAATATTATCTGTCGTGCTTTCCCATACTTGCTTAAAGTAGTCAAAGTTGTGTTCAGGAACTGACCATTCGTATATTACTCGGAACATCCAGACACTCGTTCAGTAGCCAATATTTCGCCTACATTGTCGCTGAGTTGTTTCGAAAAGCTATCCATAATTGCGCTAGATTTGAATTAACGATTTAAATCCACCGTATAACATTCTTTCCGGATCAAAAATCGGTTGTGGCTTGCGTGTTAACGGTGCAATAAGCTCGGTCATTCTTGGATCGGCAGCAACTTTTTCATTAGCTTGATCTCGAGCTGCCCGCGAAGCAAAGGCGACCCAGCCAAATACGACGGCTTCATTGTCATGTGCATCGGTTAACTCAGCAAATGCCAACGTTGCAGGGTGACTGGGGTCGTCGAGGAGGTATTCAGAATAGCTTAACGCGCCATATTCCTTCCAAATATTCGCGATTTCCGTTGCGATTGTCTTGTAGGCTTCTAACTTGTCAGTCGGGATTGGAAGCACAAACCCGTCTATGTAATCTGCCACATGAACTCTCCCCAAAATCTTGCTGTGCGCGCACGTTTACTAGAGGTTTTTCACTCTCTTGTTTCATTATAGGATAGTCGCTATTCGGAAAGCGTTCATAAAAAAGTCAATAAATGCGTTTCGCGCGGAGGGTAAACGTTCGTTAAATCCACTCTTGTTGTTCCGCTTCAACGGTCATTTCTGACTGAACAGAGCCAGTATGCGCGGTCGAAGCCGGCTCTATCATCAAAAAATGCGTTTCGTCCTCTGCAACTGGGCAGTGCTCAACACCTTTGGGAACCACAAACATTTCGCCTGCGCTCAGTGAGACCTGTGAATCTCTGAGTAACAGGGTTAACTGCCCCTTAATCACTAAAAACAGTTCATCTTCGTTGTCGTGGCTATGCCAAACAAGTTGCCCTTTTCCCTTAGCTATTTTAACCAGTTGTCCGTTTGATTCAGCGATGATTTTGGGTGTCCACACTTCATCAAACAGAGAAAATTTGTTGTTCAGGTTTATTTTTGACATGCGAGACCTTTTTTCGATCGTGAGGAAGACACTATTTAACTCGGGGGCCGTTAATGATGTTCACAACCACCCCATCTTGGAATTCGATTATTTTATGGAATTTACCGCGACCAGGTGTGTATAGGTAACGATCCACATTCACGATTTTTCCTTTAATTTCGACTTGACCGACATATTCTTTTGCATCTGGAGCGCCACATTTTGCCTGTACTTCCAGGGTGGTATCTCCAGTTAATATCAAGCTGCCATTAGGGCAACGATGAGAATCGGCCATGCTTGCAGTTGAAAAGAACAACGCAGTCAGGGCTAACCATAAATACTTACTGTGCATGCTTACCTTCAGTGAAAAACCATTAACCATGTCATTTAGTTGCTGTAAAACCGAATGAGTTCCTTCGGTTATTGGGAGTGAGCAGCGGATTCTTCCGGTGTAAAGTTACTTTTGAAGCTAAACGCATAAGGTGTCTCTCCATGCTCACGAAGATGAACTAGTCTATCCATTGCTTCTTGGATGGTGGGAATGTGGCCGTTGGCAATCCACCACAATACGTAATTTTCTTCACTATCACTGTGGAACCATTCTTTTTTGCGTTTGAGAAAGTCTATGTGGTGGGTCCTGAACATGAAGTTTTTCAGCGATTCAACATCTTGCCAGACCGACATATTGACCAACATATCTGGATCGTCAAGCGGCCGAATATTAGTTGCGGCTCCGCTATCGTCCTTTAACCGCCAGATGAAACCAGCGCTTGCTTCAGCGGTTGCATTGACCGGATCCAAGTTATCGACAAAGTCGGCAATGAAGGGCGACTCCAAATCGAATTTAGGTTTGGCAATATTGAGTTGCGCGAGTTGCATATGGTTCCCTTTTTTCCGTTGCGTTGGTTAGTCATTAATGCCTAGAGCACCACCTCAGTGGTAACGACTGTTTTGACCGAATTGGCGATAAAACATTGTTGGTGAGACTGATGATGGGCCTGCTCAAGTTGTTGTAATGTAGGTTGCGTGTCGCTTGAAAAGGTTACCTTAGGACGTAAGACTACTTTTGTCATTGCTATTTTACCCTCGGCATTTTCTTCCATTATGCCGATTGCGTTATCGCAGTATTGTTCGACATTCCAACGTTTTTTGGCTGCAATAGATAAGAAGAACAACATATGACAACTCGATAAGGAGGCGATAAATGCCTCTTCAGGGTCGACATTCGCGGCCACTGACAATGGCAGTGGCACAATGTGTGGTGATGATGACGCCTGAATGATACTGCCACCATCGAAGTGCCATTCATGTCCTCGACTGTACTGGTTATCGATGAACCTTTCGCTATCCTGCTTGGTCCAAATCACTTGCGCTGAATACTCCGCCATTGTGTCTTCACTCCATTGTTTATTCGAACAAAAAGGGCATCAATATTGTGACACACTTTAGGCTTAATAATGGGGTTTGTGACTAAAAAACAGCATTGAGTGGCAGTGCGGAATAACTCAAAGTTATTAGCTTTGAGTTATTCTTCTGACTATTCGATGGACGCTAAATCGAGCGTTATAATGACATGTGCAAAATCGGAAATGGTTTTCCCATGTCATCGAGTGGCGATCGCGATGTGATGACAAAACCCATATGTTGATAGAAACCAACCGCTAGCGGATTTTGTTCATTTACATCAACGGTGTTGGCTCCTAACTTCTCGATCGCATATTTCAGCAATACTTTGCCTACACCTTGCCCCCTGGACTCTGCGCGCAGAAACAACATTTCTATCTTTGCATTCGAAACACCCAAGAATCCTAGGATGGTGCCTTGTTCGTCCTTAATGCATTTTAGCGTCACAGCAGGAAAAGCCTGTTCGATGATGATGGGCTTAAAGAACTCAATATCTTCATCCGTAATAAAATCATGAGTCGCTCGGACGGAATTTTCCCAGACGTTCAGCAATTCTGCATAATCGCTGGGAAGCACATTTTCTACAATCATAGTGGTTCTCTGTTATTGACTGAATTTGATGTGCAGCCGCTGTTTGATCATAACGATGCGTTGGTTAAAAGTCCATCTACTACCATGCTATATGGCGGTACTTTCTGTTTGGTGCCAGTGCCTCAGCCATTAACGTAAACTGAAGTAGCATAAGGTTGCGCCACAAGCGATCGCAACGATTCCTATCGGTCGAAACCCCATCCCTATTTTGGCGCTTAACTGCGCAAATTGAATATGTCGGCGTGAACCAATGAGTATTAGTAATAAACTGACAAAACACAGCAGGCCTCCGAGACCAAATAATAACCTTGGGTACTGACTATCTTCGGCTATTAGCAGGGCGGTTGCACCGAGGACTAAGCGGCTTGTGATTTCAAGTTGATGAAACCAGGATTGGCGGCTAAAAGCCCTTACTCCATGTGCAAATGAACGCGGGCGAACAACCATAATTACACCGAGACAACACATACCCAATCCCAGTATGAAAAGTATAATCATGAATGCTCCCGTTAGCGTGAAAGTAAGGTGTCAGCTTTCGGGACTCAGACGATCAAACCAGATTTGATACTTGTCGCCCTGCCACTTCAATAGCGTAAAGAGGTGTGCCGACGCTAGCATCATCAAACCGCCGATGAGCGAGGCTTCATTGATTATGCCAACTAGGCAAAATAAGAATCCACAGGCGTGACACAGAAACTCAGCGCGAACCGCAGTGTGACGAGCTGGCCGCAATTGCAAAAAGTTAAGTGCAAACCACATTTTTAGGAATATCGGTAAGGAATCCCAGTTGTCTGTATTTTTGTTGATCATAATAGTCTCCTGATTCAGTGTTTCGATATCTACATCGAGAGCGGCAGCGAGACATTTCTGAGATTCTAAACTTGCGTTGGCACCGCTTTCTAAGCGCTGAATCGTTCTGACGTTAAGCCCAGACATTTGAGCGAGTTGCTCCTGCGATAGCCGGCGGCGTATACGTAATTGTTTTAGAATCATCAAATTGCTCCTGTGCTCTACAATCAGGATTATTCATGCTGAAGCTAGGTGTCGGTTACGGTTTTCTCCCGACATTTGCCCGACATTACTGGTAACTTAGCGAACTCGGTGGATTTGGTATATTATACGTATCAGGGCTTAGTGCCTTTGCGTTTAATCGGAAACAACCGCAGCCAAAAAGCGGCTTCAAGTGCAAATCCCAAAATAATAAATGCAAACATACCGGTCCGACTACCAGCACTGTAGGCCGCAATAGCCGCGATGAGTAGAACGAGTAAAATGAGGTATCGGTATAGCGTCTTCATGTGTTCCTTAGGTCAAAATGGAAATTGGAATGGAAAAGCTGAGGGCTAAGTCAAACTTCGTTTTGTGGTAGCGTCTCCGTCTCTTTGCCTGCTTGGGCAACCCACGCGCACAACGATGGATGGGAGAGAATACTTTGCTGGTAACGTCTAGCCTTTTCGGTTAGCACGACACCATATGATTTGAAACGCAATGCTACGGGCGCAAAAAAGCAATCTGCGATGCCAAATTCCCCAAAAAGCGAATAACTGCCATCTTCAGCGGGACCCGTGTATGTTGACCAGATCTCTTCAATTCGGTCTATTTCAGTACGCAGTTCAGCATTGAGCTCAATCTTTTTAGTCAGGCGACAATTCATCGGCATCTGATTGCGAATGGCGTAAAATCCAGCGTGCATCTCGGCACAAACCGAGCGTGCTAGTGCACGTGAGTGCTTTTCTTGGGGCCAGCCACGGCCGTCCAAGTATTGCTCAGAGATATACTCACAGATGGCTAATGAATCCCATATTGCTGTGTCGTTATCAATCAACACCGGTACTTTAGCGCTGCCAGAGTATTGGCTTAGACGCTGGCCAACGCGTTGTGGGTGAAGCGATTCATTAATTTCGCTAAATTCGATAGCGTTTGCGTGCAAGAGCAACCAAGGCCGAAGCGACCAAGACGAATAATTTTTGTTGCCGATAACGAGTTGCATGGTAAACCTCATTCCTTGTATCTAGAGTCCGTTAAGGCCGCTGTCCGCTCGAAGACGCGGGTAATCCTGGAGCCCTGCTTAATCATAAATAACGACTAAAGCAGGCGACACGTTTTAGTTTACCACCGATATTGATACCCCAGCTGATAAATATTGGCGCCGTGATTGATGCGAGCGAGATCGGCATTGGAAAAATGGCTTATCCCAACCGTTAGCTGATGGTAACGGTAGCGAAATCCCAGTTCGAACTTGTCTTCAAACATGATATGGCTGCCCAACTCTCTATCCATCCAATCCTTGCTGTCGAGCACTGCTACACCAATACCAACGCCAACAAACGGAGTCAGGTGCTGCCACTGTGTTTGGATTCGCAGCATAGGTACGAGGGTAAATGTCGTAATCGCACGATTGCGGAACGGGTCGTCCCAGTGATAAATACTGGTATCCAGGTCGACACTTAGCTCCCAAGGTGCAGCTATTTGGTAGGAATAAATTGCGTGTCTGGTGAGCGTGAAGCGAAACGTATCGGGGCGCATTTTGCGGATTCCGCTATCTAACTCCCATCTTGATGAACTTTGTCCCCAAGCCAAACCTGTAGACCAATTTGAACGTGTTTCGGCGTCAGCCAAGGCTATGTTGGTGCTTAATGTGTACCCGAAACTAAGCGCGGCAGCGCAGAAGATAGCTGCCCAGTATCGCCAACTAGAGGCCCGGCTAGGCATCTCTCTCTACGGCGGTATGGGCCAATGCAACAAGCGCCTGTTTGTATGCCGATTCCGGTATATCTGCCAGACACTCAATTGCAAGGTCAGCCTCCTTCTCGGCCAGCTGACGGGTGTACTTAAGTGCTCCAGTTGTGCCGATAATGGTTTGAATTTTTGCTAGATGCTGCATGCCGTCGCCATTTTCAATCGCGCTCCTGATCAAACCTGCATTAGACTCATCTGTATTCCACATTGCGTAAAGTAGTGGCAGTGTGGGTTTACCCTCAGCTAGATCGTCACCAACATTCTTGCCCATCGTTGCCGCGTCAGCGTCATAGTCCAATACATCGTCGATTAGCTGAAACGCTGTGCCAAGGTGTTTGCCATAGTTTTGCATTGCCACTTCGACTGAATTGGGTTGCTCAGTCAATACAGCAGCCAATTGAGTTGCGGCTTCAAATAAGCGCGCAGTTTTACTGTAAATCACGTCCAGATAACGCTCTTCGGTGGTATCAGGGTCGTTACAGTTCATCAACTGCATCACTTCACCTTGTGCAATTCGATTGGTTGCATCAGACAAAATATCCATCACCCGCATGCGCTGTAGGTTGACCATCATCTGAAACGCACGCGAATACAGAAAGTCACCTACCAATACACTTGCTTGGTTGCCGAACAATTCGTTGGCCGTTTCTCGACCGCGGCGCATGGTCGACTCGTCGACTACGTCGTCATGCAGTAGCGTCGCAGTATGAATAAACTCAATAATAGCAGCCAAACTGATGTGGTCTTGGGTTTGGATTCCTAATGCTCTAGCACTGATTACGGTCAACAAAGGGCGAAGGCGTTTACCGCCACTGTTGACGATGTAAAAACCTAATTGATTGATCAAAGCTACATCGGAAGCGACTTGCTCCTGTATTAACTGATTGACAGCCAACATATCATCTTGGGCAAGTTCTTGAATCGCGTTTTTGTCCATGCTTTGTTGCTAATTTCTCATGCGTTTTATGGGCAGCAATTCTACAGGAAAGTACGTTGGTATCCAGTTGAGTTTCTGCGCGAAAAACACTTTTTTATCACTGTATTTGCGTAATATTAGTCGATATTATTGACCTTATACAAAATTGCTAAACAGCTGTTTGTTCGAGCTTAGTCGGCTAGATTGAAAAGGTTGAGCAAAGTTTTTCAAAGGTTTTACACAAATTGCTGCAAAAATAGCCATTTTTCCGTGTTTAGGGCTTGCGACATATTTGCTTATCACGTACAATCCGCGCCCTGTTTTTTGTAATCAGCGCAGTTAGAGCGCAGAGCGGAGTAAGTTATGTACGCGGTTTTCCAAAGTGGTGGTAAACAACACCGTGTGGCCGAAGGTCAAACCGTTCGTCTTGAAAAAATCGAAGTAGCCCCAGGCGAAACGGTTGAATTCGAAGACATTTTAATGGTTAGCAATGGTGATGACGTTAAAATCGGCACACCTTCAGTAGCGGGTGCTAAAGTGACAGCGGAAGTTGTTACGCACGGTCGTGGCGAGAAAGTAAAGATTGTTAAGTTCCGTCGCCGTAAGCATTCACGTAAGCAAATGGGTCATCGTCAGTGGTTCACTGAAGTGAAGATCACAGGCATTAGCGCATAATAGGAGCACGAACACATGGCACACAAAAAGGCTGGTGGTAGTACCAAAAACGGTCGTGATTCAGAAAGTAAACGTTTAGGTGTTAAGCGTTTTGGTGGTGAATCTGTACTTGCGGGTAACATCATTGTTCGTCAACGTGGTACACGTTTCCACGCTGGTGACAACATGGGTATCGGCAAAGACCACACTCTATTCGCATTGGCTGACGGTAAAGTTCAGTTTGAAGTGAAAGGTCCTAAAAATCGTAAATACGTTAGCATCGTTGCTGAGTAATATTTAAGATTTGCAGAAAAACCCCGCTTCGGCGGGGTTTTTTTATGGCAAGCAGGGTTGGTTCATATAGCGGATTGCTGAAGTGTTAACTACACTCAGCTTTTACGCACAGTCCGCTAGGTTCGCTGAAGCTAGTGGAAGACACGCAATTTGTTCGATTTTCAATGGGTAGAGGGTTGTTTCTACTATTCGATTGAGAGTTTGTTTAGAGTTTAACTGAGATAGTCATGAAGTTTGTAGATGAAGCAGAGATTCGTGTAGAAGCCGGCGACGGAGGTAACGGTACCGTTGGCTTTCGTCGCGAAAAGTATATTCCGCGCGGCGGTCCTGATGGCGGTGACGGCGGCGACGGTGGCAGTGTGTTTCTGATTGCTGACGAAAACTTGAATACCTTGATTGACTATCGCTTTGAACGTTTTCATCGTGCCGAGCGCGGTCAAAACGGTCAGGGCAGCAATTGTACCGGGCGTGGTGGTGCTGACTTAGAATTACGCGTCCCCGTTGGTACACGCGCTACCGATGTTGAAACCGCTGAAGTTCTAGGTGATTTGACTAAGCACGGGCAGCGTCTTAAGGTCGCGCAGGGTGGCTTCCATGGCCTGGGAAATGCGCGTTTCAAAAGCAGTACCAATCGTGCACCGCGGCAAAAGACCAATGGTACGCCTGGCGAGATTCGAAACCTTAAATTAGAGCTCATGTTGTTGGCTGATGTTGGTTTGTTGGGTTTACCAAACGCGGGTAAATCGACATTCATTCGAGCTGTATCGGCGGCCAAACCAAAGGTGGCCGATTATCCTTTCACCACTTTGGTACCAAACCTTGGTGTGGTGCGCATGGATTCGCAAGAAAGTTTTGTCATTGCTGACATTCCTGGGTTGATCGAAGGTGCTGCCGAAGGTGCTGGGTTAGGGATACAATTTTTACGACATTTGGAGCGTTGCCGAGTGTTGCTGCATCTAGTCGATTTGATGCCAGTGGATGGAAGCGACCCGGTTGACAATGCCAAAGCCATTATCAACGAACTTGAAAAGTACAGTCCGAAACTTGCTGCGAAGCCAAGGTGGTTGGTGTTCAATAAGATCGACCTGTTGCTTCCAGAAGAAGCGGAAGAGCTGACCAAACGCATTGCCGATGAGTTAGGTTGGAATGAAGAGTTCTATCAAATTTCGGCTTTCCAGAAGCTTGAAACGCAATCACTTTGTCGTCACATAATGGACTTCTTGCAAACATTACCTAACGAAGAAGAGGTAGAGCAAGATGAAGACGAGCAAGTTGAGTTCAAATGGGATACCTATCATCGCAATACCATGGAACAAGCTGAATTCGATGAAGATGATGACGATTGGGATGACGAAGATGATCATCCAAATATCGTGTACACCAAAGAATAAAACGATATCCAACTCAGTACTCTAAACTGGTATCGGCGAGGCTTTCTGATACCAGTCTAGTGCTTCATGTTTAAGTAGAAAACTTCAACACGTCAAAATCATCTATCGCAAACACCGAGCAACTTGGTTAGGATGTCGACGATGTTAGTTTGACAGGATTATAAGATGCAAATTTCAATGATCGCGGCTATGACACGTTCACGAATAATCGGCGCAGATAACGACATGCCGTGGCATTTACCTGCAGACTTACAACACTTCAAGAAGGTAACCCTGGGTAAGCCCGTGATTATGGGGAGAAAAACCTATGAATCCATAGGGAAAGCGTTACCAGGGCGAGTTAATATTGTTGTCACTACACAGGAAAGTTTCCGATTAGATGACGCGATAGTTGTCAACAGCACGCAGGCGGCGTTAGGAGAAGCCAATCGATTAGCAGCCGATGAAGTGATGATCATCGGTGGTGGGCGGATATACGACGCCTTTCTGAGGGACGCTGACCGTTTGTATCTCACGTTGATTGATACAGACGTGCCCGGAGATACCTACTTTCCTGATTATCAAGGGACAGGTAATTGGATTGAAGTAGCGCGAGAGACTCGGCTTCCAGACGAAAAAAACGCTTATCAATTGGACTTTGTTACGTTGGACCGAAACTAATTTTTCCCTTCCAGCTCATTTAGTCGCATACGTGTTTCTTCAGCGTAAATAAAGTCAGGTTCTATATTGATTGCCAAATGAAAGGCAGAAACCGCCTCCAATGGTTTATTTACCTCTTGCTTGACCACACCCAAGTAATAGTAGGTCGTTGCCCTTGGAGATGACTGCGCGGAAACGGCTCTGACCAATATTTGCTCTGCCAGAGGCAAGTCACCTTTTGCTCGGTATAGCCAAGCGAGTGTGTCGAGCAATAATGGAGACTGTTTGGTCAAAGATAATGCTTTTCGGCTTAATTGTATTCCTCTGTCTAAATTGGTGTCTGTTTCTGCAAACAACCAGGCGAGGTTGTTGAGTGTAATGATGTGATTCGGTTCAAGTGCTAACACTTTTTCATAAAACTTCTGCGCACTAGCGAATTGTTTATTTTCATGAGCCAGCATTGCTAATCGAAGCACAGGTATATGACTGTTGGGTTTCACTGTAACCGCAGCAGAAAAGTTTTTAATGGCAGCATCAATATTTCCTAGCGTTTTGAATGCTTCTCCGCGGTCCATCAACAATTCAAAATTATCTGGCTCAATGCTCAACCCTTCATTGAAGGCAGATATCGCCTGAGTAGGCTGATCCATTTTCATGTGCAAGCGGCCAATGGTTTTGAAAATTTGACTATCTGTTGGATGATTGACCGCAACCTGTTGATAGGCTGCAATTGCTTTGTCATATAGCCCTAGCTTGATAAGAGAGAGCCCTCTACCATAATGCGCCGTGCCGTAATTTGGTGCAGACTGAATTGCCTTATCAAAGCTGGCAAGGGCATCTTGAGGGCGGTCGAATGCGTTGAGGTATAAGTAACCTAGCTCAGTTTCAATTGTCCAAGGCTCTTCGGTGAGTTTAAGTGCGTTTTTATATATGCGCTCTGATTGGCCATTTTGGTTAATCTGTTGGAAAAGTCGGGCTTGTGATATCAATACTTCTAGAGAGTTTGATGCGATCGATTTGGCTCTGTTTATGCTGCGAAACGCAGATGCCTTGTCATCTTCTTTGAGGGCTGATTTTGCCAATGCCAAAAGAGGCATCGGGTCGTTTGGTGCAATAGATGCTGCTTCGTGAAAATGTTGTTTCGCTCTATCGACTTGTCCTTCATCAAGCCACCGCAGTCCATCCTCGAGCAATGCTCTGACTTCTTGTGCACTTGTACTCAAAGAAATCATCGGCTCTAGTGTGACGTTCTCGTAACCTTTAGTTTCGTCGGCCAAGAAAATATTCAGCAATAGAGTGCTAGCAATTAAGATGGTCCGTGCTTTCATTAATACTTACCACGAATATGCGCGTACCTTTTAGACTATAACGATCATATCAAGATTGCTAATTTGCTTCGTCGCAATATAACTCACTCATGTCATTGCAAACGTATTCACTGTAACTTTATTGCGCTACCGTATTCTGCCGCTACGATTGAATAATGAAACTGATATTTGATTTGAGGTTTAAATGAGAACTCGCTCCCTTTTAATGTCTTCAGCGTTTTGTATTGTCCTTGCTGGATGTGCGCCTGCTGAAGTTGCTAAAAAGCATGAGCGACCCCCATCGTGGGCCAAAGACGCTATTTGGTACCAAATATTTGTGGAGCGTTTCCACAATGGTGATCACAGCAATGATCCGACCAAAGCCGATATTACTGGCGGATATCCCGGCTTCGTACCGGACGATTGGCAAATTACGCCGTGGACACAAGATTGGTATGCCGCGGATCCCTATTTTGAGAATGTTAAAGGCCGACTTGCGAGCAACGGCCATCCAATCAATAACTTCGATGGCATGACAAGCTTGCGGCGTTACGGTGGTGATCTGCAAGGTGTTATCGACAAACTCGATTATTTGACCTCACTTGGCGTCAATGCGATTTACTTTAATCCCTTAAATGACTCCCCTTCATTGCATAAGTTTGACGCACGCTATTGGCACCATATTGATGTCAATTTTGGACCAGATCCTGAAGGGGACAAGCGACTTATCGCAACCGAAAATCCGGCAGATCCCAGCACTTGGGTGATGACGTCAGCAGACAAGTTGTTTGTTGACTTATTAGCGCAAGCGAAAGCACGTGATATTCGCGTTATCGTTGATTTCTCTTGGAATCACACCGGTAATACTTTTTGGGCATGGCAAGACGTACTCGAAAACCAGCAGCAGTCACTTTATGCTGATTGGTATTGGATTGAACGTTTTGATGATCCACAGACGCCCGAAAACGAGTTTGATTACAAAGGATGGTTTAACGTCAAACAAATGCCTGAAATTAGGGAAACTCAAAAGGTCGATCACTCCCAGCGAGTATCTTTGTTTGAGGGCGATATAGCCAACCCTGATGCGAAACGCCATATTTTAGCTGTCACGCAGCGTTGGCTGGATCCGAATGGCGATGGCGACCCTTCAGACGGTGTGGATGGCTATCGAATGGATGTTGCAGCTGAGATTCCACTTGGGTTTTGGCGCGAGTATCGAAGTTTCGTGCGTTCGATCAATCCTGATGCTTACCTGATCGGTGAGATCTGGTGGGAGGAGTATCCTGACGACCTAATGGACCCTGCTCCAGTGCTGCAAGGGGATGTTTTTGATGCGGTGATGAACTACCGCTGGTACCGCAGCGCGCGTCGTTTTTTCGCTGGCATCGATAACCAAATCAGTGCGTCCGCGTTAGTCGAGCAGTTGACCGAACTGCAACAAGGCTATGAACCGGCCTTTGGTCTAGCCATGATGAATATGTCCGCGAGTCATGATAGTCCGCGGTTACTGACTTCTTTTTACAATCAGAACAACTACAAGTTTAATGCCCGAGCTATCGCTGACGAGCGATACAAGATAGGCAAACCTGATGAGCTTACGTATCAGAGAGTAAAAGCATTCCTTGCTTTCCAGTTTACTCAGCCCGGTGCACCACAAATATGGGCGGGCGATGAAATGGGGATGTGGGGAAGCGATGATCCCAACAATCGGAAACCGCTTATTTGGCCCGAGTTTGAGTTTGCAGCCGAAAGGGGGCACCCTCTCGGCTTACCAAGAGAGCCTGACCCAGTCGCTTTTGACCCAGAGTTGGTTGATTTTTATCGTTCACTCATTCAATTGCGTAAAGAGCATCCGGTACTCATCGATGGCGATATCGACTATTACGAAATGGACGATGAAAAAAGACTGCTAGCATATCAACGAACCAACGAGCAGGGGCACCGAGTCTACGTTGCGTTTAATATGTCGTTCGACACGCACCCTTTACCATTACCTTTGGGGTTCATGGCTTCAACTAAAATCAAGCTGTGGCAAACAGACGTTCCAGTCGCCAAAACATTTGTTACGCAACAACCAATCAGTATGCGCCCGTTTAGTGCCGCTATTGTTGTAATTCCGTGAGCGGCGGCTTAAAAGCGTTCATCGAAGCGGAACCTCTTTGTTGAGCGACCAATTTAAGCCACTGTCGAGCTGCGCCTTCGTAAGTGAAGCTTCTGCGCAACACTCTGTCCTGCTCTAAGCTATTGATATGCGTACTAAGCAGCTCTGCTTCGAGTTGATTTGAGAAACAGTAGGCCTGTGCCAACATACCGTGCTCAATTGCCCAGCGCGTTGTGTCACGTAGTGTTTCTAAACTATCGTGGGTTGGAAGCCAATCATAAGTGCAAATCAGCGTATAGAAAGCGCGATCGGCAAAGTGACGTTTTACTTTACTCTTACAAGCAAGGCTGTATGCCTTACTGGTTTCAAGGTTCCACGCTCCACAAGCAGAAATAACCAATAAGTCGCCTTCAGCCTGTAATGAAAAATCACCGTGTGGTTCAAAGATGGACATGGGTAAGCCCCCCTTCCAAATTGGGTTAGGTAGATGCGTTCCTGCTACTTTAAAATTAGTACATGCTGGTTAAAAATCAAACAATTTTTGGTGTGGCAGTGCTAGCGAAACAAAAAGTCAACGCTCAGCGGTTTATAATTCTTCCGCCTTGTTGCGGGCTCTCCAGAGCGTAATGCTGTATGAGTAGGCGTACAGCGTACTAAACAAAATTGACGGTATCACAGTCAACCATAGGTTTGGAGTGTGGTTGATTACATTGACCGCTATGACGAAACACGACTGGACCGCGATCGGTAGTAACGGCGCAAATACAACACCCGGTATACACGAGCCAGCCATTTTATCCGCCGATAATGCCAAGGCGTCGTTCATTGCCTCACGCATTGCGTTTGCTTGGCGAGTAGGGCTGTGAACCGCACATAGAACAGGCACCATAAACGCCAACGACCAACAGCGATGCACAAAAATTTTGTTAGCTCGTTCGAGTAAAAATGTAAAAACCAAGGTGACGACACCGCTGTAAATGCCCTGCACCAGAGCACTTTGCAATGTCATTTGAGGATCAATGCTTGGGCTACTGTTGGCCCAGTATGCCCAAGCAAAGTAAAAACAAAAGGCGACGACGCCTGAAAGTATTAATCGTACAGTCGAATTCACGCACAAGTCTGGTTAAATAACGCTTCCAGGTTCAGGCCTTGATGACCAAGCATATCGCGCAAACGGCGCAATGCCTCGACTTGAATTTGACGAACTCGTTCGCGAGTCAGACCAATTTCAGCACCTACATCCTCGAGCGTTGACGGCTCATAGCCTAATAGACCAAACCGGCGGGCTAAAACTTCCCGCTGTTTTGGATTTAAGTCGCCTAACCAACGCACGATGCTTTGCTTGATATCGCTATCTTGAAGGTTTTCTTCAGGACTGTTCTCGGTGTCGTCAGCGATTATATCTAACAGTGCTTTGTCACCGTCACCGCCAATTGGCGTGTCAACTGAGGTGATGCGCTCATTCAAGCGCAGCATTTTGCTGACTTCCTCAATGGGGCGATCTAGCTCGCTGGCGATTTCCTCAGCAGTAGGTTCGTGGTCGAGCTTTTGCGACAGTTCCCGCGCTGTGCGCAAGAACACATTGAGCTCTTTAACCACGTGAATGGGTAGTCGAATCGTACGGGTTTGATTCATAATAGCCCGCTCGATGGTTTGTCTGATCCACCATGTCGCGTAGGTTGAAAACCTGAATCCGCGCTCTGGGTCAAATTTTTCTACGGCTCTTATTAGCCCTAAGTTGCCTTCCTCAATCAGGTCGAGCAATGCTAAACCTCGATTGTTGTATCGTCGCGCGATTTTCACCACCAAACGCAGGTTGCTAACAATCATGCGTTTGCGTGACGCTTCATCCCCTTTCAGAGCTTTGCGTGCAAAATAAACTTCTTCTTCCGCTGTGAGAAGTGGCGAAAAGCCAATTTCACCTAAGTAAAGCTGGGTTGCGTCAAGTGTTTTGGTGAATTCTTCTTGATTAAGCGATGTGTCATCGCTGTTAGAGTCAGCGCTGGTTGCGCTGGCAGGTTTAACAAGCTCTGCGTCATCAGGCTCGGCGACCATTACGTCTAAGTCGATGTCGACAGTATCAGCGGTATCTTTCTCGATCACAGTATCTTTGGTTTTTCCCACAACTGCATCTCCTGATTGTTGGATCCGGTTATACTCTCCTGTCTTTTATGATTATTATTTATTGTTTTTATTGGCGAGGAAGGTAGCGCATCGGATCAAGTGATTGACCACGATAGCGAACTTCAAAATGAAGCATGACCTTATCGGTTCCTGAACTTCCCATTGTGCCTATTTGCTCGCCCGCTTTTACCCATTGCTGTTCGTTGACGAGTATGCGGTCGTTGTGCGCGTATGCGCTCAAGAATGTATTTGTGTGTTTGATGATTACAAGCTTGCCGTAACCACGTAACGCACTACCGGTATAGACGACCTTTCCACTGGCTGCAGCAACAACTGGGGTTCCGCTTGTATTGGCGATATCAACCCCTTTGTTACCTGATTCCGAATCGTCGAAGCGCCCGATTATTCGGCCCTCTGCAGGCCAAACCCAACGTTCTACGCCTGCCGGAAACTGCTGTCTAACTTGCTGCCGGTTAACATCTTTTTCACTTTCACCATACGCCTGCTCTTTGGCACGGTCAACAGCTGCTTGTTCAGAAATTGCACTGGTACGACCACGTGGCTTTTGGGCGGGTGGCGTAACGCTAGGGGAGGGTGGTTTAGTCGCAACGGGGCGTGAAGCTACGTCATTATTGGGGCTAGCGCGATTTGCAACATTGCGGCGCGGTGGTGGTGCAGTTAACCGTAATTTATCGCCCGGTTGAATGACAAAAGGTGCGGAAAGCCCGTTGTAGCGGGCGATGTCTCGATAGTCATTACCACTGTAAAAGGCGATTGCAAATAAAGTGTCTCCCGCCTGCACTGTATAGACGTCTTGTTGGAAAGGTCCTTGAGGCTCTGCAATGCGCATATCCAAGGTTTCAACTGGTGCTGGTGCATGAGGCGCACTGCTGCAGCTGCTCAGAAATAGTAACGCAACTGAACATGCCGCGAACGCCCGCACGGCTCGGGTTAGGAGGGAATGATGCGCGTTGGTAATAAACCGCATCGGTATCCTCAGCGCAAGCTCAGGTACGCTAAGACTGCCAGAGCAACAACACCCCAGCCAAGATACTCGACCCATTCGCGGAGTTTATTCTCCATGCTTGGCCCTCCCCAATACATCAGGCCGGCAACTAGGAAAAAGCGCGCACCACGACCTATCGCTGAGGCAAGCAAAAAGGGCAGGAATGCCATATGCAAGAAACCGGCACTTACCGTGAATATCTTGTAAGGTATCGGTGAGAACCCGGCTAAGAATACGACCCAGACGCCATAGGTATTGAACCACTCAATAGCCATATCTAATTTTGATTGATAGCCCATGCTTTCTACTACAGGCGCTATAAAACTATCAAACGCGAACCAGCCCAGCCAATATCCCGCCACACCACCAAGGATTGATGCAATTGTTGTTATCAGGGCGAAGCGCCATGCCTTGTTAGGTTGGCTGAGTGCCATTGGCGCAAGCATCACATCAGGTGGAATCGGAAAGACGACCGACTCGCTAAAGCTAAGTACCGCCAAATACCGTTCGGCGAAGCGGTGTTTAGCCCAACGCAATGCCAAATCATAACAGGGCTGGAACAGCTTCACGCAATGGCTCCAGCGACTAGTGGTACAAACCGAACTGATTCCACCTCTTCGGTCACCAATTCGCCTTCTTTGCGATCGATACAGAGCAGCGTTTGCGCATCATTTCCTACCGGAATGATCAAACGACCGCCTTCATTGAGCTGATCAGTTAGCGCTTGCGGTAGAGAACTTGCCGCTGCTGTCACAATGATGGCGTCAAATGGTCCCTTGCTCGCCCAACCTTGCCAACCGTCACCGTGTTTCATGGAAATATTGTGAAGGTTTAAGTTGTTCATGCGCCGTTTTGCTTGGAACTGTAGCGATTTGATGCGTTCTACCGAGAAAACTTGTCCGAACAACTGAGCCAATATAGCCGTTTGATAACCTGAGCCTGTCCCGATTTCCAGAACGCTATTCGCGTTGTTTGGCGCAGATAGCAGCAGTTCGGTCATTCTCGCAACAATATAAGGTTGAGAAATCGTTTGTCCTTGACCAATGGGGAGTGCGGTATTTTGATAGGCTTTGTGTTTCAGAGCATCTGGTAAGAATAGCTCACGCGGGGTACCTGCTATAGCGTTCAGAACGCGATTGTTGGTGATCCCTTCTTGGACTAATAGTTGAGCCAATGTATCGCCGCGGCGTGAACTGCTTCTCATGATGTGTGTCAATCGCTTATTGTTATTATCATTGTTAAATGCTTATTGTCCGGTTTCAACGGGTTTTGTTCAACCACTCTTTCATTTCTTCCAAGCTTTGATAGGCAGTCATATCAACGCTCAACGGTGTGATTGAACAATAGCCATTGCTGACGGCATGAAAATCGGTACCTGGACCGGCATCTTGTTCTGCTCCCACAGGTCCATACCAGTAGACCTCACGGCCGAACGGATCTGTATCTTTGACCATGGTTTCCGCACGGTGACGTCTGCCTTGTCGTGTAACTTGAGTCCCCTGTAAAGATTCATAGGGTAGATTCGGGACATTGATATTCAAGATTTGATTGGCTGGCAATGGGTGACTCTCCAACTGTTTTATCGTGTTGAGTACGATTTGCGCCGCCGTTTCAAAGTGCTCACCGGACTTGCTGGTAAGTGAAACTGCGATCGCGGGTAGGCCCATATACCGCCCCTCTGTGGCAGCCGCCACTGTGCCAGAATACACCACATCATCGCCTAAGTTTGCACCGTGGTTGATCCCTGATACTACTAGTTCCGGATCCTGCTCAAGAAATTGATTAACCCCTAAATGTACACAGTCGGATGGAGTGCCATTAACTGCGTAGAAACCATTCTTCATTTTCTGGATCCGCAAAGGACTGTGTAATGAAAGCGCATTACTAGCGCCACTGGAATTTCGATCGGGTGCGATGACAGTCACATCGTGGTGTTGCGACAAAGCATCAAACAAAACGTGTAAGCCTTCGGCAAATACACCATCGTCGTTACTTAGTAATATTCTCATAACGTCATTCTTGCTCTGTTCGGGTTAGTTCTCGTATTACAGCGGTCGCATAGCAACCAGCAGGAAGGTCGAACTGTAGGGTTACATCATTCCTATCAAATTGCCAACTAAGGTTGTTCGGAAAAACGTTTAAAGCGCGCCGCTCTTGTTTCAGTCCTAGTTGTTCTAATGAATTTGCCACCGCTCGATATGGCTCAACACAGCTCAGTTCAAATTTTCGGGCCGCACTGACGCATGCCAGAACGCCGCTGCCCCACATTGGTGCCGTCAACTCAATATCGCGCTCAATCAGTCTTCTCTCTAGCTCAGCATCGACGGTGTCTGCCACAAAAAAGCTATTCGAGCCCGCTAATTTAAGTGCATCTCCAATTAATATGCTGTGGTCGGTTTGGGCGGCTATTCTCTCGCTGACAACATGATTAAAAAGCCAACTACGCAGGGCTGATATAGCCATTGAACGTTTGTTGCGATTGCGAATCGATTCGCCTTGAACCAAGCGTTCGCCCAAAGCCAAATTACCACCTTGTTGCAACTGGCCATCGCTGGATTTTCTTACCCCAAAACGTTGCTCACCAAAATAGTTGGGTACACCGGCCTGTTGCACGAGTGCCACACGTTGGGTGAATGCTTCGGGGTGTGAGAGATTCCGCAGGCGGATCTCAAAGTGATTACCAATGAGTTGGCCGGTGCGCAGCTTTTTATTGTGCCGTTTACTCGCTAGAATTTCTGCGCCATCCAAATCGAAGCCGGTCCAGTCGATATCGCGCTTTCCTGGAAGGTGGATACCAAACCATTGTTCCGTTACCGCAAACTTATCTTTCCTACCTGCATAGCTGACATTGCGCAATGGTATTTTGCAGTGACTCGCCAGTTGCTCAGCGACAAAGGCTGTATTTAAATCGGTCTTGCGTAACCAAACATAAAGATGCTCGCCTTCACCACAGGGCTCGTAGCCTAACTTTTCACGGACAATGAAGTCTGCGCTTTGTTGTTTGAATATCGCCTGACTCACCGGCAGTCCATGCGCATATTGCCATTCGGTCGGCAGTTTCAACGTCACGCGCGTTTCGCCCCGATTAAGACAACAGCGTGACAGGCAATACCTTCTTTCCGACCGGTATAGCCAAGTTTCTCTGTTGTGGTGGCTTTAACATTGATATCACCCATATTTGAGCGTGTATCCTGTGCGATCAACGAACGCATGGTATCGATATGAGGTGCCATCTTTGGTGCTTGTGCAACTATCGTCATATCAGCATTGATTAGCCGGTAGCCTTTGTTGTCGAGTAGGGACATCACGTGTCTGAGCAGCTGGCGTGAGTCCGCGCCGGCAAATTCCGCATCGGTGTCTGGAAAGTGTTTGCCTATATCACCAAGGGCCGCAGCACCCAACAGTGCATCGCATAAAGCGTGGAGCAGGACATCGCCGTCGGAGTGAGCAACTAGCCCATACTCGTATTGGATTTGTACACCACCTATTACGATCGGACCGTTGCCACCAAATTTGTGTACGTCAAAGCCATGCCCTATGCGCATGTTTCACCTCTTGATAAATAGAATTCAGCCAGTGCTAAATCATCTGGCGTAGTAACTTTCAAATTGGATACGCTGCCGTGAACTAAACCGACCGTTTTACCGAACAGTTCCATTGCGGACGCTTCGTCCGTCAGTGTGCCGTTGCGTGAAAGGCCATGTTCAATAGCTGAGATTAAAGTGTTAACGCGAAACATCTGTGGCGTGTAGGCGTGCCAAAGGTCGTTTCTCGGCACTGTTTCTGCGATTACTTCTCGCGATTGTATATCGGCTTTCTTCATCGTGTCCCTGACGGGGCTAGCCAGAATAGCGCCATCTTCGAAGTGCGATTGACTGTCGATTAAGCGGTCAATATCAGCATGGCTGACGCAGGGACGAGCCGCATCATGTACTAGCACCCAGTCATTGGAAGAGGATGTTTGAGCGATTGCTTTCAATCCGGCTAATACACTGTCTACTCTTTCTGCTCCTCCGGCGACCCTGTGCGTTCGGGTGAGATCAAGCGTTTTGAGGGTTTCGAAATATTCATCCTCTGGGCTTAATACTAGGTAGATTGCACCTATTGCTGGATGGTTATAGAGATTGTGTAAGGTGTGCTCTAGCAAAGTTTTGTTGTGCAGCTGAAGGTATTGCTTAGGGCGATCAGCTTGCATCCGTTGGCCTACCCCTGCTGCGGGTATCACCACTGGTATTTGTTGCATCATCAATTATTGCTCTGCAGGAAGGATTCGGTAAAACGTCTCACCTTGTTTGATCAAGCCAAGTTCATTGCGCGCACGTTCTTCGATCGCTTCTAGGCCGATTTTCAAGTCGTTGATGTCAGCCTTAAGCAAATCGTTACGTTGTTGTAAGTTTGCATTCTGCTGAACTTGCAACTCTATTTTTTCCTGCATATCCCAAAGATCAGGGATGCTGTGCTTGCCAAACCACAACCTATATTGCAACACAAGCAAAAGCCCGACCATCAGGATAGGCAAAATTCTATTGCGCATTCTGATCAAACAGGGTGTTTATACTGTGGCCATTATGCCGCTAAAGGCGCAAACTGCAAAGTCGCTAACCGCTTTTACCGTCAAGTTTCTGTTTCAACTTGTCGAATAACTTGTTTTTTTGCTGCTCAACGACGTCATTCAGTTGGCCCGAGGTGATAGCTTCAAGTGAATCGATATCGCTATCTGCTGCTGTCTGCCATTGAATTAGTTGTTGAAGCTGACTATTGGTTGCGGCTAACGGGCCCTCAGCTTCACTCACGAGTGCATTATTTAAGTCGGTGAGCAGCGTTTGTTGTTCCGTGGTCAATTGACTAACAAGCTGCCCAGCTAACTGCGTATCCAAATCTGAACTTAGGCTGATGGAAGGACGCTGTAGCGTGCCATCCAAACCCAGCTGAATACGCAGTTTTTGTAAGCCATTCAAGGCACCCGCAATCGCTTGCGTAAAGCTATCTTGGCCAACCGCTTCAAGCGCCAGTTGCGCGAGATCAACGGAAGATTGACCATTTAACTGGCTGTCTTGGATTGTAAGCTGGCCCTCTATATTGGCAAGAGCACTGAGCATTTGTGCCTTCAGGCGCTCATTGGCTGATAGGTCCAATTGTTCGACATTTAAACCTTGAATTTGCCACTGTTGAGCCGCCTGTATGCCGGCCTGACCAATTTCAAATTGCCCATTGGTTAACAGGCTTTGCCATAGCGGACTCTGAGAGGCTTTGACACTAAAGGTCGTCGGTTGTTGGATAAATAAATGGTTGTCGATGATATTTTTCCAGTCGCTGCTGATTAACTGGTCGTTTAATCGTACCGATACTTGTGCCTGCTTTATCCAAACGTTGGGCAAAGTCTCCGGCGTAAGCGGGGGGGCATCATCACCTTGGCCCTCACCACTCAACATAGGTGCCAACGATTGAATGGCAAAGGTCAGATATTGTGTGTACTGGGCCGCTTGCTCGCCAAATAGGCGCTGACTGATTTCATCGATCGCAGCCTGGTCACCGGCCACCAAGCCTTGTAGTAGTTGATAGTCTTCAGAGGGAGCTTGTTTCAGTGCGCTGGCTGCTTCTGCCAATTCTGAACGCGCTGTAGTGGAGGCCTCTTTGAAGGCGATGATTTTTTCTTTGTCCGCCAATACGCGTTGTTTCAACTGCGCTAATCGCTCTTTGGCGGTTAGCAGAGCCTCTGGATTCTTGTAGTCTGTATTCTTGAGCTGTTCCCATTCTGCTTTGTATTCCTCCAGCACTGTTTTGTCAGGTAAGGCTTGGTAATGGGTTTGTAACGTCGCTGCGTGTTTTTCATAGGTCGCTTGTGCGTTTTGCGCCGCTGCGGTGGTTTTAAGTGGCGAGTGAGCCAATAGTTGCTCCACGGTAGGCAGGCTATCAGGCAGTGGCAAACCAAATGTTTGCTGTGAGTCTGGTACGCGCAGAACTGCTCCGGGTGTTTGTCTGGGTTGCGCAAATGCGAGTTCTTGAACAGTCACTTGTTCGGAAATTAATCGACCTGAAAACAACGGCAGCAGTTCCGCGTCTGCGTTAAGCTGCTCAATGTGGTACTGATTTTGTTCCGGTTTTGCTGGGTCGGTAAAGGCAATGTCGGTAACCGTTATTTGGGTCGGCCACAGAGAATGAGAAAAATCGCCAATGTTGACTTCGGCGCCATGCGCATTAGTCAGCGCATTTTCGGCTTGTGCTTTGATCAATTGATCGGCAAACAACCAATAGCTGACGAATAAAATGAATAGGATAATTAGGAGCGCTTTTAGCAAAGTTTTCATGCGATAATTTTTAACCGGGTGGCGTATCTTTAAGCCTAGCGAAATCTCACCCTAAAGCCAATAAATAAGACTTATCTGATCCGACCTGAGGGCAGTTTTTATCAGCGTTTCAAGGGAATTCAAGGGCTGCCGACTGAAATGGCAAACAAGGTTGCCAACTTTTTTCCGATTGTTTGATTTTTCCGCTTTTTTTCTGCTGCTTTCGGCGGTATCTTTGCGCGCATTTATTGGCTCTGGAGTTTAACTCCTGCTTTGATGATTGAGGCAACTATGCTGTTTTCCGAACAACTGTGCTCTACAACACCGTTAAGACAAGCGATTCGAGATTACCATCGAATAGATGAAGACAAAGCAATCGACTTTATTTTACCTGAAGCTGAGATTGACATGCGTACTCGAAGTCGAGCGTGGGATCGTGCTCGCCAGTTAGTGCTTCGCATCCGACAAGAGCAGGAAGGCCACGGAGGTGTTGATGCATTATTGAGCGAGTATTCGCTGAGCAGTGCTGAAGGTGTGGTGTTGATGTGTTTGGCGGAAGCGCTTCTCAGGGTACCGGATAAGGCGACTCAAGATAGCTTGATCCGCGACAAGCTGTCTCAGGGCGAGTGGGCTCCACATCTGGGTAACAGCGACTCAATGTTTGTTAATGCGTCTTCATGGGGCCTTTTGTTGACCGGTAATATGGTCAACTATGCTGACAAATCCAAAAGCGATCAATTCAATCTGCTCAAGAAAACCATGGGGCGTTTAGGTGAGCCTGTTATTCGTCGCGCGATGAATATCGCCATGAAGGTCATGGGTCGCCAGTTCGTCATGGGAGAAACGATTGACGCGGCATTGAAGCGAGCAGTAGATAAAGAAAAAATCGGCTATGCGTACTCTTACGATATGTTAGGCGAGGGTGCTCGTACTCAAGCGGATGCTGATCGATATTATGCTGCGTATGAAACCGCAATCCATGCCATTGGCAAAGCAGCCAATGGTCGAGGGCCGCGCCTCAGTCCCGGTATTTCGGTTAAATTGTCAGCGATTCACCCGCGTTATGAATTTACCCATCGCGACCGCGTAATGGCTGAGATGCCACCGAAGCTATTAGCGCTGTGTTTATTAGCCAAACAATACGATATTGGCTTCACGGTAGACGCCGAAGAATCGGAGCGCTTGGATATCTCATTGGACATTATCGAGCAGGTGTTTTCTGATCCACAATTGGAAGATTGGACAGGTTTCGGACTCGCAGTACAAGCATATCAGAAACGCGCTATACACGTGATTGAGTGGTTGCGGAGCCTGACACTGACGGTTGGCCGTACCATGATGGTGCGTTTGGTTAAAGGTGCATACTGGGACAGTGAGATCAAAATGAGTCAACAAATGGGCGTTGACCAATACCCAGTATTCACGCGCAAGTCGTCAACAGATGTGTCTTACCACGCATGTGCGAATCGCCTCTTGGCTTATCGCGACACCATGTATCCACAATTTGCGACGCACAATGCCTACACTGCGTCGGTGATCATTGAATTGGCCGGGTCTGACCGCACTGGATTTGAGTTTCAGTGCTTACATGGGATGGGCGACACTCTGTATGACAGTGTAGTCAGTGACGAAGGGATCCAGTGCCGAATCTACGCCCCAGTTGGCGACCATGAAGATTTACTGGCATATCTGGTTAGACGATTGCTTGAAAATGGTGCTAATTCGTCGTTCGTAAACGCAATCATCGACGATAGTAAGCCCGTAGAGGCTTTGCTTGAAGATCCCGTAGAACGAACGCAGAGACTGAGTTGTCGCCCAAATCCTGCGATTCCTATGCCTCATGCGTTGTATGCGCCAAGTCGCGTCAACTCCCGCGGTCTAGACATTACCGATATGAATCTAATGGTGCCGTTAAAACGCGGCGTCGAGCGATTTATTCAGCAATATACCCATTCGCTTGATGAGGTCCCACAAGGTGCCGTTGCGGTTTTAAATCCTGCGAATCGCAATCACGTGGTTGGCTATCACAAATACGATGACGCTGACAGCATGAAAGAGAAACTCAAGCTAGTCAGTGAAGGCTTTACAGCGTGGCAACAACGGCCGGTCGAGCAACGTGCAGAAATCCTGAATTTGGTCGCGGATGCCCTGGAGCGTCATCGCGATGAGTTAATCGCATTGTGTATTGCCGAAGCCGGTAAAGTTACTCAAGATGCGATTGACGAAATTCGTGAAGCCGTTGATTTTTGCCGTTACTACGCGGTCGAAGTGCAACGCATCTGCACCGACGAGCGTTTACTGCCTCGTGGAGTAGTATTAGCGATTAGCCCATGGAATTTCCCATTGGCCATTTTCCTCGGTCAAGTTGTTGCCGCGTTGGCGGCGGGTAACACTGTGATGGCAAAAGCAGCAGAACAGACCGCACTAATTGCGCGTCGCGCAGTGGAAATTATGTACAGTGTTGGCCTGCCAGAGGATGCCTTACAATTGGTTGTGGCGACTGGACTGCCAGTTGGTGAGACCCTATTGCCAGATGACCGTATTAGCGCTGTGATGTTTACCGGGTCAACGCAAACGGCCACTTTGATCGCACGAACGCTTGCGACTCGCAGTGGGGCTCAAGTGCCCTTGATTGCTGAAACTGGCGGTCAAAACTGCATGATTGTTGATTCCACTGCATTGCCAGAGCAGGTGATTGATGATGTAGTGCACTCGGGGTTCCAAAGTGCCGGACAGCGCTGTTCAGCACTGCGAGTACTATTCGTCCAAGAAGAAATCGCAGATACCGTCATCAACATGTTAGTCGGGGCGATGAAAGAACTTTCAATTGCTCTTCCAAATCAGTTGCACACTGACGTGGGCCCCGTTATCGACCAAAAGGCGTGGGATTCCCTGAATGCGCATGCGCAGAAGATGCAAACCCAAGCCAAGCTGCACTACCAGTGTGATGTCGATAAAGTATTAACCGACAAGGGATACTTCTTCCCGCCAACCTTGTATGAGATTGATAATCTAAGTGTGTTGGAGAAAGAAGTCTTTGGTCCTGTGGTACACGTCGTGCGCTTTAGTGCCAGTGAATTAGATGATGTAATGGCACAGATCAATAGTCTTGGCTATGGCTTAACCATGGGCATCCATTCTCGAATCGAAGAGCGAGCCAACCAGGTCGCAGCCAATGCCAAAGTAGGGAATGTTTATATCAACCGCAATATGATTGGCGCCATTGTGGGTGTTCAACCATTCGGCGGACGAGGTCTCTCTGGGACGGGCCCTAAGGCAGGTGGACCAAACTATTTACCGCGTTTAATGTTAGAGCGCACTACGCCTGCCGAAATCTGGTATGCCTCTGATAACAGCACTGTCGACTTTGGTTCAGATGACGATCATTACACGGCTGTTGAAGAATGGATGCAGGGCGCTGAAAAAGTATTCCCGAGTTGGCGATATACGAGTTTAAACGATCGACTATCACTATTGCGTCAAATGCTGGCCAAACTCGCTAAAGAAGACGTTAGCAAGCGTTACGCTGAGGATTTAGATTTCACTTTGGCCAGCGCAAGACGTCAGTTGACGTTGATCGAACAGGAGTTGGAAAAACCCGTGCAATTACCGGGTCCAACGGGAGAATCTAACAAGTTATACCTTGAACCTCGCGGTGTATTACTTGGCTATGGTGATAGCAGCGTGACATTTGAGTACTGGGTTTTATCACTTGTTACAGCACTAGCAACAGGTAACACGCTGATTGCGGTTGTGTCTGACGCCTATTTCGAAGAAATTGAAGCCATTAAAGGCTACTTGGTGGAAGCGGGTATGCCAGCAGGCGTGTTACAAATTGCCCGAACACAGCATTTGACTCAGTTGCTTTCTCAGCCGCAGCTCAATGCCGTAGTAGTCGATAGTCATAACTCGCACAATGAATTCTTCTGCGCACAATTAGCTAAGCGCGACGGTCCGATTCTGCCGGTCATAACCTCTGAGTATATGGATAAATTAATTATCCGCTTAATGACAGAGAAAACCGTCAGTATTGATACGACCGCCTCGGGTGGTAATACATCATTGATGACCCTAGTGGATGACGACTAAGTTACATCCACTCGTCGTTTCGGCGACGTTTTTTGGGAATGTAAGTGAGTAGTATCCCAACGATTAAACTGACAAGAGCGACAATGCCGCCACGCGTAAACCATTCAATCATGGCGGTGTTGTCTGCGTTATCGAGTTCGTTCTGAAGTCGATTCGCTAAACCTACACTTTCGTCCAATTGCTTCGCTGTGCGCTGGTTTTGTTGGGTTAGAGTACGATTTTCTTCTAACAGTCTTTGATGAGCCTGCTGCAAATCCTGATAGCTAGTATTGACCGTGTCTAGTTGGTTTTGTAACTCCGGTACTTGCTCACGCAGGGTGCCACTAGTAGTCATATATTGAGCTTCAATCCAGCCTGTCCTACCTTGCGTGTCGGTGATTTGTACAAACGCAGGGTCGCCCTGGCGATCTTGCACTTGAATGGCTTCTCCAGCATTGATCGAACCAATGATGCGGTAATTACGACTGGGTCCGGTGTGAATAAACACGCTGAGATCATCGCGAACATGGGCGGTATTGTTTTGCGATTGAGCATCGCTTTGCAAAGGAAACAAACTGAGCAAAAAGCAGCTAAATAGCACTAATGAATATAAACGTTGCATAAAAAACAGACGGGTAACCGTGAAAGACCTCAATTACCCTGATGGTATTCGATGGCGAGACGAATGCCAAGTTGATTGCCAAGTTAAGGGTGCAAGAGTATGGTTGTGCGCGAGCCAGTAACTGAATGAATAAAGCTTTGTGAAAAACGAACTTGAAATGAAATTTGTCGTTCATGGTGTCGGCCATGCGGCATTCCAAAAACTACTCCCCATGCTCTCATCTTTACTAGGAGAGTCTGCCGAAGTAGATGTCAGCTATCAGCAGAAACAACTCACCAATCAGTATTTTGATACGGAATCATTTTATTTTGCGAAGCATCGATTCGGTTTTCGTGTGCGCGGTTGTGACGATAACTATGAGATGACACTCAAAACCCAGGGCCAGACGACGGGTGGATTGCATCAACGCGGAGAATACAATGTTGCGCTGCCAACTCAATACCCGGATTTGCGTTTACTAGACAACGTGGATTGGCCCGATGGAATGACCAGCGAAGCATTGAACCAACAGTTGGTAAAACGTTTTTCCACTGATTTTCAGCGCGATGAATATCAGATCACGATCGGCGAAGATGTTATCGAAGTCGTTTTTGACCAAGGGGTGGTTAAAACTGAGAACGATGACCAACCTATCGATGAAGTCGAAATAGAGCTCAAACGCGGTAATGTTAAGCGTGTATTTCAAATGGCGCGCTTGCTAAATCAGCATTTATCATTGCGACTCAGTGATACAACAAAAGCCGCCATGGGATACACGTTACTGGGCGAATCACCATTACGTCGTCGCCGTTTACCTGAATACTTGCCGCTTGCCATTGACGTCAGTACGGAGCAAGCATTTTGCCGAGCGGTTGAGGTTGCGCTATTGCATTGGCAACATCACGAACAAGTCTACATGGCGACTAAATCATTAAAATACCTCGATAATATTAATGAAGGCTTATATTTATTAACTCAAAGCGTCTCACTTTACCTACCGGTTTTACAATGCGCACCGCTGCTAAATTTACACCGTCGGTTGATCAGTTACTCGCGCAAATGGATGTGGCTGTCAGAGCTGCATAACATTCGCTTTTTGCGCAGCAAACGCGGACCGTTCAGTCATTATTTGAATGAACATGATTCGCTGATGAGCTATCTACAAGGACGCAAAGTTGGGTTGTTACAAGGACGCTCACCAGAAGAGTTATTCTTTGACCAAGAAGCAAATGAAATCAAAATCCTGACCAGCGAAATAATCCTGAATAAGCCTTGGCGCGAAGCCATCACCAGCAGCGACAAACCGCTATTGGAACACGCCAAAGGTTGGTTGTCGCAAGGTTGGCAAAATGCAATGCAGAGCCTATCTCAGCCAGAACCGCTATCGCAGACACACTATATTGCAACGGAGAATATCCTGCGTCAGGCATTGAATCACGGGTTCTTGTTAGCCGACTTATTCACCGACCAACGCGGAGATTTTCGAGCGCCTTGGTTAGATATCCTGATTGGTGTAGAGGAACTTAAAGCGTTAATGACGTTGAAAAAACTTCTAGCGGATGCCGAGTTTGAAGACGATACTGAACTCAAAGCGTGGACCGCCGATAAACTAAGTAGTTTGATGCATGTGATCGAACGTACCCGTCAAGTGGCGATTCAATTAGAAGCTTATTGGTAATGGTATGACTGAGTTACTCGAGTTTATTACGACTCTTTTGTTTGGCTTGTGGGCCGCACAGATGGTAGTTGCTTGGGTGCGTTTTGATCGGTTACCTCACGGCAAGCTACTGTATGCCATATCCTGGTTATGGCCCTTGCTGATGTTTGAAGATTTATTACGGATTTTTGGCGGCGATTGGCTAGCGCCAATGCTGGGTCTCTTCTATTTTGTCCCGGTCCTTATGATGATTGGTATCATACTCATGGTTTACCCCAGGTTAGTCGAGCAACCGATGCGATGGCGACCGCTAATGTGGGGGGCATTGGTCGTCATTTTGTTATGCCAAATACCCTTGCTATTACTCAATGCCGAAGACAAGCAGATGTTGTTGGCGGTTCAGCCGGTTGGTCAACCGCTTGCGAACTTACCCATTTACCTCGCGTATTGGTTGTCAGGTTTGTTTATCGTTGGTATGGGTATCAAACTCGTTGAAGTTATGCAGATATACCAAGCCACCTTATCTGAGCAGGTAGTCGATGTTAATTACTATCGAGTTCCCGCCATTGTCGGTCTGACCGCAACAATTGTAGGGGTGGGATTCGCCGCAATCGTGCTCACCACTTTAGTAGCCTTCAATTTTATCCATTTCACCTGGTGGCAAACGACAATCCACTATAGCTATGCAGCGGTGATGTTGTTGATTTTGATCTTACTGCTCGAGCGTCGGCGATATTCTCCTCTGCCATTTGATATGGCTCGACTGGAGGGGCGTCAAGGTGACGAAAACGACTTGCGGTTGACGTTAGCGCGTGCAGAGAAAGCCATGATTGACCGTAAAGCATACAAGATCATTGGATTGCGGATTAGACAGTTAGCGGATATTGCTGATGTTGATCCAACGACGCTGAGTATCGCAACACACCGCTTGTTGAAGCGGAATTTTCGTGCTTTCGTGTATCACTATCGTCTGGAATACGCCAAAAAGGTGCTAATGCGCACTGATGCGAAAGTATCCTCGGTCGCAAAGCGATTGGGTTTCAATTCGGAAAAGTTTCTTAGTGATATGTTTGTTAAATACATTGAAATGATGGGGGCATCTCAAACGTCGGTGAAAGACGACCCGTTGGACAGCACGTTGGGCGATGATTCGTTTACCGAGAATCCTTCCGAAAGTACTAACCCACAAAAAACGTCGGCGAGTGCCTCAGCGAATAGAACAGCGACTGAGGCCCCAGAATAATAGCCTAGCTGTGCAGGCGGGTATATTTTTCCGCGAGCTGATCCAAACTTTCCTTATTATTCGGATCCGGTTCGATGCAATCTACCGGACATACGGCAACACAGCTGGGTTCGTCGTAGTGCCCAACACATTCAGTACAACGGTCGGTATCGATTTCGTATATGTCGACACCCATTTCTATCGCCTCGTTAGGACATTCAACGGGACATAAGTCACAGTTAATGCAGTCTTCAGTAATGTGTAAAGCCATGGTTGGTCCTCGTTAATACGGGTAAGGTAATCTGATAAAGATATTAACGCGTTGCCCGCAATCGAGTTTTGATATGCATCAAACGCTTTGACTACCCGATATAGCTGAGTTTTACTCCACAGCGTATGCTCGTGAAATGATGTTTTGAGTAAATGATTTGCGCAAGTAGAAGCCACGTGGGCGTGTTTTAATTATCTGACCATTGCGACCGATAGCGTCGGTCAATTTGGTACCGTCAGCGGCTTTAGGACGCAATTGCAATACTTCGCCCTCGCGCGCTGTAATTGATTCAATTTCGCCCAAACTGATGCGCTCCATCAGCTCTTCCCAATCGCGCTTCAGTTGCGTGACTTCCTCATTGTTTGGCTGCCACAGGATCGGACTGCCGACGCGACGATCTTGTGGGGCAACCTCGCGCTGGCCATCGATTGGTATCCACAAAACGCATTGTAACTTGTTACAGACATTGCTTTTTTCCCATGTGATCCGCTCTTGTCCCAATAAAGGCGTATAACAAACATAGGTTGTTTCTAGGGGGGTACCTTGCATATCAATAGGCAGCGTTTTGAGCTCAACACCCAATTCTGGAAAATCTTGTTCAGGTTTTGAACCCGCTGTGGCACCGAGCCAGCGCTCAATTAACTGCCCACCCCAGCCCTTGTAACGGCGCAAGTTGTCGGGTACCCGCAAATCTGCCATATGAGCAAGGTCGCCGAGCGTCAGCCCAGCTAACTGATAGGCTCGCGACATCAGTTCGTCGATATTTGAAGGTGGATTTTGGGGCAATTGCATCGAATATATTAGGGCTGAACAAGTTATTTGCGCCTAATGCTATGCAATTCAGCTTGTTTATGGAAGAATGAAATCATTGGTAAATGAAATACGCACTCTGGAGTCTACGTGATTGACGCAGACGGATTCCGTGCGAATGTTGGTATCGTCATTTGCAATCGCATGGGCCAAGTTTTCTGGGCCAGACGCTACGGGCAGCATTCTTGGCAATTTCCGCAAGGCGGAATTGATGACGGCGAAACCCCTGAACAAGCTATGTTTCGCGAACTTTATGAGGAAGTTGGATTAAAGTCGAAAGACGTTGAGATCCTCGCTTCAACTCGTAACTGGGTTCGCTATAAGCTTCCTAAGCGATTGATTCGTCAGGGCTCTAACCCTGTGTGTATCGGTCAGAAGCAAAAGTGGTTCTTGTTACAACTTCGGTGTAACGAGAGCGATGTTGATGTTTTACAATCTGGGCATCCTGAATTTGATGATTGGCGCTGGGTTAGTTATTGGTACCCAGTGCGAAATGTTGTCTCTTTTAAGCGCGACGTATATCGACGCGTGATGAAGGAATTTGCACATGTCGCAATGCCAACCAATGCTAAGCATGTCTTCGGTCATCAACGCAGAAGGAAGCAACGCCGCAACTAACTCGCTGCCGCCTGTTAAAAAGGTGGTTTGCAACATGGGAATGTATGCTAACCACACTCAAACGTATCGTACAAGAAGTAAACCAGATCCCGGTTCTTGATGAAGCAATCGGGCACCTTGTGACACGCGTGAAACATACACTATCAGTTGACGCATGCTCGATGTATCTTGCTGACTATGCAACTCAGACCCTAACCTTGGTCGCAACTGAGGGCCTCGCAGAGTCTGCCGTAGGCGTTGTCAAAATAGGGTTTAGTGAAGGTCTGATTGGTCTCGTCGGGCAGCGTGAAGAGCCTCTCAACATAGAGGATGCGCATAGTCACCCTCGATTCAAGCACTTTGACGAGGTCAAAGAAGAAAATTTCAACGCTTTCTTAGCGGCTCCGATTATTCATCAGCGCAAAGTTTTAGGGGTCATCACCCTGCAACAAAAAAAGAAGCGTCGATTCAGCGAAGATGAGGAAGCTTTTTTAGTCACTTTGGCCGCACAAATTGCGCTGGAAATCGCCAACGCAGAGATAAGAGGAGCGTTAGGAACGCCGACCTCTACCGTGAATCATTCAAGTGCACAGAAAAACCTGCATGGTGTTGCTGGCTCTCCCGGTTTGGCGATGGGGGTTGGCTATCAACCGAATGTGAAGATCGATTTAACTCGTTGGCAGGTTAGACGTACAAACAATATAGAGCAAGCCATCGAACAATATCGCAAGGCTGTCCAAACGACCCGCGATGAAGTGGAGCATCTGTCTGAGAGCTTAGCTGGTGCAATTCCAGAAGACGTTCGCTCTATTTTTCAGTTGTACCATCAGTTGCTCGATGCCAATAGCTTGGGTCGAGAAGTTGAAGCCAAGATCAAGCAACAAGAGTGGGACGCCGGGTCAGCTCTGAAGTTAGTCGTTGAGGGATATGCGGCTCGATTTGCCAATATGGACGATCCTTACATGCAGGAGCGGGCAATTGATATAATCGACTTGTCGAATCGTATTTTGCGCAACATCGTCCAATCTCACGAGCATGCTTCTCCCTTAGTTGCTCGGCCGATTACTTGTGCGTCGATTTTACTGGCTGAAGAGGTTACCGCTCCCATGCTGGCGGAGTTCCCGCGTGAGTTCCTGGCGGGAATTTTGTCGATCCGGGGTTCCAACAATAGCCATGCCGCAATTCTGGCAAGAGCAATGGGAGTGCCAGCGGTAATGGGGTTAGATAAAGTTTCACCCGAGTTGCTCGACGGTAAGCCGATACTCCTCGACGGTTACTCTGGAGAAGTGATCGTCAATCCACAACGCAATATTAAAGCCGAATTCGAACAGCTAATTGCTGAAGAACTTGAGCTGTCAGAGCGAATAGATGCGCATGCCGATCGCCCCCCGGTCACGCACGATCAACATAGCATGACGTTATTGATTAATGCTGGCTTGTCGGCGGAACTTGAATTGCAACAGATGCAAGGTTCTGGAATTGGGCTGTATCGCACCGAAATCCCTTTTATGCTGCGGGAACGTTTCCCATCAGAAACAGAACAGTGGGACTTATATCGACAAATTCTCCAAAGCGCTCCAGAACATGAGATTACGCTGCGCACACTCGATGTTGGTGGAGACAAACCTTTGCCTTATTTTCCCATAAATGAAGAAAATCCGTTTTTGGGATGGCGCGGGGTACGTCTAACACTTGATCATCCAGAGATTTTTCTCGTGCAAATTCGAGCCATGTTGCGAGCCAGTGCCGGTCTTAAGAACTTACAAGTCTTATTACCTATGGTCACTTCAGTGAGCGAGGTAGATGATGCTAATCGCCTGATAAACCAAGCTTTTCATGAAGTTCAAGATGAGTTGCGAAACGATAATGAGCAACTGTATCGGCCCAAAATTGGTGTGATGTTAGAAGTACCTGCGGCGATTTACCAAATAGAGCACCTCGCTCAAAAAGTCGACTTTTTTTCAGTCGGCAGTAATGACCTTACACAGTATCTTCTTGCAGTTGATCGTAACAACCCGCGAGTTGCCAACCTGTATAACAGCTATCACCCTGCGGTTCTTAATGCATTAGCTTCCATCGCGAGACAGTGTCGAGAGTGCAAAGTACCTGTTACGGTTTGTGGTGAGTTTGCAGGAGAGCCCGGAGGCGCTCTGTTATTGATGGCTATGGGATATCGGAAACTGAGCATGAACGCCCATAATGTGCGTAAAATCAATTGGGTTATCCGTAATTCAACGGTGCATGAACTCGTCGCCTTGCTGCCAGAGGCCTTGTCGTGCAGGCACCCGGATGAGGTGCTAGAGATCGTTAACCAATACCTAGATAGCAAAGACATGGGAGGATTAACGCGCGCGGGTTTATAGCGACTGCGCAACTTGTTACACTTGGCTGCCTTTTTTTTTGAGATTGCCCATTGGACGCTGTAACCCTTATTTTCCTCTGTTGTTTAGCGCTTGGTGCTGTTGTTGGTGTCATGGCCGGTTTACTTGGGATTGGCGGTGGGTTGATCATCGTTCCAGTACTCGCTTATTTACTTGCAGATGTATTGAATGTCCCCGCAACTGAGACCATTGTTGTCGCGATTGCGACTTCATTGTCGACCATCATCTTCACGGGAATGTCCTCGGCAAGAGCGCACTACCGATTAGGCAATTTACGTTCGGAAATCATCTTATGGTGTGGTTTTGGCATAGGTATAGGTGCAGTGCTAGGCGCACAGCTCGCGAGTGCAATGCCCGGTCAGTGGCTAAAGGCGATTTTTGCGGTCCTTGTGATTTTGATTGCAGCTTACATGATGTTTGGTAAACGCGTTGAATCCGAGAATAGTTTCGATCGCTCAAAACTCGCAATTATCGGCAGCGGAACGGGAATCATTTCGGCGCTAATGGGAATTGGTGGCGGTGCTCTATTGGTACCAGCATTATCTTGGTACCGGGTAAATGTGCGACATGCAATCGGGTGTGCGGCATTTAGCGGCATCATCATTGCTATTTTTGGTAGTCTTAGTTTTGTCATTTCAGGTTGGCACTATGGTCAGCTTGAGCAGGGGTTTTTAGGATATGTTTATCTGCCCGCAACCCTCGGTATTGTAGCGACGTCGGTATTTACAGCGCCAATCGGTGCAAAACTTGGACAGAGTATGAATACGCAGCGGCTGAAGAAAGTTTTTGCCGCTTTTTTAGTTTTAGTCAGCATTCGAATGCTATGGGGTATGTAATAAGTGCTAGAACAGCAATATTGGGTTTTTCCGCAGATTGATCCGGTGATTTTTTCACTCGGGCCATTGAGCGTCCGCTGGTATGGATTAATGTATTTGGTTGGCTTCGTTGCGGCCTTCTTTTTAGCTAAAAGACGTATGGACCGAATAGGCTGGAACAAAGACCAGCTAAGTGACTTCCTGTTTTGGGGATTCTTAGGCGTTATCATAGGCGGCCGAATCGGCTATGTATTGTTCTATCAATTTGACACGTTTTTGTCCGATCCCCTTTATTTATTCAAAATTTGGACTGGCGGTATGTCGTTTCATGGCGGTTTACTGGGCGTTATTACTGCGATTGCTTTGTATGCGCGAAGAGCGAACTTACACTTTTTAACCCTCGGTGATTTTGTGGCGCCATTGGTGCCGATCGGTCTAGGTGCGGGTCGACTGGGGAATTTTATCAATGCAGAATTATGGGGACGTACAACTGATGTCTCTTGGGGGGTCATATTCCCAGGAGCAGGCAATTTGCCACGACACCCGTCACAACTCTATGAGTTTGCGCTAGAGGGCGTATTGTTATTTGTGATTCTTTGGTGGTTGTCAGCCAGACCCAAACCGAGAGGCGTTATCGGTGGAACCTTCCTACTTGGTTATGGTGCTTTCCGCTTTATCGTAGAGTATTTCCGCGAGCCGGATGCACATTTGGGTTTATATTCTTTTGGATTGTCACAAGGTCAGTTATTATGTGTACCAATGATTTTATTGGGCGTTTGGTTAATCGTTAACGGTTATCGCTCTGGTCACATTGATACCCCCACTACAACTAAAAAAACAACTCAGGGTAAGCGTAAATAATGCAACAGTACCATGAACTTATGCAGCACATATTGGATAGCGGCGTACGCAAAGAAGACCGCACTGGCACTGGCACTATCAGTGTGTTCGGTTACCAAATGCGATTTGATTTGGCCGCAGGGTTTCCCTTGGTTACCACTAAGAAGTGCCATATGCGCAGTATCATTCATGAGCTGTTGTGGTTTCTCCAAGGCGATACCAACATTGCCTATCTTAAAGAGAATGGCGTGTCTATCTGGGATGAGTGGGCAACAGACGACGGTGAACTAGGGCCGGTTTATGGTCAACAATGGCGAAGCTGGCAGGGTCAAGATGGTGAACTTATTGATCAAGTTTCTGAGCTGATCGAGCAAATCAAAACGAATCCTGATTCTCGTCGCCTTATTATCAGTGCTTGGAACCCCGCTGTTCTGCCAGATACCTCATTTTCACCGAAGGAGAATGCAGCTCGAGGTAAACAGGCGCTGCCACCATGCCATACTTTGTTCCAGTTTTACGTACTAGACGGTAAGCTTTCTTGTCAATTGTATCAGCGTAGTGGCGATGTGTTTTTAGGGGTACCGTTCAACATTGCCAGTTATGCATTGTTGACCATGATGGTGGCACAAGTGTGCGATCTAGAGTATGGTGATTTTGTACACACGCTGGGAGATGCGCATCTGTATGTTAATCATTTGGAGCAAGCCAAGCTGCAATTGACACGAGAACCTTTCCCATTGCCTTTGATGAAAATCAATCCTGCAGTAAAGGATATATTCAGCTTTAAGTATGAGGACTTTGAATTGTGCGATTATCAAGCTCATCCGCACATCAAAGCGCCGGTAGCGATTTAGTCTTAGACTGGTAAGAACAATAATAAAGTAACTAGTATGACAACGAATGTCTTGATTTGTGATGATTCTGGATTTGCACGCAGGCAGATGGCGCGCTCGATCCCGGATGGTTGGGATGTCAATATTAGCTTTGCCGAGCATGGCCAACAGGCCGTTGAAGAAATTCAAAAAGGCAATGGTGATATATTGTTTCTCGATCTCAATATGCCGGTGATGGATGGGTATGAAACCATGCAATATATCCGGAAACACGATTTACCCACATTGGTGATTGTCGTGTCAGGCGATGTTCAAGCGGAAGCGCGGAATCGCATGATGGAGATGGGCGCGCTCGATTTTATTCGCAAGCCGATAGATAACGAAAAGCTAACCACCATTTTACGCCAATATGGTGTTTACACTGGTGCGCCAGAGACCACTGGGGCTGCGGTTAAACAGTCTAAGCCAGAAGCTACCACTGCAGCGAAAAAGTCTAACCGAGAAGAAAAGCTAGATGCCTATCGCGAAATGGTCAATGTAGCGATGGGACGGGCAGGGGAAAGTCTCGCGACACTATTCGATGAGTTTATTGACTTGCCTATCCCCAACGTTAATGTACTCGAGACCAATGAGCTTCATATGGCGATTGCAGAGGTGCAACGCAACGCCGAGATTTCCGCTGTATCTAAGGGGTTTGTCAGTTCGGGAATAAGCGGCGAAGCATTGGTGCTGTTTGATGACAGTAATTTCGCCAATATGGTCGAGCTGCTGAAGTACGACGCCACTGACATCACCGAAGAACTTGAATTAGAAGCATTGATGGATGTTTCGAATATATTAATTGGGGCGTGTTTGAATGCTCTTTCAGAACAACTAAACGTGAAGTTTAGCCACAACCATCCGATCATACTGGGTCGCCATTGTGCTCTGGATGGCTTGCTGAAGTCTAATATATCCCGTTGGAACAAAGTAATGGCTATTGAAATTGGCTATGCTATTAAAAAACACGCGATTCAATTTGATTTACTATTGTTGATTCCAGGTTCCGAAATGGAGCGGGTGTACACGCGTTTGATCGATGTGAATGAGGGGCGATTCGAATGACCGATACCACTCAAGTGCTCGCCGATATGCACTGGCAATATGACTTATTGGGCACCATCGAGGTTGGAATAGTGGTTATTAACCGCGATTTTCAAGTTGAAATGTGGAATCAATTTATGGAAAACCACAGCGGGAAATTACCCAGTGGTGTGGTTGGGAAAAATCTATTCGATGTGTTTCCTGAGATCGATAAGGCCTGGTTGACCCGCAAAGCTCAACCCGTGTTTGATTTAAAAACACCGGCCTTTTTAATCTGGGAGCAACGGCCTTATTTATTTCGATTCACTACAAATCGACCCATTACGTCTGGTTCCGACCACATGTACCAGAATGTAACAATATTCCCACTCGCGACCTTGGGAGAACAGGTCGAGAAGGTCTGTATTATGGTTTACGATGTGACCGATCAGGCTTTAGCTAAGCTCAACATCGAACATTTGAATCAAGAACTTGAAGCCGTGAGTCGAATCGATGGCTTAACTAAACTGTTTAATCGCCGTTTCTGGCAAGAACAATTCGAGCGAGAATACAAACGGTCATTGCGCCGTGATGAACCTTCTACCGTTATCATGCTGGATATTGATCACTTTAAGAAAGTGAATGATACCTATGGTCACCAAGCAGGTGACAAGGTCATCCAAGCCTTGGCCGCGGTCGTGGGCTCATTCACCCGTGAAACCGATTATGCTGGTCGATATGGTGGCGAGGAGTTTGTCATCCTATTACCGGAGGCTTCTTTGGAGCACGCTCGGTATGTAGCTGAACGTTTGCGCAAAAAAGCTGAGAGCACTGTAGTTCGGCATGAAGAACACACCATCAACTTTACTGTGAGTATTGGCGCGGCAGAGTTTAGCGCGCATTATGATACTGCTTTGGCATGGCTTGAAGATGCTGACCAAGCTTTGTATGCGGCAAAACAAAACGGTAGAAATCAGGTCAAAGTTCACCAGCAATAATCGGTGAGCGAACACTACTGTCTTGCTTCTAACGCATTGATTTTGTGGCGTAGGCTGTACAAGAACAACAGGCTGGGTGTCACCATAAGTGCTGTGATGATAAAAAACAGTGTCCAGTTACCATCCAATGCATCAACGATAAAACCACTGCTGGCAGACAAGAGGGTACGGCTTAACGCACCTAAAGAGGCCATCAGTGCGTATTGTGAAGCTGAAAACGTTTTATTACAAAGCAGTGATATAAAGGCGACCAAGGCCACTGTACTCCACGCTGCGGTAAATCCGTCGATGACGATGGTTGCGATAAACAGCGGTTTGCTTGGACCGACTTGGGCGATCCATGAAAACATAAGGTTACTGGCTGCCATGGCGATGCCGGCAATCATAAGGCCTCGATAAATTCCGTATCGCACATTAACCAGTCCGCCAATCACTGCAAAGATAATTGTCACCCACCAGTTTAGGAGTTTTGATAATGTGCCGATTTCAGTATTGCTAAAACCAATTTCTTTGTAAAACACAATGCTCATTCGGCCCAGAAACGCTTCACCGATTTTGAATAAAAAGATAAAAAGCAGCATTGATACAGCAAGCTTGACGCCGTTGCGAGAGAAGAACTCTTTAAATGGCTCCACTAATGTCACCGCAAACCACGTAAGTAGTCGAGTCGACGTGTTGGATTGCGCGTTGTGGAACTTCTGTTGGTAAAACTGAGCAGCCTGCTCACGCTCCTGTTCTCGATTGGTGTTGGGCTCAACGACGAGCCACACGACTATGTGTAAGACAAGCATTACAAGCGCTAAAACATAGTACACCTGATGCCATTCCCAGCTGGGCAAATCAGCAATAAAGAAGGGGATAGCGCCCAGACCACCATAGCCAGTCCACCACCCCGCAGTCGCCATAGCCGAGCCTGCACTGAGTTTTTGCTTTTCATTGTCGCCGATTATGTCAATGCGATAGGCATCAATCGCAACATCTTGGCTGGCACTGAAAATCGCAATGAGTAGGCCGCAAACGGCAACTGCAAATGGGTGTTGATCCAATTGCAACGACGCCATGCTGAAGCAGCTCAAAATAACGCCCCACTGGGTCAGTACTATCCAACTGCGGCGCTGCCCTAAGCGGGAGGTCAGTGGTCCTAGTTTGAGACTATCTACCAGCGGTGACCACAAGAAATTAACCGAATAAGCAACGAAGATAACGCCGAACAGTCCAATTGCACCGCGTGACAAGCCGCCATCTTTAAGCCACGCAGAGAGTGCTGAGCCAATCATTACCCACGGAAATCCGCTTGCCATACCAAAACAGAAAATAGTCGCCATGCGTCGATCGCGATAGTGGCTGAGCGATTCAAAAAAAGAGGTTGGCTTTGCTAACAACTGATTTACCAATAGGACTTTTCGAGTAAGTGCACGTTACCAGATATTAAGCGCGAACACCTAGCATCAAACGTGAGCGTTGGTGAATTAATCGTTTTAGCAATAGCGTTGGTTAGGGCCTGATACCAACACAGTCGAAGGGACACAACCCCCGACCTTCTAGGTAGTGTAAACAGTTGCTGAGTTCGTCATGTAAAATAGTGTCATGCGCGAGTTTGGGTTCAGGCCAATAGTGCAACTGGTGCAGCACATGCCAGAAAACGCGTTCTTTTTGACTGTATGGTTCGGTGCGATCTTCAACCTGCGCCCATTCTTCTAGCGTATCCCAAAAAAACAATTGGAGTTCGGCATGAGGCAATTCACCGCGCCAAAACGCACTTAAGTAGAACGCCAATTGTTTAGCTTTTTGATCGATGAATGAGGCTATTTGCACGGCTTAACGGTAATGAACTGCTGTTTGTTAAGTATAGCCGCAATTTGGATTTTTACCTGTGCGGTTGCACAAGAATTGGGCAGGAAGGGGTGAACCGCTTGATATGCGGTGTATTATTACCAACCTAAAAACGTTAGCCAGCCATAAATTTCCTTAGCCATCGCATGATATTGTACTGAATTATAGTCGGTACCGATTATATCCCGCTGTCGATAGTGAATTTTTAGTCCGGTGGTCGCCTTGATCGCACGCTCTTGGGCTGTGGCTATTGACCATCGATTGTCCCATTCGCTGGTTAGGTCTAAAACGGGGAATACGGTATTGGCAAGCTGTTCTGGGAGTTCACCATTGAGCTCTGAATCGGGCCAAAACGGGGCCGCCGTTACTAATCCATCCGGGGCTGCGACGGTGCCTTGCTGAAAAAGTCGGATCAAACCTGCTGACGAAACGCCTTGACTGATGATCAAACGATACCCTGGTGTTGTTTGTACCTGCGCATACACTGCTTCTATTCGCTGGCTCAACGCTAAACTATAGCGTGTAAGGCTTTCTTCAGAGAGGCTTAGTTGCGCGGTCGTCGCGTTAGCTTCTGGCAGCGCAGTGCGTTGAGCGTCACTACTCAAACTAATTTTCGGTGCCGGTAGCACAACGGTATACCACCCCCAGTCGTTCAAGCGAGTCGCGACAGCACTTAACCCTTGCTGGCCGTACAGACCGTGTTGCTGTTCAGTGACGATTATGGCCACGCCGCGCGTAAGCGGTACGTGCGCTTCAGCTACTTTAACTGGAACTTGTTCTGTACCGGCAAGTAGCATTTCGATGCCATTTTGAGGTAACGACTGTTGTGTATCGTTGGCGAGATTTTCAGTTGCCGACAAAGATTGTAGGGCAAAGACTGGTGTATTGATTCCGAACACACAGAGACAGAAGAAAAGTGACAGAAATAGTTGTTCAGAACGACTCATAGTATCAATAGAACGTTACCTGCTTTTTAATAGTATCGGCTTTTTAGGGAATTTCTAAAACGAACATCAATACAACAAAGACAATTTGTGGCATTAATAAAGCCGGCAGTTAGCCGGCCTTGTTATGGTATCTATTGCAATTCGTCAGAAATTAATTCGAAACGATAGAACCGTTTAGCCTGATCAGCTGACAACGGTATTAAGTGCAAAAAATCGTTGGTTGCTGATTCAGTTGAGGACTTCAAATCGAATTGTTCGGTAGATTCGCCGAATGTCGTCGATAGTGGAGAAACTGTCTTCATTCTCTCATTGATTGGCGCTGCTATGGGTATATCGGTCGATTGATTGCCAAATGCAACTCTAACAATACGGTTGTTACTGCCACTTTCAGCGAAAATAATTTGACCTGACTGCGGACGTCTAAACGTCAAATCTGCCTTTCCATCGCCATCGTAATCAGCTGCCATGGGAATATCATCACTCTCGCCACCAAAGTAAGAGCGGTAAATCTGCCCATCCGAAGAATAGCGTATGAACCACATACCCATACTTGGGCGTCTCACCGCGATATCGTCAATACCGTCACCATCATAATCTGCAGGAACAGGGATGTCTTGCGTCTCACCACCAAAGAAGCTGCGTACTATCTGGTTGTCAGAAGATCTCAAGATAAGCCATGTGCCCGAGCTTGGTCGTCTAACTGCAATGTCGTCTTTACCATCGCCATCATAATCTGCGGGTACAGGGATATCGTTTGCTTCAGAGCCAAAATATTTTCGTCTGTAATTGCTTGGTGAACTAGATTCTCTTATCACCCAAAAGCCATTACTAGGGCGACGAATGGCAATGTCGGTAATACCATCGCCGTCATAATCCGCCGGTACAGGAATATCACCCGGCTCAGTCCCAAAAGTGAGCCTAAAAATTGCGCCATTGCTAGACTGCTTAATTAGCCACTGCCCACTAGTCGAACGGTAAACTGCAATATCAGCTATGCCATCTCCGTCAAAGTCTCCCGATATAGGAACATCAGTAGACTGACTGCCGAAGAAATGGCGATCGATAATCCCGTTTGTACTCCTCTTGATGTATTGATAGCCGTTAGTTGGGCGACGTAAAACTAAATCTGCGACGCCATCACCGTCATAATCAAACTTTATGGTATTCGTAAACGGTCTATCGTTTGGATCTGTTGGAGACGTTCCTGCTTCGTCTTCATCACCGTCATTGACACCGTCATTATCGGTGTCAGCGTTATTTGGATCGGTACCGAGATTAAACTCTTCTAGATTGGTGAGACCATCCTCGTCGATGTCTGCGTTTGCGTCTGCAGGGTCAGTATCGTCAAGCTGGTTGAGCCACTCCCAGGCATCTTGCATTCCGTCTGCATCATTGTCGATATCATCAAGTCCATAGGTTTGTACCAACAAATCAAACTGGGCCTGAATCTCATCAATGTAGCTCTGATCAAAGTCGTTGATATAGAAATCATAGCGAGGTTGTTGATAGCCAACCTTGTCATACATTGCGTTATGATAGGTTAAATAGTCGTCATAACTCATGGGCGCGACTTGTTCACGGTAACGCTGGATCAAGCCGGCAACGCGGCCACTCGGCGTATAGGTTTGAGCCAATTCTGTGGCTAACTCATCCGTTGGGATAATCCCCCAAAAGTGGAAAAATGGCGCCATGTTATAGCCTAATGCGATACTGGCGGCTTTGATGTATTCATCTCGGCTGACAATAAATGGCCGTTCAGGACAGGCCGGGGCCTCTCTGTCTTCTAATGCTATATAAAACTGACCATTCACTGCTCCTAAACCCGATGACCAACCGAATAGTCGCACCAAGTCACCGAACTTTGCCCAGCTGCGGGACTGATAATGCAGCATGTTTTGATCGCCTAATGGTGCTTCATCATCGTAAATCATTGGTTTATTATCGCGAAATACTGGTGTAATAATCCAGTCAAACAGTGCCTGGTTGAAAGTGAGTATTTCATTTTCGGTTCGCGTGTAGAGAAAAGCGTCGTCTATTGGCAACCCATACACCAGGTTGTTGGTTGCCATTGCAAGCGTGTGGACCACTGATTCCGCTTCAATAAATGCGCAAGAGTCTTCATACGCAGACCCATAATCCAAGGTCGGATGCAATACGTTATGACCCATTTCATGGAAAAACGTAGTATGCGGTCTTGTACGGAGCACGGTTAATGGATTCCACTCTTCATCTCTCTCCATTTCCCAAGTAGGGATAACCATCGGATATCCCGCACCGTATGCCGGGGTAACGAGCCGTGTATCAAAGGTATAGAACTCTGCCCTTGCGCGATCGCGAGGTCTTCCTGCTGCGACTCTTTCAGCATCGAGAAGAGAGTTCCATCGCGCCATGATTGCATCCGGATTATCGATATCCTGGATGAAACGTGTTGGGATGCTGAACATGAATTTATCCGACTCGAAATCCGCCCAAGGTGCCCCAGTCTCAGCGACTTGTATTAACCAGTCTGCAACATCAGTTTGACGTCCTGCTCGATAGGAAAAATACGGTGATTGAACCACGTTATCTAAACTGATGGTATGCCATCCAAGTGCCGACCCATCAGGCACTTTCAAATAAACACCACCACCTAGTGGGTTACCAATCGATATCTGGGTACTGTTAAGCGGAAACTCCGTTGAAATATCGGGGAAACGGTTAATCGCCCCGATATAGTCGTAATCCATGTTCCTAAAATGGACACCGACAATGATGCTTAATCCTTGGTTAACGAGCTCTTGGGGCACGGTCACCGTCGCAATATCGCCCGCAGCAAGGTAATACCCTGATGGGCGCACGACACGCTCCTGATCGGTTTGCGGTGCCAGCGGATCGGTTTGGTAAGTGGCATCCAACTCCACTGAGACGCCAGCAAGCCTTGGCGTTGTATCCGCCACATCGCCAGGCGCCACCGCATGATGTTCGAATACCACACCTTGCATCGTATCAACGAATTCGGAGGTAAAACGTTTGTCTAACACATAGCCTTGACTGAGTTGAAGTGCGCGGTCAAGTGGGGGTAAATCCATGTATAGGTATTGCGTTCCATCTGTATAGAGAGGCTCATACGCATCCTCGTATGCCTGAGTAAATTCGAATAATTTCTCTTGGATTAAGTCGTATTCACTGCCGTTTAACCCTAGCTCAATGCTTGAGAAAACGGTTTCCAGTGCCTGTGTTGAAAGCGGGTTTTGACCGCTGATGTGATCCACCAGCGATTGAAAATCTTGATTAACAAGTGACTCGCGCACACCGTTGCGCTTTATGAACTGTAAGTCAGCAATATCAAACTGACCGACGAATGGGTAAACCGGCGCATTGTAGGCGCCTCCGAGTGTCACATTGTTGTTCAGCAATGCCTGATACAAGAGGTTTTCATCAACAAATGAACTAAACTGACCAACATAACTAGTTCCATTTATGTTTACTACCCAACTCCGGTTGGAGAGCTTGAGGTCGATAGAAACCGTATGCCATTGGTCAACTGATACGGCTTCTAGGCCTTTCCAGTTATAATTTTCAGTACTAGAATCGTCGGAGTAGTTCCATAGCAATGTGCCATTGTCAACTAAAAGCCTGATGCCACCATGCTGCCAAATTGCTGAGTCAGGAGCATCGGCAATTGCAAACAACAAAGGGTTTATGTCGATTGCGCTATAGCGGAATTTGAAGGTGATACGGATATCTTGCGAAATATCACTAAAAAGGGTTTGGTTTAACGCTGCAGGCAAGTTTACAACGCCTTCTTCACCGAGCGTAATGTAAGGTAATTCGCCATCGATGCCATAGCTTACATCTTGCCCTGAAGTTGTTGCATCAAAGCTTGCAACAGAGTCCTGAACGTTTGAATTGAAATCGAAGGCAGCAACAGGAACAGGCTCCTGAGAAAAAACACTACATGTGCATAACAACATAAAAGACAAAAACACAGTACGCATTGCTACCTCAACTTCTTCTACAATTTTTGACCTAGAAAGGATAGCACGGTGCAGCCTGTAATGCTGTCTGAATAAACTATGGTTGCTAGTCTCCCCCCAAGACTTTATACGATGAACTCTATTTGATGTGAGGTCGTTATTTGGGCTTTTCTTTATGTTGCCTCGTGTTGGTTGCATTTAAACATCCGAAGCCGATCATATTTGGAAACAGTTTCTGACTTTGAGACCTTAATGGTCCTGTGTAACGTGTCCAAGTGTTGAGATTTGTTTTGGGACAATTATCTATGTCAATTTTCTCCGTTAAAAACACCATTATTGCATTTGGTTGTTGCGCGATATTCTTCTCAACGCCTGCGTTGGCAATCAGGCTTGAAGTTTCGCCGGATGCCAATTGGGCAGTGCATGTTGGCTCGGCAATCCTTTTGTATTTGCATATCGGCGGAGGCGCGCTGGGTATTGTTTCAGGCCTTCTTGCGAGCCTGACCGTTAAGGGAAGCGCACTGCATCGAAAAGCCGGTGTTGTATTTCTGTGGGCAATGTTCATCTGTTATGTGATTGGTGCGTTAGTTGCTCCATTTTTGAACTCACAGCAAAGCACCAATTTCGTTGCGGGCATTCTTGCGCTTTACTTATTGTTATCGGGTGTCTCGGCGTCAAGGCGAAGACGTTTTGTTGCGGGCACGCCAGAAAAAGTCGGTTTGATTGTGGCATTACTGATAACGAGCATCGGCATGATTTTTATGGTTTTAGCTGCCAGCAGCCCCGATGGGTCGATGGACGGCTCTCCTCCACAGGCTTATGTATTATTTATTGCAGCTGGAGGCGCAGCGCTCTGCGGCGAGATCATGGCCTTGTACAAGCGGGTATTGTCTCCAACGGCACGCGTTATTAGGCACTTGTGGCGTATGAGCATGTCCTTTTTTATCGCCTCAGGCTCGGCGTTTTTCGGGCAAGCAGAGTTTTTTCCGGTTTGGTTCAATGACAGTTTATTCCCATTATTGCTGGGGTTCTTCCCAATACTGGTGTTGATTCTGTACGTGGGAAAATTCGCGGTTAAAGCGCTATTAAAAAGGCGGCAAACTGCATCACCGCCAACCTAACTGGCCTGCTCTAATTGAAATAGAACTTCTACTGGAACATTAAAATAGGCGGCAATCGATAGCGCAATTTGCACTGAGGGCGTAAATCGACCTGTTTCAATAGTACTAATCGTTTTTCTCGATACCCCGATAGCTGTAGCAAGCTCTTGTTGTGAAAGTCCCTGCATTGCTCTGTGCACCGCTATTGTATTCGTGACAACTTTATTCATCTTGTTCTCTCAAATTGACACATACAGTCGCACCATAGGCAATTAAGCTAATGCCCAGAAAACCAGAGAATATTTCACTTAACGAGATTGGCGCCATGTTAAACAAGCCAAAAATACCAGCACAACATATTATCATGACAGCAAAAAAGCCCACCCTATGTGCTTTGAGACTTACAGTATTTAAAAACTCATCTTCGAAAGCTCCAAACCACGCTTGTTTGGAGAACCAATATTTGGTTTGCAGCCAATAGTGGCTTGCAAACGCTTCACGGTAGAAGAAAAAAATAGCTACGAATGAAAACAACACGGTCAACAGTATGACAACCCGTGCAGTTGCGCCAAAACTGTTTATCCAAGCTTCTAATAATCCAACTATCGATAACAGGACTAATCCAAAACCGACAATCAAGCTGGCACTTCCATAAGACTTAAGGTACTGGTGTTCTTGATCTGGCGATATGCGGTGTCTATCCATAATGGCGTTCCTCTTTGAGTCATTTATCCAGCTAATGAAACCTTTAGGTTCCAGTTTGATACCTAAAGGTTACACTTGATACCTATGGGTATCAAGTTTTTTTCTCATTGCATTGGCACTTAATGTTTTTATCGCGTAAGAAGTAATTGAAGTTTGCTATTAGTCTTCATTAGAGTAGTTTACCTTCTGATTCATATGGATTTTTAGTCAGAGAGCGTTACTTATATGCTGAGAAAGGAAGCTCAAGACCATTATGCTCGCAGTAGAGCCAGCGATAAGGCTCTATGGGCGCGTTTGGGGGGTAAACCCGACGTTCGGGGTAAGGTTGTTTTAGACATCGGTTGTTGTTGGGGTGGGTTATGTATCGATTTAGCAGAATCAGGCGCTAAAAAAGTCATCGGTGTGGATTTGACGGCAAGCAGGATTGAATTTTGTCGGGAAAATTTAATTACCCATTATCCGCATCTTGGCTCCGTCATTGAATATCACTGTTGCGCGCTAGCGGACCTTAAACTTGAGGATGATATTGATTTAGTCGTCTCCAAGGATACATTTGAACACGTTCAAGACCTAAGAAAACTGCTCTTAGATATTTATCGAGTGTTAAAACCCAATGGAATGTTGATGTCTGGTTTTGGTCCTCTTTATTATTCGTACTATGGCGATCACAAAGCAACCGGCGCACTGTTGCCTTGGTTTCACTTGTTGCTACCCGAATATATTTTGATCAATCGAATCAATAAAAAAGAGGATTGAGTCTCACCTGTATAAAAGATCTGGGTTTAAACCAACTGACCCTGAAAGAGTATCTTGAGCTGTTTGAGCAAACGCCATTGGAGCTCGTCTTTCTAAAGACCAATGGTTCCGAGAGGCTAGTCTCAAAGATCTTTCGTCTGCTTGCCAAAATTCCGTTTCTTACCGAACTCTTCACGCAGAGTATTTATATTAAAATGCGAAAAAGGTAGCGCGCGTATCAGTTGGCCATTCAGTTTGACGACGAGTCAGCTAGAGGAACCTTAATGAAGGCTTGATGCTGATGTTTTATTTCAGCATTCGGCTCAGTGTTAAATCCATGGTTTGATTCGAAGGTTATGCGTTGTCCCGTCGTTGGATGGTTAAAACTGATTGAGTGGGCATGTAGCAACAAGCGCTCAGAAGCTGCCAATGCTGGCTCGTTGGCGTATAGCCTGTCCCCCAGAATAGGGTGCCCGATTGCTTGCATATGAACCCTGAGTTGATGTGAACGACCTGTCACTGGTTTTAGCTCCATCAAGGCACTGTATTGATCGCGGTGCAAGCAATGGTAGTGTGTCAGTGAGGGTTTACCTTGCTCATGATCGACTTTTTGTTTGGGGCGATTTGGCCAATCACAAATTAAGGGCAGATCAACACTACCAGAATCGGGAATATGGGTGCCATAAACGCGAGCGATGTAGGTCTTATCTACGTCTCGCTGCTGAAACTGACGGGACAAGTTACTGTTGACGTCTTTTGACAGTGCCATCAACATAATCCCGCTAGTCGCCATATCGAGGCGATGCACAACAGAGGCTGTTGGATACACAGTTTGGACCCGTGTTTGTAAACTATCAAAGTGTTGTGGCGCACGTCCTCTTACACTCAGTAGCCCACTGGGCTTTTCAAGCACCAAAATATCTTCGTCTTGAAACAAAATCTTCAGATAAGGTTTTGTAGGTGGTTGATAGTGAAGCAAGACCATTAGGGGTTATTCACCAGTAAACGGACGGCGTCTAACTGTAAATCTGCGTTTTGCATGATGGTATCCAATTGGGCAATTTGGCGATGGATAAAGTCAATCTCATCCTTGCGTATCGAGGGGTTGTGCTCAGACAATGCTTGTAGACGGTTGGCTTCATCTGACAGCAATGAGTGCATTTTCTCAATCGCATCGTGTTGAATTTGATTGGCCTGCTGATGCGCGTTCTTCTCGGCTATTTCCAAGTTTTGTTGGATAGCTGGCTTTAAGGCTTGGATCAGTTTGTTGGCAGTTGCTTTATTTACGGTAAACAAGTGCATCTCTTCTAAGTTCACGACCTTACCTTTAGCGTCAATACATAATGTAATTGGCGTCGTAGGTAAATAGCGTGTCAGTTGCAAATCTCGAGGAGCGGTTGCAGTGAGAACAAAACTGACCTGTAAGTAATAGGCACCTTTGGGTAGTGCCGCCTCCTTGATAAAGGCAATGCTGCTTTTGCCAATTACGTCAGTCAGTACCATATCAATACAGTTGTGAACCAAAGGGTGATCCCAACTGATAAATTGCAGGTGCTCCAAACTTGCAGCTGTTTCTCTGCGGTAGGTGACTTCCATTCCATCGTGACTTAGGCCTGGAACTTGGCTGATCATTGATTCGGTTGGCATAAGTACGAAGCTGTGTAGATCTTTCTCATCCTGTTGAACACCGATGGCGTCGAACAAGCGGTTCATAAGCTGCGGCAATTGCCGAGAATGGTCTTGATTAGCAATAGCATCGAGCAAAGGTTCAATTTTTCCATGCCCTGCAGCATTCAGTTCGAGTAGTTTATCTCTACCCGCATCTAATTGCGCCCGATATTGGAGGTTTAACGCTTTTGTTTGAGTAATCAAGTCGTCGCGCAACCGAAGATCACTCGGGTTGTGCAACGCATTGACCAGAAGGTGCTGTGTTTCTTCAAACACGCGCGTGCCTGTCGGGCATGTAGTCTGAAAAGCCTCTAGTCCCTCGGCATACCAATCAAACAAAATACTCTGGGCACTGTCTTGGAAGTAAGGAACATGAATGTGAATATCTCGTTTTTGGCCAATTCTATCCAGACGTCCAATGCGTTGTTCGAGCAAGTCGGGTACCAGTGGCAAGTCAAATAACACCAGTTGATGCGCAAATTGAAAGTTACGCCCTTCACTGCCTATCTCACTGCAGATAAGTACCTGTGCCCCAGACTCTTGCTGTGCGAAATAATGTGCGGCTTTGTCGCGTTCTAGTAAGCTCATTCCTTCGTGAAAAACGGTGTTTCGGATCCCCGTTTTGACGCGAACGTGCTCAGCCAGTTGCTGTGCAGTTACAGCACTAGCACAGATCACTAAGACCTTTTCTGGTTTTACATTGAGCAGATGTTCCAATAGCCAATTGACACGAGGGTCTATATCCAACCACTGCTCAAATACTTCTGGTTGCTGTTCTGGATGAAGACAAGCGTGGGCATTGGTGCTGTTAACGCGGATCAATTCAAAATACGCGTCTGGCATCTTCATCGGATGTGGGGTTAATAAGCGGCTCGGAAAACCTTGAATCGCGGCGCGACGATTGCGAAAGAGTAAGCGGCCTGTGCCGTGTTGGTCAATTAAGGTATCGACTAAATTCCAACGCTGTTCTGAGTCATTAAAGTCGGTTTTGGCGGTTAGCCACTCTCCTGCAACTTGTTTGAGTCGTTGTAGCTCATTCTCATCAGGAATACGATGCGCGAGCAAAGGTTCTACAGCGTCAGCCAACTCACCATAATGTTGTTCTTCTTCAAGAAAGGTCTGGTAGTCGTGAAAACGGGCAGGGTCTAATAAACGCAAACGCGCAAAATGACTCTTGTGACCAAGCTGGTCAGGGGTAGCCGTCAGCAATAAGACCCCTTTTGTGACACCTGCGAGCTTTTCGATTGCAGTGTATTCTACTGATGGAGATTCGGGTTGCCATTGCAAATGATGAGCTTCATCAACGATGAGTAGGTCCCACTCGGCATCCATGGCTTGCTGATGCTGTTTAGTGTTTTCGGCTAAAAAACTAAGTGAGCACAAAACCAACTGTTCGGTCTCGAAAGGGTTAACTGAATGTTCAGCGTATTCAGCTTCAATTGCTTCGCAGCGGCTTTGATCAAATACTGCAAACGAGAGATTTACGCGACGCAACATTTCTACTAACCATTGATGCACCAAACTATCGGGTACAGCGATCAGTACCCTTTGCGCTCGACCCGTTTTGAGTTGCTGATGAATGATCAATGCCGCTTCTATGGTTTTTCCTAAACCCACTTCATCTGCGAGTAACACCCGCGGTGCGTGACGTTTGCCCACTTCCGCTGCGATGTGCAATTGATGGGGGATGAGATCGATACGAGCGCCCGCCATGCCCAACGTATCGGATGTCAGATACTGATGCTGAGCCGCTAGGCATGCCGCACGTAAGTCAAACCACTTGGGATCATCCAGTTGGAGACTAAACAGACGTTTTTCCGGTTGGTGTAGACGAATATGATGATCAAGCTGAACTTCGTGGATTTTTGCGTCTTGTTTATTGTCTTCCCGGATGCCAATGTATTGCAGAACTCCACCACTGTCTTGCAATGACGTAATCGTCATCGACCATCCTTCTTCACTCTTAATCTCATCACCCGGCGCAAATTGAAGTCGGGTCAGAGGTGCACTCGCGAGTGCATAAGTTCGTTGTTCTTCGGTCGCTGGAAAAAGTATATCGACGCTTCGGGCGCTGACGGCGATTATTGCCCCTAAACCCAGATCTGGCTCAGTATTGCTTATCCAACGTTGACCGATGGTAAAAGGGACGGTATTTGCCATTAACGAGACTCCAGAAGATAGCGGTTACGAAAAAGGCGGGTATTGTAGCGATAAGTGTAGCAAAGTCACCTCAATTCGCTGGTCGTAACAGAGCGCGTTGGCGCATTCGTGTGGGCATCGGCAATAGACTTGGTTGGTGACCGTCAAATGAGCGGGAAAATTAGTCAAAAAAATCAGGTGCGAATATAGTCAAATTTGTTATGGTGGAGATAACACGTTGTAGAGAATCAACGTGACAAGCGGTGCAGGTGAAAAGCCACTTTTTCCTGACGCTTCACAGGCATCGCCTTCGCCTCTGCAAAACGCAGTTTTTGTCGTTGAATATTGGAGTAACGGATGCCAAGAAAAAAAGTGCCTTCCACAAAGATCTACGTGCTTGATACCAACATTCTTTTGCACGAACCGACGGCTTTTTTATCTTTCAAAGAAAATGATGTTGTGGTTCCTATGACCGTTCTTGAGGAACTCGATTACATTAAAGACAGCAAAAAAGATGTTGCCCGTGACGCCAGGATTTCGATTCGCTCGATGGAGAATCTGCTTCACGACGCGACGCCTGAGGAAATGTTAGACGGGGTATCAATGGAAGGATTAACCGCGGGGGAGGCTGCTCCTACTGGCCGGTTATCGATTTTTGCAGACCTCAACATGCCGGTAAACCAACAAGTTTTTACCAGCAATGAAAATGACAATCGGATTATCAATGTCGCGTTGCATTTGCAGCGGACCAAAGCACCTCGTCAAGTTATTTTGGTGACCAAAGACATTAATATGCGCCTCAAAGCCAAGGGTGCAGGAATGGAATTGGTCGAAGACTACCGCACGGACCAGTTGGTCAGTGACATCAAATACTTGTCTAAAGGCTATCATCAATTCGAAGGTGACTTTTGGACTAAAGTGAAATCGGTCGACAGCCGAACTGAAGGCCGCGATACCATCCATACCATTCCGAGAAAAGTGCTACCAGAAGCGTACATCAATGAATTCTTACTCGATGACACCGAGCATTTTGCTGGTCTGGTAGAATCGATGGATGAAGAAACAATGGAAGTCCTAGACCTCGGTTATGAGCGGCTAATGGGTCGACATGCATGGGGCATTACGCCAAAAAACATTGGCCAGGCTCTGGCTTTTCACGCCTTACTCGATCCCCACATCGATTTGGTCATCATGACCGGGCCAGCCGGCTCAGGTAAGACCTTGCTCGCGCTTGCGGCTGCGCTGGAAATGACAGTCGAACGGAACATGTATGACAAGATTATCGTGACGCGAAGCACGCCTGAAATTGCGGAATCAATCGGTTTCTTACCCGGCACAGAAGAGGAAAAAATGGCGCCTTGGCTAGCAGCCATAACTGACTCGCTTGAGGTGCTTCATAAGAATGATGAGAACACTAAAGGCTCGATGAATTACATCATGGAGAAGGCCAACATTCAGTTCAAGTCAGTTAACTTTATGCGCGGCCGTAGCTTACAGAATGCAATCGTTATTCTGGATGAGGCGCAGAACCTAACGGCTTCCCAACTCAAAACCATCATTACCCGGTGTGGAGAGGGAACCAAGCTCATTTGTAGTGGCAACCTGGCGCAAATTGATAGCAATTACCTCAGTGCCGTAACGTCGGGACTGACCTATATAGTCGAAAAGTTCAAGAACTTTTCGGGCAGCGCCACCATCAATTTAGATGGCGTTGTGCGTTCGCGTCTCGCCGAATTTGCTGAGGAGCAGCTATAATAGTACTGTTGTCGTGCTGTATGGTGCAGCACGGCTGTCAACAATAGGTGTGAACATTCGATGGCTGAGCTGCTGTTCAACCGTATGCGCGACTATAAGGCATCAATCCTGATTGTCGATGATGAGCCTATCAATATAGAAATATTGGCGCATAACTTACAGACTCAATATTGGGTTCACGCGGTGAATTGTGGACGCGCGGCACTAGAATTTGTGCAAGAAAGACCCGTCGACCTAATCCTTTTAGATGTAAAAATGCCAGACTTATGTGGTTTTGAAGTTCTCCGACAGCTCAAAAAACTGCCTCACCGATGTGATATTCCGGTCATGTTTGTAACTGGCCAAGATTCCACCGATGACGAACTAAAAGCGTTGCGCCTTGGTGCTGTAGATTACATTCGCAAGCCGTTTCGAATGCCATTAGCAATGGCTAGGATTGGGGTGCAAATTGAGCTCAAATTGAAAAGCGATTTACTCGAGAGTATGGCAAGTGCAGACGGTTTGACGGGTATTGCCAATCGTCGGAAGTTTGATGAGTCCTTTGCTGCCCTTTACAAAGACTGCGCGCGTAATATTCGCTCCTTAGCTCTCGTTTTAGTCGATATCGATTACTTCAAACAATATAACGATCGCTATGGTCACAGTGCTGGAGATGAAGCTCTTAAGCGAGTGGCGGCAGTATTGCATGAGGTTGGTCAACGTGCGATGGATGTAGTAGCGAGAGTAGGGGGGGAAGAATTTGCCCTCATTTTGCCGGGTGTCGACCCGTCACATTTGCGTGATCTGTGTTTCAAAATTCACACATCCATAGCAGCCCTTGCGATAGAGCATGGCGATTCGGAAGTTTCTCAGCATTTAACGGTTACGATTGGTGCTGTCAGCATTCAGCCCATTGCCGGTGGGCACCCACAGGCACTCTATGACCACGCGGATAGATTGTTATACAAAGCCAAGAATCAGGGTCGTGCACAAACAGTACACGCCATTCTCAATAAGTAATTTTCAATTAGTTTGCAGCGCGCGCGGGTAATACTGCCTGGGTGGTGAATTGGTCACGATTGATCGCCAGCATACTGTCAACGCCCGCTTCACCAAGCAGCATTAAACTTGGTCCTGTCGGCTCCATTAAAATGTAATTCAAGCCGTCAATCATGATCGTTTTATCTTGCGCCGTCGCGGTTAAATTGACTGCTAATAGTGCATGATTGGGTAAGAACACCATACGCAAGGGGACATTGGGCAAAAAGGCGCGGATGATTGCTGCTGCCAACACAGTTTTGCTGTCGCAGTCCCCTTTGTTTTGATTGAGCAAGGATATTGGCGGTAGAAATCCCGAGCCATTTGTCGCCACGCGGTCTGTGAGTGTTGAATACGGGATGCTCTGGAGCCAAGTCAGCATTAGATTGATGTACTCACGAGCATCACTACTGGCATCAAGCTTTTCATATAGGGCTTGAGAAAGTGGAATAAGCGCCCGCGTGCTCTCTTCTACGTACCGCAGGTGGTCTGGCTTAATAGCCTTTTCATTCATTTGTGTCCTGTAGCGTTCATAATAGTTCTTACGCAAGTATTCATCATATGCTTGTTGTTCTCGCTCACGCATTTGGGCCTGGTATTCGGCAATTTTTTCAGGGAAACGACTACTCACTTCGATGTCGATTAGGTCGCCATTCGGACGAATATCGATGCGCACCTGCTTGGGGTCGTATGTTCTGGCATGATGGAATAAAGATACGACAACATGACGTTGAGCCACAGCTGGCTGATAATTGCGTTGTGTTGTTGGTAAAGACGCGATGTCTGCCTGATTGAGCGCAAAGGATAGTGATTGTGGCTGGCGATTTTCATCTTGCCATTGGTAACTGTACTCAACCGTGTCTGCAACCGTTTGGCGACTAAAACTCTGCTGTGCGCTGGCCGTATTGATTAACAACCAGGCGCACAGTCCTAGCGCTGTAGTTTGTACTAACGTGTTTCTGTCATTTCGGCTTCGTGAGTTTCTGGACATGGTTGATACCAATTCAATTGCTCATGTAGCGACACTACACCACCTACAATAATCAGGGTTGGAGGTTTAATGTCAACCTGAGAAGCGCAATTTTCGATACTAGCCAAGGTTCCAGTAACCACGCGTTGTTCGGGTAAAGTTGCCGATTCGACGAGTGCAACTGGGGTTTCGGGGGCTAAACCATTCGCGACTAATTCTCTAGCGATGATGCCCAAGCCGGTCAGGCCCATATAAAAGACGACAGTTTGGTTTGGCTGAGCGAGTGCAGGCCAGTTCAAGTCGATAGTCTCGTCTTTCAAGTGACCGGTCGTGAAAACGACAGACTGAGCGTGATCTCGATGCGTTAGCGGAATGCCAGCATAAGTTGCTGCCCCAGTGGCTGCGGTGATACCCGGGACGACTTCGAAACTGACGTCATGCGCAATGAGGGTTTGAATTTCCTCGCCGCCTCGTCCAAAAATAAACGGATCACCGCCTTTTAAACGAACAACGCGGTTACCTTTTTTAGCCTCGTTGACGAGTAACTGATTAATTTCTTCTTGCGGCAGAGTATGTCGACTCTTGGCTTTGCCAACGTATATTTTTTCCGCGTCTCTGCGGACCATCTCCAATATTTCTGGAGAAACGAGGCGGTCGTAGACGACAACATCCGCTTTCTGCATAAGACGTAATGCACGAAATGTGAGTAAATCCGGATCACCAGGCCCAGCACCGACGAGGTATACTTGCCCAACAACGCGTTTATGCTCTTGATAATTTTCCAGTAAGGCCGTTAACTTGCGCTCGGCATTATCTTCACGACCGTGTAGTACATCTTCAGCGATATCACCATCTAACACGTCCTCCCAGAAATAGCGTCGCTCGGTAACACTGGCTAGCGCTGATTTAACCGTATTGCGAAATTTTTCTGAAAAAGTGCCCAGTAATTGAGTTTTTTGCGGGATAACACTTTCGAGTTTTTGACGTAAATAACGCAGCAATACTGGCGCAACACCGCCAGAACTCATCGCGATAACGATTGGCGAGCGATCGACGATGGACGGCGTTATAAATTTACACAAGGGGGTGTTATCGACCACATTTACTAGTTTTTGTTGTGCATGCCCAAGGTCGTGAACGTGTTGATTGACCATTGGATCATCGGTCGCAATAAAGACGAGATTGTGACCGTCTAAATCGTGATCTTCGAACTTTCGGTCGAACACCGTAACCCCATGCTCGTCGCACAGTCTTTCAACGGTGTCGCAACGCCAAGGCGACACCAATGTGACGGTCGCCTCGCTCTTTAGAATGAGTTCCAATTTACGCGCGGCGACCTCACCGCCGCCCACGATTAGTACTCGAGTGTAGTGCGTATCAAGAAATACTGGAAAATAGCGCATTAGCCCTCTAGTTTTGGTCGATTTCGCTTGGCGCCTTTTTTATGCCCATCTCGTCGTGCGTTTTTACGAGGTGGTTCGTCAGACCATTCGCGAATGTTTAGTCTCTGGCCTGCGACTCGGGTGTTTTTCAATACGTCTCGTGTCTCTGCAGGCATACCTTCAGGTAAATCGACCGTACTAAAGGTGTCATAAATTTCAATTGCGCCAATATGTTTGCTACTGATGTTGGCTTCATTGGCGATCGCGCCGACGATATTTCCCGGTTTGACGCCGTGTGCATGACCGCATTCGATGCGAAAGCGCTGTTTACCAGCTTCAACTTTTTGATTGCCTCGTGGGTTGCGACCGCGACGCTCAGGTCGGTCATTCCGGTCTTTGCGGCGGTCATCGCGAGCAGGTTTACTATGCAAGTCAGGGCGATCAGATGGCTTGAGCAACAGAGGCTCATCGCCTTGAGCAAGTTTCGCTAACGCTGCTAGTAACTTCTCTGGGGACGCTTCGACTTGCTCTTGAATGCTTTCAATGACGGGTAAGAACTGTTCAATAGAATCATCTTGCAGTGCCTCAAATACATTCTGCTGGAAACGAGAGAGACGTGACTCGTTGAGTTCACTAATTGAAGGGATATCCATTTTTTCGATCGGCTGTTTGGTTGTTTTCTCGATTGAAAACAACAAACGCTTTTCGCGATAGTTGATGAACAGTATTGCATCGCCTTCACGGCCAGCACGTCCCGTGCGACCAATACGGTGTACATAAGACTCTGAGTCGTATGGGATATCATAGTTTATGACATGACTAACACGCTCAACGTCGAGGCCTCGCGCCACTACGTCGGTAGCAACTAATATATCGATTTTACCTTGTTTGAGTCGTTCTACGGTGCGTTCTCTGGCATTTTGCGGAATATCCCCGTTTAACGGCTCAACGTCATACCCTCGCGCTGATAACTTCTCAGCCAATTCGACGGTTGCTGTTTTTGTCCGCACAAAAATGATCATCGCATCAAATGCCTCGACTTCCATGATACGAGTCAAAGCTTCGAGTTTATGATGTCCAGCCACTTGACAGTAGCGTTGCCTAATCGTGCTCGCTGTGCTTACTTTAGAGGCAATTTTGACGTGTTTAGGGTCTTTCAGATAGCGTTTCGTGATTTTGCGGATCGGCTCAGGCATAGTCGCAGAAAATAACGCTGTCTGACGTTCTTCAGGTGCGTGACTCAGAATATGCTCAACGTCGTCAATAAAGCCCATGCGTAGCATTTCATCAGCTTCGTCAAGGACAAGAAAACGCAATTCGTTTAGTTTTAATGTACCGCGATTGATATGATCAATCACACGCCCTGGGGTACCCACGACGACCTGTACGCCACGTTTCAGCTGGCGAATTTGGTTGTCATATGATTGGCCGCCGTAGATGGGTAAAACTTTGATCTTTTTTGAGAAGCTGGCATACACCTGAAACGCTTCTGCAACCTGGATTGCCAATTCTCGCGTCGGCGCAAGTACTAGGAGTTGCGGTAACTTTGCTTCTAAATCCAGCTGCGCAAGCGTCGGTAGAGCAAATGCTGCGGTCTTTCCCGTTCCGGTTTGCGCCTGACCGAGTAAATCATGTCCCTCAAGCAATAAGGGAATACTCTCCGCTTGGATCGGTGACGGTTTTTCATAACCGACTTTCTCCAGTGCTTGTAAGATTGGTTCGGGCAGCTTTAAGTCGCTGAAAGTGATATCCACAGTTTGTGTCATTCTGAGTCCTGAAAAGAGGAAAACGTCGATTAATTTCGACGATCCTGTCAAATGACACTTGGATCTATCCAAACGAACGTCATTTGAGTGTTGCAAAGACGTTAGTATATTCGATAACCTGAACCTATACCATGTAAACTACGGTTGTCGGTGCGTTTTAAGCGCTTAGAAAGTCTAAATTATAAGGAATGGAGCTCGTATGAAGTTACGCTTAGATTTAAAACAGGGATCGCGCAAGCGCTTAGCCTGTGCAATTGCTGTTGCGCTCATGTTGAGTGGGTGCTCACAGAAAACCAGTGAGGAACACCTAGCATCAGCACAAGCGTTCATTCAAGCCAGTGATCTGCAGGCAGCCGTTGTTGAGCTAAAAAACGCAATTCAGCTGGACCCGCAAGCGCCGACGCCGCGTTTTGAACTGGGTAAACTCTACCTCGAAATGGGCGACTACTCTGGAGCTGAAAAAGAGCTGAGTCGGTCAATGGAATTAGGTCAACCGGCAGCGCAAGTAGTGCCTTTACTATCACGTGCATATCAGCGGACCGGTTCAGTCAATGCGATGGCCGAAGTTGACCATCAACTCAAAGATTTGACCACTGCTGAAAGGGTTCAGGTAGGGTTTTACAAGTTGCAGTCTTTGGTTGAGTTAGAACAACAACAAGAAGCACGGTTATTGATCGAAGAGTTGCTGGCCTTGGATACATCATCTGTTTATCAAGGTTTGGTCAAAGGTGTCGAACTGGTGCTGGACGAGCAGCCTCAACAGGCATTTGAAATCGTCAAGCAGATGCGTGACACAGCCCCTCTCAATCAAGATGCGTTGTTAATGTTCGCTCGGTTGCATTTGCAGCTGGGTAATCTCGACGAGGCGATTGAGGCGTTCAAAGACTACATTTCAAAACACAGTGATGACAACAATACTAAATTCCTTCTGGCTGCTATGTTGGTCGAGAATCAACGTCCAACTGAAGCTGAAACATACGTAGCTGATTTGTTAGCGCTTAGCCCTGACAATCCGATGCTAAACCAACTTAAGGGTATCATTCTCTCGGAAAAAGGAGAGTTTGAGAAAGCGTACGAACATTTAACTAAAGCTATCGAGTCTGGGAGAAACGACCCAGTGTTGCGCTTGGTCGCAGGTTATTCGGCATTTCAATTAGGGGATTATGAAGCGGCGAATATGCATCTAGCCGTGATCGCCAGTCAACTACCCGATGATCATCCGGGATTGAGGCTACTCGCGGCTAGCCAACTGCAGCTTGGCTTGTCAGGCGATGCTCAATCTTCTTTACAACGTCTGCGCACAGAGAGCAGCGAAGATGCCGGTTTATACTCGCGAGCGGGTTATGAACTCTTGAGAGAAGGGAATGTTGCTGACGCCCGCGCAATGCTGGAACGTACCGAGCAATTGGGAGAGGGTGCTGACGACCTTTTACGTCTAGGAGTATTGCAGTTGTCGCTTAATCAGGTGGAGGGTCTAATCAACCTAGAAGAAGCAGCAGCTCAGGCACCTGAATCTACGACTGCACAGTCTACACTCGCAACTGCGTATTTGGCGACGGGAGATTTAGATAAGGCTGCAAAGCTCGCTGACGATTGGAAAAAGGCCGCCCCCGATAGTGTTGAACCCTATCTACTTGCAGCAGAAGTTGCATCTCGCCGACAAAACGCAGCGGCGGCGCAAGCGGAATTCGAACAAGCGTTAGCGCTTCAGCCAGAGTCAGCGACAGTGTTATTGGCGCAGGCCAATTTCTTGATGCAACAAGAGCAAGTTAATGCTGCGGCAGAAAATGTCAATGCAGTGCTTGCGTTACAGCCTGATAATCTTAGTGCGCTGGCGATGCTATACATGGTGCAGAGTGGTCAAGGGGATGTCACTGATGTGATCGCCAGAGCGGAAGCTTTGTTAGAGCAGACGAGTTCTAACGAAGTGCTACGCGTTTTGTTAGCGCGCATGCATGCTAACGAGCAAAACCCTCAGTTAGCATTGGAGCTGTTATCTAGAATCACGCCCAATCGTCAAACGCCACGTGATTTCTGGTCACTGAAAGGACGAACACTGCTGCAAGCGAATCAGTTCAACGAGGCCGAGAGGCATTATCAGCAATGGGTTGAGTTATTCCCATACGATAAAGATGCGGCTTTGGGTAAACTTTTACTCCTTGATTTGAATGGTGACGCCAAAGGAGCTCTAGAGGTTATAGAACGCTTCTTGGAAAAGCGCAATGATACGCAAATACGACTATTGCAGGCGCATTTTTATAGTATGACTGGTGATGTTGTGAAAAGCCGAGAAGTACTCGCTAGCTTTCCTGATTCAGCCTCTCAGAATCCATTTATACTGGCAACCCAAGCGCGCAACTATTTGACGGAAGGCAACTTTGCCGATGCCATTGAGCCTGCAGCCGTGGCTTATGAAGCCAATAAAAACTTACGTAATCTTCTGACTTTGCTAGGCAGCCTGGAAGGTGCAGAGCAGAATGACGAAGCATACAGTTTGCTACAAAAACACGCTGAAGAGTTCCCAAGTGACACCCGAGCCCGGATGCTACTCGCTGAGCGCAAGATTCAACGGGACAGTTCTGCTGCGATCAAAGAGTACGCAGCTCTCGTTGCCGCTAACGATCAGAATTTTATAGCGTTAAATAACCTCGCTTATCTCACTCTGCAGGCAGGCGATGTGGAAACTGCATTCACTTATGCGGAGCGAGCGGTTGAGCTGCAACCGACTAATGCTGCTGCATCAGACACTTTGGCTCAGGTATACCGCGCACAGTCGAAGTTGGATGAGGCGCTTGAGTTATACGAGCGCACAGTTGATGACAACATGAATAACGAGGAAATATACCTCAACTATGTCGAGGTATTGCTAGAAGCCGGAAATACGACAGTGGCTCAGCGGCGCCTTGAGCAACGAACGCTCTCATTGCCCGAGTCAATTGAACGTCTCGAAGCGCTGAAAGCCAAATTTGGAATTTAAGCCACCTCAAGACTCTTGAAATCTGTTCCGTTAGCCTCCACGATCCCGCGAGGCTAATTGGACGGTTTCATCATGAATTTCTACTTATCTCTGCAAGATAAATTGCTACGCCTGAAAAATAATCGGGCTTTCGAACTCTTTGTTATTTTCGTCATTATCATTTCCGCGTTGGAAATTGGGGCAAAAACATACGATCTACCTGAATTTGCTTATGCCGTAATGGGTAGTCTCGATGTTTTCATTACTGTGTTTTTCCTATTTGAAATCACGATCCGGTTTATTGCTGAGCCAAACAAAAAAGCGTTTTTCAAGTCCGGGTGGAATATTTTTGATACCCTCGTGGTCGTTATCAGTCTGATTCCCATTCAAGACAGCGAAATGGCTCTACTTGCGCGCCTAGTGCGAGTTTTTAGGGTTTTGCGGATGGTATCCATCATTCCCGAACTGAGATTATTGATTAATTCATTGATTAAAGCGCTGCCACAGCTGGGCTATGTCGTTTTGCTCTTGTTCATTATTTTTTACATCTATGCCGCTGTAGGCAGTTTTTTGTTCAATGAAATCAATCCTTTCTTGTGGGGAAACATTGCAATCTCAATGTTGACCTTGTTCCGGGTAATGACGTTTGAAGATTGGACCGATGTTCAGTACGAGACCATGGAAGTCTACCCAATGAGTTGGATGTTCTATATGAGTTTTATTTTCTTCACCACTTTCGCATTCCTCAATATGGTAATCGGGATCGTCGTCAATGTGATGGAAGAAGAGCATAGTGCAGAAGCAAAGCGTAACTCCACAGAGCCGACAATGGGTGAGTTGCAGGATGAAATTAAGGAGCTAAAACAAATGATTAGTCAGCTCAGCGAAAATAAGCGTTAAGTTGCACTAGCAAGAGGGTGTTTGGGATTATATACTGGCAGAATACTAACGGAGGGCTATGCGCATGGAGCAACCAGTGTCTAAAATTAAAAACACCCCTAGTTCGTTGCATCAACAGCTTAAAGAAGTCAGCGACTCATTGCTGAATTTTTCTCCTTCACGAGCGGAGGCCGAAAACTTGCGAGAGCAAATTCAAGGCTTATTAACTCGTCTTGACGAACAACAGAAATAAAAAAACCTCGGCCTAGACCGAGGTTTTTTATTTAAAGCACAGATAGTTTAAAACCGGTTAGCTGGTGCTAGCCGGTGATAACGCTTTATTGATATCTTCAATATCAGCCCGCGTTAAATTACCCGCGGCTTGCTTCAGTCTAACGATCGCTTCAATAAAGTCATAGCGAGCGCCAGCTAAGTTCCGTCGAGCGTCAAACAAGTTTCTCGTGCTATTTAGAACGTCGACAATAGTACGGGTACCAACATCAAAACCTGCTTCGGTGGCCTCTAATGCACTTTGCGCAGAAACTACCGCTTGATCGAAAGCTCGAATCGTTGAAATCGCCGCATTTACATCGTTGTAGGAACTACGCACTGAGCGCACGGTTTGTCGATGGGTCAACTCAAGTGTTTCGGATGCGGCAACATAGCGGAAACGCGCTTGGTCGGCTCGCGATTCCACTGAGCCTCCTTGGTAAATTGGAATACTCAGAGAAATGCCAATCGATTGGTTGTCAGTCGCTGGCACATCTAAATCACCGCCTTGTGGATTACCATCGACCACTGTTGAGTCTGTGCGTCCATACTCGGCGCGTAAACCAAGGGTAGGGTAATGCCCCGATGTGGCAATATCGATGTCTTCTTTGGCAATGTCTTTAGCGAAACGCTGAACCAGCAAGTCCAGATTGCTCTCTTCCGCAATACTCAGCCAACCTGAAACGGTTTCTGGAGACGGTCTTGGCGCACTGAACTTCTCAGTATCCAATACGAATAGTTTGTCGTGATATTTACCCGTGATCTCACGCAATTCTTCCAAGCGAAGTTCCAACTGGTTTTCGGTACGGATTTCCTGCGCGATGGTATTGTCGAAGTTTGCTTGCGCTTCATGTACATCAGTGATTGCTGTTAGTCCCACCTCGAAACGCTGTTTAGTTTGTTCAAGCTGACGTTCAATCGCGCGTTTTTCTGCTTTGACAAACTCTACATTGTCTTTTGCACGCAACACTGCAAGGTAGGCGGTCACGGTACGACTGATCAGTCTTTGCAGTTCTGCCGAGTAACTGGCTTCACTTTGCTGCGCTAGCAATTCGGCGCGGTCCAAACCTAACCAATTGGCATGGTCATACAGAGACATCGTTAGAGTTGCGCCGTAGCTCATGGTTTCCGTTTCTGTTTCAAACACGGCAAAACCGGCAAAGCCATCGTCGTTAGTAATTGGGTCCGTGTTGTCACGTGTGGCCATGGTGTAACCAATGTCTGCGGACAACTGTGGTAATAGGTTTGCTCGGCTTAAGCTAATTCCTTCAAACGCGGCGTCACGATCGGCTTTAGCGCGGTTTACAACTGGGTCATTTTCGATCGCCTGTTGATATACCTGGAGTAAATCATCTGCAAAAGCATTATTGGCCAATCCAAAGCCAACAAGCATAGAAATCAAGGTTTTTTTCATCTGTGCGCCTTAGTGTAAATTGTCGTTCTGGTATATGCTTACGAGTCTACGAAATTCAAGCTCAGATCGACATTAATTAGCTGTAACAGTTTCGACTCAAGTGTAACAGAATGTGATAAATCTGCGCTTGTTTATCATTTAATCAACTATTAAATCCGGATATGTCAGAAATTCAACGTTTTTCATCGAGAGATGTACGCAATCTAACTACTAAGCCTTTGTACTCAGGGTATTTTAAGATGGTGCAATACCAGTTTCAGCATCGTTTATATAATGGTGGGTGGAGTGAAACTGTCACCCGAGAAATATTCGAACGAGGTCATGCTGTTGCGGTCTTGCCGTATGACCCGGTCACCGACGAATTCGTTTTGATCGAGCAATTTCGCGTGGGTGCGATGGATACATCTTCGTCGCCTTGGTTGATTGAAATCATTGCCGGTATTATCGACGAGGGCGAGCAGGCCGAGGCTGTTTGCCATCGGGAAGCAATGGAAGAAGCGGGTATAGAACTGCAGCATCTCACTAAGGCCGTGAGTTACTTAGCGAGTCCAGGCGGCACAACAGAGCGGTTAGATATTTTTATGGCTAAGGTTGACTCAACCACAGCGGGCGGTGTTCACGGCCTGGACCACGAATCAGAAGATATCCTGGTGCATCGAGTCCCCGTTTCCCGGGCTGTTGAATGGTTACAATCAGGTAAAGTAGACAACGCGGCGGCGATAATTGCGTTACAATGGTTCTTATTGAATCAGTCGCAGCTAATGGAGCAGTGGCAAAAGGCCGATGCGGAATAAGAAGAAATACGTCCCTCATTTACCTAGCATGCTTGAAGTATGTGAGGCTAACTACGCGAGAATGATGCAGCTGTTGCCGGATGTTGATACCGAGCGCCTGGAGTATCAATTCGCGGCGGGTAAGCAATTGCAGTATCGCATTCGGATCGTGGATTCAGCTCGCTACACGAGCACATTAGAAATGAGTCAACGCAATAGCTCTGGACCAGCATTCCTGCAACCTACAATGCTCGTTCGCCTATATCACGACGCACGCGTCGCTGAAGTGATTCAGTCACAACGGATTGGTAACCTAAATCCCAGTTATGAGTACCCGAATCATCAGATGCATCAGAAAAATGAAAAGCAAATGGTCAATCGCTTTTTATCTGAATGGTTGGCGTTTTGTTTGACGCAACAGAGCGAATCCTCTGCGAGTGCCTAGTCCTTTTCGCTTAATCCAGATATCGGATTGCCATTTATTCGCTGACACCACCAAAACTGGCTATGCAGCTATCAATCCACATACCTGTTTGCAGGCGGTGTTTGCAGCAGTCCGCTCACACCAACCTGATGCCATTGTTGTCAGCGGTGACGTCTCAGGTGATGATAGTGAACACAGCTATCGCCATTTCAAAAATCTGTGGCAAGGAGCAAACATCCAGGCGCCGCTTTACGGGTTAATGGGGAATCACGACCACGTCGAATATTGGTCTATGGCGTTTAATACGGCCGCATCGCACTATTCCGCATCGTTCAATAATCATTGGCATTTACACGTTTTGCCTTGCCAATTTGAGGGGACTCGGGGTCATTTAAGCGCGTCGGACATAGCACTAATTTCGAAAGATATCGCAAGTATGCCAGATAAGTTTCACATCCTAGCCCTCCATCATCCATTAACCAATGCCCATGTGTGGATGGACCGACATGCGCTGTTTAATCCAGAGCTTGGAGTGGCTTTAGCCCAGTCTAATTCAGCGCCCACTATGATCATCCACGGGCATGTCCATACTGCCAGAGAAGTCGAGCTGGGGCACACAACACAACTTGCTTGTCCAAGCACGTGCTGGCAATGGGGTAATACCGAAGCGTTCAGTGTTGCCGACTTGCCTCCTGGTTTTCGGATCCTAGACCTATACGATAATGGGCATTGGGAAACACAGATTTATTATTTGCACAAGGAATCAATGCAATGAGTCAGGTGATTTATCTACATGGCTTTTTGAGTTCACCACAGTCTGAAAAAGCACAACTCACCAAAGTTTATGTGGAGCAGAATGTTAAGGACGTCATCCTACATATACCGCAAATTCCGAACACCATCGATATGGTCGCCGACGTTATCCTCCCGATAGTTAAACCGATTGTCGCGGGCGGTGAACCCTTAAAACTCATCGGCAGTTCGATGGGGGGATTTTTGTCTACTTGGCTAATCGAGCAATTTGGCGGTAAGGCTGTATTAATCAACCCCGCAGTTGCGCCCTATCGACTGATGCAAGACTACATGGGGCCGCACCAAAACCCATATACGTTGGAAGCATTCGAAGTGACGGAAGCACATATTGATATTTTGCGGACGTTGGAGCCATCTGCGATTGCTAAGCCCGAGTGTTACAAGGTACTGCTTCAATCAGGCGATGAAACACTAGACTATCGTCTTGCTGAGCAACGCTATGTTGGTAGCGACGTATTGGTCGAACAGGGGGGCAATCACAGTTTCGTGAATTACCAGCGTCATTTAGGCGATATTTTCGACTTTTTATTCGCTTAAACCGCTTTGATGAATTGCTCATCACAGGGGGGCTTGATACCATCGAATGTATCCATTGCGCGATCCAATTCAGGGGGCTTATTTCCCCGGAATGACGATGCAAATTACTAAAACCAGCGCAGAGTAGCAGCACTATGTCTAATCAATATAACGCCGACGCGATTGAGGTTCTTAATGGTCTGGAGCCCGTCAAACGCCGTCCTGGAATGTACACCGATACCACTCGTCCTAATCACCTTAGTCAGGAGGTAATCGATAACAGTGTAGACGAGGCGTTGGCTGGACACGCAACCAGTATCAAAATTACGTTGCACGCCGATCACTCGTTAGAGGTGATTGATGACGGTCGTGGAATGCCGGTTGATATTCACCCCGAAGAAGGGATCTCTGGCGTTGAATTGATTATGACTAAGCTGCACGCCGGCGGAAAATTCTCGAACAAAAACTACGCTTTTTCAGGCGGTTTGCACGGCGTTGGTATCTCTGTAGTGAATGCCCTTTCGACGCGCGTTGAAGTCACGATACGTCGCGATAGCAACGTGTATCAAATTGCTTTCGCTGATGGTGACAAGGTTGAAGATCTAAGTGTTATCGATACGTGTGGTCGCCGTAACACCGGTACGCGGGTGCACTTTTGGCCAGATCCGCAGTATTTTGATAGTGCCAAGTTTTCGGTTTCTAAACTCAAACACGTTCTGCGTGCAAAGGCGGTATTGTGCCCGGGGCTCAAAATTCGTTTTGATGACAAAATCAACAATGAATCGCTGGAATGGCATTATCAGGATGGGTTACAAGACTACCTCACTGATGCATTAAAAGGCTTTGAAACTTTGCCGGAAGATGCTCCATTTGTAGGCACTTTTTCCGGTAATACCGAGCAAGCAGACTGGGCGGTGATGTGGTTACCAGAGGGCGGAGATTTAGTTGCCGAAAGTTACGTGAATCTTATTCCAACGGCTCAAGGTGGAACTCACGTAAATGGTTTACGCCAGGGGCTATTGGAGTCCATGCGAGAGTTTTGTGAATTTCGCAATTTAATGCCCCGCGGAGTAAAACTGACACCCGAAGATGTATGGGATCGCTGTAGCTACATTTTGTCGACTAAGATGCAAGACCCACAATTTGCCGGGCAAACAAAAGAACGCTTATCTTCTCGTCAAGCTGCAGCCTTCGTTTCAGGCGTCGTGAAGGATGCGTTTAGCCTTTGGTTAAATCAGCACACTGATGTTGCCGAGGCATTGGCTGAAATGTGTATCAGCAATGCCCAACGTCGTTTGCGACAAACTAAAAAAGTAGCTCGCAAGAAAGTGACCCAAGGGCCAGCACTACCGGGTAAACTGACTGACTGCTCCTCTCAAGACATCACTCAGTCTGAACTTTTTCTAGTGGAAGGAGACTCCGCAGGTGGGTCGGCCAAACAAGCGCGAGATCGAGAGTTTCAAGCGATAATGCCGTTGCGCGGTAAAATTTTGAATAGTTGGGAAGTCGATTCATCACAAGTTCTCGCCTCGCAAGAAATCCATGATATTTCAGTGGCACTAGGCATTGACCCCGACAGCGATGACTTAAGTGGTTTGCGGTACGGTAAGATTTGTATTTTGGCTGACGCGGACTCGGATGGTTTGCATATAGCAACATTGCTGTGCGCGCTGTTTGTGCGTCATTTCCGCCACTTGGTTGAGCAAGGCCACGTCTACGTTGCAATGCCTCCATTATTTAGAATCGATATCGGGAAGGAAGTCTATTACGCACTTGATGAAGGTGAAAAACAGGGCATTCTCGATCGTATTGAAGCTGAGAAAAAACGCGGTAAAGTCAATGTGCAGCGCTTTAAAGGGTTGGGTGAAATGAATCCAATGCAGTTGCGCGAGACAACTATGGACCCAAATACCCGACGTTTGGTTCAATTGACAATAGATGATGCGGAGCACATGCTTGAATTGATGGACATGCTATTAGCTAAAAAGCGCTCCGGTGACCGTCGTCAATGGCTCGAGTCAAAGGGTAATTTGGCCGAAGTTATTTAGCTTAGCAGGTGGCTGACAAACGCTGCTGGGCATACACAAAATCAATCAAACTTGGCATGGTATTTAGCGCACGATGAGCAGTGAGATTCGCCGCTTCAAGGCTAATGTCAAAAGAACATTTCTACAGGAAGAATGTAATGGCTAAATCTACAACGGGCTTGGACAGCAATGTAGCGTCACTATTGTGTTATGCGCTTGGATGGGTGTCGGGTTTGGTGTTTTATTTGATTGAAAAAGATGACGCTGAGGTCCGCTTCCACGCTGCTCAATCAATCGTGGTATTTGGTTCACTGACCGTGATTGCGACCTTTGTAGGGGCAGTGCCTATCTTGGGGGGAGTGATGGGCTCGTTGGTTAATATCGTGAGTATCGTCGCGTGGATTGTTCTGATGGTTTTCGCGTATCAGGGAAAACATTTTTCGGTACCGATTTGCGGTGATTTCGCCAAGAAAATGCTCTAGGTTTTGGGACGAGTTTCAAGCGGGTCCATTAACTGACTATTCCGTCCCCCTGTTTGTTTAGATGAAGTTGTAAAGTAGCTATTGAATCCATGTTGAACCTTCTACTACGCAGTATTGTGGTTGTATTAATCGTGCTTACACTGTTTGTGGGGGCATTGACATGGTTAATGATTGACAGTGAGCCGAGAGTCAAAAATTCTGCGCTGGATGGATTAAATGACGCAGAATCTGTTCACGCGTTACTCCAACAATTGCAAAGCAGTGTGGTTGATCGGCAAACACCGCATACGATTCAGTTAACGAAAGCGCAATTACTGAGTTTAATCGCTTTTGCAGAGCGAGCTAAACCTCAGTTTAAAGCTGAAATTCGCTTGGCCAGCTCCCTGTCGAGCTTGAACCTAACTTATCAATTACCCACCCCTTTTGCGCATAGTTTCGTAAATATCAGTGCTTCGTTGATGCCCGGAGAGGGGGTAAATATCGGTAACATTCGCATTGGCGATATGAATGTGCGCGGTGACTGGGCGTTACGCCTGATGACGTTTCTGGTAGACAGTTGGACGCAGAGCGATATTGGTAGCTTTGCTATTGAGCAGATTGAATCGGTCTCAATGGACACTTCCAAGTTAAGTATACGTTTACTCCCACTAGATGGTCTATTGCGTGAGTTAAACCAATTACAGCATGGATTGAATGTGGACCAAGACGAATGGTTAAGTCAACGCACGGCCTATTATCTGAGACATCTGGCGCGCTTTTCAGTGGAGAATGATCCGGTTTATCTGAATAAGCAACCATCGTTAGGCATATATCTGCAAGCGGTAATGCAACACGTTGGCGAAACCGCAGAGAGGAGCATTGCAGAAGAGAATGAAGCTGCGTTGCTTGCACTGACAATTTTTACTGGTCATCATCGGTTTGGAAACTTAGTGGGCTCGGTACAAGTCGACCCAGACAGAGCGGTCCGTCCACCGAATCCAACCGTCATTCTAGGTCGCCGCGATTTGAGCCAACACCTGATTATTTCCGCGGGCTTAAAACTCTTGTCCGAACAAGGGATCACGAACGCAATAGGCGAATTTAAGGAGTTAATGGATCGCGTTCTAGGTGGCTCAGGTTATAGTTTCGTCGATTTAGCCGCAGACATGGCTGGTGTCAGATTAGCTGAAGCGGCGATTGACCCTGATACTGCGCATCTGATTCAACAGCGATTGGCCGAAAATGCTGCAGAGTCAATCTTCATGCCTTCAATAGACGACTTACCTGAAGGGCTCGATAAGCAAGCTTTTGTAGAGCGTTTCGGCGATGTCGATAGTGCGGCGTATATTCAACAGGTAGAGCTTATTTCGAGCCGCATAAGTCAGCTTTCGCTGTATCAGAAAACTCAGAATTAGCCGTTTTTAGCTCTAGCTAGCCGGCCTTCAACGTAGCTTTGAAATCGGCTAGCGTCGCGAATAGTAATTCGATTTGTTTGACGATTGGAGGGAGTGCGTTGGAGAGCTCATGCTCTGGCAACTGTTGCAAGCTTTCTATGCGCTGGGCTAATTCCTGTACGTAGGGCGAAAAGCGTTTTGCCGATGTTTCAAAGCCACTGCTCGTATCGAAAATCGTTGCGAATTTGCCTTTACCTTGTTTTTGTAGCTGGTCAATGGCGGCATCGGCATCGATTGCCTTTCGATAGATCAGTTGTAAATTTTGCTGTAACTGTTGATGAAGCGCTTGCATAAAAAAACCTAAAGTTTGTTAACGTTTGGCCGATACTCTTGTGAGGTGGGCAATTGTGCCTGCTTTTAACTATTGCGACAAGCAAACAGGAAATTGGTATGGATTTACAAGGTGCATCTACCTCTGGAACGTCCGGTGCTTCGCTAGAACTCGCTTCGCTCAAGTTGGCAAAAAGCCAGCAGGAGCAAGAAGGTCAAGCGTCGCTTCAGTTGCTGGAATCAGCCGCTGACGTACCAAGTACCACTTCGGCGAACCCTGCAATCGGTGGCATTATTGACACTTTTGCATAGTGAGCGTGAAGTATTTGGAAACTGGCCGAAAGGCCAGTTTTTGCTTTCTACCGGCCCATAAGCACTGACACCGGTACTAGATTTTCTGCGCTGGTTGATATTCACTGCGTTACTTTCGAGCGTTTAAATAGTATACTTGAGCCTCGTAATTACGGTGATATCACCCTTGATCTTCGATTTTCACCTCAAACGCATAAAGTAGTTAAACTCTAGCATCCAAACACTCACTTGTGTTTGAGCTCTGTAATATACACATGAATATTCTGAAACATCTGACAAACACGCAGATTGTCCTGATCGCGGTATGCAGCGGCTATTTGATCGCACCACTTGGTATGGCGTCGGTTAACGTCGCGATACCAGCACTCGCGACAGACTTACAGGCGGCAGCAATAAAAGTAGGTTGGCTGCCTACTGCCTATATCCTTAGTAGTGTCGCGTTTCTGCTTCCAGCGGGTAAGCTCGCCGATATCTATGGGCGCAAAAAAATGTATATGTGGGGTCTGGTCTTAAATGCTATCGCTGCCTTGTTCAGTGGTGTTGCAAACGATATCGATGCCTTACTCTTTTGGCGGTTTTTACAAGGCGTGGCCGGTGCAATGATTTTTGGCACTGGGATCGCAATCGTTAGCTCTGTCGTGCCAGCGCATAGACGCGGTTTTGCGCTCGGTGTGGTCGCTTCTTGCGTGTATATTGGATTAACACTGGCTCCAGCTGTCGGGGGGATTCTAACCGAGCTATATGGGTGGAGAGCTGTCTTTTATTTTCAAGTTCCTCTGGTGATAGGTTTAGTTGTATTTATCAAGCTAGCACTGCAAGGGGATTGGAAGCAACAAGATGCCAGTCGTTTCGATGTGAAAGGCAGCTTATTGTTCATACTGTTCAGCGGCTTTTTTGTTTATGGATTGAGCAAACCGACGGAGGTGCTTGGGGTATTCTCGCTAATGTCATCAGTGCTTTGTCTCGCCGTATTCGTACTGCATCAGAGTAAGAGCAGTAAACCACTCATTCGGGTCCAGTTATTTCGTGAGAGTCGACTATTTAGCCTGTCGTTGACCACCTCTTTTTTCATGTACGCGAGTAATTTTGCAATCTTATTTCTATTGAGTTTGTTTCTGCAGTATATCTTGGAGTATTCACCTGCTGATGCAGGTTACATTTTACTCGCACAGCCATTGGCGATGGCACTCCTTGCGCCTTTTGCAGGACGGTTGGCGGATACGTTTGAGCCGCGCTATGTCGCGACCTGTGGATGTCTGCTAGTAGCCTGTGGTTTTGTGTTATTGAATCAACTGCATATGCACACCAGTGCTGAGTTTGTGGCAATGGGGTTGGTGTTGACGGGAATCGGTTTTGGGTTGTTTTCCACACCAAATAACAGCGCCATTATGGGGGCCGTGAACGACAGTGAAGTTGGTGTGGCTTCTGCTTCAATGAATCTCTCACGAACCATTGGCAACTTATTTGGCATGAGCATGGTTAACTTGATGATTCACCAGTTCATCGGTGATGTGCAATTGTCGGCGAGCGTTAAGCCTGAACTGTTGATGACCGTTTTATCCGCGCTAAAACTATCATTGGCAATGGTTTTACTCGCGAGTATTTTTTCCTTTCTCAGAGGCAAGCAATAGTCGCTGAGTCGGCACTCAGTCATTCGCTAACATGTGCAGATCGAGCTGTGATTTAGAGCGTTTTCCACCGACTTCTCTAACGAGTTTTGGCACCAAAAAACCGGGCAATTCAGCACTCACATCTCGCATTAGTTGCGTCGCATGAGCAGTCTCTAGGTCGAAATGTGCTGCCCCTTGTACCTTGTCTAGAACGTGCAGATAGTATGGCAAAATACCTGCGTCAAATAAGGATTCACTGAGCCTGACTTGAGCATCGACGGTGTCATTTATGCCACGCAATAGAACGGCCTGATTCAACAGTGTGATACCCGCTTCTTGAAGCAATTGTAACTTTCGCTTTAAAGATGCAGATATTTCATTCGCATGATTGATGTGTAAGACCATGATGCGTTGCAACGGCAACTTAGCAAACCATTCAGTAAAGTCGTCATCAATCCGGTTTGGCATTACTACGGGTAAACGCGTATGGATCCGCAGCCTTTTGATATGTGGTATCGAGCAGATTTTTTGTGCCAAATTGGCCAAATGGATATCTTTCGCCATTAATGGATCGCCACCGGAAAAAATCACTTCATTGATCTGGGCATCCGCTTGAATCGCAGACAGCACATTTTCCCAATCTCTAGTGCTAGGCGAATTATCCGCGTATGGAAAGTGACGTCGGAAGCAGTAACGACAGTTTACTGCGCAACCACCACGAACAATTAGTAATACTCGTGATTTGTACTTGTGCAGTAACCCTGGTTTTTGGGTGTTCTGCTCCTCTAATGGATCCAGCACATAACCCTCTGGCGTATCAAACTCTTTGGCGCTGGGGAGCACCTGTAATAATAATGGGTCATTGGGGTCGCCGGGGGTCATCAGCTCAGCAAAATGCCTAGGCACTCGCATTGGAAATAGACGCCTAGCCTTAATGTCCTGTGTGAAATTTTCCACCGGCAAATTTAAGTATTGCAGCAGGTCTTCAGGGGCGGTAAATGCGGTTGCTAATTCTTTTTGCCAGTTAGACTCTACAGTCACGACATTTTTAGGTATTATCTGCGCCAACGAATTGCCCAATAGTAACGGTTAGAAAAATATGGCGAATTTTAGCACCAATGAATTCAAAGCGGGCTTAAAAATAATGCTCGACGGTGAACCTTGTAACATTCTTGAGAATGAATATGTAAAGCCGGGTAAAGGACAAGCCTTTAACCGCGTCAAAATCCGTAAGTTGATTTCAGGTAAAGTCCTGGAAAAGACCTTTCGCTCTGGTGAGTCTGTCGAAGGCGCTGACGTATTGGATACTGAATTGTCGTATTTGTACAACGATGGCGAATTCTGGCATTTCATGAACAACGAAACGTTTGAGCAAATCGCAGCTGATGAAAAAGCGTTGGGTGAAAATGCAAAGTGGTTAGTGGAAAATGACGTTTGCACTATCACGCTTTGGAACGGTACGCCGATCACGGTAACGCCGCCGAATTTTGTCGAGTTAGAAATTGTCGAGACTGATCCTGGCTTGAAAGGCGATACAGCTGGAACTGGCGGCAAGCCTGCGACGCTCAGTACTGGAGCAGTTGTAAGAGTCCCCTTGTTTGTACAAACCGGTGAAGTGATTAAAGTCGATACACGCAGCGGTGAGTACGCGTCACGCGCGCAAAAATAATTGCATATACAGATGCAATGAGACGCCTGCTAAATGCAGGCGTTTTTGTATGTCATGCCGTTCGGATTGAGCACGACGGCTGTACCATGAGCAATGAAAGAGGAATTGATGACTAAGCAACCTGATCAAGGGGACATGCGTTGGCGGCCGAGTTGTGATCGAAGTGCCATGCGTGCTCGTGCGCAAATGTATACGGACATCCGCGCATTTTTCGCTGAACGCTCTGTCCTTGAAGTTGAAACATCAGTATTAAGTCAACATGCGACCACCGATGTCCATATCCAAAGTATCCAAGCGGGCAATCGGTTTTTGCATACGTCTCCTGAGTTTGCAATGAAGCGTTTACTTGCCGCTGGGAGTGGTTGCATCTATCAAATCTGTAAAGCGTTCCGGCAGGAGGAAACAGGGCGCAAGCACAATACCGAGTTCTCCATGTTGGAATGGTATCGCGTTGGTTTCGATCACATCCAACTTATGGCCGAAGTTGATAAGTTCATGCAGACAATATTAGGTTGTCCAGCAGCGGCGCAAATAAGTTATCAACAACTGTTTTTAAAGACTGTTAATATCGACCCTTTGCAACGCGATTTGCAACAGTTACAACAATATGTCGTCGCGTCCGGCATCTTGGCTTCCGACCCATACGATTTGGACTATGACACATTACTGGATTTGGTGTTTAGCCATCAGATTGAACCAGATCTGGGGCAACACAAGCCAGTTTTAGTGTATGGCTACCCGGCTAGCCAATCAGCTCTGGCCAAAATCAATGCTGATGATGAGCGTTTAGCCGATCGCTTTGAGCTTTACTACAAAGGGGTAGAGCTTGCTAACGGGTTCAATGAACTCACCAATGCTACTGAACAAGCCGCCCGTTTTAAGCATGACAATACACAGCGTCAAGCCGCTGGTCTACCAACCATGCCTGCGGATATTAATCTGATTGCCGCGCTGAGCAGTGGTTTGCCCAATTGTGCGGGCGTAGCGCTCGGACTAGATAGACTATTGATGCTAAAGTTAGGTGTGTCTCACATTCACGAGGTTATTGCGTTTCCTAATGAAATTGCCTGACAAGTCTAGCAACGTCTATCGCGTCTCTGAGCCGGTTCGTAATGTAATGAGTCGCCCTTAACTATGACTGATACGCATCCAGATTGGCAGAGTGCCCAGCATTTTGTGATGGGCTATGGTTCATTGCTAAGTGCTAGCAGCCGAGCATTACACAGTGATAATGTCCACCCAGCATTAGCCGTAACAGTGCACGGGTTTAAACGAGAATGGATTACACGAGCGTTCCATGAAGCGCAAACCTACGTGGGCGCTACGCCATGTGACCAAGCTGTTTTAAACGCGCACTGTGTACCGTTTTCGTTGAATCCTAAACTTCAGGCTCGTGAACGGGATTACAGGTTTGTGCAGGTCTCGATGGCGCAGATCGAGGTACTAGATTGCCCCAATGCGCAATTGAGCCACCACATTGAGTCTTCTGATGTGACGTTATGGATCTGTGAGTCGTTGGATGTTTATCCTGCGAATAGGTCACACCCAATTCATCAAAGTTATATCGATACCTGTTTGTCTGGCTGTATTAGTCATTTTCAAGACCACGACCAAGACTATGCTGAATTGCACGCGCGTCATTTCGTTCGGTACACCAACGGTTGGCAACATGTAGTCAACGACCGCTCGAAACCAAAATATCCAAGACGTGCCCAGATTGCCCCGGCTACTTTAGCGTTGATTGATACGATCTTACATGAGGAGTTAGAGATATGAGTGTTGTGTTGCGACCCGTTGACGTGAATGACGTTGACGCGGTTCAAGCGTTGACCACAGATCCTGACTGGCTGCGAAATATTGGAAGCCGGGGCGTGACGGATAAAGCCAGCGCAATACATTATATTGAGCACTCCGTAAGGCCTGGATATGAAGTACCTGGAATGGGGCTATTCGCCGTCATCGATCCAGAATCAAATGCATTTATGGGCTTGTGTGGATTACTCAAAAGGCCTGACATGCCATGTCCGGATTTGGGGTTTGCATTATTACCGCAATTTCGTGGTAAAGGTGTCATTTCGCAGGCCAGCCGTCAAGTTTTGGCGCTATCTGACAACCAGCATCATATGCGGATATTGGCAATAACTCTGCCTGAAAACCTCGGCTCTCAGGCAGTACTGGGACGTTTAGGTTTTCACTTTTCACACCGCACCGTGCGCGAAGATGAAAGTGTGAATGTATATGAGTGGCTGCGCGCCTAGTTTTCTAGTCGTCGCCGCTCTCGACAAAATCGAGTAACGCACCGAGTTGCATAGCTTGCACTCGGTCGACGATCGGTGCCAGCTCGGCAAAACCTTCCGGGTTCATACCATGCACGCGATACGCTAAATTCACCTGGGTTTTATCGCCGTCGGTAGTGATTGACCAATCCAGTGCACCATTCATACCCATGCCTTGCAACGGACCTAGACCACCTGCCATGCGCAATGTTTTGCCAGGATCGACAAATACAATGCGCATATGCTCAGCCGATTGCTGCCCATTTGTCTCACAAAAGCAACCACCCGCTTCAGGCTCGATCGAAAACGTACCATACCACCAGGAATGATCTTTGGGCCACCACGAATCAACATCGTTGATCAGTGCATGCCACATAATGTCAGCTGATTTTTGCGTCTCGATGGTATTCTCGATAATAAAACCATGCTCACTGACGTGTTTTACCTCAGCGCTGGCATTTGAACTTAGCAGGACCATCACACTGGCTAATAAGTACTTGATCATCATTCTATCCTTATGTGAGCGTCACTCAGTCAGCTGGCAAGATCGTCACTGACTCCAATAATACGGTTTCGAGCGGGGCATTTGGGAAGCCTGATGTCTCGTCGACGCCGGTTTCAACTAGAGAAATTGCGTCAAGCACTTCAAAACCGGATACCACCTCGCCAAATACAGCGTAGCCCCAACGGCGGCCTGGGTCCAAACTCGTGTTATCAGACATATTGAAGAAAAACTGTCTTTTTGCACTGTGCGGGTCGTTTTGGCGCGCCATGGCTATCGTATATTTTTCATTTTTACGACCATTACCCGATTCATTGAAGATAGGGTCAAATGCAGGTTTCTCATTGAACTCGATGTCGTAGCCACCGCCTTGTACGACAAAGTCTGCCATGACTCGATGAAAAATCGTCTGGTTGAAGAGCCCTTTGTCGGCATACCGCAAAAAGTTGTTTACTGTGATGGGAGCCTTGCGGCGATCCAGTTCAACCGTGAAGTTGCCCATAGAGGTTTTGATTTCAACTTTAGGGTAGTAATTACGCTTCTGGATCTGGGATCCGTCATCAACGCGTTGGGCATTGGCCGGGGATATTGCGACGATAGATGACAGTAGGAGCGACAAAAACATTAGGGCGCTCAGTTTTAGGATTAGGAAGGCTCGCATACATTTCTCTCAACGACGTTTAATGGCAGATAAAATAACGAATTTACGCTCACTTGCAAGTACCCCAAATCCACCAAAAAGCTTCTTTAGCGATTGACCATAGGGTAAATGACGATTAGCGACAACGCGAAGCTCACCTCCCTGTGCCAAATTTGCGCATGCATCATGGAACATTTGCCGCGCAATATGCTCTGTTATGGTGTTTTGTTGGTGGAAAGGTGGGTTACAGATTACCAATGATGCCTCACCAAACTGCTGAGAGGTATATTCTTCTAGGCAGTTACTCACAACAAAGTCGCAGCGAGTCAATGCATTAGGGAGATTGCGCTCTACGGACAATTTCGCTGATGCTATTGCCATCTGAGACTCGTCGACAAACGTGACCTTGACGCTCGGGTACTGGCTCAGCATAGTCAAACCCAAAACCCCGTTTCCACAGCCCAAGTCGATAATATGTGCCGTTGAATCAGGCGCCAAATCCGGAAGGTGGGCAAGCATAACACGAGCACCAATATCGAGCTTTTGTCGGGCAAAGACATTCGCATGATTTACCATTTCAAATGGCGCACCGGTTTCAGATTGAGTAGTTTTGAAAGTACTTGGGTAAGGCGCTGAAGCCGGATCCGGCTGAGTATTTTGGCAAAATAATAAGCGCGACTTTTTCTTTGCCAATGAGGTGGTTACGGGACCTAAGTAGCGCTCAAATAACTTAAAAACTGATGGCGTAAGGCTAGTTAATTTGGCACCTGCAATGACGCGAGTACCGAGTGGCAGTTGCGAGCGAATCTGATCTAACTGCCACTCGAGTAATGCGAGCGATCGCGGTACCTTGAGTATTACCATATCACTCGGTTCTAGTGTATCTAGGCTAGAGTGTAGGGCAAGTTCACCTTCGAGAGCGTTGTGCAGCCAATTCATCCGAGATGCCTTTAGACTGATCCAAGAGTCTGAGTAAGCCGTTAATTTATCAAGGCCGAGCGAGCGTGTCAGACCGCAGGCGAGGGCACCAAATTCATCATTCATCACTGACAGGTTGTGGGACGCTTCGATGTCATTTGTCTCGACCAAGTGATTGATGATCAATTCATCTGCCGAATCCCATGCTTGTAAACTTTTGTGTTGATGTTTGGCCGGATAGCGGCGCAATGTTAAGCTCTGATGACCGGCAGTAAAGGTCGTGTTGGTCATGTTTTACGGGATCCTTAATGCAATCTTCTTTGTTTGACTCTGAACCAGGCGATGCAGCATGCGAACAGCTGCGGCTCCCAGATGCTGATATTACGGTTTACCCTCAATGGTTGAGCACGGACCAGGCCAGCCATTTTTATACTTGTTTAAGTCAGACAATCCAATGGCGACAGGATACCATTAAGCTTTATGGTAAAGAACATTTAGTCCCGCGATTACAGGCTTGGTATGGAGACTCAAATGCTGAATATGCATATTCGGGAATACCGTTGCGGCCTCAGCCATGGACGAGCGAACTACAACAACTCAAAGCCAAGTGCGAGCGAACGTGTGGCCATGCGTTCAACTCCGTGTTGCTAAATTGGTACCAGAATGGCCAACATTCGATGGGGATGCACAGTGATGACGAGCCCCAATTAGGAACCAACCCCGTCATAGCTTCGATTAGTTTGGGGCAAACACGGCGTTTTCGATTGCAACATAAATACAATGGAACACGTGATTCGATTGATTTAACCCATGGCAGCCTATTGATAATGGCTGGGCAGACCCAACATTATTGGCAACATGGCATCAACAAATCTAAACGCCCGTTACAGGGGCGGATTAATTTAACCTTTCGGTGGATACAGCATGATCATTGAGCAGCAAATAACTGACAAGCTGACGACTCATTTTACTCCTGACTACCTTGAGGTGGTGAATGAGAGTCATAACCACAATGTGCCAAGTGGCAGTGAAAGTCATTTCAAGGTTACATTGGTATGTAATGCATTTGAGGGAAAACGTCTGTTGCAACGCCATCGGGCAGTTAATCAGCTGTTGTCTGACGAGTTAGCCAATCATATTCATGCGCTCGCATTACACACCTACACCGCTGACGAGTGGCAAGACAAGTTCGGTAGAGTACCAGAGTCACCAAAATGTTTAGGTGGTTCAAAGCGCTAGACTAATCCTGTTTCGCAGGCACATACTTTGGTACAGATACGATTGATTGATGCCAATTCTGTCCCGACCAACCTATGCATAATCGAGAGCGTTATCAAACCAGGAAGTTAACATGCTATCTATTCAAGGCTTATCCAAATCCTATGGGAACGTTCGCGCCCTAGACTCAGTCTCTTTTGCGGTCGAAAGAGGGGAGGTAGTGGCCTTACTCGGCGCAAATGGGTCGGGCAAGACAACAACGGTCCAATCCATCTGCCGCCTAATCGATTGGGACGAAGGTGATATTTTAATTGACCAAGTCTCTACCCAACAGAATGCATCCTTTTTGCAACATATTGGTGCTGTCCTCGGTGGCTGCCGCAACACCAACTGGCGCTTGACGGCGAAACAAAATGCCGATTATTTCGCGCGGCTGCGTGGTTTTCGTGGTAAGCAGGTAAGTGCAACAATCGATCGCTTGCACGAACAACTAGGCCTTGATCAGCATTCGGGTAAAGAAGTCATGAAACTATCAACGGGCAACAAGCAAAAAGCGGCGTTGCTGGCGGCGATGAGTTATTCGCCCGATTTCGTGCTATTAGATGAACCGACCTTGGGGTTAGATTTCACCACAGTGGAAGACTTACAACGGATCATTGAGACTCAAGCGGAAGCACATGACCAGGGATTTTTGATCACCAGTCACGATCTAGATTTTATTGACCGTATATGCCACAAAGTCGTGGTGCTTGAGCAAGGGCGATTGTTATTTGAGGGCACTGTTGCCCAATTGAAAGCACGCTTGTTTCACTATGAACTGACGATGCCTTGTTCGGCACAGGTAAACGTGGATAAGGCTGCCTCTTTGTGGCGAGGTCGATTCGAAATACGAGAACAGGATCAACAGTTGAGTGTTCAATTTGATTCTGCAGAACAGTGTTTACCCTTTATGGCACATCTCAATGAGATCAAGCATCAACCTTCTGACTTGCGCATTAATCCGCTTTCTGTTGAAAAAGCTTATCAAACCCTAATTCAGGAGGAGCGGGCATGAGACTTCACTTAATTGTTAACGAAGCGCGTTTGCAATGGTATGAAATGCGCCAGTACTGGTTTGAGACAGTTAGCGGGTTGTTGTTTATTTGCGCGATATTTTTAGGCCTTTTTTACGGTATTAAGAGTTTTGTAGTAACCGAAGGGGAAGACCAGACGCTCGACGGCTTGTTGTTTGGCTTTTTGTTGTGGACGTTTGCGTCTGGTGCATATGGGTCAATTACTAAAAGCATTATCGAAGACACGCAACGTGGCTACATTGAACACTTGTTTTTGTGTCCGCAAGGCGTTGTGCAATTGCTTTTGAGCCGCGCCACGGCTGATATGCTGATGAGTTTTGTTACTCTCGTGCTGGTTGCCTATGTGGTGATGGCGTTAACTGGCAATTGGTTGTCGATAAACTTTCTCTACTTTTACGGGTTGTTGATGCTCGCAGCACCCTCACTCGTCGGACTAGGTTTGATGATCAGTGGCTTTGCCTTGGTGTTTAAAAAAGTGGAGACGGTCGGGGCTATGTTGACCTTGGGATTAATGGGGCTTGTCGCGTTGGACGGTTTGCCAGTGAATCCATTAACTTTATTGCCTTTCGTACCGGGAGCGTCGCTAACTCGAGAGGTGATTTTGCATAATGCGGCAATGAATTATCAGCATTTAGTCATCGTGCTAGTAAACTCCGCAGCCTATTTAAGCGTCGGGTGGTGGGTGTTTAACGTTTGTGCCAAAGCCGCAAAGAAGCGCAATCTTATTGGCCAATACTGAGCCAGTGTGATTCGGTTACTTGGACGCTAAATTAACGTATGGTGGTCTGTTTAATGGGCTATACAGTATTGTCTATTACGCGCAGCGTCGCGATTAAATCGCAACACAATTTCTGAGGGAGCCGTGAGTGGGTACACACACTATTTCGACAATTGGTCAATTAGCCGAATACGCGAACTATTCTTTACTCGATAGCTTAGTCTGTGATCCCGATGCGTCAAAATCTGGCATTGACCATGACCCACGACAAGTGTTCTCTGGCCACTATGTGCCAATCAAGCCGACTCCTATCGCTGCGCCGCAATATGTTGCTCACAGCAGTGCATTGTTCAACGAGTTATGCCTTGACGATGCGCTTGCGCAGTCTCCCGACTTTATCCGCTTATTCTCGGGTGATGTTGCTTCGCTTCCCCCGCCAATGCGACAAATCGGCTGGGCCACAGGCTATGCTTTGTCGATTTATGGGACCGAATATACGCAGCAATGCCCCTTTCAGACGGGGAACGGATATGGTGATGGACGTGCCGTATCTGTCCTCGAAGTCGTAATCGCGAACAAACGCTGGGAAATGCAACTAAAAGGCGGCGGACGCACCCCTTACTGCCGGGGGGCCGATGGTAGAGCTGTGCTGCGCTCGAGTGTTAGAGAGTTTCTAGCACAAGAGTTCATGCACGCGCTGGGCGTTCCCACCTCTCGCTCGTTGTGTTTGTTAGTATCAAACACTGAGCGTGTTGATCGGCCGTGGTATACGCCGGGTTCATGGTCTCCTGACCCCGATGTCATGGTGTCAAACCCTGTCGCTATTACCACCCGAGTTGCGCCTTCTTTCTTGCGTGTTGGTCAGCTTGAGCTATTTGGACGGCGAGCGCGTATTGGTGCGCATCCGAATGCGATGCAAGAATTAGAAGCCATCGTTCTGCACGTGATTGCGCGCGAATATGACCAAGAGATCAATCACAATGCAACGCTCAGTGACAAAGTGTTGTCGCTGGCAAACGCTTTTCGGGCACGTTTAACGACATTGGTAACCCATTGGTTGCGAGTCGGATACTGTCAAGGCAATTTTAACAGCGACAATTGTGCCGTTGGCGGGTTTACGTTGGACTATGGGCCTTTTGGGTTTTGCGAGGCGTTTGATCCTGTATTCCAGCCGTGGACAGGTGGTGGTCGACACTTTTCGTTTTTTAATCAACCTGTAGCGGCAGAGCAAAACTTTGCGATGTTTTGTCGCGCCGTGGAACCATTACTATCGTCTGAGCCAGAGGCTCTGGCGCGACTAGAGGAGGTTCGAGCCGGTTTCTCGCAGGTGATGGAGCGTAAAATCGAGGCTATGTGGGCCGCAAAACTCGGACTTGAGGCATATGATTCGGCATTGTTAGTTGAACTGTTACAGTTAATGGTTAAGACATCGGTTGATTACACCATGCTCTTTCGAGAGTTGTCTTACCTTCCTGAGGATGTCTCTGCGTTGTACCCGTCTTTTTACAGCGAGTTAACGCCCGAATTAACCCACGCTTGGCAGGCATGGTTTGAACAGTGGCGAGCGGCAGTCGCGGAAAATGAGCCCCGATCTGTGGTGAGTGAAAAAATGCTGAGCGTCAATCCCAAATATACGTGGCGTGAATGGCGAATTGTACCGGCTTACGAGCAGGCTGAACGTGGTGACTATGCATTGATTTATGAACTGCAAGCATTGTTTTCTAAGCCATACGAAGAACAGTCTGAGCGCGACAACCGTCAGTATTACCAGCTGCGACCGAGCGAGTTTATGCGTGCAGGCGGTGTAGCGCACTACAGTTGTTCTTCATAACGCTAATATAATTTGCGTATGCTGGCAGCTGGTCGGCGCGAGGTTTGTCTATTAGTTAGAGGGCGCTTTGATCGCCAATTTTGAAAACAGCGAACGGCCTAACTTGGCAACAATTTGATTGCGCTCTCGCAAGGCTAAGTCAGTCTCAGTAAGATAAATCACTATGATGATAGGTTCGCGTTTCGGATGCCACAGCACTGCTGTGATGCCTCTCGAACCGTTCTCACCGGCGCCGGTCCTGTCTGCGATCGACCAACCGTGGGGTAATACCGAGCGCAATAAACCTGCCGAGATAGTGTTTTGCTGCATCCAGCGCATAAGCTGTATAGCGTCTAGCTCCGTTAGGATATCGCCAAACAACAATGTTTGCACAGTATGCGCCATCGCCATTGGCGTAGTGGTATCTCGCACATCGCCTATGATGGCCTGATTCAAGTCCGGCTCGATGCGATCAAGGCGCGTGAATGAATCCCCCAGTTTTCTCACAAACGTCGTCAATTCCTTGGGACCTCCAATGCCCGTTAGCACAATATTGGCCGCGGTATTATCACTTGTGAGCATGGTCGCTGCACAGGCATCTCGGAAGGTTATGGATTGGCCGACGCGTTTTTTTGTGATGGGTGACCATTCAACTAATTGTTGCTCGCGAATGATGGTCCCTCGTTCGAGATTTACACTGCCCGTGTCGGCATCGTGAAGCAGCTTAGCACAAGCGAGCAGTTTAAATGTACTCATCATCGGAAAGCGTTCGTCGCCGCGATAACTCCATACTGTTGAGTCAAGGGTATCGATAAAGGCGATGCCAATTCTGCCTGAGATCTGTTGCTCTATTGATAGAACCTGCTGTTCTAATGGTGATGCTGTGCAAAGAGACGCACACAGCGCCATTATGGGAAAGAGTAAAGATTTCATAACGTCCTTGGTGCAGTTGCTTGTTTAGCCAGCTTTGGCTATAGATATAGCTGCCTGAAGCGTCTCACAGATCTCAACATCACTCCAGTCGTCAGCAGCGTCGCCCACTTGTATTTCAAACCGACTGTAATGATTATCCGTTGGCATCAAACGGTCAAATAACCAAATTTTATCTTTGCTAGCGAACCGTAGAGCCGCTTCAGTCAACTGCTCCGGAGCCACCGGCAACTCAACAACGAAACTATTGGTTTGGACGGCAAAAGGCAGCGCATGTGCACCAAAAGTTTTTTCGATAGCGGCCGCGAGAGACGCGGCTCGGGTCCGAAAGTCTGGTATTCTGGGTAGGTAGTGTTCAACTCCCCAAAGTGCCGATAAGACGAGCGGAAAAACAGAGTGAATATCTCCACCAAACCGGGTTTTCCAAGGGCGAAGTGATTCAATAAAATGAGCGTCTCCGGCGATGATCCCACCCGCCAAAGCCCCTAAACCTTTATACAGGGAGACGTATATGCTATCAGCAAGGGCTGCAACTTGTAAGTAGGTTTTGTTCCAATACCCGGCAGACTCAAATAAGCGTGCTCCATCAAAATGTAAGGCGCTATTATTCGCCTGGGTAAATGACTTTATGTTCTCAAGAACATGCCACTCTGGGAGTTGAAATCCAGCCCTCCGGATGGGCAGTTCAACTACTACTGCTGCGAGCTTTGCGGGCAAGTCGTCCACATCCTCCTTTGTGTTGGCTTGATAGGGGTGGCCAAACTTAATTGCGCGGAGTGATAACAACTCTTGATACGCGAGTGCTTCGTCAACTTCTAAGTGACATTGCGGGTGGATAGCGATGGTGCGGCTATGCTTGAGCTCAGACCAACGTTTCAATGCGCACAACTGCCCGACCATGCCTTTGTGGACAAACATTGCGCGCTCTTTTCCAAGTAAATCGGCAAACTGCGTTTCCAATATATCAATGGCAGGTCCTTCGCCATATGAATCGAGTGACAGGTCCACTTCAGAGCGCTTGAGCATATCCGCTAACTGCTGGCGCTGTGAGCGCGGTTTATGTCGCGTCAAAAAGCGTTCACATTGCGACCGCAGCGGATGGTTAATACCGAGCGATTGGTTCATCACTGACTGCTCTTTCGAACATCGAGCTTCCTAACCAACAACACAGCAGACAACAATGCCCACAGCCAATACATGCTACCACCGCTATCATTGTTAGGTGCCGGTGGTGTTGGCGTTGTTGGAGAATTCGCGACCGTAGGGTCAGTACCATTAGTGAATTCTTGCAGGTTAGTGAATCCGTCATTATCTGCATCAAGGCTGGCATCGGCGGGATCAAGCGGGTCGAAACCAAACTCTGTCTCGAAACTATCAGGCATGCCGTCACCATCGTCGTCCTCATCGCTATTATTCCCTACACCGTCACCATCTGTATCAATACTTTCCGTTGGATCTAGTGGAAAAGCGTCGTCTGGATTCAGTACGCCATCATTATCACTGTCGTGATTCGGATCGTAGATAAATTCATCTGCAAAACGGCTCGCAAAAGCAATACTGACAGGTTTGTTCAATCCTCCGATATTGGCTGCGACTACAATATCCAAGAATGCGCCGGTGTCACCGTCATAACGCAAAATCTCGTCCGTATCGGTTGAACAAACGTATACGTGTTGGTCAGGGCCAATCGCAATGCAGCCTGGTTGCCCGAGGCCGCCGCTTCCAGCACTGATAAAGGTATCGATAAATTGTCCTTGCGGAGTGAAGCGGCTGACGGTGCCATTGCCAGCGTTTGTAACCAACAACTGGCCTCTTTCGTTGAACGCCATATGCTCTGGCTTATCCAATCCGGTGCTGGCGAAGATGGTAGGAGCTTCAAAGGGGTCACTCGGGTTGACGGTTAGCACCTGGTTGGCACTTCTTGATACAACGTAAGCGAATGAAGTATCAATCACTTCTATGTCGCGATAAACCTCACTTGAATCAATACTCGAGCTGAATTGGTTGCCTTGCGACGTTAGCGCGAAGCCTTGCACATGACTAATGCCCAGTCCGCTGTTCACGTATAGGCGGCTTCCTAGTCGCGCGAGGTGCGCGGCAAAATTGGTCGCCAAATTGCGGCGTGGGATGGCAATTGATGCGACTTGGCGTTGGCGGTCAAATTGCATCACGTCACTAAATGCAACAAAAAACAATTGCTGATCGGGCGCCACAATTAAATCCGAGCGGAATGAAAAGCCACCGTCTTCAACTTGATACACGGTTTCCAGAAAGGCGCCAGTCTCCGGAGCAAAACTTAAAATCGCATGACTATCGGCGCTGACGACCAACAGTTCACTTTGTGCCAGTGTGGGGGCTGCAAAAAAATCGGGGACGCCATCATTGTCGTCATCTCTATCTGCAATATCACCGATACCATCACCGTCTGCATCAAATTGCTCCTGAAAATCATTGTCGAGGGTATCTCTGCTCGCTCCAAACGTGTCACCGTCGTTATCGATACTGTCTCTAGGATCGAGTGGAAGTGCATCTTGAGCATCCACAACACCGTCACCGTCATCATCGGTATCGCTATTATTGCCAATGCCGTCACCGTCGGTATCTAGACTCTCAGCTGGATCAGAAGGAAATGCATCAGTATTGTTACCGACTCCGTCGTTGTCATCATCGCTGGTTTCGTTCACAAAGAATGGAAAATGATCGTCGGTATCGTCAACACCATCTGCGTCTGTGTCGGGTGTTGTTTTACTCGGCGGCGCAATGGTGCCTGGCACAACTTGCGCCCGTAATGCCGCGTTTTGCAGCGCAAATTCATTCATTGTTCGTGCATTGTTCGCAACTGCCGCGTCACCACAAAGATCACCACCACAATCATTGTGTATATTAGAGAACAGTGACAACTTGTAGTTGCGGTTTTCATCTCCGGTGCCAATCGATGACATAACCGTATTGTATTGATGTAGTGCGATCAATGCGCCGGAGTAGGGCAGCGCACCAACACTGTTGCCATTGACTTGCTGATGACCCGCGCCGAAATTATGACCTACCTCATGCGTAAAGGTATTGAGACAATTAGAGCCACCGCTGATCCCCACGTTGCTGACATTAATGAGCACATCTGTATTGGCGTTCGGAAAACGGGCCACACCACAGACTTCACGTTCATTTAAGTCGTGGGTTCGAATCATTGCGACCAAGTCGGCACCAACACGCTCTCGTTCATTGGCGATGCCCAATAGTGACGGATCGGTCGTTGTAGTGTTGTCATTGTCTAACGCCGTCGCCATTAGGTTTAGTGCGTCGAGGCTTGATGGTTGGGTAAAGTCTACGAACTGGGTTCCCACTAAACGCAATTGCATATGGACATCACTATTGACAAAAGTTTGATTGGCTTTTGCAATCAAATGATTCAACAGTGTTTGTGTCATTTCGCCTGGGTAGGCTGCGACTATGTTGGGTGTGTATAACAAAAGCGTATCAACAATCGCGGGATCTTCGGCAGTCGGAGTAGCGGAAGCGTTAGTTTGTCGCTGCGGTGCAGACGCGATATTCAGCGTATCATTTTCGTATAATGCGGGTAATAAGCGACTTTTGCTGATATCGACAACCCACATGTCATGGTCATGTATTTCGAAATAATATTGGCCTGCTTGGCTGTATATTTCACCTATTGCGGTTGAATCTCCGCGGGTCATCAACACCGTCATTGCGCCGAACTGTTCCGTACTAGAAACAGAGCGGAAGAAACTGTGGTGTTCGGACAAATGTTGCGCCTTGCGCAGCGTGACACTTAAACTGGGCCTAATGAAATCGAGCGGTAAGGTATTTTTTGAGCGGCTAGATGGCGTTAATTCAATGTGTTGGACGATTGTTTTGCCTTGCACTGATAGGTGTGCAGGGGCGACTTTAGCATTGACGTGAGATGCGAATAAAGCGCTCCCTAAACATACTATCAATAGCTCAATCAGACGGTTGGTTTTTTTCGCTACTCCATTACGCATATCAATCCTCCAAGGACGCTCGATTTATTCAGAGAGTGTTTATCCACGCATAACCCGCAATGGTGAATGGCACCGATACTACAGTTGTTATAGCCACTATGTTTGCCGCGAGATCAGCATTACCACCCATATTTTTCACCATGATAAAGCTTACCGCAGCCGTGGGCGCGATCGACATAAACATCACGGTTAGTAGTTGTGTATGTGTAAAGTTAAATGTAACGCCCAATGCTACAGAGGTTAAAGGGTAGAGTAAGCACTTACATATAGTTGCAAATATTAATGCCAAAGAGTGACCTTTCATTTGCCCGAATCGAATCGATGCACCGGTGCACAGCAGTGCGAGTGGCAAGGTCAATTGTGCGAAATAGTCCAAGCTAAGCGTGGCAATTTCAGGCATGGGTAACTGCCAATAGCTGACCATTAGTGCCAATAAAATTGCCACGATTATCGGGTTTTTGATCATTTCGAGTAGCGTTTGACCGGGTTTGAGTTTACGCGGTAAGTAATGATTGAGGACCCACACGGACAACACGTTATAGAGCAAGATCAACGCCCCCATATACACGGCTGCTTGGGCAAAGTCTTCGGTATTGAATGTTTTTGCGGCATAGGCTAATCCGATTACCCCAAGGTTGGCGCGGAAACAACCTTGCACGATTACGCCTCTATCCTGACGCTCGGTGAACAACATATGCGTTGAAAGTAAACTGAAGATGAAAAAAATCGCAGTAACTGATAATCCTAACGCGATCATTTGCTCGTCGGCAGCGCTTTGAAAGTCTGCTTGACTGATCGACATAAACAGTAGGGCTGGTAACGCGTAATTGAATACGAGTTTCGAGCCACCTGCGACGAAAGCATCGCTGATATGGCCGAAGCGATACAACAGCTTTCCAAGTACCAGAAGGACAACAACCGGTCCGATAACATCGATAGAAAATTTGACGATTTGATCGTGCATTTAGATAGTGCCGAAGTGAGGGTAAACATTATCTTACGATGAATCGACTGGATTCTAAACTACTCGCGGTTTACTCACTGTGCAATGTGCCAGAATTGGTTTAATTTTGCTTCTGCCGTTATGGTTAAGTGATAAAAATACAGTCGTATATTAAAAAAGCGACGTGGATTAGGAGCCCAATGTGACAACAGCCCGCCTTTTCTTAACATGTGCAATGCTTACAATATTAGCGATTTCAGGCTGTTCAAGCCCTCAGCCCAGCCAACAACGTTCCCCTGTCAGCGCAGCTGAGAGCGCTGGCGTCGCATTACAAAGTGACTTTTCCATCAATTATGAAAAGTTTGTGTTGGACAATGGGTTGCAAGTCATCTTGCACAAAGACACATCAGATCCCGTGGTTGCAGTTGCATTAACTGTTCACGTTGGCAGTGCGCGAGAGAATCCTGAACGGACCGGTTTTGCCCATTTATTTGAGCATCTCTTGTTTCTGGAGTCTGAAAACCTCGGGAAAGGTGGGTTAGACCAGATGAGTGCAAGGATCGGCGGCTCCGGCGCGAATGGCTCGACGAGTCGGGATTGGACAAATTACTTTCAAACGGTGCCAAAAGACGCGCTAGAAAAAATGATTTGGGCTGAAGCCGATAAACTCGGCTGGTTCATAAACACGGTAACTGAGCCAGTATTGGCCAAAGAGAAACAAGTCGTTAAAAATGAGAAGCGATTGCGAGTCGATAACCAGCCCTATGGGCACAATTCATATGTCATCGATAAGCACCTGTTTCCAGAGGACCATCCTTATCACTGGCAAGTCATTGGGTCATTGGAGCACTTGCAAGCTGCAACCTTGGATGACGTTAAAGCTTTTTTCGCACAATGGTATGTGCCTAATAATGCGACCTTATCGATTGCCGGAGATTTTGATTTTGCTCAAGCCAAACAGTGGGTCGAAAAGTACTTTGCTGAAATTCCCCGCGGTCGAGATATCCAGCGTTTACCGAAACGACCCGGCAAGCTGCAGCAAAATATTAACCTCTTCCATGAAGACAATTTCGCTAGCCTGCCACAATTGACTTTAGTTTGGCCAACAGTTGAAGCTTATCATCCGGATGAATATGCACTGGCGGTGCTCGTCGAGTATCTCTCTCAAGGCAAACAAGCCCCCTTGCACAAAGAATTAATTGAAGAGCAGGAGGTGACATCCGATATTGCGATGATCAGTCGTCATTCCGAAATCGCCGGCCAATTATACCTTTCTATACGTGCGTTTGATGGGACTGCGCTGGACGATGTCGCGGATGGCGTTGACGAAGCATTGAAACAGTTTGAGAAAGACGGTATTTCCCAAGCTGATCTCGATCGGATTAAAGCGGGTCAGGAGACACAGTTTTATCAGTCGCTTAGCAGTGTACTTGGCAAGAGTATCAGTCTTGCGCGCTATAACGTGCTAGCTGGTGAACCCGGCTATGCTGAGCAGGCTATCAACAATATTTTGAACGTGTCCGTCGCAGATGTGATGCGCGTCTATGAGACCTATATCAAAGGAAAGTATCGCATTGCGACTAGCTTTGTACCCAAAGGTCAGTTGTCCCTGGCATTACGCGGTTCGCTCCAAGCCTCAATCGCAGAGGAAAATATTGCGTCTGAAGCGCAAGATAACTTCGACCTATCAGAGCAGGTGTTTTACCAGCCGACTCCCTCGTCTTTTGACCGCAGTGAGGAGCCACCCTATGGCGAATCATATGAGGTCAGCACTCCTCCAGTATGGCAGTATTCTGGCAACAATGGTCTGACGTATCTAGGTATCAAAAATGAGGAAGTACCGCTCGTTGAGGCCAATCTAGTGATTCAAGGAGGCGCACTACTAGACGGTGATAATAAACCGGGTTTAGCACACCTAACCGCGAACATGTTAAGCCTGGGAACGACAAATAGAACTGCCGCTGAATTTGAAGCAGAAGTCGAGCAATTGGGAGCGTCAATCGAGACCTTTGCTGGTAGTGATCGCACGCAAATTGAAGTGCGCTCCTTGGCCCGTAACTATGCCAAAACCATGGCGCTGGTGGAGGAAATGCTGCTGTATCCTCGGTGGGACAAAACAGAGTTCAAATTGCTTAAGCAGAGAACTATTAACCGGTTACAGCAAGACGCTTCTGATCCCGGCGAGATCGCGCGCCGTGAGTTTCGAAAGCTACTGTATCCTGACGATGTGAGAGGGAACAATCCTCGGGGCACTGAAGCGTCCATAGCTGCGATAACGTTAGAAGATGTAAAGAATTTCTACGCCAAGCACTATGCGCCTTCGGTTACGACAATTTTGGTCGTCGGCGATATCGAGCAACGCGATGTGTTGGCGTCGCATCAAAACCTCGAGCAGCGCTGGGCTGACAAGCAGGTGGCGATACCCACGTTTACCTTACCTGATGCACCGGAGTCATCGCAGGTTTATTTTTATAATGTGCCTGGAGCAAAGCAGTCTGTGCTGCACATTGGCTATCCTGCGCTGACGATTGATAATGCCGACTTTTATCCTGCAACGGTAATGAATTATAAATTAGGCGGTGGTGGTTTTGCCTCTAGGCTCACGCAAGAGTTGAGAGAGAACAAAGGCTATACCTATAATATTTACTCGTTTTTTACTGGTTCAAAGCATTACGGTGATTTTAGAGTGGTCAGTAGTGTGCGAACCAATGCAACACTCGAGTCACTTCGGCTTATCCAACAGATTCTTGGCGACTATCATTCGACCTTGACGAAAACAGACCTCGAGACGACTCAAAGTTATCTGATTCGCAGCAATGCAAGAGCATTTGAAACGGCGACATCAAAACTCTCGATGTTGACGAACATCAGTCGTTTCGCGTTCCCGATTGATTACGCTAAACAGCGCCAACAGCTGGTTAGAGAAATGAGTTTGACTGAGCTGTCTCGCCTGGCTAAGTCTTATGCTAACCCTGATCAGATGTTTTGGTTGGTGGTTGGCGATGCTCAGACACAATTGCCACGCTTAGCGGCATTTTCTGAAGTGGTACCAACACTGTTGAATCCGGACGAATAGCCGTCTGGTTAATGGGAATGCGTAGCGAAAAGTTAAGCTATTTGAATGTACCGACCATTCCGAGTGAGTTTCTTGCTCAGATGGTTGGTCACTTGGTCTTTAGCCATCGTCTCAGTGCTGAGGCTACTACCATGTGGCATGCCTTGCAACAGAAGCGCAAGATTTCTATTGCGGAGTATCAACAGCTGTTCAAACTCCTCAGCAATGAGATGCAAGACGAGATGATTGGCTTCATGCCGCGCTCGGTCCCAAATGGCAGCTTTGAGGCATTGTGCCAAATGTTGAGCCATTGCCCGGATGTCGCATCGGCAATAACGCACTATAACCAGTTTTACAGTTTGTTTTTGCCAGGTCGTCAATCGCTACTCGATTTGACCAAATTGGAAGCCTCGGGAGACCTCGCATTATACCCTGTAAATGTGTCGGGTGATCCCCCCATGTTTCAGCACACGGTAGTTTTGGGATTGCTGAAAATCTGTACTTGGCTGACGGGTAAACGCGTCATCCCGGCGCGTTTAGATTTCAATTTCGACGCGATGCCTTTCAATCATGAGTTCAATTACATCTTTGGGACAGTTCCACGCTACAGTGCACCCGCAACCCGTTTATCACTATCTACCGAAGTCGTGCACTGCCGAATTGCGCCAAGCAGCAAAAAGCTGCCGCGAATGGATAGCTATGTTGAGTATCTACTATATTGGTCAGACAGCGACGACGTCGCGCGCAATGTCTATGCAGAAATTGCCAACCGACTCGCATTCGGTGATTTCGACGTGATTAGTATTGCTGCATCTATGCATATGTCAAAACATACATTGGCGCGCAGGCTCGCTGAAAAAAAGACTTCCTACACCCAAATTCTTGAACGCGTTAGACGTGATATCGCGTTGTATTCGTTGCTCGATACCCCCGATTCTGTAGAACACATCGCCGAACGCCTTGGCTTCAAAGAAGTCGGCTCCTTTAGTCGAGCATTTAAACTGTGGATGGGGGTGACGCCGTCTGAGTATCGTCAACTGGACAAAAAAACAAAGAACTGAGCCAGTTTGTTGGTCGGGTTTGCGACGAAATGCTAAAAAACTGCTGAAATCGGCTATTCAAATATTTCGGACAACTCCTAAAGTATACCTAGGGTGCTTATACCGAATGGCTAACTTTGAGGGCAACGTATGCAGAAATCATCACTTTCTAGTACAGAGTACTATCAATCTGAAACCGCTAGTAAATACAAGAAAACACAGTCAGGCGCTGTCGACCAAGTCGATCCTGTATTGCTCAAAGATTGTCTTGAGGCTGTTTGGCGAGACGGCTATGTGATCATTCCTGAGGTACTCAACGATGCACAATTGCGAGAGATAAAACGCGGAGTCGAACCAATACTGAAGCAGACCGGTCGCAATCCGTTTGAAGGGCATTTAACCCAACGCATCTATTCGGTCATTGCTAAAACCTTTGCTTGTAATGGTATGGTAGAACACCCGCTAATTTTGGCGCTCCTGGATAGCATATTCAACCCAGGTTATTTATTATCCCAACTGCAGGTGATTAACATCTTACCGGGGGAAGCACAGCAACCCATTCACACTGATGATGCTTTTTATCAAATTCCGCGACCGCGACAACCTCTCGGTGCAGCGACCATTTGGGCGATTGATGACTTTACGCAAGAAAACGGTGGCACAGTGATCATTCCGGGTTCGCATACATGGGGAGAAGGGCATCCGGATGAAACTCAGTTAGCCCATCAAATTAATTGTGAGATGAAAGCGGGATCGGTGGTCTTTTTTCTCGGTACCTTGTGGCATGGCGGTGGTGCAAACCACAGCCAAAGTCCGCGGCTGGCGGCAACAGCACAATACTGTGAAGGATTTTGTCGAACTCAAGAAAACTACAGTTTATCCATTCCGTTTGAGCGCGTGGCGCAGTGTTCTGAAAATATAAAGCGCTTATTGGGCTATTCTATTTTTGGTCCATTTATGGGCATGGTTGATGGTAAACACCCCAAACGCTTACTCGAGCGTTACGAGCAGCAAGTCGCTAAGCATTTTGATGAGAAATGAAGATTGACGCTAGTTTACTTCTGTTTTCAACCAGCGCCGCGCTTCATCAATGTCTTCGAAGAATGCGTACTCGAGTGCCACGTGTTGGTATATTTCAGCCATTTGCTTCTTGACCATCTTGTAGGGAGAGTCGCTAACCACTGCACTGGCAACTAAACCATTTTGCTTACGAAATTCGAGCGACTGCTCGAGAGCCTGTTCCGCTTCAGGGGTGAATAAGCTTAGGTCGTGAAGTACGATTATTTGTCCCCATGCAGCATGGGACAGGGCTTGGATGCAAGCGTCGACATCACGGCGATAAGCCGCAATCAGCTCAGCATTAAACGGGCCCGTCGCATCAACGATGAGAATATTGTTTTCCACTTTTACCGAATAGACACCGTGTTGCTCAAATTGCATCAAACATTATCCCTTGGAACACGGTCGGTTGGAGAGTAATGACCGCGCACTCTAAAAAGTGTAGAACAGCCGCTGAAAAAATCGAGTTGATTGAACACTCCCAAGGTTTTGAGTATTAACACGCCAGACCCCGCACCGGGGCGGTTTGGGGCTATACTATGAAAACTTCGAGTTTTTAGTTCGAAATTAACAATCTGTTAAAAGATCTTTGCCCGTAATCCTGATAGGATCGCCGGCTATTTTTTCAGCAATATCTCAACAGGTAGTGACTATGTTCGATATTATTACCAAGCAACAAGGAAACGTGAAAAACGACGTTTTGTCGGGGATCACGGTTGCACTTGCTTTGGTACCGGAAGCGGTAGCGTTTGCTTTCGTAGCTGGCGTTGAGCCCATGGTAGGCTTATATGCAGCATTTATGATGGGGTTGATCACATCAGCGATTGGCGGGAGGCCCGGTATGATTTCTGGTGCTACCGGGGCAATGGCCGTTGTGATGGTCGCCTTGGTGGCGCAGCACGGTATTCAATACCTATTTGCAGCAGTAATATTGGCCGGTGTTCTACAGGTTTTGGCGGGAGTATTCAAGCTCGGTAAGTTTATTCGGCTTGTTCCTTATCCGGTAATGTTGGGATTTGTAAATGGCTTGGCGATAGTCATCTTTTTGGCGCAGATGGGACAGTTCAAGGTACTTGGTAGCGATGGCGTGATGCAGTGGATGCAAGGTGAAATGCTGTACATCATGCTAGGGCTCGTGGCGCTCACTATGGCAATTATTTATATATTGCCGAAGTTAACCACAGCAGTTCCAGCCTCGTTGGCGGCAATTATTACGGTCACACTACTGGTTCATGGGTTGGATTTGGAAGCTCGCACCGTGATTGATTTTGTTCGCGATATGCTACCTGCTGACCAGCAACAAGAGGCGACTTTGGCTGGTGAGTTACCCAGCTTTGCCATTCCAATGGTACCGCTGAACGTAGAAACCTTTATGATCATACTACCAACGGCGGTTATTTTGGCGTTAGTCGGTTTGATTGAGTCATTGTTGACCTTGACTCTTATTGACGAAATGACCGACACACGTGGCCGCGGCAATAAGGAGTGCGTGGGTCAAGGTGTCGCCAATACTGTGAATGGTTTTTTTGGTGGCATGGGCGGTTGTGCCATGATTGGTCAAAGTATGATTAACATCAACTCAGGTGGTCGCGGTCGATTATCAGGGATAACAGCAGCAACTGTGTTACTGGCTTTCATTCTATTTGCTGCACCACTAATTGAAATGATCCCACTTGCTGCGCTGGTTGGCGTTATGTTTGTCGTTGTTATTGGCACGTTTGAGTGGGCTTCTTTCCGTATTATTCGTGGCGTAAACAAAGAAGACGCATTTGTATTATTCCTTGTTACAGCCGTTACGGTTATTGCTGATTTAGCTATCGCCGTAGTTGTTGGCGTTATTGTGTCGGCCCTGGTATTTGCGTGGAAACACGCCACCCATATTATTGCGCGCACCCATACTGATAAAGACGGCTGGAAGGTTTACGATTTGGAAGGCCCGCTATTCTTCGGTTCGGTTACACACTTCAAAGATTTATTTGACCCTAAGAATGATCCTCAAGATGTCGTGATCGACTTCAATGAATCACGTATATGGGATTCTTCTGGCATCGACGCGCTCGATGGACTTGCAGCAAAATACGAGCAATATGGCAAGAAACTGCATATCCGACATATCAGTGCTGAGTGTCGCTCACTATTAGTCAAAGCGAATAAATACGTTGAAATGAACGTTAATGAAGACCCGCGCTACAAAGTAGCAAGTGATAAGCTAGGGTAATTGACTATCTCGCTAGTGTATTAAAAAAGGCCTGATACTGCATCAGGCCTTTTTTGTAGTCTCAGGAACGAGTCGCCTAGACGGCTTTCTCGTTCAATAAAAGACTACTTCTGTTCGCTCAACCAAACGATTAAGTTAATAATATCGTCAGTTGTCATGTTGCGGGTAAAGGTAGCTTGGTACTTACCGTTGACGATGAAATTCGGCACACCGGTCAAGTAATTGCGATGCTTAGCGATTTCTTTGTTATTTTTTTGAAACAGGCTGTTGACGCCAAAGCTAGACGCCAGCTTGTCAAATTCTTCACCATCAACACCGTTTGCAATAAAGATACTGCGAACATCAGATAAACCTGTGATTGGTGTGCGTTGGCGATGAATTGCATTGAAAATTGCGCCATTGAGCTCATCTTCGCGCTTTAACGCGCGCGCGATCATCATCCCACGGGTCACATCGTCTTGAACATCAGGGCCAGTGAAACCCATGAAATTAACATGTACTTTGCTGAACTTGGTGTCTTTATCGAGCTTTTCTTTAATCATTTGTACCAGTGGTTCAGCTTGATAACAGGCTGGGCACCAAAATGAAAAATACTCGGTTACGACAGGCTGGCTTGTCGCTGTGTCATTAATAACGCGGTAATGTGTACCTTCTTTCCACATTTCCTGAGCACAGGCTTGGAGAGGAACGAGAGCGGCTAAAACAAGCCCCAAAAACAACTTTTTCATGATACTTTAGTTTCCTTATACAAAAACGCTCATAGCCTAGCATAGCCAGACTACGAGCGACTAGTCAGTAGCGCCCCAATTCGCGATAGAATTGTTATATCGCGCGATTTAAGGGTATGGGATCAGAATTGATAGGTACCCTTAAGCCGAATCTGACGACCTTCGCCAACGAACCCTACGACATCTTCGTAATCTTCATCGAGTAGATTATGCGCACTAAGCTGAATTGAGACTGAATTGCTGTGCTGGTAACGCCAGGCAGCGCTCATCAACCAATATGCATCGAGTTTCACCCGTTGAGCGGGGTTGGGAAAAGGCGGAAAGAACTGATCAAATCGACTGCCGGTGTAGTCAAACGAAACATTCGCCGTATGCTGGCTATTCATGGGTGTGTAAGTAACCACCAACGCGCCATTGTGGCTTGGTCTGCGCAATTCAGTGACCGGGTTGTTGGTATCACTAAGCTCTTCAGCATCAAGGTAGCTGTATTGAGCTGAGATGGCCCAATCATTTATGCGCTGATTAAGCGACAGTTCGAGGCCCTCTCGGCGACTCTCACTTTGACTATTGGCTGCTGTGAACATGCCCTGGTCGGTGTCAAACACAAAGCCATTGATTTCATTTTCCAGCTCCGTTTCGAACCAAGTGAGCTGTATTGAACCCTGTTTATTCAGGTGCGCAACAACACCTGCTTCGAGGGTTTTCGCTGTTTCTGGCTTAAGGTTGGGATTACCTAAAAACGTTTGCGGGAAAAAACCGAACCGTTCGGTAAAAGTTGGGTTACGCACGGCCTTGCCAAAACTAGCAAAGGCACTAAAAGTAGCATTGAAATTAACACGAGGACCGATGCGATAGCTTGTTTGGTCATCAAAATCCGTATTGTCATCCCACCTAACGCTCGCATTCAATACCGCGATTTCAGACAAAGGGTGCGACGCATCGGCAAACACCGCTCGAGTTTGCATTGTTTGGTTTTGATTAGGGTCTCCGAATCCAATAGGACCTTTTTGTTCAAAATCGTCATCGACCCATTCAACGCCGAGGTTCAATTGTGACGCTGAGCGGGCTGAATAATTTGCCCACGCGACGGCGCGAGTTTTAGTACCGATGGTTTCAGATGCACTGAAGCCGGAATTAAAATTTTCACTTTGATTCTGACTGTAGTGAAGTTGCGCATTATACGACCACTGGCTGTTGTCTGTGCTGTGAAGCCAATCGAGTTTGGTATGAATTTGTTGCCCTTGAGTGACATTGTCCGCATCGACAGGAAGTCCAGTATTGACGAAGTCAGTTGCGTCAAAGTCGTTTTCAAAATCAACGGCACGAACGGATAAACCGATAGATTGCCACTTTAATTTAGCGGTAATGGTGGTGTTTTGGTAACCATCATCTTCATCGCCCTCACGCGCAATATTGTCCCCGTCAGTATCAATATGCTGAACACTAACGCGATAGTCGAGTTCGTTCGCTTGGCCGCCAAGATCAGCTGATATTGCACGGTGAGACTGGTTACCCAGCTCAATACTCATTTGAGCGCCTGAGGCACCAGCTGCTCGCGTAGTAATACTGAGTACACCAGCAACCGCACCACTCCCCCACAAAGCACTTTGGGGACCCTGTAATAGCTCGACACGAATGATGGCGTCAGTGGTAAGGTGGGCGAAGTCTACCAAACCACCTTGTCCTTCGTCATTCACCACGATGCCGTCAATCATGACTAGAACATGGTTGGCTTCTGCACCCCGTAAGCGCAACTCTGTCAGGCCGCCAGTGCTGCCTGATTGGGCCAGACTTACACTGGGTAAGCTGCGAATCAAATCGCTTAAATAAACATGACCCGAAGCACGGATGTGTGCTTCATCGAGTACGTAGCTTGCTGCCGCTAAGTTTGATTGGGCAACCTGTGAGCGAGAGCCCACAATGGATATGGTTTCAATTGAATCTAGATTGTTTGTTGTGGTTTGAGCTTGGCTAATCAACGGGATCAGAGAGATCCCAAGCGCTGAGCCAAAGACAGCGCGACTGCGTTTCTTATTCACTGTTGTTTCCCTGATGCACTCCACCCGAGTGCTAACGGTTTAAGGCAATCTCGCTATTATGAGACTGTGCGTATTCCAGGCCGGTATCCGGGCTTGTAATTCACGTGTTGAGGACACGCTGGGCATTCTCCCTTCCCATGCATTTGCACAGTGGGTAACGTCTTGATTAAGTCGTCATCGAATGTCCGCAAATCATCGAAATGATTTGCTTACTTACCGTTGCGGGGGCAGCGTAGGTTTTTCACCCACTTCCCGTTTAACGCGCCATTAAGCATGGCGGCACCTAAAACGGAGCGGATTATACAAGGTAGTGAAACAGTTCGCCTAATTATGTTTAGTTGTTACATAGACTTAAACGCATATGTTTGCATGTATCAACTGCAGCAAGCGTTCGGGTTTTCGACTATAACATCGTTGCAGTAGCGAATTGGTTATTTGTCGCTAGCTCGTTTTTTAGCCATACTTGAGTGGTAGTTAACCCGTTTAAAGCGAATATGAGAGTCGGAATAACCATTACCCCAATCAAATGGGTGCTGATGATAACCCTCAGTCTGGTGTGCAGTCGTGCGATATGTGCAGGCGCGGGTGCAGGCGCGGGTGCAGGCGCGGTCGCAGACACACAAGCGAAACCCATAAGAAACACCATAAACGTGTCTTTTGTAGACGCTCCACCTTTCTCATATCTCGATAGCGAAAACCGAGAGAGCGGAACTCTGGTAGAGCTTTTTCGGGTGGTCGCTCAACAGCTAGCGCTTGAGCCCGTGTTCATTTACGTGCCGCATAAACGTCAATTGGAGTTTATCAAAGATGGTAAAGTCGATATGTGGGCCGGTCAGAAGAATTCCAGAATTGGTGATGACATTTCAATGACGAGTAGCACACCATTATTCTCAATGGAATTAAGGGCCTTTTGGAATAAAGGCCAAACCGGGTTAGCGAGCATAGATGCGTTACATGGAAAGCCGTTGATTCTGATCTCAAGCTATTCCTATGGCGGCTGGTATCAAACCTTGCGAGACAACAGTCCCCAAGTGCAATATGCGATTAACCATGAAAATGGCTTTGAAAAATTATTTGCCAGCAAGCGCGCTTATCTATTGGGTTACACCTCTATTGCCAATGAGGTATTTCAAAAATATCAAGTCAATAACTTTGAGAGTGCGCCATTGTCTGTTTACCCTCTGCATTTAAAGTTAGCTAACCACTTCCCAAATGCGAAGTCGTTCATGATTAGGATTAATCACTATCTGGCAAACAGACCATTGGACTAAAATGCCAAGCCTGTTAAATGTTTTTCGAGTTACTTGTCTCTTTCACCTCTGGGGCTGCAGCGAAGTACTTGACTAACAAAGTCAGTCCTCTAAATGCCCAAACGTCTGATTGCTGGTTCTGACAGCGCAGAGAGCTGCTCCTTTAGGGCCAAGATCTGTTGTTCCCAGTATTTTTCGGTTGAAAACCAAGGAAACGCGCGCGGAAACGCACTGTCTTGCCAGCGGTTAGCTAGCCACGCCATATAATGGATGATTCGCATGGCACGGAGGGGTTCAATTAAGGCCAATTGCTTATTATCAAAGGTATGGAACTCTTCATATGCCTCTAGCACTGTGTCCAGCTGTAGTTGTTGTTGCTGATAGTCGCCGGAGAGCATCATCCAAATATCCTGCACAGCTGGTCCCATGCGGCAATCATCGAGATCCAAAATCATTGGCCCATCTCGCCACAGAATATTACTGGGATGGCAGTCGCCGTGGAGGCGAATAAAGTCACTCGCAACAAAGCGTTTCTGGGTTTCATTGACCACATGCTCAAAGACGGTAAAAAAAGCCGTTTCTAAGGAGTGTGGGACTAAATTGGACGCGACCAAATCTCGTTGGGGTTGGAGCAAGTGGGACTCTATTGAAAAATGTGGGCGGTGTGCAAAAACTTGACTCTGCGCAACTCTATGGATGCGACCGATATATCGACCGACCTGGTCAAGTTGGTCGAGGTTGTCGACTTCAAATTGTCTTCCTCCGACTGAAGGAAATAGACTGAAGCGATAGCCAGCGTAATGGTGAAGCGTATGGTTATTGATCGCTGTTGGCGCAACGACAGGTATTTCATTGTCGGCGAGTAATTGGGAGAACTGGTGTTCCTCGACAATTTGCGCGTCGGTCCAACGATGCGGTCGGTAGAACTTTACAACCCAGCGCTTATGCTCACAATCCAAGAACTGATAGACGCGGTTCTCGTAGCTGTTCAACGCTAACAGCCCTGACTCCGCGAAAACATCAATGCTTTCCAGCGCATTTAAGATTAAGTCTGGGGTTAAGTCAGCAAACTGAAACTGTTGTTGAGTGTCAGTTTGCTGTTCAGGCGTTACGGTTGTTGTTTGCTTCACCGATATAAGAATTTGCTGGGTTCATCCACTTCGATAAGCGTACCGTCTTTGTCGCGGGTTTGCACATGGAAATAGATTTCAGTTACCCGTTCGTTCAAATTGTATGCATCAGTTGCGATGGATATCGGTAAACTGAATACTTCTCCGCCATCCACTTGAACGACTTGTTCACCGAGATATTCGTAATCGGGTAGGCCTTTAACCGCAATGGTATAGGTTCGAACTTCTTGAGATTTGTTTAGGATCTTCAATGTATACACATTTTCAATCAAACCTTCGTTCGTTTCTCGATACAGAGAGTTACGATCGCGGATAATATCGACTTCAACAGAAGAACGGGTTGCCATCTCAAATACCAATAGTGACGTCATAATGAAAAGTACGATGGCGTAACCGATCAGTTTCGGTCTTACAATGTCGGTCTTCCCGCCTTTCAGTTCATGTTCAGACGTGAAGCTGATCAGTCCTTTGGGGTAATTCATTTTTTCCATTACGCCGTTACATGCATCCACGCATGCACCGCAGTTTATACATTCGTACTGCAAGCCATTGCGAATATCGATGCCTGTTGGGCAGACCTGTACACACAAGTTACAGTCAATGCAGTCGCCGAGTCCTTTTTCGGCTAAATCAGCATGCGCTACTTTACGTGGGCGAGGGCCTCGTTGCTCGCCTCTGGTGGGATTGTAGGCAACCGTAAAGGTGTCTTTGTCGAACATTGCTGACTGAAAGCGTGCGTAGGGACACATGTGAGTGCACATGATTTCTCGCATCCAACCCGCGTTGCCGTAGGTGCACACCGTAAAGAAGATCACCGCAAAGGCGGCCCAAAAACTCGTATTGAAGGTAAAGAAGTCAATAAACAGTTGGTGAATGGGCGTAAAATAACCGACAAACGTTAATGCGGTGAGTAACGCTACCGCTACCCAAGCCGTGTGTTTGAGGGTTTTGCGCCAAAACTTATCAAAATCCATTTGCCGTTGATCAAGCTTCATACGCTTATTACGGCTACCCTCGATTTTCTCTTCAAACCAAATATAAATAAAGGTCCAAGTGGTTTGTGGGCACATAAACCCGCACCAAACCCTACCCGCAAACGTGGTTACAAAAAATAGCGCATAAGCCGATACGATGAGCAACCATGCCAGTAGCGTGAGGTCTTGTGGCCACAAGGTAATGCTAAAAATGGTAAAGCGCTGATCGACGATGTTGAGCAGAACCGCCTGAGAGCCGTTGTATGAAATCCAAGGAATAATCGCGAATACGCCCAAAAAGATAAGCCCGAAAAAACGACGGATATTTTCGAATGTACCCTCTACAGCCCTGACGTAAATTCGGCTTCTCGGGGTGTAGTTTTCATTCTGTGGACTTTGCTTGGGCTTATGAACTTTTACTGGCGTAACATCTTTCACCGGAATTTGGTTGTTCATTACTGGTCCTTATCGATACAACTGCAGAGTGCAGTCAGATGAGATGTTGGGAAGTATAGCGAATTTAGAATTCCGGTTGTTAACATAGATCAAGTTTTAACAACGAATTTTACTGTCCTGAATAGCAAAATAGCGAGTATACATGGCACTTATCAGGCGATATACGCCAGTATAAAGTGCAGGATTGTACATTTCTGCTGCGGCGCTTATGCTATACACTGTGAACAACTGACCTAACCCACTATGTTTAAAGCACTTGTTGTATTTTTAGAGGTAGCCATCCTCGTAATGGTTTTGCAAACCTCTTTCATGCAGTACTGGCTAAGTGACATTCAGGATACCGTGACCGGCTGGATTGAGACGATGGCGCAAATACCGGAGCAACAAGAAATTGGTCGTCTTGAAGAGCGAATTAGGCCCTACGTCGCTGGGTTGACAAGTCAGCAAAACCGCTACTTAGATGATGTGCTCAAAGATCGCTTGTCAGTTCAACATTTTCACCGTTTGTATTGCGTCAACGGTGATCTCAATCCGTTCATATATGGTGCGACGCTGCGTCTTATTTGTCGCGAAATAAAAGCTTCCTCCTTGCTCGATTAGGTATTTGCCTCGCAAACTTCGATTTGATGACAAATTGTTACTTTTTCTCTATGCGTATTAGGCTAAACTTTCATCAACAATGATGGTCATAAATTGAGCGTATTGCACTCTAGCGTAAGCAGAAAACTAGGAGTCGAACATGAAAAAAGCATTTTTTATTGTTGCGGTCGCGATGGCGGTTAATCCCGCTGCATTTGGTGATACTGAAAAGCAACAGGATAGTAACGTGGAAGTTGTCTGGCAGTCGCCAGAAGACTACACCGATGTTAGGCCTGCAAATCAATCGCGTAAGCGCTTCATGGAGCAAACCTTCAACCGTTTGGAAAAGCATTTCGCGAAACTGGCCAAGCGACTTCCTGAAGAATACCAATGGCAATTAACGGTTACCGATCTGGATCTAGCCGGACAAGTATGGCCAGCATCCTTTGTCGGGTTTGGGCAAGGTGGTCAAGATGTCCGCTTGATCAAGGATATTGATATTCCACGCATGACGTTCAGTTATCAATTGCTCAGCGATGGAAAAACCTTAAAGCAAGCTGATGTGGAGCTGAAGGACATGGGGTTCTTGCACAAGTCGTTGCGCGGCTCTGACTCGGATCCGTTGCGGTATGAGAAGCGCATGTTAAATGAATGGTTCGCGGAAGAATTTGCGGATCAAATTATCGCAAAAAAATAACATAAACGTTTTGGTCTAACCGCTATGCAACTGGCACGGCTCGGTCTGTGGGCCGCTCTGTTGCCTGCGGTGACCGTTCACTTAACTTGGGTCACTGCTGCATCTACCGGGGCTCTACAGTGGTGTAACCCCTACTGGTCTCATTGTCATTCTATCAGTGCAACGGGCCGAGAAATTCCTCAATTTTATTTGTTTAAAGCGTTAATGTTGCCGAGTGCGATCATAATGATCGCCTATTGGCGCCAACTGCGCCGAGAGTTTTCGGACAAACTAGCAGAATCCTCCAGTTTGTTTCGCCTGATCGAGATATTAGGGATCGGCGCGAGTGTGTCGCTTATTGTGTATACGCTAACACTGGGAGCGATAGGCGAACTTTTTGTATTACCCCGGCGCATAGGCGTAGTGGGTTACTTCGCCTTTACCGCTTTTGCTCACTTGTTATTGCTAGCCAAGTTAAAAGTCATTATTCAAAGCCGAGCAGCACTGTATGTTCCCTACCAAGCACTGTTCTGTGTTTGTGCGCTATTGTTGGTTTTAGGGGTCATCAGTGCCTTTCTCGGGTTCTTCTGGCCATCCTATCACTTCTGGGATAATGCATTTGAATGGTGGTTCGCTCTGCTGATGATTTGCCAGTTCTTGGGAGTAGCCAGAGTTGCACAAATTATGAACGTAAAAGGTACAAAAAACGTTCAGGTTTAAGTCTTCACATCTATACAGTTTGCGCAAAACTAGCGAATGATAGCGTTAATGGAAATTATGTTAAAATTCACCAAAATCGCTTAAATGCTTCGAAATGTAATTAAATGTTTCGATTGTCGGTATTTTTTCGGGTGGTTTTGTCTTGTTTAAATTGCCGGTGTCAATTTTTTGTCACTGCATTCATATTTTTGTCACATGGGTCTCCTAACATCCGATTCCATTTTGTCTCAAGGTAGGGAGTTACCTGTGTCTTACATTAAGACTTTTGCTGTCGGACTATTAGCTAGCAGCATCAGCTCAGCATTTGCGAGCGATTTACTTATTACAGAAGTGGTTGAAGGAAGCAGCAACAACAAAGCTGTCGAAATTACCAATATCTCGGCAGCTGATGTAGACCTGTCGTCGTATAACTTGGCCTTTTATTTTAATGGCAATTCAAATCCATCCAATGTTATCAGCCTAAATGGTCTATTGGCACAAGGACAATCGTATGTCGTTGCCGATGATGGCGCTTCAGCTGACATTCTTAACGTAACGGATTTAGTGAACAACGGTTCGTTCTTCAACGGTGATGACGCTATCGCACTGCGCGCGGGTAACACCTTGATTGACGTGGTCGGTCAGATTGGGTTTGATCCGGGTTCTCAATGGGGAACGGGAGAAACCAGCACGCAAAACAATACCATTGCTAGAAATACAGATATCACTGCCGGTGACAACGATGGTAGCGATACATTCGACCCTGCAGTCGAATGGACAGGCTTTGCCCAAGATACTTTTTCCGGGTTGGGCAGTTTCGCTGGTGGTGGTAATAGTGGTGGCAACAACGGTGGGGCCGGCGGTGGCACTTCAGGTGGAAGCCTTGAAGGTGTATGCCTCAATTGCCCAGACTTGCAAAAGGTTGCTGACGCCACCGCGTTTGACGCTGGGGCATACTACTTGAATGTTCAAACCGAAATTGACGCAAACTCGGATCGAGCGGTCATTAAGCAGGTATTATCTGAGACGATAGCGGCCAATCAAAAAGAGTTGACCTACAGTGAAGTGTGGACCGCGCTAACTGAAACCGATGAAGATCCAAACAATCCCGACAATGTAATCTTGTTCTATTCGGGCTGGTCTTTACCGAAGTTGTCTAACGGTAGTGGTAGCGTTGCAAGTAGTAACCCAGATAACTGGAATCGCGAGCACAGTTGGCCAAAGAGTCATGGTTTCTCGTCTTCCAGCTTTGAAGCACACAATGACATTCATCATCTACGCCCGACAGATATCTCAATCAATAGTTCGCGTGGCAACTTAGATTTCGACAACAGCGACAATGCACTGTCTGAAGCACCAGACAATCGGATTGATGGCGATTCGTTTGAGCCGCGCGATGCGGTTAAAGGTGATGTTGCGCGCATGATGTTCTATATGGACACTCGCTATGAGGGCGTTGGTGATGCAACACCTGATTTAACCTTGGTAGATCGTCTGACGACTACTTCAGAGGACGCACTCGGCAAACTCTGTACGTTGCGCCAATGGCACCTTGCCGATCCAGTTGATGCGACTGAAACCGAACGTCACAACACGATATATGAGTATCAAGGTAATCGGAATCCATTTGTCGATAACCCTCAGTGGGTTGATGTCTTGTATCCCGAGTCTAGTTGCTCGGGCTCTGGCGGTGGCACTGGTGGTTCCGGTGGCAGCGGTGGCTCTGGCGGCGGGGCCGGTGGTTCTGGTGGCAGTGGCGGCTCTGGCGGCAACACGGGTGGTACTGCAAGCGGTGTCAGCAAGCCCTTCTATATCAGTGGTGTTGTAGATGGTCCTCTTCCAGGAGGATTACCAAAAGCGATCGAAATACACATTGCTGCAGAGACGAGTCTAGTCGGCTGTGGTATTGGCGCTGCGAATAATGGTGGCGGTTCGGACGGCGAAGAGTTTAGTTTCCCGGCACAGACTTTTGCTGCTGGTAGTTACGTGTATGTTGCGACAGAGACTGACAAATTTACTGAATTCTTCGGATTTGCCCCGACTTTCACCAGTGGCTCAGCTGCAGGCGTGAACGGTGACGATGCGATTGAATTGTTTTGTGACCAAGAAGTGATCGATACGTTCGGCGACATTAATGTCGACGGAACTGGAGAACCGTGGGAATATTTAGATGGCTGGGCCTATCGACAAGCGGGTTCATCTCCGACGGGCAACTTTGTATTGGCTGATTGGCAATTCAGTGGCAAAAATGCTCTCGATGGTGAAAGTGATAACAGTACGGCAAGCACGCCATTTCCAATCGGTACACACGTTTATACGGCACCTGAAATCTATTTCAGTGAGTACGCTGAAGGCAGCGGCAACAACAAGGCAGTTGAAATTTACAATCCAGCGTTGACCCCAGTGGATTTGTCAAACTACAACATTCAAATCTTCTTCAATGGAAAAAATAGTGCCGGTCAAACTATAAACCTTAGCGGCACGTTGAATCCATTTGATGTTGCCGTTGTCGTCAATAGCAACGCGGCTGATGCCACCCTGAATCAGCAAGCAGACATTACCACTGGTCAATTGTTGTTTAATGGTGATGACGCGGTAACACTGCGTAAAGGTAATAACCTTGTTGATAGTATTGGCCAAATTGGTACCGACCCAGGCAGTCAATGGGGCAGTGGCGAACAAAGCACGGCAAACAATACCTTACGTCGAAAAGCGGGCGTTACTGTAGGTGACGTAAATGCCTCAGATGCGTTTGATCCTTCGATTGAGTGGGATGGGTTTGCCCAAGACACCTTTGATGATTTTGGTACCTATGGTAACGCTGGCGGTGGTAATGGCGGTGGCAACGGTTCAGGCGGAAATGGACAACTCGGTCTATGTGCCGACCCAGCGACATTGATCAGCGCTATTCAAGGTACACAAAGTGCGTCGCCATTGGTTGGCGAGTCTCATGTCATCGAAGCTATCGTTTCCGCTTCGTTTGAAGGGCTCGATGGTTTCTTTGCACAGCAAGCAGCGCAAGACTATGATGCGGATCCGAATACCTCAGAGGGTATTTTTGTATCTTATCAAGGTTTGGGCGCATTACCGGCTGCTGGCGACGTGGTTCGAGTCATTGGTACCGTTGAAGAGTCTTTTGACAAAACCCGACTTGTTGCAACGGAAGCGTACCTAGCTTGTGGTCAAGACCAAGTGGTTGCAACGTCCATTTCTTTACCACTCCCACAAGGGCTCGATTTGGAGAGCCTAGAGGGCATGCTAGTTAACAGCAACCAGCTGGTGACCCTATCAGACGTTGATAATTATGCACGCTTTGGTGAAGTGGTTCTGTCATCTAAGCGCTTGTATACGCCTACGCATGTTGAACAGCCTGGCTCTGCCGCAGCTGTTGCACTTGCAGAAGAGAATGCGCGTAATCGTTTAATCCTTGATGATGATCGAGATGGTGGCGTTACGCAGTATCCGTTTGGCACTTTCAGTCCGGAACAGCCTTTGCGCGTGGGGACACAATTAAACGGTTTTGAAGGTGTGCTGGACTACGCCTTTAATCGCTATCGCGTGCGTCCAACCTCGGCGCCAAATGTCGCAGTTGAGAATGCACGAACCAGTGCCCCTGTGATCGCGGGTGGAAATCTCAAGGTAGCAAGTTTCAACGTTCTGAACTTGTTCAATGGCGACGGTCAGCAAAATGGTTTCCCGACGAGTCGAGGTGCATCAAATCTTGCGGAATATGAGCGTCAACTGGCTAAAATCGTTGGTGCCATTGTCGCAATCGATGCTGACGTTGTTGGTTTGATGGAAATCGAAAATGATGGTTTTGGTGCACTTAGCGCAATCGCACAGCTAACCGATGCACTTAATACTCAGGCCGGAGCTGGTACTTATGACTTTATCGTGCCGAGTGTTTCAGTTGGTACCGATGAAATTATGGTTGCCATCTTGTATAAGCCTGCCAACGTTATACCAGTAGGAAGTGCCCAAGTACTGAGCTCTGCGAACAGTGCAAGCGATGATCAAGGACCGTTATTCAACTCCAATCGCAATCGACCTTCTGTTGCCCAGAAGTTCAGCCTTACAGACAACGGTGCTGAAGTTGTTGTAAACGTGAATCACTTCAAATCCAAAGGTTCAGGCTGCGGCGCTGGGGATGATGACGAACAATTTGGGCAAGGTCGCTGTAATGGCACTCGTACACGCGCGGCGGAAGGCCTCGCGATCTGGTTAGGTCAGACATACCCAGAATTACCCGTAATTATCTTGGGGGATTTAAACGCTTATGCAATGGAAGCGCCAATAACGGCTCTTCAACAAGCTGGATATACAGACTTAGCACGTCTGGTTGATGGTGTGCAGGCATATAGCTACGAATTCAACGGTGAGTACGGATCGTTAGACTACGCGCTAGCGAACCAACTGGGATTAGATGCCTTAGTTGACGTCGAGGAGTGGCACATCAATGCAGATGAGCCTGGCGCGTTCGACTATAACGATCAATTCCCATTTAGCAGTGCCAATAAGCCTGCGAGTTTTATCAACGAGTTGCCGTATCGCGCGTCTGATCACGATCCTGTAGTAGCCACTTTCAGATTTGAGGGCCAGCCTCAAGAAGTTCGAGGCGACTGGGACGGTGACGGCGATGTTGACCTAATGGATTACTACGGCTTGCTGCGTGCCATCATGATGCGCCAACCCGTGGATCTTAAATTTGACCTTGATAACGACGGTCGTATCACAACACTTGATGCGCGTGTCTTATTAACATTATGTACGCGCCCTAATTGCGCGGTGTAAGGAGTAGTAAAAAATGAAAAAACTTTTAATCTTGATTGCCTTTTGTTGGGCAAGTGTTAGCCAGGCTAATATCATCGAACTAAGTACTGACGCGTACGACGTTAGTATGAATGAAACCCTTGTATTGGAAATTCGATTAGTTGATTTTGAAACGTTTGACTTCCTAACCTTCTCAATCGACTTTGACACTACCTTGTTGGGTTTCACTGGAGTGACCGGTAGTGACATTGATATTGTTGATCTTGCAAACCTGCAATTCTTCGGTGTGGACGCTGTTCCTACTTTTGATGGCGTTGGTATCAGTGTATCTGGCATGCCATTTCCGGTACCAACTACCTATATGGGTAGCTTTCTCCTCGCAACGCTCGAGTTTAGCGCGCTTGCAACCGGACAAGGTACGTTCACGCCAAAATTTGGAAGTACTGATGCTTTTGCGTTGAGCTTTGTACCAATCACTATCACGCCAACGTTCAATACAGCGGCTGACGTCAACGAGCCAGCAGCTTGGTTGCTAGTGGCCATGGCAATAGCGGTAGTGATGATTCGTCGCCGCGGCTAGAGTTACAATGGGCACCCAAAAAAAAGACCGGCAATGCCGGTCTTTTTTTGTCTATATCTACCACTCAAATGAAGCGGGATCTATTAGGCTACAAATAATCGAATTCACGATCATTGTGTGCGAGTAAATCTTCGGCACCTGCTAATAGACTAGATTTATGCATGTCTTTGCGTGGTAACAGCCGTTTGACATAAAAATCGCGGGTTTTTATCTTGCCTGACGCGAGCGCTGCATTGTCGGTCTTAACTGCCGTATCGGCCATGCTGTACCAAAGAACCCCCACAATAGCGTATGACGTATAATTGAGGTAATCACAGGCACCACCTGCAACATCTTCAGGGCTGAAGGTTAATAGCTGTTCTGACAATTCACGCCATTCGTTAAGCAGTTCTTGGGCACTGATACGCGCGCTATCATCTTCTATTGCGTCGGTTAGTTCGGTCAATACTTGTGCCGTAGCCCGCATCATGACACCACCGCTGCGGGTTAGCTTACGACCAATGAGATCACCCGCTTGTATACCATTGGTGCCTTCGTACAGTTGCGCAATTCGAGCATCGCGCATTAACTGCTCCATGCCCCATTCACGCACATAACCGTGCCCACCGAAGATTTGTACCCCGTGATTCGCGATCTCGAGACCCATGTCAGTCATGAAGCTTTTACACACAGGTGTTAAGTATTGAAGTACGTGCTCTGCGTGTTCTTTCTGCTCGCCCTCGGTATGCTTCTCGATATCCATAAATTTTGCATACAGTAACGATAATGCACGGCACCCTTCAGTGATGGCCTTTTGAGTTAACAACATGCGACGTACATCAGGTTGATGAATAATCGCGTCGGCCTTAGCTTCCGGCTGCTGAACCCCTTGAGGTGCGCGCGACTGCAGACGCTCACGAGCGTAAGTCAGTGCTCCTTGGTAGGACGCTTCAGCAACACCGAGGCCCTGTAGACCGACCTGAAAACGAGCATCGTTCATCATCGTAAACATACAGGCAAGGCCTTGATGCGGCCCCCCTACAAGCCAGCCTTTTGCACCATCATAATTCATTACACAGGTTGGGCTCGCCTTAATGCCCATTTTCTTCTCTATACTGCCGACCGAAACAGCGTTGCGCTCGCCAGGTTGACCATTTGCATCGAGTAGAAATTTAGGCACCAGAAATAGGCTTATACCCTTTACTCCTGCTGGCGCGTCCGGCAAACGTGCCAGCACTAGATGGATAATATTGCTGCTCCAGTCTTGATCGCCACCGGTAATAAAGATCTTATTGCCGGTAATATTGAAGCTACCGTCTTCATTTGGCTCTGCCTTAGTACTGAGTAGCGCGAGATCGGTTCCTGCATGAGGTTCGGTTAGGTTCATGGTACCTGTCCATTCACCTGAAATAAGTTGCGGTAAATATTGTGCTTTTAGCTCATCCGAAGCATGTCGGTTCACGGCGAGCACTGCACTTTCCGTTAGCATTGTCGTCAGACGCCAGCTCAAATTCGCTGAGTTAAGCATCTCATGCACAGGTACTGCGGCAGAATAGGGCAGGTCTTGGCCGCCAAAATCGGGATTCCCCAACATCGCATTCCAGCCGTTTTCAACGTAATCCTGATATGCCTTAGCGAATCCTGGTGGGGTTGTAACCTCGCCATCGGTCAGTTTACAACCAATTTCATCGCCCTCACGATTTAACGGTGCAACAATATCTTCTGCAAATTTTGCTCCCTGGTTGAGGATCTCCATCACCAGTTCAGAATCGTAGTCACTGGCCCCGATAGACTGGTAATGCCGGTCTAGTTTAAGCCAATCGTTTAGTAGAAATTGAAAGTCGGCTAATGGCGCCTTGTACTGTGGCATGTTTCACTCCTCAAAATTCAAACGCCCGTTTGAATTTTATTATACGGCTAAATCATGCGGATTGGTACGTATGAAATCTGTTTTTGGGGTAGATTTATTTTTGCTGTTGTGCGGCTTTAACAAAGGCGTCTCGGATTTCCTCGAGTTGGTCTGGGTAGCGCAAGTCTTGATGGCTGAGTTCAAAAGGGTCTACCCATAGGATTTCTTCAACCTCTGTTGTCGACCATTCAGGAACGGAAATTTTTGCGTATTTGTCGGCATCGAAACCGGATTGTTGAACACAAGAAAAGAGCGCCAGGCCGCTTTGGTTGATAGACAAATGAGCATTGACCAGAGTATTGATACCCGTTTCTTCAAACGTTTCTCGGTGCGCAGCGCATGCGCTGGTTTCGACTTCGTTTACGCCACCGGCCGGAATATCTATTTTGCCGCTTAATCTGTGTCGTATGACGAGTAATTGGTTGTTCGAGGTTACAATACATCCTGCCGCATCCGTCGATATTTCAGGTAGCTCCTCGATCACGCGACAATGTGGCGGCAATGGGGTCGAGTCTGAGCATGCAGCCAATGCTACCATGCCAATAAACGTTGAATGACGTAACTTTGCCGACAAAAACAATCTGAATTTCCTTAAAACCAGTACAATACCGCAACTTTGTTCGAATCTATTGTCGTGGTTCTTGAAAGATTTTCAAGCGCTGTGCGGTCGTTTGCGTGCGGCTTTCAAACGCCGCTCAACCTCGACAATATGAAAAAATGATTAGGTAGCTCATGGCAAGTAATTTACGTTTCTCTCCACTGTTAATTGGTGTGTTGGTTTTGATTGGTTTTTTGGCCTACATCAATTGGCCACAGCCTGAAGCAGAGCAACAGCGCCGCGGCGGTGCTACGCCGGTGGTGACGGAAACAGTGAGTATGCAACCATTTGCTGTGGTGATTGAAGCACTGGGAACTGCGCAGGCAAACGAATCTGTGGAGATAACGGCGCAGCAGGCTGAGATGGTTACGGCAGTATTGTTTGATGATGGTGACCAGGTTGAGCAAGGTAAGCGCCTGGTAGAATTAAACAGCCGAGCTGAGCAAGCCCGTGTTAATGAACTGGAAATCAACTTGGCCGAAGCGCGACGTCAACTGTTGCGGATTGAAGGATTGGCCAAAGAGCGAGCGGCGTCGCAACAGCTACTCGACGAGCAACAAGCGCGAGTGGATGCACTCGTTGCTCAATTGGATGTTGCCAAGGCTGAATTGAATGAGCTCCAAGTGGTCGCGCCTTTCTCTGGCAAACTTGGCATTCGAGCCGTAAGTGTTGGCTCCCTTGTTCGACCAGGTGATGTGATCACAACGTTGGATGATATCAGTCGGGTAAAAGTTGATTTTAATATTTCCGAAGCCCATTTGGCGCGTGTTGCGAGAGGACAAACGGTGAGTGCAACGTCAGTTGCGTACCCAGGTCAAATCTTTACCGGTGAAGTATCAAGTATCGATGCGCGTTTAGATCCGGTTACTCGCTCGATCAAGGTTCGCGCCATTATCGATAATGCCAAAGGTGCTCTGCGCCCAGGTATGTTGTTACAAATCACCGTCCAAAGACAAATGCTTGAGACACTTGTGGTCCCCGAAAAAGCGTTGATCCCCAATCAGGATAAACAGTTTGTGTTTGTTGTGAATGATGGTAAAGCCGAGTCTCGTGAAGTATTTGTGGGCGAGAGACGGCCGGGTGTCGTGCAAATCATTAGCGGCTTGAGTGCTGGCGAACAGATCGTAACTGAGGGAACATTGCGGTTACGAGACGGTGCCAGTGTCAACATCTTGAACACACAGTAGGTAAGTAAGTATGTGGATTTCAGATACCTCTGTTAAGCGCCCCGTTTTTGCAACGGTTGTTAACCTACTGCTAATCGTTTTCGGCCTAGTTGCCATTTCGTTATTGTCACTGCGAGAGTACCCGGATATCGATACACCTATTGTATCGATCTCCACTAATTACCCTGGTGCCTCGGCGAACATCGTCGAAACTCGCATAACACAAATTCTTGAAGACCGTATCAGTGGCATTGAGGGAATTAAGAACATTACCTCGACAAGTCGTAATGGGCGTTCGAACATCAATATTGAATTTAAGTTGAGTCGTGATATTGACGCTGCTAGCAATGATGTGCGCGAACGGATCAGCCGAGCATTGAATAACTTACCTGATCAGGCGGATCCTCCAGAAGTATCAAAATCCAACTCCGATGAAAACCCGATTATCTGGTACAACTTGCGTAGTACCAATCTGAATACCATGGAATTGACTGACTACGCGCGTCGCTATGTGGTCGATCGGCTGTCGATTGCAGAGGGCGTTGCCCGTGTTCAAGTCGGTGGAGGTCGAGATTACTCCATGAAGGTTTGGCTAGACCGCAATGCGATGGCGGCCAGAGGCGTGACCGTTGCCGATATCGAGCGCATTATACGTTCAGAGAATGTTGAGCTGCCAGCAGGACAAGTGGAATCGCAAGACCGTGATCTTGAAGTGCGAGTGGCGCGGACCTTTTTAACCCCAGAAGACTTCGCAAATCTGACCGTAGCGGTCGGTGATGATGGTTATCTCGTTCGCCTGCGTGAGGTTGCATTGGTTGAGCTGACTGCAACTGATGCAGAAACAGATTTCCGCGGTGACGGAGTAAACATGATTGGCTTGGGCATTGTAAAGCAGTCTAAAGCCAACACATTGGAAGTTGCGCGCTCAGCGCGAGAAGCCATCAAACGTATCGAAGACACCTTACCAGAGAACATTTTCATTGTACCGAGTTACGATTCTTCAGTGTTCATCGAAGAGTCGATTAATGAAGTGTACAACACGCTTGGTATCGCCATGTTGATGGTGATTGTGGTTATTTACGTGTTCTTAGGCAATGTGCGGGCAACGCTGATACCGGCGGTCACTGTTCCTGTAGCATTGATTTCGGCATTTACGGTAATGTATGTCATGGGTTTCTCGATCAATTTGCTTACTCTACTCGCGCTGGTCTTGGCCATTGGTTTAGTGGTTGACGACGCCATTGTGGTTTTGGAAAACATTTATCGTCGAATAGAGATGGGAGAACCTCCTCTACTTGCCGCCTATCGAGGCGCCAGAGAAGTCGGTTTTGCAGTGATTGCGACCACTTTAGTACTGGTGAGTGTCTTCATGCCGCTGGTGTTCCTTGAGGGTAACATTGGTCGATTGTTTACAGAGTTCGCCATTGCGATTGCCGCTGCGGTAATTTTCTCAAGTTTTACCGCGCTTACATTGTCGCCAATGATGGCATCAAAACTATTGAAGAAGCGTGAACGCAGTTCAGGTTTTGGTCGCATGGTCGACAATGGCTTCAAGGTGATTGAGCAACGTTATTTCAACAGTTTGGCGAAAACGCTACACCAACCAATATTGATGAGTTTGTTGCTAATTTTTGCGATCGTCGCCGTTTATCAGCTATTTTCACTGATCCCCAGAGAGTTTGTCCCTAAGGAAGATCGTGGAAACTTTTTCATAATCATGCAAGCACAGCAGGGCGCTAGCTATGAGAGTAATTCCGCGAACTTGAAGAAAATTGAAGAAATTTTATTGGAGTACCGCGAAACAGGTGAGGCCAATCGAGTCTTGGTCCGCACGCCTGGTTTCGGTGGTGGCGCGGGAATCGCTATTATCGGTGCCGCCAATTGGGATGAGCGCAAGCGCGACACGTTTGCGTTAATGAACGAAATTAGCGGTAAACTGAGTGCAGTGCCTGACGTTCGGGCGTTCGCGATCATGCGCAGTGCTATTGCTGGCAGAGGTTTTGGCCGCCCCGTTCAATTTGTATTGCAAGGCAATACATACGAAGAACTGGTCGAATGGCGCGATATAGTGATGCAAAAAGCAGCAGAAAACGACAAGTTACTGCGATTAGACTCAGACTATAAAGAAACGTCTCCGCAGTTACTGGTTAATATCGATCGTGATCGCGCCGCTGACTTGGGCGTCTCCATATCTGACATTGGTCGAACCTTAGAAACCATGCTTGGTCAGCGACGCGTATCTACCTTTCTCGATCGCGGTGAAGAATACGATGTGATCCTAGAAGGTGCCGATGATGATTTCCGCAGTCCGCGTAGCATCGACAATCTATATGTACGCTCGCAGCGCACGGGCGAACTGATCCCAATGGACAATTTGTTGACCTTTAATGAGCGCGCGACGTCTGCACAATTGAATCGTTACAATCGCATGCGTTCAATTACGATTAGTGCAAATTTAGCCGATGGTTACACTGTAGGTGAGGCGCTCACGTACTTAGAAAATATTGTGGCAACGGAATTACCCGATTCAGTTTCCATTGATTACAAAGGTGAATCGCAACTCTACCAGGAGTCGGGGAATTCATTTATTTTTATCTTTATCCTCGCATTGGCGATCACATATCTGGTCCTTGCTGCGCAATTCGAGAGCTGGATTCATCCATGGGTTATTATGCTCACCGTGCCACTCGCTTTGTTGGGGGCCTTCGTAGGCTTGTATGTTTCTGAGTTGAGTATCAATATCTACAGCCAGATTGGATTGGTCATGTTGATAGGCTTGGCGGCTAAGAACGGCATATTGATCGTGGAGTTTGCCAACCAGTTGCGTGATGCGGGTGAGGAGTTTGAGTTGGCTCTGCGCAAAGCCGCCAGTATGCGTTTGCGCCCTATCGTTATGACGGGCTTCACAACGGTGTTCAGTTCATTGCCGCTGGTACTAGCCTCTGGACCTGGAGCTGAGAGCAGAGAAGTCATCGGGATGGTGATCTTCTCTGGCGTCTTGGTTGCCACCTTTATGACACTGTACGTGGTGCCCACAGCATATGCATGGTTCGCACGTAACACTGGCTCACCACAAGTTCGCGCACATAAGGTAGAACAGTTACAATCAGAAATCCCTTACGATAAAGGCAAAACTGAAACCCTTGGCAACTAAGCCCGCAACATCAAAGCAAACCATTGCGCTGTTCGATCTGGATTACACCCTGATATCCTCCGATTGCACAGCGCACTGGCTCAAGCACCTTATTTATCGGTCTAGAAGACGCAAGTTATTGGTTCTTAGTTTGATGCCCCTGATCCGTCTGATGACCGTATTAAAACTAAATTTGGCTACGCGCAACAGTGTTTATCTATGGGCGGCAACAGTGGGGCTGTCGCGTCAAGGGTATCTTTTATTGCGACGTCATGCTGCTCAGCATATCACTCAAATCAAAGGCGTGAAGGCTTATCCTAGAGGTTTAGAGCGTCTGCAATGGCACCGTCAACAAGGACACAAGGTCGTCGTGGTGACCGGTGCTCTGCGTTGGCTGGCCAGAGATATCTGCCGCGAGTTAGGAATCGAATATGACACACTGTTAGGCTCCAGCGAACGCTCTAAATGGGGCGGGCGGGTGAGTGACGTATTTTGTTACCAGCATGATAAAGTCACTTTATTGAAGGCACACGGTGTCATTGACGACAAACAAACACGCTACGGTTATTCCGATAGTTCTGCCGATATCCCGATGCTTGATCTCTGTGAACACATCGTACTGGTTAATCCTAAGCCAAGCTGCCGAGACAAGTTTAACGAAGCACTAAGCCAAACTCCGCAAATCGTTACCTGGAAAATTGACGACGACAAGTAAGCGTTTATCTGCTGTAATTATACTTACAAAGTCTGCAAGCCAGTGATTGTGCTGGTGTAGTTTCCGCCCCGAAACTTTTATCGCACAGGGATGCGCACAGGATGCAATGTCCCTCGGGCTGAAGTGGTAAGTTAAGAGGTCTTATGTTGAAGCGTCGTCAAATAATCCGGTTTATGTTAGCGAGCGTTTGGTTAGCATCGGTTTGTTGGCATGTGAATGCAACTATTCAAACAATTCCCGTAACAGAAATAGAAGCCGGCCAACAGGTTACCGGGGCGCAACACATTTGGCACGATCCTAGTGCAAATGCCACCGTTGAAGATGCAATAAATGCACTGCGTAACGGTGAGTTCTCGGCATTGAAAAGTAAAGGCAGTACGGGGTTGAATCCCGGTGCTTTTTGGACTGTTTTCTCTCTAAAAAATACGACCGATCGCAACATTGATATCCATCTAGAATACGTGGACCATCAGTTAATCGAGCTAGAGACTTTCATACTTGAATCGTCACTTGCCGCTTGGCAGCGGTCTGTTTCTCTTGCCATGCAAAACGATTTTGCCGATCGTCCCGTAGCCCATCCGCGCATGGTCATTCCGGTTACGCTTGAGGCACAAGAACAGCAATTGTTTTTACTGCGCTTAAGTTCTAATGACGGTGGTTATGTTTTCCCCAGTATGCGAGTTTGGAGCCCAGAGCGTTTAGTGAAATCTATCACCATGGAGACAGCACTGGTCGCGTTTTTGTTTGGTGGATTTTTGCTGATGTCGCTGTTTGCATTAGTGGTGGGCTTGGCGACGAATACGCTCAGTTACTACATGTATAGTGTGTATGCCCTGAGCAAGATTGCCGTCTGGGCTACAGTCCTTGGATTTACCCATCAGTATCTCCTCCCGAGCAATTTTCATTGGCAATACATGTCGATTAGTGGGGCTTTCAGTATTTTATGCGGCTTCATTTTTGCGCGCATGTTTTTGGAAACGAAACGCTATACCCCGAAACTCGACAAACTGCTCATCCTTACGATACTCAATGCCCTCGTGTTGCTGGTCAGTGCTGCCTTGCACTTGAAGGTCTTGGCGATTATTTCTATAACCTTAGCCTTGCTCTTATATCCACTGATTACCGTTATTGGCATAGTGCGTTGGCGGCAAGGCTCTAGTGAGTCAGGTATTTTTGCGCTCGCTTGGTCATTGCTAGCAGTAGGGTTGTTTATTCAGGCGTGCCGTGATCTTGGTTTCGTAGAACACAATCTGATTAATTATTATTGGCCGCCAGTAGCTTCGTTCGTCGAGATGCTGGCTATCATGGGGGCGTTGGGTGTCAAGATGCTCCGCTTACAGCGCGAGAAAGCACAGGCTGAACACGCCTACCAATTGCACCTACAACAATCGCAAGTGGCATTAGAAAAAACAGTGAAAGCGAGAACCCGTGAGTTAGAGCTGGCAAAGCAGCAAGCTGAAAAGGAAGCGCAAACTGACTTTCTGACCGGTGTACCTAATCGTCGCTGCTTCTTACAAGATGCAGAACGACTACTTAATCAATGTCGGGCGAAACGCGGCGATTTGTGTTTATTGATGTTCGATTTGGACAATTTCAAAATAATCAATGATAGGTATGGTCATCAAGCCGGCGACAAGGCGTTGCAGTTGTTTGCGAATGCAATGTCCGAAGAATTGCGTGACACAGACTGTTTTGGCCGAATAGGCGGTGAGGAGTTTGGCTTGTTGGTATGTGATTCCATAGAAAATGCATCAGCAATTGCCGAACGATTACGTCAAAAAGTCAGTCAGTTGAGTGTCAATATCGATAGCGTAACCTTTCGTTTGAGTACGAGTATTGGGGTTACTCAAGCCCTTGAGGACGACTCGGTTAGTCGGCTGTTAGCACGCGCAGATAAAGCCCTATACAATGCAAAAGTAGATGGCCGAAATAGAGTCGAAATCACGACGACTTAAATGCCCAAATCCAGCATGATCAAGACACAAAAAAGCCCGCGTTAGCGGGCTTTTGGCTATGAATTGCGACGAAATTATTTTATTCGTCTAAGAAGCTGCGAAGCTGTTCAGAACGGCTTGGGTGACGCAGTTTACGCAATGCTTTTGCTTCAATCTGACGGATACGCTCGCGGGTAACGTCAAACTGTTTACCCACTTCTTCCAATGTATGGTCAGTATTCATATCAATACCGAAACGCATACGTAGAACTTTGGCTTCTCTCGCTGTCAGACCTGCTAAAACTTCTTGTGTAGCGTCTTTCAAGCTACCGCCTGTTGCCGAATCGAGTGGTTGGATAATGGTGTTGTCCTCGATGAAATCACCTAAGTGCGAATCTTCATCGTCACCAATTGGCGTCTCCATTGAAATCGGCTCTTTGGCAATCTTCAATACTTTGCGGATTTTATCTTCAGGCATTAGCATGCGTTCAGATAATTCTTCTGGTGTCGGCTCACGACCCATTTCCTGCAGCATCTGACGAGAAATACGATTCAATTTGTTGATCGTCTCAATCATGTGTACCGGAATACGGATGGTTCGTGCCTGGTCTGCAATTGAACGGGTAATTGCCTGTCTGATCCACCAGGTTGCATAAGTTGAAAATTTGTAACCACGGCGATATTCGAACTTGTCCACCGCCTTCATCAAACCAATATTACCTTCTTGAATCAGATCAAGGAATTGCAAACCACGGTTGGTGTATTTCTTGGCGATTGAAATTACGAGACGCAAGTTAGCTTCAACCATCTCTTTCTTCGCGCGACGAGCTTTCGCCTCACCAATCGACATGCGACGGTTGATGTCTTTAATGTCAGCAATGACAAGGCCTGTTTCTACTTCAACCTGGTTCATTTTGCTTACACTTCGCTCGATTTCTTCTTGCTGGTGGCTTAGCGCTGCAACATAAGGTTTGTCTGACGCCAATAACGCGTCGAGCCAATCTGTTGTTGTTTCGTTGCCTGCGAACGCTTTGATGAAGTCTTTCTTCGGCATTTTCGCGTTTACGACACAATACTTCATGACCAAACGTTCTTGAACACGCACGCGGTCCATCATGTCACGCATGTTCTTAACCATGCGATCGAACTGTTTTGGCACGAGACGGAACTCTTTGAATACGTCACTTAACGCTTCAATTTGCTTACGAGCATCTTTATGTGAACGGCCTTTTTTCTCAATGACGTCACGTGCTTTTGTGTATTGTCCACGTAGTTCAGCAAACTTTTCACGTGCGACTTCAGGATCGACACTGTTGTCATCCTCTTCGTCGTCATCATCTTCGTCGTCATCTTCATCATCGAGATCTTCTTGCGACAATTCTGAACCGACGTGAGTGGCTGTTGGCGCAACATCTTCTTCGTTCGGATCAACAAACCCGATAATGATGTCACTTAAACGAATTTCTTCAGCTTCGTATAAATCCCATTGATCGAGTAAGTAGGTGATGGCTTCCGGGTATTCGGCAACTGAGCATTGAACTTGGTTGATACCATCTTCAATTCGCTTGGCGATCTCAATCTCGCCTTCACGCGTCAGTAGCTCAACGGTACCCATTTCGCGCATGTACATGCGCACGGGGTCAGTTGTGCGACCGATTTCACTTTCAACGGTCGCAAGTGCCTGAGCGGCTGCTTCTGCAACTTCTTCATCTGCAGTGTTATCTTGCATCAATAACTCATCGGAATCCGGTGCGGCTTCAGAAACCTGGATACCCATGTCATTGATCATGCGAATAATGTCTTCGATCTGATCAGAATCGACAATATCTTGAGGGAGGTGATCATTCACCTCTGCGAAGGTCAAATAACCTTGCTCTTTACCTTTGGCAATCAGAAGCTTGATCTGAGACTGCTTGTTTTGCGCCATATATTTTACACTTCTCTCATTTGAATAGCGGTATTCAACGTCATTGAGCCTCAATAAGTGTTAGCCGGAAAGGCGATTATTGAGACCATGTAAACCGGTCGTTAACACGGTTTGGCCGAGTTCTCAGCGAATTAGCCAGTATAGCAGATAAAGGCGGTGTTTTGCTAGGTTAAGCCGGATTTTTCTGTAGTAAATTTAAACAATTTAATGCTAGCTGGAGCTTTATGGGTGCATGTGTTTTGCGAGACCAAGCGCAATAGTGTGGTAAATTTGGTGTTTAGCGTTTTTTTGCCTGTGTGAGTAGATTTAATTCTTGTTTTTCGTCGGCACTCAGACCGCTCACCCGAGCTTTAGAGAGCAGAACGTCCATGCGTTGCTCAAAATGCCAATTGAGTAGTTTTTTAAAGCTATCGACGAATACCTGTTGTGCGGCGTTATCGTCGATCAAAAATTCTTGTTGTAGTAGCTTGGCCAAATGCTTTTCTTCTGCGTTGCCACGGAAGTGTTCCAACACCGACCCAGTGTGCGCACTGGGGTTCTGTTTACAAAACTGAAAGACGGAAAACAACAGTGGCAATCCGGGAATAGGACTATTTGCGAGAACGGCGAAATCAATATCGGGTAGTCGTTGAATGAGACCTGGATCGTCCAACATCAAGCGAATGAGTGTGCGCACTGGCGAAATGTTGGTTTTAGGTGCCGCTTTACTACTGAATTGTGGTTTGCTCGGTTGTTGATTGGACTTTTGCACATCCCGTTGTAACTGGTACTTATCTACCTCACCACACAGTTCGCTGAGCTTTTCATTTAGCATATCGCGCTGATTCTCGCCGAGAATCTTGTCAATCAGTGGCTTTGCCTGTGCTTTCAGTGCTGCTTTACCCTCTGCACTTGCGACAGAGTGCTGCTGCATCAAGCGGTCGAACAAAAATTGCGATAACGGCTGGGCCTCACTGAGTTTGGATTCAAACGCTTGTTTCCCAATTTTTTGCACTAGGCTATCGGGATCTTCACCATCGGGTAGAAATAAGAATCGCATGGTAATCCCATCTTTGAGATAGGGGAGGGCGTTTTCCATTGCGCGCCATGCTGCCTCTCTGCCCGCGCGATCGCCATCGTAGCAACAGATGATGTCACTGGTAGCGCGAACCATCATCTGAATATGTTCAGGGGTAGTCGCTGTACCAAGGGCTGCAACCGCATAATCAATACCATTTTGGGCTAAAGCTACTACGTCCATGTAGCCTTCCACGACTAATAACTGGTCCAAGTGTCGATGCGCTTGACGTGCTTGGTAGAAACCATAAAGCTCGCTTCCTTTATGAAAGATTCGTGTTTCCGGCGAATTTAGGTACTTTGGACCGTCTTGTTCAAACACGCGTCCACCAAAGCCTACGACCCGACCTCTTTTGTCGCGGATTGGAAACATCAGACGATCGCGGAAAAAGTCAAAGCGTTTACCACTGTCATTTTGTGAAATCAGTTTTAAGTCAAGAAGTTGTTGCTGAGCTTGCTGACCGCTTTGACCTTGCCCAAATAGCTTTAAAACACTGTCCCATTCCTGAGGTGCATAGCCAATTTCCCAATGCTTCACCGTTTCACCTGATAAACCGCGACGCTTGAGGTAATCAATTACGCGAGTTGATTGTGGGTGTTGTTTAAGCTGCTGTTGGAAAAATCGAGTGACCTTCTCCATGAGCGCAAAATCATCGTCAAGTTGGGCCTTGCCAACGCTTGGTTTTGCTGAGAAGTTACCTTTTTCGCGTGGCACTTCTACACCGTGATATCGGGCTAACTCTTCAATCGCTTCAGGAAATTCCAGGCGATCAAATTCCATTAAAAATGATACTGCATTGCCATGCGCACCGCATCCAAAGCAATGGTAGAACTGTTTGTCTTGGCTGACCGTGAATGAGGGGGATTTTTCATTGTGGAATGGGCAACAAGCTTGATAGTTTTTGCCGGCCTTTTTTAATTTGACACGACTATCGACGATTTCGACGATATCGGTCCGCGCAATCATGTCCTCAATAAAGTCTCTGGGGATTAAGCCTGCCATTCGGTGAGAGTATTCCTAGATGATAGAACCGAACACTGTATCAGTCAGTTGTTGAGCTGCCAATATGTTGTGAGTGATCGGCGCTTGGTTGTCGAGGGATAACCAAGCACACTGTGGCTTAGTTTAGTTTTGCCTTAATTTTACCGCTCAATGCGCCCATATCTGCACGCCCTTGCACTTTGGGTTTGAGCCATCCCATCACTTTACCCATATCCTGCATACCGGCCGCGCCTGTTGCCGTCATCGCTTCATCGATAAGTGACGCGATTTCTTCTTCGCTTAAAGGTTGCGGTAGGAAGGTTTCTAAAACGACTATTTCTGCACGTTCGTTGTCAGCAAGATCGGCGCGATTCGCATCGTCAAATTGCTGCGCAGCGTCTTTGCGCTGTTTAACCATCTTGGTCAGAACGGCAAGCACCTGAGTGTCGTCCAGCGTAATACGTTCATCAACTTCACGTTGCTTAATCGCAGCGAGTGCCATTCGAATGGTGCCCAAACGCAGCTTGTCTTTCGCACGCATAGCATCTTTTTGAGCTTCTTTTAAGGTATCTGTGAGTGACATAAGTATTTCCCTAGTTATATTAATTCCGTACGCTAAGCGAATTCGACGGGAATTTTAGCGCACAAACAAAAACGCGCCTATGCGGCGCGTTTTCTGAAAAACTGTCTAACTTAGTAAAGTTTTACGCGACGTGCGTTTTCACGAGCAAGTTTTTTCATGTGGCGCTTTTTAGCAGCAGCTTTCTTACGCTTACGCTCCCACGTAGGCTTTTCGAAGAACTCGCGGCGACGTACTTCAGACAGTACACCAGCTTTTTCACATGAACGTTTGAAACGGCGAAGAGCAACGTCAAACGGCTCGTTTTCTCTTACTTTAACGATAGGCATCTAAAAATTCACCTCAAAATATTAACGGTAAAACCGGGCATTTATTTGAGGAGAAAACTCCACCCGGGTTAAAAATGGTGCGAAATTCTAATCATATCTAGAAAAGAAGTAAAGCCGTAATTGCGAAAAACTGGTAAACACGTACACTACGCGCGTTTATTTTGTGTTGAATAGGTAACTAACCATGCGTGTGCTTGGAATTGAGACATCGTGCGACGAAACTGGAATTGCGATCTATGATACCGATCGCGGTCTTCTAGCGCACTGTTTGTACAGCCAAGTTAAATTGCACGCAGACTATGGCGGCGTTGTACCTGAATTGGCGTCACGCGATCACGTGCGCAAGATCATTCCGTTGATCCAGCAGACGATGCAAGACGCTCAGCTCTCCTCAAACGACATCGATGGCATTGCCTTTACCCAAGGCCCAGGGTTAGTAGGAGCTCTGTTGGTGGGCGCGAGCGTTGCGAAAAGTTTAGGTTATGCCTGGGATGTCCCGATTGTTGGAGTTCATCATATGGAAGGGCACTTATTGGCACCAATGCTGGAACCAAACCAGCCAGAATTTCCCTTCGTGGCACTACTTGTCTCCGGCGGTCATAGCATGCTGGTTAATGTGAAAGCCATTGGTGACTATGAAGTCCTGGGCGAATCAATTGATGACGCAGCCGGTGAGGCGTTTGATAAAACTGCTAAACTTCTGGGCCTCGATTATCCCGGCGGTCCGTTATTGGCGAAACTAGCGGAGCGCGGTGAAGGTGGCCATTATCAGTTTCCTAGGCCAATGACCGATCGGCCTGGAATGGATTTCAGCTTTAGTGGTCTAAAAACGTTTGCAGCCAATACGATTAGAGATTCAGATGGCAGTGATGCGACTAAAGCCAATATCGCGTTCGCGTTTCAAGAAGCCGTTGTTGATACCCTAAAAATCAAATGTCGCAGAGCACTGAAGCACGTTGATGGTAAGCGCCTGGTGATTGCAGGTGGTGTGAGTGCTAATTTAATGCTGCGTGAGCAAATGCAAACATTGATGTCGCAATTGAATGGTGAAGTATTTTATCCAGACTTGGCTTTTTGCACAGACAACGGCGCAATGATTGCCTATGCCGGCGCAAAGCGCTTACTCGCTGGCGAAACAACACCACTTGATTGCAAAGCGAAACCTCGCTGGCCGTTAGATACTCTAACTGCAATTTAATTAGGTAACGGCTTACCGCTCAGGGCAACGATTCTCTTGTACCTTATTCGCGTATACGTTTGCCTTTATCCCAGACTTTGCTCTCTTCGCCTTGCCATAGGCGCCTTATATTTTGGTGGTGCCGCACAATTATCAGGATCGTTAGCATCGCAACGGGCATTGTGTACAGTGGCTTTAACCAAAAGGTAAAAAGTGGTGCTAGACACACAGCAACAATGGCACCAAGCGATGAATAACCCGAAATAAATACGACAACAAGCCAACTCAAAATCAGCAAACCCGCTAAATCGAAGCCAATTGGCAACATCGCGCCGAATGCCGTTGCGACAGCTTTACCGCCTTGGAAATGGAAAAACAGCGGGAATATGTGCCCGAGGCAGGCTGCAATCGCGATAGCGCCGAGGTAGACGGGTTCAATGCCGAGAAAGTAACTCGCGTAAGTGGGGATCGTTCCCTTGAGAACATCCGCCAACAGCACCATTAAGGCTGGTACTCTGCCGCCCAACCGATACACATTAGTTGCACCAGGGTTACCCGAACCATGATGACGAGGGTCTGGAAGAGCGAATATTCGGCATACGATAACCGCACTAGACAGCGAACCGCACAAGTAGGCGATACAAATCATGAAAATTATCAGTGCAGCCATGTCATCATTGTCGCGTTCACGTTAAACTGTGCGCACATTACAAGAAAGCAAGTAGCCTGGCTAGTCTGAGCAGTGCCCACTTGAAAACAGCGTAGTACACGGTTTATATGGAGCAAATAATCATTCAGGGCTTACAATTACCGACGGTAATTGGCGTGTATGACTGGGAGCGTACCCAGCAAACAACCTTATTGGCCGATATTATCCTCGATGCCCCTCTGTCTGCAGCGTGTGAAAGTGACGACGTTGCCGACACGATTGACTATGCAAAATTCAGTGATGCATTAGTTGAATTGGCACGAAGCAGTAAATTTGAACTGTTGGAAGCACTCGCTCAGGCATTATGCGATTGTGCGTTAACAAACTTTACCGTGCAGAAAATTGACCTAACACTGGAAAAGCCCGGAATTCTGCCAAATGCAGCTAAAGTTGCCGTGAGAGTGGTACGTCAACGATGAGTCCACCCTCGCCCCATCTGATTTTAATTAGCCTTGGTTCAAACATTGAGCGAGAACACCATACTCGCCGTGGGGTAGATGCGCTTCAGCGACATTTTGCCGATGTATCACTGTCATCTGTCTACGAGAGCGAAGCGGTAGGCTTTGATGGCAATGCTTTTTATAACCTTTGCGCCATTGCCTACACAGATCTTTCTATTGAAGGTGTTTGTCAGGTGTTAAAACAAATCGAGCGTGACAATGGCAGAACACCCAGTGAAAAGAAATTTGCACCGCGCACATTGGATTTGGATTTGTTGACCTATGACGATCAGGTTGTCTCGGAGCCCATCGTATTACCGCGTGAGGAAATCGAGTACAATGCCTTTGTTTTGCAGCCGCTTGCAGAACTGGTTCCAGATCATATTCATCCAGTGACCGGCAAGAGTTACCTTGCACTTTGGGATGCTTACGATAATCCGCAACAGAAACTGTGGCCGATCGAATTTACATGGAAGGTAACGCCAGTATGACGATTTTTGAGATCATTATTTTAGCGATTATTCAGGGGATAACTGAATTTCTACCTATTTCGAGTTCCGCGCATTTGTTGCTACCCGCAGAACTATTGGGCTGGCGTAGTCAAGGACTAGCCTTCGATGTCGCGGTTCATGTGGGTAGCTTGTTGGCCGTATTAATCTATATGCGCCAAGAAGTATCGCGTATGACCGTGGCATTTTTAACCCAAGGGTTCTCGCGCCAACAATCAGACGATAGCCAGCTGGCTTGGTGGGTGATTATTGGCACATTGCCAATCATTATTGTCGGCTTCTTATTAAAAGATTGGATTGAACTTAACGCTCGAACAGCACTGGTTATGGCGGTAACCACTATTGGGTTTGGGTTGTTGCTTTGGTATGCGGACGCCACGGCTAAGTTGAAAACCAAGATGACGCAGATGCGTATCGGCCAAGCCATCATTATTGGTTTGGCTCAAATATTGGCATTGATCCCGGGTACATCGCGATCAGGCATTACGATGACGGCGAGCTTAATGCTGGGTTTTGACCGAGAAAGTGCCGCGCGTTTTTCTTTCCTGCTATCGATACCGGCAATATTGGGTGCTGGACTGCTATCTACATTAGATTTGTTGTCGTCAAATAGTGCAGTTGACTGGTATGCCTTGTTGTATGGCGCAGCGTTCTCCTTTTTCAGTGCTTACTTATGTATTTATCTATTCTTAAGTTGGATTGCGAAAATCGGCATGCTGCCATTTGTCATTTACCGTTTGATCCTCGGTGCTATATTGTTATGGTTTGTGTTTGGATAAACGCCCCCTACAGTGGAGTTAGTTAGACTATGAGCGAGACCATTTTTGATAAGATCATCGACCGCAGTATCCCTGCCGATATTTTGTATGAAGATGAATTGTCGTTGGCATTCAGTGATATTAGCCCGCAAGCTCCGCACCATTTTTTGGTAATCCCTAAAAAGCGCATCGCCACAATAAACGATATAAGCAAGAATGACCGAGAATTAGTTGGGCATTTATATTGGGTCGCTGCTCACCTAGCTGAACAAAAAGGGGTCGCACATGAGGGCTATCGGACTGTTATGAACTGCAACGAGTTTGGCGGGCAAACGGTATTTCATATCCATTTGCATGTGTTGGCCGGCAAACCGTTAGGGTGGCCTCCATACACAGAACGCCCCAAGGCACTTGAATAACTCACTATATTCTCGTTCGCTGCTAACCCTTGAATCAGATTCTACTGACAGCAATTTCGTTAATTGATAATGGTGTTACCTTGGACTACGCCGAACATTTGTCGAGAGGCTTGCATATTAGATTGGCACACATGCCCTAAGCTATGCGAACCTTTAATCTACGTCTACACAGAGACTGAGTTATGTCTAGAGTTGTGGTTCTTTCAGCATTAATCACTTTCCTATTTTCCTGTGCGCACCCCGCACCGACTCAAAAACCAGCCAAAGCCACAGAGTTCACTCCTCCAGATGGTTCAGTTATGCAACGCAACATTCAAGTAAAAATGCGCGATGGTGTGCGTTTGAATACGTTAGTGATATTGCCACCGCAAGCGAGTCTCCACAGCGTTCCCACTATCTTGATAAGAACGCCATATAAAACAGAAATCAGACCGGGTGCACTATTACCAATGCGCTTACTCGAAGAGGGCTATGCTCTTGTGATGCAGCATGAGCGAGGGCGCTATTTCAGTGAGGGTGAATTTACCATGTTAGGCGGCGCGCGTGACGACGGCTGGGATACATTGGATTGGATCGCTGCCCAGCAATGGTCAAACGGCGTGGTCGGTACCTATGGCTGTTCTTCGTCAGGTGAAAACCAATTGAAGCTGGCTAATGCTGCTCACCCCGCACACAAAGCCATGGTTGCAGGCTCGGTGGGTGTTGGTGTCGCTGAAGCAGGTCCATTTAAGGAGCAAGGGAATTTTTGGCGAGGTGGTGCTTGGCAACAAGGTTGGATGAACTATTTTCTGCAGGCCATGCAGCAAGACTGGCCGCAGTTATCGCCTAGCTTGAGCGATGCAGAGCGGCAGCGTGCGATCACATCGTTTGACCTATCTAATGCCGGTTATCGAATTCCAGCATCGGTGCTAAACGAGCCTCGTATGCATTTACCAATGATTGATATTATGCAGGTGCTGAAAGCGCCAAGAAATGAAGTGTCATCATATTTACGGGCCGGGCCACATGATGATAGCTGGTCAAAAAATCGCATCAGTCAGGGCGAACCGATTGGTGTCCCGGGTTTGTGGTTTGAGAGTTTGTATGATATTTCCGCGCGCTCGTCGTTAGCTTACTTCGAGTGGAATCGCGCTTATCAGGCGGAGCTAGGAGCGCATAATCAACAGCTACGTCTCACTCAAGGTGGACACTGCTCGTTTGGACGCGCTTCGGTAGAAAACGAAAATGCGGTAATTGGCGACTTACCGCTAGGTGACATGCGCTACGATTACGTGCAACAGGCCCTAGACTGGTTTGATCGTTGGCTAAAGGGAGCGTCTACTCCAGTGTCTCAATCATCCGCACTAAATGCCTACTTGGGCTATGGGCAATGGCACGAGGTCGACACACTGCCGATGCAAGGTAATCAAGCCTGGTTTCTTGCTTCAGACGGGGGCCTCTCGCAAGCAAAACCCGAAACTCAACATCACTTAACATATCGCTATGATCCAAACAATCCAGTGCCCAGCATTGGCGGCGAAATATACGGTGAAGGCGATGACCATGTGGATGGAAGTTATGACCAGCGTCAGTTGCATAACCGACCAGATGTTAATGTATTTACGTCTGAGCCATTTGCACAAGACACAACCTTATTTGGCATGACAGACATTGGGTTATCGGTCTCTTCTGACCAGCCAGACACTGATTTTACGATTAAAATCAACGAAGTTTTCCCCGATGGCAGGTCGTTCAATCTTGGTAATACTATTTTACGTATGCGTTACCGAGACGGGATTGAGCAAGAAGTCTTTATGTCGCCTGGAGAGATCTATCACGTTCAATTGCCACCCATAATGCTTTCAAGAATCATTAAAGTCGGTCATCGGATCCAAGTGGAAGTATCATCGAGCAACTTCCCGTCGTACGCACGAAACTTGAATACTGCTAATAATCCTTACACGTCGACAGAAGTCCGAATTGCCACTAACACTGTTCATCTTGGTGCCCAACACCATTCATATATTCGCCTGCCGGTTGTAAAGCACTAAACCTATTGGTTTCATGCGCTAGTTTTGTGAATTAACGATGTGGAAAAAAGCAGCCTTGTGCTGCTTTTTTCGCAGTATACGGGCCTGTAGAAAAATCGCTCAACACGCTCGGGTGTTGACGTAAGCGCATGTCAAATAGCGACTTTAGTCTAAACAAATACAGTTCAACTTGATAGAGATCATGAACTTAGTTTACTCTTCAATTGACTGTCGTAACTAATCGGTTAGGCTATACCTCATCAGTTGACACATAACCTCGCTCGCATAGCGATGATATAAGGCAAACACATGTCCACACAGAACGCACTCTTAACTATTCTTACCGAAAAAATTAATAATGATTCACTGATTCTACCCACTTTGCCGGCAATTGCATTGAAGGTACGTAAAGCGGCGGACGACCCAGAAATTAACCTTAATGCGATGGCTGATGTAATCGCGCAAGATCCCTCGTTAAGTGCTCGTATGATCAAAATATCGAATAGCGCTTACATGGGGCGTACGGTTAAAGTTAGTTCGGTTGGACAGGCCGTTACACGGATTGGTCTGCGTCAGATTAAAAACATCGCAACGGCGTTGGCGATGGAACAATTGTTCGTGTCAAAAAACGAATTAGTCGCTGAATACCTCAAGCGCGAATGGGAAAAAACGGTCGAAATCGTCGCGAATTCAATGGCCGCTCTACAATGTTATGTTGCACGAACGAAAAAGCGTGAATTAGCGTTGGATGCAGCGACCTTAGCTGCCTTGGTTTCCAAAATTGGCGTGTTACCTATTTTGACTGAGGCTGAACGTCATGCCGAGGTTTTTGCGAATCCAACTTTCTTGGAAGATGCAATTGATAAATTATCCGGCCCAATTGGTGAGAAGATCATGAAGGCTTGGGGGTTTGCTGATGAGTTCACTGTTGTCGCAGCCAGCTGGAAGGATTTGTCCGTACTACCGGAAACCTTGACCTATCTTGACTTTGTGCGTGTTGGCGCTGCTGTCAGCGGTCAAATGGGTGGGCAAAAAGATGCAGTGTTAAATCTGGCGATACAGCGCGGTGTAATTGCTGAAGTCAGTGAATTAGACGGCGATGAGTTCAAGGAAATGCGTGACAATGCCAAAGTGATATTCGCATAGCACGCCATATCAAATTATAAAAAAGGCGAACTAACGTTCGCCTTTTTTTGTGTCAGCGCGAATGCCTTAGTCGTCTTGGTCTAATTCAAATATCGTAATGAAATCTTGTAAAAACGCCAGAATTTCGCCTGACATCAATGCGAAATCAGCGTCCAATTTGGCCGCTATTTCATCTTTGGGAATATCGGCGTTTTGCTCTTTGACAACATCAGTAAACTTCACGCGCTTAATTGCGCCGTCTTCTTGAATCATGCATTCAATACGTTCATCCCATTCAACCGCAATCTTTTGTACTAATTTACCTGCGTCGATATGGTGTTTGATTTCTTCACTGAACAAGTCTTGGTTTTTAACACGAATAATGGCAGCGTCTTCTGCAATCGCAATCGATTGGAATTCAGCCTCTTCTTGAATCAGAATTTTTTGTGGTGGCTTTTCACTGATCCAATCGGTCATTTCATTTTGTAAACTGTGGCGCACAAGTGGAACAACTGGCAATGACGTCAACGCCTTGCGCACATGTGCTAGAAACGCTTCCGCTTGACCATCACTGCTAGTGTTTACGACTACCAAATTTTCTTGAGTGGCGATAAAACCATGGATATAGCTATTCTTGGTAAATGCCTGAGGTAGTAAACGCGTAATAATTTCTTGGCGCAGATCGGACTGGGCTTTCTTGCCTACAGGCGAGCCTGTTTGGGTCTCAATATCCGCGACTTTTTCGGCTAACTCCGCATTGATCACGGAGGCGGGCAAGATGCGCTCTTGTTTCTTAATACATACCCAATAACACCCGTTTACGGCGTGACTCAGCATACTGGCAGAGCGCATTCCTGACGCAGCGAAAGGGGCATCGAAACCCATTGTGGCAGTTTCTTGTGAGCCACAAGGACGAAACGCAAATTCGGCGAGAGCAGACTCGAGGCTCTCACTGTCTAATGATAGGGGAGAGGTTAGGCGATAGGCCTTTAGATTCTTAAACCACATGTATTGCTTTACGATGAAAATTCAAACCGGCGCGCAGGGTAACACACCTCAAAGCGGAGGGGGAAAGAATGTTATCGACGCGGGAACCGAATGCTATATTTGAGTCCTTTTCCTGGCTCAGATTCCGCCTCTATTTGGCCATTTAAGGTTTGCGTCACTAGGTTGTAAACAATGTGTGTGCCCAAACCACTGCCGCCACGTGCGCGCTTAGTCGTAAAGAACGCGTCAAACAAAGTATCTAAATGTTCGGGCAATAAGCCGACACCGTCATCCGCGTAGCTGATTTCGATCTCGTTGTCTGTAGCCGTCACAATAATATCAATATGGCCGTTAACCTTGTGTTCGAAACCGTGTGTAACCGAGTTCATGACTAAGTTAGTTATGATCTGTGCGATTGCGCCGGGAGCACATAAGATAGCAAGCTCGCTGTCACATTCGACGTTGATTTCGTGGTGCGCATTCTTAAAGCTGGGTTTGAGGGATTGAATGATTTCGTTCAGGTACTGATGTAAGTTCAGGCTGCGTTCGGCTTCGCTGGTTTGGTCAACCGCGACTTGCTTGAAACTGGCGATGAGTTCAGAAGCACGATTTAGGTTGTTCATTAACAACTGTGACGTTTGAGTGGCTTCGTCAATAAAGTTATTCATCTGAGTCTGAGTGATGTTTTTATCTTTAAAGGCACTCTCGAGCTGCTTAATACGTTCCTGCAGAAAACTTGCAGCCGTGACGCCAACGCCAAGCGGTGTATTAACATCATGGGCGATACCGGCGACGAGGCCTCCCAGAGACGCCATGCGCTCGGATTCAATCAATTGGGTCTGTGCCGTTTTTAACGTTTCCATTGAATTGGCGAGTTCATCATTACGCTTACGAAGCTCTTGCTCAACATACTGGCGGTTGTCGATTTCTTGGCGAAGCGTTAACTGTTTGCCCAGTAGCTCGTCCTTTTGCGATTCTAAATCCAACATGATTTGGCTAAGCGCTGCGGTCTTCTTCGCAACCTCTTGCTCCAGCAATAAATTCTGGTCGTCGAGCTTCAAATTAGCTTTTTTGAGTTCGTCTTGGGTTTGGCGCAATTGTGACTGCGAGGTTATCAAATCATCGATGACTTGATTGTAAGACAACTGCAGTTGACGCAATTCCGTATCACCCTCAAAGTGCGCATCAATCTTACTATCGGGCAGGTTTTCCGGATCGAAGTTTTGCATCTGTTCGGTAACCGATGCCAACGGCATCGAAAGCATCTTGCGAAACGCAGTCATGAACAAGAAGATCAAAAAGGTCGTTTTGACTAGCGCATTACCAATCAAGAAGAAAATACCGACTTCAATACGGTCAAAAACGATTTCAAAGCTTGAATAAAGGGTCACGTCACCCACTTGAGATTGACGGCCTGAAAATTCGAAAACCAGCGGGAAACTATAACTGAATAATCCACCTGAGTGGTTTCTCAAGCCTTCAAGCCCAACGGCTGCAGCAACTTGCGGAGCGTGTTCGCCAGTTTCGACCACGTAGGTACCCGCCTCATCGCGGATTTGTACACCCTCCACCACAGGCAGTTCCATAAGACCGTTGGCGATTGAAATGGCTTGAGGCGTGTTAAGTTCCCAGATAGCCCTGGTCAAACTGGTACTGAAGGTGTTTTGCAGTGTTTCTAATTCGTCTTCGATTTGCTGTTTGGTGCTCGCATATTCAGCAATGATCTGGGTGATCGTCACAACCAGAGTCAATACAAAATAAACCGAAAATACTCGGGTAAGGAGTTTTCTCGAAAGGCTTGTTGAGCCCAAAGCCATAGTGGTCCTTTACATCGCCAAACCGCTGATCATTAACAAGAAGAATATGCGCAAACTGTAGAATAAACAAGGTTTGTTAATTTCAATCGCAGCTGGCAAGGGTGGCTTTTGCTTGACAGCCCGATTATTTCACTTTAATAAAAGTGTCACACATCAACAGAATAATAGCGGCGTTTTTATGAACAGAGCAAAAATGATGTCAAGAACTGTGTTGTTAGTGGAAGACGAAGCGCCGATCCGGGAAATGTTAACGCTCGTTTTGGAGCAAGCTGGGTTTAATACGGTAGAAGCCGAAGATTTTGATATTGCCCAAGAGAAGATTAAAGAACCTTACCCAGATTTGATTCTGTTGGATTGGATGTTACCCGGTGGCAGTGGTGTTCAACTTGCTAAAAGCCTAAAGCAACACGAGTATACGCGAGATATTCCCGTCATCATGTTGACCGCACGCGGTGAAGAAGATGACAAAATCCGAGGGTTGGACGCTGGCGCGGACGATTACATTACGAAACCGTTTTCTCCGAAAGAATTGGTCGCTCGCATAAAAGCCGTTATGCGACGCGTCACACCAACAGCTAAAGAAGAGCCCATCGAGTTTAATGGCCTCAAGCTTGAGCCCGTTTCGCACCGCGTGACAGCCAACGAACAACCTTTGGATATGGGACCAACAGAGTTTAAGCTGTTGCACTTCTTTATGACTCATGCTGAGCGTGTCTACAGCCGTGAACAGCTACTGGATAATGTGTGGGGTACTAACGTCTACGTCGAAGACCGCACCGTGGACGTGCACATTCGCCGTTTACGTAAAGCGATTGGTGAGTTTGGGCATGACGCTATGATTCAAACAGTACGTGGCGCTGGATACCGCTTCTCAGCTAAACTATAACCCAAGCAGTATCAACGTCGAATACAAGAGGCCCACGTGTACTACCCTTTTTCATGGTTGAAGAGTGTTGTTGGTATAGCGGCCTACGTGCTGGTTTTTGCAGTGTTGGGCTGGACGTTCGATGCCATGACCAACAGTTTGGCCGTCGGTGTGGTCGGGCTTCTGTGCTGGAATTATTGGCAGCTGTTTAAATTGAACAAATGGTTGTGGCACAGTAAAAAAATGTCACCGCCAACAGCGGTTGGAATTTGGGAACATATTTACGAAGGCATTTATCACCTATCCCGTAGGAATCGCAAGAAGCGCAAAGAGCTGGGGGAATTGGTCAAGCGTTTCCGCGAGGGTTCTGAAGCGCTACCCGATGCCGCTGTAGTGGTTGACGAACAAGCAAACATAGTATGGTGCAACCGTTTAGCCCGGATTGACTTGGGCTTGCGTTGGCCAGGGGACGCAGGGCGACGCGTTGACAATCTTATTCGTCACCCGAAATTTATCGAGTATTTCCATGCTGGAAATTACCGATATCCCATTGAAGTACCATCCCCCGTTAATCCGCGCAAAATATTTGAATACCGGATCATGCGTTACGGCGAAGACCATCTATTGCTAATCGCCCGGGACGTAACGCGCGTCTCACAGCTAGAAGATATGCGCAGAGACTTTGTGGCCAACGTATCGCATGAACTGAGAACGCCGCTGACGGTCATCAATGGCTATTTGGAATTGCTGCCGGATGAACCGGACCAAGACCCGTTGTTATCTAAAGCCGTCCATGAAATGAGTCAACAAACCCTCAGGATGCGCAATTTGATTGAGGACCTCTTGATCTTGTCTCGGATTGAATCAAGCGCAGAACGCATATACGAGAACACGGTTGACATGGCCGCCATGATCGAATCGATAAAAGTCGAAGCTGAAACATTAAATCAAAGTAGAGGGCACACGCTGCGTTACCACATTGAGCCAGATATAACGGTTTACGGCGTTGAAACAGAGTTGCGCAGTGCGTGTTCTAACTTGGTCTTCAATGCAATCAACTATACCCCTGAAGGGGGCACGATTGACGTCTCTTGGAAAGCGCATAAAGACGGAGTGCGTTTTGCTGTGCGCGACAATGGCGATGGCATTGAAGAAAAACACTTGAATCGACTTACTGAGCGTTTCTATCGAGTCGACAAAGCTCGGTCGCGGAAAACCGGCGGTTCGGGTTTGGGTTTGTCTATCGTGAAACACGTGTTGAATCACCACAACAGTCAACTCGATATCACCAGTGTTGTCGGCGAAGGCAGCGAATTTGGTTTTGAACTGTCGGCTGAACTTGTCAAATCTAAAGAGACAGTTGCCGTATGAGAGTAGTGCCGATAGCCCTGCTTTTTACCCTGTTGTGGACCGCAATCGGGCATGCTGACGAAAACCATACCCAAGCACCACAACCCTATCAACATTACCCTGGGGTGGACGGCAGTATTACGTCAGTTGGTTCTGATACCCTGGCTAACTTATTGGCGATATGGTCCCAAGAATTCAAGACATATTACCCGCATGTCAGGATTCAAATCCAAGCATCGGGTTCTTCAACTGCACCTCCTGCTTTGACTGAGGGGACCGCTACAATCGGTCCCATGAGTCGTCAATTGAAGAGTAGCGAAATCGCCGCATTTCAGCGCCGTTACGGTTATGAGCCAACCATGTTTTTGGTGGCGGTCGATGCGATCGCGTTGTTTGTAGAGCGGTCAAATCCGATCCAAGCACTAACGCTACAGCAAGTAGACGCGATTTTCTCGCAGACGCGTTATTGCGGTGGCCCTCAAGCAATCGAGCGATGGCAGCAGCTTGGCATCGAGTACTTGGGCGAACGTCACGCGATTCGTTTGTTTGGACGAAACTCAGTATCTGGTACTTATGGCTTATTCAAATCGATAGCACTATGCGACGGTGACTTTAGAGCCAAGGTTAATGAGCAGCCAGGTTCTTCTTCCGTTGTATTGTCAGTCGCTTCAACCAATGGCGCCATTGGTTATGCGGCATATGGCCATAAGACTGCTGGGGTAAAATCTTTGGCACTCGGTACATCTTTGCAGAACGCGGTTCCACTATCACAACAAACGGTCCAATCAGGCGATTATCCGTTTACCCGCTTCCTGTATATCATGGTCAACAAAGCACCCGATCAGCCTTTGCCTACGCTTGAGCGCGAATTTTTGCGCTTTGTATTGTCGCAAAGGGGGCAGGAATTGGTCAGCCAGGACGGTTACTTTCCCATTTCAAATGACAAACGAACTCATCAACTGCGCTTGTTGTCAGACGATAGCGAAGTGCTTAACCCATATGTACCAGAAGTGGATATGGGTCGTAATTAAGACATTATTTCGATGTTAGGTTTATGATATTTAAGAGTTTTTTGTTAGTTCCCGGTTTTTATATTAAACTTTTGTGACATTTTTGTGATGTAACAAATGTGTCATTTAGCTCCAGTACTCTTCTTGCGTTTTTATCAAACTAAACTAGTCCTGTAACTGGAGTTAAGAATGCAACTTAAGCACCTATTTAAAGCCTCAGCAATCGCGACAGCCCTCGTTTTAGCGGGTTGTGGTGGTGACATCAATATCAGCGAAGGCGATATCGACAACAGCGTAACCGACAATAGCACTACTAACAATGACAATAGCGGTGGCAGCGACGGTGGCGACGGTGGTGGCACTCCACCGGTAACTGATACAGCTCCAGGTGAGCCGAGCACATTCCTAAGCGGCGAAGTTTCTTCAGCACTTGGCGAAACAGTAAACGTTCGCGTTCTAACAGGCCGTTTAACTGACGCTGACGCGACAAATGGTAAAGTTACATTGACCAACGACACCGTTTGGGCGCTTGAAGGTCCTGTTTTTGTCGGTGGCGACAATGCAGATTCAACAGTACTTGAGATTGAAGAAGGTGCAATCGTCTTCGGTCGTACCGGTAACGACTACCTAGTGGTAAGCCGTGGTTCACAGCTCGAAGCGATGGGTTCTGCGTCTGCTCCAGTAATCATGACATCATTTGCCGACGTATTAGGTGACGAAGTTGGCGCTGGTCAATGGGGTGGCTTGGTTATCTTGGGTAATGCGCCATCAAACAAATGTCCAACGACTGGCGAATGTTCACTCCAAGTTGAAGGTGTACAAGAAGGTGCGGTATTCGGTGGTACTGACGACACTGATAACTCTGGTATCTTGAACTACTTGGTTGTTAAGTATGCTGGTTTCGAGATCGCACCTGACAACGAATTAAACGGTATCACGTTTGGTGGTGTTGGTTCTGGTACTACAGTTGATTACTTGCAGGTTCATGCTAATGCGGATGACGGTGTTGAGTTCTTTGGTGGTTCTGTAAACGCTAAGCACGTTGTGCTAACCGGTATCCAAGACGACAGCATCGACTGGGACAATGGCTTCCAAGGTAAAATGCAATATGTTTACGTAGAACAAGATCGCGCATCAGGTGATGCTAACCGCGGTATCGAAGCGGATAACGATGGTTCTACTCCTGATATTGAGCCACAGTCAAATCCAATGATTGCTAACTTAACGATCATCGGCAACAACTTTGACGGTGAAGATGATTCAGAGGGTGTTTATCTTCGCGAAGGTACTGGTGCTCAGATTTACAACATGGTTGTAACCGGTCCTGCTGGCATGGGCGAGTGTTTCGAAGTTGAAAATTCAACAGAATCTCAAGCAAACCTTGGTGATGGCACAATCACAATCAGCAACTCTGTAATCGCGTGTAACAACGGCGAAAACTTTAAGTTTGACGCTGATGGCGGTGCAGTAGACCTTGAAGATTGGTTCCTAAATGTTCAACAGAACAATTTCGTTTCTGAATCAATTGGCCTTAACAATGACGGTAGCCCGACAGCAGAAAGCCCACTATTAGGTGCTGGTGCTGACCCATCTCAAGTGGATGGTTTCTTCGAAGCAAATGACTTTATCGGTGCTGTTGGTGGTGATTCTGACTGGCGTCAAGGCTGGGCATTTGGTTTCGGCGGCGGTGAAGTCGGTGTTGTAAACCCTGATTCAGGTTGTCCTGCAGGCACCACTTCAATTTCTCCGGTAGACGGCACAACCACTACGTGTCAGGTTTCTGGTCGCATCACATCTGACCTTACGTTAACTGAAGGTAACTTCTACGCACTTTCAGGTGCAGTGTTCGTAGGCGGTGACAATACGGATAGCGCAACATTGACAGTTGAAGCTGGCGTAACAGTGTTTGGTGCTTCAGGTAACGATTACTTGGTCGTAAGCCGTGGCTCAGAAATTAATGCACAAGGTACAGCATCTGCGCCAATTTCATTCACTTCACGTGATGACATTGTTAGCGGTACTGGTGCTGCTGGCCAATGGGGCGGCATGGTTATCCTAGGTAACGCACCATCCAACAAGTGCCCAACGACTGGCGAGTGTTCACTTCAGGTTGAAGGTGTTCAAGAAGGTGCAGTATTCGGTGGTTCTGATACAGAAGACAGCTCTGGTACCCTTCGCTATGTTCGCGTAATGCATGGTGGTTTTGAAATCGCACCTGACAATGAACTAAATGGTGTTACATTTGGTGGTGTTGGTTCAGGTACAACGATTGAGTACCTACAAGTTCACAAGAATGCGGATGACGGTGTTGAATTCTTCGGCGGCAACGTTGATGTTAAGTACCTTGTATTGACTGACATCCAAGATGATAGCATCGATTGGGACAATGGTTTCCAAGGTCGTATCCAGTACGTAGTTGTTAAGCAAGCTGCAGACGATTCTGATGCAAACCGTGCAATCGAAGCAGACAACGATGGCTCTAACCCAGCAATCGAGCCTCAATCTAATCCTAGCATTGCCAACGTAACCATCATTGGTAACAACTTCGACGGTGAAGACGACTCTGAAGGTGTTTACCTACGCGAAGGTACTGGTGCTCAGCTAGCTAACTTCATCATCACTGGCCCTGCGGGCATGGGTGAATGTTTCGAGATTGAAGGTTCAACTGAATCTCAAACGAACCTAGGTGACGGTACTACAACATTCACTAACTCTGTAATCGCATGTGAAAACGGCGAGAACTTTAAGTTCGGTGATGGTGATGTTGACTTAGAAGATTGGTTCCTAAACGTTCAAGCAGGAAACGCTGTTGAAGCAAATGGTGCGGCGGTACTTAATGGTATCTTCAGCATCAGCACTGCAGCACCTAAAGATTTCTCTGGCGACACGTTCTTCGACAATGCTGACTTCGTTGGTGGTGTTAAGGCTGACGCTAACTGGACTGCGGATTGGACAGTAGGACTAGAGTAAGGTTTGTTCAAAACTAACCACAGTATTTATACAGCGCATGCTTGCATGCGCTGTATTCATAACAACGCTTTATAATGAGGTTACTAATGAACAAGCCTGCAGAACGCTTTCCGTTTAATCGCTTAACACTAGCGGTGGCAACGGGTCTGTTAATCCAACCTGTGGCTAACATCGCCTATGCCCAAGATGCGGCGCAGGATGAAGAGCAGGTAATTGAGGAAGTCGTGTCAACGGGGACGCGTTTGAAAGGTACTGCAACAGCAGTATTAGAAGAGCGTAAGAACCAAGCCTTCGTTGCTGACATCCTTGGTGCAGAACAGATTTCCCGTACCGGTGACGGCGATGCCGCGTCAGCGCTTCGACGTGTAACGGGTCTGACGTTGGTTGACGGCAAATTTATTTATGTTCGTGGTTTGGGTGAGCGTTATTCCAGTACGCAGCTCAATGGTGCGTCAGTACCGAGTCCTGACCCAACGCGAAATGTTATTCCATTGGACTTATTCCCGTCGGATATCATCGAGTCACTGTCGGTACAGAAGGCATTTTCACCTTCTATGCCTGCATCGTTCGGTGGTGGTAATGTAGACATCCGTTTGAAGACGATTCCGTCGGATTTCATCTTCAACATGGGTGGAAGTATTGGTGGCAATACTGAGAACTTTGATGATGCCTATCAATACAGCGGTGGTAGCAATGATTGGGAAGGTCAGGATGACGGTTTCCGGGCAGTTCCAGCTGCAATAGCCGACCGCTGGGCAGCCAAGAATTTCTTGGATAACCTAGAGCCAAATGTCGCACTAGATTTGTTCCGTGACGTACAGCGCAACTACGATCCAGTATTGGACAGCGTCAATCCCGATGCGAGCTTTAATTTAGCCGTAGGTAACAATTTCGACTATAACGAAGACATTCGTTATGGTTTCTTGTTCACCGCGGGTTATGACAATAGCACACAGGTCTCGGAACAGTTCCTCGGCGAACAACAAAGCCGTGACGGTGACTCAATCCGCTTCTTGCGTTTCTTCGATGAAGTTGATTCAACTGAGAAGTCAATTAAATGGTCGAGCTTGCTAAATTTGGGGATCGACTATAAGCGCAATCACCGCATTGACTATAGCTTGGTTGCGTTAAACGATACACGTGATGAATTACGTGAAAAAATCGGTAACTCAAACAATATTCAGCTAGTTGATAATCAGCGTATTCGCGATGTTGAAGTGATTTACGAAGAGCGCCAGATGTATACCAATCAGGTTCGTGGTACTCACACGTTCCCTGAATTGAATTTCTTGGGATTCGATTGGAAATACTCACTGGGTCGTTCAAACCGTGATGCGCCAGGTAACGTCAGTACGCGTTTCATTCTTGAAGATTTGAATGAAGATGACATCTTCGATCGCGAAACCGAGAGTAGCTTGAGTAATGCGCCGACAGCGGCACGTTATTCATTCCAAACCTTGCATGACCGCGTTGAGAATTATGGTTACAACTTCAACTTACCGGTATACGAAGGTAAGTGGGAAATGGAATTCAAAGCGGGTGCAGATTTCATTACTAAGTCGCGTACGGCCGAAAACCGTCGTTTTGACGTCAATACGCGTGCGTTTGCTGATTCGAGCGTGCTAGATGGTTTTGTATTTTCTGAAATCTTGAGTGATGCGGTATTAGATAGCGCTGCGTTCACCAACCAACCCATCATTCGTGACACTACGATCGCGGGTGATGACTATGCGGCTGGTCAGAAAATTGATGCATACTACTTTGAAGCCGATTTGTTTTACGACAACAAATGGCGTATCAGTGGTGGTGTGAGATATGAAGATTTCCGTCAAGCCGTTGTACCATTTGACCCGCGTACCAATCAGATTGACATTGTCGATGGTGATGATCGCGGCCAGCTAGCGTTTATCGAGGACGATTTCTACCCTGCAATAGCACTGACCTATTTCATTGAGCAAGACATGCAATTGCGTGCAAGTTTCAGTGAAACGGTCGTTCGCCCTGATTTGCGTGAAGTCTCTTCTGCAACCTATTTGGACCCACTCACGGACAATCCAATCGCCGGTACACCTGGTGTGCGCACAACATCGGTTAAAAACTACGATATTCGCTGGGAATGGTATCGCGAAGCAGGAAACAACTTGTCAGTCGGTCTATTCTATAAAGATATGACTGACCCGATTGAATCAGTTCAATCGCCGGCCCAGGATGGACCGCCATTGATTCGAATTGCGAATGCTGAAACGGGTGAGTTGTTTGGTGTTGAAATCGAATTCTTGCAAGGTCTGGAAGTTATCGGTGACGGTATTTGGGACAATATGTTCCTGAGCGGTAACGTGACCTTGAGTGATTCTGAGATCACGTTGGATCCGGTTGCTATTGAAGAGCAAACAGGGGTTTCTGCCGCGATTACCAACACAACTCGTCGTTTGACTGGTCACTCTGAGTATGTTGTTAACATGCAACTGGGTTTTGACTCAGACAATGGTGAACACTCAGCGTCGTTAGTTTATAACGTATTTGGTGAGCGTATTATCATTCCAGGTATTGATTTCTTTGATGATAACTTTGAGCAACCGTTCCATTCACTGGATATGGTTTACAAGTATTATCCTGATTTCAACACAACGGTGACGTTCAAGGTTCAGAACATGTTGGATGAATCGAAAGAACTTGAATTTGAGGGGGTTACTTTCCAATCTGAAACCCGAGGAATCGGCTTCAGCTTGTCATACAAGTACGACTTTTAAATTTAATACAGCATCAAAAAGGCCTGCAAACGCAGGCCTTTTTTTTGGATGCACCGGTGAAAACAGTGTTTGTAAAATGGCGCTTATTCTCTAAACAGCATTTGTCCGGACGTGGAACACACAATCTTTATCTCAGAATCGGTGGAGATGACCTGTTCGTCTGTTATGTCGAAACGAAAGCCAATATTGCCGTCGAGAGGTTGTCGCGTTGAGACACAAGTGATTGGGTTGTATTGACTGGCGATGGTGCTTGCTACGCAAGAGCCGTCTATGTACAAATCTAAACTTACTGGCTCCGTTGCAAATGCTTTGAATACCCTGCCACGGATAGATCGCCCCTCCATCGTCCAGCCACCGTATAACCAATTGTTCTTTTGTTTGATGTGAGCTAGTCGGTAGTCAAGTATAGACTTACATTGCTCATATAAAGCAACATCATATCGGTTTAGCTTGAGGATAGACTCTCGCAGAGACGGTGCTATTTGGTATTTTGATTCGTTTAGTTTCTCTGGGTTTTCATTGCGGTGCAGAGGTTTTATATCGACTTCATAGAGAGCGTTTATCGCATCGAGCGATTGTTCGTATTGCTCAAAAACACCGACAAAACCAAAGTATCCAGGCGGTAGTTTGCCGAATTGACTTTTTTGGATTTGACGAAATTTTGGCGTTTCGACAAATTCACTGATTTCGCCTGAATACTTGTCTTTTCTTACTTTGTGGTGGTACTCAGAGACAATTCTATCGACCGGATCTCGAACAAAAATAATCGTCTGATAAGGATAGAAATAGGGTAGATACTTATCCGGTTTGAAGTGGCCGGAGAGTAAATAGTCGTCTTTTTCGCTTAAAAGCTTTGCTAATTCATCCTGATAGTTATCAAGTTTAAAGAGCTCCTTTAAAACTTTACTTGTAATGGGGTTTTTTTCATCATAGTCGCAGAGCACTGACTTGATTCTTTTTGATTCTAATGCCGCCGTTCTGAAGCTTGTTCCTGCAGCTTTTGGCATGTGAACAAAAAGTATAGGTAGTCGACTGCTTTTCGAGGACAAAGCTTTCAACAAAAAAAGCTTTAACTGTTTAAATCTGGTGGTAAACATTACTTAAAAAACTGTTGCTTGATTCTATTAATATTGTGCTTTACGTAATTCCGAGCGGTTTTTGTTATGTTTGAACGAGCTGAGATCCAGTTAGGTGTTCGCCAGTGGATTGACTCTTCAGACGAGTTCATGGGGGTATAGTAACGACACCCTTCGAAGTAATAGTGCGTCACTTGACTATGGCGAGTTAGCCCTGCCTTTTGAGGCTTGGTGCCACCGTGAATTAAATTGGCGTGCCAAATCAACGCTTGGCCTTTTTTTAGCTCGGCATAAAATGGCTCAATACTGGATTCAGATAATTTTTCTTCGATAAAAGTTTCGTAGTGTTTGTAGTTTTCATAGCCAATGCCTTTACCAACATCTTGCATGTTGTACTCTGGCCATTTGTGCGAACCTGGGTAATACACCAGAGCGCCGTTGTCTAAATTCACATCCTCCAACGCTAACCAAACGCCGGCCATATAACCCGAAGGCTTTGAATTGAAATGAATAGTGTCAGAATGTGGTTTTTGCTGAGTCCCAACCGGAAAATTCAAGGTTTGAAATGGCAGAGCCTTGCGCCCGAACAGCTGCTGTAAACAATCAAGCGCATAGGTGTTTAAAGCAATGTTTTTAACTGCCGAGCTATCTTTCCAGCCGTCTTGAATTCTGATCCCTGGCCAAAAAGGGCGTCCATCCGCTAAAGACTCATATTGCGGTAGCATTTCTTCGACTGCACTATCAATTTCTGGTGTTTTCAAGCCAATATCAATTATCAAATAACCATTCTGATTGAAGAACTGTTCTTGTTCGGCGGAAAGCCTGTTGTTAATAACGTTGTGTGGCATTTAATCAGGAATAAATGAATAGTGTAAGGCGGCAGTCCGTGCCCGTGTATAAGTCCTAATGGTACCCTAGTTTGACGTATAAGCTCAATGAAACTATCGAATTGTTTAGCGTTTAGTAGCCTTAGAAAACACGATCCTTGGGGTCCTCACTGGGAATATAGGGTTTGCCTTGCATGCGAGAATGCTCGGGACTTTAGTTGTCATCAAAACTTCATAAACGAGGTATCGGTGCATCAGGGCGCCAGTTGCTTTGCATAGCGAAACCCGCTAAGTACATATTCTCCGCAGATGTAATAAAACTGTCACAGATAGCTATCATACTTCCCGCAATTTATATGGCTGGGCCTTTCCCGCCGTTTTGTTTAGTAGGAAACGCGCGTATGACGTTCAAAAAATCGCTTCCATTGGCAGCTCTTGTCAGTGCAATGGTAATGCAACCTGTGCTAGCGCAGGAAGACCAAACTTTGGAGCCTGTTGTTAAGGTTGCTCAAGAAACCAATGAGTCTGCCGCTGGCTCACAGCAGCGCATCGACTCAATTACTGATCAAATCGACGACAAGTTACAGCGCTTCAAAACGCTGAACAAAGAGATTGAAGGGTTGGTTGTATACAACACTCAACTGCAGCGTCAGATAGGCAGCCAAGAACAAGAAATGGCTGATTTAAACGCTGCAATTGACGAAGTCAGCGTTATTGAGCGTCAAATTACGCCGCTTATGTTGCGTATGATCGAAGGTTTGGAGCAATTCGTAGCGTTGGATGTGCCGTTCTTACCTGAAGAGCGCGCCAACCGAATTGTCGACCTTAAAAACATGATGAGTCGTGCCGATGTTGCGCCGTCAGAAAAATTCCGTCGCTTGATGGAAGCCTACGAAGTTGAAATGAACTATGGCAACGATGTTGAAGCATATTCAGGTCTGCACAATGTTGCGGGTCAGGAGCGCGACGTGGAGTTCCTGCGTATAGGCCGCACGGTGCTGATCTACCAGACGCGTGATGGCAGCTATCAAGGTCGTTGGAATCAACAAACGCGCCAATGGGAAGAGTTACCGTCTAGCTACAGTAACCAAATCTCAAAAGGGCTAAGAATCGCGAAGCAACAAATGGCACCTGAAGTAATGATGATGCCAGTAGCAATTACAGACTAAGAGTTTAAGAAAAATGAAAACTTTACTTAAAAATATTTCACTTGCAGTACTTTTCTCTGTAGTTGCAACCACTGCTGCTGCGCAAGGTGAGCGTGCACTTGATTTGGACACATTGCTTAAGCAATTAGAAGAAGGCAAGTTCGCGCAAAGTCAGCAAAACGAAGCCCGTGAACAAGAGTTTATTCAAAAGCGTGCCGAACAGGACCGCATGTTAAACGAAGCCGAGCAGCGTCGTGATGGCGAGCTAAATACGTCTGAGCGTTTAGAAACTCAATTCGAAGAAAACGAATTTAAAATAGCCGACCTCAAGGGTGCTTTGGACAACCGCTTGGGTTCACTTAAAGAGTTGTTTGGTGCACTCCAAAACTCAGCAGGTGATACGAAAACAAAGTTCAACACATCTATCATTTCTGCACAAATCCCTGGTCGCGGTGAGTTCTTAGAAGAGCTTGCACAATCGATGGGAAGCAGCTCAAAACTAGCTTCAATCGAAGAAATTGAGCAGGTTTGGTTCGAAATTCAGCGTGAAATGACTGAAAGCGGCAAAGTAACCAAATTCAATGTTGATGTGGTTGAAGCTGACGGTGCTAAAGTGGCAAAAGAAGTTACTCGTGTAGGCACGTTCGCGTTAGTGGCCGATGGTAAATATCTTGAGTACAACAGCACTACCGGTACGGTTTCAGAATTGCTACGCCAACCTTCAGATCGTTTCCTCAATAGTATTACTGATCTTGAAAACTCAAATGGTGAAGCCGTTGCGTTTGGTCTAGACCCATCACGCGGTTCTATCTTGAGCTTGCTTGTTCAAGCACCAAACCTAGAAGAGCGTATCCACCAAGGTGAATTGGTTGGTTATATCATTATCGCAGTAGGCGCTGTAGGCATCTTGGTCGCTATTTGGCGCTTCATTGCACTAATGCTAGTCAGTGCAAAAGTACAACGTCAGCTTAAGTCGGATACTTTCAGCGACGACAACCCTCTCGGGCGTGTCATGCAAGTGCGTGATAAGTATCCAACTGCTGATACTGAGGCGTTGGAGTTACATTTAACTGAAGCGATTTTGGGTGAAGTACCGAAATTAAGCCGCTTCTTGGTACTGGTTAAAATGATTTCTGTTGTTGCGCCACTTGGCGGTCTATTGGGTACTGTTACGGGGATGATCGTGACCTTCCAACAGATTACGTTGTTTGGTGCAGGCGATCCGAAAATCATGGCGGGTGGTATTTCATCTGCGTTGATCACAACGGTATTGGGCCTAGTTGTCGCAATCCCAACGTCATTGCTGTACGCACTATTGAATACGCAAAGTAAGAACATCGTTAGCATCCTCCAAGAGCAAGCAGCGGGTGTTATCGCAGAGAGAGCAGAACGCGCCGAGCGAGGCTAATCATGATCGAGTTATTTGAAGCGCTTCGCGACTTCCTCGAAACCGGTGGCCCAGTACTGACGGCCATCGCATGGCTGATATTTGCCATGTGGTTATTGATTCTTGAACGTGTGTTTTATGTGTTTACAGCACATAAAGCACTGGTCAAAGAGTTGATCCAGACATGGGAAGCGCGAGCGGATAAATCATCGTGGAATGCCGAGCAAATTAGACAAGCAATGGTCTCTCGCGCCAGTCTTAAATTGAAATTTAGCATTCCGATCATCCAAGCCATAGTTGCTCTATGCCCATTATTAGGGTTGTTGGGTACTGTTACCGGAATGATTCAAGTGTTCGATGTTATGGCTATATCAGGTGGTGGTAACGCACGTTCAATGGCAGCCGGTGTATCGCAAGCAACAATACCCACGATGGCTGGCATGGTTGGGGCATTGTCCGGTGTATTTGCCTCAACGTGGTTGACGCGCACAGCGAAAACTGAACGCACACATATTGAAGACGCACTACAGATGCAGCGTCCGGTTTAATCGGCTGCAAAAGGTTATAAAGATATGAAACAACATTTTCAAAACTTAGTCGAAGAAGAAGAATCCAATATTGATATGACTCCAATGTTGGACGTTGTCTTTATCATGTTGATATTTTTCATTGTTACAGCGTCTTTTGTAAAAGAAGCCGGTATTGACGTTAATCGTCCAGAAGCGAATACAGCGGTTCAGAAAGATCGTGCAAACATCCTCATTGCGATCAGTGATACAGGTGAGATTTGGATCAATAAACGCCGTGTTGATATTCGTTCAGTAGCAGAAAACATCATTGGACTTCGCGCGGAGAACCCGCAAGGAACAGTGGTTATTCAGGCTGACAAGAAAGCAACAACTGACGTATTGATCAAGGTCATGGACGCTTCTCGCGAAGCGGGTGTATACGACGTTTCAATCGCAGCTCAAGAGCAATAATCATGGCATTACCGCGTTTTTTATTGTCGCTAGTTCTTGCTTCAATCGTTACGCTTGCATTGTTCACATTGATGCAGGCGCTGATTGCCAGTGGCGACCAAACACTATCTGAGCCGCCAGAAGGTAATGTCTTGGATTTTGTACGCGTCAAGCAAGAAGAAGTGGTCGAACAGAAAGATCGTAAACCGCGTAAACCACCTCAACCACAAGAGCAACCGCCTCAAATGGAGCAACCGCAAATGGATAACTCATCGCCAGACGGCGGTGGTTCAGGCCTCGATTTTGCGGCGGATGTTTCCGGCGATGTGGCTTTAGACGGAGGCTTAGCGCTCGAATCCGGCGATGGTGAATACTTGCCAATCGTGAAAGTTGCTGCCGTTTATCCGCGTCGAGCACTACAGCGCGGTATTGAGGGCTTCGTCATCGTTGAGTTTACGGTAACAAAGCAAGGTTCTGTGCGAGACCCATTTGTGGTGGAAGCAAACCCGCAAGGTATTTTTGAGCAAGCGGCAATGGATGCAGCACTGAAATTCAAATATAAACCACGGGTCGTGAACGGTGAGCCAACAGAGGTCGCTGGCGTACAAAACCGCATAACCTTCAAGATTGACGGGTGATTAAAATGACAGTTGGTATTCCTCATTTACGCATCCTAGTTGCAAGTGCACTCGCTGCGGTCGCAGTATTAGCCCTCAGTGCACCGATTAATACGGTCGAGGCACAACAAGCGGCAAGTGAAAAGAAGACTCGTAAAACGCCAGCATTACGTTCTCGCGTATACGATCAATTAGCTAGAGCGCAAAGCGTCGCGGATGCAGGCGACGATGCTGGTGCGATCGAAATCCTAAACGACGTAGAGTCAAAGTCGGGTTCCATGAACAGTTATGAACTCGCCATGCTATACAACTTCTATGGTTTCATATACTACAACGCCGAAAACTTTGACAAGGCAATCGAGTCTTTCGAAAAGGTCGTAGCACAGCAGCCGATTCCTGAGACGTTTGAACAGACGACTTTGTTCAGTTTGGCACAGCTTCAGCTGATGCGTGGCAACTATGCTAAAAGTATTGAGGCGCTTGAGCGTTGGGAGTCGTTGAACAAAGGTCCCATTCCGCCCAAAAACCTCGTGATCAAAGCTCAAGCTTATTACCAAAACAAACAGTATGTTGAAGCCGAGCAGTACATCACTCAAGCCGTTGAAAACCATGAAGCTGAGGGGATGATCCCCGATGAAGGATGGTTGATTCTGCAACGCGCAGTTTTTTATGAGTTGAAGCAGCCCGAAAAAGTCAAAGACGTGCTGATTAAAATGGTTAAATTGTTTAATGAACCTAAATACTGGGTGCAGCTTGCTGGCATGTACGGCGAGTTGGAGCGAGAAGAAGAGCAGTATGCGATCATGGAGGCGGCATACCAGCAAGGCTATGTGACGTCGGCCTCAGATACATTCAATTTAGCTCAGTTGTACTACTTCCATCAGGCACCTTACAAGTGTGCAAGGTTAATGGAACAATCCCTTGAGTCTGGTCTATTGGAGCGCAATCTGCGCAACTTAAAATTCTTGTCACAATGTTGGCAACAGGCCAAAGAAAATGAAAAAGCTGTGCCGGTAATGCAAGCGGCAGCAGATCTTTCTGAAAATGGTGATCTCGATGCTCAGCTTGGTCAGATTTACTTGAATCTCGAGCAGTGGGATGCAGCAATAGCGTCAACGAGCAAAGCGTTAGAGAAAGGTGAGTTGAGCAATCAAGGCACAGCCCACCTTGTGCTGGGAATGGCGTATTACAACAAACGCCAATTCGTCGATGCGTTGAATCAACTTGCGGAAGCCGAAAAACACTCAGGTAGCCGCGGCATGGCACAACAATGGCGACGCTATGTTGAGGGCGAGAAGGCCACATACGAGCGAAATCAGGCTGAATTGTCGTCATAATCCATAAAGTAATGCATTGTTACTAAAAAACGTCGCGTAAGCGGCGTTTTTTTTTGTATATTGGTTGTCTATTTATAAAGACACAGGACGTGAAACATGCGTTTCGCCACTTCTTTTGCTGCTATCAGCGTTTTTTCGGGTCTATTGATGGCCTGTTCTCCTGCAGAAACACCCAAAACTCAAGGTACTCAAGTGAATTCTGAATTTTCTCGATTGCAACAGCTATCCCAGCCTGCACCGACGGTGGAAGCGCGCCCAGCAACCATTGCTTACCACGGTATTACGGTTGAGGATCCGTACCAATGGCTTCGTGATCCAAGCTATCCAGACACTGATGACCCGGAAGTACTGGCGTATCTCAATGCCGAAAATGATTATTATCAGGCTTTTTTACAACCGCACCAACCATTGGTCGATAAACTGTTTGAGGAGTTTAAAGGCCGGGTCGACGAAACGGATACGTCAGTGCCGTTTGTTAAAAATGGCTATGAGTATCGCTGGGAGTTTCGCCCTGGCAATGATTATCGAACCAGAATTCGCAAGAACTTAGCGACTGGCGAAGAAGCCGTGTTTATGGATGAACAGGTGTTGTCTGAAGGGCACGATTACTTTGTTGTCGGTGGGTGGGATATTTCGCCGGACAATCGCCTCGTTGCATATACCGTTGATACCTCTGGCGATGAGCGCTATACCGTCGTAATTAAGGATATCGGTAGTGGTGAAGTGTTACCTGTTGATATCAAAAATTCCGGCAGTGCTGTGAGCTTCACACCCGATAATAAAGGGGTTATTTATCCAAAATTGTCTGCGGACCGTTGGTTTACCGAATCGGTTAACTTGCGCTACTTGGCGGCAGAACGGGATGAAGACGTCGAAAGAGTGCTCTTCGCTGAGCAGGACCAAGCATACTTTTTAGGCTATGGTTTTTCGGCAGATGATAAGTGGCTATTTAAATATGCGAGTCGCGGCGCGAACATCGAAATTGCCGCTGTTCCCGCAGACGAACTTACCGCAGAACCGGTGATTTTGGTCGACCGCGAAGCGGGAGTTGAAGCGAGTATTGACGCCGCTCATGGTAGTTTGTATCTGCTGATCAACGACGAACATGTTAACTCACGTTTCGTGCGCATTAACGCGGAATCTTTCGGTGCTGCATTAGCGGATAAGTCGACTTGGCAAACGCTGATTGCGGGTTCTGATAGTCATTACCTGCAAGGTTTCCAAACATTTGAAGATTTCATCGCGCTGCAGCTTTCCATCGATGGTCTGGAGCGTATCCATCTGCTCGATGCTGACGGCCAGGTGCTAGAAGAGGTTGAGTTTCCTGAATCGGTATATTCCGCTTCGATTGCCTTTAATGCCGAATTTGATCAAGATTTCGTGCGCTTGAACTATGGTTCAATGATCACCCCGAATTCGGTCTATGACTATCAAGTTGCAGATAAGCAGCTGATCACGCGCAAGGTGCGCAAGATCCCTTCCGGTTATGATGCGAGTCAATATCGAACTGAACGCCTAATGGCACCAGCCCGTGATGGTGCTATGATCCCTATTTCAATTGTCTACCACAAAGACTTTGTGAAAGACGGCAATGCACCAATGAGTTTGTATGCCTATGGCGCCTATGGCGCAGGCATCGGTCCGCGTTTCTCGGCAGAACGCTTGAGTTTGCTTGACCGTGGGTTTTCATTCGCCATCGCCCACGTGCGCGGCGGTGATGAGATGGGATATCAATGGTATTTGGACGGCAAACTCGAAAAACGCATGAATGCCTTCACCGATTTTATTGATGTTGCTGATTTTCTCGTCGAACAGAAGTATACCAAGGAAGGCAATATTTCAATTTCGGGTCGGAGTGCTGGAGGCAAAATGATGGGCGCGATGACAATTCAAGCGCCCGAAATGTGGCGCTCAGTCATGCTAGTTGTACCTTTTGTTGATGTGTTAAACACTATGTTGGACGCAAGTCTGCCTCTGACGCCGCCAGAATGGCAAGAATGGGGTAATCCAATCGAAGATAAAGCGGCATTCGAGTACATGCTGTCTTATTCGCCTTACGATCAAATAGCGGCTCGTGAATACCCGCCCATGATGGTGACCGGAGGGCTTAATGATCCGCGTGTTACCTATTGGGAACCGGCAAAATGGACGGCTAGAATGCGAGCTACCAAAACAGATTCAAACTTGTTGGTCATGCGCATGAACATGGGGGCAGGGCACTTTGCCAACAGTGGTCGATATGCACGATTAAAGGACCGTGCAGAGGAGTACGCGTTCCAGTTGTTAGCTCATGACATCACTGAGTAATGACCCGGCGCGACGAGCGATAGTGATATGCTGAAAATTTTGACACGTGTGGTACTCGGCCTAATCGGCATTGCAGCGGTATTGGCAATAGTATATGCAGACAATCTTAAACGTCTGCATATGGCAATTACCTTGTACGATGAGGACAAGATTGCGACAAACTTTGTTTCTATGCCGGAAGCGTTTAACACGACCCGGCTAAATCCAAGTTCTTCGCCGCTCCCTTTCACCAAGCATATTCGGCCGTTCGAGGACCTATCGATTGAGACCGCTTATGGCTCGGAGTCAATCGCTACATTTATACAGGACAGTCGAACCACCGGTCTGATGGTGATTCACGACGGTAATATTGTGTATGAGTACTACGGTGAGACAGGTGGCGAGTTAAAACCTCACATCTCTTTCTCGGTTGCAAAATCATTTATCTCTGCATTAATGGGTATTGCGATATCACAAGGTCATATCACGGACATTGCGCAACCAGTAACTGATTATGTACCCGAATTGGTGGGAACAGGTTACGACGGTGTATCGATAAAAGACGTGTTACAAATGTCCTCTGGTGTTGGCTTTAATGAGGACTACGCGGACTTTTACTCCGATATCAATCGTTTTTCTCGTGCTATTGCCTTTGGCACTTCTCTTGATGACTTTACAGCGTCACTACAACGTGAGCGTGAACCTGGCACATTCAACCAATATGTGAGTATCGATACGCAAGTATTGGGTATGGTGCTCGTCCGTGCTACGCAGCAATCTTTGACTCAGTATGCGCAAAAACACTTGTGGGAGCCACTTGGCATGCAGGATGCAGCATATTGGTTAAGCGATGATGCAGGCATGGAGCTGGCACTTGGCGGCTTGAATGTTACGCTGCGAGATTATGCCAAATTTGGTTGGCTATACGCCAATCAAGGCAAGGTGAGTGGTAAGCAAATCGTACCCGCGGCTTGGGTTAGCTCGTCAATTACACCAGATGAACCTCATCTCATGCCTGGCGAAAATAGTCAGTCAAATTCGTCTTATGGCTATGGATATCAATGGTGGCTACCACCTGTCGATGGTGACGAATTTATGGCTCGTGGCATTTATCACCAATACATTTATATTGACCCTGACGCGCGCATAGTGATTGTCAAAACGTCAGCCAATCATCGATATAACGACCGAAGCTTGGCCTGGTCTGAACGGCACTTAATGTTGTTTCAAACCTTGTCGAGTTTTTATTCTTCTAATAATTAAAACTCGAAGGAAATCCCTATGAAAACTAAACGCTCAATAATTGCTGCCAGCATCGCTGCAGCATTTTTACTTGGTGCGTGTTCCGAAGCGCCCGAACAATCTGCAACGTCGGCATCGACGTCTGCCCCCGTTGAGTCGACTCAAGCTGCAGCAGAGGTTTCTGAAACTGAGCGTTTAAACCAATGGTTTGAAGAAAAATACGAACAGCAATTAATGCGCTCCCCGCTAACCTTGACGTCATTAGGACGCAAAGAACGCTATGGTGAGATTGACGATGTTTCAGAACAAGCGGCAGACGAGCAGTATGCTTGGTTGAAAGCAACGGTGGAAGAACTCAAAGCTAATTTTGATTACGATAAATTGTCCGATGACGCCAAAATTTCTTATGATCTTTGGATCTATGGCTATGATACCGCGACTGCGGCTCGTCCGTTTCAACGCAGAGGTTACGTGTTTACTCAGATGTCTGGGCCGCAAAGTTCGTTGCCGAATTTGTTGATTAATTTTCACAACGTTGCATCGCTACAAGATATGCAGGACTACAATTCCCGCATTGCAGGCTTAGCGCGCGCGATTGACCAATTAATGGAGCAAACAAAAGTACGCGCCGAAGAGGGGTGGCGAGCACCCTACTTTGCCTATGACGGCGTGATTGAGCAGGCCACAAATTTGATTACTGGCGCGCCATTTAGTGAGGACGCAGAAACCGACTCACCAATCCTTGCAGACGCCAAGCGCAAAATAGCGGGTTTAGTTGAAGCCGGTACGATAGATCAAGCGCAAGCGGATGAATTGACCGCCGCCACTATTGATGCCTTGAACAGCAAATTTCTGCCAAGTTACCAAGCGCTGATTGACTGGCATGTGGCGGATCGTGAAAATGTGTCTGAGCAGGCTCAAGGTATTGGAGCATTGCCAGAAGGGCTAGCGGTTTACGAAGTGTCTTTGTTGAACTCAACAACGACGACTATGACCGCCGAAGAGATTCACAATGTTGGGTTAGCGGAGGTCGCCCGTCTTACCACAGAAATGGAAGCGATAAAGCAGCAAGTCGCGTTCGATGGTGAATTGCAGGAATTCTTCGCGTTTATCAAGAATGCCACTGATGACGAGCGATTCTTTTACCCCAATACTGATGAAGGGCGCCAAGGTTACATCGATGACTCAAAAGCTTTCTTGGATTACATTGACAGCAAACTCCCAGAATATTTTGGCTTACTGCCAAAAGCCGACCTTGTCGTTAAGCGCGTGGAAGCATTCCGTGAACAACCCGGAGCTGCTCAGCACTATTATCCGGGCACACCGGATGGCTCGCGCCCAGGAACGTATTACGCGCATTTGATTGATATGACATCAATGCCCAAAAATGAAATGGAAGCGATCGCATACCATGAAGGCAATCCGGGCCACCATATGCAAATCTCCATTGCACAAGAGTTAGAAGGCGTACCGACCTTTAGAACACAGCAATTCTTTAATGCGTATGTCGAAGGCTGGGCGTTGTACTCTGAGTTACTCGCCAAGGAAATGGGCGCATACCAAGACCCATACTCTGATTTTGGTCGCTTAGTGACCGAAATGTGGCGTGCCATTCGATTGGTTGTTGATACTGGCTTGCATGCAAAAGGTTGGACAGAGCAACAGGCTATCGAGTATTTCCAAGCCAACTCACCTGTGCCGATTGGTCAAATCAAATCAGAAGTACGTCGCTACATTGTTTGGCCTGGCCAAGCGACAGGTTATAAGATCGGCATGATCAAGATTTTGGAGCTGCGTGCAAAAGCCCAAGCGGCGCTTGGCGACCAATTTGATATTCGTCAATTCCACGACGTGGTGTTAGGCGGCGGTGCCGTTCCGCTACCGATTCTTGAGCGTTTGATTGATGAGTGGATTGCAAAAACGTTAGCCAGCGCTTAATTCCTGCAACACTTCACTAAAACAGATGTTGAAAAAGCCCCGCCTGTATAAGCGGGGCTTTTTATTAACGCTTATACAATGCTTCAAGTGTAACCGACGCCAATGCATGTGCATTGACCATGTAACCTGCAACAGCAGATGAGGCCTCTTCAGGTATATCGAGTTTGTCAGACAAGGCATAAACCGTAAACTGGAAGCGGTGTGCAATATGACCTTCGGGGGGGCACGCACCGCCAAATCCAACGGTTCCATAATCATTCGTTTTTTGAAAGCTACCAGCCGGAATGTTTGTAGAGTCGCTACTGCCAGCATTGGTGGCCAGCTCAGTGACATCAGCTGGAATGTTAATCAGCTGCCAATGCCAGAAGCCACTGCCTGTCGGGGCGTCCGGATCATAACAAAACACGGCATAGGCTTTGGTTCCCTCTGGGGCTCCCGACCAAGCGAGGTGGGGAGAAATGTTATCACCATCCCCACCAAACAAATCTGCTTCGTGTTTTTTGCTCATAAAAGCACCGTGTTCGATGTCAGTGCTCGTAATCGTCATGCTGCCAGGCATCACAGTTTTAAGTAGGGTGGTCATATTGTCTCTCCAGCAATCATTTCAGTTCTGATGCTAGTCTAACCTGTTATGACAGTATGAATAAACGCCCGGCGCTGCCTACTGACTTGATAAGCGGTTATTTTATCTTCTGGTGCGTTGCTTTCTAGCGCGAAGGATGGCGCCAAGTGCAATGGGCAACAGCATCAATATTGGCGTCTCAGGTACGTTCTGAGGCGCCGAACGGTCGACAAAGTAGTTGTCCACAATACTGCCATCTGCCGAATTTGCATAATAACCTTCTGGCAGAATAAACGCTGGCGAGCCGCCAAGTTTCAAGCTCCAGTTAGCGACCGCGACATTTGCATTTCGCTGGGTTTGAAAAACTGATCGGGTTAGCACACTGGCATTAACATCCATAGTAAATATCTGGTTAACCGGTAGTGAGAAGTTTTGAAAATTGACCAATTGGTTGGTGAAGGTCCCGGTTGCCAACGTGTCTTGTCTGGGTTGGCCATTCAACCAAGCAAAAATCCCGAGTCCCAGCGAGTCGCCGACAAAATTGCCGTTTGCCGTCATGTGCAAATCAGCGAAGACGGTATTTTGAACTTGTGCTTTAGGTTTGATCCCGCGGTACGTAATCGTAATTTGGTCGATCAGAAATCGGCCACTTTGGGTAAAGCCAGACCAAAACGAGCTGTTATTTGAATAACCGGAAAACACATAGTTACCGGTGGCGGAAATCGAGCCTGAGGTGGTGATGACACTGGCTTGCGTTGTTCCCTTTGCACCCCCATCACTACACAAGGGGCAGGTTTTGATAACATAGCTCGCCGCAGCTTTCACTGTATCGCCAGCACCAGCAGGAAAGATTTGTTGACTATCAAACGCAATTGGCTGACCACCCTGTTCCACCACCGCAGAAGCGCGAATCAAATTCGCTTTGGCCTGAAATGCCGTCAACGATAACAACAGAGTGATAGTGGTAGCGGTGGTCAAGCCGGTCGCCAAAATCCGCGTGAAAAAGTGGTTTGTCCAACGTCGATGTGAGAGGTTCATAATGCATTTCCTTATTGCGACTTAATTCTCGAGTTCCAAGCTTAGATACAAAGCGAAAAACTGCATGTGAATCTCTTTGAATTAGTTTGAATGCTATATTTTTCAGTAGGTTAAAAATTGACCTTTGCAAGGGTTTTGAACCTTTGTACACTGAGTCTGTAAGCGACTAAGGTGTCACGATGGACCCAAAACACTATCAATTTAGCGGATTCGTTCTCGATACGGAGAACAATGTGTTGTTGCGTGACAATGCGGCACTCGACCTCCCGGAGAAGAGCCTGCAGTTACTGAAGCTGCTTGCCGAGTCAAGTCCTGAACCCTTGTCTAAAAAAGTGTTACACGACGCACTATGGCCAGATACCGTCGTTAGTGATTGGTCTTTATCACGGCTAGTGTCAGACACTCGGATCGCGCTTGGTGATGATGGCGAGCATCAAACGATCATTAAAACTGCCCGCGGAGTGGGGTTCTGCATCCCAAAAGTTGACCTAGCCGAAACCGACACAACCGCTCAAACGAACCGCAATGCCAATGTGCGGTTGCTCTCAGTTTTAGTATCGATTTTCGTCCTCCTGGGCGCGTGGTATGTCGTGCATCAATACCAACGTAGTCAACTCGTCGATGCGGTGAATCGGATCGCGCAACATCAAGAATATGCGTTTACCGCTTTCATCGCGCAGGCTAAACGACGCAATCAACTGGTTGAAATGATTGAACAGCGATTGGGGATTGAGCGCACACGGCAGTTTGAGTTATTTTTTAGGCATGTTGCTGCTGACATGAACGAGGAAGAGGTTTTTGTTTGTCAGCAAATGCGTGCATATAGTGACTCGGGGATCTATACCAATAACTTGGCAGTGTTAAACGAACTTGAAGCGAACCCGGTGTTATTTGAGGAAATACCATTGGCATTCCAATTGGCCAAACATTTAAGGGTATGGATAGATAAATACCGAACGGTGTTCAGCGAACGCAGCGATATGTGCTTAGTCTATGTGGGAGTGGAAGATGGGGTGCCTTACCCGAGTGAGGTGGACGACCAGATTAAAGATTGGCTAGCCCAGAACCAGCCTCAATAACGTCAAACGATCAACTGATGAGTTTGTTTAATTCTGCGATTAGGCGACTGCGGTTGTTGAACACGGTTTGCAAATGTACCGCATTCTGCGCCGGGAATATGGCTTTGTGCAGTAGAACATGACAATGCTCGGTCAAATTCTCTTCTTTTAACAACACCGAAACGGCCATGCTATTTGGGTAGAGCATTTTCTTTTCGAAACCTTTGATATGGTCGAAAGGCACCCGCAGGAACTCGTCTTTCGCAGGGTCGTAAGTAATGTAAAGGTACTGGTTGTCAGCGAGTGCTGTCGGCCAGCCCGATTTTAACCTACCGTTAATCACTAACGCGGTGTAGGCAGTGATAAAAATACCTAGACTAATGCCTTTCACTGTATTTGAAATCTGCGTTTGGCTCAGTACCAACACGTATAGCATGACACCAAACAACACTGCTGTGACAAGTACAACCCAGCGTACCGTTACCCCAGAGGTGCCGCATACCAGTGCGAGTTTGGTTTGTTGTGAGGGTTCAAGACACTCAACAGTGAGCGCTTTAGACGTGTTTGTCGACATTGCTATAACTTCATTACCTGGTAAAGGTCGCTAGTGTAACGACTATTGAATCGAACGCCAAAGCTTGTCTATCCGGTTTTGGGTCGTTTCCAGTAAAAAATCGATGAGGGTGGCATCGGTCGGCTGAAGGCGGCCAGAGCAGATGAAGGATATCTGCTCTGACTCTTTTTTATTTTGCTTCGGGGGCAATTAAGACTCTTTCCAAAAACGCGGCTTCTTGACGGTAATAAAACAACTGATTGGGAAGTTTCCGCCAACCGTGACCTTCGTCAGGTATGCGAATAAAGGGGGCCTCAACACCATTTTCGCGTAGCGTCTTAACCATCACCTCTGTTTCATATATGTCGATGCGAGGGTCCATCACACCATGTGAATAAAGCACTGGCACATTGATTTGGTCCGCCTGCCGAATTGGCGATTGTTCAGTATAAAAGTCTAACCACTTCTGCTCTGTAATATCACCGTATTCAATTCGGTCCGATGCTTTCAGACCCGGAGATGCGATTTGCAGCGCGGTGACCCAATCTGCGACACCAAACAATGAGACACCGGCTTTGAAGTGACCGGGGAAGTTTGCGAGCACCGCATTGACCGCATAGCCGCCATACGAACCGCCAGCGACAGCTGCACGTTGGGTATCGACGCGTCCATCACGTTCTAAGTACTTCAGCATGTCGACGAGGTCACGGATACTGTCTAAACGATTTTCTCGGTCATCAAGCGTCACATAAGTATGGCCAAAGCCGGTTGAACCACGGGCATTGGGTAAAAATACGGCTATGCCTTTGCCCAATAAATATTGGGTCGCAGCACTAAACCCCGGGCGAGACTGTGCGGTGGGGCCGCCATGAACTCTGAATAACACCGGGGGCTTACCTTCGGTTTTTACCGTCGGTAAATACAGTAACCCTTGTAGTGTTACGCCATCTCTCGCCGGCATAGTGATACTTTGAGGCTTGATTAACGAATCAACTGCAAGGCCCGCTAAATTGGCCGTAAATGCACGTTTTATCTCTCCGGAAGACAGCTGCCACGTGTAGATATCACCAGGAGTTTGATAATTTCTCAGGGTAACAGCAGCTTGCGCGTTACCCGCGCGACAATTCACGGAGAGTACTCCCTCTGGCAACGCAGGTGCAGTGATTGTTTGGTCTGACGTTAGGTGTAAACCTTGTAATTGACTGTAACCACCGTTATTCAGGCTCCAGAGCAAATACTCATTGTTTGTGCCACACAGTAACACGCGCTCGACGTCCATTTCTGCTGCTTGTTTTAGCGTAAAACCATCTGCAAGTGAGTAGTGCATTAAGGCGGCAAAATTGCGATCGACATTGGATGCAAAATAGAAACCTTGGCTATCAGGCGTCCATGCGATGCCGGCATTGGTGTGATTGGCTCGTCGGTCAGGTTTCGAGATCGTTTTCATCTCGCTGGTTTGGCGATCGAATAAATACAAATTATCCGAATCTTCGCCAACGGTCTCGCTGACCACAATAAAGCGCCCATTTGGGGAAACCGAGTTAACAAAAAAGCCAAATTGACCTTCGTACAACAGCGCTGTTTGTTGTGTTTTCAGGTCAGCGGTATAGATATCGAAATCGAGTCGATTTCGTTCCGTAGACGCAAAGGCAATCGTATCGTTGTCAATGAAGTCGCCAAATACTCTAAAGCCGCCCTCTGCAGCGGGTAATAATTCAACTTCTTGAGTACCGTCTACACTGATTTGATAATAGGCTTCCTGTTCATTGCCATTGTTGTCTGCACTGTAAAATAGTGCCTTGCCATCGGGTGACCAGCGATAGGTTGAGATACCATTACCGAACGTTAACTGGCGAGGTTGTCCGCCTGCACTGGGCATCAACCAAATTTGACGACTTCCGGTAATGGACCAGGAAAACGCGATAGTTTCACCATTGGGTGACAGTAAAGCGCCACTAGCACCCTGATTACTCGCCAATACAAAACGAGAGATATCTGCAGGGGATTCACCGGCCAATGATAACGATAGCTTCTGGTTAGTGGGCTCGATTGCTTCAATTGACTCATCATATCCGGATTGGCCGCCCGCTACCGAAGATTGGGCAACAGCGTTTGGAATCAAAAAACAAGACCCTAGATATAGCGTCTTGATGAGGCTGAATTTCATAAATCGTTCCTTAATTAAAAGTAGGGATCAGGGACCACAGTTGTTGGTCAATAGTCACCAATCTAACTCAAGTCGGGGGAGAGTCAATCTTATTCAGGATGAGAGACGGGTCGGTGCGTCGAGAAGTATTGCGAGCAACCTTTTCTTTTGTGTCCAGCAGGCCGAGGGCTAACGCACGGCCACGCTGGAAGGTTGAAAATGCTAGCTTATTTACGCAACTCTCTTCGCAATAATTTGCCAACGGTTGATTTAGGTAATTCATCGAGTTGATGAATTTCTTTTGGCACTTTGTAGGCGGTAAGTTGCTCGCGGCAAAATGCTTCAATCGCGTCTTTGTTAATCGGATTTGCAGACGTTACGTAGGCACACACTCGTTCGCCGGTTTTATCATCCGGCGCACCAACTACGGCTGCTTCAACAACGTCAGGGTGAGACGACAATACGTCTTCGATTTCATTTGGATAAACATTGAATCCAGAAACAATGATCATGTCTTTGAGGCGATCGACGATCTTAATCGCACCGTCTTCTAAGCGCACACCAATATCACCCGTTTTGAAATATCCATCAGCTGTCATGACGTCCGCGGTCGCTTCTTCGCGCTGCCAATAACCGAGCATAACTTGAGGACCTTTCACCGATATTTGGCCCTCTTCACCATCGGCGACAGGCTTATCATTGCTGTCGAGGATTTGCACATCGGTGCCCAGTAATGGTGTACCAATGGTGCCGATTCGTTCGGCGCCAGGTTGGTTAAACGTGACCACCGGAGCTGTCTCCGACAGTCCATACCCTTCAGTAATGCTACAACCGGTAACACCTTGCCAAATATCGACCGCAGCGGACGTCAACGCCGTTCCACCCGATAAGGTCAACTTCAGCTTAGAGAAGTCCAGAGCTTTGAAATCAGGATGCTGGCCTAATCCAACAAACAAGGTGTTGATGCCACAGAAGGTTGTAAACTGATAGGGTTTTATCGCACTGATAAAGGCATCTGGGTCCCGAGGATTCGGGATTAAAACAGTTAGACACCCTTTGGCAAAGAAGGTCATCATACACACAGTAAATGCATAGATGTGATACAGCGGCAACGGGCAAACCACAATCTCTTCACCAGCTTTGAAGCTATCGCCTAACCGATCGAGCGTTTGCACACTGTTACTCAGTACGTTGCCGTGTGACAACGCGGCACCTTTGGATACGCCAGTGGTGCCGCCCGTATATTGCAACATGCACAAGGTATCCATATTGACTTTTGGCCTACTAAAAGCTGGGCTTTGCTGCCCGTCACTGATCGCTTTGCTCAGCGATATATGCTCGGCGTGTTGCGGCGCCGTGGCTGGATTTAGCATTTCTGTTGCGGACGTTAGCACGATCGTGTCAATTTGCGTGTCACCGACAATTTTTTCCAGGTTTGGCAGCAAATCGCTTAAGATCACGATTGCTTTTGCACCAGAGTCACTGAATTGGTGCTGCATCTCTCTGGGTGTGTACAAAGGGTTTGTATTGACGACGACTAGACCTGCGCGCAATGCTGCGTATACCGCGATTGGATTTTGCAGTAGGTTGGGCAATTGAATTGCGATTCTATCGCCTGGATTTAAACCTGCACCATGCTGGAACCAATTAGCCAGTGCGCGAGACTGTTGTTCAATCTCGGCAAAGCTCATGGTTTGCCCTAGCGCTGTATAGGCTGGGGCGTCACCAAACTGGTTAAAAACATGTTCGATATAATCAGGTAATGAATGGACATTATTGGGAAGTAAGTCTTCAAACATAGGAATCGCCATTGGGTTAATATGATTAAGAATTCAACCATATACGACCTTCGTTAACAATTCGATTACATTTATATTTATCTATTCTTTCAACTTAATGATTCTCTCGATTAATCATGCATAGATTGTTTAGATTTAATTGGCTTTTCTGAGTCTGGAGAAACAATAACCTCCGACCAAACCGGCACAACACTGCGCGAGAAAACCCAATGTCGAACGAGCGCCGGCGATTAAGGTGACATTGAGAAGTGGTTGCATTGCCAGTAGCATCAGCGCGATCGCCACTGCGGCGGCTACAACATACGCCCAATTGGGTAGTTTTAGCCATTTGCTGTTGACCAAAGTCAAAATCAAGAAACACAACAACAAGGTGATTGCGATTACGCTGCCATAGCCTAAACTAAGGCCCGCAATATCACTGACGGTCATCGACAGCCAATCACTCAGCGGAACGTGGATATCGATGGCAACCAGTTCTAGCAGCACAAACTGGCTATGCGCGATACTGGCGGTTACAAATGTGGCGATACTTGCAGCCAACCAAGCGACGATCCAAATTAAGCTATTTTTCATATGTACAAGCCTCTTGTTGGTGGGTTGCTACTGAAGTTGCATAACCGCCTGAATACGCTAGATTAAACAAACTTAAACCATAAACCCGTTGGGGTAAATATTGATGTCCAATAGGGGACCTACTATGCGCCTTTTTTCATTTCGGTTCAGTTACGCGGCATCTGCTATTTTTGCGTTTGCCAGTATATTTGCAGTCAACAGCTATGCGAATACGTTTCCCGAGGTAACACTTAGCAGTTTGCACGACGAATTTGCTGAGCCTTGGGCACTCACTCAACTGCCCACCGGTGAATGGTTAGTGACTGAAAAATCCGGCAGTATCGTCAAATTGGACGCCAAAGGCGGCAAACAGTTTTACACCAGTATGCCCAATCAACTATATGTCGCTGGTCAAGGCGGCTTGATGGACATTGAGCTGCATCCGTCATTCGACCAGACCCCCTGGGTTTACATCAGCTATGCCGAAGGGAATGCTGCGGCAAACCGGCTAGCCATTGCCCGCGCAGAGTATAAAGATGAACAGCTCGGTGAGTGGCAAATAATCTTTCGCGCAACGCCAGATAAGGACACTCCTGTACACTATGCGGCGCGGTTAGCATTTGATGCCGATGGCGCACTATTAGTGACAAGTGGTGATGGATTTGATTATCGAGAGCAGGCTCAAGTGGTTGATTCCATGTTGGGTAAAGTGCTGCGCATGACAGATGATGGCGAGCCACTCAGTGACAATCCTTTCTACACCGGCAAAGATGAGGCGAGCGACTACGTTTATACGTTAGGCCATCGCAATGCCCAAGGGCTAGTAGTCGATCCTCAAAACGGCGATGTGTGGTTGCATGAACACGGCCCCGCTGGTGGTGATGAGATCAACTTGTTACAAGCGGGCGCGAACTATGGCTGGCCAGTCGTAACGGAAGGAAAAGACTACAGCGGTGCGAATATCTCACCGTTTACGTCCTATCAAGGCATGCTGCCGCCGTTAGTAAACTGGACTCCCTCGATTGCACCGTCATCCATGGTGTTGTATCGAGGGGATGCATTCAGCATGTTGCAGGGGGATTTTCTGGTCACTGCACTTAAGACTAAAAGACTACATTGGGTCAGATTAAAAGATGATAAGGTGATCATTAATCAGCCAGTTGTTGAAAATCTGAATCATCGTTTGCGCGATATTCATGTCGGCATGGACGGTGCGGTTTATATTTTGACCAATGGTGAACGCGCATCATTGCTGAAAATGTTGCCAAGATAACCAATTAATTAAATGAATGGCGGCTATAATCCACTTTAGCTGCCAGGAAGATTTAATTTGCCCGCTCGAGAGGGTATACTCCGGCTGTTTTACTATCGAGCTCTGAATGCCCTGCAGCAAATCAATTCGCGGCATTCAGCCAACCACGAGGACCACGAAGTGTTAGAAGATTATCGCAAACACGTAGAAGAGCGTGCTGCCGAAGGCATCCCGCCAAAACCATTGAATCCAGAGCAAGTTGCGCAGTTAGTAGAGTTGCTTAAAAACCCGCCCGCGGGAGAAGAAGAATTCTTACTCGAATTGATCTCAGAACGTGTACCTCCAGGCGTTGATGAAGCCGCATATGTTAAAGCTGGTTTCTTAAGTGCGATTGCTAAGGGTGAAGCAAGCTGTGGTTTGATCGACAAAGACGCTGCTGTTCAACTACTGGGTAACATGCACGGTGGTTATAACATCGAAACATTGGTCGCATTGTTAGATGACGCTCAACTGGCAGAGCTTGCAGCAGAAGAGCTTAAGCACACATTACTTATGTTTGACGCATTCCATGATGTAGAAGAAAAGCATCGCGCCGGTAACAAGTACGCGACAGAAGTCATGCAATCATGGGCAGACGGCGAGTGGTTTACGTCGCGCTCAGATCTACCAGAAAAAATCACTGCTGCGGTATTCAAAGTAACCGGTGAAACTAACACCGATGATCTGTCTCCGGCGCCAGATGCTTGGTCACGTCCTGATATCCCTTTGCATGCGCGCGCAGCGTATAAAATGACCCGTGATGGCCTAACGCCAGAAAAACACGGCGAAGTCGGTCCATTGGCTCAAATCGAAGAGATTAAAGCGAAAGGGCACAAGGTTGCTTTCGTTGGTGACGTGGTTGGTACCGGGTCTTCACGTAAGTCTGCGACTAACAGTGTTTTGTGGTTCTTTGGTGACGACTTACCTGGTGTACCGAACAAGCGCGGTGGCGGTATTTGTATCGGCGGTAAAGTAGCACCAATTTTCTTCAATACGATGGAAGATGCAGGTGCGTTAGTATTTGAAGCCGACGTAGAAAAAATGAATATGGGTGATGTGATTGATATCTACCCACTCGAAGGCAAAATCCTTAACGCTGAATCTGGTGAACTGTTGGCTGAGTACAGCTATAAGTCAAAGGTATTACTCGATGAGGTGCGCGCGGGTGGCCGTATCAACCTAATCATTGGCCGTGGTTTGACTGAGCGTGCTCGCGAAGCGCTTGGCCTTGGCGAAACGGATTTGTTCCGTCGTCCAGAACAGCCAGAAGACACGGGTAAGGGTTACAGCCTAGCTCAGAAAATGGTGGGTAAAGCGTGCGGCGTAGACGGTATCCGTCCAGGTACATACTGTGAGCCGAAAATGACTACTGTAGGTAGCCAGGATACCACCGGCCCAATGACCCGAGATGAATTGAAAGACCTTGCTTGCTTAGGTTTCACTGCTGACCTGACGATGCAGTCATTCTGTCACACTGCCGCTTATCCGAAGCCAGTTGATATTGATACTCAACACACATTGCCTGATTTCATTATGAACCGCGGCGGTGTTTCCCTGCGTCCTGGTGACGGTATCATCCACTCATGGTTGAACCGTATGCTATTGCCAGACACGGTTGGTACTGGTGGTGACTCACATACGCGTTTCCCTATGGGGATTTCGTTCCCTGCGGGCTCAGGTCTTGTTGCATTCGCTGCTGCAACCGGCGTAATGCCATTGGATATGCCAGAGTCTGTATTGGTGCGCTTCAGTGGCAAGATGCAGCCGGGCATTACATTACGTGACTTGGTTCACGCAATCCCGTTGTATGGCATCAAGCAGGGTCTGTTGACCGTTGCTAAGAAAGGTAAGATAAACGCCTTCTCTGGTCGTATTTTGGAGATCGAAGGTCTTGAGGATCTTACGGTAGAACAGGCGTTCGAATTGTCTGACGCGTCAGCTGAGCGTTCAGCGGCTGGTTGTACAATCAAGCTTTCTGAAGATTCTGTTGCAGAGTACTTGCTTTCTAACATCACCATGTTGCGCTGGATGATCAACGAAGGTTACGGTGATCCGCGCACACTAGAGCGTCGCGCTCGCAAGATGGAAGAGTGGTTAGAGAATCCATCATTGATGGAAGCAGATGCGGATGCGGAATACGCAGAAGTCATCGAAATCAACCTAGACGATATCAAAGAGCCAATTCTTTGTTGCCCGAACGACCCAGACGATGCGAAAACACTGTCTGATGTTGCTGGCGACAAAGTTGATGAGGTGTTCATCGGCTCGTGTATGACCAATATTGGTCACTTCCGTGCGGCAGGCAAGTTGCTTGAGCAATACAACGACACAATTCCAACACGTTTGTGGATGTCGCCACCAACGAAGATGGATAAAGCACAGTTGATGGAAGAAGGTTATTACAACATCTATGGCCGTGCGGGTGTTCGTACAGAAATGCCAGGGTGTTCGTTGTGTATGGGTAACCAAGCACGCGTACTTGCAGGGGCAACCGTACTGTCGACCTCAACGCGTAACTTCCCTAATCGTTTAGGCGACGGTGCTAACGTATACTTGTGTTCAGCAGAGCTAGCAGCGGTTGGTTCAATTGTGGGTAAGATCCCGACAACTGAAGAATACATGGAATACGCCGGTAAGATTGACTCAATGAGCTCTGAGATCTTCACTTATTTGAACTTTGATCGCATGGACGAGTTTAAGAAAGCTGAAGAAGATGCCAAGGCGAAGATTATTCCGACCTTGAATGTTGCCTAATCCTTTAGACATCTAAACGAAACCGGGCAATGAGCAATCACTGCCCGGTTTTTTTTTGGAAACAATATGAGTAATTACAACACGTTCTATAGCAAAGTTTGTCTGATGCTAATGCTGTCACTTAGTATGTTCGCAGTGCAGGCTCAGACATCGCCAGATGATAAAGTCGTATTCGATCGTATTGCCGTTAAGGTAGGAGATAAGCAGTTACAGCTTGATTATGCTCATACGTTCGATCAGCGGGCTCGCGGCCTGATGCACAGAACATCAATGTGCACCGATTGTGGCATGCTGTTTGAGTTTGAGTTTGAGCGGTATGCTGGCTTTTGGATGAAAAACACTTTCATACCGTTAGACATAGCCTATGTCGATAGCGATGGCGTGATTGCTGACATAAAGCCCATGTTTCCGCACAACTTAGAGCCCGTGCCTTCTTCAAAGAAAGTACTGTATGCAATAGAAATGAATCAAGGTTGGTTCGCTCGTAACCAGATTGAGGTCGGTGACAAAATCGCGATCTTGAGTCGCAAAGAACAAGATGAGAGAGGAGAATAACGGTGAGTACCGCAGTTAATGTCGCTAAGTTTGGCGGCACAAGTGTTGCTGATTTTGAAGCAATTTCCCACTGTGCTCATGTAGTAAAGCGCAATTCAGAAACGCGCGTTGTAGTGGTTTCAGCGGCTGCTGGCGTAACCAATTTACTGGTAAAATTGGCGTTCAGTCCTCTTTCTCAAGCCCAAATCACGGCAACCTGTGATGAGATTCGACACATCGAATACAACATTTTGCAGCATATTGGGCATAAGACAGATATCCAGACCAAACTCGACGATTTGCTCAGCGAAGTTGAAGCACTCGGCAGACATGAAGAAATCCTCCACCGCGTAGACTTGAAAGACGCTCTATTGTCCATGGGGGAACGCATGTCCTCGCTGTTGTGCACGGAAGTGTTCAAGCAACACGGTATTGCGGCGCTCAATGTTGATGTCAGAAACGTCATGATCACAGATGACACTCACGGTGAAGCTGTCCCTCACGTTGCACACATAAAGCAGCGCGCTGAGCAGTTATTGCAACCTGAACTGCACACACATGTGATCGTCACGCAGGGATTTGTTGGTGCTGACATTCAAGGTAACACTACGACTTTGGGGCGCGGCGGTTCCGATTTTACGGCCGCACTGTTGGCTGAAGCGTTAAATGCCAAAAGTTGCGAAATTTGGACAGATGTTATTGGCGTATACACCACCGACCCTCGTTTGACGGCGGCAGCGCGTCCTTTACCAGAATTGAGCTTCGAGGAAGCGGCAGAGATGGCGACATTTGGTGCGAAAGTATTGCACCCGGCGACAATGGAGCCTGCATTACGTTGTGATATTCCAGTATTTGTTGGCTCCAGTCGAGAGCCTGAAAAAGGCGGCACTTGGATTGTTCGCGACTGTGAGCACGAACCTGCGTATCGCGCAATTACGCGCCGTCGCGAACAAGTCATGGTGACCGTTAAGACACCGAAAATGTTGTATGCCCAAGGTTATTTGGAAAATGTCTTCGGTATTATCGCTAAACACAAGTTATCAGTTGATTTGGTTACAACGTCGGAAATCGCGATTTCCTTTACGTTGGACAATCCACCAAACTCGGTAGCTGAGCGGCTGAATCAGGCGACAATCGCGGAACTTGAGACCATGAGCGAAGTAACCGTAGAAAAGGGGTTTGACCTTGTTACTGTAGTAGGGAATCACATGCAAACGGCAAAAGGTGTATCTAGTCGTATCTTTGCTGCAATTGCGGACTATAATCTAAGGATGATTTGTTTTGGCGCTAACCCTCACAACATGTCGTTTCTAGTCAATGCTGACGACAGTGCTGAAGTAGTTGCCGTACTCCACAAGGCGTTGTTTGAGTAGAAAGACCTTATGAGCACACAATCACTGAACATCCTGGCGGTTGACGATGACCGCGTAACGCTAGAACTACTAACACTTGTTCTTGAAGAATACACCGATGGTGAAGTTTTGACGTTTGATGATAGTCAGGCTGCTATTGAAGCCATTCAGCAACGAGGCGGTGATATTCACTTGGTGATCAGTGATATGGTGATGCCGGTTAAAACTGGTTTAGATGTGCTCAAGGCTTATCGAAAGGAACAACAGCAAGCACCGTTTCTAATGTTAACCGCGAATGCGACCCGTGAAATAGTGCTCGATGCCCGTAAGTTGGGGGCAAATGGATTTTTGACCAAGCCTTTCGCTACCAATGATTTACTCGACAAATTAGACAGTATCGTAAATCCCACTAACTCATAAATTTATTAAGGACACCAGATGAATTTCGATCGGCCAACTCATCGGCACGGCACAGATGCGTTTAAGTTCAAGAAATATGAAGGCACTGACATTTTGCCCATGTGGGTTGCGGATACTGAGTTTCAATGTGCCCAGCCGATCCTCGACGCACTTAAAGCAGAAGTCGACCAAGGGATACTTGGCTACACATTGCCAGCGCAGCATCAGGAGGCGAATCTGGCTGTCCAGCGCTGGTTACGTGACAAACATGATTGGGCAATTGAACTCGATTGGATTGTTTGGACACCGGGTGTGGTGCCTGCATTTAACGTTGCCAGCAAAGCATTTGCGACAAATCAGAAGATCATAGTGCAAACACCCAATTACCCACCTTTACTTGCGGCTCCAGCGATACATGGCGCTGAGCGACTTGAGGTGGGTACTGTCATGGAAAACAATCGCTGGACTCTGGATTTTGAGCAGCTAGAGCGCTACGCTGCCGATCCTGAATGCCATCTGTTTATCATGTGTAATCCGATGAATCCTGTGGGTAGTGTTCTGAGCCAAGCTGAACTGGACAAGATAGCGAGCATTTGTGCTAAACACGATGTCGTCGTATGTTCTGACGAAATCCATTGTGATTTGATTTTAGAACCAGGCGCACAACATTTACCTGCTGGCCGTCACACGCAGCTAACGGAAAACAGCATCACGTTAATGGCCGCGAGTAAAACGTTCAATGTTGCGGGGTTAGGTGCGTCATTTGCCATTATACCTAATGCAAAGTTGCGCTCGCAGTTTAGTCGTGCTGCACAAGGTATGTTGCCGTGGGTCAATATACTCGGGTTGGTTGCCACACAAGCTGCCTTTACGCAGTGCGACCAATGGCATGATGCATTGCGTCGCTACTTACTTGAGAACCGCAACTACTTGGTCGAGCATGTAAATCAAATTGATGGCTTAACCGCATTAACACCCGATGCTACGTTTCTGCTGTGGGTTGACGCTTCGGGACTAGGCGTGCAGGACCCGCAGAAGTGGTGCGAATCCAAAGGTGTTGGACCTTCCCCAGGGCGTGATTTTGGTCAGCCCAATTTCTTTAGACTGAACTTTGGTTGCCCGAGGGCTGACTTGAGCGAAGCGATCGCCCGTTTGGCACGGTAAGGCGTAGCGATTCATTCAGGCCCAGCTTTTAATTGTCAAAGCGGGCCTGTGCGACTGGTTATATCAGTGCGTTTCGCCGTCTGGCTTGCGCGCTACTAAAAATAGTTCGCCTTTTTTATACTCCCATCGTTCGGCGACTTCAAAGCCAATTCGTGTATGTAGATCAACCAATTCATTGGCACTAAAGTGATTAATTTTGGGGGCTTTGCCAAGCATCTGCAGCACAGGAAGCGCTAATCGGATCAGCGGATTCATATCCTTGAGGCAGCCAGAACCCGATATAAACACGCCGCCCGGCTTTAATCCGGCAAAGATTTTTTTGAGCGTTTTATCGTTGTCGAACGTTAAGTGCAATATACTGTGTCCCATGACGACATCATATTGTTCGGAACCAAATTCGATGTCTTCCACTGCGGCCACGCGAAAATCAATATTCTCCGCGTTAGCCTGGTGGCGCTGCTTGTCGTTAGCAATGTCAATCATTGCCGGTGAAAAGTCGTAGGCGGTTATATGCGCGACATCTTTGGCGTGTTTAAGTGCCGTGGTGCCGGTGCCACAGCCGAATTCGAGTACGGCTGATTGCGGCGTCATAAAGCGTCGGCTAATGGCTAATTTTTGCGCATAAATTTCTTCACTGGGAACAGGTTTCGACGCATATTTGGTCGAAACCTTGTCCCAGAATTTGGCATCGGTATGCATGCGATAACCTCGGGAGTATAGAAAATATTCAACGGGCGTATTTTGCCCGAATAAATGTGAAATCAATACCGATTGGATGTGACGATTTGTAACAAGCCTTGTCGATTGATCTTCAGCGCCGTTGAGGCACTGACAACGAACGCACGTAGCAAAATACGCAAACGGTATCCCAACCGAAGGATTAAGGTGGCTGAGGTGTGGTTCGGCGACTATAGTTAGCCAAGATCCAAGGTGGAATGTCATCGCAGGGATAGTCTGTTTTGAATTAGGGAACAACCATGCAATCAGCACCGGAAACGGCAGATGAGAAAGAAAGACTAAAGGATTTATATCAATACAATGTTTTGGATACTGAAGCCGAGAAGGTTTTTGATGATTTGACTCGGTTGGCGTCAGAGATTTGTGAGACACCGATTGCATTGATAAGTCTTGTTGACCCCGATCGACAATGGTTTAAGTCTAAAGTTGGCATCGATGCTGAAGAAACCAGCCGAGACATAGCATTTTGTGCGCATGCGATTCACAGCAGAGAGGTATTTGAAGTCACCGATACGTTGAATGACGAGCGTTTTTTCGATAACCCGTTAGTAACCGGAGACCCCAATATTCGCTTTTATGCAGGAACCCAATTAGTGACCCCACGAGGTCGCGCAATCGGTACTTTGTGCACCATAAGCGACCAACCTAAAACGTTATCGGCGCATCAAAAACAAGCGCTTGAAATTCTCGGTCGAGCCGTCATTTCGCAGTTAGAGCTACGATTGACCAACGCCCAGTTGACGGTTGCCAATGAGCGGAAAACCGACTTTTTATCCAATATCAGTCATGAGTTACGCACACCGCTAAATGCAATAGTTAGTCTGAGCAAGCTAATGTTGGAGGATGTCAATCGCCAGCAATTACCGGATAAGTTCCAAGAGTATGTGAGTCACATCGACTACAGTGGCAAACGTCTGCTGGATTTGGTTAATTCAGTACTCGACTTGAGCAAGGTAGAGGCGGGTAAGATGGAGCTAACCCCCAGTGTGATTAAGTCGCGGCAGTTCTTCTCTGCCATGCAAGGTATGATGAATGCCAGAGCAAACGACTACAACGTACATTTCGAGATGACTATCGCGCCGGACGTCCCGGCAGCGCTGTTGTTCGACGAAGCTAAATTAAGCCAAATCATCTTGAATGTCTTGTCCAATGCGATCAAGTTTACTCCTCAAAACAAATGGGTACGCTTCTCGGTGTCAGCACCCGATGATCAGCTAGTGTTGACCGTTAAAGACCAAGGGGTCGGAATTGCCGAGCAAGACCTGCCAACGTTATTCGACAAATTTAAGCAAGTCGGCTCAAATCGCAGTAGCGAAGGGACGGGTTTAGGATTGCCGATTACAAAAGCCTTAGTAGAATTAATGGGCGGGCAAATTACAGTCGAAAGTACGCTGGGAGAGGGGACGCAAGTTTCCATCACCTTACCACTTGAACCCGTTTTGATGTCCAATTACCAGCACAAGCAAGCCGTCGTTGAAATAAACCCAAATGCCAAGATATTGGTTGTCGAAGACAACATGATAAATCAAGAAGTTGCCAGAGCCATTTTTGAATCACTTTCGTTACACATCGACCTCGCCGATACAGGCGAAGAGGGCGTCGAGAAAGCAAAAGAAGCTGACTACAACCTTGTTTTTATGGATTTACACTTACCCGGTATAGACGGGTGGGAAGCCGCTCGTCGCATTCACTTGCACAATCCAGACACGCCGATAGTGGCGTTGTCGGCAGACGCTTTCAGCAATGATGTAGGCCAATATCAACACAAAGGCATTCTCGATTTTCTGACTAAACCCATTGATAAAGACCACTTAATACGGGTTTTGGGAAAATACATTCCTAGGAGGTAGCTCTGCGAAACGCCTAGCCCCGATTCGTCACACAAATTTGCGTATGATGAATTCAAGTACTATTTGATTAATGCATGACATTTGATTGCGTCAGAAACATTAAACAACAAAGCGAAAAAGGATGGTCCTATGCGTTTAACCTTAACCCATTTAGTTTTATGCGCGCTGATTGCGCTCCCTGTAAGTGTTCAGGCTTCTTACAATACGCAACAGCAAACCAGCGATACACCCCCGAAGAGCGACCTCTATCAGAGTCAAGCACCAAGCGACATTGAAAAAATCGAAGTTAGAAGTACACAATTGGAGCAGCTCAGTACTAGCATAACCCAATACAAACTTTCCCAAGAGCTGGGGTTGTCAGCCTTGCATGCAAAAAACTATGATGCTGCTTTGAGGCTTCTGACAAAGAGTGCCAAACACGGAAACAAAACCAGCCAATACTATCTGGCGAAGATGTATTTTAATGGATTGGGTACGCCCATTAATAATGAGCTTGGTTGGGCATGGTTAAATGTGGCGCTGGAACAAAAGACGCCTGACTGGAGTTTTGCTTATCACAAGATATCAGGTGCTATACCCGATGAAATCAAAGTGCATTGGGAGCCGACTGTTGCACAATACATAGCCAGTTATGGCGCCAAAGCGACTAATCACAAGTGCAAACAAACAAAGGACATCGGCACCAATTTCATCACAGTGAAATGCAATCGCATACATGACGGCTCATATGAACATAGGCTTTTTCGGAATATGCAGGAGTTGTTCTTCCAACCCTAAACCACCGTATTTTGCTTAGAACACAGTAATAAACTTTCTGAGTCCCAGCGCTAAGGTAAAGAGAACAATCGCCGTACCCATTATGTTCATCCATAGATTGTTGCGGTATTCACCGAGGCGCTCTTTGTTATTCATTGCGACCAGTAGAAAGATCGCAATGATCGGCAACAATAATCCATTAGTCGCTTGCGCAAATAGCATCGCCGCTAATGGTTTGAAGCCAAAGCTGGCCACCGCAGCACCACTGCACATAACGGTTACCCAGACAATGCGAAAGGGTTTTGACGTCAGTGATGTGTCTAAACGCAGCGCACCACATACGGCATATCCAGCGGCTAATGGTGCTGTTATGGCACTGGTGAGTCCTGCCGCAAATAAGCCTATAGCAAATACATCTGATGCCAGTGGGCCCAGTAAAGGGGCAAGTTGGTTGGCGATATTACTCGCCTCTAATGTTTCACCGGATTGAAAGAACGCCGCGGACGCCGTAGTCATAATTGCCAGTGTAATTAGCCCACCAACGACCACCGCAATACCGGTTTGTTTGCGCTGTACCTGCAACTGCTGCTTCGCTTCTCCTTCAAATCGACTCACCAAACTAGCATGCAAAAACAGGTTATAGGGCACAATCGTGGTGCCAATTAGCGCTAACACTACGATAAAGGTCGCGCTATCAAATCGAGGTTGTGTGGCCGAAGCGATTAAAGCTGACCAGTCTGGGCTTGCCACAGCTACGGTAATGATAAACAGCACACTCATAATCAATACCAGTCCAACTAGCACCCGTTCAATCAGTTTATAGTGACCAAACCAGAGTAGAAATCCTGCCGAAATGGTTAGGATTCCGATCCAAATGGACATCGATAGTCCGGTCAGTTGGTGCAGGCCGAGTGCTGCACCCGTGAGGTTACCGCCTTCGTAGGCAGCATTGCCAATACCGATCGCGCCGATGACTAAGGCACTGATTAACCAGCGTAACCATTGGCTGTTGAAGCTGTGATGAATTGTTTCAGATAATCCTTGCCGGGTAACGACACCCAAGCGCACCGCCATATCTTGCAAGATCCAGGTTGCGAATACGGAAAAAATTAGAGCCCACAATACGTGAAAGCTAAAACTCGCGCCTGCGATGCTGGCTGTTGTCACTGTGCCCGGACCGATGAAAGCGGCCGCAATTAACCAAGCGGCATAGCGATTCGACGTTGGAGTAGGATTGTCTGAAGACTTCACGGGTACATCTCTAAGTGCGCAAATTAGGCTTCACTCTACGGACATTCCTGCTAAGCTGCAATCATCAAAAGTAAGCGAGAAATCAATTGTCTGCGTTAAGCGTATTGTATTCGAACCATTCGATATCCGCCTTGTTTAAGTCACAAGCTTTTGTCGAGGGGGTAGTTGTTGGCGTCGCATGTAGTCCCGAAATCCCAATGCCACCAGAGTGGATGCCATGGGTTTTTGCCGAGCAACGTGCAGCGTTAGACGTCAATGATGATGATCTATGGGAAACGATAACCGATGGTTTGGTAAAAACCCTCAGGGACACGCTTTCAGCCATGCGCGCTAATGAAGACTTGTTGCCACGTGGTTATGAATTCGATTCGTCGACGTTGTCGAATTCACGCCAAGCTCAATGGTTAACAGGGCTACTCTTTGCGCATCAACAACTTCAACCCGTTTGGCAGCAGGCGTGGGACCACATGTTCGAACGTGAAGAATCCGGCGCTGAAGAAGCGGCAGACACGTTAAAGCATTGTTTAAAAGTGTTTTCGGTGATGGCGGATCCGGATTTAGTTCTCTCCCATGACGGCCAACAGGGGATTAGAGATAGGTTACCGGAGATAGGTGCTACAATATCACGGGCACTGAATCAATATATTGAACTGGCCAATCGACTGGCAGAACACCTACCCAATCAATTTGAGTCTTTCACTCAGTCACTGGACTAGCGTTGTTGATCGCCGTTTTCGACACTTCGCCGCACTGATGATAGATAATTGTTTAGCGCGACTTTAGCGGATTCGTAGGCGTCATTGAGTTCGCTAGAGCCGGGTTCACGCATTAATTGTTTGAAGGCTTCATCGGTGTTGTCAATGAGCTGTTTTAAATGAGCATTGTTGATGTCCATATCAATTCCTGTAAGTGACTTTTTTACCTATCGACTGCTCACTTAGATAGGTTTTACCACGGCTAAAATGACTATAGTGAGAATCACAAGCACGGGTGCTTCATTAAGGATACGATAAAATTTTGTACTGTGTGAATTTTTATTATCGGCAAAGTCGCGCAAAAGTTTGAATAGATAAAAATGGTACGCATAAAGACCAACTAATAAGGTCAGCTTTATGTGCAGCCAGATTGAGGCAGCAAACCACGCATACCCGTAGGTCATAATCAAACCAAAACCAAATACTGCGGTGAGCACAGCAAAAGGGGTTACAAACCACCAGAGTCGTCGTTCCATTATGCAAAATTGGGCATGAACATTTTTGTCATCGGTGCCTGCGTGATAAACAAATAATCGAGGCAAATAAAATAGTCCCGCCATCCAGGCGAGCATAAAGAAAATATGCAAGGCTTTGAGCCAAACGATCGACATGAGTTGTAATGGTCCTTTAGTATTGTTCTTTCATTAGATAGCTTTGCAACATATTCCACGTAATGACGCCCAGTAGTTGCTCATGTGTATCTTGATAGATGTACACAGCACCACTGCGGGTTGATTGCAAGCAGTCGAATACTTCCGATAGCGTCGCTTGTGATGACAATCCTTCCATGCTGACATAGTGGAGGGGGCTGGCGTCATGTTCGAGCGAAACATTGTATTCCACTAGCATGTATTGTACATCAATTTCGAATGCTGATCGCTGCACTACAGGATGGGTTGGGGCACTGTCGAGAAACGCTAAAATGGCTTTATCGGGCGCGTCATAAAACAACTTATACTCTGTATCCATGACCGCCAGGACGCCGGTTTTTTGCAGCGTTTCACGCACAGAAGACGTGGCATAGGGCAGTTTTTGATAGTCCAGTTGTTGGATAAATATCGAGCGGTTTTTCAGAAATTGGGTGGACGTCACATATGCCGGCACAATTACCAGCATTGCGGGTAATATTATTTGTGGGCTGTAAGACAGTTCCATTACCGCCGACAATGCGGCTAGTGGTGCGTGCAATACTGCTGTCAACATGCCGGCAACGCCGAGTAACGCGAAGCTGCTGGTCAATGATTGGGTGTCCATGAAGGAATTGAGCGGCACCAATAGTAAAGCACCCGCTAGCATGCCCATCACCATGACCGGTCCCATTATCCCGCCCGGTACACCCAATCCAATTGCTGTTATGGTCAGAATAAACTTAACGATCAGCACCATGCTGAGAATCACAAGGCCAGGTTCGCGTTCGAATAAGTGTTCTACGGTTTCAAAATTTGCCCCCATTGCATCAGGTACAATGGCACCCGCGCAGGCGGTAATTGTGGCGGCTAGTACCAAGCGCCAGTGCATTTTAACGGGACGAAAGAAGCGCATTACGGCCATTAGATTTCGGTTAAACAGGGATGCTAGTCCCCCCAAAAGAATGCCGAACAGAACTAAATAGGCATATAACCATGGCTCGAAGTTGGCGAACGATAGAAACGCGAGCTCATTAAACTCACCGAATACCGCTCGAGTTAGCATGGAACCGCAAGCCGCTGCCAGCATTACAGGGACAAAAATGTGGATCTTGTACTCCCGTAATACGACTTCCATCACGAAAATAACGGCGGCAAACGGCGTGTTAAAAGATGCCGATATACCGGCTGCAATCCCACAACCCGCGAGAATACGAATACTGTTATAAGGAAGTTTTAACCATTGACCAATAAAGCTACTACCTGCTGCGCCCAGGTGTACCGATGGCCCTTCTCTACCCACCGAGAAGCCGCCGGCTAGTGCCATCATACCACCCAAAAATTGGTTGATTGTGGTACGAAATGGAATATGACCGAAGTGGTATTTTACGCGGTGGATCACGAAGGGTATACCGAGGCGATAGTGCCTGAAGCCGGTTAAGTAGGCGACTATGAGGATTCCTGTGACTGCAAGTAGTGGCATCGCAATCCGCACCCAATGGCTGGCATCTCGATAGTTTCCTAACTCGGTTAATGCTTGCAATTGCAGCCATTCATAGCACAATCGGAATACAATAATGACAGACGCGGCACTAACCCCGGCAACAATACCAAGCACACACAGTTGCACACTGGTGCGTGGGTGGGCGAGTTCGTACCGAAGTCCTTGCAGGGTCATAGTTAGTCAGCGCGTCGAAACCTTCTCACAGGATACCACAAGTGCTTGTATTGCAAAGCTTTCAGTGCTCAATGTTAGTTAGGGCTAAAAAATGAATCTCAATCAATTGCGCGAGCAGTTAAGTCGCACGCGCTATACCGTGTTGATTGCCCTAGTGATGCTAGTGATGATCTATATCGGTTACCAGTTGGCGCAGCTCAACTTCGACTATCTTCAGCGTCAACTCGATATGATGCAAACCACTACGGATAATTTGGCAGCGGAGAATCAGCAGTTGATTACCCAAGCCAATGAGCTGAGAGCGCGCGTAGAAATTGCCGAATTCGCCAATGAAGCATTGGATGAGCGGATCAAGCAGGGGTTAGAGCGGGAGCGGACGCTAACCGAGCAAGTCACGTTTTATCAGAAGGTTGTCGCGCCCGAGTTGTCTGAAGATGGTTTCAGCATCGACGGCGTCCAAGTGGCTAAAACGGCCAGTGAAAACTACTTCCAATTGTCGATGGTGTTGATCCAACAAACACGCGTGAAGTCGACGATCAACGGGGTTTTAAATATTCAAATTCACGGTAGCCAAAACGATAGGCCAACTCAGCTTAGTCTTGCTGACATCGCGATGATAGAAGATGACGAACTGCGCTATAGCTTCAAGTATTTCCAAACGAAAGAGCTACTCTTTGCTCTCCCAGAAGGGTTCATTCCTGAGCGACTCGTGATCAATACTGATATCCGTCAGTATCGCCGGAGTCGAGGTAGTTATTCACGGACGTTGGAGTGGGCTGAAATTCAAAGTTGGGACGAGTCTGAAAGATCGTAGCCTGGCCCTATCGACCCCCTTCATTTCTTGCAAAACATGATCTAAAACAAACTTCTGTTCTGTCTGACTATGACCTGTTGTTTTCTTTTATTAACGTAAAAATAACAAAAAACAACAAGGTGAAGACATGCGATTAATTCAAGTGACGTCTTTGTTCTTGGCACTGAGTTTAAGTGTCGCTCAAGCGCAGGACAAAACGCAGCAGCTGGTGGAAAAAGGTCTTGATAGACTAGCTGATAATCAAGCGGCTCAGCAATCTGTTGACGGCCAGCTAGAGCAAATTGAGGCAATGGAGAAAGCCTATCAGGATGAGCTACGTCTGTTGGATGGCTTGAATATGTACAACGCTATGTTGCAACGCCAATTAGACGATCAGCAAATGCAGATCAGCAAGTTCAATACATCAATCAATAACGCGACTCAGATTGAACGGCAAATCATGCCCTTACTGGTGCGTATGGTGGACGCGCTAGACACGTTTGTCGCAGTTGATATGCCGTTTTTGATGGAGGAGCGTACCCAACGCGTGATGGCTCTGCGCGAGCTTTTACACAAAGCTGAGTACACCACGTCGGAGAAGACGCGCCGCGTATTCGAAGCCTATCAAATCGAGAATGAATACGGCTATACCATAGAGTCCTACAAAGGGCGTGTGTCTCTTGATGGCAATCAATTTGCGGTCGATTTTTTGCGTATTGGGCGAGTGGGCTTGATGTTTCGCGATCTCGCGGGTGAGCGCGTGGGCTTTTGGGACAACACCAACAAGCAGTGGCAAGCGCTGACTGAAAGTCAGTACAAACGCCATATTCTAAAAGGTTTAAAAATCGCACGAGAAGAGATTTCTCCTGAGCTGATCACGTTACCTTTGCTTGCAGACATTGAGGTGCGCCAATGAATCCTTTGATCAAAAACATAGTTATTGTCTCGGGTGTTGCTTTTGCAGCTGCGTTTGGCGCGCATGCTCAATCTAATCAAGCCGTGTCGGTTGATGAGCTGCTTGAAAAAGTCAAACAAGGACATCGCGCTGACCAACAGATTAATCAGCAACGCCTGCAAACGTTCAGTCAAAACAAGGAGCAGCAAGCGCAACTATTAGAAGACATACGTCAGCAGCGACGTGACGCTGAAGCACTCAGCTCTCAACGCGAACAAGCTTTTGAAGACAACGAGCAACAGCTGACCTTGTTGCAAGAACGTTTGACCGAACGTTTGGGCTCATTGAAAGAATTATTTGGTGTTTTGCAATTGGTGGCAAACGATGCGCAGGGCCAATTCGACAATTCACTCGTTCAAATCCACTATCCGGAACGCACTCAACAGTTGAATGCGTTTTCAGAAAAAATGGGGCAAGTGACGGAATTGCCATCGGTGGAGGAAATTGAGGCCCTGTGGTTTGAATTACAACGGGAAATGACGGAATCAGGCAAAATTGTACAGTCACAGCAGTCAGTGTTATTGCAATCTGGACAAGAGATAACAACTGACGTCATTCGGGTGGGTACATTTAACCTTGTCTCTGATCAAAAGTACTTTCAACGTATTGCTGAAACGGGTCGTTTAGTCGAATATCCTCGCCAACCCTCGTCGCGATATATGCAGGGGGCCGAAAACTTAGCGTCTAGTCAAAATCAAGTCGTGCCCTTCACCATTGATCCTATACGCGGTCAGCTCATTGCTTTGATGGGCACAGCGCCGCAGTTAACTGAACGCGTGCAACAAGGCGGTGTAATTGGCTATGTGATTGTTGTGTTAGGAGCGTTAGTCGTTGCTTTGGCGATTGGTCGCTACGTTTATCTGGTGTTTCTGGACAGTAAAATCCAACGCCAATTGGGTCAGCTCAATCAGCCTGGTGATAATCCGCTAGGCCGAATCTTACAGGTATTTGAAGCGAATAAATCAGAAAATTTGGATCACTTGGAGATTAAGCTGGGCGAAGCGGTGTTACGCGAAGTGCCGCCGATCAACCGGGGATTGTCTTTCCTAAAAATTAGTGCGGCCGTTGCGCCACTATTGGGATTACTGGGCACAGTAACGGGCATGATTATTACTTTCCAAGCGATTACTTTGTTCGGAGCGGGGGATCCCAAGTTGATGGCTGGCGGGATTTCTCAAGCATTGGTGACTACAGTGCTTGGTCTGGTGGTGGCGATTCCAACGCTCTTGTTGCACAACCTAGTGAACAGTAAAGCCAATAAAATTACCCAGATCATTGAACAAGAGGCGGTCGCGTTAATCGCGATGCGTTCTGAAAAAGCGGCGTAATCACATGTTAGTTTTCATCGACAACTTGTTTCCCTGGTTTGGTGACATGTTAGAGCTCGGCGGCGATATCTTGTTGCTGATCATTATCATGGCTGCACTCATGTGGGCACTGATTTTAGAGCGACTGGTGTTTATGTTTTGGGTATTACCACACCGACAAGCACAGTTGACAGCGTTGTGGCAGCAACAGAATCACGCGCAAAGCTGGTATACCGACCAGCTTCGAAAATTGCTCGTCAGCCGTGTGAGTCGAGAAATGGGACGCAACCTTGAACTCATTCGCACTATCGTAAAAGTCTGCCCACTACTCGGTTTACTGGGCACGGTGATGGGGATGTTAGAGATATTCGACGCTCTTGCGGTCACGGGAAACAACAGTGCCCGCACGACAGCCGGTGGTGTTTCAAAGGCGACCGTTTCAACTATGGCTGGCATGGTTGTCGCAATCTCGGGTTTGATGATCAGTAATTATCTCATCGATAAGGCGGCCAGTCTGAAACTTGCCTTCCAAGAACAGTTGCAAGCGTCACCGAACAAGGAGCCTGCTAATGCGTAAGTTTGTGTTTCAACAACCACAAGAACAAGAAGCCAGTGTCGATATCACACCCATGTTAGATGTGGTTTTTATCATGTTGATCTTCTTCATTGTCACAGCGACATTCGTGAAGTTGGCTGGGATTGAGGTGGATGCACCCAAAGCGTCCACCGCAGTTGTACAGGAAAAAGCCAATATACTGATCGCAATCGATGCCAACAACAAAATTTGGATAAATCGCCGCGAGGTCGATTTACGCGCGCTGCGTCCCAACATAGAGCGTCTACACGCGGAAAACCCGAAAGGAATTGTTGTCATCCAGGCTGACAAAATGTCACGCAATGAGACGTTGGTAAAAGTCATGGATGCGTCGCGCAAAGCGGGCGTTTATGACATCGCTTTGGCCGCTGATAAGAGTTAACGCATGAGTAATCCTGATGTCATTCAATCCAGTTTAAACCGCGACCGATTGCTCCCTGTTCGGCTAATTGCTGCGGGTGTTGCCGGGCTCGCTATTGCCGGTTTTCTGACCCTGTTTATGCATGTCCTCATCGAATTCAGTCAACAAGAACTGATTCAAACACCACGTGCCAACATGTTGGATTTTGTGCGGGTAAAACGCGAAGAGAGCTCACAGCGCAAAAAACCTCGGCCACAAAGGCCACAGAATCAAGAAGCGCCTCCAGCGCCACCCACACCACAAGCTGCTGAGCAGAACTTGAGTGATACCGCTTTGCAAGTGTCAATGCCAACAGCGAGTGCCGATGTATCTGTAGATATTGGCAGTGGCATTGGAACAGGTGACGGGGAATATTTACCCATTGTAAAAGTGGCGCCGGCGTATCCCATCAAGGCAGCGGCAATGAGTATCGAAGGTGAGTGCGTCGTAGAGTTTACGGTGACCACAACGGGTGCCACTAAAGATGTCACGATTGTACCAGATAGATGCCCTAAAGTATTTGCGCGAGCCTCAGTAGCCGCTGCTAAAAAATTTAAATACAAACCCCGAGTGGTCGATGGCGAGGCAATTGAAGTGCCCAACGTGCGGAATAAATTTGATTACTTCCTTGATAAACGGGAGGGACAACAATGAAATGGTGCTTGAGCATTTTGATCAGTCTGACATTGCTTTTCGCTCCCGGTGTGGTTGAGGCGAAAAAGAAAAAGTCTTATGCGCTAAGTATTAAGATATTTCGCCAAATGGAAGAGGCACAGCGCTATGCCGAGGAAGAGGCTTATGCTGAAGCGTTAGCGGTTTTAAACGGTCTACTTGAGCGCAAAACAACGTCCTATGAAAAAGCGCAAATCCACAACTTAATTGGCTCCGTTCATTATCGCAACGGTGACTCGAATGCGGCGCTGGAATCGTTTTCTAAGGTGTTGGACTCGGCAGGGAAAATGCCAGTGCGATTACATCAGCAAACGTTAAAAACGTTGGCGCAATTGCACATGGCCAATGATGACTTCGAAACAGCCAAAAACTATTGTGAACAAGTGGTAGCCATAGCAGAAGAACCGAATCAGCAAGACTATGCGTTGTTGGCACAAGCCTACTATAAGCTTGAACTGTGGTCTAAGGCTTTGGACGCTGCAAAGCAGGGGCGTGAAATAGCGGCGCAACAGCAAAAGGACCCTGATGAGAACATCCTACTTCTGATCAATGCATCCTACTTTGAACTCAATGCATTGTCGCAAATGCCAGCGGTACTTGAGGAGTTGATTCGACTGTATCCGAAGAAAAGCTATTTGCTGTACTTGGCTTCCATTTATGGTCAGTTAGACCGTTTGGATAAACAGACGGTGCTGATGGAGTCGTTGTATGAAGATGGAAAACTGACTGACAATAGTCAAGTTCGCAATCTTGCCAGTTTGTATATGTCAGAGAAGGCACCCTACAAAGGGGCGGTTGTGTTAGAAAAAGCACTCGCTGATGGCACCATAGAGGCAACTGAAAAAGACTATGAACTATTGGCGCAAGCCTGGCGTTTGGCGGCAGAGCGAGAAAAGGCTATATCTGCATTGGGAGTAGCGGCTGAGCTAAGCGACGACGGTGAAAACTATCTGCGCAAAGCCTATTTGCATTTCGATATGGCGCAGTGGATAGAGGCTCGACAGGCGTTGATGGCCAGCTTGGACAAAGGGTTGGAACAACGTCAAACAGGCGAGGCATGGCTGTTGTTGGGTATGACACGCTTTCAACTGCAACAATACAACCGCGCCATCGAAGCGTGCGAAAAAGCGACTCAGTTCGAAAAATCCCGCCGTCATGCGGAGCAGTGGATCGCCTACATCGCGCGGGAAAAAGAGAAGCGAGACAGTATGATGTCGACGAGCAGTTAACACATCGCCCGTCAGTCTTGGTCTATTTGCGAATACTCGCTTCTGCCACCTTCAAAGCGCGCTCAGCGGCCTGTTTGTCACGCGCCACGTACGCTGCCACAATCGCTCCTTCTTTCAAGATGCAAAGACATTCAAGCAAGTCTTCATCGGCTTCCACCATGTGTTTTGCGATGATCTGCCGGATCCGTTCTTTGTGCTCCTTGCAATACTCTGATATCGCACTGTCTGGTTCGCTAAATTCTGCCGACGTATTGATGAAAAAACATCCTCTAAATTGATCGAGACGCTCCACCTCATTGTTAAACCAATGGGATAAGCCCTCAAACATTCTAACCGCTAATTCATGGTTTGATGTTGAACCCGCGATCAGGCCTTCAAACCAGTCTGTAAACTTATGGTCCCGGTATTCAAGGGCTGCCAGAACCAACGATTCCTTGCTGGAAAAATGATGGTACAGGGTCTTTTTCGCGATCCCTGAAACCTTGAGAACTTCATTTATACCAACGGCTTGGACGCCATTTGCATAAAACAATTTGAGCGCTGTTTCGAGTAGTTGCTGTCGCTTATCGATCATTTTTTCACCTTTTTTTCAAAATATATATTGACATGAGTAGACAGTATTGTCTACCATTTGCTGCAAGGTAGACAGGTCGGTCTACTTTGTTTGAGGTTAAATATTTCATGCAGCAATTTTTCACAGTCGCAAAAGCCGGCATCGGAGCAGTAGTCGGAATCGCAGTCTTGGCTTATGGCCATGCGGTTTTTACCGACTGGTATTTGTTAATCGCACCATTCGGGGCAAGTGCTGTGTTGCTATTTGGCGTCCCTGATAGTCCCTTAGCACAGCCACTTAACGTGATTGGTGGTCATGTATTAACCGCCACTATCGGTTTGTTGTTCGCCAGTTTTGTCGGGGTCTGCCCTTGGAGCTTGGCACTCGCGACAGGTACCGCAGTCAGCGTGATGATGTTAACCAGCACGTTACATCCGCCAGCCGGTGCCAACCCTATTTTGGTGATGTTGAGTCGACCAGATTGGGATTTCGTTTTTGACCCGGTGTTGGTTGGCGCTGTTTTAATCGTCGCCGTAGCAAAAGTTTATCGCAAGCTGAGCCGCAGTGCGCCAGCCATCAATAAATCCGAATGAGGAGTGCACACATGAACGCGCCTGACATCAACACGAAAAAATTAGCACTAAGTCTGGTATTGCTGATTCTACTGAGCCTGGTGCAAGGCTTGGTCTCAGCACAACAACTAGAGTTGCCTAAGAACATGCCAGATTGGCAGCTAGAAAGCCAAGAAGGTGACTTGGTTAGCTATCAAGAATTCAAAGGAAAAGCCCTAATCCTACATTTTTGGTCAACGCATTGTCCGTATTGTAAACGTCTACAGCCACGACTGGACGAGCTTGCAAAAACGCACGCAACGCAGGGGCTAAAAGTGTTAGCCGTAAGCTTGGACGAACCATTAGGCGCGAAGCCTCAAGATGAACTGCGCGAACGTGGTTTGGCCCTTAAAACCGTCGTAAATGGTGAGTCACTGGGATTTGAAAAATTCAAGATCTTTGGCACACCGACCACTGTTTTTGTTGCTCCAGATGGCCGGATTCTGGGCTCTACTATGCAGTCTGATCCCAACGATTCGCAATGGCTGGCGGTGGCTAATTATTTATCTAGTCTCACATCTACCGCTTCGAAGGACGCGAATGACAGCAATGCTTCGGACTGAATGGAACAACGATTTGAATACCCAGAGCTCTTTGTAGTTCTGATTTGAAAAACGAGTTGCAGGCACTGAGCAGTACTGCAATGCAAACTTAAACGCAAACACAACTGGAGTTAATTATGAAACTTTCCAATATTGCTAAATCGATTGCTTTTGCAGCGGCTGTTGCTAGCAGTTCATTTACCTTCGCGGCTGACGTAGGCATGAATGCGGACGCAAACGACGTCGCGATCCAAGGTTACGACACGGTGGCTTATTTCACTGCAGCTAAGCCCGTGAAGGGCTCTAAAGACTATACCGCGACTTATCGCGGTGCCATTTACCATTTCGCCTCTGCTGAAAATCGCGATCTATTCCGCAGTGCTCCTGAGCGCTATGCGCCACAATTTGGAGGCTACTGTGCAATGGGCGTAGCACTTGAGAAGAAGCTCGATACAGACCCAATGGCATACAAGATTGTTGATGGCAAGTTGTACTTAAACCTCAACGCCGCCGTGCAGAAAAAATGGTTATCTGATGTACCTGGTTACATCGATACAGCTGAAGGTAACTGGGTGGACATCAAGCGCAAAAGTGCTGAAGAACTGAACGCCGAATAATCGGTGTTGTAAACAAGGAGCAAGTGTATGAAAGAAGTGACTAGTCATCATGATTTCGAACAGGAAGTCGACCAAGGCCAGTGGTTGTTGGTTTATTTCACCGCTAGCTGGTGTGGGCCTTGCTCCACTTTTTCCCCGGTGATGAACAGGGCATCAGGTGCCTTCGATAGCATTTTGAACTCAATCAAAGTCGATATCGAAAACGTACCCGAAGCAGCGGGGTCATTGCACATCCGTTCCGTTCCATCACTGGTTTTGTTTAAACAAGGAAAACCTGTGGAAGGTATTGTTGGCGCACAATCATTTGAACAGGTCAGCAACTGGCTAATGCGCCATTTATTAGTTTTTTAATCCTAGCTTTGAGGAGTTTTCAATATGAACAATAAAGCAATTGTAAGTGCAGCCCTTGCTGCGGCCCTGGTTGCCGGTTACTCAGCACCTGTGGCAGCAAAAGGCAAAGAGAAGTGTTATGGCGTTGCCAAAGCCGGCCAGAACGACTGCGGCAACCTTGCCGGCACTCATTCTTGCGCAGGTCAATCTACCGTGGATAACGATCCCGGTGAGTGGAAATTGGTAGCTAAAGGCACGTGTGTTGAACTTGGTGGCATGCTGAAGAAAGAAGCGAAGCAGAAATACCAAGAAGCCCAAAGTAAACGTTCGTAATTAACGGTTTAGGCAGGAGTATTCGTGATGACCCACTTACCTAGTTCCGTCAACCTCCAAGTCGGTGTTGGTCTCAGGCATCAGCATATTGCCGATGCTTTGGATACCCCTGCCGCCATTGATTTTGTTGAAGTTCACTCTGAAAATTTTTTCGCGCAGGGTGGTGCATTGCATCATCTACTGCAAGATGTGGCCGATGCTTATCCAGTCAGTTTACATTCCACTGCAATGGGCTTGGGCTCAGCGGCTGGTATACCCGGTCACTATTTACAACAGCTCGCAAGATTAGCGCGAGTCATTCAACCCATGATGATGTCTGATCATGCCGCATTTGCTTGGGGAGAGGCCTCAGGCTTGTCCGTGCATGGTGGTGACTTATTGCCGTTGGTCTATAACCAGGAAAATTTACTGGTCATGATCCAACACGTTGAACAAATCCAGCAAGTGTTGGGACGTCAATTACTCGTCGAAAATCTCTCCGCTTATCTGACACTGCCGGGTTCAACAATGTCAGAACAAGAATTCTTAGTTGAACTTCGTCACGCAACGGGCTGTGGCTTGTTGATCGACTTAAATAACATTCTCGTCAATGCGCACAATGATGATGAGAGCGATCCGTTAAGCGTTGGCCGAGAATGGCTTGACATGATACCCGCCGACAGTGTCGGCGAAATTCATTTGGCTGGCTTTACACCACCATCCAGTCAAGGCCTCGCCGTTGACGATCACGCTCAGCCGGTTTCGCACATAGGCTGGGCATTGTACATCCATGCCATCAGACGCTTCGGTGCCGTCCCAACGTTAATTGAGTGGGACAACCAGCTACCCGACTGGTCTGTATTGGTCGAACAAGCCCTCAAAGCGCGTAGTTTAGGCCACGAGGTACTCCAACATGGGTGAATTAAAGACGCTGCAAAACCAGCTACTTACTGAAGTTTTCAGTACTCAGGCTGACGGATTATTTGACCCTCAGGGAATCGAAGTCTATCGAGCCAATTTGCGTGCAACAGCGGCGCAAGCATTAAAAATCACCTTCCCGACTGTTACACAGTTGATTGGTGAAACCTTGATGAATCATGCAGCTGAGGCACTATTAACGATCAATCCACCCAATCAAGGTGACTGGGCGAGATGGGGGGCTGGCTTAGCTGATCTATTGCGGGATATGCGAGAGCTGGAAGATTATCCATTTGTTGCCGATGTCGCCCATTTGGATTACCACTGCCACCAATTGGTACGCGATGCGGATGTGGGGATTGATTTCCCTTCCCTCATGTTGCTGAAGTCCCATTTACCCGAAGAATTGTCGATCACGCTGAATCCGCAATTGACACTGATGCAATCGAACTTTCCTATCGCGCAAATAAGACAAGCGCATCAGTATCAATGCGAGTTGCGCTCTCAGGCATTGCGGAATGCTCTGAGAGATAAGGCAGAGTATTACTATTTAGCCTGTTATCGAAACGGTCTCGAAGTACTTGTGCGCTCACTGACAGAGCTCGAGTTTAATTGGCTGACCACTTTACAACGCATGACACTTGGCGACGCTCTGAGCGCATTCGAGCATACCGAGTTTTCTTTCCAGCATTGGTTAACAGGCGCGATTCAAACAGGCCTGTTACACAAAATTCAAATCCATGTTTAACCACACAGGAGCTATATGATGTCGACATTTATTATTAATTCAGCTGCGTTTTACCGTTCTTCAGCCGAACGATTAAATGTGTTGCAACCACTCGCGCTGTTGGTTGCACGCTTGTACGTTGGTTGGGTATTTTTTGCCGCAGGACTGACCAAAATTGAAGATTGGGAAACTACCTTGTGGTTGTTTGAAGAAGAGTACAGTGTCCCCTTCTTACCATTTGAACTCGCAGCGCTAATGGGTACCGCAGGTGAGTTGATTTTGCCCATTTTATTGTTTTTAGGACTAACGTCTCGCTTAAGTGCCTTAGGGTTGAGTATCGTCAATATCGTTGCAGTAGTGAGTCTCGAAGATATTGCGCCAGCCGCTATGACGTTGCACGTCTTGTGGGGAGCGTTGCTAGCGCAGCTGGTTGTATTTGGCGCTGGTGTTTTGAGTGTCGACCAACTCGTGCGCGCGAAAACTTCGAAGCAACATGCATAGGCCAGTCAAATGTTAACCGCCTATATTGATACGACTACCAGTGGAGTCTTGTGGTGGTATTTAGTTTGAACGTACTGATGGAAAACAGATGATTGAAAGCGCCCTAATTAAACGAAGTGCGGTGATCAGTATTTTTGTGGGGAGTTTTTTAACCCTCATTAATCAGTTTGACGCAATAACCAGCGGAGCGACGTTTTCAATTGTGGCCGCCATGATCACCTATGCAGTGCCATTTTGCGTATCCCTTTATTCAGGAATTTCCGCCTCAAGGGCCTAAAGGATAACTGCGTCAATGACGAGAGACACGGGTCGTCTCTCGTCATGACTTTCAAGGCTGATTATCATTTCACATCAGCTTTAAAGCGCTCGGCGTTCTCTCGTTCAAGCCAGTAAAGCGTCGCTTAAAGTAAAAATTAGTCAATAAAAATCAAAGGTTTGAATTGTAATACGCAGGTGTGGTTGCGCAGACTAGTCAGACTGCCTATTCTTCGTATATTCATGCTAAACATCGTTTATCGTGCCCTGCAAAGGGTTTGTACTCATAACTAGGAATCCTATGCCCACTGAGAACGCCTTGCTTTCGATACTGATCGACAAGATCAATAACGATACGTTGGTTTTACCAACGCTGCCGGCTATTGCGCTAAAGGTGCGCGAGGCTGCCGAAGACCCAGAGGTCGATCTCGGAAAAATGGCAAATGTTATTGCGCTGGATCCATCCTTGAGCGCCCGGATCATCAAACTCGCAAATAGCGCAATGCTGCGCGGTGCAGTCAAATCGGAAACGGTTCAACAGGCAGTGACACGCATTGGACTGGTGCAAATTAAGAACAATGCAATGGCGCTGGCGATGGAACAACTGTTCGTGAGCAAAAATGCTGTAATAAAGCAGTATCTCAACCAGATATGGGAACGGACAGTTAATGTCGTCAGCCACACAATGGTTCTGTTTGAAGGATACCAAGCCCAACACCGCCGACGTGATTTAGATGCTGATGTTATGACTCTGGCCGCTTTGATGCACAATATTGGCGTGTTACCAATATTGACGGAGGCCGAGCGGCATGACGATACATTCAGTAATGCTACGTTCTTGAATCAAGCGATTCAAAAAGTTTCCGGTCGGATTGGTGGGACTATTACGCGAGAGTGGCATTTTGATGAAGGAATTGTTGAAGTTGCTGAGCACTGGCGAAACCTAAAAGTTCAAAGCGATGCGGTGAGTTATATTGATTTTGTTCGCTTGGGTGCCATTTCGGCAGGGTACTTGGCCTCGCGTCGCGAAGTCGTGCTCAAAATCAGTATGCAGAAGGGCATAATTAGCGATGAAACTGCGCTGGAATCTGAAGCGTTTCTTGCCAGCGTCGAACAGAAAAAAGATATTTTTGGTTAACACACCGAGTGCGTCGACACAGATAGGTTGCCCGGAGGTGCTGGGTCAAATTTGTCTAAAGTGAGTGCCAACTTAGGCTTCAGAAACGATGTTTTCAATGCTGTTTTCCAGACGCAATTCACACAGCAAATTTCACTCCAAAAATTCTACTGCGATTGATTGAAAATCGGTCGAGGATAAGCATTTCAAGCAAAATAAACAGCTTAGCAATCTAAGAATATTTTACGTTAAGCTGGGTACGAATCGGTCTAATAAAATCCCTCATGTCTGTCTTGGTTTCGCTTAAACTGTTAGCTTCGTTATAGTGGTATAACAGCGATTACCCGCACCCAATTTGGGCACAATAATATTCCCCTCGATAACGTTTACAGAGGTGTCATATATCAGCAAAGAACCACTGCGAAAACACAGTGATTTGACACCGAGCTCTATTCGCAATGCAGTTAATTTCGTATTGGAGGTAAACCGTGGAAGCACCATTTTCAGTCGGGCTTACGCAGCAAATGTCGGCCATCGACACGATCCGAAAAGCGACGTTTGGCAGCGCCGATGGGCCACCTGGGATAAACCGTCAGACTATCAATGGCGTAACCAGTCTAGCAGAAAGCCAATCCCAAGTGAGCAACGGTATAAGCATTGCTCAGTCGTCAATTAATAACAGTCAAGAATTGAGCGCAGTAGCGGCTGAACAAACCGACCGATATACATCAACAGGTCAGGTGGATTCTTCTGCTGCCGGGGCAATCATTAATACTCAGGCGTAACGTTCTGTAGGCAGTCTCCGGCAGAAAAATAGGTCGCTCGGAGAAGCACTGCTAACATACAAGGTATTAATCCAAATAACCGAATTTTCTGCCAGATTGCTAGTATTAGTCGGGAGAAGGCGTTTCTGTATAGGTGGACGCTCAAGGAACCAATAATACCACTAGGAGCAGTACACGGTGATTCAGGTTTCATTCAATGGCTCAAGGCATACTTCGGTCAAGAAGTACAAGACGAAAACGCGAGCGATGAGTTCGATTCGAGTCTGGTTTCAACGCAATGAAGGATACGTTGTGTTTTTTCAACCTGAGTTTCCCCCAACCTACTATCACTCTTTACAAGAGCTTCCTGCTGCTTCAGAGAAACAATGTCGCGACTTTTATAAGTCGGCAAAATGGGTGAAACTCAGAGATGAAGTGCTTGAGGAGTCGGACAAGCACTGTTCTTGGTGCGGCCGCGGCAATGAACATGGTGTATATATGGTAGTTGATCACATAAAGCCCAGGGCGACCAATCCCCACCTAGAACTGGCGAAATCGAACTTACATGTGCTGTGCAATGAATGTCACGCGGGGAAGCAAGAATTGTTCGACGACGATGTGACTCACTGAACCAAGCTGATGATTGTTCGATAAATTTGCACTGCTAGCTATTTAACCTCAATGGGTTGTTGAGCATAATAAATGGTTACAGGCAAACGCAGGAAAACCATGTCTAAATCAGTCCTTATCCCACTCAATAATGTTTACGCCAAGGGTGACTTTTGCGCAGAAATTGAGATAGGCACGCCTCCTCAGCGGCAAAATATGATCGTAGATTCGGGTAGTAGCACGTTTGCGGTGGCTGCTACTCATTACCAAGCGAGTGCCGATTCCGATTTGCAACCAACTCAACTATGTCAGCATGTTGCCTATGGCATTGGCGCATGGGTTGGGCCCGTAGTAAAAACATCGGGGAAACTCGGGCACGGTTCGCATGCGGTGGTTGTAACGGATATCAATGTTGCAATCGCCGAAACGCAGATGTCGGACACGTTCATGCACGCCACTGGCATCTTAGGTTTAGCGTATAATGCACTCAATATCGGTCACGATATGAAACAGGACACCTATCCATGGGCACCAAGATGGCATGAAGAAGCGCAGCAGAAAGACTTCGTCTCTGTTTTACAGGCGAAACCAGCCCAGCATTTGTCGCCATTGTTTGACACGTGTACTGAGCAAGGTGTGATCCCGGATAAATTTGCCTTTTTGGTGCATCGTTCGTCCATCTTCAATACTAAAAACAGTTGTACCGCAGCGGAACTGGCGTCTCACCCATTAAACCGAGGACTATTGGCTCTGGGTAATCCGCATTTACATACGCATATTCATCAGCCGCAATATCAAACGGTTCCATTGGTGTGCGATACCTATTACAACGTTGATTTACTGAGTGTAAAGGTCGGTATGCGAGACAGCCATGAGCCTCCGGCTTTTGAACCTAATCACAAAGCCAAACACAACAGCAATTGTTTCTTTGACAGCGGTGCGAGCTTTATAATATTGCCACCGACACTATTTAGCGAAGTGCTAGACGATCTAAAGCGGTGCGTCCCTGATCAAGCGAACTTGCTGGAGCCATATCAACAGTACAATGGTAAGGAAGTGGGTATTCCTATTGAGCAACTCGATTTAGAGCAGTGGCCCGATATCGTATTTACCTTCAAGGGTGAGAATGGCCAGGATGTCTTACTGTCACTCTCGCCACACAGTTATTGGCAAACGCATGCACCGGTCTCAAACCAGGCTAGCTTTAAGATATCAACGTTGCCGGGTTGGAAACCGCAGACAATTATGGGTTTACCGATATTTTGCGAGTACTACACGATTTTTGACCGGCAAGCCGGAGAAAAAGGTCATCTGGTGTTCGCACAGCCCAATATCGCACCACATAAATTTGCGGACAGCATGCATAATAACTGGGAGCATATGAAACAGAGCTGCCAGCATTTGATTCACTCACAATAAAACAAAGGGACACAGTAGCCGTGAATAAGGGTAAGAAAGGCAGTTTGGTTTGCGTAGGAACCGGTATGACCCTTGGCGCGCACATAACGCCTATTTGCCGGAGTCATATTGAGAACGCTGATATTGTCTATTGCGTCGTTGCAACTACGCTCATGGAAGAATGGGTAAAAACCATGAATCCTAACGTGATCAGCTTTCAATATTTGTATGAAGAAGGTAAAGATCGGCGCGAGACTTATCGAGCAATGGTGGCGACTATGCTGGCGTCAGTGCGGGAAGGTAAGCACGTCGTTGGGGCTTACTATGGTCACCCAGGGATATTTGCTCTGCCGCCTCACAAGGCGATTGCACAAGCGCAAGAAGAAGGCTTCCACGCACACATGGAACCGGGAATTTCCGCAGAGGCCTGCCTTTATGCTGATATGGGAATTGACCCCGGTCGTTCGGGTTCTGCACAATTTGAAGCAACTCAATTTATGCTTTACGACCGAGTGATCGATACTTGCGCATATCTGATTTTATGGCAGATTGGCATGGCTGGTGATAGAGCAGCAAAGCAATTCACTACCGCTGATGCATATAGGAGCCTGTTGAAAAATCAACTTTTAGCGCATTACCCAGATACCCATAAAGTAGCAATTTATGAAGCGAGAGCGTTGCCGACTGATGAAATCCGGATTGATTGGATTCCGTTGCATCAGATAGATACTTGCCAAGTACATCAATACAGCACATTGGTGATTCCTCCTGCTCGCCCCATGCAGATTCATAAGCAGCGAGAAGCTGAACTCATTGCGCTCAATAAGTCGCTGTCATAGTGCACCAGTTTTCTAGTCCGCGTTTAACCTGTCGATTAATCGAGCGACGTGATGCCCAGTTTGTCGAAGGCTTGTACACTACTGAGTCTCGGTTGCAGCATTTGCAGGGCGTACTGAGTGATATTTGTAGCGAAGATATAATGCGCGCAATTTTAACTCAGAATTGCGCTAATTCGCGTTCTTTTTATTGGATAATCGAAGATAAAGTGACGGGGCAATCGCTGGGAATTCAAAGTGTTTCAGCGACAAAAGACTTACTGGGTGTAGCCGAAATTGGCATTATTTTGCACGCTGATGCTGAAGGGCGAGGTTATCCTCACGAGGCATTGTTTGCGATGATTGAATACGCATTTATGGAATTAGATAATGACGTGCTCCTTGAAACACACCAAGCTAGTAATCGGTTAGTGTGTTTGTTAGCCAAGCGACTCTCATTCGACCGAGTAAAGACGTTTTATCGAAACGGTATTAAGCATTATATGACCTTAAAATCGAAAAAAGACTGGTTGTTATCGGAGTGATAGTGGCAGAATAGACCGTCAATAATAATGAATAAAAACAGCGAGGAACGACAATGTCAGCAGTTGAATTATTAGCGCAATTGGGCGCGTCCGCAGAACTCCAACGTGAAGATTCTGAGAAGGGTAAAGAAGTCAGAAAATTAGCTAGAGCAGCGGTTGAAGAAATTGAATCTTCTATCGATCAGTGGTGTGGTGTTGTCCCAGCAGAGGATGAAGACGACAACCAAGACAAAGAAGATGACGAAGACTCAGAGACTTCAATCAACCTTCACTAGTCCACCTATGCTTCTTTCAACATTGAAATCCAGCGTTCGATTGGGCTGGATTTTTCTTGCAGTTCTATTTTCGAGCAGCACGCATGCCAGTGATGAGATTGCGAGCTTGTTGGAAGAAGCCGATAATATTCGTTCATCGGATATTCCTCGTTTCACCCAGACGCTCGATGAATTGTCACCGCGACGATCGGAAATGACCGAGTATCAAGCGGCGCTATTTACCTATTTGACTGCTTACCATAAGACAATAAGTGGCAAGTATGCTGAGGCGATGGCATCAGCCTCATCTTTGTTTGAGTCTTCATTATTTACCGACCTTAAATATCGCGCTGCGAATCTGATGCTGACCAATCACGGCATTAAACGTGATTTTTACAATGGCGCGCTGTTTATACGCCGTATGGATGAGCTTAAAAGTGGCGTTTCCGAGCCACGGGTACTATTCGATGGTGAATTATCAAAAACCCTCTTTTATCAAGAAGCGGGTCAATACGAGCTTGCGATCAAAGCAGCGTCCGCTTTGTTCGAGTTCGAATTAGAGCCGCGGCCTGAGTGCATAGCGCGCAGCGTGCTCGTGGAGTCCTCGCATAAATCCAACGGCGATAGGGTTGATCTGCAATACATTAGTGAATCAGAAGCCTTTTGCGAAGACTTGAACGAGCATATATGGGCTGGACTGGTATCGATCAACAAAGCACAGTTTTTACTGGTTCACGATTCTATAAATGGCGCCTTGGACACCTTAAACCGAGTCGAAACCAATATTCTAAATACGCGATACCCGCGATTGATTGCGCAATATCACGCGGCACGATCAGAGGTTCTATTCAGTTTAGGCGACTTGGAAAACGCCGCGCAGCATGCGCAGAATGCATTGGCGTCGTCAACTGAAGCACAGTTTAATAAACCCGCTGTACAGGCTTATGCTCTGTTATATCAAATCGAAAAACAGCGCGGCAATTTTCCCCAAGCATTGCGATTCAATGAGCTGTACATTGAGTCCGATAAGGCGTTTACCGATCAAGAAAAGGCTAATCAACTTGCGTTTCAGCGTGCACAGTTTGAGTCAGAGTTGAATGAGCAGGCCCTTTTGTTGGTCTCGACTGAAAACGAACTATTGGCAGCAGAAGCGATAACTGCCAAACGAGAAGCACAAAATAGTGTGTTGATCGCATTGTTTTTGACTGCAGTGCTAGCGATTTTATTCGTCGGCCTATATCGAACCAACAAAGTGAAACAGAAGTTTAAACGGCTTTCTGAAACGGATGGTCTGACAGCCCTGAAAAATAGGCGACAGTTTTACCTTGAAGCCAACAATGTGATGAACAGTCGCTCTGCAAGGGATAAAAAAGCGAGTTTTATCATCTTTGATTTGGATCTATTCAAGCAAATCAATGACCAATACGGTCATGCGGTTGGAGATTGGACCTTGGTTAAAGTTGCGGAGACCGTCAAAAAGGCGTGTCGCAAGCAAGATATCTTGGGCCGTCTCGGTGGTGAGGAATTTGGTCTATTCCTGAGTGATTGTGACCAAGAGCACGCAAAGGCTTTGGCGGAGTATTTACGCGAAATAATAGCAGAAATTGATACCACGCCGAGCGGACATGAATTTCAAATCACGGCGAGCTTTGGCGTCGCACAAGCGACTATAGGCCCGGATCAAGACCTCGACTCTTTGTTCTCTCAATCTGACACAGCCCTCTACCAGTCGAAAAGTGAAGGGCGAAATCGGGTTTATTGTTACTCTGATATCGGATTAACCGTATAACAGTTGTACTCGAGATTCGATTGACATTGACGACGACCAACGCATACATTAAGCACAAATTAGAGATACTTTGATTAAGGACGATCGCATGAAAGCCTTCAAAACATTGCTATTGTGCTCCATTTCCACTCTAGTCTGTGGAGCGGTGCTTGCCCAGGAGCGAGAATTTCCTTGTGATGATGTAACCGAGCAAGCTGCTGTCCAAATACCGCAGAATGAAGTCGAGAGTCTTGCCGCGTTTGTCCCTGCGAAAACGTTGGAGCGTGTTAACCCGAGATATCCTGAAGCTGCAGCGCGCAATGGCCAAGAAGGTTGGGTTAAGATGAGTTACGTGATCGATGAAAACGGCAATGTTCAAGACCCCATAATCGATGATTACGCTGGTCATCGCGCTTTTAAGAAGCAAGCGCTAAGAGCCCTTAAAAAGTGGACCTTTGAACCTGCGATGAAGAATGGCAAGCCTACCCAACAATGTCATCAAGCCATTCAATTTGACTTTACCATGAGCGAGGGCGCAGTCAGAGGCGCCAAGCGCTCTTTTGTTGCAAAATATAGAGACATCGATGCGCTCCGCAAGGACGGAAAAATCCAAGAGGCAGAAGCGAAACTCAATGAGTTACACGAGTCAAACAGCTTGAATCGCTACGAAAATGCCTGGCTATGGAACATGGACGCAATGCTGGCAGAGGCGTTAGGGCAACCAAGACGCGAATTGCAAAGTTTGATTCGAACCCTTGCCAGTGCAGCCAGTCATGCGGGTGGTGACGGTACATTTGATCAAGGATATCTCGCTTATTTATTACAAAAAGTTTTCTTGCTGAATGCGCGCTTTGGATTTTATGCAGAAGCGCTCGAATCGGCCGAGTTATTGGCCAACATGGAAGGACAAGCGGAGCGCTATGAGAGTGTTAAGGGGTCTATTGATATCATCAATCAACACATTGCGTCTGCCGAAAACATTTTCGTACCCATTGAACTCGACGAACGTGGCACGTTTTTCCATACGCTGGTCAGAAACGATTTTGCTTTTTCAGAAATAAAGGGCGATTTAAAAACAGTTGAGGTTCGTTGTGAATCACACCGAGAGGTTTTTACGGTCGCTGAGTCACATGTTTGGAAGATTCCACAAGGGTGGGGTCAGTGTCGAGTGCTCGTGCAGGGCGATTCAGGTACCGCTTTCAACCTCGTTGAGGTGGTCTCGAGTTGACCGAGACGTGTAACTTTTCTGGAGCATTAAATTAATGCTTTTGAACCACAAGTAATGTTTTTTTTAATCAAGGCATTGACTCTCACGAGTTCCAGGTTCACTATCGATTGCGTTATTGTTGAGAAGAATTTCATGCAAAAGAGCCAAACCACACAACCCATTAATAATCTACCGCGCCTGGCGGTATCGGTTGTGTGTGCGTGCACGTGGAGTCACGCATCTGTTGCGGCTTGGTTGTTTAGATTTTAGTAAGAAGCGAATTTTAAACCCCAAAAAGCCGCAGCTCAAACTGCGGCTTTTTTCGTTTTAGGCCGCAGGATTCTGCAGCTTGAACGAGAAGGAGAGCGTCATGTCAGTGCCCGCAGCGTACCTTGCTGTAGTCATCATTTGGTCAACAACGCCATTAGGTATAGTGTGGAGTAGCGAGACGGTAAGTCCAACACTTGCACTGTTGCTAAGAATGGCGATCGCCGCCGTACTTGGTTTGGTATTTGTCCTCTTAACCCGAATCCGGTTGCATTGGAGTCGACCAGCTCTGCAGGTATATGCCTATTCGAGCCTTAGTATGTTTGGTGGAATGCTGATGGTGTATTTCGCTGCCGCCTACGTTTCGTCTGGCTTGATGTCTTTGATCTATGGTATCGCACCGATACTTTCAGGATTGCTGGGTCAGTGGCTGTTGAATGAAAGGCCCTTTGGTTGGATAAGAAAAGTGGCGATATCACTGTCTTTGGCGGGTTTAGTCATCGTATGTATGGACAACATTGCATTGACAGAGAAAGGCCTGATAGGCATCGGCTTAGTGTTCGGTTCAGTACTGTGTTTTAGTCTGAGCGGTGTATTGGTTAAGGGCGTGAATGTGCAAATGAATGCGATATCGACGACCGTTGGGGCCTTATGGATGTCATTGCCGATGTTTTTTGCCGCATGGTGGTTTACCGATGGAACGCTGCCAGTAGAACAATGGTCGAGCCGCTCACTGTATGCAATTACTTATCTTGGTGTGTTAGGGTCGTTATTGGGTTTTGTCGCATATTTTTATGTGTTGCAAAAATTGGCGGCCAGTACCGTTGCGTTGGTGACCATGATAACCCCCGTTTTTGCAATCGCCTTAGGTGCTACTTTCAATGGTGAGCCTTTGACTTTTGATTTGCTACTGGGCGGTTTCTTTGTGCTTGTCGGATTAGGTTTATACCAATTTGGGCATAAGGTGTCGTTTGTTGAGCGTAAGAAAATAGCCGAAACACAAGCCCGCTAAACGGCCGTTTTGGATATCGCGCATCAGCCAATCGGCTCGGTGCGCAAATTCATTCTCATTCAAGGAGAAAATTAAAGTGGAAGAGACGCTAAATCACTATTGCCCACGATCAGGTAAGCCTGTGAGTCCTGATTCGCTGACCACATACAAAGGGCATACCGTCGGATTTTGCAATCCTGGATGTCGCGATGATTTCGCGCAAAATATGGATACCTGTCGAAAGGATATGCATTATTTTGATGTGCTTATCAAGGAGCATGGCAGTGGTTAGGGGGAGTGTTTGACCTATCCAATGTCAAAAGATCTCGGACGTCGATGTTGTCGATCACAACCCTTGAATTGGCCTTGTCTATTTGTATGTATTTGGGAAGGCGATAAATCGCGATACCAATGAAAATTGCGCCAATAGTCGATGGAATGATCAATAAGTCAGCTGCTATAGCTCTTACGTCTCCTTGAAAATCAGGAAGTTTTGTAAATGTTTCTGTAGTGATAGATGTAATTGTAAGGCAGATGCCTAAGAATATTGAGTAATAAATCCAATAAGATATTGTGTTTGTTCTTGTTAGCAGAATTTCTTTTTTAATTTAATCCCTGATACAAAATGGGATCGAATCTTTTTGATAATATCATCAAACTATCAGTGATTACTGATAATCTCGAAAACGAATTTCTACACTAGATTCGAACAGCCTAATACTTGATTGATTTACTCAAGTATTAGATAATTGACGGCTATTTAGTTTTCCCATTATCTGCGAGTAGTGCAGTTTGGATTGAGAGGTACATTGTGTCAGTCGAAAGTGCTATGCCAATTGAGTTTTCAGATGCTGCGGCAGCCAAGGTTAAAACCTTGATTCAGGAGGAAGAAAACCCTGAATTAAAATTGCGTGTGTATATCACAGGCGGCGGTTGCTCGGGTTTCCAGTATGGCTTTACCTTTGATGAAAAAGTCAACGAGGGAGACATGACCATTGAAAAAGATGAGGTAACGCTAGTCGTCGACCCGATGAGCTTGCAGTATCTTGTTGGCGGTGTCGTCGATTACACCGAAGGTCTTGAGGGCTCACGATTCTTGGTCAATAACCCTAACGCAACGACGACTTGTGGTTGCGGCGCAAGTTTCAGTATCTAAGCATTCTCTCGGGTGTTGGTTGCGACTTTCAACCGACACCTGCTAAGCTCATACCGTTCCTCATCAAAAAGGTGTTATGCGGTGATTAAGCTTTACGGTTCTACAACCTCCCCTTTCGTTAGACGCCTGCGTATCTGGCTGGCCAATGATGATCACGAGTTTATTAATATGGATATTTTTGCCGGTGCGGATCGTGAAGATCTGGCAGCGCGAAACCCCGCCATGAAAATTCCGATGATTGAATGCGATGGAGAGACGGTTTTTGACTCTCGCGTGATATATCGCTACTTAAGCGAAAAGCTCGATTATCCAAACCCAAACTGGGAGCAAGAAAACCACCTCACTGTAATCGACGCGGTCAATGACTCTTTGGTCCAAATACTGATGCTGCAGCGCTCGGATATCGATACTGATGCCGACCATATGTACTTTAGGATTCAACGCGAGCGGGTTGATACCAGTCTGCGCTATCTAGACGACTTGGTCCAGCGCGGCTTTTTTAATGACTGGCATTACCCGTCAATTTGCCTGTATTGCTTAATTGATTGGGTCGAATTTAGAATGCTGCACGATTTGTCTGAGGTAGCACATTTACGCGAGTTTCACGAGAAAAATGCCGACAGAATCGAAGTGACAGCAACCGATCCGCGGCGCAGCTAGTTTTCTGCGCCCCAGGGCGCTGGTGGCAGGTCAACCGGCTCATTCAAGTTGAAATCCACACTGACCTCTCTGGATGGACGAATCAACCGATATTTAAACACGCCGTCATCCAGAGAGACTTCCCAGACGTTATCCTTGGAGACGGGGATACCCTGCGCATCAAACATGTTCTTAGAGTATTTATCAGCAGGAAACGCTTGGAAACTTGCCAAACTTCTCGCTGGATCCGCATCGCCTCCGTACTGGGTAAGCGCGTCTTCACTACCATCTTCATGTCGGTGGTCGTGCTTTAGGCGCAGACCTGTATCGGTCTTGGTGAAAACCCATGTCCGCGAGCGATCGTCACCGACGTGAAAAGGTACGCGGATCTCGTCTGCGCTGCACTCACGTACGTGCATGACCAAAGCGCGATTGGAAAATACACCGCTTTGAGGTCTATCGGCGCTGACTTCTCCAGCAAATGCTTTACCGCAATACTGCTCAAGCTTGGCAAAAAAGGCGTCGCCATCAGCTTGTAGTGGTGCAGTGACACCCAAAAAGAGAAGCGCAGTGGTTATGTAAGTCAAGCGACTAAATGAGGTCGAATGTGACATAAGCGTGGTTAATATCCTTGTTCAAAATCTATTTGGTGTAACAGCGATTGTCGTTGCTGCCAGCGTTGATAGTTTTCACAAAATACGTGTATTACGTCCGCAGGATTGGAAATTGCTGCCGTATGCTGAGTGATCCAGATCTTATCGTGCTGCCAAAATGGGTGGTGTTCGGGGAGAGGTTCGGTTTCAAACACATCTAATACTGCAGCGCTGAGCTGTCCGCGGTTGAGAGCGTCCAATAAAGCGTGCTGTTCAATACTGTTACCCCGTCCGGCGTTGATCAGAACACAGTGGTGCTTTAACTGGGAAAGAAACGCTCCGTTGATGAAGTGCGTAGTCGCCGGCGTGTCTGGCAGCAAGCAGACTAGGTAGTCACACTGGCGCGCAAAATCTTGAGCCTGCTGCGCACTGTACATGGCATCGAACGCATGTTCGCTCTCGCCGCGTCTATTCAACCCGATGATCCGCATGTCGAAACACTTCGCTAGCCCGATCAAATTAGCCGCGATATCACCAGCGCCCAGCACACCAAGACATTTCCCTCGTAGTGTGCTGACAGCAGGGGGCCGCCATTGCATAGGTTTAGCCCTCTGGCGACTATCAACGCGTGGATGAAATGCATCTACATTACGACTGAAGTGCAGTAGGTAGGTGGCCACGTATTCACGCATCGTATGGCCAAAAATGCCTTTAACCGCAGTGAGCGTATAGTCAGTTTTACTGTGTTTAATCAGTGGGGCATTGCCAGCCCACGTCGATTGGAGCCATTGCAAACGCGGACAATCCTGGATTATTTGGGCTGCGAGGTCGGGTTCACTCAACAGCATGCTCACCTGGTCGACACGGACATCGGCGGGGTCATCTGTCACTTGTTCGACGACAAGACCGGTTGGCGATAGGGCTTCCAATAGCTTGGCGTACGTCTGAGCATCTCGGCTCAAAATCGTTAGATGATTCATTTTAAAAAACGTTATTACATTCTCGTTTAGTGTGCACGAGTAAAGAATTCTTTCCTAGTAGTAAAAGCACAAATTGCACTTTGTTGAATATAAATCGTTAAAAGTGTAAATATAACGAATAAAATTCGAATAATTGGTGTTTAGGAAACGGTAATGAGTACATCAACACAACAAGAACAATCACTCGCTCACGCTAAGCTATTGTCGCCGAAGCGAAATTCCACCAAAGCTGAGTCAGTCCAGCAACTAGTCGCAGAGCAATTGGCGCATTTTGGCATCGATGCAAATACCGAATATGGTCAGGCGCTGTCGGCAGCAGCAGAGCACCTATATCAAAGTCAGTCAGATGTGATGAAATTGTGGGAAGTCACGCAACAGACGTTATCCGAGATTGGTCAACAAGAAAAAGTGGCATACTTTAATGCGAAAAAATTCTTGTCATTCCAGATAGCTAAAATCTTAGATTCGCTACAAAATCCATTCCGCGCGACTTATCAAAGCTTATCAGGAGAAGATACTTCAGCGAACAAATCACATTATCCTCTGTTTGATAATGTCACCGCATTATTTTCTGCTACACCGGTGGTTGTGCGCACTGCAACCTATGTCTATGCCTGCACAGAGTGGGTAGACGACGCATTTCAAGGTAAGGAATTTACGCACCAAATCTATACACGGCTACTGAATCCGACCAATATTTCGTTAGCGAATGCGATTGTTGATATGGAGGCGGGTCAAAATGCTTCGGAGTACCTCGCGTGGAACTTCAACTCGGGAATGGCAGCTATTGACGCTCTGTTGTCGAACGTGCTCACACACGGTGATGTGCTCGTCGTATCTCGCAATGTTTACGGTGGAGTATTCCAACTTTTGCATGATTACTTTGCCCGACAGAATCGTATGGATATCCAATTGGTCTGGTTTGATGGCTACGATGAAGCGTCTTTCACCCAGTGTATCGAGCAAGCGAAATCGGACCATGCTGAGCGCTTGGCCAATGGCAATGAGTTGCATGTGTACATTGAATCACCGTGCAACCCACATGGTTTTGTGTTGGATGTACCGGCAATTTGTCGCGTTGCGCACCAGCACAATGCGCTAGTAATGCTGGATAGCACATTAGCCACGCCAGTATTGGCACAGCCCTTACAACATGAAGATAAACTCTCTCGCCCCGACTATGTGGTACACAGTTATACCAAAGATATCTGTGGTACAGGTGCTACAACTGCTGGTGTGGTTATTGGCGAAGCCTATCGCATGTTCCAGTCTAAAGGTGACTGCGTAAACGGGTGGGACTGGTCACGCACGATGTTCTGGGATGTCTATTACATCAAAGGCGCATTCCTAGATTCAGAAAAAGCGTTCGACGTATTGACCGGCATGAAAACCTTACCGCAACGCATCATGAATAAAGTGATCAATACGCAAGTATTCACCCGATTCTTAGCCTCACACCCGTCATTCAACGTCAACTGCAATGCATTGGATGATCACGCAAACGCAGATATTCGAGCACGTACCATGAATCATGGTTGGTCTTGCAGTTTGTTCACCGTGGATATGGAGTCTGCGCACTTGGATCGCGATACCTTTGTTCGATTCTTCGATGCCCTAGAGCCTGCATTTGGCCACCAGGTAAGTATTGGTCAAACTAACACCATCATTCTCTGCCCAGCGCTGACGTCGCACAGCGAGCTAAGTCGTGAAGAACAAGTTAAAGCGCAAATTTTTATGACAACGATGCGGATTGCGATGGGGACTGACAACGTGAAGTCGCTGATTGCGCACTTTATCAGTGCCGCAAAGCTACATATAGACCCAGTGGTTCCGGGATTTTCAGAGCAGTTTATGTCGGCCGACGCGATAGACGCCATGTTCACTGAAGTGGCGATGCGCGTTACCCAACAGCACTATGACGCGTTACCTAACATGAAATCATTGATGTCCTAGTGAAAGTCGCTGCGTTGCCGATAACTAAGGCAACGCAGTATGCTTGTGTTGCTCTAACGCAAGTCAACCGGAGCTTTTATGAGTCAGTTATCCCTCACGGTCAGTTTGAATGGGCCTGTTTCGTCAGTGTTTGAAGCATTTGTATTACCCGAAAAGCTTATTCAGTGGTTTGCACCGGGCGAAGTATTCGTGGCCCAAGTTATGTCTGACTTTCAAGAAGGCGGACGCTATACATTGACCATGCAAGAGCCCAGCGGACAACAGTATCAACTTGTCGGTGAGTATTTAGCGATAGAGCAAAATGCGCATATCCGATATTCGTGGGCGTGGATGGATAACGAAGAAGAAACGGTCATGAGTATCGTTGACATTGTGTTTGTGTCTGTCAACGATACAACCACCGAAGTGACATTAACACATTCGGGTTTTGCGAATGACGATGAGCGTGACCAACATCAATACGCATGGATTGCATGCCTTGAGAAGTTGTCACGCTTGACGCTGTCTGACTAGCCTTGATACGCGGGGTAATCCGTATACCCTTTGGCACCATCGGTGTACCAGTAGGTCATGTCGTCGGCAGCAGCCAGAGGCCAGTTATTTTGTAAACGCTGAGGCAAGTCTGGATTACTGATATACGGTCGCCCAAAAGCGATTAAATCAGCACTACCATTGCCAACCGCTGATTCTGCGGTCGCAAAGTCATAGCCGCAGTTGCCAATCAACAGCCCATCAAATAGTGGTCTGAAATCCCCTAACGTCATGGCTTCACCGCGTTCGTGGAATCCAAATGCGAGACCATCCATAACGTGCAGATAACCCAGTTTATAGGCATTTAGCTTTTTCGCGACATAGGTAAATAGTTCACGATAGTCGTCGCTCCCCATGTCATTAAATACACCATTCGGTGAGATACGTGCTCCAACGTTTTCAGCTGGGAAGACTGTGAGTACCGCTTCAGTGATGCGCTCCAATAAACGCGTGCGATTCTCAATGCTACCGCCGTATTCATCATCACGTTGATTGCTGCGACCATCTAAAAATTGATTGATCAGATAGCCATTGGCGGCGTGGATCTCAACCCCATCGAATCCGGCATTTTTGGCGTTTAACGCTGCAAGTCGGTAATCTTCTACCGTATGATCAATTTGCTCTATGGTCATTGCTTGTGGTGTTTCGTAATCCTTCTTTCCTTCAGGAGTGTGAATCTGGTCACCGGCGAGTTTGACGGCCGAGGCTGAAACGGGTAACTCTCCGTTGTGGAAATCACTATGTGAAGCGCGCCCAGTATGCCAAAGCTGCAGAACAATCTTACTGCCTCGTTTATGCACAGCGTCAGTGACCTTTCGCCAGCCGTCGACCATTTCGCCTGTGTATATACCTGGGGCGTTGACCCAGCCATTTCCTTTCGGTGACACACTGGTGGCCTCAGTCACCAGTAAACCAGCGGTTGCTCGTTGAGCATAGTATTCGGCCATCAGGTCGTTTGGAACTCGGTCAGCACCGGCGCGACCTCGGGTCAGTGGGGCTAATACGAAACGGTTTTTCAGCGGTTCACCCGCAAAATTGATTGAATTGAATAAAGTGTTAGACACTGCTGTCTCCTAGCGTGTTTGATCGTAGTGATACAAACTAATATGGGCATAGGGCGGCGCTGTTCAACGAAAAAAAATAGTATTACTTAGAACAAAAAAGCAACAGGCACTGTCTAGTGCCTGTTGGATTGGAAATGAATCGAGCTGTTCAGAAGGGCTTATTTTGCCTCTTTATTGCGCAGTAGCTGGTCCATAAAACGAACCCCCCAACCTGCGGCACCCTTAGGAGTGACGTCTGTGGACTCAGTCAGATAGTCCACACCGGCAATGTCCAAGTGAACCCAAGGTAATGACTCATCTATAAATGTTCCTACAACAGCAGCACCTATACTTGCGCCAGGATTCCCCGCGCCTGAATTTTTGATATCGGCTATATCTGAGCCGATTTGTTTGAAGTGATTGGGGTGCAAAGGCAACGGCCATACATGCTCACCCGCTTGTTCACCGACCGCCATCATTTCTTGTGATAGCGCAAAGTCTCGTGTAATGACGGCAGCATATTCATCACTCAAGGCTCGCAGTGCTGAACCAGTAAGTGTTGCAATATTTAACAACATCGTTGGTGTATATTTTTGTTGTGCATAGGTCACTGCATCCGCCAGAATTAAGCGGCCTTCAGCATCGGTGGAGATTATTTCAATACTTGTTCCGTGCATGGTTTGTAGTACATCACCCGGTCGAATTGCATCCTCCGCGGGCATATTTTCGGCAAGCGGCATTAACCCGACTACATTGACTTTCGCTGCGCGTTTCGCAACTGCTAGCATGGTGCCTGCAACCGCCGCAGCGCCTGATAGGTCTGACTTCATTGCCCACATACCGTTGTTCGGCTTTAGGCTTATTCCACCAGTATCAAACGTAATGCCTTTACCGACTAAAGCGATTGGCGCGCCATCATCTTCTGCGCCGTTATATTTGATAACCAGCAATCTTGGCTCGTGTATCGAGCCCTGGCCGACACCGAGCAAAGCGCCCATGTTGTGCTTTTCCATGTCGCGAACATCTAATACATCGATCTCAACATTATCGACGCCCTTAAACAGTTTTCTTACCCGCTCGACAAACAACGCCGGATAAAGGCTCTTGCCCGGTTCGCTGGACATATTGCGTGCGAGATAGACACCCTGAGCAAGGTGTTGGAAGTCGCTCTCATATAGGCTGCTGGCTTGCGGCGCAGCATCGTGAACCAAACTGATATGTAAATTATCGGGCTGGTTTTCAGCACGCTTATACTGGCTGAAACTGTAGCCACGTAATTTTGCGCCCAGACCGAGGAGGGCCAATTGGTTTTGTGTAATGCTTGGCACATCAACAACCACGGTTAAGTCGCCCTTTGTGTCATGTTGTTGCAGCCACGCCAGCATTTTACCACCTAGATTTTGCCAATCTGGCGCAGTACTACCAGCGTCCGGATTTAGCCATTTAACTAAGACGCGTTGGTAGGGGGCGACACCGTAAAGCACAACGCCGTTTGGGTTTTCCTTAAAATTACTGATTTGTGCTAGTTGGCGGGTCAATTCGCCACCTGATGCTTGGTCAATCGCGGTAACCTTCGGGCCTAATTGGTTGGCATCACTGATGACAATGGCAATATCTGTTTGGTTTTGTGTGGGGCCGGTTGAAAATGACACTTCTACCGTTCCTTGAGCCGCCACACTATATGTGAGAGCCAAACCAATAATGAGCTGGCCGACTCGTTTAATAGTCAACATTCGTCTCTCCTGATTACAAAATTGCGCTTCATACTACGCATTCCTGTAGCCAAGAAAATCTGATTAAAATGAGACTATGATCAGGTTTATTGGATGTTACGGATGGTTTTCAAAGGCCTGATACCGCTATGCAGCCAAAACTAACAATAAAGGCAGCGCAGGGCTGCCTTTATTATAAAGATAACAAAGATGCTAAAACGCTTACTGTGGCGGGAAGTCAGCGACCATTGCTTCCACCACGACTTTGATTTTGGCTTCGCGCTCTTCAGGTGTGAGGTATTTGGACAGAGTGTTTGCCGCATTGCTGCTCCAAACGACCGTTTTTGCTTTATTGTCGATAATATCCATCGCCAGTGTACCTACTTTGTATTCACGCACTCGAGTCGTCGGCACATGGGCAGGGTGATAAGGGCCATACCACCAAAAAGGACGAATACCCCATGTTGTATAGTAGGTATCAACATCGATGCGCTTTTCGTAGCTGGTATGGAAAGCGACCAAAAAATCAGCGCTCTCAGCATCGGTTAATGCATGGCCTTTCGCTTGCAATGTTGCGCTGATGGCGTCTTTCACGCGCTTGTTCAGAAGCGTGGTTACCGTCTCGGTAGAGGTGTGTGCTGGTGCAAACGCAAAAGACTGCAAATGACCGAAACTCGCATTGGTATCATAGTCAGTGTTCACTCGTGGGACGGAGCTACAAGCCGACAGAATAAGGGCGGCACAGGAAACAACAAGTAAGCGGATAGAATGCATTGAAAAAACCTCTAGATTAAACATCGGTTAGTAACAACTAGGACCGGCAAAAAGGGTAATTAGTTCAGGTACTTTGTCTCTAATAATGGGGTAAACGACTACTGTGTTGTACATCATATACTAATGCGGTTTCAACATGGTTCACTTCATCGCGCGCTGTAATCGTATCAAATACGAAATCTCGCAGGTGAAGGGCATTGGGCACACTGACATGCAATAAGAAGTCGTTTTCGCCTCCGGTGTGATACACACTCACAACTTCTGTCGTATCCACTAAAGCCTGTTGAAAGCCGGCAATTGTATCCCGGTCGTGATGGGCTAAACGTACGGCAACCATTGCTTGAATATGACCACCAAGTGCCTCTGGGTTAACCTTTAACAAGTGATGTTGAATAACCCCTTGTTGATACAGGCGCTTTACGCGTTCATGGCATGAAGACGCTGCCATGCCTACATGGCTCGCTAAGCTTTTGTTGTTGATCGTGGGATCCGCATACATTCTGGCCAGTATGTCAATATCAATGGGGTCTAGCTTAACGTTGGTATTCATGCTCGCCACTTTAGTCTGGTAAATACATTGCGCCCAGAATAGCAGGTCTGCTCGCTCCGGTAACACTGGGCATATTTCCAGGCAAACGCAAACAGTACTGACGGGCTAACCATGCGAAAGCAAGCGCTTCAACATGCATAGGATCGACACCCATCGCAGCAGTCGAGCTTATTTCGCTATGGGGTAAGCGCTGCTGAAACTGCTGCATCATGTGATCATTGTAGACACCGCCGCCGCACACCAAAACTTGTTCTACGTGACTGAGTTTATCAATTTGTGCGGCAACACTCTCAACTGTAAGGCCGACCAAACTGGCTTGAATATCTGCAGCCGTATAGTTGTCTAACTGACTGTTATTACTTAGCCATTGTCGACTGAAATACTCTTTACCTGTGCTCTTTGGCGCATCTAGATGGAAGTATTCGTCGTTTAGCCAACTCTCTAAAAGCGTTTGTTGCACGTTGCCAGACGCTGCCCATTGGCCACCTTCATCATAATGTCCTTGGTGATGCTCCTGATACCAAGCGTCAACTAATGTATTTGCAGGGCCTGTATCGTAGCCCCAGATGGGGTCATCAGTGCCGGCAGGTAGAATGGTGATATTGGCAATACCGCCCAGATTTAATACGACTTGGCTTACCTTTGACTGGTTGAGATATGCTGCATGAAACGCGGGAGCGAGCGGAGCGCCCTGGCCTCCAAGCGCGAGATCCTTACGACGAAAGTCAGCAACAACGGGAATACCGGTGTGCGCAGCAATGCGATTTGGATCGCCAATTTGTAGCGTAAAAGCACTGTCAGCAAAGGAAGCAATGCCAACCGGGCGATGGCGAATCGTTTGGCCGTGAGCCCCAATAGCGCTGATGCGATCTGGCGAAACGCCCGTACTGTTTAGCAAGTCTTGTACGACATCCACACAGATATTCGCAACACCATTATCGACGACCCCCCAATGCTCAACTTCATTGTCGCCGGGCACACTCATCTGTTGGAGCATGTTTAATAGGGGTTTAGGGTAGGGTCGGTGAGCGTGCCCAAGACTTTGGACGCCGTGCGTAGAAAAATCTGCGAGTACAGCATCGACACCATCCATACTGGTGCCAGACATTAAGCCAATATAGAGATTTTGATTTGCCATGCTGGCTTAATTCATAGCCAGCATGATGCGTTTATTGTTACTCAGTTGCTCGAGGCGAACCGATGCAATTTGTTCGAACGCTGCACGTTCAGACGAGGCAATTGGGTCTGCTTTAGGTAGTGTTACGGTGCGTGGATTACGGTGGACGCCGTTGACCAAAAACTCATAGTGCAAATGAGCGCCAGTGACCATACCAGAACTGCCGAGATACCCAATCACTTGGCCCTGCTTAACCCAGTCACCTTTTTTCACGGCCCGTTTTTTGAAGTGCAAATATTTGGTTGTATATTTTTCGCCATGTTGAACAAATACATGATGGCCATTGTATTTGTCGTAACCTGCTTTAATAACACGCCCATCGCCAGCAGACATAATAGGCGTGCCGACCGGGGCAACGTAATCAACGCCGCGGTGCGGTTTGATTCGTTTCAAAACTGGGTGGAATCGCTTCGGGTTAAAGTTTGAACTGACGCGGGTAAAATGCACCGGTGCTCGCAAGAAGCTCTTGCGCATACTGCGGCCGTCGGACGAATAGTATTCACCGTCGGTGTAACGAATGGCATCAAAATGCTCATCTTGATTGGTAAATTCAGCAGCGACAATATCGCCGTAGCCGACGAATTCACCTGCGATGTAGCGTTCTTCGAATACAATATTGAAAGCATCGCCTTTGCGAATATCGAGCGCAAAGTCGATATCCCAGCCAAAGATGTCTGCGAGTTGCATGATTTGATTGTCTGTTAAGCCCGCCGCAACGCCGGCATTCCAGAAGTTCGACTCTATTTGTCCTTGGGCGAAATTGTGCCGAATGTCGACTTCTTTGCGTTCAACGCGAGAGTTGAGGGCACGAGAACTTGTCTCATCATTCGTTTGCGCTTCGATATACAGGGTTTCTGTGGTCGAATAGGGATAGCGCAGTGCGCTAAATTTGCCATCTTGCCCCAACAAAATACTGATTGACTCACCGGGCATGATCGACACAAGCATTTTAGCCAGCTCGCCTGCGCGACTTACTTCGTGCGTATCTCTCGGGGTTAAACCCGCACGTTTAAATATTTTCGCCAAGGTATCGCCTGAACGTACTTTATAGTTTACCCAATCAACGTCTAGGTCATGATGGGCGTCCAATTGCGGTGCAACAGCAAAATCGGGAAGCGCCAGTTCATATCGTTTGCCCGCTTCGAGCAAAAAGGCTTCACTGTGCCTTGAGGCGACCACAGGGTCCGATGGGAATAACAACATTAACGCGCACACGGCACCCGTGACTGAAGCGGCCACTTTATGCGGTCTGGGTAGCGCGTTTAGCGATTTGATAAGGTTTGTTTTTAACGACATCACAACTAAAACAAATGGTTAACCTCTTGAGAATAACCAAAACCTGTATCAAACGCCAGCCTATAAAGCACTTCACGATGATTCGAATGCCTAAAATAATCCGTTATTAGTCTTTCAATGCTAGCGCTCAAAACGTAAACTTAGCGGTTTTGAAAACGCGCATAAATAGTTAGGAAACTCCATGGCAGATTGGCAGGCCGCGCTAGCAGAAATCCAGCGTGGCGCAGATGATATTCTCGTTGAATCAGAGTTAGTCGAGAAACTCAAAACAGGTAAACCATTAAAGATAAAAGCGGGCTTCGATCCAACTGCGCCAGATTTGCATTTAGGCCATACCGTACTGATCAATAAGTTGCGAACATTTCAGCAATTGGGGCATGAGGTAATATTCTTGATTGGTGATTTTACGGGCCTAATTGGTGATCCAACAGGTAAGAACGTCACCCGTAAGCCGCTTTCACGTGAAGAAGTACTTGCTAACGCTGAAACGTATAAGCAGCAGGTGTTCAAGATTTTGGACCCAGACAAAACGACGGTAAGATTCAACTCCGAATGGATGGACGAGCTGGGCGCCGCGGGCATGATCAAGTTGGCAGCAAGTCAGACCGTTGCGCGAATGCTCGAGCGTGATGACTTCAAAAAGCGCTATGCCAATGGTCAACCGATTGCCATCCATGAATTCCTTTATCCATTGGTGCAAGGCTGGGACTCTGTTGCGTTGCAGAGCGATGTCGAGCTCGGTGGGACTGATCAGCGATTCAATTTGTTGATGGGACGTGAACTGCAAAAAGAGCAAGGTCAGGCTCAACAGACAGTATTGATGATGCCATTGCTTGAAGGTTTGGATGGCGTCCAAAAGATGTCCAAATCCTTGAACAATTATATCGGTATCACCGATGCTCCGAATGAGATGTTTGGCAAAATCATGTCGATATCGGACGATTTGATGTGGCGTTACTATGATCTGCTGAGCTTTAAATCGATCGAAGAAATTGATGCCATTAAGCAAACCGTCGCAGACGGCAGTAATCCTCGTGATGCTAAGATCACGTTAGCTAAAGAGATCATCGCAAGGTTTCACGATGACGCCGCAGCCGAGGCTGCTCATCAAGACTTTATTCAGCGGTTTAGCAAAAACGCGATCCCAGATGAGATGCCTGAGCACGCGTTTGCGCTCGAGGCCGAGGGGATCGCGATTGGAAACGTGTTAAAACAAGCTGAACTGGTAGGTTCAACCTCTGAAGCGATGAGAATGATCAAGCAAGGCGCGGTTAAAATTGACGGCGAACGGGTTACCGATACACGTTTGATGTTGAGCGAACCAGGTACCGCCGTTTATCAAGTCGGCAAACGCAAATTTGCGAGGATCAGTCTAACGGCTTAGTCAGCGCATTTACCTTTTACAGTGTCGAGGTGCACGTCCAGCGCCTCGACCGATATTCTTATTTCCCTAACTGATAGCAATAGCGAATACAGCAAGCACACCAAACTGATCGCGAACAGCCAACTTCCTGCGGTTTGATAGTTAAGATAGATAGCCAGCATCGACAAAACGCAGACAAAGAAACTCACGGCACCAGCCTCTTGCATCGATTTAATCAGCTGGATACGTTTGCGCAAATTTGCAATCTGTTTTGATATCCCTTCGTCTTGGTCGTTTTCAGAAAAGTTTCGAATAACCGTTGCAAGGGTCAAGAATCGATTGGTATAGGCCAATAATAGTAAAGAGATTGCTGGGAAAAGCATGGCAGGAGTGGCAAGGGTGATAGTCAACTATTTGTCCTTTTCTTTGCGGATGATTTTTTCGATAAACGCAACGGCTTTGCTGCGTTCATCAAATAGCCTTACCTCGAGCGGGATGGGAACATCAACAATATCGCTAATGCGCTGCATCTGCTGTTTAACTACCGGAGACTCCAACATCATTGCATCGATAATGCACCCCAACGTCATACACGTTTTATACGCGCTGATAATGTCGCGTTCAGCGACATCATTGAAGCCTTCTGAGAGACGCAAATCGGCTAGGTAGCCGAAGGGACGGCCGCCATAGCTCTTGGCCAGTTCGATGATATCTTTGAAGAACTTTGCGGTAATTTCCTCGCCTATCGAGCCAATGACTCGAGATTCAAGAAAATCATCGCGCGCCACTAGCTGGTAGCTTCCATACTTATCCTGCCAACGGCGCTCGGTGTTCATTTTGCCATCTCGTGACCAGCTTCTCTCCAACCCATAATGTCACCTTCCAAGTGACGAATATCGGCGAATTTAGCCTTCTTGAGAATCTCTGCAGCTTTACCTGCACGGTATCCAGAACGGCAATACACGACTACAGGTTTAGACTCAAAATTAACAATCTCAGATAATCGGTCTTCAAGCTCTGTATGCGCAATGTTGACCGCACCAGGGACATGCCCTTCAGCATATTCTTCCGCACTGCGGACATCAAGAATTAGCCACTCGCTGGTGTCAGACTTGAGCAATTGCTCAGCTTTAATGTCTGGTACTTCTCCCGCTGTGACATAAAAACTGATACTTGCAATCAGTGTGATAAACCACTTTTTCATCTTTCAATTCCTTTTAATTTAGTATCGATATTCGTCATTCTTGAACGGACCGTCAACCGGCACTTGAATATAATCGGCTTGTTGTTGAGTGAGGCGGGTGACAACACCACCAAAGCCCTCAACCATATAACGAGCAACTTCTTCATCTAGGTGCTTGGGTAACACTTCGACGCGAAGCAATTCCGCTTGTTGGTCTTTGCTTAGGTCAGCGTAAGCTTGTTTGAACAAGTGAATTTGGGCCAATACCTGATTGGCAAAAGAGCCATCCATAATGCGAGACGGGTGTCCGGTTGCATTGCCTAAGTTAACCAAGCGACCCTCAGATAATAAGATCAAATGATCGCTGACATCGTCACCGCGGTACAACTTGTGAACCTGCGGTTTGATTTCTTCCCAACGCCAGTTTTCGCGGGTGTAAGCGGTATCGATCTCGTTGTCAAAATGGCCAATATTACACACAACGGCACCGGATTTTATCGCCCCCAACATATGCTTATCACACACATCCACATTACCCGTTGTGGTGACTAATAAATCGGTGTTTTCCAATAGAGTCGTGTTGAGATTGCTGCCATCGCCATTGTTTTCACCATTAATATACGGCGAAACGACCTCGAAGCCATCCATACAGGCTTGCATTGCGCATATGGGGTCAATCTCAGACACTTTTACAATCATGCCTTCTTGACGTAATGATTGAGCTGAACCTTTACCAACATCGCCGTATCCAATAACCAACGCCTTTTTACCCGAGAGTAGGTGATCAGTGGCACGTTTAATGGCATCGCTCAAGCTGTGGCGACAACCGTATTTATTGTCGTTTTTGGACTTCGTTACTGAGTCATTCACGTTGATCGCAGGCACCAACAGTTCGCCATTACTTAGCATGTCTAACAGACGGTGCACACCGGTTGTTGTTTCTTCCGTGATGCCGTGAACGTTTGCCAAGACCTGCGGGTATTTGTCGTGTAGCATTTGAGTCAAATCGCCACCATCGTCCAGGATCATGTTGGCGTCCCAAGGTTGCCCGTCTTTTAAAATGGTTTGCTCTAAGCACCACTCGTACTCTTCTTCGGTTTCGCCTTTCCACGCAAAAACCGGTACGCCAGCAGCCACAATAGCCGCAGCAGCGTGGTCTTGAGTTGAGAAAATATTACAGGAGGACCAGCGAACCTCAGCGCCAAGTGCGACAAGTGTTTCAATTAGGACACCTGTTTGGATAGTCATGTGGATACAACCTAATATCTTGGCACCTTGAAGCGGCTGTTCGCCCAGATACTTTTCTCGGATACGCATCAACGCTGGCATTTCGCTTTCAGCGATGGTTAATTCTTTGCGGCCCCAATCAGCCAATGATACGTCGGCAACTTTATAATCGCCTGTTGCCATTACATGATTTTCTTGATCCATAGTCACTTGCTTCTACTTTTGATTGTGTGGGATTTGTACGTAGTATATCGGCTTAGGTTCAAAAACCAACAGCGCTATTATTGCGCAGTGGTCTAAGCCATTACGTACTGGAACATGAAACGCTCAGTGTGGGATCCGTTCGCAAAGCATCTCGATTTCATCGAGAATACGCGGTGTAAACCTGTGCATAATGTCCGGATTTACCGTGATGATAGGAATATCGACTAACATCTCATGTGATGACCAAAACTGGCGCAATTCTTCATTACTGCCTTGCATAGTGGTTACAAGTGCCCTGGGTCGACGTTTAATCACTTCTGCAAGCCTTACTTCTGGGTAGTCGGATGGGGCATCGACAAACAACGTTTGTGCACCGCAAATGTTGAGTGCGCGGTTCCCCCAGGCCTCATTGCCAATAGTCATCAGAGGTTTGGTCCAGAGGTAATAAAACACCGGTGTCAGTGTCTCTTGTTGGTAGGTAGATGCTATACGGCGGTACTTTTTGGTAAAGTCTTGCGCGATTTTTTGGGCTTTTACGCTGACGCCCAACAATGCCCCTAGTTTGAGCAGCTCAGCGCTAATATCGGTTAACTGTTGGGGCGAGGATTCAAATACTGCGTAGCCTAAACTTTTCAGACGTGCGATTTCTTGCGGCTTATTTCCCCCTTGCCACGCCAAGATCAGATTGGGTGTTAGGGCCATCAGTTGAGTAAAATTGACACCATTAGCGTCGGCAACGACCGGTTTACTGTTTGCCTCGGGCGGATAATCACTATATGCACTGACACCCACCAACTGGGCTTCCTGCTCGAGAAGGTAAACCCATTCAGTCAAATGCGGTGACAGACTAATAATTCTGTGCTCGGCGGCGCTTGCATCAGATGCGGTCGTCAAAAACGTATAAGTACACCAGAACAAACCAATTAAATTACGGTTCATAGGGTGAGGCCGTAAATAATGGTCAAAATCAAAATACTGTTCACCAAAATGATGACCTTTGCACCTTGCACATACTGCTGCATGACATTGAGGTGGCCGACTTTGGTTGGGGATGCTCGATTAAATCTCAGTAGACGCAGTTTATTGGTTTCATAAATTACTGGCCCACCGAGTTCTGCTTGGATTGCCACAGCGGTTAGGCTGACAATGCGCTGACGCAACGATTGGGTCAGTTGTGAAAACCATACGGGCAAGGTTGCAAAAGGACGATAGAACAAGCCGATAACCAAGCTACCCAGATAACAGGGAAGCGCGCACAGAAGGTTAAACAAGCCGTTTGCGGGAGCGCCAAAAAAGCGCGTCCGGTTATGCTTGATATTCCACACTTGGCGGCACTCATATACCAAACGGACAACAAGCGCTGCGACAGGGCCCGCCACTAGATACCAAAATACAATAGTGACAAATTGATAGTAGAAACGCAGTACAATTGATTCCATTGCGGCTTTGGCACAACCCAAAGGAGACAATGTCTCAGTTTTGCGCAGCACCAGTTGATTTAGACCATCTTTAGCTAGATGCTTTTGTTGTGCCTCTACAGTGCGCCGCACGCGTTTGTATTGGCGGAAATCAGCATGAAATGACAGCGCGATGAGTAACACCAAGGCGTCAAAAAACCAACGAAAGTGAACCAAAGACAAAAACAGTTGAATACATATTGCGAAGGGAGCGATTAACAACAACATACCCAAGCTACCCGCAATTCGATTTTGCCCGGGGCTACTTTTCTGGGCTCGGTTTACACGCTTTTCCATGCGGTGGGCGATAAACCTAAAAAAAGTCAAAGGGTGAAACTTAGTAGGCCAATACCAAAGGGCTTCAAGGCAAACGACACCGACTAATATCACCGCAGACATCAGCAGCGGTGATGAGATAATCGGTGTCCAATTCATATTAAGCGATGTCCAGCTGGCTGAGTTGTTTTATCATCCCCATCACCAATTCAGCTGAGTTTTTTCCTGCCTTATCGATGTACGACTTAAATGACACACTGGAACTCTTGCCCGCGATATCGGACAGAGAGCGGATCACCAAGAACGGAGTATCGAACATGAAGCAGGTTTGACCAATAGCCGCACCTTCCATTTCAACAGCGCACATATCGGGGAACAATCCGCGTAGACGCTCCACGGCGTCATCACAACCGATAAAGGAATCGCCAGTACAGATTAAGCCTCGTTTACTATTGATGTGAACGACATCTCGCGCCGCTTGCTCTGCAGCTTCAATCAGCCGCACATCACAAGGGTAAATATCAGGCATACCGAATACCTGACCTCGCGCATAACCAAAATGTGTGACGTCGACGTCGTGATGTTGGACACCGCTTGCGATAACCAAATCACCAATATCGAGTTGCGGATCGAAGCCGCCCGCAGAGCCGGTATTGACGACAAAATCAGGGGCGTATTGGTCAATCAAAATGGTCGTCGCAACTGATGCTGCAACTTTTCCGATCCCGCATTTGGCAACGACAACTTCTAAGCCGTGCAACGTACCGGAATAAAACTGCAGATGCGCATATTCAGCGACTTGAACATTTTCCAACGACGATTTTAGCAATGCGACTTCCTGGTCCATTGCGCCGAGAATGGCAATTTTCATAGGTGAAACTTTTCGTTATACAAATTTGCGCGCAGTTTAATCGAAATGCGCGCAAACTAACACCTTTAGGCTGTGACTTGTGCTTCCGCAGCGAGTGGTCGGCTTGAGCGAAGCGGTCGAGTAGGACGCTTGGTTCCATTTGGAAGTTTACCATGACCATTGACTATTGGCTCAAGTGCGAGCGCTTTGCGATATGGAATGAGTTTCAATTCGATGCTCTCTCGAACTTCTGCAACGCTATAGCCCGATTTCACTTTGATCCGCATGTGTGGCACTTTGGCTGCGTCTAACGCACCATTCACAAACCAATCTCGTTGCAGTTTATAGCCTTCTTTGCCTTGCTGATAGACCAAGTCGACGGCCAATACGGGATCCATTGTTTGCTTGCTGCACAACACAAAATCGAGCTGTTTGCCGATAGCTTTGGATAATGCCACCTGGCTATTTTTGCGCGTTGTCCCTTGCTTGACACTGATGATATCCGCCAGTCTGACTCTGCAAATAATGCGGAACTCATGCCCTACGGCTTTCTCCATTAGTTCTAAGAAGTTTCGTTCAACCGGAGTAAAGAGTTGCTGTCGACGGCGAAATGGAAAGGTCAACTGTGTTGCTGTTGACTGCGCGCTTAGCTTTAACGCTCCAATCCCAACAAACACAAGTAGCATAAGAAGAATAATGGCGAGTTCCATAGAGTAAACCTCATCAATTAAACAGCGATGTGATAGTCAAAAAATTGACGAACACCCGTACTCATTTCAATGTAGGTTTAAGATAGCAAGCTAAATGCCAATAGTGGCTCAGCGTGCGATTTTATCTAAAGAACTAATATGTCGACTTGGCTGCCGTTTTGGTCGTGTGAAACCACGACGCGAATAGCATCATTTTGCATGGTCAATAAGGTCCGATCATTAAACGTAGAGTGTAGCGACAGTTCACTGTGTTGTTGTTGATAGTACGCTAGCATCATTTCTGGGGACACTGGCGCAAAGTAACTCAATGAATGGCTGTTGCTCTGTTCACTTGGACTAAACTGTTGGCAAAGTTTAGCTTCTTCGTGCACTACAACGCCTTGCAGTGAAGCCGGGCATTCATCACTGAATGCAGCGAACGGGAGCAAGCTCAGAGCAATTATCACGTAACCTTTCATAACATTCACTTTTAACGATTTCCACTCATCATAGAGCGCTAAAAATTGTGTCGCAAATATCAATTCTATACGTAGGTATTGATACATACGTTCTCAAATCAGCGCCATAAAAAAACGCGGACACGCCGCGTTTTTAGTGTAGATGTATATTGGCTCAGTTTCTAATTAGACTTTAAACTGTTGAATCGACTGTTGTAGCTCTTCTGCCAATTTCGCTACTTCATGACTCGATTGAGACGTTTGTTGCGCACCGACAGACGTTTCCTCTGCTATTCCAACGATACTTTCAAGACGTTCGCTAATTTCCTGAGAGACAACGTTCTGTTCGCGCGCAGATTGTTCAATCTGAGAGCTCACATCGTGGGCTTTGTGAACCGCGTCAGTAATTAAATCCAAGGCGGCTGTCGCCTTCTCCGTCTGGGTTACACAGACGCTGGTTTGTTCCTTACCTTGATTCATCACAGCAACCGCTTTTTCGGCACCCGCTTGGAGAACTTCAATCATCGCATTGATTTCTTGAGTACTCTCTTGAGTGCGGCTGGCCAGCGTTCTGACTTCATCTGCAACAACTGCGAAACCTCGGCCTTGCTCACCGGCACGCGCTGCTTCAATCGCTGCGTTCAGCGCGAGCAAGTTAGTCTGGTCCGCAACGCCGCGGATTACATCGAGGATGCCGCCAATACTGGCACTGTCTTGATGTAATTTGTTGATAACATCAGCCGCCTGTTGCACGTCTGCCGCAAGAACTTCGATGGTGCCTTTATTTTCCAATGATATCTTGCGTACTTTTTGCGCTTCAGAATCCGCATGCTTGATCTGTGAGAGGGTATCTTCCGCACTCTGCGTAACCATTTGAGACGTGCTGTGCATTTCAGTAGTGGCGGTTGCAACCTGCGCAATTTGCGATTTTTGATCTTGAATTGAGCCTGTTGTCTGGGTAGTAACTGCAGAGGTCTGTTCAGAGGCCGCTGCTAACTGCTCAGCCCGAGAACGAATACCCGAGATAAGGTTCGTTAAACTATTGATCAAGTTGTTACAGTTGCGCGCCAGTTCACCAAACTCGTCTTGGCTTGATTGGTCCAGCTTGTGCGTCAAATCTCCAGAGGCGGCGATATTGAGTAAGCCATTAACCTTGGATAGAGGGCCCGTAATTGCGTTGACCGTCCAAAACGCGATACCGCCAGCGATACCCAATGACACGATAACGATAATGATAATGCTAGCATTCGCGCCGCTCACCGCGTCGTTAACACTTTCTTCCGTTTCTTTGACGCGCTTGTCCGCAAGTGCTAATAGGCTATTGAGCTCGGTAATCGCTTGCTGAATATTGGCATCTGATGCATCCAATGCTTCGCGTGCTGAAATTGAGCGCTCTAAACGCTCGACGTGTAGTGCCAGCACACCATCATTCGCAGTAATGGCCGACGTCGCACCACTAATTAGCTCGGAGATTTCTTCCATTGTGCCAGAATCATCTCTACCACCCTCAGCTTGCTGCATGTCAGATAATTGTTGTGCAACTTGGCCCACAACAAGTTGCACTTCATTACCAATGACCTGTGCCCGCTGCAAAGTCTCGGTTTTAGAATATTCCATCGCAACTGTGACGAGAGACAACAGGTTGCCTTCAATATCGCTGCCAATATCAGCGGCACGGCGTAAATTACTGTTGCTTTGAACCTCGTCCATGTCGCCAAAATCGAGGATATACGAAGAAGCATCGTCCGCATTGTCTTCTAGATCACTAATTTTGGATTGGACGCTGTTTCGCGCTTCCAGCTCCATTTGATGATTGCTGTACATGGCATCAACATTTCGCTCGTATTCACTGAACGTATTCGTGACGTTAGTGAGGGCGACGCGAAGTTGATCATCTCCCGCAACTACACCCTCGAGTGTTTTTAGCTCGTTGTTGAAGTTAGCCTTACTGGCATCAAAACTCTCTCGCTTTGCCGAGAGACCATCTAGGGTCTGCTCAAAAAAGGCTTCGAACGTTAATCGCCCCATATTTAGAAACGAGGCTTTCAAACCGTTACTACCAGCGACCGCAGGGATCGAGACCTGGTTGACTTGTTCGGTTTGAGATTGGACATCGTTCAAGTTGCTTAGTGAAGAATAGCTGATCACCAAAAGCAGAAAAATAATGGTAGCAAACCCGCCATATATGCGTCTTGCGACTGTGATTCTCATGTGAGCTCCCGAGCTTTATTATTAGAACAACACTGTTATTGCGCCGTGGCTTGTCAACCAGTGTGACAAAAACCTCATATAAATTCATCCCTTTTGGTTAAAAAAAAAGCATAACCAATGGACCTGAAGCGATATCGAAACGGAAACCGTTGTTGGCGTTTCGCGTGTTGTTCGCTAATTAAGCATATCGAGCATCAGATCTGCGTCCTATCGTCGTTATCGACCTTAACGCAATTCACTTAAGTCTTGTTATAGAAGAAAAATTTCATATCTTCCAGTCTCAATGCGGTTAAGGCACCGCCCCAAACATACCCTGTATCCAATCCAAAATATTGTGGATGACTACTCAGACCATTAAGCGCTGCCCAGTGACCGAAAATAACGCGCTGCTTGGGTTTTAAATTCGAGTTTTCGATATTAAACCATGGCTGTATGCTGGCTGGCGCTGATGAGGGCGATTCTTTGGCGGCAAAATTGAGCGCCCCATCGAGCTCTAAAAAGCGCATTCGGGTGCATGCGTTGATCACAAACCGCAACTGATCCATACCTGATAATTCTGGCGACCATTGGGCCGGATGATTCCCGTACATCTGTTGGAGCAATTCAATATGATTGTCATCTCTGAGTCGTTTGGACACTTTTTCGCTCAGTTTTTCACAGCGTTTCAGTGACCATTGCGGGTAAAGTCCAGCGTGAACCAACAACGTATGCTTGTCGATTCGGCGCGCAAGGGGTTGTTGACGTAACCAGTCTACCAGTCGCGGCAATGCAGGCGACGCCAGTAACGGCCCGAGGTTGTCATTCGGTTTAGCATTGCGGATGCCATTGGCAATAGCGATTAGGTGTAGGTCGTGGTTGCCCAGCACTGTGTGAAACCGATCACCCATATCATACAAAAATTCCAGCGTTGACAACGAGTCATCGCCTCGTGCAACTAAATCCCCAACCGCCCACAAGTGGTCGCGTGAAGCGTCAAATTGTATCTTTTTGAGCAGTTTCCTTAGGCCTCGATAGCAACCTTGGATATCGCCGACAATATAATGTGCCAATACTTAATTCACTAGATGTGGAACGCGCAAGCTAAATACGTCGATGGGCGCTTTAAAGCGCTGGCCATCTTCGTTTTGCATCTCATAATAACCTTGCATACTACCAACCGGCGTTTCAATGACTGCGCCGCTGGTATAGGTGAATGATTCTCCCGGCTCAATCACCGGTTGTTTACCCACAACGCCATCACCTTGTACTTCGGATGTCTTGCCGTTGCCATCGGTAATTAGCCAATAGCGCGTAAGTAACTGAGAATTGCGCTGACCTAAATTAGTGATACTGACGCGATAGGCGAACGCGTATTTACCTTCTTCCACAGGGATTTGATCGGCTAGGTAACGCGTTTGAACTTGAACTTTGATGTCCGGATTTTGAGTCATATCAACTAAGGTAAAGCTCGGTATGTTTACTGCTCTACAAAGTTAGCTAACTCTGCATATTGGGTCAATGACAGATTTTCGGCACGCAGATCCGGCGAAACCGATAATTGCTCCCAATCATCGCCACTGATCACTTCCTTCAAACTGTTGCGAATCGTTTTGCGGCGTTGATTGAATGCCATCGAGCACACCTGATTCAACCGTGCAACACTAGCGACCTCGACAGGAGGCTGCTCGTATGGAATTAAACGAACGACCGCGGAGTCGACCTTGGGGGGCGGTTTAAACGCGCCAGGTGGGACCGGCAAGACGGGCATCACTTTACAATAATATTGAGCCATTACGGACAAGCGACCATAGTTTTTGTGTCCTGGACCTGCAGCGAGTCGATTGACGACTTCTTGTTGCAACATGAAGTGCATATCGTGAATACAACCGGTAAAACTGAACAGATGAAACATTAAAGGCGTTGAAATGTTGTAGGGCAAATTCCCGAATACGCGCAGCTTTTGGCCGTGTTGGCATAAGCTGGCAAAATCAAACGCCAAAGCGTCATGTTCGATAATGCTTAACTTTGACTGCAAAAAAGGATGCTCACGCAACCGTTTGGCCAAGTCTCTATCGAGTTCGATGACAGTAAGCTCATCAATGAGGTCACAGACTGGTTCGGTCAAGGCGCCAAGTCCAGGACCAATTTCCACCAGATGCTGGCCTTTTTCCGGCGCAATCGCACTGACTATCTTATCGATGATATATTCATCATGCAGGAAGTTCTGACCAAAGCGTTTTCGTGCAGTATGGCCGAGGTGAGTTTTGCTCATGAACGTTTATTCGCTAGTTTGATGGCTTTACTGAGCGCCAAATGCATGCTGCCAGCGTCTACATCACCGCTGCCTGCAAGATCACATGCGGTACCGTGATCCACAGATGTGCGGATAAAAGGCAAGCCCATGGTGATGTTAACCGAGGCTCCGAATCCCTTGTATTTGAGAACAGGCAAACCCTGATCGTGGTACATGGCTAACACAACATCTGCATCATCTAAGTACTTGGGTTGAAAAATTGTATCGGCTGGCAATGGCCCCACGATATCGAGCCCCTCTGCACGCAATTCTTCGAGTGCAGGTGTTATGGTAACTATCTCTTCTTTGCCTAAATGACCATTTTCGCCTGCATGAGGATTGAGTCCACAGACATAAATTCTGGGCTTATCGATACCGAATTTTAGTCGCAAGTCGGTATTGATAATGTGAATGACTTTGTGCAGGCGTTCACGCGTAATTGCCTTAGAAACATACTCGAGCGGAATATGTGTTGTTGCCAGTGCAACGCGCAACCCTTCCGTTGCAAGCAACATAACCACATCCATGGTGTTGGACTGAGCCGCAAAATACTCGGTGTGGCCACTAAACGAAATGCCCGCTTGGTTGATCGTGCCTTTGTGAACAGGGCCCGTGACGACAGCGTCAAACTTTTCTTGCATGTTAGCTTCGCATGCGGCGCGCAGTGTTTCGACCACATAATACCCGTTGTCACTATCGAGCTCTCCCGTCACCACCGGTTTATCACATTGTATGTGACACACAAACAACTCTCCAGCTGCTTGAATTCGCGGATTATCAGCATCATAAGGCGTCAACGTGAGTGGTAGGCCCAGCTCTTCCGCGCGCTGCTGCATCATATCGGTATCGGCGTATACAACGAGTTGTGCTGGCCACGCTTGTTGCGCAATCTTGATCACCAAATCGGGCCCGATTCCAGCCGGTTCTCCGGGTGTGATCGCGATTCGAATGGTCATTTAGACGTTTCCTTCGCTGACGACTTCAATGTACGCTGCATCACGCATTTCGCGTAACCAGCTATCCGTTTCTTCGTTGAACTTACGATTGTAAATTAATTGATACGCGCGATCTTCTTTGCGGCGTTCTGTTGCGTCGTCGATTCTGCGATCAATTAATTGAATTAAATGCCAACCGTGAACAGAGCGCACTGGCTCACTGAATTCACCCGGCTGCAGTGTCGCCAACGCTTCGCGGAATGCTGGGACGTAGATATTTGGATCGGTAAAGCCCAGTTCACCACCGCGCAATGCGGAGCCAGGGTCTGAAGAGTGTTCTTTAGCCAACTCGCCGAAATCTGCTTCACCATCGATCACTTGTTGTTTAAATTCACGCAGCATCTCTTCTGCTTTCTCTTCACTCAGGATGATCGACGGCTCAATCAAAATATGACGTGCATTGACCTCTTCGACTTCAACAATTTCGATACCTCGAGTATCGAGAACTTTCAGTATGTGGAAGCCCGCACCACTTCTAATCGGGCCGATCAGTGCGTCTTTGCGTTTCGATTGAACGGCCTCCGCAAACAAAGTCGGCATAGCGTTAATATTCATCCAGCCCATATTTCCGCCTTCAAGCGCTTCTGCTCCTGATGACGACGCAATGGCAATTTTGGCAAAGTCAGAACCGTTTTCAAGTAAACCGATAACGCGATCCGCCCGGCCTTTTGCGTCGGCGATGTCATCGTCTGTCGCATTTGGTGGGAAGCCAATCAGGATATGCCCAAGTTGATATTCCGCTTGTTCAGCACCTTGTTGACCAATTAAATCTACCAAGGTACTGATTTCTTGTGGCGTAATGTAAATCCGTCGACGAACGTTGGCGCGGGTTACCTCACCGGTGATCAATTCCTTGCGAATTGATTCACGGTACTGCTCATAGGTCAAACCTTCCAGACCAATCTGCGTGCGCAATTGGTCAAGTGTCATGCCTTCGTTTTGGGCAATGTTCACTATGGTTTGATCCAACTGTGGGTCGCTAATCCGAATCCCCATGCGATCGGCCATTTGCATTTGCAGGCTAGTCAAAATTAAGCGCTCGATCGCTTGCGTGCGAAGCGCGCGGTCTGACGGTAAAGATTGGTTATTCGTGATCGCATTTCGTTTTACGTTGGTCACCAGTTCTTGAATCTGACTTTCCAGAATCACGCCCTGGTCAACAATAACCGCAACACTGTCAAGCTTTACTTCTTGTGCGTGTAATTGAAATGACAGTAGCAAGGATGCCACGGATAATTTAACGAACTTCAACATAGTCACAAATTCTCTTTGTCTTAATTTAAAACGTAGGGCTGACGATAGCCAAACATGCCATCGAGCAACATATCACGGTTGCGTTTACTCGAACCAATGCCCTTAAATATAAACTGGAGCCCAATGCCAGAGTCGAATTCATCGATACTCTGTGCACCTGCACCATCAAAACGGTTACTCAAATGACGTTGCGCAACAAAACGTACCGCCCAACAACAGGATTCGTATTGTAACCCGAAGTAAGATTCGATACTGCGATTTAAGTTCAGATCGCGATACCAACGACCGACCCAGTGCCAGGAGTCACTGATGGGCCAACTGGCTGATAAGCCAATTTGGTCGATTTGTTCACCAGATAAGTTGCGCACATACCGGTGGCTGAGCTGAATCAAACTGTTTTCATCGCGACGATACTCAAGTGATAAACTGCTGCGCTCCACTTTGTCGGATTCGCTTGCGATTTGAATATCCGTGTGAGCCAACCAACGCTCGTTGATCCGCCAGTCTAGCTCTGCGGCAATCGCTGAGCTGTCCTGTTCTTTGGCTGCTGCCGCTACTTTATTATCGGATAGATAGAATATCTGACCCAGACTGACAACCAATTGTTCCCGACTTGCCGCATCTAAAATACGACTGGTAATACCTAGGGTAACTTGGTTGTTGTCGCTGATGCGATCCAGACCGGTGAATTCTTGACCGCGAAACAATCCGTCGACGTCATTGAGTAGTAGGGTAGAGTCATAGAGCCCAATCGTAGACTGGTCTTCGAAACTGGTATAGAGATACTGAAATTGCGGTTCTAAGGTGATCGTTGAGTTTTGGCCTTGCCAATTTTGCTGGCGTTCAAAGATAACATTTCCATACAATCGAAATTGCCCGAGCGTGCGCGTTACTTCTTCCTCGAGTTCGGTGTTTTCGATATCTTCTTGCTTATAATACGTATTCAGTACACTTGCTTCGGCGAGTAGCTCGCCCCATTGGCGTTGGTAGGGAATGGATAACGTTGGTGCTAGGTGAAAGCGCAGCGCCTTGGACTGCTCAGATAGTGAATTATCAAAGTATGCGAGTTCGGAATTGACGCGAAGATCCAAATATTCAGTTAAATCTGTGCGGTATTCCAACTTGGTCTCAGGCAGCGCCCGATAAGTATTAGGATGGTCACCGATAACTTCAAAATCGCGCAATTGAGCTGTAAAGTCGAGGCTCTGTGTATAGTATGAGACACCCAAAGTTCGATACAAGTGGGTATCAGCCCGATTGTAAAAATCAGAGCCCAAATCCACGATGTAGTTGTCATCGCTTAGGCCGTTAAAGTCGATATTGAGTTGCCAATTTTCGGCAAATTGACCTTGATGAAAGACGCGGTAGAAATAACGGTCATTGTCTGAGCCGGGAATTTCATCGTCTCCCGGTAAATATTCAATATTGATATCGCCGTACCCGGTGTCGAGCAAGTAACGAAATTCAGTCTTGAGCTGAATACCGCGATCGGTCATTAAACGCGGTGATATTGTCATGTCATAGTTCGGCGCTATGTTCCAATAAAACGGCTGTTCGAAATCAATACCGGTTGAACTGGAGCTATCAATGTTTGGAAACAACAGGCCCGTTTGACGTTCTGTACTGACCGGAAACGCAAAATACGGGAGATAAAATACGGGTACATCACGGATGTAAAAACGGGTGTTCTTCGCCTCACCTAAAATTGAACCCTTTTCAATGCTGATTTCACTCGCGCGGATTTGCCAGTCCTCGCCGCCGAGCGGGCAGGTGGTGAATGTGACATCTTGCAGTGAAATTCCGCTGTTGGCGTCAACCGAGATTTGATCAGCGGCACCATGGCCAACAAATCCGTTCAATTGGTATTGGGTTGAAATGAGGTGCAGTTTCTGGGTGTTTGAATCGAGATTAACAGATTCACTCTCAACCCTGAGTTGTTCGTTTTGATACGTGACGTCACCTTCAGCGAAGACACTGCGTCCATTGTCTTCGATGATCGCTTTTTCTGCTGAGATAATCGCTCGGTCACTGAAGATATCAACATTGCCGTCAAACGACGCTGTTTGATCATCGATGATTTGTGCCCGTTTTGAGCGCACCAGAACTTCACCATTGGTGGTGAGTTTACTTGGGTCAAAACTCACTGGACGCACAGCACATAGCGCGGTGGGGTCTTGTGCGCTTACCGTGTGGGAAACTGCAGCAAAACCACAAAATAAACAAAGGTTACGAAAAGAATTCAATACGTCGTCGCTCGTCAAACATGTTCTACCGCGGATGCACAGCGGTAGACCTGCGATCTTTTAGGGTGTTCAATTTAAACTGCGATTTTATGCTGTTATGCGTCAATTACCAAGTAAACAGCCGTAAATAGTCGCTTTTTCGGTGAAATTCTTTTGTTGATGGCAACGATACGTTAGCATTTACCTAGAACAATGCAGCAAATACAGATCATGGCGTACTGGGGAAAAATCATCGGATTTGGCATGGGATTTATGGCAGGTCGCTGGCCTGGCGCTATTCTAGGCCTGATCGTTGGGCATATGTTTGATCGCGGCTACAGTCAAGATTTCAGTCAGATGGGTGGCTTTGGACGCTTCTTTACTGACCGAGATAGTTTTAAACAGCAAGCTATCTTTTTTCATACCTTGTTTGCGACTCTTGGGCATTTAGCCAAGGCCGACGGGGCGGTGACATCGGCAGAAATCCAAGTTGCTACCCGTTTGATGGACGAAATGGATTTGGTCGGAGATGACCGCGTCGCTGCGCAAAATGCGTTTCGCGAGGGTAAGGCAGCAGACTACCCTATTAACACTGCGGTCAAAGAATTTGTCGATTCTTGTCATGGACGGCGGGATATCTTGCAAATCTTCCTCGAGATCCTTATTCAAGCCAGTTTTTCTGATGGCAAGCTGACAGCTGAAGAGTATTCGGTACTGGAAAAAGTTGCGCGTTCACTCAAGTTTAAACGCTCAGATCTCGATTATTTGATCGGTATGTACGAAGCGGAAATTCGCTTTCGGGCCAAGGGTAGGCAACATCAACAGCAACAACAGCGATCACATCAGTATTCTTCAGCTCAGCAAGAAGCGGATGCCTATCGTATCCTCGGGGTTTCAGCCAATGCTGATCCTCAAGCAATTAAAAAGGCCTATCGAAAGCTAATGGCTACACACCACCCAGACAAACTGATGTCAAAAGGGTTACCCGAGCAGGCAATGCAAATTGCTAAGCAGAAAGCACAGGATATTCAGGCCGCATACGAGTTTATTAAAACAAAGCGTGGATTCTAAATGACTGAGCTCGAGCAGAATTTGCGAAAAATAGATGACTTTGTACAAGTTCTCTGGCTCGACAAAGGATTAAGTGACAACACGCTGAGCGCTTACCGAACCGACTTGACTCGTTTCGCTGAATCACTGGTGGATTCGGCCATTGATTTGGAGCAAGTTGAAGAAACCGATGTTCAGCATTTTATTCGACAACGCAGTGATGCCGGTATGAGCCACCGCAGCACTAGCCGTTGTCTAAGTGCGTTACGCGCGTATTATTTGCACCTCATCCAGCGCGGCATCCGAGCAACAAATCCTTTGAGCCAGTTATCGAATCCAAAAGTGAGCGCTCCGCTTCCTAAAACACTGAGTGAGTCGCAAGTGGAAGCATTACTCGACGAGCCCAATGCGGATGATCCCCTCGAGATTCGCGACAAAGCGATGTTGGAAGTTTTATACGCAACAGGCCTGCGCGTGACTGAGCTGGTCAGCTTGCAGCTGCCCAATGTCAGTTTGCAACAAGGCGTAGTGCGCGTCATTGGTAAAGGCAATAAAGAGCGGCTGGTGCCACTCGGTGAAGCGGCAGTGGACACTTTAAGTACTTATTTAAAAATCGCCCGACAGGAATTGCTCAAACAACAAAGTGATGTGTTGTTCCCGAGCCGTAGGGGAGGGCAAATGACGCGTCAAACATTTTGGCATCGGCTTAAGTTTTACGCGTCGAGAGCGGGTATTGAAGTTGATTTGTCTCCTCACACTCTACGTCACGCTTTCGCCACGCACCTGTTAAATCATGGCGCCGATTTGCGGGTTGTACAAATGTTACTCGGACACAGTGATCTATCCACCACTCAAATATACACTCACGTGGCCAAACAGCGTTTGCAATCGGTCGTAAGTGAACATCATCCAAGAGGGTAAACATAACGTATCCGATAAAACACGTATTATCGGCGACAACGCGTTTTTACTCGCGCGATAGTTTGGTAGTATGCGCGAGCACAAAACGTCAAACTCCAGTTTTTATCGCGCGCGGATCGGATGAACTGAAAGCGTTTCGGATTATCTAAGGTCTATGAGGTTGACGTAAACAACGAAAATTGGAGATAGGTTCCGAGTGAAATTTTTAGTCAAATCTTTAGTGGCAGTTATTGCCCTTAGCGCCGCTTTTGCATCAAATGCGGACAATTACGATCAGGTAAAGCAGAAGCTCCAAGCTAGCTTGTCGTTATCGATTCTTTCAATTGCAGATGCACCGGTTCCCGGTTTGATCCAAGTGAATACTGATCGCGGGCTTTTTTATGCTAGCGAAGACGGTAAGTATTTCATGCGTGCCAATATTTACAATTTAGACGCGCAAATGCGCAACGAGACTGAAGTCGCACTAACCTCAATCCGCCTCGACGGGTTAAAAGATTTTGCAGACGACGTTATCGAATTCAAAGCGAAAAACGAGAAATATGTGGTAAACGTATTTACCGATATTACCTGCGGCTATTGTCGCAAACTGCACAACGAAATCACTGAATATAACGACGCTGGCATAACAGTTCGTTACCTAGCTTTCCCTCGTGGTGGCTTAAACAGCGCTGGATACCAGGATATGGTATCAGTGTGGTGTGCTGAAGATAAGCAAGACGCTATGACAACGGCCAAAGCGGGGAGTAAAGTCGCTAACACAACATGCGCTAATTCGGTCGCAGAGCAGTACCGCTTTGGCCAGCGAGTCGGTGTTACCGGTACGCCAAACATAATTTTGTCGAACGGGACTGTCATTCCGGGTTATCAGCCTGCGAAAGTACTTGAGCAAGTGATTAAAGATAACTCATAATTTAGCCTGTTTTCGCTAATGGTGCGGTGTTAGGCCGCACCTTCTTGTTCTGCAGACGGGTATGCCTCTAAATATTGTTCGTTCCACACAACTAAACCCAGAAGATTTTCCTGACTGGATCAAACCGCTTGACCTTCACCCAGTAATCAAACGCTTGTATTTGAATCGCGGGATTAACCGCGCGGAAGAAATAGACTGCGGTGCAGCGCACTTGCTCAACTATCAGTTGCTGGCTGGAATTGAGCCTGCGGTCGCGTTGTTAGTAAACGCCTTTTCGCAGCAACGCAAAATTATCGTGGTCGGTGACTTTGATGCCGATGGCGCGACAAGCACGGCATTGTGCCTGTTGGCTTTGACTGAAATGGGCGCATACCATGTGGACCATCTCGTCCCCAATCGGTTTGAGTACGGCTATGGTTTAACGCCAGAAATCGTTGATGTTGCACACCAACAAGGTGCCCAATTAATCATTACCGTTGACAATGGGATCTCATGCCACGCGGGTGTTGCACACGCTAAGGCACTGGGGATGGAGGTATTAATTACCGATCATCACTTGCCCGCCGAAACACTCCCTGACGCCGATGCAATTGTTAACCCGAATCAACCTGAGTGTCACTTTCCATCAAAAATGTTAGCCGGTGTTGGCGTAGCTTTTTATTTAATGGTGGCTTTGCGCGCAAAACTAAAAGATACCGGTTGGTTTGAGCAGCGCGGTATCGCACAGCCGAATCTTGCTAGTTACCTTGATTTAGTCGCGTTAGGCACCGTTGCTGATGTTGTGCCGTTAGACCGTAACAACCGGATCCTTGTCCATCAAGGTCTGCAGCGGATTCGGGCCGGCAAATGCCGGCCTGGGATCCTGGCGATGTTAGAGGTGGCCAATAAAAAGCCCTATCAGTTAAATGCCAGTGATTTGGGGTTTGTCTTGGGGCCTCGCTTGAATGCGGCTGGACGTTTAGATGACATGTCACTTGGCATTGCCTGTTTGCTTGCAAACGATAGCCAACATGCTCGAAGTTTGGCGATGGAACTGGATCGCTTGAATCAAGAGCGCAAACACATAGAACATTCTATGCAACAAGAAGCGTTGGCTGCATTGGAGAGTGTACAGCTGGAACAACAATTGCCCCTAGGACTGGTTATTTATCAGGCCGATTTTCATGCTGGCGTGATTGGCATTGTTGCGGGACGTTTGAAAGACAAAATGCATCGACCTACAGTTGTGTTTGCCGAAGAATCCGATCAGGTGCTGAAAGGTTCGGCGCGCTCGGTAAAGGGTATACATATTCGCGACGTTTTGGAGGCAGTTAACAGCAAACATCCGCAGCTTATTATCAAATTTGGCGGTCATGCCATGGCAGCCGGCTTGAGTCTTCAAAAACACAATTTGGACGCGTTTAACGAAGCGTTTAATCAGCAACTCGCCGCGTTTGAGCAACAGATTACGCAAACTCAGCAAATTCAATCAGACGGTGAATTACCCGGTGAGTGTTTGGCGCTGACATTCGCTGAAGAATTGGGTAAAGCCGGCCCGTGGGGGCAGGGATTCTCGGAACCCATTTTCGACGGTCACTTTTTTATTCGAGATCAGCGCATTGTGGGCGAAAAACACTTGAAAATGTTGCTATCTGATTCATCTGGAAATACTGTGGATGCTATTGCTTTCAATGTAGATCGCGACATTTGGCCTAAAAATACAACAAATTCGGTGCAAATGGCCTATAAGTTGGATGTAAATGAATTCCGAAATCAGCGTTCCGTTCAACTAATTGTTGAAGCGTTGGAGTGAGAACGCGATGAGTAAAATCGGCAACAAAGCGGTCAACGACTTACTCGCCAATCATCAGGCGCTAAACCATTCTGCAGACTGTAAAGTCAAGAGCCATGTGCAACGCCAGCAAGATGATTGGTTCGTGAACACCTTGATGATCGAAGGCTACGATGTGCCGTTTATTTATCGGCGTAAGCAACCCTACCAATCGTTAAAAGGCGCTCGAGTCAATCTTACCTACTATGCGAAGACCGAAGATATTGGAGGAATACCGTTTGAAACGATGAAAGTAGTCAGGGTTAAGCGAAGTTAACATGCCCAACATCGAAGTGGAAGGATATGTTTTACATCGGATGCCGTATCGCGAGACGAGTCTGTTAATCGATGTATTTTCCGAGTCAATGGGCATTGTGCGGGGTGTTGCAAAAGGCGTTAGGGGAAGTAAAACTGACCGCAAGAGCTTATTGCAACCTTTTCAACCGCTGGTGGTGTCAGTCTCGGGACGCCATGACTTAAAGAACTTCGGTCGTGTCGAGGCCAAAGGAGCTGCCCTCAACTTGGTTCACAATAGCCTGTTTTGTGGTTTCTATGTGAATGAATTGTTGAATCGCGCCTTGCCAAAAGGACTGCCTGCGGAAGATCTATATCACCACTATTTCCCGATGCTAGAAGTCTTGGCGAGTTTTCCGGTCGATGCTAAGGTGGCCGATTTTGAACCGTTGCTACGCTCGTTTGAACTGCTATTACTGGATGAAACCGGCTACCTGCCAGATTTTTCGCACTGCGCAGATTCCGGGCAACCGATTCGGCAGGAGTCGGTTTATCAATTTGTCGTCGAGGGTGGGTTTTGCGAATCGAAGTTGCAGACAGCTGTGCATTCTGACTACTTTTTTGGCTATGAGTTGATGAAAATAGCGCAACAACAATGGGATCAACAAAGTTTGCCAGCTGCAAAACGTTTAATGAGGCTGGCGCTACCCGCCGTGATCGGTGCCAAACCACTCAACAGCAGAACCCTGTTTACAGGGGTTCGTTAAGCACAGATTCTTGCCTAGATTAGGCGAACAAAATCTTAGATAAACCAGACAAATCACTTCGATTTTGCTACGCTATAGCCCACTTCCGCACGTCTTTAACCCAACTCAGAGGTTTGATTTGAACGACATTCTACTTGGGGTCAACATCGACCACATTGCGACGCTCAGGAATGCGCGTGGTACTGATTATCCGGATCCGATTCATGCGGCTTATATAGCCGAGCACGCAGGCGCAGATGGCATAACCGTTCATCTCCGCGAAGATCGCCGTCACATAAAAGACCGAGATGTCGAGATCTTGAGCCAAACAATTCAGACTCGTCTGAATTTAGAAATGGCGATAACTGACGAAATGCTTGGTATTGCGACTCGACTGAAACCAACGTTTTGTTGCTTGGTACCCGAAAAGCGCGCCGAACTGACTACCGAAGGGGGGTTGGATGTCGCGGGTAACGTTGACAATGTCAAAGCAGCATGTCAGCAACTTGCCGATGCGGGCATTTTGGTCTCTTTGTTTATTGATGCGGATGAACGTCAAATAGAGGCTGCACAGGAATGTCAGGCTCCGTTTATTGAGATTCATACCGGGCATTACGCCGATGCGACCATTGAAGCGGAGCAAAACCGCTATTTGCAACAATTAATTCACGGCATCGAGTACGCTGATTCACTTGGTCTTAAAGTCAATGCTGGCCACGGTTTGCACTACCACAATGTCAAACCAATTGCTGCTATTCCACAACTGATTGAATTGAATATCGGACACGCGATTATCGGCCGCGCCGTTATTGATGGTCTCGACAAAGCGGTTCGAGATATGCGCGATTTGATGCAAGAGGCGCGACAGCAGTCATTGTTGCGTCAATAACAGCTGAGGGAAGAAAATGATAGTCGGCTTGGGAACAGATATCGTCGAAATCGATCGCATCGAGGCACAATGTGCCAAATCGTCTCGGTTAGCCGAGCGCGTTTTAACCGAGTCAGAGATGGCCGTGTTTGGTAAGCATCTGCACCCAGCTCGCTACTTAGCAAAACGGTTTGCCGCGAAAGAGGCTGCAGTAAAGGCTTTGGGCACGGGGATCGGACACGGCATTAGTTGGCAGCATATTGAAGTAACGAATAACGATCTAGGCCAGCCCCAACTGTTGTTTTCTGGCGAATTTGCGTCGCAATGTGAGCGCAGAGGCATTACTAACAGTGCCGTATCGATTTCCGATGAAAAACACTACGCAGTAGCAACTGTCATACTCGAAACTGGCCAATAGCCGTGGTTTCATTTTTTAAAGCGCCAAAAGCGAAAAGAGCGACGAAGCGCAAGCATCGTTCGCCGCATGCTCAGCGACAAGGCAAACTACTCTTGTCCGAGGTTACGGTGGACAGCCTTGAGCACCATGGTTTTGGGGTTGCTAAGGAAAGCGCGGTTGCAGCGACCGTAGCGCATCCGGTTATCTTCGTTGAGGGAGCGTTACCCGGAGAAGTCTGTGACGTGCGCATTACCCAGCAAAAACGCCAGGTATGGTTTGGCACTGCAGAACGTGTTACTCAACCTAGTTCACTCAGAGTCCCCGCGTTTTGTCCTCACGCGCAGGTGTGTGGAGGCTGCCAGCTGAGCCACATTGACCCTCAATCCCTGCGGCCGCTGCGGCGAGAAGCGATAAAAGAACTTCTTGAGCGAATTGCCGGCGTGACTGACTATCAATGGTTGCCCGACTTGCAAGCAGAACCACGGGGTTATCGACGTAAAACCCGACTTGCCATTGACGCTCGGGATGCCAATGATGTTCGTATCGGGTTTCGTCAACAGGGCACCAATCAGGTCGTTGACATACCCAGCTGTGAGGTCTTGACTCAACCTTTGCAAGTGTTACTTGCAGCTATTCGAGAATGGTCAAAATGCGATAATGCAGTTAGAAAAATTGGCCATATCAGCCTGTTTGAAGGCGATGAAGGTTGCCTTATCTGCGTCCGTAGCACAGGCAAGCTGGACGCCACAGCACTTAATTCTCTGCACGAATTAGGGATCACTCACAAAGCTCGAATCGACGTTGTGCACCCCAATGGACAGTCCGATAGTATGGGGGCTGAGCAGTTGCATATCTGCTATTCACCGCACCAAGATATATCGATCAGGGTTGGTGCTGATGATTTTGTACAAATCAATGACAGTGTCAATCGCCAAATGGTTAACCAAGTATTGACTTGGTTGGATGATCTCAATGTGACGACCGTGATGGATTTGTTTTGTGGCACCGGCAACTTTAGTATGCCGCTAGCGAAACAAGGTTATCGGGTGACTGGTGTGGAAGGCGTGGAAAGCATGGTGGAGCGCGCTCGCGACACGGCAGCGCAATACGCACTAAACCAGTGCAGTTTTTTGCACCATGATCTGCTCAACCCTAGTTCAGTTAACGCCTTGTTGGGCACTGCGGTTGATGCCGTTATCCTCGACCCTTCTAGAGAAGGAGCATTGGAGGTGTGTCGTCAGTTAGCGCCGCATAACCAGCCCAATCTTGTGTACGTATCTTGCAACCCTGCCAGCTTTGCGCGTGATGCACATGCGCTGATTGGTACCGGCTATCAGTTGAAACGTCTGGCTCTAGTGGAAATGTTTGCGTATACCAAACATACCGAGTTGATTTCGCTGTTTCAGCCAGCACAGATGATGAAGTAATCGATGGTTTCTACACGTAAAGTCCACAATTCCGAACGCCCCTCCTTTGAGCAGTGGATGGAACAGCTTGCATTGCCCGATTCCACTAAACAGCGTTTGAGAGAAATCGCCGACCAACCTGAGATCCTGTTAGTGGGTCAAGAAATGGTCGAAATACTGATCCAATTAAATATGGATGACGTCACGCTACAAGCTGCGTTGGTGTTTCCTTATTGCCAGCGACACGAATTATCGAATCAAGATGTAGTTGACAATTTTGGCAGTGAAATTGGTTCATTGGTCGAGGGCGTGCGCAAAATGGAAGCGATCAGAGCGCTACACGGCAGGGGCACAACGCGCGGAAGTGAACACGATCAGCAAATCGATAGCGTGCGCCGTATGCTATTAGCAATGGTGGAAGACGTACGTGCTGTTGTGATTAAAATGGCTGAACGCATCTGTGCATTGCAGTCCGTCAAAAAAGCGGACGAGGAGACTCGCGTGATGGTGGCGACAGAGTGTGCGTCCATCTACGCCCCCCTCGCGAATAGGCTTGGTATTGGGCAATTAAAGTGGGAGCTAGAAGACTTAGCGTTTCGTTACTTGCATCCGCAAACGTATAAACACATTGCCGGTATGTTGGATGAAAAACGAGCCGACCGCACGCAATACATTGAAGATATGGTCGACCGTTTACAAGGCTTACTCAACGAACAAGGGATTCAAGCGACGGTATACGGGCGTCCCAAGCACATATTCAGTATCTGGAAGAAGATGCAGAAAAAGCGTCTGTCGTTCGAGCAGCTTTTCGATATACGCGCCATGCGCATAATTGCCGACCGTCTACAAGATTGTTACGCTGCTCTGGGCATTGTGCATGCAAACTTTAAGCACATCCCGAATGAGTTCGATGACTATATCGCCACACCCAAAACAAATGGGTATCAGTCGATTCACACCGTGATTGTGGGTCCGCTGGGTAAATCGATAGAGATTCAAATTCGAACTCAGCAGATGCATCAGGACGCCGAATTGGGGGTGGCTGCGCATTGGAAATACAAAGAAGGTCCGCAAAACAAGGCTTCTGGGCATGAAGAACGCTTAAATTGGCTACGTAAAATCTTACAGTGGCAAGAAGAGGTTGCAGAATCGGGTGACATTGTTGAAGAGCTGCGCAGTCAGGTTTTTGATGATCGAGTATATGTATTTACCCCCCGGGGCGATGTCTTAGACTTGCCGTTAGGTGCTACTCCTCTGGACTTTGCCTACTATATTCATACCAATATTGGTCACCGATGCAATGGTGCCAAGGTGAATGGACGCATCGTACCTTTCACCTATAGGCTAAAAAGCGGAGATCAAGTCGAAATCCTAACAGGCAAAGAGCCAAACCCTAGTCGAGACTGGATGCATCCCGGTTTGGGTTATATTCATTCTTCGCGTGCTCGCGCTACCATCCACAGCTTCTTTAAGCGTCAGGACCGTGATAAAAACCTTGAAGCAGGTAAAGAAATCGCCGAGCGTGAACTGAACAAAGCCCACGTGCCTCTCAATATGTTGGCAGACGCACTTGACCGCTTCAATCAGTCTAATCTGGATGACTTATATGCTGCGATCGGGATCGGTGACGTAAAAATCATGTCTCTGGTGAGGTTTCTCAAGCAGAAGATTGCACCACCAGAGCCTGAGCCGACCACATTTAAACCCGCGCGTTCGTCGAAAAAGACTAATAAACGCAGTGACAGTGTTGAAATAGAGGGTGTTGGGCATTTGATGAGCCACTTAGCAAACTGCTGTCAGCCGGTGCCTGGTGAACCGATTGTCGGGTACATCACCCAAGGTCGCGGTGTCAGTGTGCACCGGCTCAACTGCGATCAAGTTGCCCACTTACTTAGCCAGCACCCGGAACGACAGCTCGACGTCAACTGGGCTGACGATGTAAGCGTTGGTTTCGAAGCTCAAGTGATTGTTATGTGCACCGACCGTACGGGCATTTTACGCGATATTACAACGGTCCTCGCTAATCAGCGCGTCGCGCTGCTCGGCGTTAACAGTATCAGTAATAAGGCGTCTCAATCTGCGGATATTGTGCTCACCATAGAAGTTCAGGATGTGGATACACTGCGCAAAGTAATGAGCAGTCTCAACCAAATAAATGATGTGTATGACGTAGCAAGGAAAGACGCGTGACGGTCAGTACTCAAACTGCAAACCTCCAGCGTCTGCTCGAGATCATGCGCGCGTTACGCGACCCCCAAAGTGGCTGTGAGTGGGATCGCCAACAAGATATGACGTCACTGTTAAAACACACGATAGAGGAAGTTTACGAAGTAGCCGACGCTGTTTTAAGTGATAACCCAGAAGACATTTGCGAGGAGCTAGGTGACCTGCTATTTCAGGTTGTGTTTTACGCGCAAATTGCGGCTGAGCAGCAACAATTCGACTTTGATGATGTTGCCAAGCAGATAGCGGACAAACTCGTTCGTCGTCATCCACATGTATTTGAGCATCCAAATCAAACGCTGACAGAGCAAGAATTAAATGTTCAATGGCAACGCATTAAGGCTGAAGAGAAGGCTGCTAAGCAGCTTAACAAGGCTGAATCTCAGGACAGCAGCATCTTCGCCACGATGAATCGGGGCCAACCGGCATTTTCGAAAGCATACGATCTACAGAAGCGATGTGCGCGCGTCGGATTCGATTGGCCCGCATCTGAACCCGTGTTAGCCAAAATCCGTGAGGAACTTGATGAAGTTGAGCAGGCGATGCAAAGCGGTGAGCGTCGGGCTACCGAAGAGGAGTTAGGTGATTTGTTGTTTGCCACTGTCAACCTGTTGCGACACGAAGGACTGGATCCCGAGACGACGCTTGCTAAAGCCAACCTAAAATTTGAACAGCGATTTCGCTGGATTGAGCAAACGTTAGCGGCGCATCAAACATCTGTTAAAAACCAATCTCTGGAACAACTTGAAAATTTGTGGAGCGAGGCCAAATCGGCAACGGCGGCGAACAAAGACTCGCTGTAGCGATGCTGTCAGCTCACCAGAATAAGCACAGAGCACACCATTCGAAGCCATGCGAATTTTTGCCAATCGCAACTATTTGGGCAATTGTTTGATTTTTTCAGCTTAAACGCTTCGCTTTTTGAACAATTTCTGTATAATTCGCGCCCTGCCCAGTTACGCCCACTTTGGGAAAGTGGAAGAATCAGACGGCTCGAAGGGGTCAAAGGTTTGATTTTCGGGAGATTACTTCGGTAATCGGTAACAGTTATTTTTTCGGGTGACGAATAATGAAAACTTTTGTTGCAAAACCAGAAACAGTAAAAAGAGACTGGTTCGTGGTTGACGCCACTGACAAAACTTTAGGACGCTTAGCGTCAGAAATCGCGCTTCGCTTGCGCGGTAAGCACAAGCCAGAGTACACACCTCACGTGGACACTGGTGACTACATTGTTGTTGTTAATGCAGAGAAAATCGCAGTAACAGGCAACAAAGCGAAAGGTAAAATCTACTACGCTCACTCTGGTTACCCAGGTGGCTTGAAAGACATTACTTTCGAAAAGCTTATCGAGAAGAAGCCAGAAATGGTTCTTGAAAAAGCAGTTAAAGGCATGTTGCCAAAAGGTCCTCTAGGCCGCGCAATGTTCCGCAAAATGAAAGTCTATGCTGGTCCAGAGCACAATCACGCTGCTCAGCAACCGCAAGTTTTGGATATTTAAGGAGCGAGACACATGGCAGATACTCAATACTACGGCACTGGTCGCCGCAAGAGCTCTACCGCTCGCGTATTCTTACGTCCAGGCACAGGCTCAATCACTGTTAACCAACGTCCTCTTGACGAGTTCTTTGGTCGTGAAACTGCTCGTATGGTTGTTCGTCAACCGCTAGAGTTGGTTGAGATGACTGAGAAGTTTGACCTTTACATCACTGTTCGCGGTGGTGGTATCAGCGGTCAAGCGGGTGCTATCCGTCACGGCATTACACGTGCATTGATGGAATTTGATGAAACACTTCGCCCAGCACTTCGTAAGGCTGGATTCGTTACACGTGACGCACGTCGCGTTGAACGTAAGAAAGTTGGTCTTCACAAAGCACGTAAGAAGCCACAATTCTCAAAACGTTAATCGTTTTGTCAATTTTCAAAAACCCGGCATCCGCCGGGTTTTTTTATATCTGCAGCTATTGAACAACACAAAGCAACCGTTAGAGCCTCCAGTCAGCGCGGTCTCCAGCCCATACACAGAGTTGATGTTCACTATCTCAATCAATCGCTTTTTTTGCTTTTGTCACGTTGATTTCCTGGCAATCGCAAGCCACGACTAAGCACAGTGAAATGTTCGGTTAATTTGATAAGCGACAATGAAGGATTAGATTTATAACTAAATCCTTGTTTTTTGCCCGGATTTCCTTGTTTTTAGAGGGGCTTTTTTTTATCATTTCCGATCGAAAATAAACTAAACGTTTCGTGTAAACGATGCGCTTCCGACTTCTCGCAATTGAGAGGTCATACGTCCAAATCTGGAGAACCGTGGATGAGTAATGTATCTGTTGATGCTAGCGAATCACCGCAAGCACAAGGTCAACCACAAAATAACAATCGTCGACGCTTTTTGACTGTTGCCACATCAGTGGTAGGCGGTATTGGTGTTGTTGGTGCAGCTGTTCCTTTCATCGCTTCATGGAATCCGAGTGCTAAGGCGAAAGCCGCAGGCGCGGATGTTGAGGTTGATATTTCCGGCATAGAGCCAGGACAATTAATTCGCGTCATGTGGCGAAGTAAGCCGGTATGGATTGTACGTCGTACACCTGAAATCCTAGCGGCGTTAGCTGCCCACGAAAGCGAGTTGCGCGATCCTAATTCAGAGGTTGAGCAACAACCGACGTTTGCTCAAAATCAATGGCGTTCACTTAAAGAAGAATACTTGGTTCTCGTCGGAATTTGTACTCACCTTGGTTGTTCTCCTCAACATCTGAAAGACGGTGCCATGACTCAATATGCGGAAGGCGTTACCGACGGTTTCTTCTGCCCGTGTCACGGTTCCAAGTTTGATATGGCGGGTCGCGTATTCCAAAACGTGCCGGCACCTTCAAACCTTGTTGTTCCGCCGTATCAATTCCTAAGCGATACAACGATTCTTATCGGTTCAGAAGCAGAGGTTGCATAACATGTCAGGTTTCTTAAATTGGATTGAAGAACGCATCCCGATGATGCGTGTGGCGAACATGCACGCCATTCAGTACCCAGCGCCACGCAACATGAACTTCTGGTATGTGTTCGGTTTCTTGGCAACTATCGTACTGGTTAACCAAATTGTAACGGGTATTTGGTTAACTATGAACTTTGAGCCGAGCGCGGAACGCGCCTTCGCTTCTGTCGAGTACATCATGCGTGAAGTTGACTACGGTTGGCTGATTCGTTACATGCACTCCACCGGTGCTTCGGCCTTCTTCATAGTGGTCTATATGCATATGTTCCGGGGCATGATTTACGGTTCTTACCAAAAACCGCGCGAGTTGTTATGGGTGTTTGGAATGCTCATTTACCTAGCGCTTATGGCTGAAGCGTTCATGGGTTACGTATTGCCTTGGGGGCAAATGTCATATTGGGGTGCTCAGGTAATCGTATCGCTATTTGGCGCCATCCCAGTTATTGGCCCGGACCTAGTTGTATGGATTCAAGGCGATTACGTTATCTCAGGGGCTACACTGAATCGTTTCTTTGCACTGCACGTTATCGCATTACCACTGGTTATCGTTATTTTGGTGTTCTTGCACATCGTAGCGTTGCACGAAGTGGGCTCAAACAACCCTGACGGTGTTGCGATAAAACACAAGAAAGGTTCTTTGTCTGACGATGAAAAAACCAAGTGGGAAATTCATGAGTACTACACGGCTAAATACGACATTGCGGACGACGTGGTACCGTTCTTCCCGCATATCGTGCTCAAGGACTTGGTCGCGTTTGCCGTCTTCTTGTTTGGCTTCTGTTACATCATGTTCTTCATGCCAGAAATGAGCGGTTATTTCCTCGAAAAACCAAACTTTGAAATTGCTAACCCGCTGAAAACACCGGAGCATATTTTCCCTGTTTGGTACTTCACGCCGTTCTACGCGATTCTGAAGGCCGTGCCTGATAAATTGTTTGGTGTTATTTTCATGTTTGCTGCCATCGCCGCCTTGTTTGCGCTGCCGTGGATTGACCGTGGCAACGTGCGTTCATGGCGCTATCGCAGTGGCTTGCACAAGTTAAACCTAATTGTGTTCGCGATTGTATTTATTTTCTTGGGCTACTTGGGTGGTACTCCACAAGAAAACTGGAAAATTGTGGCATCACAATTCGCAACCGTCTTCTACTTTGGTTTCTTCGTGCTACTTTGGATTTACAGCAAAAACGAAACCACGAAGCCTGTACCTACGAGGATCCCACGATGAGAAGAATTATCATTGCAGCACTTCTAGCGTTTCCATCGCTGGTATTGGCCGCGGGTTCGAATTATCCGCTCGATAAAGCCAACTATGATTTGACTGACAAAGCGTCTCTTCAGAACGGTGCAAAAATCTTTATGAACTATTGCTTGGGTTGCCACCAAATGCAATACCAACGCTACCAGCGTACCTTCAACGACTTGGGTATTCCTGAAGAGTTAGGTCAGCAGTATTTGCAGTTCACCGGCGAAAAGGTCAGTGACTACATCACTTCACCAATGCCGACCGAAGCTGCGGCGACCTGGTTCGGTGCTCCACCACCTGATTTAACCTTGGTCGCACGAGTTCGTGGTGCAGATTGGTTGTATACCTATTTGCGCGCCTTTTATGTTGATGACGCTAAAACCTTTGGTGTCAACAACAAAGTCTTCCCTGATGTTGGTATGCCACACGTGCTTGAAGAGCTTCAAGGAACACCTCGCGAACATTACGAGACTGTTATGGTCGATGGTGAAATGGTAGAGCGCTATGCTGGCTTAAAATCAGATGGCAATGGCATGATGTCTGCCGACGAGTATGACAAAGCCGTTCTAGATTTAGTTAACTTCCTACAGTACACCGGCGAACCAGCGCGCTTAAAGTCTGAGGCGATTGGTAAGTGGGTACTGGTATTTATCGTTGTATTCTTTGTCTTTGCATTATTACTTAAGAAAGAATACTGGCGCGACGTACACTAGTTAACCAAATTAGGGTATAATCGAAAAATTGGGGGCGCTCTCGCCCCCTTTTTTCACTTTAAAGCCAAGTACATTGCCAAATGTTAGCGATGAAGGCTGAATACATTTTAAGTGCACAGTGTGAAGCACCCTGTGCCAAACTGCGTTTGCGGAGGAACATGAATGGCAGTTGCCACCAATAAACGATCAATTATGACTTTGTTTTCAGACACACTGGATATCTATAGTCATCAAGTACGTATTGTTTTAGCAGAGAAGGGCGTTGGCGTAGAAATTAGCTACACAGATCCCAACAATTTGCCTGAAGACTTACTTGATTTGAATCCGTATGGCACCGTTCCGACTCTGGTTGATCGTGAGCTTGTATTGTATAAATCTCACATCATTATGGAATACTTGGACGAGCGTTTTCCTCATCCCCCTTTGATGCCGGTTTACCCCGTGTCACGTGGTCAAAGCCGCTTGATGATGCATCGTATTGAACAGGACTGGTACTCATTAGCTGCTCAAATTCTGACTAATCAGGGCGATGTAGAACAGGCTCGCAATGACTTGCGTGAAGCGATTTTGAGCATCGCGCCGCTGTTCGCTGAAACGCCGTACTTTATGTCTGAAGAATTCAGTTTGGTTGATTGCTACCTAGCGCCGTTGTTGTGGCGTCTCCCGTCATTACAAATTGAACTGACGGGTGCTGGCAGCAAGGATATTCTCGCTTATATGGGTCGTATCTTCGGTCGAGCGTCATTCAAAGCGTCGTTGACGGACCAGGAACGCGAAATCCATAATCCGCTCTAATTCGAATGACTGATAATATTAGTATGACATCTAATCAGCCCTATTTGCTTAGGGCTTTTTACGATTGGATCGTTGATAATGATCTGACTCCATACGTTGTTGTGAACGCAACAATGCCGGGTGTTCAAGTACCGGAACAATTCGTAAAGGACGGTCAGATTGTATTAAATATCTCGCCAAGTGCATGTGTTCACTTCGAGTTAGATGTCCAGAGTTTGAGTTTTCAAGCGCGCTTCGGTGGACAACCACATCGCATTTACATGCCTACGCCTGCTGTGTTGGCGATTTACGCTCGTGAAAATGGCGCTGGAACCGTGTTTACACAGGAGTCGGAAGAACTGGGGTCTGACGCAGTAACCGCAGAGCCAAAAGCTGAGAGCGAGGCACCTAAAAAGGCCAAGCCGACACTTAAGGTCGTCAAGTAATACGATTTGTTAGCACAGTGTTTAGTGAATTAAAAAAAGCGGCGGACAGCCGCTTTTTTTATACGTGGTGACTGTACGCTGGTCAGTTTTGTGGTGGGCTAACGCAGTTCTCTTGGCGAAAGGTATCGACCAAGTAAATAATCTTCCAGCCAGAGTCAAACTTGTATAATTGAAATGAGTTAACACCACAATGACTCAAGTTACCATCGAGATGGAAAACAAATTGCGTCCATACAGAAGCGAGTTTGTCATCAACCTGAATGTTAATGTCCCAAATCGTTTCGTCCCACACGTGCTCACTTTGCTCTAGCGCTTGGGCAAATGCTTCTGGGGAGCTACCGAGTCTGAGCGTGGCATGGGCTCTGACCATCACAGCATCTTCGGCAAAACTTGCTCTGACTTTACCGCCATTGCCTTCTCGCAATCCATCAAACAAAGCATGAATGGGCGCCATGATTGCAGCGTGCTGTTCAGTCGCTCGTACAGTGTCGGTGCTAAACACTAACGCTGAAAGTATTAGCCAGAGGTATTTCATTCTGTTCCTTGTATTTTGCGAGCCCACCAAGGCATCAGAAAGCTGCGTCCAACCGACAGTGTTTGCCCCTTTAACTGCAATTCAGAGGTAAGATGTGCAGAACTAAGGTAGTCACCGGTATTGTCTTGGGTAACAAACGTCAGCATGACTTCTCCTTCGTGCACCGCAGCTCGGGCGATGTTGAATTGCGTACCGTAAAAACTGCCACTTAGAATACCGTTCGTATTCGCCCAGATCTTTAGCCTAGTTTTACTCGGCGGTTCACCTGGCGCGTAAAACAAATCAACATCCCATTCACCAATGAGTTGGTCTATTTCCGGTGTCTCACTGGTAAGTTCTTGGGCATAGCCGTAATGCCCTAGCGCCAACAGGACAAACAGAATCACGGCGTGTTGTAGCGTCTTAGCGGTAAAAATTCGGTTCATTGGGGGGCAGAATCCGCGGTAAAAGTTTCTCTTTATTATGTACCTTTAGGGCGTAGGTGCAATCTTTAGGTGACCAAAATATGCACTGCAAAGCGTTGTGATCGTGATTCAGATCAAACGTCATTGGCAGAGCTATCCCTATGATGTGACTACTTCAATAATCAATGATTGTTGCTTCATGGACGTCAAATAGTATGTCGAGAGGGCTACTCAAATGACAAACGCCAAACACGACAATAAAGAGTTCGCGCTAATCGATTTAACCGTCGCACATGTTAAGGCTGCGCAGCAGGAATATGCCCAATTCGACCAAGGACGAGTGGACGAAATATTTAGGCAAGCGGCACTTGCAGCTAACAACGCGAGAATAATGCTAGCAAAACTCGCCGTAGAAGAGACTGGTATGGGTATCGTTGAAGATAAAGCGATAAAAAACCAGTTCGCCTCTGAATACATTTATAACAAATACAAAGACGAAAAAACTTGCGGTGTGCTGAGTGATGACGCTGCCTTTGGCATAATGAAAATTGCAGAGCCGATTGGCGTTCTTGCTGGCGTTGTCCCGACCACAAACCCAACATCTACTGCTGTATTCAAAGCACTGTTAGCCTTGAAAACGCGAAATGGTATGATTATTTCGCCCCATCCCAGAGCAAAAAAGTGCACGGCGCTGGCATGCAAAATAGTGCATGACGCCGCAGTTGCTGCCGGTGCTCCGAAACACATTGTGGCCTGTATTAGTCATCCTTCTGTTGAGCTGAGTCAGCGTGTTATGCACCATCCTGATGTCAATATGATATTGGCTACAGGTGGACCGAGTATGGTTAAGGCGGCATATTCGAGCGGGAAGCCTGCAATCGGCGTGGGCGCAGGCAACACGCCCGCGGTTATCGATGAACACGCCCATATAAAGCAAGCCGTTAGCTCTATTTTGATGAGTAAAACATTTGACAATGGCGTGATATGCGCCTCGGAACAGAGTGTTATTGTCGTAGACGAAGTATATGACAAGGTTAAACGAGAATTCGCACTGCGCGGAGCGTACTTCTTATCACCGGCGCAAAAACGGTTAGTCGGGGAAAAAATAATGGTCGGTTTCGGGATGAACCCAGATACCGTTGGGCAACCCGCGCATAAGGTTGCAGAATTAAGTGGAGTTGATGTTCCTGATGTATCAAAAGTACTGATTGCGGAGTGCGACGAAATCACCGCTGAGGAGCCTTTTGCACACGAGAAGCTGTCACCCACACTGGCGATGTATCGCGCTAAAGATTATGCACAAGCGATTGATTACGCGGCCGCGCTAGTCGACATGGGTGGAATGGGCCACACCTCAGTCTTGTATACCAATCAATATCAAAATAACGATCGCGTAGAACTATTCGGTAAGCGTTTAAAGACGGCTCGCGTGCTGATCAATATGCCGGCTTCACAGGGCGCAATTGGCGATATGTACAATTTCAAGCTGGCGCCTTCGCTGACGCTGGGTTGCGGCAGCTGGGGAGGCAATTCTGTGTCTGAAAACGTTGGACCTAAGCATCTCATCAATATTAAAACTGTGGCAAAACGTCGCGAAAATATGTTGTGGCATCGGGTGCCGGAAAAGATCTATTTCCGCCGTGGCGCAATGGCTGTTGCGTTCGAAGAGCTGAAAGGTAAAAAGCGGGCGTTAATTGTGACCGACAACTTTTTGTTTAACCACGGTTTCACTGACCCAGTTGAAGAGGTGCTGCACGGTTTAGGAATGGAAATTGACGTATTTTACGATGTTCAAGCAGATCCGACTTTACAGACGGTACTGAATGGCGTCGATAAATGTCAGTCGTTCCAGCCGGATGTGATCATCGCATTTGGTGGTGGCTCACCGATGGATGCGGCGAAAATTATGTGGGTCATGTACGAGCATCCAGATGTCCGTTTTGAAGATCTCGCGATGCGCTTTATGGATATTCGCAAACGAATCTACACGTTTCCAAAGTTAGGTGAGAAAGCCAAGTTAGTCGCTATTCCAACTACTTCTGGCACCGGTTCTGAGGTGACACCGTTTGCGGTTGTAACGGACCACAAAACCGATATTAAGTACCCTATTGCGGATTACGAATTGACTCCGAATATGGCGATTGTCGACCCTGATTTGGTGATGGAGTTGCCACTCAAACTTACCGCATATGGCGGTATCGATGCGCTGGTCCACGGCTTAGAAGCATATGTGAGTTTGTATGCAAATGAATTTAGTAACGGTCAAGCGTTAGAGGCCATTCGCCTGTTGTTTAAATACTTGCCCAGTGCCTACCAAAATGGCCATAAGGATGCCAAAGCCCGGGAAAAAGTTCACTATGCCGCCAGTATGGCAGGTATTGCTTTTGCCAATGCGTTTTTAGGGGTTTGTCATAGTATGGCGCACAAGCTCGGTTCAGCCTTTCACCTTGCCCATGGTTTGTCGAACGCATTGTTAATCACCGATGTTATTCGTTACAACGCTACGGATAATCCCGTAAAACAAGGAACATTTCCGCAGTATAAGTATCCGCAAGCGAAGACACGATATGCGAAAATTGCTGATTATCTAGCCTTAGGTGGTGCCACTGACGATGAGAAAGTGGAGCGCTTGATCCAAGCCGTTGAAGGTCTGAAACGCGCACTCGATATTCCGACATCAATTCAAAGTGCAGGCGTCAATGAAGAGGAATTCATTAGTCGATTAGATGAGTTAGCTGAAGAGGCATTTGATGACCAATGCACACCAGCGAATCCGAGATACCCGCTGGTTGCCGAAATTAAGCAGCTCTATAAACAAGCATTTTATGGTAAGTGCGATTTGTAAAACGGCGCGTAACTGCACTAGAGGCTAGTCAGCATAGCCGCTGCCTATGGCTCTGAATGGCATGTCTACGTCAAGCTCGGGAACTTGTACACCAATCCACGCGGGAAACGTATTACTGTTCGGACCCGGAAACAAGGTGTATTCATTGGCCCATGGATAGCGTGCGACCGCATTTTTAATTTCGGGGATCAGTAAAGCAGCCTTTTGACCGGTGATGGACACAAACTTCTCAGGCTTAGCACCATACCAATAGCGGTCAGGGGTTGCGGTTTGGTATTTACGCAGTGCTGGTAGTCCCCGGTTTACTCGCCAGCCAACAACCTCATACACAGTAAACTCGCTGGCGCCGGTTTCCTTTATCGCAATCCACGAATGTACCGCAAACCATCCTCGCCAGCTAAATGCATCAGCGGCATAGAACTCAATAGCGGCTTCTTGATGTATGCTAGGGTCGACTGCAATCCCCGCTGATTCCCGGCTTGCGGTGCGCCAATTACTGTTACTGCATGCACTGATCAACAGGGCCAGTGCAGTGACAAAGCATATTTTTAGCGTGTTGTTGGCGTTCACGATCAAGATCCACGGGAATTTCGACTGCTGCGTCCAACCATATAAAACTCACCATTATTGCGGCAAACGATATGTGTTGGAGTGCGCAAAAGTCACGGCGAAGTGATGTTCAGGCAGTCAAATGGTGGTGAACTAGAGCAAGAATAAGGTTGCAGTGCCTAGAAAAGCAAAAATACCCACTACGTCGGTTATTGTGGTCAAGATAACACTTCCGGCAAGTGCAGGATCGATTTTTAGACGTTTCATAATGATGGGGAGGGTTGCCCCAGAGAGCGCTGCTGCGATCATATTAGCCATCATTGCAAAGGCGATTATGACACCCAACGCAAAGTCTTGTTTCCACAACGCGATGACTGCAGCGATGAGTACCGCCCAAATCATGCCATTCAGGAATCCGATTGCCAGTTCTTTGCTCACTAACGAGCGTGAGTTGGACGGGTTCACATGGCCGAGAGCCATACCGCGGATAACCAAGGTAAGCGTTTGATTGCCGGCAACACCACCCATACTCGGTACGATTGTATTGAGGATCGCTAGTACGGCTAGTTGACTCAAAGTCGCTTCAAACATATCGCTAACGGCAGCAGCCATAAGTGCGGTAAGCAAATTGACGCCGAGCCATATAGAACGGCGTCGCGTACTTTGAAGCACGGGAGCAAAGGTATCTTCTTCATCATCTAGACCGGCCATACTCATCATTGAGTGCTCGGCGTCTTCACGAATGATATCAACCACGTCATCGATGGTAATACGGCCGACCAAACGGTGTTTGTCATCTACAACGGGAGCGGACAACCAGTTATAACGCTCAAATAGACTAGCGACTTCGCCGTCCGGCATATCAACAGGGATAGCCTCTGGTTCATCGTCCATTATTTCTTCAACTAGTGCGTCGTCTGACTCGGTTAATAAACGCGTTACAGGCACTCGGCCAATCAAGGTGTCGTTGCGATTGACTACATAGAATGAGTCTGAATCTTCAGGCACTTTGCCGCGCAGACGCAAATAACGCAGGACGACATCAATCGTAACGTCTGAGCGCAGCGTAATGGTATCGGTGTTCATGATGAAACCGGCAGTTTCTTCACCATAGGAAAGGGCCTGTTCGGCACGCTGACGATCTTGGGTGTCCATCGAGCGCAACAGGGACGCTAACACCTCATCAGGCAATGAGCTAAGCGTTTCAGCCAAGTCATCGGTGTCCATTTGACCCAGCACATCCGCAGCATTGGTGGTGGTCATCTGGGTAATGATGCCGTTGCGCACCTCTTCAGAGAGTTCTTCGATAACATCCGAATGAAAGTCGCTGTCGATCAAGTCCCATAACTCGTCACGGGATTTCTGCGGACTCGATTCGAGGATCAGGGCAACATCAGAAGCGGGCAGGGTATGCAACATGCGGCGCACAGACACGAAGCGCCCCGCAGCGAGGGCGACATTGATGTCTTTCATCTGTGCTCGAGTATGATTCGATTCGAGTGCTTCTGCCATGCCGCTTCACTTTCGACTTTGTTAGCGCATAGGTTACCGCATAATGGCTTGTATTGACTACGGTTTTTGTACAGCTCCGAGGATCATTCAGGTTTGCATATCGAGGTCCTTGAGCTTGCGCGTCAAGGTGTTGCGACCCCAGCCAAGTTTCTTGGCCGCTTCCTGTTTATGCCCGTGAGTATAGTGCAGCGCCCGCTGTAACAAGGTCTTCTCAAACACGTACATAGCGTCATTCAAGATATTCTGTTGGCCTGATTGCAATTGCTGATCAGCCCAATTGGCCAGTAAGGCGTCCCAGGAACTATCGGTATTCACGACGGGGCCGGTTGTATCTTCATGTATTTCCGGCGGTAAATCACTCGGTAATACTTCTTGCCCTGATGCCATCACCGTTAGCCAGCGACAGACGTTTTCAAGTTGTCTTACATTGCCTGGCCAAGCCAATTCGGAAATGATTTTCTCGGTTTCCGGACGCAGTTGTTTGGGTTCAACATCAAGTTCTTTGGATGCACGCGCCAAAAAGTGGCGCGCGAGCAACGGGATATCTTCTCGGCGCTCGCGCAACGAGGGAATATGCACTCGGATAACATTGAGGCGATGAAACAAATCTTCACGGAATTGCCCATCAGCAACTCGTTGTTCGAGGTTCTGGTGTGTTGCCGCAATGATCCTGACATCGACCGTAACCGACTCTCGACCACCAACTCGATAAAATTGACCGTCGGCCAACACGCGTAATAGGCGCGTTTGTACATCGAGTGGCATATCACCAATCTCATCTAGAAATAAGGTGCCGCCATTGGCTTGCTCAAAACGGCCTTGGCGCATGTTTTGCGCACCGGTAAATGCGCCTTTCTCGTGACCAAATAACTCAGATTCGACCAAATCGGCCGGGATTGCTGCCATATTCAGGGCAATAAACGGTTTTGCTGCTCGCGGAGAATGTTTATGCAAGGCGTGTGCAACAAGCTCTTTACCTGTACCCGATTGGCCATTGATCAGCACGCTGATTGAAGAACGCGATAGACGTCCGATGGCTCGGAAGACTTCCTGCATGGCCGGTGCTTCACCGATGATTTCCGAATCTGGTGTGTCAGAAATAGCATCCGCACTGCGGCTGTTTTCTTGGGCGTGTTGCAATGCGCGTTGCACCAGTGCAATTGCTTCGTCAATGTCGAAAGGTTTCGGTAAATACTCAAATGCGCCACTTTGATAGGCGTTTACCGCACTGTCTAAGTCAGAATGCGCCGTCATGATAATAACGGGCAGTAATGGATAGCGGTCATGAATCCTATTGAGTAGCGTCATGCCATCCATTTGCGGCATGCGGATGTCAGACACAATAACCTGGGGCGGCTGTGAAGACTCAAGTTGGAGCAACAAATCTTCAGGATTAGAAAACGGTACGCATGGGATATTGGCGGCCTGCAATGCTTTCTGAAGTACCCAGCGGATTGAACTATCGTCATCAACGATCCATACGGGTTCAGTATTCATGATGTGATTCCTTGCACTGATGCATGCGATTGTGGCTCACCGTGATGGGGGGGCGCTTCAATCGGTATATAAAGAGAAAATTCGGTTCGACCTGGATGGCTATCAAATTCGATTTTGCCATTGTGGTGGTCAATTAAGGTTTGGGAGATAGATAACCCGAGGCCACTGCCGTCACTTTTACTACTGACCATTGGATAAAATAGAGTATCGCGCAAGCCGAGTGGGATACCGGGTCCGTTGTCGATAATTTTGATTACAGCACATAATGGGTGACGTTTTCCGTGGATCATCATCTGTCGCTCCACTCGGGTGATGAGCTGGATGGTCGGATGCTCAATACGGGCTGCGTACATGGCTTGTTGAGCATTGCGAACGATATTAAGTACGGCTTGCTCAATCATATCTGGATCAACATGCAGGTCTGGTATGCTCGGATCGTAGTCGCGCTCTAGCTTGACCGGCATGGTTTCGTCGACTCCCACTACCGCGCGCACGCGCTCGATACACTGGTGTAGATTACATTCTTGGAGACGGGGTAGCGTATTGGGGCCTAACAATCGATCAACCAAATTGCGCAACCGATCAGCTTGCTCGATGATCATTTCAGTAAACTCGCGGTGTTCTGCACTATCTAATGAACGTCCGAGCAATTGCGCGGCTCCGCGGATCCCGCCAAGTGGGTTTTTGATTTCGTGCGCCAAGCCTCGAATAAGCTCACGCGCAGCCGCTTGCTGTGCATGTTGCAGAGATTCCTGACTAATCCGCTTTTGTTTGTCAATTTGGCGAACTTCAAACATCAGATGTGCACGCTCATCGATATTGATCCCGGTAACGGTGATGTCAGCAAGTACATAACGCTTGTCGCGAAAGCACAGCTGGAGCTCGTTCTCAGTAAACTCTTCCGCCGCATCCATGGCTTTGCGCAGACGATCTTCATCAATTGCACGATTAAAGAAGTAATCGCGTAAGTCACTATTGAGCAATTGATTTAAACTCCGCTCAAACAGTTTCTGCCCCGCAAAGTTGCAATAACGAATTTTAAACTCAGCGGTTATGATTACGACTGCTGTGTTGAGGTTGTCTAATAGCTTATTTGGTTCAATACTCACAACAACTCACCTTGTCATGCACTAAAATGGTGCATAGACAGTTTAGCCTGCCTTACTATTGCGCACAATATTTCCGGGGGTTAGCCCTTAAAACAGCGGTTCGACGTTAGTTCGGGTTAATTAGTGCAGATGCTCGATGCATGTAAAAAGTCTGCACAGGTGACGATGCAAGGATCTTGCCTGTATTGTCTTTGAAATGAATTTGATATTGATGCTCACCACGCTCGACGCCTGTGAGTTGGAAAGCCCCGCCGCCATTGGTCGCCAGCGCTTTACCATTTAAGACGAGCTCATATAACCCAGCTTTTTGTGGCTCGGTATTAGCTTGCAAGGTTACGTTGCCGTTATTGTCGCGTATGGTGGCATTGGCCGCGGGCGTGACGATATTAACCGCCACCGGTTCTGCTTGCTTGGGAGTAGCAACAGGGCGCTGTGGCTGAGGTTTAGCCAGCGGTTGACTGGTGTTGATTTTACCCAGCTTGACGAGCTCTGCACCAGGAGCGGGAGAATCGGTATAGGTAACCGAACCGTCCTTTCCGACGACCTTATAAATCGTTTGTGCCTGCGCCACTGTGAACAGTAACGGTAAGGTCATGCCAAGCAGTATCTTTTTCATGTTTCCAAGTGTAGAGCGAAATACACAAATAAAAAAGCCCGCATAAGCGGGCTTAGTATTAAAGCGGATAACTATTAAACGCTGTAGTACATGTCGAACTCAACAGGGTGAGTTGTCATGTTCAACGTTTCAACTTCTGCTGCTTTAAGCTCGATGTAAGCGTCGATCATATCGTCGCTCATTACCCCACCTTCTTTCAAGAAGTCACGGTCCGCATCAAGTGCGGCTAATGCTTGCTCTAGTGAGCTAGCAACAGTTGGGATTTCTGCCGCTTCTTCTGGTGGAAGGTCGTACAAGTCTTTATCCATTGAATCGCCAGGGTGGATCTTGTTCTTAATTCCATCAAGACCAGCCATTAACATTGCAGTAAATGCAAGGTATGGGTTAGCTGTTGGGTCAGGGAATCGCACTTCGATACGACGCGCTTTTTCACTATTAACGAATGGAATACGGATTGAAGCAGAACGGTTACGCGCAGAGTAAGCGAGCATAACAGGAGCTTCGAAGCCTGGTACAAGACGTTTGTATGAGTTAGTCGATGCGTTAGTGAACGCATTGATCGCACGTGCGTGCTTGATAATACCGCCAATGTAATACAGTGCTTCTTCAGAGAGACCCGCGTACTTGTCACCGGCAAAAATGTTTACGCCACCTTTACTGATCGATTGGTGAACGTGCATACCAGAACCATTGTCACCTACTAGTGGCTTAGGCATGAATGTAGCCGTTTGACCATATGCATGTGCAACGTTGTGGATAACGTACTTGTAGATTTGAATTTCGTCAGCTTTGGTTACTAGCGTATTGAATTGACATGCAATCTCATTTTGGCCAGACGTTGCAACTTCGTGGTGGTGAGCTTCAACAACAAGGCCCATTTCTTCCATTACAAGACACATTGCCGTACGCGTATCGTGCGCTGAGTCTACTGGAGGTACAGGGAAGTAGCCGCCTTTGACGCCCGGGCGGTGACCTAGGTTACCGTCTTCAAAATCAGCACCTGAATTCCATTTCGCTTCCTCAGAATCGATTTTGTAGAACGAACCAGACATGTCGGTGTGGAATTTAACGTCGTCGAACAAGAAGAACTCGGGCTCTGGTCCGAAGAACGCTGAATCACCGATACCCGACGCTTTCAAATACTCTTCTGCACGGCGCGCAACAGAACGTGGATCACGCTCGTAGCCTTGCATGGTTGATGGCTCAAGAATGTCACAGCGGATGTTAACTTGGGCTTCTTCAGAGAATGGGTCTAGTACTGAAGACTCAGGATCTGGCATCAAAATCATGTCAGATTCGTTAATGCCTTTCCAACCCGCAATTGATGAACCGTCAAACATCTTTCCTTCTTCAAAGAAATCTTCGTCGATTTGATGCGCAGGGATAGATACGTGCTGCTCTTTACCCTTAGTATCGGTGAAACGTAAATCAACGAATTTTGCTTCGCTTTCTTTAATTAGTTCCAAAGCCTTTGCTACTGACATGGTGTCCTCCAGGTTATAGGCGTTAATTGTGTATATGAAATCAATGCATATCGATTAGCGATAATCGTGCCATGAATGGATCGCTCTGAAAGGCCCATTCTTTGGTTCGAAAATGTGTCATCATTTTTGTTATAGCACCAAAATGGTGCATGGCTAGATCATCGTGGTGCAACACACATGCAGTGTAGACTATTTGCGTGACCCCGTGGGCTTTTTTCAGCGTATTTTTACGTGAATGAGCAAGTGGCCCAGAAAATGATTGGGATGTGCAAAACTTCATCGCATTGTGCGCAATAAATCTGTACAATCCGCGCTCTTTGTATCGCCCTTACCCCCGTTTTGATGGATTGGGTAGGTGGCATTCGGTTTAAGCCCTTTTTTTTGGCACTACGGTAATGAATAAAACTGACATTAGTAACTTGCGCAATATCGCGATTATTGCTCACGTTGACCACGGTAAAACGACGCTGGTAGACAAACTATTACAGCAATCGGGCACGCTTGAAGCGCGTGGCGAAGCTCAAGAACGCGTAATGGACTCCAACGATATCGAGAAAGAGCGTGGCATTACAATCCTCGCCAAAAACACGGCAATTAATTGGAACGACTACCGCATTAACATCGTAGACACTCCTGGACACGCCGACTTCGGTGGTGAAGTAGAGCGTGTTATGTCGATGGCTGATAGCGTGCTGCTATTAGTTGATGCGCAAGAGGGGCCTATGCCACAAACGCGTTTTGTAACGCAAAAGGCATTTGCTCAGGGCCTTAAGCCGATCGTCGTTATCAACAAAATTGATAAGCCTGGCGCGCGTCCTGATTGGGTAATGGATCAGGTATTTGACCTATTCGACAACCTCGGCGCAACCGACGAACAACTGGATTTTGATGTTGTATATGCTTCAGCGCTGAACGGCTGGGCATCACACGATGCTGATGAGCAAGCGTCAGATATGACCGCGTTGTTCGAAACCATCGTTGAGAAAGTAGCACCACCAGCGGCCGATCCGGAAGGTGCTTTCCAAATGCAAATTTCGCAGTTGGACTATAACAGCTATGTTGGTGTTATCGGTGTAGGTCGAGTGACTCGCGGTACGGTGAAAATCAACCAACAAGTTACCGTCGTGGGTGCTGATGGTGTAACGCGTAATGGTAAGGTTGGCCAGGTATTGGGTTATCTCGGTTTAGAGCGTCATGAAGTTGAAAGCGCTTCTGCAGGCGACATCATTGCGATCACCGGTTTAGGTGAGCTGAAAATCTCTGACACTATCTGCGATGTGAATAGCGTTGAAGCACTGCCACCACTATCGGTAGATGAGCCAACCGTTACTATGACGTTCCAAGTCAATACTTCGCCATTTGCAGGTAAAGAAGGTAAGTACGTCACATCGCGTAATATCCTTGAACGTTTGCATGCTGAATTGGTTCACAACGTAGCATTGCGTGTTGAAGAAACGGCCGACCCAGATAAGTTCCGCGTGTCGGGACGTGGTGAATTGCACTTGGGTATTTTGATCGAGAACATGCGTCGTGAAGGCTATGAGCTTGCGGTATCGCGTCCTGAAGTAATTCTGAAGGATGTTGACGGTGAAGTTCACGAACCTTACGAAACCTTGACCATTGACTGTGAAGAAGAGCACCAGGGTTCAATCATGGAGCAACTGGGCATTCGTAAAGCCGAAATGACTGACATGATGCCGGATGGTAAAGGTCGCGTTCGCATCGACTTCGTTATCCCTAGCCGTGGCTTAATTGGTTTCCAAACTGAATTCATGACGCTGACGTCAGGTTCTGGTTTGCTCTATCATACATTTGACCACTATGGCCCGCACAAAGGCGGGAACATTGGCCAACGTAAGAACGGTGTATTGATTGCCAATGCTGCCGGTAAAGCCTTGACCAATGCGTTGTTTAATTTGCAAGAGCGCGGTCGCTTATTTATCGGTCACGGTGTTGAAGTGTACGAAGGTATGATCATCGGCATTCACAGCCGTGACAATGACCTTACCGTTAACGCGCTTAAGGGCAAGCAACTGACTAACGTGCGTGCCGCTGGTACTGATGAAGCACAAACGTTGGTGCCACCGATTATCATGACACTTGAGCAAGCCCTTGAGTTCATCGATGATGACGAGCTCGTTGAAGTAACGCCGGAAAGTGTGCGTATCCGTAAGAAGCTGTTAACTGAAACGGAACGTAAACGCGCATCGCGCTCAAAAGATAAGTAACCACGGTTACACAATGACAAAAGGCGCGTACACCACGCGCCTTTTTTGTACCCGTTGTTTTCACCTTCCCATGGATATCGTCTACGCTTATCACTAAAGTCGGCCGAGCAGCGAGTTAGATAACACATGGAAGACATACGACTTGGGACGTTAAGGCTTGTATCGCGTTCGCTTGTGCTCTTATGTGTATGCCTGTTTTCTTCCGCAGGGAAGTGCGCATCGGCCTCCGAGAGCCTGACGTTGTCTTATGGCAATCACCCGCAAATGCCGGTCTTTATCCAACTCGTTGAAGAAGCCTATGCTCGCCTGGGTTATCAAACTGAGTTTATTCAAATGCCTCAACGTCGGGGCCTCATGGCACTGTCGGCAGGTAAAGTCGATGCTGATGTTATGCGCTTGCGCGCAGTTGCTGAGAGTACGCCAAATTCAGTGATTGTGCCTAATTTTTCCATCCGTACTACCGCCGTGTTGTTGTGTCGAAAAACGATTCCTTGCAATCAAGGTGAGTTATTTAACAGCGGCAACAAAATGGTAAGCGTCAATTTATTTGAACGCATTATTCGCGAGCACTATAAAGATCGTTTTAAAGCGCAATTACACACCTATGACACGCTTTCGACCCCGCTCGCATTATTGGAGAAGGGACGTATTGATTATGCGTTGTATGTATTTGAAGCAACGCAACTGCCAACCAATGTCAGACACTTTGCGACCGTGTTGCCGTTGTTTGAAATCGAAGCTGTTCATGTGGTGCACGCTGAGCGACTCGCGCTAGTTGAGGATTTATCACGCATTTTAAACGCGCTTGCGCCTCGCTATTTGAGTGCTGGTGGGGAACTTCAGAGCGAGCAAGAATCGGTGCAGTAATGCTTATTTATTGCCTTGTTTTAACTGCTGGGTTAATTGTAAAACCGCTTCTAAAAAGGTCTGCACTTGCTGCTCTTGCTGTATGGACAGCGATACATTGGCTGCTTTTAAGTTTATCTCTAGCTCTTTTGCTGACAGCGCCAGTGAATAAGCGCCAATGTATGACAAAGACGGTTTATAGGCGTGCACAACATCGCGAATAGTCACAAGATCTTGCTCGGTGAGTGCGCGCTTTAGCGCGTGTGCTTTGTCTTCCAGGTTAATAAAATCGGTTAGCAGCTCTTCGTACAAGCCCGGCTCATTATGCAAGGCTTTGATTGCTTGTTGTTTATCGATACTCAATAGTGATTTTGCGTCAAGTGGTGTCGGAGGTTCTTCTTTAACCTTTTGACTTTGGCCTAACTTCGATGTCGCCTTAGGCTTGAGACCCAGTACCATTTGAATCGTTTCGAACAAAGCCTCTGGCTCAATGGGTTTGACCACATGAGCATTCATACCTGCTGCGAGACTCTTTTCGACATCGCCAGCCATTGCGTGAGCCGTCATGGCGATTACCGGTGTTTTCAAACGCAGCTTTTCGCGAATCGTTTGAGTGGCCGTTAAACCATCCATGAGCGGCATCTGAATATCCATTAAAACAAGGTCGTAACTGGGATCGTCCTTTAACATCTTAATGGCAATTTCACCATTTTCGGCAATGGCGACCTTAGCGTGAGTAGTTTTTAAATATCCCATCGCGACTTTTTGGTTGAGCTCGTTGTCTTCCGCTAACAGAATGCGCAGCTTGCGAAAATCCGGTGTTTGCGGTTTTGATGTTGGCAACACACCGGTGATTTGCCGATTACCGTTCAATAGTTGCGAGACACAATCGAGCAAAGCGCTGGTATTCAGTGGCTTCTCGAGGTAACCGTTGATCCCTAGCGGTTGCCCCTGGGTTTTCAGCGCATCAATGTCGTAGCTGGATAGCATGACAATATTGGGTTGCGATGGCCCAAACTCTTGGCGAATAATTGAGGCTACTTCGATACCGCTCACATCAGGCATTTTCCAATCCAACAGGACTAGGTCATAAGGCGCGTGCTCCTGCTGTGCGAGGCGCAGTTTGTGGATACCTTGATGTCCATCACTGACAACATCGGGGTTGATGTTCATACGCAACAGGGCTTCGGCGATAAATTGCCGAGACAACTCGGCGTCATCAATCACTAGCACGCGCATTTTGGCGAGTTGCTGTTTTGATAGTTGCGGCAAATCGTCCTGGGCAGATGCTTTGACCTTGATCGTGAAAAAGAACGTCGCGCCCTGGCTGGGGATACTCTCGACCCATATCTCACCGCCCATTAATTCGACCAGTTGTTTGGATATCGCCAAACCCAGTCCGGTACCACCGAATTTGCGGGTGATAGACTCGTCGGCCTGCGTAAAGGAGTCAAATAGCGTGGCTTTTTGCGCCATGGTCAGGCCTCGCCCGGTATCTTTGACTTCGAACAAGAGCACTAAATCATCTTCACTATACTGGCGCTTTACCACCACTGAAATACTGCCTTCATCGGTGAACTTGACCGCATTGCTTAGTAGGTTATTCAATACTTGTTGTAGTCGAAGTGCGTCACCTTCTACGTGCAAGGGCACGTCCCGACTCACAAATTGAATCAATTCGACATCATTTTCTTGGGCTTTTAGCGCATTGAGACGGATGGCGCGATTGATGACTTCGTCAATGTTGAATGATTGACTCTCAAGCACCATCTTGCCCGCTTCAATTTTGGAGAAGTCCAAGATGTCATTGATGATACCAAGCAGGGTTTGGGAGGATTCGTCAATTTGCTTGAGATTGGTCGCCTGGCGTTCGCTTTCACTGCCCCGCAACGACAATTTGGTTAGGCCAATGATCGCGTTAATCGGTGTGCGGATCTCGTGACTCATACGCGCTAAGAAATCGGATTTTGCGTCGGTCGCGCGTTGTAATTCCGCAGTCGTCTGACGCAATGCTCGCTTTTGTTTGCTTTGGCGATAAGTTGACAGCCCCAAAACAGCAATGACTAACAAAGCGGAAAACAACAAGGTAGTTTTGTTATTTTGCTCTTGCTCATTTAAGAGTTGCTCAAAGCGCAGCTCCTCGATTTCCCGATTTTTGGTGTCTAAATCAAGACGAGCTTGATTGATGGCGAGTAAGCGCCGCTCGGATTCTAATAATGACGTTTCTTCCAACTGTTGGAATTGTTGTAAGGTTAAAAATGCATTTTCGAAATCACCTTGGGCTTGATACAAGGCCGCTAATTTGGCCAACGCGGCAAGGTGATCGCCGGTTTGTTGTGTTTCTTCCCCCACAAACACTGCTCGATTCAATAATTGAGTGGCTAACTCGATTTGGCCCATGGCGATACGAATATCACTTTCGATAATAAGGGAACCTGCTTTGCCAAAATCAAAGTTAGTATCGCTATGCCATTGATGGGCGTCCTGGATATGAGCGAGGGCTTTGTCAAGGTTGCCTTCGGCGAGTTCTAATTTGGCAAAGCCGCTGTGGTTGCTGAGCCAAAATATCATCTCGTCGGTGACTTTTTCGTTGGCCTTTTTTTCTTCGTTAAAATGATAACGGGCTTTTGCTAAATCGTTTTGCGCCAGAAAAGCTAAGCCAAGGTGATGATGTGCAGAAGCGGCGTCATCATAAGAGGAAAGTTCCAGCGATTTCTCCAGTAAAATCCAGCTGTATTCAATCAGCTGGTCATATTGTCCCAGGAACTCGTAAATATTGAGTACGCTATCAATGCTATAAAGTAACCTGGGCGAATTCTCTTGTGTGTGAAGTTCGATACTCTTGGAATACATTGTAAGGGCATTCGGATACTGCCCTATTAAATTGTAAATAATACCCTCACGGCGGTATGATTCTGCCTCCTGAACACGATTGTTGCTGTCTATCGCTAATTGCCGGGCAATTTGCAGGTTTTCGAGTGCCGCTGTAAAGTCACCGCTGATTATCTGTTCATAAGCTACGAGGTTCTGACGGTAACTTTGCAGCGAAATGGAGCGATTAATAATCTCATCGTCTTGGCTGATGTCGAGCAAGCGTTTTGCTTCGCTTGCATCCTCAATCATTATCCGTTCGATGTTTTGTAGCAATGCTCTGCCTTCTGAGCGTTGTTGTGCTAGGACATTGCTAAAAAGCGATGTCAAAAAAAAGCACAACAGGATTCGCTTGAGTAGCAGAGCCATGATGTCTATTTTGAGTGGCTGATTTTGAGAATTGACTTCAATCCAGATAAATCAAGACGCTTCTTAATGTCGTCCATATTGCCGCTGGATAAAAGCTTACAATCCTCTGGCTCCACACCGAACGCTTCCAACGTTCCGAGTGGATCTTGCTCATACTTTTCTTGTAGTTCAGGGCTTTTATCCAGTTCATTTACAAAATCAACGAGTTTATCTGTCATGATAGTTCCTTTTGGTTGGTTTTTTTGTTGTTAAGGTTTTCGGTAATTTGTTCAACGGTAATCCCGAGTTGATCAAGTACCTGTTGATCGTAGTCGGGCAATCCTAGGCTTGGGATCACTAGCGTCGATATAGCACTTAAAGGCACGTCTGGTAGTGCCTTAAGTGGCACTTCTTCAATTCTCGACGTAAACAGCGGATTGGTTTTTGCCTCATAGACAATCACAGTGTGATCATCTGGGTAGTGCTTGCACAGCGCTTCAACCAAGAGTTTCAAACCGTGGTTCTGATGCTTGAGTGTCGCTTTAAGTTCGTGATCGCCTACGCCCCATATCTGCCAGATGATCTGGGTCATAAAAGGGTCTAGCGTGTACTTGCGAAACAAAAACTGTGTTGCTTCATAGCTTTGGCAACCATACTGGGCGGGGTCAATGCCTAAATCGGCGATCAGGCAATCCTCTGCGGAAATACCTGGCTCCATGATGACCGAGTAGCCGCGCTGCCTCAGGATTTCAATCACATCGTGTGAGGGTGTGACAAACACGCCGGGGTGACCATAGAAAGCCGCACACACTTTTTGACCGGATTCGACGGCGTTGATGATGCGATCACACATATCTTGATAGGTTTGCACCCGTGATTTACCGACTTCGTATAAATCGGTCAGTGTGTGGGTATTGGCATTCAAACTCTTGAGGAATTCGATACCGGGTTTATTGGGAATTGCAGCAAACACAACGTCGGCTCTGCGGATATGATTCTGTGTGATCAGGGTCATTTGACCCGATACGCTGATCCCTGTGCCGACGATTACTAATGATCCCTGTTGTGGTGCTTGCATACGTCCCTGTGTTTCTCAATTGGTTTAGAACAACTGACCGGTAAGTGTAAGCCAAAATGACCAATTTGTAGACAAAAAACTCGGCTATACGCAAAATCCAATGTTAACTTTCCTACAAGACCAAGACTTCTTACTGCGCCTATGACGAAAGGATTGCAGCACAACGTAAATAGTAATCTCGTTCTTCTCCAGACGCGGTCTTCGCAAGCGCTCGCCACACTTCAGGGCAGTCTGGATAAGCGAATACTAGAGAGGTCAGTTCTTCCCGAGAGTGACGTAATGTTAACGACAATTGACTGTTGTTCTGGGATAACGGGTCCGATAAGCAGAAAACTCGAGAGCGCAGGGTTGGGAAACGTTGTTCAACCGTGTTTAGAATTTCAGATTCGTACGCAATTGACCCGATAATCAAGCAGTCACACGTTAGACTCTCAAGAGCATTAATTGGCAGTACCGTGGTGTCACACTCCGATTGAGAATCCTCGATACTCGAGTCAATTATGTTAATCTCCTCAATATGTGGGAGTTGTTGCTCGACCATCTCAACGATAGCTTTCCCCAATTGCCCGTTCCCCCAAACGACAATATGCTTTGTTTCTGGCGCATTGAGCAAAAAGTCCATGACTCTGATAAGGGCTAAATTCATAGTTGGTGCTGCTCCAACAATGCAAGATTGATAATCGGCCAGTACATCATTACTTGCTGGTTTTTTCCGGCCCGGATCAGTTGCCGCAGAATGTTTCGTAACGCCACACCATCGTAGAGTTCCGATTGCACAAAACGGGGTTGTTCAATGAATTCCGCCAACCATTTTCCGAGTAAACCGCCTAGCCAATCTCCCAAGGGTTGTGAGAAGCCCTTTTTGTCACGTCGCTGTCTTATTTGCTCAGGTATAAAGGAAAAATATTGACGCAGTAAGTTCTTATTTTCACCTTTGTAAATTCTGAATTTTGCAGGGGCGGAGAACGCGGCCAAAACGAATCTATAGTCTAAGAATGGTGAGCGGACCTCGACTGAGTTAGCCATCGAAAGTCGATCGTATGTTTTTAAAATACTCGGCAGAGAATAATAGTGAAAGTCTTCGTAGAGGCGTTGGAAGAGTATGTCGTGACTGTTAAATGATGCACTGTTTCTTTCAATCACTTCATGGTCTTGAATGCCAGAATGACCCTGTAACAAACGCTCTAAGTAGGGTTTGCCATTTATCAAGTTTAGATTTGTGGATGTGGGATCGAGTGACAATTGCAGTACATTGCCTCTCAATTTGGCCAAATTCTTCTCTCCGATAGAATCACGCAACGCTATTAAGGCCGTCGCGAGCCCAACTGAGTCGGTTTTAGCGTTGATGATATCAGCGATGTAGACATTCAAATGTCGTGTGTAGCCCCCCAATAGTTCATCACCGGCATGGCCTTCCACCGAGACTTTGTAGCCATGTTGACGCATTGAACGATAGACAAACCAAGGGCCAAGTATGGGGAGTGAAGTCAAATCTTCGATGGCTAAACTTGCTTCAATCATACTATTGACCGCGTGTTCTGCCGTGATTTCCACGCGTTCATGTGGGATGTGATACATCTCTGTGACTTGTTGCGCCCATTTAAACTCATCTTTGTCACTGTTGATAAACGAACCAGTAAAGGATCTTAGTGCTTGCTGTCCAAGCGTATGGGGGAGTTGTGCGAGTTTAGATGTCACTGCCGAGGAGTCCAGTCCACCGCTAAGAGATGTTGCGATTTTGACATCGGATCGCGTTCTGATCAGGCAAGCTTGCTCAAACAATTCGTGTAACATGTCTGCATCTGTTGGACCGCTTGGCGCCTGCCGCAATTGCTCAAAAGTGTTCCACCATTGGGTGATTTTTAAGCCTTTGCGGTTGTATATCATGTACTCACCGGGTAAGAGCTTTTCGACGCCAGAGTATAAGGTCTCTCGTTTGGACTCTACTGATTCAGGATATAGTGCTATCCAGCCGGCGGCACTGGGTGAAACATGCCCGATTCCTTGGTCACGGAACATGAACAATGCTTTTTGCTCGGAAGCCAGTAGAAGGCGCTGTTTTTGACTGGAAAAGTACAGCGATTTGACACCAAATCTGTCTCTAGAGGCGAATAACTCTTGTGTTTTCTCGTCCCAAATGGCGAATGCCCACATGCCATTAAATTTTTGTAAACAGTCTTTTCCCCACTGAATGAAAGCGACCAGTAATACTTCAGTATCTGAGTTTGTATTGAAATGATGGCCTAGTGCCAATAACTCTCGTTTAATTTCCAAGTAATTGTAGATTTCGCCATTAAATGTCAACCAGTAGCGGTTGTCAGCCGATTTAAATGGTTGATCAGATGCGGAAGATGTGTCGAGTATCGATAGTCGACAGTGGCCAAGGCCAGCGTGTTTGTTGGCTGATATGAATGTATGTTGAGCATCGGGGCCGCGATGAATTAAACGATGATTGAAAGCTGAGAGGGTTTTACTTTCTACCGAGCGGTTAAAATCTATGATACCCGTGATGCCACACATTTAATCGTCAGCCTGCAATAATTCTGGGAAGGTCGATTTGATGTTGTTATCTATGGTCCACTCGGCGACGTGTGTTTCAATGTTTTGACAGAAGCGAATATAGTCTTCATGAGACAAGCAGCGAATCTGATCTGCAATGTATCCTACGCTTTCATCTAAAAAACCCAATCCTAATTTATATTTATCGGTAATGTATTTCATATCTCGTGAAAAACTTGTGATTACCGGCAGTCCACTAAACAAGAACTCAAAGTATTTGTTAGGCAAGCAAAAGCGGTTTTGGCTTTCATTAATCGACATAAGGTACAAGCCGTAGTCATAGCGACTGCATACTTGTGTAATTAAATCGGGGTGAACAGGTTCAATAATATTGACGTTATTCGTTGCTGCGACGCGCTCTTGAAGCTGTTTAAAATAACGATTCCCTGGAGCTGATACGAGCATCATATCGAGTTGATACCCTTCTCCCAATTCCGTCATTAAATCAATCATTCGTTCCAGGCCTCGATTCGCAAACGCGTTGCCGTGATGAACGAAACGGACGGGAGTATGTAGATCATTTGATTTCGGTTTCACCAAGTAATTGGCTTTCGGGTAACTCGGAAAAAATTTTATTGGCCGATCGAGTAACGATTTGTATAGCTCTACCAATGACGGTGAAACAGTCATGATTTCGTTTGCATGCTGCATATGTTTCTTGCAGGTGTATTCCGCTAATCGTCCTGTCGTATTTGCCCAGTTCGGATCTTCTGCAAATTCTGTTGGGTAATATTCCCGAGCGTCGAAAATCAACTTTGTTTCCTTCAAATGTGAAAACTTAGCCAACAAATATAAATCGTGGACAAAAATGATATCGAAGTCCTTGTCTTTGATAGTGGGGATAACATATTTGGCACTTTCAAGACGACTGGCGAGACTACTTAATCCTATTTTGAGTGCAATTGTAGACAACCATCGAACGAACCTAGATTGCGGTTGTCGATACAAATAACCGTGTCGCCTCTCATCTGAAGGTTCGTTAATTTCTGGTGGGCAAATGTAAGAGACCTGATGTTGTTGTGACAACGCGTCTAGTAAACGGCGGGGCCTCGGTGTTTTGATCAGAGGTGTTTTGAATACGGATAGAATCTTCATTTAAGCGCCATTTACAAGCTTATGAATTCACCGGTATAACCCAATGATTCGCATGTCTGCTTAATTTCATCTGCAAATGCTTCACTGGCTATTACCAGGGTTTGTGGGGCTAGTTGGGTCAATCGCGCGGGGTTGTGAAGCTGAGTATCTACGTAATGACAGCTTTCACCGCTTACTTTGCCATCAAACCAAGCGCACACCTCGATACCCATGGTGCGCAGCTCAAGGTACACCGCTAAACCTAAATCTCCTGCACCGTAAATCGCGACAGTCGTGCAACCAGCGTTTCGGACTTTCGCAACCAAAAGCTTGTTTGGAGCCTTAAAAAACGAGCCAAGAGAAACCAACAAATTTTTCAAAATAGCCGATAACATTATGTCTGCAAACGTTGATAATACGTAACAATACTATCGGTTCAAAGATAAACAAACCTTAATTCTAATTGACTCATCGCTATATTTTCGCTGCCAGTTCAGCGCCTTGACGAATCGCTCGTTTGGCGTCGAGTTCGGCTGCTACATCAGCTCCGCCAATAATATGTACTGTCATACCGGCTTGCTCCACATCGGCCTGTAGTTCGCGTAACGGCTCCTGACCGGCACAAACAATCACATTGTCGACTTCCAGTACCTTGGGTTTATCACCAATCATTACATGTAGACCTTGATCATCAATTTTTTCATAGCTAACACCATTGATCATCTGCACACGATGGTCGGCGAGGGAGGTGCGGTGGATCCAACCTGTCGTCTTACCTAAGCCTTTTCCGACTTTGGACGTCTTGCGTTGTAACAAATAGACTTGGCGGTCAACTTTAGGTGGGTGTTTTGGCATCAAAGCGCCCGGTGTTTGGTAGTCTTTATCTATGCCCCAATGGGTTAGCCACTTGTCCAAATCTGTGGTCAGGCTTTCTTGCTCCACCAAGTATTCAGACACGTCAAAACCGATGCCTCCGGCGCCAATCACAGCGACACGCTTACCAACGGGCTTGTGGTCTTTGAGCACGTCAAGATAGCTCATGACCATCGGATGGTCGGCGCCCGGAATAGTCAACTGTCGAGGGGTTATACCCGTCGCCAATATCACCTCATCGAAACCTTGCTGTTTGAGTAATTCAGCTTCTACACGGGTGTTAAGGTGAACGTGTACACCGGTAGTCTCAATCATTTTGGCGTAATAGCGCAACGTTTCGTAGAACTCTTCTTTTCCGGGAATCTGCTTGGCATAGTTAAATTGTCCGCCTATCTCGCTGGCTTGGTCATACAGGTGCACAGTATGACCGCGCTCAGCCGCGTACGTAGCAAAGGCAAGGCCGGCAGGTCCAGCGCCCACAACAGCCAGCGTTTTTGGGGTTGCCACAGTTTTGAAAATCAATTCAGTTTCATAACACGCTTGCGGATTAACCAAACAACTGGCGCGCTTTTGCTCGAACGCGTGATCTAGGCAGGCTTGGTTGCAGGCAATACAAGTATTGATGTGATCGGATTCATTGCGCGCAGCTTTGGCGACAAAGTCGGCATCCGCCAAGAAGGGCCTTGCCATCGATACCATATCAGCGTGTCCTTCAGCCAACACCGACTCGGCCACTTCAGGGGTGTTAATACGGTTGGTGGTTACCAATGGAATCGATACTTCATTTTTCATACGCTGGGTGATCCAGGTAAATGCAGCGCGCGGCACTGAGGTCGCGATAGTGGGCACGCGTGCTTCATGCCAACCGATACCGGTGTTAATCAACGTTGCACCTGCTGCTTCAATTGCCTTAGCGAGATACACTACTTCTTCCCAAGGTGCACCACCTTCGACTAAGTCCAACATGGATAATCGGTAAATGATAATGAATTGCTCACCCACTGCTTCGCGGGTTTGCTTAACGATCTCAACGGCTAAGCGCGCGCGGTTTTCGAGGCTGCCACCCCATTCATCGTCACGGTGGTTGGTGCGCTCACAGAAGAACTGGTTGATCAAATAGCCTTCAGACCCCATGATTTCGACACCATCATATCCTGCCTGTTGCGCATATTGAGCGCATTCTGCATAGTCTTTTATGGTGCCGCGCACTGCTCGAGATGACAGCTCCCGCGGTTTGAAAGGCGTTATTGGTGATTTCACCGCTGACGCTGAAACTGCAAAAGGGTGATAGCCATAGCGACCTGAATGCAAAATCTGCATACAAATTTTGCCACCCTCAGCATGCACAGCGTCAGTGATCACCTTGTGCTTGCGCGCGTGTCGTTTGCTGCTCATGCGACCGGCAAAGGGGGCAACCCAACCCGCGATATTGGGTGCAATACCACCCGTCACAATCAGACCTACACCACCTTTGGCACGCGCCGCGTAAAAGGCTGCCAGTTTGTCGAAGCCGCCTTTTTCTTCTTCTAGACCCAAATGCATTGAGCCCATCAGTGTTCGGTTTCGCAATGTAGTGAAACCGAGATCAAGCGGCGCTAATAAATGTGGAAATGGCGATGTGGTTGTCATACTGTGGCCCTTATTCTGTCTACCTGAAGCCTATTGAGCTTGTTGCGAATATGCAAGACTTTGCGCGCTTCGTCGGTAAAAAATCTAGGTTTTGTATGGATAATCAACAAAATCCGTTCATTTGGAAAGTGTTAGAACGGGCTTTTGGAGCACAGACTTTTGAAAAAATCGAGGTTGTGCAAAGCTTGTGGAGCGGATACGGGGAGATTGCTCGCTACCGAATAGATTCCGAAAATAGGACTGTAATCGTTAAAAGTGTTGTACCACCCTCTGCCGTAAACCACCCCAGAGGCTGGCATTCTAATCTCTCGCATCAACGAAAAATTAGTTCTTATCACAACGAGCAAGCGTTCTATCGGGATATTGCGAATCGGCTGGATAAACAGTGTCGTGTGCCGCAATGTATTGAGGCGGTTCAAGAGGGCGAAAGTTTTGGCTTGATCCTCGAAGACTTAGACGTCGCGGGTTATGCGCAGCGTACCTTTTCACCGCAAATGAGCGAAATAACTTGCGGGTTACATTGGCTTGCACATTTTCATGCGAGTACCTTAAGTCTCGAATCCTCTTCGTTATGGCCAGTAGGTACATATTGGCACCTTGGGACGCGCCCAGATGAATACAAGACAATGCCCGAGGGAGCACTTAAACGCTTTGCAAGTGACATTGATAGCGCATTGAGCAGCGCGCGCTATCAATGTTTGGTACATGGTGATGCCAAGGTGGCAAATATGTGTTTTAGCGATGATTTTCAACGTGTGTCGGCAGTTGACTTTCAATATGTCGGCGGCGGTGTGGGAGTCAAAGATGTAGCGTATTTCCTCGGCAGTTGTCTGGATGACAATGGCTTGCAACAGCACGCAACGAAATTGTTAGAGACCTATTTTGATTACTTGCGAAACGCGTTAACCATGCAACAAGAGGCGTCTACAACGACAGCGTTAATTAAAGAATGGAGAGGCTTATACCCGCTCGCATGGGCGGATTTTGAGCGTTTCCTATTAGGTTGGGCGCCACAGCATAAGAAGTTGACGCCATATTCAAATCATATGGCGTCACTCGCGCTGCAATCACTCGGTTGAGAACCAGTGCTTAGTGCGGTTGGCAAACCAGACCAACGACAACATTACCGGTACTTCTACTAACACACCTACCACAGTCGCCAATGCGGCACCCGACGTTAGGCCAAACAGCGAAATAGCGACCGCTACTGCAAGTTCAAAGAAGTTGGATGTGCCAATCATACATGCTGGCGCTGCAACGTTATGCGGCAGTTTCATGCGCTTGGCCGACCAATAGGCAATCGCAAATATGCCATAGGTCTGCAGCAATAGCGGTATGGCAATCAAGCCTATAATATGCGGCTTTTCGACAATCGTTTCGGCTTGAAAGCCGAACAATAGAACAACAGTTGCTAATAGACCGACGATTGACCAAGGTTTTAATGTTACGAGTAAATGCGCGATTGCGTCGCTGTCTTTGCGTTTGTTGAGATGGTGCCGCGTTAAAACGCCAGCAAGCAGCGGTAACAAAACGTATAAGACTACAGAGAGAAGTAAGGTCTCCCACGGCACTTGAATGTCACTGATGCCCAGTAAAAATCCAGTGATCGGTGCGAATGCGAAAATCATGATTACGTCGTTAATGGATACTTGCACCAGCGTATAATTGGGATCCCCCTTGGTTAACTGACTCCAGACAAACACCATTGCTGTGCAGGGAGCAACACCGAGTAAAATCATCCCCGCGATGTATTCATTTGCGCTTTGCGGATCGACCCAGTCGGCAAACAATAACTTAAAAAACAACCAACCTAGAGCGGCCATAGTAAATGGCTTGATCAACCAATTAACAACCAGTGTAAGTGCTAGCCCTTTGGGCTTTTTGCCGACGTCTTTAATCGCCGCGAAGTCAACTTGCACCATCATCGGATAAATCATAATCCAAATGAGTCCTGCGACGACTAAATTCACGTGCGCATATTCTAGTGTCGCTATTGCGCCAAACACGGGGGGATATAGTAGCCCCAGCCCGACACCGGCAATAATACTAAGACCGACCCAAACGGATAAATAACGTTCGAAAATTCCCATAACTGTTAGTCCAAATACAAGTCTAAATTAGGTTGATGTTAGCCGTTCACAAGCGCGTCGAGTGCAACTCGCAGGGTCGTTTGGTCAAGGTTTTGTGCAGCGATAGTTTGCAATTGTTTGACCCGCTCGGTAATGATTTCAATGGTATGTCTGAAAGCATCCGCAATGTCCTCTTCGCTACCTTGTAGTTTGCTTGGATCGGTTAGCCCCCAATGGATTTTGATGGTATTACCAAACCATACCGGGCAGCTCTCGCCGGCAGCACTATCGCATACGGTTACCACGACATTGGGTGCGAATGACTCAAAGTCATCCCAAGATTGGCTGCGCAACCCCTCTGTGCTAATACCGGCTTCCTGTAAATAGCGAATGGAGAGTGGGTGCACTTCGCCCACGGGTTGACTGCCAGCACTTTTGGCAACCATACTTCCGTCCGATAAGTGATTGGTAATAGCCTCTGACAATATGCTGCGGCAACGATTATGTGTGCAAATGTATAGTATTTTCATAACTGTGTTCTCGTCTAAAAAATTGTTAGCAACATGCCTCAGCGGTAGTCAGTCGACTCAATGCCGGCTGAATATACTCTGGCTGATTATTGGCTGTACTTTGGATGACGTGTTGTGCCCACGCTGGCAATTTCGGGTGTAAGCGGTAATACACCCAACGACCGCGTCTCTCATCTAACAGCAATTGGCATTTGCGCAGATCGGCTAAGTGCCGAGATATCTTGGGTTGGCTGAGCTCTAGCGCGGCGGTCAAATCGCAAACGCAGAGTTCACCTTTAAGACAAATTAACAATAGTGACTTAAGTCGAGTTTCTTCTGCTAAACATTTGTAAAACGCAACAGGATCCATACTCACGCCTCAAACTTTACATATGGAATATCATATGTATGAAATTCCATATGTAAAGACATGCTAGTAAAAAACAGCAAACCAAATAGAGTGTCGACATTTTTTACAACTGATGGTTAATTATTGTGCGATTTTTCGCTCATATTATTTTAACATATTGAAAAATAACAACAAAAATAAATTGGCCCACTGATTGCATTGAATGGTTTGTGGATAATTTGGACGTCATCAATGGAGCAGTTACTATGAACCGTCTTGCAGTATTACGATCATCTCTTCTAGCCCTGGTTTGCTTAGTGAGCACGTCAGTACAGGCTAACATCATAACCGTTAAGTTCGACGGTTTTTCTCAAGGCAAAATGCGTATTCAACAAACGTTGGATGGTAAATCACGAAATGCACAAGTAGGTATGTTCGATTTGAACCTAGTCAGTTCATCGGGCGTTGCAGATTGGTTAGCAGAGCAGTCGGAAATCCAAGCCTTCTGCGTTGAGCTAGACCAGTTTCTAACTACAAAGCGTAACGCACAGTATACGTTAATGAGTGGTTCTGATTTCTTCAAAGACAGCAAAACGGTTGATATGGTCGGTCGTTTGTATACGGGCCATTTCCAATCGGTCAAAGACCAAACAACGAACAAGAGCAAACGTCTCTACAGCACAGCGTTCCAATTGGCACTTTGGGAAGTCGTGTATGACACAAACTCACACAACTTGACAGGTGAGCGCTATCAAATGCGTGCGAACCGTTACCACGATGTGCGCGCTAAAGCGAATGAGTTCTTAGCAAGCTTGTCTGGCATCACGAATCAGTTTTCAGTATTCGTATTGCAAAGCGATACTTCGCAAGATCTATTGGTTGTAAGCCCTACGCCCCCAGCGGTTTCTGAGCCTGCAACAATCGCGACGCTATCACTTGCTCTATTAGTACTGGCGCGCCGCTCTTTCAAACGCAAGTAAACGCAAGTAAATCCTTAAATGAGGGGCCCGAATTGGCTCCTCTTTTTTTGTCGTCACCATTAAATTTCTTGTCTTTACCCATCGAGTGATAGCGCATCTCTAACGGGTGTTTTAATTAAAGCTCGATAGGCTTTTTTTCTGATCATCACTTGCTTTGTGAATTGTAACGCTGGTACAAGTTATTAAATGACGATGCGTACTTCACAAAGGTTTCTCAATGGCACTCGATAATCACCCAATGTGGCGTTCCCCATAGCATCATATGGATGCGGACGACTCACATGATCATGTGCATTGGATCGAACTATTTTACGATCTGATCCACGTCGTGATTATTTTTATGTTGGGTAACTTCTTGAGTCATCATTTGACCTTTGAGGGCTTTCTTGTTTTCGCGGGTCTGTTCATCTCTATATGGTTCGCGTGGGCCGATTCCAGTGTGTTCAATTCTCTGTATGTAAGCACCGATGTGAAGCATCGTCTCATCATGACCAGTCAGATTGTGACTGCAATGGTTATGGCAGCCGCGATCCCAGGCATTGCTGACAAAGGGTGGATGTATTTTGCCTTAGCCTACGCGGCGAATCGATTTATAACCGCTTTCCTGTACTACCGAACCGACCGCATGGGGGTAGAGCAGACTCAACTTGCTACCGTTGTTAGTCGCAACTTCTTCGTGCTATCTGTGATATTTGCGATCAGTGCTTTCCTTCCTGCACCTTACAATTATTGGGTCTTTGGCACGGGCGTCGCAATGATTCAAGTACTATACATGGTGCCCAAAATTGGCGTATTAGAGTGCCCTCGTTTTATCCCGAGGTTGGGGCATATGTCTGAGCGCTTCGCACTGTTATTGCTCATCGTGGTCGGTGAGGGGTTCTTTAAGCTGGTCGTTACCTTGTCTGAAAAAGGTATTTATAAGGCGGGGCCAGATATTTTAGTTAACTTTGTATTTGGCGGGATTTCGATTTTTGTCTTGTGTTGGATTTACTTCGATTTTGTTGGTAACGGCAAACCCAAGGATACTAAAAAGTGGACGTTGGTGGGGTGGTGGATTGCACATTTGTTGCTGATGCTCTCCGCGGTGATGATCGGGGTCGCTTTATCGGGCGAAGTTAAAGTCGGCTTTTGGGAACCCTACCCAGTCAAATATGCAACGATTGGCTGTATCGGACTAGCTGCCTATTTACTCTGTTTACTCTGGATCCAAAAGACCATTGAGTTGAGAGTTGCCCACAGGTTCGCTACCGCGGGAATTCGCTGGTTTGGTGTTATCTTGGCCATAGTCACGCTGTTTGTAGTGCCATACGTGCCATCAATCATTGGTAATCTCATGTGGGGGACGGCGCTGTTTTCGCAAATAGCGGTGCCGGTTACGCGCGCGTTCTTAACCCTCTCAAAAGAACAAGCGTCACACTAACCGCAGAGTTTAGCCGTGCAAAGCTTATACGTGTTTGGTTTTTACGACCCTTGAAGTTCGCCCACAACAACCTGCATAGCAATCCGCCGTTGCTCACGGAATACTTCGAGTTGCATGATAGTGCCCGGCGGTGTTTCGGCGATTTTATCGAGTGCTGTTGAGGCATTTTCGATTTCTTCACCGTCAATAGCGATAAGGACATCGTCTATCTGCAAGCCGCCCAATGCTGCTGGACCGCCGGGGCGAATACCCGTAACGAGTATTCCTGGGGAGTTAACGCGTTGATTCCCGGCAAAACCAAGTTCACCTCTGATCACCTTGCCGCTCGAGATGATTTCATCCATGACGCGCTTGGCCAGCGTGTACGGAACAGCAAAATTAACCCCATCAACACTGCGCACACCACGCTGATTGTCGCGAACTAAGAAACTGGCGTTGGTAATCCCGACTAAAGTGCCATTACTGTCAACCAATGCGCCACCTGAGTTGCCCTGATTAAGCACTGCATCGGTTTGGATAAAGTCGACGTAATTGGCTAAACCATTTCGTCCTGTGCGGCTCACAATGCCCTGGGTAATGGTTTGCCCGAGGTTGTATGGATTGCCAATCGCCAATACCACATCACCAACCCGAGTATTGGGTTCTTCCAGTTGCGGGATGACGTGCAAATTGTCGGCATTGACTTTAATTACCGCCAAGTCAGTAAATCGGTCATAACCCACCATCTCAGCCTCAACGCGCCTGCCGTCAGGCACACTGATAAAGATGGTGTCAGCATTTTCAACAACGTGATAACAAGTCAAAATATAGCCGTTGTCGTTCATGATTACCCCAGAACCAAGGTTGGTGCGCTCTTGTGGAACGGGGCGTGAAAACGGGCGATTAGAGTATTCTATACCGGCACTGTATATGTTGACGACCGCTGGGGCCGCAACACTGAGTGCATCATAGTAGGTGAGCCGAGACGGCTGTTCTTCGCGATTTGAAAACCAGTCGCCTTGAAGTCCTGCACCGATTCGTAAATCGGGTACTAGCAACAAAACCATCGCCGCGACAACTAGACCCAGGACAGTTGAGCGAACAATAAAACCTATAATGGTAGTCAGTTGTGGCATATTCTCTTATCGCGTGAGTGGCTGGATCAATCGTCAAGCCAGCTAAAAAAGTGGCATAGCTTACCAATAACCCTAGTGTAAGTACAAACAAAGCGCCATGTACTGAACATTTAAAAAAACGGGCAGCCAAGGCTACCCGTTATTGCATTGTACTTGGCTGTATGTCGGGCTAGCGTATGACTAAATACAGTGTGGTTTGGCCGCGTTTAACATTCAACGCGATCACGCCATCCGCGCGCTCAATGACACTCGTCAACTCAGTGATGGTATTAACACGTTGGCGGTTAACACCGACAATCACGTCGTTTTGACGCAGGCCGATGCGAGCTGCAGGACTGCGAGCTTCAATCTCAGAGACTTCAACACCTCGATTTCCGTCGTTGTCTTGGCCATTGGCAAAGGTTGCGCCTTCAAGTGCCGGGTGAATATCTTCGGCACTCGCGACCGTGCCACCGGCATCACCTAGCGTAACTTGCTTAGTCATCGTCTCACCGCTGCGTACTATGGTGAGTTCAATTTCAGCGCCTGCTCCTAGGCTAGCAACTTTCGCACGTAACTCTTCGAAGCTGTTCAGTGTGCGACCGTTTAGTCCAACAATAATGTCACCCGGTTGTAAGCCTGCTTTGTCTGCAGCTGAGTCTGGGTTTACTTCGCTGACAAAGGCACCCTTATTCACTTCTGATTCCATTGCTTCGGCTAGGGCTGCGTCCACGTTACTGCCTAAAATACCAAGCAATCCGCGGCGAACTTCGCCAAATTCAATGATCTGATCAACTAGGCTTTTCATCATGTTGGCTGGGATCGCGAACCCGATACCCACATTGCCACCGTTCGGGCCAAAAATAGCGGTATTGATCCCGATAAGTTCCCCTTTCAAATTGACTAAGGCACCACCAGAATTACCGCGGTTGATGGCCGCATCTGTCTGAATAAAGTCTTCATAGCCACCAATGTTCAGACCTGAGCGACCCAAGGCACTGACGATGCCAGACGTAACCGTTTGACTCAAACCGAAGGGATTACCAATGGCAACCACAAAGTCGCCGACGCGTAACGCATCTGAGTCAGCCAGTGGTAAGGCCGTTAAGTCTTCGCTATCGATTTGCAGTAGTGCGATATCACTTTGCGGGTCGGCACCAAGTTTTTTAGCTTCAAACTCGCGACCGTCAGTGAGCTTAACCGTAATGTTGTCCGCATTGTCAACAACGTGGTTATTGGTCACCACATAACCTTTCTCAGCATCAATGATGACGCCTGAACCCAAGCCGCGGAAAGGTCGCTCTTGCACTTGTTCATTGGGGGCACCAAAGAAATAACGAAACATTTCCGGAACTTGCTGTCGCGATGTTTGTGTTCCCTCAACTGCGATACTGACTACCGCAGGTGTGGCGTCTTCCAACATCGGCGCAAGTGACGGAACTTCATCATCACTTGATGAGAAAAAAGGCAGTGCGGACATAGCCTGTCCACTCGTGAAAATTGAAACACTGGCAAGGCTAACGATAACCAACAAATACCGTAATTGTTTACTCATATAGGTAAAAACTCCTTTAAGTTATTGCTGCTTAACTGACGTTTAAAATGTGACTTAGTTCACCAATAGGAAGTGATTACTCGTTTGATTGACGTTTATCGTCGACGAATAACCCAGATGCACTGTTTGCGAAGTCGCGTGGTTGTTCATCTGTTGACGTGGTTTTGGTTTTGACGCGTTGTTTTGGGTTATTTCTGAGCATCGCGGTTGCTTGTTCACCAAAGAAGGTCATTTTGGGGGTACCATCATCTTCTTCTGCTGGTTGAATATGCGTCTCGTAGTCGGTGACTTGATCTTCTAACTGTTCAAGTTGCTGTTTGAGACTGTGTAAGGTTTGGCGTGTCTGAAATACGTGATGCTCGGCTTGCTGCGTCATTACGGCTCTCACGCTTTGCTCTGCCGCTTTGTTAGCCGCTCCAGATGTTTGTTGTGACGCTTTGAACTGACCAATAAAGAACCCGATCACAACACCGACAACAAGCAATCCAACTGAAATTAAGATTTCCATGCGCTCTCCACTTATGCTTATGGTTTTTTCAGGAAGGGGATACGTAAACTATACCAAAGCATCATCGCATTTGCGTACATGAATTAGTATCATCTGACCATTGGTGCATAAGTATGGCGAACTATTCACGCTTTCAAGGTTTGTAAGACAAAAAAACAGGCCCGATAACGACAACAAGGTAGCACGTTTTATCCATGACTCCGCTTGAGAAATATCAACACGATTTAAAACAGCCCGATTTTCACTATGATGCGGCACAAGAAATGGCCGTGAAAGAGCTGCAGCGCTTATATGATGAATTAACTCAACCAAAGAAAAAGCTGACGTGGCGGGTGAAAATTAAGTCCAAATTTGGTCGCGGCATGTCAAAGCCATCCATTCAGGGGCTTTATTTTTGGGGCGGTGTTGGACGCGGGAAAACCTACCTTGTCGATACTTTTTACGATTGTTTACCTTTCGAAAATAAGCTCAGAATTCATTTTCACCGCTTTATGCACCGCGTTCATCAGGCGTTAAAACCACTTGCGGGCCAAAGTGACCCTTTGAAGTTAATCGCAGCAGACTTGGCTAAAGAAGCTAAAGTGATCTGTTTCGACGAATTTTTTGTGTCCGACATCACCGATGCGATGATCCTGGGCAAGCTGTTTGAATATCTATTCGGGCATGGCATTGTTCTGGTGGCGACTTCAAATATCATTCCCGATGAGCTGTATCGCAATGGTCTACAGAGAGCCCGTTTCTTACCCGCTATCGATTTGATCAATCAGAATACTCGGGTAGTGAATGTCGACAGTGGTGTGGATTATCGCTTGCGCACACTAGAGCAAGCGGAAATATACCATCACCCGCTGGATGCCCAGGCGAATGAAAATTTACAGAAGTACTTTGGCCAACTTGCACCAGAGGAGGGCCGAAAGGACTGTGAAATAATCGTGGAAGGCCGTGCAATACCCGTGTTAGGTGACGCCGATGGTGTATTGATGGCGGAATTTGAAGCGCTGTGTGATGGTCCCAGAAGCCAAACAGATTACATCGAAATCAGCCGGATATATCACACGGTGCTGTTGGCCAATGTTACGCAAATGGGGCAAGACAATGACGACATCGCACGTCGCTTTATTGCAATGGTTGACGAATTCTATGAGCGCAATGTGAAGCTAATCATTTCCGCCGCAGTGGCTATGGAGGATTTGTATTCTGAGGGCCGTTTGAACTTTGAATTTAAGCGTTGCTTGAGCCGTTTGCAGGAGATGCAATCACACGAATATCTGGCTCGTCAACATTTACCTTAACAGCCGACTGTAAACTCGCGGCTAAAATCGGTAGAATTCCGGCCAATTTCTTCGAACAACAGAAACATCGAGATAATAATGGGAAGAGCATTTGAAGTAAGAAAGAACGCAATGGCGAAAACCGCTGGTGCGAAAACTAAGGTTTACTCTAAGTACGGCAAAGAGATATATGTATGCGCCAAGAATGGTGGCACTGACCCGGATGCGAACCTAGCCTTACGCCGATTGATGGATAAAGCGAAAAAAGATCAAGTGCCCAGTCATGTTATCGAAAAAGCAATTGATAAAGCCGCGGGCGGCGCAGGCGAGGATTTCGTGCCTATGCGCTATGAAGGATTTGGTCCGGGCAATTGTATGGTTATCGTAGACTGTCTATCGGACAATGCGAATCGAACCATCACCGATGTTAGAAACTGCTTCACCAAGACAAAATCGAACTTGGGAGCGCAAAATTCGGTTGCCCATATGTTCGACCATGCCGCCATCTTCCAGTTCGCAGGCGATGACGAAGACGCAGTACTAGAAGTGCTGATGGAAGCTGACGTTGATGTAAATGAAGTTGAGCAAGAAGACGGAGTGATCACCGTGTTTGCACCTCACACAGCGTTTTATCAGGTGAAAACGGCATTGACTGACGGGATCCCTGATATTCAGTTCGATACAGAAGAAATCACTTTTGTACCTCAGACACACAGTGACATCAGTGAAGATGATGTACCGATGTTTGAGAAGCTCATGACGATGCTAAACGACTGCGACGATGTCCAAGATGTTTACCACAACGCATTATTGCCAAGCTAAACTCGCTGAGTAAGAAAACATGAAAAACGCCCACATTTTGTGGGCGTTTTTGTATTTGCAGCTAACGCGTTGCAATGCAAAAAACATGGTGCTAAGTTTTTCCTAATTTATTACAGGAGTTACCTAAATTATGTCCCGTTTTCATAGTCTTGCACCCGTTTGTCTGTCACTGGCATTGTTTGCCTGTTCAGACGCTAGTCGCCCAACTGCAGAAGAAACTACCAGCCAAACGGCTGCGCCATCAACTGCAGAAGTCACACAGACCCCAAGTGTTGCTGAACTTATTCCTAGAGAATTGATTTTCGGCAACCCCACCTATAGCAGCGTTCAAATCAGTCCTAATGGAACGATGATCAGCTATCTAGCACCACTTGATGGGGTTATGAATATTTGGGTTGCGCCAATAGATGACATCGCGAATGCAAAAGCGATTACATCTGATACTGGACGAGGTATTCGCGGCTACGGTTGGGTCGCAGGTATGGACCAACTACTATATGTGCAAGATAAAGGCGGTGATGAAAACTTCTTGCTATACGGCGTCGATCCGGCGACGGGAAAAGAAACCTCATACACGCCATTTGAAAACACTCGCGTCATTTTTCTCGCCAGTGATGAGGACATTCCCGGTAAACAAATCATCGGTATTAACAATCGCGACCCACGCTGGCACGATGTCTACGAGCTCGACATCAAGACGGGTGAGTTGACACTGGTATTTGAAAATACGGAGAACTTTGGCGGCTTCAATTTCGACAACGATTTGGCGCTTCGATTCGGCCAAAAGTCGACTAATGCTGGCGGCGCTGAGTATTATCGTAAAACTGCTGACGGATGGGAAATGTTTATGGAAGTCCCACCAGAAGATCTCTACACCACCGGATTGGCAGGCTTTAGTGAGGACAACAATACGCTTTACATTATGCAGAGCCAAGGTCGTGATACCAGTGCACTATTCGCAATGGATTTGGCCTCAGGTGAGCAAACACTCATCGCCGAAAGCGACGTGGCAGATGTTGGCGGCACATGGCGAGATAAAGAAACTGGTAAGCCTTACGTTTACTCAGTTACGTATGATAAAACGCGCTACTTCGCGATGGATGAGCGTGGCAAAGATATCTTAGGCAAGTTGGATGCGCGATTTGATGGAAACTTCTCGCGGACGTCTACAACGGACGATGGGTCAAAGTGGATTGTGCTCAATTCACAATCAAATAAGGTCGCAACTTACTATATCTGGGATCGCGCTTCGGATGAGTTTACTGAATTGTTTGCAGTGCGTCCTGAGCTAGAAGATAAAACGTTAGCGTTGATGACCCCTGAAATGATCACATCACGTGATGGCTTAACACTGGTCTCGTACCTGACACTTCCACCAGGAACCGATGCTGACGGTGATGGTCGTCCAGACCAGCCACTCCCGTTGGTATTGAATGTTCACGGTGGTCCATGGGCACGTGACTCATATGGCTATCGCTCGACACCACAGTGGCTTGCTAACCGTGGTTACGCAGTATTACAAGTAAACTTCCGAGGCTCGACAGGGTTCGGCAAAAGCTTTGTAAATGCTGGTGATTTGCAGTGGGGCTTGACCATGCATGACGACTTGATTGACGCCGTTGATTGGGCGGTTAAAGAAGGTATCACGACGAATGACAATGTCGCCATCATGGGTGGTTCATACGGCGGCTATGCAACCCTTGCTGGGTTAACGTTTACGCCGGATCGGTTCGCTTGCGGTGTTGATATTGTTGGGCCATCTAATTTGAAAACCTTGTTGGACTCAATTCCTCCTTATTGGGAGAGTTTCCGCCGCGTTTTAGAGCTTAGAGTTGGCGATCCGAATACTCCGGAAGGTTTGGCAATTTTAGAAGCTGCGTCGCCGTTGAACAAAGTCGAAAACATCAGTAAGCCGTTGTTGATCGGTCAAGGCGCAAACGATCCGCGCGTCAAACAAGCGGAATCTGATCAAATTGTTTCAGCTATGCAGGAAAAGAATATTCCTGTGACCTATGCGTTGTTCCCGGATGAAGGCCATGGTTTCGCTCGTCCTGAAAACCGTTTGGCATTTTACGGTGTTGCCGAAGGCTTCTTAGCAACCTGTTTAGGCGGGCAAGCAGAGCCTATTGGCGATGATTTGAAAGGTTCAAGTCTAACCGTTCCGGTAGGTGCTGCTTACGTAGAAGGATTGGCTGAGGCGCTCGAGAACTTCACCTCTGAAGAGCGCGGTTAGTAAACCGCACTTTCCACCTGACATTCACGGTATTGCCCCTCGCTGAGAAGGGCAATGCTGTGAGCACATACCCAGCAATCTTTTTAGCACTATCGGTGCGTCTTTGTCTCTAACAACTCACTCACGGTGTTCCTCTCTTCAATAATCGGCATTGAGATTCTAGTCCTCGGTACAGATGTGCTCTACCGAACTCCGCTGTAATCTGGGCTTTGCCAATGAAGGCATTGATAACAAAGGAATTGAATATGAATGAATTAAAGCGTTCTGAGCTAGGTCTCGTCACAGCTGGTTGTGCTGAACATTGTTGGGGAGATTTTTCTTTAGCAGGATTTGGCGCATCTGTGGTAGCAGGTGCTATTGGCGGTATGAGAGGTGGATGGGCTTCAGCCGCCATTGGTGGTTTAGCGGGTGGTCTCGGCTACGCGGGTAGCAAAGTCGGTGACACAATGTCGAAAAGAACGACTGACGAGACCGACGAATAATCTAAAGGGGCTTAGCCCCTTTTTCTGGGAGTCAGTAAACGTGAATATTAAAACGATCGGTTTTTTGTTTTGCTATGCAACCGCACTAACGGTTGCGTGTGCGATATCGATTCGCTTGGCGTTATGGCTAATCGGGGACGTTAGTTGGTTAGTTGAAACCGCAATTATCATATTGCTCATTTTAACAATCGTAACATCCTTCACAGAGCTAGGTAGGAAAAGAGGTTGGTTCAATAGCTTAAAGCGAGATTAACGCGTATCTGGCTCAACATGCACCACCGTATCAGCCACACCGAATTCTTCTGCCATCAGCTGCTCAATGCTATCTGCTAGTTGATGGGTTTCCTCAAGCGTTAGCTCCTTGGGGGTAGTGACGGTAATGTCCCCAATGTGTTTCAAGCCATCATAACGCGTGCGAAGTTGCCGAATTTCAGTTACCTGCGCTAATGCCATGATAGAACGGCGAAGGTGGTCTTCATTTAACCGTGTGCTATCAACCAAGATAGGTATTGCCTGTTTAAAGAGTTGGTAGGCGAGAAAGGCAATCACGCCCGCCATAATGATCGCGAACACTGTATCGAGCCAAAGCCAACCTTGCACAGCGAGTTGCCAGCCGACAATAATTGCAACTGAGGATAGTACATCGCTTAATGTGTGGCGGGCATCGGCCTCCAACAATGCTGAATCGAGTTTTTTGGCCCAATGGTGTTGCCATAGCGTTAAGACCATATTGAACAATAAAGCTGCAATGAGCAGGATTAAGCCTATCCGGCTGTTCTCTACGGGCTCTCCGAACCGCGCAATTGCTGTGCTTACCACCTCCACTGCGAGAACGACAAGTAAAGTGGCTAAAAAGAAAATCGCCAAGGGGACAAATTTCTGATGTCCGTACGGGTGATCATGGTCGGCTGGTTCCTCTGCATGCTTTATTGCAAACCAAGCCACAACATTATTGCCGACATCCGTTAATGAGTGAAATGCATCCGCAAGAATTGCTGTTGAGTGCGTCATCAGACCCACAACGAATTTAGCCATTGCGATGAAAACATTAGCACATCCTTCAACGATCAATACCTGACGTGTATTCAATTGATCTATTCCTTACCGCGTTTCTAGATGACTCTTTAAGAGTAGTCTATTCAGACAGATAGGATTAGGCTTCGTCAAGCTTCGGCGGTATAATCTCAGATGAGTCAGCCAGGCAATCGCTGTTTTACTCCGGTGAAAGAGAGGAAAGTCCGGGCTCCAAAGGGCAGGGTGCCAGATAACGTCTGGGCGGCGAAAGCCGACGACAAGTGCAGCAGAGAGTAGACCGCCTAAGCATATTTATATGCCGGTAAGGGTGAAAGGGTGCGGTAAGAGCGCACCGCGCGGCTGGTAACAGTCTGTGGCGAGGTAAACTCCACCCGGAGCAAGACCAAATAGGATCCCTTTTTGCGGCCCGCATTGGGATCGGGTAGGTTGCTTGAGCCAATGAGCGATTATTGGCCTAGATGAATGGTTGCCACGCTAGCAATAGCGAACAGAACCCGGCTTATCGGCTGACTCACTTCTTCACTATAAACCCATTAATCTTAATGGGTTTATATCTTCTCCCTTGCCACCTCACAGTCGAGTCGATCGATTAGCCGATCAATACGCTGTTGCACACACGACAAGAAGACGTAACGTTTATTACTGCAGCCGTAAATTATTCGGCAGGGCTTTTGTTGTAACGCTGTCGACTGAGGAATAGTCTCAAGGTTTCTTCGGCAAATCGCCCAAGTCAGGTCGGTCCAAGTGGTAATCCACCTCTATTTGCTGGACAAGTGCGCAGGCTTCTTCGGGTTTGACTTGGGCAATTAGGCGTATGACTTCTTGAATGCGAGTAATCGCTGTCATCATTTCATCCTGAGTTATATCACCGGCACGCCTTTTTTCACCCAGCACCAACCCATAGCCGGTCATCAACCCCATAGCCTTTGGTGGACCACCTGGTTGCGGGGCACAATATTCGGCAGGCATAGGCTGGCCAGCGGAAAGTGTCAACGTTAGAAACGCAAGTAAACTAGCAATCATTTCTGATGTCCCGTGACAAACGTGAAACTAAACTGAGTATAGTTTTAGCCCGTCGATTTGCCATTTGAGAATGATGAATGGGTTCGCTCTTTAAAATACGAGCCTTGTTACCTTTGTTCGGTAAGCTCAACTAATTCGCGGCGACCACCAATAAATTGCGAGCCCAACATCTGGCCATTTTTAAGGCTGCTGACATACATCACGTCTTTGTTGGTGGTGGTCAGGTATTCAAACGCATCGTTTTGCAATTCATAGCGCCACAACTGGTGCTGAATATCCAGACCATATAGCTGATTATTGGTAAACAAAACGCGCTTACCGTAGAGCTTGTTATCGAGCGTTGTTAAGGCAATGGTGCTATCGCCACTAGAGAGGAAGAAGTCCTTCTGATTGTCGCTATACAGAATGTCTTGTTGTTCCGTATACGTCGCCCAAAGCACATCACTGATCCCTGTGTCTGTGGTTTCGCCAGTGGCTAAATCAATGCTGAATAGCTGATCATTTTTGGACTGGGTGGCAATGGCCAGCAGCTTAGTTGGTTGGGTCCACGGCACTATATAGTTGACGGCTATTGGCGACTCAATAAACCGATAACTACCGTCTAGTTCAACCAGCGCTAGTTGGTGGTTAACATTAACCAGCAACTGCTGACCGTCAGGAGACCAGCTGTACAACAGGCCTGTCATACCATCGTCGAACTGGGTTAACTGATAAATACGTTCACCCTCAATCAGCCAAAGCTGACTATTGCCCGAGCGGTAAGATACAAAAGCAATCAGCTCGCCATTGGGTTGATGTTGAGCGTTGATATCGGTTTCGGTCGAGCGCGCCATAACACTGATTACAGCGTCGTTTTCATCTATGTTTAGCACACCAAAGTCAAAATCTTTGGTGCCTTGTGTCGCGGTTATTTTTGTCTGGTTTGGGTGATAAACGGGATTAGACAAGCCATCGATGCTGTTACTGTGCAGTAGGGTTAATTCACCGTCTAGACTCAGCGCATGGATTTGACCGCCGGGGCTGGTTAAAAATGATTCGCCATCAGGTGCGAAGCTAATTGACAGTGAGTGATACACCGAGTGATGGGGCAGGCGCTGAATAGTAGCTTCCGATAAAATTTCACCGTCAATACGAAAGGTACGCAGTACATGCTGATTATTGGCTTCTTTGGCAATGCTGGCCAGAACATCTCTCGCACGCGAATACACCAATGCATAGATCTCTCCACCGTGCGCAAGCGGTACATCTGACACTGAGCCAGTGCGTGCATCATGGATCACAACTTTGGGCCCGTCATTGCCGGAGGTTGGGTATTGCAACAGTGCAATACGGCCATCGTTTAACCAGGTTGGATGTGAGGTTTGAATCTTTGCGCAGTCAAAGCGCACAGTATTACTCACGTCACCGTTCCACGCGCGAGCAAAGTCTAGTGTTTGCAGCTGCCAGCATTGCAGGGTTAAATCAACTTCGGCTTCGCAATCTGATTGCATCACAAAGGCGATTTGCGAGCCATCGGCTGACCAACTTAAGCTGCTGTAATGGCCGGGGGCTTCACTTAACCTTACTTCTTGGTTGTTGGTTAAGTCTTTGGCCCATAAATGGCTCACGCATTGACCTTCAAAGCGGTTAAATACCAGGTATTTTCCGTCCGGCGAATACGACGCATTGTACTCTTGTGCGTCACTGGCGGTGATTGGGGTCACTTGGTCGTATAAGGTCGGCTTATCACGAAACAGAATGAGCATAGCCACCATGATGACAAAAATGGCACTGGCAACTAGCCAATAGGGCTTGCGTATGGAAGGATTCTCAGTCGCTTGCAATACATTATCAGATGGCGCATCAGCAGTTTCAGCACAGCTGTTTTCCCATCGTACATTGGCGTCTAAGCTGTAGCCTTTTTTGGCGTGCGTCTTAATAAAGGCTTGCTGCTTACTGTCATCACCCAAGGCTTTGCGCAGTTGGGCAATGGCTCGCTGTAGTGTGTTAGGACCAACAACGCTGTTTTCCCAGACGATATCCATCAGCTCATCGTGACTTACTACTTCACCTGCACGCGAGGCCAAAACCTCCAGTACCTTTAACGCTTTAGGTGGTAGCTGGGTTGCCTGCTGTTGGTGCTGAATTTGATTGCGGGAAACATCAATAAAGTAATTGTTTACCCAGAATTGCTGCGCCATAAATGTCACGGATTTGCCTTAAAACACTGCGCTGAGCTTACCTCATGCAAGGTAGCCAAATAAAGCTGATTGCGCATAAATCAGGTAAACATCAGCTTTTTTTCATGTCTACAGGTCGCTTCTCCATTTCAATAGGTAACGAAATAACCAATCTGCCAGCGTCGCAAACCGTGGCAGGTTTGTTTTGGAGAACAAATGATGAAAGAGAAGTTAGCCGCTGCGTTTAAATGGCGACGTCTAATCGCTGTGTTGGTAGGCATAGCCGTTTTGGTCGGCGGATTTTTTATTCACGCGCTTGCAGGTTTGGCTGCACAGGATGTGGTTTACGCCAAACCGCCCGACTTTGTCGCGCGCTATGCTCAGAAGCACGCCAGTCAATCCACAGCAGTGGTGACTGACAAGGTCAATGCCGCACTGACGCCAGTCACTCAAGACCATGCGCGCGAAACCGCCCTAGCACGTGAGGTGTTTTTTGCTGATGAGGCTGGCACAGCCGGTAGCGCTGCCGACGCATTAATCGTGTTATTTAGTCATCCGGATAAGGCTCAACGAGTCAAAGCAGCCTTAGCCTTTTCGGCGTTGAATATCGAGTATACCCACGATGAAGCCAGTGGCTTTGCCGACAAGCGTAAACAGTTTTATGCAAACTATGCGGCGCATATGGATGATATTCGCAACGCCCATTTTGAAGCGCTCATCGTCTCCGCTGCTGAGCAAACCAACAATCACATCCCTTACACCATTGCTTGGATGCCAGGGCAGGGGGCAGAGACTGTTGAGGTATTAGCTTGGTCTGCTCAACGTCACTCAGATTGGTGGGTACGCCGCTTTTCGGTGTTCTTTGTGGCTCAATTTGGTAACGACGACGAATTGGCCACCCAAGTGCTTACCAGCCAAACACACGATCCTGACTACCGAGTGCGCAAAGAAGTGATCGACCAACGCATCAGACGCTTTATAGGAAGCTAATCATGACAACCAAAATCAAACTACTTATTACTATATTGCTCATTTGGCTTGGCCAATGGCTGTCTATGCCAGCTGCTGCCGATACACATACTGAGACAAGAGGCGCGCCAGAGGTATCGGCTGACGAAGCAGCTTTAATTCATTGGCGTATGCCCGAAATTGAGCGCCGCTTTATGGATATCTCCTTACTAGAAAAAGCCTATATCAGCGCTCAACCCGCCGAGCGCAATGACGGCATCGCCGTGGGTAAACTGAGTGGGGATGACGGAGCGGCAACGTTACTAAAGCGACTCGCAAAAGATATTGAAGCTGGAGCACACGGCGATATCGACAGCTTACTTATCGCCCACAAAGATACCTTGGTGTTCGAGTCTTATTATCGTCGTGGACGGGTGGATTTACAGCACCCACAATCATCAGCTGGCAAGGTGTATGTGAGCTTAGCCTTGGGTAGAGCGATTCAGCTTGGTTATCTGACGATGGCCGATTTGGATAAACCCTTGATTGACTTTTTCCCAACAATGGATCGCAGCAAGCTTGCCCAAGGCGCAGAACTGGTGACCTTGCGCCACGCCATGACCATGCGTTCAGGCATTCATATTGAGGACGAACAGTGGGAAAAGCTCAATAAAGCACCAGAGGAATTACTGGGACAAAAGTTACTCCAAACTTATTTGGAGTTAAGTGCACCCATTACCGCTGAATCACAGACCTTTAATTATCAGAATGACCCCATGCTCGTCATGCAGGTGGTTAATGCGGTAGTGCCGAGTGCCGCCAAAGATTTTCTGCAAACTGAGCTGCTGGATAAATTAGGGATCAATAAATACGCCTGGCGGCCAGATGAAGTCAGCGGTTTACCGGGTTCGGCTACCATGACATCACGAGCGATGCTTAAAGTGGGTTTGCTGATGCAAAACAATGGCATCTGGCAAGGTGAGCAGCTGATCCCGCAGGCGTTTGTGCAACAAGCCACAGGTCGTATCTTGACGACTCGCGAAGATGATATTTTTGGCGGCGGTCCTGATGTATCTAATCAAGGCTATGGCTATTACTGGTGGAGTGGCGACCTCAACCACGACGGCGAAACGTTTTATGCGGCATCAGCCCAAGGTGGTGGCGGTATTTACATTATCCTGATTGACCGCTTGGATTTGGTGATTGTTGTTACGGCTCATCACCGTGACGATGCCACACTGCAAGTCGTTGCCGAGCACATAATTCCCGCGTTTAAACACAAGCAAGCATCAATTACGCGTATTTTAAGTGGGCCATACTTAGGCCAAAAAGTACCTACACTGACACCCAAGCTATTTGCACCGGGCGTTATCTCAACTACAGGTTGGGAATACGGTGTAGTGTTTGCACCGAACATGCGTGAGATGTATTGGGTTCGCGAAGTGATTAAAGATGGTGAGCCTGAACAGGAGTTTGTCGTGTACGCACAAGACAATCAGCGTTGGTATGAGCGCGTGATTTCAGCGCGAGTCGGCACGCCAACCCTATCACCTGATGATGAAATGATGTTCTTTGGTCGCGGCTATAAAACTCGCCAAGGCGATAGTTGGTCTGAGATGCAGCGCCTTGGCCCAGACTTTGAAGATATTCGCATAATGCGCGTAACGGCATCAAATGCCGGGACTTTGGCGATAGATGAGGCAACATCCGACAGCAACAGTGTACTGCGCTATGCCAAGCGCTTGGATGGAAAATGGCAAGCACCACAGGCGTTTCCGGCGACTATCAATACTGGACATTGGAATGCACACCCGTTTATAGCACCAGATGAAAGTTACCTGATTTGGGATGGGCAGCGCGGTAGTGACACAGACAATTCTGACCTGTATATCAGCTTTAAACAGGCCGACGGTCAGTGGGGAGAGGCGATAAAGATGGGCCCGGAAATCAATACTGACGTTTCTGAGTTTGCCGCACAGATTACGCCTGATGGCCGCTTCTTGTTCTTCAACCGCAGTGTTGGGGAAGACAATGTTGATACCTTCTGGGTAGATGCTGCGATAATTGAGAATTATCGCCCGCAGTAATTGCATGGCAATGGGTGTAAAGCGTACCTGTATTGATTAGGATAGGAGGTACGCTTTTTATCTACCCGCTGTTGTGCCTTATATGTCAAATGACCGTTTTATCCCGTTTTTGAAAAAAGACATTGTGCAGATGTGCGCCGAGCGCCTCAAACAGAGGGATAACAGCAACGAGTTTGCAACCTTTTGTACCTTATTAATCAATCGCATTCACTATGAATACCATCAGAAACTGGAAAGCTTGAAGGATCACTACGCTCCTTTTGATCCCGATAAAGTCACGCGCAATTTGGCTAGTGTTAGTTCAGAGGACAAAGCCGCCAGTCAAAAAGCCTTCGCCAAAGAATTTGCTCAGTTACTAGACTCAGCCAACTTTGAGCAAATCACTGATACCGATTTACAAGATGCGTTAACCGAAGAATCATTGTTTAAGGTCCGGCTGGAAGTCTCATTTAGTGATTTTGCTGAGGTGGTGTTTTACCGCCGCGGTGAGTCAAAGAAAACCGAGGTATTGCGCAGTTTGTGGGGGTTGCGCAAAAAGCCACTGACCTTCACCAATTACGATCGGGTGGCGGTGTACATAACCTTTAAAGACGAATCGTATTTCAAAGAGCAAAACAAAACGCCATTTGGTTTTACCCCAGGCTCTACCATTGTGAAGTTGTTTCAGAACGTGCCCAAAGCCGATTTAGAAATGCTATTTCCCAACAGTGAAGTACGCATGCGCCCCATCGATAAAGTAGTTATTGGCAGCTCAGCCGCCATTGGTGGAGTAGTGGTATTAGTTACCAAATTAGGGGCATCTATTATTCTGCTAGCGTCGCTATTTGCCTTTTGGCTTGGTTTAAAAGCGGAAGCCGTGGAAGTTACTACTCAACATCTGATGACGCTCGGCATCGGCCTAGGCGTCTTTGGCAGCTTTATTTTTAAGGAGTGGAGCAAGTTTAAAAACCGCAAAATCAAGTTCATGAAGGCGTTGTCGGATAACCTGTATTTTAAGAATCTCGACAACAACTCAGGTGTTTTTCACACCTTAATCGATGCGGCTGAGGAAGAAGACTGCAAAGAGGCCATTCTGGCGTACACGTTTTTGCTTGACGCGCCCAGCGAAGGCTTGACCGACGAGCAAATAGACCAACAAATCGAGCGATGGTTTAAAACCGAATTCGACTGCGAACTCGACTTTGATGTTGCTGACGCGCTAGACAAACTCTTGCGTATGGAGCTGATTACCTACAACGGCTCACATTACACACCCCGCCCGATGCGTGAAGCGGTTCGAGTGTTAGACAAGTATTGGGATGGATTGCATGAGTTTTAGAACGGAGGATGTTCGCCAACTTCATTTCAGCTTAGGGGGAAATGCGGACTGGTTTTGCAGGTGTTTATTAGTTTTAAGAGTTAAGGATCTGGTTAGTACGTGCTTCTGCCGTTGAAGTATGTAATTCCAAACGGCAGGGTTGAGCGAATAGAGGCTCGTCAAAACTAATGTCCCGGAAGTCGGCTCACAGCCCAAAGCGGTTATAGTCAAATTTGCTGAAGTAACGGCTCACCACCGAGAGACCTGTTAAAGCAATGATTAAATCGAATTAATTTTCTATTAGTCAATGATTGAAAGTTCTGGAATCACTTCGGTAAGCGCAGAGTATGATTTCGGGGCACGCGTTGCTAACTCGGTTATAAAGACTTCGCTATCTGTATCTATTGGTGCGCCATATTTAATCAAGTGATAAACGTAGAATATGGCACGCTTGTCTTCACTTAATTGTTCCAAGGACCTATGAAGTAGAGATTTACCATTGCTAAAAGGAAGCATTGCAACGTCTTTTCTCAATAAATAGCGAAACATTTTTTCATGCCGCATTAACTCAACTATTGCGTTGAGTGCATTTTCGCCTCGCGAATTGATGCCATGAATGTCTAAGCCGAGATTTTCTAACTGAATCATGCGCTCAACATCGCCCATTGTTGCGACAAGCGTAGTGTGCTCGGGCAAGAAAACAGCCCCTCTATTAAGTAATTCCTGCAATATTGAAATTGGCGCATTAAACCGAATGGCCAAGTAGATCGAGGAAAATACTGATACTTTGGAAATTCCACGCTTTTGTTCAAATACGTCAATAAAGGTAGCCCACTCCTGGGTTTTGGCAGCGCGATACTGTTTTGTTGTCAGTTGGTTATTGATTTCCAACTCTGCGTGCTGTTCTGCTGTCAGGTACAGTTGTGTTTCAGTACTAGCAGATACCTGAGGTAACCAGCAAAACAGTAGTCCTATGAGAACAGACAAAATATTCGTCACTACAGTTTGGTTTTGAAGGCTAATTTCCATTTCACTATTTCCTTATGTTGCTTTCATCCTTGGCACATACTTTTATTGTCGGCGAATATTCAATGGGATTAAACCGAAAAAGTATTTTTTAATCGCAAAGTTATGAATTGATGATTTATCAATTAGAAATGACTTCAGTTCAGAAGTTTCGATTCCAAAGTGGACCAAATAAACACAAATGCAATCACCTGAAGCGATTGATACGCAGACTTGCGTTTGATAACGAATTCTTGCAAACCACACTGATTCAATTTCAGACCAAGCAAAAAACTTCTTTTCTTCAACTTCTCGATGGGTAACTCCGGCGTCATCAAACTGAATATAGTCGTTTCGATGTTTTTTCCATCTAGCACGTGCTTGCCACATACCAATCGGTGACAAAACGACCATGAAAGGGAATGCCAGTTGTTCAAACTCTTGAAATCCTTGTGTCCAAAGCCTAATCGAACCCCACATACCAACAATAAATACCAAGGTTAAAAGTGAAATACCGGTAAATACATAGTTTTGGAACTGCCCAACGATGCTTCCTGTTGGCTCCGTAGCTCTATACTTTTTCAGCTCTGATTCGATTTTCTGAAATCGACATGGGTAGGCGCTTCTATCGACAGAATCATATGCTTCAAGTAGTTCCTTTCTTGAATAGGTTGAGTAATCAGGTTCCATGTCAAATACGGTCTATTCTCAGTTTGATATTTCATCCCCATTATTTACTTGAGGATTTCAGGCGTTTTTCAAGGGGCCGAAAAAATGACACCTAATAAGTTTGATAATAAAAGCTGTTGTCCGATATTTTTTCAACAATATCGTATTTCAACCCCAAGTGATTGTGAGCACCAGAACTAGGCAACCCCGAACTATCATAGAGAACAACGCCCCAGTGATTATCACTCATACCTCCAAATATAACGTTTATGCCGTTCTCATCAATTTTTGTGATTGCTGCTATGTGGTGCTTTGCCATTAAACCTCGAAGAGCCTCTGTTACTCGAGACAAAGACATCATACTCGATGCGTCTTCTGGTCTTGTTGTCTGAAAATTGCCCGAAGGAACGAATCCAGCTATTTCAGATGGATAGTATGTAATCAGCTGTGTTGGGCTATAGAAGGTGTTATTTATCCGGTATGCGAACGGCGTCGTTTGCTGCACGATAAATAAACCATTGTATTGCCTGAATGATTGAATAGCTGAGGATGAATGGCTCAAAAATTCTCTTATTTTCTGAATACGTTCAGTTTTACAATTTTGCTCTTTACAAATGGAAAGGCTGGGCAATCTAGACAGCTGATTCACATTGATATTTAAGAAAGTACTTCCTAACACACCAAAACTAAAATTTGCGAAATCTTGCTTATCTTCATCACTATCCAGTTTAGTTGGGCGAATATCCAAAAGGCTAAAGGGGTAGAACGAAGGCAAGTATACAAGCTGCCGCTCAGTCTCTGGAAGCATGTCCCGCATGTGAACGATGAGCGCTCTGTATTCACTTTCAATCTCCTTATTGAAGTAGGCTGGGGCGCTAGCGAATACGAATGAGGAGCACATAATACAGCTCACCAAAATCCATTTAATCATTTTTTTAATAAAATCCTTTTATGGTAGAGCGCATTTTTAAAAATCATATAAGTGGCAAGTTACCTGAACGTATTTACTTGTCAAATTTTGCTTCAATCTCTAAAGGTGTCGCACGTATTCTGTGACATCAATGTCGGCTACACGTGCGAAGTGATCGTTCATGCACGAGCTTCTGATGGTCTGCAAATGGCACGCAGCGGAAGTCTAAATCATAGATTTTGGCCGTCTGCTCCTTGTCTAAAGTCGACCCTCACAGTGAATTAGCTGTTCAGCAGATGCTCATCCCAATAATTCCCTACACTCAATTTTATCGAATGGCTCCAAACCATCTGCATGTCCGATGTGCTCTACAAGGTTAAATCGCCGCTTGGTGTCTGCGCTGTTGGGCAACAGGACTGGTTCTTACCCAGCGAAACAAGAACATGATAATGAGCTTCGTGATACCACTGGTGATGGCGAGTACCAGCAGAGGCCACCCAAGTGCTATACCCATACTTAAGGCAAAGGCGATGGTGGAAAGGTCCATGAGCAAAATAAACTGGCTCATTTTTAAATCGATGGCGCCAGTGCTGCCAGAGCGAACAACCAGTTTTATTTGGTGGAAATAGCCTTGCGCAATCAGTACCGAGACCAAAATGATAATTGCAGTTGATATAAACCTTCCTGGGTCGGTCGTTGAGTGTCCTGCAAATAGCCCACAAACAGCGAGAAACAGAGTTGCGCCGGCAATTGAAAAACTTAACTTTGCTGAACGCGTTTTCCGATCTTGCCAGATCTCGTAAAGAATACCCGCCACTAACAAAGAGGCGATAAGCCTTGGCCACACAATGTAATGATTAAAAGGCGCTATGGAATAGCCATAAATGAAAAATGATAGATACGCCAAATAACTCACGGTAAATTGATTCAATGACAGCAGAGAGGTCGGTGACTCTTTCGCTTGTGTTGACCGCTTCCTGTTCCATATCGTTTTCAATTGTGAGTACACACCATAGAGGCTCATGATGATAAATAGCGTGTTTACCGTTCCAAAAACGTTATAAAAGTCCAAATTTCACCTAACTATTGTCGACAATTAAGTCCGATTATTGATCTTTAAATTCTTTAAAGCCACATGAAATAGATAATTGTCGACAATATGTGTGTTTTTAGCGATTGTTGAGTGAGGAACTCTCTGCAGAGGTTGTGTATTTGTGGTTAGTCCACCGCCACTTTGAAATTTTTTGATCGATTGAATGAAACATTTTGTATAGATTTAAATCTAAACTCATATTTATCAATTTGTTGACCGCGACTATAGTTAATCGATGATTCAAACAAACAGTGTTACTGTGGACCACCTATTGCCTTCCATTATAGACATTGAAGCCAGCGGTTTCGGAGCGAACAGCTACCCGATTGAGTTGGGCGTTGTCAGAGACGATGGGGCGCGTTTTTGCCGATTAATCAAACCCGTCAGTGATTGGCAGCATTGGGACGAAGAAGCCGCTGAGTTACACGGTATTTCCCGTGCTAACCTGGAAAAATATGGCTCGTCTGTGCAGTGTGTTTGTGAAGAATTAAATCAATTTGTTGATGGTCGCCTGTTGCACAGCGATGGTTGGGTCGTTGATTCGCCTTGGCTGACCAAACTATACGCAACAGCGGGTTGTCAGATGCGCTTTCGCATCAGCCCTTTAGAGTCGATCCTTAAGGAGCAGCATTTGCTACGATGGGATATGATTAAGTCTGATATTACCAATGAATTCGGTGGCTCAAGACACCGAGCGAGTGTCGACGCGATGATCATCCAACAGACGTACGCCAGAGTCACCAATGGCGGTTTGTTTGAATCAGTAGTTGCGGTTAAATAATTCCCAACTCAATACTTTTTAGCACAGCCCTTGTGCGGTCCCGTACATCTAGTTTCGCTAAAATACTGGAAACCTGATTCTTGATTGTGCCTTCGGATTTATGCATCGATTGAGCAATTTCTCGATTACTACAGCCCGCAGCCATTAGACGCAAAATTTCGCGCTCTTTTGGGGAGAGTTGGTCTTGGCTGAGTGGCGCTTGATACTGGCTCTCTTCCTCGTGGATTCGGGTTAACAAGCGCTCCGTGACCGCTGGCTGTATGAAGCTTTCACCACGGGCCACCTGGTTTACCGCTTCAACAAGTGTCTCCAAAGACACATCTTTAAGCAGGTAGCCTTTTGCACCACTATGCACGGCTTTGAGAACTAATTCATGATCGTCAAAAGTGGTAAGCATGAGCACGGGAATTGAATACTGTTTACATTTGATTGTCTCAAGTGTCGCGATGCCATCCAAAACCGGCATACGAATATCCATCATGATCGCGTCGATAGATTCCCGATTAATCGTTTGCTCAAGCCACTCCAGTACTTGCTGTCCATCGCCACATTCATGCACCACTTCAATGTCTTCTGATAACGATAGCAGGCTTCGTATACCAGAGCGGACCAGAGCTTGGTCATCAACCAATAACACGCGCGTTTTACTCACGCAGCCTCCCTGTTAAGTGGCAAATGGATATCGGTCACAAAGCCATCTGGTGTGGATTGATAGTCTACGGTGCCATTTAAGGCGCTAACGCGCTCCCGAATACCGATGAGACCATTGCCAGGTTTGATCGTGTGACTGATTGATTTGCCATTGTCTTTAAGGTGAACTAACAAAGCATTGTCGGTTTGTTGTACTGCGATTGCAAAGGTACTGGCTTTGCTGTGCTTTAAGCTATTGGTAATGCTTTCCTGGATAGCGCGAAGAACGGCATCAGCTTGTTGCACGTCACTGATCTGGATACTGTCGGGGAAGTCGGTTTCAATGTTCAGCTGCGGCGTGTTTTGCTGCAATGACCGGATAGCCGTAATCAAGTCAATTTGAGATTTCGAACGGATCTCACTGACTGCTTCGCGCACATCACTAAGCAGCAATTTAGCCAATTGGTGACATTCATCTATCTCTTGTTTCGCTTGCCCGTCGGATAGGCGCTGAGCAACTTGCAGCTTGATGGTTAAGGCCGTGAGGTGGTGCCCTAACAGGTCGTGTATATTTCTCGCAATCCTAACGCGTTCAGATTGTTTGGTCGCCTCGGTAAGGAGAGACTGCGTGGCTAACAGTTCTCGATTGATTTGTTGACTGTGGGCATGCGCTTCTTTCGCTTTGATCATGGCATTGATCATTACCAGAGCAAATAAGTTAAAAGTCCAAAACAATGAGGCGGTCATTAACATATTGCTGCGTTGCCAGTGGAGCTCATAAATGAGCCACAAGGGTAATGAGAACAGAATCGAACAGGCAAGTGCACTGCGAAACGACATTACCAATGGCAAACTGCAGCTGAGAATGACGCCTAGAATGGCGGTGTAGGTGTACGGCACCATAAAATACAACAGGACAATGACAATGTACGCGCCCATTATCAAACCTGTTCGAGCCAATAAATCTCGAGAGAACGGTGCTTCCCGTATGGAGGCAGACCACAGAATGTAAAACACCACAAACAACAACGCCGTCGTGATTACTTGAGCACTAGAAAACTGCTCGCTCTTGGCCATAAATAGAACGGCGCTTGCGCTCACCAGAGCCCAAGTGAAAAAAGCACTAAACCACTCTAGGTTAATTCGTTTCAGTATGCTCATATTCGCCGCCATATCCATTCGTTTCTGGATTATAGCTGTGATTATGCCAATTCCCTATTGTTCGACCAATAGGCCAAAAGTCACATTTTAACTGATGACTTTTGGCACTGAGATTCGAGGAAGCCTTCCGGTACATTCATTTACCAAGCGAGTAAATAACCTCTATACGGGAGAACAGCATGAGTGCCTTACATTCAGTTTTGTTTGTTATTCATATCTTGGTCGGCAGTGCGGCGTTAGTATTATTTTGGATCCCAATGCTCAGTAAAAAGGGGCAACTTAATCATGTGACCTATGGTCACCACTACAAGACTGCGATGTATGCGGTTGCCGCCTCTGGCGCGTTTATGGCGGCGCTAGTTTTGGTGTGGCCGATGGCAATTAAGGGGGATTCGATTGCCAATGCAGCAGATCCGCAACGCGCTCTGTTTAATGTGCGGTTGTTTTCAGCATTTTTGTTGTATTTGAGTGTCTTGAGTTTCACAACTACGCGTCATGGAATTAATGTGTTGCTTGTGAAAGGGCGGCGCCGTGAGATGCAGCGTTTTGACTACTTGTTACCCATTTGGGTGCTGTTAATAGGTGGGGTAGCGTGTCTATACGCAGGGATCGCATTCAAACGAACGTTGTTAACGGTGTTTGGCATTCTTGGCCTGGCAATTTCAGCGAGTATGCTGCGCTATTGTTTGAAAGGAGCGGTGAAGCGAAACGAATGGGTTATTGAGCATATTGGGTCCATGATTGGTTCTGGCATTGGCGCCTATACGGCTTTTATTGCCTTCGGCGGCAGAACATTGTTTAGCGGCTTGGGGTCTTGGCAAATGGTGTTTTGGATAGCACCGGGCTTATTGGGAGGCCTTGCAGCACACTTCATTGCGCGTCGTTACGCGAAGCAGTTGGGTCTTGCGCGTCAACCCAGTGTGGAACTATAACTGTCGAAAAGTACAGGTGAAGAATAGGGCGTGTTGGCATAATCTAAAACAAAGCAGTGATGGATGCCGGTATGACGACAGACAAACTGGTAGGCAAAATCAAACGCCTACGCCCTTATTCCGAGCCAACTCAACGGCACGCGATCCAACTGGGTCGCAACTTTATGTTCCGGGATATGACGTTTTTGGAATATGGCATTCGTTTGTTTCTGTTTCCCGTGCTGGCGACCTTATTAGTTGCACTGTTTGGTTTGTTGGTGATTTCCACACAGCCTTTGCATTTTGCTTGGATCATGCTTGTCGCAGTTTGGGTTGGCAGAAAGGTTGAGCAGGCTCTGTACGTGAAAATGGTGAGCGAAGGGGTAGATATTTACTTTGACGATTATGAGTTTTTGTTACACGGGGAGCCGCCGATAACCCGCAGGGTGAGCAATCTATTTAATTGAGCACCCTGCGGCAATAACGAAAGCTTAAGCGAGTGAAGCGGCAGCCGCTTTAAGAGCTGCAGCTTTATCTGTTTGCTCCCAAGGAAACCCTTCTCTACCAAAATGGCCATAAGCCGCAGTCGGTTGGTAAATTGGACGCTCTAAGTCCAGCATTTTGATCAATCCGTAAGGACGTAGATCAAAGTGCTCTCGGACCAAGCTAGTGAGCGCTAGATCTGAAATGACGCCAGTACCAAAAGTGTCGACGTTGATTGATGTTGGCTCGGCAACACCGATTGCATATGACACTTGAATTTCGCAGCGCTTTGCAAGCCCCGCTGCAACAATATTCTTGGCAACGTAGCGACCAGCATAAGCAGCAGAGCGATCTACTTTTGATGGGTCTTTACCCGAGAATGCACCACCGCCATGACGTGCCATACCACCGTAGGTATCCACGATGATCTTACGCCCAGTGAGGCCACAATCGCCCATTGGACCACCAATCACGAAACGACCCGTTGGATTGATATGGAACTTAGTGTCTTGTGTGATCCAATGCTCGGGCAGTACAGGTTTGATAATTTTCTCGAGTACCGTTTCTCTGAGTTCACCCGTGCTGACTGAGTCGCAGTGTTGGGTTGAGAGAACCACCGCATCGATACCGATCGGTTTGTCGTCTTCGTAAATAAAGGTAACCTGAGATTTTGCATCTGGGCGCAACCAACTCAACTCGCCAGATTTGCGCAACTCAGCTTGCTTTTGGACCAATCGATGCGAATAGGTTATCGGTGCTGGCATAAGCACATCTGTTTCGTCACTCGCATAGCCAAACATTAAACCTTGGTCACCGGCACCTTGGTCTTCTGGACGGGCACGGTCAACGCCTTGGTTAATATCAGGAGACTGCTTACCAATGGCATTTAACACTGCACACGAGTCAGCATCAAAACCCATATCAGAGTGCGTGTAACCGATATCGCGCACAGTCTGGCGCGTTAATTCTTCGATATCGACCCAAGCCGAGGTGGTGACTTCACCACCAACCAGCACCATACCCGTCTTTACAAAGCTTTCACACGCCACGCGTGCATGCGGGTCTTGTTCTAGTATTGCATCTAAAACGGCATCTGAAATCTGATCGGCAATTTTATCCGGGTGTCCTTCAGATACGGATTCAGAAGTGAAAATATGTCTCGCCATTTTGGCTCCTGTCGTTAATGCAGATTTTCTGCAATTTGGAGTTATCGGCATAGTCTACCCAAATCATTAGAAAATACCAGTCTCTACTTCTAGACGTCTAAAGGTCTATTTGTTAACTTTGCTTGACACTTATAACGCGGATGCACTGTTTCAGCCTCAGAACGGTTGCAATTAAAGCAATGAAATCCGTTGAACTGAGGGCGTCTCTGAGTGAGAATAGCCGACCTCACAAATGCCCAAATGCCGCATCCAAAACGGATCGCAACAGAAAAAAGATCAATCAGGAGATGACATGTCAAATACCCCTTCCCGTCGCGAGCTCGCGAATGCCATTCGAGCACTTAGTATGGATGCTGTGCAAAAAGCAAAATCGGGCCATCCCGGTGCACCCATGGGGATGGCTGATATAGCACAAGTTTTATGGGGAGACGTGTTAAAGCACAATCCTGCCAACCCTGATTGGGCGAATCGCGATCGCTTTATTTTGTCCAATGGTCACGGCTCAATGTTGTTGTACTCGTTACTGCATCTGAGCGGCTATGACGTTTCAATCGATGACTTAAAACAATTCAGGCAATTGCACTCAAAAACGCCGGGACACCCAGAGTATGGTTACGCCCCAGGTGTTGAGACTACAACCGGCCCACTCGGGCAGGGTATCACCAATGCCGTTGGTATGGCGATCGCAGAAAAATCATTAGCGGCACAGTTTAACCGCGCTGATTTTGGCATTGTCGACCACTTCACCTACGCATTTTTGGGTGACGGATGCTTGATGGAAGGCATCTCTCATGAAGCGTGTTCACTGGCGGGTACCCTTGGGCTGGGGAAATTGATTGCATTTTGGGATGACAACGGCATTTCGATCGACGGTGAAGTAGAAGGTTGGTTCACTGATGATACACCGGCGCGTTTTAAATCTTATGGCTGGCAAGTCATCGAAGCGGTTGATGGACACGATGCAGAACAAATTGCAGTGGCCATTGCCAGTGCGCAAGCCAATACTCAACAGCCGACGCTGATTTGTTGTAAGACGGTAATCGGATTTGGCTCGCCGAACAAGCAGGGCACAGAATCCTGTCACGGCGCACCTTTAGGTGATGAAGAAATTGCACTCACACGCGAAGCGCTTGGGTGGGCTCATGCTCCGTTTACGATTCCAGATGAAATCTACAATGGTTGGAGTGGTTTAGAGCAAGGACAGGTTAAAGAAGCTGAATGGAACAGTTTGTTCGATGCTTATGAAAAAGCGCATCCAGAACTCGCCAGCGAGTTTGCTCGTCGCCAAGCCGGTGAGTTACCGGAAAATTGGCAGCACGAAGCCAACCAATATATCGCGCAATTGCAAGCGAACCCAAGTGGGGACGCAACGCGTAAGTCTTCGCAAAACGCGTTGAATGCTTTTGGTCCGATCCTGCCGGAGTTGATGGGCGGTTCTGCCGACCTCGCAGGTTCTAACTTAACGATTTGGAAGGGCAGTCAACCGTTGACGGCTGACGACGCTTCCGGCAACTACATCTATTACGGTGTGCGTGAATTCGCGATGTCAGCGATCATGAATGGTATTGCCCTACACGGAGGCTTTAAGCCTTACGGTGCAACCTTCTTAATGTTCATGGAATACGCGCGCAATGCAGTACGTATGGCCGCGATCATGAAACAGCCTGCAATCTTCGTATACACCCATGATTCAATTGGATTGGGCGAAGATGGCCCGACTCACCAGCCGGTCGAACAGTTAGTTGCGTTGCGCTCTACGCCGAACTTAGATAACTGGCGACCATGTGACCAAGTAGAGTCTGCCGTGGCTTGGAAAGCTGCAATTGAGCGTCAGCAAGGTCCAACGAGTTTAATCTTCAGCCGCCAAGGTATGCCGCAGCAAGAGCGCACTGAACAGCAAGTTGCCGACATCGCGCGCGGTGGATACGTACTTAAAGATACTGACAGCGCGGCTGACGTATTATTGATTGCAACTGGATCAGAAGTTCAATTGGCTATGCAAGCCGCAGACGTCTTAGCACAGAAAGGTGTTGCTGCACGCGTTGTCTCGATGCCATCTACGGATGTTTTTGACCAACAAGACAAAGCGTATCGCGATTCAGTATTACCACCATCGATCGCCAAGCGAGTGGCGGTAGAAGCGTTACACAAAGACAGCTGGTATAAGTACGTGGGCTTGAATGGTGCCGTAATTGGCATGGAAACATTCGGAGAATCTGCTCCAGCAGGTGATTTATTCGCGCACTTTAATATTACGGTTGACGCGGTAGTTGAGGCGGCATTAGGTCTGGATGGCTGATTCAACTCAACGGACTAAGCCTGTGTTACGTGTTGCGATCAACGGCTTCGGCCGGATTGGTCGCAACGTGCTGCGAGCGCTCTACGAAACAGGCCGTGAGGCAGAACTACAAATAGTTGCAATCAACGAACTTGCTGGCCCGGAAGGGATCGCGCATCTGCTGAAATATGATACGGCACATGGTCGCTTTGGTTTTGATGTTCAACTTGAGCAAGGTGAGTTGATTGTCGACGGTAATCGGATCGCGTTGCTGCATCAGGCCGAGCCAAGTAAGTTGCCATGGGCCGAGCTGGGCATTGATATTGTGATGGAGTGTTCTGGGGAGTTTAATTCCAGAGAAGGCATTCAGCAGCATATCGACGCAGGTGCTAAGAAGGTCTTGTTGTCGCAGCCGGGCTCACCGGACATGGATGCGACCATTATCTTTGGGGTCAATCAAGACCAATTGGAATCGTCGCATCGTCTGGTTTCAAACGGCAGCTGCACGACCAATTGCATCGTACCCGTGATTTTAGCGCTTGATGAAGCCTTTGGCGTTCAAAGCGGCACCATCACCACGATTCACTCTTCGATGCATGACCAGCAGGTTATCGATGCTTATCATCCTGATTTGCGCAGAACCCGAGCGGCCAGTCAGTCCATTATTCCGGTGGATACGCGTTTAGCAGTTGGTATTGAACGGATCTTACCCAAATTTGCCGGTAAGTTTGAAGCCATTGCCGTACGTGTACCTACCATCAATGTCACGGCAATGGACCTCAGCGTCACCGTTGCCACCGACGTGGATATCCAAGCGGTTAATCAAGCCATCCAAGCAGCTTGTTCTGGCGCTTTGCTGAACATCTTGAGCTACACAGAAGAGCCATTAGTTTCGACCGATTTTAATCACGATGCGCATTCTTGCATTGTGGACGGAACCCAAACACGGGTCAGTCATAAACACTTAATAAAAACCTTGGTATGGTGTGACAATGAGTGGGGCTTCGCCAATCGCATGCTCGACACAGCATTGGCCATGCATTCCACAGGATACTAGAACACGTAATAGGAGCACAGCAAATGACAAGCACACACTCTTCAATCAAGACCATGGACGATTTTGATTTAGCGGGCAAACGTGTCCTGATCAGACAAGATCTGAATGTACCGGTGAAAGACGGAGTGGTGACATCAGATGCGCGCATTAGAGCGTCTATTCCGACTATAAACAAAGCGCTTGAAGCGGGTGCTGCAGTAATGGTGATGTCGCACTTAGGTCGTCCGACTGAAGGGCAGCCGGAAGAAGAGTTTTCATTAAAACCGGTGGTTGATTATCTAACAAAGGCCTTAACAGCACCCGTTAGCCTGGCAAAAGACTACCTCGCAGGCGTAAATGCCCAAGCCGGTCAGGTTACCATCCTCGAAAATGTTCGCTTCAATCCCGGTGAAAAGAAAAATGAAGACGATTTAGCTCGTCAGTATGCGGCGTTATGTGACGTGTTTGTCATGGATGCATTCGGTACTGCGCATCGAGCGCAAGCGTCAACACATGGCGTTGCTAAGTTTGCGAACGATGCTTGTGCAGGGCCGTTACTCGCAGCCGAGTTAGATGCGCTGGGCAAAGCACTAGAAAATCCAAAGCGTCCTCTGGTGGCAATTGTGGGAGGCTCTAAGGTCTCAACCAAACTGACGGTTTTGGATAGCTTGGCCAGCAAAGTCGACCAATTGGTGGTGGGCGGCGGTATTGCGAATACCTTTATCGCGGCATCGGGACACGGCATTGGCAAATCATTAGTGGAAATGGATTTGGTCGATGAAGCCAAACGCTTGATGCAGCAAGCGGAGCAAAATGGTGGCTACATTCCAGTTCCAACAGATGTCGTGGTAGGCACAGAGTTTTCAGCAGAAGCGGCCGCAACCACTAAAGATGTGAGCGAAATTGATGCCGACGATATGGTGTTTGATATTGGTCCTGACAGTGCTGCCGCTTTGGCAAAGATTCTAGCGGAAGCCGGCACCATCGTTTGGAATGGGCCGGTGGGCGTGTTTGAATTTGATCAATTCGGCGCAGGCACAGAGGCGATTGCACATGCGATTGCCAACAGCAGTGCGTTTTCGATTGCCGGTGGCGGTGATACTCTTGCCGCCGTTGATAAATACGCGATCGCCGACAAAGTTTCCTATATTTCGACTGGTGGGGGTGCTTTTTTGGAGTTCCTTGAAGGCAAAACCTTACCTGCAGTCGCAGTATTAGCAGAAAAATACTGATAAGATACCCAAATAAGAACAACAAACTGATTAACTTTTTACCCTACACGCCGTTCGCGGCAATGATTTAAAGGAGTCGTTTTAATGGCATCTGAAGCTCAAAAGGCAATGTTAAACAACATCCAGCAAAACAATGGTTTTATTGCTGCACTTGACCAAAGTGGTGGAAGCACCCCAAAAGCGTTAAAGCTTTATGGTGTGCAAGAGGACGCCTACAACAATGACGAAGAAATGTTTGCTGCTGTGCATGCCATGCGCACACGGATCGTAACCAGTCCCGCTTTCGATGGAAAACGCATTCTGGGTGCAATTTTGTTTGAGAACACACTTGACCGTCAGATTGAAGGTAAGTCGTCTTCTCACTACTTATGGCAAGAAAAGCAGGTTGTGCCTTTCCTTAAAGTCGATAAAGGCCTGGCCGACGAAGAAAACGGGGTTCAGGTGATGAAGCCAATGCCCGAGCTAGACACTTTACTGGCAAAAGCCAATGCACAAGATGTGTTCGGGACTAAAATGCGCTCGGTGATCAAAATGGCGGATGCGGAAGGTATCAAAGCAGTGGTCGCGCAGCAATTCGACATCGGCCAACAGATTTTAGACGCGGGCCTAGTGCCTATCATTGAGCCTGAAGTGGATATCAACAGTCCGCAAAAAGGTCGTGCCGAGGCAATGCTCAAAACTGAATTGTTAGCGCACTTAGACAAGGTTTCTGAATCGCAGCAAGTGATGCTAAAACTGACGTTGCCGGAAGATACTAATTTCTACGCAGACTTAGTGGCTCATCCTCGCGTATTGAAAGTGGTTGCTTTGTCGGGCGGCTATTCGCGCGAAGAGGCAAATGAGCGTCTGTCAGAAAACAATGGCATGATCGCGAGCTTCTCACGAGCGTTGACCGAAGGCTTATCGGTTAAGCAAATGGATGATGAGTTTAACGCAACACTAGATGCAACGATTGAGAGTATCTATCAAGCTTCGATTAGCTAATCGCAGTTACTCAATCAAAATAAAAAAGGCAACGCAGCGCGTTGCCTTTTTTTGTTGCATACATTTACCCAAACGTGAGGGTATAACCGAGCGCTTGAATATAATGACTTTCTTGCTCAAGGTCGGCGCTGAAAATGGGTTTACCCACCAACCAATCCGCTGGGAAATCAAGTGTGATGTTAGACTCGTCGCAGCTGACATTGATTGTCGGCAGTACATCTTCTTGTCGCTTGATATTCAGCAACACTGCCAGTCGCATCAAGATAATTAAACGCACAACTTTTTTGTGATCGAACAGGTCAAATTCAGGCAACTCTTGGGGGCGAATCTTCTTCCTTTGGAACCGGACGAGGGTCGCGAGCAATAGTTGTTCTTCTTGATTAAATCCCGGCATATCAACATTTTGCAATATATAGCCGCCGTGCCGCTGCAAACCGCGCGAATTGATCTGTAAGCCAACTTCATGCAATAACGCAGCCCAACTGAGCATACTGCGCCACACTTCTGTTTTGATCTTCCATCGGGTTGCACAAGCGTCATATAGTTCCATGACAACGCCGTGAACCAGACCTGCTTGGACTGTATCGACGTCGTAGCGCGTGGCAATACTTTGGGCTGTGCGCGAGCGCACATCGTCGTGCTCAAGTGCTTCGCTCATTTGGTACAATACGCCCTCGCGCAATGCCGAGGGTGAAAACACCATGGCATCTATCTGCAAACTTTTGAACACCCCAATCAAGATGGCCAACCCAGCGGCAAATACACCACGCCGATCCTCAGACAAAGGCTCTATGTTGAGGTTGTCGATATGTTTAGCATCAATACAGCTCTGCTTTAGCTGTTTGAGTTGCTTGAGAGTGATGGTAGACGTCGTGTCCGCACTGCCCTGGCACAAGGCAATGATCGTCTTTATCGTACCAGAAGTGCCAATGCAGGTATCCCATCCGAATTTGCGATATCGGCTATCAATGAGTTCCAGCGCTTGCTGTGCGGCGGTAATCGCCTTATCAAATGACTTCGCTTTTAACTCACCGTTGGGAAAAAAGCGCGTCGTATAACTCACGCAACCCATTTGTAAGGAACGGCATAATTTTGCGTCGAAACCCTCGCCGATGATGAACTCTGTTGAGCCACCACCAATGTCGACGATTAACCGCTGGCCTTCAGTATGCCAATTGTGCGCAACTCCGTTGTAGATCAAACGTGCTTCTTCAATACCGGAGATTATTTCGATGGGATAGGGGAATACCTTACGTGCCGCCACAATGAATGCATGCGCATTTTTTGCCTTTCGCAGGGTGTGGGTAGCGACTATTTTCACCGAGTCGGGTTCAAAGCCTTTAAGACTCTCCGCAATCACGCCGAGGGTGTTAACGCCGCGTTCGATTGCGGCGTCATCCAACACGCCATCGTGTAAACCTTCTGCCAGTCTGACTTTTTGTTTTACTCGGTGAACAATTTGCACAGAACCGGCCACAATGCGCGCGACGACGAGATGGAAGCTATTAGAGCCCATATCCAACGCCGCGACTTTTTTTACATCGCGGGTTTCTATTTCACTTAGAACCGAATCACTCGGTGACATACTTCTCCTCTAGGGCACTGAGATAATGATAAATCTCAATCTGAGAACGTAGTTTCTTGCGGTTGCCCCGTTTAACGTAATGGTTTTTCTGTTGAGCATCAATATCCCGCGCTTTTAAAGTGTCCCTAAATTGGATATCGAAGATATCAACGATTTGTTGTATCAGTTCAGGGTCGTATATTGGGCAACCGACTTCAATCCGGTTGTCCATATTCCTTGTCATCCAGTCTGCTGAAGAGATGAATACCTTCTTGTCGCCGGCATTTTCAAACACCATCGCTCTGGGGTGCTCCAAAAACCGATCAACGATACTGATAATCTGGATATTCTCACTTAAGCCTGGTACACCGGGATTCAGGCTACACATTCCTCTCACAATACCACGGATCTTCACGCCGGCCTGACTGGCGCGGTATAAGTCGTCGATTAACTCCTTATCAACCAAATTGTTGATCTTAAACGTAATCATACCTTTTGCACCTTGATTAACGTGCTGTATTTCAGACCGGATCAGTGACTGAATTTTGGTTCGCGCGTTGAGCGGTGATATCTGCAAGTGTTGGAACTTGTAGCGGCGGTAAGGGTAATTGATCAAGTCAAATACATTTACTGCTTCAGTGGCGAGTTCTTGATTACGTGTGAATAAACTAAAGTCGGTATAAATTTTGGCCGTTTTTTCATTGAAATTACCAGTACCAAAGTGTGCGTAATGGATCAGTTGTCCCTTCTCTTCTCGGCTAACGACACATAATTTACTGTGAATTTTCAGGGTTGGAATACCCAGGACTACGCGGATGCCAGCATCGGTCATGGTTTTGGACCACTCGATGTTGGCCTCTTCATCAAAGCGAGCGCGCAATTCGACAACCACAGTCACTTTTTTGCCATTATCGACGGCATCAATTAACGAATTGATGATTCGTGAGTTACTCGCAACACGATAAATATTGATGCGAATGGCTTTTACATTTGGGTCAACTGCGGCTTGGCGGACAAATTCGGTAACGTGCAAAAAGCGGTGATACGGATAGTAGAGCAAAATATCTTTTGCGGTTATGGCGTCAAATACGGTGTCATAATTTGAAAACGCTTTGGTATCGATTGATGGCAGCGGGTGGTGCTCCAAATAATCGCGTCCCACATTGGGAAAGCCGATAAAGTCTTTGAAGTTACGATAGTGTCCAGCGGCTAACACGGTATCTAAGCGACTGATTTTAAGCCTTTTACGCAAATCCTTGGACATATCTTGGGGCATTTCGGCATCGTGGATAACACGCACCGGCTCGGCGATTAAGCGCTGTTTCATACTCTCGGACATTTTTTCAACGTAACTTTCGTCGATCTCGTCATTGATCGAGTATTCGGCGTCTCGGGTTAGCTTGAAAGAATAGGCTTCCAAAGAGTCAAATTTGACGAAGCCTCGGAAAATGTCTTCTAAACAGAGCTGTATGATGTCGTCGAGTAGAATGATGTGTTTCTTTTTCCGGCTTTTCTCTGGAGGGATAAACACAAAGCGCGACATTTCATCCGTTGGGATTTGAATGGCGGCGAATTTGGTATTTTTACCCTCCCGACGGATTGCGACGTAAAGGTAGACGGAGTTACCGTTTAAACGCTCGAGTAGTTCGGTCTTATTGTCGATAAGAATTGGCGCAATGTGGCGCAACACTTTGTTGCGAAATAAACTTTTGACCCAGCGCTGTTGATATTCATTTAGCTGAGTGGAGCGAACGATAAAAATATTATACCGAGCAAGCGTTTTTTCGACGTCTTTGTGAATGGCATTGAACTGTTTTGATAACGACAGTACTTTCGCTTGGATGTCTTCCATCAATTGCGTTTGGCGCTGGGCCTCTTCTTCATCACCTTCGTTTTGGGCAATGGTGATAAAACGTTTTACATCGGCTGCGCGGACCCGATAAAACTCATCTAAGTTGTTTGAATAGATGCCTAGAAATCGAATTCTCTCGATGATGGGGTTGTTATTATCCGCTGCTTCTTGCAAAACGCGTTCATTGAACGCGAGCCAGCTCAATTCTTTTGGATAGTAGAGCTCTTCATTCTTCATATTCTAAAAACCACAGTGAAAACATCAAAATTACGACCAGTGCCAGACTGGTAAAGCCGTTTAAGGGCAATCAAATCATTGCCCAATCCTATAGTTTACTGGCTTTGCATGTCACTAAAGTGACACACTATTCTTCAAAGTTAATGTCTACCACAAGGTCATTGGCGATCGTCTCAAGCGCTTGTTGAATATCGTCCACATCGACTTTGTCTGGGAGGGCAACACTAAATTCGGCTTTGAACATTAGGTTGCCCCAGTTCGGCGCACTGACGCACTCAGAATCAAAGGTCATGATATTGATATTGAATTGCTGTAACACTGACGTGATCTCACTGACAATACCAGGCTTGTCATTGCCCATCACACTGAATTTGGCGATGTTGCGTGCCGCAGGTTGTGGTGTTTTCACTGAGACCGTCTGAATGGACAAATCAGGTATGGCGTTGACTTCATCAACCAAGGCTTCTGCGGTATCAGGATTAACCGTGACTTCTACAAAACCCGTAAACTGGCCGGCCATATGAGCAAATCGGCTGCCCTGCCAATTACCGTTATGCTTGGCAACTGCCTGCGCCAGGCTATCGACCATACCGGGTTTATCTTCTCCGATTAGCGTCATGATTAGTGACTTCATCTGTGCTCCTCAAAGTGTCTAAAAGATGCTGCGTAAACACGCGCAAAATAGAATTAATGCTTGCTATTACAATAGCACGACTTACACTGCTGCAAGACGTTAAATGGTAACGATTTTTTGAATCACAAATGCATCAGGCCCCTTTAGCTCGTCAACGATATCGAGCCCGAGTTGACTATATCGCCCAGCGCATTGTGGTTGTGTTCGGGTGGGCAGTCTTGCTCACGTTGGCGCTGTTGATCTGGCATCTCGCCAGCCAGGCTTTGCCCTTATTCCAATCTCCCAGTATAAAACAACAAAGCACTATCGGCTTACCAGAAGGTGAGCAGGTATTGTATGTCGGTGACATTGAGCGTGGTGGGCTACTGATTACCCGCTCGGAAGACTGTGCTGCGCACTATTATATTCTTTCCGTTCAGCGCAGCTTGCAGCGGATCAAGCGTTCTCCCTACGCGTGCGATTCCCACGTGTTTGTCGATAGCCAGCATACACAGGTCTACTTGATTGAGCACTCGTCGCAAAATATCGTCCGTGTGCAACAAATCACGAGTGCCGGTTCTATTTTAAATCTTACCCCTCTGGTGAGCCGGAGTTTACCGAGTACACCTGCGGACGCAAGCCAACTGCGCGTCTCTGTGCAGCGCAATTGGGCGGTGTTTCAATACGCCGATGCACACCAGCACCAGATGTTGTGGGTGAACACGACCAACCCTACTGTCACACAATTACAAACAGCGCCATTAGGAACGCAAATGCTCGCCATGCCCGCGGCGCAAGCGAGTGTTGTGGTAGGTCCTCTAGGACCTTCTTTGTGGCCTATTCGAGAAGAGCTGACTGCGCGGGTAAAAACGACTAGCGATACGCCGTGGGTTTTCACGAGCCAAGATCCTCGTGCTGTTTACTATTCAGACAATGAAGGGCAAATCAGTAAATGGGCGGTGCGCAATATCGAAGGATTGTTCACGTTAGAGCCGATTTTTACGACGTTTTTAAACGAACAGGAAATACCGCGTAGTGTGCACGCCGACGCGAGCGTTAACTTGGGCCTTATCTTAACGTCGCAAAACCGCGTTGTGTTGTTTAATCGAATCACTGGCGAAAGGCTGTATCACTACGCATTAGCGAGTGCACCCAAAGACGTAAGTTGGTTTGGCGATTACCTGTATGTTCGCCAAGCAAAGTCACTGGGTATTTGGTCTGTGCGAGACCGAGATAGTACTACAACGGTGTCATCACTGTTTCAACCTCAGCATTATTCTGGATATGAACCTGGTAACTATGTGTGGCAGACAACCAATGCGACAGATTTCCAGTTGGCTAAATACAGTGTCGTACCTATGGTCATTGGCTCGTTGAAGGCGTCGTTGGCGGCTTTATTGGTTGCGATACCCGTAGCACTTGGTGCGGCCATTTATAGTGCCTATTTCGCTCCGGCGAGGGTTAGAGGTGTGGTAAAACCCGTGGTCGAAATGCTTGAGGCCATACCGTCCGTAGTAATCGGCTTTATAGCCGCAGTATGGTTGGCGCCATTGGCCGATCGCTTCCTTGTCGCCGTTTTTTTGTTTTTTATCATCACTCCATTGGTATTGTTTGCTAGTGCGTTTTTTCAAACGCGAGTAACGCAGCGATTACCAGAGACACTGCGCCATTATTGGGAACTACCACTTGTTAGTTTGGTATTACTGATAATCGGCAGTGTGTGCTTAATGTATGGATTGGATGCCATGATTGGACTTGCCTCCAACTTGGGTATTCCTTTGGTTGATTGGCTGACCAATACCCAAATCAGTAAAACAACTCTGGTTGTAGCGGTGGCCCTTGGACTTGCCATCTCCCCCACAATTTTTTCCCTTGCCGATGATGCAATTGAAAGCGTGCCTGACCATTTGAAAAAAGCTTCTTTTGCGCTTGGTGCAACACAGTTGCAAACGTTGCGTAACGTGGTCCTAAAGGTCGCATTGCCAGGGATTATTGCGGCACTGATGTTAGGTTTGGGACGCGCATTTGGGGAGACCATGATCGTGCTGATGGTGACGGGTAATACACCTATTGCTGATTGGGACTTGTTTGCCGGGTTGCGTGCCTTAACGGCGAACTTGGCAATCGAACTACCTGAGGCTGAAGTCGGCAGTGCGCACTATCGGGTGTTGTTTTTGACCGCCTGTATGCTGTTCGTGTTTACCTTCATCATCAATACCATTGCAGAGCTATTGCGCAGTCGAGCACGTAAAATGGGGCGTGTATCGTGAGTCGGCTGGCTTGGCTGTATTCGCCAATTCAACGTCAATCTCTGGCAATCAGCTTGTCAGCGGCCATGGCGTCTGTTTTATTGTTATCTCTAATTACCTTGGTGTTATTTATCTTGTTGAGAGGCAGTAGTTACTTCTGGCCGGTGGGGATACAAACGTTACAATACCTGGATACTGAAACGGGCCTGCTGACCCAGGTGTATGGTCAGGCACAAGCGGTGAATAAGAGACAAACCTATGCGGAGCGCACCACGGAACAAGCCGTCGATGCAGACTCTCAGTCATCGGAACTTCGCTGGACGGTGTCACGCATTGAAGGGCGGTTTCCGGTTACCCAGTCACTGATCTTGAACAATGCTCAAATCGTATCTCAATCGATTAACCCGAACGTCGCTGACATCACGTTTAACAATGGCCAACGGGTATTTTTGAATCCCTTAGCGATCATGCGGGATAGTCATCCTGTGCCGTTGTCAGAGTTGCGCTCTTTTCGACAACAGGCCGATGCGATTGCCAATCAAATTGCCAATATTCGCGATGGACACCTTTCCGATACACACCGACGAATTGCCGACCTCAACCGTTTAGGCGTTGCAGCAGATGCTCCAGCGAGAATTCGGCTCGAGCGACAGTTCGCTGAATATCAAGAATCCATACGCAAGCTAGAGAGTGGATTGACGGCTTTTAAAATGTTAGCGGTTGATGCTCAGGGAGCACAAACCACTATACCGCTGGCGAATATAAAGCACATTGGGTTCCCCAATCAGATGAGTTTCGTTGGTAAGCTAGTCTCCGCGTTCAAGCAAGTGTTTGTGTTTTTGACGGAACCGCCTCAGCAGGCCAACCGTTCGGGCGGGATATTCCCGGCATTATTCGGCACCATATTGATGGTACTCATCATGACCATACTGGTGACACCTTTTGGTGTTTTGGCGGCAATTTACCTTAGCGAGTACGCACCAAATAATGGCTTGACCTCGATGGTTCGCATTGGGGTCAGCAACATGGCTGGGGTTCCTTCGATCGTGTATGGGGTGTTTGGTCTTGGCTTTTTTGTTTACGGTATCGGTGGTTCAATCGATACGTTATTTTACAGTGATGCATTGCCGTCACCGACGTTTGGCGCGCCTGGACTGTTCTGGGCATCGTTGACCATGGCTTTGTTGACCTTACCCGTAGTGGTAGTTGCTACTGAAGAAGGCTTACAACGCGTACCAAACGGCATCCGCTCCAGCAGTTATGCGCTTGGTGCGACCAAGATCGAAACCATTTGGTATACCGTGCTACCCATTGCAAGCCCTGGCATCATGACCGGCGTGATTTTGGCTATTGCCAGAGCTGCGGGGGAGGTGGCGCCGCTGATGCTAGTCGGGGCTGTGAAATTTGCGCCCACATTGCCGGTAGATGGTACCTTTCCGTATTTACACCTAGACCGCCAGTTCATGCATTTGGGTGTACTGATATTCGATGGCGCCTTTCATAGCCAAACCAACACTCAAGGCTCATCAATGATGTTTGCCGCGTGCTTATTATTATTGATTTGTGTGTTTGGGTTAAACTTGATTGCGATAAACCTGCGTTCTCGACTTCGAAAGCGTTACTCTCAGAATTAGTGGTGCATATGTTAAACCTTTTTGATCGCGATACCCTGGACCTCAATGACTTATCGGCAGAGCAGACTGCCATAGAAGTAAACAGTCTTAATTTATGGTTTGGGAAGAAGCAGGTATTAACCGATATCAACATTAAAATTCCCAAAAACCGAATTACTGCGTTTATCGGACAGAGTGGCTGTGGCAAATCGACATTGATCAGTAGTTTCAACCGCATGAATGATTTGGTTGACGATTGTCGCTATGAAGGAGCCGTCATTATCGAAGAGCGGGATATCAATCATCCCAGAGAAAACGTGTCTCGACTGCGCACCAAGGTTGGTATGGTGTTCCAGCGGCCAAATCCTTTTCCAATGAGCATATATGAAAATGTCTGCTATGGGCTGAAACTGCAGGGGATGACACTGCGTCGCTCTTTGGATGATGCGGTTGAAACAGCGTTGCGAGATGCCGCACTGTGGGATGAGGTCAAAGATAGGCTGTTCGAGTCGGCCAATATACTCTCCGGCGGTCAGCAGCAGCGCTTGGTATTCGCCAGAGCTTTAGCGTTACAACCGGATATTCTGTTACTTGATGAGCCTACTTCAGCATTAGATCCGTTGACGACCCTGTATATCGAAGAGTTAATGATCAATCTCAAAAAACGCTGCACCGTGGTTATCGTTACGCACAACATGCAGCAGGCCGCACGGGTTTCTGATTACACTGCATTTATTCACCAAGGCGAGGTGGTAGAGTTTGCCGACAGCGACACCTTGTTTACCTTGCCAAGTAAAAAACAAACCGAAGACTATATAACTGGCCGGTACGGTTAGGAGTTGATCTGATGAGGCAAGTTAAACTCAACACACACATCTCTGGTAAGTTTAACACTGAGCTTGAGAACCTCAGAAACTCGGTGTTGACCATGGGAGGCGAGGTCGAACAGCAAATGGTCGACACGTTACGGGCGATCAAGGAAAACAATGCCGGCTTGGCTGAAAAGGTTGTCCTCAACGACCTCAAAATCAACTCAATGGAAGTCCAAATTGACGAAGAGTGCATGCGGATCATCGCCAAACGTCATCCCACGGCCAGTGATTTGCGTTTGGTATTAACCATCGCCAAAGCCACCGCTGATATCGAGCGTATTGGGGATGAAATCGAGCGTATCGCGAAACTTGTGACCAAGAGTCATTTACCACTGTCAGAGACTATCAAAAGCAGCATGCTATCTATCGGTGAGCACGTGGTCGCCATGATGCGGGGAACGTTTAATGCCTTCGCCCGCCAAGACGAACGGGCCGCGATTGATGTGTACGAACAAGATAATCGCATCGACCGGCAATACAAAAACCTACTTGCCTTCACGACACAAGAAATGCAACAGCATCCACAAATGATGGAAGATTGGTTGGAAGTACTGTGGGCTTTGCGTTCGTTAGAGCGCGTTGGGGATCGTTGCAAGAATATCTGTGAGTATGTGGTGTATTTGGCCGGGGGGGCTGATGTGCGCCATTCTTCACTGGAGAATATGCAACAAAAGCTCGATGATCTGACCGAATGATTATTTTCGACAATACTACTATGGGTTCTTGTGCCGTTGAGGTATGATGCGCGGCAGTTCGTGAAAGGTTGTGCAAAAACGCAGCAATTTAGACTCTATGTTTATACGTTTTACATTGATATCGCTCACAAGTAGTGAGCAAATTTTTGCAGATATGGGCATGTAACTCATGGATATTATTCAGAGCTACGGCTTTATTCTGATCCTAATGGCCGCAATTTTCGGCTTTGTAATGGCATGGGGGATCGGCGCTAATGACGTCGCCAACGCCATGGGAACGTCGGTCGGCTCTAAAGCACTTACGATAAAACAAGCGATTCTAATCGCTATGGTATTCGAGTTTGCGGGTGCGTATTTGGCCGGTGGTGAAGTTACCTCGACTATCCGCAAGGGTATCATTGACGCCACTTATTTTATTGATATCCCCGATGACTTAGTGCTTGGTATGATCTCTGCACTACTCGCCGCAGGGATATGGCTAGCGGTCGCCTCGTTCAAAGGGTGGCCCGTTTCAACAACTCACTCGATTATCGGCGCGATTGTCGGTTTTACTGCGGTTGGCGTCAGTGCTGATGCGGTAGAGTGGAGCAAAGTTGGTGGGATTGTAGGCAGTTGGGTTGTAACCCCGGCGATCTCAGGTTTCATCGCATACAGTATTTTTGTCAGCGCTGATAAGTTAATTTTCCAGACGGATAACCCCTTCGAGAAGGCAAAACGTTACGTGCCGTTTTACATGGCGTTGGCAGGCTTTATCATGTCGCTGGTAACCATTAAAAAGGGTTTGAAACACGTCGGTCTGGGTTTACCTGACGCTCAGGGATATGCACTGGCCGTCGCTATAGCGGTTGGCGTCGGTGTACTTGGTGTTTGGATGATTAATCGTCTCAAGTTTGAAAATAACGACACACTCGAACATCAACAACACAATGTCGAAAAGGTATTTGCCATTCTAATGGTAGTGACTGCTTGTTGTATGGCGTTCGCGCATGGTTCCAACGACGTAGCCAATGCGATTGGTCCACTTGCCGCTGTTGTCAGTGTGGTGAGCAATGGTGGTCAAATTACCTCAAATGCAACTTTGGCACCCTGGATTCTACCTTTAGGTGGTATCGGCATTGTCGCCGGTCTTGCTTTATTTGGTCACCGCGTGATTAAAACCATTGGCCAAGGCATTACGCACTTAACGCCGAGTCGCGGCTTCGCTGCCGAAATGGCGGCGGCAACAACAGTCGTTATCGCGTCCGGCACTGGACTGCCAATTTCAACGACTCAAACCTTGGTTGGCGCAGTATTGGGTGTTGGTCTTGCGCGAGGTGTTTCAGCACTCAATTTTGGTGTGATCAGAACGATTTTAGTTTCCTGGGTTGTTACACTACCGGCCGGTGCTTGTTTAGCTATTATTTTCTTCTTCTCACTGAAGGCCATATTCGGAGTTGTTTGAGCAAGTCCCAGAAACTATTTGTATGAAAACGCGGAGCTTTTGCTCCGCGTTTTTGTTTAATGGCTGGAAATTTCATTATCATTTGTCTAACCTATTAAAAATATAAAATTCAATAGGTTTATTCGATTTTGAAGTGGCCCAACCTAAAACACCTACATTACTTAGTTGTATTGCACCAAGAACAGCACTTTCACCGCGCGGCAGAAAAGTGTCATGTCACTCAATCAACCCTGAGTACAGCAATCCAAAACTTAGAAGAGCATTTCGGAGCGCAATTACTGGAACGTGAACACAAGTCTTTTGTATTTTCGGCTTTCGGTTTAGAAATCGTCGAGCGCAGCAAACGTTTGATCAACGAAGCCCGAGAGTTAGTGGATTACGCCAGCAATGCGGGTGATTGGCGGGCAGGGGAACTCAAGCTGGGAGTGATTCCTACGATTGCGCCTTTTTTATTTGAGGGGTTAATTAAGTCGGTTAAGCGGCTTTACCCAAATTTGGCCCTGCATCTGCAAGAAGATACTACTGAGAATTTGCTTTCCCAGTTGCACGAAGGGAAGTTGGATTTATTAGTACTCGCATTGCCGATTGAAACGCCTGGCTGTAAACAACTAGTGTTAGGTCATGATCCGTTCCATTTGGTCATGCACCGTTCAGTGTGCGCCAATACTCAGGCCAAAATTGACGTTAGCACATTGCCCAAAAACAGTATCTTTCTGTTACAACAAGAACATTGTATGACAGATCACGCAGTTAGTGCTTGTGGGTTGAAACACAGTGAACAAGTTAACAGCCTGGCCGCCAGTTCCTTGCACACCTTGGTCCAACTTGCCAATGCTAAGCTCGGTTACACCTTTATTCCCGAATTGGCGTTGCAGCAGGATATCCTATCCAAATCCAGTTTGGTCGCTTTACCGGCCGAGGACAATGCGTATCGAGAAATAGGCCTAGTGTGGCGAAATGGCACGACGCGTGTGCAACTGTTTCGTTCTCTAGCGGAGTGTTTGGCCCCGTTAATGCCAGTGAATACCTTGTTGCCTCAATCCTAGCCAACAAAAGTGCGTACTTTGCGCTGGTAATGTTGGGCTTGGAAAAAAAATTGAATTTTTTCAAACTAAATTTAAACCGGTCTCGACTATAGCTACAAAGGTTTAGCAATATGGAAATCATACGTGTTCAACACGACAGATGAACAGCTGATAAAGAAGGCATTAGCCGGCAATAAGAAAGCCTGGTTCAGTCTTATTTCTTGCTACGAAAAGTCGATCTATAACTACGGCATAAGGATGACAGGTAGTCGACAAGATAGTCAGGATCTGATGCAAGACATCTTTGTGTCAGTGTTTCGCAATCTTGCCAGTTATCAGGGAACGGGGAGTTTTCGCAGTTGGCTGTTTCGCATTGCGCATTATCGCTGCGTCGAGTTTTATCGACGTCGGAAACCTTTGGTCAGCTTAGATGATGTGCCTGAAATCGAAGAACAGGAAAATCATTCGAGTGCGCAGTCCAATCCCGAATTGGATATGCAAGGTGATCAAACTCAACGTGAACTGATGCAAGCGATGCAGCGACTTCCTGTGAATCAAAGAGCCGTGGTGGAACTTAAGTTCTTTGGTCAATTCACCTTTGATGAAATTGCCGAGCAGCTTGGTGTTTCCGCGAATACCGCAAAATCAAGATTATACAGTGCGCTAGAAAAACTCAGAGCGCATTTGGAGGTAGAGTATGTCTGATCAACAAAAAAGTGTGCTGTTTGCCGCTTGGCTTGACGGCAACATGAACGACGAACAACAACAACAGTTCGAGCGTTTGTGTATTGAAGATGAAAGCTTTTCACAACGAGTCGAGCAAGCCAATCAGCTGAATTTGATTAGCGAAAATTTTAGCGAGGCAAATGTGCCGTCATGGGATATGCACGCGACGTTTGATGCACCTGAAAAGCTACGCTGGTGGCAATCCCCCGCGTGGGGCGTGTCTTCAATGGCCTGCTCCGTGTTTGCGGTATTACTCGTGGTGAGTGGGTTCAATATGTCGGTGCAAGACGGTCGTTTGAGTATGGGTTTTTCGAGTGGTTTGTCGGTTGAACAAGTTAATGTGATGGTAGAGCAACGGTTGACTGATTATCAGGCAACCAATCAAGCGATGTTTGCTCAGTACGTTGATGCGATTACCACCCAGCAACAACAGAGTAGTGCTCAGTTGACTGAGTATTTACTCTCATCCAGCCGACAAGAGCGGCGCGAGGATTTCGCTGAGCTGATCAAGTTTATCAATGAACAGCGCAGTGATGACCAAATTTATTACGCGAAACAATTAAACAATCTACAAAAAGAAATTTACGCACAAGGTGGGATTCGCACAGCGATACCAACGATGAGTACGGGTGAAAGCCCGATGCCAAATGAATAATCAGGAGTCAATTATGAAATCATGGGTTTTTATTGCGGGAGTATTGGCACTATCGTCAACTGGCGCCTCTGTCGCAGCAACAAATTATGCAGAACTGAGCAAAGAGCTTGAAGTAATGAACAGCGTCCTGGTAACGTCTTTGCGACAGACCAGTGCAAATGAGGCCGTCCGATTCAGAGGATTGGAAACCAGTTATCTGGCCGGGCAAGGCGTAGTCTTTGAAGTGAGCACGTCACGCGGTGCGTGGGGAGTAGACCTCGACGTTCGCCAGTTTATTCCCAATATACCGGAAGCTCCGGTTGCGCCAATCATCATTGGCGAGGACGGTAACAGCATAAGTATTCATGTGAATGAGGACTGGGAACACATGATCGAAGATACTGTGCGCGGTTTCGAAGAAGCGTTTCGAGAGGCTAGTGAGCAAATGCGCGACGTTCGTTCTGACGCGCGAGAGCTATCGTGGGAAGTCCGAGAGTTAGAGAGACGCAAACGAGATTTGAATTTCCAGTCACGCAACAGTAATGAGAAAAAACAGCAAGAGCTCAAGGAGCAGCTGGCTGAAATAGAGCAGGAAATGGCAGCATTGCGCGCGCGTCAGCAAGAGCTGAATGAGTATGCTGACAAAATCGAAGCCGAGCAAAAGGCCCAGGTAGAAAAGCAAAAAGAAGCCGCAATGCAAGCAGACAAGGCGTTTCTCGCCGCTTTTGAAGAGCGTATTGGCGACACCTTATGTCGATTTGGCTCTGGGCTACGCGCGTTGCCAAAGGAAGAGCATATTAGTTTTGTACTGAAAAACTTCGATAGTGAGCAACGTGTAAAACGCGACCGTGTCTATGTATTTACCCAGAAAAACGTTAAAGATTGTGTTCAAGAAAAGTCCGATGCAGGGGAGTTGCTGCAACAGGCGACGGTATACAGTTTCTAACCACCGCTCTTCACCCACGAAGGCGAGCCTTTGTGCTCGCCTTTTTCATTTAAAAGGCGCGCTAACCTAGTTTCCTTTATCCCGTAACGTTTTTGGAATTGATAAAACTGAATCAGCATTTTGAATTCGAGAATTAGTGACACAACAACTACACTCAGTGAATGCTCTGCCATACGAACAGAAAAAAGGATTCATGATGATTAAAGCCTATGCCGCCCTTGAACCTGGTCAGCCCCTGCAAGAATTTGAGTACGATCCTGGCCCGCTAGGGCCGCACGATGTTGAAATAGACGTTGAGTCTTGCGGTATCTGTCACAGCGATTTGAGTATGTTGGACAATGAATGGGGAATGACTGAATACCCATTTGTTCCAGGTCACGAAGTCATTGGTACCGTGTCAGCGGTGGGTGAGCATGTAACAGGTGTGCAAACCGGTCAGCGTGTGGGGTTGGGATGGCACTCGGCATATTGTAATCATTGTCATTCGTGTGATTCTGGAGATCACAACCTATGTAACCAAGCTCAAGGGACCATCGTGCGACGTCACGGAGGTTTTGCTGAAAAAGTTCGCGCTGAGGAGACGGCGATTGTGGCGTTACCAGAGGGCGTAAATCCCGACTCAGCTGGTCCTCTTTTTTGTGGCGGAATAACCGTGTTTAATCCGTTGGTGCAATTTGATGTCAAGCCAACGGATGAAGTGGGCGTCATCGGGATCGGTGGGCTTGGTCATTTAGCCTTGCAATTCTTGCGCGCCTGGGGATGCAAAGTTGTCGCGTTTTCCTCCTCACAAGCCAAGCAACAAGAAGCATTGGATCTGGGAGCGCACGAGGTGATCAACAGTCGTGATGCGGATGCCGTTGCAGCATCGGCAGGGCGTTTCAACATGATCATTTCGACCGTCAACGTAAAACTCGATTGGACAGCTTATCTGTCGACCTTGTCGGCTAAAGGGCGGTTGCATTTTGTTGGCGCCACGCTTGAACCAATTGAAGTTGGTGTATTCGATTTGATCTCGGCACAGCGGTCGATATCAGGCTCGCCAGTTGGCAGTCCAGCAACGATTCGTCAGATGCTCGATTTTGCCGCATTGCACAGTATCGAACCGGTGACTGAATACTACTCATTTGAACAGGTCAATCAGGCATTGGATCGATTGAGAGAGGGTAAGGCGCACTATCGAGTCGTACTGAAACACGCTTAATGGCAAGCGACTAGAGGGTTTAGATCCGACTATCACTGTGATCTCGGTCAATAAAAAACGCGGCATTGTTTTTTACAATGCCGCGTTTTTTCACATTGAGATTGTGTATGCCAGAATTACTTTCACCAGCCGGTAGCTTGAAGAATATGCGCTATGCGTTTGCCTATGGCGCAGACGCTGTTTATGCCGGACAGCCGCGTTATTCGCTGAGAGTGCGTAATAACGAATTTTCCTATGAGAATATCGCGCTGGGTATTCAACAAGCGCATCAAAGCGGTAAACAGTTTTACATCGTGAGTAATGTTGCGCCGCATAACAATAAACTCAAAACTTATCTGGATGATTTATCACCGGTGATCGATCTAAAACCAGACGCGTTAATTATGTCTGATCCGGGTTTGATCATGATGGTGAGAGAGGCGTTTCCGGAACAAACCGTTCACCTATCCGTGCAAGCCAATGCCGTCAATTACGCCACCGTCAAGTTTTGGGCGGCGCAGGGGATCAAACGCGTCATTCTGTCGCGCGAGCTTGGCCTGAATGAGATTGAGGAGATTCGCCAGCAGTGCCCAGATACGGAATTGGAAGTGTTTGTGCATGGTGCTTTGTGCATGGCGTATTCAGGCCGTTGTCTGCTATCGGGTTACATGAATAAGCGCGATCCCAATCAAGGCGCTTGTACCAACGCCTGTCGTTGGCAATACTCGGCTCAACCCGCGCAGCAAGATGATGCGGGTAATATAGTTGCGAAATGGTCACCTGAAGGTCAGCTAATTGATCCGACCCTAGGGTTGGGGGCTGCAGCCAAAGATGCGTATATTTTGACTGAGCGTATGCGCCCCAATGAGCCCATGGCGGCTTTCGAGGATGAACATGGGACCTACATCATGAATTCCCGTGACTTGCGGGCTATCCAGCACGTCCACGCGCTTACTCAAATGGGGATTGACTCCTTAAAAATAGAAGGTCGAACTAAATCTTTCTATTACTGCGCGCGAACGGCTCAAGTATACCGGCGTGTTATCGATGCGGCGAAGCGCGGTGAGCCCTTTGAGCTGTCCGCGTTGTATGATCTAGATAAGCTTGCCAACCGCGGCTATACCGAAGGCTTCTTGCGTCGCCACACACATGATATGTATCAAAACTATGAAACAGGCGCATCTGTATCTGATCAACAGCAACTTGTCGGTGAAGCAATTGGCACAACTGAAAATGGTGAAGTGGTGATTGACGTGAAAAACCGTTTTGCTCTCGGCGACCGGCTTGAATGGATGACGCCAAAGGGCAACATTGACTTTACCTTAACGCACATGTCGACATTAAAAGGAGAAAAAACGGAGCGCGCGCCGGGCTCTGGCCACAAAGTCAGTATCGCATTGCCGAAAGAGGCAGCCTTCGACGGTTTTGGGATTTTGCTGCGTTACCTAACTGAAAACGAAACGACGCGAGGATTTCAACCGGCTGCAGCCGAAGCGAGTTGATTCTCTGACAATCCCCATAGAACTGCGCCCTTCTCAGCACCGTGCTGGGCAGGGCGAATATGTTGTTTAATCTCATCACTTAGCCGAGGTCGGATTGAATCACTCAGTCCCCCAACGAGTGCGATTGTCCCACCACTGATGGCTAAAGCTTGTTTGGCGATTCGGTCAAGGTATTCAACGCCCTCAGAAACGATTTGCAGTGCGACCGATTGACCTTGATTAGCAAGTGCAAAGACATCCGGCGCGAGCTTAGCGAAATCCGCTGGGGCAGCACGACAGTATTGATCGACTATTTGTCTGCCATGTTGAACCTTAAGGGTCTCCATCATGGCGTTCGCGAACTCAGCAAAACCAGGGGTGTCGTCGCCATCGACATGTAACAATACGCGCGTAAGTGCCTGTTGACCTAACCACGCGCCACTGCCTTTGTCACCAAGCTGAAAACCATGCCCACCAATCTGGTGCACTTCGCTATTCTTCAAAGACGCCGCGCAAGAACCAGTACCAATGAGTAGGATACTACCATCCTCGCCATCGTGTGCCCCATACAGCGCAGCACTCAAATCAGTGGTTGCAGTTAGACTGGCAAAAGGGTGTAGCCATGCATTTAATTCAGCCTTCGCAGACGGTACGTTATAGCCTGCTAGCCCAGCAAAAACATCGACTTTTAGATTTGATTGCGGCCAATCAATGCGTGCATCAAACAAGGCAAGTTTGACTGAATGTTGAATAGACTCGAAGGCATTCGCTGAATATCGCGATATATTGGCCGGACCTGAAACACCATAGCCAAGAGGCTGCATATCAGGAGTGAAGACACACGCTCGACATTTGGTACCGCCACCGTCAACACCGACCAATACGTGTTTTATCTGATTATTCAAAGAGCTTTCTCTATCGTGCTATTTACGATCATTAAAACCGAACCGCGCAGAGAATACTAGCGGTTTTATTTTGGCTATCGTTCTGAGACTTTGCGCAACAAAGAATATAAGCCATCTGGTTTGAGGCATAAATGTTGCGGACATGTCCCTAATTCGGGCTGCTCGGTGTTAAACCATTGCTTAATCGCATGCGCATCGTCATTGAGTTTAAATGAGACCAAGCGAATCAGTGCGGTGAAGCCCTGTAATACGGTGTATTGCTCTGGTGTGATATCGTTTGATTGTAGTTTAAGTTGCTGTTGCGAGTGTCCGGTCATTGCTTGAATCAACGTATCAGAACAATCGACTGTGGCAGTAGCGCTGATGAAGTCATCAACGATACTAGAGACATGGGCTTTTGCTAATGTTTTAGTGTTCGCTTTGGCGTGTTCGTGCTCAGATTTGTGTTCGGCTAGGGTTTGCTGGAAAAGAGAAAATAAGCTGGCTTTATCCTTGGCAACTTTGAAGGGAACTTTGATGCTGCCATCCTGTGGTAAATCAACAGCATTGATTAGAACATTGGTATAACTGACCCCAATTGCACAACATCCATAATGATGTAGGGTTTTATAGCGCGCAATCATTTCTTCGATGGCATCTTTTGAGATGCCGGCATCGGGTGCCGGTCGTTGGTACCAACACCAATGACTTAATGGTTCAGCGAGCGTGATAACATCGGTGAAAATCGCACTTATTCCAGTCGCGTTGAATGCACCGCAGTAATCACTAATGATGACATTGCCTTCTCGTTTATTTTGGAAGTGACCGTTTTTACTACTAACCAAAAGTCGCCCCTTATGTGTACATCTAAACCAGCAAATGGTCGCTAACGACGTTCAGGTGTCAACGCTTTATACGTTTAAGAATAGCAGTATTTTTAATTACGCGGAGTGATTCTTGTATCGCCTGGCATTGCAGTCAGAGTGCGAGAGAAAGCCACCCTAGCGTGAGATAGCTGCCAACGCACAACACAATGACCCAAAGAGGATTGAGTTTGAAACGAACCAATCCAATAACAGCAGTCACGACAATCGCGATATCAATACCACTGTTGATTGTTGATGTGATCAAAGGATTGATTAGAATTGCCGCGAGTAAGCCGACAACGCTGGCGTTTACGCCGCTGAGAATGCGTCTGGCGAGAGGGTATTGACTCAATGTTTGCCATATGGGTAACGCGGCGAATAATAACAGCATCCCGGGTAAGAATATGGCAATAGTGGCGATGAGCGCGCCTTGCCACGCCGGAACATGACTCAATGAACCACCGATATAAGTAGCAAATGTAAACAATGGTCCGGGTACTGCCTGAGCAGCGCCGTAACCGATCAAAAATTGTTGTTCCGACATAATGCCACTGCCGACGAGTTCGGTGTGTAGCAAAGGCAGTACGACATGGCCGCCGCCAAAGACCAGCGCGCCACTGCGATACATCATATCAAATAGTGCGATCAAACTATCCGGTGCGCGAGTCGCGACAAATGGGGTAATCAGCAAAATCAGCAGAAAGGCACCAAGCAGTATTGCACTGATTCGCGGTAAACGAAAAGTCGAGCTAGCGCTCAATTTACCAGCGTCATTAAGGGACTGGGACTTAAAGCATAAGCTGCCAACCATTGCCGCGATGAAAATAACCGCAAGATGCGCAAGGACACCGCCAAATGCCAATATGAACGCCGCCGAGACAATTGCAATTGTGCGGCTTTTCCATTCGCTGCAAAGCTGTTTTTGCATCCCCCAAACAGCGTGAGCAACAACCGCCACCGCAACGAGTTTGAGTCCGTGAAACGCGTCAAATATAGCGGGATGCTGAAGCTGAAGAACAGATGCGGCGCACAACAATAGCAAAATAGCCGATGGCAGTGTAAACGCTAACCATGCAAGTATGGCTCCTAGGTAGCCTGCACGCACAAAACCAACTGCAGCGCCCACTTGGCTACTGGCAGGACCGGGGATGAATTGGCAAAGCGCGACAATATTGGCGTACTCGGTTTCACTGAGCCACTTTTTACGATCGACAAACTCATCTTTGAAGTAACCCAAATGGGCTACCGGGCCTCCAAACGAAGTACAACCCAAGCGTAAGAATGTCAGAAAAAGCGTCAGCATGTTTGCTTATTGTTTATGGGAGCAGTGTTATCGCTAATCCTAATACAGACGGATATTGACGAAAACTGTTTTGGCTTGGTTGTCTAGACGTTATCAAGACTCTTTTGAGTTGTTCGCTGCGTCTTTGTGCAGGTCTTCTAAATCTTCGATGAGTTGTTTTATGTCGCCATCACTACCGACAAAATAATGCTCCTCCGCAACACCTAGCTGACGGGCTTTTGCAACCATCTTGCTCTCTAATTCTGAGCACCTGTGTTCGACTTCGTGCCAACGGTCGAGCAGGTCCAACCCAAGCAAATGTGTTTTGAGTTTAAATGTATCGCGCAATTGGGTGAGCGTTGCCCACAAAGAAGCCGCATTCATATCGCTATCCTTTTTGTTCAAACGGAACATAAAAGCCACGTGTTACGATTTAATGACAGCACCAAACAAATCAAAATGATGTCATCAAAATGATTGCACTTGGCCATGTAATACATTATTGTTCGTCTGCGATTAGACAATAATGACAAAAAAACGCATGGAACAACTCGAATCATTGCCTCATGCCCAGCGCGAAAGGCTGGCGTTTATCGATTTTTGCTTACAATATTTTGGACAAGTTGCTCGCAACGACTTGATCCAACGATTCCAAACTGGGTTAGCCGCGTGTACTCGAGATTTTTCTCTGTATAAAAGTATGGCGCCAGAGAATTTGGCCCTCGTGCATCAGGATAAGCGTTATCACCGCACTACCACCTTTGTGCCGCTGTTCGAGCATGAACCTGAAGCCGTGTTACAGAATTTGAGCCGTGGATTCGGTGACGGGATTTCGTCGCCGATTCAGCCCTCTCACCAATGTTTCGATGCGGTCAGCTTGGTACATCCGAATGCGAACATCATTGCGGCCTTAATGCGGGCTATTCACCAATCAAAGGCGATTGATTGTGACTATGTCTCTGCTGCTTCAGGAGAAACACACAGAACCTTGATCCCACATGCTTTGGTTAACAATGGACACCGATGGCATGTGCGCGCCTATGACTGCAAGCACCAAGGGTTTAGGGACTATGTATGCACGCGTTTTACGCGTATCGCAATTTCGGAACAAGCGGTTAAAAATGAACAAACAGCATCAGCCGATACGCAATTCAATACACGCGTGACCTTAGTGTTGATACCACATCCAAGTTTGCCACAGCCCAGAGCCGTTGAAATGGACTTTGATATGCAGGATGGGCGCTATGAATTGCATGTTAAAGCCGCGTTTGCCGCTTACGTATTGCGTCAATGGCAAGTCGATTGTTCCGTTGGTTATCGCTTTACAGGTCAAGGGTGTCAGTTGGCACTCGCTAACCTTGAAGTGCTTGAAAAAATTGAAAATCCAACCTTGGCTCCAGGTTTTCAAGGTTGAACATTGTAGACGCACTAGCCGCTTGCGAGAAAGCGCACGGCGAGTATAGTAGAACCGTTATTTTTTGCTTATCTGAGACGCCTGTGCAAGGCGCCAATGCACTCAAAGTGCGTTGAGATACCGACAGGAACGTTATGCCCGGATTACACCGTATTATGCTAATCGACACTCATTTACCCGGTGTCGTGGAATTGAAACTAAATGGCCATACAAACATATGTGGCACCAATGCTTCAGGGAAGACAACACTGCAACGGCTGATCCCTGTTTTTTATGGCGAATACCCTAGCCGAGTGGTACCCGCTACTCGTGACAGTTTTGAGCGCTGGTATCTGCCGCGGGAATCAAGTTATATCATTTATGAATTCGAGCGTGGCGATCAGGAGTTTTGTCAGGCGGTTTTGACCTCGAATGGCAATGGCGTGATTTACCGAATCATTGGCAAGCCTTTCGAGTTGCAGGATTACGTGTTTAAAAACAAAGCCGGTGATCACGTACCTCAAGCGCCCAGTGATATGGTGCGCGCGCTGAAGCGCAACAATGTGATGGTCACGAATCAACTGAATACGAAAGACTATCGCGCGATTTTGCAGAACGATGTAAGTACTTTGCAGGTTTCTAGTAGTGCGCGAGAACTACTCGGTTATGCGCGGATGTTCAGTTTGTGTGCTGAGCAGCACCATTTGCGGCACATCGAAAAACTGGCCAAAGCAGTGCACTCCAAAGAAGGCAAGATGGAAACGATTAAAGCCATGATCGCGGCCATTTTGGAAGAGGATGGCGTGCAGCCTCCGAGCTCAAGTTTAAGTCGCAAACACGTCGATGACTGGCTAAAAGAGTGCCAGTTAATTCAGGAGTTCGATGCGATTCGGCCAGAGTTCAGCAAGTTGGAAAGTGCGGACGTGCAACTGCAAGAGAATGAAACGAGACTCGCGCAACTCAAGCAGCAATTTGGCCTCGATCAATCCATGCTCGCCGCAACTGAAACAGAACAACAGCAAAAGGTCGACGACGCCATACATACACTTAAAGCAATCGATGATGAATGGCAGCAGCAACGCGAAACATTAAACCAACAGTTATCGGCAGCCAAAGGCGATATCAGTAAATTCGAGCAAGAACTCGATCACGTTGAAGACGAGTATCAACGTTGGCAAGAACAAGATATCGATACGTTGCAAAAAAACGTTCAGCATTTGTCCCAGTGGCAAGGCGATTTGGAAACGGCGACTTCTCGATATGGATTGCTGACGGAAAAGCACCAAGACATTCAGGCAACTTTTGACAAGCGCATTGCTGAACTCACCGAAAAGTTGAACCGGCACTTGGACGATTTAGGCCAGCAGCAACGAGATTTACTTGCTCTGCGAGCCGATAAGCAACGTGAAGGACAACAACAGCAAGAGGCGGTCAAAGACGATTTTCGTCAGCAGCGAGACGAATTGGGACAACAGCACCAAGAACAACTCAATCGACTGGTCGAAGAGCAAGCCCAGCTAAATGCGCGTGTAAACAATGTTGGGTTCACTGAGTTTGAACAGAGTCAACTCGATTTATTAGATGCGGCCATTGATGAAGCCATGCGTGCGGAAGACAACAGTCGAGAGGGGCTGCGGCAGGCGCAGCAGGCGTTACAATCTGCCCAACAGCAGCGCGTTGCGAAAAATGAACAGCTGCAGAGACAGAGTAAAGCTGTACTTGATGCGCAGCAAACACTCGATGAAGCAGAGGCTTTGTTGCACCCAGAGGACAATACCTTATTAGCATTCTTACGTGCCAATATTGATAATTGGGAAAACTCCCTCGGCAAATTACTTGCGCCAAGCTTACTGAATCGACAAGATTTGAAACCGCACGTCAGTGATGACAATACTCAATCGCTTTACGGGGTCACCCTTGACCTCACTCATATCGACCAACCTGAGTATGCCAAAACCGAACAACAATTACGTGAGACGTTGGCGCATGCGCAACAGCAATTGGCGGCTAACATTGAGGCCCAGACAAGCGCAGAACAACAGCTCACAGAGGCATCTGATCATGTACGTCAATCTGAGTTGGGACTAGCCAAGGCTGAAAGTCTGGTCAAATCATGTGAGGCAAATCGTAAACGCGCACAAAATGATCGGCAAGCGCTACATCGAGAATATCAAGTCACACTAGCTGAACGTAAGCAAACCAGTAAGAAAGCACTGAAAAAGCTGGAACAGCAAAAAGCCAAATTGGAGAGTGATTTTGCTGCAGCGAAAGCTGACATCGAAGCGCAAATGCGCGAAGCAGTTGGCGAATTAGATTTCCATTGGCAGCAGGTCATTGATGATTTAGTCGAGCAAGAGCAGCAAGTCACAGTGCAGTTGGAGCAAGTCAAACGCTCTGCTAAACAGGATAAAAAAGACAGTGAGAAATGGCTTGCCGATGAACTCGCTGAGCGCGGCGTTGATGTGGACGAAATTGGTAGCTTGAAAAAGCGTATCGAACAGCTGAAGCGCGACATTGATTACACCACAATACATCGGCACAAGGTCGCAGACTATGAGCGCTGGTACAAAAATGTATTCAGTAATCAGAAGGTTACTTGGCAGAAACAACTGGCCGACGCACGAAAATCGGCCAGTCAGGCTGAGCGACACCTAGCTGAAAAACTGCAGTCGGTTCAGCATAATAGACAAGAACAACAACAGCAACAGCAAGCCGCAGAGCAACTGCTACGTCAAGCCAAAGAGTCACTGCAAAACGTGGAGCAGCTGGTCAGGGCATTGAAGAACCTTAGCTTGGTTAATGCAGACAAGACCGACCAGGACCTCGCGCCAAGGGACCTACACACCATTGTGCAGCGTATTACCGAAACCAATGAATTACTGCAGTCTCGTGATACGCTGCTCACTGATATACGTGCTTACGTAGAACGATTTGACCAGCTAATCGCTGCGCAGGCTGGTACGGGTCTATCGGATACATGGGAACGTTCGAGAGAAGAATGTACTCAAATCGATAGCAATGGTATTCGTCATATTGAGCATCGTCGTTTGGTGTCGCATTTGTCCCGCTTATTAAACGAAATCGTGCCACAGAAGATGCAAGGTCTGCGCGAGCAAGGGCGAATTTTTGGTGCCGACTTAACACAGTATTATCACGTACTCGAAGATATCGATAAACGCATATCCTCACAGAGTCGGCGGATCAGCAAGGAGGTTGATGAAGAGCTTTTCCTAGAAGGGGTGTCTGACTCAGCGGTTAAAATCCGCTCGCGCATCAGTGAGCTGGAGTTTTGGCCGGAGCTGGAAGCATTCCAACAGCAATATCAAAAGTGGATGGCAACTGGCGCCACTGAATTGCCGGACGAAGAATATGGCGCCTCTATGCGCAGAGTACTCGATATCTTTGGTCGAGCGGCATTGAGTGGCGGGATCAGTAAGCTCCTAGACATTGAATTGCATTTGCGTGAGGGTAACTCTGATTTGGTGATTCGGACCGATCGCCAGTTAAACGAGAGCTCGAGCCATGGCATGGCCTATCTCATCTTGTGTAAGTTTTTGCTGGCGTTTACTCGTTTGCTTCGGGGGAGTGCTGAAGTCACCGTGCATTGGCCAATAGACGAGCTTGGCACCTTACACCAAAGTAACGTGAAGAAGATATTTGACGCCTGTCAAAACAACGCAATATCCGTCGTAGGCGCATTTCCAAACCCTGAATCTGATGTACTCAAATTATTTGAAAACCGTTATTTAATAGACAAAGTCACGCGCAAATTACAGGTGGTGCAGCCGAAAGTCAGTCCGTTGAGCCAGCGTCTGCAACAGAAGTTCGCTGAGGAGGCAGAGGCATGATTAATGAACTAGGACGAGTGCTAACCCTATTGTTGAAAGGTGAGTTTGTTTGTCAGGTAAGTGATGATGAGGCTTGGCGATACCTAAAAAACAGCGCTAACCGCGAGGCGGTCGAAACACAGCTAAATATTCTGAATCGAACGTTAACCAGCACGGCGGAGGGCGATGTTTTCTATGCAGCTTATCAGTCCCTGGGAGAACAAGAGCGCAAGCATCTAGGTACACAGTTTCAAGAGGTGGCAGCCAATTTACGGCCACTCGTCGATTGGTTGCTATTGGTGCAACAAGCCAACGGCAGTGACATTCCTGTTACCATGGGAACACCTATTCGTTTGTCTGAATTACAGAGCACAATTGAAGATACTCCGGCGTTTGCCGAACAGTTGGAGAAAATCTCTCGGTTTCGTTTATTCAATTCGAGTAGCACTCAGACAGATGGTCAGCTAAAACAAGTATTTAAACGACTCACTGACCTAGGGTATTTACAGCGGCCTAACCCAGATAAACTGATCTTCATTGCGACTGGCAAAATTGACTATTTATACGAAGTACTGCGTTTTATTGATGAAACGGAATCGCTCTCGCTAGAACAACAAGCGGAAGAGGCGGCACAACAGGGAAGCCTACTGTGAACCAGAATCTCTATCAGTCTGGTGTGAAGTTGCTCAATGCGTTGAGTCGTCACAGTGATGTGATCATGCGTGCTTATTTAGTCGGCACGGTTGACGAGGAAGCGGTGAGTCCCAAGGTCCTCGATTCACTTGTCCAACTCGGCGTGTTGTGGCGGCCTGAGCCCGATGCGGAACTGCGTCTAAAAAGCGCAGTGCGCAACTTGTTAGAAGGAAGTTTACAGGATGAACGCAATCGTCAAATTGATACCAACATGGCGAGCGCTCTGGCGGCAATAAAGACCCTTACTCAGCATTACAAAGAAGCGCTGCAATACGGTCGGTTCACTGAGTCTCAGGGACACCTGTCGGATTTAAGGGAGCATGTCTATGCATTAACTGAGTCGCTGGCCAACCACGTCCGGTTATTGTTCAGTCGCATCAACAATGAATTTGGCTATGTATCCTCAGTTGACGCCAAAATCAGAGAGAATGAACTTGCGCAATCACAAGTCTCGGAGCTTCTTAATCAAATCGAACTGATAAGATTCGACGAGCTAAGTGAGCTGGCGGGTAATAACCGAGATTTACGTCACCTGCTCGTTGTAGCGCTACAACAGAGCTTTACTCGAGTAACGCAAGAATTATCTGCAGTGCAAGCCAGATTAATCGAGTTGATTGGGCGTTTTAGGGAATTTAGGGGGAAGACGCGTTTGCTCAAGGGGTTTGTACTGCATTGTGATCAACATTCCGATTTCGCGCCAAATGATTACACGCGCTTATCGCAAGTCCCGATGCTTTTCAATCAAGCTGATGCAATGGTTAATTCAGCGCATGTCGATGTAAACAATGTCGAGCAAGAGGCACAATTACAGCACCTTGTGAGTCAGATTCGGTTGATCAACCGGAGCCGAAATGCGGTCCAGGTCCAAGACAAAGCCGCCAAAATCGATGTGGCCGATATTGCGGCAATAGAGATTGACGATAGTCAGTTGCGCGAAGCCGTCGAGCAATATTTTTGTCATGTTATCGATAGCGGCGAGACAATTACCGCATTGCAATACCACCAGTGGCAATCGCTGGACTTTGATCAGGAAGCTTGGCTGTATCAGGTTATCGGCGGCTATCAATCGTTAGACAGTGAGGAGCAAGACTACTTCGCTATTGAAGCAAGTGGTGAACCTCACCCAGAGTACAGCGGTAACTATTTGATTCACGACATACAATTGGGATTGCGATAAAAAATCGATAAAAAGCGATAAAAAAATGCAACAAAAGTTATCCCCTTTGGTCTAACTTTCACTTTTATTCGCATCCATGTTTTCAAAGTCTTCGCAGCCTTTATAGGTAAAGCGTCTAGGGAGTTGTTATGCAGTTAACAGAACGCCAAGGGTTTAATGAAGCGTTGATCAAATTGTCAGTAATGCTCTATCAAGTTGACGGCAAAGTTAGCCTTAGTGAGCAAGATTATCTCGAAGAGGTGATTCGCGACCTCGAATGGGGCAGTACTATTTGCCAACAGGCTTTCCTAACCGATGCGATTCATTGGGCGCGTCAAGCGGTAGAAAATGATGATTGTAAGCATTGTATGCGTGAACTCTCCGACGGACTCAACCTGGATGCCGATAAAGCCCTCGAAGTTGCAATGACTTTAACGGGTATTGACGGCGAGCGCAGTGAAGAAGAGACAGAGCTCCTCTCCTATTTAACCAATCGCATTTTAGGCAAGTCGTTAACAGCTCATATGCACGAAGCTGTCACCGAATAGGCCGCTCGTCACAAGACAGTTGAAAAATACTGCAGGGCTAGTTTAGAGTAAATCTGTCTATCACAAGGAGGGTTTACTGTAATGAAACTACAGCCTTTACTATCTTATCGTACCGCAGTGGCCGCCATGGCTGCATTGTTAATTGCGTCGCCTTTGGCCGCCAAGGAAGTATTGCGAACGGATGTTGAACTCCGCTTGATCCAGCCAGGTGCTAATCAGACATTTGACTGGCAACTGGCTGACGGTAACGAGCCTGTTTACCCAAAGAAAATGAAACGTAGCGGTGCGCGAGGGTGCGGCATTTTCAACTTCGATATCTTACCGGATGGCACAGTTGATAATGTTGAAGCGTTGCGCACAGTGCCTGGCTTGGGCATTAAACGAGAAGCAAAGCAGATGCTGCAAGCAATGCGATGGGAAGCAACCAGCGATTCTCCAAAGGCCACTCAAGTCCAAATGCGCGTTGATTTTTGCATGGGCGGCAATTCCGCGGAAGAGGCACAGCAAATGTGCGAAATCCAAACACAATACGCGTGTAAAAAGCGTAGCTAAAAGCCCTCCATTAACTGAAACAATGTTACACTCTCGCTCGAGCAGTGAGAGTGTAATGTCAGGTATGTTTTTGATGCATGCCTGATCCCTCTTGTACGTCTTACAACAAGCCAGATAGGAAACGCTAAGCAGACCATAATGTGTCTCCATTTCAGCGCGTCTTGACGAATAGGGAAGCGGGGTAGTATGAAAGTAACGATTAATGGCAGGCAGTATTCTCCTGCGCAGGCTGTGCAGTTAGCAAAATCACTGTGGCAGCAAAATCAGTTGCGGCAAGCAAGGCAAGTATACGAATCCATCGAGCATATGCTGTCTAATAATGAGACAGTAAACGCACAGTTTTTCCCGCTGTACATTCATTTGAAAGACTTTAAGAAAGCCGAAGAGCTATTGCGCAAGGAACTAAAGCTGGCGCCTAAAAATCCGAGCACCAATGCCAATTTAGCGTTAACACTGCAGCAACAAGGCCGCTACAAACAAGCCATCCGTCACTATGATATCGCTTTGAAGGCTCAGCCCAATGATGCTGCAATCTGGAATAATTTAGGGACCGCTCATCAAAGTGCGCAGACAAAAATTAAGGCGAAGTTTGCGTTCAACAAAGCTGTATCACTTGCACCTAACAACGCTAAATACCAAGCTAACTATGCTATTGCGCTTATGGAACTAGAGGCGTTTACTGAAGCTGAAGCCGTCTTAAAGAGAGCCGTCCAACAAGATCATCGCGACCCACTCGTTCATAGCGCGATTAAACGGTATTTTACGGCGACCTCGTCTACTCAAGACCCGGAGGAATTGTCCTATCTATTTGTGCTTGCCGAGCTGCCAGAGATTTCTGATTTCCATGCCGATTTTGCTCGATACTATGAAAAGCGTAACCGCCTAGAAGAATCACGCAAGATTATTTGCGATGGCTTGCAAATTACGCCCGGTGATACCTTCTTGAGCGTTCTACTGGCGCAAAATGCGCGTCGCCTAAAGCAGTACGATAAAGCGCAAGAACTGTTGGCAAACACAACGGTGAAAGGATTAAATGACGAGCAACAACAACTGTTTCATTTTGAGAGCGCAAGGCTTTTCGATTCGATTGGACAGTATGACAAGGCGTTTGAAAATTTCACGTCCGCAAATGATTTGTCGAGAAAAATCTGGAAACAAATCAGAGATGCAGGTCAGGGCGAAGGACGAATGGATGCGGATACACTAAGTCAGTTTTATAAGACCTCTTGGTTAGCTGAATGGCACAGTGCAAATCCATCAGATGACACTGCTGAACCGGTGTTTTTAATCGGCTTCCCCCGGTCAGGGACTACATTACTCGAGCGAGTATTAAATGCTCACCCTGCGCTCAGTACGATTTCGGAGAAAGATACGGTTCAAACGGTCTTGAATATGCTGACCAAAGATGGTTTACGATATCCGCAAGGTCTAAAAGACATCACTCAAGACTATGCGCAAAAGCTTAGAAAAGCCTATTTCAAAAAGGCCTATGAGTACGCAGATAAGCAAAAAGTTGTGGTCGACAAAATGCCACTCAACACCCTACATGTGGGGTTGTTGTATCAATTGTTTCCCAATGCAAAATTCGTTTTTTCGCAGCGCCATCCTTACGACGTTTGCCTGAGCAATTTTATGCAAGATTTTAAACTCAACGGGACCATGATTCACTTTACTAATTTACTTGATACCGCTGAGTTCTATGATCAAGTGTTCAGTCTTTGGGCGCAGTATCAACAAAATCTACCGTTACGAGTTCACACCATTAAATACGAGAGAATGGTTGAAGACTTTGACCAAGAAGTTGGGGCACTACTGGCGTTTATCGGTGTTGAGTGGGATACGCAAGTTAAGCAATTTTACTCGACTGAAAAGGGAGCTGAGTATGTTGATACGCCAAGTTATCATCAAGTAAGCCAACCATTGTATTCTGAGTTGGAATACCGCTGGAAACACTATCCCGATGCAATCGCAGTGCTCAAACCTCGTATTGAGAAGTACGTCAATCAATTTGGGTATTAGCGGGCAGACCGCTAATCTGACCATCAATTTAGCAATTGTAGTTCTGCGTGTTCTCGGTAAAGTTCACTCGTTTCTAGTAGTTGCTCATGTGTTCCACTCGCGACAATCTGACCTTCCTGCATCACCACAATACGATCGGCGTTAATCACGGTGGCCAAGCGATGGGCGATAATCAGTGTCGTCCTACCTCGCATTAAATTATCGAGTCCCTGTTTTACATGGCGTTCACTGACAGCATCTAACGCACTGGTTGCCTCGTCGAGCAATAGAATTGGGCGATTAGCCAGTATCGCTCGCGCAATCGCAATCCGCTGTTTTTGACCTCCCGAGAGCTTAACGCCACGCTCGCCAAGTTGGGTGTCATAGCCCTGGCTTAGGTTTTGGATGAACTCATGCGCTCGAGCTGTTTGTGCCGCTTCAATGACTTCTTGTTGAGTCGCGTGAGGTCGAGCATAGCGGATGTTATCTGTCACGGTTGTGGCAAATATAACCGATTCTTGAGGGACTAATGCAAATTGCTGACGCACCGTATCGATGGGCAGGTCTGATAAAGAGGTGCCGTCGAGCGCAATATTTCCCGACTGGGCAGCATAAAATCTGAGTAACAATTGATACAAAGTTGATTTACCGGCACCACTAGGACCCACAAGCGCGATGCGCTCGCCCGGCTGAATTGACAAATCGAACTGACGGAGTACCGGCTTCTCTGGTGCACTCGGATAGTAAAAACTGACGTTATCAAAATGAAGCGCGCGTGCGCTGTTTTTCGCCATTGATGTGCTGCCTGTACCTGCTTGGGAGTCGCACACGTTGGGCTTGGTCTCTAGCAATTCAATCAGGCGCTCGCTGGCACCTGCTGCTTTTTGTATTTCGCCAATAACCTCACTGACTGTTGCAATACTGCCTCCGGCGAGCACCGCGTAAAACATAAACGCAGTCAATTCACCAGCACTCATACTGCCGAGCATTACATCGCGGGCACCAATCCAGGCAACCAGAACGATTGCGACGATACTGATGGCCATGATGAGCCCAATCAATAAAGAACGATAGTGGATCCGTTGCTTGGCCGTTGCCATCACGGCCTCAACTCTTTGCTCAAACGCCTGGCGATCGAGACCTTCGTGATTGTATGCTTGCACGGTTTGTATTTCGTGCAGGGTTTCGTCTACATAAGCCCCAATGTCAGCAACCTTGTCCTGACTTAGTCTTGAATAACGGCGAACATATTTGCCTAAAACTCTAATCGGCAACAGCACAACCGGGACCGCCAACAAAACGTAAAACGTTAGCGATGGGCTACTAACCAGCATCAGTGCCATAGCACCAATGAAGGTCACGCTGGAACGCAATGCCATAGAGATGCTCATACCAATCACACCCTGAAGTTGGGTTGTGTCGGCCGTAAAACGGGAGATTACTTCACCCGTTCGCGTTTCCGTGTAAAATTCCGGCGCTAAATTGAGTAAGTGGTTATAGACCTTTTTGCGAATGTCCGCACTAACGCGTTCACCGAGCCATGTCATTAGAGAAAAGCGAAAATAGGTCGCAAGGCTGGCCGTAAGCGAAATAACCAAGACCCCAATGAGTAATTGGTTTAATCGCTGCGGATCGTTACCCGTAAACCCTTGATCGACCGCTAATCGAATTCCCTGTCCCAGAGCGAGCCACGCGAAGGAGCCAATAAACAATGCAAAAACTGCCCCAGCAACTGCTTTTTTATAGGGTTTCAAGAAACTGAAAAGCCAAGAGAGTGTTGAAGTCGGCACGGATAGCAAGCCTTAAAATCAAATGATGGAGTTAAATATTTGTGCAGGGCAGGTAATGTAGCGCTGATTAAAAACATAACAAGCGACGAAACCCCAGCCACATTATCCACTGTTGGGGCGAGTTACCCTGTTTCAACGGGACAAGTGAAATAAACACTGGAATGGAGAAAAAGGTCTACAAATCGCAAACAGGTTTTTACGTTATTAAAGGTGATTCGAAACCATGCGGTTTGAGTGCCAGTACTGAGCATTCAACTTGGTTGAGAATCGACTCGGCAGTATTGCCCATAAAGAACCCTGGAATACCCACTCTCGCAACAGTCCCCATAACTAACAAGTCCGTGTTTAACTCCGCTATCCATTGGGGAATATCGCGTCGAGCAATACCGTGTAATACGTGGGTTTCTATCTTCAAGGCGTCGACGACTTCATCTGGATTGGCCGAGCAGATCAGATCTTTCAATGCGTCGAGATTGTTAAACCGTTCTTGCTCGATGTCGTCCTGATTTTGTTGGGTACTGGCGGCGATGTCGACAATCCCGTCATAAACGACTAGGTCAACTGGATCGTCAATTACGTGAACGATATGCAGTGACGCGTTCTCGTGAACCGCGACTTGTGCAGCTTGAATCACAACGGTCTCGTTGAGTTGTTTACGAATCGCTAACTCGTCGTCTGGATAGTGGTAATTGACATCAACTGCCGCGACAACTTTTTTATAATCTTGCGTATCACCTCGGTGAATCAACCAAACAGGCGCGGGGCATTTCCTTAACAGACGCATATCTTCATGCCCAAACAAGCGGTCAAGTAAATCTGTTTTCGCAACCTTCAGGACTAAGTCCGCGCTGCATTCAACCGCATACTTGGCGATTTCGACAAAAGCATGACCAATACGCAGTGTTGCTTCCAGCGGCATTCGTTCGCGCCATTTATTCGCCATTGATTGCAGGTGTTCTTCTGCAGCCGTGTGCATACTTTGAAAGGTATCGATGTAGGTAAAGGATTCCATCACCATATTCGCATTCGGCGGCAATGGCTCCATTGTTAGCAGCACACTCAGTTTTGCAGCGTGCCTATCGCACACGTGCATCGCATGCGCGATCACTTCATCAACGTCCTGAAGATCGGTTAAAACACACAATACATGCTTGAATCCTGACATTTTTACGTCCTTAATCTGAAGACTGACCGTCGATTGCAGTGTGGGCACACTTACTTGCCTTCACAATGCCTGCGAGTTAAATCTAGCACAGCTTTTTTGCTAGCGGTGACGAAGAATCTAAAAATCAGGTTTCAGTTGATTTAACGCAAACTCATTGACCGGTAACGGCTTATTTAGCGTTTGAGCTCGCAATTTGATGTTCGATCTTTCATGTTCAGAAGGCTGAAAGCATTACAACATCCGGTACTCTTCCGTAATTCCTTGATGCTGATCAAATTGATTTTGAGAATTATTCGCAATTAGCGTGCAATTAGGAATAATTCGTATTAACATTCGCCCCAATCAAAATCTAGGTTCAACAAAAAGGCATCTTTACGATGCTCCGACCGCACCTGCACGCGGTTGCTGAAAGTGTTTGAACGACATAATACTCGGAGAAACTGGAATTGAAGTTTAAGTTAACGTCTGTTGCCGCCGCTCTTTTTGCCGCGAATGCAATTGCTGCTGATAACAATGACTATATCGAAGTGATTACCGTAGAAGGTCAATACTTATCGATTAATGAATCCAATGCGGTTAAAACGCCAACACCCATATTAGACGTGCCTCAGAGTCTATCTATTATGACCGCTGATGAGATAGCCGCTCGTGGTATTAATAGCATTAGTCAAATTATCGATTACACGCCAGGCGTAAATACTTCTCAAGGAGAAGGACACCGAGACGCGGTTGTGTTCAGAGGCGTTCGGTCTACAGCGGATTTCTTTATCGATGGCAATCGAGATGACGTGCAATATTACCGTTCGCTGTATAATGTTGAACAAGTTGAAATCTTACGCGGCCCAAATGCGCTGTTGTTCGGTCGCGGCGGTACGGGTGGTATCTTGAACCGCGTATCGAAAAAAGCGAAGTTGGATGAACAGTTCACGGGTTATCAAACGTCTTTAAATACCTTTGGCGGTTATTCTGGTCAAATCGATACTAATTTTGCGACCAGTAAGACTTCTGCAGTGCGCATCAATGCGATGGTTGAGCATTTGGAAAATCATCGAGACTTTTACGATGGTGATCGTTACGGTTTCAATCCAACGGCGCACATTTTGTTGAGTGACGACACCACGCTTGATCTATCCTATGAGTACATCAATCACGAACGCTTCATTGACCGCGGCATTCCAACTGGCTCTGATGGTCGACCGGTCGAAGCGCTTGAAGATATCGTTTTCGCCGATCCGGAAAACAATTATCACGAGCTTGAGGCGCATGTATTTAGAGCAAACCTTGAGCATCAATTCACTGATTTCGTGAAAGGTAATTTCAGCGCGTTTTACGGGGATTATGAAAAGGTATATGCGAATTTTTACGCGAGTCGCTATAACCCAGAAACCAATGTGGCTACATTAGACGGCTACATCGACAACACATGGCGTGAAAACTTTATCTTATCAGGTAATCTGATAGCGGAGTTTGACGCGGGTGGCTTTGGCCATACATTAATCGTCGGCACTGAAATCATCTCCACGGACTCCGACCAGAATCGCTTCAATCCTGTATTTACGCCACAGTTGGCAGATGATCCAGATGGTGCCGATGAAGAGTCTTTCATTGCGAATCGCCCTTTGAGCTTCCGAGGATTAGCTGGGGTTAATGCGTTAGGTACTGCTGTTACAACAAGCTTCACTGATCTAAATGATGATACGCGCGTGAATCTGGATGTGCAGTCTCTCTATATTCAAGACGAAATCGAAATCTCTGAAAACTTAGATATCGTTATTGGCGCCCGCTTTGACAGCTTTGATATTGAAGTCTTCAATGCGAAGGCTGATGAGACGCGCACGCGTAAAGACGAAGAAGTCTCACCTCGTGCTGGTATCATATACAAGCCTCAAGAGAATGTTTCCTTGTATGCGAGCTACAGTGAATCTTTCTTGCCGAGAAGTGGCGAGCAGTACGCCAATATTAACGGCAACAATAACCAACTCGACCCCAACACTTTTACTAATCAAGAAATTGGTTTGAAGTGGGATTTTGCTCAGGGCCTAAGTTTTACCGCCGCCATTTTTGAGAACGAACAAAGTTCACCTCAAGTTGCCGATAGCGATCCATCAACACTAGATGTAATCGATCAAGAAATTTCAGGGTTTGAGTTGCAGTTAAAAGGCTACATCACCAAACAGCTATCAATCTCAGCAAACTACAGCAATTTAGATGGTGAAATTGTTGATCGCACCGGTCCAACGGGTAAAACGCCGCGAGAATTACCAGAGAATACCTTCTCTATTTGGGGTGCGTACGAGGTCAATGAGGTCTTTGGCGTAGGTTTAGGTGCAACTTATCAGGATGAGAGTTTTATCAATAACGGTAATTCAGCAACATTGCCGAGCTACACGCGTATAGATGCGTCGGCTTATTATGAAGTGTCTGATGACTTGCGCGTACAATTGAACATCGAAAACCTTACCGATGAATTGTACTTCCCAAATGCGCACTCTACGCATCAAGCGACAGTGGCCGAACCACTTAATGCCACGTTAACACTAATTGGCTCTTTCTAATTAGTGTTATCGACACCTTTAGGGTAAAACGGAGCCTTTGGGCTCCGTTTTTTTTGCTTGAAACAGGCGATTGCCTAGAAAGTCAGCGTGAATTTTGCACCGCCCGAATCACCCTCGGACAGTCGTACGCTGCCACCATGGGCAGTCATGACTTGCCGAGTTAACGCCAAACCTACGCCCGAACCTTCGCGTTTAGTCGTGTAAAACGGCACAAACACTTGCTCGCGCATAGCTGGCTCAATGCCTGGTCCGGAGTCTTGGATTACGATCTCAAGGTGACCGCGTTTGTTTAAATGCGCATTTATTCGGATTTGTTTTCGCGCGTTATCCCGTGTATCTGTTAGTAATGCTTGTTCGGCGTTTTTTAATAGGTTGAGCAGTAGTTGTTCAACCATACCGCGGTCCAACTGTGCTGTGAGCGCCGTCGGAGTAACCGCATAGTGTGCTTCAATGCCTTGTTTCTCCCACTCGGGCTTTACCAAATCAAATATTTCTTGCAGAAAACTCGCGATGGCGACTGTTTGCCTATCGGCCGCTGGTAAGCGTGTTAGACGTCGATAACTGGTTACAAATTGCATTAAATTGTCACTGCGTCTGGCGACAGTGTTTACGGCGTCCGAGACGTCGTCTAACGTTTCGCCTATCATCTGTTTTTGGGTACTATGAGGCAGTGATAATTCGGCGAGGTCTTGTTTGGCATGCGCGGCTAAGCCAACGGCTGTATTGGCCAGTGACGTTACAGGGGTAATGCTATTCATTATTTCATGGGTTAATACTCTGACCAAATCTTGCCATGCGGTTATCTGAGTTTGGTCAATTTCACTTTGAATATCTTGGAGGCTGATCAAGGTTTCTTGGCGACCATTCTGGATAACTTGAGTCGCTTGTACCGCAAATTGTCGTACCATGTTTTCCAAGGCAAAGTTAATCACCCGTCGTTCTCCCGGCTTGATACTGTGCACCAATTCAGCAAAGTCATTGCCGTACTGGGTCAGGTCTTGATTGGCACCAATTTCTGCTTGGCCAAACAAACGACGCGCACTATTGTTCCACAAACGGATCTGAAGGGTTTCGGATACACTTAAGAGTGGCACTGGCACATGTTCGATTAGCGCGCGCAGGTGACGGAGTTCTTGTTCTTGCGCGGTTCTCGCTTTGGCGTACTTCTGGACTATTTCGGTAAACGCTTGACCCAGTTCATTAAAGCCACTGCCTTCCTTGCCAAAAGCAAATCGTTGCGAGAAATCTGCTGAACGAAGCGCTTCGACAAAGCGAGTGAGTTCACTGTTGGTTTTCTTTATCACAGACAGTAATTCAAATATTTGATAGCAGACGATCAGCAAAAGAATCAGTGTTGTCGCATGATAACCGGGTAATACACTGAAGTACGCCAATATTGATAAGCCGACTAGCAGCAATAACGTACGACCAATGAGGCGCTGGAAAAAGTGTTTAAAGATCATGCTTCTCCATCCTCCGATACAATGCTGCGCGGGTTAAACCGAGGGTTTTTGCCGCGTGACTTATGTTGTACCCATGTAATTTTAAAGCACGGCTGATGGTTTGTTTTTCAATGACATCTAGATTAAGACTATCGACCACCTGTTCGGTCGTCGCACTTTCAGCCGCTTCTGAGGCACTTGCAGGTGTAGATGTTGAAAGACTGGTTTGGTTGAGCTGAAAGTCTTGAACATCCAAGGTGTGTTGTTCAGACAAAATAATCGCGCGCTCCACTGCGTGGCGAAGGGCCCGAACATTCCCAGGCCAACTATATTGGGTGAGTGCTTGTTTGGCGGATTCGGAGAGTTCTTTGTGCGCTTTATTGTACTTGCGACAGTAGTGCTCGATGTAGTGTTCGGCTAGTAGAGGGATGTCCTCAATGCGCTGTCGCAAAGCGGGAAGGTGAAGTTCCACCGTATTGAGTCTAAACAACAGATCCTGGCGAAAATGGTCCGGAGCTGTGAGCTTCTCTCGGCTTAAATTTGTCGCTGCAATGACGCGTATATCGATAGGAACGGACTGATTACTGCCAACGGGAGTTACGATGCGTTGTTCGAGTGCTGTTAATAAACGAGATTGTAAGTGCAGTGGCAAGTTGCCTAACTCATCAAGGAACAAAGTGCCACCATTGGCGGCTTGCATTCTACCCACTCGATTTTGATTGGCGCCCGTGAACGCACCTTTGACATGGCCAAAGAGCTCACTCTCGAACAGACTCTCACTGATGGTGCCAAGGTCAACGCTTAAGAATACTTGATCGTTGCGGTCGCTCAAGCGATGAATTTCTCTGGCAATGAGTTCTTTGCCAGTGCCGTTTTCACCGAGTATTAGCACATTTGCCTCTGTGGGCGCGGCTCGCTGAAGCGTTTGTTGTAGCGCTCGCATAGCACTGGAAGTGCCCCAAATGAGTCCGCTCCCACCGTCTACGGAGGTTTCACTCAGGACCTTATTGGTTTGCTTCAGGTTATCGACTTCGGATTGCGACTGACGTAGCTTGATCGCGGTAAAAACGGTCGCGAGCACTTTCTCATTCTGCCATGGTTTCGATACGAAGTCGGTAGCCCCCAACTTCATTGCTTCTACGGCGAGGCGCATATCACCGTGAGCAGTGATCATGATGACAATCACAGACGGATCAACTCGCAATATTTTTTCAAGCCACATAAGACCTTGTTTACCGTCGCTCTCACCTGGACCGAAGTTCATATCTAGCAAAATGACATCAAATGTCTGTTTGGCCATCAAATCGGGAACATGCATCGGATCGGCACAGGTGGTGACGGAACCGACCTCGCGTTTAAACAGTAATTTTCCAGCGGTCAAAATGTCGGGATCATCATCAATAATTAACAAATTGGCATCTTTCGACATAGTTCACTCACCTTTTACATTCTGTACGAAAACGTACACCAACTGTCCATTTTCGTACAGTTAATATTGTTCGATTTTGAACAGTTAAATTTAAAATTCATATAAATCAATATTTTAAAAGTTGGCCTGGTTCTCGCAATAACGAACATATCTGCCCGATTAGGGTTGTAACGATTGGCAACTTCAGTCGATGAGTCAGTCGAAAACGAGCATGGTGAAGAAAATGGGTATCACGAAACTTTCAGATAATCGCAGTACAGCAACGCCTCCAACTTCCAGTGCGGGAGGCACCGTTCGATCGGGTGCCGGCATGGACCGCAAAATGGAAAAAAAATCCTGGCTGAATCGCCATAAGGTGTCTGTTGCAGTTGCGGTAGCGATCATTGCAGTTGGCAGTTACATGCTACCGAGCTTTTCTAACAAGCAAATGAATGTAGAAACACAGCGCCTAGTGACTGCGCCTGTCACGAGAGGGGTGTTTCAAGATGTTATCCCTGTCAGAGGTAGAGTCGTTCCGGCTACAACGGTATTTTTGGACGCGGTTGAAGGCGGGCGAGTAGAGCGCATCTTAGTCGAAGATGGTATGGAGTTGCAGGCCGGCGATTTGATTGTGGAGCTTTCCAATCCAACTCTCCAATTGAATGTTCTGGGCAATGAAGCGCGGGTAGCCGAACAGCTCAATAACATGCGAACAATTGAGCTGAGTCTTGAGCAAAATCGCTTACAGCACAAACGAAATCTCGCGGACATTGAATACCAGATAAAGATGTTAGAAAGACAGCTCAAGCGCGAATCAGACCTACTCGCCACTGGTGCCGTTGTGCAATCACAGTTTGATGACACTCGAGATACTTTGAATTGGTATAAAACGCGACGTGAGCTGACTTTGGAGAGCCAGGCCTCGGACACCAGAATGCAAGAGAGCCAACTTGCATTTTTAAGGACTACCAGCGTGCGACTGGAAAGCAATCTGGAGATATCGCGCGAGAACCTAGAGAACATGAATGTAAGAGCCCCTGTAGACGGCAAGTTATCAGGCTTTGATATTGAAGTTGGGCAGAGCATTGGTCGCGGAGAGAGAATTGGTCAAATTGATACGCCAAATGACTTCAAGCTAAGTGCGGATATTGACGAGTTTTACCTGAGCCGCATTGCGCTGGGACAAACCGCTCGCTATCAGCAATACCCGCTGGTGGTTAGCAAGATATACCCACAGGTCACGAACGGACAATTTAAGGTCGATTTTAAGTTTTCAGACCAACAGCCACAGTCTATTCGTCGTGGTCAGTCTTTGCAGATGGAGCTTCAATTGGGCGATGACCAACAAGCACTGCTGATCCCAAATGGCGCGTTCTATCAAGAAACCGGCGGCCAATGGATATTTGTTGTTGATGCAAGTGGTGAGACGGCGACTAAGCGCCAGGTCAAATTGGGACGACGTAACGCGCGTTACATTGAAGTCGTCGAAGGCCTGCAACCTGGTGAGACCGTTATTACTAGCCCGTATAGCGGATTCAGCGAAATGGACCAGCTGTCTCTATCAAATTAATTACACCGTATTTCAACTGATCTTAGAGGGAAAATAGAATGCTTAAATTACATAATTTGTCACGCGTTTATCAAACAGATGAAGTCGAAACACTTGCGCTTCAAAACGTCAATATTGAGATTGAGAAAGGTGAATTTGTATCAATCATGGGGCCTTCTGGTTGCGGAAAGTCGACGTTGCTCAACATCATTGGATTGTTAGACAGTCCGAGTGAAGGTGAATACTGGTTTATGGGCGAGGATGTAGCAGGCTATGGCGAATCCAAACTGTCCAACATTCGCAAATCCAACATTGGATTTATCTTTCAGAACTTCAATCTGATTGATGAGCTTACCGTTGCTGAAAACATAGAGCTGGCTTTGTTGTATCACAATATTCCTGCTAAGGATCGCGCGCAAAGGGTTGCTGCGGTAATGGATAAAGTCGGTATTGCCCATCGTGCGAAGCACAGACCGAGTCAATTGTCAGGTGGACAGCAGCAGCGCGTCGCTGTTGCGCGCGCAGTGGTAGGCGATCAAAGTCTGATTCTGGCCGATGAGCCAACGGGAAATCTAGACAGTGCGCACGGCCAAGAAGTGATGGAGATGTTGCAACAACTCAACAACGAAGGCACGACCATTATTATGGTTACACATAGTCCAGCGCACGCTGACTATGCACGCCGCACCATTAATCTGTTCGACGGTCAGGTGGTTACCGAGAACGTTCGTGCGGCATAGTCTGCATTGGATAAGGAGGGTTAAATCATGTTTAAGAACTATTTACTCATTGCCCTGCGAGCGATGACCAAAAACAAGCTTTATGCTGTGATCAACGTAATGGGCTTATCCATCGGTTTGAGTGTGTATCTATTTGCCTCAATTTTGGCTGATTATGAGCGTAATCACGATACCCATTTTGCCAATCACGACCGTACCTACACGATTGGTTCAGTGTTAAGTGAAAAAGCAACGATAGGTGTGCGCGAGTTCGATAATACCTACACCAGTATAGGCCCATTACTTGAGGCCGAGCTGGACGAAATTGAATATGTCGCGAGAACCGTAGTCAATCCGTACTTGGTGAGTATTGGTGACAGACACTTTCATGAGGAAGTTAAGTTTGCTGATCAAACGCTGCTAAACGTGTTTGATTTTGAATACTTACATGGCGATACCAATGCGCTAAATGACCCTTTAGGATTAGTGATTGACCGTGATACCGCAATGAAGTGGTTTGGGCGTACAGATGTTGTGGGTGAAACCCTCATGTTCAATCATGAGCACAGCTTTTTCATCAACGCAGTAATTGAAGATGTGCCCCGCAACACACATTTTCATGCATTGATCACGGGGTCGGGAATCAGCATCGTCGCCAATATCGTCGCGTTAAACCGCATGACCGGATGGGCGTTAGAAGGTAACTGGACCAATATTAGTACCGGCCACCATACCTATGTAATGACGCATCAGCCCGTTGATCTTTCGGCATTTCAAAACCGAGTCAACGCCGTCTTCGATCGCAATGTCGATCCTGAAATGCAAGACACCTTTATGGCCAGCTTGCGGGTTCGTCCACTAAAAGACACCAACAGTGCAATATGGGACATGATTGGCATGCCCGTGATTGAGAGTGTGAAGCTACTTGGCTTACTCGTTCTGATTATCGCGATTGTGAACTACACCAATTTGGCCACTGCACAGAGTATGGGACGCGCAAAAGAAGTTGGGTTACGTAAAACCATGGGCGCTAGCCGGATTCAGCTAATGATGCAGTTTTTGGTCGAGAGTATTACCGTTGCGGCCTTCGCCATGCTGATCGCTGTGGCTTTGCTTGAGGCGGTTTTACCGGCATTTAACAATGTGACGGACAAAGTCGTCACTTTGCAATACATTGCGATTTTGCCATGGTTGCTAGTGTCCACCTTGATTGTGGGTTTGGTGGCGGGTGCCTATCCGGCATTCTTGATTACCAAGACGTCTCCCATTGATGCTTTGAAAGATGCTCACACCAAAGGTGTCAAAGGGAATGTGTTCCGGTCTATCATGATTGGTGTTCAGTTTATGCTGTCAATTTTCATGTTAGCGCTAGTAATGATTGTGTTTTTCCAAAACGAGAAAGTGAAAGAAGGCAGTAATATTTACCCCAAAGACCAAGTGTTGCTTCTCGACCGCGTGGCGAATGAGTCTATACGAGAGCGCGAGGCCGTGCTGAAAAATGAATTGCTCAGCATTAACGGAGTTGAGCAGGTAAGTTTTGCACGGCAAGTACCATTTGAGCAGAGCAATAACAGCAGAGAAGTGCGTCGGATCCGAGGCGACGAAGCGAACAAACAATCTGTATTATTAAATGCAGTTGATCACGATTTCTTGAAGACATTTGACATTCCTTTGATAGCTGGACGTGATTTTGACAAGGGCATTGTGTCAGATACACATAACGATCCAGAGCGTCGCCAAGCCAATGTGATTGTCAATGAACTGTTGACTCAGCGGGTGGGTTTCGCGTCGCCTGCAGACGCGGTTGGTCTGAGTATTTGGGGCCCAAATTCAGATGAACGTGAAGCGTTTGAATACACTATTGTTGGTGTCATCGAAGATCAGAATATGCAAGGGCTGCACAACAGTATTAAGCCGTGGATATTTATCAATGACGGTGATGTGCATCGATATGGCGCTATTCGGATTGCTAAAGGTGCACCATTTAGCATTGTTTCAGACATTGAGCAGGCATGGCAGCGCGTAATCCCAGACTATCCAATTGAACATCGCTTTTTAGATGAATTGTTCGACGATACATACAGTATTTACCGGGCGATGAATGGTGTTTTGGCTGGCTTTGCTGGGCTCGCATTGATGTTAGCACTGATCGGTCTATTTGGTTTGGCAGCTTTCATGGCAAGAGGAAAAACACGAGAAATCGGCATTCGCAAAGTGCTCGGTGCCTCGCTACCTCAGATTGTACGGTTGGTTAGCTGGCAATTTTCAAAACCGGTTATGTGGGCTATTGGGATAGCGTTACCGCTGGCATTTCTGGCGTCCAACATGTACTTACAGTTTTTCGCCGAGCGTATCAGTTTTCAAATTCCCGTCATTTTGTCTGCTGGCGTAGTAGCGGTGACATTAGCTTGGTTGATCATTGCGTATCATGCCTTGAGAGTCGCAACTGCAAACCCAATCAATGCGTTACGCTATGAGTAGGTAATACATCAAGCCGGAGAATCGGCGCACTATGGAAGCCACAATCACAACTATAATGCGATTGTGGCTTTTTGGTTTTTTTCGTTCCAGTGCGTAATAATTTGATTTGGCGCAAAGCGTTTTCCAGGCTAATTGCTACTGTTAGCCTGTTGAACTTATCGAGTGCGAGTCGCTATGTTTGAAGCGAAAATCTTTGATCAAGAACTGTTACCCTTAGAAGAGCAAGTGTTAGCGCTTGAGAATTGCGTTGCTGATTCACGTGTCGACCTATTAACCAGACGTTTACAGCTGCGCTTAAAAAGGGACTATGCGCGCAGTGCGCTTTCAACGATGGAATACGTAAGCCTATCGCGTCGCGTGCTTAAGGTCACTCAAACTCATTAGTCGTCAACTGGGTACATCACTAAAATCGCTTACCCGGGTGCAGCATGTTATTTATCTTCATTTGCCGAATTTCTTCTTTTAGTTCCTCGCATGCGTGTTGACTGTTCTTTTCAACAAAGCGCACTCGTGCAACGATTAAAATGTATAGGAGCAGGGTCATCGCAAGCGACAATATGAAGCCTAGCGATTGACTATTATTGTTCGAGAATACCGAGTCGAAGAAGATGCCACTGTTGTGGCTGAGATAAATGAGAACAAACAATGCATAGGCTAAAAAGCCGGCGTACACCACACTGTCGTGACTCAGTAGTTTATTTCTCCATTCTTTCATTGCAATCATCCTTGAGCTTTTTTCACGTTAACCGCGTACCCTAATTATTAGCAAATAGTCGACAATAATTCTAATCTAAAAGGTAGACGCGGTCAGTGTTGCAGGTTTGCTCGCCCGCATAGTTCAGTCGCAGTTAGGTGCATTGATGTTTGAAGCCCACGGAACATTTGAATTACAGGTGCAAGGAGGAATACTGCTCGCCAAGTTTAAAGGCGCATGGAACTTGGAATCGGCGCTGAATTATAAGCGGGAAATCGAACAGGTTGTGCGTCCTTTAATGGGTCAGCCATGGGCGATGGTATCTAATATGAATGATTGGGAATTGTTTACGCCAGAATGTGCTCCAGTGATCATCAAACTTTCCCAAGCAGCATACCGGGGCGGCTTAGTACGCGAAGCCATGGTCAATCAGACCGACAGTATTAAAATGCAGATTTTCCACCAAGTGATTGAGGGGTACCCCGAATTTGAAAGGGCATTTTTTGCCACTCAGGATGAGGCAATCGGATGGTTGCATGCCCAAGGATTTGGCTAGACGTTTACGGAAAGCGAAATAATCATCAAATGCAATTGATAATCATTATCACCTGTGGCAGGGTAATATTCTCAGCCAAGGAGAATGATTATGCAGCAGACTTACACTGTTACTTTGTCCCAAGAAACCATGTTGCGGCTACTGATGAGGGGGGAGTTAGCTATTTCCGATTTGACGCCCATAGAGAAAAAAACCAAACAACGGTTACATCAGTTGTTGCTGGATTGCTTGTGTAACAGCGCGGAGTGACCAACATCTATGATTAACTTTTTTTGTCCAGCGCACCGAGACTGGGTTTACCTAAATAGTGATAAAGCGCTGGAAAATAGCTTCGCGTCTGAACAATCAGGCAATACCTTAATGCAAGATGGGCTTTTTGCAGATGCCCTTGCTCACTTAGGATGCGCGTATGAGGCCGTAGAAATTTTTCTGCAGATGCATGGCACTCAAAATTGGCAACACGTTACACGTTTGACAACCCTCAGTTTAGCGACCGCACAATGTTGCTATGAGCTCCGCCAATACAATAATGAGCGCGCAATTCTTCAGCGCTGTATCGCGTTTTTGAGCGATCGCGTTGCGCTCCTCAAAAGAGGGTCCAAAGAGAGGGAATTCATGCAGTTTTGCTTAGAATCTCTACACGAATGTTTGCCTTACACGTCTATGAGTCGGGTTCAAAATACGCGACGTGAATACCGTTTCCATTGAACAAAAGAGACTATGTAAAAAGGGGAGCTTGCAGCTCCCCTTTTTAATTTGGTGCCCGTAATGTATTGCTTAGAAGTTATAAACGACATTGATTGAGTAGTTTCGACCTGGTGCTGTGAACCGGTCAAGGTTTTCGTCTACCGTTCTTCCCCTGACTTCAGACGCGTACCAGTATTGTTTATCTGTAATATTAAACACCCCAGCATTGATGCGGAAATTATCATTCACTTGATAGTGTGCCAACAGGTCAAATAGCGTAGAGCTTGGCGCGATAAAGGGTTCAGGTTGTCCGTCGGCCGCGGCTATCACATTTGCATCTTGTGTGTAGGTTCCGACCAGCTCAACACGCCATGGCTGATCAATCTGACCGTATTGAATACCAACCACAGTTTGAGCCGGCAGCACAGATTCCAGTTCCTCACCTGTGGATTTGTCCTCACTGTCTTGCCAACTACTGGCTAGGCGAAGTTGCCAGTCTTGCAGTTGATAGCTGACACTTAGGTCGACCCCTTTTATTTCCACGTCATCGATGTTTCGCGCTTGGAATTCGAGCAAATTAGTGGCGGGGTTAAAGCCCAATACGGCCAATGATTCGATGAAATCCTCATATTCATTCTGATAAGCACTGATCGACAAGGTCAAGTTGTCGAAAGACTGTCGCCAGCCAAGTTCGATACTCTGCACGCGCTCTGAGCGTAAGTTAGGGTTGGCTAGCGAGGTGTATCCGCCTCTAAAGTTGGTAAAACCGACGTTAACGTCATCCATTGGAGGAATTCGAAAACCCTCAGACCATTGGGCCCAAATGTTTGCGTCTGGGGTTAGGCTATATACTGCGCCAAATTTCGTTGACATCTCGCTGTCATCATAGTCTGACACAACCACTCCAGGGTTTGCGTTGACGAACAACGCGTCTGGTTTAGCTTCTAGTTCAAACTTGTCATAGCGAATCCCTGGACTTAACAACAGTTTGCCATCGAGAAGTTGTATTTCATCTTGCACATATAACGCATATTCTGTGAGGGTCGATATCGGAAAATCTCGCGCTGGAAAAACACTGAACTCAGGAATCACAGCACCGCTTGTCGCCTCAATGGTCAAACCTTCACGCAATGCTTCTGAATCTGTTTCTTGCCATTCAACACCAGCGATTAAGTAGTGGTCGATAGCGCCTTTAAACTGAAAATCGATTTGCGATAAAACCCCAACAGTATCCTGCTTGAAGTGACTATCACGCGTCCTAAAAGTTGAAACCGGTGGTTCAGACAATTGCGTGCGACCGAGTTCAGTGTGTTGCAGGGTTTCTGAAGATTGACTATACGCGTCAAAGGTATAACGATTGAAAACACCCTGTTTGGGTGTGTATTCATAATGCACTGATAAGCGTTCGCGTTGTCTTTCGTCATCACCGGTACTGAGCGTTGTGTTGGACACGACACCACGCGAAACGGCGGTACCCAAGTCAGAGGTAATATTGGTTTCAAGGCCTGAGTCAAACATTTCACCCACGAACGTGAGACGATGCTCATCAGTGGGTGTCCAAATAAGCTTAACTAATCCCGTTTCAGTTGAGCCGGATTGCGGGTTGGAATTTTGTTGCACATCGCCCGAAGTACTATCGAAGTAGGTCTCTGTTTCTGACTGGTCACGATAGCCTGCATTCAGCAGCCATTGCCAATCACCTGATACCCCGGCCAATTGTGCCGTAACAAAGGACTCGTCTGATTGGGAAATAAAGCCCGCTTTTACTCTGCCTGCAAACGAATCGCCTTCGTCAACCAAGTCTCTTGGGTCTTTACTGGTAAATGCGACAACACCACCAATCGCATCACTACCGTACAAGGTAGATGCGGGACCTCGGATAACATCCACCTGCTTGATTAAATCAATGTCAATAAAGTCGCGGCGAGCAGATAGATTTGGACCGAAACTGAAACCGTCTGCCACGGGAACGCCATCAAGTAATATCAACACGCGGTCACCATTTATGCCGCGAATGTTGATGTCGGATAAACCATAACGACCACTACCTTCAACCGTTACTCCCGGCTCATAGCGAAGTAGGTCGCGAATATCACTGGCAGCAATGGCATCTACACGTTCTGCATCGATACTGGTGATATTGGCTGCGATTTCATTAATTTCACGTGCCGAGCGTGTAGCGCTGATGACGATAGTTTCTACTTCGGCTGCATCGAACGCCTCGTCGGCCAGTGCCGCGGTCGGTGATGCGACACAAGTAACTAACAGCGCACCCGGTAAGCTCTGGCGAATCGATTGAGACAGTCGGCGTAACTTCATTATTTGCATCCTTTTTAAATTAGGTTATCATTTCGGTTAGCAATGCTAATGATAATAGTTATCATTTGCAATATAATTTAAATCGGAGTTTGAAATGCGAGTTTGGATCTTGTTAGCGAGTGTGTTGTTTAGCGCTGCAGTTAATGCTGAGCGTTTGGTCTCGGCAGGTGGGAGTTTGACCGAGATCATTTATGCGTTAGGCGCGGAGCAGAATCTGGTAGGTGTCGACAGTAGCAGCCAATACCCAAGTGCCGCGCGAGCATTGCCAGATATCGGTTATTACCGTGCGCTGAACGTTGAAGGGGTGCTGTCAGTTGAGCCAGAAAAGCTATTGTTGCTCGAGGGTTCCGGACCACAAACTGTGTTATCTCAGCTAGAGGCTTTAGGTGTTAAAGCGACGGTGATCAACAATCCCAAGTCAATTGATGGACTGTTTACCACAATTGCTCAAGTAGCAAAGGCTACCAATCGCTTGGAACAAGGCAAAACATTGATCGCCGGTATACAGGAGCAGTTGGCACAGGTATCAAGGTTGCCAGCATTACGAGATAAGACTGCTGTATTCCTTATGTCTGCCGGAGATAGAGGACTTGTAGCCGCTGGTCAAAACACCACACCGCAGCTGATCTTCGATCATCTTAACGTGGTGAATCCGTTCGCCGAACTACAAGGTTTTAAAACCGTTTCACCCGAAGTTCTGGCGACCCATGGCCCAGATATTATTTTACTCGCGAGCCATACCAGTCGAGACCTTACCGAAAGTAAACTTTGTGAGGCCCCACAACTTGCGTTATGGGCAAGTGAAAAGGGCTGTAAGTTGTACAAGGTTGACTCGCTACAGTTTATTGGTTTAACACCTCGTTTAGCAGATGCCATTGCGCAAACGCATGAGCTTTTGAAATAACATGAGCGCGCAAATAGAAGTGTCTCAATGGCGCCTGATCGAACAACAGCGCCAGCAACGACGTTACATTTTGCTATTGGGTCTTTTGTGCATAGCTGTGTTGTTGGCCTTAACGCACGGCGCCATTCCTATCAATTTGTTGGACTCATTGACCCAGCTAGAGTACCGCATATTGACGGAAATACGCGCTCCGCGAATATTGATGACCTTAGCGACAGGGGCTGGGCTGGCTATTTGTGGGTTGGTGTTGCAGGCAATGTGTCGTAATCCGCTGGCCGATCCCGGTTTGGTCGGTGTGGCATCCGGAGCGGCTCTATTCGCCTCTCTGGCAATACTCTTGTCGAGTTTGTTTGCACTGAGTGCGGTGGTGTCACTGTTTATTGTACCGGGGATGGCATTTATTGGGGCTGCACTCGCTCTTTTTCTGCTGTTAGTCATTGCGGGCTATCGTCAATCCATCAACACGTTGGTGCTGATTTTGTCCGGCGTGGCGATCAATGCTGGTGCTGCGACATTATTGGGATTAATCACTTTTGTGGCCGACGATAATACGCTGCGCCTGATCACTTTCTGGCAAATGGGCAGTTACAGTGGAATTGACTGGCCAAGAGCCGCACTGGCGACGTTAGTCGTCGGTGTTGCATTTTGGATATTTTGGCAGCGAGCTAATGCCATTATGTTACTCAACATTGGCGAACAGCACGCACGTTTTCAAGGTATTGAAGTCGACCAACTCAAGCGCATTTTGCTCGCTATGGTTGCAATTGTAACCGCAATTTGTGTCTGCTTTACCGGCATTGTCGGGTTTGTCGGCCTTGTGGTGCCGCATATTTGTCGGATGTTAGTAGGCACTCAGTTAAAGGTATTGCTACCAACCTGTGCTATCAGCGGTGCAATATTAGTAACGTTAGCTGATGTTGCTGCACGAACGGTAATCGTACCCGCTGAGTTACCCATTGGACTGTTGACGTCGGCACTTGGGGTTCCTTTCTTTTTGTGGTTGATCTTGCGTGAGAAGAGGAAGTTTAGCCATGATTGAGTGTCAAAACATTAGCTTTAGAGTAGACGGAATCCCGCTGCTGGATGATATTAACTGGCAATTTTCAAGACGAAAAATTACCGCAATCATTGGCGCCAATGGTGCCGGCAAATCAACTTTACTGAAGACTTTGTTGGGTTCTCTGAAGCCCGAAAGTGGGTCTGTGCAGATTGGTGGTCAACCGATAGCCCAATGGTCGTTACAAGACTTGGCCGTTCGCCGTGCTTACATGGCACAAACGGGCGTATTTAAGCTTGGTGTATCAGTATTGGAATACCTCCTGTTGGCAAGGGTTCACTATTGTGAACCCCAAGCGATGAGTGATGCATATGTCAACGAGGTAATACAGTTACTGTGTTTGCAATCACTTGCGCACAAGCGCTTGGATTCACTCTCTGGAGGCGAATATCAGCGTGTGGAGTTAGGTCGCGCTTGGTGTCAGCTAATCGGTCCAGAACAGCTCGATGACAAGCTGCTGTTGCTGGATGAGCCCGCGTCCGCACTGGACATTAATCAGAGCCAAAAGCTTTACCACTATTTACAGCGTTTTGTCAGTGACGGCGGCACTGTGATTGTTGTCGAACACGATATCAACACAGCAGCAAAATACTGCGACGAAATTCTATTTTTGAAACAGGGCCAATGCCTTGCTGCCGGTGACAAAGCGACGGTCTTTACCGAAACCAATCTCAACCATTGTTTTAATGTTAACGGGCGCTTGCTGCAATGTCAGCACAGCGCCACTCTCTCTTTTAGTTTGTGAGGAAAGTATGTCAGAAAAAGTCGATCTAGCGATCAAAGATGCTCGTCAGCTAATGCGAGCACAACACAGCGGAATTTTATCTACAATCAGTGTATCGGTTTCCGGATATCCATTTGGTTCAGTAACACCTTTTATGCTCACCGGTAATGGCGATTTGGTTATTTATGCGTCAGATATCGCTCAACATGCTCGGAACATTAAGGCGGACCCTAAAGTCAGTATTTGCATCAACGATGGTGCCCAAGATGATTCACAAGCCAGTGCTCGGGTTACCGTTTTAGGCTTAGCTGAAGCTGATTCAGTAAGTGATGCTGATATTGAGCGTTACTATCGCTTGTTTCCTCAGGCGCGCGCTTACGTAAAGGCACACGATTTTCGTTTTTACACCATAAAAACGAAACGTGTACGCTACATCGGTGGTTTCGGTGAAATATATTGGTTCGCCGAGGATGCTTGGCGTAACAGCTTTGTCGACATGAGTGCTTCCGAAAACGGCGCGATCGAACATATGCACGATGATCACATGGACGCGTTGCAAGCTATTTACGCTGATATCACCGGACAACACGCGGATTCACCACAAATGTTGAGCATCTTTCAAGAAGGTTTTCATCTGTCTGCTGGCGATAAGTCGTGGTTTGTGCCTTATCACCAAGAGCTTGTCCAGCCCGGCGATTTGCGCAAGGCAATGGTAGAACTTACTCAACACGCACGACGTCAGGAGCCGGTCGTTGCCTGAGTGTTGAAGTGCCCGTAATGAACCGGCACGTCGAGATGGACGCACTCGTGTCGGTCAAGGGCTGACGTTAATCGATCTCCAAGCACTACTCTAATCGTTTGAGTTCAGTCAGCCCGCTTTCCGCGGTCTTATTGCGCGGCCAAATACTCAGCCAGCGCTAACATGGCATATTGCTGAGCCGATGCCTCTGCATCGGAGTTGTAGTTGGTATTTGTGTTTACGTCATAAGCGTACACGCCGCCATCCTCATCCCAAATGGCCTCGATTCCCGCAACTTGTATATTGTTGTCTTGCAAGAACTGCTCATAGCGATCGATGAACTCAGGTCGATAGTCTTTGAGTATCTCGAATTTCGCTTTTGGGGTATTAAGTTCGCCGTCAGTTGGGCAAAACTGATCTTCGATCGAACAGGCATCGGCGGGGCACAGCTCAAAGCCTTCAGACGTGTCAACTTTGACAGCATAGAAAAACTTCCCACCGATGAATTCGTGTCGAACAATATAGGGCTCTGGTGCTTTGATGTACTCTTGTACTAGGGTTATGCCGTCTACGGGTTGGTCAAACATTGGACCGTCCAAGTATTGTTGTAGTGCATCCAGTGAATGAAATAGTTGAACACCTTGTCCTTTACCCGCCCGGTTGTGTTTGGTGATAAAAGAAGCGCAGCCGAGTTGTTCCGCCGCTTGTAAAATTTGGGTCTTGCCAACCGCTGCAATTGTTTTCGGCGTATCAATACCCGCTTGATTTAAGGCCATGTATTGGTTGACCTTACTCACTTCCAACCGCAGGGCTCGACTGCCGTTGATGACGGTGCGCCCGTGTCGTTCGAGCCATGCGAGCACCGCTTCAGTAAACTCTGGTGCATAACGATGATCACGGGTGTGCGAGGAAGCACTGATGCGATTGTAGAATACACCTTTAGGCGGTTCTTTAGATAAATCAATCACGCCCTGATCAAGATGCCAAAGCTCGTAGTCTAAGGACAACTCTTCGAGCCTCTTGACGAGGTGATCAGTCCATTCGTTGTTTTCGTGAATGACAAAAATTTTATGCATGAGTTTGGTTCCAAGTTGGCGAGCCGTCAGTTTAATTTGGCTGACAGAGCATTAAAAGGCTAATATGGCGATACGTCTGTGGTACCCGCAGTGGATCTATTAATGGAAGAATCGAAAGCGCCGGTTGCGTCAGCGACAAAAGAGGCGGATACAATAAAAACAACTCCCTCGACCGCCGGTTTACTGGACAACGTTAAATACAAGTTACAGCAGGCGTTGGCCACGCTACCCATACCTAAACGCAAAAACAACGATGCCAATGCCGAGGGTTTGACGGCTAAAAAGGAGCCGTGGTGGCGCGACTACAACCTTTCCCAGTTATGCTACTTCGCGGCTTTCTTGTTACTGTTTTTGGAGCTCGCGGGCGACAATCCTGACCCCAATTATTTAATACCCGGGTTGATTGCACTGGTGGGCTTAACACGTGAATTACTCGGGCTATTCCACTACCTCTGGTCATTTACGCTAGGTAAAGCCTCTATCTTGATACTTTACGCGACCACTGCAAACGTGGCATTGGCATTTGCTGCGATGCAGATCAACCTGATCACTGGTGTAGAGCCCACTCCGTTCATATTTACGCTAGGCTTTACCACGGTAGTGCTATTGCCTTTTTGGGTGACGCTGGCTTCAATGCTATTTTTCTTAATCGCATTGTTGATATCGACATTGTGGTTGTTAATACGGTTACCGTTCCGCTTAATCGGCGTGAAGCTTGCCATTCACTGGGAAGATAAAAAAGCGCCGTTTGTCACTATGGTTATGCGGATTATCCTCATTCCAGCGGTGTTGGCGACTATGTTCCAGCTCGCGACGCCTTATTTTTCTGTCGCGACTGGCGGGAACAACTTTCCAGCCCAGTTAGAGTCTCTTGGCGTCACCGTTATTGATGATGAAGACGGGCTCAAGACCGATTTATCTGAGCTAGATCCCCAAAAACGTGAGCAGGCGCAGCGTGAAATTGATGCGATTAATGAGAAAATTGAGACTGAACAAGAAAAAGGGCAACGCTACGCGAAGATCATACGCAGTGTAATTGCATCGTTCTTATTCAATTTTGAGGCATACCCCAACAGTGCTTGCAAAAAAGAGCCTGAACAACGCTCGGTGATCATTGATGAAAACATGGTGCTAATCATCAGTCGCGATGAGAGTGCTGATTATGGGTATCGATTTGAAGTTGCACTGTGTGAACCGCGAGTTGGCGTTAATCCAGTGGAGGTGATAGAAGATGTACTTACTGAGGAGCCTGAGGCTGCAGTGGAACAATGAGCGAATCTAATCTCACTCATTGTTCCAACACAGAATTACATAATTCGACCAAATACGCGACGGCGGCGGGTCGATGTTTTGTTGCGGCGTAGGCGAGAGCGCAATTCAGTTCTCTCTGACGCCAACCAGCTTTCGCGATTTACACCGGCGTCTGCGCCGCGACGGTTTTCTTCAGTACGACGGAATTGGCAGAATGCTTCGTAAGTTTCTAAATCCAATGATAAATCTTGAATGACAAGCTCAATCATAATCGCGTCATCAACATAGCCTAAGCCAGGGATATGGTCAGGCACTAGATCCTGCGGCTCGGCAAAGTAGGCAAGTGATGACAAGATTTCCGTCTTTTCATCTTCAGGCATTTGCCATTCTTCATCTTGTACGGCTTTGATCAGATTTTCTAGCGAAGAAAGGCGGCTTCTTACAAACTCAGGGATCTCGGCTTGTTCCATTTCGTCACAAAGGCCAGATGCCTTCGTTAGAATCTCTTGTTCAGACAATGATTGAGTATTCTCCATCGCTGTCTTCATCATCTTTCTAAAATGTTCTAAATCGCTGTCGCTGAGTTCAAAACTAACCGTAATAGACATTACTAAATCCTTCTTTGTTCTTGTTGCGATGCTGGAGCATCTTTAATTATGTTCACAAGTTAGTGAATCCGTGCTCCAAGCGCAAGGGTTTCAGTTAGATTATTCGGTAAAAGCCTATTTAAGTTAACTATATTCATCCACTTGGCCCATTTTTAGTCGTTCAAACACACTGGTTCCCAATGATTTCTATATATGAAAAACCCAAAAACGCCTCACTCATTTCTAAATGAAAATAATTATCAATAACATTTGCATTTTGTGGAAAGTGTTGTATTCTAGCTTTGCCTTGTAAGGCGGTTGGGTTTCACTGGTCCTGGCTCAACACTGCAAAGGGCAAGCTTCCTCCAGATGGCTTGCCCTTTCTTTTTTTAAAGTGTTTTCAGCACATCATGCAAATCTTGGTTAGTACTTTTAGCCGCTTTTTCTTTGTACTGCTCAAACTGTTCCAGGTCGCCGTTGAGCTGATGCAGTTGAGCCCGTCGCGCTAACGCCCATTCAATTTCTGGGTATTCATTGGGCCCATCATAACGCTGTTCATAAAGTGCTAAAGCAGCAATACCCTGTTCGATGTTAGTCTTGCTCAACACTGCACTACGTCCAATTTGATAAATCGCACTCATGAACACCACAGGGTCATCAACCGCGAGGGCCTTGGCCCGTTCAAATGCTGCAAATGCTCCAGCATATTCTTGTTTCTGTTGCAGTAATAAACCATATTGGAACTGCAGTTCTGGATCTTGAGCAAAGGTCTCCAAGTGTTCAAGGAAGCGTTTTTGGTGGGCGTCCTCTGATTCGGTCTCCCTGATGTAAGCGAGTTCCGCTTTGGCCCCCTCTATGGGAGATATCGCTTTGATAGCATCGACTTGAAGCCATGCTAACTCAGGATCACCTCCCGCAAAACTTGGCGCGCCCAGGTAAAACCTCATCAATCCTATACGGTAGTCCACTTTGTCGGGAGCGAGTGCTACCGCTTGCTGAAAACAGGCCAGCGAACGTTTTGCATAGCTCAGCGCCGATAAAAACACCTGTTGCGCTTGAACGCCCATCACTCTGCCGCACCAGAATTGAAGTTCAGCATCGTCAGGGCTTGTTACTAATGCTTGTTCAATCAGCGTTTCAGCGTCATCGGCATCATCAGATAGGTGCTGTTGAATGGATTTGATGAGTTGTTGTCTTTCGACATCCTCCGAGGCATTGGCAATCGATATTGTGGTAAACAACACAACAGCGAGTAGATAGGACCGCATTTTGATATCTCCTTATGTGGGGTTTTAAACCAGCTTAGCTTGACGGATTGGCACTCAAACAGTGCCAAAAGTCATTATCTTGATTTAATTCTTGTTCATTTGAGTGGTTTAGTGTCAATTTTGTTCAAATGAAATTTATGTGCTACTCTAGCCAGTAGAATATTGAGGCTGCTCATGATGAATGCGGAACACAAAGTTGAACAAAGTACTGTAGTTATGAACGCGTTTGGACGTGCCTGCGAGGCATTTGGATTGAACGAAACCCAGCGCGCGAAACTCATTGGTGTAAGTCGGGCGACACTGTCACGGAATCAAACTGGATTTGGCATGTCGACCAAAACCTTTGAATTACAAGTTGCGTTTATCCGTTTGTATCGCTCGCTGTACGCGATGGTCGGGGGCGATGCAAACGCAATGCGAGAGTGGTTTGATGATCACAATATTCACCTACAAGGTACACCAAGGGAGTTGTGTTTTTCGATTACGGGATTAGTGCATATTAACGACTACCTAGATGCGCTTCGGGGTAAAGTCTAGTGCTCGATTGGGTGCGTGATATTCCACTCATACCCTACCAACACGCCGTTTGCCGCATGGTGGAAACTCAAGAAGAAGCCGCGACTATGTCATTGGTTGATGATTTGGAGCAGCAGTCTTTACTCGAGTCTATTTTGGATGAGTTTAAGCCAGCTTATCGTGAGGGCACGCAACAGCGGCACTATCTGATTTCGACACCATTTCGTTACCCCCCTCTGCGCTACGGGTCGCGTTGGGGCAGTCGTGCAGAGCGAAGTTTCTTTTACGCCAGTGAAGATGAGCGAACGTGTCTATTTGAAGCTGCGTTCTATCGATTCGCTTTTTGTGAAGGTAAAGCCACCCCATTTTCTAAACCGTTACGTAGCGAGCATTGTTTGTTTTATGTGGATGTGCAAACAGATAGCTGCTCGGATACCACACAAATCTCGAGTGACATTGAGACTGCTAGATTGCGAGACCCTATCAGTTATTCTGCGACTCAACGGGCAGGTGCATTGTTACGGGGCAGGGGAGTCGAAGTCATCCGCTACTACAGCGCTCGCTGTGAGAACGGCGTTAACGTCGCGATCGACAACCCCGATAGTATTGTGAGTGAAGTCCCTAAAAACGAAGTGGCGATAACCTGTGAAATCGATAGCCAACAGGGCATCGTCCGGTTTGCGAAACGACGAGATTTTCCGGTGAGCTTTACGAGAACGGCATTTTTAGTTGATGGGGCATTTCCGGTATTAGCTTGAAGCGCCCAATAACGCCACGTCGACTTGCGGGTGGAAGTCCAGCATCTATTATAGTTCTATATTTGGCTAAGTGATTCGGAACTCTGCATGTCACATGCTAGCGTTTTGCCAATCTATCTTAACGAGCAACAACTCGCACTGTTGTCAGAATGAGGGCTAACCATGTCGACTATTCAATCTAAACAATTGTTCACCAATATTACGTCAGAAGGGCAATTGGAAATCAGCTTAAACACTGTGGATATTCCACAGCCTAAACCTCATCAAGTTGTGGTAAAAATTGAAGCAAGCCCAATTAACCCTTCCGACATGTGGCCAATGTTTGGGCCTGCTGATTTGCGCCATGCCAATCTGGATAGTGAAGCGATGAAGCTCACTGCACCCGTTCACAAAGGATTTCTACCACGTATCAAGTCACGTTTGGATATGGCTTTACCCATTGGCAATGAGGGCGCTGGAACAGTGGTTGCTGCGGGTGACAGCGAAGCCGCTCAAGCCCTGTTGGGGAAAACGGTAGCGGTGCTGTCGGGCGCTTGCTATGCAGAATATTGTTGCGTACCTGTACAAGCTTGTATGTTGCACAATGAGGGCACCACTGCAGCGCAGGCGGCCTCGTCATTTGTGAATCCGTTAACTGCTCTGGGTATGGTAGAAACAATGCGTATGGAGGGACACAAAGCCCTTGTGCACACCGCTGCTGCCTCAAACCTTGGGATTATGCTAAACAAGATCTGTATTGCAGAAGGTGTACCTCTGGTCAATATCGTGCGTAAGCAGGAGCATGCCGATATGCTAACCGAGCTAGGGGCGAAATACGTATGTAACTCCAGTGCAGACTCCTTTAAAGCTGATCTCTACAAGGCCATTGACGCAACGGGGGCAACTCTTGCGTTTGATGCGATCGGCGGCGGAGAGTTGGTCAGTGATATTCTCACTGCGATGGAAGCTGTGGGCAGTAAGGATGCCAAAGGATTTAATACCTATGGTTCAGAGGATAACAAGCAAGTATACATCTATGGTGGTTTAGATATGTCGGCTACCACGTTAAACCGTGCCTATGGGATGACATGGGGAATCGGTGGATGGTTGCTAATGCGATTTTTATCCAAATTACCGCTAGAAAAAGTATTAGCACTGCATAAACGCGTAGCGGATGAAATTGATTCAACGTTCAAAAGTGAATTTACTGCTGAGATTAGTTTTGCAGAAATGCTAACGCCACAAACGGTTGCACAGTACAACGCGAAAAAAACCGGTGAGAAGTATTTGCTAAACCCGCAAAAATAATCGTTAGCAACCCTATCAATCCTGGTGTATTGCTGGTTAGTACCGTCTTTCAATAGCGGGTTTCGTTGGTTGAAACCCGCTGTTTAAATCGCATTGCTCTTCGTCAAGACAAAGTACGCAAATCTTCCCACTGTCATATAGAGTTCATCCTTTCTGCGGTATAATTAATTCCATTGAATGTGGCTTCGGCAACATAATTAATTCTTTGTTTGGAAAGGTATAAGTTACTCGTTTTAGGCTCATGACTGCTAGGTATTCAGACAACACCATTACTTCTATTGAGGACTATGAGAAAGCCCTTTCTCAGTGGCAAATGACTTGTCTGCGACTTTCAGATGGGCCGTTTTCCGTGCGTCTTCAGACACTTGAGTTACCGGCTCTCAAGCTTGTAAAGCGGGTTTCAAGTTGTGGGATTATTCACAGTGGTCGGATGATGAGCAACTGTTATTATTTGCTGCTCCCACAAAGCCGACAGCCTCATTTTGTCAATGGTGTACCCGTTTCTGCCGGTGAAATGTATGTCTCCTTAGGTCGCAAACAAAGCTCTTGTAGCTTCTATCCAAAAGGCTCACGATCTCGCTGGTTGTTCTTTGCTGAAGAGGGGCTTGAACGGTATTTCTCAACGCACGAGCAGTTGGGGTTGCGCGATTTCTTTCAGCGGCAGTTGAAGTTCAACGGACACAAATTTGATATTTCTCGTTTTAACAACCGGTTGCCACTGTTGTCAAAACTGGCGACTGAGCCCAATTATTTTTCTTTAAGCCTAGACGGCGAGCTAATTGAATCGTCAGTGTTTAGCGAACTTTGGCAAATTTTGGAAAGCCTAGACCCTAAGCATACGATCAAGTTAAGTGTTAAAACACGGCGCCGCATCGTCAACCGAGCAATCGACTACATTGCCTCTGACCCTGCCGCTAAACTGACAGTCGTTGGTATGTGTGAGAGCGCTTTTTGCTCGATGCGTACGCTGCAGTATGCATTTCAAAGTATACTTCAATGTTCTCCACAACAGTTTTTGCGCCTGTGGATCTTTCACGCCGTTAGGAAAGAGTTAGTCGCAGGAAAACACGCATGTGTCAGTTGTTGTCTGAAAGCATTCAATATTTCCAACCAATCCCGATTCAGTAAAGAGTATCAAACGCTCTTTGGAGAGTCGCCAACAGCCACCTGTGGCGAGTCTCCGCGCCAGTTGATTAACTAAGCAACTCTGACGAATTGCGACACTAGGTTGAGTTGGTCGGCGACCTTGAGTGCGACTTTCTCTGATATTTCTGAAGAGTCCAAGCCCATTGACTCGGATTCACTGGCCATATGCGAAATGTCCAACATGTTTTGATTGACGGAGTCAGCAACCGTTGATTGCTCTTCCACCGCCGTGGCGATTTGCTCACTCATACTGGCAAGTGATTGAATGTTACTGGTAATAGATGATAGTGACTCGCCCGTCTCACCGGATAATTTAACACACGACTCTGATAGTTCGCTGCCAAGCCCCATGGCTTCTTTCGCTCTATCCGATTGGGCTTCAAGCATTTCTAAACGCTGGTTGATCTGTTCTGTACAGCCTTGTGTGCGAGCAGCGAGCGCGCGTACTTCTTCCGCAACCACAGAGAAGCCTCGACCTTGCTCACCGGCACGCGCAGCCTCAATAGCAGCGTTGAGTGCGAGTAAGTTAGTTTGGTCCGCGATAGAGCTAATTTCATTTGAAACGGTTTCAATGTTGCGCACTTCTTCAACCAGTTCTGTAACCGTGAGTTGCGCGGACCCTAATTGCTCTGCCAGTTGTTGAATCGCACTAACCGTTTGCTCTACCACGGATAAGCCCTGAGTTGCTTGGACTGAGCTCGCATTGCTCTCGTCTGAGGTTTTTACCACCAGTTGAGCGATTTCTGTAATGGTCTGACTCAGTTGGTTAATTGCTGTTGCAATGTACTCTATTTGTTCTTTTTGGGCGGATAACACTTGCGTAACTGATTGTCCAATGGCTTTTGCTTGATGCGCCGAATCCGATATATCTTGCGAGGCATCTTGAGTTCTGCCTGCTACAGCTTTCACTTCGGCTTCTCGCATGCAAAGCGCCAAATTGGCATAAGCAACTACGTCGCGTGTATTGCTGTAGAGGCGCGCCATTAGCGGATTATCGAATGCTTTTCTGGCCCGATTGATCATGGCTGTGTAGTCATTGCGCCAGCGATAAACCATTATGGCAGTGGGAAACCCTAGCAGCGCAATGGTGGCTGCAAACCATGTTGCGTAGGCTGGCATTACAACGCCCAAAAGAGCGATAACTGCACTGAGTAGGGTAAAGCCGAACATAAACGCAGACGTATCGTAATTAGATAACTTCACCTTTTCATTATTATTTAGCGCTTGGTAGGTTTGCGTTGCCGTCTCGACTAATTGACGCGATGGTTGAGTTCTAACTGATTGAAACTCAAACACTTCACCCTGTTCATTTTTTATCGGTGTCACATACGCATTGACCCAGTAATAATCCCCATTCTTACAACTGTTTTTTACTGGACCCATCCACGCTTTCCCGGCTTTTAAGTGCTCCCACATATCCTTGAAAGCTTGTTTCGGCATATCCTTATGTCGCACCATATTGTGGTAATTACCCTGCAGCTCTTCTAGGGTAAAACCCGAGACATCGCAAAAAGTGGGATTGGCATATTTAATTGTACTGTCCAGTTGCGTGGTCGAAAGTAGAATATCATCACTGCCGAAGGTTCTTTCTTGATTCATAAAAAGATGTGCCTTAAGAGAGGAATGTTAATTGTTGTAAGGGAGCGGGTTTGTCGATGTAGTACCCTTGGATGTAGTCGCAACCGAACTGTTTGAGTAGTTCATATTGTGAAGCGGTTTCAACTCCTTCCGCGACGACTGCGAGGCCCAATTCATGGGCCATTTCAATGATTGAAGCGACGATTATCTGGTCAGCTTTTTGGGATAATTCATCGACGAAGGTCTTGTCGAGTTTTAACTTATTGATGGGTAAATGTTTCAAGTACACCAGCGACGAGAAACCGCTGCCAAAGTCATCTAGTGCCAAGCTCACGCCACCTTGTTTAAGTTCATTTAAGCACGGCATGATTGCATCGAAGCATTCGATTAACCTGGATTCCGTAATTTCAAGTTCGATAGCACTGGGCCGAATACCGAGCTGATGTAATTTAGCGAATAGCGTACTTGCAAAGTTGCTATCCACCAATTGATTGACCGATGCGTTCAGTGAAAGCTTTGGCCAAGGTTGCACGTCGGCGCGGATGAGCTCGGCTACACAATAGTCAAACACTTGCCAGAACATTTCAGACACAAAACCGGAGTCTTCAACCAAGGGTATAAACTTGTTGGGTGGGACAAACTCTTGGTTTTTGTTTTGCCATCGAGCCAGTGCTTCAACAGCGATCGTTTTATTGGTTTGGCTGCACACCTGTGGTTGGAAATGGGCAAAGATTCGGTCATTTTTCACTGCCAAGATAGCTTCTCGTTCAAGGCTCGAGCCTTCCAAGAAATTCTTGCCAATGTTCTTGGTATACCACTTCATTGCGCTACCCACTTGTTTCTTCGCCTCATACATGGCGATGTCGGCACTTGAAATCAGGGATTGCAGGTCCATTGCGTGACTGGGGTACTGACTGATCCCAACACTTAAATGAACAAAATAGGACTCTTCGTCCAACATAAACGGCAACTTGATGGATTCAAACAGCTTTTCTATCTTCTGCGAGATTTGCTGCGCCGTTTTATCAAGCTGAAAAATGATTAAGAATTCGTCTCCCGACATTCTGCCGACAATATCGTCTTCATCGACATGCATATCGATAAGTTGAATAACCTTGTTAATGATTTCATCGCCGAATACGTGCCCATGGATATCATTCATGATCTTAAAATTATCGATATCAACAAATCCTATACAGAATTGCGCCCCTGTCTTTTGCGCTTTGTTGATGCGTTCATCGAGCAGTTCTAATAGCAGTGTGCGGTTGGGGTATTGTGTCAGTGGGTCGTAGTAAGCGAGTTTTTCTAAGATATTGTGATAACCAGCCTTTTGCTGGTTGGCAGTGTATACGGCAACATAATACTTGGATGCTGTCGTACTATTTTCTACTACCGAGATCCTGACATTACGCGAAATCCGGTGCCCGAGCTTGTGTTTGTCCCATATGTCGCCTTCCCAAAATCCGTTTGTTTCAAGGCTTGTCCATAGCTGCTGATAAAAGCTGTTATTGTGGATACCGGATTTCAAGAAACCGGGGTCATTACCGATAGCTTCTTTTTGGCTGTAACCGGTCATCAGGGTAAACGCGGGATTCACATACACAATGCGGTTGTGTTGATTGGTGATCACGATTGCTTCTAGAGAATTCTCATAAACCTCTTCTGCGACAATCGACGCTACCGACATTTCTTGTGGTGTGGCGAATTCTTCCATAGTGATTGCTGCTGTAGCGCCAACAAGCGATAACATAATTGAGGGTGTCCCCCCAACTTGCTATTCATCTGCGAGCGCTCTGATCCTTTCTATGACTGCGTATTAATCATACTACGGTAGAGCTTTTGGCCAGCGCAACGCGCACTGATAGACAATACGCGCAAACTATTCGCCTCATTTAAATGAAGCGAGCGTAGCCGTCATTGTTAGGGATAAAACCAAGACGGTTGCGATCCATTTTCTACAATCCTTCTGAGGTTTGTGCCGTCCGCATTGATAATGTATATGTCATAAAGTCCAAATGCGTTGTCTGACACAAATGCGATTTGGGTACTGTCAGCCGACCATACCGGGTCCCAGTCTGATATTTCATTGTTTGTCAGGCGTGTTTGTTCGGTACCGTCTGCATTCATCACATAAATTTCTCGATTACCGTCTCGGTTTGACATAAAGGCGATTTTTCTGCCGTCTGGTGACATTTCGGGATGCCAGTCTTGTGCATCAGTGTCGGTAAGGATTCGAACGTTGCCGCCATTTCTTTCGGCAATTGCGATGTTTGGATTGTTTGATGCCGAATGATACAGAACCTGGCCATCCGGGGTAAACGAGGCGCCACTGCCGGCAATGTTGGCGATTCGAGTTTGCGCACTGCCATCGGGTTGCATCAACCAAATTTCTTGTCGCCTATTCCCATCATCAGGTTTGTATGAACGGGAAAACAATAGATACTTTCCGTCTGGAGACCACGAGGGGGCCGCATCCCAAACATTTGTTCTGTGAGTTAAGCGCTGAATGTTGTTCCCATCGGAATCGGCGACAAGGATTGACCAAGTTTTGTAATCGTCATACTTGCCATAGAAAGCGATCTTGTCTCCACTTGGCGAACGCACTGGATAGCCATCTGCAAGGGTGTGAGCGATTAGTCTAGTGACAGGCCTACCATTTAGCGGAGTGATGTGAATTTCCCTACTTTCGTCCTGAAAAGACGAATGTATCAAGGCCTCATTTTCAGATGCCAGAACAGGGCTGTCGAGCGCTAACAGCAGGGTTATAGGGGGGATTGCCGCGATGAACAGACGTAAGTGGGCGAAGCTTTTCATAATAGTCCTTATGCATACTAATAAAAAACGTCAACCTCGTGCGTAGTATCCTGCAAATGGGTCGTGTATTGCGCACTGTTAACGCAAAAACGTATGGGTTTGTCGCACTAGAGTATTCGTTTAATCAAGCACGAGCGCAGAACTTTGGTCACGTTGGCGGGGGGATATACTCTCAATGCGCTTTTTTACAGAGTGATCGCATTTCTAAAAGCTACTATGTGATCGTTGGTACCGTGGGATAGCGTTGTTTGTTACATCGCGTTAATTTTATTTTAATTGAACGTTCAATAAAGATTAATTTTTCTGTAATATTTGCTATCTAGGATTGTCGCCGGACTAAAAACACAAACCTATTAGGAAGGCCACATGAAACTGAACGTACCGTATAAACCGAGCTTGCTCGCACTTTCTGTGCTATCAGCAATTTCGATTCCGACCTACGCAGAAGAGGCTTCTGCAGATGATGCTGTTGTTGAAGAAATAACGGTTATTGGACGCAGCGTATCGTATGCAAACAACGCGACTGACGAAAACATGCTTAAGCAGCAAACCAGTATGACGAGTGTTCTTGCTGCGATAGACAACCTACCTGGCGTATTGATCAATGAGGGAGATACCTTTGGTGCTGACGATTGGTCAACAAGTATTTCAATTCGTGGTTTCCAAGTTGATTTGAGCCAACAACAAGTGGGTATAACGGTTGATGGTTTGGCGAACGGGAATTCTAACTATGGCGGTGGTGCAAAAGCTAACCGCTTTATCGACACTGAGAATTTGCGCGCTGTAGAAGTTTCTCAGGGGACCGCCGATATTGCATCTCGCTCGCATGAAGCATTGGGTGGCACGCTTAATTTCACAACTATTAACCCTGGCGAAGATCAGCGGATGGTATTTAGTGCGACAGCCGGTGAATTTGACGCGCAGAAGTTCTATGTGCGTTATGAAACAGGTGAGTTAGCCAAAGATACCTATGCTTGGATCAGTTTGTCATCACAAGAAAGCAGTGATTGGATGGATCAGGTGGCTGAAAACACCCGTGACCACTTTGCCGCTAAAATCGTGAGTGAAGTGAATGATATTTCCTTAACGGGTTACCTTTCATATGATGATATTCATGAAGACAACTACCAGCGAATTTATGGTTTAGCCCAGTTTGCGCAGAACCCTGAGTGGGATCAATTAACCAGTGAATGGACTGGTATTCCATACCAAGATCAGGCTTATCGCCGTGGTTGGTCGACAAACCGTGAAAACTTGTTTGCCTACCTCCAAGCTGAATTCAGTGTTGGTAGTGTAGATTTCAATGCAAGTACTTACTATCACGACAATGAAGGCCGTGGAGACTGGGTACCCCCTTACCTCGTTAACGTAACAGATGATGGTGACGGCAATCCTCATTCTGAGTTAGCGCCGGGTAACACTGTTTACGGTGGTGCGTTCTTGGGACAAATTTTCTTTGTCGATCCAAACGGAGTTCAACTAGCGCCAATTGACGGTTGTCAGAGCTCACTTACTTTTCCATATGGTGGCGCGGGTCCTGAGTATGATCCCTCATGCCATGCGGACAATGCAATTCCTGTTGGTTCGTTCCGTCATACGCACTATCAAAAAGAACGATTTGGCATCAATGGTGACTTCACTTGGTTCACTTCGATTGGTGACATGGAAAATGTTTTAAGAGGTGGCTTCTGGTATGAGGACTATGAGCGTGATGAGTACCGTGACTGGCACAAAATTCTTGATTCAGCGACAAGTTTCCGCTTTGACCACGTCCCATATTGGGTTCAATACGACCGTACATTCCCAGTTGATACTTTGATGTATTACCTCGAAAACGAGCTAGACGTCGGTTTTGCCAAATTCCGTTTGGGTGCGAAACAGTTCAATGTTGATGTCGAAAAGACAGACAATTTTGTCGCTGCGAATAACCTGAGTGTTAACTCAGATTCTGACACGCTCCTAAGTGCCGGCTTTGTAGCGGATATGCCAATCGATGGCTTAGAGCTGTTTGGTGGTTATTCTGAAAACTTTGCCGCAATTAAAGATGCTGTTTTAGAACGTGATGACGCTGATTTGAGCTTGGTTGTGCCGGAAGAGGCTGAAAACATTGATGTTGGCCTGCGTTACTCATCTCCGGGTTTCAATGCAAGTGTGACTTACTACACTATTGAATTCGACAACCGTATAACGTTTGTCAGCAATGAAGATGTTGATGGGATTGACTTCCTTGAGTCTGCTGCAGGTGGCTACATCAACGATGGTGGTGTTGAGTCGAGTGGTATCGAAGCATCGATTGACTACCAAATCAATCAGAACTGGGGGGTGTACGTTTCATATACCAGCAATGATTCTGAATACACTGACCAAGCGATTGCTGGGAATACTGTGATCGGTACCGCAGAAGAAATGGCTGTACTGAGTTTGGACTACTTTAACGGTAACTATTCTGCAGGCCTTAGCACTAAGTATGTTGGTGAACGTTGGTTAGACCAAGCGAATACACAAAAAGTAGATGCTTACACAGTGAGCGACTTCTATATCGGTACAACGATTGACAATGTGGCTGGTGGAATTGCGTCATTGGACATTCGTTTCACCGTAAACAATTTGTTTGATGAAAGCTATGCTGGAACCATTGCGCCTGGCGCGTTTTGGATCGGCGCCCCACGCACAGCTGCCATCAATGCAAAACTGACTTTCTAAACGCTTAGAGAGTACATGTGTGTGTTAAGGCGGGCAAGGCCCGCCTTTTTTAAAACAAAATTGAGACTGTTTATGCGCATCTTACCTTTAATTTTATTTTTTTTGGTGATTGGAACTGAAGCAACGGCTAAGCCTCTTGAACGTATTTTGTTTGGTTCATGCGGACATCAAGACAAGGAAATGCCTATTTTAGATAGTGTCATTGCGGACGATCCCGAACTGTTTATCTTTTTGGGGGACAACGTTTATGGTGATACTGAAGATATGGAGGTTATGTCGAATAAATATCAAAAGCTTGGAAATAAGCCTCGTTTCAAACAACTAACACAGGTGTCTGACGTCGTTGCAATTTGGGATGATCACGATTACGGCGAGAATGATGCCGGTAGAGATTACCCACAGAAAGAAGCTTCAAGGACAGTGATGTTGGATTTTTGGAAAGAGCCTAAAGAGTCTGAGCGTCGCGCGCGCAGTGATGGAATATATACCTCTTATATTTACGGTGAGCCGGGCACACGCGTGCAAATAATCTTGCCCGATTTACGTTGGAATCGTCCAGAAATCGAAGAGGTGTCCTCGCTACGCTACTTAGCGGACCGGCGACCGAAAAACATGGGCCCCTATGCTGTTCATCCTGAGCCTAAGGCGAGTATGTTGGGGGAGAAACAATGGCAGTGGCTAGAAGCACAATTACAGATCCCAGCTGAAGTCCGAATTATCGGTTCTAGCCTACAGGTATTGGCTGACTTTACCGGGTGGGAAGCATGGGCAAATTTCCCCGCTGATTTACAGCGCTTAAAAGACACAATCAAAAAACATCGCGTTAATGGTGTTTTGTTGATTAGCGGCGATACCCATTGGGGGGAAATCAGTAAGGTTGAGGAAGGGGTCGATTACCCACTGTGGGATATTACCAGTTCGGGGCTTACCCAAGAATGGAAAGACGTTAGTCCGAATCAAAATCGGCAAGGAACTTACACTGCCGACGTAAACTATGGCGCGATTGAGATAGATTGGAAACGACAAGACCCGCTTATTAAAGTGTCTTTACGCGATGTAAACGGACACCATGTAATGGGGATGCAAACAGCTCTATCAGAACTGTCACCTTACTAAGTCTCCCAAAATAGTACGGGCGTGTTAACCTGAGCTGAAAGGGCAAAGAATGAGCATAAAGAGAGAGTGTAGATGCCAAAAGTAGGAATGGAGCCTGTTCGCCGAAAGCAATTGATTGAGGCCACTATTGCAGTCGTTGCAGAGGTCGGACTGCAGTCGGCGACCATCAGTCTTATCAGTAAGGAAGCGGGCCTGTCTTCCGGGATCATCAGTCATTATTTCGGTGGTAAACAAGGCTTGATTGAGGCGACTGTTCGCTACTTACTGGATGCGCTGCGTTTGCGTGAATCTTCAAGTTCTCCAGAAGAGCGCTTGATGCAGATTGTCGATTTAAATTTTTCCGATTTTCAACAAGCCAGTTCAGCAACTAAAACATGGCTCAGCTTTTGGGGACAATCATTGCATGACCCTGAACTCTCTCGCCTTCAGGAAGTTAATAAACGCCGTTTGAGCAGTAACTTACGGTATAGCTTCAAGCAATTAATGAATCGTGAAGAGGCCGCGGAAGCAGCCGAAATGACGGCCGCATTGATTGATGGGTTTTGGCTTCGTTGCGCACTCAGTCAAGTCGATGATGAGTTGTTTGAAATCGCTAAACAACGGTGTAAGCGGTTTATCACAATGACAATACGAAATGCCAATACATAATAACAGGAGAGTCTGCATTGCCCGCTGCCGCCCTTACTAGCTATATTCACGGTTCAATGGTGAGTGAACCGAATGCCAATATATTTGATTCCCTAAACCCTGCAACTGGGGTACCAAATGTCCAAGTTGAACAGGCATCTGCAAAGCTCATAGATCAAGCCATTGAAAGTGCTAAGCAAGGCTTTGCTGTCTGGTCTCAAATGACAGCCGTAGAACGTTCACGTATCTTACTCAAAGCAGCACGTCTGTTGCGCGAACGCAACGATTCACTGGCTCTTGTAGAGGTTGAGGATACTGGTAAACCTTGGCAGGAGGCTTCAATCGTTGATGTTCAAACTGGCGCAGATGCGATCGAATATTTCGCAAATTTGGCGCCAACGACAGTTGGCACGCAACAATCAGTCGGAGATGATTTCTTTTATACGCGAAAAGAACCTCTCGGTGTCTGTGTGGGCATTGGTGCTTGGAACTACCCTCTTCAAATTGCATGCTGGAAAGCGGCGCCCGCATTGGCTGCGGGTAATAGCATGATTTTTAAACCTTCTGAGTTAACGCCTTGCGGCGCATTACTACTCGCACAGATTTTCACCGAAGCGGGTTTGCCTGCCGGCGTATTTAACGTGGTTCAAGGGGATGGGAGTGTCGGTCAAGCGCTTACCACTCACCGTGACGTTGCAAAAGTATCATTTACGGGTGAGGTAGCAACTGGGAAGAAAGTAATGGCTGATGCAGCAGGCTCGTTGAAAGCTGTGACCATGGAACTCGGTGGTAAATCACCGCTCGTGGTGTTTAATGATGCCGACCTAGAAGATGCTGTTTCGGGCGCAATGCTAGGCAACTTTTATACGCAGGGCGAGGTCTGTACCAATGGTACACGCGTTTTTGTGCAGCGTGGAATATACCCGCAATTTGTCGAGCGACTGCGACAGAGAACTGAACAAAATATTGTTATTGGTGATCCAACTAACCCAGCGACAAACCTTGGGGCTTTAATTTCAGAGGGTCACCTTCAAAAAGTCCTCGGATACATCGACGCCGGCATAAAAGAAGGGGCCACACTTTTGAGCGGGGGAAAGCGTGTTTCTCCAAAAGGCTGTGAAGGTGGTTATTTTTTGGCTCCGACAATATTCACTGACTGTCATGATGATATGTCGATCGTTCGAGATGAAATATTTGGGCCGGTTATGGCTATCTTGATTTTCGATGATGAAGACGAATTGATCGAGCGTGCAAATGATTCTGACTATGGTCTGGCTGCAGGGGTATTTACGCAGAATATCGCACGGGCGCATCGAATCATACACCGACTCCAAGCCGGCATATGTTGGATAAATACTTGGGGGAATTCACCTGTTGAGATGCCGGTCGGTGGATTTAAATTGTCGGGTGTTGGGCGTGAAAACGGAATAGAGACGCTTAATCACTACACCCAGACTAAAGCTGTCTACGTAGGAATGAAATCTCCGGAGAGCCCGTTTTGACGAAAACAAAAACGGCGCATGATTTTATCATCGTTGGTGCTGGTTCTGCAGGATGTGTGCTAGCCAATAGGCTCAGCGAAAATCCAGATGTTAGCGTGTTGCTACTCGAAACGGGAGGATCTGACCGAAGCTTGTTTATCCAAATGCCTACAGCGCTTTCTATTCCAATGAATACGCAAAAATATGCTTGGCAATATTACACAGAACCTGAGCCTTACCTTGATGGGCGGCGAATGCACTGCCCTAGAGGCAAAGTCATTGGCGGTTCATCATCGATAAATGGCATGGTGTATGTACGAGGGCATGCCTGTGATTTTGATGAATGGCACAATGCTGGAGCGACCAATTGGGACTATCAGCATTGTCTGCCCTATTTTAAGCGTGCCGAAGATTGGGTCTTTGAGGAAAATGAATACCGTGGCAAGTCAGGCCCGCTAGGTGTTAACACCGGCAATAATATGCAAAACCCCTTATATCAGGCCTTTATTGATGCTGGTGAACAGGCTGGTTATCCAGTTACACCAGATTACAACGGTTTCCAGCAAGAGGGCTTTGGGCCCATGCAAATGACAATCAAGGATGGCGTCAGAGGTTCGACATCAAATGTGTATTTGCGGCCCGCTTTAAAACGCAAAAATTTGCATGTGAAAACTGGCGTTACGGTTACGCGAGTGCTTCTTGAGCGTGGACGCGCAGTTGGCGTTGAATTTTCGCAAGGACGAAGTATGCAAACTGCTAGCGCCAGCCGCGAGGTATTGCTCAGTGCTGGACCAATTGGTTCTCCGCATATCTTGCAATTGTCGGGTATTGGCGCATCGCAATTATTGACAGATAATAACGTGAAGGTATTGCATGACCTACCTGGTGTAGGAGAAAACCTTCACGACCATCTTGAGTTCTATTTTCAATATCAATGCAAGAAACCGATTACGCTGAATAGTCGACTCGGGTGGATGAGTAAACTCGGCATTGGGACAAGATGGTTATTGACCAAAAAAGGTTTGGGTGCGACTAACCACTTTGAATCATGCGGTTTTATTCGTTCCAAAGCAGGCATTGCCTGGCCTGATATACAATATCATTTCCTGCCTGCCGCTATTCGTTACGATGGGCGAAGTGCATTTGATGGGCACGGCTTTCAATTGCATGTCGGACATAACAAGCCGAAGAGTCGAGGTTGGGTGAGGTTGGCTTCAAATGATCCTCGGAAAGCGCCAAAAATACAATTCAATTACTTGCAGCACCCTGATGATATTGAGGGTTTTAGATCAAGTGTCCGACTGAGCCGTGAAATTATTGAACAAGCCGCAATGGATGAATATCGCGATAGCGAAATACAGCCAGGTATACATATTCGTTCAGAACAACAAATTGACCAGTTTATAAGACAAGCCGTTGAAAGTGCTTATCACCCCTGTGGGAGTTGCAAAATGGGCGATAGTTCTGATGAGTATGCAGTGGTAGATCCCAGCACCCGGGTTCGAGGTATTGAGGGCCTTCGCGTCATTGACTCGTCTGTGTTTCCAACCATACCGAATGGTAACCTTAATGCACCCACCATCATGTTAGCTGAACGAGCGGCTGATATGGTACTGGGGAAGTCACTACTGCCACCGTCCAATGCTAAGGTGTATTTGGCCCCTGATTGGCAAAATAAACAGCGAACAGGCCACCCCAAGCGTCGTTCAACTTTTACTTCAATCTAAGGTCCTCGTCTGATGATGATATGGTTGAGTATCGGTATGGTCATGATGGTATTGGCCGTTACCTTTATCCTTTTGCGTTGGGGACATTGGCAATTACAAGGTGAGCTTCCCGTGTCTACGCCAGTATTTATTGCCATTTTATTCTCATCTGGATTGGACGTTGGCTTGATCATGTTCCCTCTCACGGAGTTTCCTGTTTATACTGAAATAACGAAACATCCCGAATATGCGTTCTCAAATCCGTTGGCGATAGAATTCGGGTTTTGGGGAGGGCTTGTTTGGGCAATTTATTTTATGACGTGTTTCTATTTCTGTGCGTTAGAGCCCAAAATCGGATTTTTTCAAATAGGGTGGGTTAGACAATTAACCAACCTGATCATCATTGGCACATGCGCGTTTACGGCACATCTGTTGTATGTAAATCTAGACTGGTATCTCCCTCTCACTGCGGCGCCGGAATTAACAGACTTCGTATACGCGGCAATAGTGATTCTCGCCGTGGCTGCGGCAGTCTTCTCCAGTACAAGTATTCGCTTTGTAAAGATTCTCAGCGTAGCGTCGGGCATCTTATTTATAGGCTTGGCGTGTGTATTAACGATTTATTCACTTACTTCCGAAAACGTCTCAGCCAATGACTATCTTGCAGCAACTCCGTTGTTAGGTGAATATTTTTCAAATATCCATCGATTTGTCATACCCATGAATGATTACCACGCCTTTTATTTGTTTTGGTGGTTCGCTTGGAGCATCATGATCGGTCAGTTTACGGCTAGATTTGTGGGTAATATGTCGGTTCGAAAACTGTTTGTGTCAATGCTCTTCTGGCCATCGCTGTCGATTGGGATTTGGTTCGTTGTTTTGTATGTGGTGCACCAGAATCAAATAAATATGCAAGGGTTGATCAACTTGCTGATGGTCTTAGTCGGGATTGTTTTCGTGATTAATTCTTTGGATTCTTTGATAAGACTATATTCTGATAATCTTCGTCTCACCACGGAGCGGTTGGGAAGAGGCGCATATTGGCGGCTCCACCTAACAATCTTATTATCTTTAACAGCCTTATATAGTGTCGATTTTCTGCAAATAGAATGGGTTGGGGCGGTTGTTATTGGGCTTATTCTAGGGGGAATGTTATTCGTTTTCTTAAAACGAAAAATGATAGTGAGCCCGAGGAGCACAGCAAGCTGAAATGTTAAGTGCACCCGATGTAAGTCATCGGGCGCATTTCAAGGTGATTGGGCCTAAAGGTTTACTGATAAAATTCGATTTCATCAACTTCAATGTAGTTACCATCACCGAAGTTATAGTTGAATTCTAATTTGAATAGTCGCCCTTCGATTTTACTCGGAAATTGCAGGCTGTTGCTTTCCTGGTTTTGCAGGGTAGCTTCGTAAACTAGTTCAAAATCTTGACCATTCTCAGACATGTACAGTGATAGATAGCGGGGGAGGCGGCCCAACCCTTGTGATTGCGCATTGATGAATACGCCAATCCCGGACAGTTCTACTACTGTGCCGAAATCCATTTGAACCCAGGGCTTGACCCGTTGGTTCGCGCTATCCCACTGCTTAGTTAGCCATATTCCTCGGGCGATTTTGCCTTCCGAATCTTCGTTGGCTTGTTGACTGTAAATATAGCCATCAAACGCTGCGGCAGGCTCATCGCGATTGTAATATTCACCGCTAGAAATACTCTCGCTAGTGATACCGTTGGTACCAATCAGTGCAACATTACCATTCAGGCCGCTTTCCTCAAGCGGGCCAGCACCTACTACACCACCGCCGCTGGTAAAAATTGGTAGCATTTTAACGCTCGTTAGTTCGCAATCCGAACTGCTGTAGGTGAATTCGAGTAGTTGTTGACTTTGACGAGACAAGAAGATGGAGTCCAACCAGACTTCTGAAAATGGTTCTTGTAAATCAAAGGTAAGCCCTTCTTCCAAGCAATCAATCTCATCTTCGCTGTCCATTTTCAGCATGGATATTGAGATTTTATTTTGATCATCGATGACAATCTCATTAGCAATCGATTTGTAGGTTTCGGCCCCAACTGTGGTACTCAGCAGGAGCGAGGAAAGTAATGCGTATTTCATGAATCGAATGTTCCTTGATGGTGAAAAGATGAGTTATAAAAACTCGAAAATGGTTCTTTTTACTTGCTGTGCACGGCTGTTTTCGCTAATTCGTTCGGCGGTATCTAATGTGCTTTTGCGCTTCTCTTCTTCGACTGCTCGGCGCCGAGCTTCTTCAATCACGCGCTCGATTTCAGCCTGCAGCGCTTGAAGTTTTTGCGTCTTTTCATGTGGCGACAGAGACGTATCTCGCCGAACAGCTTCCATTTCTTTCTCTAGTTCCTCAATTTTTTCTCTATCCAGGCCGATTCTGGCATCCAATAACATTTGGTTTAGCTCGGCCAAACGTTCGCTGTGCTTTGAGGAGGGAGATGAGGTTTGTTGTTTAGGAATTTCAAACGTTCCTTGCCCCTTTGAATGATTATGGCGACTTGGTTGTATGGGTTGTTCAAAGTAGGTTTCCAATTCAACTTGGAAGGTTTGATACACCATTTGTAATGTGCGGTTTCGTTCCGTCCAACCGTCCATGCCGACGCGAAAATCCAAATTGCCATACAAGTCACCCAGTAGGCCGGAGACGCCGTTGATACTCCACTGTTGCGAAGGTTGTAATGGTGTTTTGGTCGGTAGCCCATCTAACTGAAAACCATAGATCATATGGTGCATGGTCAGTTCAAGCGTTGCTTTATCAAAGTTATCGAGGCCCTCGGTTGCCTTTGCCCATGCAGCGTGAATGTATTGAGGGGCGTTAACTGGCGGAAAGTGAATGGTATTGGCAACGCCAACTTCGACAATCCCGTCATTGTTAAAATCGACTAAGCCCTCACCGTTAGGAGATGCAAATAAGTTAGTTGCGCCTTCGGCAGTCAAGTTATTGACTGCGATGGGGTCCGCCAATGCATTGGCTCGTTGAACGACATCGAGTTCAGCGCTATTGAGGGTTGATATAAATTGCTGCGCTGGTAACTGGCTTTGTTCCGCTGCGCCAAGTAACCGTTCAAACACATTAATGTCGTTTGGGGACAACTGACGTTGTCTAAGCAGACTTACGTCTGAAGTGCTTAAGTGGCGAAATTCCATTGCTTACATCGTTTCCGTGTTTATCGCACCAGAGTGTGTCGATAAATTGACTTTGCACAATGCACAGCAAGTTAAATACCAGAATTGTGTATCTGCCCGCACCTTTTCGTTAAAAAGACACGGGAGATTGAGTTCAGTAGTAGAGAGGCTTGGCAATATTGCGGGGATAACACATCTCACTACGTCAATGAGAACTAGATATGCACTGGCTCAGCATTTTCCAGTAGAAGCTTAAGCTTATCTTTATTGTTGCGACTTAGCGTTAAATCATCGCCACCGCGGAGTAATACGCGATAATCACCTTTCGGGGTTGGGCGAAGCTCCTCGACCAAACTCATTTTGATAAGTGCACTTTTGTGTATACGGCAAAACATATCGGGATCCAGCTCATTCTCGATAGCGCGCAATGTGCCGCGATGCATAATTTTATTTCCGTTGGTCAGGAAAATTTCGACATAGTTGCCTGCACCTTTCACATAGCGAATGGTTTGTTGGTCAATTAACCGGATGCGACCGGTCTCACGAATCACCAGTTTTTTTCGCTCGAGATGGCCTAACTTGTTATTTAAGACTTGGTTTCGAAGGTGTAAGTGTCTGTTTTCATTGGCTAGTTCATTGTTAATGTTGGTGATCACTCGGTTGATTGAGGTCAGTAGGCGTTCCTCTGATATCGGTGCCAAAATAAAATCAAAGGCGCAGTTATCAAATGCTTTTATTGCGCATTCAGTTTCATGTCCAATGACAATAGCGGGAAAGGTGTGACGTCGTTCAATTTGGCCATTATGAGTAAATATTTTGGGATCTACGATCGCAAAATCAGGCATACACTCACTGATTTTCATGTGAGCTTCACTAAAAGACGTCGCGGTTAAGATTGTTGAAACGAGGGTATTATTTTGTAACACCGATCGGATGAGCGAAATATCGGCTGAGTTGTTTGTTGCAATAAGAACCTTGTACATAGAGTTGAACACTTCCCGGTTGCCCAATAGTCAAAAATTGGGATACTCCACAAAAAGAATACATGCTGCCAAAGTGTTAGGGATAATAAGCACTGGAGCACTGAATCGTGTCAACTCAACACCTTATTAGCTGGGCTATCAGCCATTGAGCTGACTCACTCCCCCCTAATTTGAATCCGTATTTAGACAACTCAAAAGGGTCTAAAAGTTATAAAGAGGGCTGTATATATTCCCATTAGACCTAAATGCCGGGAGATTTCTTTCAATAAAATTCGCTTCTTTTTATGCCAATTTGTTCGAATATCGACTGACCAAAATCATCATCCCGGTTTACTACGCAATACAGGCTATAAACTACACCGAGCCCTCTTTTCGTGTACATCTCCATTGGGGGACTTGGGAAATCTATAGTCTCCTGACCCTGCATAATTCTACTAACAACAGGCAGGATCAGAGATGCACACAAGAAAATTACTCTCAACAGCAGTGGCTTCAGCCTTACTCATCGGCGGTTCACATGCTTCAGCGCAAGATGCACCAGACGACGGTGCTTTCGAGCGCATTTCAGTAACCGGTTCGAGTATCAAGCGAACGGACATGGAAGGCGCTTTGCCGATAACAACGTTGTCAGCGGAAGATATCGCCAAGACAGGGGTTACGTCAGTTCCCGATTTGATCGCGACTATCCCAAGTATGCAGGGTTTTACCTATTCATCAGAGTCTGTAGGCGGCGGTGGCGGTGGTATTGCTACTGCAGCATTGCGTGGCTTAGATAGTGAATACACATTAGTACTGCTAAATGGTAAGCGGCTAGCACCTGCTGGTTCGGGTTCTTCTGTTAATGTGAATACCATTCCGATTGCAGCGATAGAGCGCGTTGAAATTTTGACTGATGGTGCATCAGCACTATATGGGTCTGATGCAATTGCAGGTGTATTTAACTTTATTTTGAAGAAAGAGATTCAAGAAACCACTGTGAGTGCTCGGTATGACGCACCAGAGGACACGGGTGGTGATAATTACACTTTCAGTCTTACGACCGGTTACGGAGATTTGAGTAATGACGGGTTCAACGTGTATTTGTCATACTCTCATGAGGATCAGGAAGCACTTCGCTCTCAAGATCGTGAGCACTCTCGTACGGGCATTATCAATTTCACCCATAACGGCGATGATTTAGTTTTCGTCGCAGACTCTCAAAACGCTATACCCGCGAATGCGTACTTAGAGTTTGCCGATGGAACCTTCTATAACTTCAACCCCTACCGAGCGGCTAACGGACAATGTGGCCCAAATAACGCGCCGGTGACCGAAATGAGTGAAGTTGGTACCAATCTAGTATGTGGATTCGATTTCACTTCAACGTTAGAAATCATCCCAGAATATACGCGTGACAATCTGTTGCTCGGCGGCCTCTACGAAATTAACGATGACGCCGAACTTTATGCCACAGTCTCCTACAGTGAGTTCGACACCATTACGCGAATTGCCCCGTATCCAACGTTAGGTTTTGGGTTGGATGTAAACGGCGCTTTGTTCCAGAACGAAGTTTACCCGCATCTGCCGTCAGACTATCAAGCACGCGTCGACAACGGTGAAGTAACGAGTTCAGTTGGCCAGTGGCGGGTTCTGCCAGGCGGTAATCGTACTAATGAGTACAGTACTGATAGTTTGTATGTCGATCTCGGCGTTCGTGGCGAATGGGAAGAAATCTCCTATGATGTGTCAGTTAACTATGCCGACACCAAGCGTGAAGACAACATTTTAACCGGCTATCCTTTGGAGAATGAATTTATTTCATTGCTCGGCTCGGGCCAGCTGAACGTATTCGCAGCGCCAGATGATATTCCTCAAGATCAGATTGAGTTATTGCAAGGCGCGATTTTCAGTGGTCTGGACACCGTCACAGATACCGAGTTGTTTAGCTTCAACAGTAGCTTCTCAGCGCCAGTTTTCGAAATGCCTGAAGGAACGGTTTATCTCGGTGGTGGTTTTGACTACCGTGAAACTAGTTATGCGTTGCGAGGATCAGAGGACAACCAGCGTGGCGTTATTTTGTTTGCGTCACCAGATGCCCAATTTGACCTCGAGCGTGAAACCTATGGCTTCTTTCTTGAAACGGTTGTTCCTCTTTTTGAGAATTTCGAGCTGACAGCCTCGCTCCGCTACGACGAAATCTCGGCGGTAGATAATAAAACCATACAAAATCCGATTCAGCTGGCTGAATATCATGCTTGCCAGGGCGGCGAAGACTGTGCACCAGGTAGTGATCTATTGCTAGATGACAATGGCAACGTTATCGCGGACGGTTCTACCCGAGAAATTGGTGAGGACCTAGACGATACAACCTATAAAGTAAGCGTTGCGTATCGTCCTACGGATGAGTGGCTATTGCGAGCGTCGATCGGCACTGGCTTCAAGGCGCCAACGATGCGCCAAATTGCTGAACCGCGAATTCCATTTGGTGTCACCGGTCAAGCATACGCATGTCCGTTTGATAGCGGAGATTCACGTTCTGACCTATGTCTAACGGGCAACCGTCAATACAACGTATTTCGAGAAGGTAATGCTGCGCTTCAACCCGAAGAGTCTGAGCAGTTTTCGATTGGTGCTGTTTATGCTCCGAGCAATGAATTCAGTATCAGTGTCGATTATTGGGACCTTGAGCTAGAGAATCAGGTCGAGCGCCCAACACAACAAAACATATTCAGTGATCCGGTGCGCTATAGCGAGTTGTTCACCTCTCGATTTGACGAAGGTCGTCAACGAGATGTACTGGCCGTTATTCAGGGGCCGATCAACATCGGTGAATCAAATACCTCTGGAGTTGACTGGACGATGAATATTACCAATGACTTCAGTTGGGCTACTTTGAGGACTCAATTGGCAGGTACCTACGTTATCGAAAGCGAAAGCCTGCGCGTGGGCACTACCGATGTGTTTGATACCAGCCTAGGGCGTAAAGGACCTGATGAAGAAGTGGTGTTCCGCAACAGAGCGCGCATCGTCAATACCTTAGTGCATGGGGATTTTAGTCACACGATCAATGTTGCTTATCAAAGCGGATATACCGACCAAGCATTCCCTGGTGGCTCTCGCTCAATTCGCGTTGCCGACCCAGAGACAGGTGGACCAACGACAACACGCTATTCAGGTGGCGTACAATTGAGTGTGCCATCACATACGATCATTGATTGGAGTTCGACTTGGTACTACAACGACAGTCTTAATCTAACGCTCGGTGCAAACAACTTGACCGACAAGTTACCACCATTAGCATTTGGTGAAGGTGGTGGACACCAAGAAGGTTTCGACCCTCGTTACTTTGACTCGTATGGGCGCACGTTTTACCTACGTGGAGAATACAAGTTCTAGGTCCTTGAGCTAGAGATGAGACGTTAGTAAAAGCCTTGTTGTGTGTTTGCAACAAGGCTTTTTTTAAACGCGCACTAGCGTTAGTGTCCGTTTCACATCATCGCTCCCTCGTTTAGAAACAAAAACACCAATCGATTGTGAAAATACCTGATGATGACATTACAGGCGTAGTGAACCTGTAGATACATTCTCGTAAACATGTATCTCTCTGTGTTAAGCGGAGGGCTTCCCCTCCGCTGTTTAACGAGCCAACCTAACAAACACTCCTTATGTTCATTCCGAAGCGACAAAAAAACCGTAAGTTTGTGATAATGGAGAATTTCGAACTCGAACGAGCACCCGTGGTGTTATTCAATTTGTTAGACAATGTGCCTACAATGACTAGCAATAATAAACATGTGGGTAGAAAAAACGCGTGGATCAGTTTGACCGTTCAATTCTAAAGCTTCTTCAACAAGACAGTGGAATCAGCACCGAGGCAATAGGTCACCATGTTGGTTTGTCGTCTTCGGCGTGTCAGCGCCGAATCAAAAAGCTCAAAGCCTCAGGCATTATTGAAAAGACTGTCACTCTTTTGAACCGCAATAAGCTGAATCGTTTTGCGACTATCATCGTTGACGTCTTGCTTGAGAAAGGCGGTGAAAAAAGGCTTGATGAAGTCGTGCGGAAGCTACATGAAGACCCCAGAGTACAACAGATTTATTACACCGCCGGTGAAGTTGACCTTGTATTGGTTATAGTTGTTGAGGATATGCCGTCATTTGATCGATTTACGCGAGAACTTCTGATGTCTGATAGCAATATTCAAAAGTTTCATTCTAAAGTCGTCATCCAGTCACCTAAAATTGGTCTCGATATACCGCTGTAATCAATTCTGCTGTGCCCCTACAAATGGTGATTGCGTTGTATCCAGCCCCCACCTGCTGAGTGTTAGCCGCTTCATCGTGACTGCTATCCGGGAAGTGACTAGAAATAGGCGGAAACTAGATGTTTTCGCTGTTTAAAGGGCGTTAACTCGACGAATTTAACGCGTCTCAGAACAGCAACTCCATTATTCTATTTGCCACGTTATTTTAATTGAGTTGAGGTTTTGAGTATGAGCAGAGTTCTCTATAGTGGGAATCGAAACGCTTCGAGTTGGGCTTTTAGAGCATGGCTCGCTTTGAAAGAGCAAAGCATAGGATTTGAAGAACGGATCATTGATATTCGCCGGCCACAGCGTTGGAAAAATTTACAAGCAATCGGACGATTCTCACCCCCAGCTGCAGTTCCCGTATTAGATGACAACGGATTTATAATTTCTGATTCGATGGCCATTATGGAATATGCTAATGAGCTCGGTGGCGGCGGTTTACTACCGACGGATATAAAAGCTCGCGCGCGGGCGCGTTCACTTGCTAGTTGGCAACATTCAACTTTCGGCCGAATCTGCCCGTGTTTGTTTTTTGAGAGTGCGTTTTATCCGGAAAAGAAAATCTTGTCTGAAGATGAGGTCGCCGCAATTAATCATGTCTATTCCATATGGGAGCAATCGATTGATGAGTTCGGTGGCGATTATTTGGTAGGTGATTACTCTTTGGCGGACATTATGTTTGTACCCTCGGTGGTACGATTGTCCTATCACTTGCAACCGAATGACGAAAAGCCATTGGTCAAGCAATGGGTTCATACGTTGCTCAACCGCCCTTTTGTCCGAGAGTGGCTGGACGAAGCACTTCGGATGGAGCCGATATATCTTCCCGGATATCGCAATGATCCATAGCCAGAACATTGCTCGGATTGAGACTTTAAACGTAACGTATTAACAGTCTTGTTTTACCGTAAATCTGGCAGCACTTATTCTACATTTGTCAATTTTGACATACACGGTTTGTCACGGATGACAATTCTATAAAGCTCAAACTTGCTTTACCCTTGCCTTTAATAAAAAGTCTATATAAATCAGTGGTTAAAAGTCTGGCACACAACTTGTTTTACTTAACTTAGTAACCAAGGCCTTTGGCTACTGTATGGCGATGTAAAAAGGTCTGTTTCGTCAATAATCTGAGTTTGGAGAACAATATGAATGACACCACCATGACAGCTGATACTTTCAACGCGTTTCAATTTCTCGGCATTTTAGTTGTGCTGCTGAGTATGTCACTGTCACCTTATATTCTTTACATCATCAAAGTCATATTGGGATAGCTCAGCGCATCCAAGATGATTTAGGCACAACCATAGCAGCTCGATTTTGGGTTGAATCGTTGTCTAGGATTGGGCTGCTAGTTTGCACTATAGCTTACTTGAGTCGTGGCTAATTTGTTCTATATTAAGGCAAGGATTTCAAGGAGTGACCCATTATGCGCGAAGGATACCAAGCCGATTTTCTGCACGACTTCACTGTGAAGTTACCCGAACCAAGCATTTCGTTGATTGGTGATATGTTTGTACCCGAAGGGAATGACAATAGTTATGTGATCCCTTATATCCATTACTCGTTAGCTATGAGTCGTTCGGTCAAGCAAGCCATTTTTTCTGCCGCGAACGTGGACAACAGTGCACAAAAAGTAGTGTCAGGAAAAAAGGGGCGCAAATGGTTTATTGACGATCGTGTTGGCAAAGCGCATCAGGTCACTAACGACGCCTATACGCACTCGCCATGGGATCGGGGCCACCTTACGCGCAGAACAGCTGTGACTTGGGGGAGTTATGAAACTGCGTTGGCGGCCAGTAACGACAGCTGTGCGTATACCAATGCTTCAATGCAGCACGAAAACTTTAATGAAGACGAATGGCGCCTGCCGGAAAAAGCCGTGGCCGATTTTTCGTTGTCCAGAGACGATAAACTGATTGTCATGAGCGGCCCAATTTTCACCACCTGTGACCGCTTTTTCACAAAAGGCGTTGGGTTTGAGCCAGTTCGGATCCCTGCTGGTTTTTGGAAAACCATTACCTATGTGAATCAGCAAAATCAACCTGTCACAGCAGCGTATATTTTGTTTCAAGACATCGATACATTGCGCACTAAGCAAGGTAAAAAGCGCGTCAGTTTGCGCAGCTTTCGAGTGACGACCAGTGAGCTGCAGTTATGGACCGGATTGGAGTTTGATCCCCTGATGTACGAAAGCAATCCGTTTAAGTTTTATGCTGGCCCAGAGGCTGTTCGATTCAAAGAGTTCGATGATCTCTCAAGCCCACAAAAAGCGCTGTTAGCAGCAGGTATTGTGCACACTGCAGACTACCAATCAGTGCGCCAACAGCTGCAATTAACGGAACTAGAGTCACTTATCGATGAGTTGAGTTGGTATTAGCGCTCTTTATTCGTATCGACAGCCTAGCTCAGCGTGGCGTCTAGGCTCGCTTGCTGTAGTTTCTGATCATAGTAGCGTTTGACAAAGTAGCTTTTGGCAAAGAGCAAGAAAAACAGGTGCGGGACGTAAATGAGATAGTCGGTCGGTACAAAGAGCATCACCACAATCACCACAGCACTCATCACCGAACTAATCATCCAGTCTGCTACGTTGCGCTGAGTGAAATTATGTTCAAAGTCTGAGAGTTCGAGTTTCTCTTGCTGCTTTAAAGCATGCGCAAAGAGCGCCCAGAAGTTAATCGTTAAGGCCAAGAACCCTGCACCGTAAAACACGAACATGGTGCGCAGGCTTTCCCAGCTATTGAGTTCTATTCCGAGTGGGAAATAGCCATCAGTCATGACAAAAAACAACCCTTGCATCATTAGGCGCAACGGATACATAAACACGAGTACGATGCTGATGAGTGCCCCACTGAGAAATATAGTCATCGCATCTTCAAGCCCATAGCGGCGCGACCAATCGGCATGCTTGTACCAGATTAAAATGATTACCGCACAACTGGTTACAAAGCTCGGTACGTTTTTGATAGCCAGAATAAACGCTTCGATGTCCTTTGGGATGTCATCAAGGCTAATGATCAACATGGTGATAGCAAAGCCAAAACTCGCAGCCACAAAGGTTTCGATTCTGGTCATATTTTCGCCGCGCATACGGAAGGTGCATTCGGTATTCATAAAGGCCTTGTTTAGTTGCTGCGGGTTACAAAAAATAGCTTGCTGTTTAGTGTGCCAGCTTCGCCGTTGTTAGGAAAGAAAGGCTTTGATTTAGCAAAGAAACACAATCCCCACATGTCACACGAGTGGTGACGGTTTCGTTACCCAATGTTAGTGTTTAGCGGAACGAGTGTGCAAGTTTGTTAACTCTGAACTTAAGACAACAATGACATTTGAGCTAGCCGTATTACTCACTATATACAAAAGAACTAACAGGACAGGCGATGAGACAAGCAAGAGAGCTTTTTAAGGCAACGTGGGTGCTGATATGTTGTTTCAGTTTATTGTCATGTGGCGGGGGAGGGAGTTCTTCTGAGCCCGCACCAAATCCACAACCGGGCCAATCGGCAGCAGCACGACAGTACTTATCTGAGGTTCTAACGATATTGCAAGATAATGCCGTAACACGAAATTCGGTGGATTGGGGAAACTTAGAGACTGAGGTCAACGCAATCGCTGCCAATGCGCAGAGTATAAGTGATACATACCCTGCCATAACAAGAGCGTTGGAGTTGATCGATACAAACCACTCATTTTTAAATGCTGCTGATGGCAGTTTGATTACCTATCCGTCGACGATCCGCTGCGAGCAAAGTTTTGCCATGGATAGTCTTGATGAGCCCGATATCGGCTACGTTCGAGTCGATGCCGTTAGCTCTCCAAGTGCCAGCGAATCTCGCCAAATTGCGCAAAACATTCAAACGGATATCGCCGCACAAGACAGTCAAGACGTGACCAAATGGGTGGTCGATTTGCGCAATAATCTCGGAGGTAATATGTGGCCAATGATCGCGGGTTTAGGCCCGTTATTTGATCAATCACTATTGGGACATTTTATCGATGCTGATGAAACACCTACTGCCTGGGGCTACCAAGATGGGTATTCATTCAGCGGGAGCTCGCCGATAGTTCAAGTTGTACAGCCGTATACTTTGATTAATCCATTGCCCAAAATCGCCGTATTGGTGAGTCGACGCACCGCCAGCTCTGGTGAAGCAACAATGATCGCTTTTAAACAGCAATTTAATGTGCGCTTTTTTGGCACAGACAGCTGCGGCTTATCCACGGCGAATTCATCATTCCAGCTCAGTGATGGCAGCGTACTTTTCCTCACTACCGCGATAACCGCGGACCGCAATCAATTAAAATATGGCGAGAGGGTGCCCGTTGACCAACAAAGCAATCCCGAGGACGTCATACCGCAAGCGGTTGAGTGGCTGAGGAATTAGCTAGGACGCGCTCTATGCTAATTTGACGCCCGTGATATCAATCCCCGGCGCTATTTTCATTATTGCGGTCATTTATTTTTTTCTCTATTTCCTGGGTAAACAACTTATAGTAGTTTAAGTCAGGTATGTTCCAGCTAACGTATCCTGTTAGGAGGGTTTCCTCGCTCGCTTGAGTGCCTCTAATAGTAATATTTTGCAGTCCCTCAATTACTAAAACAAAATTCTCCAAAAGAATGAATTGTTCTCTTTTTGTATTAAAAAGGTTTGCTCCGAGAGTTTCCTGAACGGGCACAAAATGAATCTCCGAATTTGTCGTTTTGTGTAAATCGTTTAATTCATCGAAATACTTGGTGTGAATTTGCTTGAATTCATCCAATTCATTCTCGGTACAAAGAATATATCTGACTACGTTCTCACTCGAGCGTTCAAGCAGTTCAATATATTGCTTATATTGATGATTCATTGCTGAAGCAACGTCAGACAGGCGGTTTACAACTTTGATAGAGTTCTTCTCGTACAATTCACCCAATTCTTCATAACAGACATTCAACCTAACTCTTTTCCTTTCAAGCAAAAGAACTCTATCGTTCATTTTTTTGATAGAGGAGTAGTCACAAATAGGAGAGGGTATAATCTGCGTAGCTGACATATACCTTTTCTTAGTATCGTCAATCGAAGCCGCTTTGCTTTTAGTGTCATTTGCAGCAATTGTGACAGCAGATAAGAGCTCTGGCACGGACTCAATATATTTTTGTTGTAATTCTTTACCCCAAAAATTATGCACCTTGAGAATAGATATGGGGTCTGCTCTATTTTGACTCAATTCTACTTCACAAAATCTAAACTTGATTGGGATTCGAACTTCCAAACCTAACAACGAATATTTAAAAGATTTCCCGAAAACAATATTCACATCTTGCTTCGCTCGAACTGAGCGCTGAACCGTGGTCTCGTCTACAGTCGTGAATGTTCTCTTTAATGCCATCAGCAACGAGGCAATATGATTAAAGCCCAACGTTAGTCTTTGAGATATTTCTGAGCTCTGATTTTCTTTTGCGCCAAACAATGTCGTACTTAAAAGCAGTGCGTAAACGTATCTACTGTATTTCAGGCGAAATATATTAATTGCCAGAATTATTAAAATTGCAGATTTAGAACCATCGTTGTTTAAGTTTTCCAGAGTGTTTTCGTCAAAATAAGTTGATATGAGTTCGATCGCAGTTTTCGGCTTCTGTGAATCTGAGCTCTTACCTTCCGCTTTCACTGACTCAGGAGTACTTTCTGCTTTACCTGAGTCATCACTTAAGTTATTTGGTTCGCTGTCTATCTTTGTAAATTGTAAAGAAGCGAACGGTGTTGCTGTTTTCTCTATCCGGGCACTAATTGCTTTAAGTTTGTCGTTTATCACTTGATTACTTTTATTTATTACGACATCGATGCCGAGAGCGAAGTTTTTAGGAGAACGGCCAATTGAAATTCGTTCACCTTTACAAACAATCGTTCTCACAACTAGCAATTGAGAGCCTACATCAGCATACGGTGATGTTAATGTGCATTCGCCTACCTTATAAGCGGTAGGGGGTTCATGGATTAATCGATACCAAGGTCTATCCCTTGGCGCATACAAGATTTGCTCTGCACTAGAATATTTTGTTCCAGGAAAAGAAATCCGAGGGCCAGCGTCTAAACCTAAATATATCGCTCTAACCCTTAAGTTTGGGTCCTCGCCTTCAAGAGGTGTGAGTTCGCCATTATCAGCCAATGTGAACTTAGATGGTGCAAATGCAGTCGTGAGTGCATCATTGACTGTTTTTACATTTTTATTGCTGTCGAGTTTTTTCCTTACTTCTTCGCTAAACGTATTGAACAAATGACAAACTGGAGAAAATTTCCACCATTTAGCCTCTAGCGCTTGTTTGTCTGTAGTTTCCTCGAGCGGGATCTCATGATTTGAAATTATTGCAAACTCTAGTGAGCCTCTTTTGCTTTTGGGGTCATGAGAACGGTTCAACATAGTCTTTGCATCACTTGTGAGACCCTGAGGCCGAACAGGACTTCCATCCTTAAAAATATCGCTACACGCAACGGCTACATCTGGAGCTTGGTCTTTATAAGCATTAGTTAGTACGCTGATGGCTTTATCATCTGAATCCAAGTGCGTTCGCCCATTTAGCGCCCTTTCGATGGCTTTTCTCTGTATGTCGTTTATTCGCTCCATCTCATCATTTAGAACTTTAACTATACTAGCGGCTTCATGTTCTATGTCTGTTATGAAAGAGGCTGCACCGATGGGAATATTATTATCAGACGTTATAAACCAGTCTAAGAGGGCTTGGTAATCTGTGATTCTTCCTTTGTCTAGAGGCTTTACTGAATTTTGGGTAGATGCTTTGTTATTGGCGTGCTCCGCATAAATTGAATTTTTGAGTATGTACATTTCGTACAGAATTCCGAACAAAACGACGATTGCGATAGAAGAGAAAACTTCCCAGAATTTAATCTTGAAGGAGTGCGCGATAAAATCGATCAGTGTTATTAGCTTAGTCATCCTTGAATTCTCATCTTGTTATATGAATACTAACTAAACGCGTTCAGGCCCCCAGTACAGTATTCTTTCCTGCTATCGAAAATTTTAATCATTGCTTATTTTGGTAATTAAATGAAAGCAATCATATTAACCACATTAAGTAACAATATAGTGTGATTCTCAAAATGATAATATAGTACGTTTTTTATACAAGCTTAATTGAGCTCACTATTGTGTAATTAAGAATTTAGTGCATCGGTCGCTTGTTCTCACGTCAACAATTGAGATTTGGTGTGATTAGTAGGCTTGATAAGCACTATTAATTGACTAATGAGGCTCATATGTCATCAGAGTCATTATGAATAATTAGCGAATGTGTGCAACTTCTTACGGAGTGCCTCGATTTAGCAAGTTGCTAATCGAAAGGTGCTTTTAAAAATGGTGGCCCCTCCCAGACTTGAACTGAAATGTGGTATGGACTTTACACCACCAATAATTAAGTAATTTTTATTTTATAGAATATAGAGTGTTAGGGATAATTTTCTAATCAATTTAATATACGAGTAACTCTTGTATCGAGCGAACAAAGAAGCTAATTATTACACCTCTAGCGTTCTCATAATCCCACACTTTTCAACTGTATTATCTGAGGAGCAGGCTTTCTTCATTATCTGAAGCTCGGATTTTAATGCTCTCAACTCTCGAATCCGCTTGTTTACTAGATCAAGCTGGTTTGCAATTAAGTCATTTATTGACGAGCAACTTTCTTCAGGTCTGTTTTTAAGCTCAAGTAAAGTCTTGATTTCTGACAAAGGAATATCGAGACTTCGACAATGTTTAACGAACTCTAATTCTTTGAACGCTTTTTTATCATATAACCGAAAATTTCCTTCGCTACGACTAGGCGGGTTCAGTAACCCTTCTTTTTCGTAATACCTAATTGTTTGTATTGAACAGCCCGATACCTTGGCTAGTTGGCCTATCTTCATATTAATTTCTATCCCGACTTGACTCTATAGTAACTATAGATTCTATGGTTATGTTATTCAAAGTGAAACTGCGTGAGTGTATGACAATATGAATGAGAACTATTTGTCTGAAACAACAATACTAGACTTCAATCATGAGACTATTCAGCGATTGATTAAAGAGCGAAATTGGCAAGCTATAGATGATTACAACAAGATAGGTGTCGCTTACACTTTTGTTAAAGACGAAATCCAGTTCGGATATAATCGCAGCGATGATATTGCCGCAAGCGAAGTATTAGCTGATGGCTATGGTCAGTGTAATACCAAAGGCAATTTATTGATGGCACTATTGCGAGCACTTGGTATTCAATGCCGATTTCATGGCTTTACGATAGAGCAACAGCTTCAAAAAGGAGCTATTCCTTCTTATGTATTTTGGCTTGCGCCTAAATATATTATCCATAGTTGGGTTGAAGTTTTCTTTGATGGTGAGTGGATAAGTTTAGAAGGCTTTATTCTGGATGAAGCTTATCTAACTTCAATTAAGTCTAAGTTTAGCCAAATTAAAGATAATTTCTGCGGATATGGAGTCGCGACAACCTGTTTGTCAAATCCAGAGACTGAATGGACAGGAAAAGATACATACATTCAAAAAGAAGGCATTCATGATGACTTTGGTTTATATAACTCGCCAGATGAATTTTACCGTCAAAAAGGAACTAATTTGTCAGGAATAAAACGCTGGTTATATCAAACTGTGATTCGTCATCTTATCAATATGAATGTTAATCGACTTAGAAACACCAGTAACCAAGGTAGAGGTGAAAATGCACAACCACAATCATAGTCACCACCACACACATGATAAAAGTGAGCGCATAGGTTGGACATTTTTTCTGAATGTCACTTTTACCATTATTGAATTCATTGGAGGCTGGTTAACCAACAGCACTGCAATCATGGCTGATGCAGTTCATGACTTAGGTGACAGCATATCTATCGGTTTTGCTTGGTTGTTGAATCACTTTTCAGATAAACAAGCATCTTCAACTTACAGTTACGGCTATAAGCGTTTATCACTGTTTGGTGCCTTAATAAATAGCGTTGTTTTAATTGCTGGCTCTATCTTCATATTGGTGGAGGCCATCCTTCGATTATCTAACCCCGAAATGCCGATGGTAGAAGGAATGCTAGGGTTGGCATTACTCGGTGTCACAGTAAATGGTTATGCCGTTTATAAACTCAAAGCTGGAACTACATTAAACGAGAAAGTATTAACGTGGCACCTATTGGAAGATGTTCTTGGTTGGGTGGCTGTCCTTCTCGTATCAATTATCTTAATGTTTGTGGATTGGCCTATTTTGGATCCATTGTTATCTATAGCCTTCACACTATTTATTTTGTTTAACGTAGTTAAAAACTTAAAGTCGACTTTTGCGTTGTTTCTACAAGCGTCACCCGATGAAGAAACACAAAACAAAATTACGGATGCCTTGTTATCTAAATCTGAGGTTGAAGAGATTCATCACTTACATTATTGGTCTTTAGATGGGGAAAGTCATGTGTTAACTGCACACCTCGTCTTGAATGAACCATATGATGCACCTAAGTTGCAATCACTCAAGCAAGTTATTTCTGAAGAGTTAAGCGCCTTTAATTTGTCGCATACAACCATCGAATTTGAATTTCCTGATGAAGTTTGCAGAGATGATTAACACCAATGTTGTACATTGCCCTTAGATTTGTACCAGTAAATTTGTTACATTACATACATCTAACGAAGAGAATAGAATATTGAACATTAACGTTGCTTTAAAAATACTGCTGATAATATCGATTGTTTTACAATCGTTTGTCGCCGTATCTGCAAGCACGGAAACTCATCAGTTAGACGTTGAGCATCTACAATCCATTCATGATCACGAAGCAGATCATTCTCCTCAGCTAGATAGTGATAACGAACACGATATCGAGGACTGCCACCATTGCGGACATTGTAGCGGCAATCATACCAGTTGGATTCTGGTTAAAGCGTTTACTCCAAACCTATCATTAAATAACTCACACAACTTTGATAAGTTGATTTCGTTGCCTCTAGGTACTTCAACTAGGCTCTATCGACCACCTATCGCTTAACTTCATTCCATAAAGAGCGCTATCGCGCAAACACAATTTGGTTTAATAAAAGTTAAGAGTCATTATGAATAATATTTTTCGAATCACTGGTATAGCCTTAGTGATCATTCTTGGTGTGCTTTCAATAAGCACAACATTGGCTAGTGAAAGTCAAAATAACACAGCATACGATGAACATTCACATGAGCATGAAAAACCCACCAAAGAACCTGCTCATGACCACGACCATGCTGAAGATAAAGAAAATAGCCCTGAAAAGCTTGCAATAAAGGAAGAAGCGCATGAAGAAGGAATTACCTTAAGTGCTGAAAAAATTAGATTAGCAGGCATAAAAATTGAGGAACTGTTGCCAAAGAAACACCTTAATACGGTTTACGCTCCCGGAGAAGTGAAAGCAAACGGTTATAAGAGCTATATAGTTTCACCTCGCACAGACTCTGTGGTGATTAATCGCCATGCGAGCTTAGGAGACCACGTTAAATCTGGACAAAAACTGGTTACTTTGTTCAGCGAAACGATGGCTCAAACTCAAGCTGACTTTTTAATTGCGTCTTCTAACTGGAAGCGAGCTAAAAAGCTAGGTAGTAATAACATAAGCGAACGTACGCTTGTTGAAGCGGAAAACATTTATAAAGGTGTTTATGGCAAGTTAGTGGCTTTTGGTTTAACAAAGCAAGCGATTGATAAAATATCCCAACAAGATAGCGCTACGTTTGGACAGTACGGTCTTGTTGCTGAGCGAGAAGGCGTTGTTTTGCAAGATGACTTCATGCAAGGGCAGCGTATTGAGGCAGGTGAAACGATTATGTTACTTGCCGATGAGACTGACCTTTGGGTAGAAGCTAATATACCGCCAAATAAAGAAATAAATTTAGCTTTAGGCAGTCCAGCTTTAATTGATTTGAATGGTGTTAAATACCAAGCCAACGTCATACAAGAAGCTCACACTATTAACCCCATTACTCGTACCAGAACAGTAAGGCTATCGGTTACTAACTCTGGACATAAACTCCATTCAGGTATGTTCGTGAAGGTCTATTTTCAGTTCGAGTCGAGCAACGAAGTCATAGCAGTACCAGAAGACGCTTTGATACGAAGCAGCGATGGCGATTGGACAGTGTTTATTGAAGATCATCCAAACGAGTTTAAGGCTGTTGAAGTGACGAGAGGCCAATCTTTTGGTGAGTATCGCGAAGTTTTAGGTATTGAAGCCAGAACTAAAGTGGTGACACGGGGGGCTTTTTTTGTCGCGTCTGAAATCGCGAAAGGCGGATTTGATCCGCACAATCATTAAGGAGGCCATTCATGTTTAATCGAATTATTGATTGGTCTATTAATAACCGATTGCTCGTGTTAATCGCGTTAATTACGTTGATTGCAAGTGCAGTTATCACCATACCTAAGTTGAATTTGGATGCTTTTCCAGACGTAACAAACGTACAAGTCGCTGTTAATACCGAAGCTCCGGGTTTAGCTGCTGAAGAAGTAGAGCAACTTATCACTTACCCAATAGAAGCTGTGATGTACGCATTGCCAGACGTGGAACAAGTGCGCTCTATTTCAAAAACAGGCTTGTCCGGCGTAACGGTAGTATTTAAAGAAGGCACAGATATATATTTTGCTAGGCAACTGGTTTTTGAACGTTTACAAGCAGCGAAAGAGCTTATACCTGCTGGTGTTGGAACCCCTGAGATGGGGCCTAACACTTCAGGTTTAGGGCAAGTATTTCAATATTTGCTGATTTCAGATGACGAAAGCAAGTATGACTCAATGGCACTTAGAAGTCTTAATGACTGGATCATTAAACTTTTGATCATGCCTGTGGATGGTGTAACGGATGTATTGTCATTCGGTGGTAACGTCCGTCAATATCAAGTTAATGTCGATCCTTCTAAGCTATTGTCTTATGAGTTAACCCAAGAAGATGTTGTGTCAGCGCTTGAAAATAACAACGCCAATGTTGGTGGCTGGTACATGAATCGCGGACAAGAGCAGCTCGTTATTCGAGGTACAGGTTGGTTTGAAAGTGGTGAAAAAGGTGTTGAAAATATTCAGCAAGTACCCGTGAAAACACTTAATGGTGTAGTAGTTACAGTCTCTGATGTCGCTAAAGTAGAACTCGGCGGTGAGATCAGACAAGGTGCTGTCACTATGACACGTAAAGCTAACAATGGCGCTGTTGAAAACTTAGGTGAAGTGGTCTCTGGCATAGTATTAAAGCGCATGGGATCGAATACCAAAGCGACAATAGATGGCATTAATGCCAGAACTGAGCTTATCAATCAGGCATTACCTGAAGGCGTAAGATTTGAGCCTTTTTATGACCAAGCTGACTTAATTGAAAAAGCGGTGGCAACCGTCGTTGAAGCCCTTACTTTGGCTTTTATCTTTATCACTGTTGTACTTGCTTTATTTTTGATGAATTTAAGAGCCACATTCTTAGTGCTGGTTTCTATTCCAATCTCTATCGGTATAGCGCTTATGGTGATGGCTTGGTTGGGTATTTCAGCCAATTTAATGTCGCTTGGCGGCATTGCTGTCGCTATTGGCATGTTAGTCGATGGTTCGGTTGTTATGGTTGAAAACATGTTTAAACATCTAAATAGGCAATTAGAAAGTAGCAGCGATGAAGCGAACGATGATACTAAGAAAAAGTTGAAACTGGCAGGCAAGGAAGTCGCTCGTCCGATCTTTTTTGCAGCTTCCATTATTCTCGTTGTTTTTACACCGCTATTTAGTTTCGAAGGTGTTGAAGCAAAGCTGTTTCAACCAATGGCTATCAGCATTATGTTAGCTGTGGTATCAGCTATTGTTGTTGCTTTATTTATTGTTCCTGCTCTTGCCACTTTTATGTTTAAAAGAGGGGGGAAAGAAAGAGAAAGTTTGATTTTAAAACCTGTCGACATTTTGTATCGAAAGTTATTGAAAATCGCTTTAAGTCAGACCAAAGCCGTTGTTTTTTTCTCATTATCACTTATTGCTTCGGCAGCGGCTGTTCTTCCACAAATAGGGACAGAATTTGTGCCGGAACTAGAAGAAGGAACGATTAACCTAAGAGTTACATTAGCCCCTTCTTCTAGTTTGGAAACTGCGCTCTCGGTTGCTCCAATCTTGGAAGAAAAGCTAATGGCTTTCCCAGAAGTGACTTATGCGTTAAGCCGAATTGGTCGAGCTGAGATTGGTGGCGACCCAGAGCCTGTGAACAACATTGAAATCTACATTGGCCTTAAACCTGTTTCAGAATGGACAAGCGCATCTAATCGTTATGAGCTGCAAGATAAAATGGAGCGTTCATTGGAAGCATTTCCGGGACTGTTACTGAATTTTTCTCAACCTATCGCCACACGCGTGGATGAGTTGTTATCGGGTGTTAAAGCACAACTTGCCATTAAATTATTTGGCTCTGACTTACAGGTGCTAGCAAACAAAGGGCGAGAAATAGAAACTGCGATTAAGTCAATTGAGGGTGCTAAGGATGTTGCACTTGAGCAGATTGCAGGTGAAGCGCAGCTTGTCATCGCTCCAAATCGACTTGAGCTTTCTAGATATGGTTTATCCGTTGGTGATGTCATGGAAGTAGTTCAAGACGGCATAGGTGGAATTGAAGCTGGTCAAATCATCAATGGCAATGAGCGTTATGATATTTACGTGCGCTTAGAAAAGGAATTCAGATCTAATAGTGAAGCAATAGCTGATATAAGACTGCAATCTCCTACAGGAGCTTGGGTGCGTATTGGTGATGTAGCTACCGTGTCTTTTGAGTCTGGCCCTCCACAAGTTAGAAGAGACGATGTACAACGTCGAGTGGTTATTCAAGCTAATGTCCAAGGCCGTGATATGGGAAGTGTGGTTGAAGATATTCAGGCTGCGATAAAATCTGAAGTAAAATTGCCAGCAGGCTACTCAGTATCTATTGGCGGTCAATTTGAAAGCCAGCAACGTGCACAACAGCGCCTTTCTATCGTCGTGCCGTTATCTTTGGCTTTGATAGCTTTGCTTCTTTACTTTGCGTTTGGCTCAGTAGGACAAGCTATGCTGATCTTACTTAATGTTCCACTAGCCGTTATCGGTGGCGTGTTTTCACTATATCTCTCCGGTCAGTACCTATCAGTCCCAAGCTCTGTTGGCTTTATTACTCTTTTTGGCCTAGCTGTACTTAATGGTGTCGTCATGGTGGAGAGCATTAACCAACGGATCAAAGATGGGCTTGTACCCGACAAAGCAATATTTGATGGTGCTACATCAAGGTTACGCCCTGTTCTCATGACAGCTATTACTTCAGCGTTAGGTTTAATACCTATGTTGATGTCAAATGGAGTTGGTTCGGAAATTCAAAGACCACTAGCAAGTGTAATTGTTGGCGGCTTAATTACAGCTACTTTATTGACGCTTTTTGTTGTACCTAGCTTGTATAAGTTTTTTTCTAAAGGAAAAATAAAAGAGATCGCGCTATAGCGTCTCATTTAGCCCCATACAATTCTGTTTGGGGCTATCCATGCTTCCTACTCTCAAATTAGATAGTCACATGAATGTCCTTTCATGATGTTCTAAAGCCTGTTATAGGTAATTTTAAGTTATTTTTACATGTAGTCTGACAGTGTTAAGTAATGGTTAAATTACTTGTTACGGCCTTATTAATTCAGATGCCCGTTCCAATGATTTGAATAATCGTAGATTCAAGAATCTTAGACTTTTTTAATATGTCTTTGGGAACTAGTTCATTGTCAACAATTTTGGATAAATCTATGAGACTTTCTTTATCAATTACGACAGAATCTTTGAACTCACATAACAGTGCAACTATCACCTTATGACTGGCATCTAAAGCTTCCAAGAGGTCATTCTGGGAAAAATTCGATGTTAGCAAATGAGGCTGTTCCACCTTTTTTAATAAATTCTTATTTTTGTATTCTAGTTTTTTGATTTGATTTTGAAGGCTGGTGATCTGTGATTCTTTTGTTACTTCTAATAACGCCATAGAATATTTTTCATTCGAGTTTTTCTGACTGTTAAAGTGCTTGAGAACCTTCTCCCTATATGGGGCTTTGTCACTAACTAAAGTTGAAACTGAAATCTTATCTATTTTGTTAGGGTAACGGTTTGTCGCAATATTTATCTCTTTTTCGTTGTACTTTCTTGCGATAAAAGTTGCTAGTTGCCAAAGAGATTCAAATTGAGATTTACTTTGCTCTAAGTCTCTAAGTATTTCGAAAATGGCGTCAAGTCTTATCTTACACTTGGTAGAGTGGTATCTATTAGCGTTACTTTTGTTAGCAGGCTCAATTTTTTTCATATCTAGCTTATTACTTTTAGATTAGAAAGTTTTTTGAATGTCTCTTCAATGTCGTCTAGTGTTTTGTTTAATGAAATAGGGTTAGTGATATTGATGGAGGCAAGCAAGCCCTTTGTATCTGTGTCCTCAGAAGATAACTCAATTTGCTCCTTAATTAATGTTCCGAGCTCATCACCGTTGATAAGCAGCTTTCTTCTAAATTTGTCCATTTGAGCTTTTGCTGAAGGTGTTGCGTACTCAGAGTTTGCTAAGCTATCCATTTCGCGAACCAAGGCTTTGTTGAGAGGTGTATCGGCTAATTTATTGTTTTCAAAATGGAGTATTAAGGCTTTGGGGTTCGCGACTAAAAGCTTACCGGAAACTTCGGTTGATGATTTATTTTTCATCTCCGTGACTTTGCGAGCCAGAATTTGAAATGACGCCACCCATGCGGTAATAGCAGATGCAGCCCTTTGCCTTTCTCCTTCTAACTTACTTAATTGACCAGATGCATTCTGAGGGTAAGATTTAATTTTTTTTAACGTCGACTCTAAATGCTCGAAAGAGTCAACATGCTTTCTAATTTCTCCAAGTATTGAGGGAATGTTATCAACCGTTTTTACCGAGTAATAACATGGTCCGCAATTGTATTCTCCAAACTCATCAATTACGTCTTTTGGGCACTTGGCACCAAAAGGGCATATATGGGTTGGAAAATACGCAAGTTGTGAATTGTTGATGTTTTGAATTGCAATTAAGCCGCTATTTGGCATTCCTTGTCGTTCAGTTTGTGATGAGAAGGAAATCGCTCCCAAATCTCGCATTGCTGTCTCAGGCTGGGACTCAACTACATCTTTGATGTTCTTTTCCAGTGCTTTTTGTGAAAGCTGAAAATAGCGCTCCAGTAAACTATTAAAACTTTCTGGGGAGCCTTCTTCATCATTTTTTACTAACCCTTCAAGGTAGTTAAGGTCTAGCTTAATATAGTAGTAAAGGCATGCTAGAGATTCATGACCTGTTATATAATCTTTAATAGCACCAGGAGGAAGTAATGTAATTTTTTCACTAGCGACGGTAGCTCTAGTTCCATGTGGTGTATGTTTGGTTTCATATTTTGTGTGACAATAATATGCCTTAAGTATAGATTGTTTAAATAATAAACGATTGCTGTAAGGCTTTGTGATAACATTCTTTAGCTCATTTTGTCGCTGATGATAAGCTTTAATTGATACTATAGAGTCTTCTCCTAAGTTACCAACCGCAGGTAATGGTAATTCATAAAACTCTCTATAAATATCGAAAAGAAACAATAGTCTTCGGTATTGGCCCGCTACACTTGCCTCAGATAATGTCCCAGAATAAGTGTTTTTTTCATTAAAAATTTGTGTCAGCGGAGAAATTAGAGGATAGGGACTAGCTTCATCGTCATTGTAAAATATTTCTTCGATTTCGGGGTCGACAAAATCAGCAAATGATTCATATCGAAGTAGTGTGTTAATAACTCTGCTACTAACTATAGCGTTCCAGGACGTTTGCTTTACTTTGTCTGTGTTAACCAAAAGTTCATACGCTTTATTATTATTGAGTTTTTTGGTTGGTATGACCGTACCTCTATCAATATTGATATCCGAATTTGGGAGACCAGTTTTCCACATGTTCGCGTCTAGATGTCTGATATGTATATGTCGAATACCTGTTTCTAGTGCAATAAAATTCTCAAAAACTTGTTGGAAAGTTGGGTAATAATAAGCTGAATTATTATAAGTAGTTACCGCTTCAGATGTAAAACGAGTCGGGATATAGGGTATGGGATAGCATTTGTCATCCATGTAGAAAACAGGGATAAAACCTAACTCCTCACAATCATATACCTGATCGTTTTTAGTTGCTAATCCAAGTTGGTATAAGTTGTTTGAGACCAAATACCAATAGAAATCGCAAATAGCAGCAGTAAATGACCAAATTACAGGGAATTGTGATTTATCAAAAATCTCTTTGTTTGTACCACTTGGTCGCTTTGATATCTTCTTGTCTAAATCTAATATAGGGTTTCTAAAATTTTTAATATTTTCATCGTGCTTGTAAAGCTCTAACCAGTCGAAAAAATCAGAAATATGTTTTAACTGGACATTGAAAGTATCAGCGTTAACTTTTTTGCCCAAATGGCGTACTAAGTCTGTTTCCCAGTCTTTATTGGAAACGTGCTCACGAGTAAAATCAGCGGGTTTTAGAGGAATTTTTTTGCTATTTAGACCTATGCTGTTGGGTAACTTTTTTTCAATGAAACTTATTAACTTATTGAGAGCTGATTTTTTTTTATATTTAGCTCTTTTAGTAACGCTGTGTTGATCTAAGTATCTGTCTATATATTCCCGCCAAAGGTTACGTTTTTCGGGAGCTGCTTTGCGAGTAGTACTTAGTTCTTTTATTTGCTTAGACAATTCTTCAAAGTTTGTTAAGGGGAGAGCACCAAAGTCATCATCCCAACTGAGCTCTTCATTCTCCATTTTGCGAATGTCTTTTAATGTAATGTCGGAAAAACGATATCTGTTAACAGCCATTAACGGACTTAGAAGTTTTTGGTTACTGTTTGCCTTAATCAGCCCGTCAGGGCATAGAGTTAAAAGAGTTGTCGGATAGTGCTCGAGCATCCAATCTGTATTGTTGGCAAAGAAAGCTTGGAAGTCTCTGGGAAGTAATACTAGCTGTTTGCAATAAGCTATTTGCAGCATTATTTTTAGCGAGATCTTTAGCTCGTTAGAAAAATCTATAGTCCACTTTTCTCGTATTTCGTCAAAGTTAGTTTTAAGAACGTTTGCTATATCACTTAAAGAAATTTCTCTTAGCTTAGAAAGAGCGTATAACTGAGATATTTGGTGGGAGTCAATTTGTAAACATTTTTCAAATACGTAAATGAAAACCAATCGTGGTGTTGCTTTATTTATTTTTTCATAGCTTGAATACGACTTAGGGCTGCTATAATGCCGAGATAAAAGAACTGAAAACGTGTCTTTAATCAAACTAATACTCAGCCTTTGAAATTCACTATCTGTTGGAATCACGTGAAGTTTATTTGATGAGTTATAATTTAGAGCGGGTAGTGAGTTATATTCTTCAGTTTTTACTGAGTCATTAACTTCAGGTTTTTTCCCCAATTTCCGTTCTTTACCATTTTCATCTGTTACAACAGAATCACATACATCAGCGAGCTCTTTGAGAGAATATCTACACCGTGTCGGGGAGTATGCCTTGAATCCTGCTAATAATGGATAAAAGGGTAAGGTTTTTCTATTATTGCTTCCTGTTCTTTCTGAATGAGAAAAATAAAAGCTTCGAAAGCTAGATATATCAGTTAGGTCAATATCCTCAATGCTATACCAGTCCGTCGCGATCAAGATATTATAAGAATAATCTTTGAGGTACGTTGATCTTGTGTCTACACAACCCTTTAAGCTTTTAAATCTCTCATCTTCTATGAAAGTATTTTTAATGAGCTTCAACGTTTCTGGGTAGATTGGTAGCGCTGTTTCAATCCAACGTTTATTTTTTTGCGTTCTAGGAAACGAAAAGTTTATTGGAAGCAATACTGCTTTTTGAGCCCAAAGAGCGTAAAAGAAAACTCTTAGTCCAATCTTCAATTGCTTTTGTGCTGTTTTTACTATTTTCTTGCTTTCAGGTGGTGCAGATAGACAATTGACAACTTGAGATATCTTTTCTTGAGGCAACTCGTCGCAGGTACATAGTTCAAACATTAATTCGCACCAGTTAGTGTCAAATCCGATACTTGTTGAGCTTTTATGATTATGAAGATACTTGAAAATTATAAGTGCCGGAAAAGTCTTCGTAGATATCACTGAAGGGGCAATTGTCTGCTCGGTTTCGATATGTGATTTAAGCACTTTGAATGAATCATCAAGTGCTGAATGGATAGCGCTTTTTAGTGCTCCACCTTCAACAATAAACTTCAGTTTGTAGGTTGAATTAAACATTCTAAGCAGCTAAACGCAGTTCGATCTCTTCGATGCGTCCTTTGTGGAATTCAAGTTGTATTTCGTCAAAGCTCATGTCATTACTGAAAAGCTTTTCATTAGCTTCTGCTACATGTGCCTTTACCAGCTCCTCATCAATCTTTGCATATAACTCTGTAGAAGAAGGTGAGCTGTGTCCAAGGAGTTTCTGCACATATGCTATAGGTAAACCATACACACCACCTTTTAAGGGCAGCCAATTCAATATATATGTCGCATAGGTGTGCCTTAGTGAATGAGGACTTATCCCTTCTAAATTCTGGATACCTGATATCTTTGCTGATTTTTTAAACATTTTAATTCTTGAGCTTCTATCTGAGCAAAAATAGGGGCGATTAGTTTTAGTATTAGTAAATAGAAATGGGTGGTTACATAAACTCATCCTTTCTTGAGTCAAGTATTTCGCAACGTTTTCAAAAAACAGGCTTTTAAATGGTTCTATAAGAAAAGTAGCGGTGGTTTCTCGTCCTTTCCATGCCAATTGAGAGTACTCATCATCAGTCAAGTTGAGTTCATCTTCACTAAACTCAAATGGGCTATTCAAAGTTATTTGTTGATTTTTAAAATCGATATCCGACAAACGAAGTTGTAGTATTTCATGGCTTCGTGCTCCTGATGCAGCAAGAAGTGCGTAAATTGCTTTATCTCGATAAGAGCTGGCTGATTCTATTAACTTAACTACCTGATCAAACTCAATCGTTTTTGTGATGTAGAACTTATTTCTCTTCTTGGGTTTAGGTAATTTTAGAGCGCTAGCCCTTTGCTTTCTATTGTTTTTTATACCCCCTCTAATGAACCCAGATAGAGCTGAGTTTTTTAAGATATTCCCAATCTCAGATTTGCTTTTTATTCTCTTGGTGATGTGAAGGAATGCAGAGTCAGATATATCAATTATGCTCGCTCCTTCTATTTCATTAATTAAAATGAATTTGGTTATTGCAGCATCGATTGCAGGTAGAGAAGAGCGTTTTGTATTCTTGTTGTGATTTAAATCAGAAGCGATTTGCTGCGTAATCTTAAATCTAGACTTTTTTCCTCGAAGCAAGAAGTTAGGATAGTTTTGCAAAATACTTTTGATTTCGTCAGGCCCGATATCGTAATTCAGTAGCTCGATATACCTTGTAAAATAGTTTAAGAACTTGACTAGGATCTGACCGTACTGCTCTATAGTGTTGTTCGCATAATTTTTATCTTTTAAAAACTCGATAAAGCGAGTAAAAGGCAAATACTCGGAGTTACCTCGGATAAGTAGAGGATCATTCAATATTGATTTTGGAGTATAGAAGGTAGGTATATATGCCATTGTAATTCACTAAATTAAGGAAATCTTATTTAGTTATAGCAAGGCGTTTAGTCAATCATCAAGAGGCTAACCTTTTGAAATTAATACATAATATTCCGTTAATATAATCGAATGTCAAAGTTAGGATGAAAACTACATAGGAATGTGGGTTTTAATAACTTAACTCTATGAAAATTCCTTATTGTAGTTGAAAATATTATAAAAAAAGTTGAGGCCAGTGATGCTTTAATCCTGATAAATTTAAAAATCTCGCATTTTCTGAAAGTAGTAATTCTTAAAAATTTTGAAGAATAATAAGCGACAAATCTCAATTGAGGCTGACTCAAATAAAAAGGGGGCACATGCTTTATTGACATATGCCCAACTAAAAATTGTTGAGATCTTTTTCTGAACCTATCCTCTAGATCTTAAGTCTCTCTTGAACTCCAAGCTCTGATTGATACCTGTTAGGAGCCTCGTTTCTAATTGCATTATGTATATCAATGTTTGGGTCATTTTGAGGATCCTCAATCGTTACTACTACCGCGTATTTAGTTTTGGGGTTCTTCAAAGTCCATCTCGATTCGTGAGCTATTAGTATTTTCCAGTCTCCACCATGAATTGCACTTGAAAATGTCTTTTCCATCTTGATAACGGTGGAGTACCTATCGCTATCAAGGACAGAAGACTTAGAAAACGGAACATCTTTATATTCATTTCTATTATTCAGTTTTATTATTTTTGTGCGGATATGGGATTTGCAGTATCCACTTTTCAAAACAGCACTAGTTTCTGGAAAGAAAGATATCGTTACTTTTACTTTTATTTTGTTTCGAACTTTTCTGTTAACTAAAACTGAAGGGACGTAGAAGGGGATCTCAATCATGTCCCGAAAATCCATATCTCCTTGATATAAATAAGACTGTATGTTTTTAGTTGAATTACATAAGAATGCGACATCAGGATATCCATGTCCTTGCAAATGCATTAAATTTTTAGTTTCGAAGTCTAATAACTCAGTTTTTTTCGCAAAATGTATTAGCATTGCTTTGACCAAGCAAGCCGAAGCACTAGGAATAAACTCGAATAGCTTTGCTGCTAAGCGAGTTATTAGAGGCGCTGAAAAACTTGTACCTCTGGCGTAAGACAAATAATCACCTGTGTTAGATAAACCCACAACATTAAGAAAGTCGTGTTGTGACCAATTATTTCCGCAGTTCCCGCCATGTGCGATTAGATCTGGCTTGTGATATCCCGAAAAGCCGGGACCTCTTCTAGTAAAAGGGGAGGGCTCTGAAGATTTCGCCATACTGCCCGTTGCATCCTCAAATGCAACAGAACCAACCGTCAAGCCTAGCATGGACTCGCCGGGCGACATTAGTCTACTCTCATCGAGATCAAAATATTTAGGGTAGCTCTCTTGTGGTAGTGGGCAGCTTGGCGACCATGGTATATTTCCAGTGCATATAACAAACAAAACATCATACTTCCTAGATAAAATATCAATTTCACTAGCTAAAAGGTGCACGATGTCATCTTTGATTGAAGCTGGAGCATATGGGTTTTGAGGTGTGCAAGAAATAGACAAATTGTAAACTCGAATTTGCTTGTGCCACTTTTCGACCGTTGAACGAATAAGTTCTATTAATTGATCAACGGTTACTTTTACTTTATTACCTAAGTCATCAAACTTATTAATACAAACACTCAACAATTTCACGTCAGGGCTAAGGCTGCCTGTAGTTAATTGATCTTTTATAGAATCACCATAAATGATTCGGCTGCCCACAAAAGTTCCGTGTGCTGTGTTTACACCTCGATTGTCTCCAAATGGGCAGACATCTTCGATGATGCTATCAATCAAAAAGCGATTGTCTTTTTGAATCCCAGTATCGAACATACATGCGTATGCTTTTGATGTATTTGGTGTGACGTTAATTGTGTTGTCTAAAGGTTCGCCAACACTGGCCATTTCAGTAATAATCTCATCAGCAGAGTCTAATGATTGAATAGATACAAACGACTCAGCTAAGCTTTTTAGAACAGATTTCTTTGACCTAACTCTAAGTAATGTTCCTTCCTCTCTAGGCAGGAAAGAGAGTATTTCACCATTAAGAGCTTCGACATAACTCTTAACTCCAGCATAAATCACATCGAGATCATTTGAATCTATATCGGGAAAAAGAGAAATTAATGCATCTCCTTCGGTATTGTCTTCAGTAAAATCTAATTGAAACCTTTCGGATACCTTCTCTTCAAAAGGGATTAGAGATAATTCTTCAATAGATGCGTATTTTGATTTCCCTTTACTTTCTGACGACTCACTATAAGTATTTAATTGTGAAACTAAGTCGTCAAATGATTCTTTAGACGTGCTAACGTGAGCAATGTTACTCTTCGGTGACCCAACAATTTTTGAAAGTAGATTCTCCTCTAACTTTTTACCTGTTGATGTAGATACTTTTTGTTCCTCTGGTATTTCAACCTTAAAGTATCTATTACCGATTGTTTTATCTTGTGATGTCGCGAAAATAGCCTTTAAACGATCTGCTTCGGCAAATACTTTGTGAGCATGTTTTCGGTAGCTATCCCTAGGATAAGTTCCGCCACCTCCGCCGTCATATTCTCTTTTAACGGGAGGAGCTGGTTCATCTTTGATAAAAATATGCGGCCTTTGATTTTCTACGTCCATGTTATGAGCTCTTTATTTTGTGGTGGATTGTTGAATGAGAAATACCTGTAATGTCTTCTAATTTTGAATATGTATATTTCTTTTTGTATGCTAATTTCAAACACTTAATTGCTTGTATTAAGCGCCCTTCATTAGTTGATTGGTTTGAGTCTCCTCGCCTTGCGTTTTCGATGGAAGACAAGAGAAACGATTCAATAAGGTCAGTTTTTTCAATTAATCTTCGCCGTTTAGACTCATTAATAGTTCTGTTCAAATCGGCACCAGTCATGCCAGCTGTCAGCTCAAGGATTTCTTTTTTGTATTCTGAGCTACTATAACTTTCACCTAGCTCGGTTTCTAACAGGTTATCTCTCACATTATCTTTAGGAGGAACTAACTCCCATACTACGTCAAAACGCCTCCAAATTGCGGGATCTAACATATGAGCATGGTTAGTCGCAGCTATGAGAATTCTATCTTCTGGAAGGTTATCAATATTTTGAAGTAATGATATTACGACTCGTTTGAGCTCACCTAATTCTGACTTATCATCACGCAGTTTGGCTATTGCATCAATTTCATCTAGGAAAAGAATACAATTATTAGTTTTCAAAAAGCTAAATATCTTTCGAATATTTTCGCCTGTTTCTCCCAAATATGATGATATTAGAGAATCAAATCTAACCGTATAAAGCTCTCGTTTCATTTCTGAGGCAATATATTTTGCAAGCATAGTCTTTCCGCACCCCGGAAGGCCATGTAATAGGAGAGTATTTCTAGGTTTTATATCTTGTAACTTTAATTCTTTGAACATATTCCACTCTCTAAAATAGAGAGCTAATTCATTATTCATCCACTTTGGGAGAACAGGCTTTTCCGCGTTGATATCGTTGAATCTTTCAAGTAGATCTATAGGAGGAGCAGAAAGGCTATGTTCAGACATAACAAATGTATCTGAGATTAGATTGTTATTAATTGCTATATCAGCCGCTTCTTTTATTCTAGTTGCGGCATTGTAGTGCTTTTTCTTTCTCTCAGACTCATAAATATTGTCGGCAACGGCTTTCACATCATTCCAATCCTTCCGAGACAATGCGTCAAAAATATCTATAAAGTTTTCAACGGTTGGCATTACTCAATGCTCCAAGTTAGTGTGCCTGACAAACTATTTAAATTAAGTTTATCCAATAATTTGAGTTTACCTGAAATGTTGGATAAATCAATATTGAGTCTACTCCCCTAATGGATTCTGTCGATATTAGAAACTTTAAGGATGACGTCTTGAACTAACTATATTGCAGCTAGTAAGCCGAAATTGCTTAACTATTTCAAGAAAGTAATATTGATTTTGTGTATAGTTGATAAAGGCCGTAATGGCGGCCTGTGACCACAATTACGAAGCGAAAGCCCATTTTTAAAATTGCTACTTATTGTCTAGGTATCAGAAGTGCTGTGGATTTCTTGATACTCTGAGGGTTAGTAGTGTCTGAAGGAAAATCACGATTATTAAGAACTGCACAACGGCAGGCCAGAGCACTGTCTGATTTGTCAGGGTGCAAGCTAAATCAGGCTCAAATGACTTTAGCTATTGATGTATTTGGTTATATGTCTTGGGCAAAACTAAGATCGGCGATAGAAAAAGATGAGCTTCCAGAAATAAAAGCTTGTTTACTGGACTTGGAACACGAAGACACAGCTCTATTAATTTCTGTTATAAAAACTAACTGGCAAGACTGGTCTATAAACTTCTCTCAGATTAAATACCTAAAGGGAATTGAGACTAAAAAAATTATTTCACATATCCTTAAAATTGATGAGCTTGAATTAGAGAAAGTCATCAATCAAGATTAACGATTTCTTATCCATTCTCGTTGTGTTTCCTCGTAGTTAAAGCTTTTTAAATTAAGAGTCAGTGCGCTTGAAAAGACAATTCATATATATTGCCGTCCCGCTAGTTTTACTATGATGCTTCATAGGGAAGTCGCATCAACTACTATTAAGGTCGGCGATTTTTCTTAATTGGTGTAGCCAGACTTGAGTTAAATAAGTTAATTGGCGTAGACTAATTGTGTATTCGTTATCAATATGAATTCAGGGCTGTGCGGACAGCCTGTGCCGCCAATATACGACGAAGCTCAGCATCCGTAAAAACTTAATGATTTATGTGACATACGCGTGGTGGGTTTATGTTTAATAGGTATCATTATGAGTGCATTGTCCGTTAAGTGTGGTTGTGTAGTTTACGACCGATCCAAAACCTATTCTCGACTAGATCATAATTCAGTAGCCCCTTGTTTAAAGTTTGATGTTGAATACACACATGATTATATCTCACGCATTATAGGCTTTTGTTATAGAGGCCAGTCGATTTACAACATTGCTGAGGAATTAAATAAGTGTGTTGACTATGTCTTTTATCATTTCACCCATGATTTAGAGACCATGAATCAAATATACACGGATAATAAGATTAAGCGGCTCAGAAAAGAAGTTAGAAAACCATTAGATAAAATCCCTTTTCTATTCGAATACGACTCTCTGTGGAATTCTAGAATTAGGGCAGTTTTAAGTGATATTGATTGTTACGATTTCTGCATAAGTCCTGCTGAGTTAATGGAATTGAATGGATTATCTGTTGAAAAACTCAACAAGGTTTTCAAAGCACTTAAAGTCGATTATGTAGTTGATGAAACATCTAAACTTCATAGCTCATTAGAAGATAAACTTGTTTGTCAATTGCAGCAATCAGAACATTGGATTCAATACAACCAAGTCAAACCATTTTACGATACTGCCGCACTTCCTCTCACAATCGACAAAAGGTCAATGACGCGGGAGCAGGAAACAGATTGGATATTGAGGAAAATACTCCCTTGGTTCAATAATGAACTTGAGGCTATATTCTGGTTTAAAAACGATATTATTCCTAGCTTAGGCTCACATACCCCCGAATGGCTATTAAATAATGGAAAATTTGAGGCATTGAAGTATTACATAAAAGCAATCGAGCTAAGTTGCGATGCTTGAGCTTGAGTACACTGAAGTGAGAAGAAACGAAGACGTAGATTTACTTGCTGCTAATCTAGAACATTGTGTCGTTGTTAAGTTAGTCATTAATATTTTAGATAAGTGGGAATGTGGGGTTGAACAAAAAGGTAAAATACTTGGTTTAGATCCTAATTCTTGGAAAGAAAAGGAAATAATCTTATCAGATCAGCAGCTCATACGAGCCAGTTACATTGCAAACATTCATGCTGTTTTAAGAACAAAATTCAATAATGAAAGTAATATATATGGCTTTATGAGAATGCCAAATAAAAATGAATTTTTTGATGGAAAACAACCAATTGAAGTTATTTCTGAAGGAGGTGTTGAGTCGTTAAAGTCTACTTATTATGAACTAAAAAAGAATTTACTAGTAAAGGAAGATTGAAGAAATGGTGGCCCTTCACAGACTTGAACTGTGGACCTACCGATTCAGATAATCCTATGTTTTCACATAAGCCTGGACTATATCATCACCCTCGTATTAGTACGGTGGGGTGTCGGACGCTAATGGTGTATTACGTAACAAGATCGTGTTACTCCACCTAGTCTCTGAACCTTCCTGATACGCTTATCAGGCTTGGCTGCTGATTGGCATGTTTATTTTAGAAATAAACGAAGCTTTCCAGCAATTCATCCGATTTTTCCATATAACATTACTGCTATAGGTCACAAATAACTTATGAGTCGGGTGCTCTAACCAACTGAGCTAAAGGGCCATCTCTTCATTTTGTATAATCTAGAAGAATATACATTTAAAACAATTTAATAAACTTGTTTTAAATTTATATTCTCAATTCCATTTTTACTTACGAGTAAACTCGCAGTTCAAGGACTTCTTGTCCTCTTTATTTCTTCTCTACCCTTTGTCCTTTCTGTCTTATTCAATATACGAGAATTCATATACCACATAAGAACTGGGGACCTACCGATTATGAGTCGGGTGCTCTAACCAACTGAGCTAAAGGGCCATCTTGTGTGAGGTTGCTCGAACTGAGCGCAGCGCAGTATAAGCAGTTTTTATGCGCTTGTCATTACTAATCCCGCTGATAATGCGCAGTCTGGTTATAAATCAAACAGTTCCGTATGTTCGCCAGCATTCAGTGATAGCTCGCTGAACAGTTGGGCGTCGTTTGTTGTGGTTGCGATGTTACAACTTGAGCTTCATGCCCTCATGGCTCGCATTAAATCCAAGCTTTGTATAAAAACGGATGGCGTCTGGGCGTTGTTTGTCGCAAGTCAGTTGTACCAGCGCACAGTTCCTCTGCTTGGCTCGTTCAACGGCAAGCGTGAACATTTGCTCGCCAAGCCCAAGGTTTCGAAATTCGCTATCTATTCGCACGCCCTCAATTAAGCACCGCCAGCTCCCTTGATAGGTAAGATTCGGGATATAGGTGAGCTGAAGCATACCTGCGAGTGCACCATCAACATCTAACACGAGTAGCTCGTTATTGGGGTCTGCAGCAATGGCGTTAAACGCATCGATATAAGCCCGGTCTGACGCATCATCAACACTCTCTCGCTGAGCGCCTAACGGGTCACTGATTAACATTGTGACTAGTTTGGGTAGTTCGTCTTCGCGTGCTTCTCGCAAGATAGCGTTCGTCATGTGCTTGGTACCTCTCGTCTGGCTGAGGTTCGTATGGTTTTCGGCGTAGCAACGTAAAGGTTATTTACAATACGATGCTCGCCAAAATGAGTCTCTTCTTTTCCGATAAATGCTAGTCCGGCGGATTCATAAAACCCATTGGCCTGATTTTCAGACCATGTTCGTAGCCACAAATTGTTGTGGGTCTGCTGGCAACAGGTCGCCAGCAATGCTCTGCCGATACCTTGCCCTTGCCACTTGGCGTGCACGTATAGTTTGGTTAGCTCAATAGTTGCGGTGTGATTGGGGCATTGCGCTGCATCTTTCAGTACTGCAAAGCCTTGGAGAATATCGTCGTGTTCGTACACCAAGATTGTCGTATGCGGATCATCAAGCATGTGTTCATAAGCCTGTGGTGTAAATTCCGCTAGAACGAATTGCGAATAATCGCGCCTGATCCCTTGTACAGCGTAGGTATCAAGCCACACGTGTATGCTCAAAACGGCAAGATTGTCGGTGTCCGACGCTATCGCGAGTCTGATCACGAGCGTGCCTTGTTTATGTGTATCATTGAGGGTTCTCCAATTTAGCAGCTGCAATGACTAGGATGACGAGTATACCCATCTTGAGTGCACTTAAGCTTTACCGATGGTTCAATCTAATTTACTGGTCGTTCACGATTGGCAGCTAGTTGAAAAACGAAGGGTTCAGGACAAAAAAGTATGAAGGTATGTGGAGGACCGTGTTAACTAGACGGTAACACGGTCACACATTTTTATCGTTTGACTGTTTTGAGTTTGACACGACGAACTGCCACACCGAACGCCAGCATTACCGTCCAAATTATCGGCATTGAACCGCCTGAACCACCATCTGAAGACGGCGTCGGCGTGGTAGTCGGTGCATTCACCGTAATCGTTACGCTATCGGTTGCACTGACCCCGAAGTCATCAGTCACCGTGAGCTCCAATGTTAACGAGCCTGCAGATGCTGGCGCCGTGAAGCTTGGCGTTAAGCTGTCGGCGTTTTGCAGTGTTACAGTGCTACCAGCTGTTTGTTGCCAACTGAACGTAAGCGGTTTTTCTTCTGGGTCGGCGCCGGTTGCGGTAAGCGCGACTGATTGGCGCGTATTAACATTGCGATCTGCGCCGGCATCGGCTGTCGGAGCTTGGTTTGCTTCATCGTCTCTCAATGTCACTGCAAGAGATGATGTCTCTGCGAGTAAACCCGCATCAGAAGCGCTTAGGCTGATTGTGAAGGTCTCATCGCCTTCATTTTCAGTGTCATCAACAATGGTTAACGTGATAGTTTTCGCGTCAGCATCACCGTCTGCCCAGCTCACAGTGCCACTGCCAACGTCTAGGTCGTCACCTACGGTCGCGTTGCCCGCTGAAACCGCGTAATTGACGCTTACAGATGAATCGGAACCACCGTTGCGGACAAGATTAAAACTCACACTACCATCGATTTCTTTCACCTCAGCACTGGCTTGTTCAAAGCCAATCACGCCCCGTTGAATACCTTCGCCGGCAATGGTTACAAACGCAGTGTTGTTTACCGTAATCGCGCCACCTTGCGGATTTGAAAGACGAACGAACAACAATTCGTCTGGTTCATCATTGTTGTCAGTGCTCAGCGTCATCGGAATAGTTTTTGCCGCGCTGTCACCATTCGACCAATTCAACGTGCCATTGGTAAAGCTGACGTCACCACTGCGTGCTGATCCATAAATAATGTGATAATCAACACTCATTGATTGGCTGCCGCTCTTTTCAACCGTGAGCGCTAGGTCTGAACCTTCAGAACCGCTAAATTGTTGCTGGCTGAAACCTACCAGGTTGTCGCTGGTAGACTGTGTTTCATCTTTCAAGACATACAAGCCACCTTGAATATCACTGGCTAAGATGATGCCACTAGGCAAGTAGGGATAAACGCCCCAATTACCGTTAAATGAAGGGTTATTGGAACTACCGAATGTATCAAAGAACCCCACTTGTTGAGGGTTCAGTGGATCGCTGATATCCAGAACCGTCACACCGCGTTCATAGTTTGACATGTAATAGCGGTTGCCCCGCACAAAACCGTTGTGGTCAATGGCGCGCGTCGGACCCACCCAAGATGACACCAAGGTCGGTGAGTTGAGATCGCTTATGTCGAAGAAATGCACGGTACTGTTGAGCCCGAAACGTTGCTCATCCAGTTCGTCGTGTAAAATTACGTATTGCTTGTCTTCACTCCACCAACCAGAATGCACATAAGCCGCGTTGGGGTAACTTTCGCTGCCGAGCTCAGTCGCAGCTGTTGAGCTTGAGTGATCCCACAGGCGCAATTCACTTTCATTGAAATCCAGCATTACATTACAGATACCGTTTTGCGCATTGACACAGTCGCGATCGGCACGGCCGTCGTCGATTAATAATGACGAAGCATCGTGGGTATAGTCAGAGCGTGTGGCACTCTCTAGTTCATAGCTCGCGGCTGGCAAACGTGGGTTTTTCAATTCAAAAGTACGCCACGCGCCGCCAAAGTTGTCGGTTCCGGTGGCGTGTAGCAGTGCCGCTCGACCGGGTAAAGCGGTGTTGGTTGTGTAATCTACGTTGCTGATATACACGTTATGCGCTTGAGAATCGTCTGTGGTACGCGTGACCAGCTCAATACTGTTGGGCAAATTGTTGAGATCGATGATTGTCAAACCTTCACTGACTGCGTCAGCGCCTGCATAGGCGTACGCTTTCCACCGGCGGTCAGCGTTTGAGTAGTATTGAAAGACTTTGATATCACGCCATGTTGTCGACTGTCCGCTCACTGAGCCGATCACGTCTGGGTTTTCTGCATCCGTCACATCGACAACGGCGATGCCACGACGCAATCCAATAATGGCGTACTCACGCATGTCATTTAGATCAACGTGACCCCATATATCGTTTGCGGCGTTACTATTGGTCGGCAAACTTGATAAAGGAACGTGGCTCAGTAATGACAAATTGCTACATTCAAAGCCACCGGCATTGCCATCCACACATTCAGCCGCTGGCTGGGCATTATTCATCAACTCAATTGCGTCGAGACTGAACGCTAGTTTAGTTTCGTCTATTCCTTTGCGGTCCGCAATTACGCTGAAGCCCTTTTGATAGAGCGCATCGGCATACTCGGGTGGTACACCGACTAGCACAGTATTAAAGCGATCAGGTTGCTGTATTTGATAATTATCCAACGTATCGAAGCCGCCGAGCACTGGCTGTAATTCAGACACGAGATAGAGCAACTCTTGCTCGGACGTAATACGATATTGGCCTTGCGCTACTAAGATGTTGTCACCTTTATTGGCCTGTTGGACTGCGTAAGCGATACTTTTACAGGGACGAAAACGGTTGTTGCAGGCGCCAGTATCGACACCATTCTCAGCCACAAAACGGGCTTTTTCTTTTTCGCTATGAGCCAGTGCTCCTTGACTGTTGATGCCTGCTACTAGCATCATGAGCAACCCAAATGCAGTCCTGCGTGAAATATGAAGCATGATAAATCCTTGTCGCGCAATTAATCTAAACAGCGGGCTGATAAATTAACAGGAATTAACGAACGGATGAATAGCTGCGCTCAAAAAAGCATCGTAGCAAAAACGTGCTTTGTATCATTTTTTATACTCGTAGTTGGGCTACTAGGCTGTGCTCCAGCGCCTGAAGAGGCGATAGACGGCGACTCCAAAGCGCAAACTGCAGGTGTTCAGCTAAGTTTCCAGCCAGTATTTAATGGCGCCGCAATTCAATGTGATAGTCAGCTACCGTTATCTGATCGCAGCTGGTCAATCGAACAGTTTGCACTGTTTGTGTCTTCTGTCGAGGTACTGCATAGCAATGGGCAACAGTGGAAGCCCATATCGTTTGTGCCTAATCCATGGCAAACCGAAAAGGTCGGCTTGTTATGGTTTAAATCACAGTGTTCTAATGAGTCCCCCAGCAACGCGGTTCTCCAGTTAGCGATGGACGATGAGCAATGGCAGCAAACTCGGGCGGTGAGATTTGAGTTAGGCGTTCCATTTGCATTGAACCACCTCAACCCGCTGACTCAACCTTCACCACTTAATTTACCCGATATGTTTTGGTCATGGCGAATGGGTTACAAGTTTTTACGCCTCGATATCCAAACCACTGATGAGCAAGAGCCACGCGCTTGGTCTTATCATTTGGGCAGTGTCGGATGTCAGAGTGCCTCTACGCTTCGACCGCCAGAACAGGCCTGTGTGCAACCTAACCGTTTCACACTTGACGTTCCAGTTGCTGCGCATTCTGCGCGCTTTAACCTCGATTTGAGCGCACTGCTAGCCGGTATCGATGTCGAATCTATGCCGGGCTGTATGTTTCATACGGGCGCAGAGACGAGCTGCGAAATACTCAGTACAAATGTGCAGCAAAACACCCTAGTGCACGAGTATGCTAACGGAGCAGGTCGTGAATAAATTCAAACTCGGGTGGCTTATCGCATGTGTGCCGATATTGTGGAGTTGCAATCCGGCCCCAGAGCCCTACGCGTGGCAAATACCGGATGGTTTCCCAACCCCAAATGTGCCGCAAGACAACCCTATGTCGGATGCCAAAGTCGAGTTAGGCAAGGCACTATTTTTTGAACCCGCGTTGTCGGGCAACGGGGCAATGAGTTGCTCAACCTGTCATTTACCTGAACACGCTTTCAGTGAGCCTCGCACAACCTCCTCAGGTTCAACCGGTGATCACGTCAGACGCAACGCGATGGCTTTGGTCAACGTGGCTTACAACGGTAACTTAACATGGGCGCACAATGGCCTGACAAGCATTGAGCAACAGTTAATGATTCCATTATTCAATGAACACCCAGTTGAAATGGGTATAACGGGCAACGAACAGCGTGTTTTGGCTCGCTTCGATACTGAGGACTACCATACATTGTTTGCGCAGGCATTCGGGGATGACGCAATCACATGGGACCGCATTGTGAAGGGACTGGCCAGTTATGTACGCAGTTTAACGTCGTTTAATTCGCGCTTTGATGATTATGCGTATCGGCAGGATGACAGTGCGTTGTCTGCGTCTGAACTACGAGGCATGGAGCTGTTTTTCTCTGAACGCTTAGAGTGTTTCCATTGTCACGGAGGGTTTAATTTTACCCAATCGAGCCAACATGCATTTCAACAGCTTGATTTGCGGCCTTTTCATAACACCGGGCTATACAACGTCAATGGCGAAGGGGCTTACCCTGATTCGGACCAAGGCCTTATCGAAATCACTCTTGATCCAAAAGACATGGGGCGCTTCAGAGCGCCAACGTTGCGCAATATAGCGCTGACTGCACCCTACATGCACGATGGTTCGCTAGCCACCCTAGATGCTGTTATTGCATTCTATGCAGCAGGTGGTTTAGGCGAGGGGGCTTCCAGCCCAATTAAGAGCCCATTCATGACGGGGTTTGTGCTCACGCCAGAAGAACATGACGACCTCAAGGCGTTCTTACATAGCCTAACTGACCCTGAGTTTATTGAGTCAAGTCAAACCCATGCGCCAATTAATCCGCCAAAAGTAAATCTATCGGCGGCCAACTAGTGCATCGGCTAATTTTCTTTGCTATCTTCGAGATGTTAAACAGCAAAATCGTGTGTGGAGACAACAACAATGACTGAGAAGCCGTTTCTAGTTAGCGGACGCAACACATTAATTCATAAGATCCGTAAGCTCGACCTTCTGGTTTTAAATGGCGAAGACTATCCAGCAATCGTCGTAACCCATAGAGGGATTAAACAATACGAGGGCAAAATCCCTGATAATAAGCGCGAAGCAAAAATGATGGACATGGAGCTGGTCGACGTTACGTTGGGCGACGTTTTTGGTGACGAGAAGACGCTTATTTTCATTCAGACGCTGAACGGTAAAGAGTACAAAATCGATTACTCAAAAGTCGGTACGCCGCTATTCATCAAAATTCACCAAGATAGCGCATTCTAATTCCACTAGGTGGTGCCGTTCCTGCGCCACCTATTTCCTCTGTAATTTTCTTCAATTTTTCACACTTTCGTGAGGCTCATTCAGAGCGGCGCGTTACAAAGTGTGTCTATTTTCGGCTAAATAGCAGCCCCGAACGATAACTTATCGCTCGATTTTGGTACTTAATCGCCCCACCTCAAATAAGCGTAAGTCAGCGTAAATCACAGGCTTTCGCTGAAAAGCTGTTCTAGTGTTCGAACTGCACCTATCTCCCATTGTGCCAAAAGAGGAAAGAACGATGAGAACGTCAATTAAACGCTTAATTTTATCTGTAACTGCAACGTCAGCCTTGCTGCTTGCCCCTTCAATTCATGCGGCACCAATGGATGCTGCACTAGAGAAAGATCTGGTTAACATTTGCGAAGCGCTAAAGAGTGACAGTAAATTAAATCTGCATCGCGCAATTAAGAAAAGTCGTGTCAGCTATCGCCAAGTAGAAGAAGGCCTCGTTTGTAACGGCGAGTCTGCACGCGAATTCGCATTAACACATAATGCAACAACCACAGCTGGTTTACTGGACAAGCATGCGCGCGCCAATAATGGCGTTCTGACCGCACGTCGCTTTAAAGAGTAAACAGCTAGACCCTAATTTGGGACGCTTTGTCCCACTAGTCAGTAAGTTCGTCACAGTTGCAACGTTTTACAAAGGTGATGGACTACACTGAAACCGTCGGAGTAGTGACCCGACCAATACATATAGCAGTAGGTGTGTATTAATTCCTGGTAACTTGGGCTGGATGGTAACGTTCAGCCCGTTTTTTACCTTAATGGAGACGTAAATTTGACATGTATTCATTTCTGATTGTTGACGATGAATCATTAGCAAGGCAGGGACTCGCCATCCAATTGGAGCGCTGCAATGCAGAGCATCGTATTGTGAGCAGCGGTGACCCCCAAGAAGCATTCGGTATTCTCAAAAAAATCCACGTAGACGCCATTTTTCTCGACATTGAACTCCCAGGTATTAGCGGCTTTGGTTTTCTCGACCAGCTTCAGCGACAACAGGGCATTACGCCACCGGTAATATTCACCACGGGACATGTTGAGTTCGCGTTAAAAGCATTTGAATATCCCGTCCTGGATTATTTGTTGAAACCGGTCAGTAATGAGCATTTGACTCGCGCTCTTAACAAGTTGGATTTTTGGTACCACCAACAAAATGAAACGCCCCAACAATCCAATACATACGGGAATAATGGCCATTCACACTCGAATGACGAAAAAACCTTAAGTCTCAAAAATGGTACGTCGTGGCTACAGTTGCCGGTCAGCGATATTTTTTGGATTGAGGCGGCGGGTGACTACATGTGCATTCACACCCGGCAAGAAAATCATATCATCCGTACCACCTTGCGTTGCCTCGAGCAACAACTGCGGGAATATCGGTTTGTACGCATCAATCGCTCTTCATTGGTGAATCTCAACAATGTAGTCTCATGCAAACCGTCGAAGAATGGCAGTTATGAAGTCTTGCTTAGCGATCAGCAAGCGTTGAGGGTAAGCCGAAAGTATAAAATGCTGATGGACGAAGCCAGTGAGTCAGCACTTCAGACTAATGGATGACTGTTCAGGCTGGTAAAAGTTGGCTAGGATGAAACCTGTTCGTTCTTGCCAACTGGTTGCATATGCCTGCTTTTGTGCGTGACATTTTTCGGTTGAGCTTCAATCTGCTGCTCATATTTATCTGTTATGTTGCCGGTATCTGGTTATCTCCAGCGCTACCGTTCGTCGTGCCAGCGCCGCTAATCGGTATGCTGTTGCTCCTGGTGTTACTGGCGCTCAGAGGTCAAGTTTCTTCATCTATGGGTCGTGTCTCGCGACCTTTGCTTAATCACATGGCGTTATTTTTTGTCCCCTTGGTGGTCGGGGTCTGGCAGTTTCGCGATGTTTTTATTCAACACTGGGTGGCTATGGCGTTAGTCATCGTCGTGAGTACGATTGTGAGTTTTGTGTTGGTTGCATTACTGGCTAAATATTGCGTAAAAGAGCAATAGCATGGCAGCCCAACCGCTCTACCCAATCGCTATTTGGTCTGGACTTACATTGTTTGCGTATTTTGTTGGCTTGATCGTCTACCGCCGCGCGGGTGGGCAACCGTTGCTGCACCCGATCATCACTGCATCACTAATTCTCGGTGTACTGCTGTGGCAAAGTAATGTCACAGTTGTTGATTACCAGCACTACACAACTCTGATAACCCATTTACTCGGCCCTGCAACGGTTGCGCTGGCGATCCCACTGTATAATCAATTAAAGGTTGTCGCGCGTTTGGGGTGGCGAATGCTAATCCCGATTTTGAGCGGTGGGGTAATCGCGCCGGTGTTGGCTTGGCTCGCTGTGTGGCTAGTGATGGATAATACGCAAATAGAGATGACGGTGTTGAGTAAATCGATTACCACACCATTAGCGATAGAGGTCACTCGGGCGATCGGGGGTATTCCCGATCTTGCTGCGGTGATAGTGATCACGACGGGCATCATCGGCGCGATCGCGGCACCACTGATTTTTCGCCTGTTGAGTATTCAGAACGATCAAGTGAAAGGTATTGCGCTTGGTACCGTTGCACACGCAATTGGCACCGCATCGGCCATTCGTATGAGTGAAACCACAGCCGCACTAGCGTCAACTGCTTTGTGTTTAAACGGCGTTTTTACCGCGCTGCTATTACCGCTATTATATGGGTAAGCCCGCGACTTGGGTTAAAGCATTGCGGGCTTGCGCCGTTATATTACGGGAGCGATGCATGAAGTGACAAAGTCTTATTGGCAAAAGTGTTGCTTTCGTCTAATACTTAGGCTGTATCGGCAAACTCTTAGCTCGTTTTTCCATCTGAAGTAAAGGTATCCAATAACGATGTATTCAGTTTTGATCTGTGATGACTCCCTCGTTGCGCGCAAGCAGGTCGCGAAGTGCTTGCCTCAAGATTGGGAAGTCGGCGTTCACTTTGCCAAGCATGGCCGCGAAGCGATCGAGGCCTTACAGTCTGGTAAAGGACAAGTGCTATTACTGGACTTAAATATGCCCGTGATGGACGGTTACGAGACGTTAAAAGCAATCCAGAAACAAGGATTGAATACTAAAGTGGTTGTCATTTCGGGTGACATTCAACCCGAAGCACATGAGCGAGTGATGAGTCTCGGTGCATTGGATTTTATTAAGAAGCCAGTTAATGCCGCTGTGTTGCAACAGGTCTTAACGGTAAACAACGTGCTCACCCCGCAGGTAGAGGAGGAGCCCACACCTGAGCTTGATCCCGAAATTCGTGACTGTTATCAAGAAATCACGAATATCGCGATGGGACAAGCTGGCGATCACCTTGCCAGAATCATGAACGTGTTTGTTGAATTGCCAATTCCCAATGTGAATTTAATCGAAGTCAGCGAATTGCATATGATGCTGTCGGATATTGAACTCCACGAGCAAGTTTCAGCCGTGTGTCAGGGCTTTTTAGGACCGGGCGTTAGCGGCGAGGCCTTGTGTATCCTAAGTGATTCTAGCTTTGGCGACGTTGCGAAAATTCTTAACATCAGCGGTGATGTCGATGACCAGCTCCAGCTTGAGGTGTTAATGGATGCAGCCAGTTTATTGATTGGTACCTGTTTAACCGGGCTTGCCAATCAAATGGACTTGAGTTTCAGCCAAGGTCATCCCGTGGTGCTAGGGCAACACCAGAGCGTCGCTGATATCATTAGCGCAAATAAAATGAAATGGAAACGCACCTTAGCGATCGAGTTGAGCTACGGTTTGGAAGGGTACAATGTGCAATGTGATCTGGTTTTACTGTTTACGGAAGATTCGATGACGACGATGAACAGCAAGCTAGCGCATTTGTTGGAGGATTGATGTATGGCAGATGAGAATCTTGAAGATATCCTCGAGTTCCATTGGATGATGGACATGTTGCAGACTGTTGATGTTGGTATTGTGGTATTGGACCGCGATTTCAAGATCAAGGTTTGGAATGGTTTTATGGAGAGTCACAGCGGGTTACTGCCCAGTGAAGTGCGCGACAAATCGCTGTTTGAGTTGTTTCCGAGCATTGACCGTGAGTGGTTTGCGCAGAAGTCCAAACCTGTATTTGAGTTGCGTACTCGCTCATTTATGACGTGGGAACAACGCCCCTATTTGTTCAAATTTCCCAATTACCGGCCAATTACCGGTGGTGAGGATTACATGTACCAAAACATCACACTAGCACCGCTGGTTTCGGCCACTGGTACTGTCGATAATATCAGTATGATGATTTACGACGTCACCGATGTCGCAGCGGGCAAAAAACAGTTCGAATCACTTCAGGTCAGTGTCACAGAGGATTCGGAGCGTCGCGCTGCCCAAAGCTAGTCACTTAATTGGCAGGCAACAAAAGTTGGCCTGCTACTTGCTCAAACAAGGCATGTTCGATTCAACAGATGTCGCCTAATCTTCTATGGCTTTTGGTTTTTTTAATTTTATCCGCTTTATATTCGTTATTGCCCTCAGTGTTTTCGTTGTGGGATGCGGTGGCGGCAGCAGTGATGGTGGTGATAGCACCAGCCTATTCATAAATGCTGGTGCTGATCGGCAAGTAGACGAGCAGACTACCGTTGCGCTCAGCGCTGAGGTGCAAAGCACCTCAAGTAGTTTGACTTACTCATGGTCAGTTAGCCCATTAGTAACGATTGACCATCCCGATACTAGCGCCGCTAGCGCTAGCTTTGTCGCCCCGACGTTAACTGAATCAGCTACTTATACCTTTACCGTTCGCGTCACTGACGGCGAGGGAAATAGTGCGTCTGACCAAGCGGTAATCACTGTATTGCCAGTCAACGCGTTACCCGTTGCGGACATCAATTTGGACGCATGGCCGGAGCTACCCAGCAATACTTATCCCGCCGGTGTCTCTCTTACGCTGGATGCGAGCGGCAGCCTTGATCCTGATAATGCCAGCAGTGACGCTATTACTGAGTACACATGGCAACAGCTTGCCGGAGTGGATGTGTTGCAAGGTGAGGTGACAGACGCGGAAACACTGTCGTTTACAACGCCTATTAGTGCTTCGGCACAAACGTTACAACTTCGTTTGACTGTCACCGACAACGAGATGGCTGAGGGCAGCACCGACATTACACTCACAATTCAAAGTGCCAGTGACACCGTGCCAGTGGTCGATGCGGGCGTTAACCATGCTGTTTTCAGTGGTGAATCAATCGTGTTAACCGGTAGCACCAGTAGCTCGGTACCCAGTGCTTTGCCACTAGATTCTGTATGGCGAGTGGACAGCGGACAAACGGTTGTCATTGATGACTCAGCCAACCCGCAAACCTTTGCCGTTGCGCCGCTGGTGAGCACACAAACCGACATTGTATTTGGTTTGAGTGTCACGGATGCGTTTGGCAATACGGTTGACGACACCATTACCGTCAGTGTCCAGCCGCAACCCCTAATCTTGTTAAATGATACCGGCGTCACGCAGCAAGCCTCAAACACCGTTGTGGGTTCTCTTCATCAGGCTGAGTTTCCTGGACAGGATGGCCAGCGTGGGCAGGATCGAATCGCTGCCAATGGAGCGCTCGAAAAAGCCGGACAAGGCGCGGCAGGGTTTGATTTCACGCCTTTGGATGAAAACGGCGACCCTATTACGGACTCAAATGTAGATGGGGTATGTGTGAGAGACAACGTGACCGGTTACATTTGGGAAGTCAAAAGCCCAGACGCCGGATTACTGAACCTAGACAACACCTATTCGTGGTATCGAACGTCTAATAACGGTGGTTTTGCTGGAGTCCTGAGTGGCAGCGATACAAGCTGTTCACTCACCAATTGCAATACCCAGGATTATGTTAATGCAGTTAATGCACAAGGCCTGTGCGGTTTTTTCGATTGGCGTATGCCCAACCATGATGAATTGCTCTCGTTAATGCATTTCGGGCAAACGGCTCAAGCCCTTATTGACGCTGACTATTTCCCCAATACGGGGGCTATCGCAAACGGCCCGCTTTGGTACTGGACCGATCAATCGAACGCGGACGGCGTTCAAGGTGAGAGTGCGCAAAGTGCATGGGCGATAGATTTTGTTAGTGGTAATGACAATTTTCTCAACAAGCAAACAGCTGCACGGGTTCGTCTCGTCAGAGCCGGGAGGCCGTAATGCGCAAACTATCGAATTTTGCAGTTCTGCTGTGTACTCTATGGTCAGGGCTCGCACATGCTCAAACATGTTTAACCAATATACCGGCAACGACCCCCGAGGCTGAGTTCAGTGCACTGGGTACTCAACAGCTGAAGCACATACGCACAGGTCTTGTCTGGACGCGGTGTGCGCTTGGGCAAGAATGGAACGGCAGCACGTGTTTGGGAGACGCCCAACAGCTGACCTGGCAACAGGCACTTGTGGCAGCTCATGGCGCACAAGTCGATGAAACTCAGGGCTGGCGCTTGCCAAACCTGAAAGAGCTTTCCAGTTTGACCGAGCGTCAATGTGTACGCCCATCGATCAATGCCGTGTTGTTCCCCGCGACACCCGAAGACGACTTCTGGACTTCTACACCAGCGGTTGCAGACCCAAATCGGGCCTGGGTTGTCGCATTTACCAACAGTAGTAATGCAATCAGAGATAAACAGCGTTTCGTTTTCGTTCGGTTGGTGCGAACAGCATTGCCCAATGAATGAACCCTGACGTAAGCTAGAGGTCTTAACTTAAATTCCTTGCTGTGAAGAGTGATGAAACTACTCCATACCACGCTTAATCAGTTGTTGTTCGGAGCCTTGTTATTGGTGTGCTTGCAGGTGCCTATAGTCACGGTGCAATACATTCAATACCTGTCAGGCTATTTAGCGGCGAACCAGCAACAATTGACGCAGTTAACCGCGCTGGCCGAGCAGGGAGGGTATGCTAGCGTAGACGCGTTAGTCGATGAATTAGCCCGCAACTCCGCAGAGGTGATTCAAAAAGATGCCGAAAATAAGCGGGCATTGATCACCGAAACCCGGCAGGTCAATCAAGACATCATTCATTTACAACAGGCAAACTACCCTCAGCAACTTTGGTATCTGGTTCAACCGAATAGAATTAAGCGTTTGGACACAGTGTTGGAGAAGTTTGCACCTGGTGTACCCCTACAGCCGATAGACATCGCATGGAGTGTTTTTTTTGCACTGTTATTGAGTGCGTTATTGCGTATTTTGGTGCGCGTTGTATCGCCAAAAAGGCGCGGTCGGCGACTGTTTGCTGTCAGTGAGCGATAATATTGCAAATCTGGTCTAAACCGTCTTGATTTTTTTTTAGAGCACGCCACACTAACGGCGTGTTCAGATTTTCAGAGACGTTATGTTTCGTAGTTTCAAACAGTTAATCCTGCTTTTTGTGTGCGTGTTGTGCGCGGGTACCAGTCATGCAGGTTTCAAATGTAATATCGATTTTAACTATGGTGTTGTAGTCAACAATAGCCATATTCGCGTTTTAGAAGAGTCGCGAACGGTATTGCAAATCAACAATCGCAAACAGTTGTTTGTCGGCGGAGAGTTGGTCACGTTAAACAACGAACAAGCGGTGTTGCTGAAGAAATATTCTGAAGGGCTGCACTACGTTGTTCCTAAGATGATCATCCTCGCCACAGAAGGGATCGACTTAGCCATTGATACGATTGATCAAGTGTATCAGGGGATTGTGGGGGTTGATCACGGTAGCTACGAAAAACTCCACTCTGCACTGGACCGTGCGAAAGGACAGGTCCGCGACAAGTTCCGTTATGCAAGTAATCACTATTTCATCGGCCCCGGCTCACTGGAGCAGGTTGATGACTTTGTTGACCTCCAAATAGAAGAGCAGTTAGGTGAGGCAATCAGTACTTCTCTTGGGGGCATATTATCTGCAATCAGTGGGTTAAACAGTGGTGACGGCGATACCGAAGAACGCATGCGCGCGCTGTCAGAACGTCTCGAGCAGATGTCGGTAGAACTGGATGACGATGTTGGCTCTAGAGCGGAAAATCTGCGCGACAAAGCAAAATGGTTCTGCAAGAAAGTTGAACAGCTAAACGGCCTCGAAGAAAAGTTGCGTTCATCCGTGCCGCAACTGAAAAAGTACGACATTATTTACCAAAGCAGCTAGTTTCAATCGACGCTGGCCCATTGCAAAAAGCAGAACACGCTATCCTAAATAACGCATCTCCTGAACGCGTTATACTCGTCGATGAAGTTTTTTCGATCTACCTATCTTTTTTTCTCGTTTAATCTCATACTAGATGCTTGCAACAAGGGTCGTGCGGCCGCACTCACTAGCGGTTGACTGTTGCATATTAGAGGCTCGGAGCAAAGTTTTAGCTGTTGACGTATCAGGAAAGCTCGCATGATAAAAAGTTGGTTGTCTCGCCATCTGGCCACCATGATTCTGGTCGGCCCGGTATTGTTAGTGATACTCGTCTTAGCGTTAGTAGTTGGTTCACTGCGCGATGTAAACGAGATTACCCTTACGGAAACGCGCTCAGAATTGCTGGTCCGCAGTAATGCATTGCTCCACGAAGTGCAAAAAGAACGAGGGATGACCGCTGGGTTCCTTGGCTCTAGTGGCGTATCGTTCAAAACTGAAATTGTTGAACAGCGCCGCAATGTTGACCGGGCACGACAGGAGTTGATGTCCTTTGCCGACGATGTCGATGACGAATTAACCCAACAACGTCTCATCAATCCCCTGAAAAGTAAATTGAGTCAGTTATCAGCCATGCGAGAGGATGTGAATCAACTTTCTACCTCGTTGGCAGACGCACTCAAGTATTACACCAGTATTAATACCGACATCTTGAAGTTCAATGGTACGCTCGCCAAATATACTGAATTTGCCCTGTTCAAACAGAAGTTTACCGTGCTTTACACTATCGGTCGCACCAAAGAGGCGTCTGGGATTGAACGGGCGCTGTTGAGCAATGCGTTTGGTGGCGGGCGTTTTAGCGAACAGGTCTACAACCGCTGGATTGCAAACACTGCTCAGCAGGAAACCAACTTAGCCGCGGCATTGACCCTTGCCAGTGATGAGTTTGAGCCGTTTCTGCGACGTTTTGTTGAGAGTGATGCCAATCGGAACGTTGAAGCGTATCGACAATACGCCAAGCAGCAAGGTATGGGCGACCTTGATCGGCAGGCAAGTGAATGGTTTGCTGCCTCTACCGTGCGTATCAATGAGCTGAAAAGCGCCGAAGACATTTTATTCGAAGAGATTCTCGACCATGTTCACGAACAGGTCAGTTCTGCGACTTGGTTGATCATCCACGAGTGTCTGTTAATGGTTGGCATGGTATTACTGACATGGATGAATTACTCCTTAGTCGCAGCGCGACGGGAGCAGTCTCAGGCGATTCGCGATGTGATGATTGAAGTGTCAGAGCAACATGATTTGTCACACGAAGTCGCGATTATTACAGAAGACGATCTGGGGCAGGTCGCACGTGCGCTCAATCTAACGCTCGCGGCATTACGCGACGATTTTCGCGTACTACAGCAGTTTGCTCAGGATATTGATGACGCGAGTACCAGTACCGCAGCCACAACGGTTCAGACCGAATCGAATATCGAAGCTGAGCGTGAGAGTATCACTGCCAACAAAGAAGCCGCTGAAGCGCTTAACAGCGGGATTGAAGATGATATTGCTAGCATTGCACAGGTCAGTTCCACGGCAAGCGAAGCTCGACACTCCGCCCAAGAAGGGGCGGGAACGGTCGCTAGCGCAGTGACGGGAATTAAGACAACTGCTGATGAAGTGAAGCATGTTGGTAGCATCATCGAAGAGCTCAACTCCCGCGTTAATGACATTCTGGGTATGGTCGATGTGATTAAATCGGTCGCTGAACAAACCAACTTGTTAGCACTTAATGCGGCGATAGAAGCTGCCCGAGCAGGTGAACAAGGTCGAGGATTTGCCGTTGTTGCTGATGAAGTACGAGCCTTAGCGCAACGTACGCAGGAGTCGACTGAACAAATCTCTAATGTGGTAGATGAGCTCACGGCGAGCTCTGCCAAAGCCATTCAGTCGGTTGAGCAGGGTAATCAACGCGCAGGTGAGGCCGTGGACATGGCTGAACAAATCAACCAGATTCTAAGCACCGTAACCTCAAATATGGCTGCGCTCGACGATATTGCTCAGGTGGTCGCTCAGTCAGCTCAAAACCAGCGCAGTGCGGTGGGACAAATGACCGATGAAATGCGCAACATTGATTTGATGTCGCAACAAAACACTGATGGTGCTCATCATATCGCGGCGGCAGCGAATCAGTTGTCTGGGATCGCGACTGAAATGTTGAATCAAGTTAAACGGTATAAAGTTTAACGCGTGAATTCTGGGGGGCGCTACACAAATAGCTCAAGTAGGCTGTTTAAGTAGCGCCTGCCGTGGTCGGTAACTTGAATAGTCGCGTCTGTTTCCGTCAACAATTGCAACGCTGTCCCTTTGGCAATCGCTTGCTCCACCGTGTGCCACTCAAGACCAGTTAATTCGCCAAATTCATCCTTCGGACAGGCTTCCACTAGACGTAACCGATTCATGAAGTACTCAAATGGCCTGTCTTCGTGCTCAACGGCGTTAACATGATCAACGTAATCTCTGCCAATTTGCATATAACCGCGTGGGTGTTTGACTTTTATCGCGCGGGTAATGGTGCCGTCAGCAGCATTGGTGATTTTACTATGCGCACCGCAACCAATGCCGAGATAATCTCCAAATCGCCAATAGTTCACATTGTGCTGGCATTGTTGTCCGTCGCGCGCGTAGGCTGATATCTCGTATTGCTGGTAGCCGGACGACAGCAGACGCTGATGACCGCGTTGCTGAATATCCCACAGGATATCGTCATCTGGCAGTGCGGGGGGCTTGGAATAAAATGGTGTATTGGGTTCCAGAGTTAGCTGATACCACGACAAATGCGGCGGTGCTTGGGCAATCGCAGTGTCCAGATCTGCCATGGCATTGTCGATATTCTGATCAGGCAGGCCATGCATGAGGTCCAGATTAAACGAATTGAGTCCGGCATCCCGCGCGAAACCAGCGGCATTAGTCGCTTGTTGACTGTCGTGAATGCGTCCTAGTGCTTGTAAATGGTGCTGCTGAAAACTCTGAATGCCGATCGAAATGCGGTTCACACCGGCTTGGCGAAAACCTTTAAAGCGCTCACTCTCAACCGTTCCGGGGTTCGCCTCAAGGGTGATTTCGGCTTCAGCAGACAGGTCAATGCGTTCACGAACACCATTGAGCAACCGCTGGATACCCTCGGGTGAGAGTAGACTCGGTGTGCCACCGCCGATAAAGATTGACTCGACTTGACGGTTTTTTACCGCGCCGGCGTCAATGGCTAGGTCGTCGAGTAGATGCGCAATATATTCTTGTTCTGGCAAAGCTTGTTTTAATGTGTGCGAATTAAAATCACAGTAAGGACATTTCTGCACACACCAAGGGACGTGGATATACAGACCTAGGGTCGGGTTACGCAAGGCTAGTTTTCATCCTATCAAGCAGTTGTTTAAGTGCAATGGCGCGATGGCTGATCGTACTTTTTTTAGCTTTGCCAAGTTGCGCGGCTGTTTGTTGATATTCAGAAACATAGAAGACCGGATCATAGCCAAAACCGCCTTCACCACTGCGCTCTGTGGCAATTTCACCATACCAGTATCCCTCGCAAACAATGGGAACTGGATCATCAGCGTGCCGCATAAACACTAGGCAGCAGTAAAAATGGGCTGTCCGCTCTGCAACGCCCGCAAGCGCATCTAACAGTTTGTCTATGTTGTCTGCATCATTCGCATCACTGCCGGCATATCGCGAGGAGTAAATACCCGGTGCTCCTTGGAGCGCACTGACCACTAATCCTGAATCATCAGCGATCGCGGGCAGCCCAGTTATCTTACTGGCATGACGTGCCTTAATAATTGCGTTTTCGACGAACGTAGTGCCCGTTTCTGGGACTTCAGGAACCGCAAATTCTGATTGCGGTTTCACAGACACTGCCTGTGCCTGCAACAAATCTGACAATTCTGCGACTTTGCCTTTGTTGCCAGTCGCTAAAACCAAGGTGTCAATTTTCTCTATTAGGGACATAGTGTTCTTCTAGTCGTTTTGGGTATGCTATTTCTTGCGCGCTTTTGCAGATTTCGCTTTGGTTTTTTTCTTCTTACTTTTTTTCGGTAGCGACGGTGCTTTGTGTTTGGGGCGCAATTCATCGATAACGCGGGCTTTGAAGGCTTCTTTGGTATACCGCGCAACCTTGCCAACCATTTCAAAGTCATGGGCTTCAACAAGAGAAATCGCTGTACCTTTGGCGCCAGCCCGGCCAGTTCGACCAATACGATGTAAATAGACATCTGCCTTGCGCGGCATGTCATAATTGATCACATGGCTAACATTCGGAACATCGATACCCCGCGCCGCAACGTCTGTGGCCAGTAAGATATTCACGTCGCCAGACTTAAACGCAGCCATCGCAGCATTGCGTCTGTCTTGCGGCATTTCGCCTTGTAGATAACATAATTTAAAGTCTTCGGATAACAAGCGATCCTTCAGTTGCTGCAACCGTTCGCGAGTGCGGATAAACACGATAACACTGGTGATACTGTGTTTAAGAATATGGGTAAGCAGCGCATACTTGTGTTCTGCGTCATCGGCATGATGATACCACTGCAGAATCTTGGCTTTTTCTTTGCGCGACGGCGAGGTGGTTACTTCAACCGGTTCTTCGAGGATCTCCTCAGCAAATTTACGGATCCCGGCGCCTTGTAACGTCGCAGAGAAGAGTAACGTCTGTTTACGCCAGCGCGCTTCAGCCGCTATCTGATTGACGATACCGGAGAAGCCCATGTCGAGCATGCGATCCGCTTCGTCTAGGATTAGCCACTCGATTTCACGACAATCAGCACTTTCCTTCTCAATATGCTCGAACAGTCTGCCTGGTGTCGCGACCAGGATATCCAAATTTTTTGATAAGGTTTCTTTATCGGTACCGTAGTTAATGCCACCGGTTATGACACCGCAGGAAAGCGAAGTATGTTGGGTTACAGCGACCGCCTGTTGGTGTATCTGTAATGCCAATTCACGCGTTGGAGACAAAATCAAAATGCGCGCGGTCCCGGGCTCTTGGCGGGGAAAGTCTAATAAGTACTGGCAAGCCGGCAGCAGAAAAGCGAGTGTTTTACCGGTACCCGTGGGCGCGCTCGCGAGGATGTCGTTACCATCCAGCGCGGGTGGAATGGCTTCTTGCTGAATTGATGTTGGCGTTTTTAGGCCCATATCGGCGACTGCGGCGCACAAAGCATCATCAAGTTCTAATTGATCAAACATAATTTCTAAACATTACACACAATCCCTGTATTGTATCATCTGGTCGTCGTACGCGCGGTATAAATCTCGGTTAACAGGAAAATATTGTTTATCTGACGCGACGGGCTTTGACATCACTGGTGCAAATCGCTAGTTTAGCTGTCGACCTTGTTATTCACCGATTCTCATGTATCTCAATTACTTTGGCTTAAAAGACAATCCGTTTTCGATTGCACCGAACCCCGCATATTTGTATATGAGCCCGCGGCATAAAGAAGCACTTGCTCATTTGACCTTTGGACTAAGGGAAAGTGGTGGTTTTGTTATGCTGACCGGTGAAGTCGGTACCGGCAAAACGACCGTTTCGAGAAAACTATTGCAGCAACTGCCGGAAAATACGCAAGTTGCCATGATCTTGAACCCGACGCTATCGGCGATTGAGTTACTCGCGACTATCTGTGATGAGTTAGGGATTGCTGTCAGTGAGCAGCAACAGAGCTTGAAACAGTATACCGATGCGATTTTAAAGAAACTGGCAGACAATCATCAGCAAGGCCTAAATACCGTATTGATTGTCGATGAAGCACAGCATTTACTGCCCGAAGTGCTCGAGCAGTTGCGTTTGTTGACCAACCTAGAAACCAACCGCGAAAAGTTACTCAAAGTCGTGTTGATTGGGCAACCGGAATTGCAACAGTTGTTGAAACGCAATGAATTGCGTCAGCTGGCGCAGAGAATTACGGCGCGTTATCACCTGCTGCCCCTCAGTGAAAACGAGGTGAGTGGCTATATCGAGCATAGACTAGAAGTCGCAGGTGGCGACCGAAGCGTTTTTAACAACAGCACGATCGCAACTGTTTTTCGCATTACCGGTGGTATACCTCGGGTCATCAATCTGTTGTGCGACCGCGCACTGACGTTGTCTTTTACGATTCAAGCACCAGTGGTGCGCAAACATGTATTACTTGCGGCCGCGAAGCAAATTTTAGGTGATGATGTGGTTGCCCAGAGAAGAAGTCGACGGTTTGAATTCACCCTCGCGTCACTTTTCGTCGTAGCAGTTGCTGTCGGCTATGGAGTGGGGAGTTGGTATGCTTAAGGTTATCAGTGTTGACCAACTTGCACCTGGGATGATGATCACTCAAGTCGTCGAGCAAAATGGTCCAGTTAAAATTCGCAAGGTTGGCTTGGTACGCAGTCAAGATATGATCACTGGGTTGTCTGAAATGGGAGTGGTCAAAGTCGAGATTGATCCTGAACAAGCGATTGAGCTTGAACCAGAGACCGCTACCCACTCGATGACACAAAAACTACTTCAAGGTGACTACGACCACGCGAGTCAGGTCGACAGCACTTTGTCAGAACAATTTAATCGCAGCTTGTTTTTGCCGTCGGTGAGCGAATTGCCGTCGATGACGCAAATATATTTAAAGCAGGCTGCGGTGGGGTTAGGTGTAGTTGTGCTGGGTCTTGGCCTCGGCTTCACTGCTGCGTGGGCACCGACGTGGTTCAATGCTGAGCCGACAACACTGACGACTGAATCGTCCAACTCACAGCCCGTGACTGCAGCCTCAGAACAACCAATTGAAGCCGCCGCCAGTGATCAAACCACAGTACCTGCTGATTCGGCGGATTTAGGTGAAGGCTCGAGCCTAACGGCCAAAGAACCTGAGTCTCAACCTGGCGAGCAAACCATTGCGTCACAGTCTCCCACTCAAACGCCAGCACAAACACCAACAGAACCGACAGACCGCATTTTGGGCGTCCAACCTGCCGCACCTGAACAACCAGCGCCGCAAACCATCGATCCGCTTGAAGAAGCCCTTCAAGAGGGGGAGTTACTTACTCAGCAGACTGACGAAGCCCAAGACAGTGCTGTTTCTGCTGAACTGCTGCAACGCTTTAATCAAGCGCTGCAAGAGATCGAGTCTTCACCTGAGACCACTGAGCCAGACGCCGCAGTTGGGATTAGAGATGATATTCCTCGTGTTGACCAATTGCCGGCCAGAACCTTAACCTTGTTACCGTCATTGGAGTTCTCCGCGCACATGTACGCATCCTTACGCAGCAACCGTTGGGTAAGGGTAAATGGCATGCAATTATACGAAGGAGAGTGGATCACAGATGAGGTTCAGCTGGTTAATATTGAGCCACAGCGCGTGGTGCTATCTTTCCGGGGGGATCTGTTCACCATGGCGGCGTTGACGGACTGGTAAGCGTTAGGACACAGTCTTCTGTAATTGTGGATTTGCGCTAGTGCCTCTCCTTTTTCCATTTTTGAAATCGCAAAAGTACGTTTCGTTATCGCAACGGGTTTTCAGTTTTCACATTCTAAATTTTTAAAAAATCTATATATTTCAATAGTTAATAATTTGGCACGCCTCTTGTAATCCATCCGGCAGATACAACTGTGAGATGTCGAAATGGATATTAAAGTCGAGACACGTCCTAAAACAAACATAAAGCAATGGCTCTTAGGTGGAGCCATCGCGGCAATAGTAATAAGCAGTTTTGTGTTGAGTCGCGACCACAGCGCCCAGGTGTCAGAAGCCGATATTTGGGTCGGTGAAGTAAAGCAAGGCGATTTGCAGCAAACGGTTGGTGGTTTTGGTCGGCTTAAGTCGAAAGATACACGTTTATTGACTGCTTACAGTGCTGCTACCGTTGAAGAGATCCTGCTTAAGCCCGGCGCTTTAGTAACTCCCGATAGCGTTATCGCACGGTTGGTTGATCCCGCCTTGGCGCAATCAGTGAAGGCCGCTGAGCGCATGCTGACTCAAACCAAAAATCAGCTACTGCAATTGCAAATTAATCAAAAACGCGAGTTATTGGCACAACGGTCAGCGCTCGAAGTCATGCGTTCTCGCCAGGAAAGCGCTGAACTAGAAGTAAGTGCGCAAGACCAATTGGCCCAGCAAGGAGTCGTCTCGCAACTTGAGTTTCAGCGGAGCTTACTAGAACACCGTCAGTTGACACGACAAGTTGAATTTGAAGAGCAGAGAATTGCACAACTCGCGGAACTTCATGCTGCGAATATTGCCATTGCACAATCAAACATCGATGCTCAACAAGAAGCACTCGATTTAGTTAAACAAACAGAGTCTCGACTGATTATACGCGCGGGTATTGCCGGAGTGTTGCAGTCTTCATCGCTTGAATTGGGGCAAAGCGTGATGCCGGGGCAACAGCTTGCGTTGGTAGGTAGCATGCATGATTTATATGCCTTGCTCGAAATACCGCAATCAAATATGCAATACGTTGCAGTGGGACAACGCGTCGAGGTCGACACGCGCAATGGCATCATTCAAGGCGAGGTGTCACGCGTTGAACCTGTCGTTAACAATGGTACGATTCAAGTTGAGGTAACGCTAACCAGTGGACTTACCGATAACGCCCGCCCAGAGCTGAACATTGCAGGCACAATTCTCACCCAGAAGCTTGAGAATGCGCTCTACATTCAAAAACCCATGAACGCCGCCATCAACAGTCATTCGACCCTGTACCGCGTTGACGATGATGGCGATATCGCACACGCAACCACTCTTCAATTTGGTGCCGAAACTAACGATAATATTCAAATCGTTTCCGGTGCTGCAGTGAATCAACGTTTCATTCTGTCGGACATGTCGCAGTGGGAAGACCACGACACTGTTGCCATTGTGCAATAAATGCGACGCATCAAACAGACTGTTAATTAAGGAATAATCATGAACAGAACGAGCAAAGTTAAACTCACTAATATCACCAAGAAATTCGTTACGAATGAAATGGAAACGCATGCACTTCAAGGTGTCAATTTAGAGATTTTTGATGGCGAATATGTTTCGATCTCTGGGCCATCAGGCTGCGGTAAGTCAACCTTACTGACCATTCTGGGGTTGTTAGACGCACCGACGTCAGGACAATACATCATCGGTGGTCACGATGTGAGTAATTTGACTGTTAATCAGCGCGCCAGTATTCGTAACAAGCATATTGGGTTTGTGTTCCAGTCGTTTAATTTGATTGATGAGCTCAGTGTTTACGACAATATCGCGCTGCCGTTACGTTATCGCGACGAGGCGCTAAGTGATACAGAAATTGGCGAGCGGGTCGAAAAGTCACTGGTCAAAGTGGACATGGCCCATCGCACTCAGCATAAACCGAATCAACTTTCAGGTGGTCAACAGCAGCGTATTGCGATCGCTCGGGCGCTGGTAAACAACCCTGATATTTTGCTGGTCGATGAGCCGACTGGAAATTTGGATTCCAAGAATGGTGACTTGGTTATGAAGATGTTGCAGACCCTCAATGATGAAGGCACGACCATCTGCATGGTCACGCATGACCCGAGGTACGCAGACATGGCTAGCACGCAGTTACACTTGCTGGATGGCGTTATGAACGAGTCGTTACACATGGAGTTAGCCGTATGATCGCCAAACTTCGTTTTTTTACCCATGAAATGAAAAATGCGTTCACGAGCTTGCTCAAGCTCGGCACGTATAGCTCGATGGTCATCGCCACCTTAGGACTTACTTTGTCCGCCTTAGCCGTGGTGGTTAATATTAATTATTTGGTGCTATCAAAGCCTTTGCCCTATCCAGACGCAGATAAACTCATTGTGACGGACCAGAGCGAAACCATTGGTGATATGACGCAATACGGGTTTCAAATCCTGTCGGCGCAATTCCATATCTACCAAGACGACACCTTTATTGACAGCATGGCGTTGATGAGGATTTCAGGCGGTCGGTTGCGCGATCTTGAGTCCAGTCCGTTTGTTGAGACTTTACGTGTTACACCAGAGTACTTCGACTTGCTTGGTACCCCAATGGCTTTGGGGCGCCCAATGGCTGAAGATGAAGGGATTAACGATCAGAAACGCGTAGTGGTTTTAAACTACAATACGTGGAAAAACCATTTCAACAGCGACCCTTCAATTATTGGGACGACTACCCGTTTCAATAACGACTACTACGAGATAATTGGGGTAACTGCGCAAGATTTCGCTGCGCCTGAGGTATTTGGCTCGGAGGAAATCGATGCCTGGATGAGTTTCCCTGACGAAGTCTCTACAACCAGCCACTGGGATTCAATTACCGGAGGGGTTAACGGGTTAGCTCGGCTTAAGCCTGGTATAACTTTGACCCAAGCGAGTAATAGTTTGGGGCAGCAAATCAATGAGTTGTACCAGGGCCAAGGTGCGGCGCCGGATACCAGTATTGGTGGGCGTTTCATACCGTTAAAAACCAAGATTATCGGTGATAGCTCAGACTTAGCTTACACGTTACTCGCCGGTGTCATCACCTTGTTGCTGATTGCTGTAAGTAACCTTTCCAACCTGTTTTTCTCACGTGCCGCTCAGAAACAGAGAACCATGGCGATTCAAGCGGCCCTCGGCGCGCAGCCCCGTCACTTGCTTGTTGGTGTATTCAGTGAAGCATTGTGGTTGGTCAGTTGTGCTTGGGTTATCGGCATGGTCCTAGCCGCCTGGATTTTAGTATGGCTAGAAAACGATCTTCAGGTGATCTTTCCAAGGATGCAGAATTTATCTTTGGATGGGTTTACCTTGTTTATCAGCGCAGCAATTAGTTTGGTCATTGCGCTGATCCTGTCAATCGTTTCGGTACGCAAAATTCAATACGATAGTTTAGTCACCGATTTGCAAGTCAGTGGCAAGGGTACCGGGGCTCAGATCTCAAGCCGCACGCGCAATATCTTGATTGCGACCCAAGTCTGTTTCGCCACAATATTACTGATGGGCGCTTCTGAGCTGTTGCATCCCGTATACAAGAAACTCACCCAACCACTAGGGTTTAACAGTGAGAATTTACATTATATTCGTGTAGATACTGGCAATGTAGAGGATGGTTTACCCGGTTACTCGCTACAAATGAAAGCGGCGCTGTTGGCGCTACCTGAGGTTGAATCGGTTGCGCGTAGTTTTACGACACCACTGGCGATGAGCTGGGAGAATTACCTATTTGACGCAAACAACGAAATGTTGGGTATTGTCAGTGTGGGTATGTTCGATGAAGATCTGTTTTCGGTGCTCGAGCAGCCGATTATTGAAGGGCGAAGTTTCAGTCCCATTGTCGATGCTGATGCGCTCCCTCAGGAACTGCTCGTGAGCGAATCACTTGCCAAGCGTTTGTATGGGAATGAAAGTGCTATCGGCAAAACGCTGCATGCGCAGCAAAATGAGCCCTTGGTAATCGTTGGAGTTGTAGCGGATGTTTATGTGCCCCGCGCGAGTCGCGGTTACGCAGAAGAGCGCTACTATTTGCCATTTTCTGGCGAGAGAATGGGTTATACGTTGAGACTGACGGCTCCTCTGGATGAAGCAAAGCTACTGGCTACCATTAAAAATATCAATCCAAGCTTTGGAATTGCGTTTAATGATAGTTTCGCTGCCGATATCAACTTTCGATTACGGAATGCCAAATTGACCGGCGTTTTGACCTTGGCGTTGGTTTTCCTTGCGCTGACACTTGCTGCAGCGGGTATTTATGGTGTGTTGAGTTATTCAGTTCAAATGCGCCGTTATGAGTTGGGTATTCGGTTGTCTTTGGGTGCACATACGCAAACCGTTATTGGTATGGTGATGAAGCAGAGCTTAGTACCGATCTTGATCGGACTGTTCAGCGGCGTGCTTGTCGCGTTCGCAGCGAATATACTGGGAACTCACCTGTGGCAATATCAATTGGAAGCCGAATGGAGTGCGTTTATTCTCGCCTTGCCTATCATGGTTGGTATCGCCATGTTAGCCTGCTATTGGCCAATTCGCTCGGCGGTGCTGGCGAATCCAATTAAAGCGTTACGTAACGAATAGTATAAAGGTAAGCAGAGTCGACAGGGAACACGCTGTCGACTTCTCAATGGGTAATAGCGCATATGGCGTCAAGTACAATTCTTATTGTCGATGATAAAGCAGATGTCAGGTTGAGCCTGAATTTTTTGTTGTCGAATCACGACTACCTCATTATTGAAGCGAGTTCGCTGCCTGAAGCGCGAGAGCGTTTGGAAGAAGCGCGCGTGGATCTAATCTTGTTGGATATGAACTACCAACTCGATACGACTTCGGGCGAGGAAGGTTTAGCATTCATCAAGGAATGCCAAAGTAAAGGGAGTGATGCAGCAACAGCACCGATCATTGCGATGACCGCTTGGTCAACTGTGGGTTTGGCTGTTAGCGCAATGCAAAATGGCGCGGTTGATTTCTTCGCCAAACCTTGGGACAACAAGGCTGTATTGCAACTGGTGCGCAAACATTTAGCGCTAAATGCGCTTGAGTCAATGCCTAGCAAAGCACCTGAACTATCAGATCGGCAGTCTAAAAGCGCCGAAGCTTTACAATGGCACGGTGAAGGCATGCAGCGTTTGCAGAACAAAATTCAGCGAATTGCTAAAACCCATGCCACGGTATTACTGCGCGGTGAAAATGGCACCGGCAAAACCAGTATCGCGCAGTATATTCATGAACAGTCGGGTCTGACCGGCAGCTTTGTCAGTGTTAATGTGGCGGCAATCCCCGAAAGCTTGTTTGAAAGTGAATTGTTTGGGCATAAAAAAGGTGCATTTACCGACGCGAAGGAAGACCGAACGGGTCGTTTTGAAGCGGCAGAAGATGGTACATTATTTCTCGATGAAATCGGCAGTTTACCTTTGCCACTGCAAGCGAAACTATTGCGTGTGCTGGAATCGAATGAGTATGAAAGGGTAGGGGACAATACCACCAAGCAGGCCAATTGCCGGATTATCTGTGCATCGAATGCCGACTTTGATGCATTGATTGAAAAAGGCGAATTCCGCAGTGACTTGTATTTTAGGATTAATCCGATAGAGCTAACCGTGCCACCGCTTCGAGAGCGAGTGGACGAGATAATTCCGCTTGCAGAATACTTTCTCAATTGTCACAGTGAACAATACGAGGTTGCGTCGCCAAAATTGTCCGACGAAGCTCGTTGTGCGCTTTGCCAATACCATTGGCCTGGCAACGTCAGGGAGTTGAGTCACTTCATGGCGAGAGGCGTGCTTATGTGCGATGGCAACGAGTTGGCACCAGCAGATTTTGCCTTCAAGGCAATATCGGGTGCGGGTGTAGTTCACAATGAGCTGCCCATGATAACGCTTGAAGATGCCGAGAAACGTCTATTGCAAATGGCAATGTCACAAACGCAAAACAACGTCGAGGAGGCTGCGCTATTACTGGGGATCAGTAAAAGTGCAATATATCGTCGACTAGAGAAATATAAGTTTAATAAACAAGGGGAGTAGGTTGGGCTTAATCAAGCGAACAGAACAGTCATTCGAGGCGCTCTACACGCGCTTTGTGTTGCTGTCGCTGCTGATGTTAGTGTCCTTACTCGCCATTGTTTTGCATCTAGTCGAGGCAAGCACCTTAGTATGGGTCACACTGCTCTTGTTCATCTTGATCCCATACCTGATTATTGCATGGAAAGTTAAAACGTCTCTGTCGACGCCGTTAAATAGTTTGTCTGCATCGCTAGAAGCCATTCGGCATGAAGATTACACCTTGAGAACTAAACCCAAGTTCACTGACGGCGCAATCAAATCGATTAGCGATGAAGTCAGCTTAATCGCAGACGACTTAAAAGCTAGAAAGCTCAATTACGATCGCCAGGCCGTATTAGTATTCAACCTGATAGAGCAACTGGCGACACCGATTGCTGTGTTCGATCCCAATGGTCGACTCCATCATGGCAATGACGCTTTAAGTGTTTGGTGCGGGATTCCTTGGCGGCAAGCCAAACAGCGCAGAGCAGAACAATTTGGCTTGCGCTTCAATGCGAGCGGTGATCAGCAACCATGGGAAATTGCTGACCAATACCGCGCTCAACATTGGCAACTCAGATACAGTGAATTCAGTTTGTCTGGTGAACGCTACCAGCTTGTCGTGCTGACCAATGTTGAACAACTAATCAAATCAACCGAAAAAGATGCGTGGCAAAAAATGACACGTGTACTCAGTCATGAAATTAATAACTCAATGGCGCCGATTAAATCGTTAGCTGCCTCATTGTTGGAGCTACTCCCTGAAACTCAAGACAATCCCAAGGTGACAAGTGCGCTAGAAGCGATTGTGAACCGAAGTGACAGCTTGATGCGGTTTGTAGAACGCTACGCGAGCCTAAAGCAAGTATACGACCTGGATATTAAATCATTCAGTTTTGATGCCCTGATGGAAAAAGTTTCAGCGCTATTTGCGCGCGATATCCACTATCCCAGCAATGGTATTCAGGTTGAGTCTGACCCGATCATGTTAGAGCAAGTTTTGATCAATCTGATTAAAAACGCGGCAGAAGCGAGCCCTAAAGATTCGACGATTGAGGTAAGCGCAAAGAAAGTGAATGCGTTAATTACCATCTCTATCAAAGACAGTGGTACCGGCATCGCAAATACAGACAATATCTTTGTCCCTTTCTATACCACTAAAAGCGACGGCAAGGGGATTGGTCTGGCTTTATGTCGCAATATTGTCGAGCAATTGCATGGGCGCTTGACGCTCAAAAATCGCGCTGATGGACGTGGCGCCGAGGCAGTAATCTGTTTACCCTTGCGGTATTGATATGGCCACAATCCGCTCGATATTTTACTGTTGGACTGGATTAAGTTGCAGGCGCCATAATCGGTAATCTAAATGTAAATTCACTGCCTTTACTCACTTCACTCTCCACGGTCAGATCTCCGCCATGTGCCAGTGCGATCCGTTTGCATAAAAACAATCCCAAACCGACACCTTTTTGACTGCGATTTTCAACACTATCCGCCTGCGAAAAAGGCTCGAAGATAGCGGGTAAAAAATGCGCGTCGATGCCAGGCCCGAAATCTCTGATACGAATGATGAGTTCACGTTTTTCTTGTTGGCAGTAAACTAAGACGGGGCTCGAACCTGATGAATGTTTGAGTGCATTTTCGATCAGGTTGCGGATAACAAATTTGAATCTAGCAAGGTCAATCTCAATGGCAATTTCCGGCACCGCACCTTCTAAGCTCAGGTTTTGGGCGCCATCAAAACCGCTGATGATTTCGTTAAGTACTTTCGGGAAGTAGTACGTTTCCAAGTTGATCAGACGGTTTGAATCACGCATTCGTTCGCTTTCTAACAGCTGTTCAACGATTTCGTCCATTGTGTTAATTTCACGGCCTAACTTATACACCGTCTCACTCTTGACCAAAAGCGCCAATAAAACTTTCATTCTGGCCATCGGCGAGCGCAGTTCATGGCTGACAGATAACAACAGCTCGTTTTTTGACGCGAACAATTGTTCCAAATTTTGAGCCATGTCGTTTAACCCATGGGTCAAATGGCTCAGTTCATTGCGCGGATGCTCGGTAATACGATGCTGCAGATTTCCTTGACTGATTTGAGTAGCGCTATCTATTGCTCGGTTGATCGGTTTGAGTTGCGCAGTTAAGACTCTGTAACTGATAAATACAACGCAAATCGCGCCTAACCAAGGCCAAAACACCAGCCAATTAGGGTATACGATCAAGTTGGCAATTTGTGATGTGACGGCAATCGTAGTGTTATTTGATGTCGTGTAAATAAAGTACTGAGCGTTCACTTTGGTGAAATATAGTTGCCCAATAGTGACGGCGTTCTGGGCAAGCATAGTGGGTGGCGGGAGTTTTTCACCCGTGCGCCATACCTCAGAGTCACGTTGAATTTGTATTGCGACGCGATTTTTCTTTGCTTCCTCTTTGAGCATTTCAATATCGATGGGGCCCGCCACTAGGTTCGCCATCATGTCATGCAATGCATCATGTCGTTCTGCCAAGATGTCCTTCGCTTCATCTTCGGACAGAGCGAAACTGCCCAATACGACCAGTACTACTAGCAATAACGTCGTAACAGTGAACAACAAAAAGAAACGGGTATACAGGTTTAAGCGAGGGATAGTCATACTGGTGTGGCTATAAAAGTGTAACCAATGCCTCGAATGGTTTTGATAAAACGAGGTGCTGAAGCCGAATCATTCAGTTTTTGCCGCAATCTGCTCAGAAGGATATCAACTGAACGACCAAATAAATCGACTTCCACGCCTTTGAGCGCGCCAATGATCTGTTCTCGATTGAAGATCTTTCCGGGGTTAGTGGCAAATGTATGCAATAAGTGAAATTCCATACCTGACAATGCGACATCATCGCCATCAATCCTGACCAGTTGTTGGCTGGGATAGATGTCCATTCCAGCAAACTGAATAACGTCAATCGGAGTTGATTTAGCCTCTTCAGTGATTGCACTGCGGCGCAACAGTGCGTGGACCCTGGCGAGCAACTCTGTGGGCTCAAAAGGTTTTGCTAGGTAATCATCGACGCCGAGCTCAAAGCCTTGGATTTTATCTTCGAGTCTTCCCCGCGCCGTCAGCATAATTATCGGCAATGTGAATACTTCCCGGATTTGCTTGCAGAGCGTGAATCCGTCAATTTTTGGCATCATAACGTCAAGTAACAGTAACTGCGGAGCTTCCGATTCAATTAGCGCAAGTCCTAGCGATGGATCGTTGGCACACACGAGCGCTAGTTGATGCTGTTTAAAGAATTCACGCAGACTGTCGGTCAAATTTTCATCATCATCAATGATGAGGATTTTCGCCATGTGATTTATTCCTGTTGCTGAATGAATGTCATATTCACAGATCTAGAGTTCAAATCAAAGCGACTATAGCGATTGTTACACTATGTTACCCAGAGCCGTTCATTAAGCGAGTAAGATCATTTCATCTTACTTATGAGGGGCAAACACAATGTCAACGACACTCCATTCAAACAACCGGTTCAACGCGAATGCACTGGCAGGATTAATGCTACTGCAGATGGTTTTAGGTATTTTGCTGAACTTTGTTTTCTTACGACCTATTCTGGGCTATGACGGCTCAACATCGAATGAAGAGCTGTCCTTTATTTTGGGCTGTGCAACCCTCGCGGCGCTTTTCATCAGTTCCATCAACATTGCATTTGGACTTTTGTTACCTAAAGACAAGACGCAAGAATACTTCAGAACATTTGTCTTTCTTATTGTGTTCGCGGCTGCGGGGTTGACTCTCTGTGCCCACGAATATGCTCAACTTGGAGAGATTATCACTTTTTTAACGTCGCCTGCAGCGGCTGATCCTAATGCCGAAGTCTTCCGAAAGATTTTGGCTTCTGGTAGAAATGAAGCGCATTTTCTGTCGATATTTATCTCTAGCTGTAGCTTGGCAATTTTTTATCTTTTGCTGATCCGTGCTCAACTCATCCATGCGTGGCTTGCGTATTTTGCGTTGGGTGCTGCTTTGTTACAGCTGGTCGCTATCGGTCACACCTTTTTTCAAGCCTCAATACCCAATGTGTTGCAATTGCCACTACTGATTACTCAATTGTTGGTGCCAGTATATTTGTTGGTAAAAGGGTTTAGACAGACTGAATCAAGTCTCGCTCATCCAGCGACAGCAGCGGTATAAACGGGAGGGAACATCATTATGTTGGCTTCAACTGTTGTACTTCATATCTTCGCCGGGGCAATCGCGTTACTGTCGGGATACGCGGTGATTGTGTGTAGCAAAGGTAAAAAAGCGCACAAATTTTTGGGGCGAATATACGTCATCGCCATGCTGGTCTTAGGCACAACCGGTACGTATGTCGCGATTATGAGAGACGTTCCTCTTTCTATTTTGAATGGCCTAGTGCTTTGTTATTTTGTGTTGTCAGCCTTAAACATCGCATGGCAACCGGCGAATCGAGTCAACGTTTTCGATAAGCTTCTGTTTGTTTTTGCATTCGCAATAACCGCTGGCTTTGTGTGGTATGCCTACCAAACGACACTAGTAGCTGATGGTAAGCTGGGCGGTTTTAGTATTCACGCTTACATCGTGTTTGGTAGTGTGATGGCGTTATGTACTGTTGCGGATTATCGTTACATTAAAGTCGGTGGTTTACGGGGAAATGATAAGCTTGTCAGACACCTTTGGCGCATGTTTTTCCCATTGTTTATGTCAACAGCGGCTTTTTTCTTAGGCCAAGCACAGCATTTACCTGAGGGGTTTCAACGTATAGAGTTCCTGCTGACGCCCGTTGCCTTGGTTATCGTTACCGCCATTTATTGGGTAATAAAAACGCAACCAAGCGGTAAACGTCCTAAATTACCTAAACTCGTTAAATAAAGCGATCACAACACTCTCTTCAAAACCATTTATTCGTCGTCCAAATTGGTTTATTTGGACGACGAAGACTCTAATGCTATCAAGCCCTTCTTACATGCACTGTTCCAAGAGGCAGGGATTAACAAGGGACTGTATTAGGAACCTGAAACAACCGCGATCAGTATCGTAATCAGTATGACGATTAAGGCTGGCATGGATGTCTCCTTTTTGTTGGGTTTATCGTTAATCATTCGGGAATGTCTCCTTTTGTGGCCGACTTTAGTTCAGTCGAGTTTTCTACAATGGTGATTGTTCAATGTCTGATAAGTGCTTATTCACATTATCCAATAACGGTCCAAATTTCTTTTTAGCCGCTTGTTTATTGAGTGCATAAACGCCGATAACCAAAATAGCCAGGCAGATGTAGTACCACACCATGTGCTCGGGTATTTGAGGTATACCGGATTCGTCAACATTGGCTCCCAAGGTAATCAGTAAAATCGCGGTCGCGATGGGACCGATATACCACCATGCGATCGATTCGAGGATCTGCTTTTGCTGCGCTAGTTTTTGTTTCTCTTGTAACAAAAACGTTTTGATACTGTCGCTAGTGCGAACCTCTATCCGTTTTGCCGATATCAAACGGTAAGGGATGATGGCACAGGCCGCTAGTGCAATAACATAGCCGACCGTTTGCATGCTGCTGACGGATATAAACAATCCCAATATCCAAAAGGGAACCAGCAATACCGCGATGGAAATCTCAAGAAAATCGCGACGCTTCACTTCTTGGTCAATTTTGTTGGTTTGTTGCTGAATTGTTTCAATCATTTCTGGCAAGTTTTCAGGTGCTGATTCAGCCTGAATAGTGTTTTGCCAATCTCGTTTAAGATCTTCTAGCTGCATATCAGTCTCCAATAAATTGCGTTTCAAATTCGTGTTTAATTCGCTTGATGCGTGATCTAACTGCGTTCCCACTAATGCCCACAATGTGCGCACTCTCGTCAGAGCTCAAACCGTCCAGATAAGTCATCAGTAAAACAGCATCAATGTCACTCAGTTGGTGCATAAATTGATTTAACACATCAGCCTGACAGTTTTCTTGGGCTGGAGGAGTCTCGTCAATCGCAACGTGGAGTGAAGATTTTTTGATATCATTTTGTTTAACCGCAGAGCGAACATACGTACAAGCTGTATTTAGCGCGACTTTGTAAACCCAGGTTTCAAGTTTTGAGCGGCCATCAAATGTGCCGAAACTGCGCCAAAGTTGTAGCAATATTTCTTGGTAAATATCGTCAATATCACCAGCGTGACTGTACCGTGTGGCGATATAGCGGATACGTCCTTGGTTTTGAATGATCATTTGTTCAAATTTTTTCCGCATATCCGCTCTAAGGCTGCTTTCTTGTCTGATGTAATGTTAGTCGGTTTAAAAACTGGATTGTGTCATGGCGAATTAAGAAATTCTCAATACCGTAGCAAAGTACTGATTCATGTTCTGAGTGATTGGACATAAATCGGAGCCAAACAATGTTGACTATTCGCTTCTTGTCGTGTCTGTCCGGTTTTTCTTTTTCGGTCACCGGCGGACATGAAACGTGTCCGAGCGGACACGGAAAAAAATCGCAATCCAAAAATAATTCAATAAAAACAAGTTGATAACGGTTTTCCCTGGGTTGGTATCAGCCTTGCTTTATCCACCTAGAGTTTCTTCAACCGGATATGGGCGACAATATGATTTCTGATACTCAGGGCCAAGATCAAGTAATAGCGGCACGCAAAAAACGTGTGTCACCGAAGCTTATCGCTGCGGTCATACTCGCGCTGGTTGCAACTTATTTTCTAGCTCCGGTGCTGCACCTCTGGAGTGGTGGAATACCAACTGTCGACCAAGAAGATGTGATCATTGCGCCGGTAGTGAGGGATGACTTGATCAGAGATGTGGCGGTAAACGGTAAAATTGTCGCCGCGAATGCTCCGCTTTTGTATAGCACTGAAGCAGGGCAAGTGACTTTATTGGCTAAACCTGGTGAGTCCGTTAACGAAGGGCAATTGGTTGCGCGTATTGAAAGCCCTGAACTTGAAGCTCAAATTAAACAGCAAACGTCAGCACTGGCTCAATTTAAACTTGACGCTAAACGCGGCGAATTGGCCAATAAAGAAGCCTTATTGAATCTAGAAAGTGAACTGAATTCAGCGATATCTGCATTGAATGTCGCCAAGCGAGAGCATGAGCGTGCTGAGATTTCATTTGAAAAGCAGGTGATGAGTGAAGTTGATTATTTAAAAAGTCAGGATCGTCTAGACGATGCGAGTCATGCTCACTTGCATGCACAAAAACGCATGACCTTTGCTGAGGAACGTTTGGAATTTGAAACACAGAACCTTCAGTTTGAAGTTGAGCGCCAGCAATTAGTCTTGGATGAGCTGATACGCCGTTTGGATGAATTGGCAATAACCGCGCCTTTGGCTGGAGTAGTCGGCAATTGGATGACAACCCAGAAAAGTAAAGTTGCATCCAACATCGCGATAATGAGCATCGTTGATTTGAGCGAATATGAAGCTGAATTGTATGTCCCAGAATTCTATGCTGACGAGTTGGGTTTGGGACTAGGTGTGTCGATGAAAGTCGCTAATAGCGACGTTGTCGGCAACATCATTGCAGTGTCGCCTGAAATCAAAGACAACCAAGTACAAGTGCGCGTCAAACTATTGGATACAGAATCTTTGCCATTACGACAAAACCAACGTCTCAACGCTCGAATTGAGTTCGAGAAGAAAAGTGACGTGCTGATGGTGAAAAAGGGCGCTTTCATAGGTTCGCTAGGCGGTAAAAGTGCCTATCTTCTGACCGCAGAGGACAGTGCGGTTCAGGTGCCCATCTCTATCGGCATTAGCAGCGTCGAGTACATCGAATTGTTGTCAGGCGTTAAAGCCGGAGACCAACTCATTATATCCGATTACGGACAGTATCAGCACGCAACTGAAATTCGTATTCGGTAATGACTCAACCATCTAATTAGACAGAATATTAAAAGGACAGACTTATGTTAGAAATGACCAATGTATCTCGTATTTATCGCAGTGAAACTATTCAGACACATGCATTGCGCGACTTTTCTCTTACCGTAAAGCCGGGTGAGTTTGTTGCGGTAACCGGGCCTTCGGGTTCCGGAAAATCAACCTTCTTAAATGTGGCCGGCATGTTGGATAGCTTTGATGAAGGGGATTACGTTCTTGATGGCACGAGTGTGAAGGGCATGTCGGATAACCAGCTGTCGAGGATGCGTAACGAAAAAATCGGCTTCATTTTTCAAAACTACAACCTGATCCCGGATTACAGTATTTATGACAATGTCGAAATGCCGCTGCGATATCGAGGCTTTAACGCCGCAGAGCGCAAACGCAGAGTTGAAGAAGCTTTGCAGAAAGTGGGCTTGGCCGCACGTTTGGATTACTTACCTAGCCAGCTATCGGGTGGTCAACAGCAGCGTGTTGCAATAGCGCGAGCACTGGCCGGCGATCCCAAAATACTGCTCGCCGATGAGCCAACCGGGAACCTGGACTCATTGATGGCTCGTCAAGTAATGGAGCTGCTCCACCAGTTAAACCAAGCCGGCACCACGATTATCATGGTGACACACGCTCCCGACCAGGCGCGAGAAGTGAGCCGCAATGTACAAATCATTGATGGACAGATCACAGACGCCACCATCTATGCGCCGGTCAGCGACGTCGAGCAAAAGGAGGCGGTTAATGTTTAGCTATTATTTAAAGTTGGCTATGTTTAACTTTAAACGTGCGCCTTTGTTGTATTTTCTGGTCATGATGACGTTGTCGATTGGGGTGGGGTTGTTGTGTGCCAATCTTGCGTTAGTGGCCGTAATGTCGGGTGACCCGATCCCCGAAAAAAGTGACCGCTTGTTTCATATCAGCCTAAATACGTGGCCAAATGAAAACGCCAACCATGCACAGCCGTTCCACCTACTGCGCTATCGCGACGCCATGATGATTGAGCAGACCGAAATTGCCAAGCATAGCGCCATTTTTTATGAAACCAGCATCTATGCTCGTGACGCTGAATCAACAAGCCTTAGTCGTCAATCGGGTAAAGTTCGCGCCACCACGCATGGTTTCTTTGAATTAACCGATGCACCTTTTGCGCACGGTACAGGTTTTACGGAGAACAATGGCAATGTGGTCGTTATCAGTCACCAATTCAATCAGAATATCTTTGGTGGTGTGAATTCCGTTGGTAAAACTATCGAATTGGGTGGCGAAAACTTCACCATCGTAGGTGTCTTGGCGCCTTGGAATTTGCGACCAAAATTTTACCATGCCACCGAGGGGCGCGCATTTGACGTACCTGATGATTTGTTTTTACCCCTAGAAACCGTGATTGATCAAAACTGGCGTCCACAGGCGAGAACCTCTGCTGCTGATGGTTGGCAACATGTTCCGCAAACGCGAGATCGGAATGTTTACTACTTGCAGGCATGGGTTGAACTCCCCAGTGCTTCAGAAAAGCTAGCAATGCAACAGCATTTAGATAACTACGCAAAGGGATTAAAGGACGCGGGTGAACACCCGCTTGAAATCCGCAATGAATTGCACAACGTCACCGAGTGGTTGACGCAACAAGATGTGGTCGACGATCGAATCCTAGCATTTACTATCGCAACCGCGTTGTTTCTTTTTGTGTGCGTATTTAATGCCAGTAGTTTATTGCTATCACGCTTTCACGCGGGCAAGTTTGAGGTCGGTTTACGTCGCGCGATCGGTGCCAGTAAACAACAGATTTTGTGGCAAGGCTTGATGGAGAGCTCATTACTCGGTGTTGTTACCGGCATTGTAGCCATAGCACTCAGCGGTGTTTTTCTCATGTTGTCGGTGCAAATGCTGCCGAGTCTCGAGAATCTCGCGAATATGAGTACGGAAGTATTAATTTATGGCGCTTTGTTATCACTGGTGACCGCTAACGTTAGTTCACTCTATGCGGTTTATCGCGCCAATCGTTACACCATATCAGCCGAGTTAAAATAAGGAATTAACACTATGAATATTAAGGCTCTTATTAAATCTTTGCTGCTCCGGAAATTTACAACCGGTTTGTTGCTGCTGCAACTAGCATTAACGCTCGGTCTGTTGGTTAATAGTGCAATCTTGGCCGTTGACACCCAAGATAAACTGAATCAAGACACTGGGTTTGATCTCGACAATATCCTAGTGGTCGAAATGTTGCCGACGTCCGGTGCCTATAATGACAGTGAGTACTACAAGTCTATTACCCTTGAGGATATCGCCAAAATTGAGGCCATGCCGGGTGTAAAGAGTGTTGCACCCAGCGTACAATTACCGATTCAATACGGTGGATGGAACGGCAATGTGACCGACGTCGATAACCCTGGCGCGTTGGAAACTGACGTAGCGTTGAACTACGTTGCCTATTTCTTTTCGAATGATCGTCTGACCAATGCATTTGGACTCGACATTATCGAAGGTCGCGGATTCAACGAGAGTGACTTGCGTGACCCCGAAAGTGAGGCTCGGCCAAACATTATCATCAGTCAATCGTTGGCAAACGCACTGTATCCAGGGGAAAGTGCCGTTGGCAAAATGACGACTTCTGGGCCGGTAGTTGGCGTTGTCAAAGACATGCTAATTAATCCTCAGTTTGAAGAGAAACAGTATGCTGCGTTTTTCTATGACCCAATATATTTTGCTGGTATCACGCAGCACTACGTTATCAGTGTTCAGCCTGGAAGCTTAGAAAGCGTGAAGCGCTCTGTGAGCGATGTGATATTAGGCGTGCAACCCGAACGAGACATTATGCGGGTGTATTCGATGCGGGGGCATATCGATAATTTCTATCAAACGGACCAAGGATTGGTGAGTTTGTTTAGTATGCTAGGATTATTGATGATTGTGATCACCGCAATTAGCAGTTATGCATACGCTCAGTTCCACATGACGCAACAAACTAAGCTTATAGGTATTCGCCGAGCTCTTGGAGCGACGCGACGCGACATTATGTTGTACGTGCTGACTGAGAACTGGTTAGTCTATGCCATTGGCAGTGTCATCGGTATTGCGGTAGCAGTGGGTTTCAACGTGATGTTGAGTCAGCATGTCTCGCTTAGTAAACCAGATGTTTTATTGACCAGTTTCGCCATGTTAATCATGTTCGTGTCGAGTACTGTTGCGACCTGGTGGCCGGCGTTGAAAACTAGTCTAATTCCACCGGTGATTGCCACTAGAACAATATAGCGATACTGTGGGCCTATTGATATCAATGGGCCCAATTGCCTCTTTCAGATTTAAGGAGAATTATGGCAAGGGTTTTAGTCGTTGATGATAACCCCGATATTCTTGATGCGCTCGACCTGCTGCTAAGTCTGCATGATTATCAAGTGGTCACCGCCAACGATAAGTATTCCGCGATTGCAGCGGTCAGCAGGCAACGCTTCGATGCGGTCATTCAAGACATGAATTTCACTCATGCCGAGACCAGTGGAGATGAGGGCGTTTCACTGTTTCACGAGTTACGGGCGATGCAGCCTGAACTACCTATCGTTTTAATTACGGCGTGGATCCACATCGAAAATGCCGTAGAGCTTGTGAAAGCGGGCGCGGCTGATTATGTGCAGAAACCTTGGGATGATCAGAAGCTTCTCGCATCGATTGAGAAGATCTGTGCAGTCAATAACACCGCTAACGCGCAAGCATCCAATACAAAAAGTGCGCTTATCTATAAGAGTGCGACAATGGCGAATCTGGTCGCAATGGCTGAAAAGGTCGCAGACTCCGATATCAATGTGTTAATTACGGGGGCTAATGGCGCAGGTAAGGAAAAACTCGCTGATCATATCCATGCCCATTCTCCATTAAGCCATGCGCCTATGATTAAGGTGAATATGGGGGCTTTACCGCAAGAGCTTATGGAAGCAGAGTTGTTCGGTGCTGAGCGAGGGGCCTATACGGGCGCAAGCGAAACACGAAAAGGCCGTTTTGAGACGGCAGATGGAGGCTCGCTGTTTTTGGACGAGATAGGCAATCTGCCACTTGCCGGACAGATCAAATTACTCAGAGTGTTGCAAACGGGCGAGTTTGAACGAGTAGGATCCAGTGTCACGCAAAAGGTGAATGTCAGAGTTATCAGTGCGACCAACGCGGATCTGTCGTTAGCCGTCAAAAGGGGAGAGTTCCGAGAAGACTTGTTGTATCGCTTGAATGTGGTGGAGTTACATTTACCGGCACTTAAGGAACGCAAGGAAGATATTTTGCCATTGGCAAACCATTTTCTAGACAATGCATTTGAACTTTCTAGTGCAGCCAAAAACTATCTGTTATCGCATGATTGGCCGGGTAATGTGCGGGAACTACAAAACGCGTGTAAACGAGCGATGGTGTTTGCTGAAGGCAACATGATTGATGTAGCCGATTTCAACGTGAACGCCGAGGCTAAGGTGCTGGATGAAAAAGCGCGCATTCAAGCGGCTCTAAAGAAGCATGAAGGTGTCATCAAATACGCCGCCGAAGAGCTGGGTTTGAGTCGTCAGGCGCTGTACCGCCGAATTGAAAAATATCAGCTCGGAGATTAATAGCGTGTTATTTGTCCAGTTGTTGTTTGTTAATGCCTTATTTGCGACTGGCGCTTGGTTGTTGCTACCAGAACATCCTTATTACTTTTGCTTGTTGTTGGCGCTGTGCGTCACCTTAATTTATCGCCTCATTAAGCGCATTAGCGATCAGTTCGAATCTTTGCGAAAAATGCTAGAGGGCGGTTTCTTGAGTTTGCACGACGGTGATTTCTCAATCAGCCTTCCACCCAGTGAAAACAAACGGAACAATGCAATCATTCAATCGTTCAACCAAATGACTGAGAAGTTGCGGATTGAAAAACAGTCGCTGTATCAGCGTGAACTCATGTTAGATAAAGTGGTAAATGCGTCCGATACCATCACCTTGTTGGTGAATCACCGTCATTCAGTAGTATTTGCGAATGTGTCCGCACAGCATTTCTTTGGAACTCGAACACTTGTAGGCATGGACTGGCAAACCTTAATCAAAGAGCATAAACCCGCGTTTGCTGAGCATTACCACAAGAATAACGCCATTATTCAATTGGCCACTGATGATAAGTCTGATGTGATCCAGAGTTGGCACCTGTCCCGACATGGCTTGAAACTGCACGGTGCCAGTCATCAATTGATTTTACTTAAGCCCATGACAAAAGAGCTGCACGAACAAGAATTGCGAACTTGGAAAAAAGTGATTCGGGTGATTAATCATGAACTGAATAACTCCATCGCACCAATAAGTTCTATGTGTCATAGCGGTATGATCCTCGCCGAAAAGCTTGAACAACCTCAATTAGATCGCGTATTTAATACGATTTCTAGCCGCGTTGAGAAACTCTCGACGTTTATCAAAAATTATAGCCAGTTGGCGCGCTTTTCGAATCCACAAAAAATAGCCTTTGATTTAATGGATTCACTGAAGCAGTTGCAGTCGCTTTATCAGGTTAACGTGCATGCGGATTTAGACGCTTTGCCGGTTGAAGCGGATGTTAACCAAGTGGAGCAGTTGCTGATTAATTTGGCTAAAAACGCCAATCAAGCTTGCCCGGATAGCCCATGTGACCTGTTTGTGTCGTGCGAGTCAAACAATATTCGATTGCTGATTCGAGACAAAGGCCTAGGCATGCCGCCAGCAGTGATGCAAAAAGCTTTTTTGCCTTACTTTTCAACTAAAGCGGAAGGCAGTGGTATCGGCTTGAGCTTATGTAAAGAGGTTGTCGATGCGCATCAAGGCAGTATTGAATTGAATAATGGTGCTGAACACGGCCTAGAAGTCTCTGTGGTGTTACCAATCATTCGCGCCAATAACTAAAACACCTTGTAAGGGCGGGAAAATACTCCCGCCACAAATATCAAAACATTGTTTTCAACGCTCACTTTTTAGTTAACAGTGTTTCTTCCGATTTCTCTGCGATTGCCAACCCAGCCATTCGGTACGCCAGCATCTGAATCTCACCGCGGCTTTTATTGCCTTGACCATTGGTGGTAATGGCAACTGTGATTTTGTGTTCAGGCACTAGCAACAAGAATGTATCCGCTCCTTGCGCTCGACCGCCATGGTGTATCACATCAACTTTATTGTCTTCGTCAATGATGTGGCTGGTTTCATAGTGTCGCCACCCCAGCGCATAATATTGCGGGTTGTCACTACCATCGAACATAGGTTGTACTTCTGTCATCTTCTGAAAACTATCAGCCGTCAATAAACGATTGCTCAGCAATGCGTCCCCCAGCTTTACCAAATCGGTTGGGGTTGATATGTAGCCTCCTCCCGCGACCTTATTCGACAAATTTTGCTTAGGTGTTTCGCCGTATAGCCCGTCGTCAGACGTGTAAAATGTTGCCAGGTGGTTGGTATCTTTAAGCAGGTGCTCTGGTCGGGTTTGATTAAGCCCTAACGGTTGAATCACCATTTCTTCAACCAACTTCTCAAATTGTTTGTTGCCAGCCGCTTGCATAGCGGCGCTTAACAGCGTGTAACCATGGGTGGAATACTTAAACCCTTGCCCTGGTGTGAACAGAAGGTCGTCGTCTTTAAATTGGGCTAAGGCGGCGTTTGCATCTACATAAGCCACATTGGAAAACGCGTCTGTGGGTGGAAACTTGAACATATCGAAATGGTAATGTCGAACGCCGGCCATATGACTGACCAATTGGCGCATGGTGACGTCTGCATCGTATCTTGGGTAGTGAGGCAGGTAGTCCTGAAGTGGAGCGTCAATATCGGCCATCTGTTCCTCAACCATACGCATAAGTGCTACTGCCGTCAGTGGCTTTGACACACTACCAATGCGATACTGGGTATTGACGGTGGCTTTTCTTAACGGCTCTACACTGGCCAATCCGACTGCACCTGACCATATCACATCGCCATTAATGGCCATGGCGCCAGACATGGAAACAGACTGTAACTCCTCAGCTAACGTACGCATTTGAGCTTGGGCTTTGTGCGCTAATTTCTCTGTAGGTTGATGGTGACTGACAAAATCGCTTTGCGCTAAATGTTTGGCGGGTAATGGTAGATGTGGGCTTTCCCACTTCCACACCCAATACTCGACTGCTCCATAGTAAGCTCCCGCGATAAGCAGTGCACCTGCACCAAATTTTGAGAATGTTTTCAGCTTCATTTGTTAACCTCCGTGAGTTCCTATGTCTATTTACATATGGAAATGTTGAATCTATATTGCCCTGATACAAATAGGCCTAACGGCAACTCCAAACAATTAAAATTGGATGTCTGACTCGGGAAGTTGATGAGTAACTCGCAGCAAATGACCAAACGCTCATTGAGCATTTGGCAATTTATTCTATTAATTGCAGTCATCTACATAATTGGCTTGTTCGTCACTCATAAAACCACTGTGACTGAGAAAACCTATTGGTCGGGTTTTGAATTGGAGAAAAAAAGTGACAATAACCGCTGGATAGTGGGTAATCGTTTTCAAGTCGGTTCAGAAGCCGATATTCAGGAAGTTCGTTTTCGCGTAACACTCAATGAAGATGAAAAGTGGCAACGGCCCATAGGATTGATGCTTGGTGGACCGTTCTCGGCAGAAGTATTTTGGGATGAACATAAGATCGGTGACAAAGGGATTGTGGGTCGCAATCCACAGGAAGAAATTGCAGGCCCCATTGATTTCATTTCCTTTATCCCGGCCGAATTGCTATCTCCTGGTGATCATTATATTCGGGTTAGGCTGTCCACTCAGCACTTACTGGTGAGTGATGACTCCGTTTTTCATCACATCTGGCTAGCCCCGTATCGGGATAGTGGACGCCGAGACCTGCGCTATTACGCTGTGCCGCTGATTATACTCAGTGCATTGATGTTACTCAGTTTCCAGAGTCTTAGAATTGGACGAAACGCTGGGAATACATTGCATATAGGGATGGGGTTGTACGGCTTTAGCATCGTTGTACTGCTATTGTCAGAGGTTTCACGGGCGCTGGTAAATTATCCGTATCCGTACCATGAATTGCGCGGTTTAGTTGGTTGGCTGAGTAATATTAGTGCTGGTTTGATGCTGATTTATGTATGTTGGAAAACCACCTCCGGGCGGCTACCTCGCTTGGTTTTACCGATTGGCATGTTGATGGTTGCGCTTAGTTACTGGTTGCCCATGAACAGCGGTGACGAGCGACTTGCCCTCGACTTTATTCTATTGGTGTTGGTCCCAACAATAGTTTTCGCTTTGCGAGTATTAAAAGGTGATATTAGTTATCAGTCTACTTTGCCACTGTTTTGGCTAACCTGTTTAATTTCCAACCTATTGTCAACTGGATTGTTTTTAGACAGTTATCAGTTTATCGGTTCGCTGGTGTTAATGGGGGGGGCTTGGTTGTGGGTCTATGTTGACGTGAAGCCATCTGCACAACAGACGCCCGATTTGCGCAGGGCAAAGTCATTCGTCATTCAAACTGCCGGCGAACAAAATTTGATTCCAGTTAAGGATTGCTATGCACTTAAAGGTGAAGGTAACTATACCAGTGTGATGTTACTTGATGGGAAATCTGTACTGCACCAAGATGGTTTAGGGGCTGTAATGGAAACAAATCCACAGGATTTTGTGCGTGTGCATAAATCTTATGCTGTCAACCTCAGCGCCGTAAAGGCTTTGAAATCAGCTCCTGGTAGCAAATATTGGGTTGAGATTGTCAACGGTCAAACTATCCCTGTCAGTCGCTATCGAGTGACCGAGTTGAGAGGGTTGCTAAATGAAGCAACCGCCCCAACTCACTCGCCCAGCTAACTTGCGGTTAACTTGGCATCTGGTGGATAAAGACTTCCCTGAAAAACTTAGGTAAGTTCATCTTAAATTCATCCGGTTTTACTGCTGCCACAATCTCATCGTCCGTTTTGGACAAATCGATACGCTTGATTTCCGAATGACTGCTACTTCGCACACTGTAAAAGGTCATGACAATCGGGCTCAATGGGTCTTTTTTGCCCGGTGAGCTGACTAACGCCAATTTTTCGCTTTTGAGTTTGACCAGAGAGCCAACCGGGTGAACACCAATGCATTTGATAAACTGTTGGACTAACGTTTGATCTAAGGTGCTATCTGAGAGCAGTTTACGCAGAACTTGAGTAGGGGTTTGCGCTTTTTGATGAGGGCGGTCCGATATCATTGCATCGTAGCTGTCGACAATCGCAGCCATGCGAGCATACGTCGATATTGACTGTCCATTTTTTGCTGAGGGGTAGCCAGAACCATCCATGCGTTCGTGATGGTTTTGAACGATGTCGAGAATGACATCGGATGCTTCGTCACACTGGTCGATAAGCTCCATACCTAAGTCAACATGGCTCTGCACCATTTGCCAGTCTGGTTCAGACAGTGCGCCAGATTTGCGGTACACATCAGTTGGTACGACCGCCATGCCCACATCCATGAGCAGCGCGCCGAGGCTAAGCTCTTCAATGAGTGATTTATCGAATTCCATTTGACGTGCAAACAAGCCCATCAAAATCGAGCAATTGATACTGTGCTCTAGTAAATAGTCGTCTGAATTCTTGATCAAAGTAAGGCAGGAAATCGCATTTGGGTTTTCGAATACGGAATCAATCAGATTTTGACTCAGTTCTGCGACCTTTTCGATATTGGCAGGTGGGCCTGCTTTCAATGAGTCTACAAAGTCACCTTGGATCATCACGGCTTGCAGATAGAGGTCATTTGCCGCCTCCATCGCCTCTGCATGAGACTTCTCTCGTTCTGTCGGTTTGTAGCGATCGCGTAATGAAACTTGTTCTTTCTTTTCAGCGGTCTCTTCTTCTGGCAAACGACTGCGGCTAAGGTCTACTTCTAATAGCTCAATGCCTTTCTTTTTCAGTTGCTCGATAGTGGCTTGGGTTTTGACTAAACCCTTAGAGCGCATTTTGAGTTGACCCGACTGTTGGAGTACCTGGTTTACGTACATACCCGGAACGAGCTCGGAAATAGGGACTTGTTTTAACATCAATTTACCTTGCTACCATTCGAGTGTTTAGTGTAGCAAAGAATCTCTATAACTGTTGAGGTTTGCCTTATGATTTTTCAGTGTTTTTGTTGTTTGTTATTGAGAAAGTACGAGTACCAAAGTCAAACCGTATTCACAGAAGAAAGCGTTTCTGGCACCGCTAAATTTAAGTACGGGGAGAGGCGAGAATTAATGGTTAATTTTCGTTGTTAAGTGCGGGTAGGGTTCCCCCTACCCAGCAAGTTTTACACCCAAGCCGCGAGCCTAGATTCGTATGCTGCGATGGATTCTTCAAGGACTAGGGTTTGGCCAATCATATCTAAGCCGTTCAGTAGGTTGTGTTTGTGTTGAGCATCAATCTCAAACCCAAACACTTGGTCTCCACAACTGACGGTTTGCTGTGGCAGATCGACCGCAATCTCGGCGTCTGCGTCAGCAGCAACTGCGGCGAACAAGACATCCATTTGTTCACTACTAAGCTTTACTGGTAACAGCTGATTGTTGATGGCATTGCCATAAAAAATATCGGCGAAACTGGTCGCAATGACTGTTTTAAAACCGTAGTCGACCAATGACCAAGGTGCGTGCTCGCGACTTGAACCACAGCCAAAATTTTCGCGAGCCAATAGTACGCTGGCCCCCTGGTGTTGCGGAAAGTTGAGTACAAATTCAGGGTTTGGCACTTTTTCGTGCTGGTCGAGATAACGCCAATCGTGAAAAAGGTGTTTGCCATATCCTGTGCGGGTGACACCGGTTAAAAACTGCTTCGGTATTATTTGGTCAGTATCCACATTCGCTTGATCCAACGGACATGCGGTACCTGTGTGTGTTTGAAAGCCTTTATTACTCATTACCCCGTTACTCCATCAAATTCTCGAACATCGGCGAATCGACCACGTAGCGCTGCCGCAGCAGCCATTGCTGGGCTAACCAGATGCGTTCTTGCGCCGCGCCCTTGTCGACCTTCAAAGTTACGATTGCTGGTTGATGCGCAGCGGTCGCCGGCAACCAATTTGTCATCGTTCATGCCCAAACACATCGAGCACCCAGGCAAGCGCCATTCGAATCCTGCTTCAATGAAAATCTTATCGAGTGATTCCTGTTCAGCTTGCTGTTTTACCGCAACAGAGCCTGGTACAACAATAGCGGTTACGCCGTCTGCGACCTTGCCTTGCTTCGCGATAACCGCAGCAGAACGCAAATCTTCAATCCGACTATTGGTACAGGACCCAATGAACACGTGTGAGACACTGGTGTCGGTTAAGCGATCGCCGGGTTCGAGTCCCATGTATTTGAGCGCTTTAACGGCGGATTCTTGGGCAATGTCATCTTGTGCTTCGGATGGAGCCGGAATTGGGTCATTAACGCCAACAACTTGGCCCGGATTGGTTCCCCAAGTGACTTGCGGATCGATGTCTTTGGCCGCGAGTTCTACTACAGTATCAAACTCTGCATCGTCGTCGCTGTGCAACGTTTGCCAATAGGCCTTAGCCTGGTCCCATAGTGCGTCTTTAGGCGCGAATTCTTTGTCTGCCAAATAGGCAAATGTCGTTTCATCGGGGGCAATTAGTCCCGCTTTAGCGCCCGCTTCAATGCTCATATTACAAATAGTCATACGCTCTTCCATGCTCAAGTCACGGATGGCACTACCGGCATACTCAATCACATGACCGGTGGCGCCGGCATGTCCAATCTTGCCAATGATGGCGAGAATAATGTCTTTCGCGGTAACACCTTCAGGCAATTTGCCATCGACATTGATTAACATGGTTTTAGCTCGATTTTGCTTCAGCGTTTGCGTGGCAAGCACGTGTTCAACTTGTGACGTTCCAATGCCAAATGCCAGTGCACCGAAGGCACCGTGCGTCGCTGTATGGGAGTCGCCACAAACGACCGTCATACCCGGCTGGATAAGACCGAGCTCCGGGCCCATTACGTGCACAATACCTTGTTTTTGGTGCCCGACAGGATAGAGCGTTATGCCATGGGCCTCACAGTTTTTAGCCAGTGTTTGCAGTTGCAACTGGTTTTCAGGACCGCAGGCATCGAGTGCCAGTGAACGCGTCGATATTGAATGATCCATCGTACCAATAGTTAAGTCAGGACGACGGACTTTGCGTCCGTTAACATCCAAACCAGCAAATGCTTGTGGTGATGTTACTTCGTGGATCAGGTGGCGATCGATATAGAGCAGCACTTCGTTGTCTTGTTGGTGTACGACGTGCGCATTCCAGATTTTTTCAAATAGGGTTAAGGCCATTGGGTCACTCCTAAGCCAATATATGTTTGACGATTGCATCTCCGACTTGCGCCGTTGTGCTCGCCTTATGTCTGTCTTCTGCGCTTAATAATTCGCCGGTCAATACGCCGGAAGCCAGCGTTTTGATCACTGCCTGGTCTATTGCGTCAGCGGCGTCAGATAGGTTTAAGCTGAAACGCAGCATCATTGCGGCAGAGAGGATTTGCGCAATAGGGTTGGCGATACCTTGTCCCGCAATATCCGGGGCGGATCCGCCAGCTGGCTCGTACAATCCAAAGCCATCACCGTTGATACTGGCAGAGGCAAGTAAGCCCATAGAGCCGGTTAACATTGCGCACTCATCAGAGATGATGTCACCGAATAGGTTTGAGCACAGCATTACATCAAATTGCGCAGGATCTTTGATCAACTGCATAGTCGCGTTATCGATATAGATGTGTTCAAGTTCTACATCTGGATATTCAGTGGCGACTTCTTCAGTAACTTCACGCCACATTCGCGAGCAAACAAGAACATTGGCTTTATCAACCGAGGTCACTTTCTTGCGGCGTAATTGCGCTGCTTTGAATGCGCTATGCGCGATACGTCTGATTTCTGCACGCGTGTAGCGCATTGTGTCATAGGCTACTGCTTCTTCACCCTCACCATCTATCCCTTTAGGTTGGCCGAAATAGATGCCGCTCGTTAATTCACGAATAACTAACACGTCCACGCCACTGGCGGCGATATCAGCACGCAGGGGAGACAAGTGCTCGAGACCTGCGTATATCGTTGCGGGTCGCAAATTACTGAATAAGTCAAAATGACTACGCAAGGTTAGCAATGCTGCGCGCTCCGGGCGCTTTTCCAGTGGTAAGCTGTCCCACTTTGGGCCCCCGATGGAGCCGAACAGTATAGCATCAGCAGCTTCGCAGCCTTTTAGCGTTTCGCTCGGCAACGCTTCACCATGATTATCAATCGCACACCCGCCTACATCATAAGGGGTTAGCTCGAATGAAACTGCGTATTTTTGCTCAACCGCTTTGAGTACTTTTATGGCTTCCGCCATCACTTCTGGTCCAATACCGTCACCGGCTAACACTGCAATGGAATGTTGAGTCATTTACACGCCCTTTATTTTCACTTGTTGTTTCTGTTCATCAATTTGGTCGGCCAAATAGGTATTATTGAGCACGTGGATAAGTGCTTTTACCCCGGATTCCACGATGTCAGTTGCTAGACCGATACCGTGGAAGCGGCGCTGATTATATTCTGCGACCACACTGACTTGAGCAAGCGCATCTGCGCCTTCGCCCTTGGAATCGAGTTTAAAGTCGACAATTTCAATTTGTTCGTGGCCTAAAACACGCAAAATGGCATTAAATGCGGCATCAACTGGCCCATTTCCCACTGCAGATTCGGTAACCGGCTCGCCGCCGACGTTCAACGTTACCGTAGCACTTGGAATGATATTGCGGCCTGCATTGGCATGTAAGTAAACCAACTCGTATTGAGCATGTTCTTGGCGCTGTTGGTCAAAGAACAGTAACGCTTCTAAGTCGTAGTCGAATACCTGACCTTTCTTGTCGGCTAGACGTAAAAACGCTGCATATAAGGTATCGAGATCGTAATCGTCGTCTTGATAACCCAGCTCATGCAAACGATGCTTAATAACGTGTCGTCCCGAGCGCGAAGTTAGATTGAGGTTATTTTTATTCAGACCAACGCTTTCAGGGGTCATGATTTCATAAGTATTCTGGGCCTTTAACACGCCGTCTTGGTGAATACCTGATGAATGACTGAACGCGTTCGCACCGACGATGGCTTTATTTGACTGAACCGGCATATTACAAAGCTGGCTCACTAGGCGCGAGGTCCGGGTAATTTCTTGTGTATCGATGTTGGTATCTTTACCTAACATGGCGTGACGGGTTTTCAGCGCCATTACGATTTCTTCAAGTGAACAGTTGCCGGCACGCTCACCAATGCCGTTAATGGTGCATTCCACTTGCCCTGCGCCTTGCTCGACTGCGGCCAAGGAATTCGCCACGGCAAGTCCTAGATCATTGTGGCAATGCACGGAAATGACGGCTTGGTCGATATTCGGTACCCGGTTGAAAAGGGTTTGAATAATGCCGCCGAATTCGCTTGGGATGGTATAGCCGACAGTGTCAGGAATATTGACCGTTGTGGCGCCTGCTTTAATCGCAGCTTCGACCATACGGCACAAGTAGTCGATATGCGTACGTCCGGCATCTTCACATGAAAACTCCACATCATCGGTGTATTGGCGCGCGTGTTTTATGGCACCAACCGCCATTTCGACAATGTCATCCTGCGACTTGCGAAGCTTTGAACTTACGTGAATGTCAGAGGTGGCAATGAAGGTATGGATACGGAACCGCTCAGCGACACTTAATGATTGACCACAGGCATCGATATCCGCAGCGACGGCGCGTGATAAACCGCAAGGAATGGCAGTAGTGAGTTGCTGGGCGATTTGTTGTACCGAGGTGAAATCACCCGGTGAACTGACCGGAAAACCTGCCTCAATGATATCGACACCAAGGCGTTCGAGGGCTAGTGCTATTTGGAGTTTCTCACGAGCACTCAGGCTGGCTGGCAGCGCTTGTTCGCCATCCCGTAGGGTGGTGTCGAAAATCTTAACTTGGCTCATGATCCACATTCCTCCTTTTAGCTAAAAAAAAACCCGTGCAATGCACGGGTTTTGTCGAAATAAGTTGGTTACTTACAATCTACCCGTGCAGTCTTGCTGCCATCAGAAGGAGTAGGAGAGTAATCGCTGTTTTCATAATACGCCTCGTAACCAGATGCGGTAACTTTACAAACTATGGGGTTATTAGGCAACCATTGATTTGCATCCCGACTATAACGAAAGGTTATAACTGTTTCGTCAAACTGTTATTTTAGGATTGAATATCCCAAAAATCAGAGAAAAGGAAACTAAATGTTGTCATTATGCAGGTAACGAGCTGAGCCAACTCAGACTAAAATACGAAGAACTTATATATTTAGCGATTAAATATATTGAGGTTGACCGGAGTAAGTAAAGGTTTTCCAGTCGATCAATGTGCTGAGCAACAGCTCTCGCAAGGTTAGCGTCCGCGGCGAAAGCTTGCCTTTATGATTCCAACAATGTCCGCTGCAGGCGGCGGCCATCGTTTTTTTATTCGGCAGCAATAAGCGTAATTCAGTTGCGTCGATTGTTTGCTGATGAGCGGAATCGTCTACATACGCACCATCAAACGAGAACCAACCAAAACGATTCAGGTGTAAAGTTTGATTTTCCGGCTGAATGCGATCCACGCAATCTAGCTCCAAGTGTTCATGGTCGAAATTTAGCACGCTGACGCATACTGGCAGGCCAATACTGGCTTTTTCGCTGAACCATTGTTGATTTGCCTCAGCCGTTATTGCAGGCGAAGGGCTTTTACCGGCTTGTTTGTTTTGCCATGCGCCGTTGTGTGCATCAACACTGAGCGGTGTTGGGTTTGCAACCAGAAACTCCGCAGCGCGTTTAACATGGTGTGAGAGTCCGCCTAATCGACGTTTGAGTAACGCAGACTGGCCTGGTCCTTGTGTTGCCAGTGTCATCAATTCACGCTCGTACAATGCATTGCACACATCGGCAAACAAGGGTTGTTCACTGATTTGAGCAAAAATGTCTGATTGAGGTGGTTGTTCTGACTTTGACATAGCGCCCGCATGACGCGGTAATAAACACGGATCGTGATAGCCTGCCTGACAAGCAGGCTATCATCAAGTGTTTAGACGAGAATTATTGTCCTTTGATCTCACTACGACCTTTATATGGTGCTTTTTCAGCCAAAATTTCTTCAATTCGAAGCAATTGGTTGTATTTCGCAACACGATCGGAGCGACATAGTGAGCCTGTCTTAATTTGACCAGCAGCGGTACCGACTGCTAAATCGGCAATAGTGGCATCTTCGGTTTCACCACTACGGTGAGAGATGACCGCGGTGTAACCTGCATCTTTTGCCATTTTGATTGCATCAAGTGTTTCGCTCAATGAACCAATTTGGTTGAATTTGATCAGGATACTGTTGCCCACACCGTTATCGATGCCGCGCTTAAGGATCTTGGTGTTAGTCACAAACAAGTCGTCACCGACTAATTGCACTGACTCACCAATTTTCTTGGTCAAGCTGCTCCAGCCGTCCCAGTCGCTTTCATCAAGACCGTCTTCAATTGACACAATTGGATAGCGATTTGAAAGGTCAGCTAAGTAATCACCGAAGGCTTCTGAGTCGAATTGCTTACCTTCACCAGACAGGTCATAAACGCCGCCTTTGTAGAATTCAGATGCCGCACAGTCAAGAGCAAGCGTCACGTCAGTATTCATCTGGTAGCCCGCATTTTCGACGGCTGACACGATTACCGCTAGCGCTTCTTCGTTTGAGGCTAAGTTGGGTGCAAAGCCACCTTCATCACCAACAGCAGTATTCAAACCTTTTGCATTGAGCACTTTTTTCAATGAGTGGAAGATTTCTGCGCCCATACGCAATGCTTCAGCGAAGTTCTTTGCTCCGACCGGCTGTACCATGAACTCTTGGATATCAACATTGTTGTCCGCGTGCTCACCACCATTGATGATGTTCATCATGGGTACTGGCATTGAAAATTCACCAGAGGTGCCGTTTAGGTCTGCGATGTGTTGATACAATGGAATGTTCTTATCGTTCGCTTCTGCTTTTGCAACAGCAAGTGATACGGCAAGAATCGCATTCGCACCCAAAACTTCTTTATTTTCAGTGCCATCAAGCGCGATCATGGCGTCATCGATCGCACGTTGGTCAGCGGCATCCATACCGATAAGTTTGCTTGCTATGCTGTCATTGATTGCTGCAACGGCTTTCAATACACCCTTGCCTAAATAGCGATCTTTGTCGCCATCGCGAAGCTCTAACGCTTCACGAGAGCCGGTTGATGCACCTGAAGGAGCCGCAGCTCGACCCATTGCACCACTTTCCAAAATAACGTCAGCTTCAACCGTTGGGTTGCCGCGTGAGTCCAAGATTTCACGCCCGATAATACGACTGATGGTTGCCATGCTGAATATCTCCTAATTAATGATGTTGTTTCTGATAGTCGCCTGCTGCGGCAACAAATCCAGTGAATAATGGGTGTCCGTCGCGCGGTGTAGAGGTAAACTCTGGGTGGAACTGACCGGCGATGAACCAAGGATGATCCGGAATTTCGATTACTTCTACAAGGCGTTTATCTGTGGACAAACCACTGACAACCAAGCCTGCAGCTTCAATTTTTTCGCGTAAGTTATTGTTCACTTCATAGCGGTGACGGTGACGCTCATAAATTTCTTCATTACCGTACAAGGAATGAACCTTACTGCCTGGTACCAAATGGCACAATTGACTGCCCAGACGCATGGTGCCGCCCAGATCACTGCTGTCGTCGCGAGTTTCAGTCGAGCCGTCTGCGTCTAACCATTCCGTGATCAAGCCAACAACCGGGTTGGGGGATTCTGGATTGAACTCAGTACTGTTCGCTTCCTCGAGGCCCGCAACGTTGCGCGCATACTCGATTAAAGCGACTTGCATACCCAAACAGATGCCGAGGTAGGGGACTTTATTCTCGCGTGCATATTTCGCAGCGGCGACTTTGCCTTCAATACCGCGTTCGCCGAATCCACCTGGAACCAAAATAGCATCAAGGTGCTCTAGAATTTGTGTGCCTTTACTTTCGACATCTTGAGAGTCGATGTGCTCAATGTTGACCGTTAAGCGATTTTTCAAACCTGCGTGTTTAAGCGCTTCATTAACCGATTTATATGCGTCGGGTAGTTCAACGTACTTGCCAACCATACCGATAGTGACTTCGCCGGTTGGGTTTGACTCAGCATACAATACTTGCTCCCACTCAGTGAGGTCAGCTTCTGGACACTCAAGCCCAAAGCGCTCAACAACCAAAGAATCCATACCTTGTGCTTTTAGTGCAGCTGGAATGCGATAGATACTATCGACGTCTTTGAGTGAAATAACGGCTTTGTCTGCGACATTGGTGAACAAAGCAATTTTCGAACGTTCGTTAGCAGGCAACGCATTAACCGAGCGGCAGACCAAAATATCCGGTTGAATACCAATCGAGCGCAATTCTTTTACGGAATGTTGAGTCGGTTTGGTTTTGACTTCACCTGATGCTGGCATGTACGGCACTAGCGTTAAGTGCATATACATGGCGCGTTCACGGCCTAGTTCAGTGCCTAATTGACGAATGGCTTCTAGGAACGGTTGGGACTCAATGTCACCCACCGTACCACCGATTTCGACGATCGCGACATCACTGCCTTCAGCACCCATTACGACGCGGCGTTTGATCTCGTTGGTAATATGCGGAATGACCTGAATGGTTGCGCCTAAGTAATCTCCACGACGCTCGCGCTTCAATACTTCTTCATATACACGACCCGTGGTGAAATTATTGCGCTTGGTCATGCGGGTGCGGATAAAGCGCTCATAGTGACCTAGGTCTAAGTCGGTTTCTGCACCATCATCGGTGACGAAAACCTCACCGTGTTGAATCGGACTCATTGTGCCCGGATCCACGTTAATATAAGGATCGAGCTTAAGCATTGTGACATTCAGTCCACGAGCTTCCAAGATTGCGGCTAATGAGGCAGCGGCAATACCTTTTCCGAGCGATGATACAACACCACCCGTGACGAAAATATAATGTGTCATGCGAAACCTAAGGCGTTTAAATTTGAACTGGCTGTTGTCGCGAGGCCGTAAATCGTGATCGGATTCTTTGGCAAGCGGACGGCGCAGTAGTATACGCTGAAAGGCACGGTGAAACAATCGCCAACACGCAAAATCACGCGCTAATCTGATTGCATTCGAATGTGATTAAATAAACGGTGTTAAGGGCATGTTTTCAGATTAGAACGCGGCTCACTATTCACTGTCGAGTAAGCGTTTCAGCTTATAGAGCTGCTCGAGCGCTTGTCGAGGTGTCAAATCATCCGGGCTGATGGCAGCCAATGCTTCGCGAAGTTCATCTGTGGTGTCTAATAGCGACAACTGTTGCTCTTGCTCGGCAGACGTCACCAAGCGCGCCGGTTCGTCGCTTGATGCCTGCTCTAATAATGCTAATTTGCGTTTGGCTGCAGTTATGACGGTTTTTGGCACACCTGCCAGTTGGGCTACATGCAGTCCGTAACTTTGACTCGCTGCACCCTCGTGTACACTGTGCATAAAGCGAATGGTGTCCTTGTGTTCGACAGCGGTTACGTGAACATTAACGACATTGTCATGTTGCTCAGGAAGTTGTGTTAATTCAAAGTAATGTGTAGCAAACAGAGTCAGCGCGCCAATTTTGCCGGCAAGTTGACTCGCGGTCGCCCAAGCCAGCGATAATCCATCAAACGTACTGGTACCACGGCCGATTTCGTCCATCAGTACCAAGCTGTTTGGTGTTGCGTTGTGCAGGATATTTGCGGTTTCTGTCATTTCAACCATAAAGGTAGAGCGGCCTGATGCCAGGTCATCCGAGGCGCCAATTCGGGTAAAGATGCGGTCAATTGGTCCGATCCGCAGGTTTTCGGCCGGTACATATGAACCTATGTGCGCTAACAACGCAATTAATGCCGTCTGTCGCATATAGGTACTTTTACCGCCCATGTTTGGACCGGTGATCACCAACATGCGGCGGTTGCTGTCTAAACTTATTGGATTACTAATAAAGGGGTCGTCCAATACTTGTTCCACGACTGGGTGACGGCCGCTATCATAATGCATTGCGGACTCGGACAACCATCTCGGTGGATGATAATCGAGTGAATCTGCTCGCTCTGCTAGCGCATGCAATACATCAAGTTGCGCTACCGCTTGTGCACATGCGATAAGTTCAGGTAGCTGTGGCAATAACGCATCAAACAACTGTTCGTAGAGCTGCTTCTCAAGCGCGAGTGCGCGGCTTTGGCTGGTTAGTACTTTATCTTCGTGGGCTTTCAGCTCCGGTATGATATAGCGTTCATTATTTTTCAGCGTCTGCCGGCGAATATATTCAGGCGGCACTTTATCACTGGAGGCTTTGCCGATTTCAATGAAAAAACCGTGCACACGATTGTAACCAACTTTCAAAGAACTGATGCCGGTTCGCTGTTTCTCGCGTTCTTCGAGGGTTGTGAGATAGTCGCTGGCACCCTCAGCCAATGCGCGTAACTCGTCAAGTTCAGTATTGTAACCCGGCGCAATGACGCCGCCATCTCTGATCACTACGGGAGGATTCTCGATAATCGCGTCGCGCAATAATTCACATTGCACTTCAAAGCCTTGACAGTGGTCAGTCAAAGCGCGCAAGCGTGAGTCTGGTGCTGGCTGCGTAACGAGTAGTTTTTCACGCAACTCAGGTAATGTCGCGAGTGCATCGCGCAGACGAGCAAAATCTCGAGGGCGCGCAGAGCGCAGGGCTAAGCGCGACATTATCCGTTCAATATCACCAATGGCTTTTAATGTGGGTGAAAGCTCTACTTCGTGTTCGAGTATGCTAGCAATAACGCCAAGGCGGTGATCAAGCTCCACACGGTCGGTCGTGGGGTGATGGAGCCAGCGCTGTAACAATCGGCTGCCCATGGCTGTTGCGGTAGTATCTAACGCCGACACCAGCGTATTTTCTCGACCACCACTTAAATTTTGTGAAATTTCTAGATTGCGTCGCGTCGCTGCATCCAATTGAACCCAGTCACTTGGACTATCGGCTATGATTGATTGGATATGCGGTAAAGCTGTTCGTTGCGTGTCTTTTACATATTGCAATACACAGCCCGCCGCGCCGATACCAGTGTGGTTACTGGAGACGCCAAAGCCGGAAAGATCATTTGTATTGAATTGCGCGGTTAATTGTTCAAGTGCGGTTTGTTGTTCAAACTCCCACATTGGACGACGCCTAGCACCAGGTAGATCGGCTACTACGTGTGCGTAGTCAAACTGCTCTGGGAACAGGATTTCGGCGGGTGAAATACGTTCGAGGTCGGCATGCAACGCGTTTACATCTGGACTATGGCAAAGGCTGAATCGGCCACTACTTAAATCCAATACGGCTATTCCGAAGCCATCTGGGCCGTGATTAATCGCGATCAGGCAATTCTCTTTGCGGTCGTCCAGTAAGGCTTCATCGGTCAGTGTACCGGGTGTCACAACACGCTGTACTTTGCGCTCAACCGGCCCTTTTGATGTTGCTGGATCGCCTACCTGTTCGCAGATAGCCACCGATTCACCGAGTTTGACTAGGCGGGCCAAATAGCCCTCTACGGCGTGAAAAGGAACGCCCGCCATAGGAATAGGTTCGCCACCTGACTTACCACGTGCGGTTAGCGATATATCCAGCAGTTCAGCCGCGCGCTTCGCATCATCGTAAAACAATTCATAAAAATCGCCCATGCGATAAAACAATAGTGTATCGGGATGCTCAGCTTTGATGGTCAAATATTGACGCATCATGGGGGTATGAGTGGATTTTGATTGAGTTGATGATTTGTTCGACGGCATACTAGCGATAATTCGTATTTTTGTTCAATTTTATTATGTCTACATCGCAACCTAAGACTCTGTCGCAGCCGCGCGACCAATATTCTTCGCAAATACTAATTGAAGAGTACGCGCTGCAGTTAGGCCAAAAGCTAAGCCAAAAAGGTTGGCGAGTGTCCTGTGCGGAATCCTGCACTGGAGGAGGCATAGCTTACGCGATTACAAGCGTTGCGGGAAGCTCTTCATGGTTTGAGCAAAGCTGGGTGACCTATGCCAATGATGCAAAACAACACTTGCTGGGTGTCCAGGCCGAAACGCTTGAAAAACACGGCGCGGTGAGTGCTGAGACCGCAACCGAAATGTTAAATGGGGTGATAGCCAAGAGCGGTGCTGAGGTTGCTGTCAGTGTGACAGGTATCGCCGGACCTGGGGGCGGTAGTCAATTGAAACCTGTTGGTCTGGTTTGGTTCGGGTTTGCGGTTGGCCAACAGCAACATATTCTGGCGCAACAGTTTTTTGGTAGTCGCACACAAGTGCGGGCTCAAGCAATTGCCTTTGCGCTAGAATTTCTGATCGAACGTCTGGTTGATTAGCGTACTAGCTTTCATTCATAATGCTGCAAAAAAGAGTTGCAACTGTATAATTATACAGTACACTCTGTTTAACATTTTTAATCGAATACCTTTTAGAGGATCCCGCCTGTGGACGACAACAAATCTCGCGCTCTGAGTGCTGCACTCGGTCAAATCGAAAAACAATTTGGTAAAGGGACTATCATGCGTCTTGGTGACAACCAAGCAATGGACATTGAAGCCATTTCAACTGGGTCCTTGAGTATTGATATCGCGCTAGGCATCGGTGGTTTGCCGTGTGGTCGAGTGGTGGAGATTTACGGGCCGGAGTCGTCAGGTAAAACAACGTTGACGTTGCAGGTTATTGCTGAAGCTCAAAAGAAAGGTAAGACATGTGCGTTCGTTGATGCGGAACACGCTTTAGATCCTATTTATGCGGAAAAACTAGGCGTAAACATTGATGACTTGTTGGTTTCGCAGCCTGACACGGGTGAACAAGCACTTGAGATTTGTGACATGTTGGTTCGCTCTGGTGCCGTTGATGTGGTGATTGTTGACTCTGTTGCGGCATTAACACCGAAGGCTGAAATCGAAGGTGACATGGGCGACTCACACGTCGGCTTGCAAGCACGCCTTATGTCACAGGCTTTGCGGAAGCTAACGGCCAATATTAAGCGCTCGAATACCTTGTGTATTTTCATTAACCAGATTCGGATGAAGATTGGTGTGATGTTTGGTAATCCAGAGACCACTACCGGTGGTAACGCGTTGAAGTTTTATTCTTCGGTGCGCTTGGATATTCGTCGTATTGGTGCAATTAAAGATGGTGATGCGGTTGTAGGTAACGAAACGCGCGTTAAAGTTGTTAAGAACAAAGTAGCGCCGCCATTTAAGCAGGCAGAGTTCCAAATACTGTATGGCCAAGGGATTTCAAAAGAGGCTGAACTCATTGATTTAGGCGTTCAGCAGAAAATGGTAGAAAAAGCAGGCGCCTGGTATAGCTACAATGGCAATCGCATCGGTCAAGGTAAGGCGAATGTGGTTAAGTTCTTGAAAGATAACCCTGAGATTTCTAATGAACTGGAAACACGCATTCGCAATGAGTTGTTGTTACCTAAGACGGTAAAAGAAGAAGCTGCTACAGAAGAATCCTAAGTTGATAAAGCTCCCTAGCTTTCTTTAGCCGCATCTTTTGATGCGGCTTTTTTTATGCGGTAAATGAACAATCTTGGAGATGTACCTGCGCAGCTGAGTTTGCTATGTTTGGTGTTCAAGTCACAACTCCATAAGCTCAGTTTGTTATGGCGGTACTCCTAAAAGGTTGGCGGGTCAATACGAGCGAATGCACGGTAACCTGTGTTGACACGAATCAAAGTGTAAAAATTGAGCCGCGCACTATGGCGGTTCTCGATGTTCTGATGCAAAACGCAGGTGAAGTTGTCAGCCGTGATGCTTTTGTCAATGAAGTATGGCAAGGCCGAGTTACAGTTGATGAGGCCTTAACACGTTGTATTTCTGAACTACGCAAAATATTTAACGACAGTAACAAACAGCCTGAATATATCCAGACGGTTCACAAGAAAGGCTACAAATTACTCGTCGTTCCCCAAACATTAGATAACGAAAGCCATGCTGTCGATAGTGCAGCTCGAAGATCGCTAAACCAGTTGCAGCTAACGTCGTTTGTCTTAATTTTGCTTACTGGATTGTTTTTTGTTGGCTGGAAGATGTTGCATCTTGATCAACAAGCTGAGCCCTTTCAGGTCGCCGAGGAGAATACTTATACGGATCTGAATACTGTGCGCTCTTTGTTGTTTGAAGCAGAAGATGCAGCTCATACTTTGTACTGGAGAAATACGAACGACAACAAGCGATATCAAATTAAATCGTTGCAAGTGCTGGAAGAGCACAATTCGAAACCGCAAGCATTGGTAAAAATCGTTGATGACTCTGACTTTGCCATTTGGCAAACGCGTTATGCCAACACTGAGGTCGTTATGAGACATGCAGCGATTGAAGCCGCAATTGAAGTGCTAATGCTACTCAAAACACAGAAACGAGCACCTGAACTCGCAGGGTTACAACGTTCTCTGCATGCAAGTTATCAACACGCGCTGTTTTTGATTGACTCACGAGGTCAGGACAATCTGGCGTTAGCAGTTGAGCTATTGGACGACATTCTTGCTAAACAACCCGATTTTATTATGGCGCTGGTACAAAAGTCAGTCGCGGTCAGAATGCAGAGTTTTTACCAGCCCAGCATTGAGTTAAGAGAACAAAAGACCATTCAGTATAATCTGCTAATAAAACAGGCGCGTTTGCTCGATGCGAGTCACCCGGTTATCGCTAGCTTGGCGAGCCAAATAGATACTGGCATTTGGAATTGGCGCGAGTATGAAACTCGCCTAACGCAGGCAGTTGAGTATGCCCCTGCGTGCACCATCTGCGTTCGAAACCTCGCTGAGCACTACTTAAACCTTGGTCATTATCAACGCGCCGAAACATTGGTCACGCAACACTTAGAGTTCTTCCCTTTGTCAATAATGATGCACAGTTTTTTGGGACAAATATGCAACATGCAAGGCAAAACTGAGTGCGCATCTTCTCAAGTCCAAACAATAGCTGCACTGGGGCGCTCTAGCGGTTCAGACACACTTGCTATGGAGTTGAATATTGCCATTATCAACGGCGATGCTGAGCGTTATCGAGTCTTATCTACAGCTATGGTAGAGAAGCATCCGGGTTACTCAGCTCACAAAGCCGCGATGGATGCACTGCTGGCAAATGACTACGAGGCCTTTATTGACCATGTAGATAGTATGCCACGCTTAGATTTTAATATGGCTGTGTCAGCGGGAAGATTTACTCAACTTGTAGAGCGAATAATACGCAACATATCCAACGGTAATGTGCGGGATTTACGACTCTTACATGGCTGGTTGGCGCCCGATACTCATTTATCAACCTACTATCGTTCTAGACTAAAAGCATTAAAGAACCGTCCAGACATACAACAATTTTTAACTGACATCCGTTTACTTGATTTCTGGCGTGAAACTGATCGATGGCCAGACTACTGTGTCAATTCAGAGTACCAACAGCATCGCCCTAGTTTCTGTTAGCCTTAATTGCACTCCAACCTCAGTAGTATCGGTGCTTTATTGATAATTAAAGCCCCCACTTAACTATCTGTTTTTAAAGCTTTTTATAAATATTTAGGAAATCATTAGGAATTCCTTAGGAGTCTTGCGAGCTATTTTTTTAGCGCTTGTCCACACTAGCGCTGAAACGTTGTAATCACGCTCATTTAACTACTAAGGATTGTTATGCGGCCCATAAAAATTTTACTATTCACCTGTCTTCTCGGTTCAGCTTTGCACGCGAACGCGTCATTGATTAGTGTTGCGACTTACTTTTCACAAGATTCGTTTTCAAATGGCGGCAGTGTCACTGGTTTCTTTCGAGGAACTGATTTAAATGGTGATGGCATACTGTTGTCATCATCACCTTTTATTAGTGCTTTTACTGGCGTAGCGCTCAGTAATGAACTCGAATACGCGGAAATAACCTTTTCAGGCACAGGAACCTCGCTAGGAAGCCAGACGCTCATTTACGACAAATCCGTCGCCGACGTTTTTGCTCCTCAAAATTTCTTCTTTGGCTTTTCCTTCAACATTGGGAGCGGGACGATTGGGGATGAAGACAACGAAGGTTTTAGTTTCTCTCCCTTCGCTCCCAGTACCAACTATCTGCTGGGAGCGGTTTTCAAGAGCCTGTTCATTGATTCCTTGAACAACGTAGATGTAGGTCAATTTGGAAGCTGCGATGGCATTCTATTTTGCGGCGCGATATTGGAGTTAGTACCCGACGCAAATAGTCCATCGGGTATAGCCACCTATTCTCAGAGTTTGAGTGCAGCAAGGGTAAGCGTAGATGAGCCGAGTGCAATGGGAGTGATGTTGATGTTATTTGGCATTGTAGCGCTTCGAAAATGCCGAGCATTGTCCTAAAGTGCCGAGTAGCCTTTTCGGTGAGGCGATAATAGACGACGCTTAAATGCTTTATACGACTCGACGTTATTGAGGGCCGCAATAATGAATGCGGTCTTCTCTCATTAGTATTAACTGCACTTAGACCTATGTCACCCAAAGCGCATTAAGACCGTTCATGATCCGGTTAGGCGGAGGTATCGACTTTATCGATTGGATTCGTCCAGTTTTGCGGCGTTTTACCTTGCAGCACATATGAAAACGCGATGAGTTCCGCTATCACATAATAGAGTTGTTCTGGAATCTCTTGGCCTAAATCGAGCGTACTCAGAAATTCTGACAAATACGGGTCCTCATGGATAAGTACCCCATGCTCTTCAGCGAGCTGGACGATTTCCTCCGCCAGTTCACCGAATCCCTTAGCGACAACTTCTGGTGCAGCTCCTTTGGCACCATCTTGATATTTTAAGCCAACGGCACGCTTTACCGTTGGCTTAACCGTTGGCGTAACCGTTGGTGGTACCGTTGGTGTACCCGAAGGTTTGTTTGTTTTGCTCATGGCGTTACCGTGACTTATACCGTAGTTTGCAACAATTGATAGGGACGCGATTTAAGGGTTTCCGGGATTTTTCCCAGCTGGCATTGGCTGTTATTAAGTTCAAGTCCTAGAGCACCAAAACGCTTTTTGAGTAGTGGTAAATGTTCTAGCACTGCGACCTTCAAGTCTTCAGTACTGGTATAAATGTCTAACTCCAAAGACATGTCTTCTAATCGACATTTGCACAAAGCGTCACCTAGCTCACCGATACTCAGCAGCATAGTAAGACGCCAGGCATTAGCGTCATTTGACGTTTGCTTAGCATTTGAGTCAGTGGGCTTTTCTCGCGTAATGGTCAGTTCGGTATCACGCTGTGAACTTTGAGATGAAGACGGAAATGCGTAGTAAAGTAGCTCCTGACCTTGATTGGTCGAGTCCGCCTGACTCAACTTGTTATGGTAATGCGCAGATAAAACGCGCGATAGAGCTTTAGTGAGACTCGCATTAGGATCAAGCGCCGGACTGTCTTGAGATGTTTTACGTAAACCTTTGGGCTTTGCATTAAGTTTGGCATGCTGCTCTTGCGTTTGATTCTGCACGACTGTATTCAGTACGCTAATTATCTGCGAGACGGGACTTTGCGTCGCGCCACTTTTGCTCGGTACTCGGCTCGCTAAACTTAGTTGCAATAGTGTGATTAGCCCGGTAACAAGATTATTAGCTGTTTGCGGTTGCGCTAGATTTTGCGCTTGGATCGGCACTGCAGGCAATTGAATCAATTGGCGAATCTGAGTTGCGTCTGGTTGTGGTGTGGTTAATCCCGATACCTGTGCCAACGATTTATCGATAAGTGGTTTTATCTCGGGCTGTTGAATGGTACGCAACTGTTCTAAGGCTTGCGTTACTGCCTGTCTATTCTCAGTCGCAGAGCTTGCTTGCATAAACGAATGCTTTAAAGCTGTCTGCAGCACTTGCTGAGCTTGTTCAGACGGCTTGGCAATGCTCATATCTTGTCTCATGAAGGGCGCTGGTGTCTGAGGTTGTTGCATGGTTGAAGCCGTTGAGCTTATGCTAACTGAGTCGCGAATACTCTGCGATTGTGGCTGCGACCGAGCTTGCGACTGCGGGACGACCGGCAGCTGAAGGAACTGACGCAACCCTGTTGCACCGCTGTCGGCACGATTGGTTTGTGGCGTCGGAGCGGGTTGATTAGACGCCAACGCTGCACTTAACTGATTGAGTTGGTGCCACGAGTGTTGATTGGTTTGCTGCTGTTGTGTGTCCAGTTTCAGTAATGGTGTTTGCGCGCTAACAATAAGCTGTTGGCCCGAAATTTTTAACGAGAGTTGAATATTCGTTTGCTGCGCTGCCCCTTGGCTAATCTGTTGTATCGAGGTGTTGACGGTAGATGGTAACTGAGCCAAGAGCGGCGCAAATATCGGGTTACTAGTGGTAACACTCAAGCCTGTATTGAGGCTTTGTATTAGCGTTTGCTTTACCAATGGGGAGCTCGTTGATAGCGTCGCTTTTATTGGTGTACCCGTAGTGACTACAGGTGATTTAGCTGGATTTTTTTGTTCCGTACTTGGTTCAGCCGCTGGTCGTAAATTAGCGGGGATCAACTCAGCAACCCACTGCCCAGCACGTTGTTGTACTTGAACGTTGACAGGCTGACCAACCTCCAAACCCAAGTTGCTATTGTTGATCGTCAGTGGAACACTACTAACCCCGGCAACCGGGGGCTGCAATGACACGATAACACGTTGGCCAGAAACAGCAGAAACGACAGCGTTTAGTGGCGTATTTAGGAGTGTAGAGCGCGATAGGGCCTTACTTACGTCAGGTAGCTTCGCTAAGACATCCAATAAATTTTGTAACTGCTGACTACTCACTTGGGTGTTTAATAATGTTCGAGCTTCACCGTAGAGCCGCAATTGTTGGGCAGCACTATTTAGTGCAGCGTACTTGAGTTCGGGTAGAGCCCTTAACAGCTGGTCTGATGGGGTCCAAGAGGATTGCGTATTGGCAGTCGTCGATGCGTTAAACAACGCACCGGGTTGTTTTGGTAATTCCAAGGCAATGAGCACCTTGCCAGCCGAGCTCCGCACCACCAGACTTTGCTGGTTTAGACTTGCGGTTATTGGCGTTAAATTTCCGAGTGCAGCTGCTGAACCGGTCGCATTGACCGCGGTGGATACCGATTGGCTCACCTTGGCAGCGGCAGCCTGTAATTGCTGTAAATTGACGTCTTGCATGCCTTGTTATCGGGTTAAGCCAGATAGTCTTGATTGTAGCGCAATTCGCGATTTGATCTTGCGCAAATCTCATCGTCAAATATCACGTATACTTCGCGCCTCTGAAAAATCATAAATCCTGTTGAATTATTCAGTAAAAGTGACCGATATGAGAACCTTTTTCGGTGTCATTTGTGCTACAATCGGCGGCAATTTTATTGGGTGTTAAAGCGTGACTCGGTTTAATCAACACATTTGCGTAAGGAACTAGCCATATTGCAGAGTTTACAAGCAGTTAATGTATCCTGCGTGCGACGTGACAGAGTTCTATTTGAAGATCTCAGTGTGGAATTATCGCCGGGTCGACTGGTTTATTTAACCGGGCAAAATGGCGCCGGAAAGACCAGTCTATTGCGCATCCTTGTTGGGTTTGTCGCACCAGCCGCCGGAGAAGTGCGCTATCGCGGTGAGAGTATAGCCAATTCCGTTGCACGACGGGCGTTAAACAAAGACTTAATCTACGTTGGTCACAAGTCTGCTCTAGACCCGCATGCATCCGCTGTGGAAAACAGTCGGTTTTGGTGCGCGCAACAAGGCATATCAGTCAGTGATGATGAAATATACGCTACGCTGAGCAAACTTGGATTAGTTGGATTGGAAGACTTGCCTTGTGGTCAATTATCAGCTGGGCAAAATCGTCGTGTAGCGTTGGCGCGATTGTGGTTTAAATGCGACGCAAAGATTTGGATTCTGGATGAACCGTTTACCGCGCTTGATGTTGATGGCATCGCTTTGATTGAACAAACCATCGAAGCTTTCCTGAAACGAGGAGGCTCTGTGCTAATGACGTCGCATCAAACATTGAGCTATTTGACAGAATGGCATTCGGTTGAATTGGAGTATCGGTTGTAATGTTAAGTCCATATCACGCGATGTTGCACAGAGAACTGACTCTCGCGATCCGGCAAAAAGCCGAACTCGTCCAACCCTTGGTGTTCTTTATCCTAGTGGTTAGTTTGTTCCCTCTAGGCGTCGGGCCATCGCCAGAGACACTCCAGCGCATTGGGCCCGGTGTTATCTGGGTTGCGGCCATCTTGTCATCACTACTGGGAATGGAACGCTTGTTTAGAGATGACTATCAGCAAGGCTGGTTAGAGCAGCTAGCGTTAACAGATGCTTCGCTGGCAGGGTTGATGGCGATAAAAGTTATGTGTCACTGGCTGGTAGCTTTTGTCCCGTTGGTGGTTGTTTCACCGATTTTGGCGCTGTTTTTGAATCTTACTGAACCCATGTATTGGGCATTGTTAGCAACTTTGGCCGTTGGAACACCGTTAATTAGTCTAGTCGGCGCGATTGCGGTCGGTTTGACCGTCGGTTTAAACCGTGGCGGAGTGTTACTCGCCTTGCTGTTGATACCTTTGTTTATCCCGTTGCTAATTTTTGCGACCTCTGCAATAGATGCTGCGTCGATGAACCTGCCATATGGACCGCAAATCGCTATTATCGGCGCTTTGTTGTTGTTGGCGATGGCACTGGCGCCGTTCGCCATTAGTTATGCTGTGAAAGTGAGTTTAAATTAAATGTGGAAATGGCTTCACCCATACGCGAAACCTGAACGCGCATATGATTTGTGTAGCACACTGCTACCGTGGTTCGCGGTGATTGCTGCGCTAAGTTTAACGATTGGGACACTTTGGGGATTGCTGTTTGCCCCGCCGGACTATCAACAGGGCGATTCGTTTCGAATTATCTACATTCATGTACCCAGTGCGATGTTGTCTATGTCGACCTACGTCGCCATGGCGATCGCTGCCCTAGTCGGCATGATTTGGCAGTGGAAAACAGCTTATATGGCAATGATCGCGATAGCCCCAGTTGGTGCTGTAATGACGTTTATCGCGCTGTTCACGGGCGCTGCATGGGGCAAGCCAATGTGGGGGACCTGGTGGATCTGGGACGCCCGGCTGACATCTGAACTCATCTTACTCTTCTTGTACTTAGGTGTAATGGCGCTGTATAGCGCATTCGATGACAAGCAACAGGCTGGTAAGGCTGCAGGTATTATGGCACTAGTGGGGGTAATCAATGTTCCCATTATCCACTTCTCTGTTGAATGGTGGAATACTCTGCACCAGGGGGCAACCATCACGAAATTCGGCAAACCATCAATAGCGCCTGAAATGCTGTGGCCATTGTTGATCAATATACTCGGGTTTGCCGCCTTTGTTGGTGCTGTCAGCCTGATTCGAATGAAAAATGAACTATTGCGTCGCGAATTCCATCGCCCTTGGGCGATTGAAAAAGCGCAGCAGTTGAGCCAGGGCAAATAGCAGAGGATGACCACAACATGATGACACTGCAATTTGACAGTTTTAGTGCGTTTCTTGACATGGGGGGCTACGGCTTTTTTGTCTGGCTTTCTTTTGCTGTAACCCTTGTGGCTATGGTCGGGATTTGGTTTGAAAGCCGAAAGGCCCGCCAACAAGTGGTTCGACAGATTCTTCAAGAGCAAGCGCGCAAGCAACGTATTCAAACTGCGAAGTTAGCTAAGTAGTATAGGTAATATTCATGAATCCACGTCGACAAAAACGATTAGCCGCGGTACTGGGCGTACTAGTGCTCATTGGTGGGGCTATTGGCTTGATGCTGTATGCTCTCAATGAAAATATTGATTTGTTTTATACACCTTCAGAAATTGTAGAAGGCAAAAATGGCACTATGCCTCAAGTGGGTCAGCGATTGCGGATAGGCGGTTTGGTCGTCGAAGGCAGTGTGCGCCGCGAGTCCGAAAGTCTCGCAGTGAGTTTTGATCTTGTGGATGTTGGTGAGATCGTCACGGTGCGATACTCAGGGATTCTTCCCGATCTATTCCGAGAGGGTCAGGGTATTGTTGCAACCGGCGTGTTGGTTGAACCACGCTTAATCGAAGCACAGGAAGTTCTAGCAAAGCACGACGAAGAATATATGCCGCCGGAATTGGCTGAAAAACTTAAGGGTATAAAACACGTCAAACCTAGCGAGGCCCAATACTAAGATGATCCCAGAAATAGGTAATATTGCCCTCACGCTAGCGTTAGTTTTATCGATTTTACTGTCCGTCTACCCGCTTTGGGGCGCGCAAACCAATAATGCGCGTTTAATGGCCACAGCCAAACCCTTAGGTGTTGGTTTGTTTGCCTTTACCGCCATTTCCTACGCATGTTTGACGTATGCTTTCGTAGTAGATGATTTCAGTGTAGCCTACGTCGCACATCATTCTAATAGTCTTTTACCCGTCTACTACAAGGTCACTGCGGTATGGGGCGGTCATGAAGGCTCTTTCTTATTGTGGGTGTTAATGCTATCCGGGTGGATCATCGCGGTAGCAACCTTTTCTAAAGGAATACCCCAAGCTATGGTAGCCCGGGTATTGTCAATTCTGGGCATGGTTTCTGTGGGCTTTTATTTGTTTATGTTGCTCACCTCGAATCCGTTTGAAAGTTTATTACCCCTGTTTCCCGTCGATGGCCGAGACTTAAACCCGCTATTGCAGGATTTCGGTATGATCATTCATCCGCCGATGCTGTATATGGGTTATGTTGGCTTTTCTGTCGCTTTCGCTTTTGCGATTGCAGCACTCATTTCAGGACAGCTAGACAGTACATGGGCCAGATGGTCACGACCTTGGGTGATTTCCGCTTGGGCATTTTTGACGCTCGGCATAGCACTTGGCAGTTGGTGGGCATACTACGAGCTCGGTTGGGGCGGTTGGTGGTTCTGGGACCCCGTGGAAAACGCTTCTTTCATGCCGTGGCTTGTGGGTACCGCTTTGATGCACAGCCTAGCGGTCACTGAAAAGCGCAAGGTCTTCAAATCTTGGACCGTATTGCTTGCCATTGCCGCGTTTTCATTGAGCTTGTTGGGTACGTTTTTAGTCCGCTCGGGTGTGATTGTATCGGTACATTCATTCGCCAGTGATCCCGCCCGTGGCATGTTTATTTTGGGTATTTTGATCGTGTTGTCAGGCTTTGGCTTGTTGCTTTATGCACTAAGAGCTAAGGAGTTACGTAGTCGAGGTAAATACGATTCGTTTTCTCGAGAAGTCTTACTAATCGGCAATAATGTCTTGCTTTGTGCTGCTACTTTAGTCGTTCTGCTCGGTACCTTGTTACCGCTCGTACATAAAGAACTGGGACTGGGCACAATTTCAGTCGGCGCGCCATTTTTTAATCAAATGTTCGTGGTACTGATTGTCCCGTTCGTTTTTATGCTCGGCATGGGCCCCTTATCGCGTTGGAAGCGCCAACCCGTCAAAGATTTGCGCAATCATATGCTAGTTGCCGCAGGTGTCAGTGTCAGTGCGGGCATTCTGATTAACGTCAATTACGACCAGCCGACGTTTATGGCGGTTCTAGGTATGATTCTCAGCGTGTGGATCCTCGTAGCGACTGTTCAAGAAGTGATGCAACGCGTGAATGCGCAGCAAGATAAAACTACCCGTCAGGCCCTTAAAAGTTTAACGCGTAGTCATTGGGGTATGGTGCTAGGCCATGTCGGTTTTGCGGTCACTTTAATAGGGATTACGTTAGTCAGTAACTATGAGCTAGAGCGTGACGTACGCATGCTACCCGGCGACCGCATCGAACTTGGTGGATATGAATTTTTATTTACCGGTGTTGAGAAAGTTGAAGGTCCTAACTACCTGTCAGATATGGGAATTTTCGATGTATTCAAAAACGGTCAACTCGTTGTTCACCTAGAGCCTGAGAAGCGCTTTTATCAAGTTCAACGAATGACCATGACAGAAGCCGGTATCCATGCGACTTGGACTCGCGACCTCTTTATTGCGCTTGGAGAGCCTTTGGAAGGCGATGCATGGGCGGTTCGCGTGTACATCAAGCCTTTTGTCGTGTGGATTTGGGCAGGAGCATTTATCATGGCATTTGGTGGTGCGATGTCGATCGCTGATAAGCGTTATCGTTTGCGCAAAAAGGTGAAGCAAAGCGACCGTTCAGGTGGCGATACATTGCGTCCTAACAAACCGGTGGAGGCAAATGCATGAAAAAAACCACGTGGTTTGCCGTACCCGTTATTGTATTCGCGGTGTTAATCGTGTTTTTGTTCCAGGGGTTGTTTTCTGACCCTCGCGACCGAGACTCTATGGCGTTGGGGAAACCATTGCCAACGTTTGCTTTGCCCGATTTGTTTGATCCCGGGAAAACTTACACGCCAGAGGATTTTAGAGGAGAGGTGACCATACTCAATGTTTGGGGTGTTTGGTGTGTTACCTGTGCGGTTGAGTTACCGTATTTGACCGCGCTACGGGAGCAGCAAAGCGTTCGGTTTGTTGGTTTGTATTACGATCAAGACCTTGACCCTGATTTCGGCACAAAAACACTACAAAGGGTGCAATCCGAAGTAACCAGTATGTTGAATCGGTTGGGCAATCCTTATCAGTATCAGATCTTTGATGTGATTCGAGATACGTCATTGGACTTAGGTGTGACCGGGGCTCCAGAGCATTTTGTGATTGATCGAAATGGTCACATAAGGTTGCACCATGTCGGAGATATCAACGAACGCGTATGGCGAACCAAGATAAAGCCGGTCTACGACCAATTATTGGCAGAACAAAAGCCGGCGGTGCAACCATGATGTTACGCTTATTAACCTGTTTGATTTTTTGTCTGCCATTGACCCCACTTGCACAATCAGACGAGCCGCAAACGCCTATTTTAGCTAACGATGGAAGCAATGCGTACGAATTTGAATCAGAAGCTCAACGACAGACCTTTTTGCGTTTGACTGCTGATTTACGTTGCCCTATGTGTCAAAACCAAAATATCGCTGATTCAGACGCCATGATAGCGCATGACATGCGCCGCAAGGTTCATCAACTGTTGTTGGAAGGTAATGACGAAGCCCAAGTGGTGGACTTTATGAAACAGCGATACGGCGACTTTGTTTACTATCAACCACCCGTAACGGTCTACACATTATGGCTTTGGGTTATTCCCGTACTGTTTGCTTTATTTGCGATGTTTTTTGTGATGCGCAAACCCAGTGAGCAAGTGGATGATGATCGCGCCGCTAAACTGAAACAAGCTGAAGCATTATTAAAGCAAGAGGATTAGATGAGCTGGCCCCTATTTTATTTCGTCGTTGTAGGGTTGGTGATTGCCCTTATTTTAGTTGTTAGCTTACCTTGGATCAGAGTACGTAATCAGAACCCCATCGATCAATTACGCAACGCCCAAATAGTGAAGCAGCGGCTGGTTGAATTGGAACGTGAAGCGGACGAGGGTTTGATTAGTGAAGCGGACAAACAGCAGGCCATTGATGAATTGAAAATCGCACTGGTTGAAGAGTCAAACTCGAGCGGCGAAAATCAAACGTCAACGTCGCACTGGGCAATCCTGACTGGCCTTACTATCGCCTTGGCGATTGCTGTACCCGTTTATTACCAAGCGAACCATATCGCTGAAGTAAAGCAATTGGCTACTGCTACCGAATCGGTGGCTGAATTAAGTGAAAAACTCATTGCGGTAGCCAATGGAGAGGCAGAGATTACGCCAGAAGAGATGCAAATGCTGACCTTGGCGATCCGCCAACGGTTGCGCCAAAGCCCAGAGGATGCTCAGGCTTGGCTGAATTTAGGTCGCTTGTATTTGAGTATCGGCTTTTCTGAACAATCAGTACAGTCTTTTGAAAAGGCATTTCAACTGACCCCAGAAGATCCATCAACTCGGCTCAACTTTGCTCAATCGTTGATGTTGTCTGGTACCGATGAACATCTGCAGCGAGCCAAGCGGTTGCTCGCATTTGAATTGGAACAACAACCAGGCAATGACAACGTATTACTGATGCTTACCGTGGTGACCGCCCAACTGGGTGAACTGGACGTTGCTGAAAATTATTTTGCCCAAATTGCAACTAAACTATCTCCGCAAAGTCAGATGTATCAAACCATTGTTGCTCGCTTAGATGAGCTGCGCGGTCGACCTTCGAATCGTTTCAATATTGAGCAACCACAGACAGACCAAGCTCCTACTGGGTTTGCCGTCACGGTGAGTATTGACGAAACGTTGCGATCGCAATTGCCTGAACAAGGCTTTTTGTTTGTTTTTGCACAAGATGCTAATTCGCAAATGAGAATGCCGGCTGCAGTGGTCAAATTACCTTTGACCGAACTGCCTGTGACTGTGCAATTGACCGAGCAGAATGCGATGGTGGCAGATTACAACTTGTTAACTATTAATCAAGCTAGGCTTGTAGCGCGTATATCGGAAGATGAAAACGTGGAAGCGGCAAACGGAGAGTTGCAAGGCATGACAGAATTTGTGGTTAAACCCGGTCATATCGAGCAAGTAAGCATAATACTGAATCAGGAAATTCAATGAACAAAGCACTGATCATCGCCATAGCCTTGGTATCTATTGGTTTAACTGGCTGCGCCAGCAATAGTGCTAAAGAGCAGGCACAAGCGCAAACAGAGTCAAATACTGACCCTAAAGATCCACTTGAGCCGGTTAACCGGGTTATTTGGGATCTTAACTACGAAATCTTAGACGAATATCTGTTGCGTCCCGTCACAGTCGGTTATGTAACCGTTATGCCGCAGTTTGCGCGTACTGGCTTATTGAACGCGGCTCAGAACCTCAGCGAACCGGTTAACGTCGTTAACAATCTATTACAAGGTAAGGTGCCTGAATCGATTGACAGTCTGTTTCGCTTCCTAATCAACAGCACGATAGGCTTAGCCGGCACGATAGACGTTGCAGGTAAAATGGGCGTTGCCCGTGAAGAAGAGGGCTTTGATGAAGTCCTAGGGGTCTATGGGGTTGGTAATGGGCCTTATTTGATGCTGCCCGCAGCAGGTCCAACGGATGTTCGAGGCGTTACCGGTCGAGTTGTCGACAATGTGTATTTTCCGCTTAACTATATCAATAGCAATTTCACTGCGCTCAGATGGGCAGTGGAAATACTCGAAGCCAGAGCTGCGATCATGGACCAAGAGCAATTACTTGAGAATTCAGTGGATCCGTATATTTTCGTTAAAGACGCCTATTTCCAAAACAAAGCGTTCCAAGTGCTTGACGGCAACATTCCTGACGAGGAATTAGACGAAGATGATTTGGAAGACTTTGAAGCATTTGAAGACATGTTGGAAGACATCGACTAACACAAGCTAAAAAAAAGCCGCTTTAAGCGGCTTTTTTAGTACGGAATGTTTATTCCTCAGGGTACCCTTGAGGATTATTCGATTGCCATCGCCATGAATCTTGGCACATTTGGACGAGTCCTTTTTTCGCCTCCCAACCCAATGACTGTTTGGCAAGGCTTGGATCTGCATAACATGAGGCTACGTCGCCGCTGCGGCGCGGGACAATTTTATACGGCACAGACTGGCCGCTTTCTTGTTCGAATGCTTTAACCATTTCGAGCACGCTATATCCTTGACCGGTTCCCAGATTGAAAGTACAAAGGCCGGCATTATCCGATAGCTTCCGTAGGGCTTTCAGATGGCCATCGGCTAGATCTTCCACGTGTATATAATCACGAACCCCCGTGCCATCAGGCGTGTCGTAATCATCACCGAAAACGCTCAAGCACTCTCGTTTACCAGTGGCCACTTGGGTGATGAATGGCATTAAATTGTTAGGAATACCGGTTGGATCCTCACCAATCAAGCCGGAGGGGTGAGCCCCGACAGGGTTAAAATAGCGTAACAGGACAATATTCCAACTCTTGTCTGACGTATACAGGTCTTTCAGTACCAATTCGACCATCAATTTCGACTGTCCATAAGGATTGGTTGGCTGACCCGTAGGCATATCTTCTCTCAATGGTAGGGCTACCGGATCGCCGTAGACCGTCGCAGAAGAACTGAAAACGATATTTTTGACACCGTGCGCTTGCATCGACTTGCACAGCTGCAAGGTACCAAAAACGTTGTTTTCATAGTAACGCAACGGTTGCTCCACCGATTCCCCAACCGCTTTTAAACCAGCAAAGTGTATGACAGCATCGATGTCATACTGTTGAAACAGAGAGTTTAACGCCTGTTCGTCACGGATATCCCCGAGTACAAAGGTGATTTTTTTGTCGGTTAGCTTTTCAACCCGTTGTAAAGAGACCCTTGATGCGTTGCAGAGGTTATCTAATACGACGACGTTGAAGTCCTGCTCCAACAACTGCAAGACGGTATGACTGCCTATATAACCAGCACCACCGGTAACGAGTATGGTTTTCATTCTGACTGACCTATTTCCTTGGGTAAGTATTTAGCACTGAGGCTATATTGCATTGGTTTGACGACCAATGGATAGAAGATAAACACTAATGCAGCCCAACCCAGTGCAGTCCAATCTTCTGAAACGCGTAAGATGAATAAAAACACCGGTACGATTACCATTAGCTTGAGAATGTTTAACAGCGTCCGCTCAGGAACTGTCATTTTCAACGCCGCTTTCTCAAGCGCTATCATTCTCTGTTGTAAAGACAAATCCCTCAGCTGAGGGATTTGTCGGGTCGAAAAATAGAATTTCATTTAAGCTGTTTTTTCCGCTTCACTAGCAGGGAGTTTTTCCCAAAACCGCGATTTCAATGTGAACAGTAGTACTACTATACCAATCGCGATACTAAAAAGACTGATTTGCATGTAAAGACCCGGCATTTCGTCTAGACGGCTTGGGTCAAAGTTACCTGCTAATAGACCTGCCACAACATTACCGATGGAGTACGTTAACACGAATACTCCCATCATTTGACCGGCAAAACGTTTCGGCGACAACCTGCTGACGGCGCTCAGCGCGACGGGGCTTAGGCACAATTCACCGACCGTGTGTAAGAAGTAGGTCATCACCAACCAGTAAGGTGCGACCTTCAAACCGCTCGCAGCAAGCTGAGCAGCGAAAAACATGACAATAAAGCCTGTCGCCATGATGATCAGGCCGATTGCACATTTAAAGCCGTAAGATGGATCCATCATCCGCTTACCTAAATTAATCCACAAAGCGGCAAAGAACGGCGACAAAATGATGATGAAGAATGAATTCGCAGATTGAAACCATGCAGGTGGAATTTCGAAAGAACCGATCATTCTATCGGTGTAGTCACGGCCAAACAGGTTAAGTGAGGAGCCAGCTTGTTCAAAACCCGCCCAGAAGCATATTGATGCTATACACACTAGGAAAAGAGCACCTAGTCGGCGCTTTTCGTTGCCGTCTAAGTTGCCAAAGAAGAAAATTGCGGCGTAATAGGCTAGGAATACCAAAGTAAAGAAAATCGCAACATATTTCGCTAGCGCAACAGCATCAATGACCAACGCACCGGTAGAAACCATTACGGTCACAAGTGCCAGGGCGATTAAGAAGCCGACGATCACTAGCCAACTAAGGCGATTGGCATTGGCCGACATTGCAACTGTAGGCCCAGCCGCTGCGCCCATCAATTTAGGGCGGGTGATTTTGTATTGTACTAAGCCAAGCGCCATACCCACAGCAGCTGCGCCGAATGCGTAGTGATACCCCATATTGGTCGCTAGATAACCGCACACGATATACCCAATAACTGAGCCAATGTTAATCCCCATGTAATAAAGGGTGTAACCACTGTCACGGCGTTTATCTTCGTCGCTGTATAGCATGCCAACCATCGCACCAATGTTCGGTTTGAGTAACCCGGTGCCGAGCACAACCAAAATTAGCCCAATAAAGAAAGTTTGGGTACTCGGGATGGCTAACACTATGTGGCCACACATAATAATGATGCCGCCATACCAAACAGCGCTTTGGCCGCCGATTAGCCGATCAGCCATCCAACCGCCAGGTAAACCCATAAAATACACTGCACCAGTGTACAGACCGTATATGGCCGTCGCGGTTGCTACTGTGAAGGCTAGCCCTTCCTCTTGTAAGCTGGCGGTCATGAACAGAACGAGTAGGGCGCGCATACCGTAGTAACTCATACGTTCCCACATTTCAGTAAAAAATAGCGTTTGTAAGCCGGCAGGGTGGCCGAAGAAGCTGGTGTCGTTGTTATTTTTGGTATTTTCCATACGTTGTTATCGTTATTTTATTATTCGGACCGAGCCATTATGCAACAGTGTAAAATTCAGGTCGAGAAAATCTGTCCGTAACGCTATACTCTCGCACCTCATTTGGGTGCTCAGGAGCAATTTGCATGCAACGTAAGGGAATCATTTTGGCTGGAGGAGCAGGGTCTCGTTTGCACCCCTTGACTCAAGTTGTCAGTAAGCAACTGATGCCTGTTTATGATAAGCCCATGATTTATTACCCGTTATCAACGTTAATGTTGGCGGGTATTGAAGATATTCTGGTTATCTCAACTCCTGAAGAGTCACACCGTTTCCAACAATTACTGGGCGACGGCAATCAACTGGGCATCAATATCTCCTATGCCACACAACCGTCACCTGACGGCCTCGCTCAGGCCTTCATCATTGGTGAGCGGTTTATCGGCAATGACCCAGTGACCTTGATTCTAGGAGATAACATTTTCTACGGGCACGAGTTACAGGATACGCTTACGTCTTTGGCAAGTGAAACCACCGGTGCCACGGTGTTTGGTTATCACGTTAACGATCCTGAGCGCTATGGTGTTGTGGAGTTTGACGAAGATTGGAAAGCCATTTCAATTGAAGAAAAACCACTCAAACCAAAATCGAACTACGCGGTAACTGGCTTATACTTTTACGACAATTTAGTCGTGGATATTGCAAAACAGATCAAACCATCAAGCCGTGGCGAGTTAGAAATTACAGACGTGAATAGCGTTTATCTTGCGCAGCAAACCCTGAGCGTTAAGTTAATGGGGCGAGGCTCAGCATGGTTAGATACTGGCACAATTGACAGTTTATTAGACGCTTCGAACTACATTGCTGCAATCGAGAAACGCCAAGGGCTGAAAATTTGTTGTCCTGAGGAAATAGCCTACCGAAAAGGGTTTATCAGTAAAGAACAATTATCAGGATTGGCAAAACCCCTGATTAAGAGTGGGTATGGAAAATACCTAATGAAAATTTTAAGTGAGAGAACCAAGTAAATGGAAGTGATTGATGTTGCTCTAGGTGATGTAAAGCTTATAGCACCTAAAGTATTTGGTGACGAACGTGGCTATTTTATGGAGACGTTTCGCGAACAATGGTTTCGTGAACATTGCGCTGATGTCGCGTTAGTTCAAGACAACCATTCGTTATCACAGCAAGGAACGCTCAGAGGTTTGCACTACCAAACCGAACAAACCCAAGGAAAACTGGTGCGCGTTATTGCGGGTGAGGTGTTTGATGTTGCGGTCGATATGCGAAAATCATCGCCGACCTTTGGACAATGGTATGGGGCATTGCTATCAGCCGAAAACAAACGGCAGCTTTGGGTGCCCGCTGGATTCGCACATGGGTTTTATGTTACCAGCGCGACCGCTGAGTTTACGTATAAGTGTAGCGATTATTATCATCCACAATCAGAAGTGTCGATTCGCTATGACGACAAGGACTTAAACATCGAGTGGCCATTGGTCAACGGCCAACAACCGTCATTATCAGCAAAAGACAAAGACGGTGTCGCGTTCTCGCAAGCGTATGCGTTTGAGGGCGTATGATAGTAGTCATAGGTAAAAGTGGCCAGCTCGCGCGAGCCTGTGCTGAGTTGTTTAAACAACAACGCGTTGCACATGTTTGTTTGGGACGGGAAGACATTAATATTCTGGACTCAGACTCGATTCAAACAGTGTTAGGGGCCTATCAGGAGATTGGCGCAATCATTAATGCATCTGCATACACTGCGGTAGACAAAGCCGAGTCTGAGCAATCTCAAGCTACAGCGATCAACGCTACAGCGGTTGATTTACTGTACGCGTACGCCTTGTCGGTTAATGCCTTCTTTGTTCATGTTTCAACCGATTATGTGTTTTCAGGTCAAGCCAATACACCGTATTTACCTGACGCAGGCTATCAACCCATCAACGCTTACGGTAAGAGTAAGATGTTAGGAGAGCAAGCCATAAATGCACGCGATCCAGAGGGGGCGTGTATTTTGCGGACAAGTTGGGTGTATTCAGAGTTTGGGAATAACTTCGTTAAAACTATGCTGCGCCTCTTTGCCGAACGTGACCAGCTCAACGTAATAATGGACCAAGTCGGCTCACCGACGTCTGCACATACCTTGGCAATGACGTGTTATGAGGTTGCCAAACAAAGGCTTAGCGGTACTCATCACGTCTGTGACCTAGGAGTGACGAGTTGGTTCGATTTTGCTCAAAACATTCACCGCCAAGCCACACACATGGGTTTTGAATTAAATAACGTAGAAATTTTACCAATCTCTACTCAAGACTACCCGACACCGGCTACAAGACCTCACTACAGTGTGTTGGATACCCGCTCATTGCGAGCAAACGCAACATCGTTAGCCTTGCCGTATTGGCAAGACGCGTTAACAGATGTGCTAGAACGAATCAAAAAGGTAAGTTAACTAACGCTATGCAATCATCGAAATCCATACTTGTCACCGGGGCTGCTGGCTTCATAGGTGTTAACTTTGTCCGGTATTGGTTGGACAAGCATATTGACGACCGCATCGTCGTGTTAGATGCATTGACTTACTCGGGCAATTACGAGAGCGTCAGACCATTAGAAAGTAACCCTCATTTTACGTTTGTTCAGGGTGATATTTGCGATCAAGACTTAGTGGAGCGACTGCTTAGCGAACACACGATTGATACCATTGTTCATTTTGCGGCGGAGTCACATGTTGATAAGTCAATTAGCGGGCCTAAACAGTTCATCACGACCAATATTATGGGCACCTTCGCATTACTTGAGGCCGCGCGGAAGTTGTGGTTGGGCGATAATCCAATCGTTCCAAAGCACCGTTTTCATCACGTCAGTACAGATGAAGTGTATGGTACATTAGAGCTAGACGAGCCGGCATTCACTGAATCGACGCCGTACGCGCCAAATTCACCTTATTCGGCCAGTAAAGCCGCGAGTGATCATCTCGTCAGGGCGTACTTACACACTTATGGTCTCCAGGTTACGACCAGCAATTGCTCGAACAACTATGGACCGTATCACTATCCTGAAAAGCTCATCCCGCTAGTGTTAACCAACATCTTGTATGACCGTCCACTGCCGGTATATGGCGACGGACAGCAAATTCGTGACTGGCTTTACGTTGAAGACCATGCGCGAGGCATCGAGTTGATTCTCAAAGATGGGGTCGTCGGGGAGTGTTATAACATTGGCGGCATAAACGAATGGGCGAATATCGACATTGTCAAACTACTGTGTGAATTGGTGGATCGAGCTTTTGCCAAAAATCCTGAGCTACTCAAACAATTTCCCAACGCGCAGAAGGCTTCAGTCGGGGCTTCTAGCGACCTAATTACCTATGTGACTGACCGGCCAGGGCACGATCGTCGCTATGCAATTGATCCGACCAAGAGTCGGACCGAACTCAATTATGAGCCGGTGGAGAGTTTTGAAACGGGGATTCAGAAAACCGTTGATTGGTATTTGAACAATGCTGCATGGTGGCAGCCATTGTTGAAGTAAAAGGGCTCGCATGAGCCTTTAACCGAAAACTAACGCCTAATTGTGCTAGATTCTTGTCACTGACTATTGTTATACTCCCCTGCGCATGGAAGCATGGGCCTGAAGTGGACATTAATTAGCATTTTGTGAGCAACAGCTCACTATATCCATTCGACGTGGTAACCATACAATTAGAACAATAAGAACAAGTATTCAGGGGCTAATTGGGCACCGAAGTAACTGCAAGGAACACTAGAGTATATGTTTGCACACTTGGAATTTATTCCATTATTCACTGCATTTTTCGTTGCGGTGATTCTTCTTATTTTGATGACACCATTCGCACACCAGCTTGGTTTGGTTGACCATCCAAATACTGCACGCAAACAACACGCCGGCGTAATTCCTCTTACCGGTGGCGTATCAATTTTCGGGGCGGTTCTAATTGCCAGCATCATGACAGATGTTTGGATTAAAAACGGTTCGTGGTTTTTCACCGCATCATTTTTTATCGTCCTGCTCGGAATGCTGGACGACAAATTCGATCTAAGCCCAAAGGGCCGTCTGATTTGTCAATTTTGCGTCGCAGCTATCATGGCTTTGGCTGCACAGAATTACATTACCTCTGTTGGGAATATTTTTGGCAGCGGCGAAGTCAGCTTTGATTTGGCTGGATATTTCTTCACATTGATTTGTGTCGTCGGGGTCATCAATGCATTCAACATGATTGATGGAATCGATGGTCTAGCCGGAGGTATTAGTTTAATCGTGCTGCTTGCCGTGGTCTTTTTATTGGTCGCTGGTGGTAAAGGCCAAGCGATCATGGCACCAATGTTGATTGTTGCTGCACTGGTACCGTTTTTAGCGTTTAACCTTAGTTGGAAAGGCTTTAAAGGCAACAAGATTTACATGGGTGACAGTGGCAGTATGTTTGTTGGTTTGACCATCGTCTGGCTGATGGTTGATTTTACTCAAGGCCAAGATGCAGCAATGCGACCCATTACGGCGGTATGGATTATCGGTTTGCCGCTGATGGATATGGCGGCAATCATGTACCGCAGAGCCCGTAAAAACCAGTCGGTTTTGAAGCCTGACCGTCAACATCTCCACTTTATCTTTATGCGAGCGGGTTTGTCACCGCGCCGCGCACTTGCAATGATCCTATTGTTGGGTGTTGTTTATGCAGCAATCGGTATCTTAGGGGAACTTTATCAAGTCCCTGAGTACATAATGTTCTGGAGTTTTATTGCGCTTTTGATTGTTTACAGTGCAGTGTTACAGAATATTTGGACGATTCTAAGGTTTGTTAGACAAAATATACGCGCATAACCTAGTGCATCTGTTCCTAACATTGCATGTGTTGAATTAAGCGGTATCATTTGGCACAAATTAAAAGAATGTTAGGGTTTATGATTAGAACAATAGCAATGCTGGGTTGTGCGTCGATGATGTTCGCATGCACTTCGGTCGACCAGCCTATCGCACAAATCCCATTAGTTGATGTATCTACTAAGCAAGAAGCGGTGGTACCCTCATCTATCCAAGCTATCTTGGACCAAACGCCTTCTCATCACGTCACAAGTGACGCTGGAGAAACGATTACTGCATCACCGTTGTTCTATTCTGCACGCGGGAATTATTGTCGTTTTTTGACTCGGCTTACACAGAGAACATTATTTTGTAAGGCGGACAGTGGTGATTGGTTTGAAGTGCCAGCTGTGCTGTCCAACCTTCAATCCGTCGAAAGAGGCGATAGCGAGTGATTAAATTTACAAAAGGCATCATGGCTACCTTGTGTTTGGCGGCAATGGCTACACAGGTCGTGGCGCAAAGTTTAACCGAAGAACAATTGCGTCAAGCGCAGCTCGCTTCGCAGTCTCAACAGGTTGATTTGTCACAATACATTCAGTCTGATGGCAGAAGTACAGGGCGAAACCTGAATACTCCACCAGTGCAAGATATGAGTCTCCCCGAAGAAGAAGGCATCCCCGCACCATTTGGCGCTAACTTGTTCAAAAGCGGCTATGTTGCCGAGCGTAGTGATGGCTTAAATAGTCAGTATCGAGTTGCGCCAGGTGACAAGATTGCATTACATATGTGGGGGGCAGTGGTACGTACAGAGGTTGTTACTGTTGACAATCAAGGCAATATATTCGTCCCGGACGTCGGTCCTATCGCTGTCAAAGATGTGCCCGCCGTCAACTTAAATGCGGTTGTAACGGACAGTATAAAGCGAATTTACCCCAATAACGTTAATGTATACATCAATTTATTGACCTCTACCCCGGTAAGCGTGTTTGTTGCGGGACCGGTTGAACGACCGGGTCAATATGCCGGCTTAGCGTCGGATTCCGTACTCTATTTCTTAACCAGTGCTGGCGGCATTGATTCGTTTAGAGGCAGCTATCGCAACGTTTCGGTGTTGCGCGAGGGTAAATCGGTCATCACGTACGATATTTATGACTTTCTTAAACAGGGCATGCTCCCGAATTTTTCGTTCAAAGATGGCGATGTGATATTGGTTGATGAGCAAGGTCCAATGATCACGGTTGAAGGATCCGCGCGCTATCCATTTCGCTTCGAGTTGCAGTCGAAACATCGCTTGGGCAGTGACTTGGTTAAGTATTCTCGTCCGCTCAATAAAACTACGCATGTTGCCGTAACAGGAAACCGCGCGAGTGGGCCAATTTCTGTTTACGTTCCATTGGAAGAGTTTCAGAACTTTCAGGTAGAAGATGGCGATGTAGTGCTGTTTAACGATGATATTCGGCCGAATGTTATCAGTGTTCAGATCTCTGGCAGTTATGAAGGCCCGTCATTCTATACATTGCAGAAGGGAACTCGATTAGTCGATTTACTGAGTCATATTGCGGTAGACCCCAACTCGGCGAATTACAAAAATGTGTATATCAAACGCGAAAGCGTTGTTGAACAACAAAAGTATCTGATTGAGCAATCACTTCAACGCCTTGAGCGAAGCGTTTTTACTGCACCTGCTTCGAGTGATGGTGAAGCGCTTATTCGCTCTCGGGAAGCTCAGTTGGTTGCGGAGTTTATTGAAAGAGCGCGCAAAGTGGAGCCTTTGGGGAAAGTGATTGTCGCAGACAACGATAACGTTGCTAACATAAGGCTTGAGCAGGGAGATGAAATTGTCATACCTGAGCACACAGACCTTATTCAAGTTTCCGGTGAAGTGATGATGCCTCAAGCGTTGGTGTTCAATGACAATGCACGAGTGTCTGACTATATTGCTTGGGCTGCCGGCTTCACAGAACGCGCAGACACCGATCAAATCATCATCGTTCACGCTAATGGACTGAGTCAATTTGTATCGCTGAATGATAGTAGCTATTGGTTGACATCAGAGCAGAGCAATATGTTGCGACCTGGCGACCAGATATTGGTACTACCTAGGGTTGATAATAAGCTAATACAGAGCATTAAAGACATCACTCAGATTTTGTATCAAATCGCCATTACGGCCAACGTCGCGCTTGATTAGATAAGAGCGCAGACTTTGGCAACCGTTACGCTGCATAAAAGAAGCAAATGGGACATCTGGCGAGATGTGATTTTTGCTTTATTTACACGCGAGATACGCACGGGGTTTAATGACAAGTTTGGCTTGAGTTGGGCGATCGTCAACCCTGTTGCCTTTGTTGCTGTCCTGTCTTTTTGCCGTGAGGTTCTCAATGGGCCTTACACACATACCATGCCTACTTTTACCTTCATGGCAGTCGGCATTTTGTTTATCCAAAGTTTCTTAAGGACTTTGCAAGCATGTGCGTCATCGGTGAAGAAAAACAAGGCTTTGTATGCGTTTAGGCAGGTTCAACCGATAAGTGCCGTCATCGCGACGGCAATTTTTGAGTTTATGGTTAAAATATTCTCAGCCGTGAGTATCCTTCTGATCATGTATTTCCTCGATTTAGAAATCAGCATCACGGATGGATTGTTATTTATAGCTTGTTTCTCCCTTCTCATGATTTTGGCAACTTCTCTAGGCTTGTTGTTTGGAATCGTAGAACTATTCATAGCGGAAGTCGCTAAAATCAGAGAGATGGCGTCAAGACCCTTATTTTTTGTGTCTGCTACGTTTTTCTCTTTGCAGGATATCCCAAGGGAGTTTTGGATGTATTTGAACTGGAATCCAATACTCCATGCTATCGAAATCACGCGTTATGCGCTGTTACCTAGTTATGGGTATCAAGGAGTAAGCTTCGGATATTTGGCTGGCGTCGTGCTCACCGTGTTGTTTTTATCACTGGCCGTGTATTTCGTGTCTTGGAAACAGGCCATAAGTCGATGATCAAATTGGATAAGGTCACCAAATACTATCCTAGCCCGTTGGGAAACCAATATATTTTTCGGGATCTCAGCTTCGATATTCCTGCTGGACACAATATTGCTATTTTGGGGGCCAACGGTGCGGGTAAATCCACACTGTTTAGATTGATTGCCGGCAGTGAATACCCAAACAGGGGTAACATTAGTACCAATAAAAGTTTGTCTTGGCCAGTTGCCCTGGCTACCGGGATACATCCTCAAATGACAGGCCGAGAAAATGCAAGATTTATTGCTCGCGTAAATGGTGTTAAGAATTTAGAAGCTTACGAAAAAAGAATTCTGGCATTTTCAGAATTGGGCATTCATTTTGATTTACTTGTCAAAGATTACTCAAGCGGCATGCGCTCTCGTCTCGCATTTGCGTGCTCGATTAGTATTGATTTTGATGTCTATTTAATTGATGAAGTCACCTCAGTTGGCGATGCCAAATTTAGGAATCGCGCAAAAGATGCTCTGATGGAAATCAGCGAGCATGCAAATGTAATTATGGTAAGCCACCAGATGAGCGAATTAAGAAAGTTTTGTGATAGCGCGATTGTGCTAGACAAAGGAAAACTAACGTTTTACAGCGATCTTGAGCAAGGGATCGAGATTTATCAGGCACTTTAAGCATGACAGAAGAACTAGAAAACCAACCTGAAACGCAGCAAAAGTTGAAAGCGTTATTGCAACGCCCTTTGATTAGTTTTGTTGCCATACCTGTATTGTTGTTCTCATTTTATCAGGGATTAATTGCGTCTGATCGCTATGTCAGTCAAGCAAAATTGATTGTCAAAGAGCCCGACTCATCCTCGACCTTAGACCCATCTATGGCTCTTCTAAGCGGATTTGGTGTCGGGTCAAGTAGTTCTGATACCGAGCTTGTCAAAGCCTATATCAATTCAAACGACATGCTCGAGTACTTGCAAGAAACGATGAATATTGAAGCGCATTATGCCAGTGATGATTTTGATGTTTTTAGTCGACTGGAGAGTAATGCAAGCAGAGAAACGTTGCGTAGATTCTTTGAAAAACACGTGAGTGTCGTTATTGATGAGAAATCACAAGTGTTACAAATTGGTGTGCAAGCTTTTGAACCCGAGATTGCATACAGTATCAATAGTGCGATTGTGCAGCGTGCTGAATGGTACATCAATGAAATTGGACATAAACTCGCCAAAGAACAACTACAATTTGTGCAACAAGAACATCAAGTTGTCGATGATCGCCTACGCGAGACAAAAGCAGAGTTATTAGCGTTCCAGCGCAGGCACAGTTTATTAGACCCACAAGCGGAAGGAATGGCCTTTCAGCAAATTACTTACACGCTTGAAGCCGAAATCGCCGCTAAACGAACGCAACTTAGGCTATTACGCAGTAGCATGAGTGAGAATGCACCGATGGTTGTTCAGGCGCAAACGGAATTAGCCAGTTTGGAAGATCAGTTGCTAAATGAAAGAGCGCGTTTAACGCAACAAGATAACGGCAATCCGTCATTGCCAAAAGACGAACAGAATTTAAGTGTTAGCGAAGTACTAGCGAAATTTGGTGAATACAAAATCGATATGGAGTTGGCATTAAATGCATATGCTGCTTCGCAAGTATCCCTAGAAAAATCCAGAATTGAAGCGTATCGCCAACTCAAGTATTTAGTAACCGTTGAGGCCCCAACGGTGCCTGAAGAAGCCGTGCACCCAGAGAGGCTGTATAACATTTCTTTGTTCTTAGCTGTTAATCTGATGTTGTTCGGAATTGGCAGAATACTGCTTGCAACTGTCCGCGAACTGCGCCGTTAGCGCTCAGGGTTTCGGTTATGATAGGAAGAAGCGCACTGCGCTTGCTACTGCTGGGCTTTAGGAAGGTTCTGCACAGTTTACCAGATGACTGGCGCAAGCGTTTGCGCTCACAGCATGGTTTGATGTCGGTTTATGCAAAAGCACTCCACACGTCACACCTGTTTTACGGTACCTTGCCTAAACACAAGTTACAGGCTAGATACGATGCGATAGTGCCTCAACAGACATTACAACTAGAAGCTGCCGAGTCGCGGCTAGACAGTTGTTTAAACGCTAATTGCCTAATAATTGCTTCAGACGTAGATAGTCTTAATCAAACCTTACATAGCCTGTCATCGGTTCTTCGTATTGGAACAATCTTCGTGTATGCAGTCGAAGAGCAAGCGTTTACTTCCGCAGTATCCTATCAATCCGATCTGCATTTTATTACCAAAGTAGACGAACTTTCTAATTCTCTGCCACTCGTTGTTTTACGCAGTGGTCAACGGCTACATTCATTAGCTGTGACGGGTTTTCTGTCGGCGCTGGAGTCTCTAAACGAAAGTCTTCTCTCCACACCTCATGTATCGCAGGCTCCAAAACGTTCAATGGTTATAACCAGCGACACGGATTATATAAATGAAAACAGTCAACGTAGCGAGCCAGAGTGCTACCCTCATTGGGACCCTGATTTACAACTAGCCTCAGGCTACATTGACGCAAGCATATGTGTTGTTGGGGAACGACTGCAGCGTTCCCTGATAGCGACAGTAATAGCAACGTCGCATCATCGCAGCGTATCACTTTGGCTTGCTGATCTGGCTTTTAGTGAGGAGCCTGTTGAATTTAAGCATGTTCCATTGAGTCTATTGCACCGCACCTCAGTGGATAAATCAGCTTGGTATGAGACTCTCGCGAGCAGTTCACTAGCGAATCGTTGGCCGGTTTCTATTCAACCCGATAAAACTGGTGAGCATGTTGTCGTCCAGTGGCCGGTGGACGAAAACCCCTTAGTGTCAATTATCATTCCGACTCGGAATGCCAAAGCGTTAGTGGAAACGTGTATTCAATCAATATTGGAAAAAACCGAATACCGCAAATTTGAGATTTTGCTTATCGATAATCAATCTGATGATTCTGCATCATTACGCTATTTCGAACATCTGAATCAGACCTGTGAACAGGTCCGAGTGATCGAGTACCCATACGAGTTTAACTATTCAGCTATCAATAACTTTGCCGTTGAGCAGGCAAGAGGCAGCGTTTTAGCGTTTGTTAACAACGATATCGAAGTCATTAATACTGAATGGTTAACACGAATGGTCGGACATGTGTGTCGCTCAGATGTGGGCTGTGTCGGAGCTAAACTGTATTACCCGAATCGTCGTATCCAACACGCAGGTGTTGTGATGGGTTACGGCGGAGGGGCAGGGCATGCCCACAAATACTTCCCTGACTATCACACTGGCTATTTAAACCGAATCGCTTGCACAAATACATATAGTGCAGTGACAGCAGCGTGTTTACTGATTTGTAAACAAGACTTCAATGCAGTAGGCGGTTTCAACGAACGGTCACTTGCGGTTGCTTTCAATGATGTGGATCTTTGCTTGAAAGTTGTTAATTCAGGTAAGCGCAATGTCTATTGCGCAGAAGCTGAACTGTTCCATCATGAATCCGTTTCGAGAGGCTCAGAGAATACCCCTGAAAAGCGCGCTAGATTTGAGCGAGAAGTAGAGTATTTGAAATCGCATTGGGGAGACTTCATTGCGTCAGACCCAGCGTATAACCCTAACTTGACGTTGCGTCGAGAGAATTTTGCGCTCAAAGAGTAGCGGTATACACGTACACTTTCTAAGGGCTTTCTCTACAAATTGTAACAACTAATCTTTAGTATCATCGGTAACTATTTTTGTTATACTTGCGCGAATAATAGTTTGCTGATGTTGCTGACGGTTAACGGTTCAGCAACGTCCAGCACAAGGTGTAGTTTTTCATTGAGTAATTCTTTTACAATCAGCAGTAATGCTGAATTGTCTCGTCAGATTGAGTCCATCATCGCGATGGCAGTATACGCTGGCGATCGTCAGGATTGGACCTCCAGAGCCGTTGAGAGCATTCTCTCTCAGGACTATGGCGAATACTTATTTGTTGTCGTGGTCGATGGCGAGATCGATCTCCAAATGGACCAGTACCTTGAGGGCGTGGCCGCTCAGAATCCCCATGTTGTGTTGATTAAAGGCTCTCAAAATGTAGGATTGAGTCAATGCATGAATTACGTCATTGATTATGCGTTAGACAATTATCCTGAAGCGCGCTATTTCTTCCGAATGGATGCTGACGATATTTCCGAGCCAAATCGGCTCAGCACTCAAGTTCAATTTATGAATCAGCATGAAGATGTTGCGGTGCTGGGGAGCTCTTTGGTCGAAATAAACGAGAAAGGCCGTATTGTCGGACAACGCTTATTGCCATTAGAGCACGAGCAAATTAAACGAGTATTTCCGCGCCGCTGCGCGTTGAATCATCCGACTGTGGCAGTAAGAATGTCAGTATTCGCACAAGGATATCGTTATCGAGGAGACTTAATGAACACACAAGACTATTTCTTGTGGATAGAGTTGTGTTCAAAGGGGTTTAAATTTGCCAATCTTCCCGATACATTATTGAAATTCAGACGAGTCAATGATTTTTACAAGCGCAGAGGTTTGAACAAGTCACTGAATGAATTCAAAGCTCGTTTTTATGCGATGAAAGCGCTAGGTTCGATGACCCCCTTGAACGTCATCTATGCATTTGCAGTGATCCTGTTGCGTGTTATGCCCGCCAAGTTGATTAAACTGGCGTATAAAATAGATCGTTATTTCTTGAATAGATGAGATGAAAAGTGATTGGTGCAGCTGTCGTTTTATATAAGCCTGATATGGCTCAAACCGAGCGTTTGTTGCGCTCAGTGAGTCAACAGGTGGATGTTGTTACCATTATCGACAACTCACCGAGTGCTACCCCCATCGATTTGGAAATGGATAATATCCACTATCACCACTTTTCCAATAACATCGGTGTGGCAGCTGCGCATAACGTTGGTCTGCGGGACTTGATTACGTCAGGTTGTGAATTTGCGATGTTGTTGGATCAGGATAGTGAGATCAATGAAGAATTTGCGTTCAGGTTATCATCTTTGTTGGTTGCCTCGCGCCAACAAAACAGACCGCTAGTTGCTGTTGGGCCCCGAATCATTTGTTCTTTCTCCGAAAAAACAGTCAAACCACGCGTGCAACGTGAGGTGGCTCGCTATGATGAGCTCGTTTGTGTTACCCAAATCATTTCATCCGGAATGATGATTGACCTATCCAAAGTTGAACGCATTGGTTTGAAGGACGAGTCATTGTTTATCGACGGCGTGGATCACGAATGGTGCTGGCGTGCCCGCGAGCAAAATCTAATGGTAGCGATTGCAGACAAAGTTGAAATGGTTCACAGGTTAGGTGACGCACGTAGCAAGTTTGCTGGGGTCACCTATAAGGTTGGCTCTCCAGTTAGGCTGTATTATCAGTTCAGGAATATCTTCCTGTTACTTCGTCGCGGATATGTTCCGAATTATTGGAAGTTGCGTAACGTCTGTGTTTTACCGATTCGCTTTTTTGCCAATAGCCTATTACAAGAAAGACGTTTGGAGCGGGTCAAGTTCATGCTATGTGGCATTTGGGACGGACTCTGGGGGGCTACAGGCGCATACTCCGACAATTGGAAGTAATTGCTCCGATTTGAATTCATATGCTAATTAGCCGCTCTCATTCCTTGTTGTTTATCCATATTCAAAAGACGGCTGGTACTAGCCTCACCAATTATCTCCGACATAAGATTCCAGATCTTCAAGATTATCTTCGGCCCCATGATCCACTGAGTTTTGCGCAGAAGGAGCTGGGCGATGAGTTCAATGGTTTTTTCAAAGTTGGATTCGTCAGAAATCCGTTCGCTAGACTTGTATCGTGGTACAGCATGATCACCGAAAATGGCATTCTATTGACAGACGAACAAAAACGTCAAAACCCAAACTACAACAAGATATGGCAGTATGTCTTGACTCGTTCGAACAGCTTTGAAGAGTTTGTCCTCAACTGTAGCAATGCAACCGACCGCTCGAACTGGAAACCGTTTTTGTACAATCAAGTCGATTATTTAAAATCCGCGAATGGTAAACTAAGCGCTGATTTCATTGGTCGTTTTGAAAACTTGGAAGCCGATGTTGCCAAGTTAAGTCATCATATTGGTATAGAAAACTCTGCGATGCCACATGTAAACCAGTCAAATCACCATGGCTACAGACGCTACTACAGTGATAAGACACGTGCTGTCGTTGAACAGCGTTTTGCAGAGGATTTAGAGACATTTGGTTATCAGTTCTAAATACAGATATGGCGTACTGCTTGGTTACACCATAAGGGTAAAAGGTTATGTCAGACAAGTTGTGTATCGTGTTTGTATGTCAAGCGGGAGAATTAGAACTCAAAGGACTTTTGCTTGCTGCATCGCTGCGTAAGAATGCCAATTTTTCTGCCGTAGATATGGTTGCCGCGGTTCCCGAGCCTGACGTTTGGGGTCACCTCAGCGAGCCTGCTGAGCGTCTCATTCAGACACTGAATCTCAGAAAAGTAATTATTGATAGCCCTTTTGGCAAAGAGTATCCAATCGGAAACAAACTCGTGGCCATCGGTGTTGAAACTCATGCACCGGTTACCGTGTTTATTGATAGTGATATCTTGTGTTTGCGCGCGATTGAAGACAGTGATTTAGTCACTCAGAACCTCAAGGCTAAACCTGCGGACTTGAACACCTATCAAGGAAGCCTCGCTCAGTGGGAGCGTGCTTACGCGTTTATCGAGCAGGATCTTCCCAGTGAGAAAGTTTTATCGACGGTATCCCGAGAGCTAATGCTACCCTATTTTAACGCAGGCCTTGTTGCGGTTCGTGATGGCCAATCGTTTTCAACAGCTTGGTTAGATATTGCTCGGAAAATCGATGCTTGCGAACAGATCGAGCACAAGCGACCGTGGCTCGACCAGGTTGCGTTGCCCGTCGCGGCGAAGGCGCTTGGGTATGATTATGAGGTGTTGAGTGAGACTTTTAACTATCCCGCACATTTGAAGGCTCTCAACAGCAATGATTTACCGGCTTTGTGCCACTATCATTCACCCAGTGTAGTAATACAAGAGCCCATTCTATGTCGATTGATTGCGTCTCTCTGTGCACATTACCCAGATCTAAACGTTTTACTCGAAAGTCATGAATCATGGCGGGATGTGTTGCTCAGGGCTTCAACGGTTGACTCTCTATCACGCGGAACAAGCACTGTATCGAAACTATTGAGCTGGCTACCGCATAATGCGAGCAAGGAGTTTAGTTTTGACACAAACCAGGATGATTTTTTAATTACAGGGCTTCCTCGTTCAGGCACTAGTTTACTCTGTAATCTGTTGCATAAAGCGCCAAATATGGTTGTAGTCAATGAACCACAGGAAGTGTTCGATACACTCAAAGCTGATTCTCAAGCGTTGGGGCTGGGGTTGTTGTACCGAAAACTGCGGACCAATATTGAGCTGGGGAAAGGGATTTACAATAAAGTCAATGAAGATGGGGACGTTATTGAAGATACGCGTTTCAATGATACGCGCCGGCACTACCAACCCAAAGTCCTAGATACACGCTTTAAATTGGCTACCAAGAATCCATTGGCCTATCTCTCGCGGTTGCGAATGCTATGTGATGCATATCCAGATATGCCCAAAGTCGTGATGATCCGCCATCCATTGGACGTCATTTGTTCGTGGAAAGCGAGCTTCGAACACCTGAAAAGTATTGATTTAGCTGTAATACCATTTGCCGGTGAACATGACCCAATGTTAGACGGGGTTCAACACCGTTTACTCAACTCAGTTAGAAAGCAAACTTACTTACCTGTCAGAAGAGCTCTATATTTTAACTACTTAGCAGAGATGATTGCCCGAGATAAAGAGCGTATTTGCGTTATTCGATATGAAGACTTGCTCGCTAATCCAACTAAAGTCATGAATACTGTCGCGACGTACGTCGGAATGATGCCTTTGCAAAGTCAGGTGTTAGAATCAATTCGACCTTCTTCATCGCAAAAGATTTTCGATATCGAAGATGTCAAAGCCATAGAGATGCTCTGCGGGGACTTTTTGTCGTTATGGGGTTATCAGACGTTGCCATGAAAAAAGCCGCTGAATCTTATATTACAGCGGCTTTCCGATGTGCTTTTTAGGTTACTCAGGTTTTACCACACCATCTGGGCGCTCAATACTGAAACCGTCGAATGTGTCTAGTTTGGCGTAAGCTGCCATTTTGAACAACTGAGTAACTTCACGTACGAAGTCATCTTCATAGTACTGATGGGTTTTTTGTATATATAGCCAATATTTTTCTCCCGATACATCACTTTCAAGTCCTACTGGCCAGAACTCAAGCATATGGGCTATCTGAGCAAAATCTTCCAATGAAGACATTATCTTACTGGTAAATCTGAACTCCCACTTGTACGGCTGGGAAACATCCAAGCCACTACTGACGATCTTTTCGAACTGCGCCTTGAGTTCTTCTTCTGTTAAGTAACCGTCTAAAGGGATTATATCTGCTGTCTGCGCTTCAGCTTTCGACTCTTTATCAACGTTAGTCTCAGTTGCTTTATCTGCCGCAACAGCGGACATGGAAAAGCTAAAAAGCAACAAGGCAATTAAACGCATTTTGTGTCTCCTAGTTAAGTAATGTTGGATAGTTAGCACTATTGTTCTAATAGCTCTGGTGATAATTTCTGTTTGAATGCCTCTGTTACCGCGTTTGCATCAGAAGAGTCTTTGATGACATACGGGGCAATCAATACCATGAGTTCTGTTCTGACCGTTCCTTGTGACGTTGACGTAAACAATTCTCCAAGGAGTGGCAAGTCGCCTAAGAAAGGGACTTTCTTCTCATTATTCGTTGCGGTTGTCTGGATCAAGCCACCAACCAACACTGAGCCACCGTCTTTTATATTAAGTGATGTAGAGACTTTACGTGTAAGGATGGTAGGTGAGCCGGTAGTATTAGTATCGTCAGCAGTAGAGGCACTCAGTTCTTGAGTAATTGATAAATCAACCTCGCCGCCTGCATAAATGACAGGTTTGACTGAAAGCGTATTACCCGTGCTGCGGTATTGCACTTCTTGGGTGATCGTCCCCCCCTCAGCGCTGGCTTGTGAAGCTGAAAGAATAGGAATCTCATCACCGACATTTATTGAGGCTTCTTGTCCACTTTTAACCAAAATTCTCGGTGTCGACAAGATTTTCACTTGATCATCCGTCGCCAACATATTGAGTAATGCTCGCGTGTAACCCGAAGAGCTTATAGGCAGAAAGCTCAATGAACCATTTCCAATTGCGATTGCTTCTGGGGTGGCACCTCCGGTGAAAGGCGAGTCTGTACCGCCACCGAGGCTAGAATTGGGGTTGTTTATCGCCCAATCGATGCCAAATGAAAAAGAGTCTGTCAGTGTAACTTGAGCCACAATGACTTCGATCAAAACTTGCAAGGGGCGCTGATCCAACCGTTCAATCGCTGGTAACATGGTTACCCAATCAGTATTGGAGCCGTAGAAGAGCAGTGCGTTACGACTTAAATCAACTACCAGCTCTCCGCGCTCAGTTTCCGGCTCCGAGTTACTTGTGCCGGTATTTCTTTGCTCATTGCGCGGTGCCGAGGACACTCTGCTGGTTGACAATAAATTGTTGATCGCGTCTGCGACGTCCTGAGCCGAGGTATTTCGCACCTCATAATAAAACACACTTTCGCCGCGTGTTTGTTTAAGAGGTTTATCTAATTCGACCACCCAATCCTCAACATAATCGAGTACGGCTTTGTCGTTTGCAAACACGATAATACTGTTCGTTTCTTCAATAGTGAATAAACTTACTGCACCAGGCTTTTCTTGAGATGCGTAATAACCCTGAGCCTGCAACATTTGAGTCAGCCGGTTGGAAAGCGCATCAGCTCCCAAATACCTTGGCTCTATACGGATACTCTGCCTACCGCGCATTAGCGGTTGATCGACAAGTTTCACAACTTCAACGGCTTGTTTAACAACGTCCAACGAACCTCGTAACCAGACTGCGTTACGTTCTGGGTCTGAACTAAATTTAGCATTTTGGCCCTCAAATGCTTGCGCGAGCCAACCAACCGCTCGCTGAGACTGCACAACATTCAAGTCCATGAGGTAAAAGACGGGGCGGTGTGTATTAGGAACTGATGGCAGCGCTGAACCACTCACCAAAATCGGCGGTTCTGTACTGTTGCCTGAGGGAGAAAATTCTACTCTTACTAGACCATCTTCATTTCTCAATGCAACGCCATAAGCCTGGAGTACAGTCTGAACAGTGCGATACAAGTCTTTCGGTGACAAGGGATCTTCAATATTAAGCGTCACCAAGTCAGACTTTTCTTCTAAACGAGGGTCTAGGTGATATGAGAGACCCAATTGTTGACTGAGTACTTCATTGACAAATTGAGGAAGGGGTAATCCTGCAATGTTAAGTGTTAAGGACTCGCCCTCAAGTGCCATCATATCGTCAAAACTGAGCGCAGAATTGGTTGGTTGGCCAACGGGGGGCTGGGGTATATTGCGATTGACACGGAGTTGGCTACTTGTCGCTGCTCCATCGTTGCCAGCGGAGATAGTGGAGCCATTATTGTCGCTGCCTTGTTTATCTACTGCTAAATGATCCGGTTGAAGGCCGTAATCCGGAACCATTGTACAGGATGCCAGCGTTAGTGCGGATATCAGTAGCACTGATTGTTTGACCCATTGAATTTTCATCTTTCTACACTGCTTGGTTTTCATAATTTTCGTTTGTTCAGTTGATTGGCACTACAGCTAAAACTCTGCATAGAGGCGTCGTAGTTCGGTTGTTCCATTTAACTCGTATTCAATGTGATGCTTTGTAATCGAAGTTAGTGTAGCGCCATTTGGCAAAGTATCACCCTCTTTAAAACGACCAAAGCGGTCTCCTTGATTATTCGTTGATTTGATATCCAGGTCGATGATGGCAATTCTAATACCATTGTCTTCAATAATACCTTTCAGCGCCCAACTATTATTGATCGTTACTGCTTGTTCGACTTCCTCAATCCCCCAAAGTGCAGCAACATTTAATTGCATTAACTCCGTCTCAGATACGCGTTTATGCCTAAAATTCGCAACCTTCCAGTCGCTATTTCGCTGTTCAAGGTTGAGCGCTTCGATAGAGGGTTTTTGCAACGCGACCGAGAGGGCTATGATGATAAAAGTTACCAGTGCGCATAACCAAAACCATTTAGAGCGTAAAAAAACAGTAGTCGGCTTCATAGTTTATTGCTCAGACTCAATTTTAAAGTAAGCCGCAATAACAAATTTATGAATGGGTCTTACACGTTGGGTTATTTCCATGCGTTCTACGACAATCTTTGTGTCATTTGATTCAATTTGGCGAAGAAAGGCCATACTGTGCGTCGCATCAAATGTTGCGTCAATCTGGCCTGCAATCCGGTATATGCCGTCATGGCCTTCGACAGCATAGGGCTCTTCAAGTCTTATTTGTGTGTTCGCTAGCTGTTTTTCTTCAGCCCATTCAGTGAGGGTTTGAAATAATGTCGCTTTGGCAATACCGACCGAATTCGCTCGCCAAAAATAGCGATTTATCTCTGTAGATGTCACCGCGGCTTCTTCTGCGCGTTGGAACCATTCCTTTTCATTTGCGGTGCGCAAAATACGAGCTTCTCTCTCTAGCTCTTTTTCTATGTCAGCGCGAAGTGCTTGATTATAATCACTGATTAGCAGTGCTGGGTAGCCGATCAAGAGGAACAAAATAAACCACAGGCTAACCCTCAAGCGCACATTGGCCTTAACTTGTTCTGAAGCCTGTTGCCATTGTTCGAGGAATTGTTCTTTTAGTGCATCCATGATTATGCAAATGGCTCCAACGTAACGACAAACCGATTTTGACCTTGGTTTCTCAATGCCGACACTGAAACACTCTGTATCCAATCTAATTGCTCAAATTGCTTCACCACATTTAAAGTATTCACATTGCCCTCAGTAACGATTTCCAATGTTGCACCTTTGAAATCCCAACCTTTTAGTATCAACGAAAAAGGTTGTAACACCTGAGACACATCCACCATCATTGCATTTTGTGAAGGGTAATCGACTAACACAAGCAGCGCTTCAGCCTCGGCGTTTAGTATTTCTGCGGTGCTCCGAGCATCCAGTACGCCTTCGACACTCTCTTCGATTGAGGCCGTTCTAGATTTTACTTGTTCAAATGAAATAGACGCCATCACTGTCGCGGTTAATACCCAAATATATGCGGCCAATAACACCCCTCCCATACCTAATAGCAAGCTGTGTTCCCACGGGAGTTTTTGTACGATTGACCAGGTCTTGTTTTTTGCTCCCCAAGGCGTGGGGAGGCGATCTAATTGGCCAACCTCTTCGGCTTCCTCACTGAGTTTTGCAAGATACTCCCATTCCATTTTGGTTGTACTTGGCATCTCAAGTGAACGTAAGAATAGATGGAAGCGAGAAACATCAGGTTTTCTCGCAAACCACTTTTCGGCGACTAAATCGCCTTCAATCCATAGCTGGAACACAACACCATCGTCTATCGATCTAATCCAGCGCGCAGATGTTCCCTCCATTTGAGGGTAGTAAACTGATTCGGGCAGCACCGAGATCGGCTGGACACCAACTTCCTCGACATTTTGGTCAACTTTTTCTTGGTCCCAGGCCCACACACCTACAGATTCCTTGGACCATGTTGCATGAAAGCCCGGGTTGGTAAAAGGCGCCCAGCGGCGAACCTGCAATGCAAGTGCATCTTGTCTGTTTTTGTTCGGAAAACTTGATGTCTCGAACGTCCGAAATAAGCACTGACTACGACCAACGATCCATTGCGCCCTCGTCGTCAAGCGTTCCGGAAAAACAATATCCTGGGGGGCTTGAACATATTGGCTAGCGGAAAAAGTCTGTTTGAGCTTTGCGGGGTTCAACAAGGGCATTTGGTTCCGTAATTGGGAGAATAAGATCTCTACTGATGATCCATGGTGAGTCACCAGCATTTACAACTGTCAGAAAGTGTACATCAACTTCTCGTTTAAGTCTCGCTTGCGGGTACCAAAAGGAAAAGCGAAAACCCCGAGATGGTGTAAGTTTGATCTTGTCAAAATTGGCATAGAAATCAATCTCGGTTCGGTCAACGAGTTCTTTGACGCTGGTGAAGTTTTTTTCAGCTCTTTGCTGCATGAATATATCCACCTCAGCATCATCCAATCCAAACATAACTTTGGCGACGATCGCTGGCATTGCATTGACGTTGTATCGAGTTGCAACATTCGCAGCCATCGAATTCACGAGTTCATCATTCGACCATAGATTTTCAACTGCTTCCCACCCTAGGACGCGGCGAAGCTCAAAACGTGATAGCAGTTCCGTATTAGCGGGGAGTTTTTCACCGCGTTGTTGATACTGAAAGGTTTCTGCGCCGTTTGGCCTGAGCACATCATCTTTGTCTACAAAATCCTGTAAGGTCGCCGTCAGACGAGAAATCGTGGGAGCTTCAACATCCAAGTAATCGAGGAGTTGTTCTGCGTGCGTTACTGACTTTGAGTTTAATGGTATTAACCCACCCAAATCGAAGACGCTAAACACTGTGTTCCCGAATCCTTCGTAGGCTGTTCCGTCGATACGCAACTCGTTACCCGTAACAGAAACAGTCTGTGCGCCCATCTCATCGACCGCCACATTGGCAAAGAAATCATCAAGCGAAATGTCGACAGCTTGGTTACTGTCGCTTGTTGTTTGGGGTAGGGTGATTCCCGCTGGTGTACCGTCCTGTGTAGCGGCTATGTATAGCAGCACAGCCCGAGTTGAGGTCATATCGCGTTGCAGTTGGGCCACTTGGTTTTGCTCAAGGGCTTTGTCTAGGCTTTCCTCAACCCACAACGCAAACGCGCCAACCATCATGATCAAGATTGCCATTACCCATATCGCTGCAACTAGTATGAATCCCTGTTGACGTGAACGAGACTTAATCATAAGGCGAAGTCCACCTCAGGTAATGTATTGCTGCTAATCGAGACGTACCAAAACAAACGCGCCTGCTCGTTGGTATCAAATAAAACAACTCCCTTTGGGAGGGCCTGGCTTCTCTGACTTTCAAACAAACCAAATGGTAGTCCTGCATCGGAGATATTGGGTGGCCAAGTATTGGTTAGGTTGCCGCTATCATCCATATAGCGAAACTCGGGTGACTCAGTCGTCCAACGCATGATGGTAGCGGGTTCGAGCTGGTCCTCTTGGTAGGTCAAAATAAACTCAGATCCATCTCGCTCAATCGCCCAATAAACCTTAGTTGGCATGCCTGTATCGTTTATCAGTGGTTGGAGTACCAACCCCGAAAATTGCTCTGAGTTGCCAGTGAATTGTGCGTCGTCTGCATTGCGGCCCCGGTGAAAAGACCGTACCACTGACCTGAACCATTGCTCCCTCAGTTCGATATCTTGTATCTGGACCAATTGTTGGCGAATTCGCTCCTGCAACCCGACTACGAAGCTAAATCCTTGCATTAGCAACACAGTGATAAGGCTGACGAGGACAAGTACCACCATCATTTCGAGGAGGGTAAAGCCTCTGTTGCGATTGGCCTTCAGTGGTAACATAACACTAAAATATGTTGTCTGGTAAGGCGCGATAACCTACTTGAGTGAGCTCAAACTCAGTAGTTTTACCGGACACATCTTGCACTGTCACAGCGACCCGGTATAGACCGAGTTCGAAGGGAGTAGCGCCGCCAGTCATACTTTTACCCCTTTTGACTGGCTCCGCTAATGTGGCGTTCCATCGAATATTAATGCCTCCCAGAGACTGCTCTCCAGTGGACCGAGACATCATGTTTACGTCAGCAAGAAACTCAATAACATTTCGTTGAATTAAGTTTTCATATGCATTTTGCTCAATTTTTTCGACAGATAGCAGCAAATTACTGATCCAAGAAAATGACGTCATACTCAACATAGTGACGAGCAAGAGAGCGACGATTGCTTCGAGGAGAGAAAATCCATTGTTTGTTGAGACGTTTCGCATTTTTACTGCAAACCTAAAGTGGCTCGGGTCGACACATGGGAGATTCTAATTGGACCCTAAGCTCCCGTGTGTTTTTTTCGAACACCACCTCACCACCAGAACAGTATCCCAATGGATTGTAGACTATGTCACTTGTTCGTAATTGGTCTATTTGCCAGCCATCAGGGAGTATTAACAGCGTCGGATTTGGTTCATCGACCGACGCTAGAATACGAAAGGATTCTCCTCTTTGGTAAACGCTAAAAGGTAGGCTTCCTAGTTGAAATAGAATGTCGTCTCGTTCAAGTGAGAACACGACTGAATCGTACATTTGCATCAGTCTGGGAGTGGTTAATCCCATCAGCAAACCCATAATGACCAGCACAATGAGCAATTCAATTAAGGTATAACCTTTTGACTCTGTCATTGGTGTTGTTCCAAAGGCAGTCAATAACGTCCCCTTAACGTTCCGCGATGTAACCAATGTCGGCGTCGTAGTCTTCTCCTCCAAGCTTTCCATCGGCACCATAAGAGTAGAGTTCGAATGCTCTGTTTTTAGTTTTTTCAGTAGAGTACTGATAGGGTCTGTCCCAAGGATCTAATGGGATGTCATCGTCCAAATAAGGCCCGTCCCAATTTGGGTTCGCAGGTTGGCTATTACTGATCAACAAGTTTAAGCCTTCTTCATTGGTTGGGAACCTATTGATATCCAAACGCATCGTCTGTAATGCACCTTTAAGCATCGATATTTGCGCTTCCGCGGTTTGGACTTTTGCCTTGTCTGCTTGCTTGAATACTCTTGGACCAACAAGACCCATCAATAAGCCAATGATGACTAACACTACAATCATTTCCAATAGCGTAAAGCCGCGGTTTTGTTTTCGTTTCATTTCAACCTCATAGTTTAGAAAGGCACTGTTATTACAATTACAGACTGCTAAATGGCAATATCGTTCGCACTGGTAATGGCTAAGATAATTCCCATTATAATAACGCCAATTACCACGCCAATCACGAGAATCGCGATAGGCTCGATCAATGAGAGTAGGGTTTGCATCCGCTTCTTACTGGCTTGATCGTATAATTTTGATACTGATGAAAGGGTCGTTGATAAATCTCCAGACTTTTCTCCGACCTTAACCAGGTTAATTGTCGTCGAGGATACCACCTCTTCTCGTTGTAAAGCGGCGGACAATGCCATTCCGGATTTTACACTGGATTTAACTTGCGCGAGACGAGCTTTGCGCCATGGAATTCGGCTCGATTTAGCCGACAGCGTCAATGCATCTAGCATAGGCACTTTACTGGCCAGTAATATACCAAGCATCTTAGACCAAACGGCCATATCACTCTCATTTAACCACCCGCCAATAATTGGAACTTTACTGGCGAAATTAAGCATTGGGACTTTAAAGCGCTCCTGAGTCAGCGCCATGACGGAAAGCGCAATTAACGAAGCGAATCCGACTAGAACGCCCAGTTTGTTTTCGTTGACCCATACTCCAGATGTGATCACGAGCCAAGCAAGCGTGGGCATTTCTTCAGCGTCATTCAGTAAGGAAGCGAATTTTGGTACAACGAATAAAAACATTATACCAACGGCGATAATTCCCGAGAAAACCAATATCGAGGGATAAATCAGCGCACTGCGGGTTTCTGACTGAACTTTCACATCATATTCCATCTGTTCCACACCTTGCTCAATGGCTTCAGCCAGGCCACCGGTCATTTCGCCCGACTCAATCAAGTGGAACATATAATCAGGCACTTTCAATTCAGTGTTGCGTACTGCAGCTGAGAATGCGGAGCCACTTTTTAATTGCTTGAGTAAGCTGCGGAAGATGCTTAGGACATCCTCAGAATGGCTCGATTCACATTGTGCTTCGACTGCTTCCTTAAGGCTAACACCTGCTCTCAGCATGGTAGCTATTTCATAGAAAATTAGGATGACATCGTCTTTGGAAACTTTCGCCTTACGCTGTGAAGAGGTTTGTTTAGCCACATCATTTACAGGTTCCAAAGAGGTGATCTTCAAGTTTCTTGCTTCAAGTTCACGGGCAGCGCTGCGAAAATTCTCCGCATTGATAATACCGCTCGATTTTTCTCCAGACTGATCGATGCCTTGATAGGCGAATTGACTCATTGTTCACTCGCTTCACTGGTGCGACATACGCGATAGACTTCTTCGGCGCTAGTTAAGCCCATAAATGCCTTTAACATACCGTCCTCATATAAATCCCGGTAGCCTTGCTGTTTTGCTAGATTATACATGTCACTGACGGGTTTTTGCTCGAGGATCAGCGCACGCATTTTATCTTTAATCTCAATTAGCTCGTAAATACCAATACGACCCTTATACCCAGTTCCTTGGCATTCTGGGCAGCCAACAGCCGTTCTCCAGTTCGCAGAATCGTCAATCCCTGTATCACTGGCAAGTTGACTAATTGCTGCTTCATCCGCGGGTAACGATGTCGCTGGCACGCTGCAATGAGGACAGAGTTTTCGCAACAGCCGCTGAGCTTGCGTTGCTATGACTGGCGTTGCGGCCATAAATGGCTCAATGCCCATATCGATTAATCGCGTGAACGAACTGAGTGAATCATTTGTGTGCAAAGTTGACAGTACTAAGTGACCGGTAATCGCGGCTTGCATCGCGATTTCTGCGGTTTCTAAATCGCGGATCTCACCGATCATAATAACGTCCGGATCTTGACGGAGAATGGTTCGCAAACAAGCAGCAAAGGTTAACCCAATATCTTCATTTGTCTGTGTTTGTGTGATGCCTTCCAATTTAAATTCGACCGGGTTTTCGACCGTGATTATTTTTTTGTCATTTTCATTGGACTCGTCCAATGCGGTATACAAGGTTGTCGACTTACCTGATCCCGTCGGGCCAGTGACCAAAATGATGCCATGCGGTTGGCGCACGAGTCTTGCCATCATTTTCAATTGATCAGGCATCATCCCCAGATTCTGCATGCTTAGGCGGTCTTGATCTTTGGGTAATAGTCGCAGCACCATTGATTCACCAAACACACCTGGCAGAGCGGAAACACGCACATCGATCTCAACACCGCCTGCACGTGTGGAAATACTGCCATCTTGAGGTAGGCGTCGTTCGGCGATGTCCATGCCCGAAATCAGTTTTATTCGTGAAACCAACGCATCAAACTTCTCTCGTCCAAGGGTTAGTTTGGTCGTCAATACGCCATCGCTTCTAAATCTGACTCTGAAACTGCTTTCTTCAGGTTCAAAGTGAATATCAGACGCACCTGCATCGACAGCTTGGGCAAACAAATTATTCACCAATTCAATGGTAGGCGCTTCTTCTGCTAATTCCTTAAGGTAGGTTTCATTTTCTGAAACGATGCTAGAGAGTTCATTTTTGGTTTTTTCAAGGTTTCGGTGAAGCGCATCAAAATCTTGAGACATTATAAAGCAGGGAACAATTTCCAAAGAAGGGCACAACATTTCAAGCGACGATAATAGCGGCTCAGAGAGAGGATCGCGCGCCGCACAAGCAAGCTGATGCTCCAAACCTCGCTCAAACCAAACGAATGCCTCTTGGTCGAGCAACCAGTCAATATCGATTTGCAGTTCTTTACAACAATCGATAATAGAGGCTGGTTCAGGCATGGGAATCGAAATACCAAGCAATGGTAGTTGAAGCTGCTCTGACAACGCCTTTATAACCACTTCTTCAGAAGTAGCGCCAATACGAATAAGTATGGCACCCAATTTACCGCCAATTTCGGCTTGAATGTTTAGCGCTTTTTCTAAATCGGTTGCGGTCAACGCGCCTTTTTCCTGAAGCAGCGCACCAATGAGTTTAGTCATGTATTGCTCTCGTTATCGAATATATGTTGCTGAAGTCAGCCAAGCCGTCGCGATATTAAAGCAATTGACGGCGAACTCAAACCCTTCGCGCATTTCTCCTTCCCCACATAAATGACGTTTTCGGTCAACGAAACAAGGTAAAAGTGATACTTCGCAGTAAACAGTGGACACGTATAAATGAGTGTTTGTTACCCTGGCTGCTTCATTTTTAGTTATTTTTGACAATAAACAGTTATTCGCTCACATATCTAACGTCAAATTAATTGGAATAGAACTCTTTAACAAAGTTCACCCCGATACCCCAGTGACTCATTCTCAAAAACATAGTATCCAGTGTGGATTATCCTTGGCGCGACCCAAGGCCACAATCAGTCTGTGAACGGGCTTTGTTAGTGCTCGCTGATTCTTCTAATGTGTAGGTGTAATTATTTAACAGATTGTTTTTATTTGGTATTTTTTGATTTTGGTGGGGGGTGTAAGGATGCGGTATTCGTTCCTTCAGTGGCATTTGAGTTCGCAGTTCGCACACATAACTGCGATTTAAAAAGCACAAAGTTGCCAGATAAACTACACTAGACGATGTTTGAAAACATCGGATTGGAAGCTGAGTTCATTGATCAGGATTAACTATTTGACTGAAAATCTTAATTTAATTGAATAAGAGGCCTAATCTAAGGGTTGACTTCTGAAATGTTAATAATAGAATCGCTTTTTGTGAAAGGCGCATCAATTAATCGGGTGCCCTATCTCAATTGATGCGTTTAGTAACATGTTTAGGCATTTATCTCGGTGCGCTAACTGTGATTATAATGACCTAAACGGCTATAGCTTTATAACTATATTTAAGGATTTACATAATGAAATTATTTAACAAGACAGCACTCGCAGTAGCTTTGGCTGCAGCATCAGCTGCTCCAGCTATCGCTGATACTGAAGACTTGGATTTCAGTGGCGCTGGTGAAACTATTGTTCTTGCAGATGTTATCTTCGGTAACGGTAATCCGGGTACTGGCTCTGAAGAAACTTTGATTACAGCTCCAGAGGTTACTTTTGACCTTGACGAAGACGCTGGTGAAGGTGATGAGGCAGCTGCGACGTCAACTGCAACCATCAAGTACACTCTTGGCGGTGGTGCTGTTTTTGGTGAAGATTTGTCAACCACAGCATTAGTTGATAACTCAAACGGTGGTGCTGGTGCATTCTCACTAACAGTTGATACTGCTGGTGGTGCGGATAACATCACTTATGAAGTTGTTCAAGGTGGTGCGATCGGTGACAACACAATCACTTTCGAAATCACTTTCAACGCTGACGGCGCGGCTAACGGTATCATCCTAGAAGCTGCTACTTTCGTAGGTTATGCAGTTAAGAACCTTACTTCTGCACTTAACCCTACAAGCGCAAGCAAGAAAGTTGAGCTAGGTGTTGAGTATGTTGAAGGTACAGACGCTGGTGGCGATGACATCAACGCAACTGCAACTGATACTCCGCTAGTAATCTTCGGTGCTCAAGCTCCGTTCGATTTGACTGCGACTCCAGTTGACTTCGTAGGTACTGCTAACTTCGTACGTATCAACGTTGGTAACAGCGAAGCTACTTTCACTGGTGGTACTACTGACGGTCGTTCTGACTTCGACGCAGCTGGTGACGTAAGCTTGCTAAGCCTAGGTACGCTTCAGTTGGGTCTTGAAGCTGTTAACGCTACTACTTTCCCAGACGGTTCTGGTAACGTACGTAAAGAAAACGGCGACGACTTTGACTTCCAGGGCGGTGACTCTCATCAGTTATCATTCTCTGTAGGTACTGGTGCGCTTCAGACTGGTGGTGTGGTTTACTTGCACACTGCAGCTGACTGTACTTCTGGTACAACGTTCTCTACTAACACTATCAGTGCAACAGAGACTACAGCGTTTGACTTAGCAGTTTCTGGTACTACTACTCAGCTAACTACTGCTTACCATGTATGTTACCAAGTGCTTACTGGTGCTAACGCAACTACAATTCCTGAAGTTGGTCAGATTTCTGCAACTTGGAATGTTGACTTCTTCAACGCGCGTTATGACAACATCGCTGAGCAAGCTGGTAACTTCGGTGACTTGCTACGTAACGGTTGTATCGCTAGCTTCTTCAACGTACCTGCAGTTGGTAACGCTGACACAGCTTACATCCGCTTGACGAATACATCTTCTACTAACGAAGGTGACATCCGTGGTACGCTTTACGCTCAAGACGGTACTGTTCTTGGTGCAGACGTAACTATCGCTCCAGACCTAGCTGTTAGCGCGACTCAAGTCTTCTCTACAGAAGGTGCGGATCGTACTACTGGCGCTGGCCAAGAAGTTATCGACATCGAAACTGCGTTCGGCGTAACTGGTTCTACAGACTATAAAGGTCGTGCACGTCTAGTTCTTAAAGGCGCATTCGACACTTGTGAAGGTCTAGGCCTAATCCGTACTGGCGAAGGTTCACTGTTCAACATGACAGCGACTACGCAAGGTAACGAAGCGGGTGGCGCGAACGACGGTAACAACGGTAACTAATAAACAGTTATCACGTTATATACGTTTGAAAAAAGGTGGCTTCGGCCACCTTTTTTGTTTTTTGAGTTTTGGTATAGCAATAACGGTATCGAGTCAGCAAAGTGACCGTTGTTCAAGGTGATAGCAAAACGCGAACTTACTCTCGCTATAGACTACAGCGTAACAACGTCATTAGGTCAGGAGGGGAGTTGAGCCCTTACCGGTTGAGCAAGGGCTAATGAGTGAGATTGATTTCTGTCACTGCGACATTTATAAGATGTGCTTTCTCTTACCCGTCAGGCCGTTGTCGCGAATAAAAGCTTCGGTTTCCTTAGCAAGCCTTAGGCGATTATTTTCATAGGACTCCCAGTCCCACTTCTTCAACGTATTGATAACGTGTTCTAAACTAGGTTGTCTCTGGAACTCGTGTGCGCTTATTTTGGGAATTTGCATCGTCTCACATAATTCTTTTGTTCTAGAATCTATATACAGGCAAACCGCTGGCACACCAGATTGGATAGCGGCTTGAACACCATGTATTCTAGTACCTAAACACATGGAATATTTAGAAATATCCATAAACCACTGTGGTACAGAAACATAAGTGGTGCTGTTTTTAGCGAACCAAGAAAGCATTTCCTCGGGGGTCTTATTTGGGAAGTAATCCCTATTAACCGCATTCAATTCCTCCGGCTCAATAGCGTCTTTCCAGAGTTGTGATAGACAAATAAGAGACTTGGGATGTTGTACGATATACTTCCCACTAAATTCATCAATCAAACCAATGAGAAACCGCTCTAGCGCGTTCAGGTTTTTGATTCCAGGGTTACCTGCAGCGATCGCAATTCCATTTGGCAAGCCATAGCTCAAAGCTTCTGATTTAGCCGCAAGAAGTTCACCTAATCTAGGGTTTGGGTTAATAAAGTGTGAGGGGCACCCTAGTGGAACCACATATTGTTCTATGCCTAGCTCAGCCAACACTTGTTTAGTGAATGCGCCTCGGACCGAAATATTAGCGACGTTAGAATCTGAAACGAGAGTATCAAGCCACTGTTTAGTGCCTGCAGGTACTTTTTCTGCCGCAATTTTGGGGTCTGTGATTGCCAATGGAAATTGAGCACCTAAACCCATCACTGTTTTATGAACGTTGACGCCCTCTAATCGAGGACCTGACTTTAGAACGTCCATATGAGGGCCAATATTGTTTGCCATTGGCAACAATAAAGGCGTCTTCTCTCGGTTTATCTCTTCAGCAGGGTGTGCCCAACGAATATCGGCTTGAGTAAAATGTATAATATTTTCCACTGCGAAATTGAATAACAAATTCCCAGTATTTGAAGATACGCAACGCACCAAATGGTTATAATCAGTAACGACTTGGTTCTTACCTGAACCTAGTCCCATTAATCTGGCCAATTTATATTTTCCTATAAATCAAAAGATAGTTGAAACGACTCTCATAGGGAGTTTACTAAGCTTAATTGCCTAACAAACTTAGTCTGATACCCTTCGCTAGTCGCTAAAGGTGTCATTAATCGCAATATAGCGTCGCATATTGTAACATCACTCCACTCTGAGCTTTGAGCGAAATCTGCTGGATTTAAATCAAGTTCACTTAGTTTTTTTAGTGCGTCTGGTTTGTACCAAAACATCGCTCCGGCAGGAAAACCTTCGACTTCAGCCGAAACTTCAATTCCTAGGTTCGCTGATAATGCGTTGGCAATCTCCCAGCTTTCACCCCAATTAATATGTTTGCGCAGTCCTGGGTGGTAATTGGGTATAACTAACCCCAGGTCTGACTGCTTTAAGGCCCGCAATACGTCTTCATTGAATAGCGGGCTCGCTAAATGCCAGTATTGTTGCACGCGCCAACCTGCAAGGTTGTGTAGGCTCGAAGATCCCGTATGCAACTTCAAGACTATGTCTATTTCGCGAAGAAATTTGGCTGCTATTTTTAGCTCGTTGTGAATATCGATTTCTGAATGTTCAACAGCGACTACCGTTATTTTTGGATTTTCTTCAGCCAATCCCAATAATTCCTCTGCGACTACTGACGAACAAGTTATTAAAATGTTCTTTAGGTTTGGCAGTGTTTTCAAGAAGTCGAATACTTCTGGTAACACTGCGGGTTGAGAAACGTGTATGTGAACGCCAACAGTTGGAAAATCACCTGAATACCGCTCAAAATTAAATGTGGATTTGTCTTGCCAGTTGACGCTGTCCAGAGGCAATAACTCGGCCTCCAGAGTCGACTCAGAGAAGGACTTTAAAAAGTGAGCGAGCATATAGTCCAGAAATAATTGTCTGGCATGCTCAGGTATGGCAAGACACGCTTGATTCAACCACTGTCTGTTATCGCGCAGCACAAAGGCACTTTGATTCATGTAGTTATCGAGTAGGTTACCTAACTCACGATCCATCGTCATACCATCCATTACCTCACCATAGCCCCGTATAGGATTTTGAAACTCTGGTTTAGCTTGTTCAGCATCCTGCCTGAATTGCTGCGCTCTGACTTTGTCATTCAGAAACGTTTGCGCTTGAACAACGGGCGGCTTTTGAGCATCTAGGGCTTGGGCTTTCGAAAGCGTTAGTCTAGCCTCTTCAAAGTCACCCTGTGCAGCATCAACCATTGATAGTTTGGCGTAAAACGTCGCGTTCTGCGGAGACATGTCTCGAGCGGACGAGAAATAAAGGCGTGCCTCGGAATACGCTTTTTCACGCATACAGACGTCTCCCAACTGCATATATCTCCAAGGCTTAGGGTTCAGCTCAAGCGCACTCTCCGCAAGCTTTCTAGCCAGGCTGTGTAAGCGCCACCTCATTGACAACGCGAAAACCTTATCGAGTTGCATCGCGTCCAATGTTGGAACTAACACGTGCCAATTCACTTGTTCTGCTTGTTGACTTGTGTACTGTTGCAAGCAGCTGAATACGTCGTCCCACTCAAGGCCATTAAAGTCAGGCGTAGTCGTGAATTGACACGGTAATTCTGCTTGGACACTTTCCCTTGGTAGGCTGCGGTAAAACGCAGCGGCCAATTCGGGACTTTGGGAAAGTTTGAGAGGACCAATGTTGATCAGATCACTGGTGCTTTCAAACCTGGCTTGGAGCTCTTCACAAGCAGCGATGACCTCAGGACTTAATGACTCTAGGAGACTAGCTGGCACAGACGTTTGCATTAATCCACGCTCAAACGTTGTGTTTTGAAACAGCCCGCTGTGAAAGCCCAACTTTTGTGCGCGAAGTTCCAACAATTCTGGTTGTTGGACAATAATCGAATGGTCGAAAAGCAGCGTACTGTGACTATTGTTTTCATAATAGTCCAGCATCGCCTTGGACGCTTTGAGCCACATTCGCGCTGCGAGGTCTGGCGTTTTCCAAAACTGTAAGTCAAATGTCCGTTTTAGCGCCGAGTCCGATAGCTGAGAGATCACTCTGCTGTGTCGTTTGAGTATTGAAGAAACAGCCAAACGCCAATCGCGATAAACGAGAATACAACGCAAACGTTCACCGAGAGATTCTTGCCAGGTATCCAGAAATAAGGAAGCTCTCGGATCCTTAGCTCCAATAACAACATCTGCGTTTACTGCTTCGGTTCGACTTTTATAATAATCCCATAATTTCGCTTTCGCGCTGTTAGGCACGATCAAGGGCTTTGCGCCGTGATATCGCCAATCAGTGGCATTGAGACTTAAAAAATAATCATGTAATTGGACTAAAATTTCATCTTCAAAATGACCTTTGGGATTAGAAAATGTAGCCCCCATTAGTTGAGAACCTATATCCACCCCATTCTCGTAAAGTGTGCCAGCAACCATTGAAGTTCCACTTCGATGAAAGCCGGTACACAAATAAAAATGGGGGCCGCAGAGCTCAGACATTACACTTAAAGACTAGATTCTGGCTTTTGCTAATGTCTGCATATCAGGGTTTGCAGCAAGTTTATTCGCATCGAGGAATTCTAAGTAATTCGATACATTATCTTTTCTGACTTGATCATAGTTGGCGGCGTCATCCATCGTCCAACGACAGGCTTTGATCAGCGACTCAGCATCCATTTTTTCGACCTCTTTGTAATGGATTACTGGAATACCAGTTGTCACGGCTAATTCTTCGGTTCTCGAGTCGATACAAATTACTTTGCCGGGCACACCCGCCTGAATTGGCAGTGCAACCCCGTGATAACGAGGTCCGATAGCAAGCGTGAAGTGTCGAGAGTAGTGCATCCAGTTCTGAGCATCGGCAAAGAACACACCAAAGCTCTCAAACCAACGTTTGATACTGGTCCAGTTACCAATGCGAGAATACACTTGCTCTAGTCGCTTGACCTTGTTCGGCTCAATATTCTCTGTTTCACCAATGGCGAGCTGAATCAAAGTTTCAGGGTGCTGTAAAATGTAGTCACCGCGATTGTTTTCAACAATCTCTGTGAGCACTGATTCCAAGCTTGAAGACGGGTGCCAAGGATTTCCTGCAGCAGTCATTATTCTGTCGAACTGGGTTCGTTGTTGATGTTGATAACAACGCTGACCCAAACCATTTTGCAATGAAATAAACTGAGAGGGACAGCCAAATGGGGAAGAATCAACCCCATAATGTTCAAGGACTTCGCTTGAAAAGTTTCCACGAGTGATAACGTTTGATTGGCTTTCGTTTATCCTCAATGCTCGGGTTAGCTCCAAGAATTTCTTTGAGCCCGCGGGGATCTCTGGAATTGTTCCAATGGCATCACTCTGGGCACCTAGTCCAATAAAAGTGGTAGGTAAATCGAAATGTCGTAACCGATCAGCCCAGCCAGCTAAGTCGACATGAGAACCGATTTGATTTGCACAGCAGACAACAATGTGATCATAGTATTTGTTAACAGCCTTAGGATCGTCGCCCCAATACACGATGCCAATATCATTATCGATGATATTTTGAATTCCTTCCACAAACGCAACATTACCAGTATTTCCTCCGGTAGCTGTCATCCATTCTTCAGAATTAGCTTCGAATAATCTCGTCTTAATGAATTTTTCGATGTGAACTAAATTTGTAACTAGTCCAATTTTCATTTTCTTTGTTGATCCTATTTTTTATGTGGTCAGGCAAGAGCGGGTTGCTCAAATTATTTTGATAAACCTTTTGGGCTAGTCTATCACCTTTGCCCCACAAGGTGTTTTTCCTATTGACATAATTTCAGTACGTTTGGTTTCAATATTTTAAAAATATTAACGGTTGTGTCAGATCACTTTGTGCGCGCAGAGAAAGTCTGATTTCGCTATATGTTTAGGCAACTTTTCGATTCAGTCATCACAGTTTTTTCCATCGAAGACTGTGCAACATAAGCTCTTGATTAGCTGCAAACTAGAGCAACCTCGGATCCTATCCCAACCTAGGGTGGTATGGAACGTGTTTTTAACTTTCAAAAATGAGTAATTCTACAGCCAATGGCTCATTTTGGGACAACAATAGTGATTGAAATTTGGCGGTTTTAGGCCAGTATTGGCGTTTGACTCGATGTAGTAGACTAGTGTAATCAAATTGATTCAATACCAGCAATTATGCTAACTTAGCTCGGATTTTAAATACCTACCTAAGTTAACCGATAGGCCAATCGTCTTGAAAAAAATAAAATCTCTGGTGAAGAGGCTCATTGGGAGAGCCGATTCAAATGCGTTACCAATTACAATTGATATATGTGCCGAAACCGTAAGCGGCTTCGTCATAATCGGATGGTACTTTACTGAGAAAGTTAAGGAATTAACGATTGTAGACGAGCAGGGCAATACAGTTGACTCTAGCAAGACAGATGTAACACGTGAAGATGTAATCGAGAAAGTCGGGCAACCAGCTCAGGGCTTTCAGTTGAGTTGGGTCACAGACAAACCATTGTCATCGATGAAACTCGCGATCGAGCTCGTGAGTGGAGAATCTAAGAAGGTAGGACTCAATTTAAGTGGTGGTAATGGCATGACATTACCGACAATGGTCGCTGGATCAAGCGGCGATGTGAGTGCATCAGCTCTTGCTGCCAACGCATCTTGTGAATTTGCGATTGTGTCAAGCTCTCACATTTACATTAGTGGCTGGCTATTAGATAGTGAAACTAGCATTGATGCATATTTGTGCAACAAAAAAGGTGAACCAGTAGCAAGTGTTACTCATCAACTTAGGCACGCGAGGTTGGACGTGCAAGAAGCGTTGTCCGGAAAGGCTAAGCTTTCTACTGGCTTTATGATGCTGCTCGAACGTCAAGAAGATAAACAGATTAACAGTAGTCTGTGTATGTCGATAGATATGAAAGGCCGAAAACGCTTACAGATTCCTGTAAACGAAGTTTTCTATACAGATGCAGATGCAATGTTGAATCTTCGCCGGTTGCTAAATACTTGGGCTCCACATAGACCTCAGCATCTAGCGGCAGGCGAGATGTTTGAACCAATAATTCGCTCTCTATATCCCCCTGAACACAATGCAAACGTCAGACGGGAGGATTATCTAGATCCTGTACGCAATCCTAGAGTATCGATTGTTATTCCACTATATGGTCGCTACGACTTTTTGAAATATCAGATGTCACACTTTAATCGGTACAACGGTTACAGAGATGTGGAAATCATCTATGTGGTGGATGATCCATCGATTTCAAAAGTTACGAAGGACCTAGCGAAGAGAGTAAGCCAGTTCGTAGAGCGACCTTTCAGTGTGTTGTACTTGTCGGAAAATGTTGGTTTTGGCGCGGCCAATAATATTGGCGTGGAATACGCCAGAGCAGACACCTTGGTATTAATGAATTCTGACGTACTGCCCAAAGGTCCCGATTGGCTAGAAAATATGCTATCGGTCTCTTCAGACGAAAACGTCGGTATTGTTGGGGCTAGGCTTTTGTATGAAGACGGTACTATCCAGCACGATGGGATGGCGCCTTATACAGTGCCCGAGTACCCGGGTCTGTACTTTAATGACCATCCTATGAAAGGTTGGCCAAAAAGTCTGACAACGCATACGAAAGTTGTTGAAGAGTGCCCGTTATTGACTGCAGCTGTGTGGATGTTAAAGAAGTCACTCTATGAATCTGTAGGGGGATTTGACCCTGTGTATGTATTGGGTGACTTTGAAGATTCTGATTTTTGTTTCAAAGTTTTAGAACTGGGCAAGACAAATTACATTCATCACGGCGCTGAGTTGTACCATTTAGAGCGACAAAGCCAAAACTTGGTTGAATCTGGAGGATGGAAGCATAACGTCACAATACTAAACGCACTAACATTCAATAAACGTTGGGGCAATCAAATAAGTGAATTAGCTAAATCTGGAGCAGATGAAATTGAATAGAGTTGCTTTTATCTCACATGGACACCCTGATCTCAGCAAAGGGGGCGCAGAAGTCGCGTCGTGGAATCTGTATAAGCTATTACAGTCTGAGGGCGTAGAATGTCTCTATATTGCGAGAGCTGATGAAACCAGCCATGGAAGTTCAACATTTTCGCAACGAGGAGAAGAAGTACTTTTCCATACTGGAATGCATGAGTGGTTCGCTTTAAATACATATAACACCGGTAAGTTATTCAAGGATCTGGGTAAAATGCTGAAAAGCTTTAACCCCGATATTGTGCATGTGCATCATTACGCGCACATGGGGATAGAGATTTTCAGTGCTATCAAGCGCGCGCTACCTGAAGCCAAATTAGTCTTTACCATTCATGAGTTTATGGCGATGTGTTTGCACAATGGTCAAATGGTGACAAAAAATGGCTTTAAGCTATGCAACAAAGCGGTTTATGCTGATTGCCATAACTGCTTTCCACAACACTCGCCCGGCGACTTTTTTCTCCGCCAACAATTTATTCTGGACCAGTTTGCGTATGTTGACGAGTTCGTTGCTCCCAGCCATTTCTTGGCCGAACGTTATGTCGAATGGGGTATTCCGGAACAAAAGATGCATGTGATTGAAAATGTGTTGCCCGATGTTGAACCAATTCCTCCTCGTAAGTTGAGTGCAGATGAAAAACGTTATCGGTTTGCATTTTTTGGCCAAGTCAATCCATATAAAGGTATCGATCTCTTGCTTCAGGCAGTTGCAATGCTGCCGGATGAGATTAGATCACAATTTCGCTTGGATATTCATGGTGCCAATTTGGACATTCAAGAGAGTAGTTTTAAAACTAAAGTCACTGAGCTGCTTGAAGAGGTTAAAGATGTTGTTCACATCCGCGGTCAGTACGAGCCTGAGCAGTTGCCAAGCCGAATGGCTGAATGTGATTGGGTCATAATTCCGTCAATATGGTGGGAAAACTCACCTGTTGTAATTCAAGAGGCAATCCGCTTTGGACGTCCATTAATTGGCGCAAACATTGGTGGCATGAAAGAAAAAATTGAAAATATTGCCGGCATGACATTCGAAGCGCGGAGCGCTGCTTCACTTGCGGATAAAATCACTCAAGCGGTGGAACCGTCGGTGTTTGATCATTGGCAGAGTAAATTAGCTGAGCACAGCTGTGCGAAATCTGCGCATTTGCAGTTTTTACAAAGTCTATAAGGCTGTTACATAAAACTGTCTCATAGGAAGTGTAGTGTCATAGCGCTGTGCCAACAGGTAGTAAAAAGGAGTTAGTAGGCTATGCGAGTAACAGTTTTTGGCATTGGGTACGTAGGACTCGTGCAGGCCGCGGTTTTAGCTGAGGTCGGTCATGATGTCGTTTGTGTCGACGTGGATGAGAAGAAGGTAGACGGGCTCAAGCAAGGTATTATTCCAATCTATGAACCGGGGTTATCGCCTCTCGTGACCAGCAATTACGAAGCGGGCGGCTTGAGGTTTACCACTGACGCAGCAGAGGGAATTGATCACGCAAGTGTCATTTTTATCGCTGTCGGCACGCCTCCTGACGAAGATGGTTCAGCCGATTTAAAATATGTGTTGGCGGTTGCAGAAACGATAGCAACACATATGGGAAACCATAAAGTTATCGTCAATAAGTCTACTGTCCCGGTTGGCACCGCCGATCGCGTAAGCGCAAAAGTTTCTGAGACACTCGCAAAGCGAGACGTTGAGTTGACATTTGACGTTGTATCGAACCCTGAGTTTTTAAAAGAGGGGGCTGCTGTCGGTGATTGTATGCGCCCTGACCGAATCATCATTGGTACCAACAGCCAAAAGGCTGAACGCCGATTACGTGAGCTCTACGCGCCATTCAACCGCAATCATGATCGTGTCATTCTGATGGATGTCAGAAGCGCGGAATTAACCAAGTACGCGGCAAACTGCATGTTGGCAACCAAAATCAGCTTCATGAATGAAATGGCCAATTTGGCCGAACATTTTGGCGCCGATATTGAGTGTATCCGCCGCGGTATTGGTTCTGACCCTCGTATTGGTTATCAATTTATCTACCCTGGTTGCGGTTACGGCGGCTCATGCTTCCCCAAAGATGTGCAGGCGCTCGCTCGTAGTGCATCGGCGGTTGGTTTTGATGCGAAAATATTAAATGCTGTCGAAGCCGTCAATTATCGACAGAAAGACAAGTTGTTCGACTACGTGATGTCACATTTTGATGGCGACATAAAAGGCAAGACATTTGCTGTATGGGGGTTGGCATTCAAGCCCAACACCGACGATATGCGAGAAGCGTCTAGCCGAGTAGTCATGGAAGCTTTATGGAATGCTGGTGCTAACGTGCAAGCGTTTGACCCTGAAGCGATGGAAGAGACGCAGCGTATCTATGGTGAGCGCGAGGATCTCAGACTGGTTGGTACCAAAGAAAGTGCGTTAATTGGTGCAGATGCGCTGATTGTGTGCACTGAATGGCAATCTTTCAGAGCGCCAGATTTTGATACACTAAAGGAAAAATTGGTTGATGGTGTAATTTTTGATGGTCGTAATTTATATGAACCCGACTTGATGTTGGAATACGGTTTGCATTATTACGGTATCGGAAGGGGATTATCAGTTAAGGAAAAAGTTCTATGAGTCAAGTTAAGAAAGCCGTTATTCCTGTGGCTGGGTTAGGGACGCGAATGTTGCCGGCGACTAAAGCTATCCCAAAGGAGATGTTACCGGTTGTCGACAAACCACTTATTCAATATGTGGTTGCAGAGTGTGTAAAAGCGGGCTTAAAACAGATTGTACTGGTCACTCATGCGAGTAAAAATAGTATCGAAAACCACTTTGATACGTCGTTTGAGCTGGAGGCGACCTTAGAAAAGCGCGTAAAACGTCAATTACTCGAGGATGTGCAGGCGATATGTCCAAAAGACGTAACCATCATGCATGTACGCCAAGGTGTTGCGAATGGTTTGGGACACGCAATTATGTGTGCTCAACCCCTTGTTGGCAATGAACCGTTTGCAGTTGTATTGCCTGACGTCATTATCGACGACGCAGCCAGTGACCCCAAAAAAGACAATTTGGCCGATATGGTGGCAAAGTTTAATACCAGCCGTGTGAGCCAAGTAATGGTTGAACAGGTACCGGATGAAGATGTCAGCAAGTTCGGTATCGTTGATTTGGATGGTACTGATATTGAACCGGGACAAGCGGCAAAGATCCATAAAATGGTAGAAAAGCCACCATTGGATGAGGCTCCGTCGAATTTATCTGTTGTAGGTCGATACGTTTTATCTGAAAAGATATGGGATCTTCTTGAATTCACACCGCCAGGAGCGGGTGGTGAAATCCAATTGACGGATGCTATTTCATCATTGATGAATTTGGAACAAGTTGATGCTTATTACATGAAGGGTAAGAGTCATGATTGCGGCAGTAAACTAGGTTATATGAAAGCCAATGTTGAATATGCAATGCGGCACCCTGAACTGAAAGAAGAGTTTATCGCTTACCTCAAAGAGTTAACCGCGGCAGAGTAAAACGTTTTGTGCTTGAAACCCCAACAACTAGTGTTGTTGGGGTTTTTTACATCTAGCGCAAGTGTCACTCTTCAACTTTAATCTGCGCTTCTAAACGCTCAACCATTTTCATACCAATGCCTTTGACCTCTGCGAGTTGTTCGATATGGTGAAACTTTCCCATGGTCTTGCGGTATTCCAATATTGCCAGTGCTTTCGATTGACCGATACCTTTGAGTGACGTGAGTTGCTCTAATGTTGCAGTATTGAGATCGACTACTGACGGCTGTTGAACGACGACATTGGGTTTTTCGTCTGCAGCCAAGGTTGGATTGCTTGCGCCTAATAAAGCAAGACTCAGTAGCATTCCAGTTGCCATTAGTTTTTTCATAACAATTCTCCGTTTGTTGTTAACCCATGGTAAATAGGGCGTGTGCTAAGGCTCATTGAGCAAAGAATTAGCTCAACGAGTAGTAGCCTAGTGCAGCTAATAGTATTTGTGGAGATCAGGTTTCGGCCAGTTTGACGTGTTAGCCAAGGTTCAGGCAAAAAAAACCACCCAGGAAAGGGTGGTTTTAGTTAGGGTAAAGGGGCTTGCGCTTTATAAACGATCTAACACTGCCTGAGTGAATTCAGTGGTGCCTGATTCGCCGCCTAGATCACGCGTTGTCCGATCACCTGACTCGATAACATCCTTAAGCGCAGTGCGAATCGCATTTGCTTTGTCTGCCATGTTTAGGTATTCCAGCATTTGCACAGCCGCTAGAATGACAGATGTTGGGTTAGCCAAGTTCTTGCCTGCAATGTCAGGTGCTGAGCCGTGAACGGCCTCGAAAATCGCACAATCTTCACCAATATTTGCACCAGGGGCCATTCCAAGTCCGCCAACCAAACCCGCACAAAGGTCAGACAATATGTCACCGAATAGATTGGTGGTAACAATGACGTCAAACTGGTGGGGATTCATTACCAACTGCATACAACAATTGTCGACGATCATCTCTGCAGATTCGATATCGGGATAACGTTCGCCAACTTCACGCGCAACTTTTAAGAACAAACCCGAGGTAGACTTGAGGATATTGGCTTTGTGAACCGCCGTGACTTTCTTACGACCTTCTCGGCGTGCTAGTTCGTATGCGAAGGTAACGATTTTCTCAGCGCCTTCACGCGTGATTTTACTCATCGCTTCCGCTTCTGAACCGTCTTCAGATACGACTTGGCCTAAACCAGAGTACATACCTTGCGTATTTTCACGCACAGTAATGATATCGATATCTTCGTAGCGAGCTTTGGTGCCTTTGAAAGATAATACGGGACGCAAATTCGCGTACAATTTAAATTGCTTACGCAGGCTTACATTTATTGAAGTAAAACCTTCGCCTACAGGAGTCGTCAGTGGCCCTTTAAGCGCGACTTTATTCTTTGCGATTAGGTCCAAAGTGTCTTGCGGAAGCAATTCGCCATGGTTCTCGAGCGCCATTAAGCCCGCGTCGGCGTAATCATACACAAAGTCACAGCCCACTTTTTCTAAAATTTTGATGGTTGCATCAATAATGTCTGGACCGATGCCGTCACCACGAATAACCGTGATACGTTGCTGTGTCATGAAATTTCCTCTTTATTCAGTGTTTCTGTCGAAACTCGCTATTTTACTGCATAGCGTGGTTGTCGAACAGAGCATATCTCGGAAATAAATAGCGTTAATAGTGTCGACCAACACTTTTAGATAGGCGATACCAGCATTTCCGATGCTTCTTGCCGAATAGTATTGATTTGTTCAATGGATAAATGAATACGTTTGCATTCATTTCTTAAATGGGTAAAGACTTCTCGCTCGGTGTTTCGACCCTCGTGCAGCCACATTCGGGTTAAGTATAGGGCGATCGTATTCACATCTGAATACAGCGGGTTACTCGTTGTCTCCGCATGTCGCCAAGCTTTAGCCAGTGCTTCGGAAAAGGCGCTAAATTCTGGTGCGTGTTGTGCACTAAACATACTGTCGGTACCGGCTTGTAAGTCTGATTGCTTGTGCCATTCCGTGATCACACGCAGCGTTGGCGAGGTGAACAAAGCACTTAGATGAAACGTACCGTAAAGACTAAATTGTTGTGCTATTCCTAGTCGGCAGTGTTGGGCAATTTGAGCGCTAATAAACCGGTGTAAAGCTGCAAACACACAAAAATGTCGTTGCAGAGGAAAATTCGAGTAACTCAAGCGTTGCCACAAGATATGTTCGGTTAATACTGCGGCTATGCGTTCTGTCCCGTGCGTCATTATGGATTGAACGATATTGGTTACATTGATGTTCAATCGGGTTAGTTGTGATGCTGAACGCTGTAAAATGGTGCTAAATAGCGCATTTTGTGCAACAACTTTGGCAATTTTCGCCGGTTCTGCGCCTTTGTTAATGATCGCCAAAATCGCGATTAGCTCTGCTGGTGGGTGTTGCACACTATAGTGTAAAGCGCTCGATACAACGGGCTGGAAATCTGGCATGTCGATGAGGTGTAAGTAGGTATTTAAACTACTTTTTGGTGGTGCCGAATTGTCTAAACTAATCCCGTTGTAAAACGTTTCGATTGGCAATTTCAGTAGGGTAAAACCTTTTTGTTCGGTGTCACTGTGTTTAACCGCGACATACAGCTGCTGCGCATCAGCCCCCATGAACAAGCCCTTTTTAGAGCCACTTTTAAACAGATGTCCGATCCAAACTTCAGAATCGGGGCTCAGTACAGGTGCTATGTAACGCTCTGTACTAGGGTGCTTGCGCAGCAGTTGTTGAATGACGAACAGTGTTGAACGTGATGATTCTGGTGAGCTGGATGATGTCACCCTTGCAATCTCTAACGCGATACCAACCGGAAGTGCAATTTCTTCAACTATACTGCTGCTTTTAAGTAACGGAGATTTGGTATGTAAATAACGGTTTAGCGTCCAGCAAACAAGGGCAAAATGTGGCCCTGAGAGTCTTTTTAGATAGTCTCTGCAGACTTCTCTTTGTGTTTCTATGGATTGGCGCTGAGAGACGGAGGCTGCCAATACACACCCCGTCAGAATATGCTGCGCGACGGTATCACTAATACGGTTTTTGCTGGCAAACAATAATACTAGCGAGAGGCTATTGAGTGCGCGACGCAAACTCGGATAGCGACCGGACAGCGATTGTACACGCAACTGGAGTACGGCTGAATTTTCGCTATAACTTTTTTGCAAGTCATTGACTTGCTCAAGAACTGTTTTGATTAACTGTGCGGAGTCTAGCTTTGTTGCACTACCTAGGGTTTTCAGTAACGGCTGAAGGGTATTGTCGACCGAGGTTAGTACTTGACGATTCATCCTTCGAGGAAATTAAGGTAGACGCCATCTCCCCAAGCGACCAAGATATCATCCTCAAATAGCAGTGGTGTGCATTCGTTTTGAGTCGTTATACCGTCGGATTTCATGTGTTGGGTGCGGTAGAACATTACCTGCATCATACCTTCGCGAGTTTGTTTTGCCTCGGTGATATCGGGAGACCCTAGCAATGCTAGAATTTCTTCTTTGGAGGTGCCGAGGCTAAGACTGGCAATTTGTACTTTGTTGTATTGCTCTCGGTCTTGCCAGTCCATATCTTCAGGACGATCGGGAAAAAATGACACGACGCTGTAAACGAATATCGCATAAAGCGCGAAACCGCCAACAATCATTTTTACGACCTTAGTATTCATGCTTGTAAAACTCTTTGCTCTGTCACTTGTTCCAATCTAAAGCTTAATCCTTACACAAAAAAATTTAAACATTAATTGTGTAACAAGGTACGTATTCACTCCCAGGAAGCTTCATCCGTTGTTGCTCGACAAAAGATCCCAGCAACGTGTCAATACGTTGCATTAAATCGGGATCCCCTGACAACTGAAATGGGCCTAACTGTTTAATCTTTGCGACAGTCGATGACTTAATGTTGCCGGCCACAATGCCGGAAAACGCTTGTCGAAGCGTCGCTGCGAGTTCAGCCAAAGACTGATCGCGATGCAAGGGCAGTTCTGCCATGCTCTCATGCGTTGGCTCAAAGCGCTGTTGAAAAATACCATCAATTTTCAACGACCAATTGAAACTGAACGCGTCTCCAACGGCGCGTCGATATTGTTCGACTTTATCTCGGCCAAGTGCCATGCTGCGGGCGACCTCTTTCGGATCGTCGATGATAATCTGGTACTTTTGCTGCGCCTTTCTGCCCAGAGTCGCACCGACGAATTCATCGATTGCTTCGAAGTAGCTCGCGCTATTCGCGGGTCCAGTCAGAATTAAAGGAAAGGGATATTGATCATTGTGTTCATTGAGCAAAATGCCCAACACATACAAGAGTTCTTCCGCGGTTCCCACGCCTCCAGGGAATATTACGATGCCGTGAGCCGCTCGTACAAATGCTTCTAGTCGTTTTTCAATATCTGGCATGATAATGAGTTCATTAACGATGGCATTAGGCGGTTCTGCGGCAATGATGCTTGGTTCTGAGATTCCGATATATCGGCCTTTGCGATAACGTTGTTTCGCGTGCCCAATCGCCGCTCCTTTCATCGGCCCTTTCATCGCGCCAGGTCCGCAGCCAGTGCATATGTTCATTTGGCGCAGACCCAATTGGTATCCAACCTCTTTGGTATAATTGTACTCTTCTGTTCGAATCGAGTGCCCGCCCCAGCAGACGATGGTATTGAGCTCATCATTGCCATCCAAGGCATCAGCGTGCCGCAGCATATCAAACACCATATCGGTGATACTGGTAGCCGTGACATCGGAAAGCCTGCGCACAGCCGTAGGTTCGCATTCTGCGATACCGTTGTATTTAACATGCATATAAAGCAAATCACGGAGTACGGAAAACAGGTGTTCATGCACCCCTGCGATTAGCTTACCATCGACAAACGCAACTTCGGGTGGATCGATAAGCTCCATTTTGACGCCGCGCTCGCGACGCACAAGCCGAACCTCAAACGAAGAATAGGGGGCAAACAGTGCCTCCGTATCGTCTTCATCTACACCACTGTTTAAGACCGCCAGGCAACAATTCCTGAATACGTCGTACAGATCACTATTTGCGGTATCGGTAAGCAGGGTAACTTCACCCTGAGACAGTTGGCTGATCCAGCCAACTGGGTTCAACTGAACTCGGGTCATGAATTAATTCTCGTCAGAGACGATTTGGTTTCGTCCATTATTTTTAGCGGTATACAAGTGCTTATCAGCGCGCTCGAATACATCTTCTATGGTGTCTTCCGGTTGGAATTGGGTTAGCCCAAATGAAGCCGTTATTGTGACGGGTTGCTGCTTAAATTTAAACGGCAAGGACTCTAGCTTCGTGCGGATTTCGTTAAGCGGATCCAACAGATCATTTAGTGCGCTGTCAGGAAACAGTAAGACAAACTCTTCACCACCCCAGCGGGCGAGAAAATCGGTTTTGCGCAGGTTGGCACGCAGTTGTTTGGCAATCACTTGTAGTGTTTTATCACCTGCTGCGTGCCCATACTTGTCATTGATTTGTTTAAAATGGTCAATATCAACAACGGCCATACACAGTGGCGTATTGTGACGGCGAAAACGCTGGAATTCTTGTTCCATTCTCTCGTTGTAAGCAATTCGATTAGGGATCTTGGTCAGCGGGTCGGTATGATTTTGCGTGCGCTGTTCAAGCAATTTTTTGCGATACTGCTGTGTCCTTTTCTCCATTGAGGTTAATTCTTGTTGCAAATTCTGCAACAAGTTCATCAAGGCCTGTTCCTCTTCTTTCTCCGTTTCCGCTCGATCTGCAATGGTCTTCTGCATTTTTTCAAGATAGTCTTGGGTTTGGCTCTTTAACGCATCAAGGTCCTCGGATTGGTTTACTGCATCGCCCATATCTTCGATGTGGGTTTGCAATGCTTGGGTATATTCGGATTTGTTGTGATAATTGGCTTGAGCGACGTCTAAGGTTGTTGTCACATCTTCATTCATACTGATGATCGATTTATGTAATCCTTCGATTACTTTGCCATTCACACCCGCTTCTTTAACCACATCGCGAACAATCAGACGAATGAGCACCAGACAGCATTCGAGTAGCTCCTGTTGGGTCAAGCCATCCAGCAATTTTTTGCGCACTTCGCTGAGCTGTTTGTCACTTTGATTCTTTTGATAATAAGGTTCGATCAGTTGCTGTAACTCACCACTAATATTGGCATGCAAGCGTTCGTCGATTGGCGCATTTAAAGACTCTGCAGCGCTCTCTGTCCTCGTAACACTTGGCCTTGCGGGTGCAGGTTTCGCGCTTTTGTTGACTGCATTGGCCTTATTGTCTAATGCTTGTTGATACAGGATGAGCGCACGTTCAAACTGCGGCAACGAAGCGAAGATAGAACCCGATTGCATACTCAGTGAGGATAGAAATCGTGCGGTTTCACTTCGCAGGTCGGCAGGGATGTTGTCCGAGCGTTGCAGACGTTTGACAGCGGATTCTATTCGCGCGAGCGTTTCACTGGTCTGCTTCTTCAAGCTTTGGGTATTTTCCATCAGTAAGTTATTAAGCTTCTGGATACTGACGGTTGCGAGTGTGACGTTTTGGTTGCCCACGAGGTGTCCGCGCAATACTTGGAGTTCGCGATCGACTTCGCTACTGGCGCCTTCATAAAAATTCGATAGACGGATGATGAACTGCGCAAGCTGCTCATTATGTTGTTTCAACGAGTCGGCTTTTTTCTTGTCCAATGAAAGGCTCACTTTTTCCATACCTACTGATTACACTAAAGCATTGCCTGAAAACAGCATTTGGTCAATGCTTGTTGAATAAAATCTGTGCGTTATTGACGTGCTAAGCGCATGTTTGCATAAGGTGTTTCGAAATTGGAACGGAACGGGTTTATGTCTAGACCGCCACGACGGGTGTATCGAGCATATACTGTTAGCTGCTGGGGCTGACAAAAGCGGCTGATATCGCAAAATATCCGCTCTACACATTGCTCATGAAATTCATTGTGCATGCGAAATGAGACCAAATACTTGAGTAGTGATTCGCGGTTCAACTTTGGACCCCTATAGTGGATTAGCACGCTCCCCCAGTCAGGTTGATTTGTGATCAAGCAGTTGGATTTTAGTAGGTGGCTGGTCAGTGTTTCAGTCACAATCCGGTCTTCTGCTTCCAATAGGGTCGGCGTATAGTCGTATGTTTCAATTTGAACGTCTAAATCATCAATGCAGTCACCATGCATCGTGTGGACGGACAGTTGCTCAAAATCATTGGGCGATAATAATGCGACTGACACATTGGCACCGGCGCAATTGGATAAATCTTTGGTTAAGTGCTGCACAACGTCTTGTGCATCCTCAAACTTCGATTGATTAAAACTGTTTAGGTAGAGTTTGAAGGATTTACTTTCAACTAAGTTGGGTGAGTTCGCTGGCACACTGCAACGCAATACCGCGATGCATGGTTTACCTTTAGGATTTAGCCAAGATAGTTCATAACCGTTCCATATATCACATCCATCAAAAGGTAAATTGTCATCGTTTAAACCAATTTCAGTGCGGTTAATCTGCCTAGGTACGGCTTGAAGTAATTCCGGGGCATACTGCTCTTGATACTCGACATCTTTCCCTAACGTTAGTTGGTCCATCGCATTTTGCTGCGTGTGCGTTTGATCTGACATGGTCTCTCTAATCTGAATGGGGCGCGAACCCTAAAAATAAACGAATCAGTGGATTGCGATGCCTGCACGTTATGAATAAAAAACTGGGCATTCGCAATTTGCTTAATGGTATTCTATCAAGAGATTGCCTTGGAACCTTAATTTGATGACAAAAAAACTCGAACAAGCACTGGATAACTTTATTGACCAATATCGAACGGTCGCCGAGCAACAAGGTGGGTTATGGGCAGAATACGACGAGCAGTGGCCGAGTAGCTGCGTCGCGCAGCCGGTATCCGATGGTGAGTGGGTCGAGTGGCAACCGGTAAAGCAAGAGAATGAGATTAGTTTCGACAATTTGTCAGAAGCCTTAGAGGTGGCGATTGATCCCCAGTTGGCAGGATTCTTTGGTCGCTACTTCAGTGATAACCTTGAAGCCTCGACGCAGAAAGGTAAGTTAACCTTACTTCAGGTTTGGAGTGCGGATGATTTAGAGCGCTTACAGCAAAATCTAATTGGACATGTGCTGATGAAGCGGCAATTACGCCAACCGATCACATTGTTTTTTGCGTTGACCGATGAGGAAGACTTTATTATCAGTATCGACAACCAAACGGGCGAAGTGGTGCTTGAACAAGTGGGCAAATTACCGTGTGAAGTACTAGCCCCCAATCTAGCTGAATTTTTAGCCCAGCTGACGCCTATTCCGCCCGCTAAGCCCACATAGGGCTATAGGCAAATTTCGGCGCCAAATAGGCTAGCGTGCCGTTTGACGTTCTAGATCGATGAGTTGTTGTTTAAGGGACGCCAACTGAACCTCAATTTGTTCAATTTGTTGCTTCATATGCGCAATCTGGTCATCGTTTGTATGCGCCGGCGTATAGGCTGAAGCATTGCTGGTGGCCGTTGCGAGTAATGTCTCTTGGTCCTGCTGCTGCCACCATTGGATGGTGTTTATCGCCTCCGGCAGGGTGACCTTTGAGGAACATTTAGCCCGTAAAAGGCTGACACTCGGCTGGGTCCCTGACCGAGCGAGTTCGATACACAGTTGTTGTAGTGGATTTAACAATGGTGAAATCCATGTTAGTGAAATTTCCCAAATAGTAGCTAAATTTACCTATGAATTCGAGCGTTAGACCGACAGGATTTTGAAAAATATAATAAAAACAATGGCATACATACTTGGCAAGAAAATTGTTTATGTTATCGCAGTTTCAAAGACGTCGGGTATCGACAGTAACACCAAAAGGAAAATAGAAATGATTAAGAAGTCTCTGATGGTTTGCGCGCTATGTGCACCGCTGTTACTTTCAGGTTGCGTTGTATCGGTGGGAGGAGACGGCGATGGGTATTACCATCAAAGTGATTGGCAAAAGCGCGAAAGCAACAATCGTCGTCATATCAGTAAGTTGGATACTTCTATGACATTAGAGACGGTCTCCAGCCGCATGGGTATGGCCGATTTCGATGAATCTTATCAACGAGATGGCTCATCGTTTCGTGTTCTCTACTACCGCACCCAGCGCAGTGCTGATGATGGCGTAACAACCAAAGACGAGTGCACACCATTGGTTTTCAAAGATGGCGTATTGATGGGGTGGGGAGATGCCGCGATTCGCGAGTATCTCTAAGGTTACTTTTAACTTAAAAAAACGGTTCTTAATGAGCCGTTTTTTAGTGCCAGCTCAAATATCCACAAAATATAAAGGGATAAGGCTTTACAAATCATTAACAAAACGACAGTGTAGAGGTTCGATTTAAACGTAACCAATTACATGTGGAAATTGCTATGGGGCAACAAGTCGTTTCTCTCAATCTCGACCAAGTTAAAGCGGTCTATCTCAGTGCCGAAGATCTGAAGGTCGCAGCATCAATTCTTTACAACGCCTATTTCGACGACCCCTTATTTGTGGATATCTTTGAAGCCGAAAAAGAAGGGTATGAAAATCGTCTCCGCTCCGCAATCCGCGAAGAGTTGCATGCATTTTGGATTGCCAAACAACCAATTGTTGGTCTGTTTGATGAAGATAGATTGCTAGCCGTAGCCTGTCTTATCAGCCCTGATGCTGCATTTGGTGCGGGCAGATATTGGCACTGGCGCCTTAAAATGCTACTGACAGCCGGTTACTTCGGCACCAAACAAATGATCGAAAAGGAAGAGAAAGTCCGCAGTTGCATGCCAGCCGACAACTATCATATGTTGTCATTTATTGGGGTTCATCCAGATTACCAAGATCAAGGACTTGGCCATGTCTTAATGAATGCTATCGATTCTGTTTTGCTCGAAGACCAAAAAAGTGAAGGCGTAGGTGTTTTTGTTACCTTGCCAAAATGTTTGTCGTTCTTTAAGGGTGGCCAGTATGAACATGTGCAAGAGTTAGCGTTCTCCCACATTACCGGCTACATAATGTTTAGACGTCGTCCATAGACACCGTCCATAGACGTCGTCCATAGACACCGTCCATAGACGCCGTCAATAGACAGTAGACGATTGAACAAACCCGCTAAACATCAAACGAAGGCGGGTTCCCCTCCTTTGGGTATTTGCCTGTCATTATCCCGAAACAGTCCATCAAAACTTTGTAAGCGATCTCTTACATGAGTGTAGGTAAATCGTTGAAATTGCGCTGTGATTTAGCTTACTATTAAACTGTAAGCTGTTGAAAGATAACAATTAATTAAATTCCCTCAATGTTTTATATACTATTTTCAAGAAAATGATTGATTTGCTTGCGGCAAGCTTTTGCCATAGGAGTATAGTTATCTCGTCACAAGGAAACACGACATGTCAGGAAGACACTAAGGACAGCTCAGGACAACCCGATTGGAATGGGTGAGCGGAACAGGACGTTTCGTCGCAAGGACTTAAGTCAGGATGACGACAGGGAAGAGCGGGATCACCTCAGGAACGAGGTTGCTGCAGCATGGATGGGCAGTGAAACAAGGATTAATGGAAAGGACCTACTCAGGATGAGTGGCTCACTTAGGAAGAGTGAGAAAAGAAGGAAAGGGGTGTAGAAGGATTTTAATCTGGACGATTTTAGATGCAATGGAACGCAGAGAAGGATGCTCGAAATTCTAAAGGCGAAGCTATTTAGCTTCGCCTTTCCATTTCTGCGGTACAATCCAGTTGATAAGCGCTCGAGCTGAACCTCTAGAACTTAATTAATCGGATAGGCTGCTACGTCCATACTGGTGACTGTTTTCCCTTGCATCACAAAACTGCCCTTGTTGAGTGACTCGCGATTTGCAGAGAATTCAAATTGAAACTGGCATTTCCAGACTAATTTCGCCTTATACCAACTGATGCGGGTAGATGCCCTCGCCACACTTAACAGCTGCAACTGGTGTTGCTTGCAATAGTTTGCTGCAAAGCGATTAGCCATTTCGGTCATTGCCCTGATTTGCCAGAACTGGATCCCGACAGCAATGATGACCAGTAAAATTATGAGATCATTTAACGCCATATCGATCGATTATCCCGGTTGAAAAAGCAAACCAATGGCGGCTGCCAAGTCCTGACTGCGCTCAGGGCTGCGCAGTACCGTAAGTGCCGCATTTCTTGTGTCAGGCAGTTGTGCGACATCTGCGAATAAACTGGCAAAAAAATTGGGCGCGTGTTGACGCTGATGGCGCGCAGTATGCTCCAAGAGTATTAACATATTGTCATTATTGAGCGCTTGCCAGTGTCGACCAACGATAACGGTTAAGGCATCGCCACTTAAGTTGTCCGCAGTGAGCAAATCAGTGATGAGTGCTTCGCGAAATGGCATGTCATCAACTTGCGCCAAAGCGCGCAAGGCCCAGAGGCTTTCAAGGCTATTGACCTGTTCACGGTTAACCAGTGGTGCTATGACTTGTGCTATTTGGGTTGATATTGGGCGGTCTTCCAACGCGCATAAAAAGTGTTGCTTCACCGTGCTTGGAAAGTTACCGTTCAGTTTCTGCAACCAGTCGAGTAGCGTTTCTTCATCAGCAAAATGAACGCAGTCAGCAAGCCCTTGAAGTGAAACCTTTTGCCAGTCAACTACCTGTGGACTGGTTAAGTATTGACGGGCCATTTTGTGATCTTCTGTTACTGAAGCTCCAACCGCAATACGTGAGCGCGCATTAAAACTAGCCAGTTGTTGCTGATTGGGCGTAAACACATAAGGGTTCTGATGTGTTTGACTGGCTTTTTCCAATGTCGAGCTTTGGTCTTGGGTTTGTTCTGCAAGCGCCGTCATTACTAACTCTAAAAAGTGCTGTCTTGCAGCATCGACCACCTTCCCTTGCTCATCCAGGGGCAATTTCAAAAACCATATGTATTGCTGGGAGGATAACTGTTTATTCCAGTAGACAATACCAAACCAAGCGTGTTGTTGGCGTGGGAAGGGGGCGACTCGTTGGCCATTTTCAATTTCTAAGAAGGTTTGAGTATCTGTAGACCGAATACAACGGCCCATGTCAAAAACGCGATACTCGGTGCCTGCTTGCAGCAGAAATTCACTCAAAGATGAAATGTGTTCAGACAATTTCGCTTCTCACAGCTTAGCAAAGTTTGGCATTATACAGCGAAACATCAACAACCGCGAAGTTAACAATCTGACCCACGCATGGATTTACCCATTCTTTTTCAAGATCAGTATTTGATCGCCATTGATAAACCTCCTGGCTTACTGGTTCATAGGAGCATGATTGCCAAACAGGAAACGCAGTTTGCAATGCAATTGCTGCGGGATCAGATTGGTCAGCACGTTTATCCGGTGCATCGTCTAGATCGACCCACTTCCGGAGTGCTGTTATTTGCGCTAGATAGTGAAACTGCGGCCCTTTTGACAGAGCAGTTTGCTCGTCGTCAAATCGAAAAGTGCTACAAGGCTATGTTACGTGGGTTTGTCCATCAACGTTGGAGTATCGACTATTCACTGCGCGAGCTGCATGACAAGATGACGGATAAAAAGGCAGCTAAAGACAAGCCTGCACAACCTGCACGAACCGAACTTACATGCTTGCAGCGATTCAACTTACCATTGCCTGCGGGACGCTATGATTCAGCGCGCTTTTCATACGTATCACTCACGCCACTGACGGGGCGAAAGCACCAGCTAAGACGGCATATGGCACATATACGACATCCCATTATTGGTGACACTACGCATGGTGATGGAAAACAAAATAAATTTTTGCGTCACCACTTTAATTTCAACCATTTAGCCCTCACATGTTCATCTATGCGGCTAATGCACCCGCACAGCAATGAGCCTATTACACTCAATGCCGAGTTGTCATCGCCGTTTCAGCGGTTGTTGAACAATTGGCAGGTATTCAGCGTAACAGCTGATGAAACGTTAAATAATCACAAACAGACGATAAACGAATGACAAAACTTTCTATTTTCGCCGGTTCGGTTTACGGCAATGCGCAACACGCTGCAGAACAAGCTCAATCAGAACTCGAAGCAAAAGGATTTGAGGCTGAAGTGTTTACGGACCCTTCCGTAACTGATTTTAGTGACGCCGAAGCGGTTGTCGTCATTACATCAACCACTGGACAAGGTGATATTCCACCAAATTTGGAATATTTTTTCAGTGAATTACGCGATCAGTTCCCGTTGATGAATGGTAAACCATTTGCGGTTGCGGCCTTGGGTGACAGTAGCTACGGCGATACATACTGCGGTGGCGGGCGTCAATTCTCCGAACTATTGTTAGAGCTGCAAGGCAAGCCTGTCGTTGACATGTTAGAAGTGGATGCGATTGAGACGCTGGAACCAGAGGAAGAAATTACACCTTGGCTGGTATCCGTGGCTGAGAAGATTAACGCGTAGAAACATTGAGGGGCAGAGTGTAGCGTCGCTTTTCTGCCCCAAGTATCCAGACTACTCCGCTGCACGTAATAGTGCGTTGATGCCAACTTTGGCGCGCGTCTTTGCATCGACCTTTTTCACGATAATCGCCGCATACAGGCTGTAGTTTCCGTCTTTACTCGGTAGGCTCCCAGAGACGACTACAGAGCCAGCAGGTACACGTCCATAGTGAATTTGCCCTGTTTCTCGATCATAAATGCGAGTGCTTTGGCCGATGTAAACACCCATAGATATTACGCTGCCTTCTTCGACGACGACACCTTCGACGATTTCTGAACGGGCGCCAATGAAGCAATTGTCTTCAATAATGGTAGGGTTTGCTTGGAGAGGTTCTAATACGCCACCAATGCCGACACCACCTGAAAGGTGAACGTTTTTACCGATTTGGGCGCACGAGCCTACCGTTGCCCATGTATCAACCATGCTGCCCTCATCGACATATGCGCCAATGTTAACGTAAGAAGGCATCAAAACCACGTTTTTGCCCACGAAACTGCCGGTTCTCACAGTCGCCGGTGGCACAACCCTTGTTCCGTCTGCGCGAAACTGTGCGTCACTGTATTCACTATATTTTAACGGTACTTTATCAAAATACTGAGATACGTCATCGTGCATAGGTGCATTGTCATGTAAGCGAAAATACAACAACACCGCTTTTTTTAGCCATTGGTGTACCACCCATTCACCGGCAATTTTCTCCGCCACGCGAGCTTTGCCGCTGTTGAGCATATCGATAGCTGCCTGAACGGCCTGTTTGACCTCTTCATGACCCGACGAAGGGGTTATTTGATCGCGTTGTTCAAACGCGGCTTCGATAGTGTGTTGCAACTCATGCGTCATGTTGTATATCTTCCAATTGGTCTAGTTTGTTTAAAATGCTTTTTCTAAGGTCTACTTGTTGTTGAGGGGACAAGGCTTTGCCTTGCTCATTAGTCACAATAAATACGTCTTCGGCGCGTTCTCCAATGGTCGTAATTTTGGCCAATTGCAGCGTTACGTTACTATCGACAAAAGCGTGGCCTATTTTGGCCAAAATGCCCGGCGCGTCGAGGGCTTCTAACTCGACTAGCGTGGCGTTATCCTGGCGGTTATAGAAACGGATTTTAGTCGGTACATTTAACTGCTTAAGTTGGCGTGAAATCTTGCGGGCATTGGTATGCGAGCGACCAGGTGAGTCAAGCTGAGTTTGAATGGCTTCAATCAAGGCGCTAAGACGTTGTTCACTTTCTATTTTGTGGCCATCATCATCGAGTAAAATGATGCTGTCACAGACGTAGTGATCGTCGGTAATGGTGATGTTAGCGTCGTGAATAGACAAGTTGCGACTATCGAGGACCGATGCGACTTGGGCAAACAGTGCAGGTCGATCTAGGCCATAAATAAACAATTCAGTACCGGCGCGCGTCGTGTTGTTGTTGGTTTTAACTAATAGTGCTTTTTCGCCATCACATTTGAAACCCAGGATTTCGCGACTGTGCCAAGCAATTTGTTCGGGTTTAAAACGTGCAAAGTAATTATAGTCAAACCGCGACCAAAGGCTTTCTATAGCGAGTTCAGAGTATTCGCTATCAGCCAAGCAAAGCCGGGCAGCATGCTTATTTTCATTGACGCGTTCAAATATGGTTAACTGGCACTGAAGTCCGTTGTCTAGCGCTTTTTGGGTGAGTAAATAGAGCTCTCTCAGCAATGAGGCCTTCCAATCATTCCAGAGATTGTCGTTCGTTGCTCGGATATCTGCCAAGGTTAAGGCATACAATAGGTTTAAATGCGCATGACTCTTAATTGTGCCGGCAAATTCATTCACCACACTTGGGTCATAAATATCCCTGCGCTGAGCGACAACGGACATCAGCAAGTGATGCTCGACGAGCCATTTAACGATGTCTGAGTCGGCTTTACTCAAACCGTGTGATTGTGCAAAATTTTCGACGTCGACCGCACCCAGTACGGAGTGATCCCCGTTTCTCCCCTTACCGATATCATGGAAGATAGCAGCGATGTATAGCAGCTCGGGCTTGTCAAGGTTATTAACAATGCGTCCGCAGCGCGGGAAGCGCTTGTTGTCTGGGCTAAAGTAGTGGTTAACATGTTTAACGAGGCGATGGGTGTGCTCGTCTACTGTGTAGGCATGAAAAAGGTCAAACTGCATCATGCCAACAATCTGATTCCACTCCGGTAAATAGGCTTGCAGAATCCCGTATTGGTGCATGATATCCCAGCCGAAGTCGAAGAAATGAGGATGGCGCATTAGCGCCATAAATCGTTCTCGACAAGGCGCCGACTCGCACCAGTAATGATCTTGAAATGCACGCCTAGCATTTCGCAACTGGCGTATACAATCGGTATCCAGTCCTTTTACTGCAGGGGTGTCGGCAATCAAGTGCAGGAAATCTAGAATTGCCTCTGGGTTTTCAAACGATGCAGGACCCGTAGGGGATAACAAACCATCATGTAACTCAAAGCGCGGATTTAGCGAGACATTCCCGTAATCTTTTTTACCGAGAATATCCTGTTTGAAGCGCTGCATGAGCATTTGATTCAACTCATTCACACGCCGAACAGTACGAAAGAAGCCCTTCATCATTTTTTCAACAGACGCTTTTCCATCCGCCCCAAATCCCAGCATTTCTGCCACATCAGTTTGGTAGTCAAAGAGCAGTCGATTTTCACTGCGGCCAGCGGTCATGTGCAAAGCAAAGCGAATTCGCCACAAGCTAGAGCGGCATTCGATTAGTTCTGCGTGTTCTTGCTTAGTGAAATACCCATGACCGACCAAACTCCAGCCGTCATACTCTTTAAAGTGCTTTTTAGCGACCCAGCCAATCGTCTGTATATCTCGCAAACACCCGGGATTTTCTTTCACATTGGGTTCTAGATTGTAAGCTGTACCGTGAAACTTGGCGTGACGCTGCTGCTGTTCCTCTCTTTTGGCGACGAAGAATTTGTCACTGGTCCATACTTTGGTTTTGTTAACTTCATTCCAGAGCTTATCAAAGGTGTGTTCGCATCCGGCTAATCGTCTACTTTCGACTAAATTTGTGGCCACCGTGATATCATCTTTGGCGATTGCTACGGTTTCCTTGACGGTGCGAACAGACTGACCAACATCGAGCTTTACGTCCCACAACAAAGTGATGAATTGGCCAATGGTATCCCGTGTTTCCGCGTCCAATGAACGTTTGCTTAGAATCAGCAGATCGATATCTGAATGTGGTTGCAATTGCGCACGGCCGTACCCGCCGACAGCAGCTAGGCAAAGGTGCTTGACCTGGTCAAGACCGTAGAGCTTCCACAGATGCTGTAATAAATGGTCGATAAAGATAGCGCGACCAGACACTAATTCATCGACCAATGAATCGTCAAATGCACTGCGTAGCCAGCGATAGCTCTCGCTAACACAGTGCTTGAACGCTTTTAAATCGTTCACATCATCGATCGCGTGAATGGAATCTATTAGCGCAGGTAAACTAATTTTGTCGGGAACGTTTTGCATCAGTTTGACTTAGTGTTGGATGATGCGATCAATGGATTCCTCTTCCCGCCACGTCAAGATTTCTACGCCGTTTTCCGTAACAAGCAGTGTGTGTTCCCATTGCGCGCTCAAGCTTCGATCTTTCGTCACTACCGTCCACTTGTCGGGCAGAATTTTTGAGTAACGCTTACCTGCATTAACCATTGGTTCAATCGTAAAACACATACCTGGGTGCAAAACATCACCAGTGTTGGGTTTACCGTAGTGAACAACTTGTGGGTCTTCGTGGAAAGTTGCACCGATGCCATGCCCGCAGTACTCACGTACAATGGAGTAATTATGTGATTCGGCATGCTGTTGGATTATATGACCAATATCGCCTAATCGGACGCCCGGTTTGACCAATTCTATTGCCTTATAAAGGCTTTCTTGCGTGACCCTAATCAAACGTTCGGCCAAGATCGTGGGTTTACCAACGATAAACATTTTTGATGTATCACCATGGTAGCCATCTTTTTTAACCGTTACGTCGATATTGATAATATCGCCATCTTTCAATTTCTTATCAGAGGGAATGCCGTGGCAAATACAGTGGTTTACCGAGGTACAAATAGACTTTGGAAACGGCGGGTGTCCATAGTTCAATGGTGCGGGGATCCCGCCTTGAACGTCAACAATGTAGTTGTGGCATAAGGTGTTGAGTTCGTCTGTTGTAACGCCTTTTTGTACATGCGGCGTGATCATGTTCAATACGTCAGCAGCAAGCTTACCTGCGATGCGCATTTTTTCGATTTCTTCTGGAGTTTTGATTATGGCGCCCAAAACAATCCTCTGCTCAATGTTTAACACAATTATTGAGCGTCGAATGTTATCCTTATGCGTGCATGGTGTACAGGCGTTCAAACGACATATTCGCTATATCTCATAGTCAATCGTAATCTCTACTTTCAACGACTCACTTTTATGCGTTAAAACTTGAGTCTGTATTCCTTACATGGTATAAAGCGCGCGCTTTCACAGAAGCGTGGTTTTTCCTCACGGCTAAACATGCGTATTCAGTGGGGCAAATGAATTTAAATCACACACATATATCGACACTGTTGCCGGGGTGTTCGTTTAGCAATAAACGGATCGGCTACAGGGATATATGGAGGCCTAACCCAAATTGAGGACAATTTAATGGCAAATGTATCTATGCGCGACATGCTTCAGGCAGGCGTACACTTCGGTCACCAAACGCGTTACTGGAACCCAAAAATGAAGCCTTTCATCTTTGGCGCTCGTAACCGTGTTCACATCATCAACCTTGAAAAGACAGTTCCGTTATTCAACGACGCGTTGAACTACTTGTCTGGCGTTGCTGGCAAGAAAGGCAAAATCCTTTTCGTTGGTACAAAGCGTGCGGCGGGTGAAGCAGTTAAAGAAGCTGCATTGAACTGTGGTCAGTACTATGTGAACAAGCGTTGGTTGGGTGGAATGTTGACTAACTGGAAAACAGTTCGTCAATCAATCAAGCGTCTTAAAGATCTAGAGCAGCAAAGCCAAGACGGTACTTTTGAAAAGCTAACAAAGAAAGAAGCACTTATGCTTCAGCGCGAAATGGCTAAGCTAGAAAGCAGCTTAGGCGGAATCAAGGATATGGGCGGCTTGCCAGACTGTATCTTTGTAATCGATGCAGACCATGAGCACATCGCGGTAAATGAAGCACGTAATCTTGGTATCCCTGTAGTTGGTGTTGTCGATACTAACTCTGATCCAGATGGTGTTGATTACATCATCCCTGGTAACGATGATGCGATCCGTGCAATCCAGCTTTATCTTAACGCAGCTGCTACAGCCGTTAATGCTGGTCGCGATAACAGCCCTGAAGCCCCTGCTGAAAAAGACGATTTCGTCGAAGCAGCTGAGTAATCAGACGCTAAAGTCGCAGGGTGCGCATTAAGTTGCGCAACGCAGAAACAATATTTAAGGGGCGATTCCGCCCCTTTAGCTTATAAATTTTATTTTTTGAGGATTTAAAAAATGGCAGTGACTGCAGCACTGGTAAAAGAGCTTCGCGAGCGCACTGGCGCTGGTATGCTTGATTGCAAAAAAGCGTTGGTTGAGACAGATGGCGACATCGAGCTAGCGATTGAAAACATGCGTAAATCAGGTCAGGCAAAAGCAGCGAAAAAAGCTGGTCGTATCGCCGCTGAAGGCGTCATTTTGACTGCGATTAATGGTAATCGCGCAACAATGATGGAATTAAACTGTGAAACTGACTTCGTTGCACGCGACGAAGGTTTCCTCGGCTTTGGTAACAAAATCCTTGCCCTAGCTGCGGAAAACAACATCAACGATATTGATGCGCTTAACGCTGCTTCACTTGACGGTACTACTGTTGCCGAAACTCGTGATGCGTTAGTGGCTAAAATCGGTGAAAACATCAGCCCTCGTCGTGTTATGAATGTTGAAGGCGATGTCTTGGGTGCATACGTTCACGGTGGCCGTATTGGTGTAGTTGCGATTCTAACGGGGGGCGACGAAGCGCTTGCGAAAGACATCGCGATGCACGTTGCTGCGGCAAGCCCTCAATACGTTAAGCCAGAAGATGTTCCTGCAGACGTAGTTGAAAAAGAAAAGCAAATCCAAGTTGAGATTGCAGTTCAATCTGGCAAGCCTGCTGACATCGCAGAAAAAATGGTTTCTGGCCGCATGAAGAAATTCACAGGCGAAATCAGCTTGACCGGTCAACCTTTCGTGAAAGACCCATCAATGTCTGTTGGCGACCTGTTGAAGTCTAAAGGTGCCGACGTCATTAACTTCGTACGCTTCGAAGTGGGTGAAGGTATTGAGAAAAAGACTGAAGATTTTGCTGCAGAAGTTGCTGCACAAATGGAAGCTGCTAAGAAATAATTGCGCTTCTCCGCTTTTGCAAAAAGCGAATGTCATATACACTACGGGCACCTAATTTAAGGTGCCCTTTTTGTGAGTGCGGCTTAAATATCAATATTCTCAGTGTTGATGTTAAGTACGCAAAGGTATCACACGCGATGACTACAAAAGGAACAAACTTCCATGAGCGTATCTTCTAAATCTGCCTATCGACGAATTCTCTTAAAACTCAGTGGCGAAGCGCTTATGGGCGACGAAGGATTTGGTATTGACCCGAAAGTTCTCGATCGCATGGCGCAAGAAATCAAAGAGCTAGTTGAACTGGGCGTTCAAGTTGGTTTGGTAATCGGCGGTGGCAACTTGTTCCGCGGCGAAGGTTTAGCGAAAGCAGGCATGAACCGAGTAGTGGGCGACCACATGGGAATGTTGGCGACGGTGATGAATGGACTCGCCATGCGCGATGCGCTACATCGTGCTTTTGTCAATGCGCGGTTGATGTCAGCGATTCCATTGAATGGCGTATGTGATGCCTACAATTGGGCTGAGGCCATCAGTCTACTCAAGTCTGGTCGCGTAGTGATTTTTGCCGCAGGGACTGGAAATCCATTTTTTACGACTGATTCAGCAGCCTGTTTGCGCGGCATTGAGATTGAGGCAGACGCAGTGCTAAAAGGCACCAAAGTGGACGGCGTCTACGATTCCGACCCAGTAAAAAACCCAGAGGCAACATTATATGATCATATCTCGTATAATGACGTGCTAGAAAAAGAGCTCAAAGTAATGGATTTGGCTGCTTTTACGCTGGCTAGAGACCACGAATTACCGATTCGCGTTTTCAACATGAATACGCCTGGTTGTTTAAAACGCGTCGTCATGGGCGAGGCGGATGGCACGCTCATTTCAAACAAAGAATAATTAAGACATATACAGGAATAACAACGTGATTGACGAAATAGAATTAGACGCTGAACAGCGCATGGAAAAAAGTATCGTTGCGTTAAAAGGCCAATTTAGCAAAATTAGAACTGGCAGAGCACATCCGAGCCTTTTGGATTCTATCAACGTTTCCTATTACGGCGCCGATACGCCATTACGACAGTTGGCTAACGTTGTTGCTGAAGACAATCGCACATTAGCGCTCACTGTGTTTGATAAGAGCGCTATTCAAGCGGTCGAAAAGGCAATCATGCAATCTGATTTGGGGCTAAACCCAATGAGCGCTGGTGCCATTATCCGAATCCCAATGCCGCCGCTCACAGAAGAGCGTCGTAAAGACTTGATAAAAGTTGTTCGTGCCGAAGCCGAGCAAGGCCGAGTCGCGATCCGCAATGTCCGTCGAGATGCGAATAGCGATATCAAAGAGTTGTTGAAAGAAAAAGAAATCAGTGAAGATGAAAGCCGCGCCGGTGAAGAAAATATCCAAACACTGACTAACACGTTTGTAAAGCAAGTGGATTCTTTGCTCGCTGATAAAGAAAAAGAGTTGATGGAAGTATAAGGCTCTTGGATACACAAACGGACAGTAGTTCCGCTCTGAAAGAAACCCCACAACACGTTGCGATTATTATGGATGGCAACGGCCGTTGGGCGAAGCGCAAGGGTAAGATTCGAACATTCGGTCATAAGGCTGGTGTCGACGCGGTGCGTGCTTCAGTGAAGTACGCCCGAGAACATGACATAAAAGCATTAACCTTGTTCGCCTTCAGCAGTGAGAACTGGAAACGACCTGAGGATGAGGTCAATGTATTAATGGATTTGTTTAATCTGGTATTAAACAGTGAAGTTAAGAAGTTAAATCGAAACCAAGTGCGCCTCAAAGTCATCGGTGACCTTAGTCGGTTTGACGACAAATTGGTAGAAAAAATCCGCAAAGCCGAAGACTTGACTGCTAACAACGAGGCGCTGACGTTAAATATAGCGGCGAATTACGGCGGTCGTTGGGACATTGTTGATACCGCTAAGCGTCTTGCTGAGCAAGTTAAGTCGGGCCAAATGAATGTGGCCGATATCGATGAAGTTTTGTTTGATCAGCATATCTCTCTGGCAGGTTTACCGCCATTGGATTTGTTGATTCGGACCGGTGGTGAACACCGTATCAGTAATTTCTTGCTGTGGCAGTGCGCGTATGCGGAGTTTTATTTTACGTCCACCCTGTGGCCAGATTTTGATGAGCAGACTTTTGCTGCTGCGGTTGCGGACTTCGGCGAACGTCAACGTCGCTTCGGTCTGACTGGCGAACAAGTGTCCTCGGATTCCCCATGTTAAAGCAGCGTATTATTACCGCTTTAGTGTTAGCGCCTTTGGCGCTGATGGCGATCCTATTTTTGCCCGTCTTTGAGTTTCAAATCGTCATTGCTGGTGTTGTCGCGATTGGGGCCTATGAGTGGGCGAAAATGTCAGGTCTCGACAGCCGCATGTCTAAAGCGGTATACACGCTAATTGCGCTTACGATTTGTGTGTTCTTCGCGCAAATCGTTGAACAAGATTTGATTTGGTACCAAGGGCAACTGAATGCGGTCTACCGCTATATTTTGGGTGTCTCGACTATCTGGTGGCTTGTGTCTTTGGGCATGATTATCGCGTATCCTCGATTTTGCGGATTTTGGCGCCACAGTATTGTTATCCGCGCGCTATTTGGTCTTCTAACACTTATCCCAACCTGGGTTGCCGTAGTTTCCTTGCGAACCAGCTTGTATGAAGTTGATCCCTTATACGGTGCGTCTTTGATTTTTTACGTATTAGGTATTGTGTGGGCAGCCGATATTGGGGCCTTCTTTGTCGGGGTTAAGTTTGGTAAGCATAAGTTGAGACCAAATGTTTCACCGGGTAAGACCCTTGAGGGGCTGCTAGGTGGTGTGGCGGCCTCGTTTGCTATCATTGCTTTTGCAGCATTGCACTATCAAGTAGAACCGTCGCGCATTTGGTTGCACATCGTGATCGGTGGTTTGACTGTGGGAGTGTCGGCGTTGGGCGATCTTAACGAAAGTATGTTTAAACGCTGCGCGGGCATCAAAGATAGCGGTAAGATCCTACCCGGTCATGGTGGTGTGATGGATCGAATTGACAGTTTGACTGCCGCGTTCCCTGTTTTCGCCTTCTGTTATGTGACGTGGATGGCATAGTGCAAACTGTTTCAATCCTTGGCGCTACAGGTTCGATTGGCTGTTCAACACTTGATGTGATTGCCCGACACCCTGGACGGTTCAGGGTTTTTGCATTGACTGCTCATAGTAACGCCGAAAAGTTGATCGAGCAGGCCAAAACGTTTGCGCCGCGATACGCAGTATTGACCAACGAAACCGCATTTGAAAAAGCGTGCGCATTAGCCGAGTCCGCAAAGCTCGATACAGAAATTCTATTTGGCGAGCAAGCACTAGAGTTTATTGCTAGTGACCAAGCTGTCGACAGTGTCATGGCGGCGATTGTCGGCGCCGCAGGGTTGTTACCGACACTTGCCGCTGTTAAATCGGGTAAACGGGTGTTGTTGGCAAACAAAGAAGCGCTGGTAATGAGCGGTGAGCTCTTTATTCAAGCGGCTAATGACTGCGGCGCCGAAATTATCCCTATCGACAGTGAACACAACGCGATCTTCCAATCACTTCCAGAGACGTTTGAATACGGTCAACTCGAAAAGCACGGCATTGCCAAGATTTTGTTGACCGGTTCGGGTGGCCCTTTTCTGACCACCCCTCTAGACGAATTTAAAACCATCACGCCCGCCCAAGCCTGTGCTCACCCCAATTGGGATATGGGGCAAAAAATCTCAGTCGATTCCGCTACCATGATGAATAAAGGATTGGAATTTATTGAAGCGCACTGGTTATTTGGGGTCGCGGCAGATGATATCCAAGTCGTGTTACATCCACAAAGTACGATCCACTCGATGGTTCAATACGTTGATGGTTCCGTATTAGCACAAATGGGGCAGCCCGATATGCGCACCCCAATTGCGCATGGGTTAGCATACCCAGAACGAATATCGGCAGGTGTCGCGCCATTAGACTTTGCGGCATTGAGAGACTTTTCTTTTACAACCCCATGCTTTACCCGCTACCCCAATTTAGCGTTAGCCATCGCTGCGTGTAAGCAAGGTCAATACGCGACCACTCAACTGAATGCTGCGAACGAAGTAGCGGTTGACGCTTTTCTCCAAGATTCGATTCGGTTTACGGATATTGCACTAGTGAACCAACGCACGCTGAATCAATTGGAACCAAAGTCGGTTTCGTCTATCCAACAGATTCTAGAGTTGGATCAAGCAGCGAGAACAATGGCGAAAACGATAATCCAGGGTTTACAACATGATTGATTTTTTGTGGAGCTTATCCGCATTTATCGTTGCGTTGGGGATTTTGGTCGCAGTACATGAGTGGGGACATTTTTGGGTCGCACGGCGCTGTGGCGTTCACGTCATTCGTTTTTCCATAGGTTTTGGTAAACCGCTTTGGCGAAAGCTCGATAAACACGGCACTGAGTACGTGATTGCAGCTATCCCTCTTGGGGGATATGTGCGCATGCTCGATGAACGAGTCGACAATGTTCCTGCGCACAAAAGCGCTGCGGCATTCAATCAAAAAAGTGTCGGACAACGAATGGCCATTATTGCGGCAGGGCCTGGTGTTAATTTTATTTTCGCCGTCTTCGCATTGTTGTTGATGTACTTGATCGGTGTTCAGAGCGTTAAACCGGTAGTTGGTGAAGTACGAGAAAACAGTTTTGCGCAAGCCGGAGGCTTGCAAACGGGTGACCAGATACTGTCCATTGCAGGTCGAGAAACCCTCGATTGGGAAGCTGTTAACTACGAACTCATCTCGCATATTGGCGATGAAACACTCAACCTGCGGGTGGAGCGTTCCTCTGGGGTTTCGCAATCGTTAACATTCCAGATTGATACATGGCAATTCGATCCAGAGCAGGAAAGTGCCCTTGGCAGCTTGGGCATAGTCCCATATCGACCGGCTGTCACGCTTGACGTCGCGCAGATAGGCGAGGACAGTCCGGCGCGCCGTTCAGGACTTTTGGTCGGCGATACCATTGAAAAAATGGGCAGTGAATCGATCGAAAGTTGGGCTCAAATGGTTGACGTGATAGTCAACAACCCCGGTGAGTCAATCTCGCTAACGGTAAGCCGAGAGGGCAGGCAACAAATACTGGTTGTGACTTTAGATAGTGTTACGACAGAGCAAGGTGAAACACGCGGTTACCTTGGTATGAGCCCACGAGTTGAACCTTGGCCAGAAGATATTGTCTTTATACACCAATATGGAATTTTTGACGGGTTTGCACAAGCATTGGACCGAACATGGCGTTTAATGACGTTAAGTGTGGAAATGATTGGCAAACTGTTAACCGGAGATGTGTCGGTTAAGAATTTGAGCGGTCCGATTTCCATTGCACAAGGGGCTGGTGCCAGTGCAGATTATGGATTTGTGTATTTTCTCAGTTTTTTAGCGCTTATTAGCGTAAATTTAGGCATAATTAATCTTTTGCCTTTACCCATGCTTGACGGTGGGCATTTGATGTATTTTACGATCGAGTGGTTAACCGGCAAGCCAGTGTCAGAGGCGGTACAAGAAATCGGTTACAAGGTTGGTGGGATTTTGCTCCTAACCTTGATGGGCATAGCCCTTTTTAATGATTTCGCTCGACTGGCATAACGATAAAAATAGCAAACGCGCGCAGGAAGAATAGTAATCAATGAAGTTTAGACAGTTAGTTGCAACAGGGGTTTTGTTATCTGTTGCTCACTTCGCCAATGCAAGTGAAAGTGAATTTGTCGTCGAAGATATTCGAGTTGAAGGGCTACAACGTGTCGCGTTGGGTGCGGCTCTTACTTATCTGCCCGTCCAGGTAGGTGATAACCTGAATGATTTCCGAGTAGCCCAGTTAATCCGCTCGTTATATTCGTCTACTCACTTTGAAAATATTGAGATCTTGCGTGATGGGAATACGTTGGTGGTGCGCGTTTCTGAACGTCCAACTATCAGTAACATCATCTTCGAGGGCAACGACGATATCAAAGATGAGCAGTTACAAGACAGTCTTGACGGCAGCAATGTACGCGTCGGCGAACCGTTGGATAAAACCGTTCTAACGTCTATTGAAAATGGCCTGAAAGACTTCTTTTATAGCATTGGTAAATACAACGCTGATGTCACTGCGATTATCACACCTCTGCCGCGTAACCGGGTCGATCTAAAGCTCTTATTCGAAGAGGGCGATGCCGCTAAGATTCAGCAGATCAACATCGTAGGAAATGAGATATTTTCCGATGCTGAGTTGTTTGAGCAAATGGAGTTGCAGTTTGATACGCCGTGGTGGGACTTTATGTCCGAGACCCGCTATCAACAACAGACCTTAACCGGCGACATGGAAAATATTGAGAACTACTATAAGAACCGCGGTTATTTGAGGTTCGCAGTAGAATCGACTCAGGTATCAATGACACCGGAAAAGTCAGGCATCTACATTACCATGAATGTATCCGAAGGTGAGCAGTACACCATTTCAGATGTTGAGCTGGTGGGTGATGTGCTTGGGCATGAAGAATATATTGAGACTGTTTTGCCTCTTACTCAGGGGGAGATGTACAACCAAGCCGAAGTGACCTATACCGAAGAATTTATCAGTAAATATTTGGGGCGCTTTGGATATGCTTACCCAACGGTTACCACCGTTCCCGAAATTAATGATGAAGACAAAACGGTTAAACTAACCCTATCGGTTGATCCAGGTAAGCGCATTTACGTGCGCCGCTTGAACTTTGAAGGTAACGTGCTCACTGCAGACCGAGTATTGCGCCAGAATGTTAGCCAAATGGAAGGTACGTGGCTTTCCAATCCGCTGTTGGAATCATCTAAGAATGCCTTGTCGCGTTTGACATACATGGAAGAAGTTGAGTTCGATACGGTGCGCATCCCCGGCGAGGACGACAAGGTTGATGTTAATTTCGCGGTTAAAGAACAGCCGTCTGGTTCGTTTAATGCCGGTATCGGTTATGGGGACCGCACCAAGTTGAGTTTGCAAGCCGGCATCCAGCAAGATAATTTCTTGGGAACGGGCAAGCGTGTTGGTATCAGCTTGAATACCGTTTCATATCAGCAGTCTGCTCAAATTACCTACCAGGACCCATTCTTTACCATCGATGGTATCAGCTTGGGTGGAAGTATTGGCTACAGTGAATTTGATGGTGAAGATTTCAACGTTATCCGATTCAACAGTAAGCAGTACTCAGTGGGCGGCAATATTGGGTATCCTATTGATGAGTTCAACCGAATTAACTTCGGTTTGACCTATGCGAATGTCGAATTGTTTAACCGTTCTTCGTACGAACAAACAGACCGTTTTTATGAGCAATTTATTGATCTGAGTAATCCCGACGCGTCAATCAAGTATGAAAGCTTAACAGCGACCGTTACGTGGAGTCGCTCAACGCTCAATCGCGGGGTTTTCCCTACCGCGGGTTCCTCGCAGCGAGCGTCATTCAGCGTAACGACCCCCAATTCAGATGTGAACTACTTTAAATCGGTATTTGACACCAAGTTTTATTTCCCTCTAACACGCAACCAGCGTTGGTCATTCCTAGCGAGATTGCGCCTTGGCTACGGCAATGGTTATGGGGATATCAATGGCAACGACCAGATTCTGCCATTTACGGAAAACTTTACGGCCGGTGGTGCTGATACACTTCGCGGTTTTGAAAACAACACGGTAGGACCGCGCGGTATCCAGCGTTTCTCACAAGGGGAGATTATCGGTCCTGACGGTAATATCATCCCGGGAAGCCCAGAAAACGACAGTTACTTCCTGTCTCAGCGGAGCCTGGGTGGTAATGCGATGGCGCTCGGTGGTTTGGAGTTAATTGTACCGACACCATTCGTGGAAGAAGATTTCGACAACTCAGTGCGTACGAGCGTATTTTTGGACGTTGGTAACGTGTGGGATACAGAATTCGATTTCGATGAATACGCTAACTTGACGAATGCTGGCGACGGTCGTAACGATTTCGATGAACTGCTGGATTATAGTGATTGGAAGTTGTATCGTGCTTCGGCAGGTATTTCGGTACAATGGCTATCACCAATGGGACCAATGGTATTTAGCTTCTCAAGAGCGATTCGTGAGCGCGAAGGCGATGATGCACGATTCTTTACCTTTAATATTGGTCAAACTTTCTAATACTAATTTCGTTCGGCTAAAGCCAGCGATAAAATAACAATTTGTGAAATGAGGAGTTCCAATTGAAACAACTTGCTAAACATTTAGTCGCTACAGCGCTTCTTTCGAGCGCAGTACTTAGCGCTCCAGCGATGGCCGAGCAGAAGCTAGCTTTCGTTGACGTACAGTCTGTATTCCAGTCGATTCCTGACGCGGCGGCTATTCCAGAAAAGATTTCGGTTGAGTTTAAAGACCAAATCGAAGAAGTTGAGCAATTGCAACGTGACATTGAATTTTATGTTGAAAGCCTTCAGCGCAATGCCGCAACTATGAGCGAGCAAGAAAAGACCGAAATGCAGGAAAAGATTCTGACTTCGCGTCAAAGCTACGCTGAAAAAGCACAGCCTCTTCAGCAGAGCATCCAACGTCGCCAAAACGAAGAGCGAAATAAAATTTTGGCGCTAATCAGACAGTCTATCGATAAGGTAGCGGCTGATGGCGACTATGATATGATCATCAGTGCTGGCGCAATCTCGTTTGCAAAGCCTGAGCACGATGTTTCAGCTCAAGTGTTAGAAGAAGTTAACAAGCTTAACTAATTCTTCGCGATATATAATGCAGGCCAAACAGCGCTTCGTTGTTTGGTCTGATTTGTTTTTGACGTTTATACGCGTATGGTTGGCAGCCATTAATTTAGTGACAATGATGAGTCATCTCTGACTCTCCACAGTTTTAGCAGCGGAGGCACTTTGGCCAATTCTCTTAATCCAATCGATATTCAAGAAATTCTGGATTTACTGCCACATCGATATCCCTTTTTGTTGGTTGATCGCGTAACTGATTACCAACTGGGTGAAAAAATTCACGCGTATAAGAATATTACGTTTAACGAGCCGTGCTTTACCGGCCATTTCCCTGGTCAGCCGATTTTTCCTGGAGTGCTTATTTTAGAAGCTCTCGCACAAGCTGCAGGGGTTCTTGGCTTCAAAACTAAAGGTAAAACCGACGAGTTATATTTGTATGCTGGTATCGATAAGGCACGTTTCAAACGTCCAGTTGTGCCTGGAGACCGGTTAGATTTTGAAGTACATTTAATTAAAGAACGGCGCGGGATATGGAAATTCCACGGGATTGCCAGCGTAGACGGTGAAGAAGCCTGTTCTTGTGAATTTATGTGCGCTATGCGAGCTATTTAAATGACCATACACGCAACAGCAATCATCGAGCCGAGTGCTAAACTCGGTAAAAACGTCTCGGTTGGACCCTATAGTTATATTGGGGCCGATGTAGAACTAGGTGATAATTGCGTGGTTGAGTCACATGTTGTGATCAAAGGAGAATCTACCTTTGGTCACAGTAATCATTTCTACCAGTTTTCCAGCATCGGTGAAGACTGTCAGGATAAAAAGTACGCGGGTGAGCCCACGCGCTTATTGGTCGGTAATAATAATGTTTTTCGCGAGTCAGTCACGGTCCACCGCGGCACAATGCAGGACCAATCCATCACCCAAATAGGTGACAACAATTTACTGATGGTCGGTGTTCACCTTGCCCATGACTGCGTGCTCGGAAACGACAACATACTGGCAAACAATGTGACGATTGCAGGGCATGTTCACATCGCTGATAACGTCATTCTTGGTGGCATGACAGCCGTGCATCAATTCTGTAAAATCGGTGCACACAGTTTTGCCGGTGGTGGTGCGATCGTATTAAGGGATATCCCTCCTTTTGTTATGATCAGCGGCACCAAACATATTCCTCAAGGTATTAATTCTGAAGGCCTGCGACGTCGTGGCTTCGAAAAAGACACGATTATGCAAATAAAGCGCGCCTACAAGGTGATCTACCGCGATGGCAATACGACTTCACAAGCCCTTGAACGCCTCAATGAAATGGCGGCCACTACGCCAGAAGTTGGCTTGTTGGCTGATTTCATTCAACGCTCAGAACGCGGTATTGTGCGTTAAGCAATGACCACTGCATTACATGTCGGGATAATTGCAGGAGAACCGTCTGGTGATGTTCTGGCGGCCGGCTTGATGGCCGCGTTAAAGCGCGCGCATCCCACTATTCGCTTCACCGGTATAGGCGGAAAACACATGTTAGCCGAGGGGATGCAATCCTTGGTCGATATTGAAGAGTTGTCCGTCATGGGTTTGGTCGAAGTGCTGTCGCGCCTACCGCGCTTACTTGAAATTAAACGGCAAGTGCTCGCCCATTATGAACAGGATGTCCCTGATGTCTTTATTGGTGTAGACGCGCCCGATTTTAATCTGCGTATCGAAACGGTGCTTAAGCAGAGAGGCATAAAGACGGTCCATTATGTCAGTCCTACTGTGTGGGCTTGGCGGGAAAAGCGGATCGTTAAAATTGCCAACGCGACTCATCTTGTACTGGGGCTATTTCCATTTGAGGCGCCCATATACGAGCAATATGGTGTGCCCTATAAATTTGTCGGGCACACTCTGGCTGACACAATCCCAATCGCGGATGATGGCAGCGATGCCCGGGAGTTGTTCGAGTTAACCAGACAACAGCCTGTTTTAGCGTTATTACCAGGTTCGCGAAAGGCTGAGGTTGCGTCATTATTAAATGATTTTATTGCCACTGCCAATCAACTGGCTGAATATTTTGAACAACAGGGAAAGACACTTTCCGTTTTGATTCCCGCGGCTAATCATGCCCGCTATACACAAATAGAAGGAATGCTCAAAGCCTATCAGGACACTGTCAGTAAGCTACATTTTGATGTTAAGCTGATTGATGGGCAAACGCGCGAGTGTTTGCTCGCATCTAACGCTGTTCTGATCGCCTCAGGCACAGCAACGCTTGAAGCAATGCTGTGTAAACGTCCAATGGTAGTGGCGTATAAAATGTCCCGGCTGACACGATTCATAATGGGCTACCTGTATAAGCCCAAGTATTTTGCTCTACCTAATATTCTTGCCGAGCAGGCTCTCGTAACTGAGTTGCTTCAACAAGACGTTAATCCAAATAACTTGTATCGTCATTTGCTACCGCTATTTGGTTCCCAAGGTCACGCGCTACAGGAAGAGTTCACGCGTTTACATCAGGGCTTAAAACTGAATGCCGACCAGCAAGCTGCGCAGGCAGTGCTGAGGTTAGTCGGATTACCGCTACAGACTGAGGAGACCTAATGCAACATCAAAGAGTCGCAGGCGTAGACGAGGTTGGGCGAGGGCCGCTGGTCGGGGCGGTTGTCACGGCTGCTGTTATTTTAGATCCAAATAAGCCAATTGATGGGCTTGATGATTCAAAGAAATTATCAGCCAAGAAACGTCAAATGCTGGCTGAGCAAATTAAACAGGATGCGCTGTGTTGGTGTCTGGGGCGGGCGGAGCCGGAAGAAATCGATCGTCTCAATATCTTACATGCAACGATGCTGGCGATGCAGCGGGCAGTAGAGGGACTGGCAATTCAACCTGATTTCGTCAGGGTAGATGGCAATCGATTACCCGAGTGGCGATACGCTGCTGAAGCGGTGGTAAAAGGCGATAGTAAACACCCAGAAATTGCAGCCGCATCGATCTTAGCCAAGGTTGCCAGAGACGATGAAATGCTAGCGCTTCATCAACAGCACCCGGAATTTGGTTTTGACAAACACAAAGGTTATCCAACAAAAGCGCATTTTGCTGCGATAGAACAGTATGGTGTGTTAGATTGTTATCGAAAGAGTTTCAAACCGGTTCAAGCCATCTTAGAACAACAAATTACGAATCCCTAATTCATGAGCGAAATGCAAGCCGAAAATCCGATTTCAGGCAATAGTGCGTCTGACAGTCAGTTTGTCCATTTGAGAGTGCACAGCGATTTCTCAATGATGGATGGTCTCAATAAAGTTAAACCGATCTTAGACAGGGCTAAGGCACTGAACATGCCTGCGATAGCCATCACTGATCAAATGAACATGTGTGGTTTAGTGAAGTTCTATTCGGAATCACATGCACGTGGAATCAAACCTCTCATAGGTGTCGACGTTTGGTTGTCTAACCCGCTACTGGATGAGATTACTCGTGTGACGCTATTGGCGATGGATGGCGATGGGTATAAGAATATTACGTTGCTCATATCAGAGGCCTATAAACGTGGCTATGTGAGCAATCGAGCTGTTATTGATCAGGCGTGGCTGGGTGAGCACAATCAGGGCATCATTGTCATATCGGGCGGACTGCAAGGCGATGTTGGTCTGGCACTCGCCAAAAACAATAGTAAGTTGGCAAGTGAAATCAGCCAATTTTACCAGCAGCATTTTGTTGATCGTTACTATTTGGAGCTGACGCGCACTGGAAGGCCGGGGGAGGAAGACTATATCCATGCTGCGGTGGCGTTTGCCAGTGAACATCACTTGCCTGTTGTCGCGACCAATGAAGCCTGTTTCATAGATGCGAGCGGTTTTGACGCGCACGAAATCCGAGTGTGTATTCACGATGGCTACACGCTTGATGACAATCGTCGTCCTAAGCGCTATAGCGCTCAGCAGTATCTCCGCTCAGAGCAGGAGATGCTTGAATTATTTGACGATATTCCCGAAGCACTTGCCAATACTGTTGAAATAGCAAAACGCTGTAACGTTACGGTCAAATTGGGTGAGTACTTCTTGCCGAAGTTTCCTACCGGTGGAATGTCAGACGAGGACTACCTCGTTAAAGTTTCCCAAGAAGGTCTCGAGCAACGCTTGGAGTTTTTGTTCCCAGATGAACAAGAGCGCCTGCAAAAACGGCCTGAATATGATGAACGTCTACAAATCGAGTTAGACGTGATCAATCAAATGGGATTTCCCGGCTACTTCCTCATTGTGATGGAGTTTATCCAGTGGAGTAAGGATCACAACATTCCGGTTGGACCCGGGCGTGGTTCAGGTGCCGGTTCATTAGTAGCATACGCGCTAGCGATTACAGACCTCGATCCGTTGGAGTTCGACTTACTATTTGAGCGATTCTTAAACCCTGAGCGGGTATCAATGCCAGACTTTGATGTTGATTTTTGTATGGATCGGCGTGATGAAGTAATCGACCACGTTGCACAATTGTATGGGCGTGACGCCGTGTCACAGATCATAACATTCGGAACGATGGCGGCTAAAGCCGTTGTGCGAGATGTGGGTCGTGTACTGGGCCACCCATATGGTTTTGTCGATCGGATTAGCAAACTCATTCCCTCTGATCCCGGCATGACGTTGAGCAAAGCGTTTGACGTAGAGCCTCGTCTCGGTGAGTTGGAGAACAGCGACGATGAAGTCGCGGACTTGATGTCGATGGCGCGTGTACTGGAAGGGGTAACCCGAAACGCGGGTAAACATGCGGGTGGTGTTGTTATCGCACCGACAAAAATAATCGACTTTGCGCCGCTGTACTGTGATGACGAGGGCAACAATCCAGTCACCCAGTTCGACAAGAATGATGTTGAAACGGCAGGATTGGTCAAGTTTGACTTCTTGGGTTTGCGTACCTTGACGATTATCCAATGGGCAATTGACATGATTCAAGAAACCAAAGGAGAGCTGATTGATATCAGTGCAATCCCTTTGGAAGATAAGCCCAGTTTTGACATGCTTCAACGCGCTGAGACCACGGCGGTATTCCAGCTAGAGTCCCGTGGTATGAAGGACCTGATCAAGCGGCTTAAACCGGACTGTTTCGAAGATATCATTGCATTGGTTGCGCTGTTCCGGCCAGGACCATTGCAATCAGGTATGGTTGATAACTTTATCGACCGGAAGCATGGCCGAGAGGCAATTTCTTATCCGGACGAAAACTATCAACACGAATGCCTTCAACCCATACTCGAACCGACCTATGGCATCATTCTCTATCAAGAGCAGGTCATGCAAATTGCCCAAGAAATGGCGGGCTATAGCTTGGGTGGCGCCGACTTATTACGGCGAGCGATGGGTAAGAAAAAGCCTGAAGAGATGCAAAAACAGCGCTCAGTGTTCCAAGAGGGTGCTAAAAATAATGAAATTGACCCAGATTTGGCGATGAAAATCTTCGATCTGGTAGAGAAGTTTGCAGGTTACGGGTTTAACAAATCTCACTCTGCCGCCTACGCACTGGTTTCATACCAAACACTTTGGTTAAAGCAACATTACCCAGCACCGTTTATGGCCGCCGTTATGTCCGCTGATATGGATAATACCGACAAGATTGTAACCTTGGTCGACGAGTGTAATCGCATGGGGTTGACCCTATTGCCACCTGATTTGAACAGCGGTAAATACAAGTTTACCGTCGATCAAGAAGGCCATATTGTCTACGGAATTGGGGCGATTAAGGGCGTAGGAGAAGGCCCGATCGACGCCATAATCGAAGCGCGTGAAACTCATGGGCACTTCACCGACCTATTTGATTTTTGTGCCAAAGTCGATATCAAGCGCGTCAATCGCCGGGTCCTAGAGAAGCTGGTATTGTCTGGTGCGATGGACAACTTGGGCCCACATCGGGCGGCGATTATGGCCTCTTTACCAGAAGCATTAGCGGCGGCTGATCAGCATGCCCGAGCAGAGTCCTTCGGCCAATCAGATATGTTTGGCTTGTTGACTACTGAGCCAGAAGAAGTCCAGCAGGCCTTTGCTGACGTGCCTAAATGGTCAGAACGCATTTGGTTGGAAGGTGAAAAAGAGACGTTAGGCCTGTATCTAACCGGCCATCCAATCAATCAGTATATTGAAGAGTTGAGTCACTATACTGACGGCCGTTTAGTTGACCTCAAACCGACTGGCAGAGAGGCAAATGCTTCAGCGGTAGGTTTAGTGCTTGGTGTTCGAGTAATGACCAATAAAAAAGGAAAGCGGTGGGCTATCGTGACGCTGGATGATAAAAGTGCGCGAATGGATGTACGTTTTTTCCCCGATATGTACGAACAATACGAGTCTATGCTGGAAAATGACAAAATATTGCTCATAAAAGGACAGGTCAGCTTTGATGAGTTCTCTGGGGGCAATACAATTACGGCCAGAGATGTCATGGACATTGTCGCGGCAAGAGAGACCAATTTAAGTGCTATTTCGCTGCAAGTCGACACCAATTGGTGTACCCTCGACACAGTGTCTAAACTACACAATATTTTAAACGAATATCGCGGCGGTAGCTGCCCTGTGCATTTTGATGTTCTGCATCCAGACGTCGAGGTGACAATTGCAAGTGGTGCAGACTGGTATGTCACGCCTGACGACCAGTTGTTACACGATTTGAAGCAATTCATGGGCGAGCAGCATATTCGTCTGGCGTTTCGTTAATTGGTAACAGGCCTGGGTTACCAACTACGATCAGATGGGAAATTGAATGAATTCACATTTTTTGGAATTTGAGCAACCAATTGCAGAATTAGAAGCAAAAATAAAAGAGTTGCGTTTGGTTAATCAAGACGGCGAGTTCGATGTCAGTATTGAAGAGGAAATTACCCGCCTTCAAGAAAAGAATGCCGAACAGACTAAGAAAATTTTCACAAACCTTGGGGCTTGGCAGATCTCGCAATTGGCGCGCCATCCGAACCGCCCCTATACGTTGGACTACGTCGAACGCATATTGACTGACTTTAACGAGTTGGCGGGCGACCGCGCGTACGCAGATGACAAAGCGATCGTTGGTGGTTTAGCTGATTTAGACGACCAACCGGTTATGGTCATTGGTCACCAAAAAGGACGCGATACTAAAGAAAAAATTAAACGCAACTTTGGGATGCCCAAGCCGGAGGGGTATCGAAAGGCGCTGCGTTTGATGAAACTCGCTGAACGGTTTGGATTGCCTATCGTGACCTTCATTGATACGCCCGGAGCTTACCCTGGAGTCGGCGCTGAAGAGCGTGGTCAGAGTGAAGCGATTGCTCGAAACTTACTCGAAATGGCAGAATTGAAAGTTCCGGTGGTATGTACCGTTATTGGTGAAGGTGGTTCTGGCGGGGCGCTTGCAATTGGTGTCGGTGATCGTGTCAACATGATGCAATACAGCACGTATTCCGTTATTTCTCCGGAAGGCTGTGCTTCAATTTTGTGGAAAAGCGCCGAGAAGGCCTCCACGGCAGCAGAAGCCATGGGCGTCAGTGCAAAGCAAATTCACGAGTTAGGCCTGATCAATACGATAATCGATGAGCCCCTTGGCGGCGCGCATCGGGACTTTGATGGTGCCGCAGCAAATTTGAAAGCGACAATCAAGCAACAACTCGCGCAGCTCAGTAGTCTATCTGTAGAAGAGCTGCTGGCGCAGCGATACGAACGTTTAATGTCGTTTGGTTACTGCTAATTTTAATACTCAACAGATTATCTGGCAGGCACTGGATAAAGCCTGCCAGACCCATCAACAGTCGTTCGAATTGCCGAACGACGTGCCGTTATCGATTTGTGTAGCCTGCTCTGGTGGCTTAGACAGTGTCGTATTGCTGCATGCAGCAGAGTTATGGTCACGTCAGTCCGGAAACCCACAGATTCGGATTATCCACGTCAATCATCAATTGAGTTCAAATGCTGGTGATTGGCAGTCACATGTGCAAGCGCTGAGCGAACGTTTAGGTGTTGGTTTAATCGTAGAGAAGGTTGTTGTGGCACCCGCTCGCCGTGAGAGCCTCGAAGCCAAAGCCCGCGATGAACGTTATGGTGCATTTGCGCGACGACTGGATGAACAAAGCTTAGTACTTTTGGCCCATCACATGGATGATCAGGTTGAGACTGTGTTTATACGGTTATTCCGTGGCAGTGGTCCAGATGGTCTAGCTGCGATGCGCTTTTATAATCAACGTCAAATAAATGGGCGCCCCCTGGGCTTCGCGCGGCCACTTCTGGATTTGTCGCGCAGCGATCTGGAACATTACGCTTCAGAACACCAGCTATCTTGGGTCGAAGATGAGTCGAATCAAGATACCCGATTTGATCGTAACCGCATTCGGCATCAGCTATGGCCACAGGTTCAAGCACTCTGGCCAGAGCGCTGGCAGGGTATTCGGCGAGCGATTGCGCGTAGCGCCAGTTTATCAGCCAACAACCAACAAACGCTGGATTTTTTATTAGCTGAAAAGTTATCACACGTGTTGCTGGCACCCACCATTGCGAGCCGCGATAAACTGGCGCAATTACCGCATACTGTTATGGTTGATTTGTTGCGCTATTGGCTGCGAACGAACGGGGCAGGAACTCCGTCGAAAACGACGATGGACAGCATATTGCTCGCGCTCAATGTCGGGTCTGATAACAAAGCGGAAGTAAACTGGGGAGAACATGAAATACGCGTATTTTCCGATGGTATCTTTTACCTTGTGACACCTTACCGAGCGCTCGAACTAGACGAGGAAATAAGCGAATCGGCGATAGTAACAATTCAAGATGCGTGTAACGGTAAGCGTGATTTGGTATTTGAGTTACACGACCAACAATGGAGCGTCCGTTTACTCGACCATGTGATTCAATTGCCCGATTACGCTGCGCTAGAAGGGGTACACGTGCGAAATCTACGCAGAAATGAGCGCTTTAAAATGTATCGCAATCGACCAGAACGCAAAATGACTTACTGGTTTAAAGAATGGCGCGTGCCCCCATGGCACAGGGATAGCACAATAGGGGTTTATGCTCGCGATACCTTACTCGCCGTTACCGATGGTGAGCGCTTAGTGCTCAACAAATCAGCGGATGGATCAGGCGATTAGAACGGCGTTTTTGTTCTTCGCCTTCACTTGATATACGGCCTTGTCGGCGCGCTCAAATAGCATTGCGTGTGGTTCTCTGGGCATGGCTATTGTGCCACCGACACTGGCTGTGACTTTGTGCTTCGCCAGTAAGCTAGATTGCGTGAATGCGCGGCGAATACGCTCTGCCACGATTAGCATTTGTTGTTGATCAACTGCGTTTAACACACAGCAAAATTCGTCACCGCCAAAGCGATAAGCCAGATCGTCGTCACGCAACGAGCCTCGCAGTAAGTCAGCTACGGCTACTAAGGCTTTGTCACCTTGTTGGTGTCCGAAGTTATCATTGACTTGTTTGAAGTTGTCTAAATCTATGATGAGTAAGCCAAATGGAATTTGATGGCGCTCCATCTGACTAAAAGAGCGTTGTACTTGCTGATCAAACCCTGCGCGATTACCAAGGCCCGTAAGAGGATCTCGTGTCGCTTGGTCGAGTAAATGTCGATACGCAACCGCGTGTCCCAAAGGCGTACAAAAATGCGTGTGTAGCTCATGCAGCAACTGCTGTTCACGAACCGACATTGTGCGCATAAATTGATAATCAATGTGCGACAATTCGGGCTGATGCTCACGCGTCCGCTTACCGCAAGGGAGGCGTACTTTGATCCTGCCTTTTTCCGGAGCGCCAATCCGGAAAAGACGATCTTGGATGGCAAACGTTAGCCCCTTGAGCGGCAGTCGGCTAGCCAAATATTGGTAGTAATTGTCGCACAGTTCATCCAGATCGATAGTGGCTAGCATTAGGTTTAAAAATGCGGTGTATTCGATCGCATGCGTAAGTGGACCCGCGAGTTGACTCTGAGCACCCAGTGAGACTTGGTCAATATTGGATTGATGAGGCAATTCGGTGCTGGATAGTTCTGTACTATAGTCCACGTGTAACTCCTGCATGGCATTAATAATTGTGCTGAACTCGACAATCCTCTAGGCTGTAGACGTCGGTTTTTTGACAATCTACGGAAAAATCTTCAGTCACACGTGGATTCAGCAAAATGTAAGCCAACCCGAACAGGAGCCCAGTTATATGCACAGTGAGTTTGTTCAAGTCATTGTTTTGATGGTTATTGCAGTAGCACTGATTTGGCTTCTCAAGCGCATTGGGTTACCGCCAATATTGTCTTATCTGGTGACTGGGGTTATCGCAGGACCCGATTTGATTGCTTTGTTCGAAAACCCAGAGCAAATGCACCTACTAGCCGAAATTGGCATTGTGTTTCTGTTGTTTTCACTAGGGTTAGAGTTTTCATTGCCCAAACTTCTCGCAATGCGGCATATGGTATTTGGGATTGGCTTGGGCCAAGTATTACTGACAACCTGTGTAATCGCCACCGCAGCCATAGGGTTAGGCCTTCCGGTCAATGCCGCGATCATCATCGGCGGTATGGTCGCATTATCGTCCACCGCAATTGTGATCAAGCAAGTTGCGGAAATGGGTATCCTACACAATCAACGTACGCAACTCGCGATAAGTGTACTGTTGTTCCAAGACTTAGCTGTCGTACCATTCTTGATTGCGATTCCCTTGATGTCGCCCTCTGCTGAAGGATCGTTTGCGCTGGCAATTTCATTCGCGTTACTAAAAGGTGTGGTGGTGGTCGCAATCCTACTCACCATTGGCAAATGGGTATTACCGCGACTATTTCGAGAGGTCGCGAGCGCGCGAACTGATGAACTCTTTGTGTTGACGACAATCGTCGTAGCGTTGCTGGCCGCGGGACTGACTTATTGGTTTGGTCTGTCGATGGCGTTAGGGGCTTTTCTGGCCGGTATGATGCTCAGTGAGAGCCAGTACCGCTATCAACTCGAGGCTGACATTCGCCCGTTTCGCGATATGCTGATGGGGCTGTTCTTTGTCACCGTTGGTATGCAATTGGACCTAGCCTTCTTGTTTCAACAACTGCATTGGATTGTGTTGGCGACGGTTGGCATGATGTTATTGAAAGTACTCTTGATGCAATTAGCTTCCTGGTTGTTCGGTGTCGCCTCACGAGACAGTTGGGCCGCCGCGCTCAAACTTTGCCAAATGGGAGAGTTCAGTTTTGTATTGGCAGCTCTGGCGGTCAATCACGACGTCATCAACAGTCAGACCTCATCGTTGATTATCAGTGTCGGTATACTCAGTATGGCATTAACACCATTATTGATTGATCGAAGCTTGAGCATTGCCATGCGGTTGAGTCAGCGAAATTTAGTCTCTTCAATTCAATCAAATAGCAACCTGAGCGAGGGGATTGGTGAACTAGACAACCATGTCGTGATAGCAGGTTTTGGCCGAGTTGGTCAAAGCAGCGCAAGAATGCTGAAGTTAGAAGGGATTAACTTCGTCGCAATCGACTTTGATCCGATCCGAGTTCAAGAAAGTCGCGCAGCTGGTGAGAATGTCTTATACGGTGATGCGACTAATAAGGATATTTTGAAGAATGCCCATATCGAGTCAGCGAAACTAGTTGTGATTACTTTCGATCAAACGGATATGGCGAAGAAACTGATGTCGGTAGTGAAACAATTGCAACCTGATATCAAGGTCATTGTGCGCATTCGCAAAGATAAGCAAATGAACACCTTGTATGAGGCAGGGGCTACTCAAGTGGTACCGGAATTACAAGAGGGTAGTTTAATGCTGGTGTCGCAATTGCTGCACTATTCGGGTGTACCGATGTCGCGAATTTTGAAACGTGTGAGAGCCGAGCGCAAAGGAAGATACGACCACATGCATGGCTTCTATCCGGGCGAAACGACCGAAATTAACCCGAATACTGAAGACAAGTTAGAATTTATGCATCCTGTGATTGTTAGTCAGGATGCTTATGCAGTTGGGAAAACCATACAAGCGCTCGATTTAGGCCGTTTGCGCGTGCAGCTCAGAGCACTTCGCAGAGAGCAACGGGAAATGGCGTCGCCGAGCGATGAAACTGAAGTATACGCCGGAGATGTACTCATCGTCACCGGCAAACCGCGCCGCGTTGAACGTGCAGAGCGGTTTATCCTGGAAGGTGATTAGGCCGCTCTATCGCTGTCTTTTTTGAGTGCATCAAACTGACGCTGTAGGTCATACTTTTCGTCTGTAACGATTCGTTCCAATACTTCTATACGTTCTTGCATGGCATCCATTTGCTGCTTGAGCGCCGCATTTTCGGCCGCAGAGGCCAAATCCGATGAAGCCTTCTTCTTAGGTTTATCTCGGCCGGTCAATTTTACAATCGTCCAGCAAACAATGGCGACAATCGCGATAGCAGTCATGTTCATATTACGCTCCCTTTGTGAGTCTTGGTTTTAGTTTAGTGCTATTCATCAGTTTTGCATTGTTTGGCTTCATGCTATGTTTGACAGCGCACTATTGGTTATCGTTTTGCAATTCGCTTACCAATAATAAAAGTCAATATAAACAGAGGGTTAGGTTATCAGTGTTTGTTGGTGTGGTTTTTTTCACTAGTGAATTAGCGGTTTTGACTAATGAGTGACGAGATTTACAGCACTCATGAAGCATGGATGCGGGAGGCGCTGCAAAGAGCCTCTCGAGCTGAGCAGATCGATGAAGTTCCTGTGGGAGCGGTTGTTGTGCATAACAATCGCATTGTTGGCGAGGGCTGGAATCAACCTATTTCCACCCATAACCCCGCAGCGCATGCGGAAATGCAGGCGATACAGCAGGCCGCTAAGCACTTGGGAAATTACCGAATTCTAGATACGACGCTGTACGTAACGCTAGAACCTTGTCCTATGTGCGCGGGTTTGATGGTGCATGCGAGGATCTCACGGCTGGTGTTCGGGGCTTATGATAACAAAACTGGCTGCGCTGGAAGTGTTATGAATCTGGTGCAAAACGCACAACTGAATCACCAAATAGAGGTGATCGGGGGGATCGAGGAAACGGCTTGTGCAGACCTATTATCGAGTTTTTTCCAGCGGCGCAGAAAACAGAAGAAGCTGCTGAAACAGCTGCAACGAGACGATCAGCTTAGCTAGCCAAAGACCATTGTTGGATTAATTCTGCACGCACGAACTCTCTGCGTCTTTGCAGAATCTTTTTGCGAGTGCGTTTAAACATTGAAAGCCGCTTCATTCTATTGTTTTGTAATGCGCGGTTTTTCAGAGGACGACTTTTTCTCATTGTTGTTTCACTCTCCTTGATTATCGAGTAGGTTCAATCACTTGACTTCCTTTAGTAGGGATTAAATCGAGTTTTTCAATAGCGATGAATGATTTGTAGTGCTAAGTCTAGACTCAAGTTATGACCATAAAGTGACAATTTAGTTTTCGAGTTTTGTCGCACTTTTTGGCGTATTTATCGAGGCCGTTTGTTCGAGGTGGACCGGATCGAGTCGCTGCTGCTGGTCGAGCCATACAATGGTGTCGTAGTAGCGACGGATATTATCGACGTATGCAACGGCTTCGTTGCCTCTTGCATAGCCGAATCTGGTTTTCTTGTAGTATTTTTTTTGCCGCAACAAAGGTAGATGCTGTTTAACATCGACCCACATATCAGGGTTACCGCCGCCTCTCTGCGTCAACACGCGTGCGTCCTCAAGGTGACCCAGTCCGATGTTATATGCGGCCAACGCTAACCACGTCTTGTCTGGCTCTTGGATCCTTGCCGGCACTCGGCGCAGCAGACTACTGAAATATTTCGCACCGCCGCGGATACTCTGTTCGGGGTCTAGCCGCGACGAAACACCCATGTCCTGCGCCGTCGCAAGCGTTAGCATCATTAACCCTCGTACCCCGGTCGGGGACGTCGCTTTTGGATCCCAATGACTTTCCTGATAGCTCATTGCTGCGAGTAAACGCCAATCTAGCTCACCAGCATATTTCTTAAACAAAGGGATCAGTTCTGGCAACGTTTGTTCTGTGGCCTTGATAAACTCGCGAGTGTCGACATAGTCAAAACTTTGGACGTGGCCAAAATACTTGTCCTCGAGTACTTTAAACGAGCCGTCCTGACGAATTTTACCAAAGTACTCAATCAATGCAGTGCGCAGCGCATCGTCACCTTGGCGATTAATAGCCCAGCCAACGCCTTGCTCTTGCACGAGTGTAAAACCAATACTTAACTGCGGGTATCGGCGTCGCATCAACGCCAATATGTTCGAATCGGCTACGGTATAGTCGAGTTCACCTTGAGCGACTAATTCGAGTAATTCCTCTGCATCGCGTTCATCAGTTTGTTGCCAATTCAAACTATCAGGAACCGCAGACTGCATTAATGATTCAGCATGGCTGCTGCCACTGACGACCCAAAGGTCTCCATCCAATTGTTCAATATTTCTAGGGCGTCGATTACCTTGTAAAAACACTACTTTTTGGCTGACATCTTGATAAGCGGGTCCAAAGTCAAATTGTGAGATCCGCTGCGGCGTCATTGTTATTCCCGCCGCCACAATATCGAGGTGCTGGTTGCTCAGTTGTGGGAATAAATCATTCAGTGAATAAAAAGGGTAAACCTCGAGCTCCACACCAATATAGTCGGCAAACCCTTTGGCAAGCTCATACTCAAATCCTTGGCGTCCGGAAACGCCGTTGTAGTATGTGGTTGGACCATAATTCGTGCCTACTCTAATGACCCCTTCATCGAGAACCCTTTGCAGCGATGATTTGGGAGGTGGAGCGCCGCAACCCCACAAGAACAGGAGGCTACTTACCACTAGACAACGAAACCATACAGATAGGGTTTTAAGCATTGAGTTTTTTTGTCTCCAATTGCAATCCACTCTTACCAATAATCGCCATTTCGGCTATACTCCGCGCCAACAAATTTGTTATCAATACGCAGCGATACAGCACGTGTCAACGCAACACTTGTGAATCGCTATTAATCTCAGAGAAACCACTCTATGTTAGTACTGCGCGGCGCACCAGCACTTTCCGATTTTAGGCTCCAAAAATTAATCAAGCAAATAACCGACCTTGGCATCAATGTTAGCGCATTGAGCAGCGAATGGGTTCATTTAGTTGATCTCGAACAGGCACTGGACGACACTCAACTCGCAACGTTAAAGCAGTTGCTGGTATACGGCCCGAAAGCAACAGATGCCGCTCACGAAGGTGAGTTGTTATTTGTCACGCCGCGACTTGGCACCATCTCCCCTTGGGCGTCAAAAGCGACCGACATCGCGCACAACTGCGGATTGAGCAGCGTCAAGCGTATTGAGCGCGGTTGTGCTTATTATCTTAATAGTCCGGATTACCTTAGTGCAGAACAACGCCAACAAGTAGCGGCGTTGTTGCACGACCGTATGACCGAGTCAGTTCATAATGATATTGAAGATGCGGAGCAGTTGTTTGTTTCAGCACAACCGGGTGAACTACTGTCGGTGGATATTTTGGCCAATGGTAAGCAAGCATTGACCGACGCGAATACAAAAATGGGATTGGCGCTCGCTGACGACGAAATTGACTACTTGTTTGACAGTTTCACAGCGCTGGGGCGGAATCCAAACGACATTGAGTTGTATATGTTTGCGCAAGCCAATTCGGAACATTGCCGACACAAAATTTTCAACGCTGATTGGACGATCGATGGCGAAAAACAGCCGAAATCTCTGTTCAAAATGATCAAAAACACCTTTGAGACTCATCCTGATTTCGTGACGTCCGCCTACAAGGATAACGCTGCTGTTATGCATGGTTGGCAAGCGGGACGTTTTTACCCATCGGAGCAAGGTGAATATCAATTCAATCACGAAGATATTGATATTCTAATGAAGGTTGAGACGCACAATCACCCAACCGCGATATCACCTTTTGCCGGCGCAGCGACTGGTTCTGGCGGCGAGATACGCGATGAAGGAGCAACTGGACGCGGTTCCAAACCCAAAGCCGGTCTGGTCGGGTTTAGTGTATCAAACCTTCAATTGCCTGACATGCAGCAGCCGTGGGAAGCCAATTATGGTAAACCCAGTCGGATCGTAAGTGCATTAGATATTATGCTTGATGGCCCGCTTGGCGGCGCAGCGTTTAACAACGAATTTGGCCGTCCAAATTTATTAGGCTATTTCCGCACATACGAACAGCTAGTAACCAGCTTCAATGGCGAAGAAGTTCGAGGTTACCACAAGCCAGTAATGATCGCTGGAGGCTTGGGTAATATTCGCCGTTCGCACACTCAGAAGGGCGAGATCACGGTCGGTGCCAAGCTGATCGCATTAGGCGGACCGGCAATGAATATTGGCCTCGGCGGTGGTGCAGCATCTTCAATGGCATCGGGTCAATCAAATGAAGATCTAGACTTTGCTTCAGTGCAACGCGACAACCCCGAAATGGAACGACGTTGCCAAGAAGTTATCGATAAGTGCTGGCAGTTAGGCGACAAAAACCCTATCCAATTTATTCACGATGTTGGCGCTGGTGGTCTGTCAAATGCATTTCCGGAGTTGGTCAACGACGGCGAACGCGGTGGCAAATTTGAGCTACGGAACGTTCCCAGTGATGAGCCTGGAATGGCGCCGCTGGAAATTTGGTGTAATGAATCACAAGAACGATATGTATTGTCTGTCGCACCAGAAGATTTACCCCTATTCGAACAGATTTGCCAGCGCGAAAGGGCACCATTTGCTGTGGTCGGAGAGGCTACGGAAGAACAGCACTTAACCTTGTCTGATGCGCATTTCGATAACAACCCTATTGATATGCCTTTGTCGGTATTGTTGGGTAAGCCGCCTAAGATGCATCGAGATGTAACATCTAAGCGCGTTGCGGGGATACGCTTTTCAACCGAAGACATCGATATCAGTGAAGCGGCCGAGCGTCTCATGCTTCTACCAACAATCGCTGAAAAAACGTTCTTAATCACCATTGGTGATCGCAGCGTAACCGGTATGGTAAGTCGCGATCAGATGGTGGGTCCTTGGCAGATCCCTGTCGCCGATGTAGCGGTTACGACAACTGCTTTTGACACATACCACGGCGAAGCAATGGCGATGGGAGAGAGAACGCCGATAGCGCTACTTGATCACGCAGCATCTGCACGCATGGCGGTTGCAGAAGCACTAACCAATATTGCAGCGAGTGATATTGGCGACATCAAGCGGATTAAATTGTCGGCGAACTGGATGGCTGCAGCGGGACACCCAGGAGAGGATGCCGGACTTTACGAAGCCGTTAAGGCAGTCGGAGAGGAATTATGTCCTGCTCTAGGACTCACTATTCCGGTTGGTAAAGACTCAATGTCGATGAAAACACAGTGGCAAGAAGAGTCGCAAGACAAATCAGTTACGGCACCTTTGTCGCTGATTATTTCGGCGTTTGGCGCAGTCAAAGACGTCAGAAAAACTCTTACCCCACAGCTGCGTACGGACAAAGGTGAAACTAAGTTACTCTTGATTGATGGTAGTGGTGGCCAGCAGCGCTTGGGCGCGAGTTGTCTAGCACAAGTATACAGTCAACTTGGCGATAAGCCTGCCGATGTTGACCAGCCAAGCGCATTAGCCAATATGTTCAACGCTGTCCAAGAGTTAGTCTCTAACCAACTGGCACTTGCCTATCACGATCGGTCTGATGGCGGTATTTTTACCACGTTAGTCGAAATGGCATTTGCGGGTAAAACGGGCATTGATGTTAATGTACCTACTGGAGATGCGGCAGCGTGGTTGTTCAACGAAGAAATCGGCGCTGTTGTGCAAATCAAAGCGCAAGATTTAGATACTGTAAACGCGATTTTCGCTAAACATCAGCTAACAGACGCGGTGACTGAAGTAGGTAAGCTCAACAATAGTGATACTGTGCGAGTTGCTCAAGGCAACACAATGCTGATTGATAAGCCTCGCGTTCACTATCGCGAATTGTGGGCGCGTACTACGGATGCTATGCAACGCATGCGCGATAACCCTGAATGTGCAGCACAGGAAATGCAGACGAAAACAGACGTCAATGACCCAGGCTTGCACGCGCAACTGAGCTTTGACATCAATGAAGATGTCGCGGCACCAATGATTGCGACAGGCGTTAGGCCGCAAGTTGCGGTGCTACGCGAGCAAGGCGTCAATTCTCATATCGAAATGGCAGCCGCATTTACGCGAGCTGGGTTTAAGGCCATTGATGTACACATGAGTGACGTGTTGGAAGGTCGAGTCAGCTTGGAGGACTTTAAAGGCTTAGTCGCGTGCGGTGGGTTTAGTTACGGTGACGTGCTGGGTGCAGGCGAGGGATGGGCCAAGTCGATTTTGTTTAATACCAAAGCGCGCGAATCTTTCCAGACCTTTTTCCATCGTCAAGACACCTTCTCGTTGGGTGTTTGTAACGGTTGCCAGATGCTGTCGAATTTAAAGTCTTTAATCCCCGGAGCGGAGCTGTGGCCTCATTTTGTGACCAATCGCTCGGAGCGCTTTGAAGCGCGCGCGGCAATGATTGAGATTGTCGAATCTCCGTCCATATTCTTTGAGCAGATGGCTGGCTCGAGAATGCCGATAGCCGTTTCACATGGCGAGGGGAGAGCAGAGTTCGACTCCGAACAGCAGCTTGTTGACGTTCAACAGCAGCGTTTGCTCAGTGGTCGCTATGTTGATAATTACGGCAATGTAACCGAGCAGTATCCGGCCAACCCTAATGGTTCTACTGCAGGTGTTACAGCGTTTACGTCCGCCGATGGGCGAGCAACGATAATGATGCCTCACCCTGAGCGCGTGTTTAGAAGCGTGGCGAATTCTTGGCGACCAGATGAGTGGCAAGAAGATAGTCCGTGGATGCGAATGTTCCGTAATGCACGGAAGTTTGTTGGCTAAGTAATCAATTGCCGAGTTACTGAGTTTTTCGCTACCAAACTCGGCATTTTTCGCACCAAAGCTGACAATTTTGCGTCAAACGACAGTTTTTTGATGAAAATGTCAAAAAAATGTCGTTTTGCCATTGTTTTTTGTTAACTTCCTGATATAACAATGCAATTGCATGGAATAACTCGCTCGGATGCGGTTGACGGTTAATCTTTTAGCCATTGTTGTAAATCTTGCAAAACAATAAGAGACGAATATGAATCGTTCAGGTCGAGGATTTGGATTGACTGGTGTCGCTGTCGCGGTCGCCGCTATGATTATTATGGCTGTTTTCAGCACATCCGCGTCATCGGAGCCAGCGAAGGTTTCAACAACCGTTAGTACTTCAACCCACTAACGTTTCACCTCCAGCGTTACACACCCCGCTGGAACAAGCGCTCTCTGTTGATCTGTTTCTGATCCGGATGCTTTTTTAACAAAACGTAGGTTGCTGCTAGGCTTCCATGTTGTTTTTGTGCAGAATGAAAAGCGATAACTTCAGGAAGTTCTTGAAGCCATTGATTTAGGTAGCTCTTGCATAACGCCGGTATTGGCTTACTGTGCTCCCCTCGACCATGTTTTATCAATAGTGCCCGAACGCCTCTTGCGTGATGTTTTTGTAACTCGGCATATAGAACTTTACGCGCATCTTCAATTCGCAGACGTTGTATCTCAATTCTCCCTTCGAGTGCGTATTTTCCGAGTCTAAGATTTTTAAACACGCCCTCCTGAATACCGGGGCGTTTAAAACTCAGCATATCGTCTGGATTGACTGAGCGTCTCAACGAGACGCTGAGCGGGTTATTGTCGTTTTCGTCAACAGCCATGATGGCTGCGCGTTTTAACGACTTAGCGAGGAGATCGCCATCTCGCCTTTGAGTCCTCAGGGTATCTGCTGCCGAATTAGACGATTGTAAGGGTTTTACTTCGTCAAGGTCTTGTCCCAACGCTTCAGCAAACGATAAAGGCAATTCTGAATCTGACATGAAAAATCCTCAGTAACTGGTCAAAACACACCTGCAGTGTCGACTACTGTATACGATGGGGCTGTCTGAGCGGATTATCAAGGATTGGAACTGGAGTCCAACATAGAATTTTGGTTAACTGAGTAAATAATCAACGCTTGTTCGTCATTGACGCAGTTCAAGTCGCGTTACGCAAAACAACTATAAAGGCGCAGTTATGCAAACGGATACACAGCAACAAAATCTTGGTGTCATTATTCTCACCAGTATCATTGCAACCCTCGGTGGGTTCCTATTCGGGTTTGACAGTGGTGTCATAAACGGAACAGTTGATGGCCTCCAACAGGCGTTTAATTCACAAAGCGTTGGTACGGGGTTCAATGTAGCAAGTATGTTGTTAGGTTGTGCGGTCGGTGCGTTTTTTGCTGGCTGGCTCGGTGACAAATATGGGCGACGCAAAATGTTACTGGTTGCGGCCATCTTTTTCATCCTCAGCGCATGGGGCTCCGGTGCGGCGACCAGTTCAGCAATGTTTGTCATGTTCAGAATTTTAGGGGGGCTAGCTGTTGGCGCTGCGTCCGTAATGACACCCGCGTATATTAGCGAAATTGCACCCAGTAAAATTCGCGGCAAGCTTGCTACGTTGCAACAAATTGCCATTATTTGTGGGTTGTTTATCGCGTTTGTGAGTAATTATTGGATTGCCACCACTGCCGGTAGCTCTACAACTGCATGGCTATGGGGTTACCAAGCGTGGCGTTGGATGTTTTGGATGGAAATTTTACCTGCTAGTTTATTCCTACTAGGGTTATTGTTTATTCCAGAGAGCCCACGTTATTTAGTGCTTTCCCAACAAATCGAATCTGCCACTCTGGTTTTGAAGAAGCTGTATCAGGACCATGCTGAAACTTTATTGGTTCAAATTAAGCAATCATTAACGGATGCATCACCACCTTCCATCAAAGAGGTTTTCGTTCCAAATAGCCGTCGGTTAAAACCGATTGTGTGGATTGGGATAGGTTTGGCCACGTTTCAACAGTTAGTTGGGATAAATGTCGTGTTCTACTATGGCGCCGTACTATGGCAAGCGGTGGGATTCAGTGAGAGTGACGCATTGCTCATTAATATTATCAGTGGCGGTGTCAGTATCGCGGCCTGCGTAGTGACCATTGTCTTAATCGACAAAATCGGACGAAAACCGATACTCATGATAGGGTCGATCGGCATGACGATTACGTTAGCAATATTGGTGTTTACCTTTGCAAATGCGAGCGCTGACGCAAGTGGAGCTTTGTCTTTGGGCGATTACGGCACGTTGGCGCTAGTCGCCGCGAATGCCTATGTAGTCATGTTCAATTTTTCTTGGGGACCGGTAATGTGGGTCCTCTTAGGTGAGATGTTCCCGAATCGTCTCAGAGGTTCAGGGTTAGCAATAGCTGGCTTGGCACAATGGCTGGCTAATTTTGCGATAACGATGACGTTCCCGCTCATGCTGACGTCAATTGGCCTAGTTGGCGCATATGGTTTTTACGCGCTGTGTGCTGCGATCTCAATTGTATTTGTGGGCCGATTTGTATTCGAGACCCGCGGCAAGACGTTGGAGCAAATGAGTCAGACGACGGAAGAGAGTTAATGATTCATACCCAAAGCTGAATTGCTGATTGATTGTTCATGTTGTTGGGGATCAAATTTAACAACCTGATTTTTGCCATTGTGCTTTGCTTCATAGAGTGCCTTATCGGCACATTTGAGCAGTACATCTAGAGACGCTTGAGCTAATGGATGTTGAGCAAACAGTGCGCCTTCTGAGCCGGCGACGCCCACGCTGGTTGTTACGGTCAAACGTGTGCCATCTACGAGCATTGGCTCATTGGCAATGGCCTCTCTCAGCCTTTCTGCCTGATTAAGTGCTTCATTTAAGTCGGTTTCAGGTAAGACAATCACAAATTCTTCGCCGCCCCAGCGGGCGCTAATGTCGCCCTTTCTCGCCGTTGCAGTGATGACCTGAGCAAGCTGCTTTAAGACCATATCTCCGCCATTGTGGCCGTAGGTGTCGTTAATGGATTTGAAATTGTCAATGTCAAACAAGACTATTGATAGATTGCGTTGTTTGCGCAGAATACCATGCCAAATCGCATCGAAGTTTTCTGTAAAACCTCTTCTATTGCGCATTCCGGTGAGCGAATCGGTTCTGGCATATTGTTCAGCCAGTAATTTGTCTCGTTGTGCGAGCCTGAAGCGCTGGGCTAGTATAATGGCGAGAAAAAGCGCTTCAAACGCCATACCGACCTCGATGAGTTTATAGGTTGCATCCGTGTAAGGCAGAACACCGCCAACCGCCATGGTCGAGATCCCAATACACATTGCAGCAGTTACAGAGCTCACCACAAAAAGTTTTGCCGATGCGACGTTTGCTCTCAAAGCGGCAACTCCCATTGCCACAAATAAGAACGCAAAACCAGAATTTAGGATAAAGGCTAAAATCAGTGTGATCACTAATTGGTCAGCAGCGGCAAATACCAGCATTGCTGCAGGAATGTATGTGGCTACATTGAACGTGATCCTATCTAGCCGCGGCGCATAGCGTTTAGTTCCCAACAGGGTTCGCGCAAAATGCAATCCAGCCACACTGTAGGTGATCATTAAAAATGCGTCGACCCAGTCTTGAAAGTAAGGCCCATAGTCGGTCGGAAACATCGCGTGTATGTGCCCAGTATAGGACAAGCTATTAAGCAAAAAACCAATCAGGTAAACGCTGTATAAGCCGTACTCTCGTTGCCGAATAATGCTAAACAGTAGTAAGTTGTAGACGGCCAATGCACCCATGATGCCGTACAAAATCCCATACTGGTAGGCCGCTGCTTGGTCGGCTTCAATCGCTTTTGAAACACTGCTTAAGCGAATGGGGATTGCCATTGGACCCCTAGTCTCAATGCGCACAAAGATATCGGTTACTCCGGGTTCGAATACGGATTCATGTGCGTAAAACCGGTGAGGCATGGGTTCTCGGCCGAATGCCCTGCCGTCGCCGCCATAAAATTGCTGGATCAGGCCTTCGCGCTGTCTTGCATAGACGTCAACATAATCAAGCCACGGGGTTTCAATTGCTAAACGGTAGGCCAACGGCTGTTGTGTTGGGTTCTCGACCGAGAATTTTAGCCATACCGGTGCGATACCAATCCCCAATGATATTGACTGGCTATCGGCTATGTAGACATTTGAAGTGTTAAAGCGCAACATCGCGGCGTCAAAGCTTGCAGGGTCACCCTTAGGTTCGAAAAAGTACTGTGTATAACCGCCTATTGCCTGGCGATAGTCAGAACTGAATGTTATGACAGGTGAGCTGTGTTGTTCCGACTGCTGAGCAAGCGTAGCGGTAGTCCAGCATACAAGCATGATGAGTATAAGATGAACGGTATTGTTTAGAATCTGTTTTGTCGGCATAGCGTGTTGGCGCAACAGATTCCATGTCACCTAATCCAAGCGTCCTAAGCTGTTTGCTTGATTTGGAGTTTAATAGTAAAGCTTATACGTAAGATATACCTTTCAGTTTAATCTATATTCACAGACCTTCAACTACGGCAAGATAACGCATGCAATTGCGTTAATGGAAATGGCGTCCCCACCGCGACTCGAACGCAGATCTAAAGCTTAGGAGGCTCTTGTTTTATCCAGTTAAACTATGGGGACGCAAAATCGACACGGCCTCGAACGCTACGCCGTGCACTCCATAGCGATTATGGAATAACTCGGGGTAAAGCGGAAGGGTTACTGCTTAACAACAAAATCGTTTGGTTGAATATCACCCAATAGCGAACCGTCAACTGATGTTACAGTTGCCGTATTGGCGTATACATCGCTAACGATAACCGCAGTCGGGTGCAGCACGTGTTGTCGGTAACCTTGTCCGAAAGAGTCAATGAGTTCTCGCGTTTGATAAACGGTCAAAGTATCTCCTCGCTTCACTTGTTGTTGTCCACCCAGATTAATTTGCAGTTGATTGTTTGCGATTTGTAAAACCCGACCGATGGCGCGTTTACAGCTCAGGGCCTCATCCACGTCTTGGACTATACGCTGAAGTGTGCTCTTAACGGCGAGTCCATAGGGCGTTTGCCAAAAATAATTAGAGTGCACATCGAGTTGCTCAAATCTACTCGCGTGCCAGGTTGCTTGGTTGCCGACTTTAAAATCCAATAACAAGGCCGAAGTCATACCGTCAAACAGGCGCACGCGGACCGCAAAATTTCGAACTGGAGTTGTATCTCGCCAAAATGCCAGACTGGCGTTTGGTCGATGCACACTGACATCTGTGGCCGTCACGCTTAACACATATTGAGCATCATGTTGTTGAGCTAAATGGTGTACTTGCTGCTGAACCATTGGGGCAGACCAATTAAACGTGTTGGGTACAACGGCTGTTATCATACTATGTGGCGCCATTAGTTCGAACATCTGCGGAAGCTGCTCAATCGCTGACTGACCAAGTGCAAATAAATTACCATCTTGAGTTTGCATCGGGGTCTCAAACGGCATATGTGCTGTAACAATGGTCTTTTTATAATCAGAGGCTGAGCATTTGGCTGTTTGTGGAAATACGTCTGCTCGAATTGAAACCGTAATGAAATCGTCATGATAGATTTCGTCTATCAATTCGATTCGATTAACCTCACCACTTGCCCTGACTTCGAAGCGGTCGTCTTTGAGCAGCCCATTGGTCAGTTGTTGGACGCTAGTAACCGATGCACCGGCGAACAGCAGCGCTTGCTTGATGGCCTCTTGAGTGGCTTGCTGACGGGCCAATTGTTTGTCACCGTTGATAATTACTGCTTGTCCACTTGCTTGAAACCATGCGGCATCGACTTGCCCGATGATGCCTAAGCTAAGGCAAGCAATTACCCCGATCAATCCCACGTTTTTAAAACCAACGCTGCGCATATCTGGAACCTTTACCTTTCATATCGTAGAAGCTCTCACCTCCGTTTGGTTTACTCGGGCTGAGAGTCAAGCAATTGACTGTTTTACACAATCAAATCTTTGTGTGTGTTCAATTCAATAGGCGTGCCAAGAATTTGAATCTGAAGCCTGCTGGATTGGCGTACTTTGTGCAAGAAGAGCACACTAAATAACGCTGTACGCAGTTAGGTTCGATGAGGTGTTGCATGAACAAAGTTAAACAAATAGTTAAAGGTACAATATTGGTTCTGCTGTTCAGCAATCTATGGGGTTGTGCGAACCTCGTCACTAAGCATGTCGAATGGGAAACTGTAGAGCCTCAACAATATCCGGTCCTAAGAGCTGTGGGGTATGCGCCAATCGATACACAGCAAGGCTCATCAGAGTCGGCAAGAATGCTAATGGCAATCAAAGCCTCTAAACTCGAGGCTTATCGAGAGTTGGCCGAGCAGGTTTACGGTCAACGTATAGATGGACAGCAATCGCTACAGAACCTCGTCATGGCCAACACCCAATTAGAATCATCGGTGCAAGGCGTGATACGGGGTGCCAGAGTAATTAAAAGTTATGCGGTGGGGGACAATACGTATGCGACAGAGATGGAATTAGATTTTCAAAAAGTGTACGACATCTACCTGTCCACAGCGAAACCCAAACGCATCAAAGACGTTTCGTATTACTGATTATTTGCTAGGCGCTGACGCCCTTACCTAGACCACCGCCGCTGGGTTTTCCAGAGCGGTCATAGGTGAGCGATTCTTTGGCTCTCGTCTCGAGCAATAGGTGCCGTAAGTGCTCTAGTTTAAGCTGTCCTTGCTCTACCGCTTTTTGATTGACAGACGTTCTGAACTTACACTGCTCCAGCAATTCTTTAGCATCGTCAAAAAGTTGATTCGCTCTGTCACTGAGTTTTGTTTTTGCGGTTTCCGGATCGCCTAATTGACCATATAGCGAAGCAATCAATTCGTCTTGAGACTGGATGTTTGCCAATGTTGTTTGCTTTTCATTGAGGAGATTCATCAGGCTTTCGGCGTCGCGAGAGCTGATTAGATGGAGCTCAGTTTCTAGAAGAAGCTGCAGTTGCTTGAGGTAGTGTATTTGCTTTTCAACAGCGTCTTCTAGGCTCATAGGCACTCGTATTTGTGGTCGTTACGATTTTATCCCGAATATTTGACTTTCCAATTTTGCGATTTTCGCAGCAAGTGCATCGGGATTGATCTTGTATTCTCCATTTTGAATGGCTTTTTTGAGCCGATCAACTTTTTCTTGGTTGACGGGCGCTTCACTGCCTTTCTTTTGGACTTGGTTTAATTGTTGGGCAGACTGAGTCAAAGACACTGAGTCTTGACGCGGTGCTGCTTGTGCTGCCTGCTGTTGCACAGCCGCCTGAGCGGCATTCCCCTTGTTCTGGGCCTGCTGTTGATTGACTTTTTGGTTATCAACAGGAGCTTTGGGGAGCCCATTGTTAACGTTGTTAATAGCCATGTTAAAAATCCACTACCTAATTATCCTCACACACTTTATCGACCACTCACACTAATACTTTAACTAATTTTGCAAAAAAAATCATGGTCGATTGCAACTGCATCAGTTCGCTTACAAAAACGTCAAATTCTGACTATTGCAGTCTCGACATCAGCAACTCTTGCCAACACGACCTTATCCGAACGACTGTTTCTGACTCGTATTGTGTCACCTATGTTGCCGTCTTGTTGCGCAATGCCTTTGGTGCTGATATGCAGCCCGTCAGAGACAGCGCTTAAGGTAATCAAATCGCCTTTGCATACATAGCAAATCATATTGGGCGTTATGGGTTGACCTGGGCGTACTCGATGCTTGATACGAGCGCCAACCAATTCGTCGACTGTTACGTATGTGCTGTTTCTTAACGACTGTACTTTAATATCGGCAGTGGTTAAGTTCTGTTGAGTCAAAAGCGAGTCTGGACTGACCATTTCCGCCGACACTACGACTTGTTGGTATTGGTCTACCTGTGCATTTACGAACAGATACCAAGCGCTATTTGGGCAGGTCACTTTGATTGTTTGATAACTTTGTGATTTTCTGTCCGTCGCAAAATCAAACTGATATCCAGTCGAACAAGTCGGAATCGATACACGCTTATCAATCGGGAAGACTTTTACTTTGGTAGAGCGATGCGGCGCAGCATCAGATTCAGTCTCTCGATTCACTTCGTTGAGCACGAAATCAGATACTAAACTCGCAACCAACTGCCGCGGTTCAACCTTTGTATCGGTCGAATCAGCAGCAGATGCAGTCATCGAACTCAGCACTAGCAAACTAAAAACCAAACTGATAGGTTGAAGGACAAAATTTTTCATGTTCACTGTCTCGCATTTTGACTATGATTAAGTGAGTGACGGTGTAAATGCGCGATAAATGCGTCAAATTACAGGCACATTAGTTAACCATTTGGCGTTTCTGACGATATTAATGGTGACAACGCAACGATCGTGCCGAAATGAATAGAAGGGGTTATGTATGTCGGGAATACTGGATTCGGTTAATCAACGCACACAACTGGTAGGGCAAAACCGACTAGAACTATTGTTATTCCGGCTCAATGGTCGCCAGCGTTTCGGTATAAACGTGTTTAAAGTGCGAGAGGTCCTACAGTGCCCACCGCTTACCTCAATGCCAAAACTCAACCACTTAGTTAGGGGCGTTGCGCACATACGCGGACAAACCATTTCTGTCATTGATTTGAGCATGGCTACTGGTGGCAAGCGAATCGAGGACTTGAGTACCGCGTTTATCATCATTGCCGAGTACAACCGTTCAGTACAAGGTTTTTTGGTTGGTTCAGTAGAGCGCATCATTAATACCAATTGGGATGCCATCATGCCTCCGCCCCAAGGCACGGGGAGAGCCAGTTACCTAACGGCAGTTACTGAGGTTGAAAACGAGCTGATTGAGATCCTCGACGTAGAGAAAATCTTAAATGAGATATCACCACTGAATACTGATGTGAGTGATGAAGTGGCCGGCGATATTAATGTGTCGGATAGCGAAGGAAAAATCATTTTTATCGCTGACGATTCTTCTGTTGCGCGTAATCAGGTGAAAAAGGCATTGACCGCACTGGGGCTCGAGATTGAGATGGCCAAAAATGGTTTAGAAGCGTTGAACCGGTTGAAAGAAATTGCCGCTGAAACAGGTGATGTCACTGACAAGGTTGGGGTTTTAGTATCAGACATTGAAATGCCTGAGATGGATGGCTACACATTAACAGCAGAAATAAAGAACACCCCTGAACTGCAAAACCTCAATGTAGTGTTACACACATCATTAAGTGGTGTCTTCAATCAGGCGATGGTGCAAAAAGTTGGTGCGGATGACTTCATCGCTAAATTCCATCCGGATGAACTTGCGATGGCCGTACAAAAGTGGTTACAAGACTAAAGGATTCTGAACAGCTTGAATTCTCGTGATGTGTCACCGCAGCACTATGCTTCGTTTTGTACTTTTTTAGAACGCGAGACAGGCATTGTTCTGGGGCCCTCGAAGCAATACTTGGTGCGCAGCCGCTTGGTAGGTTTGCTACATGAGTACCCAGAGCTTTCCATTGATAGTCTTGTCGACAAAGCGGTATCAGGCAGAGACCGCAAGCTTCAGCAACAAGTCGTCGATGCAATGACGACCAACGAAACCTTGTGGTTCAGAGACAACTATCCATTCACATTACTGTCGAATGAGATAATCCCTGCATTGCCCAAACTCAACCGTAAACTGCGAATTTGGAGTGCCGCTTGTTCAACCGGCCAGGAGGCATACTCGATTGCAATGACGCTGTTTGAACTGCAAGAAAAGCAGCCGCAATTGCTGAAGTTTGGATTTGAGATCATCGGTACCGATATTTCCGAACGTGTCTTGCAACAGGCGACAGATGGCCATTACGATGCAATGGCTGTTGTTCGCGGGTTATCCGAGCCTCTGCAGCGCAAATACTTCGAGCGTCGTCCTGACGGCACGCTTGTCGCAAACGGTGCATTGAAACGCGTGACGCAGTTTCGCAAACTGAATTTAATCAGCCCATACTCGGCACTCGGCAAATTCGATGTTGTGTTCTGTCGCAATGTTTTGATCTATTTTTCGGCAGATAACAAAAAACTCATCCTGCAACAAATTGCCGCTTCGCTGAATGCTGATGGCAGTTTGCTACTTGGCGCTTCAGAATCTGTGGCTGCTGTGGCCGATCTGTTCCAAATGGTCAAAGCCGCCAATGGCCTGTATTACAAGAAGAAGCCTTAAACCTACCCAATAATTTCGTCGATATTTTCCCGGAAATTTATTTTTTGGCACACCCTTTGCTGAATTCCGAACAAACGTAAGGAGTGTGCAATGGCAATTAATCTCGACCGACTCGTCGGCTTTCATCACAACGCACTGAAAATTCGCACTGAGCAGATGGAAGTGATTTCCGGTAATTTGGCAAACGCAAATACACCCGGCTACAAAGCGAAGGCGATTGATTTCCAACAAGCGATGACAACCGCAAAGAACGATCAGGCTCATCGAATGGCACGCACCCACGAAAAGCACTTTGAAGGCAAGATGGAACCCCAGTGGGACTTAAAGTTTAGGGTACCCACTCAACCCGATACCGGTGATGGCAATACCGTTGATATTCAGCAAGAACGGAATGCATTCCTTGATACTGGTATGCGGTACCAGGCCACAGCTGAGTTGCTCAGCGGTAAGATCAAAGGCATGAAGAAAGCATTAAGTTCAGGAGGGCAGGGCTAATGGCAACTTTATTTAGAGTGATGGATATTGCTTCTACCGGCATGTCGGCAGAAAACGTTCGCTTAAATACTACTGCGAGTAATATCGCGAACGCCAATAGTGTCAGTAGTAGTTATGAAGATACTTACAAAGCTCGTCATCCTGTTTTTGCCGCGGAATTGCAAAGGGCAACCCAAGAGCAAGGTGCAGGTACGAAAGTGAATGTACTGGGCGTTGTAGAAAGCCAAAAACCCCTTCAGGTGGAGTACGCACCAGGCAACCCCTTAGCGGATGAAAATGGCTACATCTACAAGCCGAACGTCAACGTGGTTGAAGAAATGGCCAATATGTTGTCGGCGTCAAAGGGTTATGAGACGAATGTGCAAGTGGCCGATACCACTAAGCGGTTGTTTAGACGGGTATTGATGATTGGACAAGGCCGATAGGCGTGAGACAGATTTTTAGCAGAGGGCAAGTATCGTGGATACGGTAAGAAACACAGGTTTAAACACAAACTTGTATTGGCAGGAAGAGCAAGTTCCCGTTTCGGATGGCAGTGAACAGTCATTGAAGCAAGAGGATTTCTTCGCTCTGCTAACCGAGCAGTTGTCAAATCAAGACCCGACTAAACCAGTAGATAATGATCAGTTGGTGGCTCAGATGACCGCATTTACAACGGCTGATGGCGTCAACAAACTCAACGAGCAGTTTGAATCATTTTCAAACTCGATGACATCGAATCAGGCGTTACAGGCGTCCAGTTTGATTGGGCAAGATGTGTTGATTGCTGACAACAAGGGCTATGTTTCTAATGCAGGGGAGGGATTCTCCGGTGTTGTTGTCAATGAACAAACTGCACAAAACGTCGAAATCACAATCACCAATAATTTTGGTGAAGTCATTAAAGTTATTGATGCCGGTACCCAAGGGCCGGGGAATATCGAGTTTAATTGGGATGGTACAGATGCTCGCGGCAATGTTATGCCGCCCGGTGAGTACAACGTCAGCGCTCAAGGCGAAGTCTTGGGTGAAGGTGTAGCCATCCCAACCGCAATCAATCGTCACGTTGCCAGTGTGAGTTTGGCAGGTAGTAATCAAGGGGTAATTTTGAACCTCGATGGCGATATCAGTATTCGTTTAGATGATGTCATTCAGATTGGCAGCTAACAGGAGAGAAGTATGTCTTTTAACATAGCATTGAGCGGTGTAGCCGCAGCCCAGCGGGATCTTGATGTTACCGCCAACAATATCGCTAACGTCAATACCGTCGGTTTTAAAGAATCTCGCGCGGAATTTGGCGATGTTTATGCCGCCTCTCTACTTTCTGGAGGACGCACCAAGGTTGGTGACGGTGTTTTGACACAAGAGGTCGCTCAGCAGTTCTCGCAGGGTAGTTTACAATTCACCAACACCGCACTTGACCTGGCGATTACCGGAAACGGTTTTTTTGCCACGGTCCCAGAAATTGACTCAAGGGACTTCTCTTTCACACGGGCTGGTCAATTTAAGTTGAATTCCGATAACTTCGTGGTTAACGCAAATGGCGACAATCTCGTCGGATTTCCAGTTAACTCTGATGGTACATCAGCGTCAGTTGCATTGAGCACAACCGTGCCGGTGCGGATCCCGGACTCTTCAGGTTCTCCACAACAAACATCAGAAGTTGATCTAAGGTTTAACTTACCAGCCGGTGATCCTGCGCTAGATCCACTCAACTTTGACCCATCTGATCCGTTGACGTATAACGCCGCCACCTCAGTAACCATATACGATTCACTGGGCGATAGTCATGTTATGACGTATTACTTTATAAAAGATCAGGGAGCAGGCTCAAATGAATGGTTGATGGTCACAGCGGTTGATGACGTGTTAGTCAACCAAAGTGATACCAATGGTGTAGAAGTGTTACCAGGAGCCGCGGCAAACGTTGCTGGTAATGGTGCTAATGCTGTGTCAGCGTCTAGACTCACATTTACGGCGGGCGGTGAGTTCTTGGGCATCTTTGGCGCAGATAACTTGGCGCCAACATCTCCGCAGGCCAACAAGCTGTTGACTGCTGAGCTTGGCGGAACCATTTTAGCAAATGGTTCGGATACGACTCAGCGTATTTCAATTGATTTAAATTTCACTGCAGGTGGTCAAACACCAGAAGAGCCGACTCAGTTTGCATCTGCGTTTGAAGTAACATCATTGGAACAGAATGGTTTGCCTGTTGGTCGATTGACTGGTATCGATATTGGTCCTGATGGCTTAGTGAGAGCAACATTCTCTAACGGTACCTCTGAGCCCATCGTACGTGTAGCCCTAGTGCGCTTCTCAAATGAACAGGGTTTGACTCAGCAGAGTAATACGCAATGGAAGGAAAGTATTTTGTCTGGTGAAGCTTTGGCCGGTGAAGCGACCACAGGAACATTTGGTGATATTAATTCTTCTGCATTGGAGCAGGCAAACGTGAACCTGACCACTGAATTGATTGACCTGATTATCGCGCAGCGGAACTTCCAGGCGAACTCAAGAGCGTTGGAAGTCAACAACCAGTTGAATCAGACCATCCTGAATATTCGTTAATCTCAACGAATGAAAAATGGGCCATCAGCAATGGCCCATTTTTTTGTAACATGCTCCTCCTCATCTCTCCGACCATCGACCATTGACCTTCGCAAATATTTTAAGACTGAGTTAACTATTGGCATTAGCCTTGCAGCACCTACGGTTAAGGTAAATAACGTCAAGAGTTTGGCATGGATAAGTTTCTCTATATTGCAGCTAGCGGGGCTAAACAAGACCTTCTTGGCACCGCTGTGCGTGCGAATAACCTCGCCAATGCGCAAACAACCGGATTCAAAGCTCAATTGGAACAAGCGAGAGCAATGCCGTCTTACGGCGAAGGTTTGCCGACTCGCGTGTTTTCAATGACCGAAAGTCCGACGAATAACTATGATGATGGCCCCATGATCCAAACCGACCGACCACTAGACTTGGCGATTCAAGGCAACGGTTGGTTCTCGGTACAGGATGCGAACGGTAATGAGGCTTACACGCGAGTCGGGAGTATGCGGTTGAGTGCCGAGGGCTTATTAGAAGACTCGCATGGCAATTTGATTATCGGTGACGCGGGTCCAATAACCTTACCGATCCCATTGGACAATATCGACATTGCGGGAGACGGCACTATTTCAATGCGACCGCTCGGAGCGCCTGAAACGGTGCTGGAAGAGGTCGGTAGATTAAAGTTGGTAAATCCTGACTATAAAGAATTGGACAGAGGGATCGATGGATTATACCGACTCAAGGACGGAAATACTGCAGACCAAGATGAGAATGTTCAAGTCAAGAGTGGCATGCTCGAAGGCTCAAACGTGAATGCGATTGAGGAAATGGTGAGTATGATCACCTTGCAACGCCACTATGAAATGCAAATCAAGATGATGAAAAAAGCCGACGAGTTATCGATGCGCGGCAATATGTTAATGCGAATAATTTAATCAATAGCCGAACTAAGCTATCTGATATTTATGTGAGGTGATGTATGCATCCAGCGTTATGGATCAGTAAAACCGGACTAGACGCGGCTCAAACAGATGTGTCGGTTGTGTCTAACAATCTAGCCAATGCCAGCACAGTAGGGTTTAAAAAAGATCGGGCTATTTTTGAAGATTTACTCTATCAGAATATCAATCAGCCTGGCGGTCGCTCGTCGGCAGACACAGAATTGCCTTCTGGACTCATGCTAGGAGCAGGTTCAAAAGTAGTTGCGACACAAAAATCACATACACAAGGAAATTTGCTCACCACAGGTAATGCTTTGGATATGTCCATTCAAGGTCGGGGCTTTTTCGAAATTTTGCAGCCTGACGGCAGTATTGCGTATACCCGTAACGGACAATTCACGTTAAACGATCAAGGGCAGATTGTAACTCCTGGCGCTGGTTTTCTTTTGCAGCCAGAGGTGGCGATTCCAGAAGATGCCCAGCAGATTACCATTTCACAAGACGGTGAAGTGTCTGCAACTTTACGTGGGCAAGCCGAACCTCAGGTTCTCGGTCAGCTTAACCTATCTGATTTCATTAATCCTACGGGACTCCAGCCAATTGGTCAGAACCTGTTTGTCGAAACAGCTGTTAGTGGTGCGCCAATCCAAGGTGTTCCGGGTCTAGAAGGAATTGGTACCGTGGTGCAAGGTGCTCTTGAAACCTCTAACGTCAATGTAACAGAAGAGTTGGTAAATCTAATTGAAAGTCAGCGTCTCTACGAAATGAATTCAAAGGTGATTTCTTCAGTAGACCAGATGCTTGGCCAGGTGATTCAGCAACTATAAGCAAGGTGAAGAGTATGCGATTGTGGTTATGTTTATTGTCAGTAGTGTTGTTTGCCGGCTGTGCGTCAACGGACAATAACGCGATTCAAGCAAACGACCCTTTTTATGCACCAGTGGTTCCGGATATACCCAAAGAAACAATTGTACAAAATGGCGGTTTGTTTCAAGTTGGAATGTCAAACAGCCTTTATTCAGACGTAAAAGCACGGCGGATCGGTGACATCATTACGGTTAATCTGCGCGAAAATACCAATGCATCGAAATCAGCAGGCACCACGACGAATCGGGAGTCGACTGTCGAACTACAGCCTATTACAGGTCTTGGTGGTAATGCGGTTAACATCGGCGGACAATCGATTCAACTAGGTGTCGACTCATCAAATGAATTTACCGGTGATGCTCAAGCCAACCAAAGCAACAGCTTGAATGGCAATATTTCGGTAACGGTTATAGAAGTCCTTTCCAACCAAAATCTAGTCATTCGTGGTGAAAAATGGCTGACCCTAAATAATGGCGATGAGTATATCCGCCTCACTGGCATCATTCGTCCCGCTGATATCAGTCCTACGAATGAAATTGACTCGATGAAAATTGCAAATGCCAGAATCCAGTACAGTGGCACGGGAAGTTTTGCAACGGCCCAAAAACAAGGTTGGTTAAGCCGCTTCTTCTCATCTGAATGGTGGCCATTATGAAACGCTTTACCGGTATTGTTGTAGCCGTTTTACTGTGTGCAACTAGCGCAACTACGTTTGCACAACAGGCGCAGCGGATCAAAGACCTAGCGTCCATTCAAGGGGTGAGGAGTAATCAGCTAGTAGGTTACGGTTTAGTCGTTGGGCTACCTGGAACGGGCGAACAGAGCCCATTTACGGAACAAAGCTTCAGAACCATGCTAGCCAATTTTGGTATTGCACTAAATCCAAATCAGAAGCCCAAAATTAAAAACGTTGCCGCAGTTGCCGTGCACGCTGAGCTCCCAGCTTTTGCAAAACCCGGTCAAACAATCGACATCACTGTGTCTTCAGTAGGGGAGGCGAGTAGCTTGCAGGGTGGCACTTTGCTTCAGACCATGCTGAAAGGGCTTGATGGCAATGTCTATGCAGTGGCTCAAGGTAGTTTAGTCGTCAGTGGCTTTGGCGCTCAAGGTGGAGATGGCTCGCGTATTATCGTGAATACGCCGACCGTTGGGCGTATTGCCAACGGTGCCTTGGTCGAACGGGAAATTCCTAGCGGCTTGATGCAGGGGGACTATTTAACGTTAAACCTCAATCAACCGGACTTTTCAACCGCAAAGGCACTTGCTGATGCGATCAATATGCGGCTGGGGGCTTCGCCACAGAATGGCTATAGTATTGCAACGCCGATTGATGCTGCTTCAGTGCGCGTATCCGCTCCGAGAGATGTTGGCCAGAGGGTAGGGTTTGTCGCGACAATCGAGAACTTCACATTCGAACCAGCAGACGCGCCGGCACGTGTCGTGATCAACAGTCGCACCGGGACAATTGTTATAGGTCGCGACGTGCGCCTGCTTCCCGCTGCTATTACGCATGGGGGATTAACGGTCACCATTGCGGAAAACCAACAGGTCTCACAACCCAACGCACTCGCAGATGGCGAAACCGTGGTTACAACGCAATCGATTGTGGATGTTAATTTGGCCGATAGTCGCATGTTTAAGTTCGATCCCGGCGTGACACTTGACCAGTTAGTTAGAGCCGTCAATGAAGTAGGAGCGGCACCGGGTGATTTGATGGCGATACTGGAAGCTTTGCGACAGGCTGGAGCCCTACAAGGCGAGTTGGTGGTGATCTGATGGATATGTCTAACAGCATCAAATCACAGTTGGATATGGCGCGAAATGTTCATGATATGAGCAGTCTTAACCAGTTGAAAAGCGCCGCCAAAGCCAATGATGAGGGTGCTCTTAGGGAAGCCGCCGAGCAATTTGAAGCGATTTTTGTCAACATGCTGCTTAAATCTATGCGTAAGGCGCAGGAAGCAATAGCAGACAAAGATAGTCCCTTTAACAGCCAGCAGGTGAAGTTTTACCGAGACATGCACGACCAGCAATTGGCCGTTGATTTAGCGGGTGGTGGCAGTCTGGGACTGGCGGACATAATCGTTCGTCAACTGGGCAATGAACAATTGCTTAATCGAGCTGAAGGTAGTTTCGGTGATGGTGATATTGCTAGTTACAATCGGCAACAACGTACGGCGGTTTTTGCTGCCGAAGATAAAGTGTTACCTGAGCAAACCAAACGAGCAGGGTTCGCGTCTCCAGAGGATTTTGTTGAGCAGCTTTATCCCCTGGCAGAACAGCACGCTAAAGTACTTGGGGTGGATCCAAAGGCCTTAATCGCGCAAGCCGCCGTCGAGACTGGTTGGGGTCAACATATGATCCATACTGCGGCAGGTGAGAATGCATTCAACCTGTTTGGAATCAAGGCGGATAATCGCTGGCAAGGTGACAAAGCAACCGTTCCTACGCTGGAATACGATGCTGGCATTGCGCGACAGCAACAAGCGCAGTTCAGAGCCTACAACAGTCTGGACCAGGCCATGCAGGATTATGTGCAGTTTGTCTCAGATAATCCTCGTTATCAGAATGCCGTAGAAAACGCCCAAGATCCGAAACAGTATTTCGAACAGCTACAGAAAGCCGGATACGCCACAGACCCCAAATATGCCGATAAAGTTATGTCTGTGTTGGGTAGCCAAACGTTGAGAGCTTTCAAGCATGAGGAAGCATTGCCATGATCCGCGACATTCAGTACCGAAACTCTGACCTGTTTAATATCGCGACATCGGGCATCAATGCCAGTAATCGACTGCTCAATACAACCAGTAACAACATCGCCAATGTTAATACTGAAGGATATGTCAGAGAGCGGACACAGATTCAATCGCAACTTGTGGGTGGTGTTGATGGCGGTACCACCGAACGCATTATTAACCAGTTTGCACAAAATCAGTTACGGCGCGATACGACCCAATTGGGTGAGTATGAAGCGTTTTCACAAAAGACTGCTACGATGGACAATATACTGGCTAACGAGGCTAATAGTATCTCGGATGGTTTGAGTCAGTTTTTTGCTTCACTACAAACAGCAGCCGATGATCCGACCAATTTGGCCTCTCGAGATCTTGTGCTCAATGACGCAGAAGCGCTGATCCGCCGCATGGAATCACTTTCTGATTTCATGCTGCAAAAAGAAGACGAGCTAAATCTCGAATTCGAAAGCCAGGTGAATCGAGCGAATTCACTGATCCAATCAATAGGCGATTTAAACAAGTCTATACGCGTCGCCGAAGGTAATGGTCGTAATGACCCGCCAAGCGCATTGCTCAATGAGCGGGATTTAGCCATCCAAGAGCTTGCTAGTTTGATGTCCATTGAGGTGAGAGAAAGTTCGAACAATGATGGTGCAAAGGTTGTCAACCTAACATCGGGTGAATCTCTGGTGCTTGCTGATGGCTCCTTTAGTTTGTTTCAACTCGGTGGTGATGCAGACCCAACATTTAAGCAGCTTCAGTTAACCACCAATTTTACTGGCGCTACCCAGAACACCACACTTAACATTTTCGAAGATCAGCTCGGTGGCAGTCTGGGGGGATTATTCCGTTTTCGCGATGAAGTGCTCAATCCAGCCCAACGCGACGTGGGCCAGTTGGCTCTGGCATTTGGCGATGCGATCAATTCTCAAAACAAATTGGGAATGGATTTAGACGAGCAATTAGGCAGCAATATATTTACCCTGCCCACGGTACAGGGCTTAACTTACACTGGCACAAACCCTGTGCTATCAGTGGTCGGCAGAGTCACTGAAGGACAAGGGTTTACGCTTACCGATGCCGACTACAAAATCACGGTGACAAGTGTCGCCGGCGGTGTACCAGATGAAGTGACGGTAGAATTGCTGAATGGCGATGGTACGCCAAAACTCGACGAGACCAATTCGCCAATTGTGTTCAACAACGTGACCATCAATGCAACCGGTTTTTCCGAGTTACCCAATGGGTTTGAGATTGATTTCGACTCGGCAGGTGGTTATGCCGTGGGCAATGAATTTTTGTTACAACCGACGCGACGTGCAGCATCTGATATCGAAATGGCAACACGAAGAGCGGAAGATCTTGCGTTTGCATTGCCCATTCGCGTTGAAGCTAATTTGAATAACCTTGGCAGTGCCACGTTGACTGCGACCAGTGTAACCAATACTGAGGTTGATGCCGCTCTGGGGCCTGATGCCTCAGCGTTCAATGGTAGTGGCGGTATTCATAATGCAGCCAGTGCTCCCGGCGGTGCTGTCGGCGCTCCCGCGCGAATTGAGTTTACCTCGGCGACACAGTTTCAGGTATTCGATGGCGCAGGTGCTTTGATCACAACAGTAACGGGTGTCACCGATTACAATAACCTATTAAACCAAGCGTCCGGCAGTGCGGGCTGGCCTGCAGCGTTTGGCGCTTTGACTGACTATCCTGGTTATGATTTCAGTTTGGCTGGTGAGCCTCAGGCGGGAGATTCATTCTCTATTGTCTACAATACAGACGGTTTCAACGACAACCGCAATGCGCTTGCAATGGGGCAATTACAGCAGGCCTCTACAGTCCAATTGAGCACGAATTCAAACTCTGAGCCTCGCACGTTTCACGAATCGTACGCTTCATTGGTGAGTCGAGTTGGTGAGGAGTCTGCACGCGCCTCGGTTTCTGTGCAAGCCGCTGAAGCGATGTTGTCTGATTCGACCGAGTGGTTCCAATCCGTCTCGGGCGTAAGCTTGGACGAAGAGGCTGCAAACCTGGTGAGATTTCAGCAAAGCTATGCAGCAGCAGCTAGAATATTGAGTACCGCTCAGGATTTGTTTGACACCATACTCTCTGTGGCGAGGTAATTGAGTCGATTATGAGAATTTCAACGAATCAGATCTTTGACCTTAACATCCGCTCCGTATTGGAGAATCAGCGCGGTCTGTCTGACACTCAGCAGCAGTTAGCGTCGGGAAAACGCATCAACAAACCCTCAGACGACCCCGTCGGTGCCGCTCAGGTTGTAAGGCTAACCGAACAACTGGATAAGTTGACCCAGTTTCAACGCAACAATGATTTGTTGACAAGCTCTCTTGAGGAACAAGAAGCAGTATTGAGAGGGATTATTGACTCAGCTAACCGGGCTCGAGTACTGGTGATCCAGTCGGGGGCAGGTTTCACAGTAGACGCGGATAGAAGAGCGATAGGTTCTGAGATAGAACAAATTCGCAATGAAATTTTGGACTTGATGAATACCCAAAACTCCCAAGGTGAGTACATTTTCGCGGGGTTTCAATCAGAGTCACAAGCCTTTGAGTTTAACCCCGCCGCCACAGGTAACAAAATCACCTTTGTGGGCGATGACGGCAAAAACAGCGTTCAGCTATCTGACAGCGTGACGGTGCAAAGCACGAGTTCGGGTAAAACGATTTTTGAAGATGTTTTTGCGCGTTTGAACTTCAGTCAAAGTGGCTCAACAGGTCTAACGGTCAGAGAAGCACTGGTCACACAGCAAGGCTCGTTTGATAATTTTCATGGAGATAACTACGACCCTGTAACCGCGGCCAATAATGAGTTTCGCTTTACTATTCAAGCGGGTAATCAAGTTCAGGTCACCAACGTCGGTACCGGTGCTGTTGTTGATACTGTCGCGTTTCAGTCAGGTGAGGTGTTCAATTTCAATGGTATTCAACTCAATCTTGAGGGAAACGTCGGCGACACGCTCGACATAACGCTTGATCCTCCCCAAAAGAAGAATATTGCAGAAACCCTAAACGACATGTTTATGGCACTGACGTCCGATAGTTTTTCCGACAATGACTTCAGAGAAGCAATCAATGATGCACTGGTTGGGATTGATAACGGTTTGGAGTCGATTGCCTTGGAAAACTCTTCACTTGGTGGGCGCTTAAATGTTGCGCAATCCATCAAGGAAACCAATTTGGATCTTGAAATTGCCAATAAGGATGCGCGGTCTTCTATCGAGGATGTTGATTATGCTGAAGCATCAGCAGAGTTTGCTAAACAAGAAACAGCGTTAAATGCCGCTTTAGCGACATTTCCTAGGGTTACTAACCTTTCGCTTTTTGACTTTATTTAACCAACACTATATTCGGCTAGGTAAATCTCAGTAGCCTCATCTTGGTGACTAGAGTAGTAACTTACGAAAACGCTGTTGCCTACTAGTGTGATCCCTGGGTAACTATTATCGCCACTGCTTGGTAAATCATCTAATCTGTCTAGCGCGCCAGTGGAGACGGATAATAACCACAAACGTGTGATGAGCCGCTCGCCCGTCCAAGCGCGTCCCACAACAATAAAGCGCTCATGATCCAACGCTAACCAGGCAGGTCCGCCTATATAGTGCCCTAGGTCTTGCCAATCCCACTTATGATAGGGTGCCTTTGATTTGCCCAGCTGTGCTGTAAAGCTATCGGCGTCGCGGCGTACAAGTGCGATTAAGTCGCCATTTTCGGTTTGATGAATTGCACTTTCGTTGGGATAGCCAAGGTGATGGCGCTCTTTGCTCAAGACACCACTGTGCACGACATGCATTGAGCGGTGAGGGTTTCCACAGAGTAGGTCAACGCGTTCTTTTGAACGACGATAGGCCAAGCCATAAGCAGCGTCTTTGCGCCATACTATTCGCCACAACCACCACAAATTATGTCCGAGTTGGTTAGGTGAAGACCAAGAATGGCCGTCTTGGGAGCGCCAAGTAAGGTTGTCAGTATGCGTTGTGACGTTGTCCTCATTTCGATATCGCGCATAGGCTAATAGGCACAAGTACTTGTCCGGGGTAATGATTAATTTCGGGTCTCGAAGATCAGCACCGTTTATGCTGAGGCGCTGAACTGAGAGAGTTTTTCCGTGTTTGTCCAGCCGATGAATCATGATGATCCCATCACTACTGACATGATCAGTTGCTCTGCGATAACACAAGAGCAATTGATTTTTAAAACTCACTAAGTCGGTAAAAGCGCTATGTGATCGCGCAAATGTGACTCTTTTTACCCCTATTCGGCGCAATTTTAAATCTTTTTTCATTGCCTAAAAAATCGTCTCAAACCAAGTGATTAGTGGATTATAGGCGGCAAAGCTTTGCCGCGAATAGGAAAAAATTGCGTTTTTTTATTAAAGGGATCTGAAACAGCGTCGATACAAAACACGAGAGAGCCAGTACATGAAATCCCGTTGGGACGACATGTTCTACTAATATAAACCAACGTCGGTCTTGACCGGCTGCCAGCACGCGCTGGACTGAGAGTGTAGGAGCTTCCGTTATGACACTTTTCGTTAATACTAACGTTTCAGCGTTAAACGCCCAACGTCAGTTATTCAATTCTACCAATGGGTTAAACACCTCATTCGAACGTCTATCATCGGGTTTTCGTATCAACCGTGCAGCAGATGATGCAGCTGGTTTGCAAATCACAGATAGATTGACTTCACAAATTCAAGGCCTAAATCAAGCCGTTCGTAACGCGAATGACGCGATTTCATTGGTGCAAACCGCTGAAGGCGCACTGGGCGAGACGACAACCGCTTTGCAGCGGATTCGTCAGTTGGCAGTACAAGCCCAAAACGGCATCAACTCTTCTGCTGACCGCTTGGCGCTGCAGAAGGAAGTATCTGCACTGAAAACTGAAATCACGCGTATTGCGACTGACACTCAGTTTAACAAAGTTAACTTGCTTGACGGCACATACTCGGCGTCGTTCTTGGTCGGTGCCAATGGCGGTCAAACCATTTCGGTTAACTTGTCTGCAGGCAATCTAACAGGTATCACGGGTAACTTCAGTGCCGCTGGTGTTGGTCTTGCTTCGAATGATACGGTTGCAACATTGACAGGTGCATCGTCTGTACTGACCAATGTTGATGCGGCGTTATCAGCAATCGGTGGAGTACGTGCCGACCTTGGTGCGCTACAAAACCGCTTCCAGTCCACTATCCGTAACTTGGCGAACATCTCTGAAAACGTTTCAGCAGCACGTTCGCGAATCAAAGATACGGATTTCGCAACTGAAACGGCTGAACTGACGCGTAACCAGATTATTCAGCAGGCGAGTACAACAGTTCTGTCGCAGGCGAATCAGCGTCCTCAGGCAGCACTTCAGCTTCTCGGTTAATAGTCTGAAGTTTTAGTTTCATCTGTTTGGTCGTAACGCCAGGAGGTAGGTTCAGGTACACCATCAAACAGTTGAGAGTTCGCTCACTCTCTCCTAACGTAGAGCGGTTGGCCAGGCATTGCCTGGCCATTTTTATTTGTATTTAACTCATTGAAATATATAGGAATAAAAATTTAGTTCGTTTTTTTTCTAAAGCTTCTCGAATTTCCTCACGATAACAAGAACAAAGGCACAGACTGAAAAATAATAATAAGCAGCTGACAGCCTACAAACTGAATATCCAAACCATAAAAATAATAAGGATTCAGTTCGCAGCACCGAAAAAAATTCGGGTTGCATCGATCAGATGATCGCTCAAAGAAGCTGACACTGATCATCCAACGACCAAACCAATATAGGCTCGGCGTTGGGCACCAGACGCTTAATAAAAACAATAAAGTCTGGCATCAAAAAATCGTTAGGAGATTAGTAACATGACTTTATTCGTGAGTACGAATGTGTCGTCGTTGAATGCTCAACGACAACTATTCACATCAAACAACAACCTGAATACAGCATTCGAACGCTTATCATCAGGTTTTCGTATCAATAGCGCCAAAGATGATGCCGCTGGTCTGCAAATTTCAGATCGGATGACCTCTCAAATCAAGGGCCTCGACCAAGCGGTTCGTAACGCAAACGACGGTATTTCACTCTCGCAGGTAGCGGAGAGTGCGATGCAAGAAATAACCGTCGCGTTACAGCGCATCCGCGTATTGGCCATTCAGGCGCAGAACGGGATCAATACGTCCGCAGACCGCACGGCCTTGCAAAAAGAAGTTACCGCGTTGAAAACTGAGATCAGTCGTATCGCATTGACGTCTCAATTTGCCGGTGTCGATTTGTTGACGGGTGGTTTTTCAGCCGCATTCCTTGTCGGCGCCAATGGTGGACAGTTTATTTCGGTAAATATTTCTGCTGCTCAAATCCCAGGGATCAATGGGTTCAGTGCCACCGGGCTCGGTCTTGATTCATCTCAAACGGTTGAGACGGTTCGAGGTGCCTCGGCATTGCTTACCATTGTCGACGGTGCATTGTCCGCCATCGGTGGCGCCCGAGCTGATTTGGGTGCGATCCAAAACCGTTTCCAATCGACGATTCGGAACTTAGCAAGCATTTCAGAGAACGCGTCTGCTGCTCGATCGCGAATTCGAGATACTGACTTTGCGATTGAAACCGCTGAGCTAACGCGTTGGCAGATCATTCAGCAGGCCAGTACCACAGTGCTAGGGCAGGCCAATCAGCGTCCACAGGCGGCGTTGAGTCTTCTTCAGTAACAGTAATTGATTGAATAATAGGAAGAAGATTATGGCTAACCCTGTTGCAATATGTGGGGGCAGATGGCAACTCGGTAAGTAAGAGAAAAACGGTCGGAACACAATTTGTGGGGGCAGACTGGATCCGACCGGTAAGTAAGCAATTTTTCGCAAGACAATGGAAGTGAAGACAAGCTAAATGCGTGACAAGCGCCTGAGTTTGAACTGCCGACTGACAAGTATAACGCCAGGAGGTAGTGAGAGGTATGAGGTCTGGAACATCATACCTGCCAGCCAGCATGAGCAAAAGCTCAGATTTAGCTTAGTCTTTCACTAGACCGATGCCTAGCAAAAAATGTCACATTCGCCATAAGCGTTTGCGACAGTCTTTTCTAAGCATAGGTCGTGCCAACAATCTTTTATGTTGGAAATCCATTGTTTTACAAACATTAACTGCGGTACTGAACATCAGTACCAGTGAATATTTGAAAAACGTTAGGAGAGAGACCGATGACTATTTATGTCAACACTAATGTCTCGTCATTAAATGCGCGTAGACAGTTGATTGACTCTAGCGTCAATCTGAGTACCGCCTTTGAAAGACTTTCGTCAGGTTTTCGAATTAATCGAGCTGCGGACGACGCTGCAGGTCTTCAGATTAGTGACAGAATGACCTCACAAATCAAAGGCTTAGATCAAGCTACACGGAATGCAAATGACGGTATTTCGTTAGCTCAAACCACTGAAGGTGCGCTGGCAGAAGCCACTAATGCACTGCAAAGGATTCGCGTTTTAGCAATCCAATCACAAAACGGGATCAATACATCAGCCGATCGCGTTGCACTCCAGAAAGAGGTCGCGGCTCTCAAACTAGAGGTCAGTCGGATAGCTCTATACACCCAATTCGCAGGGGTAAATGTTCTGCGCGGTGACTATTCAGCGGCTTTTCTGGTGGGGGCCAACGGGGGACAGACCATTAGCGTCAATATCAGTAGAGCCGGCGGTTTTGGGTTTTCCGGATTAGCAAACGGCAATAATTTGTCGGTTTTGACGGCAAGTCTTGCCTCGGCGGCACTGACAACCATTGATCTTGCCATATCCACTATTGATGCTAAACGCGCTGATTTGGGGGCGATTCAAAACCGCTTCCAATCAACGATTAGAAATCTCGCTAATATTTCGGAAAATGTGTCGGCGGCAAGATCCCGCATTCGCGATACAGATTTTGCCACCGAAACGGCAGAATTAACCCGTTGGCAGATTATTCAGCAAGCTAGCACTACGGTTTTATCACAGGCAAACCAGCGGCCACAGGCGGCGCTGAGTCTGCTACAGTAATACTGAGAGAGGGTGGAACTGAGAGGCCAACCCTGCCAAGGATGGCGGCCGAAAGGCCCAAATGGCGAAGAAAACGCCGACCAACAGGACTGAGAGTGTAGATTTTTGGTTGAGAGGCCAGTATATATCTACTAATAATCCTGCCAGCCGACTGAAACTGAATTTGCTCCATCTCCTAACGTGAGCAAGTTGGCCGGGTCTTATGACTCGGCCTTTTTTTATTTTTATCGCCGAATCTTTGACAGTGCAACCTGCTATCCAGATTAAAGCATCTATTGTGCCAACTTATTCTGCTTGAACGTCAAATGTAAGTCAGTTGATTTAGGATTGTGCTAAACACAATGCAATACAGCATCAGCTGTGCTTTGTTTTCTGCAAAACGCCATCAAGATCCGACAAATCGTCATTCGACAATGCCTCAATTGGAAAAAAGGTTAAACATCGCCAACGTCCAAATTGAATGACTAATATAGGTCAACTAGCCGCTGTCACATCCTCATTTTATCCAAGACAACAACCTTTCACGATAATCATGCTGTTGATGAAACGCATTTGAGTAGTTCTGTGCCGTTTTTTTATGCTCAAAGCTTACCCAAATGACAAGATTATCAAAATCTTTAATATTTAAAATTCAATAAAATCAGCAGGATACAAAAAAATATAAAAAAAATTAAAAAAAAACTAAAGAGTCTTATGAAGCGGCCGATAGCAATAGTTGAGGGGTAATTTAATTACTTTTTTGTTAAGCGTGTGGTAGCGCTTGGCGTTTGAGGTGACTCTTAGTGGTTTATAAGAGTTGTGAGTGGAAGAAAGAGCTGGTTCTCTCAAATCATGCTGTTTCCCAGGAGGTATAACAATGACTTTATTTGTCAACACTAACGTGTCTGCTCTAAATGCACAGCGTCAGCTGTTCAACTCTGGACAGGCGCTTAACACATCTTTTGAACGTCTGTCTTCAGGCTTCCGCATTAACCGTGCGGCGGACGATGCAGCCGGTCTTCAGATTTCTGATCGTTTAACATCACAGATTCAAGGTTTGAACCAAGCGGTTCGTAACGCGAATGACGCAATCTCTGTAGCACAGACTGCAGAAGGTGCATTGGCCGAGACTACTGTTGCACTTCAGCGTATTCGACAACTTGCGATTCAGTCACAGAATGGTATCAACTCTTCTGCAGACCGTGGTGCGCTACAAAAAGAAGTATCTGCGCTCAAAAGTGAGATTACACGTATCGCAACTGATACAGAGTTTAACGGCGTTAAGTTGTTGGACGCAGGTTTCTCTGCAGTATTCTTAGTAGGTGCTGAAGGCGGTCAAACTATTTCAGTCAACTTGTCTGCGAGCAAGATCCAAGGTGGCTCCAGTTTCAGTGCTGCAGGTCTAAACCTAACGAGTACATCGGTGTCAACTGCGGCTAATGCATCAGCTGCTATTGGTACGATCGATACTGCTATCTCTGCTATTGGCGGTGTTCGAGCGGATTTGGGTGCGCTGCAAAACCGCTTCCAATCTACGATCAGAAACTTGAGCAACATTTCTGAGAACGTAGCGGGTGCACGTTCGCGTATTCGAGACACTGACTTTGCGGCTGAAACGGCTGAATTGACTCGAAATCAGATTGTTCAACAGGCATCTATTTCGGTTCTATCACAGGCGAACCAGCGACCGCAGAATGCGTTATCGCTGCTAGGATAGTCTATAATTAGATGACGATCCGATTGGAAGGAGGTTAATTGTGGAAGCTATTAATTCACAAGTTGGCCAGACTTTTGCTGTAAACTCAAAACAAAGTGCGGATTTAGCGGCTGAGCAGCAAGCATCACGAGATGCACAAACAGCTGACCGGCTTGCTGAACCGAATGAGCGAGTGAGCGGCACTAGTGTTTCACCTGATCGCAGTTCATCGGCTACTGTTCAAGATAATTTAGCATTGGCCGATACTATAGAGAGTGGTGAGCAGCAGCCTGACATTGAAGAGATTGAAAGTGCTACCCGCGATATTGAGCAATTTTTACAAGCTCAAAATCGCAACCTAGCATTTTCAGTTGATAACAGTACCCAGCGATCTGTGGTGACAGTCACAGAAGCAAATAGCGGTGATGTCATTCGTCAAATCCCTTCTGAGGAGGTTTTGCGATTGGCGGAGCGTTTGCGAGAACTACAGACTGATGTTGGTAGTAGCGTGGGTGTATTGTTTAATAATCAGGTCTGACCAAAGCTGGGATTTTAATGTTCCCTGTTAAGAATGCCGTAAATCACCATGCTCGGGGATTTGCGGCTTTTTTGTTTTTGGTTTGCTGATAGTAGGTAAATTTGAGGTAACGTATGACAATTCAATCACTTGGCGTAGGCTCAGGATTAGCTTTGGATGACCTTGTCACCCAATTAGTCCAAGCTGAGCGCAAACCTAAACAAGACCGGTTGGATGCCAGAGAAGAGCAAATAGAAGCGCAAATCTCTGGTCTGGGGCAATTAAAATCAAAGCTCAGCGACTTCCAAGATGCTGTTGATGATTTGCGCAGCGATGTTGGTATCAACAAACGTGAACCCAGCATTACTAACCCAAGTGAAGATGACGATATCTTATCCGCCGAAGCCGCCAATAGTGCATTAAAAGGTGACTACGCGATAGCGGTAAAGCAGCTGGCAAGTGGAAGTCGAATTGAAACTGCCAATGCCGTTGATGGTGGCTTTAATGACTCGAGTGACAGTATTTTGGGCGCAGGGTCCGGTTCCCTTACATTCAAAGTTGGAAACACGGGAGATAGCTTCACTGTCAATGTATCGGCAGGAATGACTTTGGCACAATTAAGAGAAGCGGTTAACAGTGCCGATAATAATTTTGGTGTAAACGCCAATATTATTTCGACCGGAACCGTGGACGGTGGCGCGAAACTGGTGTTTACCTCAGATGTAACTGGTAGTGGCAATGACTTGGCCATAGTTAATGACAATGATCTTGCTGACCTAAATAGAATTGCGACAACCGATTCTGGTGAAACACTCAACTATCTGGCACCTGTTCTCAATGCACAAAATGCAATTGCTACCGTCGACGGGATTGAAGTCCAAAGCGCCAACAATGAATTTGAAAACACGATTCAAAATGTCTCATTTACTGCGAATGAAACGTCTCCATTTGTTGAAACGACGGATTTGGTGACATATCCCGACGGGCGGATATATCAGACGTCAAATTTGAACATTGGTTTTGACAAACAAGGCTTAGACGAAAAGATCAATAGTTTTATTGAAAACTATAACAGCATAATTTCTGAGATTGAGACACTGACTCGATACGGTGATTCAGATCTTGAGGATGATGGTGCATTAGCCGGTGATTCGCTGGTTAGGAGCATCCAGGCAGGCTTGGCAAGTGTTGTGGGCGGTGGAGTCTCTACCTCACAACTCGGTGGACTGTTCGGAGTTGGTATCGAGTTTGACGACGACGGTAAGCTGGAAATTAGCGATATCGATTTTGGTCTAGGTAGCGGTCGAGAGCGCTTTGACGATGCCTTAGAGGACTCTTTCGACGATGTCGCAAATATCTTTTCTGATGAAAATGAAGGCATCGCTACTAAGCTTTATGACTTCATCGAACAGTACACATCTTTCAGTGGTATTTTGAGTACTCGAGAGCGTGCGGCTAAAGATGAGAAGGATCAGATTTTCGATGACAGAGAACAGTTCGAACTGCGAATGCTTAGTTTCGAACAAGTATTACGGGACCGGTATTTGAATTTGGACCAGACAGTCGCTAGGCTCAATTCAACTGGCCAGGCTTTATTAGCATCATTAGGATCATTGTGAGGTAACTATGGCGTTAACGGGTATTAATGCGTATAAAAAAGGCGGTTTAAAGCAGGACATTGCAACGGCAGATCCGCACAAACTAACCCTTATGCTCATGCAAGGTGCGCTTGATAAAATGGCCTATGCAAAAGGGTGTATGGAGCGCAAGGATTTTGCCGGAAAATCTGAACATCTTTCTCGAACAACGGCAATTATTATCAATTTACGAGACACGCTTGATTTGCAAGCTGGCGGTGAGGTTGCTGAAAATATGTATGCGTTGTATGACTACATGGTGCAGCGGCTGACAGACGCCAACATTCAAAATAGCGTCGAGATTCTTGACGAAATTTCAGGTTTGTTAGCGCCAATCCGAGATGCTTGGCTTCAGATTCCTGAGTCAGCGAAGCAAGAAGCATATGAATTAAAGCGTCAGAATCAGCAAGCTGTTTAACAATGACATCATCTGACATTGAACTCGCGATCAAACTTAAACATCAAAACCAAAAAATCGAGTCTGCATTAGAGGATTCTGAAGTTGACTCGCAAGCATTACTTGCCTTGGTCGCTGATAGAGAGCAGCTAGTCTCTGACTATCTCTCCCAATTAGCTGAAAGCGACCGCAAAGCTTTTGTTGAACAAGAGCTTCAGATCAACCAAGACTTGTTGAGTAGAGTGACGCCGCTGTTTGAGCAATCCCAACAGGTATTAAGTAAATTTGTCAAAGACGCCAAGGCTGTGAGAAAGTATCGGTAAGAAAATTGCATCTGCAAAGCACTCATAAGAACCTGTTTGAAAGAGGGCGTTACGTGTTTACCGATAAATCTATATTAATAACCGGTGGTACAGGCTCATTTGGCAAGCGTTTTGTCAGTCATTTATTGGCGCATTACAAGCCCAAAAAAATAATCATTTATTCGCGCGACGAGCTCAAGCAATTTGAGATGCAACAAATGTATGACGCGCCTTGTATGCGCTATTTTATCGGGGATGTAAGAGACAAAGAGCGCTTAATCGCGGCAATGAGAGACGTCGATTATGTGGTGCATGCAGCGGCATTGAAACAGGTACCTGCCGCTGAATACAATCCTAATGAATGCATTAAAACTAACATCAATGGCGCACAAAATGTCATCGATGCTGCGATTGCAACGAACATCAAACGTGTTATCGCGTTGTCGACAGACAAAGCCGCGAATCCCGTTAACTTGTATGGCGCCACAAAATTGGCGTCTGACAAGCTCTTTGTAGCTGCGAACAACATATCTGGCGCCAGAGGACCACGTTTTGCCGTTGTTCGGTATGGCAATGTCGTAGGGTCTCGTGGTTCAGTGGTGCCATTCTATCGTCGTTTGCTCGCCGAGGGCTGCAAAGCACTGCCACTCACACATGAAGAGATGACGCGCTTCTGGATTACCCTCGATGAGGGGGTTGATTTCGTCATAAAAGATTTCCAGCGCATGCAAGGCGGTGAGATTTTTGTGCCTAAAATTCCTTCTATTCGTATCACTGATTTGATCGAAGCTATGAGTGGAACGCCCGATTACGAACTGGTGGGCATTCGTCCAGGTGAGAAACTGCATGAAGTTATGGTACCGGAAGAAATGGCTCATCATTCATTTGAATTTGATGATCACTATGTCATTACACCTGCGATCAAATTTTTCGATAAAAACGTCAATTACGCGAAGAATAAGTTAGGGGAAAGAGGGGTACCGGTTAGTGATAAGTTTGAGTATCACTCCGGCACTAATCCTCATTTCCTAACCGTGGAAGAATTAAAAGCTTTGGATAAAACGACGGAATGATCCCTTACGGTAGACATTCAATTAACGCTGACGATATTGATGCTGTCGTTGATGTATTAGAACATCATTTCTTAACCCAAGGTCAAATGGTGCCCGCGTTTGAGCGTGCTATATGTGATTATACCGGGTCTGGTTATTGTACCGCAGTAAACAGTGGAACGTCAGGGTTACATGTCGCGTGTTTAGCCTTGGGAATCGGCCCAGAAGATTGCGTTTGGACATCGCCAATTTCTTTTGTCGCATCAGCAAATTGTGCGCTTTATTGCGGGGCAACCGTAGACTTCGTCGACATAGATCCCCACACCCGAAATATGTCTATTACGGCTTTGAAAGAAAAACTTGTCGAGGCAGCAGCATCAGGCAGCCTTCCAAAAGCAATCGTTGTGGTTCATTTTAGTGGTCTTAGTTGTGATATGAAGACCATTGGCGCACTAGCTGCAGAGTATGGCGTAAAAATAATTGAAGATGCTGCACATGCCTTTGGGGGCAATTACCTTGCAGAACCTATTGGTCGAGGTCGCTACTCTGATATTTGTGTATTCAGTTTTCATCCGGTGAAGAGTATTACCACTGCAGAAGGTGGGGCTGTGACAACAAATGATGAAGGACTGGCACAGAGAATTGAGCTATACGCTAAACACGGTGTGACCCGTGATCCCAAATTATTGACTGAAGTTCAGGGCCCTTGGTATTACCAACAACATCTTCTCGGTTATAATTATCGACTCAGTGATTTGCACGCGGCGTTGGGGATATCCCAACTGACGCGTCTCGATGAATTTGTATCGAAACGCAGGAGGCTGGCTGCCCAGTATGAGGCGTTACTTCAGGGACTGCCGATTCGCAAGCCTTTGGTCGATGCAGAGCAACAAAGTGCTTGGCACCTGTATATGATTGAAGTCCAAAGTCACGATAGGGCAAGCGTTTTTGAAACGCTTCAGTCCAAAGGGATTGGGGCGAACGTACATTACATCCCTATCCATTTACAACCTTTCTATGCAAAGCTAGGGTTTCGTCCTGGGCAGTTTCCTAATGCTGAGATGTTCTACTCTAACGCAATTACGTTGCCTTTATATCCAGATATGACTGATGCTCAGCAACATGTGGTAGTTGACACTTTAACGAGCATTTTGCAATGAATCTCGCCGTAATACCCGCAAGAGGTGGGAGTAAGCGTATACCTCGCAAAAACATAAAGGATTTTTGCGGCAAGCCGATGTTGGCTTACAGTATACAGTTAGCAAAAAAATGTGAGATTTTTGACGACGTTATAGTATCCACAGATGATGATGAAATCGCACAGTTAGCGATTGAATTGGGTGCTAATGTGCCGTTTTTGCGTCCGGCAGCGTTGGCCGATGATTTCAGTGGTACTAGAGCAGTGACCAACCATGCTATTACGACCTATGCAGAGCAAGTTGAGAAACCTGACTATTGTTGTTGCATCTACGCGACCGCGCCGTTTCTACAACCATCATATGTGTGTAATGGTTTGGACGAACTCAAATTATCACCCGACAAAAGTTTCGCGTTTTCTGTCACTTCATTTAGTTTCCCAATTCAGCGTGCACTTGCCATTAAGGGCAAGGGGGTAGCCAGTATGTACCCTGAATACGCATCAACCCGCTCGCAAGATTTAGTCGAGGCGTATCACGACGCAGGCCAGTTTTATTGGGGGAGTTACGCGGGGTACTTGTCCCCCAAAGCTATGTTTTCTGAACACAGTATTCCGATCATATTGCCGCGTTACTTAGTTCAAGATATTGATACGCCTGAAGATTGGCAACGCGCTGAATTAATGTATCAAGCCTACATCCAAAGTGATCATTACGTACCATGAGTAAATCCAAAAAAACTAGCAAAGTGCTGATTATTCGAATGTTAGGTCTTGGAGACGTAACCTGCATAGGTATTCCCGCAGTGCGTTACGTCAAAGAGCGTCTGCCCGACGCCGAAATACACTTTCTAACGTTTTCGGCGGGTAAAGATGTTATTCGTCTGGCAGAACCCGATGTGAAAGTGTTTGGGTTGAATAAGGGAGAGTGGCCAGATGAATTGCTATTGGCAATGGAGACCTTTCTCGGTTTAGCTGAGACCATTGTAGGCGAAGGTTATCAGCAAATCATTAATCTCGACACTTGGTTTATGCCATGCTTCCTCGCTCGGTTTCTTAAAGATGCTGGAGAGCCTGTTGAAGGGAATGTGATGGGGATGAGTGTTGGTGAGCTTATTGAGCAATTCCAGAATCAAACATTGAAGCCCGAATTCGTTAATGAACCTGCAGCTTATATGCAGAGTACGTGGTTTAGTATGCATCGATGGAACTCGTTGTGGTGGGAGAGTGGCTTGGCCCCAAGCGGAGGATATCCGGAGTTTTATTTGAAGACCTGTTGTGGATTCAGTGATATTGACATGAATATGCAGATTGATGTCGCTCCAGATGAGAAACTGTCTAAGCTACGCGAACGCAAGAAAGTGGTAGCCTTAGCATGCAATGCTCGCACTGCAGAGCGGGATTACCCGCACGCAAAAGAGTTAAAAAAGCAGCTAGAACAAAAGGGGATTCACGTTTGGACCGGGTTTGACGGTCGTGTATCAATGCGACAAACACTGGCCCAACTTGGCGCTACCGATTTACTGATAAGCGTTCCGTCTGCGCCTCAATGGCTGGCACAGGCTATGAATTGCCCATCACTTATCATCACAGGTCAAGTTGACCCCAGAACCCTAATGCCTGATTACGCTACAGATATGAGTGAACAGCCAGTATTACCTGAAATCCTAGTAGATGGTGTTCTGTCGATTCTAGGGGGGCAAGAGCATGCATGAAATCAGAATGGGTGAGCGAATCATCGGCCCAAATGATGAACCTTTTATCATCGCTGAGCTCAGTGGTAATCACGGACAAAAGCTTGAACTCGCGTTGGAGATGATCGATGCGGCTGCGGTGGCAGGTGCAGACGCGATTAAGTTACAAACATATACTGCGGACTCGATGACGTTAGATGTTGATAGCGCAGACTTTGTGATTCAGGAAAAAGATAGTTTGTGGTACGGAGAACGTTTGCATAGCTTGTATGCGAAGGCTTCTACGCCTTATGAATGGCATGAAACCTTGTTCGCCAGAGCAAAACAACACGGCATGTTAGCGTTTAGTTCTCCTTTTGATGAACAGGCTGTTGATTTCCTCTGTGAGCTGAACGTTCCATGTTTTAAAATTGCTTCTTTTGAACTGACCGATTTGCCCCTTATCGCCCACACCGCGAGCAAAGGTAAGCCGATGATAATGTCGACTGGAATGGCATCGCTCAGCGAAATAGATGCTGCGGTCAATTGTGCTAAGGGGGCGGGTTGTGATGATATCATTCTGCTGAAGTGCACAAGCACGTACCCAGCTGATGCTGGCAATTCAAATTTAGTCACGATTCCACACATGCGCGATGCGTTTGGCTGTCAGGTTGGTCTTTCTGACCATACCCGCGGCGTTGGTGTTTCCGTTGCGTCCGTAGCGCTCGGTGCAACCGTAATCGAAAAACATTTTGTATTGGACCGTAATGCGGGTGGTGTTGACGCGGAGTTTTCTTTAGAGCCTCATGAGCTCAAGCAACTTGTTGATGATACAAAGAGAGCATGGTTGTCGCTTGGACAAGTTACCTATGGTGGTGCGGTTGCGGAAGAAAAGTCCAAGCAATACCGGCGCTCGATTTATGTTTGCGAAAACGTGAAAGCCGGCCAAACACTGACCTCTCAGAATCTAAAGATTGTTCGCCCAGCCTTTGGTTTAGCTCCAAAACACTGGGCAAGTGTGATCGGTAAAACGGCGGCGCATGATCTTGCCATAGGCCACGCGCTCACATGGGACGATGTAACCTGACATGCATTGTGCTTTTATCGTTCAAGCATCTAGTCAAATAGGTGTTGGTCACCTCATGCGGTGTATGGCACTCGCCCAATGTCTGGATTCTCTGGAGCTTGAAGCGAGCTTTTTGCTTGATCAGGCTACCTCGGTAATTGCAAAGCAAAGGCATGATTGGTGTGGTCAGGTAGTCAATCATGACTATTCCCAACCGCTAGCCCAACAAATTGAGTCGGTTCTTGATGCGTGGCCAACGCAGCCTAACTGGTTGATCATCGATGGCTATCAGTTTGACCAAGACTTCATTGATGCTTGGCGAAAAAAAGGCTTCAAGGTTGTCGTGTTTGATGATGGGGGGAGAGTAGCACCAGAAGCTGAGATTGTGATTGCTGCATCAGACCGTGAAGTAAACATCAACCAAGTAGAAGTGTTCCCCATCCGGTTAAATGGAAATTCCTACCGTTTACTACGGGAAGATTTTGCCCGAATCATTCCCCAACCGCTGGATGCACGGCATACGTTAACGATCTGTTTTGGTGGAAGCGATCCCTTGGGAATTACCCTGCCTTTATTGATTGCGCTAGAACAGAACAGTTTCAGTGGCCCCATCCGGGTTGTAACCGGTAGCGCATTTGAGCAACTCGATTCACTCAACGTTTTTATAAGTCAAAGCATGTTGTCAATTCAACATATTCACAATGCGCAGGACATGGCCGATATATGGAATAATGCGCGCCTAGCAGTATCTGCTGCCGGTGGCAGTCAGTTTGAACTGGCCGTGTGTGAAACACCATCAATATTGGTGACAGTGGCAGAAAATCAGCATCGTGCGACTCATTTTGCGCAGACTGAAGGGTGGTGCAGAGTTGTCGACTTCTGCGACAGTTCGTGTGCGAGTGGTCAGCAAAAAATCGAACAATTGTGCACTCAGATTGAAATGTTATGGCGAGATGAGCGGCAACTCGAAAAAATGCAATTTGCCGTGCGAGGAAAGTACGATGCACATGGGGCTGAGCGAGTCATACAGGTACTGAGTCAATATGCTTGAACCATTAGTATTATCAAACTACAGCGTTACTCTTCGTTCGGTCGCTCTGGAGGATATTGAACAGCTCAGACTGTGGCGCAACAGCGAACATGTTCGGCGCTTTATGTTGTCTGACGAGTCAATTTCAGTCGAGCAGCAAAAGGCGTGGTTTGAACATATACAGCGCGCACAGAACCAATACCATTTTGTTATCGACTATAAAGGTGAACCGATTGGTTCCTGCAATATTAAAACGCGAGGGCATGAGCCGAATATAAAACGGGCACACCATTTTGAGTGTGGGCTTTATATTGGAAACCCAAAGTTTATTGGCAATATCATCGCATTCGCGCCAACCCTTGTAATGAATGACTATTGCTTTGACACGTTAAACGCGACGCGTCTGCACGCAGTTGTCAAGCCAGACAATGTGGCTGCGCTCCGGTACAATGAAAAATTAGGATACGAAATTGTTTCGAGAGGGAGTCTTATCGAGATTGAATTGACTCGCGAGAATTATGAGGGGCGTTCGGCCAAACTGAAACAATTTTTCAACAGATAAAACAACAAAAGTAGACTATACGTATGACAGACAAAATGTTGACTGAAGCATTTTCCACGGCACTTGGAATCGAACCGTCTAACGTAACTGATGAGCTCCAATACAATAGCATTCCAGAATGGGACTCTACAGCACACATGATTTTAGTCGCCGAACTCGAGGACCAATTCGACGTGATGTTGGACACTGATGATATTATTGATATGAGTTCAGTTGCGGAGGCGAAACGTATTCTCAAGAAACTTGGGGTTACGTTTGGCTAGACTTTTGCTGTTTTTAAAGGGAAGTCATTCTTCTGCTATTACCCCCATCGGACTGAGAGGAGAGGGCCAGTGCTAGAAGGCAAAGTCATTATGGTCACCGGCGCGAGTAGTGGTATCGGATTGGCTACAGCCCAGGTATGTGTGCGTCTTGGTGCCGTAGTATTAATGACGGGGCGGGACGACGAGCGATTGTCATTTGTGGCTCAGGAATTAGGTGAAAATGCTATTCCAATGAGTTATGACGCAACGGATGAAGAGCAGGTGAAAGCGGCGTTTGGGCACATTAAAGCGCATATTGGTTTTATTGATGGATTGGTCAATAATGCCGGTCAAATGCTCGAAGCAGCAATGCCAATGACCCGTCTCAGTGCACTGCGCGAACAGCTTGATGCAAACACAATCGCAGCATATCAACACACTCAACTCGCTAGCCGATTTATGCTTAAGCGTGGTGGTGGGTGTATTATCAATCTATGTTCAATTGTCGGAGAACACGGTGCCCCTGGGCAAACCGCCTATGCGACAGCCAAAGCTGCCGTTTCGGGGATGACCAAAGCTGCTAGTAAGGAACTTGCTCCTCACAATATTCGAGTCAATGGCGTCGCCCCCGGGTTTATCGAGACGCCAATGACTCAACATTTTGAACCTGAAAAGCGACAAGGTCTGGTTGGCAGTATTGGTTTAGGGCGAGCGGGAACCGCTCAGGAGGTTGCCGATCTCATTAGCTTTTTGCTTTCGGATCATGCCAGTTACATTACCGGTCAAATAATCGGTATTGACGGCGGCATGCGCCTGTAGTGAATCGGACAGAACCTTGTTTTTTGAGCACATCAAATCATACTCTGAAAACTTAGCCGTATTGCAATATCCTGTTACGGGAGCATCTGACGAACTGCCAATACCCGTATCATTTTCCTATCATCAGTTGTTTGATCGCGTCGAATACTATTGCCAATTGTTTTCTGAGACGTTATCCCTCAGCCGCTCTACAGACGATAGAGCGCGCAAGATTGTCATTTTCAAAATGTCACCTGAATACGATGCAATTGCCCAGTATCTTGCCCTACTTCGCTTGAGAGTTGTGATGATAATTGTTGCTCCCGAGCTGAGCCAAAGCGCGGTCAACGATATACGTAATAAATTTAATGTTAACGGTATTGTAGATAACCAACATTGTTCGCTAAATCATACTGATACCGCCAGCATGGCCGCTTCTTTAGCGGTTATATTACCGACGTCAGGCACCACAGGAAAAGCCAAGTTTGTTGCTCTCAGCTACCTGAATTTGCAATCCAATGCGGAATCTATTTGTACTTACTTACCGATAGAGACTCGTGATCGAGCACTGTGTACGTTGCCTTTCCATTACTCCTATGGATTGTCCGTGTTGAATTCTCACCTTCTGACAGGGGCCGCATTGATAATTTCACCGTTCACCGTTGTAAGTAAACCCTTCTGGTATGTCCTCGAACACAGTCAAGCGACCAGTTTTGCTGGGGTTCCTTTCACATATGAAACGCTTGAACGTTTGCGTTTTCGACGTAAAGCATTCCCCTCGATTCGTTATTTCACTCAGGCCGGTGGCAGACTTTCAGAGTCTCTAGTCAAAGCATTCGCTGAATACGCTACGGAAAACGACAAACAATTTTTCGTTATGTACGGGCAAACGGAAGCGACGGCGAGGATGGCGTATCTGGCTCCCTCAAAGGTCTCGAATAAACCAACCTCTATTGGACAAGCGATACCTGGCGGTGAATTTCGGCTAGTAGATGAAGAGTTATGCTATCGCGGCCCGAACGTTATGCTCGGCTACTGTCGTACACTGCAAGATTTAGCAGAATTCGAGCCGCTCGACTGGCTTAAAACCGGAGACCTGGCGAAGGTTGATGAAGATGGGGATTTTTACATAACGGGTCGGATTAAACGCATAATCAAGGTTTTCGGTACACGCTATGATTTAGATGCATTAGAGTACATCGTTCGATCTGAAGATTTGAACTGTATGTGTATTGGGGTTGATCAGCGCTTAACCATTTGTATCGAAGAGCAAACTTGCAGATTTAGTGAAGCACAGATCAAAGCATTACTGCACAAGAGGACGGGTATTCATCCGAGTGTTATTCAAGTCAGTTTTGTTGAATGCTTGCCGATAAACTCTAATGGTAAGCCAGATTATCCAGCATTGACGGCGTTGTTAGGTAATGACTGAACACATTGAGCAAACGAAAACAAAACCTGTGCATGATGATTTGCATCACTATCAGACGGCATTCGAGCGGTTGAGTCAGCAACCAATTTTTGGTTTGACGCAAGCAGAAAAGTCTCATTACTTACTGCCGGCGCTAGAGGCTTTGCAAAATCATCACATAACCCATTGTGCGGAATATGCAAACATCCTTGCGGCACAAACCACTTCCTCGAAGCTTGCGATAGAGAGTTTGCCATATTTGGCAGTTAGACTCTTCAAGCTATTAAACTTAAAGAGTATTCCTCAAAGCGAAGTGTACAGAACGTTGCGGTCGTCGGGGACAACCGGCCAAGTGACTGCGCAGGTGGCGTTGGACAAACAGACGAGTCACCGCCAGTCAAAAACGTTAGTCAGCATATTACAGCAAGTACTAGGCAAGCAGCGTTTGCCCATGTTAATCATTGACGCGCCTTCTACCGTCAATCGGAGCGCTGCGTTTAATGCTAGAGCTGCTGGCATTCAGGGGTTGATGTTTTTTGGCAAGGATCATACTTATGCGCTAAATGATGATATGTCGTTAAATGCGTCAGCGCTCGCATCTTTCACCGAAAAGTATCGAGATGTGCCGGTATTGATATTCGGTTTTACCTTCATGGTTTGGCAATACTTTATTAGTCAATTGGCTCAATCAAAAATCAATGTAAAGTTACCTCAGGCAACGTTACTGCACAGCGGTGGTTGGAAAAAATTGGAGTCAGTAAAAGTTGACAATAGAACATTTAAGCAACGGGTTTTGAGTACTGTAGGTATTGAAAATGTTCATAATTTTTACGGTATGGCCGAACAAGTTGGCTCGGTCTTTGTGGAGTGTTGTGAAGGACATCTGCATGCTCCCAGTACGGCCGATGTTGTTGCCAGACGTTGCGATGATTTGTCGCCCTGTGAATTTGGCGAAACCGGAATTTTGCAAGTGCTATCGGCGATACCTAGCAGTTATCCCGGACACAGTATTTTGACTGAAGACCTAGGGGTTGTCATAGGCGAAGATGATTGCCCTTGCGGTTGGAAAGGGCGTTATTTTTCGGTTTTGGAGCGCCTGCCGAGGGCCGAAATACGAGGCTGCTCAGACACCCATGCTCAGCCTGAAGAGGCGAGGTTATGAGTATTGACGCACTAGCACCGCTCGACCGGAGCGCTGAAGAGTCGTTGGAAAATCTCACGCAGTATCCGACGACAAAACCATTCGATTCGGTCAATATGCGCTTTTTGAAAGCATTGCGGCAGAAATTGACTGCGCCTCACAATAAGGCTTTTCCAGAGCTGGTGGCATTAGGGTTTTGGTTGCGCCGATTTGAGTCGATGTTAGAGAAGTCAGTAGCCGATTCAGAGCATTCACGGTATCGCTTAGCGTTGGGGACCGTGGTGCATTTTACACCTTCTAATGTTGATACTATGTTTGTGTACAGCTGGATATGCGGTTTGGTGATGGGTAACCGTAACCTTGTCAGAGTCGCGAGTGCCCACAGTCACATTCAGGAGAAATTTTTCGTATATTTGAATGAACTTTTTGAAAACGTTGAGTTTGAGGCTGTCAGTCGACGAAACCTGTTTGTGAAGTTCGCTCGAGATTCCAAGTGGTCTTCCCAATTGTGCTTGTTTGCTGATGCTAGAGTGTTGTGGGGCGGTGATGAAAGTGTCAATTCAATAAGGCAATTAGCGACTAAACCCCGAGCGCGAGATATCAGTTTTGCCGACCGATACTCAGTCTCGGCTATCAATGGTGATAGGCTTGATCCTGACCTCATCAGTACAATCGCACAAAATTTTTGGCGCGATATTGAGCAGTACCAGCAGCAAGCCTGCTCTTCACCTAAGGTGGTATTTTGGCAGGGCGATAAGCAGTGTTTACAGATCTTCACTCAAAGTCTTGCGAAAAACGCTCATCAGCAAGTGTCGGATTCAAAAAACCTTCGAAATGAACAATTAGTTACTGCGCAGCGTGTGGTTGCTCAGTACGGAGGGCACTACACGTTTAGTGGGCAACTCTGTTTTATAATGCCGGATGCTTTTGAACCAAGGTTGCTGCAGCTGCATGCAGGATTTATGTGTTTAATAATTGTGGAAGTCTCTTCATTAACGGAAGTGCACAAGGCATTGGATGAGAAAGTACAAACAGTTACACATTGGGGCTTCAGTACAGATGAATTGGAGCATTGGTCAGCGACCAATCCGCATAATGGTATAGACCGAATAGTTCCCATTGGCAGAGCATTAGCGTTCGACCATGTGTGGGACGGATTTGATTTACTTGAGAGCTTATCTAGGCATGTCACTATCATCAACAATAGCTAACACTGAACAGAAGCCGTTGCTTGCATTTATATTCGGAGCGGGTAGCGCAGGCGTTTCCGCTTTTCAGCAGTTAAAGCAGCAGTATAAAATACTGGGGTTTATTGACAATGACACTAACTTGCAGGGTTCTAAGATCAGTGGTGTTACAGTTTATGCGCCCCAACACTTACTGTCTTTTGACCACCCAGTGTTTATCGCGAGTGAATACTATGAACAAATCGTTCAGCAGCTAGGATCGCTGGGAATAGAAGAAACAAGGATCTTGGCTACGCCATCATACTTATTGAAGCCTGTGAGTTTGCAAGGTGAGACTGAAGCGTTAGCGCTCGTGGTGTTGGCGTCTCTAAGCGAGCAATTAGAGCTGGCGAATCTCGACCACCATATTGATGCTGGAACCTTACTCGGCATGATGCGAGACGGCAAATTGATTCCGTGGGATGATGATTTGGATTTCTCCTTGGATGCGACATACGTATCACGTTTTGAGGCGGTGTTGCCCGAATGTTTGGTTGCGCTCGAGCAATCGACAGGAAAGATGTGGCGAGTCGATAAATACACAACGAAAGTTGGATTTGGCAACGTCCCCGTCGACGCCGTTCGCTCGTTCAAGTTGAGCTGTATCGACGATCAGTCGGTCCCCACAGTAGACGTTTTTATAAAGTATCGCGATCAACTACACAGCGATTATTGTTTGGCTTCTAGAGGAATTCGAATGCCCGCCCGTTTTTCTAATAAGACCGAGCGTGCGAGACTGGGTGGAATAATGTTGCGGATTCCTGTCGAGGCTAAGGAGTATTTACGTTACCACTATGGCGCTGATTGGGAGATTCCCAATCCTAATTGGTCACTCGCGGACTTGAACAATACTCAAGTGTTTTAACGGCCTAAATGGTTCAGAGGCGATAGAATTCCAATAAGCTTGTAATAACACATCGATAAGCGCAATTTGATCCGTTAACATGTAATACAGGCAAGAGTCATCATAACAACTATAAAGTACTGAGATGCTAGACAATATTCGTGCGCACTTACACAGTGATGAGGCTGTTCAACTGGACATTGAAGCAAAGGCTGCAGAGCGTTTGCAATCAACGTTTGCCCAGAACCGCAGGGCATTTCAACGTTATGTACCCGCAATGCGTCAGCAAATCGAGCAGTTGGCTTGGTTTAATTTAGGTGTTTTTTGCAATAAAGACGGTGAATACAATATTGTCGACCAAGCGACTGGGCGAACTTTTTATGGTTTGCATGTTAGCAATGAGATACAAACTCAATATGACAATCGCCGGCTCGACGCACCTCGCCATCAATTCCAAACAGCGCAATCAGAACCCTCATCTGGTCTATCAGAACAAATCGATGCCATCGTGATACTAGGCACTGGCATTGGACATCATATTGGTCAGATATTAGCGCTGCATCAGGTGAAACACTGCATTATTTATGAACCTGATGCACAGCTATTTTTTGCTTCTTTACTGTGTTTCGATTGGCAAAAATTGTTGGCAGAAAGCTCAGAAAAGAAGATTTCGATCTATTTTCAGGTCGGGCAAGATGGCAGCAATATTGTAGCAGATCTGAATGAACTGTCAGAGCACACAGCGCTGAATAGTGTCTGTATTTATAAACACTACAATAGCCCAACCTTTAACGCTATCGAGCGTGAGTTTCGCCTAAAGTCTTGGCATGAACTTAAACACAGTGGAGTGCAATGGGCTGAATATTCCGATCAGGCGTTCGTGTTGCCCAAGTGGTCGACGCCCTCATGTCTAGCACAATGGCAAGACGTGACCGCTAAATCTGATCCTCATTTTTTGAAGAATATTGAGGCCTTAAACCGTTACTTTCCCGAATTAGCATCGGAGTTCGCAGACTACCAACCGCTGCATTGGCATCCTTGCAGGAATGCCTCAGGGGATATCAATTTGCGGAGCATTCAATTTCCAGAAACCTATCATGGAGACTATCCACGGCAGGAAGGACTGGAAAACTATCAAGTGTTTGCCCGTTATCCCAATAAGGACGGGCTCGTACTGGGCTATGATGGTACCAAGCTGAAAGAGTACACACATTATCGTTTTGTTAGCGCAACTGAATCCTTGATTGAAGAATTGGAAGAACAACAGGCGGCACTGCCTGAAGCGCTAAAAGCAATCATTGTGTTCGGTTTAACATCCGGCTATTCATTGGAATCGTTGGTCAATGAGCACTCGGTAGAAAACTTATTTATTTGTGAACCTGAGCCGGATTTTTTCTACGCCAGTTTGTTTGCAATCGACTGGGATAAAATCCTGACTAATATTGATGTAAATGAAGGGCGCATTTACATCAATGTTGGCGATAATGGGGCCAATTTATTTCGAGACCTGTTAAGCCAATTTTATGCGATAGGTCCCTATGTGCTGGTCAACACTTTTTTCTACCAAACCTATTATCGCCCAGATTTAGTGTCTGCGGTAAACCAACTTCGAGAGCAACTACAAGTAGTAATTGCTATGGGGGAGTGTTACGACCATGCTCGTTTTGGTATCGCGCATACAGTGGAAGTGATCGACCGCAGCGTATCGTTTTTGCGCGCTGACCCGGGACGTTTTTTGACCTACCAAAGCAAAGAAATCCCCGTATTTATTGTCGGCAATGGCCCCTCGTTGGACCACTCGATCGCTTTGATAAAAGAGCATCAACAACGAGCGATTATTGTTTCGTGTGGAACGGCTCTACAGGTATTACATCGAAATGGTATCCGACCTGATTACCATGCAGAAATTGAACAAAATCGCTCAACTTTTGACTGGGTCACAAGAGCCAGTGCTAGAGATTTCACGCGACAAATTACCTTAATTTCTTGCAATGGCATACATCCCGACACGTGCGAATTGTTTGGCAACGTGAAATTAGCTTTCAAAGAGGGCGAATCGTCGACGGTTTCCGTTCTGAACACAATTGGGGCGGACGCATGGCAAAAGCTAGAATTTGCCTTTCCTACAGTAACCAATTTTGTCGTTAACTTGTTTTTAGAGATGCAGTTTAATCAATTGTACTTAATCGGCGTTGATTTAGGTTTCGTTGATGACAAAGTGCACCACTCTAAACAAAGTGGGTATTACGATGCTGACGGTCAAGAAGTGTATAACTATGCCGAAAAAAATCGTACTTCGCTGCGTGTGCCCGGGAATTTTAGGAAGGTTGTTTCTACTAAATACGAATTCAAAGTCTCAAAAGAAATCATGGAGCAATCTCTCGTTGGGCGAGGTGCGGACTGTTTCAACTGTTCTGACGGCGCATTAATTTATGGCTCGATTCCACTGCAAGTGGATAGCGTACTACTGGTGTCGTCTGAACAACAAAAATCAACTGCGGTTAATGAAATTAATCAAGGGGCGTTTGGCGTTATTGCTGAAAAGGGGACGTTCAAAACGCAGTTTTATGCTCGATATCAACACGCGGTGTTAATGAGAGAGCTTAAATGGCTTGAGGAGCTTGCTGAGCAGGCGCTTGATGGGCAAATCAGTGTTGAAGAGTTGATGGCTAAACAAAAGACCATCCTGCATGAAAGTTATCAATCAGGTCAGTCACTGATGTTTTATTTACTGTACGGCACGAGTAACTACAGTAATGCAGTCTTCAGCAAACTCTTAAGTGTCAGTGGGGAGTCTATTGGTCAGCAAGCGCTTTCAAATGAGTTGCAACATGCATTGTCCTGTTGGTTACAGGCATTGCAGTCAATAGCGTTGGAATATGCGGAGTTTCCAGATGCCTTTGATTTCGTCTATTCGCTCTATTTTCAGCGTCAACAACGGGTTATTCAGCGTTCTACGGAGCGCCGGAAAATTTTGTTCCTTTGTGAAGAGCAATATGCGGGTAGGTTTGAATATGTATTCAATAATTATTGTCACGAAGCGATGGTCGTCGAGAACGCGAATGCAGCTACAAGTGTAGTATCAGAATCAACAGTAATTGTACTGGACAGGAGCTGTGATCATTATCCGGTTTTAAATGATTTGCGGGTGATCTTGCAACAAACTGACAACCTTCATGTAATTGTGGCATCGGAGAGTGTCGATGCGGTAGAAGCCCTTAGACAAGAGTTCCCAGGGCATTCCATTAGTCTGGTTATGATGATCGATCCAATCCGAGACGAAAAAGCGCTGTTTGAATTCAGGGATGGTGTCCGAGTTTTTAACTCTGACGAAATCATCATTGCAATTTTGACTTACTGCGCGTTAACCGAACAGCAGTTTGACTTTTTATTACCCAAAATGGCGTTTGCTGCAGAACGGGAGTCTGTGCAACAGTCTTATCTCGATAGAGTGAATGAGTTATTGAGCCGTTACGAATATTGCTGTGATTTTCCTGAATATATTGTCGGCGCGTCGCATAAGGAACAGTTGTTACAACTCGATGGATTAGGTAACCGAGGTCGCCCGTTTAAATATGCGCCAGATCTTGTAAAAATCTTTCGGCCAACGCGAACGCCTCAAGATGTAGAGGAAAGTATTGGTCAGTTTTATACTAAGCAAATGGGTGGTTTTCCCCTTGAGTAATGCGCTTCCGATAGATTTTGTCATCCCATGGGTAGATGGTGCAGATCCCGTGCATAGTGCGAAAAGGGCAGCGTTTTCTTCGCAAGAATACGCTGTTGCCGCGCGCGACATAGAACAGTCAATCGGTGACCAGCGGTTTATTGAAGATGATGAGCTTAAGTTTTGCTTGCGTTCGATCGTCAACCATGCCCCTTGGTATCGGAAAATTTGGCTCATCACCGATCAGCAAATGCCGCATTTTCTCGATCCTGATCGTTTGCAACGGGATCGTATTGAAGTCGTCGATCATAGTGCTTTGTTCACTCAGCAAGAGGCGTTGCTACCGGTTTTTAATACGCGTTCAATCTTAACTAATGTGGATAGGTTAGATGAACTTTCTGATGTATTTGTCATTGGCAATGACGATACATTTTGGGCTGCCGAAACAACACCGTCGTTCGCCTTTCAGGAAGGGCTTCTGAATATCTACGCCGAACGCATCTCAATGGGAGATACTCGGTTTGATACGTTGCATTTTGATGCTCTTAAAAATTCGACTCGATTACTGAACCCTAATGCTGTCGATTACCTGATGATGAGCCACGGTTTCATGCCAGTTAGCAAAAACGAGATCATGGCATTAAGGCTTCGTTTCGAAAAGGCGTTTGCTGCAAATGCTTCATACCGTTTCCGCGATAAGTCTCAATTCCTCGTTGAGGCATTGGCGTCTGAAAGTTTACTGCGCAAGGGGCTGGGACGCTTGTTGGACACACAACAAATGGTGCATTTCAGTTTTGAACTCTGTAGGAGTGGGGCTGAGGACAAACTTAAGTTCCTATTCAGTTTGCTGGATCAGAAGAAGAGAACGATGTTTTGCTTGAATGACTATGCGGCGTTAAAGAGACGATTTGATTGGGTTGAGCCGGCGTTAGAACGTATCTGTGGTGCACCGATCGCGTCAGAACGTTAGCGATGGCTTATGCGCACTCATGCTGAATTCAAATTGACCGATATATCTACAAACAAATATAGGATTTGATATGACCAGAAAAGTGCTGACAATCGTCGGAGCCAGACCTCAGTTTGTAAAAGCTGCTGCTTTGAGCCAGGCATTTTCAGACGCCAACGATTTTGATGAGCTTATCGTTCATACCGGGCAGCACTACGACAGTAATATGAGTGGGCAGTTTTTTAAACAACTCAACATTCCAGAGCCCATTGCGTTGTCCGATAGTAACCGGGGCACGCCAGCTACATTTATCGGTAATACCATTAGTGGTCTTGATCGCGTGCTACGCGAACACAAGCCGGATCTTCTACTCGTGTATGGTGATACTAATTCAACATTAGCCGGTGCGATTGCCGCGAATGCAAATGGGATTGCACTTGCGCATGTTGAAGCCGGCTTGAGAAGTTTTAACCGCGGTATGCCAGAAGAACACAACCGAGTTGTGACGGACCATTTGTCAGATATTTTATTGTGTCCAAGTCATTTGGCGATGAAAAACCTGAATCGAGAAAACATTGCCGCGTCACAGAATCGAAAAGTAGAGTTTGTCGGAGATATCATGTTTGATGCTCTGAAACTTTTTAGTCCATTTGCAAACGCGCCCGCGAATGTCGAAAACTTGAATAATTTCGTTTTAGTTACGCTTCACAGACCCGTGAATGTCGATAATAAGGCGCACTTGAATAGTATTATCGACATGTTGGCTGAGATGGCCAGCGTACGAGATGTTATATGGCCTATTCATCCTAGAACGGCTCAGAAGTTAAAAGATTTTCAAATACATGTACCGCCCCAGATTAGCGTTTTAGAGCCGGCCCCCTATTTGGAAATGCTGTATCTACTGCAGCACTGTGATTTTGTGGTAACCGATAGTGGTGGATTGCAGAAAGAGGCGTATTTTTCTGGGAAGCCTTGCTGCGTAGTAAGAGATGAAACTGAATGGATGGAGTTGGTTGAACTCAGACAATCCTTGCTGATTGGTAACGGTGCGGCAAAAAGAACACTGATTGATGGTTTTTTGAATCTTAATGCCGATAACGATTTTCAACCCCCTTATGGTGATGGGCGGACGCGTTTCAAGATTGTTGACGTTATTCGAGACTATTTCCTTTAACAGGAAATTCACTCGTTGAGCTTAGAGGGGAATAGGAAAATGACGCATGAAAAATAAGACGCTACTATTGGTCTATCGGGGCCGCTTTGCTAGCTGCCCGCGTCCGAAAAGGCTCTATTTACACCTGAGTGATGAGAATCAAATCGATATATGCTCATTGGATACAAACTCGATTGAGGGTGTTAGGTTGTATCCGATAATCAAGAAAACAATTTCGCCGTTTGTTCAATTAGTTAAAAAATATTGTATTAAGTATCGAATCTCCTGGGCTGCAAAATACTGTGCTGGCCTAGATTGCGATATAGGTATAACAGATGAGCAGCTGCAACAGTACGATTGGATTTTTGTGCACGATCTCGCTTTGTTACCCTTTTTTGTTAAATACACAGACAAAGTCATCTTTGATGCCCGTGAATATTATCCCCGCCAATTCATTGCTGATAATCCAAAGCATCAACTTATTTTGGATGCTTATGACTACTATTGTGGCGCCTTGCTTCACAAGTTTCCGCGAAAAATTACGGTCTCTCAGGGAATTGCCGATGAGTATAGACAACACTACGGAGCGGATTTTGCGATTTTCAAGAGCTTCCCGGTGCAGCAGACAATGCCCTGTTCTCAGAAAGTTACACTAGATCCCAGTAAAGTGAATTTAATCCACCATGGCGGTTGCATGCCGAATCGGTCTATGGAAAAGCTGATTGAATTTGGCGCTCGCTTAGGGGAAGGGTTTCACATGTATCTGATGTTAGTGTGGCTCGATGAAAAATATTACAAGTCCATCGTTAAGCTAGCGTCAGAGCATGAAAATGTCACCATTATTGAACCGGTTGATTTTCAGCAGATCATTCCATTTATTTCACAGTTTGACATTGGTATCCACTTTTTAGAGGACTTGGATGGGCAGCATGCTGTTTCGTTACCGAATAAATTCTTCGAATTTGTTGCGGCAGGGCTAATGCTTTTGGTGTCAGGTTCCGATGAAATGATAAAGGAAACAGAGAAACATCAATTAGGTTTGGCCTACCGAGGAATATCGGATTTGGATGAACTGCAACGCGATGTTAGCGCTTTGTCTAAAGAGCAGATTCGTATTTGCAAACAAAATTCGCTGAAAGCAGCACCGAGTTTTGATTTTGGAACGCAGTTTGAGCAACTTGAAAAACAGTTGGCTCTCTGAACCTGACAGTCACCTGATAAGCTATTTAACCGAGAAAATTACGTGACAACACTTAAATACTGGTTTTACCGATTGCTACCTGATGCACTCAATCGTTACTTCTTTGGATTTGTGACACTTGCACTATTTCGATTGAAAAGATCGCGTATTTCGAATGTCATATTGTATGGAGCCGGCGATTTAGGGACTGAGTCATTTGTTCGATTTCGTCGGTCCGGTATCAACATAGAAATGTGGGTTGACCTTAAGGCCAACCAAACGCCTTTCTCACAGTTTGATTTCCCTATTGAGCCGACCACCAGACTGGCCAAGATTGAATCTCAAACCCCAGTACTGATATGCAGCCAGGCAACCATGAAACCTATGTATAACGAGTGTGTGAAGCAAGGTGTTTTGGAGAGTAATATTTTAGTCGTTGATTAGAGCGTTTACTGTTTCTGAAGTTTTCATCGCAATCACATTGCGGCATAAAGTATGCTTATTGAACAGCAATGGACCATTATCTGTCGCGGCAAATGTTAAGAGAAATAATATGGCAAATTTATCTGAGTTAGAAAAAGTTGTATCCAATACGTCGAGATTAAACCCCACTGATTTGGTATATCTCGAAGGAAAAGAGCGTTACGACAGAAAGTGGGCAAGAGATTTCTTATTAAATCATACGAGCATCGCGAAACATAAGGGTGACAGTTGCCTCGATCTTGCCTGCGGTGACGGATTCTGGTCATTGATTCTTGATGAATGGTTGGATGTGACCGGGGAAGACATCAGTCCTGCAGGAATTTATATTGGTCAAAAGAAAGCCAATGAAGAAGGCAAAGCGATCAATTTCGAGTGGGTTGACTCGTTGAAAGAAACCAAAACATTCGACCTGGTTTTTGCCCGAGGTCCGTCCTTCTGGTCAAACGCGGCACCTGATTCGAAAGAGTTTATCGATGCAATACCGACGGTCATGTCTCGAACCAATAAGAAGTTGATTTTTGTGACCTTCAGTAAAGCCCCATTTGGGCACAATGGTCAAAATAGTTATTATCATGACCCCGATATCATGCAAGCGGTGTTTTCAGACTTCGGTGACACCAAGGTTCACTATAAAAATAACTATTTGACGGTTGAAGTTAGTAAAAAATGAAACTTGACTTTTTAGATGCATACGAAGACTTACTGAACCGTTTGCTCGATAATGGATACACGTTTAGCGATTTTGCACACTTGGATTTAGACGCGTTAGAAAATCAACAAAAAACGGTATACCTGCGCCACGATATTCATCATCGAGATATCAAAGGCGGTTATAAAATGGCGAAAATCGAGAAGCGCGTGCTTGGCAAAGCATGTGCAACTTATTATGTGCAGCTTGGCTTTGTGCCTGTTGTCGCATTGGAGCGCGAAAGGGAAACCAAGCCTCAGATCCAACAAGACTATACCGATTTTATCAACGAGATGACTGCTCAGGGGGTTGATGTACAGCCCCATGTTTCTCCCTTTAGCTTTCACTACAAGGAGAGCACATCATTCATTCAAGAAAAAGATAGTGAGGCGTTTGACCGGCTCTTTGATGCAAATTATCGTTCTGAAATAGTGTCGAACCCCGAAGGAATCCCCATGTGCCGGCAGCTGAGCTCGGTTGGCGACGATCCTTTAGAAATAGAGCAGTGTATCCAAGCTACAATCGCCGGACTGCACCAGATGGCGAACGTGTGGAAAGAGCAATTCAACATCAAAGTTGAGGGGTTCTCTGCACACGGAGAGAGTTTGATTAACCGTTTTTTGACCTATAGCTCAGATAAAATTCTTGATGACCAACGGGTCTGGAAAGCGGGCTTGTACCGGTATACAACCGATGCAATTAGGGTTAAACATTACTTGAGTTACTGCTCTGATAATAATTATAAAGGCGAAGAACTGTTAAAATTTGTCGACTCGACTGTTGAGTCTGAGTATCGCAATTACCAGATACTCGTGCATCCAGCGAAATGGTATCTATAAGCTTGTAAGGGGGAGACGACTATCACCGCGTGTAATTCCGTCAGGGGGGAATGGTGCTAGGGCGCTTGATACCAAGACCACTCCGATATTTTTTCTTGGACTTTTCATCTCGAGTTCTTCTCGAAATCCAAGCTATGAAAAGCGATAGAGTTGTGCTTTACGGCGCAGGCCCACTCGGACTGGAAACCTATCTAAAGCTCACTCAGGCTGGTATCGAAGTCGTATTGTGGGTGGATATCAAAGCTGTTAACGCAGGATTTTGCCAGTTTGATGTCGCTGTGCATTCCACGGTCGAATTGGCCTATGTCGATTCGAACACGCCAGTGGTCATATGCAATAATGTTGCGATTGAATCAATGCTGAACGAGTGTTACAAACGCGGCATACTCCCCGAACAAGTGTTGGTATTGCAATGAGCGACGCATCAATCTTGTTGGTCTCATCGACCTCCACTGGGGCTTCATCAAGGTTTTGGCGGTTGAGCCACTCATTGAGAGCAGTCGCAGATTTGTATTGGCTAACCAGTGATACGAATCATTTAGATAGTCACAAAGACGCGCTGTTTCCTAAAAGTGTGAGCCCCGCAACAATATGGATAGCAAATCTACTTGAGCGAGTGGGATTGATCTGGACCTTAAATTGGCTCTCAAAACATCAGTGGCAACGCACGTATCATATTTGTTCAGACAAACATTTTAGTATCATCGTAGTGATGAACTTTGAGCTTTTACCGTTGTTCTCTGATTCGTTGGAAAAGGTGGTTGTTGATATCAGTAATCTAAATTGGCATGAAGGTGAATTTTACGACGCCAACAATAAACCTTTGACGTCCAATCATGCGTCACTGTTGCATCATTTTCTTCCTCGAGTTCGACATGTTATCACCGATGTGATGCCACCAACTGACATGCAACAAACTTTCGCAAACATCGATTTTCAATTTGCGTTTGCGGCTCCCACAATTGGGCGTGCTAGTGAGCCTCGCCTGAGCACAAAAGATGAGCCTCGACGCGTTGTGGTGCTGTTATCCGACACTCAGACTGAAACTGATATTCAGGCATTTATAAGACGGGTTACGTCAGAGACTACCGAGAATCGATACTATTTGGTCCCTAATTCAATGACTAACGATTTATTGAAGTCATTAGTGAATGGAGTAAAAGGGATACACAATATTTACATCATGCCGCCTGTTTGCGAGGAAAAGCGTATCGCATTTTTGGCTAGCTTTGATGTTGCTCTGCTGCTAAACAACGGTTCAAAGAGTTCCACTGCTCTGGATGCAAGTTCTTTTTACCATTGCCTTTTTGCCAAACGTCCACTTGTTTTACAGCGCATCGAAGTAATCAAAGGTGCACAGTTAGTTAATCCAGTATGTTTGTCCGAGTTTGGCAGTATCAATGCCGCTGTCGAAGAGGCGTGTAGTAGGAATGGTGAAGAGCTAGCTTATGCAAAAAAGGCAGAGTCCGTTATCGCTGATTTAATGCAATGCCAAAGTTTAGCTGATCATTTACGACCACTACTTGGTGTCTCAAATGACTAGTGCTCAGTTCAGCCATTTTGAGGTGCTTTTGAGGTACTTGTATGAGCAGCAATTTGTGTTCGTCAATTTCCCCGAAGTTTGCAAGCATTCCGACACCAGTTCTAGGGGGAGTCGACAGGTAGCATTACGCTATGATGTGCATGTGCGAGACCTTAAAAATGCCTATGAAATGTTGGCACTTGAAAGAGACGTATTGGGTTCAATGCAATCGACATCATTCGTGATGTTCGGTTTGCAGGGCAGTACAATGTTAGAGAGCTTGACCGAGCTAGTGAATACTGGCGGCTATGACCAGTACATCGATTATTGTTTTCAAAATGGCGCGACAGCTGAGCCGCATATCTCTCCGCTCAATGATTATTTGCGGCGATTTCAACCCGAATGGAAGGATTGGGACGAATCGGCCGTTGCCAAAGTGATTGTTGAAAACTACGCTTGCGAAGTTGACGATTCAAGCATTCGATTGAGCGTTGTGAAAGACGATGTGCTTAATTTAGCGCATTTGAACAACGAACTACTGAATTTTATTGAGGAATACGTTTTCATCTGGACTGCACGCTATGGTGTTGAACCGAAAGGCTTCGCTGTGCATGGCAACCAGTTAGGGATTAATCGGTTACTGCACAACGGTGTGCTAATGGGACAAGCATTGATCCGCGAGCGTTTTCCAAGCTTGTTCGAGGTGCATTCTCCATTCATCCGTAAACGTTTAGGACTTTATAGTGACTGTACTTTGCCGTATTGGATGTGGGACTCACCCAAGTTTACCGAAACACACCTACAGCTTCTCGTACATCCGGCTCAATGGCATGATCAGTCGATTCAGCGCGCGCAACAGGAGGCAAGCACAACACAAATCGACAGTGGCCATTTGAAATTTCCCTATGCCACGCCCCTTGATTCAATCGTAAACCCTGTGGACTTTATTAATTCTAAACTCAGCCGATATGAATATAGTCTGCAAACAAAAAGTTGTTTCTACCAATGAATGATCAATTAAATACCCAAATTTGGCGCAAAGATTATGAAGCGTTTTACAAGAGCCACGCTGAACAGGATAAGCCGGTGTATGATTATCAGTGGTGTTGCAATTTCGTTGATTCTCGACTCACGTTGCCAAATGAAGATCGTCTGCCAACTCTTGTAGACGTGGGCTGTGGTGATGGTATTTGGTCAATTGTATTGGCGCGCTATTTTGATGTAACGGGTATAGACAATTCTCAGCAGGGGATAGCTAACGCAAAGGTTTTAAGCGAGAAATTTGGCCAACACCCCAAGTTTGTACTGGAAGATATTCTCACCACGGATCAACGATTTGAATATGCTTTCTGCCGAGGCCCTGAATTCTTTGGTGGTTATGCGCCTGAAACCGAAACATTTCAATTGTTTAAGCAAGCGGTTGGCAAACTGTTTACCAAAACCATGTATTTTATCGTTTACTCGAAACCACCGTTCAGTCGTTATGCAAACGAGGAGAAAACGTCCTATTTTCACGACCCTGAACAGTTAGTTCAAGAATTCAGCGAATATGGGGAATGTAGTTACTCCTATGAACATAACTACATCGTCCTTGAAATCAATCGCACTTAATTAATCATCTAACAATAGGTCGTCTCGTAGGCTTTTGGGCCATTGGGATGCTTCAGTACCGAACTGGCTCAAGATTGCATAAGCAAGCCGCTCCAGGCCAAAGCCAACGCAAGACGAAATAACACTTTGCTCACCCGTAATATTGTATGCCTCGGTCAGCGTATTCATGTGATTATTGACTGACACGGCACTAATGGATGCCGACTGGTGAGGAATGACAAGTTTGATCTCAAACTTGGTTTGATTTATGGCCTGAAAGTTTCTCTTCTTTTGGCTGCCTGCTGGGAAAAAGGGATCGGTGGCGGTTTCAACTTCAAACGCAAGGCCCCAGTTTGTAAACAGCGCCTCGCTAAACGTCTTAATTGCGATGCGTTGTTTGTGTACCCAAGCAGTACTCCCAAAGAGCACGATTTCTCGCATATTAAATACGTGAGTGCGTGATAGATCGACAGCTGATGGACCTTCAAAGCGGTGACATTTACCTACACTCGTGATCATAATATTCTCATCGATCGGCGCATTTTTGAGCTCTTCAAAACAATGGTGGCAAACAGTCGGAGCAAGCATTACACCGTTTGGTGCAACTGCGCTTTCAAGTTCTTTGACTGATTTGATTTTGGCGACTCGCTTTAATGAATCGGTATCTTGATGAGACAAGCTTATAAACAGCGCGTGATGAGGGAAACCCGATATGTAACCATTGTTGATCATGCTGTCGACAGGCAAAATGTTGGGATAGAGCCTTTCGCTGGCACCGATGGAAAGCGCATATTTTTTAATAAATGAATCTAACTTAGACATCAGTGTCAGCAGTTCACCTGAGTAATAAAAAATACCCGGCGTGGCCTCGATAACTTGTCGAGTGTTCCTGAGGTGGGGCATTGGATCTTGACTGCAAGTCGATTCCGAAGACTTCGACAAAGTCTTCATTTTATTCACTTTCCGATAAGATTTTACTGTGCTGTCAATAAAGTCCTTAATGTCGGTTTGCAAAGACTCTGATAGCTCTCCGGGAGGGCTTATCACTACACAATTTTGAGAAATATTAACCTCTGAATGCTCAGGTAATAGGTATCTGATTTGAGTATCAATCAGTGACAACATTTCTTGATTCGGTGATTTAGGAAGAGCGAATGAATAGTCCATTTAGTTAATCTCGTACTGAAGTTTATCCATCATTTCTGAGCAGAAACGAATGAAATCCTGTTGATCTGTAGTTTGCCATTTGTCCCAGCTAGGCAGAAGCTTGGACTCTCGTTTGTTGACAGTTTTGACGAGTAAAGCCTCTGTATGTTTCGACAAAGGCGAGTCAATGCCGATGAAATGTCGAATTTCGCTGTAAACCTTTTTCGGATTGGTAACGAATTCTTCGAATCGTACATATTTTACTTGGTTGTTAGGAATCGAGGCTAATTGCTCAAACATAATCCTGTTCGTTTCTGCCCACAACCAGGCATTTTTTGCAACGACAGATAGGGAGTCCCAACGTTTCGATAACGGATCATTGACCCTAGGCTTAAGTCTACCAAGACTGATATAACGTTCCAATTTAGATAACGTCTTACCCTCGGGTGACCAGCCAACGGGTACGGGATCAGGACAGGCATCGGTTGTGCACGAGCGGACGAAACTGATTCCATTTCGATACAAAATGATGATTTTGGCGGATGGATAAGCATCACTGATTGAACTCAGGAAAGGCGCATAGTTGTAGGCGACATCGCCAAAAAATTGATGTTCAAGCACTGTCTCTTGGGCGAGCAAATTCCCCCGATACTTTTTAAACAAAAATCTCGCCGAGCTAGGGGTATCGTAGGCCTGACGGTTTTGCAATGTGAGAAAGGGAAGGTATTGTTCGCCTTCCTCTTCCAAGTTACGTATCTTGCCCTCGTGTAATGCTAGGGTATTTGCTTCAGAATTGAGCAAATTCGTCAACCACATGGTACCGCAGCGGCCAGTACCTGCTGCGAAAAAAAGTTGTGTCAAGACACAAGCTCCAAAGCTTGAAGCTCTGCACATAAGGCCTTTAATGTTTCTTCCGTATATCGCTGCTGATGCTGGTATATATGGCCCGGGTCTCGATAGTCTTCATCAGTCAATCTCGCTAGCTTAACTGAGTCAATAAAATGGATGTCGCTCTGTTCGATATGCTGTTGAATAAAATCTTCAGTTTTACTGACCAATTCTCCTAGCTCTTGCAAAAATGCCAAGGTGGCGCTATGCAGAGTGAGATTGATGAAAATCAGGCGCTTTTGATTATCCCGGCATAAATCGAACATACTTTGCAGTAGTAGCTTATTGATTTCGCCGCTTTGTTCAAAGTTTAACGGCGCATTGTTGTAATAGCGCAATATCGACTCTTCATCGTTAAACTTTTCGTCATCCCAGGGTTTCAAGGTCGGATATTTGTATGGACTATAGCGCAGCGTCTCTAAAGACTGACGTGACAGATATCGATCTGACCATTGCTGAATAGTTTGTTCAGACGCTTCACTACCCTTTTCATATCCGTAATCAGCCAGAATTCCTAGCATCCGCGGGCTGTGAATAGAGAATCGTTCATATTGAACGCTTCTCAAGAATTCGTTCATGCCGCATCCAAACAAAATAATGGGTGAAAAACCGATCACAAACTTTAGGTTTTCTACGTCTTTCAAACCTTCCATTATCTGTAGCATTTCGGCAACCACTAATCCACTTACACTGATGTTATAAAGTCGTGTATCTTGACTGAACACACGGTCTGCGATGGTTTGAATGTCTTTAAGTGGGACGAAGCCTTCTCGGGTTGAACTACCAGACAGAATAACAATTTGCATGCAATCAGCATTGGCATTTTGCTTTATCAGTTGCATCTGGGCGTAGGCATGTTTTACATCATCCAGTGGTTCGTGACGGATGATGGAATCAATAATTCTGGTGATGTGCTGGATCTGAAACATCTGTGCAGATTCGGTCTCGGAAAACTGAATATCAAATTCGTCTTCGAGTTCACACACAAAGTCGATATAACTTAGCGAATCCCACTCTACAACATCGTCCATGCTTGTCTCAGCAGAAATTTTGCCCATGTAATGCTCACCGAAAACTTCGCAAAAGCACTTTTCTATACGGGTAAACAACTCATTTTTGCTATCGGTCATTGGTACAATTCTCTTTCTATCTGCTTGCGCATTTTGCGTTAGCATGGAAAACAATTAATCGCGTCTATCACTTTATCGGCATCTTGATCAGATAGATAACCACTCATCGGCAAACTGAAAACTTGTTTGGATAATGACTCAGCGACAGGAGTTGGACGATTATGGATATCGCCAAAAGCCCGCTGTTGATTGAGTGGCGTTGCATAGTAGATCGCTGTGGGGATACCGTTATCACTTAGGTAGGATTGAATGCGATCGCGGATGTTGGCATCGACTTTCACCGTAAATTGTGCCCAGCTCGACGAGAAATTGCTTGGTAATGCGGGCAACTCGACATTGGCGCTAATACTTTGATAACGATCACTGATTCGCTGCCGATGGGTGAGCTCCTGAGGAAAGTGCATCAGTTTTTCCAATAAAATCGCGGCCTGAATAGTGTCGAGTCTGCTATTTACTCCAATGCGAACATTTTCATACTTGTGCTGACCTTTTCCATGGACTCGAATAGAGCGAATTTTTTCTGCGACCTCATCATCCTGAGTGAACAGAGCACCACCATCTCCATAGCAACCGAGAGGTTTGGCGGGGAAGAAGCTCGTTGTCGCAATATCACCAAAGCTGCCCGCTCTCGCGTTTCCGATGGCCCCACCAAATCCTTGTGCGGCGTCTTCGATGAGCTTCAAACTGTATTGTGTACAAATCGAATCGAGTTGCGGATAGTTTGCGGGTAAGCCAAACAAATCAACTGCTATGACTGCTTTAGGTGTGCCAATGTTTGTAGATAATACATCTTGTATCGCCCGCTCTAAGTCTGCGGGATCGAGATTAAAAGTAACGGGATCAACATCGACGAAACAGGGAGTTGCACCGACTAAAGCGATTACTTCGGCTGTTGCAAAAAAGGAAAAAGACGTTGTGAAAACAACATCACCAGGCCCAATATCATAAGACATTAATGCGATCTGAAGTGCAACCGTGCCATTTGCGCAGGTTACGCAGTGTTTAACCCCGACGTATTCCGCCAATCTTAGTTCAAGTTCCCTAACTTCAGGGCCCATAATGAATTGACCATGTTCGAGTACATCGGCAATTCGCTTGTCAATAGCAGTTCTCATACTGCGCAATTGAGAGGCTAAATCAATAAACTCCATTCACTTGCCTATATGTGTTGGCTCGGTAGGACTCAAACCTAGTCGAGCAAAAGTATTTACCTAGGAGGCAGTTCTCGTGAACGGGTGGGCGAGTTGAGCATTGGATTTGACTTTCATATGGCGAATGTCCGAGACCGTCTGGATAGCGGTCATATTGTCGTCTAAGCCAAACCCATTTCCCGCTAAGATTGCTTCATAGCTTCTTGTGTGAAGGTCAGTAAACCCACCAGAGAACTCAATTTCCTTACCGTCCATCAATATGCTTCTGTAGGTGCGTTGCCCCTTGAGCTTGATACTGGCCGGTAGGTTTTCGTAATCGGTTGATAGAAACCAGCGAACTCGAGCGTGTTCATACTCTAAATAGCCAGATGCTGACTGTGCTGACGCTAGGAACAGCTGATTATCAACTAAATCGCCGAATAAAAAATGCAACATATCAAAAAAATGTACACCAATATTTGAGGCGATTCCGCCTGACTTTTTCTCGTCACCTTTCCATGAGGCAAGATACCATTGACCTCTTGAAGTGATGTAAGTCAGGTCGACATCATATTTCTTGTCTTTTGAAGCGGCATCAATTTTGTTTTTTAGTTCGATAATTGATGGGTGCAAGCGCAATTGTAAAATCGTGTTAATCTTGCGGTCATAGTCGCGTTCAAACTCTTTTAAAGCCTCAATGTTCCATGGGTTAAGAACTAACGGTTTTTCACAGATAGCGTCACACCCTGAGCGAAGCGCAAAGCGAATATGTGAGTCGTGCAAATAGTTCGGAGAACAAATGGACATAAAGTCGATTTTGCGCTCGCTGCGCAGGCGCTTGTCTACGTGCCGATCGAAACGCTCAAATTCACTAAAATAATGGCAATTCGGGAAATAACTGTCGAGCACACCTATAGAGTCACAAGGGTCCAGTGCTGCGACTAGCTCGTTGCCTGTTTGCTTGATTGCTTGCATGTGACGAGGCGCTATATAACCGGCTGCCCCCATAAGACCAAATGTGCTCATTGCCTGTTCTCTATTTTCCACATTGTTCATTTTGTATCGGCCGTTTAGTAGGAGTCTTTAAGAATACCGCAATCATGCAGGGTTCGCGCCAGAGTTAAGTCAGATTATTGACGCATATACAACACTAAAATTAAAGGTAAGTCATGAAAAATTCAAATGAATTCCGCAATTGCAGTGCAAAGTGGAGTCGCAATTGACCCCATATGTTGGCATGCGTTAACGTGCAACTTTTGCCACTCTCGTTAAACGACAAAAGGTAGCTATGAAGATAGGCGTCATCACCTACGATACTCATCATCTTAAGACTGAGCAACTTGTGCTGTCTTTCGCAGCGAATTCGCTAGTTTCTGAAGTGAAATTACTCGCTTTACCGTTTCAGCAAAGAGCCACGCGGGATATCGGTTTTTTGCATCGCCCAGACCAGACTGTTGCAATGCACAGCCGTGATTTGGCTAATGTAGATAAAGTTTCAACGACTCTATGGGATGGTTATGCGTTGCCCGATAGCGATATCGATTGTTTCATAATCGCCGGAGCCGGTATCTTGGATGTAGCGTTTGCTCAAGGAAAACCGATTGTAAATGCGCACCCCGGAATTATACCCACAACACGTGGGCTTGATTCATTCAAGTGGGCGATTCTAGAGAACGATCCAGTTGGCGTTACGCTCCATTTAATAGACGCTGAGGTTGATAAAGGTGAAGTGCTTATGATCAGGGAAACGCCAGTATTCACTTCTGATAGCATCGCGTCATTCGCGCGCCGACACTATGAATCTGAAATCGACCTGATGAGGCAAATTCCGGCTTTACTCGATAGGCGTGAACATGTTGTCGCAACAGAAAAACCGGCCCGCATGAGGATGCCAAAAGCCCAAGAAGAGGAGATGCTTGAGAACTTTGAGCATTGGAAATCCCTTTACGTTCAATAAGGTATTAGAAATCTAATCATATGTGTACATAGGTATCGTTTTACATACGCCACGCAGCTTACTTTTTAACCATCAACTGCTATACTCAGTGGTGGTATGAGGGGTAAATTATGATTGGTATTAACACTGATTCGAATTCGTCTTTGTTGCAACAGGTGCAGCAAAAGCAAAACACGTTGTTAGAGCGACTGGCTACAGGCCGACGCGTCAACAGTGCTGCTGATGACTCAGCAGCGCAGCAAATCATCGATCGTTTGACATCTCAAGTAGAGGGTAACCGTCAAGCAATCCGCAATGCCTATGACGGTGTTTCTTTGTCACAAGTGGCTGAAAGCGGTTTACAAGGCATTAATCAAGATGCGCAGCGTATTCGCGAACTAACCTTACAAGCGGGTAATGGCACATTGAATGACTCTGATCGTCAAGCTATTCAGGCTGAAATAACCCAGCTGCAAGAAAATATTACTCAGACCGTTGAGCAAACGACGTTTGGCGGTCAGCAACTTCTGACCGAAAACGGCAATATTGATTTTCAGGTTGGCGCGAATGCTGGTCAACAGATTTCGGTCGGGACCAATGATGTTCGTTCTTCAATTGATGACTTATTGAACGTGGATGTAACGTCGTCGCAAGGCTTAGAGGATGCATTGACAGCCGCCGACGATGCGCTGCAGTTTATCGGTGAGAGCCGTGCTGACTTGGGGGCTACACAAAACCAATTTGAAAGTGCAGCACGTAACCTATCGCAAGCGGATGTTAATACGGCGGCGGCAAGAAGCCGTATTCAAGACACCGACTTTGCGCAAACTGCATCGGAAAAAGCAGCCGCCGGGGTTTTAGGTCAGTCTGCAATTTCAGTACAAGCTCAAGCTAATCAGCAGCAAGGGCAAGTGCTGGCGCTATTGAGTTAGGCCAGTTTATTGTTCGTACAAGTCTTTGCATGAGGCGGCGTAAGCCGCCTTTTTTGTTTGTTTTTGACAATCTTTTTTTTCCCTAAATACCTAATCTTGTTGCGTTAAATTCGGTTGAGGTTACAATCTGGGTAGCTGCATAAATTCGAATAATAACGTCGTGCGCTCGGGGAACTAATGAACCACATACTGATTGTCAGTGACAATTCGTCAGTCATTCAGACTTTGCAAACTATCTTGCAATTTCTTTCTGAACCTCATTACGTGTGCACGCTAGAACGCGCTCCTCAAGCACTAGCAGAAATTTCAGATAACCCCATCGTTATCCTCGACTGGTCGTTGGGGGAAGACGCCCTTACATTTGTTAAGGCCAATCCTGAGGTTCCGATTATTGCGGTCAACGATAGCAGCGACACAATAGAGCTATACAAAAATTTGGTTGCGGCACTTGCGCTACCAGTTACCTACCCCTTATTGACACAGGCCCTATATCGAGCCCAAGAATATGTAAAACGCAATCCCAATAATGACAAGTCTGTACCGAGCAAAACACGCTTGTTTCGGAGTTTGGTAGGTCAAAGTGATCAAATTCAAGCCGTGCGAAAACTGGTTGAAAAGGTAGCGCCAAGCGATGCAAATGTCTTGATTTTAGGCGAGTCTGGAACTGGTAAAGAGGTGATTGCGCGCAATATCCACTTCCTCTCCTCACGCAAAGATAACGAGTTCATCCCAATCAATTGCGGGGCAATTCCGGGAGAGTTGCTCGAAAGCGAGTTGTTTGGTCACGAAAAAGGTGCGTTCACCGGTGCCGTAAGCAGTCGAAAAGGTCGTTTAGAGCTCGCAGAGGGCGGCACGCTATTCCTCGATGAAATAGGTGACATGCCGTTGCAAATGCAAGTCAAATTGTTACGTGTACTGCAAGAAAGAACGTTTGAACGAGTAGGTGGCACCCGACCCATCAACAGCAACGTTCGGGTTATCGCCGCGACGCACAGGGATATGGAGAGCAAGATCGAGCAAGACAAATTTCGCGAGGATTTGTACTACCGACTCAATGTTTTTCCTATCGAGAGCCCCGCACTGAGAGAGCGACAGGAAGATATTCCGCTTCTTCTACAAGAGTTGGTGACGCGTATTCAAGATGAAAATGAAACCATAGTACGCTTTACCGAGCCCGCTATCCGGTCGCTTATGGAGCACCCTTGGCCAGGCAATGTCCGCGAGCTGAGTAATCTAGTTGAACGTCTCACGATCCTCTACCCACAGCAGTTGGTAGATGTCAGCGAACTACCAACTAAGTATCAACACGGTGATATTGAGCACTATGAGCCCGACTATCCAGAAGAAGTGCTCGAACGACAAGCGTTTAATGAGTTGTTTGCTGAGAGTGCTGAACTGGATGAACAAGTCTCGGACGCAGTATTGCCGCAAGCGACCGAGACCGCACTTCCGGACGAAGGGGTCAATTTAAAAGAGTATTTATCTGAACTAGAAATCAATCTTGTAATGCAAGCACTAGAGCAATCCGATTGGGTGGTCGCAAGAGCGGCAGACAAGCTTGGAATGCGCAGAACGACACTGGTTGAGAAGATGCGTAAATATAACATTCAACGTGAAACCGAAGCCTGATTAAAAATTTAAATTTTGACGGTAGGCTTCAAAAGCTAATCTAACCTCCTGATTTTAATATCAAAAAAATTGGCATGACAACTGCTATCTCAAGTTAAGAAAAACCGCCGACAGGTTTTTGACACGAGGTAGTCATGTTATTTGAACAGTCAATTTCTGAAACGAGTCAACCATCAATTGAAGGTGTCTCTTCTCAACTAGACAGCATAGGTCCAGCTGAACTTTCAGAACCAAGCTTTCAAGACGATTCTTATGTTTCCTTGAAGCGCCAATCACAACGCTTAGAACGTCTGCTGCAGGTAATGCCCGCTGGCGTTATCGTCATTGATGGTAAAGGGGTCGTTAGACAAGCAAATAAGTTAGCTCGCGAGCTACTTGGAGAGCCACTTGAAGCGCAAGTGTGGCGGGACATAATCACTCGCTCGTTTAGTCCTCGCGCTGACGACGGCCACGAAGTGTCGTTGCGTGATGGTCGACGAGTGAAACTGTCAATTACCCCTTTAATTGACGAACCAGGCCAGCTAATCGTTATTACAGACCTGACTGAAACACGTCAACTACAAGCAAGAGTTAGCCATATGCAGCGATTATCATCTCTGGGAAAAATGGTCGCCTCATTGGCCCATCAAATCCGCACCCCTCTCTCTGCTGCCATATTGTATGCGTCTAACCTTACGCAATCCGGTGTGGCAGATGACAAACGCCGAAAGTTTTCTGACCGTTTACTTGACCGCTTACATGAGCTAGAAGCACAAGTGAATGATATGTTGTTGTTTGCCAAGAGTGGCGAGCAACAGATTGTTACTGAAATCGATGTCTCGGGATTAATTGAACAGGTGAAGCAAGCTTGCTCATCGTTACTTCAGAATTCGCAGGTCACTCTAACGGTAGAAATCACTGACGAGGCGCGAGAATGTTCGTTTTTAGCGAATGAGACTGCGCTCAAGGGAGCGCTTGCCAATCTCATTGACAATGCTGTTCAAGCTTCTCCTAAAGGCACTAATGTTGAACTGTCTTGCGATGTCGACAAAGAGGAAAATCAGCTAAAAATTGCCATACGCGATGAAGGTTGTGGACTACCGAATAGCGCGTTATCACAATTATTCGAACCTTTTTTTACCACTAAAACAAATGGCACCGGTTTAGGCCTTGCTGTTGTGCAACAAGCGGTGCGTGCCCACAAGGGCCATATTTATGCCTGCAACCGTCCTACTGGAGGCGCTGCATTTATGTTGAGCTTACCTCTCGAAGAATCGAAACCCTCAACGCAATCTAATGTTGTGATGGAGAACGCCAATGCCTAATACTCAAATTCTTATTGTTGAAGACGATGCTGGTTTACGTGAAGCGCTCACCGACACATTGGAGTTGGGTGGCTATCGTGTTATTGAAGCCGAAGATGCGGAAATGGCGCTGGTAATGCTAAATCAGCACAGTATCGATTTGGTTGTCAGTGATATTCAGATGGGCCAAATGTCAGGGCTATCGCTATTGCGCAGTATAAAAGCGCGTTATCCTCAGCTTCCAGTACTATTGATGACGGCTTTTGCAACCATCAACGATGCGGTCCAAGCGATGCGCGATGGCGCAACTGATTACCTATCAAAGCCTTTTGCGCCCCAGGTCTTGTTGAACCTAGTTGGCCGCTATGCGCCGGCGCAAAAAGTTCTCTCACGAACGCCGGTAGTTGGTGACCCGAGTAGTGAAGCATTGTTAGCCTTGTCGGCGAAAGTTGCTCAGTCGGACGCAACGGTGATGGTTTTGGGACCTTCAGGTTCGGGTAAAGAGGTGTTATCGCGCTATATTCACGATTTATCACCTCGTAAAGATGAACCCTTCGTCGCGATCAACTGCGCCGCTATTCCAGAGAATATGCTAGAGGCAACGTTGTTTGGTTACGAAAAGGGAGCATTTACAGGTGCAATTCAGGCGTGCCCAGGTAAATTTGAACAAGCACAGAAAGGTACCTTACTACTCGACGAAATTACTGAAATGGATATGTCACTGCAAGCGAAGTTGTTACGCGTTTTGCAGGAAAAAGAGGTTGAACGTCTCGGCTCGCGCAAAACCGTATCTTTAGACGTTCGCGTTATTGCTACAAGCAACCGCGATTTGCGCAAAGCAGTTGATAACGGCGAGTTTCGTGAAGATTTATATTACCGCCTCAATGTGTTTCCGATTTCATGGTTGCCGCTTGCACAAAGGCCGGGTGACATATTGCCACTGGCTGAACATTTAATTCAACGTCACGTTAGCCAGTCAGGTGACAGCGTGCCCAAATTAACCGCAGCAGCGCGAACCAAACTATCTAATCATCAATGGCCGGGTAATGTACGTGAGCTAGAAAACGTGATCCAACGTGCGCTAATTTTGTGTCAACACGGACAAATCGATGCAACCGACTTAATGATTGAATTCAATGATAGTTTTACGCCTGTAGAGACACAGTCTGCTGTGACTGAGGATGCCAGTTTGCTTGGTTCAGAACTACGCCACCAAGAGCATCAGATCATTTTAGACACCTTGGTGTCGTGTAACGGTAAACGCAAAGATGTGGCGGAAAAGCTTGGTATCAGTCCTCGCACGTTACGTTACAAGTTAGCGCGCATGCGAGAAGACGGTATCGAGTTACCCGCCTGAGTTCACAAAAGGCACCCCTTGCCCATTTCACCGCCCGATTAGGGCGGTTTTTTTATGTCAAAAAAATGACTAGTCGCTTGAACGCTCTCTTTTTGTTTTGTAACTCATTGAAAATAAATAAAAATAAATATTGGCGTGTGAATTGCTATTCCACCTACAAGTAGTTCAATGGTTTAGGTGGGTGATGTGATGGACATAAAAGCCAACGCGTTGTATCAAGAAATGCAAGCCATGGCGCTAGAAGTGCGTCCGAATATAGAGCAAGTACCGGGTGTAGCGCCTAACCCCAGTGGCGATAACTTTGCGGACATGCTTTCCCGCGCTGTCAATAATGTGAACGAGATGCAGCTGAATTCGCGTCAGGCCCAAAAAGATTTTGAAATGGGTACTCCAGGTTTGAGTTTGGCTGATGTAATGGTGGCTAAAGAGAAATCTGGCATTGCGTTTGAAGCAACGTTGCAAGTGCGAAATAAAGTGCTAGAGGCGTATAAACAAATCATGAACATGCCGGTATAGGGTGATTGAACGTGGCTGAGGCAACAGGTACAGAACTGGCTATTAGTGAAGGCTATGGTTCAGAAACAGAAGTAGAGCAAAAATCCGGTTTCATGGATGCGTTGGGCTCCACTGATATGATGCGCCAGCTCATGTTGGTCGTGGCTCTCGTGATATGTATTGCAATCGCAGTGTTCATCTTAATGTGGACACAAGAGCCTGATTATCGTCCTTTGGCCCAGATGCAAACCGACGAACTCATTGAGACACTTGATTACTTCGATCAGAATCAAATTGATTATCGTCTCGAAGGCAACACCATCTACGTACGCGACAATCAAATTCAAAATATTCGCTTGGGCATGGCACGACAAGGTATTACTCAGGATACCAACCAAGGAACTGACATCATCATGCAAGACATGGGGTTCGGCGTCAGTCAGCGCGTGGAAATGGAGCGTTTGAAACACGCGAGAGAGCAGCAAATTGCGCGCACAATAGAAGACATTGCTGGCATTTCTAAGGCGCGCGTATTGCTTGCTATGCCAAAAGAAAATGTATTCGCCCGTCGCGAGAAAAAAGCCAGTGCCACTGTCGTACTAACTGCAAAAAGAGGTTCAGTTATATCCGGTGAAGAAGTTGACGCGGTCGTGGATATCGTTGCGTCTGCGGTACAAGGCATGGAGCCTAGTCGAGTTACGGTTACCGATAGTAATGGCAGACTGCTCAATTCTGGTTCACAGGATTCAATGAGCGCTCGTGCGCGCAAGGAATATGAAATTGAAAAGGCGCGCGAAGATGAGTACTTGCAAAAGATCGATTCAATTCTAATCCCGGTACTCGGCGTGGGGAACTACACTGCTCAGGCTGACGTCACAATGGACTTCACAGCAGTAGAGCAAACTCAACGACGCTATAACCCAGATTTACCGGCTGTTCGAAGCGAAATGATTGTTGAGCAAAACAGCGTGGGTTCTTTTGTCGCAGGCATTCCCGGTGCACTAACCAATCAACCGCCGTTAGATGCCAACATTCCTGAGCAAGCAACCGGAGGCAATGCTAGTCAGTCGGTGCCAGGGAGCAACAGTAAAGAACAAACGCGTAACTTTGAGTTGGATACAACGATCAGTCATACCAAACAGCAAACCGGTGTGATCCGCAGGCTCAGCGTCTCAGTGGCAGTGGACTATGTGTCCACGACAGCAGAAGATGGGACGGTGACAAATGAGCCACGAGATCAAGCCGCTTTGTTGAATATTCGTCGGTTATTACAAGGTGGTATCGGTTTTGACGTCACGCGAGGAGACAGTCTCGAAGTCGTCAGTATCCCATTCAGTCGCATGGATACAGGGGTTGCAGAAGAAGTTCCAATCTGGGAGCAGCCGCAATTTATGCCTATACTTAGGATTGTTGTAGGCGGATTGGTAATCATTGTTTTGATACTTGCAGTGGTGCGTCCAATGCTGCGCAAACTCATCAATCCAGAAGACGAAATTGATGCTGATGGATTTGACGCTGACGATGCCTTAGATCTGGGCGATGAGACAATCAGCATGTTGTCGCAAGAGTTTGACGAGGGGCAGGTTGGTTTTGCCGCAGATGGCTCATTAATGTTACCAGACTTGCACAAAGATGAAGATGTACTAAAAGCCGTTCGTGCTTTGGTTGCAAACGAGCCTGAGCTATCCGCGCAAGTGGTCAAAGGCTGGCTAATGCAGGATGAATAGGGGATTGTCATGTCAGAAGAATTAGCCGTACAAGAAGAACCCAGTTATGACGTTGGCAAATTAGAGGGTGTAGACAAAGCCGCAATTTTGCTTTTGAGTCTATCAGAGGAAGATGCGGCGCAAATCTTAAAACACCTAGAACCGAAGCAAGTTCAAAAGTTGGGCTCAGCAATGGCAAAAATTGATGATATGACACAGACGAAAATCACTGCTGTGCATAAACATTTCATCGAAGAAATCCAGAACTACAGCACTATTGGCTTCCAGAGTCAGGATTTTGTTAAACGAGCACTGACGGCTGCCTTAGGTGAAGACAAAGCTGCCAATTTGATTGATCAAATCTTAATGGGATCAGGGGCAAAAGGGCTAGATTCACTCAAGTGGATGGATTCAAAACAGGTTGCCAGTATTATTCGCAACGAGCACCCCCAAATTCAAACTATTGTCATGTCGTATTTGGAGCCAGAGCAGTCAGCCGAAATTCTGTCTCAATTCCCTGAAAAAGTGCGTCTTGATTTGTTGATGCGTGTTGCCAACCTTGAGGAAGTTCAGCCTGCTGCATTGCAAGAGTTGAATGAAATCATGGAGAAACAGTTTGCGGGTCAGGCGGGCGCGCAGGCTGCGAAAATGGGCGGCCTGAAATCAGCTGCGGATATTATGAACTATCTGGATACCAATATCGAAGGCCAGTTAATGGACGCAATCCGCGAACAAGACGAAGAAATGAGTCAGCAAATCCAAGATTTGATGTTTGTATTCGACAATTTGGTGGATGTCGACGATCGAGGTATTCAGGCCATCCTGCGCGAGGTTCAACAGGAATCGCTGCTTAAAGCAATCAAAGGCGCTGACGAAGAACTCAAAAACAAAATTACCAAAAACATGTCTAAACGCGCGGCTGAAATGCTCATTGATGACCTCGAGGCATTGGGGCCTGTGCGGGTTAGCGAAGTTGAAACGGCACAAAAAGAGATTCTATCGGTTGCACGACGCTTGGCTGACGCCGGTGAAATCATGCTTGGCGGCGGTGGTGGCGATGAGTTCTTGTAACAGGGTTGAAGTGAGAGAGTTGAATGTCCAATAGCTCGGTGACAAAGCTTACAGCAGACGATGCTCAGGCGTGGGACCTGCCTTATGTTGAGTCAGAAAAGCCGGCGGATGACAGTAAAACCAATGCGCTGAATCGCCGCTCAGATTGGCGTTATGAGCCACCTGAACCCGAGGAAGAAATACTTCCGCCGACTGCAGAAGAGATTGAAGAGATTCGTCAAGCAGCGTACCAAGAGGGATTGGAGGCTGGTCGAGTAGAAGGTCTTAAGCAAGGTTATGAAGAAGGGCTTGAGCAAGGCAAAAGCGAGGGACTAGAGCTTGGGCGCGAAGCAGGACACGCTGAAGGAATGGCGAGTGCAGAGCAAGATATTCAGACATTAACTAACCAATGGCAGGGACTGATTAATGAGCTGCATCAGCCAGTCTTGAAAACGCATGCGGAGGTTCAGCGTCAGTTAGCGTTGCTGGCGATATCTTTAGCAAAAGCCGTAATTCGTCATGACGTGGTCGCCAATGAAGAAATCATTTTGACTGCATTACGTGAAGCGACGCAAACATTGCCGCTGAATGAGCGACAAGTTCACATCAGAATGCATCCTGATGACATCCTATTAGTCGAATCACATTTTAGTCCGGAAACGATTAGCGAACAAAAATGGCATTTTGTCGCCGCTCCAGAAATGTCCCGGGGCGGTTGTGATATTGCCACAGAGAACAATGCGGTAGACAACTCGATTGAGCGCCGCAGCAAGGATGTTCTCGACACCTTTATGTTGCAACAAGGCCTCACCGATGGTTGAGCTAACCCCCGAGTCTGCAGCGGATTCATTTGCCAAAAAATTGACTCACATAACCGGGCAAGTTCCTCAGTGCAAACCTGTTGCAGCAGGTAAGTTAGTGCGAGGTATAGGCCTTACGCTAGAGGCCGTTGGTTGCCAGTTGCCCGTTGGTAGTCAGTGTCTAGTGCACACAATTGATGGTCAAATTGAAGCGGAAGTGGTTGGTTTTGGGGATGACATCACCTATTTGATGCCAACTGAAGCAGTCAAAGGAATAGTACCGGGGTCGCGAGTGGAACCTTTATCCAGAGAATCTGGTTTACCGGTTAGTTTGGGTTTGTTAGGCCGTGTGGTAGACGCAAATGCCCAGCCGATTGACGGCTTGGGCGCGATCGACGCCGACACGCGTGTCCCCACCACTAAACCTCCGGTAAATCCACTATCTCGCCGGGCAATCGAGCAACCTCTCGATGTCGGCGTGCGTGCTATCAATAGTATGATCACGGTTGGTGTTGGTCAGCGTATGGGACTATTTGCGGGTAGTGGTGTGGGTAAGAGTGTATTGCTGGGGATGATGACACGTGGCACTACTGCTGATGTGGTGGTCGTCGGGTTGGTCGGTGAACGTGGTCGAGAAGTGAAAGAGTTTATCCACGATATTCTGACTGAAGAAGAACGAAAACGCGCGGTTGTAGTCGCTGCACCTGCAGATACGTCACCACTAATGCGATTGAAAGGGTGTGAGACGGCAGTCACTATTGCCGAGTATTTTCGCGACCAAGGGATGAATGTCTTACTGTTAATCGATTCGTTGACTCGTTACGCAATGGCACAACGCGAGATCGCACTTGCCGTTGGGGAACCTCCTGCAACAAAGGGTTACCCGCCATCTGTGTTCGCAAGATTGCCTGCGCTCGTTGAGCGCGCGGGGAATGGGTCTGAAGGGCAGGGGTCGATAACCGCTTTCTATACGGTGTTAACTGAAGGTGATGATCTGCAAGATCCCATTGCTGACGCAGCGAGAGCCATTCTTGATGGTCATATCGTGTTGTCGCGGACACTCGCTGACAGTGGGCACTATCCAGCCATTGATGTTCCTGCTTCTGTCAGTCGTGTGATGCCACAGGTCGTCAGTGAAGAGCACTTAGAGAGTATGCGGCGTATTCGTCAAGTGTATTCATTGTATCAACAAAACCGCGATCTCATTGCAATTGGTGCATATAACAAAGGCACGGATCCTCGCATTGATTTAGCAATTCAAGCCGAACCTGCCATCAATGCGTTCTTTCAGCAAGGTATGTTGCAAGTGTTGCCATACGATGAGTGTTTGCAATCAATGCAAGCACTTGCGACTGGTCTGCAACCAAACTAATGGCAATCGAGCAGCTCCAACGAGTCGCAGACTGGGAACAGCAAAAAGAGGATCAATGTGCTCACTCGTTTTATCAAGCTCAACAGCACGTTCAACAACAGCAGCAACGTCTGGAGAGCATCGAGCGTTATCGCCTGGAATACATTAATGGAATCCGCAATCAAGGCCAAAGTGGTTTTGACGCGCAAAAATACACCCAACACCTGTCCTTTGTTGCACAATTAGACAGTGCTTGTCAGCAACAAAATACCGTCATAAGTCAGGCTATTTTGGCAGCTGATCAACGCAAACAAGCATGGCTAGCACAGCAGCGAAAGCGCAAGGCGATCGAGCACTTGATCGATAAACAGCGCAGTGAACACGCCGCGCGTCTGGAAAAACAAGAGCAACAGCAAATGGATGAATTTGCACTTCAGCGTTTCGTCAGGAAGTCACTATAACGTGTGATGAATGCGCTTAAATACAGAAAATAATAACCTTGGAACGGTGCTTGCAGAGTCTTACCTATATGCCAATTGTTGAAATTTTTAAGTCTTATAACATATTGAATTATATGGTATTTGCAAAAATAGGTTAAACACATGATGCAACAAATTGCCCCTCTTCAAACAGATATTGCCGCTCCAAAAGGGACCGATATTGGTCTGGGTTTTGACAATGTATGGACTGGTTCTGGGAATGAAAGGCAGTCGTCGAGTGGCAAGCAATTTGGTGCGTTATTGGGTCGAGAACAGCGCTTGCAAGACAACACCCAAGCAGAGCGACGAGTAAACGAACGGCCTCAAGAACCGCAAGTGTCTGAAGCGAATAAACCCGTCGAAGCGCAGCAGACTAAAAGTTCTAGCCGCGAAGAGACAGCCGAAGCTAAGCCGCAAACGTCAACAACTGAACGCCAGTCTGCCAAAGAGAGCGACCCTGAAGCGCCAGTTGAAGAGACGAAGCAAGCCTCAAAAGTTGAAGCGAAACCTAACAATGAGAATACCGATGATACAAAAATGGCTGCGGATGCTGACAGCGAGGAGCAAGATGTCATTCAGCCTATCGTCGACAGCGACAGCAACGCCGCTCAACACGACTACTTTGGCCATCAGGCGGGCGACGAAAATAGTTTGCTAGAACTGGTCGAACAAATCCAAGCGATAAACGAGTCGGAGCCGGACCCCGTTAGTACCCAACCGATATGGGATGGAGAAGTCGCTGAAATGATATCCGTAGAAAAACCACTTGTGGAACTAGGTGATGAGCAACTTTTGCCGACGGAGCAAGATGTACTAGTGACTTTGCCCGTAGATCCTGAAGTTATTCTTGAACAGACTGACGGTGAAATCGAACTCGTTGAGCAAGTAATAATAGAAGTGGGCCAACAGACCAATCCAAATGACATTGAAAATGCGTTGAGTGATGAAAAGCCGACGGAACTCGGCTTGGGAATGTCGAATGACTTAACACTTGAGCAACCAAGAGACGTTAAGGCTGATCTTTCTCAAGATGTCCTAACTGAAACCGAGAAATCACTGATCAAGTCAATTGTGCAAGACGACGAAGCCAGCGAACAAGATGTTCTCATCAATGAAATAGAAACTGTCGAGCCAATAGTCGCTCTCAATAATGAAACACCCTCTCAACCGGAAGTTAAGTCTCCGGAGACAACAGTGGCTTCACCAAATCCAACCGTTACGGTTGATATGAGTGATGCTAAGCGTTTAGCGTCCTTGGCTAATCTAAACCAAGAGCAGCAGGATAAAGCACTGGCAGTTGTCGCAGAGCGGGTATTAGCAGCGAACAATGAACCTGTTTCAGCTGAGCAGCAAAAGGCTTTCATTGCGGCCCTTCAGTCAGGTATTAATGAATACAAAGAGCAATTGAAGCAAGGTCGAGAACCAGGTTTGAGTCTAAAAGGTCTCGTTAATGAAGCGATATTGAGCGCAGAAATACCTGTATCACCGGATGCGCAGTTGCAAATGAATCAGGCGGTTGAGCAGTCTGCTCTAATGCTTGCAGCTACGGATGCTGCCAGACAATTACGTCAGGAGTATCAAGCCATACATGCGCAAATACATAGTCGCGGTGAGGGGATAGTCGCTGAGAACATGGCGCAAGCGGATGTCAGTAAAGCCAATCAAGCTCAGGCCATCCTAGACAAACCTGCCAATATTCTTAAGCCTGAGGGGCAAACGCAATTTGCAGAGAAAATAAGATGGATCGTGAATGCGCGTAATTCAGTTGCTGAGATTCGCCTAGACCCACCCGATTTAGGCAGTGTTCAAGTCAAAGTGAATATGTCTGGCGAGGCGGCAACGGTTAACTTTGTGGTGCAGTCTCCTCAAGCCAGAGATGCCTTGGACCAAGCCTTACCCAGATTGCGCGAAATGCTAAATCAACAAGGTATTGAGTTAGGTCAGTCCTCAGTACAGCAAGACCAGCAGCAACAAAGCGGTGAACAGCAACAAGGTCAGTTTGCAGAGGGTAAAGCAGATGATGGCATGGATGAAATTGCCGGTGAAGTTATCGAGCAGCGAGTAGTCAACGGCAGTGCGGGTGGAATCGATTATTATGCTTAGTAAACCGTATTTATGCGTGATTCAAGCATTGTGCTTTGGCACCAAGCTGTCGATAATGTCGATAACGTATCGATGAGGAAACGGCATGGCTGAAGAAGAACTAAAAATTGAAGAAGGCGGCAAGAAAGGCAAGATGATGATTATCATCATTGTCGCTGTGGTAATCGTAATTGGTGCGGCGGCTGCGTATTTTCTGATGGGCAGTGACAACGAAGAGACGGGTGACGTTGAGGCTGTGGCGACAGCATCCGGCGGAGCTGAGCCCTCGGGAGGTAATACTGGAACAGCCTTATACGTCGCTATGCCGCGCCCATTTGTTTTAAATGTGCCGGGAGCTGGGCGCGATCGCCTAGTAGAGATAAAAGTACAATTGATGGTTCGAGGTTCTGAAAATGAAGAGGTGGCGAAATCGCATATACCGCTGATTGAAGGCACCCTATTACAAGTCTTCAGTAGTAGCAATGCAGATGATCTCGTTACCGAGGCTGGCAAAATTGCACTTCGAGAACAAGCCGCATCAGCAGTACAAACAAAGTTAGAGGAAATTGCGGGTCAACAAATTGTTGAAGAAGTCCTCTTCACTGGCTTTGTGATGCAATAGCAAAAGGTGAACAGTGAGCGATTTATTATCTCAAGACGAAATTGACGCGTTATTACATGGCGTTGATGACGTAGAAGAAGAAGAGGTCAGCGAGTCTGAGGTTGATGCCTCTGCGCTAGAATATGACTTCTCTTCTCAAGACCGTATTGTACGTGGGCGAATGCCGACACTTGAGATCGTTAACGAACGGTTTGCGCGTCATATGCGCGTTAGCCTGTTTAATATGATGCGTCGTTCTGCTGAAGTGTCGATCAACGGAATTCAGATGATCAAGTTCGGTGAGTATATTCATACACTGTTTGTACCCACCAGTCTCAATATGGTCCGGTTCCGTCCATTGAAGGGAACGGGACTGATAACCATGGAGGCGCGCTTAGTCTTCATTCTGGTCGACAACTTTTTCGGCGGTGACGGTCGGTATCACGCCAAAATCGAAGGGCGAGAATTCACCCCCACTGAGCGCCGTATTATTCAAATGCTACTCAAGCTAATTTTTGAAGACTACAAAGAAGCCTGGGCGCCAGTCATGGACGTTTCTTTTGAATATTTGGATTCAGAAGTAAACCCTGCGATGGCAAACATTGTCAGTCCAACCGAAGTTGTCGTCATTAGCTCATTCCATATTGAGTTAGACGGCGGTGGTGGCGATTTCCATGTGTCACTTCCTTACTCCATGCTGGAGCCCATCAGAGAATTGCTTGATGCGGGTGTGCAAAGTGATAAAGAGGATACCGATTTCCGTTGGTCGAAAGCACTTCGAGACGAAATTATGGATGTTAATGTGAACCTCAGCACCCATATGCTTGATTTTGAATTACCGCTGCACGAAATGATGGAATTGAAGGCGGGTGATATTCTACCGATTGAAATGCCGGACCACATTACGGTTCTGATTGAAGATTTACCGACTTTCAGAGCCAAATTGGGTCGGTCGCGGGACAACATGGCATTAAAGATAATTGAAAAGATTGAACGGCCAGCATCCGTGAAATCAGAGTTACAGTTGTTAACCCGTGGTGGCAGAGTCATCGATAGTGATGCCGAACTGCAGGTATTAGAAGAAGATTTATAATTGTTTAAGAGGATAGCGTCATGAGTGAAGAAGACGGTATGGACGATTGGGCCGCTGCGATGGCCGAGCAAGCGGAGTCTGAAGAAGCAGAACAAGAAGGTGAAGTGGATGCCGATGTTCAGGTAGCTGAACTGGATGACTTGTCTGAAGACGCACCTATTACGCAAGCAGAAAAAAAGAAACTCGATACGATATTAGACATTCCGGTTACCATCTCAATGGAGGTTGGGCGCAGTCAAATCAGTATTCGAAATTTGCTGCAATTGAATCAAGGTTCTGTGGTTGAACTTGATCGAGTTGCAGGTGAACCGTTAGACGTATTAGTGAATGGCACGTTGATTGCTCATGGAGAAGTAGTAGTAGTCAACGATAAATTCGGTATTCGGTTAACGGATGTTATTAGTCAAATCGAGAGAATCAAAAAACTCAGGTAGTAATCCTGTAAAAAGCGTAGTCAAATCAATTGGCTACGCTATTTCTTCTAGTCTTCCTATTGGATTATTTTGTAGATCGGCAATCGCTCAAGACTCGCCGACGATGTCCAGTGCGGGATCAATAGCGTCAATTTTTCTATCACTTTTAGTCGTCGTCGGAATTATTTTCGCGCTGGCTTACGTAATGCGTCGGTTTAATGTCGCTCATACGGGCAATGGCGATTTAAAAGTTGTTGCAAGTATGGTTGCGGGGACTAAAGAACGGATTATGGTCGTGGAAGTGGGTGATGAACAATACCTACTGGGAATAACGTCAAACAATATCAGTCACTTGGCTACTTTGCCTACGCATATTGAACCAAGAAAAAATGAAATGGCGGATCAGTTTAAAGATAAATTGGCTGCTGCATTGGCGGGTAAGTTAGGCAATACGACGCTTCAGGATAAACAGGGAGGCAGTGCGTGAATAAAACGCTCAAATGGCTCCTCACACTGGTCCTAATCGCAATGACCAGCTCCGCTTTTGCTCAGCAAGGAATTTCGGCTGTCACGGTTACGACCAATCCCGATGGAGCGCAAGAATATTCAATGACGCTTCAAGCGTTGTTCATTATGACGGCGCTGAGTTTAATTCCTGCGTTTGTCATGATGATGACTTCCTTTACGCGGATCATTGTTGTCTTGTCAATTTTACGTCAGGCTATTGGTTTACAGCAGTCTCCTTCAAATCAAATCTTGATTGGCGTCAGTTTATTCTTAAGTATGTTCATTATGGCGCCCGTATTCGAAGAGGTGAATCAGACCGCTTTACAACCATACTTAACAGAAGAAATGACCTCCCTTCAGGCATTTGAAGCAGCTAAGCTTCCCATGCGCGAATTTATGTTGTCTCAAACACGTGTCAAAGATCTCGAAACCTTTGTACGAATTGGCGGTTACGAGGGCCAGTTCGACGATCCTGCCGATGTTCCCATGACAGTATTGGTTCCGGCTTTCGTGACGAGTGAACTTAAAACAGCATTTCAGATCGGTTTTATGCTGTTCATACCTTTTTTGATCCTCGACCTTGTGGTTGCCTCAATTTTGATGGCTATGGGCATGATGATGTTGTCACCCATGATCGTGTCATTGCCATTCAAATTGATGTTATTTGTACTAGTGGATGGCTGGAATCTTATTTTTGGAACGCTTGCCACTAGCTTTGGTATGGGAGTGTGACGTTATGAGTCCTGAAGCGTTTGTCGAAATCTTAAGAGAGTCGATGTTCATCGTTATTCTATTGGTTTCCGCAGTCATTGTGCCCAGCCTTGTAGTCGGATTAATCGTAGCCGTTTTTCAGGCTGCTACTTCTATCAATGAACAAACGATGTCATTTTTACCGCGTTTGATTGTGACCTTGTTGGCCTTAAGTTGGGGCGGAAATTGGCTGGTTCAAAAAGTTATGGACTTTACGTTTACCATGGTTGAGCGAATCCCACAGGTCATAGGCTGACATGATTCTGTCAGAAGCAACCATCATGCAGTTTTTAGCGGACTCCTTGCTAGCTTTTTGCCGGATTTCAGGGATGTTTGCAGCAATGGTTGGTTTAAGTGCTAAAACAATTCCAACACCGATAAAGTCGTTGTTGGCGGTCTTACTCACGCTGATGATTTTACCTATGGTACCACCTTCGCCTGTGACCGATCTGGTTAATGCAGGAACGTTCGTCTTAATGATTCAACAAATTGTGATTGGTGTAGCGATTGGATTCTTATCGATGATGGTGTTGAACACTTTCGTAATCGCTGGTCAAATTATAGCGATGCAGACGGGTCTTGGCTTTGCTTCAATCGTTGACCCAGTAAACGGCATCAATGTACCAGCAGTAGGTCAATTTTACTTGATACTCGCAACCCTATTGTTTTGGTCACTCGATGGGCATTTGGCCATGATTCAAATGATCACCATGAGCTTTCATGCATTTCCAATTTCAGAAGGTTGGTGGCAACCACAACAGTTTCAAGCCATTGCGCACTGGGCGGCATGGATGTTCACCTCTGCTGTTATCGTGACATTGGCACCTATTGTATCGCTACTGATTGTCAATCTAGCTTTTGGTGTGATGACGAAAGCCGCACCACAATTAAATATTTTTAGTATCGGGTTTTCTATCGCGCAAATTATGGGGTTAGTCATTATTTGGATCACGTTGGCCAATTTCGTCGATCACTATCAATCACAGTGGCAAAGGGCCGAGTTGATGATGTGCCAATTACTCAGAATTTGTGGGACCTGAATCGTTATGGCTGAGTCTTTTGAAAAAACCGAAGAACCCACGGCGAAAAAACTCCAAGACGCGCGTAAAAAGGGCCAGATTGCGCGTTCCAGAGAGCTATCAACAGCATTGGTATTGATTTGCAGTGCGGTGTCTTTTTTATTGATGGGGTCTTATATTGCTTCCGCATTGTTTTCGGTAATGCAACGCACGTTTACCTTATCTCGTGACGAAACGTATGACATCAATCATATGTTTCAGGCGTGGGGCAATGCCTTTAGCGAAGTTAGTACACCGGTATTGTTCTATATGATTATTGCGATGATCGCTGGTATTTACGGTTCGATTGCCCTCGGAGGATATAATTTCACTTGGGAGTCAGCGAAACCAAAAGGTGAGAAGATTAATCCAATCAATGGCTTTAAGCGCATGTTTGGGGTGGAAGGACTCGTAGAATTACTCAAAGCGATTGGTAAGTTTTTGGTCATTGCATCCGCAGCATATTTATCCCTACTATTTTTTAAAGATGAGGCTTTACACCTCGATCAAGAGCTATATCCCTTAAGTCTGTTTCACGCCTTAGATATGATTGAGTGGGCATTCTTAATCCTCTGTTGTGCGCTGATTCCCATTGTTGCTATTGATGTCCCTTATCAATCTCACAAACACAACGAACAAATGAAGATGACTAAGCAAGAGGTCAAGGATGAACGTAAAAATGCAGAAGGAGACCCTCAGGTCAAAGGTCGTATTCGGCGCCTGCAGATGCAAGCCGCCGCGCAGAGGATGATGCAGGAAGTTCCCAAAGCAGATGTCATTGTGACCAACCCTACACACTATTCAGTTGCTCTAAAGTATGATGAAAATGGTAATCGAGCGCCTGTATTAGTGGCCAAAGGTGTGGATGAACTGGCTATGCACATCAGAAAAATTGCCACCGCACATGATGTGCCTCTGATACCCTCACCGATGCTGGCCCGAGCAATTTACTACTCTACCGAACCGGACCACGAAATCCCGAACAAGCTCTTCATGGCGGTTGCTCAGGTACTTGCCTATGTGTATCAGTTAAAGGCTTACAAGTCGGGTAAAGGTCAGCGTCCTAAGCCGTTGCGTAAAGACTTACCGATCCCTCCAGAGTACCGCCGCTAAGCTTTCTTACCGATAACTATTGCCAAGCGATGTCGACTCACTTTTAAAAAAGAGTTTTTTTTGAGTTATTTTGAGACTCTGGCACGTTAGTTGATACCTCTCTGAATAACACAATCACTGCGTCAAAATTCCGTTGTTGAGGGGTCAGAAGTCATATGGAATTAGCCGCCTACTGGCAAAAATTCGACAAGAATCAGGTTAAGCGCTTTACGACAGGTTTGGGAGCGCCAGTTGTATTGCTTGCGATCATGGGCATGGTCATTCTTCCCATGCCGCCTTTCTTATTGGACATCTTGTTCAGTTTTAACATCGCTTTGTCGCTAGTCATTATTCTAGTCTCAGTATTCACCAAAAAGCCTGTCGATTTCGGTATTTTCCCGCTCGTGCTATTGATTGCTACCGTTTTACGGTTGGCGCTAAATGTCGCCTCGACGCGAGTCGTCTTATTGTATGGACATGAAGGCGGGGATGCTGCCGGTAAGGTTATTCAAGCGTTTGGTGAAGTTGTTATAGGCGGTAACTTTGCGGTTGGTGTGGTGGTCTTTGCGATTCTTTTGATCATCAATTTCAAAGTGGTTACTGCCGGTGCGGGCCGGATATCTGAAGTGAGTGCACGTTTTACCTTGGACGCTATGCCAGGCAAGCAGATGGCCATTGATGCCGACCTAAATGCAGGATATATCGATCAAGAAGAAGCCCGTAAAAGACGCGAAGAGATCACCACTGAGGCTGATTTCTACGGTTCGATGGATGGTGCGTCAAAATTCGTCAAAGGTGATGCTATCGCTGGCTTATTTATCATGTTGATTAATATAGTTGGTGGTCTTTTTATCGGTTTAGTTCAGTACGACTTGCCTTTCAGTCGAGCTCTTGAGGTGTATACGATTTTGACTATTGGTGACGGACTAGTCGCGCAAATCCCTTCTTTACTCTTGTCTGTTGCAACCGCGATCATCGTTACACGGGAAAACGAAACGCAAGAAATGGGTCACGAAGTCAACAAACAATTGACTAACACAAAAGCGCTTTATATTGCGTCTGGCATCCTTTTCGTTATGGGCATTGTGCCCGGCATGCCTCACTTGGCATTCTTGGGTTTCAGTTTCGGCATAGCGATATTTGCTTATTTCAAAACACGTCGTGAAGCGCAACAAGAACAAATTGAAGCCAGTGAAATAGCGCCGATTGAGAGTCAGGCACCTGCAGAAATAAAAGAACTGGGTTGGGATGATGTCCAGCAGGTTGACACTATCGGACTCGAGGTTGGTTACCGCTTGATACCGCTTGTTGATAAAGCCCAAGGTGGCGAGTTACTGACGCGCATCAAAGGGGTACGCAAGAAGCTGTCACAAGAATTAGGCTTTTTGATCCCGCCGGTACACATCCGCGACAACCTCGATTTGAACCCGACCACCTATACGATCTCAATGTTAGGGGTTAACGTCGGTGATGCTGACATTAGTCACGATAGTGAATTAGCGATTAACCCGGGTCAGGTATTTGGCAAGCTAGAAGGTAAGCCAACGAAAGATCCTGCATTTGGGCTCGATGCTGTTTGGATCAAGCCGTCGCAACGAGAGCATGCGCAGACCTTGGGCTATACGGTGGTTGATACTGCCACTGTGGTTGCAACTCATCTAAGCCAATTGTTGACGACCAATGCATATCAATTGTTAGGACACGAAGAAGTACAGCAATTGTTGGACATGCTGGCTAAGTCGAATCCTAAACTGGTTGAAGGGTTAATTCCGGACATTCTTTCGCTCAGCACTGTGGTTAAAGTACTGCGGACCTTGCTTTACGAAGGCGTACCAATTCGTGATATGCGCACGATTATTCAGACCCTGTGCGAGTACGGACCTAAGAGTCAAGATCCTGACGTTCTTGTATCAGCTGTACGCATAGCATTGAAACGCTTAATTATTCAGGAAATCAACAGCGGTTCTGGCGAGCTGCCGGTAATTACACTTGCGCCTGATTTAGAACAAATATTGCACAAGTCACTGCAAGCAGGCGGTGAAGATGGCGCTGGCATTGAGCCAGGCTTGGCGGATCGAATTCAACAATCCCTCACGGAGGCATCCCAACAACAAGAGTTAGCAGGGGAGCCATCAGTATTACTGACCTCGGGCATGTTACGCCCAGTATTATCGCGCTTCTTGAAGCACGCAGTGAGTGGATTACACGTGTTGTCCTACCAAGAAATTCCGGACGACAAACAAATACGTATTGTTAGTGCTATCGGCCAATAGCACCCCAATCAACTGGAGTAGAATATGAAAATTAGACGATTTGCCGGCAAAGATATGCGCGAAGCCTTACGCAAAGTCAAAGATGAATTGGGGAGCGACGCGGTGATCATGTCAACGCGCAAGACTGGCGACGGTATTGAACTTGTTGCCGCATATGATCGGGAGCCGGTAGCCTCGAGCCAGGAAAACTCAGTAGGTGAGCTGCACTCACATAATCCATCGACTCAGGGCTCAAAGCCCACGCCGACGTTAAGCGAAATCATTGGTGACTCCGGTCCTGATAGTTTGCGCCAGTTACTGGAGAAGCAACAACAGAGTCAAACGCAGATGCAGCCACCACAACAACCAAAGGCCTCAGCGCAAACAAAGACACCCGTATCATCGGGGAATAGCGCTCGGCAGCATTATGCAGAAAACGCGCAGCATGCAAACACTCAAGGGCTAGGTACAAGCGCAGAAAAAGGGGCAGATAATGCAACCGTCAACCTGCCAGCTGAACTCAGTGAGATGAAAGAAGAGTTGGCGTCCTTGCGCAATGTATTGTCTTTCCAAGTCGCAACGCTCACGCAACAAAACAAACAATTTAAACACCCTTTACACGGTTATTTACACGAACAATTGAGGGCGATGGGGATCACACCTGCATTGTGTGACCAATTTGTGAGCTTTTTGCCAGCAGATGCAAATGAACGTGAAGCGTGGTTGTCTTTGTTAAAGTTAATGGCCAATCGGTTACATATTGAGGGGCACCAGTTACTCTCTCGCTCTGGGGTGGTAGCACTCGTTGGGCCTACGGGAGCGGGGAAAACAACCAGCGTTGCAAAATTAGCCGCTCGTTACGCGCAAAAATACGGCGCAGACCAGGTCGCTATGGTGACTATTGATACTTATAGAATTGCGGCATTTGAGCAATTGTCGACGTATGGAAAGATTATTGGTTGTACGGTGAAAAAAGCGCAAACAGGCGAAGAGCTCGCTGAAGTGTTACATCAACTGCGCAACAAACAAATGGTCTTGATTGACACCGCAGGTTTCTCACAGCGCGACGCGCGATTGATTGGTCAGTTGCAAGAGTTCTCTCAGGGCATTAACATGCCCATTAACTACTATTTGGTAGCGCCAGCTAATGCTCAATATGCATCGTTGCAAGGCGTCGTGGAAGCATACCAAAATGTGGAGCTGCAAGGATGTATCTTTACCAAACTTGATGAGTGCTATTCATTGGGAGAGATGTTGAGTATTGCAATCACACACAACTTACCACTCAGTTTTGTCACCGACGGACAAAAGGTTCCGGAGGATATTTCACCAGCAAGTGGAAAAAATCTTATTTCTGTTGCGGCAAGGCTTTATAAAAAGTACAAGTTGCACCATACTATCAACAATATAGCGCCAAATTCAGCAAAAGCAGTATGATTGAAGATCAGGCTAGCGGCTTACGAAGAATGAAACAATCACGGTTAATCAAAGTCATTGCAGTCACCGGCGGGAAAGGTGGCGTCGGTAAAACCAATATCACCCTTAACACCGCAGTTGCCATGGCAAAGCAGGGCAAGCGTGTGCTTGTGCTCGATGCCGACTTAGGATTAGCCAATGTTGATGTCATGCTTGGTTTACGTGTCGATAAAAATCTATCCCACGTGCTTTCGGGCGAATGCACGTTGGATGAAGTACTTGTTACCGGTCCGCATGGTATTAAGATAGCGCCGGCAACGTCGGGCTCCCAGTCAATGACAGAGCTCACCCCCACCCAACACGCGGGGCTTATTCGGGCGTTTAGCGAATTAAAAACGCACATAGATGTATTGATAGTTGATACCGCAGCGGGTATCTCCGATATGGTGTTGAGCTTTTCGAGAGCATCTCAAGATATTATGGTCGTTGTTTGTGACGAACCTACTTCCCTTACCGATGCTTATGCACTCATTAAAATACTCAATCGAGAGCACGGCGTATTCAAATTCAAAGTCGTCGCCAATATGGTTCGTAATGCTCGCGAGGGGCAAGAGCTGTTTAACAAACTCTCTAAGGTTACCGGGCGTTTCTTGGATGTTGCACTAGAATTGGTGGCGACAGTACCCTTTGACGAAAATATTCGAAAAGCGGTGCGCAAGCAAACCCCGATAGTTGATGCGTTCCCCTCGTCCCCTGCGGCGCTCGCAATAAGTGAATTGGCTCATACTGCATCGCATTGGCCAATTCCGAATCAGCCCGGTGGGCACTTAGAATTCTTTTTAGAGCAATTGTTAACTCGCAAGGCGGTAGGTGATAACGGGTGAATAGTAAAGTGGCTGCGTACCAACAAAGCGTCGATATGAATGCTATAGTTGAGAGGCATGCACCGCTCGTGAAGCGCATAGCGCATCATTTAATGGCACGATTGCCGGCTAGCGTGATCGTGGATGATTTAATCCAGTCAGGCATGATTGGATTATTAGAAGCTGCGAAGAACTTCGACGGCTCAAAGGGTGCAAGTTTCGAAACGTTTGCGGGTATTCGGATTCGAGGCGCAATGTTGGACGAGATTCGCAAAGGCGATTGGACGCCGCGCTCGGTCCACAAGAATAGTAGAACGATAACTGAGGCTATTGCTCAAGTTGAACGCGAAACTGGCGGTGACGCGCGAGATGTCGATATAGCGGCTAAGCTAAATGTGCCGTTAGCGCAATATCACCAAATGTTGAACGAAGTAAATGCTGGGAAGTTGGTTGCGATTGAAGACTTAGGTGTTTCTGAAGACGTGATTGGCGATGAGCAATCCAAAGGCAGCGACGTACCGTTTGAAGATTTGATGCAGGGTGCTTTTCAGAAGGCTTTGGCTCACGCGATTACAACATTGCCGGAGCGAGAGGCGATCGTATTGTCTCTGTACTATGATGAAGAATTAAACCTTCGCGAAATTGGCGAAGTGCTTGAAGTGAGTGAATCACGGGTTAGCCAAATTCACAGTCAAGCGATGTTAAAACTAAAATCAAGAATGCAGTCATGGCGAATGACTGAAGCGCAATAATAACAATGACTATGTTCCTCAGTGGAGGCTGTTTTGGATAAAAACATGAAAATTCTTGTTGTTGACGATTTTTCAACAATGAGACGTATCATCAAAAACTTGCTTAAAGACTTAGGCTTCTCGAATATTCAAGAAGCTGATGACGGCAGTACGGCTTTGCCTATGTTACAGCAAGGCGACTTTGATTTTGTTGTCACTGACTGGAATATGCCAGGGATGCAGGGAATTGATTTGCTCAGAGCTATTCGCTCAGACGAGAGCCTTAAACACCTGCCTGTATTGATGGTGACGGCGGAAGCGAAAAAAGAGCAGATCGTAGCGGCTGCACAGGCTGGTGTTAATGGTTATGTTGTCAAACCATTCACTGCTGCAACGCTAAAAGAAAAGCTCGAAAAGATTTTCGAACGCTTGGGTTAATCCAGACAGTCTACTCGACTAAGGAGACACTGGATGACTGAGAAATCCACAGTGCCAATTTCACTAGACGAAGCGAAACAACTTGTTGCCTATCTAGAGGCCGGTGACAACGAATCTGCAAATGCGATCCTCGAAGTCGCCTCAATGAAGGACTCGATAGAGCTATTTGCAGAGGTCGGCAAACTTACGCGTCAGTTACATGATTCGCTAAACAGCTTCCAGCTGGACGACCGAATAAAAGGTTTGGCCAGCGAAGAAATTCCCGATGCCAAAACGCGCTTGCTTTACGTGATTGAAGAAACAGAAAAGGCTGCAAACACCACAATGGATGCGGTGGAGACTAGTATGCCGCTGGCCGAGTCGCTTAACGAACGCATCGATAAAATTTTGCCAGATTGGAAGAAACTGATGACTCGCCAAATTGAGTTGGGCGAGTTCAAGTCTTTGTGCAATGATTTAGATAAGTTATTAGAAGACGCATCAAAAGATTCATCAAAATTGACCGCACTGATGACCGAGGTCCTGATGGCTCAAGGTTATCAAGATTTGACCGGTCAAGTGATCCGTCGGGTGATAGAACTTGTTAAAGAAGTAGAAGACAGCTTAGTCAACATGCTGACGATGTTCGGTGAACCTGAAATTAAGCAAAGTCCTCAAAAAACTGAGAAAAAGACCGATACAGTTGAGGCGGAAGGTCCAATTATCGATGCTGCGGGCAGAGACGATGTCGTCAGTGGCCAAGATGATGTTGATGACCTATTATCGAGCTTAGGGTTTTAGGAGAGCGTATCAATGGGGTTTGATGTAGACGAGGAAATATTGCAAGACTTTCTGGTCGAAGCCGGAGAGATTCTTGAACAATTACAAGAACAACTCGTTGACTTGGAGAACAATCCAGAAGACGCTGACTTGCTCAATGCTATTTTCCGTGGTTATCACACGGTTAAAGGCGGCGCTGGCTTCTTATCGTTGACTGAGCTGGTTGATATCTGTCACGGTGCTGAAAATGTCTTCGACATTATGCGTAATGGTCAACGCTCACTGACCCCTGAGTTAATGGACGTCATACTCGAAGCCACCGACGTTGTGGTTGAGATGTTTGATAATGTCAAAGCTAGAGAACCTCTTGAGCCAGCTTCACCTGAATTAATCGATGTGTTGCATAAATTGAGCAAGCCAGAAGAAGAAGGCGAGCAAATATTTAACACTGACGACTCTGACGAAGGTAGTGCTAGCGCGCCGGAGACGTCAGAAGAGATTGAATTTGCAGTTGAGGAAGAAGCTGCTCCTGCAGAGCCCGAATCACCCGCTGAAGAAACCTCAGAACCCAGTGTCAGCGCCGCTGGCGACGGCTCAATTGATGAAATCACAGAAGATGAATTTGAAGCCTTGTTAGATGAATTGCATGGTTCGGGTGCGCCAGGCTCGAGTGGCTCAGACTCAACCCCTGCAGAAACACCACCGACACCATCGAGTGGTGATGACGAAGATATTAGCGATGACGAGTTCGAAGCTTTATTGGACCAATTGCACGGTAAAGGTAAATTTGATTCAGGCACAGCCCCAGAGCCCGATTCTAAAGAAACTGCTCCTACTGAAAATGCCAGCAGTGATGACGAAATAACTGACGATGAGTTTGAATCCTTACTTGACCAATTGCACGGTGCCGGTCAAGGCCCGACGCTAAAATCTAGCGGTGATGACAAAAAGCCATCGGCAGCAGAATCAGCTAAACCTGCTGAACAGAAACCTGCTCCTGCGGGTAAAAGTGCCGAACCTACCAAGCCAGCAGCGAATAATAAAGCTGCTGCGAGCTCAGCGAAGAAAGAGCCGGCGGCCGGCGACGCAAAAGCGGCTAAGCCCGCTGCGAAGGCTGCCAAGCCTGCGGCTAAGAAAGACGATAAGAAAGCGCAACCAGCAGCTCCGCAAGCGGAAACTACGGTGCGCGTCGACACTAAACGCCTCGATCAGATTATGAATATGGTTGGAGAGTTGGTGTTGGTCAGAAATCGCTTGTTGAGTCTTGGTATCAACGTCAACGACGAGAGTATGAACAAGGCGATTGCCAACCTTGATGTTGTGACCGGTGATTTGCAAGGCGCGGTGATGAAGACCCGCATGCAGCCGATCAAAAAAGTGTTTGGGCGATTCCCCAGAGTTGTTCGAGATTTGGCTCGTAGTCTGAAAAAGGAAATTACACTCGAGCTTGAAGGTGAAGAAACCGATCTAGATAAGAACTTGGTTGAAGCTTTGGCGGATCCATTGGTTCACTTGGTAAGGAATTCTGTTGACCACGGCATCGAGATGCCAGATGAACGTCAAGCCGCGGGTAAACCGCGCATGGGGACGGTAAAGCTTTCAGCCTCTCAAGAAGGTGATCATATTCTGTTGACCATCGAAGATGATGGTAAGGGAATGGATGCAGAGAAGCTCAAAGAAATTGCTATCAGTCGAGGTGTGCTGGATGCAGACGCCGCTGCGAGAATGTCCGATGTTGAGGCGTTCAACCTGATTTTCGCACCTGGTTTCTCTACCAAAACGGAAATTAGCGATATTTCCGGCCGTGGTGTTGGCATGGACGTCGTCAAGACCAAAATAAACCAACTTAACGGTAGTGTCAGTATTGATTCACAGATGGGTAGAGGTACTCGTCTTGAGATCAAAGTCCCATTAACACTCGCGATTTTACCCACCTTGATGATTATCGTTGGCGAACAAACATTTGCCTTACCATTGGGGGCTGTCAATGAAATCATCAATATGGATATTGGAAAAACCAATACGGTAGATGGTCAGTTGACGATGATTGTTCGCTCGAAAGCGATTCCTCTGTTTTATTTAGGGGAGTGGTTGAAGCGAGGTAATACACAGGTCCAAAAAGATAAAGGCCATGTGGTTGTAGTCCAAATTGGTACACAGCAAATGGGCTTCGTAGTTGACGCGTTAATCGGCCAGGAAGAAGTTGTTATCAAGCCGTTGGATGCCCTTTTACAAGGCACTCCTGGAATGGCCGGTGCTACAATCACTTCTGATGGTGGGATAGCCCTCATTCTCGATATTCCAGGTTTGCTTAAGCGTTACGCGCGCAAAGCGTTGAATAAATAGCATGAAACGGAGCGATTTCGCTCCGTTTACGTTCGCGCGATTAGGTGCGCACAGATAGGAATTCAAAGATCGATGTCATTTAAAGTACTAGTCGTGGATGATTCTTCGTTCTACCGACGACGAGTGCGGGAAATTCTTAATCAAGATCCCAACCTAGAAGTAGTAGGTGAAGCCAGCAACGGACAAGAAGCGGTTGCTAACATCAGTCAATTATCTCCAGACGTTGTTACGATGGATGTGGAGATGCCAGTAATGGACGGCATCACGGCGGTCAAGAAAATAATGCAGTCTCGACCTACGCCGATACTGATGTTTTCTTCCATCACCCAAGATGGCGCAGAGGCCACGATTCAAGCATTGGAAGCTGGGGCGCTAGATTTCTTACCTAAAAACTTTGAAGATATTGCGAAGGACCGACGCGAGGCGACGATGGTTCTTCGAGCCAAAGTTAAAGCCATCGCTTCGCGTAAATTAGGTCAGCTAGGTGGTCTGAGTGCTAACCTAAGAACCCCAGGTACGACGGCCGCAACGAAAAAGTTTTTTCGCTCCTCTTCCACTTTATCGGGTAGAAGTGAAACGCCAGCAAGCACTACCAATCGCTTCAGCTCATTAATTAAGGGTAGCTCGAAGGTACCTAAGCTTTTAGCGATAGGCTCGTCTACCGGTGGCCCGGTCGCCCTACAAAAAGTATTACAACCGCTTCCAGCCTCCTTTCCGGTGCCAATTTTATTGGTACAACATATGCCTGGAACCTTTACTACTGCCTTTGCCCAGCGTCTCAATAGCATGTGTAAAATCACCGTAACTGAAGCGAAACAGGGCGACATTCTAAAACCTGGCCATGCTTATTTAGCACCAGGTGGTAAGCAGATGTTAATTGAGGGCGCAGCATCATCAGCCAGGGTCAAGGTGGTAGAGCATGTTCAAGGTGAAAATAATACCTATAAACCAAGTGTCGACATCACATTTCAATCTCTAAGTAATGTCTTTTCGGGCCATGTTCTGGGTATTATTTTGACTGGAATGGGGGCTGATGGTCGAGATGGTTGTCAGAAACTCAAGCAATTAGGTGCAACCATATGGGCCCAAGATGAGGCGTCTAGCGTTGTGTATGGCATGCCACAAGCGGTTACCAGTACCAACATTGCTGAAAAGAGTTTGCCCATTGACAGTATTGCATCTGAAATTTTGGCCAACATCAAAGGTTAATGATGAAAATTTGGACCATTGCTAACCAAAAAGGCGGTGTTGGTAAAACCACTACCACAGTGACGCTAGGTGGCATTCTGGCCCAGAAAAAAAAGCGAGTATTGTTGGTTGATACTGACCCGCACGCATCGCTTAGCTATTATTTCGGTGTTGATTCAGAAGCGCTTACAAAAAGCACCTATGACATCTTTGTGCACGACGGCGAGATTACATCTGAATTGGTGTTAGATTGCCTTTGTCCGACGAAATTGGACACATTATTCGTGTTACCGGCAACAATGAACTTGGCAACGCTTGATCGCAAACTCGGTATGAAAAATGGCATGGGTTTGGTTTTAACAAAAGCATTGAGCGCGGTCGAGCAGGAATTTGATTACGTTTTGATCGATTGCCCACCGGTGTTAGGGGTTTTAATGGTCAATGCATTAGCAGCTTGTGATCGCATTATCGTGCCGGTCCAAACGGAATTTCTTGCGTTGAAGGGCTTGGACCGCATGATGCACACATTAGAGATCATGAGTCAAAGTTTACACAAGTCGTTTGATGCTTTGATCGTACCAACTATGTTCGATAAGCGAGTGAATGCGGCCTTGGAGGCATACCAATCATTGAAGCAAGATTACGGCGAGTTGACGTGGAAACACACTGTCCCCGTAGACACTCGATTTCGCGAAGCAAGCCAAGCTCAGACACCCATTTCATTATTTGCTCCTCGTTCCCGAGGCGCTTATGCCTATACAAAACTGCTCATCGAATTGGAGTCTAGATAGGACATGACGAAAAGTAAGAGTTTTGCCAAAGAAGAAGTCATGCACGAGTATCTAGATGGTCTTCTTGTCGACACCAGTGACCCAGTTGTGGCCACGCAGAAGGTCGCAAAGTTGCTTGAGCAAGCAACCCACGAGGTCATCGAACCGGTTGCAAAAGAAATTATTGAATCTGTGCCAATAGTTGAAGAGCCAGCGATTGATTCGAACTCATTGTCGATAGGTGAAGTTAAAGAAGCTGAGCAAGTCGCCGAAAAAACTATAGAGTCGCCGGTTTACAAAGAGTCAGATTTACAAGATCGTCTGTCCGAGCGATTCCAAGCGCTTTTTTTTGATGTGGCAGGGTTGACCATGGCGGTACCACTGATTGATCTCGGTGGGATTCACCAGTTAGAAAAAATTGGCCCTTTGTTTGGTAAACCAAGCTGGTTTATGGGGGTTATGCTACATCGCGAAGAAAAAATCAGCGTTGTTGATGCGGCAAAGTGGGTAATGCCCGAAAAATACGCACAAATTCAACAAGACAAGCTACACTACAAGTACGTGATCATGTTGTCTGAAAGTGATTGGGGGTTATCGAGTAATTCCCTTATTAACACCGTTGAGTTAGACAAAAGCGATGTTAAATGGCGTCAGGCGGATGGGAAACGACCATGGCTGGCAGGTATGGTAAAAGAACGTATGTGTGCTTTAATTGACGTTAACCAATTAATTGATTTGTTAAATGCCGGATTAGATAGTCATCAAAACTAAATACCGACATTGTTGGGAGCATGAAGGATGAGTGAAAAGAGTACCAATAGCAATACTGTAGTAGACAATAACGACGAAGTGTTGCAGTGGGTTACTTACCGATTAGGTGAAGAAACTTATGGCATCAATGTAATGCAAGTACAAGAAGTACTTCGTCATACAGAGATCGCTCCAGTACCAGGTGCGCCTGAGTACGTACTCGGTATTATTAACTTACGCGGCAACGTGGTAACGGTTATTGATACACGAGCTCGTTTTGGTTTACCTCCAACAGATATCACAGACAACACGCGTATCGTCATCATCGAGTCCGATGAACAAGTCGTGGGCATCCTTGTCGACAGCGTAGCTGAAGTGGTTTATCTGCGCTCATCTGAAATTGATAGCGCGCCGAATGTGGGTACCGAAGAAAGTGCCAAATTCATTCAGGGCGTGAGCAATAGAGACGGTGAGCTATTAATATTGGTTGACTTGAACAAATTGTTGTCTGATGAAGAGTGGGACGAAATTACCAATATCTAGTCATTTTTCTGAGCTGCAGGTGGTGCGTGACAATGCATTGCTCACGTACCACGGCTAACCAACAATCTTATCCTCAATGATAGATCTACAAACCTTAGCAGTTGTTTCTGTTTTATTTTTAATTTGTGTTTGCGTAGTCATTGCGTGGGCTCTACAGCGTCGTGAATTGACGCGGATGGAGGCGGCACAAGAGCAAATGCAACAACATTTGCTCAGTCAATTGAATCACTTACAAAAACAGCAGCGGAAGGCTCAATCTCTTTACTCGCAAACCGATAAAGTGCAAAAGCAGTCTGCAGATGCAGTCGAGCGGTCTATCCTAGCACTGAATGAGCGTTTAGATGCCATTGAAGAAAAACAACAAGAGTTAGCGGCTTACGACCCTGAAATTAAACTCTATCAGCAAGCAAAGCGCATGGTCGAGGCGGGGGCAACTGTGAATGAGGTTGTTGATACGTGCGGTATTCCCAAGGCCGAAGCCGAACTTCTTTATTCCATGGCTGGAAACGCAACCAAATAGTTCTCCCCCCATTCAGTTTGAGTCGGCATTCCAGTAAATTGATCTAATCTTTAGTATCGAACGATCACCTATTTGCGCTGCTTCGAGTATCGAGCGTAAATCAAATTTTACGCCTAAGCGTTTAGACGTCTAGACGTAAATTTATTGACAATTTCTGTCATTACGGCACACTAGTCTCCAGATTTTAATAGGGTGAACCGATATGCCAATCCGAATTCCAAGTGATTTACCTGCACTCGATGTCTTAACTACGGAAAACATCTTTTGTATGGCTACTGATCGTGCTGCCCAGCAGGATATTCGCCCTTTGGAGGTAGGCATTCTTAACTTGATGCCGAATAAAATCGAAACCGAAGTTCAGTTACTCAGGTTACTATCGAATACGCCACTGCAGATTAATGTGGATTTAATCAGAATCGATAAGCAAGCATCAAAGCATACGCCTCAGCATCACATGGACGCGTTCTATCATGCATTCAGCGATGTTGCACATAAGCGTTATGATGGGTTAATCGTCACTGGTGCTCCGCTTGCGCATTTAGATTATGGCGAAGTGAAATATTGGCCTCACATGACTAAAATTATGGATTGGGCACAACGGCATGTTCAGTCAACTATGTATTTGTGTTGGGCTGCGCATGCCGCAATGTTTCATTTTTATGGTAAGCAACGCTCGCTGCGCGATGAAAAGTTGTGTGGCGTGTATGAACATCAGGTTATGTTTCCGAAAAATGAGTTGATGCGTGGATTTGACGAGCGCTTTTACGCACCACACTCTCGTTATGGAATTATCAGCGAAACTGACTATCAGTCGGTAGAAGGGTTATCGGTTTTGGCGCGTTCTGACCAAACCGGCGCCTATATAGTTGCGTCCGATGATAAACGCATGGTGTTTATTACTGGTCATCCGGAATACGATCCTGAAACCTTACAACAAGAGTATCAAAGAGACACCAAGGCGGGATTAAATCCATCTATTCCACTGAACTATTTCGAACATGATAATCCCGAAGCGTCACCTTTGGTTCGTTGGCGAAGTCATGGTAATTTACTTTTTACGAATTGGTTAAATTACTTTGTTTATCAAACTACGCCTTACAATTTAGAAGAACTTAATCCTAACCAAGCTTGAAACGCCCCGTGTGGGGCTGTCGTAACTAAGAGCAATGATGACTAACGTTAAAGAAACATTGAATAGTATTGCCAAACAGCGCATTTTGATTCTCGATGGTGCGATGGGGACAATGATCCAGCGATACAAACTGTCCGAAGCTGACTATCGCGGTGAGCAATATAAAGATTGGCCGGTCGACCTAAAAGGGAACAATGACCTACTTTCGATAACTCAACCAGACATCATAGCGTCGATTCACGCAGAGTATTTTGCGGCAGGTGCCGACATTATTGAAACCAACACCTTTAACGCAACTACCATTTCGATGGCAGACTACGATATGCAGTCCGTGTCGAAACAAATTAATTTTGAATCCGCCCGTTTGGCACGAAAAGTTGCAGATGAATTTACCGCCAAAACACCAGAGAAACCGCGATTTGTGGCTGGCGTGTTAGGCCCAACAAGCCGCACAGCGTCGATTTCTCCCGATGTGAATGATCCGGCCAAACGCAACGTTACATTTGATGAGTTAGTCGAGGCTTATGTCGAGTCTACCCATGCATTAATCGAGGGCGGCGTCGATATCATTTTGATTGAAACGATTTTTGATACGCTCAATGCCAAAGCCGCTGCTTTCGCAGTGCAACAGGTTTTTGACGAACTTGAGTTGAGTTTACCGGTTATGATTTCTGGCACAATTACGGATGCCTCAGGTCGAACATTGTCCGGTCAAACTGCCGAGGCTTTTTATTATTCATTACGCCATATCAAACCGTTTTCGTTTGGTTTGAATTGTGCGTTGGGACCCGATTTGTTGCGTCAATATGTGGCTGAGATTGCAAAGGTCAGCGAATCGTTTGTGTCCGCGCACCCGAATGCCGGTTTACCCAACGAGTTTGGTGAATATGATATGGAAGGTCCTGAAATGGCCGAACATATTAGCGAGTGGGCCGAGAGTGGCTTAGTGAACATAGTGGGCGGTTGTTGCGGAAGTTCGCCAGACCACATTAAGTCGATAGCCGACGCGGTTGAAAATAAAACTCCCCGTAAACTACCCGAGATAGAGCGGCGAATGCGTTTATCCGGTCTAGAACCGTTTGTGCATTAGGAGCTAGCAGTGTCACAAGAATTTTCTACTTTTATCAATATCGGTGAACGCACTAACGTTACTGGCTCAGCAAAGTTCAAGCGCCTTATTTTGGAAGGTGACTTTGAAACGGCCTTGGATGTTGCACGCCAACAGGTTGAAAATGGCGCACAGATAATTGACATCAACATGGACGAAGCCATGTTGGATTCAAAAGCTGCGATGGTTCAGTTTTTGAATCTAATTGCGTCTGAACCCGACATTTCAAGAGTCCCGATAATGTTGGACTCGTCGAAATGGGACGTTATTGAAGCAGGGCTTAAATGTGTCCAAGGCAAAGCGATTGTTAATTCGATAAGCTTAAAAGAAGGTGAAGCGCAGTTTATTCAACAAGCCAAGTTGATCAAACAATATGGGGCCGCAACGGTCGTCATGGCGTTTGATGAGAAAGGCCAGGCTGATACTGAAGATCGCAAAGTTGAAATTTGCACTCGCAGTTATCAAATACTCACTGAAATTGTCGACTTTCCTCCAGAAGACATCATTTTTGATCCCAACATATTCGCGGTAGCGACAGGGATAGAGGAGCACGACCGGTACGCTGTTGATTTCATCGAGGCTACGCGCCGCATTCGCCAAACTTTGCCCTATGTTCACGTTTCCGGTGGTTTATCAAATATCTCATTTTCTTTCAGGGGCAATAACCCGGTGCGTGAAGCGATGCACTCGGTCTTTTTGTTCCACGCTATCCGCGCGGGTATGGATATGGGTATCGTTAATGCTGGCCAGCTTGAAGTTTATGACGAGATTCCCGTTGAACTGCGCGATGCTGTCGAAGATGTCATTTTAAACCGTCGCAGTGATGCGACTGAGCGCCTGCTAGAACTTGCGCCGAAGTATCAAGGCGATGGCAAGGTGGTGAGCGGTGAGGACTTGAGCTGGCGCGAACTACCGGTTAGAAAACGGTTAGAACATGCACTGGTCAAGGGGATTACGGACTTCATCATAGAAGATACCGAAGCTGTAAGACTCGAATCTGAACGTCCACTCGAGGTGATTGAAGGCCCTCTAATGGATGGTATGAACGTCGTTGGTGATCTGTTTGGTGAAGGTAAGATGTTCTTGCCACAGGTGGTTAAATCAGCGCGCGTGATGAAAAAGGCCGTTGCGCATCTGCAACCGTTTATCGAAGCGGAAAAGTCAGGAGACAGCACCAGTAATGGCAAGATACTAATGGCGACCGTAAAAGGCGATGTGCACGATATCGGTAAAAATATTGTGGGTGTTGTTTTGCAATGCAACAATTTTGAAGTCATCGATATGGGTGTCATGGTACCTTGTGCACAAATTCTAGAAGCGGCCAAGCAACACAACGTGGATATGATTGGTTTGTCCGGTCTAATCACTCCGTCGTTGGATGAAATGGTTTATGTCGCGTCGGAAATGGAGCGTTTAGGGTTTGATATTCCACTACTGATTGGTGGGGCAACCACTTCGAAAGCACATACTGCGGTGAAAATAGAGCAAAATTACCACGGGCCGGTAGTGTACGTGCCAAATGCTAGTCGCGCTGTGGGCGTCTGCCAAAAGCTTATTTCAGCTACTACGCGTGATGCGTACATTGCTCAGTTAGACCAAGAGTATGAAAAGGTTCGTATCCAACATGCGAATAAAAAGCCACGCAGTAAGCCCGTTACGCTGGAAAAGGCGCGAGCAAACAAGGCCCAATTAGATTGGAGTCGCTATACACCGCCAAAACCAAAGCGACTGGGTGTATCGTCAGTTGAGGTCAGTATTGAAAACTTGCGCGAATACATCGATTGGACACCATTCTTTATGACCTGGTCCTTAGCGGGTAAGTACCCTCGCATTTTGGAAGACGAAATCGTTGGCAAAGAAGCAATGTCGCTGTTCGCTGACGCGAACGCAATGCTGGATTTACTGCAGCAAAATCAAGCGTTGAAACCTCAAGGTATATACGGTTTGTTCCCAGCAAATAGTGTCGAGGATGATATCCAAATTTATACGGATGAAACGCGATCTGAAGTGTTAAACACCGCTTTTCATTTGCGTCAACAGACCTTAAAACAAGACAAGCCGAATTACTGCCTGAGTGATTTTGTTGCACCTCAATCCTCGGGAGTCGCGGATTATGTCGGCGCCTTCGCTGTTACTGCAGGACTAGATGAGGATGAGCTGGCAGATGCCTACACCAATGACGGTGATGACTATAATGCGATTATGGTAAAAGCTGTCTCAGATCGTTTAGCCGAAGCGTTTGCGGAATACCTGCATGAGAAAGTCAGAACAGAATTCTGGGGATATGTACCAGAAGAGGCGTTAGACAATGAAGCGCTGATAGCTGAAAAATATCGTGGTATTCGTCCAGCACCTGGCTATGCAGCGTGCCCAGAACATACTGAAAAGCAGCAGATTTGGGACTTGCTCGACGTTGAGTCTGCTATCGGCATGAAGCTGACAGAGTCCTATGCAATGTGGCCAGGGGCCTCGGTGTCTGGCTGGTATTTTGCGCACCCTGAATCACGTTATTTTGCAGTGGCTAAAATCCAGGACGACCAGCTAGAAGACTATGCTGTTCGAAAACAATGGACAGTGGATGAGGCGAAGAAGTGGCTAATGCCAAATTTGAGTGAGGATTAGCAATTAGAGTGGACAAACCGTTTAGTCAAGCCTGTGAAAACAACAAGGCCGTGATTCTCGACGTGCTGACGTCAAGGTTTGCGCAAACTAGATTGGTGTTGGAAATCGGTTCTGGAACCGGGCAGCATGCCGTTCACTTTGCCAAAGGCTTGCCACATTTAATTTGGCAAACCAGTGATCAACTTCATTATCACGCAGGGATTGAACTATGGCTGGCCGAAGCAATGCTGCCGAATGTTCGAGCACCGCTAGCATTTACAATTGGAGAGCATACTTGGCCGACGGATGAGTTTGACGCTGTGTTTAGCGCAAATACTGCGCATATTATGCAGCGTCACGAAGTGCAGTTGATGATGCAACAGATAGCGAAACACCTGCCTGACGACGGTATCTTTTGCCAATACGGTCCGTTCACTCAAGGTGGCCAGTTTAATAGTCAAAGCAATGCAGATTTTCACCAGCATCTTGTGTCGCAAGGGTACGGAGGCTATCGAGATCTTGATGAGCTTCAGCTGTGGGCGGATGGTATGGTGTTAAAAGACATCGCAACGATGCCGGCCAACAATCTCCTGTTGACTTGGAGTAAATAGTAAAAAAACGCCGGGCTAAGCCCGGCGTTTTGGTTCTGAACAGAGGGTTGCTCTACCAGATACGTACACGCTCTTCTGGCGCTAAATACAGAGCATCACTGGGTTGTACATTAAAGGCTTCATACCAAGCGTCGTGGTTACGCGGTGCCAATGCGCGATAACGACCCGGAGCATGAGTGCCACCACGTAATTGATTTAACATGCTTTCCTCAGTGCGCTTTTCCTTCCACACCTGTGCCCAAGCGAGGAAGAACCGCTGATCACCGGTCGTACCATCAATAACTGGGGCTTCTTCGCCATTGAGGCTCAGTTTATAAGCATGGTATGCCATTGCTAACCCACCAACGTCACCAATGTTTTCGCCAAGGCTGTTTTGACCATTAACAAAATTGCCCTCGATTGGCTCGTAGGCGCTGTATTGCGCAATCAACTGCTGTGTTTTCGCTTCAAATGCTGCACGATCTTCTTCAGTCCACCAGTTGCGCTGGATACCCATGGCGTCAGATTTTGAACCTTGGTCATCAAAACCGTGACCCATTTCGTGACCAATAACCGCGCCGATGGCACCGTAATTGACAGCAGGGTCTGCATTCGGGTCAAAAAATGGTGGTTGCAAAATCGCCGCTGGGAATACAATCTCGTTGAATGAGCTATTGTAATAAGCGTTGACGCGTTGAGGCGTCATGCCCCAGCGGTTGCGGTCTGTGGGCTCAAGCTCGTCAGCGACAGACTTCTGTTGGAAGAATTGACGAATGTTTTGTACGTTGGCCACCAGGTCGTCACGGACGACCGCTAAACCGTCGAAGGTAACCCATTCGTCTGGGTAGCCAATTTTCGGATTGAACGCGGCGAGTTTCTCTTTTGCATTAACTTTTGTTTCATCACCCATCCAATCAAGGTTTTCGATACGCTCACCAAGCGCGGTGCGCAGATTTTCAACCAGCTCAGCCATTTGTGTTTTCGAGCTTTCTGGGAAGAAACGATCGACGTATACCTTGCCGATGGCAAATCCTAACGATTCAGTGCCTGACATTTGTGCGACGGCTCTTTTCCAACGCGCTCGAGGCTCTTGCTGTCCGTAAAGCGTGGTGCCATAGAAATTAAAGTTGGCTTGATAAATGTCTTCTGACAGTAAACCTGCGTTATTGCTAACTGTGTGATAGCGCATGTACGCTTTCCACTCATCAATACTGGTAGCGTTGATAAGCGCAATTGCACCGCGAACAGGTTCAGGTTGTGAAACATTCAAGTTAGGAATTTTATAGCCGCTGGATTCAAAGAACAGGTCCCAATTGAAGCCTGGGTACTCTTGATTCAACTGTGATCGCTCAATTTGGTTTAACGTCAAATCACGGTTTCGGCGTTTCTCACGAGGCCACTGAATTTCCGCTATTTTGGTTTCCAAAGCGAGCACAGTTGCCGCATCCTCAGTAGCCGTTTCACTGCCGGTAAAGGCTAACATTTCAGCAATATGCGCTTGATAAGCCTCACGAATCTTAACAAAGCGCTCATCATCACTGAGATAATAATCACGATCAGGTAGACCCAAACCGCCGACACCAACACTTAGTTGATATTTATTCGGATCCAGGCGGTCATACCACATTCCACCCCAAATGGGGGTTACGCTGTCGGTCAACCATGCGCGCCCAAATTCGCGTGTTAGCTCGTCCTTAGTACTAATTGCATTGATACTGTCGAGTACGGGTTGGATCGGCTGAATGCCTTTTTTATTCAGCGTCTCAGTATCCATGTAGCTGTGATAAAAATCCGCAATCAATTTGGCTTCGCCATTTAGGTTGGTAGCTTCACTCAGTTCATCAATGATCGATTTAACGCGTTCCTCACTGCGCTCAGCAAGCGCAGTGAAGGCGCCGAAGCGAGTCTTGTCAGCAGGCAATTCATAATTGTCGTACCAACCTCCAGAAGCATACATAAAGAAGTCATCGCCAGGTTTAACAGCCTCATTGCGGGCGCTTAAATCAACACCGAAACTGCCTATTTCCGCGGCCGCAGGTATTGATTCTGCCTTTGTATCAGTTGCCGCTTGCTGTGGCGCTGTTTGTTCGGTCTGCTCAGCCGGTTTGGGGCTACAAGCCGCTAGGCTCAAGCATGTAGTAATCGATAATTCGAGGAGAGTTTTGTTCATGAGTTTCCTGTCTTTGTTAAGGTGATTTATCGGTAACGATGTATCACTCTGGGTTTTGTTTAAAAGGTACAACTGCTCGTGTTTGTTCGTAGTAGTGCGCGATTGCCCGCTGTTCTTGTAAAACAAAGTCTTCAACAGCTGTATGAAAACGCTGATCAAGGCAATGATGCGCAGAAAAACACAATTCGGGTTCGAACCCTCTTAGTATTTTATGCTCGCCTTGCGTCCCTGGGTTGAACAGTGGGAGCCGATGTTGGATGGCAAACTCGATACCACTGTAATAGCAGCATTCAAAATGCAATCCATCGACTTCTTCCATTGCTCCCCAGTATCGACCATACAACCCTGTTGCATTGAACAAATACATTGCCGCTGCAATGGGCTGATTTTCGTGATACGCAATTACGAGCAAAATTTGATCGGCAAATGTAGCATAAATCTGTTCAAAAAAGCTGCGCGTGAGATAACCTGTATGACCGCTGCGTTTAAGATAGGTTTGGCAATAACACTGATAAAAGAAATCCATATCGGATGCTGATATTGTCGGTCCACTTTTCGTTTCGATTCTGATGCCAGCGTCGCTGACTTTTTTGCGTTCCTTACGAATGTCTTTGCGCTTTCGTGATGTGAAGCGAGCTAGGTAGTCATCAAACGCTCGGTAATCGCGATTGCGCCAAATAAATTGCACTGAATGACGTTCACAAAACGCTGTGTTGGTTTGGATTTCACGTTCTTGTACCGAGCAAAATAACCAGTGAATGGACGATAGTGATTGTTGGGTGCTCCAGTCCTCTAGTGCACTGAGTACGAACGTGAGAACGTCTTGATAATTCGCGCTGGAGTGAACCATCAACTTAGTAGCCGTTACAGGCGTAAAAGGCACCGCGATTAATAGCTTTGGATAATATTCGATGCCATGCTGGTGATAGGCGTTTGCCCAACTGTGGTCAAACACGTATTCACCGTAACTGTGCCGTTTAAGGTACATGGGTAATACTGCAATGGTATTGGAGTGACAATCGGATACTCGTAAAAACCTCGGCTCCCAACCGCTGTCACCACCAACGCTATCGCTGTGCTCAAGGGCGCGAAGAAAGGGATACTGCAAAAATGGGGCTTCAGAATCGGCGAACTGATCCCAAAGGTCTTGGGGAAAAGCGTCAATACTCGATTCGATTTTGTAGGTAAACGTCATTAACTAAGATTTAAATCGTCGGAAATTACGAGCTGTCGTTTCAGCATGAATTAACTGGGTATGGATTACAACTACGCGATTTGGCGAAACTCAGATTAGTCATTTTGTAAAATCAAACTTGGTCATGGTTTGATTACATGAAGCGATACGTGAAATACTATTCGAATGGATGACTTAACCTTAATCACACAGTCTTTGATGCGACTGCTCGCGATGCGTGAGCACAGCCAGAAAGAGCTGTACCGTAAAATCGGTCAAAAAGACTACGCCACTGAGCTGGTCGAAAAAGCCATCAATTCTCTTGCCGAGCAAGACCTGCAATCTGATCAGCGCTATGTTGAAATGATGATTCGCAGCGCATACGCGAAAGGCCATGGCCCCAACCGCCTTTGGCAATCCTTACAACAAAACGGTATCGGTAGAGACCTCTATGACCAGTGTATGGCAAGCGCTGAGATCGATTGGTGGCAGCTAGCCTATCAAGTGAAAGAGAAAAAATTCGGCGATTTAGTCGAAAAGGATTGGAAGCAAAAACAACGACAACAAAGGTTTCTTCTCAATCGAGGCTTTAACATCGATCAAATTAATTACGCAATTGCCCTTCAAGCCTCAACTGATGCTTAACAGCGGGTAGTGAAGCATGGTATCTTTGCGCCCCAATAAAAATTGGCTTTAAGCGTTCAGAATACGCGTACTTAATCAGCAAAATTACAGGATTTTTCATGACGTTATCAACCGCTCAGATTCGAAGTGCATTTATCGACTTCTTTGCCAAGCACAACCATCAGGCTGTAGCCAGCTCTTCATTGATACCGCATGATGATCCGACGTTGCTGTTCACCAATGCCGGGATGAACCAATTCAAGGACGTCTTTCTTGGTACTGAGAAACGCAATTACTCCAGAGCCGTCTCATCCCAGCGTTGTGTTAGAGCTGGTGGAAAGCATAACGATCTAGACAATGTCGGTTATACGGCCCGTCACCATACGTTTTTTGAGATGCTTGGAAATTTCAGTTTTGGAGATTACTTTAAGACCGATGCGATTAAGTTTGCGTGGACGTTTTTGACTGAAGAATTAAAGCTACCAAAAGACAAGCTGTTGGTGACGGTTTATTCCGAAGATGATGATGCGTATGACATTTGGTTGAACGAGATTGGCATTCCAGCTGAAAAAATAATTCGTATCTCCACTTCTGACAACTTCTGGTCAATGGGCGACACAGGCCCGTGTGGCCCATGCTCTGAAATTTTTTACGACCACGGTGAACACATTTGGGGAGGCCCCCCCGGCACTCCAGAAGAAGATGGTGACCGATTTATTGAAATTTGGAACTTGGTATTTATGCAGTTCAATCGTCAAGCTGATGGCGAAATGCAGCCGCTACCGAGTCCCTCGATTGATACGGGAATGGGATTAGAGCGCATCAGCGCGATTATGCAAGATGTGCACAGCAATTATGAAATAGACCTTTTCCAAGCACTGATTAAATCCGCCGCCGAAATCGTTGGAAATGATGATTTAGAAAACAAATCACTGCGTGTTATCGCCGACCATATTCGATCGTGTAGCTTTCTCATCTGCGATGGCGCGATGCCATCGAATGAAGGTCGAGGATATGTATTACGCCGCATTATCCGTCGAGCAGTGCGTCATGGCTACAAGTTGGGAGCTAAAGATGTGTTCTTCTACAAGTTAGTTGAAACATTGTGTGAGCAAATGGGGGAAGCGTATCCGGAATTAGTTGAACAACGTGTTGTGATTGAAAAAGTCTTGCGTGTTGAAGAAGAGCAGTTTAGCCGCACCCTTGACCGCGGTATGAACCTTTTGAATCAAGCATTGGAAAATATGCAAGGGGATGTAGTTGCCGGTGAAGTCGTGTTTAAGCTTTACGATACCTATGGATTCCCAGCTGACTTAACCGCTGATGTAGCTCGAGAAAAAGGCTTCACGATTGACCAAGACGGATTCGAAGCGAGTATGCAGCAACAGCGAGAACGGGCTCAACAATCAAGCCAGTTTGGTGCGGACTATGCCAATGTTGTTTCGATTGATTCGGAAACTCAGTTTACCGGTTATGAGCGCGTCGAACAAAAATCTGAAGTAGCAGCAATCGTACTCAATGGTGAAAAAGTCGATAGTGCCGCTGATGCACAAGACGTATTGGTGTTTTTAGATAGCACGCCGTTTTACGCTGAGTCGGGTGGTCAGGTTGGTGATACCGGACAACTGAGCAATGATTCTGTGGTTGTTGATGTTGCAGACACAGTAAAAGTTGGCAACGCGTTCGCTCACAAAGGTACAGTAAAAGGCTCTATTGCCGTGGGTGATTCTGTAACCGCCAGCATTGATAGTAAAAATCGAGAAAACATTAAGCTAAACCACAGTGCAACTCACTTGTTACATGCCGCGTTACGCGCAGTCCTCGGTGAGCACGTGACCCAAAAAGGAAGTTTGGTCGATAGTGAAAAGCTGCGTTTTGATTTCTCTCATTTTGAAGCGGTGAGTGAGCAACAATTACTGCAAATTGAACAAATAGTTAATCAACAAATACGCCAGAATAATGGACTTGAGACCCGTCTAATGGATCTTGAAGACGCTAAAGCAGCAGGTGCGATGGCGTTGTTTGGTGAAAAATATGATGACCAAGTACGCGTTGTCAGTATGGGTGAGTTTTCAACCGAGTTATGTGGTGGAACACACGTAAATAGTACCGGCGACATTGGCTTGTTTAAAATCGTATCAGAAGCGGGTATCGCGGCAGGCGTTCGACGCATTGAAGCAATAACCGGTGAGTCTGCGATTCTGTATATCCAACAGCAACAGGCTCGAGTCGCTGCGATAGCTCAAATGATCAAAGCTGATCCAAATGCGCTGCTGGATCGAATTAAGTCAATGACGCTCTCCATAAAAGATCTAGAAAAGCAAAATCAGCAGCTAACGCACAAGCTAAATACCCAGAAGGGCGCCGATGTGCTATCTGACGCGGTCGAAATAAATGGTGCCAAGGTATTGGTGACTGAAATGCCTGGTGTCGAAACAAAAGCATTACGTACCATTTTGGATGAGCTTAAAAATCGAATTGGCTCAGGTGTCGTGTTTATCGGCACCAGTAGCGAGGATAAAGTTGGCCTAATTGCAGGTGTTACCAAAGATTTAACGTCAAAGGTTAAAGCGGGTGAGCTAGTTAACTATGTCGCTGCTCAAGTCGGCGGCAAAGGCGGTGGTCGCCCCGATATGGCTCAGGCCGGTGGTAATCAGCCAGAAAATTTGGCAAAAGCGCTAGATTCGGTTAATACTTGGTTAACAGAGAGATTGTAAGGACTTATCGGCGAGTTTCCCGCAGTGACAACGGAAAACAAGGAGCGCCGACAATACGCAACTGAGCTGATTGCGTGTTGAATTAACGCAAGGAAACTTTTTATACGTTAAGGAATAGGAGCAATAGAATGCTTATTTTAACCCGTCGTGTCGGTGAAACATTAATGGTCGGTGATGAAGTGACTGTAACTGTCTTGGGTGTTAAGGGGAATCAAGTTCGAATCGGTGTGAATGCACCAAAAGAAGTCTCTGTCCACCGCGAAGAAATTTACATGCGGATTCAAGCTGAAAAAGGTGGTAACGCCGCAAAGTTTGAAGGTAACGAGTAATCGTAAGCCATCACAAAAAACCGAGTTTTCAACTCGGTTTTTTTGTCTCTGGGGTCACTAAAAACCTCAATTGAAAACTTAGTGTACAGGGATTGATTAAAATATCTTCGAAGGCGCAGTTTAAGCACAAAAAAGCGTTGACTTCCCTTTATGAATCATTAAACTGCGACTCCACATTTAGGAGAGGTGGGTGAGTGGCTGAAACCAGTTCCCTGCTAAGGAACCATACGTATTGCGCGTATCGAGGGTTCGAATCCCTCCCTCTCCGCCATGTTTTTGAATACGCGTGTGTAGCTCAGCTGGATAGAGTACCTGGCTACGAACCAGGCGGTCGGAGGTTCGAATCCTTCCACACGCGCCATTCAAAACAAATGTCGTTATGATGGCTAGGGCTGTCGAGGCCGGGTTACCGGTGAATCGAATCCTTCCACACGCGCCATTCAAAACGACTGTTGAAAAATAGTCTATACTTTCTAATACGCGTGTGTAGCTCAGCTGGATAGAGTACCTGGCTACGAACCAGGCGGTCGGAGGTTCGAATCCTTCCACACGCGCCATCTTTTTCTCTCAGGTGTTTCCATGGCTAGGGCTGTCGAGGCCGGGTCACCGGTGAATCGAATCCTTCCACACGCGCCATCTTTCTTTCTCAGATGTTTCCATGGCTAGGGCTGTCGAACCGCGTGATCGGGAAGCCGGACAACCGGTGAATCGAATCCTGCCACACGCGCTATAGTCTTCCTCATTATCTCTACAGAATCGCTTAATGAATTGCCATATCTCGTGGTCATACCTGCACGTGTCGATGTAATAAATATGTTAACTACACGAATAAAAATGCCAAATAGGTGAATAAAATCTTTTAAAATGGCATTAATATTCATTTTGGCGGTTGTGCCTGGTTGCAAAAAATAAATGTCCATGCTATTCATGGGGAATAATAAAACAGCTAGTCATCTAAGGAAGATACCGCCAGTGCAAGAATCGGCATCAGTTTCGTCTCAACTCGCAGAAGCTGCAGTTCTTATGGGAGTAGGAATGCTCTCCGTTTTTATCTTCTTAGCGTTACTCATCGCTGCGATGACATTGTTGGCCAGATTTGTAAAAAACTTCCCTGCACCAGAGCAACCCGCGAGTCCTCAGTTGGTCAAATCAGCGGTCAAAGTCAATACAACGGCAAAGACTGATTCTTCCGTGTTGGCAGCTATAAGTGCTGCTGTACATCAGTATCGCCAATCAAAATAAACAATTAGGAGTTCATATGTCTAAGCCTCTCGCATTGACAGAATTAGTGCTGCGCGACGCACATCAGTCTTTATTGGCGACCCGCATGAGAATAGAAGACATGCTGCCAATGGCAGAACAACTCGATAAAGCCGGGTATTGGTCGGTCGAATCCTGGGGAGGTGCAACATTTGATGCGTGTATTCGTTATTTGGGCGAAGATCCGTGGGAGCGAATTCGGCTGTTGAAAGACGCGATGCCCAATACCAAGCAACAGATGCTCCTACGAGGCCAAAATTTACTTGGCTACCGTCACTATGCTGATGATGTTGTAGAAAAATTTGTTGAGCGAGCGCACACCAACGGTGTCGATGTTTTTCGCATATTCGACGCAATGAATGACGTACGCAATTTGCAAACAGCGGTTAAAGCTGCCATTCGCGTTGGTGCGCATGCGCAGGGCACAATCTCATACACAGTGAGCCCGGTACATACCTTATCGATGTGGATTGATATGGCGAAACAACTGGAAGATATGGGTGTCCATTCAGTCTGTATAAAAGATATGGCCGGTTTGCTAAAACCGTACGAATGTGAGCAGCTTATTACAGAGTTGAAACAGGCGATTGACGTCCCGATTGCGATGCAATGTCATGCCACCACGGGTTTTAGTACAGCGACCTATCAAAAGGCGATTGACGCAGGAATTGATATGCTCGACACCGCAATTTCTCCGATGAGTATGACCTACGGTCACACGGCAACGGAGACTATTGTTTCAATCTTAGAAGGTACTGATCGAGATACCGGTATTGATCTACAGCACTTAGCGCCAATTGCAGACCATTTCCGCGAGGTCCGAAAAAAGTATGCCCAGTTCGAAGGTAGCTTGAAAGGAATTGATGCGCGGATAATTTCGGCACAAGTTCCGGGTGGTATGTTGACTAACATGGAGAATCAACTTAAAGAGCAAAACGCCGAATCTAAGTTCGCGGCGGTTTTAGAGGAAATTCCCAGAGTCAGAGAAGATCTCGGTTTCATTCCGTTAGTTACCCCTACGTCCCAGATTGTTGGCACGCAGGCCGTTATTAACGTCCTATCGGCAGAACGCTATCAAACGATTTCTAAGGAAACTGCAGGTGTTCTCAAAGGCGAATATGGGGCAACTATTGCACCTGTTAACGCAGAATTACAAGCACGGGTGCTTGCTGGAGAGCCGGCGATAACCTGTAGGCCAGCAGATTTGCTAGAGCCAGAAGTGAAATCCTTACACACCGAGTTGCAGGATTTGGCGGAGAAGCATCAATTTGTGCTGGCAGAGCAGTCGATTGATGACACGTTAACGTATGCGCTGTTTCCGCAAGTGGGTCTCAAATTTTTACAAAACCGAGACAATCCCGACGCCTTTGAACCCGTCCCGACGCAGTCAACAACTGTGCCTGAAGCTCCGCAAACCGCTTCTGTTAAAACCGGAGAAGCTGCGGCATATGACATTCGCGTGGATGGTAAGCAATTCCATGTTGAGGTCGCCCCCAGCGGCACGCTAACCCGTGTCGAGCCTCTTCCTACGACTGCCACACCTGTCAGCGAGCCTGTGACCGCTGGGCAAACGATTACTGCACCGTTGGCCGGGAATATCGTCAGGGTTTTAGTCAGTGCGGGTGCGAGCGTCAATGAAGGCGATGTCGTCATGATGCTTGAAGCAATGAAGATGGAAACTGAAGTGAGAAGTCCACACTCAGGTACAGTTAGTCAAGTGCATGTGAGCGAGGGTGATGCGGTGCAATCTGGGCAAGCGTTGATAGAGCTGTAACCATGGAAAACTTGATAACGTTATGGCAAAGCACTGCTTTGCCGCATTTCACTACGGGCCAGATCATCATGATGTTGGTCGGTTTTGGGTTGTTATACCTCGCTATAGTAAAAAAGTTTGAACCGTTATTGTTGTTACCGATCGGATTCGGCGCATTGTTAACCAATATACCGTTAGCAGGTTTTTCTGAAGCGGGAGGTTTACTGCATTACGTATATGAAGTCGGTATTGAAACCGGCGTGTTTCCTTTGCTGATCTTTATGGGAGTAGGGGCGATGACGGATTTTGGTGCGCTGATTGCCAATCCTCGAATGTTGTTACTTGGTGCCGCGGCGCAATTTGGTATTTTTGCTACCTTGTTCGGTGCGATTGCACTCAATGCAGTACCTGGATTTGAATTTAGTCTCCAAGATGCAGCTGCCATTGCAATCATCGGTGGTGCAGATGGGCCAACCGCAATATTTCTAGCGTCCCGTTTGGCGCCTGATTTACTCGGCGCCATAGCCGTCGCGGCATACTCGTACATGGCGCTTGTGCCTATAATTCAGCCACCCATCATGAAGGCCTTAACGAATAGCAAAGAACGCGCAATAACGATGGAGCAGTTACGGCCTGTTAGCCAACGTGAGAAGATTTTGTTTCCACTGGCGGTACTTTTTTTAACGATCTTGTTTTTACCAACCGCGACGCCTTTAGTCGGGATGTTTTGTTTTGGTAATTTGATGCGTGAGTGTGGTGTTGTAGATCGCTTAAGTCATACCGCGCAAAATGACTTGATCAACGTCGTCACTATTTTTCTTGGATTAGCGGTGGGCTCCAAGCTTTCTGCTGACAAGTTTTTAACAGTTGAAACCCTTGGTATCCTAGGGCTAGGAGCGGTTGCCTTTGGTATTGGAACCGCTGCTGGTGTCATTATGGCGAAGATAATGAGTAAACTCAGTGGTGGCGCGATTAACCCACTCATTGGTGCCGCTGGCGTTAGTGCTGTGCCTATGGCTGCTCGAGTTGTCAATAAAGTAGGGTTGGAAGCTAATCCGCACAACTTTTTGTTGATGCATGCTATGGGGCCAAATGTTGCAGGCGTTCTCGGCTCCGCTGTCGCGGCTGGTATTTTGTTGTCTTTGGTCGGTTGATAGCGTCTAGTGGCTGGAAATATAAATCCAGCCATTGACTAGCGATTCTTTGCGGGCTTTTGTTGAGACGGTACCAAAGATTGGTGGGCTGAAATCAATTTTTGCGTCACTTCATGTTTTGGCCATCGGAATAGCGTGTCGGTTTTACCTGATTCAACAATTTGCCCGTTGTCCATCACCAGCATTCTATCGGCTATGTGTCGCACAATACCTAAGTTGTGACTAATAAAAACAAATGACAGGCCCAATTCTCGTTGTAAACGCAGGATCATATTAATGGTCTGTGAACGAACGGACGGGTCCAGCGCCGCAAAAGGCTCGTCTGCCACAATTATGCTGGGGTTTAAGATTAGGGCTCGGGCCATGGCCACACGCTGCTGTTGTCCGTCTGACAGCATATGTGGATAGAAAAAATAATGCTCTCTTAACAAGCCGACTTGCACCAGTGTTTGTTCAATGCGCTCTTCGCGTTGGTTAGCGTTGAGTTGAGTGTTTAACTTGAGCGGCTCTTGGAGTATACCTCCAATGGTTAAGGCTGGGTTGAGTGACTCAGAACTGCGCTGAAAAATCATTCTTACGTGGCAACGTTGCCAGTTTTGATTTTCTTGTGGGTCACACTGCATCCCTTCGTGATTAAATTGAATCGAGCCCGCAGTAGGGCTTAGCGCACCACACAATAGCTTAGCTAACAATGATTTGCCTGAACGATTACCCCCGATAATTGCTATCGTCTCCGCTTTATTAATGGAAATATCTACCGGGCCAAGAATAAAGGGCTGTCTAGGTTTTCGCTCAAAAAAGCCTGGTTTTTTTGAGCGGTAGGTAAGGTCTTTAGCCGAAAGTAAATGCGTCATTGTGTTTTAGTGTGCAAGGGAAAATGGCAACTGTATTGGTGATCATGAATTCGCCGCACGCCGGGTGTTTGAACACAGGTTTTTTGAGCTCGCTGGCAACGCGGGCCAAGGCGACAACCAATGGGTAAATGTTGCAAGGTTGGTATTGTCCCCGGCAGCGTTACCAAGGGTGATTTCGGGGCAAGGTCGATGCGGAAACTGGGGGCGCTATCCAACAATGCTTTTGTGTAAGGGTGGAGTGGGCGTCTCTGCAAATGTTTCATTGGCCCTGACTCTACCGTCTGGCCACAATATAATACTGTCATTGAGTCAGCCATGCTGGAAATGGCCAACAGATCATGTCCAACGAACAATATACTTAAATTTTTTGTTTGATTAAGTCTTCTAAATAACTTGAGGATTTGCGTTTTGGTTGTCGCTTCCATTCCGCGAGTAGGATCATCAGCAATCAACAAGGATGGTTGCGAAACCAATGCCATCGCAATCATAAATTTTTGGCCGATGTCCGTCGAAATCTGATGCGGATAGGAACTAAGTACACTTTTGTGATCTTTAATGCCGACTTTGTGAACCAGCTCAATGGCGATTTTACGGCGTTGTTGTTTCTTTTGCCAAAACCAGCCGCTTCCAACAAATTCGAATGGTACGCTTTCTTCTAGTTGCTCACCGAGCGTTACTGTAGGGTCTAGTGTCCCGAGAGGGTCTTGGTATACAACGGCAATGTCACGGCGCATGATTTCTCGACGTTCTTCACTACTCAGAGATAGCATGTTTTTACCGCGCCATGTCATGCGATCCGCAGTAAGTTTCATTTGCTGAGGTAAACCGCCTGAGATAGCTCTTACAATGAGGCTTTTACCCGAACCTGACTCGCCTACGAGCGCTTGTATTTCGCCCTCTTTTACGGTCAAGTTGGCTTTGTCTAGCGCTTTGATCCAGCCCGACTCAGTATCGATCTCAAGCGTGAGGTTTTTTATGTCCAGTAATGCCATTAGTGACGTAATCGCCTATTAAGTGCTGCTCTCAAACCATCGCCGACAACATTAATGGAGAACACCATTAGGAAGATGGTTAAACCCGGCAGGGCGATGTTCCAAGGGGCAATATAAACTACATTGAGGCTTTCGGCTAACATTGCACCTAGTTCAATAGTATTACCTTGGGCACCTAAATTGAGAAAACCGAGTGCGGTGATATCCAAGATTGCAATCGATAGAGCAATAGTGCCTTGAACAACTAGCATTTCGATCATATTCGGCAATAAGGAATACACAAAAATATGGGTTTTGCTCGCACCGTCTAACTTAGCAGCCAGAATGTATTCTTTCTCCATTAACTCTCGCACCGTATTGCGGGTATGGTGAACGAAATGGGGGATAAGAGCTAGCGTAATTGCCCACATGCTATTGACCAAACCTGTGCCTAAAATTGCCACGATGATAATGGCAAGCAACAAAGTAGGAATCACCATCAACGCATCGAGTAAGTGGTTGATGATGCTGGAGCGTACGCCATTGCTCATACCGGCGAGAACACCAATTGCAACACCTACCAACATGGCGACCATGACCAACATAACACTGGTACCGAATGTCACTTGCGACGCGTGAATCAGGCGAGAAAACAAATCTCGACCTAACGCATCCGTCCCCATTACATAGCGCACTGTACCACTGGGATCCCAAGAAGGGGGAACCAAGGTTGTGTCAGTGTTTTGGAGTAGCGGATCGTACGGCGCGAAAAGTGCACCAAATACGGCAATGAGCGCAAAGAATCCAAGCATGACGATACCCGCCATTGCAACGTGGCTGCGGCGAAACTCGCGCCATGTTTGCTGCCACGGAGAAGGATGGAGTTCGTCGGAATACAAATCAAATCGAGACACGTTCAAATTTCTCCCGACTTGGATCTATCAAGCGATTGAACAACTCGATAAATATGGTAACCACAATCACGGCGCCTGCCACGGCTAACATGCCCGCTCTAATTGCGGGAAAGTCCTGTTGATAAATGGCTTGGAGTAACCAGTTCCCAATGCCTGGCCAAGAAAAAATAGACTCAACGATCATTACGTTCGTGATAATCGCTGTTACCTGCATGGCTAAAATTGGCAAAATGGGCAGCAAAGCATTGCGCAGCCCGTGTTTGAGGAATATCTGCGCCGGACTAAGACCTCTGGACTGCGCGGCGATAATAAAGGGTTGGCGCATGACTTCCAGTGTTGAACGTCTTACTGCACGGATAATCGTCGCCATTGTAATTATTGAAACAGAGATTGTTGGTAAGGCTAAATGTTTGACCGCATCCCAAAACGCCTCACCGCGATCGATGCCTTGGGCAAGCATGATATCAATTAAAATAAAGCCTGTTTGGTGTGGAATATCCATCAGTAGGTTTATGCGACCTGACATCGGCAGCCAGCCAAAACTAAGACTGAATACCAATACAAACAACATCGCCAACCAGAATACCGGGAAACTGTACATCATTGCGCTGCTGCCAAGCACCGCGTAATCAATGGTCTTGTGTGGCCTCAATCCCGCCCAAAAACCGCATGGCAGTCCAATTAGAAGGGCCAACAGTAGCGCATACAAACTTAATTCAATTGTCGCCGGCAGTGTGATGGCAATTTCCGCGGCAAGTGATTGTCCGGTCATTAGGCTAATGCCCCAATCACCGTCGATTATGTTGCCAAGATAGGCAACAAATGCCTGCCACACTGAGCGTTCAGCGAACTGCGAAATACCAGCGGAATCAGTCAGTCCAGTTAGGTTGGTATAAGGATTGCCGGGGAACAAAAACGCTAACCCAAATGAAAATACGACTACTACAAATAGCGTTATCACGAGTAAATTAGTGTAGCGTAGAAAAATACTAGCCATCGTTTTTCGTTACCGCCCCCAGTTTGACCCCACCATAACTATTGATCGTTACGTTGTCGACGTTTTGGCGTTGAGCTTGATATCGGAATGCATGTGCAATAGGCAGTAACGGCATTTGTTCATAGAGCAGTCGATTCGCTTGTGCATACAATTGCTTGCGGCGCTCTATGTCATTGACCACGATAGCTTGTTCAATCAGTTCGTCATAGTCAGGATCACACCACATCGCTCTGTTTGTGCCACTTGGGATAGCACTGCAAGTGAGCAGTGGCCGATAAAAGTTGTCTGGGTCAACATTATCTGCGGACCAACCGATTAATACTGAATCGTGCATTCCTTGCTGTAGGTTATTGCGAAACGTTCCCCAGTCGTAACTGACAATGGTGGCTTCAACACCGACATCGGCCAAATAGGTTTGCATCAAGCGCGCCATTTTCATGGCATTAGGGTTGTATGCGCGCTGTACCGGCATTGCCCATAATGTCATTTGAAAGCCTGGTTCGATGCCCGAGGCCCTAAGCAGTCGGCGAGCTTGAACTGGATTGTAATTAATATCGTCAGCATTAGCTTGATGTGCCCATGACGTTGGCGGCAAAACACCGATGGCGCGGCGGGCACTGCCGAAATAGACAGTATCAAGCAAGGTGTTTTTATCGATGGCCATCGCAAGCGCGCGCCTCACATCGGGATTGTCAAAAGGAGGCTTTTGCGTGTTGAAGGCCCAAAAGCCAACGTTGAGACCCGGTTTCTCGAGCAATTTCAAATCTTCATTGTCACGGATCGCATCCAATTCACTTTGCGCAGGAAAAACTGATATATCGCATTCACCGGTTATGAGCTTGGCGAGTCGTAGTGCACTTCTTGGCGTTATATCGAAGACCAAAAATGGGTTTTCGACGGGCCCTCCCCAATAATTATCGTGTCGAGCATAGCGAATGAAGTGATTTGGGCGGTATTCCAAGAAACGATATGGACCAGTACCAATGGGTTGGCTATCAATGTTCTCAGCTAGACCCTGCTCTAACAGTTGATTGGCATAATCAGCCGACAAGATAACAGCGAAATCAGTAGCTAGGTTGGCGAGAAAAGAGCTGTCACGGCGGGCCAAGTTTATTTCAACACGGTATCCATTAATACGTTTTACAGAAACAATGTTCTCCGCTAAGTTGAGGCTCTGAAAGTACGGGTAGCGGCCACCTGACACCGGGTGAAACGGGTGAGTACTGTCGCGCCACCGATTGATACTAAATAACACATCGTCAGCGTTAAACGTGCGCGTTGGTGAGAAGTACTCCGTCGAATGGAATCGAACCCCCCGTTTTAATTGAAAAGTGTATGTCAAACCATCCTGACTAATCAGCCAGCTGTCGGCTAGGCCGGGAATGATACTGCCGGTTTCGGTATCAAAATCAATTAAGCGGTCATATATCTGATGCGATGTTGCATCTGCTGTAGTTCCGGAAGTATCCAACTGAGGGTTAAACGCATTAGGGTTACTTTCCGAACAAAAAACGATACCTGACTGACTTATCGCCGAGTCTGCAATCGGTGAGCAACCGCTAATGCTACCATAGGCAATGATTAAAATGCCTAACAGCACCCAGTTACGCATCGACTTCGCCATTGCTCGCGGAAGATTCCAGTAAATTGTATTTTTTCAGGTAACCGCGTAATTGATGATAGGTCAAACTGAGTTTTTCTGCAGTCTTCTTCTGGTTAAATTGACTGTCTTTCAAGGCCTGTTGAATCAATGCAATTTCGAAATCTTGACTCTTTTGCTTTAAGTCGACGGGGTAATTGAGTGCTTCGAAAGGGTTGGTCGTCACGGACTCGGGTGTACTCGAGGCATCTGTGCGTTCGTCATGCTTGATCGGGGCGTTGACCTGAGGAGTAGCATTAACCGTTGTATCAGCAACCAACGCAGTTTGCCTGTCAGCAGTTTTAATACGGCCTTTAGGGCGGTAAATTGATTCAAATGGGTCAAGTACGATTTCATGCACCGGGAGATGCGGATTATTAGCACGATAAACGGCTCTTTCAACGACATTTTTCAATTCACGTATATTGCCGGGCCAATCATAGTCTAAAAGTGTACGCTTGGCTTTCTCGGTAAAACCGCTAAAGAGTTCCAACTCTAGTTCTCGCGTCATGTTGATTGCGAAATGTTCAGCCAGCATAAGAATATCTTCTTGTCGTTCTCGCAAAGGGGGTATGGTTATAACGTCAAAGGCAAGTCGATCAAGTAGGTCGGCTCTAAATTCGCCTGAATCAGCTAAACTGGGCAAATCTTCATTCGTTGCAGCAATCAGCCTCACATCGACCTTGACTGATTTTGAGCCACCAACACGTTCAAATTCACCATACTCAATGACACGTAAAAGCTTTTCCTGAATCATTCCTGAGGTATTGGCCAGTTCATCAAGAAACAAGGTACCGTTATTCGCAACTTCAAACCGACCTTCGCGACGTTTACTTGCCCCTGTAAAGGCGCCCGCCTCATAGCCAAAAAGCTCTGATTCCAAAAGACTTTCGCTTAATGCTGCACAATTTAGTTTGAGGTAGTTCTGATCCCATCGTTTCGACAAGTAATGCAGGCGGGCAGCAACTAATTCCTTACCGGTACCCCGCTCTCCGATGACGAGCACCGGCTTGTTCAAGGGGGCGATCTGTGAGATTTGTTCAAGTACTTCTAGAAAGCTGTTTGCTTGGCCTAATAAGTTGTCTTGGTTACTAAATCGACTCATGAGTTATAAAAGTGGCGAAAAACACTAACTCTTAGTCTAATTGATTATTGGTGAAATGGTAGCGTTTTTAATAAGATTTGGAAAATTAATTAAAAACAGATAGTTAGCTCATTTGGTGAATTGGCATCGTTATTGTATAGATTATCCCAGACATGAATGTGTACATGAATAAGATTTTAAATTAAGAGGTAATCAACATGGGTATCTTCTCTCGTTTCACCGATATCGTAAACTCAAACATTAACTCCATTTTGGACAAAGCTGAAGATCCAGAAAAAATGGTGCGTTTGATTATTCAAGAAATGGAAGACACGCTGGTTGAGGTGCGTTCTGCTTCTGCAAAAACGATTGCAAGTAAGAAAGAAATTAGTGCACATATCGATAAGTACAACCAAGAAGCTGCAGATTGGGAAGCGAAAGCTGAATTAGCACTTAGTAAAGATCGCGAGGATCTGGCAAGAGCTGCGTTACAGGAAAAGTCAAAGTGCGAAGAAGCCGCTGAGTCGCTGAGCAATGAATACAAAGTCATAGAAGAGCAAATCAGTAAACTTCAAGACGAAACTGCGCAGCTACAAGAAAAACTTGCCGATGCTAAAGCGCGCCAGAAAGCGATTATTATGCGTCAAAAGACTGCATCTTCTCGCTTAGAAGTAAAGAAAAGTCTTGATAGCGGTAAGGTAGATTCAGCTATGGGACGCTTTGAACAGTATGAGCGCAAGATTGACGACTTAGAGTCGCAAGTTGAAGCGTACGATCTTGGTAAAAAGACCTTGAATGACGAGTTCGCAGAGCTAGAATCAGACGGCAAAGTTGACGATGAGTTGGCAGCACTGAAAAAGAAAGTGCTGGCGCGTTCAAAAGCGAAAGCCAAAAAGTAATTTCGAAATCTGATTTTTGTTATTGTCGGTGTATACCGGTTAGAGGGTTCTGAGGAGTACCGTTATGAATGAAGGAATTATTGCCATTGTCGTCGCCCCGATTCTGTTGTTTCTGATCTTTGTGGCACCGATTTGGTTAATTTTACACTATCGCAGTAAGAAGCAAGTAAACCAAGGGTTGAGTGACGAGGAATACCTCCGCATGCAAGACCTTGCGAACAAAGCCGATCAGATGAGTGACCGAATTAAAACATTGGAAGCAATTTTAGATTCAGAGGCACCTCAATGGAGGGATAAGGTATGAAAATCAACAGAGCTCTCTATCGCGACCCCAAGAACGGCAAAATCGCTGGGGTTTGCGCAGGCATAGCGCAGTATTTCGGAATTGAAACTTGGTTGGTCCGAATTTTGACTGTGACGAGCTTCTTTCTACTTGCCGGCCCTTTTATCTTTGTCGCGTATATAGCGTGTTGGTTTATCATGGATAAGAAGACGGATGTAACGACAAGTGCGTATCAAGCGAGCGTTGAATTGGGCAAGAAGGTCGTTTCTACCGGTAAGGGTTGGGTCAATCGCGACGAAGCCGAGAAGCCAATTGAAGTTAAAGCAAGAGTTTGGCAAGCCGGTGAGCCACCTCGCCAGGCGTTTCATGATATTCAACAACGTTTTCGCCGTGCGGAAGAACGTTTGCGAGACATCGAGACTTACGTTACGTCTAAAGAATTTCAGTTAAACCGAGAACTCAATCGATTGTAAATTAAAATTTACGTTCATGATTGTAAAAACCACCCAGAGGGGTGGTTTTTTATGTGTGTAAAATAATTGTTACACAAATGCACTGCACATTCACGACGATGAGATGAGCTTACCCACAGGATTATTTAGACTTGAGATTCAGTAATTGAGAAATGATAAGACGTGAACTTATGGGCAAAACTACCAAATACGTGTCTAAGCAATCCGATCAAAACGGCATTATTGATTGGACCAATGAAGAAAATCAGATTTGGTCCGAACTCTACGCGCGTCAAGTAAAATTGTTGGAAGGGAGAGCGTGTCAGCAGTACATGGATGGTCTGGAATTGCTCAACATGGACGCGGACAAAGTACCTCAATTGCCGGATATCAACAACGTACTATTGGAGACGACAGGTTGGCAAACGGCTGAAGTTCCCGCATTGATCCCTTTCGGCGAGTTTTTTAGGTTGTTGGCAAACAAGCAATTTCCGGTTGCAACGTTTATTCGAACACGAGAAGAATTTGATTACTTGCAAGAGCCCGATATCTTCCATGAGTTGTTCGGCCATTGTCCATTGTTGACGAATCCCGCTTTCGCACATTTTACCCATACCTACGGGAAACTCGGTTTGGCTGCGAGCAAGGAAGATCGCATATTCCTCGCGCGTTTGTATTGGTTCACCGTAGAATTTGGTCTGCTTAAAACTGAGCAGGGCGTAAGGATCTACGGCGGCGGTATCTTGTCTTCTCCAGGAGAAACGGTATATGCATTAGAGAGCGACAAGCCTGAACGCAATGCGTTTGACCCAATTACGGTGCTAAGAACACCTTATCGGATAGATATTATGCAGCCGATATACTACGTCTTGGAACAGGCTGACGACCTTGATGCACTTGCTGACATGGATATCATGGGAATGGTTCAAGAAGCCAAGCGTCTGGGATTATTTGAGCCAAAGTTTCCACCAAAAGAAAAACTCGCCAGTTAAGGCGACAGCCAATACAAAGAACAACGCTATTGTATAGGCCTGCTTTTTAACGGCGCTTGTTCGGCCAAGCGCTTTATCTCACTTTTCGAGACGTTAAACGCATTGTGTAAAAAATCCGTTACAGATTGATAGTGCACGTGTTACCATGTACAAAAAACTTTACATGGCCCTATGCGACTCGAAATAACTTGCCAAGACCGACTCGGTATCACTCAGGATGTACTCGACATATTGGTTGAGCATCACATCGATTTGCGCGGCATCGAAATTGATGAAGTTGGAAAAATATTTCTCAACTTCCCCAATATCGAATTTGATGACTTTCAACACTTGATGCCCAAAATCCGCCGCATAGACGGAATAGAAGATGTTAAAACGACAGCTTTCATGCCGGGAGAGCGCGAGAAGCATCAACTCAGAGCTATATTGCAAACATTGCCAGATCCGGTGTTTTCAATTGATCGTAAGGGTTTTGTCACGCAAGTTAATCACGCTATTGAAGCCGGTCTGGCACTTCATTCACACGCGATTATTGGGCGCGAAATCAGCGAATTTATAAAGGGATTTAATTTCTTAAAGTGGCTCGATGGGGATGAAGTGCTCGCACAAGCGCACAAGCTTAAGTTTGCCGAGCAAGATTATTTAGCGGATGCGTTGCCGATTTTTATCCAGGACTCCGCTGACGAGGGGATCCTCGCGGGAGCGGTGGTTATCTTGAAATCAGAAATGCGCTTGGGGCAGCAAATTAGCGCTTTCAATCGGTCGGTCTCTGAGCGTTTCGAATCGATCGTGGCTCAGTCTGTGAGTATGAAACCTGTACTTGAGCAGGCGAAACATCTCGCAGGAGTCGAAAATGCGGCATTAATCCTCGGCGAAGCTGGCAGTGGTAAAGTTACATTGGCTGAGGCTTGTCATCGCTCTAGCTCACGCGCAGAACAACCGTGCGCCGTGCTATCAACCAAAGGGTTAAGCGAACAGCAATTGGCTATCAAATTGTTTGGCAATAACAACGCCGCCGATAGTCCAACGGGGTTGTTGGATGACCTGTACGGTGGAAGTCTGATCATCTCTGATGTAGCCGACATGTCACTCACTTTACAAGCTCAGTTGTTACAAGTAATTGAACAGCAGTCCTTTTATCGTGTAGGTGGGCAGGTGGCGGTGCCATGTCAAATCAGGGTTATCGCCTGCTCTCAACACGATTTACACAAAAAAGTGGACAACGGCGAATTTCGCGATGATTTGTATTGGCAGTTGATCGCCAACAGTCTCGCTATTCCTCCACTGCGGGACCGCAGAGCCGACATCTTGCCATTAGCAGATAAATTCTTGCAGCAGATTTCCATTCAAAACGGTTTACCTCGAGTGAAAATCCCCAAGGTTGTGGGTGAATTTATGGTTAACTATGCTTGGCCTGGCAACATTGCTCAACTGAGAGCCACCTTACAAAGAGCATTGACGATTGATAGTTGTGAACGAATTTCTATCGAAAGTTTACAGCTGCCAAATGTCACGCATACAGTCAGTGATTTTGACCCTGAATTTGAAGGTAGTCTCGATCAAGAAATGAAAAAGTACGAGAAGAAACTGCTGCAAAGACTTTACCCGTATTACCCAAGTACCAGGCAACTGGCAAAAAAGCTGGGCTTAAGTCATACCGCTATTGCCAATAAACTAAGAGATTACGGGATCAGCCGCAGTAGTTCATAACGATAAATAACGACAGACATTTTAATAGGAGAGCTATGAGTATTCACTTATATGGTTATTGGCGCTCATCAGCCACTTATAGAGTTCGAATTGCGCTAAACCTAAAGCAACTTGACTATCAGTATACACCGATTCATTTGGTTAAAGATGGCGGAGAACAACACAGTGAACAGTATTTGCGGATGAATCCGGCAGGTTTGGTTCCCGCCTTTGTGGATGAAGATGAAGACTTTACGTTGAACCAGTCACTCAGCATTATCGAGTATCTTGATGAACGTTATCCTGATCCTATTAAGTTGCTGCCGGAACACGCCCTTGATAAAGCGCGGATTCGAGGTATCGCCCAAGATATCGGCTGCGATATCCAACCTTTGGCTAATCTACGTGTGTTAAATCAAATTGCAGAATTTGATCAACGAGAGGACGCAAAAGCGCTATGGGCTAAACAATGGATCGAGCGCGGCTTTAAAGGGATTGAACAACGGTTACAAACCAGAGCTGGAAAATACTGCTTTGGTTTTGATGTAACGCTCGCTGATATCGTTTTGGTACCGCAGGTCTACAATGCGCTGAGATTCGGCGTCGACATGAACCAATATCCGCTAATCAACAACATTTATGCCAATTGCAATGAACTGGATGCGTTTATTGCGGCGAAACCGGAAAATCAACCGGACGCGACCTAAAACTGGTTGTGCTTGTTTAGCGCTATAGCGTCACTATTGTATTTGTGACGCTACAGCCCAAAACCCCTACTGACTCTTAATCGGAAGCTCAGTTGTATTTTTAACTTGTTTTAATGCAAAGGTGGAACTCAAATGGTCCACTAACGGCAGGTGTGTGAGTTTTGACTTGAGCAGGTGCTCATACTCTTCAATACTTTCTACAATCACTTTTAGTAAGTAATCCCTATCCCCACTGGTGGTGTGGCATTCAACAATCTCGTCAATGGCTTGGACGGCTTTTTCAAAATCATTCAGTGACTCGCCGTCGTGGTTTTTGAGTGTAACGAAGATGAAAACGGAAACACCCAAATTGAGCTTTTTACCGTCGAGTAGGGTAACTTTGCCCTTAATGATCCCATCGGCTTCTAGTCGTTTCACTCTTCGCCAGCATGGCGTGTGAGATAGCCCGACTTGTTGACTCAAATCGGCCATTGATACCGTTGCGTCACGTTGCATAACGCGCAGGATTTCTCGATCAAATTTATCTAGTTTCATAGTGTGTCGTTAGGGTTATTATTTGTATTTATATTAAAACTTTTGATTATCTTAAAATAATAGGACAAGTATCCTACTAAGCAAGGGCAGCTTGCAACTCTTATTCATCCAAAATTGATTGCTTGCCCTATTTTGCAACAATTGTCCTCACAACATTCCTTTAACATTTCTCCTCAATTAAAAAACCAATAAGAGTACCCTAGCGTGAGCGTATTTGATCACAGTGAATTCGATAGACATGAGCAAGTAGCCTTTTGGCACGATGAAAAAACTGGGCTTCAAGCCATCATTGCGGTCCACAGCACGCAGTTGGGCCCAGCATTGGGCGGATGCCGAATGTGGCCATATGCAAACAGTGCTGAAGCGCTTACTGATGTATTGAGATTGTCGAAAGGAATGACCTACAAAGCCGCTATGGCTGAGTTAAAGCAGGGGGGCGGTAAATCTGTCATTATCGGTGACCCGAGGCGCGATAAATCTTCTGCAATGATGGAGTCTATGGGACGTTTTGTGGATTCTTTTGGGGGACGATATTTTACCGCCGAGGATTCGGGAATAAGTGTGGCTGATCTGCACTCTATGGCCACTCAGTCTGAGTTTATTGCCGGTATTAATGCCAAATATCAATACACAGGAGAGCCATCAGATGGCAATCCTGCGCCGTCGACAGCCTACGGTACGTTTGTCGGGTTGAAGGCGGCGGTCAAGCACAAGTTCAATAGTGACCTGCAAGGGATGACCGTCGCAATTCAAGGATTAGGGCACGTGGGTTATCGCCTAGCTTCACATCTGCATCAGGCTGGCGCCAATCTAATCGTCGCTGATATTTTTGCAGATAATACCGCGCGCGCCGCGCAAGAGTTTGGTGCAAAAGTCGTGGACGCTGATGAGATCATTAAGGTTCAAGCCGATGTGCTCGCACCCTGTGCAATGGGCGCAAGCATCAACGATAGGACTATCGATACAATAAAAGCGCAAGTCATTGCAGGCGCTGCTAATAACCAGCTCAGTACGGAATCAATGGGCGACAAGTTGAGTCAGCGAGGGATCCTCTATGCCCCTGATTATGTGATTAATGCAGGTGGTGTAATCGATATCTATCATCAACGGTCTGATTCAAACGCGGCGGCGATGAAGGCTCACATAGAGCGTATAGGTGATAACCTAGAAGCAATTTTCACCCGCAGTGATGAAGAAGGAGCCGGTACGAATCACGTCGCAAATGCCATGGCCGAAGAGCGCATCGCACAAGCGTAAGACAGCGGAAGCAAAGTCATTGTTTTAAGGTTGCAATCGACCGTACAAACAGTGATAATGCGCGCCGCTGTTCAACAGCGTTTTCAATGGTAGGCACTTGGTCCTCCCGCAATGATACTTTGTGAACCCGGTCAGGCCTGGAAGGGAGCAGCCGCAGCAGACGACTCATGTGCCGGGATGTGGCTAGGTGCTTGCCACCAACCCCATCGAAATTACCCTTACCGTTGCTTGTTTTGGTTCAAAAACGCCAAGGCTTTATCTACGGCATTGACCACATTCATTTCCATTTGTTGGCGCTCATTTTGCGGCAGGTAAAAGGCCATGTCGACTTCATAACGAATATACCGAGGCGGAACTTGGTTTAACGCTAGGCAGCACAAATCAGCCAGGAAGTCGCTTTCTTTGGATTTATTTAAACCCAAGTTCTCGATCCGCTCGAGCACTAAATGTTCGTAATAATTGTGAATATCGTCGTCAAGTTTCATAAGTCCACCGAGATTAGCCAACTAAGGCGTTCATATAATCATCAAACGTTAACACGTTCTTATACGAATTCTTAGCTTTGAATCAGCACAAGTCAACTTCCGCCGCAATTGAACCGTTTCATCAAATGCTATCTATAATAATAGTAGCGATGAAAACTAGGACAGGTAAATGCTGACTAGAGAAGTCTTTCAAGCTCACGGTGAAAGTGATGTATGGCGCAAGGATTCGATTCTTTATGCAAACTTAAAGGGTTCTTGGAATAAAGAAGCTGCATTGGAGTTCAGTGAATCTTTTAAACGGGTTGCCGAGCCGCTCACTGCTTACCCATGGGGCCATCTGGTATATCTTCATGAATGGGATCTGTGCGCGCCAGACGTGTTTCCTGTGATTGAAAATCTAGTCGCTTGGTGCCTCGATCACAATTTAGTGCGAGCGGCTCAAATTTACCCACCATCTATCGTGAAGAAACAATTCATTGACCAAATGGTGGTCGAGGAAATGGGCAATTTCAGACGCGCCACCTTTGATAATAAAGACGATGCCTACCAGTGGCTAGTGAACGAAATGGCAAAGATACAATAACGTTTGCCAGTAGCCTTTGTATTAAGCTCCGATTTAGACCAGTTGCGTTGGACCTGATGCCCGAATAATGTCTCCGTTTAATCCTTTTATTGCCCTTATTCGATAGCCAGACTCAATGGTTCTTTGTTAAAGTTTGGGCGTGTTCCATTGCCGAATAATAACAATGAAAAAAAATATCCCACCGGTCTATTACGGTGACTATCTCCAGTTAGATAAAATTCTCGGCGCCCAGCATCTACAAAGCGCAAAATACGCAGACGCCGCACATGAAGAAACACTGTTTATCATCGTACACCAAGTGTATGAATTGTGGTTCAAGCAAATACTCCACGAACTCACCAGCATCATTGAGGTTTTTTCTCATGACACAGTCGATGACCGAGATTTAACGACCGTCGTTCACCGCCTACGACGTGTTACACAAATCCAAACGTTGATGAACGATCAAATTAGCATCATGGAAACCATGACACCGCAGGAGTTTTTGGCGTTTAGAGACTATCTTGTGCCAGCGTCTGGATTTCAGAGTATTCAATTTAAACAATTAGAGATTTCGCTTGGTTTAAAACGCGAGTATCGAATTGATTTCGACCAACAGTCGTTTTATCTGCGTTTAACGGAACAAGACCGTGACTATCTGACCAAATTAGAAAACCAACCTAGCTTGTTTGAACTGGTCGACCGATGGTTAGCACGTATGCCATTGCTTGAAATGAAAGGTTTTTCATTTTGGCAATTGTATAAAACCGTCACTGATGAATTTCTCAGCGAAGATAAACTGACGATCAACCAAAATACGGGGTTGTCCGAGCAGGAACGCGCGCAAGAGCTCGCCGCGCTGGAAAGTACCCAAGCCAAGTTTGATGCACTTCTGGATGAAACAAAATATCAAGAATTGCTGCACAATGGACAGTTCCGTCTCAGCCAAAAAGCCATGTTGTCAGCACTGTTTATCAAGCAGTACTCTGAAGAGCCAATTTTCAATTTACCGTTCCAATTTATCACTTTACTTACCGAAGTTGATGAAAAATTAACCATTTGGCGTCACAGACACGCGATGATGGTGCATCGTATGTTGGGTGGCAAGATCGGCACGGGTGGGTCTGCAGGTCATCAATATTTACACCGAACGACCCAAGCGAATCGCGTGTTTGTCGATTTTTTCGATATGGCTACATTCCTGCTACCAAAAGACTTGCTGCCGAAGTTGCCAGAACAAGTGCAGCGATATTTGGAGTTTCACTTGTACCAGTCCGAAAAACCAGGGGTGTAACGCAAGGTTTACGCGGTGCGAACATGTTGAAAAAAAATAATGAACTTTTTTTCATCTCATCGTAAACGCAGTTGACCGCAACATAATGATGTGGTTATCATCAACGTGAGGTTCACTACCTTACTAATAAAAAACCGCTTAACGGTTATAACAATCACTAAACATATTAGTGGTCCAGGGAGACAATACATGTTTACAAACTCTAAGCTGGCACAGTCAGTCAAGTTGGCTTGTGCTTTCGGCGCAGTATCATCACTCGGTTTTGCCGCTCCAGCTCTTGCTCAAGAAGCTGGTGCAGATGAAGGCGCTGTTGAAAAAATCCAGGTAACTGGTTCACGCATCAAGCGTGCTGACATCGAAGGTGCAAACCCGGTATCAGTTCTAGACGCTATCGAGATTGAAAAGTTCGGTATCACTTCAATCGGTGACGTTCTTCAGTCAATTCCTTCTGCAGGTTCTGCAATCAACACCAACAACAACAACGGTGGTAATGGTACAACTACTATTAACATCCGTGGTATCGGTTCTAACCGTACATTGGTATTGGTAAACGGTAAGCGTTGGTCTCCAGGCCTAGGCGGTTCTGTTGACTTGAACAACATCCCATCTTCAATCATCGAGCGTATCGAAGTATTGAAAGACGGTGCTTCTGCGGTTTACGGTTCTGACGCGGTTGCAGGTGTTGTTAACATCATCACTAAGCAAGATTTCGAAGGCGTTCACGCAAGTGCTTACCAAGGTGAGTACATCAGCGAAGGCGACGGTAATAAAGAACAGTACGATGTAGGTTTCGGTGCTGCAAACGATAAAGGTAGCGTTTACTTCAACGTTTCTTACGTAGAAGAAGAGCCAACATTCGCGGGTGACCGTCCAATTTCTGCGGTTCCTGTATTCGGTACTCCAGACGGCTTTGGCGGTTCTGCTGGTACACCTGAAGGTCGTTTCATGTTTTACGATCAAGACGGTGGCTTCAACAACATCGTAATCTCTACAATGACGCCTTGGGACAACGTAGCGAGCCGCTTTAACTTTGCGCCGTTCAACTACTTGTCTACTCCGCAAGAGCGTACAAATATTTACTCACAGGGTCGTTATGAGCTATCTGATAACGTTTCTGTAACGGCAACTGCTTTTTACGGCAACCGTAAGTCTGCTCAGTTCCTAGCACCTACTCCATTGTTCTTCGGTGCTGCGTTCGGTGACACTGGTTACGTAATCGGTGCAAACAACCCGTATAACTCTCTAGGTTACGAGCTTTCTACAGACGTACCAGCGGGCGATCCAGGTTGGTTGTTCCTAGTTGGTCGTCGTATGTTTGAAGCGGGTAACCGTGAATTCAAACAGAATGTTGACCAATTCCAGTTCAACGGTGGTTTTGAAGGTGTGCTTGAATTGGGCGACCGTGAATTCTACTGGGATGTTGGTTACACATACGCAGACATCGCTCAGAACACCCTAACTGATGGTCTTCTTAACACTGACCGTGTTAAAGCCGCTCTTGCAGATAGCTGTGTTACTGACACAAGCTGTGTACCTTTAGACTTGTTCAACGGTTCAACCGGTATCGGCCAAGGTTCAATCACTCAAGAACAGCTTGACTACATCTCATTCACTGCGCAAGACGCAGCAAGCACGAGCCTTGAAAGCTATCAAGCGAACATCACTGGTGAGGTGATGGAACTTCCAGCTGGTTTCCTTGCTTTCGCAGCAGGTTACGAGAAGCGCTGGCAGGAAGGTTTCGACCAGCCTGACGCACTAATCGCAGCAGGTATTACTTCTGGTAACTCGCGTCAACCAACTGCTGGTAAGTTCAGCGTTGAAGAATTCTACCTAGAATTAGCTGTTCCACTAATCGCTGACGTAGATTTCGTTGAAGCATTAGACCTTGAACTAGCGACTCGTTACTCTGACTACAGCAACTTCGGTGACACAACTAACTCTAAAGTTGGTATTAAGTGGCGCATCAACGAAGAGTTGATGGTCCGTGGTACATGGTCTGAAGCATTCCGTGCTCCTTCAATCCAAGAACTGTTCTTGGGTAACAGCGACAGCTTCCCACCACTAGTTGACCCTTGTAATGGTGGTGCAGCAGCTAACCCGAACCTACCTGGTTGTGCGGGCATCCCTGCTGGTTACGAGCAGCCTAACTCACAGATTCGTATCACTGTTGGTGGTAACCAGAATCTTAATGCTGAAGAAGCAGAAAGCTTCACTTACGGTGTTGTATACGCACCAGAGTGGTTAGAAGGTGCTTCATTGACGTTTGACGTATTTGACATCGAAGTTGAAGGCGCAGTTTCTTCAGTTGGTGCTCAAACAATCCTTGACGCTTGTGCGGGCGACGGCCAAACACTTTGTTCACTTATCCAACGTGGTGCGCAAGGTCAGGTTATCGACTTGTTCAACGGTCTAGTTAACCTTGGTGGTCAAACGACTAAAGGTTTCGACTTAGAACTAGCGTATAACTTCGAAACTGACTTCGGTGACTTCAAGTTCCGCATCGACGGTACTTATGTAGATGACCGTAGCGTTATCATCGAAGATCCAGTATCTGGCACTTCAACTCCGTTCCGTGAAGCTGGTCGTGCATTTGACCGTGATGTTGTTCCACGCATCCGTTCTAACATCAGCTTGAACTGGGTTAACGGTGACTGGACTGCTAACTACTTGATCCGTCACATCGGTTCCACTATGGAAGCGTGTAACATCGGTTCTGCTGGTGGCGTTGACTTGAACGATGTTCTATGTAGCCATCCTAACAGTGGCCCAGACGGTGAAGACTTCAACGAGTTGGGTGCAATGGGTTACCACGACGTGTCAGTTGGTTACTTCATCAACGACAACCTACGTGTAACTGCTGGTATCAACAACTTGTTGGATCAGGATCCACCTGTATCTTTCACAACGTTCGCGAACAGCTTCGACCCATCCATGTACGAAGTACCTGGACAATTCGGTTATGTTCGTTTCAACATGACGTTCTAAGAATTTCTTAGTAAGCTAAAAGCCTCTCATTGAGAGGCTTTTTTTTTGGATTTTTTAAGGCAGTAAATGAACGGCGAAGCTCTTTTTCAACAAGCGATGCAGCATTTTTCGCAACAAAACACGGGCGCTGCAAATCAATTGCTAATGCAAGCGGCTCAGCTTGGACACTCAATGGCGACTCTTTATTTGGCTGAGCAGTATTTCCGCCAACGCCCGTCAGATGCTTATCAATTCTTACATCAACAATGGAACGCTGGAGTTAAGGGAACGCTTCATCGTTTGGTGACGTTAAAAGCTTTTTTTGACGAGCAAACCTTGACGAGCGCAGATTTCGACCTGCTCCATCAAGAGGCAATGGCAGGTCACGTAGAATCAATGATGATTCTATTAAATTTGAGCCAGGGGTATGAAGGTCATTTCGTCTATGTTGCCTTATTAGAAGAATTTGCCCCCGGTTTGCTTAAGGATCTCGGTTGTGGCGAGATGATCGAGAACGCTAAGGGGTTGCAGCTCGATACCGAGCAAAAGAACCAATTACTGGATGCAATATGCGGTCAATGGCACGCGCGGACTGCGCACGAGCCTCTCGTTCATGTGCAAAATTGCAATGTAAAATTATACAAGAATGTCGTCTCTGAACTATTTTGCGATTATCTTATATTGCGTTTAAATTCTCATATGAAACCTTCCATGGTTCATGACCCAGTTACCGGTGAAGGTATTCAGAATGATGTACGAACAAGTTACATTGCTCATATCACACCAGAACACCTTGACTGGTTTACGCTAGAACTAGATATGATCATCGAGTCGTTGTCAGGTGTATCGCGCAGCCGAGGCGAAGCATTAAACCTACTACGTTATGAAAATGGGCAAGAATATAAACCCCATTACGATGCAATCGTCGGGCAGGGGTTACAATTTGAAACGATTTTTAAAGGTGGCGGTCAAAGAATCAAAACGGCAATTACTTACTTGTCGGACAACTACTTAGGTGGAGAAACTGCCTTTCCCAAAATGGAAATGAGTGTCAAAGGGACAAAAGGGGACGTTTTACTGTTTGATAATTGGAGCGACGATGGTAATGTATTGCGCGATTCTTATCACGCTGGAAGGCCAGTGACTAAGGGAACAAAATGGATCCTGACTAAGTGGATCCGTGAGTCAACGACCCACTACGGTGGTATCGTGTATCCAAAAAGGTAATTTTATGAAATATTTATTAATTCTAGCGGCATTTCTAGCGCTAACTGGCTGTGGCAGCACATCTTCAAATGGCACAAATGCGCAATCTCTTGCTTCTTCTGATGATGATGGGGTTGTGTGCAAAATGGAGAAACGTATTGGTTCAAACATGATGACTCGTGTATGCCGCACGGCGGAAGAGCGAGCGGCGATGGAAGAGGCCGGAAGAGAAGGCATGCTTCGTTTGCAACGCGGTAGTATGACAACTGGGGCTGATGGCGAATAGTCAACCTTTAAATGATTTTAGAATAAAGCGCCTTTCTGAGGCGCTTTATTAGTTTATGACGAATACTTTTATCGCTCGCTTAAATGACGCACTGAAACTCCAGCAATATGATCTTGCTTTGGAAATCTATGCGGATTGGTTCAATTCACTGGACGATACAAGTTTGGTCGATTCGACATGGCCTCGGCAACACAGGTTAAATGCGGCTAACCTAGCGCGGAAGGCTTTTTATGACCGTTTTGCTGAGTCGCGAGACAGCATGAGTGAACGTGCTAATTTAGCGCTAGCCAATTTTGTAGGCCTAACCAAATGTCCTTGGAGCCATCCACTCCAGCAACCGAGTTTCTTCTTTTTTCCCTCATTGACCGCAAAGCCGATCTATCAACTAGACGAAATCCCAGGGCTAGCAGAAGTAGTTGACGGCATTCGAGCGCATATACACATTCTGCTTAATTTGGACGTCACAGACCAAAAGAGTTACCTCCACCATGTTAAAGGAGCCCCAAAGACCGAAGATTGGGACAAATTGTCAACGGATTGGCAGTCGCTACATTTGGTTAGTCGTGGCTTAAAGACGCCCGCATTCGAGGACGCGCCTGAGTATTTGTATTCACTCTTTCAACAGGATGTTATCGCTGATTGTCCGCCTCACGCTCCCGAGGTTTTTGTGTCGACTCTGGAGGCGAATACTGCTATCCCGCCACATTTTGGTATTAGTAACATTAAACTTACGGTCCATGTCCCGCTAAAAGTCTCGTCAAAGGCGACGTTAACAGCCGGTGAAGAAGTCTTTACGTGGACAGATAACCAAAATGTGCTGATTTTCGATGATTCATTTTTACACAGTGCCAAAAATGATGCGACAGAGAGTCGTAGTGTGCTGATCTTTGATATTTGGCATCCCGATCTGACTCAGGAAGAACGCGATTTTATTCGAGAATTTATGCAAACCTACGACCAGTGGAGCAGTGAATACGGCGCGCTGTCGCGTTTAGATAAAGGGTTGGTGTAATCATGCAACAGTTACTCAGTCAACAGCTGATGGCTGAATATCAGAAACAATCATTCCAACAGGTTATTGAATTGTTTAATCAGTACTTCTCTATTAAACAATGCGACCCCAACGTCGGTATGTGTTTTGCCAATGCTTTGCGTCACACTGGAGACGTAAAAGCGGCTAGTAAGGCATTTGAGCAATTGCTTAAGCGCTTCAAGAACGTACCACAAATATTCAATAGTCATGCAAATCTATTGATTGCCAACGGACAGTTAGTGTTGGCCAAGCGTCAGCTCAAAAATGCGATTGGTGTCGATCCGTATTTCGCTGATGCATATGTGAATTTGGGGCGTCTAGAGAGTATTCAACAGCACTTTTCCAATGCGATTGCGAATTATAAAAAAGCGGCAGAACTTAGGCCTCAGGATATTAATGCTAGAATAGGATTGGCCGAGTCGTATAAAAACAATCAACAAGAAGAGCAGGCTGAGCGTATCTACCAAGCGCTGATGAGCACAGCTCAAGGAAGGCAAAACTACCGGGTTTTACTTAACCTATCCTCATTGCTTCGCAATAAAGGCCAATACAACGACGCCATTGCATTGCTGAACGAGGCAGTCAATCTTTATCCTCAAGCGGCACTCATCTACTCAATGTTGGCGGCCAATTATGCCTTGTTGAAAGATATGGTACAGGCGACCCAGTATTACAAAAAAGCACTTTCAGTTGAGCCGGGGAACACCCAAATTCAGCTTGAATTTGCCCATTTTAGCTGGGCTCAGGGATTCGAAAATCCATTTGCCGAAGTAATAAACGCGATCACGAACCCACTTCAACAAAGTGATTTGTGTTTAGCCTGTCTAAACTTGTTGTTAAACGCAGAACAGTTTGATTTGGTGAAGCTGGTACTCGATAAATGTCTACCAGCGCTCGATAACCTTGCCTTGATTAATATGTTCGCCGCCCGCTACTACCGTCTGACAGGCGACATTGCAACCGCCGTGACGTACATTAAGAAATCGGTAGCGCTATCGACAAAGCCTGTTGATGTCTCGATTGAAAATGAAAGGGGCTATATTGCGCTCGCCACGGGCGACTATAAGACGGCGTTGAGTCTCTATCAATCGTTACAACGCAGGGAGCCGGACAATCAAGGCTGGTGGACTCTGTATTCAACAGCATTGAAATTGGCAGGAAAGCAAAAAAATTACGGTCAATTGTGTGATTATCGTCTCGTGCATTCGGCTAACATCATGCGAGACAAGGACGCGAGTTTCATGCCCGAACTGATCGCCAAGTTAGAAGAGGTGCATGCGAATATTAATCATCCGATTGGACAGTCTTTGCGCAATGGAACGCAAACCTACGAAGATATCTTCGATGATAAAACGCCTGTGATACAAACCTTGAAGCGGTGGATTCATCAACAAGCGACAACCTTTACAAAAGCGCTGGAACCGAATAAACATCATCCCTTTTTATGCAAAGTCGGGGGAGATATCGATTTCACTGGCTCATGGTCAGTATGCTTGAGAAAAGGCGGTTTCCACACCTCGCATTTTCACCCTCAGGGCTGGTTAAGCGGCGTCATCTACATCGATGTTCCCCCGGCAGTCGAACACGGTGGGGAAGGGTGGTTGCAATATGGTGTACCCGAAATTGACCAGCTCAATTTACCCGCGGATTACGTCGTCAAACCCAGTCAGGGCACGGTGGTATTTTTCCCATCGTTTATGTGGCACGGCACTCGTCCATTCGAGTCCGGCGACCGCCGCATGACCATCGCCTTTGATATGGTGCCGATTTCACGCACCAAGGACTAGCAATTGGGCGTTTGATTAACGCGTTTTGGGTTCCAATTTAAACGCTAAAGTATAACGAGGCTTGTAGCATACTCGGTTCGGAGGTCGTCCGACGTGCTTTATGGCACCATGGAACACCGCTACTCTGCCTGGCTTGGGGGTGCAAGCATAGGCGCAATCATCGTCTTTGTTAAAAAACAGTGTTTCACCGCCCCATTCGATGTCCCATTCCGGGCAAACGTAGACAAGGGCGGTCATTTCGTCGCTTTCCGGAAGACAATCTGTGTGGGTAAATAACATATCGCCGTAGGCTGAATGATTGCAGTAGCCTCTATACGCGACATACGCTTTTCCTACGGACTGTTCTACAGCGTTAAGAAGCTTTTGATAAAGTGGTAGAGCCTGCATTTGCTCTGTTGTCAGATTGACGGCCCAGTGTTTGTAGTCTTGCGTATCCGGGCGTGCGACTTCATTCTTACGGTATGCACTGGCATCAAGCCCATTGTAGAGTGCTTTGATTTCGGTTAAGTCACAGACATCATCGAATACATAAACGGGGCGTCCATCCACATCTACGTGATACGTGGGTTGATATTTCATACCAGCTTTCTCGACTACATGAAAAAGCCAGCGTTATGCTGGCTTTAGCAAAAGAAAAGAGTATACCGTGTTTCGGCTTAATCAGTAAGTCCGCTTCTCACAGATAATGTCTTTGATGTTTGAGCCAATACGGTTGCGTTTTACACATCGGAGATCCTTTGCGTCCGCTCCGTATTGCGCGATATGCTCTGCAACGAATGGTTCCATGGCTTTTTGAAAATCCTCTGGAAGCGCGCGTTTGATCGCTCGCTCTGCGTCTCTCCAATCTGGAGTGCGTTGTTCGAGCGCCACGTTCAACCACAGCCATCCTAGTTTATAATCGGGGTCCATGCCCCAGCCGTTTAAGTACATCTGCGCTAGATAGAATTGTGCTTCTTTGCTGCCCATTTCAGCTGCTGAAGTCAACTTCTCAAACGCTTTGTCGTAGTTCTTGGAATTAAGTGCATACAGGCCATTTTCGACCATGTTGTTATACTCTGTTTCCCAAATACCTTCCTTGATTCGATCTTGTGCGTTTGCCGAGAAGCTAAGCGTCGTCGCAATTGCGATAGCGCAACCTACGCGTTTAAAAGTAGAAATGTTCATCGTGTATCCCTCAACTGTACGACTGATTTGTTGAGTATAAAGATGAACCAAAAATGAATTAATTGCAGCTGAACCTTTGTTACCAATTGTTAAATGTATTTCAGATTGTTTCTATTTTAATCGAATCAGCGCAAAAGGCCGTCGGTAGTAGTTTACAAAGGCGTAACAAATAATCCCCATTTCAGCCCAGTCAACTTGACTTTAGACTCGCATCCGTGTGACCATCCGTCCGTCGTGGGCAATTTTCGGTTGCCCACATTCGTCTAAAATAAAAACTAACGGTTTAATAGCCCCTCGCTGAAACACTCTGTTACAAGCGAGGATTCGAACAAGAAAATTGGTTGGGAACTATGTCCAATATGAGCAAGAGAACTCTTATTGCCGCTGCCGTGTTGAGTGCGAGTGCACTTGGTAGTAGCGCCATTGTCTCTGCAGATCCGCTTACAGATCTTCACAATGAAGAATTTAAAATCCACGCGGCAGCTGCAAAATCTCAAGAAAAAATTAACGCTTTGTTTGAGCAATCACAGGAATTGCTTGTGGAGTATCGCGGTGTTGTTGATGAAACGGAAAACCTCAAAGTCTACAACGATTACGTTGCAGGCTTAGTTGCTGACCAACAGCGCGCGATTGATTCGCTACAGCGTCAAATCGACTCGATTGAGGAAACGAAACAAGGCATCGTGCCGTTGATGTTCCGCATGATCGATAGCCTAGACAAGTTCATTGATTTGGATATCCCAATCAATTTGACTGAGCGTAAAGACCGTGTGCAGCGCCTTCGCGACATAATGGCTAGCTCAAATGTAACAGTTTCTGAGCAATTCCGTCAGGTCATTGAAGCGTACCAAATTGAAAACGAGTACGGCACACGTATTGCGTCATATCAAGGTACGATCAACAACGCGGGTACTGAAGTAACCGTTGATTTCTTCAACTTAGGCCGCACTGCATTGCTGGCGCTTTCTCTTGATCAAACCTCTGCATGGGTTTGGGATAACAGCACTCGTAGCTGGGAAGAGTTGGGTGATGAATACCTCAAGCCTGTTGTTGATGCAGTTAAAATGGCGCAAGGCACCATTCCTGCTGACCTAATCAAACTACCAATCAAAGCTGCGGAGTAATCAGTAATGAATAAGCTAATCAAAACATTACTAACGGCAGCTACTGTGACGGTAATGTCTGCTGGCGCTTACGCTCAAGAAGCAAAGTCGCTACAAGAACTACTTGAAGAAGTAAAACAAAACCGTGTTTCTGAGGCACGCATCAACGAACAACGCGAAGCTGAATTCCGTTCAGAGCGAGCTGACAAACAAGCCTTGTTGCGTCGTGCTGAAGCTGAGCTTAAAGCTGAACAAGATCGTGGTGATCGTTTGGCAGCGCAGTTCGCGGCGAATGAAACGACTTTGACAGAAAAAGAAATCGAACTTGATAACGCCACAGGCACTTTGGGTGAGATGTTTGGTGTTGTGCGTCAAGCTGCATCAGAAGCTTATGGTCGTATCGCGACTTCAATCGTAAGTGCAGAATTCCCTGGCCGTGACGATTTCCTTGCGCGTATGTCAGAAGAATCAAAAGGCCTACCGAACATTCAAGAACTTGAAGATCTTTGGTTTGCACTACAAACTGAGATGACTGAGTCTGGCCAGGTTTCTAAATTCACTACTGAAGTTATTTCACTAGACGGCGGTACTACAACTCAGGAAGTGCTCCGTGTTGGTACGTTTAACTTAGTGGGTGACGAAGGTTACTTGGTATATGACGATGAAAATGACGCCGTTCAGCCTCTAGGCCGTCAACCAGATGGTTATTTGGTTGCTTCAGCTGAAGATTTACGTTCTGCTACTTCTGGCGTTATTCCTTTCTACGCTGACCCTTCACGTGGTCAAATTCTTGGTCTATTGAAGCAAAAAGCGACGATGTCTGAGCGTTATCACGCTGGTGGTCCAGTAGGTTACACCATCACGGCGATGCTTGTGATTGGTTTGCTAATTGGTCTATACAAGCTTATTACGCTTACCCTTGTTGGTGGCAAGATCAAGTCTCAGTTGGCTAACGCTGACAACCCGTCTAGCTCTAACCCTCTAGGTCGTATCCTAACGGTTTACCAAGAGAACAAGAATGCTGACGCTGAAAACCTAGAACTGAAACTTGATGAAGCGATTTTACGTGAATTACCGCGTATCGAAGCGGGTATCAACGTAATCAAAATCTTCTCTGCGATTGCGCCACTATTGGGTCTACTTGGTACGGTACTTGGTATGATCGCGACGTTCCAAACCATCACACTATTCGGTACTGGTGACCCTCGTATGATGGCTGGTAGTATCTCAATGGCGTTGGTAACAACGGCGCAAGGTATTATCGCGGCACTTCCGTTGATTTTGACTCACAGTATTGTTGCTTCACGCGCTAAGTCTATCGTCCACATTCTTGACGAGCAGACTGCGGGTATCATTGCGACTCACGCAGAGACGGAGAAAGCTTAATATGCTTTACCTGATTGGATTATGGGAATCGGTCAGGGACTTTATCGCTACTGGCGGTGACGTACTTTATTTCGTTGCCGCTGCGCTTTTCCTCATGTGGACCATGATGATAGAGCGCTATTGGTATTTGACAGCGGTCTTTCCAAAAGTCAAAAGCAAAATTATTGCTGATTGGGATGCTCGTTCAGATACTACGTCATGGTATGCGCATAGAATCCGTGATGCCTGGATTTCAGAAGCGTCTGACGCTTTGAATGCACGTATGTTAATTATTCGAACTTTAGTTGCTATGTGTCCTCTAATAGGATTACTAGGTACGGTTACAGGGATGATTAACGTATTCGAAACAATGGCGACCCAGGGTACCAGTAACGCTCGTTTGATGGCGTCTGGTATATCGATGGCTACTATCCCGACGATGGCGGGAATGGTCGCAGCGTTATCTGGCTTGTTCGTCAGCTCTCGCTTGGAAGCTAAAGCTAAGATCGCTCGCGAAAGCTTAGTTGATAGCCTACCGCATCACTAGAGAGAGATTGATATGGCTCGTAAAGTAAGAGAACCAGAAGAGGAAGCAGCGATTGATATGACACCGATGCTAGACATCGTGTTTATCATGCTGATCTTCTTCATCGTGACCACGGTTTTCGTAAAGGAAGCCGGTATAGAGGTCAACAAGCCAGAAGCTGGCTATGCGGTACTGCATAAGAATGCCAATATTTTTATTGCGGTAACTGAAGACGGCGATGTATGGCTTGATAAGCGTCAAGTTGCATTAGACAGTGTGCGCGCAAACATTGAGCGTTTGCTGACTGAGCAACCGACCGACTATGTAATTATTCAAGCGGACATCAAGGCCAAGCATGGCGTTATCGTTGAGATAATGGACCAGGTTAAAGAAGCTGGTGTCGATCGCGTCTCCGTAGCGGCGAGGGGGTAATATGGTTAGATTTATTGTATCTATTCTTATTGGCTCTGCTGTAGCGTTCGGTCTGTTTGTGCTAATGGCCAAACTTATCGAGAACTCAGCTCGCCCTGCAGATGAAGTGCCTCCGGCACCAATCATCGATATCGTGATGTCTGAACCTGAAGAAGAAACACAGACACGTACGCGTAAGCCACCTCCACCTCCGCCGCCACCTCAAGAACCACCAAAACTTGAGCAGTCCGAGCCGGAAGTAGAGGAGCCGAACGCAGATGGTTTCAGCCTCGTTATCCCTGGTATCGATACCGGTGGTGTGGGCGTGAACATCGGCGGTGTAGGTGCTATGGCTCGTGACGGTGAGGCAACGCCTATTGTCCGTATCGATCCTAAGTACCCTGTACAAGCTGCGCGTGATGGTAAAGAAGGGTGGGTAAAACTCCAATTTACGATCAACGAAGTGGGCGGTGTTGAAGATATCGTGGTACTCGAAGCGCAACCGAAGCGTTTGTTTGACCGTGAAGCGCGTCGCGCTCTGGCCAAATGGAAGTACAGACCAAAAATCGTCGATGGCAAACCGGTTAAACAATTTAACATGTTCGTTCAGCTCGACTTTACTTTGGAGCAATAATTATGATGAAAAATTTGTCTAAATTATCCTTGGTATCTACTGTTCTCGCTGGTTCTTTACTGGCTACGACGACTGCATACGCTCAGACCGCTCCGATCATTTGCCCAGGTTATGAAAAAGGTAAGACTCAGTTGGTTGGTGAGCGCACGGGTAAGCGCGTTCAAAAAGCATTTGAAGCTTATAATCAGGACCTAATGGACGAAGCGTTAGCGATTTTGTATGACATCGACCCGTCAGACGATTTTGACAAAGCTTACGTTGACCGTTTTATCGGAAACTTGCTGGCTTCACAGGAAGGCCAAGGTGTAAAAGCTCTGGGTTACCTCAAAGGCTCAGTTTCCACTAAAGTGTTGAATGACTTGGAATATACGCAAACGCTCAAATTGTTGGGTGATTTGAGTATGCAAGAAAAGAAATTCGGCGAAGCGGTTGAATGGTATACAAAGTGGATGGACGAGACGTGTAAGCAAGACCCTGATGTGTACACTCGCATCGCGCAAGCTTATTACGAAACGGGTCAGTTGGATAAAATGATTGATCCAGCCGACAAAGCAATCGCGTTGTATCCTGAACCTAATAAAAACCCTCATGTGATGAAGTTGACTTCATACTACGAGCGGAAGATGTATCCACAAACTGTAGAAGTTGCTGAGACGCTAGTTAAGACGTTCCCAGAAACCAAGCAGTGGTGGACACAATTAGGCTTCTTCTACATGTTGGTTGAAGACTACAAGCGTGCATTATCTATCTTTGAAATTGCTTATTCTCAAGGCTTCCTTACGAAGACTTCTGAGATTAAAGCGCTTGCACAGTTGTATGCTACGAACGATATCCCAGTGAAGTCAGCTCGAATTCAACAGAAGTATATTGATGAAGGGTTGATTAAGCGTGATGCGGACAGCCTTGCGGCACTTGCTAACACGTTGCACCAGGCAAAAGAGTATAGCGAAGCGGCTGACGTTTATGGTCAGGCAGCAAGTTTGAGCTCTGATCCTGAGCATTATCGCAAGCAAGGTGTTTTATTGCTCACAGCAGAACGCTATAAAGATGCGATCACCGCACTTAACAATGCGTTAGATCGTGGAGCGAATGGCAAGGGACGAATTCACTTCTCACTTATGGAAGCGAATTTCTACACGGGTAATTTCCGTCAGGCCTATACGCACGTTCAAGAAGCGAAAAAGGATAACTCAGTTCGACGCAATGCGTCGGCGTGGGAACCTTATATTCGTGAAAAAGCGAAGAACCGAGGAATCAAACTTTCCTAATAAAAACGCCCCTCAGGGGCGTTTTTTTTGCCTAAAATAGCGGCTCTACACATCAAAGAGTGCGCGCTAAGTTCGCATCTCCATAAAGTGCTTTAGTAATCCTCTTGTTAGGTCATACAGGGCCTGTTTACCATTCAAATTCAGTGACGAACACAGATCAGCTTCAGTCGCATAAGGGCGACTAGTCAACAGATTAATAAGTTGCCCATGTTGCTGTTGTTTGACTTGATCGAGTTCGTGCTCCAATACCAGAAGAGACTGTCGAATTGCTGACAGTGGCCGGGTTTTGTCGATGAAGTCTTGGACTTTTTTCAGGTGTGCATCAACCGGTAACACCATATACCGTTCAAACAGTGTTTGTGCGTCAGTACTTAACGGTTTAACCCATAGTACGTTAACAGCGCCACTGGCTTTGTCGCGTTTTTCACCTTGATAGAACTGAAAGAATTCATTGCGTCGCCAAAAATCAGTTAATGAATCACGCTTGCCAAATACGGTGGTTAGCACGTTAATTTGATTTGCTGTTGCGCTACTGGCCAAAGTGTTCAGTAGGCCGGATGCGATGCCGTTACGACGGCATGTCTGTGCGACGGCTATTCGATTGATTCGCCACGCTCGAAGGTAGCTGAATTCAGCGGCTGTGGTTTGGTAACTGCACATTTGCAATGACATGTGACCATTAGGCCGTCTTGAACCCCTCGCAATATCGTTTGCAATTTCTGCCAAAGAAGCGTTGCCTTCTTCAATAATTGCCGCAACACCAACGATTGTTTGTTCAATGTGAGCGATGAGCACGAAACTGTCACGCGCATCGATTAGTCGCACAAAATCATGGGGCGTAGTTTGATAGTGAGCCTGTTTTAGTAAGTTAAAAATCTGTCGTAACGTATTGGGCTTCTTGGACAGTGTGTATCCGTCGATTAGTTCGTAAGCAACAGAATCGGTCTCTGTGATTGTGTACACGTCTAGATCTTCGTCCGCTATGCACAGTGAGCTATCTAATAAGTCTTCCAACTTATCGCCTGACTGCCATCTAACTGGCTCCACTAGAGCCAATTCTTTTAGGTTGTTTGGCCGGATACGCAACAGTGGTAGTAAGCGATGAACGAAGCCTGATCCTGTCCCTTCATAGCCATCCGTTGTCGTTGTAATGAGTATGTGAGCTTTTCGGCTACACAGATTCTCTAGCATAGGAATGGGGATACTTGATGCTTCATCAATGACCACTAAATCCGCGCATAATTCGGATGTGATGGCCTCGTCAGGGGCGTAGTATGCTAATAGTTGTTTTCTAGCGTGAGTGTCTGTTTGTCGAAAAATCGGCTCCACTGCAGTAGCTTTAGAGCTGATCAGAGCAATAGTGAGGTCATGTGTCAGACATTGCGAGATGAACCAGCCTGTAAGCCAAGTTTTTCCGCGACCCCTTTTGGCCATCAATACACGAGTTTGATGTTCTGGTTGGGATAGGACTTGTTTTAACGCTTGCGCGATGGTTTGTTGGTCGCGACTTAGGAACGGCGGCTCAACGGACCGACAATCTCTAGGTTGCTGAGCCGGCGCAAACGGCAGTGTAGCGTCGTTTTCACCTTGTTGAAGAATGGCTACGTATGGATCGGAGAGTAATTGGTGCTGCCAATATTGAATAAAATGACTCTCGCTCGTTTCCACCCCAAAACTCTGACCTGGCATTGCTGTAAGCTTAGTTGACCACAGCTCAAGCGCTGGACAAAGCATGATAAGTAACCCTTGTGACGTAATTGTGCCTGCAGCGATTAACAGTGCCTTGATATCTATTCGGCCATCAGTGGAATAGCATACGGCACTGTGTTGGCGGCCTAGCAGCGTGCCCGCTTTTGCCGTGCTGATTGAGGGGGATTCAGAGACTCTTGAACCTAGCCATAAAGTCGGAAATTGAGATTGATAGTAGTTGTTGTGCGCTTGTAATAGCTGTTCAGCTAATGGTTGGCTCCAGGCTTTTTCACCACACAATAGGATGAGTTGCCGATGGTTAACATCCACGCTACGTTGGTGTAACCAATCCTCCAATTGTTTAACAGCACCAGAAAAATCAATCATCTATACTATATGAGAAAACTAATTGGCCTTTAGTGTATAGGATTTTTTATGCGGTTTTTATCTAGACGTCTTGTTATGCCCGGTGATTTGAATTACGCCGGTTCTTTATTCGGTGGACGGGCACTTGAATGGATTGATGAAGAAGCCGCGATTTACGCTATTTGTCAATTGGAAACCAATTGTCTAGTAACCAAACACATCGGTGAAATTAGTTTTGAGTCTCCAGCCTTAAAGGGGGATATTGTTGAGTTTGGGTTAGCGACTAAATCTATTGGGCGGACCTCAATAACAGTGACCTGTTTGGTGCGCAATAAAGCAACCAAGAAAACCATATGTCTCGCCGACGATATTGTATTTGTGCAAGTCGACCCTGACTCTCGCAAACCGGTAGCACATGGAAAAACCAGTGAAATACTTGAGCAACAAACAACCGATGAGCTCAAAACGCTGAATCTTTTGCCTCAATCGGATTGACCTGCTCGAATTCAGTGATACTATTCAGCCGTTAAATGAACTCAGGTTCATTTTAAGCCGAGGGGTGCCAAGCAAATGCTTAGCTGAGATCCATTTTGGGAACCCTTATACCTGATCCGGATAATACCGGCGTAGGAATGGTAAAACGCAACTTTTACACCTGCCGTAAAACCGGATCTTTTCACGTTTTATACGAAGAGATCCTAATGAACAAAACCATTACGAGTATCGCGGTATCAACCGCTCTTTTGGGCTTAAGCCCGATTCTCAATGCCCAAACGTCTATTGCTGGTGAAACTGAAATCGAGCGCATTCTGGTGACATCTGATTTTCGCGCCGTAGCACTCGATCAGTTAAAAGGCAGTGCCAGTATATTAAACGAAAGTGAAATTTTGGCACGCCAAACGCAACATTTAGATGGGCTTATAGGCGCAATCCCGAATGTTAATGTTGCGAGTGGCGCATCGCGGGGCCGCTTTGTACAGATTCGCGGTATTGGTGAACGTTCTCAGTTCAGCGAACCACTTAATTCTTCGGTAAGTTTTGAATTAGATAACATTGACCTCACAGGGCTATTTGGGCTTGCTAATGCGTTTGATATTGAACAAGTTGAGGTCTTACGCGGCCCACAAGCGACTGAATTTGGCGTTGGGGCTTTGGCCGGTGCGATCAAGATGCAAGGGGTTTCGCCAGGACAAGATAGTGCTAGCCGTGCGCTTTTATCTTATGCGATTGATGCTACTTGGCGCGCCGGTGTGGCAGTTGGTCACCAATTAACCGACGCCGCAGGCATGCGAGCGTCATGGATAGAACAACGTAGTGATGGCGACATCAATAATACCTTCTTGGGTCGTGACGATACTAACAATATTGATGAAAGTGCTGGTCGCCTCGCATTTGACCTCGACGTTAACGATGTCAATGTATTGGTTAATTATCGCTTTTTTGACGTTGATAATGGATATGACGCGTTCTCTCTCGACAATGATCGCAACACCCGTTCTGACCAACCGGGTTTCGATCGCAACGAAACGCATGCGGGAAGTATCCGTCTTTCTGGCACTAACAACAGCTTCAGTTGGCTAGCCTTGCTATCGGCAAGTGATAGTGAACTTGCCTACGGCTACGATGAAGATTGGACCTTTGATGGGTTCCACCCGAATGGTTATTCTTCATTTGATGGCTATTTCCGCGATATTTCTCAGCGAACAGCGGAAATTCGGTTCGTATCGGAGCAACCAGTCAAACTGTTTGAGCAAACATTTGACTGGGTTGTTGGTGCAATAGTTCGTGACCGAGACGAATCACTACTGCGGGAATACACCTTTGCCGCGAGTGATTTCACGAGCGAATATGCACCGCAGAGTCAGGCAGTGTATGCACGCTTAGATACACAGTTTGACAATAACGTCGGGCTTGAGTTTGGCCTGCGAGTTGAACGCTCAGAATTATCCTACAACGATGCCACCGGCTATTCCGAAGACAATAGTGACACTTTACTTGGCGGCAAGCTTGGGCTCAGTTATCCATTAGCTGATGGCATCACCTATGCGAGTATCTCTAGGGGTTACAAGGCTGGCGGCTTTAATCCGGATGAAAGGGTGACTCAGCAAGCAAGAATTTATGCCGCCGAGTACAATTGGAATTATGAAGTAGGCTTCAAACAATCAGTTTTGAATGACCGCGGTAACCTTCGAGTGGCACTGTTTTGGATGGAGCGAGAAGACACCCAAGTCAGTGATTTCGATACCTTGCTTCGCGATAACGGTAGCACAGATTTTATCGATGTAATCGGTAATGCTGACGTCGGGACCAATAAAGGCGTAGAGTTTGAGAGTCAGTGGCAACTTTCAGATGCATGGCAAGTTGACGTCAATCTAGGGTACTTGAGAGCCAGTTTTGAAGACTTTACCCGTGCTGACGGTTCGATCGTTGCCAAGCGAGATTCTGCCCAGGCCCCTCGTTATACTGCTAATTTAGTCTCCCATTATGCACTGACTGAGAGTTTAAGCTGGCGTTTGGAACTCGATGTGAAAGATGATCACTTCTTCTCTGATGGTCATGACGTGCGCTCACCAGGGTATGGATTGGTGAATACCACACTGGAATGGCAACAAGCTTCGTGGTCATTACAGTTATGGGCTCACAATCTGACTGACAAAGACTACTATGTTAGAGGCTTTGGCGGCTTTAGTAATGACCCACGCGATGGCGAATTCGGATATGAGACGCCTGAGCCTTACTTCCAATTCGCTACAGGTAGGCGGATCGGTGCTACTGTTGAGTGGTTATTCTAAGATAGGGAAGCTAAACATGAGTCAGCAATGTATTGTCGAAATTTCTTTGTATCCTTTAAATCAAGACTACAGCGATATTATTGCTGACTTTATTCGTCGTTTGCAGCAAGTATCCGAGTTTGAGTTGTCGATTTCTACCACGAGCACTCAATTGAAAGGACCTTATGCGCAGGTGTTTGAAACACTAGGAAAGGAAATACAGCGAGTGCATTCAGAGGTGGGACAGGCCATATTAGTGTGTAAGTTTCTTGCCGGGGATGAATTGAAACCTGGCTTGTATCAGGGTGAACTTTAAAGTGCCCGCATTTATAGACACACTTTTTGCACAGATGAATGCGATGCTCGGTTTGGAAGTCGTCGCGGTTGTTTTGGCCATTGGCTATGTCATATTGGCCGCGCGTAAGAGTATTTGGTGCTGGCCCTGTGCATTTGTCAGTACAGTACTGTACACCGTGATTTTTTGGGATGTAAATTTACCTTTTCAGGTCGCGTTGAATGCGTACTATGTCGTAATGGCAGTGTACGGTTTCTGGCAATGGCGAACACCCGCTAACGATGGTTTCGTCGCAGGCACGCTGAGCGCAAAGCAGCATTCTCTGATTATGACCGGTATTTTGATTACCACCGTACTGCTATCGCAAGTCGTCATGGCTTATTCCAATACGCTACACATATATACGGATGCATTCGTGACTGTCGCCAGCGTCGTCACGACCATTATGGTTGCTCATCGGAAAATCGAAAACTGGTTCTATTGGATGCTCATTAATACAGTAGCAAGTTGGTTGTATTGGCAGGTAGGACTTTATCTGACGAGTTTGCTATTTATGTTTTATGTTGTCCTCTCGGTCTATGGTTGGGCACAATGGCGTAAACAAGAGCCCGAGCTGGCACCATAGCTAGATGCTGACCATCCAACAACTTCCCATGTCATTTTTTGAGGCGCTTCAGGTTGAGCCCACAGGTGTCCATTTGCGCGTTATCAATGACTCACTGATCAATGCGACCTATTGCCTGACAGAGAATGAACGACGTTTTTTAGTCAAACAGTTTCATGCGGATGAAACTACTGGGCTGAGTCGAACGAGTTTGTTTGAAATGCAGCGGCAAATCGCTAGTTGTAGGGTTGCGCCGATGCCTTTGTTTTTGTCAGAGGATAATCGGCTCTACGTTGAAGAGTGGATACCTGCGTGCCCACAGCCTGTTTCTATTTTACCTGACAGCGAGAGGCTCGATTTGTTGGCGCATGCCCTCAATACGACTCATATGCTCGGCGTCGAGACAAAGGTCTTGCCAATGCCTGAGCGATGGCAAGCTTATATTAGGTCAGCAAAGTTACAACCAGACGACCCTTTGGTGGGGCAAGTAAAGAGGCTCGAAGCGGATTATATAGCATGCGTTCAAGACTCCGACGATTTGGTTTTTTGTCATAACGACCTCGCATTTGGTCACATTTTTGCGTCCCAGCCAATGAAAATTATTGATTGGGAATATGCCGCTACTGGAAATCGCTATTTTGATTTAGGATCAGCGTTCATTATCAATCGTCTGAATCAGACTCAACAACGACACGTCTGTGCTAAATACGCAAAGTTGAGTGACTTACCAGAGCAGAGGGTTGTAGATGGTGTGGCACACTGTAGCCCCATGGTGAACTTAACCTATAAGCTCTGGTACGCGGCAATTACCGAACATTTGAAACAATGATTCTGCACTTTTTGCTTTACCTTTATGTTCGCATACGTATAATGCGTCCGCGCTAGGGGTGTAGTTCGAATTGGTAGAACAGCGGTCTCCAAAACCGATGGTTGGGGGTTCGAGTCCCTCCACCCCTGCCACTTTTTTCTGCTACACTAGCTGTCAATTAGCTAAATCCTCCTGAAGTTTAATGTCTGGCGAATTATCTACATATCAACAAGCAGTTTTACAGGCTATGGGGATCCCCCAGTGGCAAAAGAACGCTGAATATTGCGCGGTTGAAGACCAAGCGGTAGGAACGGATGAAGAGATACTCCCTTCAACGGCTACCAGTGAACAGCATCAAGGTGTTGTCACTGAACAGCCTAGCCGCGAAGTTCCGCCTCAATTTGGGCGCCAGGCGTGTACTGATATTGAATTGTGCCTTGAAGCTTTAGGCCTGACCGGCACTGTCAAATGGCTGGTTTGTGATAGCGAGTCGATAGCGCGGCGCCAAGACACGATTCAAGTTCCAAGCAATATGATGCCGCTAAGTGCGGCAGACAAACAATTACTTTGGCGCCTGCTTTGCCTTCAGTAAACCAGCCGGTGATTCGGGTTTTAACCGCTTTAGACGCACAGCTAGCCTATCAAATCTGTATACAAGGGCATTCTAAACCGTGGTCGTCAGAAAACTTTACCAGTAGTTTGAGCACACCGTATTTTGCTTTTGCATTATGGCAAAACGATGTACTAGCGGGTTACTACATTGGCCATCAAGTACTTGATGAAATTACCTTGATGGATATTGTTGTAGCAACAGATTATCGCGGGCAAGGTTTGGCCAAGCGCCTGCTGGTTCACTTTCTGGCTGAAGCGGAAAAATTGGGGGCCTGGCAGTGTCTACTCGAGGTACGCGTTTCCAATAGTCCAGCTATCAACTTGTATCAAGCTAACGGCTTTGTCGAAATCGATCGCCGCAAGGATTACTACCCAAGTGAAGATACTGATTCGCCAACGACCAAAGAAGACGCAATTATTATGCAATTCGTGTTCGGCCGAAGCGCAAAAAATCCAGCGCAAAGTTAACGTTTTTTCTGTACAATCCGCACCACTTTAATTGACTTATAAAGCAGCCGTTGGTTAACCGCTGTTTCACCCCTGAGTTTGTATTTAAGATATGAGTGACATCATTGACGCTATCGATAAGCGTAAAACGTTTGCGATAATCTCGCACCCGGATGCGGGTAAAACTACGATTACCGAAAAAGTTTTGTTGTTCGGAAATGCGTTGCAGACGGCCGGTACCGTGAAAGGTAAGAAATCCGGCCAACATGCTAAGTCCGACTGGATGGACATGGAAAAAGAACGGGGTATCTCTGTTACGACCTCGGTCATGCAGTTTCCGTATGCGGATAAACTCGTTAATCTTCTCGACACGCCAGGGCACGAGGACTTTTCCGAAGATACTTATCGAACTTTAACGGCTGTTGATTCTTGCCTTATGGTCATTGATGCCGCCAAAGGGGTAGAGGATCGAACGCGCAAATTAATGGAAGTCACACGTCTGCGTGATACACCCATTCTAACCTTCATGAATAAGCTCGACCGCGATATTCGCGATCCAATGGAATTATTGGACGAGGTTGAAACCGAACTGGATATTCTATGTGCACCCATTACATGGCCTATCGGTTGCGGTAAATCTTTTAAAGGGGTTTACCATATTCACCGAGACGAGACGATTCTGTATCAGACAGGGATGGGCCATACCATTCAAGAGGTCAGGATTGTTAAAGGCCTAGACAATAGCGAGCTGGACCAAGCTGTGGGGAGTGATTTAGCGCAGCAATTGCGAGACGAGTTGGAATTGGTGCTGGGTGCGTCGAATGAATATGACGAAGAGCTATTTTTACAGGGACAATTAACACCCGTATTTTTTGGCACGGCATTAGGTAACTTCGGTGTCGATCACATGTTAGACGGTTTAACTGCATGGGCACCAGGTCCGCAAAGCCGGGAATCAGACGCTCGGACAGTGGCTGCGACTGAAGACAAGTTCAGTGGTTTTGTGTTTAAAATTCAAGCCAACATGGATCCTAAGCACCGCGACCGCATTGCGTTTTGCCGAATCGTGTCAGGTAAATATCAAAAAGGTATGAAGATGCGTCATACCCGAATTGGTAAAGATGTGCGTATCTCAGATGCATTAACATTTCTAGCCGGTGATCGAGCTTTGCTAGAAGAAGCCTATGCAGGCGATATTATTGGCTTACACAACCATGGCTCGATCCGCATAGGCGATACCTTCACCGCCGGTGAAGATCATCGCTTTAAAGGTATCCCTAACTTTGCGCCCGAGTTGTTCAAGCGCATACGGTTAAAAGATCCACTGAAACAGAAGCAATTGCTGAAAGGTTTGATCCAATTGTCTGAAGAAGGGGCTGTGCAAGTATTTAGGCCACTTATTAACAATGATTTAATTGTTGGCGCAGTGGGTGTGCTTCAGTTTGACGTGGTCGTTGCGCGCCTGAAGGCTGAGTATAATGTGGAAGCTATCTATGAGCATGTGAACGTCAGTACAGCGCGCTGGGTGTACAGCGATGACGATCGCAAGCTGGATGAATTTAGGCGTAAGAATGAGTCCAACCTTGCATTGGACGGCGGCGACAGCCTCGCGTATATCGCGCCAACTATGGTTAATCTCTCGTTAGCTCAAGAGCGTTATCCGGATATCACTTTTAAGACAACACGTGAGCACTAAGTAATACACTATGAATTTATCAGCCTTATTAATTGAGCGCTTTACCGCAGCGCTTTCATCACTTGGTTACTCTGATGCAAAAGTGCCACTTAGCCGCAGCACAAGGCCTGAATTTGGTGACTACCAATTCAATGGCGCCATGGCGCTAGCAAAACAGTTGAAAAAGAATCCCCGTGAGATTGCTCAACAAGTGGTTGATGCCGTGGCACTCAAGGACATTGCGGATAAATTAGAAATCGCGGGTCCTGGTTTCATCAATATTCATTTGTCGAATGCGTTCCTGAGCCAATGGGCAAGCGACACTGTGACAGATACACGCTTATCAATCGCGAAGCAGCCAGCAAAAACGGTAGTAGTCGATTATTCTTCACCTAATTTGGCGAAGGAAATGCACGTCGGCCATTTACGTAGCACGATCATTGGTGACGCCACCGTCAAAGTATTGGAATTTTTGGGACACAAGGTTATTCGTCAAAACCATATGGGTGATTGGGGTACGCAGTTTGGTATGCTATTGGCTCACTTTAGTGATGAGCTGGCGGCTGACACTATCGCCGAAACTGCACTGAGCGATTTGGAAGATTTTTATCGAGCTGCGAAAGTTCGCTTTGATGAGGAACAAGGGTTTGCCGATCGAGCTCGTGAATACGTGGTCAAACTGCAAAGCGGTGACGGGCAATGCATGGCATTGTGGGAACAGTTTATCGATGTCTCAATTGCCCACAGTGAAGACGTCTATACACTCTTGAACGTCAGCCTTAAACGCGAAGACGTTATGGGAGAGAGTGCATACAACGAAGATTTACCCGCTGTGATTGAGTCTCTTCAAAGTGCTGGTATTGCAGTTGAAGACCAAGGTGCGCAAGTGGTTTTCCTGCCTGAGATGGCCGACAAAGAAGGCAACCCAGCTGTGTATATCGTCCAGAAGTCTGGTGGCGGTTACTTGTATGCAACGACCGATTTGGCCGCCATTCGATACCGTAACGGAAAACTCAATGCTGACCGTACGTTGATTTTTACCGATGCACGCCAAAGTCTGCATTTTAAGCAAACCGAAATCGTTGCCCGCAAGGCCGGCTTTATCGGTGAGCAACAATCATACGAACATTGTCCATTTGGCATGATGCTAGGTAAAGATGGCAAACCGTTTAAGACCCGGACTGGTGGCACGGTGAAGCTGCATGATTTGCTAGTAGAATCTGTGGAGCGCGCGGAATCCTTATTGAAGGAGCGCAACGCAGCGCAAGATATTGATGCGGATTTGGCACGTAAGATCGGCATCGGCGCAGTGAAATATGCAGACTTGAGTAAAAATCGAACCACTGATTACGTGTTTGATTGGGATAACATGTTGAGCTTTGAAGGTAACACTGCACCGTATTTGCAATATGCCTACACCCGTATCATGAGTATTTTCGACAAGCTCGGCGATGAGTTTAACGCGACGGGGATTGATATTAACGACGTTGCGGAAAAAGAACTCGCGACGAAATTAATGCAGTTCGAAGATGCACTAATGGTAGTGGCGAGTGAAGCAACACCTCACGTTCTGTGCGCCTATCTCTATGATTTAGCCAGCTCGTTTATGCGTTTTTATGAGGCTTGTCCTATTCTGAAAAGCGATGTTGAAGCCAGTGTCAGAGACAGTCGTCTCGGTTTAGCTCAATTGACTGCTAACACCCTAAATACCGGCTTGACTCTGTTAGGCATTGAAACGGCAAATCGGATGTAATCCAAACGTTTGGTTTTGCTCTATCTAATTAGCATTAGACTCTCAAACAGTAAGGAAGTGTTAACATGATTAAAATATTGGCTTTTTCAGGCAGTGCTCGTGCAAAGTCATATAACCAGGCTGTCGCCACAGCGACGGCCAAATTAGCCGAAGGTGAGCAAGCGCAAGTAACCGTTGTCAACTTAGCTGATTATCCAATGCCATTGTTCAATGAAGATGATGAAGCAGAGCGTGGTACGCCACCTGAAGCGAAAGCCTTTAAACAGTTGTTGATGGATCACGACGCCTTCATCATAGCGTCACCGGAATACAACTCGAGTTATCCTGCGCTATTGAAAAACGCGATTGATTGGGCGAGTCGGATGGAAGAGGGTGAAAAGCCACTGCAAGTCTTTAAGGGGAAAACCGCTCTGATTCTGGCATCTTCTGCCGGAGCTCTTGGCGGAATGCGTGTCTTGGTCGTTTTAAGAATGCTACTAGGGAATATTGGTGTGCATGTCATTCCGAGCCAAAAAGCGATCGGTAAGGTGAATACACTGATAGATGAGAGCGGCGTATTAAGTGATGAAAAAACCCTCGGTCAACTACAGAAACTGGCTGATGAGTTGGTGCAAACGACACTGAAGCTGAACGCTTAATTCTGCGCATCTTCATGGCCTTATCGACACGTCTGTCTGTGTTGCACTTTGGCCTTTAAACAACGGTGCTGAATTTATATAGGCTATGCCAATTCAGCACTGTAAACCTGCCCCTAAATTCGGTAGTATCCGCTATCATTTTAAATACCGATAATTTGTATGTTTGAAACCAACCCAATCCACACTGCCATTGACGATGTGAAAGCTCGAACTGAACTGCTTCGGGGGTATCTTTGACTACGCTCACAAGGTGGAGCGTCTAGAGGAAGTCAATCGTGAGCTCGAAAGTCCTGATGTTTGGAATGAACCAGACAGAGCGCAAGCGCTGGGTAAAGAAAAAGTCTCGCTAACACAGGTAGTTGAAACTATCGAGGCATTGGACCAAGGCTGTGAAGATGTGTTGGGGTTGGTTGAATTGGCGGTCGAAGCAGAGGATCAAGAAACCTTCGATGAGGCCGAGCAAGAACTAAACGAGCTGCTAGCCAAACTCGAGACGCTGGAGTTTCGGCGCATGTTCTCGGGACCTAATGATGCTAGTGATTGCTACTTGGATATTCAATCGGGCTCCGGTGGCACAGAGGCTCAAGATTGGGCAAATATGCTGTTGCGCATGTATTTGCGCTGGGGTGAGGAACACGGCTTCAAGACTGAGCTGATTGAGGTTTCGGACGGTGACGTTGCCGGCATCAAGAGTGCGACGATTCGATTTGCCGGAGAGTATGCCTTTGGTTGGTTGCGCACCGAGACGGGCGTGCACCGCTTGGTCAGAAAGTCTCCATTTGACTCGGGTAATCGTCGCCATACATCTTTTGCTTCGGCATTCGTTTATCCTGAAATAAATGACGATATTGAAATCGATATCAACCCGGCGGACTTGCGTATCGATACGTATCGTGCGTCAGGTGCTGGTGGGCAGCACGTCAACCGCACAGATTCAGCCGTTCGAATCACACATATACCGACGAATATTGTGGTGCAATGTCAGAATGATCGTTCACAGCACAAAAACAAAGACCAGGCGTTTAAACAGTTAAAAGCCAAACTATACGAGTACGAGTTGCAGAAGCAGAATGCAGAAAAACAAGCGATGGAAGACAGCAAATCTGACATTGGTTGGGGAAGTCAAATTCGCTCCTATGTACTCGACGATTCGCGCATAAAAGATTTGCGCACGGGTGTCGAAACTCGAAATACACAAGCAGTCTTGGATGGTGATCTCGATCGCTTCATCCAAGCAAGCCTTAAATCTGGACTATAAACGGGAATCTGTAATGACCGAACACGTAAATACTGCGATTAATGAATCTGCTGAGGACAACAAACTGATTGCGGAACGTCGAGCTAAACTCGACAGCATTCGAAAAGAATGTAAAGCAAACGGCTTCCCCAACGATTTTCGCCGTAAACACTATGCTGAGCAACTGCAATTGGCGTTTGGTGAGTTCGACAAAGAATCCTTAGCTGAAAAAAATGAACAGGTCAGTATCGCGGGTCGCATTATGGCCAAGCGCGGCCCGTTTTTGTTGTTACAGGACATGTCTGGTCGCATTCAATCATACGCTAGCAAGGATACGCAGAAAGACATCAAGGCGCGCTACGGCAGTTTAGATATCGGCGATATTATTGGCGTTAGTGGTCCGTTGCACAAGTCAGGCAAAGGTGACCTGTACGTTGATATGCAAGAGTACGTGTTACTGACAAAAGCGTTACGCCCGTTACCGGAAAAGTTCCATGGCTTGGCTGATCAAGAAACTAAATATCGTCAGCGATATGTTGATTTAATTACGTCAGAGCAAACTCGCAAGACCTTTATGGTGCGCAGCAAGGTTGTAGCATCAATTCGACAGTTCTTAGCCGAACGCGACTACTTAGAAGTTGAAACGCCTATGCTGCAAGTGATTCCGGGCGGTGCAACAGCTAAACCGTTTATCACCCATCACAATGCAATGGATATCAGCATGTATCTGCGGATTGCGCCCGAATTGTATTTGAAACGATTAGTGGTCGGTGGTTTCGAGCGCGTATTTGAAATTAACCGCAACTTCCGCAATGAAGGTCTATCAACGCGCCACAACCCAGAGTTTACGATGCTGGAGTTTTATCAGGCATACGCTGATTACAATGACTTAATGGACCTAACCGAAGAAATGTTGCGCAAGGTCGCACAAGACGTTCTGGGCACCACAACGGTAGTCAATACGGTCAAAGATAACCAAGGTGAGGTGACTTCAACCACCGAGTATGACTTCGGTAAGCCATTTGCCCGTTTGAGTATGAACCAGGCCATTTTGGATCATTGGCCAACCGATAAGTTGGGCGCCATTACAGCAGAGCAAGAACAAGCGATTAATGCCCCGGAGAACAATCTTGAAGCGCTCAAAGCAATCGCTAAGCAATTGCACATCAAAGAGCCTGAAGTTGAGGGTATCTGGGGAGCGGGTAAATATTTGTGCGAGATCTTTGAAGCAACTGCTGAAGAAGAACTCGATCAGCCAACATTCATCACCGCTTACCCATGGGAAGTGTCGCCACTTGCGCGCCGCAATGACGAAGACCCATTTATCACCGATCGGTTTGAATTCTTTGTTGGCGGACGTGAAATCGCTAATGGCTTCTCTGAGTTAAATGACCCCGAAGATCAAGCAGAACGTTTCCTCAAGCAAGTATCTGAAAAAGAGGCTGGTGATGACGAGGCTATGCATTTTGACGCCGATTATATTCGTGCGTTGGAACATGGTCTGCCGCCAACAGCAGGTGAGGGGATTGGCATCGATCGCTTAGTGATGTTGTTAACTGATAGTCCGACTATCAAGGATGTAATCTTGTTCCCGCATATGAAGCCAGAGCAATCTGCATAACAGCGATCGAGATTCACGAAAGGCCGGCTTAGCATTGCCGGCTTTTTTGATCCATCCTAATAGCGACAACCTCTGTGTTATAGTCAAGGCCACAGAGTTACACCGACAAGAGCGTGAATATGAGTGGCGAAACTAACCTTTCAATCTTGATTAGCAGCATGCAACCAGTATTGCAGGATGAAGACTATGTATTCGTCTGCGTGACCCAGCCCAACGATATTGCTGTCACTGATTTAGAACCATTGGGAACCTTTACTGAAGCCGAAGGGCAAACCTTGATTGTGCGCCAGATGGTTGCGGATCTACATCAACTCTCATATTCCGGAGTATTTAAACAGATTACATTGAATGTGCATTCCAGTCTGGAGGCAGTGGGTTTAACTGCTTTCGTCTCGTCTCAACTAGCCCAGCAGGGGATCAGTGCAAATGTTGTCGCGGCGTTTTTTCATGATCATGTTTTTGTACCGAGTGCCGACGCTGATCGCGCATTGGCGTGTTTGAAAGAAGCTATTTATGCGTCTGCGGTCTGAGCCGTTATGGCCTGGTAATGCCGATGTAGAACTGGGCAAGATATCTGGTGTCGATCAGCACAACGTAAAATAAAGCCGTTTATTGCATCGATTTCAGTCTTCCGACCTAAATGAACATCTTGGTGCATTGATGAGTAGTTTTCGGCTGTGGCTTGCATGATTTCTTTGCTTTGTGACAACACTTGCTGCTGATCGTAATGTATCGATTCTGCTTGCATTACTTGACTGATTTCATTCGCTAAACTGGTTAACTCAGACTCAAATCTGGGGGCTAAGAGTTGGCCATTCTTGATGTCATGTATCGCCGTCAGCGGATTGATCATGGCGTTAATCGCGACTTTTTCCCACAACGCGAGTCGCATATTTTGACTGTACTGAGCGGGGCCTAATGCCATATCGAGCAAGGCCAAAATGCGCAGTTGTTTTTCTTCGGTGGGCGAAGCAAAGAGGCAACCCACCACTGTTTTGCCTTTACCTGTATGGGTGCACGTCCGTTTATTGGGCTTAAAGGCTGCATGGCTAGTGGTACCGTTAAAAATTGTATGGTGATGACTCAGCTCATCAATATCCGGGTCTGTAACCATGCCATTGTGCAACAATAAGACATCACTGTTGCAAGGAAAGTCTTGGGAGTATTGACGCAGTGCATCAACCAACTGATAGCTTTTCATTGGTAATATAACCAGACTCGATTGCGGTTGGTGAACCCACTGATTTAGATGAGTACTCAGTGTGACGGGTTGTGCCATTTCCAATAATCTGACTTGATCAACTGCCGTACTTCTTAAATGTCGGGTAATCGTCGCGATGCCTAACGCTTTCATTGAAAGCTGGATTCGAGCAGCGATCAAACTCCCTATCGCACCGCTACCGATGATGTGAACCTGTTTATACACCGCTTTGTATCTCCATGATTGGCTTTGGCCAATCAAGTTGGTCAGGAGGCGTCATGTTTGCTATGTGAGCTTTGCTTTCTAATGTGTTCCACAGCTCGCCGCTAGCGGGTGGATTAACATAATTGAACGGCTGCCCAGCGTAGGTGAAAGTAATTTGATAGGCGTGTAGGTACATGCGATCAGCTAACGGGCTTCCGTAGCGCACATCGCCGATTATGGGGGCACTGATTGATTTGAGTGCAACTCGCAACTGATGGGTTTTGCCTGTTAATGGACGCAGTGTATAAAGCCGCAGGCCTTTGCGCTGTTCGCTGGGTAGTGCGCTACTAAAAAACTGTGTGTAAGCTGGATTTTGTTTAGTCTTTAACAAACGAAAATTACCATTTCTCACCTTTGCCATGTCACCCGTAATATGGCCTTGCTTTTTTTGCGCTTTGCCCTGGCCCAAAGCTAGATAATATTTAGCGATTTTATGTTGTTCAAACAGTCGGCCGAATTCGCCAGCCGCCTTGCTAGTTTTGGCAACAATCATAAGCCCTGAGGTATCAGTATCTAGGCGGTGTACCAAATACTTAGAATCAGCATACCCTTGTCTCTGTAGCTGAGCCAATATCGGGAATTCGCCATCATTTTGGTGCATGCAAACACCGGTGGGTTTGCTTACTACGATGAAGTCTTCATGTTCTGCAAGAACATGGGGGCTTGGCTGCTGAGCCATTACGCTGAATTGATCAGAGTAAGTGCTTGTGCGTAGTCTAGGTCGTCAATTGCGTCGGACACGGCCTGACGCTGCTGTTCGGAAAGTGTAGCTTGCGCGAAAAAGCGCTCCAACATTTCGTCTGATATAAATCGCTGCTGTTTCAACGCCTCGATAAACTCCTGAGTAATTGGAGACGAGGGCGCGGAAGCGTTGTCGGAAGATGTATCTCCCTCATTAACGTACTCAGAGATATGTGACAAGCTAACATTAATCGCGGCGATGAGATCTTGAAGTTCAATGTCCGCGGAAGCCATTTCTTTTAACTGACTGTCTACGACCTTAGCTATCTGATGTAATTGATCGAGACCAAGATTCCCACTGACGCCTTTAATCGTGTGAACATGGATTTGCATCGCTTCATGGTTGTTTAGTTGCTTGAATTCAGCTAACTTCTGCTCGCTATCTTGGTATTCATCCACAAACCGCTGTAGTAGGCGTTTATACATCGCCTCATTGCCGCTGAGCTGTTTGGTACCAAAATCTTTATTGATAATCGCGTAGCTAGAATCCATACAACACCTACGTAGGTGGAAAACTTAAAGTGTATGCCAATATTGGTTCAGGTTGTAGCCCTTGGCAATCATAAACGGACATAAGATTGATAAAAGTATGAGAAAACGTAATTTTGGGTGGTTAGTTGTTGCCAGTATTCTGATCATTAGTTGCACGACGACCCGTATTTCGAATGATCGGGTAACTGATATAAGTATTCCGCACGAGCGCTACACACTTGATAATGGCCTAACGGTCATTCTTCATCAGGATAATTCCGACCCACTTGTGCATGTTGATGTGACCTATCATGTGGGTTCTGCGCGAGAAAAAATTGGTCGTTCTGGATTTGCACATTTTTTTGAACACATGATGTTTCAAGGTTCAGCTAATGTGGCAGACGAGCAACATTTCAAAATGATTACCGAGGCGGGGGGGGACATGAATGGGACCACAAACTCAGACCGCACCAACTACTACCAGACTGTTCCACGCAATCACTTAGAAAAGGTTCTATGGTTAGAATCCGATCGCATGGGCTTCTTACTTGAGGCGGTAACCCAAGAAAAGTTTGAAAACCAGCGTGAAACGGTTAAAAACGAGCGCGCACAACGCGTTGATAATCAACCTTATGGCCTACGAACTGAGCGAGTGAGCGAAGCGCTCTATCCTGCGGGACATCCCTATTCTTGGCCAGTTATTGGCTACGTTGAAGACCTCGACAGAGTCGACGTTACAGACATGAAAGCATTCTTCCAGCGCTGGTATGGTCCTAACAATGCTATTTTGAGCATTGGCGGTGACATTGATGTCGAACAGACAAAAGCATGGATCGAACAATATTTTGGCGCAATTCCAGCGGGCCCAGAAGTTGAAAAACAGACGCCGACGCCGGCACAACTTGAAGCGAGCCGCTATATCCTCTTGGAAGACAATGTTCATCTCCCGTTTTTACAGGTGACATTTCCAACTGTCTATGCGCGACACCCAGATGAAGCTCCCTTGGATGTTTTAGCCGATATATTAGGTGGCGGCCGGACCTCAATATTCTACAAAAACCTCGTTAGCACCGGGCGCACGGTGCAGGCTGCTGTGTCCCATCCGTGCCGGGAACTCGCGTGTGAATTTCAACTACTCGCATTGGCCAACCCTTCGGTTGAACCGCAATTAGACGATTTGTACCAACGCTTTCAAGATGCGTTGATCGAGTTTGAACAACGCGGTGCACAGCCAGATGATCTAGCGCGCGTTAAAATGAGTTTGGAATCAGGGATGGTGTATGGTCTACAAAGTGTTTCGCGTAAGGTATCGATGCTCGCCAATGGGCAACTTTATGCCCAACAACCCGATTTAGTTCAAATCGACATTGACCGCTACAACGCAGTGACAGCCGACGATGTGATGCGGGTCTACCACCAATACATCAAAAATAATCCAGCAGTCGTACTCAGTATTGTCCCGCAGGGGCAAACAGCTTTGGCGGTGAGTGAGCCTTTATATGAAATACCGAGTCGAGAATTGCCAACGTACGAACAAGCCACATTAGAGAATGTCGCAAGCATCGAGGATAGTTTTGACCGCAGCCAAATACCGGCTTCGGGTCCTGCACCGCTGGTCAGTGTACCGGATTTTTGGCAAACACAGTTTGCTGAAAATACTACGGTGTTGGGGGTAACGTCGAGTGAGACGCCAACGGTTAGTATTACCATTAGCCTAGAAGGTGGCCCGCTGCTTGATTCACTTGAAAAGGCTGGTGTCGCGTCTTTTACGGCGCAAATGATGAATGAGTCGACACAAAAACGTTCCAATATTGAAATGGCAAACGAGTTAGCCAAACTAGGCAGCCAGATTCAGTTTGGTGCATCAGGTCGATTTACCACTATTAGTGTGTCGAGTTTAAAAAGAAACCTTGATGCTACGCTGGCATTACTGCACGAAAAATTGTTCTTTCCTGCATTTTTGGAGCGTGATTTTAATCAGTTGAAACAGCGCAGTTTGCAAGCGATGCAACAGCAGATTAAAAGTCCTAACGTGCTTGCGCAGCGGGTTAGAGATACTATTTTGTATGGCAAAAATAATCGATTGAGCCTACCCGACGGTGGTACATACTCTACCCTACAGGCCATTGAACTAGATGATATTCGTACCTTCTATGAACGCTTCTATAACCCCTATATGGCTAATATGGTTGTAGTGGGAGATATCACCAAAGCTGAAGCTGTTGCAGCGCTTGACATCTTAAAGGGGTGGTCACCGAGCCCCTATGAAATTCCCGGTTTTGAGCCGTTTCCTAATTTTGAGCAGGGAAACATTTATTTGGTAGACAAACCTGGTGCGGTGCAATCGGTTATCAGTTTTGCTAAACGCAGCATGCCTTATGATGCAACCGGCGAGTATTTTATGGCGCGTCTGATGAATTTTCCATTGGGAGGCAACTTTAATAGCCGAATCAACCTAAACCTGCGCGAAGACAAGGGGTATACCTATGGGGCCGGAAGCCGTTTCAGTGGGGGTAAAACACTGGGAACGTTTTCAGCTGGAGGTGATTTCAACGCGGTGAATACGCTCGAAAGTATTCAAGAGTTACTGCGCGAAATGTCTGAATACCGAGCGTCAGGAATTCAGTCAGATGAGTTAGAAATGCTTAAGAAAGCCTATACTCAAGGTGATGCGCTCGATTATGAAACGCCGGGTAGTAAAGCGCGGTTCCTGCGCCACTTGTTGGTTTATGGACTCGACAAAGACTTTACAAAACGACAACTTGAAATCATTGAAAACGTCACGGCTGAACAATTAAACGATGTTGCCCGGTCACTGTTAGATAGTGAAAGTATGCAGATATTTGTCGTCGGTGATGCGCAATCGTTAAAACCTCAACTGGAAACGCTGGGACGACCTGTTATCGAGTTTGAAGTTGATATGTAACGGTTCGGCTTTATATCTTGGGGGTTTGCCGAGTATGCTTTTTCATGTTCAGATGGAAATGGCAAACTCGGCCATCTAAAGATTAACTCGCTCTAGAATAGAGTAACAAAGTATTAAAAGCCCAAGTATAAACGACAAAAATCGATATACTTGCTTGTTCTAACTGAAATAAAAAGTGAGCCCAACTGTTGCCAAGCCTATCAAATCGCTTTAGCCAACTGATTGAAGCACTCAATAACGATGCCTCTTTTTCAGCTCTTCGCGGCATTAAGCACGGCGTAGAGCGTGAAGCCCTACGCATAACACCAGAAGGTCATCTGTCACAATCTAAACACCCCGAAGGACTTGGGGCGGCGTTGACCCATGATACGATTACGACGGATTTTTCAGAGGCGCTGCTGGAATTTATCACACCGCCTGAAGCGTCGCCGAAAACCACTATTGCCCAACTCAGTGATATTCACAAGTTTGCTTTGAGTGAGATGGGGGATGAAGCACTGTGGCCAATGAGTATGCCCTGTTACGTTACTGGAGAATCTCAGATCCGGATTGCTGACTATGGCACGTCAAATGTTGGCAGAATGAAGAAGACTTACCGGGTCGGTTTGAAGAATCGCTATGGCTCGATGATGCAAGCGATCGCAGGCATCCATTTTAACTTTTCTTTACCAGAAGAATTCTGGTCATTATGGGCTGATGTCAATCAACAGTCCTATAGTCAGGCGTTTCAATCTCAGCAGTATTTTGATTTGATCCGCAATTATCGACGTTGGTGTTGGTTGATTCCCTTTTTATATGGTGCATCGCCCGCCATCTGTGGATCTTTTCTCAAGGGCAAAGCGCATAAACTGCCTTTTCAAACCATTGGCAAAGGTACACTTTATCTTCCTTATGCCACTTCGTTGCGCATGAGTGACCTGGGGTATACCAACAGTCAGCAATCAGCGTTACATATTTGCTATAACCGTTTACCTGACTATGTGAAATCAGTGCGGAAGGCGATTAATACCGACTCGAGTGAGTATGCGCAATATGCGGCTGGTGAAAATGGTATCTATGAGCAGCTAAATCGCAATATTTTGCAGATCGAGAATGAGCTTTATTCCCCCATCCGGCCAAAGCAGGTGGCGCGCTCAATGGAGAAGCCAACTGATGCGCTTGAGGACAGAGGCGTCAGTTATATTGAAGTTAGAGCGCTGGATGTAAACCCTTATAGTGCTGTGGGAATTGAAGAGCGGCAGTTTTATTTCTTGGATGTGTTCCTGTTAACGTGTCTGATCATAGAGTCTCCCGACTTTGATGAGCAATCATACTCAGAGACTGAAACCAATCTTTCAAGGGTTGTACTAGAAGGCCGCAATCCAGATTTGACCCTGATTCACAGAGACGCTTCAGATAATGTTCAGGAACAGCGCTTGGTCGACTGGGCTGAGCGTTTGTTTGAACATTTTGCTGCTGTCGCAGTCATACTCGATAAGGCGAACCAAACTGAAGCATATAGTCAGGCGGTCGCAGCTGAACGTTTAAAGGTTCACAATCCAAATCTGACGCCTTCCGGTAAGTGGTTGAAGCAGTTGCTAGAAGAGCAAAGAGATAATGGTGAATTGGGTCTAAGCCTTTCAAAGCAGTACAGACAAGAATTATTGAGCCTTGAATATGAAGAGTTGGATGTAGACTACTTCCGTCGCGCTGCAACGAACTCTGTTGCCCAGCAACAGCAGATTGAAGCGAGTGATGAGAAGCCATTCGACCAGTTTTTGAATGATTATTTTGCCCAGTAAGCAAGATAAAAAAATGCCTGGCAGTTGGGCCAGGCATGTAAGGTTCCAGGGAAACACACAATAAACTAGAACAGTAGTTAGAAGAGTCTATGCGCGTTAAGTTCCCAGCTTCTCCAATTTTTTTAGCAGGTCTGATGAGTTCGGTCATATTCATATCGGGCTGCACCACCACACCACCAAAAGACATCAGCAACATATGCGCTATTTTCGAAGAAAAGCCTGACTGGTACGATGCGAGCGCTGACATGCGCGATAAATGGGGAGTGCCCATCCATGTACCCATGGCAATGATGTATCAAGAGAGTTCATTTCGAGCGAATGCTAAACCACCTCGAGACACAATTTTCTTTGGTCTCATTCCGTGGGGCCGAGTAAGTTCGGCATATGGTTACTCACAGGCTAAAACGCCAACTTGGGAAGATTATACGCGGGAAACAGGAAATTCATGGGCTGATCGAGATGATTTTGATGACGCTATTGATTTTATGGGCTGGTTTATTAGTAAAACCCATACCGTTAACGGTATTTCCAAGTGGGATGCATACGGCCAGTATTTGAATTATCATGAAGGTTGGGGTGGTTACAAGCGTAAAACCTACGCCAAAAAACGTTGGTTGGTAAACGTCGCAGGGACAGTTAAATCTCGCTCTTTGCGTTATGCGACCCAACTGAAAACCTGTGAAGATGATTTAAAGAAAGGTTGGTTTTGGCGACTGTTCTGGTAACACGTTGCGTTAAAATTCATGAACATTGATCAACAGCTGGCACATGCTCAGCAATTACTCTCTAGACGCGACGTCAATACTGCATATCAACGCTTACTTGAGCTTGAGCGGCAGTCTCCTTTCAATCCTATAGTGCTTACTCATCTTGTTGGTATTACGCTAGCAAAGCATCACGAGGCGCAAGCTGAAGTCTTTTTTGAACGTTGGATGGAACCCCAATGCGTCATAACTGATGTTGGTTTGGCTCAACATATGTTGGCCATACTGCACAGCCACTCTTTGTTACGCTGGTCAATCAAAGCGGCGAATAAGGTGCGCCAGTCGTTTCCGACGCACGCAGAGTTGATTGGCAAATGTGTAACACTGTGCCGAGAGGCAAGAGCCAACCAAATGGGTCTGCAGTGGTTGTCTGAATCTGAGATTGATATCAACACCAATCCTGGCTTGTTGCGGTTGCGTGCTAATTTATTGTCTATGTTGGGACATTTTGCATCAGCAACCACAGACTACCAGCATTTATTGGCCCAAAACCCGCTCGACAGCTATGCCATTGCAGGACTTGCCAAAAGTCGGCGATTCAGCCACGAAGATGAGGATGTCCTAGCGGCAATGCAAAAAGCAAGATTGGCATGTGGGCATGCATCTGAGCGTGCGCGAATCGGTTATGCGATTGCCAAAGTCTTCAATGATTACGAAGACTATGAGCAAGCTTGGCAAGTTGCCACTCAAGCCAATGCTGAAAAACGCACGACATGTCATTTTGATGCGCAGCAATTCAAGCGTCAAGTTGATGGTTTGATAGCGGGTTTTGAGCAAATTGACTGGCAAAAGCATTGCTCTTCGTCCGAAATGGCGCATGTTTTCGTTGTAGGGATGCCTCGGTCTGGGACGACGCTTATTGAACAGATTTTGTCGGTTGTACCCGGTTTTTATGCGGGTGGAGAGACGCCCGCTATTGAAAGTGCGCTTGGAAGTGTCGAGAATGCAAATCAGTATTTGCATCAGTTGCAGCAGGGTAAGGACGTTGATTTTAATGCGATAGCGAAGTCCTATGAGGCTTACTTTCGCGAATTTGACAATTTCAGCGGTCGTTTACTGATTAATAAAGTACCCACCAACTTCTTCCACATTGGCCTTATAAAGTTAATGTTTCCCAAAGCCAAGATTATCAATATGGAGCGCTATCCACTGGATTTGGCGGCGTCGATATACTTTGAAAACTTCTCCGAACATTTTGCTTACACCAACGACTTAGAAGATATCTTCTTTGTTTATGACCAATATCAACGCTTAATGGAGCATTGGCGCGGTATGTTTGGCGGTGATATTCTGGACGTTTCTTACCAGTCACTGGTTGAAGATTATGCAGCCGGTGTAAGCACTGTAGGTGAATTTTTAGGCGTAACCATGCCATCTGTCGAAACGATACGAGCGTCAAAGAATCCTGTGGAGACACCTAGTATCTGGCAAGTTCGTCAACCGATCAATAATTCTGCAGTCGATCGGTGGAAACACTACGAAGACTATTTAACCCAATATTACAAGAGATATAATTGATGTCCCAAGGTGCACCCTTTCCTGCAGGAATGCAGTACACGAACGCGAACAATGACACGGTTATGCTGGCTAGGGGAGGCATTTTACATACTGATATATGGCGAGCGATGGTGCCTCGGCATGAGCAGTTGAATACGGCTTTAAAGCAAGAAATATTGGCCTATCAGGCTCAGCATCCAACCGTCGACCCCATGGCGAACCCCGGTTGCTGGAGAGGCTCCACTGAGTTTGAAAATTGGCCAGTTCTGCGTTCATTTATCATTGACAATGTGAAGTCTATTCACCGACATTACCTTAATATCGGCGCACCCTGTGCACCATTAGAACGTTATCCTGATGAGCGTTTTAAAATGAACTTTTGGGCCAATGTAAATCAAAAAGGCAGTGCGAATGCCATGCATACCCATTCAAAATGGCATTGGTCTGGGGTGTACTACGTGCAAGGTGCTGGAACGGGGGAACTGGCAGTTTATAGCCAACCGTATATGAATCAACAAGTGACGCACGGGTTGCCTTTCGGGCAGTCGTTTACTATCCCTGCGGAAGATGGGTTGATGATTATGTTTCCAAGTTACCTAATGCATGAAGTGCTACCCAACCCTTCAGAAAATCCACGAATTAACATCGCGTTTAACGTTGAAATACTCTTTTAAGTCAGAACTTTGATCTAGCGCAAATTCTGCATTCAGCAGGCTTTCTGATATTGATCAGGATCAGTATCGACAGCGCTCATAAGCGGACAATAGTAGCCAGTTAATTGAACCGTTTAGGAGCGTCACATGCCTTTAGAATTATTCTTAGATCCGGTCGTTTGGATGTCACTATTATTGATCGCTATTATTTGTGGAATGGGTGGTTATTACACGTATCTGTTTATGCATAACAGTGCTGATAAGAACAAATAGAATCAGCGATTAAGCGTAAAAAAGGGGTGGTCAATAAGCACCAACAATGCGCCTTTACCACCCCACTCTAGAGTAGCCTGGTGGAATGCGATGACGTCAGGATGCTGAATCAACCAGCTCGGCACTTGTTGTTTCAATATGCCGCTGCCGATGCCATGCACAATACAAACGCAACTCACATGTTTTTGTTTCGCTTGATACAAAATAGCGGCAAGTTCTTGTTTTGCATCTTCACGATTTAACCCATGCAAATCGAGCACCCACTCAGGCACATAGTCTCCGCGTCGGATCCGTTTTAATTCGTCACTATATTGAGTATCACGGACATATTTCAGCGGTCCTTCGGTATCAAAATGGGCTTGGAAAGCGTCCGAGAAGGCGAAGTATGCGTTTTCTTTAACACGTTGGTTGTGTTCTTGCTCGCGACGGCGGCTGCGATATCGTTGCTGCGCCAGTTTCTGTTCCCGCGACAATTGAACTTTATCATCACTACTCAGCGGTTTGACCCCCTGCATAGCTTGTTTAAATAGATCTAATTCGTCGTCATTCAAAGGATTGATACTTATTCGATTATTGACTTAAAAATGCAAAATTTCGGCCCGGCGGGGGCAATAATTGGGTATCATACGCAAATTCTCAGCTGGGCTACAGTATTTGCATGACCGATAAAATTTACCTTGATCAAGCCATCAGTGATTTAAACACTATTTTAGATCTTGTGCGCTGGAGTGTCAGCCGTTTTAATGACGCTGATTTGTATTTCGGCCACGGCACAGACAATGCTTGGGATGAGGCCGTAACCTTGGTGATGCATGCACTGCATTTACCACCTGATCTTGCCCAATCTACCGGGGATGCATTGTTTACCGCGAAGTTAACTCGTAGTGAGAGACAGAAAGTCGCGGAGTTGGTTTTACAGCGTGTTCAAACGCGTCTGCCATTGCCTTACCTGACCCACCAGGCATGGTTTTGTGGTTACCCCTTTTATGTGGATGAGCGGGTGTTGATCCCGCGTTCGCCATTTGCTGAACTGATCCAACAGGGCTTTGCGCCTTATGTCGACTCGCCGTCGACCATAATGGATCTGTGTACGGGGGGAGGGTGCATTGCGATAGCCATGGCACATGCGTTTCCCGACGCAGAAGTCGATGCTTTGGATATCAGCACCGATGCGCTTGATGTGGCGCAGATGAATATTCAAGAGCATGGCCTAGAGGGCAGAGTCGTAGCGATCGAGTCAGATGTTTTCAGCGGTATTTCGCCGCGGCCTTATGACTTAATTGTCAGTAATCCTCCATATGTTGATGCTGAAGATATGGCAGATCTACCTGCTGAATTTCAACATGAGCCAGAGTTAGCATTGGCGTCAGGCGAGGATGGCTTAGAGTTAGTTGAGCAAATTATTCAACAGGCACCCCAGTACCTCTCTGACAATGGATGGCTGTTTGTCGAGGTCGGTAACAGTATGGTGCATTTTGAACAGCGATTCCCCGGTTTGTCGGTTGAATGGCTTACGTTTGAGAACGGCGGCGACGGAGTATTTGCAGTATCTAAGCAATCACTTGTCGCGTATTTAACACAGGAATAAGATTTCGATGTCTGGAAATAGTTTTGGTCGTTTGTTTACCGTAACAACGTTTGGTGAAAGTCATGGCATTGCCATTGGCGGTGTTGTTGATGGTTGTCCTCCTGGTCTTGAGCTTGATGAAAGTGATTTGCAAGGAGATTTGGATCGCCGCAAACCCGGTACCTCTCGTTACACCACTGCCCGTCGTGAAGATGACGAAGTGAAGATTCTGTCAGGTGTGTTTGAAGGAAAAACAACGGGCACATCCATCGGTCTATTAATTAATAATAAAGACCAACGCAGCCAAGATTACTCTAAAATCGCTGACCGTTTCCGGCCCGGGCATGCCGATTACACTTATCAGCAAAAGTATGGCATGCGAGACTATCGCGGTGGAGGTCGCTCATCTGCTCGAGAAACTGCAATACGAGTCGCAGCGGGCGGTATTGCAAAGAAATATCTAAAGAGTGTTCACGGCATTGAAATTATCGGTTATCTATCGCAATTAGGACCGATTGAAATGGCGTTGAAGCAGCCGGAAATTATCAATCAAAACCCATTCTTCTGCCCTGATGAAACAAAGCTTGAAGCCCTAGATGCGTACATGCGCGACTTGAAAAAGTCTGGTGATTCTATTGGTGCCAAAGTTTCTGTAATTGCTAAGCAAGTACCGGTGGGACTTGGAGAGCCCGTGTTTGACCGGCTGGATGCAGACATCGCTCACGCCATGATGGGTATCAATGCAGTCAAAGGTGTGGAAGTCGGTGATGGCTTCGATGTTATTAACCAGAAAGGCAGTGAACACCGTGACACGTTGACGCCCAACGGTTTTACCAGCAACCATTCAGGTGGCGTGTTGGGTGGCATTTCGACTGGCCAAGATATCGTTGTTCATATGGCATTAAAGCCTACATCAAGTATTTCGGTCCCAGGGGAAACGATTGACATCGATGGCAATGCAACTGAAATAGTCACTAAGGGACGCCATGACCCATGTGTTGGGATTCGTGCTGTGCCTATCGCAGAAGCAATGCTTGCAATCGTCTTGATGGATCATTTGCTGCGCCACCGGGCACAAAACGCTAATGTTCACAGCCCAACCCCAACGATTCCGGGCACTTCCCAGGGCTGACACACACCGGGCGCTGTTGTGCGCCCTCGAGAAAACATTCCTACCATTAATGTGGCTAGGACTGCACTAATTGGGGGACGGTGTTGAAGCGCCTGTCGACAACCTATTTCTTGTATTTCGCTCAGTTGGGCGTGTTGGTGCCCTATTTGGGGATTTTCCTCGATGGGCGAGGCTTCACGTCGGCGCAAATAGGTGAATTGTTCGCACTTATTACGTTTGCGCGTATCTTCGGTCCGACTCTATGGGCCAGTCTCGCAGATAAAACTGGCAAGACTATTTCTATTTTACGTTTGGGGTGCGGGCTAACCGTACTGAGTTTTATTGGGATATTTTGGGCACAGCATTTTTGGTGGATTGTACTGACACTGGGTTTGATGATGATGTTTTGGACCGCGGTGTTGCCTCAACTAGAAGTGATCACACTTTCTGAAGCTAAACTGCGCGGTATCAATTACGGCAACGTAAGATTATGGGGCAGTATCGGCTTTATAGTACTAACCGTGCTAACGGGGCATTTGATTGATGCTTTTGGTAGTGAAATGCCGATATATGTGAGCTGCGCGGTTTTGGCCTTGCTATTTTTGTCAACGCTGCTGATAACGACGCCGCAAGAGCACCTCGAAGTATCACAAGAAACTGGGTATCAATGGCGAGCCGTTTTTAAACCGGTTTTTGTTGTTTTCTTATTGTCTGCAACCTTGTTACAAGTCAGCTTTGGCGTATATTACGGATTCTTTGCACTGTATATGCGAGACCTCGGTCACTCCGGCCAGTTGACCGGATTTTTGATCGCAATTGGCGTAGCTGCTGAGGTGCTCATTTTCATTCTAGCTGGCCGACTGATTGCCAAGTTTGGTGTCAAATGGCTGCTGATTGTGAGCATAGGCCTGACTGCTATACGCTGGTTGATACTTGGCCATGCTGCTGACTTTTTGCTGCTGTTGATATTCGCCCAACTGATCCATGCACTTAGCTTTGGGCTTACACATGCGGCGAGTGTTGCATTCATTCATCATTACTTTGACACTAGCTTTCAAAGTCGTGGGCAAGCGCTTTACATTAGCATTGCGTTTGGAATTGGCGGGGCGCTAGGCAATTGGTTAGCGGGTCAGTGGTGGCAACAAGGCAGTGGTGCTAGTCTGAGCTTTACCCTTGCCGCTGCAATCGCTGCAGTTGGTGCTATCGTATTAATACCCTTGTCTAAACAACGTTTGGCCTAGCTACTTTTTTTGGGTAGTGTTGTGCTTTTAATACGGCAACACAGGAACACCTAATGATGAAGCCTATCATATGTGTTGTTGCGCTATTGACGTCGTTCGCGACTACTGCGCAGCAAGCTGGCTCAGATATCTGGTTGGGGAAGCTCAACGGTCATGGAAATGAAAAGGCGACGATTCAGATTGCTGAATGGACACAAATTACTGACGAGCCTCTTTATCATAACCAGCCTTATTTCTCTGAAGACTCCAAATCACTCTACTATACTGCGGCAAGCACCTCCGGTCAGACCGATCTCTTTCAGTTTGAGCTGAAATCTCAAAAGTATTCTAATCTGACACAATCTGATACGAGTGAATATAGTCCGACGCCGATGCCTAATGCGAAGGGAATCTCGGGTATCTGGGTGGACGAAGCCGGTAAACAGTGGTTACAGCAATGGTCGTTTACTGGGGAACGGCAATCCACATTACTTGCGGTAGAACCAATTGGCTATCATGTGTGGGTTTCGCCCGACGAAGTACTGGTGTTTGTGTTGGGAGAAGGCGAACAACCAGTGCATACTCTGCAACGTCATGATGTTACGGAGGTTGCCGCAGCAAAAATCATTGACCAGCACATTGGCGCTAGCTTATGGGCAATTCCACAACACTCTGGAAAGTTTAGCTACTCAAAACGCGTCGAAGGACAGCATTGGTTGATGGCTTATCATTCAGACACAGACCAAGTGGAACAATTGGTTAAGATCCCCGAGGACACTGACTATTATGCATGGACGCCAAATGGAATAGCCGTTATCGGTTCTCAGGAACCTAAACTACTGGCGTGGTCGCCAGAGTTGGGAGTGGATTGGGTTGATTTTGTTGCTGCGCCAAGTGAATGTAAGCGCGGTATCTCGCGACTCTCATTTTCTGATGATGGACAATATTTAGCGATTGTGTGCAATCGATAATAAAAACCCCGCGTAGCGCGGGGTTTTGTTAATCTTGATAGGGGTTAGCCAGCAAAATTATTCGCTGCGAATTCCCAGTTAACGAGTGCCCAGAATGCTTCTAAGTACTTTGGACGGACATTGCGATAGTCAATATAGTAAGCGTGTTCCCACAAATCTACCGTCATCAATGGCGTAACACCTTCTTCAGTAATGGGGGTTGCCGCATTGCTGGTGTTAACGATGTCTAACTTGCCGTCTGCAGTTTTCACTAACCAAGTCCAGCTTGAACCAAAGTTGTTGACCGCTCGGTCATTGAAAACAGCTTTGAAGTCCGCAAATGAACCCCAAGTTGCGGTGATAGCGTCGGCAAGTGCACCTGTAGGCTCGCCACCGCCGTTCGGGCTCAGACTATTCCAGTAAAATGTATGGTTCCAGATTTGCGCTGCGTTGTTAAACACGCCGCCTTCTGAAGACTTAACGATTTCTTCTAGCGTCTTGCCTTCATGCTCCGTGCCATCAACCAAACCGTTAAGTTTAGTTACATAAGTCGCATGGTGCTTACCGTGGTGAAAATCTAGCGTTTCAGCTGAGATGTGTGGCTCAAGCGCATTCTTTTCATAAGGTAGAGCAGGTAGTTCAAATGCCATGGTTTGGTCTCCGTATAAAGTCCTGACTAGTAAATAAACACCAGGTTTAGTTCGATTAAACCTGATGACAAAAAGCGATATCAGTATTGTTACTGAATATACCGCAAATGGGGTCATTTTTTTAAACAGCAAGCAAAAAAAATGATTTGTTGTTTAAGTGTTCTTGAAACTGAGTTGCTTCGTACCTATATTGCCTGCAAATAGCACTTGAGAATTGAGTATGGAATCCAACGAAAACATCAACACTACTGACAAAATCAAACAGCAAATTTCTGAAAATCCAATCCTGATTTACATGAAAGGGTCACCCAAACTGCCTAGCTGTGGGTTTTCAGCTCAAGCATCACAAGCATTGATGTCTTGTGGCGAACAGTTTGCTTACGTCGATATCTTGCAAAACCCTGATATTCGCGCTGAGTTACCTATTTATGCTGACTGGCCAACATTCCCGCAATTGTGGGTTGATGGTGAGCTCATCGGCGGCTGTGACATTATCCTCGAAATGTTTCAACAAGGGGAGTTACAACCCTTGATCAAAGAAACGGCGGAAAAGTACGCCCAACCAGACGCTTAATACCGCTCTAACGAATTAAAAGCGAAGTCATGTTGGGCATTGTGTTCGACATCTCTTCGCTAGGTCGTTTTAGACATACCAACAGACCACTCTGTTGGTTTTTTCGTAAGCGAAACAGGGAACAGATAGAGAATGACATCGAGCGTTGTGAGGGGGGAGCTGTTGCTCTTATTCGAGCGAGCTCGATTACCCGACGTTTTTGAACAGTGATTCGTCGACAATAGTCGAATCGATAATTTGTTGGGCCATTTGCACGCAACGTCCACAGTCATTGCCCAGCGATAAGACATTGCCAAGCTCGCGCAAATTACCTACGCCATGCTCTGAGACTGCTTGTTTGATGTCGCTATCGGTAACACCGTAGCACATGCATACGTACATTATTTGGTTCCACGTAATTTAATTGCAAATGATAATAATTGTTATTTGTAGAAAGTGCAAGTGATAATTGCTCGTATTTAGAAATCGTCGTTAGGTGCTTAGCTAATCTTCAAATCTGCTTGGCTTTTTTCTTGCCTCAACAACGCGTTAATTATTCCCAATGACAGGTAAGACCAGTGTTTGGGTTAATTTAGGCAACTTTTTCCGATTTATCATTGCTTTTATATATTCCGTACCTATATTCATGGCTGAACAAAAATAGACGGTGCGTACATTCTGTAATTGCTGCATCGTTTTTGATTATTACAAGACTAAATGGAGACTCATATGAGCGTACTCGTTGGCCGTCCAGCCCCTGACTTTACAGCAGCTGCAGTACTTGGTAATGGTGAAATTGTTGACCAGTTTACTTTGAGTGAAGCAATCAAAGGTAAAAAAGCGGTTATTTTCTTTTATCCACTAGACTTTACTTTCGTGTGCCCGTCTGAGTTGATCGCATTCGACAAGCGCTACGAAGAGTTTAAGGCGCGTGGTGTAGAAGTGATCGGTGTTTCAATTGATTCACAGTTTAGTCACAACGCATGGCGTAATACTGCAATTAACGACGGTGGTATTGGACCGGTTAAATACCCATTAGTTGCCGATGTTAAACATGAAATTTGTCAAGCATATGACGTAGAGCATCCAACGGATGGTGTGGCGTTCCGCGGTTCATTCCTAATTGATGCTGAGGGGCTTGTTCGCCACCAAGTAGTAAATGACTTGCCACTTGGCCGCAATATCGACGAAATGCTGCGTATGGTTGACGCATTGAGCTTCCACGAGGAGCACGGTGAAGTTTGCCCGGCGGGCTGGCAAGAAGGTAAAGCGGGTATGGATGCGAGCCCTGAAGGCGTAGCAAAATACTTGTCAGAGAAAACTGACGAGCTATAACCGTTAACAGTTCAGAGATACCTTAATTAAAAGCCAGTCCAAGTGACTGGTTTTTTGTGCGCTTAATACAGAAAGAGCAGCATTCATGAATGCTTACAAAGCGGCTGTTGAGGGTTCTGTGAGGTACTGATATGTTTGAACGTCAGTGAAAGAAGGAGAATCATTATGCTTAAGCAATTGTTGGCCAGCGTTGGGATCGGTAAAGCAAAAGTCGATACTCTGTTGCTTGTGGATAAATTACAAGCAGGGCAAACATTTGATATTGAAGTTGTCATTCAAGGCGGCGATGTTGAGCAACAGCTGCAAGGTTTAGAGTTTGCGATTATGGCTAGCGCAAAAACTGAGGCTGATTTGGGCGACAGTGAGGTCGAATATAACAAGAGTGTGGTGCTACAAAGCTGGCAAGAATCTTTCAGTTTGACAATTCAACCCGGTGAAACTGTCACAAAACAGTTCACGTTGGATTTGCATCCAGAAGTACCGGCTACCTATCTCTTCGGTCATCAAATTGGCAAGGTTTGGTTGCAAACTGGGCTGGATATCAAATCAGGAGTCGACGCCAGTGATAAAGATGGCTTGACTATCGTGCCGTCAGCTACGCAATTGGCGGTATTACAACTCATTTCAGACAGTGGGTATCGCTTGTTCAAATCAGACATAGAGTCTGGACGCGTGCGCGCGCGTGAATTCGTATCACACTTACCGTGTTATCAAGAATATGAGTTTAAGCCCCAATCGCGTAGTTTGTTTGGCGCTCGAGAATTAGAAGTTACTTTTGTCGATAATGGCGCCGAAACCGGTGTGTTGATTGAAGTCGATCGTGCCTTTTTAGGTGACGGATACAAAAGTACATCTATCCCAAATCATTGTGAAACAACAGAGTCGGTGCGCCCCTATATCGAACCCCTTTTGGGCTAGATGTTCTGTCAAAGGACCGAGTGACTTCATTTTTACTCGGTTCTCAGTCAGACTAGTGTCCTTTTCAACTCCACTGGATACCTCTTGGACACTAGAACTTTGTTGGGGCAGGCAGTTTATGCACTGCAACACGGCGATCACAGTACAGCGGCTCAGTTAGCCAACCAAGTGCTGGCAGTGCAACCAAATGAAGCCAATAGCTTACAGATTTTAGGCAATATTAATGCTCAACAAGGCCAGCATCAGCGAGCACTTGAGTATTATGAACAAGGCTTAAAAAGCAATCCCACCCACGTGCATCTACTTAACTTTGCTGGATTGTCAGCAAAACATTTAGATCGCTTAGAAATAGCAAAGGATTACTTTTCAAGAGCGATGGACGCCGACCCGCGTTACTTTCACGCGGTGTATAATCTAGGCAATCTGTATAAAAGCGAATATCAATTCAGCCAAGCTGAATCTTGCCTGCGTCAGGCCATCGCCATTGCTCCGCAATTCATCGCTGCGAAAGCCAGTTTAGCCGGATTACTTGAGCAAACACACCATGAGACAGAGGCTGCGGCACTGTGTCAGCAGGTGTTAAGTGCTGATCCGAATAACTATGCTGCGCGGCTTACTATGGCAAACATTGCCATGACCAACAAGCATTGGACAGAGGTTAAGTCTTGGTTAGCCCCAGTGCTTGATAGTGGCCAATTATCTCCTGTTAACTATGCTGTAGCACTCGGTTTAGTAGCCCAGGCCGAAGAAAAGCAAAGCAATTACACTCAGGCATTTGCGTTGTTTAGTCGAGCCAACCAGACACTACAACAGGTTTATCAGCAAGAATACCAAAACGCGCAAAGTATTTATGCGCCAGCGCAAGTGGAATCGCTGCTAGCGTATCTAGAGAAATTCGAAGTGCGTCGCAAGGCCGTCAACACGAAATCAAATGCGCCTCACCGACATCCGGTTTTTTTAGTCGGATTTCCACGCTCGGGTACCACATTGCTCGATCAGGTGCTGTCATCCCATGCGGATATTTGTGTCTTGGAAGAAAAAGAAAACTTAGCATTTTTATACGCAGAATACGGCTGGCAGCACGACAGGCTGGACACTTTGTTTAATTTGTCAGAACAAGAGAGGCAGCGGCTGCAGCAACGGTATTGGCAGGAAATCGAGCAACAAGGCGTTGCCGTGGATAGTAAAGTCGTGGTTGATAAACTTCCTTTAAACCTCGTCATGCTGGCGCATATCTATTGTGTATTTCCCGATGCGCAAATCATCTTTGCAATCCGAGAGCCCCGGGACAGTGTCATTAGTTGTTTTCAACAGCGTTTTCAGATGAACCGTGCAATGTATGAAATGCTCAGTCTCGAAGGTGCTGCGCGGTATTACGATTTAGTGATGCGTTATGCCGTTCTCGCTTTAGAAAAGTTACCTCTGGAGCAGCTCAGGGTCAAATATGAGGATGTGGTCGATGATCTTGAACAAGCGTCAAAAGCAGTTGCTAGCTTCCTAGGATTAGAATGGCAAGCCGAGATGCTAGAGTATCAAAATACCGCTATTGGGCGCGCAATCAATACGCCGAGTGCAAAACAAGTTATCCAACCGTTATATAAAACATCACAGCAAAAATATAAGCACTATGAGCATGCGATAATTGATTCACCTGCGTATGCCGCACTGTCGAGCTGGAGCTGCCACTGGGGGTATGAAGCTTAACAGCGGTGATGCCAACATCACTTCCCGCCGAGTGGCCAGCCGCCCAGTTGCTGCCAGCGATTTACCATATAGCAGAATAGCTCTGCAGTTTTATGTGCATCATACAAAGCAGAGTGCGCTTGCTTAGAGTCAAATTGAATCTTGGCGGCTTGGCAAGCTTTGATCAACACGGTTTGGCCTAGCGTGAGCGCTGCGAGACTTGTTGTATCAAACGAAACAAAGGGGTGAAACGGGGTGCGCTTGATTTGGCTACGTTCAATGGCTGCATTAACGAAGCCCTGGTCGAAACTGGCATTGTGCGCCACGATAACCGAGCGTTGACAGTCTGCTTGTTTCTGCGCTTTGCGAATGGTTTTACACAGGTCCTTCATCACATCGGTTTCTGGTTCGGCTCCTCGCAAAGCACAATGTGGGTCGATCCCATTGAAGTCGATTGCAGATTGTTCAATATTGGCACCCTCGAATGGTTGCACGTGTCGATGAAACATTAGATCGGGCTGAAGAATGTTAAATTCATCCAGTTTAACCGTCACGGCAGCAATCTCTAACAGCGCATCAGTGGATGCAGAAAAACCGGCGGTTTCCACATCGATAATTACGGGGAAATAGCCTCGAAAGCGGTCTGACAAGGCGAAATCGGTGTAAGACATGTTATTAACTTATGCTGAGCTATCGACGGCTAGCACTGCAGAAAATGCAGCTGAACATCGTGATTTTTGCTAGATGCGATAACTGGGTTTGAGATTGAAGGTAGAAGTATGACAATATCAAACCATTCGATCCAGTTGTTGTCTAAACTTTTCCTCAAAAATGACGATAACAAACCATAACTACGGGGGAAGACTATGCGATTGAAAGCGATAGCCTGTGCTGTTTTGGTCAGTATTAGTGCAGTTGCAGAAGCGAACATGCGCCAATATGCAGCTGACGTTGAACAATCTGATTGGCAAGTAACGCAACAATCACGCATAGCATGTGACCTCAGTCATGATATTCCGGGCTATGGGAAGGCATTGTTTAGCAGTCATGCGTCGAAACAACTCAATATGGAGTTTGAATTAGACATGCTGTTACTGCCAAAGTCTTTCGGGATTGCGGCGGTTTACTCTGTTCCACCTAAATGGATGCCAGGACAGCGGCAAAAATCACTCGCAGAAATGACAATCAGGACCCAATACAACGGCGACTTGCCAGAACAAACCGCTTGGACCATGCTCAGTGAGCTTGAAAAGGGCTACTGGCCGACCTTGTATTACCAAGATTGGTACAATAGCTACGACAAAGTATCGGTTGGCTTAAATGCAGCGAACTTTATGCCCGCATATCGTCAATTTGCTCAGTGTGTCGCAAATCTGTTGCCCTATAGCTTTGAAGATATTGCGTACAGCGTGCTGAGCTACAAGAAAAACAGTGTTGAGCTGACGAAATATTCCCAAAAGCGACTTGGTATGATAGCTGATTATCTGAAAGAAGACGCTGAGCTTGAATTGGTGTTGTTAGACGGATATACCGACAGCTACGGTGGTCGTTGGAACAACGAACAATTGTCTATTCGCCGAGCGAATGAAATACGTGACTTCTTCGCTAGCAGTGGCGTAAATGCGGAGCGGATTTCGGTCACCGGGCACGGAGAGCGTCGCCACATTGCGCCGAATACTACAGAAGCGTCAAGAGCTCAAAATAGACGTGTCGTTATCCGTATGGCGAAACCCTAAACCTTAATCAACGGTCCAAAAAGTCAACCACTACATCAGTGTGATCGGTAAACACACCACTGACTTTGTGTCTTTCAAAAAGTATTTCCAACAACTCTGCGTCGGTCAGACCGTGAGGCAATTGGTCTTCTCTAAACGTATAAGGGTGAATCAATAATCCGCGTTCAAGTGCTCTTGTGCTCAAATCATCCAATGCATCCGACGACGGCGTTAAAATCTGAGGGATCCAAGGTCCGATGCCGTGGGCGATTCGCTTAATTTCATCAAGGCCTTCGTTGGTGCGCAAATAGTCATAGTCTGTACTTGATTCTAACCAACTGTTTTCGCCAATTAATTGCACGAGTTTGACCTTAGCATCCAATTCATTTCGCAATCGCTTCGTTTCATTGAAATCGAAGCACTGTAAGAAAACAGTCGAGTCGAGATGATCTAACCCATATTGGCGTAAAACATTTAGCGTTAATGCTGCAATATCTTTGCCTTGTTGGTGGTGCCACTGTGGGGCCTTTATTTCTGGATAGAGCCCGACATTCAATTGACGGGACCGGTTTAGCTGTAGGATAAACTCAATTTGTTCTTCAAATGTTACGAGCTTGAAACGAGCACGTCCTTGGTAGCGTTGTGGGAATACTTGATTTCCATTTAGGTCACGGCGCTCAAAAACATCCAATTGGCGCAATTCCGCTAGTTGAAAGTCAACCACGTAATAGCGGCCATCGGCTCTTTTTCGATGAGGGAACAATTCCGCAACGTTTGTCGTTGTATCGAGGTGTATATCATGCAGAACAATTAGTCGGTCATCTTTGGTCACGACCAAATCCTGTTCGATGTAATCAGCTCCTTGATCATATGCCAGCGCTACTGCAGCGAGTGTATGTTCCGGTAGATATCCCGAGGCACCCCGATGCGCAATAACAATTGGTTCACGCGCTTGAAATTCTATTTTGCTCTTAGTTGAAGGGGCAAGTGCACAACCATTCAGGCTAATTACAACGAATATTGATAATAAGCCTATGGTTCTGTACATCATTTTCATTCCTTCGATTGAATTAATTCTATTGCGTAGCCGTCTGGGTCACGAACAAAGGCAATCACTGTTTCTCCGCCTTTAACTGGCCCTGGTTTTCGGTACACGTCACCGCCTTTTGCTTCTATTTGCTCACAGATCGTGTAGATATCTTCAACCGCAAAAGCGACATGACCGAATGCATTGCCATGGTCGTACTCCACGGTATCCCAGTTATAAGTCAATTCGATGACAGCCTGCTCGGATTCATCGGCGTAGCCAACAAATGCCAGTGTGTACCGATATTCAGTATTCTCGCTTTGTCTGAGCAGTTTCATGCCCATAACGTCAGTATAGAAATCAATGGAGCGTTGCAGGTCACCGACCCGTAACATGGTATGTAACATTCTCATTGTGGCTCCTTAGTGAGGGTATTTTACGGGTTGTAAAATTGGTTGCTAATATTGGCTCATTTAGATGCTTTCGCCTTTGTTTTCTTGGCTTGTTCTTTCAATACTTCATTGATGAAACTGCGTCGACCGTACTGTCGAGTAATTGGACAGTTTTCTAAAGAAAACCCCCTAGCTGGGCAGTATTCACGACCGTAAAAAATGATCTGCAAATGTAGATCATTCCATTTTTCTTTTGGGAACAAACGTTTAGCGTCGCGCTCCGTTTGCTCAACACTCTTGCCATTTGAAAGTCCCCACCGATACATCAAGCGGTGTATATGGGTATCGACGGGAAAGGCCGGTACACCAAAGGCTTGAGCCATAACCACAGATGCCGTTTTATGTCCGACACCTGGCATAGCCTCCAGTGCCGCGAAGTCTTGCGGTACTTTGCCGCCGTGTTGTTTGATGATCATGTCGGATAAGTGCCATATCCCCTTGGATTTCATCGGCGACAGCCCACACGGTTTTATGATTGCCTTAATTTCATCGATACTCATCAACACCATATCGTACGGGTTGTCTGCGCGCGCAAAGAGTTTCGGTGTTATTTGATTGACTCTTTCGTCGGTACATTGTGCCGATAGTAATACTGCGACAAGTAATGTATATGGATCTGTGTGGTCAAGTGGAATAGGAGGTTCAGGGTACAAGTCTTCTAGAATTTGAATTATTGCCTGAACCTTTTCTTGCTTTGATAATGTACTGCTTGCGTTTGTCACGCCCATGATCCTCTCTCATAGCGTCAAGTAATCGCTGACGCATACTCGTTTATTCAGCCGTTACCCGAACTCGCTCGACGACTTTGGTTTGGCCCTGGTTCATGCGCTGTTCAAGCCATTTGTCCAATGCATTTTTCGCAGCGATTAAGAAACCCATCGCCAAAAAAGCGCCAGGTGGCAAAATTGCCAATAAAAACGGGCTGTCAGTGTTAAACACCACGATTTCTAATGATTTTGCCCAGTCGCCAAGCAGTAAATCCGCACCACTTAGTAGGGTGCCATATCCCAGTATTTCTCGAATTGCACCGAGCGCAACCAACACTGCTGTGAATCCGAGTCCCATCACTAGTCCGTCAAATGCAGCAAAGCCAACGGGGTTCTTGGATGCATAAGCTTCGGCTCGGCCGATTATTGCGCAGTTAGTTACAATCAATGGGATGAAAATGCCCAATGTTAAGTAGAGTTGATAGGTGAACGCATTCATCAGCAATTCGATAACCGTAACAAACGCAGCGATTACCATGACGAAAATCGGGATTCGTATTTCATTTGGCACTAGGTTGCGCACTAGGGAGACCGTTACATTTGAGCCTATTAACACCAAGGTTGTTGCGATTCCTAGGCCTAAGCCATTGATTAGGGTGGCAGTGACAGCGAGTAGCGGACATAGGCCGAGTAGCTGAACCAGCGCAGGGTTATTTTTCCAAAATCCCTGTTGGGTAAGGTTTTTTAGTTCCTGATTCAATTCACTCATCATTGGTCTCCGCTGGCACGTCGCAATTATTGTCCGCCGCAGCCCACAACGCGCTATTCTCCATCGCAGTTATAATGGTTAATTCGACCTGGTTGACAACGGCTCTGGGTGTGATCGTTGCACCCGTAAACTGATCAAATTGTCCACCATCTTTTTTCACTTCCCATAATGCGCTGTTTTGTTCGCTCACTTGTTGTCTATTAAAGGATAGGATCCAGTCGCTTATGCGAATATCGATTTTATCCCCTAAGCCAGGCGTCTCCTTATGGTCGAGTACTCGAACACCGGTTACTGTGCCATTCATCAACATACCGGTGAGCATATGGATTTTACCGCTGTATCCATTTGGTGCAGTCGATTCAACGACAAACCCAATGGATTCCCCTTGTTTTGTGGCTCGATAAACACGGTTCGGGGTTGAGCCCAAGCGTTCGTCTGCAACCAGTGTGCAGGACGCTGCCAGTGCATTATCGTAAAAGCTTGAAGGCATTACTTGCTCGAGCGTCTGCTGCAGCAAAGTAAGCCGTTGTTGTGTTATTCGATCCGAGGTACCAACAAAGGTCAATCCGATCATTGCGGTTGTCGCAAGTGCAAAAGCGCCTAGAATCATGCCATTTTTTGAAATGTTATTCATCATTACAACGATTCCCTAATGCTTGTGCCCATAGGTGCGAGGTTGGGTGTAATAGTCGATAAGTGGCACCGCCATGTTCATAATAATGACCGCAAACGCAATGGCATCGGGGTAATTACCGAAAAGACGAATGATCACAATCCAGAAACCGATAAACGCACCAAAAACAATCCTACCCAGCGGTGTTGTACTCGCTGAAACCGGATCGGTCGCAATGAAAAAAGCGCCTAACATGACACTGCCGTTGATCAAATGAAAGTAGGGTGAGGCATATGCGTCAGCATTGAGCATGAAGAAAAAGCCACTCACCACAAATACTGCAACGATCATACTACCTGGGATATGCCAGCTAATTACGCGCTGTTGTAATAGGAACAAACCACCACCTAAAAATGCGAGGTTGACCCAAAACCAACCGATACCTGAGCTTCCACTTAGTATGGGAGTGCCCAGCGCTTCTGTGTAGGTCAAGCCAGTGGTCATTGCAGTTTTAACATGATCCAAGGGGGTAGCCATCGAGACTCCGTCCACATTGACCTGTAATTGGGCTATGCTATAGCCCTCAGCCGTATAGTCAGTAAACACGACGAAGAACGCATCCCAAAGCGAGAGACTATTTTCGACCAACGATTGCGGCGGTAACCAAGTTGTCATTTGGACTGGGAAACTGATCAGTAGCATTACATAAGCAGCCATAGCAGGGTTGAACATGTTAAACCCCAACCCCCCGTACAATTGTTTAACAAGGCCTATGGCGAACACGGTTCCAATGACCACTATCCACCATGGAGCGACAGAAGGAATACTAATCGCAAGTAACAACGCAGTTAACACTGCACTGAAGTCCATCAATGCGCTGCTGGCTTGGCGACCGCGCATTTTTAGAATGAGCGCTTCGGTAATCAAGGCCGTCGCGATCGCAAGCGCAAGTTGCACAAACACTCCCCAGCCAAAGAATAAGGCTTGAGCCAAGATGCCAGGGAAAGCTGCGTAGCATACTAGGCGCATGACACTTCCAGTGTCGCGGCGAACGTGATGATGAGGAGAGCTGGATAATGTTAACTTCATTCTGAATCGTTCGCTTTGTCGTTATTACTCGTGTTGCGAGATTTGGCTTTAGCTTTTGCTTTGGCGATTGCCTGGGCGACTTTTTGCCTTTTAATCTCCTCAGGTGTCGAAGCCTTCTCCTCGTTATTAGCTGCTTTAACCGTCGCATCGGTTTGGGCCGCTTTTTTGGCCTTAGCTTTCGCTACTGCCGCGGCAATTTTAGCCGATTTATTGGGCTCGCTTGGTTTTTCTGCTGCTGTATCCGCTAACTTTTCTTGTGTCGCTTGTCCAACGGCTTGCTGCGCTTTTTTGGCTTTTGCTCGTGCGATAGCCGCTTGTACTTTGGTTGATTTATCTGTGGCCGTTGCCTTATCGTTGGCAGGCTCTGATTCTTGTACTTGGGCTTTCTTAGCTTTCGCTCTCGCTAGCGCTGCGGCAATTTTAGCTTTGGCACCGCCATCATCGCTTTCCATCGCCTTTTTACGTTGCTCTGCGGCTAGGCGATGCTTTTCTTCTCGTGCTTGCTTTTCAGCTAACAAACGTGCCTTTCTCGCTTCAAATCGTTGCTTAGCTCGGTCTGACTTTTCTTTTTCATCACGTTGATTGCGGATATCAGCTTTGGATTTGCGGTAGTAGTGGACCAGTGGTATTTCGCTCGGACATACGTATGCACACGCACCACATTCTATGCAGTCAAACAAATTGAACTCTTCGACTTTCTCGAGATCTTTGGCTTTGCTATACCAATACAATTGCTGTGGCAGCAAACTAGCTGGACAGGCGTCAGCACAGTAACCACAGCGGATACATGCCCGCTCATTAGCGGGATCAGCCAGTTCATCTGCGGCAGGCACAAGTAAGCAGTTGGTAATCTTGACGACCGGAGTATCAAGACTGTTTACAGTAAACCCCATCATTGGTCCACCCATAATCACTTTTTGTTGAGCTTGCTGATGAGCAAGGTAACCAGTATGACTCAAGAGATGCGCCACTGGAGTACCTAACAGAGCCCACACATTTTGAGGTTTATCGACTGCGCGGCCGGTCACGGTGACAACGCGTTCAATGAGTGGTTTTCCGGCAAAAACTGCGTCTGCAATGGCGAAGCAGGTCCCGACGTTGAACATTGCACAACCAATATCAATCGGCAGCCCTTTGCGTGGGACTTCTCGACCGGTGAGCACTTGAATTAGCTGCTTTTCCCCGCCCGACGGGTAAACGGTAGGTACTTCAACCGTTAGTATCTGGGAGGAATCTTGACAAGCAATTTGCATTGCCTTCAGTGCTTCCGGTTTATTGTCTTCGACCGCGACTATGACTTGTTTGGGCGCCAACAAATGTACTAAAACATCAATCCCTTGGCGTATTTGCCAGGCGTGCTCCCGCATTATCCTGTCGTCGGCACTAATATAAGGCTCACATTCAATGCCGTTAATGATCAAAAACTCGGTCGTTTTGGTTGATTTAGCTTTTATATGCGTTGGAAAACCTGCGCCGCCAAGGCCGCTAATGCCGGCATCACATATTGCTTCGACAATGACGGCTGGATCTAGTTGCTGATAATTTGTTAATGGCGATAGATTTATCCAGGTATCGTTGCCATCCGGTTGCAGCGTAATCGTTAACTCTGGGACTCCAGAGGGGTGTGCACTGGTGTGATTTTCTATCGCCGCAATGATACCGGATGTCGGTGCGTGAACTGGAACGGAAAAAGGGACTTTAGCCACAGTCAGCGCCTGTCCTTTCAACACATGTTCGCCAACGGATACGAGAAGTTCACCTTCTACGCCAGAATGCTGTTTGATAGGAACATACAGTTGTTCGGGTAGAGAGAGCTGCGCAATTTGGGTCGAATTGCTTAGGCTTTTTTCGCCAACAGGGTGGACACCACCAGGAAATTGCCAAAGTTGTTGTTTGTTTAAGCGTGCGATAACGCTTTCAAAGTCAGGAGTTATCGCCATATCAAGACACCATTTTCACGGGAATATCGCCGGTTACTTTAGTGGGAATATCCCACGCCCAAGACTGAGTTGTCGGTTTTACCGGAATCATATCAATACAATCAACAGGGCAGGGGTCAACACACAAATCGCATCCAGTGCATTCATCGGCAATGATTGTATGCATTTGCTTTGCGGCGCCTAATATGGCATCCACAGGACAGGCCTGAATGCATTTAGTACAGCCAATGCATTCATCTTCTCGGATAAAAGCAACTTTTTTAACGTCTTCAACGCCGTGTGCTGCATCGAGAGGTTTAGCCTCAACCCCCATTAACTCGGCGAGTTGCTTGATTGTCGCTTCGCCGCCAGGGGGGCATTTATTGATCTCATCTCCGTTGGCAATGGCTTCGGCATATGGCTTGCAACCGGGATAGCCACACTGACCGCATTGAGTTTGCGGTAAAATATTGTCGATTTGATCAACGAGTGGATCGCCTTCCACTTTAAATCGGATCGCAGCGTAGCCCAATACGGCACCGAACCCTAACGCTAATACTCCAATCGCGAGCAACGCCCATAATAGTGTCATGAAAATTTCACCAACCCGATGAACCCCATAAATGCCAACGACATTAGGCCGGCTGTTATCATACCAATTGCGGCGCCTTTAAAAGGAAGCGGAACATCTGCTGCAGCAAGCCTTTCACGCATTGCTGCAAACATCACCAATACCAGAGAAAACCCTACAGCCGCACCAAAACCATAAAAAATCGATTCTAAAAAGCTGTGCTGTTCTGTGACATTTAAAAGAGCAACACCTAGCACGGCGCAGTTTGTTGTTATGAGCGGTAAAAAGATACCGAGTAGTCGATACAACGTAGGGCTGGTTTTGTGCACGACCATCTCGGTAAATTGCACAACTACAGCAATGACCAGAATAAAACTCAAGGTACGCAGATAGCTGATCCCAAGAGGTTCAAGAACAAAAGACTCAACTAAATACGACGTCATCGACGCAATCGTTAAAACAAACGTCGTTGCCATAGACATACCGATTGCGGTTTCCAACTTGTTTGACACGCCCATGAAGGGGCATAAGCCAAGGAATTTAACCAGTACGAAGTTGTTGACCAGCACTGTGCTGACCAGTAATAGAAAGAACTCTGTCATTTAACTGTAACTATAAGCACTATTTAATGTCATGAACGGTTCTGAGTGTATCGAAACGACTTGTTTATACGTTATTTCGATAGCCTGGGTTCATCCCCAGCGAACGCTGCTAATTATCGCTGTTTATGGACCAATTAACAACTTGATAAATATATGGTTATTAAGAATAAACTTGAGAGAGTGTGAGAAGTGGCTCCCCCTCCCCGACTCGAACGGGGGACCTGCGGATTAACAGTCCGTCGCTCTAACCAACTGAGCTAAGGGGGAACGATAAGTTGTCATTGAAAAGTGGCTCCCCCTCCCCGACTCGAACGGGGGACCTGCGGATTAACAGTCCGTCGCTCTAACCAACTGAGCTAAGGGGGACCGGCTTTTCAACGGACGCGAATATTAATGAGCCTGCGCTGCAGTGTCAACACTGGATTGCCTTATTTTTTAAAATACCTGATTGATGGCCTATTTATTGAGCATTTACATCGATTTGTGATCAGCAGCTGTGATCGCGCAGGTAATTGGTAATTCAGCTAATTTCATAAATACTAATATTTTTACCCAGTTAAAACTAAAAGTTATTAAAAATGCTTTGACCACTGTACTTGTATTCAGTTGTTCATAAAACTGTAATGAATGAATAGGGTGAGTTAGGTTAGTAACAACTTACCTATATTTTGACCAATTGCCACTAACATGGCGGTTTTACTGGGCTTTCTCAGTTATCCACTAAATCTGTGGATAAAGTTGTGAATAGAATTATCAGATCGCAGCCAAATTATCGATCCATAACTTTCTGAATTAATCCAACTTTTTCTGGAAAAAAATAAAAATATTAATTAAAACAGTGTGATATGATCTTTGCGCCAGCGCGTTATTGATCAATCAATCGCGATCGGTTAAGCGCTTGATTGCCTGTGTGTTTCTTCAACAATTCAGTACCGTTTACCGTTGTTTTCCGTGTCTTTACCGGCCGTCGAGGGCTTTATCCGTCAAACCTTTGACATTGAATGTGAGTAACTTTTTGGGTTCCTCGCCATCACAAAACTGTCATATTCACTGAAACATGATTGTCACAAACGAATTTCAGTTTTCGCTGATGTCTCACAAAAGTTGTTACAGGCATGCTGTTTAAGTTGGTTTATCGAGAAGTTCGGTTGAATGCCAGTGAAGTGGATATGGTTAAGCGTAAAATGTAATAATCAACCGTTTGCATAGCTGTTAGACTCGCTATGCTTTTTTCCCTTCAAAACTGAGAAGAATACGTGTCAACAAACACCACTAAACATAAAAAGCCTGACCTTCTAAATGGTGATATCGGTTTCACTTTGAGAAAAATGACAGTCCCAATGATCATGGGCATGATCATGTTAATGACATTTGGGCTAGTTGATACCTTCTTCGTCAGTTTGCTGGGTACCGAACAACTGGCGGCAATTAGTTTTACTTTCCCCGTCACGTTCACACTAATTAGTTTAAATATCGGCCTAGGAATCGGGACATCTGCGATTATTGCACGTTACGTGGGCAGTGGTGATTTGACGCACGCCAAAGAGTTTGCGACCGGATCATTAATGTTGGCTACAATTCTTGTGGGGATTCTGGCCACGATTGGTCTTTTTACAATTGAACCCATCTTTAGAATGTTAGGTGCATCTGAAGATTTAATGCCTTATATCTCCGATTATATGGTGGTGTGGTATCTCGCGGGTGTTTTCTTGGCGTTGCCTATGGTTGGAAACAGCGTACTCCGGGCATCAGGTGATACCAAAACACCTAGCCTGATCATGGCCGCTGGAGGGGGGGTAAACGCGTTACTCGACCCATTGTTGATCTTTGGTTGGGGTCCAATACCTGGGCTCGGTATTCAAGGTGCTGCTTTAGCCACAATGATTGCATGGGGTATTGGCGTAGTATGGATTATTGCGTTATTAGTGAAACGTCAATTGATGTTACCCCGACTGCTAACGCTGACTGAATTACGTTTTACAAGCGAAGGAATTCTAAAAATCGGCCTTCCTGCTGCCGGCGCGAATATGTTGACCCCTATAGCGGGTGGCGTTTTGACCAAAATTGTGTCGGCCTATGGCGCTGGAGCGGTGGCTGCTTGGGGGGTTGGCAATCGATTGGAATCAATTGCCAGTATAGTCGTGTTGGCATTGTCGATGTCTTTACCGCCATTGATTAGTCAGAACATCGGTGCGGGAAAATACCAACGCGTCAAGATGGCCTATGATTTGTCTATTCGGTTTGTTTTGATGTGGCAGTTGGGCGTTTTCGTTTTCATGTGGCTCCTGTCACCGTTTATTGCCGCTGCATTTACCGATGACCCCGATGTCGCCCAATTAATTCAGCTGTTTTTGATGATCGTGCCAATTGGCTATGGGCTGCAAGGCATAATCATTTTGACCAATTCTTCGTTTAACGCGATGCACAAACCGATGGCTGCGCTCGTATTAAGCGTGATTCGCTTATTTGTTTTCTTGGTTCCAATTTCCTATTTGGGAAGTTTGCTATACCAGATTGAAGGAATGTTTTGGGGTGGGGTACTTGCCAATTTGATGATGGCAAGTGTGTCATTCATATGGTTTAAGCGTTCGATAAATGAACAAGTTGATTCAATTAGTGCCAAACAGCAGGAAGCCTAATGAGTAAAGATTTCGAACTCGTATCAGAGTATCAGCCAGCAGGCGATCAACCCCAAGCAATTGAAGCGTTAGTGGAAGGCCTTGATGATGGATTAGCTAGCCAGACTTTGCTCGGTGTAACGGGGTCGGGAAAAACCTTTACAATGGCTAACATTATCAAGAACGTTCAGCGGCCGACATTGATAATGGCACACAATAAAACGCTAGCGGCACAGTTATACGGCGAAATGAAAGAGTTTTTCCCAAACAATGCAGTTGAGTACTTTGTGTCGTACTACGATTATTACCAACCGGAAGCTTACGTACCGACAACCGATACGTTTATTGAAAAAGACGCGTCTATAAACGACCATATTGAGCAAATGCGGCTGTCAGCCACAAAAGCCTTAATGGAGCGTCGTGATGTTGTGATCATTGCGAGTGTCTCGGCCATCTATGGTTTGGGCGATCCACAGTCTTACATGAAGATGTTGTTGCATCTACGCCAAGGCGACACGATGGACCAGCGCGATATTTTACGTCGTCTTGCAGAGTTGCAATACAAGCGGAATGACGTGGCGTTTGAGCGTGGCACGTTTCGCGTGCGCGGTGATGTTATAGATATTTATCCCGCGGATTCAGAGAAGTTCGCCGTTAGAGTTGAGCTTTTTGATGAAGAGATCGACAACATTAGTATCTTTGATCCGCTAACAGGGGCAGTAGAGAAGCAGGTTATTAGAACCACGGTCTTCCCGAAAACACACTATGTAACACCACGAGAGAAAATCCTAAATGCGATCGATCAGATCAAACAAGAGTTGGTGGAACGCAAAACCCAGCTCAAAGAGAATCAAAAGTTAATTGAAGAGCAACGGATTTCTCAGCGTACCCAGTTTGATATTGAAATGATGTTGGAGCTCGGCTATTGCTCCGGGATTGAAAATTACTCTCGATACCTATCTGGCAGAGCTCCGGGAGAGCCACCGCCTACCTTACTTGATTACTTTCCGGCTGACGGTCTAATGTTCATTGATGAGTCTCACGTTACGGTTTCTCAAATTGGTGCAATGTACAAAGGAGACCGTTCCCGCAAAGAAACACTAGTAGAGTATGGTTTTCGACTGCCGTCAGCCTTAGACAATCGTCCGTTAAAATTCGAAGAGTTTGAACATATCTCCCCACAAACCATTTATGTTTCTGCGACGCCTGGAGATTATGAGCTGCAACAATCAGGCGACGAAGTTGTTGAGCAAGTCGTCAGGCCAACAGGGCTACTCGATCCTGAAATTGAGATTCGTCCGGTGGCAACTCAAGTAGATGATGTGTTGTCAGAAATCAATAAACGCGTGGCCCTTGATGAGCGGGTGTTGATTACGACGTTGACCAAACGCATGGCCGAAGATTTGAGTGAATATTTGAATGAGCACGGTGTCAAGGTTCGCTACCTTCACTCAGACATTGATACGGTTGAACGTATCGAAATTATTCGAGATTTGCGCATTGGTAAATTTGATGTGTTGGTAGGAATTAACTTGCTAAGGGAAGGCCTAGATATGCCCGAAGTAAGTTTAGTCGCGATTCTGGATGCCGATAAAGAAGGGTTTTTACGAGCCGAGAAATCCCTAATTCAAACCATTGGTCGGGCGGCACGTCATGTCAACGGTAAAGCGATAATGTATGCTGATACGGTTACGAAAAGCATGCGTAAGGCGATTGATGAAACAGAACGTCGCAGAGACAAGCAACAAGCATTCAACCAGGCTAACAACATAACACCGCAACGTCTGAACAAACCGATTACTGATATTATGGATCTCGGCGATAGTGCGCACCCAGCTTCTGGCAAAATTAAACTGCGCAAAGTGGCTGAAAAAGAGAAGACTTATCAAGCCATGACTGCCACTCAATTGATGGAAAAAATCGCGGACATGGAAAAACAAATGTTTGAGTTTGCGCGCGAATTGGAATTCGAAAAAGCGGCAAATTTGCGCGATGACATCGAACAGTTGCGCAAACAGGTGGTAAGTCTGTCCTAATTCGAACGAAAATCGCGTCAAAACGCGGAATTAAGCGTTGTATTCCGCGTTCGCCTTGCCTACTATAGGGTTTAGCGTATCAATAACTATACCTAAAAATGGTGCTCTATGTTAAACCGTCTCCAAGAGTCAGATATAAAATTACTTCGGGTGTTCTATGCTGTGGCGAGTTGCAACGGTTTCACAGCCGCAGAGCCAGTACTGCGCATGCAACGTCCAAATATCAGTGCCGCGATTAAAAAGCTCGAGGAGCGTCTAGACCTCGTTCTCTGTCACCGAGGTCGGGGCGGGTTCCAGATGACCAAAGAAGGCGAGATGGTTTTCCAAGAGACCAAGCGCATATTCAATGCTTTCGATAATTTTGTCTTCAATTTAAAGAGCTTGCATGACGATTATTCAGGCCATATCACGATCGTGATGATGGCCGGATTACCTTTGTCAATGCAACTCGCTATCAGTAAAGCCGTCAAAAGTACGATGAAGAAATTTGACGATATTCACGTCAATATTCAAACACGTTTATACAATGAGGTTGAGCACGTCGCGGTGTCCGGCGAATGTCACTTAGTGGTATCTACCTATGATATGGTTAAACCTGAGTCGGTGACGTTTCATCCAACAGGCACCGAATGTGCAGGGCGCCTCTATTGTGCGCCGACGCATCCATTAGCAAAATACAGAGACACTGCGCTGCCAGACGACATCCGCATCGAGGATTATCCCGCCATTGGTATCAGTGGGTTGTCATCAGCAAACTATATTGAAGACGAGAGTCGTTTGGCGATTCAGACATTTTCGGATTCATATGATGCCTGTATGTCAGCGATTATGACGGGAGAGTATGTTGGATTGCTACCCGACTATATGCGTCGAGAGCAAGGTGCAAGTCTTGGTTTGGTGCCAATCGCCAATGGTGAATTGTTCAATTTCTCGCATGAGCTTTTTATCATGAACGGCAAAAACACGCGCTTAAACCCTGTGTTACGTCATTGTATTAAAGAGTTGTCATACTTCATTTCTGAAAGTCAGAAAAGCGCATAGAACAGCAAAAGCAACCGCAGATATTTAGCCTATTCTGTGGTTGCAAATCTTATCGATTAGGACTCATAACTCAGTGGGTCGGTGACGCCGTTCTGTTCGAATGCTTCTAATCTCTCTTGGCAGGCGCCACATCTTCCGCACGCTTTTTCGCGACCGTTGTAGCAGGTCCACGTTTGGCTGTAGTCCAAATTCATTGATAAGCCGTCCGTGAGAATTTCGATTTTACTACTGTGTAAGTAAGGCGTAACGATTTCGACCGCTTCATAGTTAGCAATACCACATACCGCATTCATTTTTTCGACAAACTCTGGGCGGCAATCTGGGTAGATGGCGTGATCACCAGAATGGGCGCCGTAATACACTTTATTCGCGCCAATCGAAACGGCATAGCCTACCGCCAGAGATAACAAAATCATGTTGCGATTAGGCACCACGGTCTGTTGCATCGACGGTTCTTCGTAATGTCCTTCTGGCACTGGCATATCCGATGTCAACGAAGAGCCAGCAAGTAGCTGATTGATACTGGTTATGTCGATGATTTTATGATTTACACCAAGTGAGCGGCATACCGATGCCGCAACATCCAACTCTTTCTTGTGACGCTGGCCATAATCAAACGATATGGCAAACAGTTCGTCGTGGACCGCACGCGCTTTGTGTAATACCGTGAAAGAGTCCATGCCGCCTGAATAGACAACCACAGCTTTGGAAATCGACATAAGTATTCTCTAAATTAATTTAACGCGCGCAGTTTATGTGATCCCTGTTAAAATCCCAAGTGTGATTAATTAAATTTGTTTCTATGTTAAAGATAAACGAAGTATTCGAAACCATTCAAGGAGAAGGCTTTTACACGGGTGCACCTTCTATTTTCGTGCGCTTACAAGGCTGCCCTGTGGGGTGTCCATGGTGCGACACTCAACATACATGGGAAGTGGACAACAAGAACCGTATTCCGATAAAACAGGTCATGGCTAAGCATACAGACTCAGATACGTGGGCTGATTTGTCCGAAGATGCGTTGCTTTCAGTGTTTGAAAAGCATGGATATACCGCTAAGCATGTTGTGATTACGGGAGGCGAGCCATGTATGTATGACTTGCGAAAATTGACCGAGATGCTAAATGCTGCGGGGTATTCGACGCAAATAGAAACGAGTGGTACGTTTGAAGTTCGCTGTTCAGATAAAACTTGGGTCACCGTATCGCCTAAAATTAATATGCCGGGCGGGTTTTCGGTTCTGCCAGGTGCAATTGCTCGAGCGAATGAAATTAAACATCCCATTGCCATGCAGAAGCACATAGATGAGTTAGATGAACTTCTAGCACGTTGCCCGATTCAGGCCGACACACTGGTTGCATTACAGCCAATTTCACAGCGCCCAAGGGCGACGGAATTGGCAATCAATACTTGTATCCAGAGAAACTGGCGGCTATCGTTACAGACACATAAGTACTTAGGAATAGAATAAAAAGTGATAAACGCCCAAGATGAGCAGGCACTAGAGCGGTTTTTCTACGCTTTCAGTCACGCGATGAATCAAATGAGCATAGCAAGCTTGAAGTCCTTTTATCACGTTCCTTGTGTTTTTGTGTCAGTGGATGAAAAAACCGTCTGTTCGAACGCAGTGTTAATTGAGAAACGTTTGACCGAGTTATTCCACGGCTTCCAGCCAGCTGTTCCGGTTAAGCACGAAGCGACTATTGTTCACGCTATGCCGCTATCTGAAACAGTGCTGTTTGCCAAGGTTGATTGGCGTATGCTGAATGAAAACAACGATTCTAGCTTCAGGTGCTCAACGAGTTATACATTAGAGCGCGGTGGAGCGCATGGTTTCGATATCATAGTGTCGGTCATTGATGAAGAAGAAAAAGCGTTAGACGATTTGTATGCTCAGGTGAACGAATAATGCGCTTTAGTGGCATTGGCTCACTAGTCGTGCTCAGTAGTGTGTTATTTTTTAGTCACACATCAGCTATCGCTGCAGTATGGAACATTACCTACCCAAGGGCGTTAGTTGAAGGGGATGTTCGCAATGATTACCCTGTTGCCTTGCTGTCTCTCGCCCTTAATAAAACCGGCGTTAGATACAACCTGAAACCCTCAGACAGAATTTTGTTACAAGGCAAAGCCCTTCGTCAGCTGCGAGAAAATCGTTCGGTTAACGTGGTTTGGAGCATGACCGAACAACAACGAGAACTGGACCTGTTGCCCATCAGGATCCCTATCAATAAGGGTTTAATTGGCTGGCGTGTATTTTTAATTCACCGTGACAAACAAAATGCGTTCGCGTCAATCAACTCTTTGTCCGCATTGCAGCGCTACATTCCCGTGCAAGGTGAAGATTGGCCGGATACTAAAATCCTTCAATCGAATGGTTTTGATGTTGAAACCGCAACCAACTATATGACGACGTTTGACCTTCTGGGACGCTTTCAGGCAGATTTTTATCCTCGATCTGTTGTCGAGGTATTAGGTGAGTTGGAGATGGATTCAATCGACCCGGACATTGTGTTGGAACAGTCCTTGGCTATTCATTATCCCTCTGCAATGTATTTTTTTGTGAATAAAACTAATCCGACGTTAGCAACGTTAATCGAAGCTGGCCTTCGCAAGGCCATGGCCGATGGTTCGGTCGATCAATTGTTCGATTTACACTACGGTCCAATTTTGGAGCAATTGAACATCAAACAACGACAGATATTCGAGTTAGACAATCCATTGATGACAGAACAAACGCCAATCGACAATAGTGAACTTTGGTTTTCTCTGGAACAATAGGTGCGCTAATAGAGTCTTAGCGCACCTTTTCAGGAGGGTTACGACTTGCCGTGAACATCGACCATTGAGCGACCAGATGGGTCAGCCATATTCTTAAAGTTTTCGTCCCACTCTAGGGCTTCTACAGTACTGCATGCTATCGATTTGCCACCCGGAACACATTTCGCGGCACTTTCTTGAGGGAAGTAGCTCTCAAAGATTGTGCGGTAGTAATAGCCTTCTTTGGTATCCGGTGTGTTGATAGGGAAGCGGAATTCAGCTGTAGCAAGTTGTTGATCAGATACTTCTTGGTCGACAAAGTCTCGAATGGAATCAATCCATGAATAGCCAACGCCATCACCAAATTGCTCCTTCTGGCGCCATAGAACTTCCGCAGGCAACGTTGAGTTGTCATCAAATGCCTTGCGTAAAATCCACTTTTCCATTTTGCCATCAATACACATTTTGTCTTGAGGGTTTAGACGCATGGCGACATCGATAAACTCTTTGTCTAAGAAAGGTACCCGAGCTTCGACGCCCCAAGCGGAGGTTGCTTTATTTGCTCTGGCGCAATCAAACATGTGCAAACGCTCGAGTTTGCGCACTGTTTCCTCATGGAACTCTTTTGCGTTTGGCGCTTTGTGGAAATACAAATAGCCGCCAAAGATCTCATCTGAACCTTCGCCGCTGAGAACCATTTTGATCCCCATTGCTTTGATCTTACGGGTCATCAAATACATCGGTGTAGCGGCACGGATAGTTGTGGTATCAAAGGTTTCAAGCTGATAAATGACGTCGCGAATAGCGTCGATACCTTCTTGAATGGTGAAGTGAATTTCGTGATGCACTGTGCCAATCATGTCTGCAACTTTTTGTGCCGCAACCAGATCTGGTGCTCCCTCAAGACCAACCGCAAAAGAGTGCAATCGCGGCCACCATGCGTCAGACTGATCATTGTCCTCTACGCGCTTCGCCACGTATTGAGCTGCAACTGCAGACACCAATGAAGAGTCTAGGCCTCCAGAAAGTAAGACCGCATAAGGAACATCAGACATCAAGTGAGACTTCACTGCTTTTTCGAAAGCTGCTTTTAAGTCATTCAAGTCTGTGCTGTTCTCTTTGACATTGTCATAACTCATCCAATCCCGCTCGTAATAGCGCTTTAACTCTCCGGTTTTACTCCACAGGAAGTGTCCGGGGGGAAATTCTTGAACGGTTTTACATACAGGTACAAGTGCCTTCATTTCTGACGCGACATAAAAATTGCCGTACTCGTCGAAACCTGTATAAAGCGGAATAATACCGATGTGATCACGTGCAATAAGGTAAGCGTCTTGTTCTTTGTCGTATAAGACAAACGCGAACATACCGCTCAAGCGATCGATAAAGTCAGTACCGTATTTGGCATATAGTGGCAAAATGACTTCGCAATCCGACCGAGTTTTGAATGGGTAATCAGCAGCTAGTTCAGAAGCCAGCTCTTTGTGATTGTATATTTCACCATTTACCGCAAGCACGTGGGTATCGTTTTGGTTGGTGAGCGGTTGCGCACCTGTGTCTACGTCGACAATGGCAAGGCGCTCGTGGCACAAAATTGCCTTGTCATTATTCCACACGCCAGACCAGTCTGGGCCGCGATGGCGTAAAAGTTTAGCGAGCTCTAGCGCCTTAGTGCGAAGCTCCGCCGAATCCGTTTTGATATCTAAGATACCGAAAATACCACACATAAACTGCGTTCTCTCTTTCTATTCTATTGTTGGGATTTCTGTCGATGCCCAAGGTAGGGGGCTTGCGGTACCTAACTGGTGCTATTTTTTGTTTTTTTGCACACCTTGGAATGTGCCATTGTTAGCGCAAATTGCAAGCGCTATTTTACGCTTAATAGAAAAAAGCCGATTTCGGTGTGAAATCGGCTCGTTTAAGCTAGATGCTAACGTTGAAATTCACTGGTTGGGTTCCATTTAGGCCAACTTTCGGTATTGGCAATGTCATGCCCGACTTCGAATAACATGCGCGTATCTTCTTCAACGCCACCAAAATCCCAGTTTTCGCGAAATTGGTCACACACTTGGTGGTAGCAGCCAGTGACAATAACGGAAGCGCGTTTGCGGTATGTTGCAGTGTCATCGTCAATCGGTTGATCGCCGCCTTTCGCGTACAAGGCGGGAACGCCAAGTTTGGCAAAACTAAAGTGATCTGAGCGATAGTAATAGCCTGCCTCTGGGCGGCCTTCTTGAGTCAATACACGACCTTGCCGTTCCACAGCAGTTTGCAGGTATTGCTCTAGCTCTGATTTCCCCATACCGATGACGGATACATCCTTCGTTCTTCCTAAAATATTCATCGCATCCATGTTTAGGTTTGCAACGGTCTTCTCTAACGGGACAATTGGATTCTCGGCGTAGAATTTACTCCCCAACAACCCCTGTTCTTCTGCCGTTACAATCAGGAAACTGACCGAACGTTTGGGACGAGGGTTAAGCTCTGCGAACGCGTTAGCCATTACAATACTGGCAGCGGTACCAGTGGCGTTGTCATGTGCACCATTGTATATCTGATCGCCTTCTTTACTGGTATCTGTACCTAGGTGATCCCAGTGTGCAGTGTAAATGATGTGCTCGTCAGGTGCTTCAGAGCCAGGTAGCGTTGCAAAAACGTTATAGCTTGCAGAACGTTCAATTTCGTTTTTAACGTTAACACTGGCAGTGATTGGAACAGCCTTGTTGTATGGACCTTGCATCGCATTGGCTTTTTCTTGCGCAAAATCAAGTCCTGCGTCAGCAAATACCTTTGTTGCAGCTTCTAAAGTCAGCCAACCTTCTACAGCGACTCGGCTTGCACCTTTATCGTTGGACGGCAATCCATACTGTGGACCAGACCAACTATTAGCAACTACAGACCATCCATAAGACGCTGGCGCAGTTTCGTGAACGATCAATGCACCCGCTGCTCCTTGTCGACTTGCCTCTTCGTATTTGTAGCTCCAGCGTCCGTAGTAAGTCATTGTTGTGCCCTGAAACTTACCGGACTCAGGGTTTTCGAACCCTGGATCATTAATCAGAATGACGACCGTCTTCCCAGTAACGTCGAGCCCTGCATAATCATTCCACTCGTATTCTGGAGCATTGACACCATAGCCTACGAACACAAGTTCCGAGTCTTTCAATGAGACTTCGGCCTGTTCGCGCTTTGAAGACGCAACCATATCCGTCTGATAGGCGAAACTGTTATCCCCGATTGTCATTGTCATATCCGGGTCTGCAGTAATCTGGATTAAATCCACAGGTTGCAAGAAGCTATCCCCATTACCAGGCTGCAATCCAGCTTCGCTAAATGCATTTACCAAATAATCCAGCGTTTTTTTCTCACCGGGCGTTGTCGGTAATCGACCACCGAATTCGTCTGAGGACAGTGTCTTTGTGTGTTGTCTGAGATCTGCGGCGCTAATGCTGGCGTAGACGTTTTCAAAGTTACTGGTTACAGCTGCATCTTCAGCAGAATTACTACTGGGTGCTGTAGCGGTGTCTTGAGATTGAGGCAAAGAGGTGGTGGGCTCGCTGCAGGCTGATAGCGTCGCAGCTGCCAATAGGGCACAAGGCCAGAGTTTATAATTCATTATGGACGTCTTTTTTCGTTACAATTGACCGTTCAGCAGTATAGAGAAAAGCGTCATGCAGACAAGCCAGAATTCACATTTTCACCACAGCGTAGGGTGGGCAGAATTCTACAAGCTTCCTGAATTGGGGAAGTATCTTAGTGAGTTATCCGACTATTTTGGTTTAGGTACTCTGCCTAAAGGGTTGAGCAACGCCGAGATTTTGCAACACCTCTCGGCCCAATTAGGGGGCGCCGATGAGATTCCTGATTTCGAGCCTCAGGGTAAGTTTGAGCACGAATCGCGATATTACGAACAAATCATCTATCAAGATAAGACAGTTCCAACTCGAGAAGATAGCTGGCATGACTTTTTTAATGGCTTGATATGGCTTTTGTTTCCAAAAACAAAACACTTGCTCAATCAGTTACACACACGAGACATTACAGAGTTTGGCTTGAATCCTAGAACACCTTTGCGCAATCGAATAACACATTTCGATGAATGTGGGTTGATATTGATTGCGATGTCCAAGCGTGCGCTTGAGATTTCAGCAATGCTGGCAGAACATCGCTGGCACGATGCGCTTTATGAGAATAATTCACTCTGGCACCGTGAACTGTATCCCGTGGTCTTTGGCCATGCCAATCTAGAAATGTTGCTCAATCCCTATCTTCAACTAACCGCAAAATGGTGCGTGTTGGACTTCACTGATGTGGATTATGTGCATTGGACAAAAGGCGGTTTCAGGAACATGGATGAAAGACTATCAAAGGCCTTATCAAACGATTCTTGGTTATTTGATAAAGGTCGATTACACCCCTTGCCGCTGCTTGGCATACCCAATTGGTATGAGAATCAAGATACGGCGTTTTATGCGCAGGCAAATGTATTTCGACCGAAAAGAAAAAAGCGCTTGTAAGAGCGCTTTTTGTTGGGAATGAGTTAACGAAATAGCGTTACCCGAGCAGATTAACGACACCCCAAATTGTCCACAGGACTGCGTAAGGTGCAGCGGCGATCAAATACGCTTTATTCCCGCGAATACTGGTCCATTGGGTCAAGCCTACTGCGACAAGGTACATAGTCCATAAGCTCTCCAAGCGCATGGATTGTAGCAATGCAAACCAGTCTGAATCGACCGATAGACCCAGTAGGAACGCCAGAGATGTCGGACTCAAACTGACCGGATCGAGTTGATGATCGCTGGCAAACGCTATTACGAGTAGCGCAACAAGTCCAGAAAATACTGTCGGCATAGACACCCACCAGGTGAAACCATACCAGTCAGTGAAACCGTTAGTATTTTCCTCATCTGACTTAGTCACTAAGTTGAGATAAGTAGCCAATATTGCATTGACTAATAAAAAGCCAATGAAGCCGCCTAAAACCGCGAAAATAACCATGCCTGATACACTCATACCTGAGCGGATCATTTCTTGTTCGTTGGGGCTGGTATCAGCATAACTAGTCGAGATGATGAGGTCCTTGTACCACTCAAAATCAACAAAATTGAAATACATATATGAGGGTAAGATGGCCATAACGATGACCAAAATGAAAGGGAACCAAGACCAGTTGTGCTTCACATTGACTGCGGCGAAAACCCCATTGGGTTTAAAAAAGATATCGCTACAGGCCTGTATTGGGTTATTTACGTCGTTCATGCTTGTCCTACTATTTTTTGTTGTTAATTCTATCAGTCCTTGCAGAGCCTAAATTATTACAAGCTTTTGTTGGATGCCAATAATCTTTTAAAAAAAACTGTAATAAATTGAATTCCTACAGTACTACTAGTCATATCGCGCGCCATAGCGCACATACGAAGTTTCATTTTTAAGGACAATGAAATGATTGAAGTAAAACAATTAGCGAAGAAGTTTGCGGTCGAAAACCCCAAAAAACTGAGCGAACAAGAAAAACAAGATCCGCGACTGAAAGGACGGTTCTTTCACAGTGTTAAGGATGTCAGTTTCAGTTGCGACAGCGGACAAGTATTAGGACTACTCGGTCCCAATGGTGCGGGTAAAACCACAACATTGAGAATGTTGTCTACCGCATTGCAGCCAGACTCAGGCAGTATCGTGATCAATGGCGTTGATGTGATTGACAAGCCTTTAGTCGCGCGTCAGAAAATAGGCTTTTTATCCGGTTCAACAGGTTTATATGGCCGTTTGACCGGTCGCGAGAATATCGCTTATTTCGGGCGATTACACGGTATGACGGAGTCAGAAATTGACCAGCGAATTGCGCAATTAGCCGATTTACTTGAGTTGCATGAATACTTGGATCGTCGCAGTGAAAACTTTTCTACAGGTATGAAGCAGAAAACCAACATTGCTCGTGCCGTGGTCCACAATCCTGAAATTGTAATCTTGGATGAGCCAACGACGGGACTCGACATAATGGCGGCTCAAACCGTATTAAATTTTATAAAAGGACTGAAAGAGCAGGGTATTCCGGTGATTTTCTCGACGCATCATCTCGATGAGGTTGCAGAATTGTGTGATCGGGTAACTGTCATCGATCAAGGTATTAGCCGATTTAATGATAGCTTGAGTGCGTTTGCTGATGTATCTGGAACAACGTTGGGTGCATCGTTTCTTTCTACTATTGAAAAGGAGGCCTAATTATGTGGTTGGTCATGAAGAAAGAGATCCGAGAATTGTTACGAGATCGCAAAACACTATTTTTTATGATTGCGCTGCCGCTGTTGTTTTTCCCGGTGATTATTGGCGCAGTCGGTTACTTTACCAGTCAGGCTGTCCAAAAAGCAGAGAGCAAAACGCTGTCTTTCTCAATCGTTAACCCTGATTATGCGCCAGAGTTACAGCAACGTTTAGTATCAGAAGAGTTGTTAGAATTTAAAGCGATGCCAGATGATGCTGAAGTTAAGGAATGGGTCAAGCAAGGTAATGTAGACTTTGTTATCGAGATCCCCGAAAACTACAGCAATGATATCCTCGAAGCAGGGCAAATCAACCTCAAGCTGTATTTTAATGATGCAGGTTTAAACATGGTTGAACGCCGACTTCGCGAGGTGATAGATGAAGTGGCGGGGGCTAATCAAGCTGCGTTGTTTGCTCAACTTGGTCTAACGGAAGAACAGCAAGTAGGTACCTTAGAACCGATTGTCCTAGAAAAAGTCAACGTTGCGGACCAGCGTGAGAATTTGGGTGAGAAACTGGGCGGCTTCGTGCCTTATTTGATCTTTATTCTCTGTTTACAGGGAGCCATGTTACCGGCAACCGACCTCGGCGCTGGGGAAAAAGAGCGAGGTACTTTAGAAACATTGCTCATATCACCGATTGAAAGACATCAGTTGGTACTTGGTAAGTTCTTTGCTATCGCTTTATCGGGAGTTGTGTCGGCACTCGTTACCGTGCTGAGTATGGGCGTATGGGGGCTGGTACTGAGTCAAGGAATGGCTGTTCAAGCTGTGGTGGACTTTATGGGCGCGATAAGTATTTTGGATTTTGTCCTGATGTTCCTCATGTTGGTACCGGTAGTAGCCATTTTTGCGTCGGTCTTACTGAGTTTGTCAATCTATGCTCGCAGCTTCAAAGAGGCGCAAGGTTACATGACGCCGATCGTATTTATCGTAATTGTACCGGTAATATTAGCTATGCTGCCTGGTGTCGAGCTGAAAGGCGGTTGGGCTTGGGTGCCGCTGACAAATGTGGCCTTGGCAATCAAAGAACTGATTAAAGGTACGATGGATTACTTCGCCTTATTGCCAATCTTTGGTTCAACTGCAATCATTGCCGGTGCATTCATTTATTTTTGTATTTTCTGGTTCAATCGAGAGAAAGTACTGTTTAGGTAAGTAGCTAGTAGAAACCACAGTTTAAACACGTTACGTAAGCCCTGAGGCACTTGTTTCAGGGCTTTTTTATGCGTTACTCGATTTAATGAATGACAGTCAGTCTAAAAGTAGACCCAATTTAACAGACCAATGACAATTGCCGAGTAACTGATAGAAATTGGGAGTCCGATGGTAGTGAAGTGCTTAAAGCGATACTTGGTTGCATTATAGACCAACAAATTCGTCTGATAGCCATAGGGCGAAATGAAACTGGCACTCGCTGCAAAAGCGACAGCCAAAGCAAACGGCATTAACGGTGCCTGCATTGCTTCCACTAACCCGTATGCAAAAGGAAACATCAGAGCCGCCGCAGCATTGTTGGTCACAAATTCAGTCAACAATACTGTCACCACATAGACGCCAATCAATGCCATTAGCCAGCTTGAATCGGATAAAAAAGGCTCTAATGCGAGAGTGAAAAAATTGATGATCCCGGCATTCTCTAGAGCGGTTGCTAGGCTTAATGCACCGACAATCACAATCACCAAATTGAGCGGTAAATTACGCTTGATTTCGTTATTCGATGTGACTTTTGTTCCAACTAACAGCGCAATGAGAAATAACAAACCTATGGGCAGAGGCACAATGTCAAATGCTGCTAAGGCGATAGTCGATAAAAAACCAACAATCGTAATAGACTCTTTCACCCACGATAACGGTCGATTAATTCTTTGCTCATTTAAGATAAAAAAGTTCTTGGCCAAGTTGTGCCGCTGATGAAAGTCAGGTCCGGTGGCCAATAATAAGAAATCACCAGCTTGTAATGGTATTTCGCCCAGTTTACCGGATAGCCTCTCACCGTCGCGTCGAATGGCGACGACTGCAGCATCAAAAAGCGCTCTGAAGCCCATTTTTTTAAGCGTTTGTCCGATGATTTGTGCGCGATTGGAAACAATCACCTCGGTTAAGTTTTCTCGCAACAAACCATCGGCCTCGGCAAATAGTTTCAAGCCTTTAATATGTGAAAGGTTGTCTACTTTGCCGACGTTACCAGAGAAAATCAGCTTATCACCTTGCTGAATGACAAGCTCTGGCTTTATTGGTGAAATCAAGGTGCCATCGCGTATGACTTCGACCAGAAATAACTCGGGAAGGTTTCTTAGGTGGTTTTGTTCGACACTTTTGCCAATCAGCTCCGACTCGGGCTCTACTTCCGCTTCAATAAAGTACTCTCTGAAGTTGTTCTGATGTCCAGCTAAAGCTGGTAACAACGGGGACAGTAAAAACATTAACAGACCACAGCTAAGTCCTGCTACTAGTCCGAAAAACGTGAAATCCCAAAACTTAAACCCTGGATGACCATGCTCAATCAAAAAACTATCAACGATAAGGTTAGTCGATGTACCGATCAATGTGACTGTACCGCCGAGGATCGCGGCGTAAGACAACGGAATTAGCAGGCGGCTTGGTGGGTGATATTGATTCTGTTTAACCGGTCCAATCAAGCTCGCGACAATCGCGGTATTGTTAAGTAGTGCTGAAGAGAAAAAGGTTAATCCGAACAAGCGCCAAAAACTGGAAACAAATTTAGGCGTGATCAGTGACCGGCCGAGCCGTTTCAATAAGGCTGTCTTGTCCACAGCGCCACTAACCATCAGCAACAGTACTAGCGTTACAAGACCTTGGTTGGTCAGGTTGTCGAGTATTTCAGTGAAGCTTAACGAGGGCGAGATAAGCAATAACAGCATCGCCCCAGCAAATATAGTAGAAGGGCGCTGGTTAGAAAAAATCAGCGCCCCAATCGTGCTGGCAAACACTGCCAGTATTGCCAGTTGGTTATAATCCATTGATTAGTGTGTTCAGTTTTGACTGATATCTATCGCATTCCAATGAGGGAAATGTTTACGCACTAATGCATTGAATTCAAGTTCAAATTCAGAATAACTGTGCTCGCCTTGTTGATCGCCGCTTTGTGCTTCATCGATGATCATACCCGCGCCAACAGTACCGTTAGTCAAGCGGTCAATCACGATAAACGCGCCTGTTTTACGGTTGCGAGTATAAGGGTCACATGCAACAGGTTGGGTGAGCTTGAGGTCGACAACTGCAATTTCATTTAGATTTAAATGAACGGCCTGACTGTGCTCCATAGTGTTAACATCAATCTGGTAGTTGATTGATGACACACTGCCGCTAACAGTCTTAGTCGCAAATTTAAAGCTGTACTGCTTATTCGGCATGAGTGGCTCGTCAGACATCCAAACCAAATGAGATTTCAAGCGGCTCGCGTGCAGTGGTAAGTTGTCAGACTTCACAATCATATCGCCGCGCGAGATATCGATCTCATCAGACAAGGTTAATGTCACGGCTTGAGGTGTGTATGCTCTGTCTAACTGGCCCTCAAATGTCTCTATACTTGCAACCGTTGATTTTTTACCTGAAGGTAGCGTCGTAACCTCATCACCCGGTGCTATTTCACCTGATACAACGGTTCCTGCAAACCCGCGGAAGTTAAGGTGAGGGCGATTGACATACTGAACGGGGAAGCGGAAATCTTCGTGATTGGCATCTTTGCCGATTTCAATCGTTTCAAGAATCTGCATCAACGCATTGCCCGTGTACCAAGGCGTCTTGTCGCTCTTATTGACGACGTTGTCACCTTCTAACGCTGAAATCGGTACAAATTGAATGTCAGGAATATTCAACTGTTCAGCGAACTTCAGGTAGTCTTGCTGGATCTCGTTGTATACAGATTCGCTGTAGTCCATTAAGTCCATTTTATTGACGGCGACAACAACGTGTTTGATGCCTAATAACGAAACCAAGAATGAGTGGCGACGCGTTTGAGTTTTAACCCCGCCTCTTGCATCCACGAGGATGATGGCTAGATCACATGTAGATGCGCCGGTTACCATATTACGCGTGTATTGTTCGTGCCCTGGCGTATCGGCAATGATGAATTTACGTTTGTCCGTAGAGAAATAACGATACGCGACGTCGATGGTGATCCCTTGTTCACGCTCCGATTGCAAACCATCAACCAGGAGCGCCAAGTCTACTTTTTCGCCAGTAGTACCGACTTTCTTACTGTCTTGAGTAATCGCAGCCAACTGGTCTTCATAAATCATCTTCGAATCGTGCAGCAGTCGTCCGATCAAGGTACTTTTGCCATCGTCCACGCTACCACAGGTCAACAGTCGCAGTAGGTTCTTGCGCTCGTGTTGCTCCAAGTATTCTAGGATGTCAGATTTTAATAATTCACTTTCGCTATTCATTGTTTAACAGCTCACTAAAAAATACGGGTTTAAAAGAGACTCTTTTTGGTTATACACAAGCGCTGGGGTGTCACCTGAAATCACGTCTTGCGCGGGATTTTCTTCGCTCAGTACGGTAACCTTTGCACCGGCGGCTAACACAAATGCGTGTGCAGCTGCAGTATCCCACTCACTTGTAGGGCCAATGCGGGGATACAAGTGTGCTTCATTGCAAGCAACTAAACACAGTTTTAACGAACTGCCCATTGCGACAAGTTCTGTTTCGCCTGGTAATGCTTCAAGTAAGGTTTGTATTTCAGGACTCTGGTGAGAGCGGCTTCCAACTACCTTCCAGGTCTCACCTGGTTGGTGAGGCTTGGCATGTATAGGTGAACGTTGCCCGTCCTTTTCACGCCAAGCACCTGTGTTAATTTCACCGATAAACGATTGCTCTAGTACGGGAGCATAGACCACACCCAAGACCGGCACACCGTTATCGATTAACGCTATATTGACGGTGAACTCACCATTTTTTTTGATGAACTCCTTAGTACCATCGAGTGGATCCACAAGCCAATAGGTTTGCCATTCTTTGCGTTCGGACCAGTCGATTGACGCAGATTCTTCTGATAAAACAGGTAAATCAGAGATGGCGTCTAGTCCTGCACAAATTGTCTTGTGAGCGGCCAAGTCCGCTTCTGTCAGCGGGCTAGCATCTGCCTTATCCATTACTTCAAAGTCTCGAGCGTAGATCTTCATGATCTCACTGCCTGCTCGCTTGGCAATGTCGAGGACTTGCTCAAGCAACTCTAATTGGCTCATTACACGAATTCCTTTTCGACTAACATCTGATACAAACGATTTACCGTGTCCTCGGCTGACTCATCCTCGTAAATAAGGTGGATTTCTGGGTTGTTAGGAGCTTCGTAATCGGAGTCAATGCCAGTGAAATCTTTGATATCACCACTGCGAGCTTTTTTGTAAAGCCCTTTTGGATCACGCTGCTCACAGACTTCTATCGGCGTATCAACAAAAACTTCTACAAACTCCTGAGGCTCAACGAGATTGCGGCAGAATTCACGGTCTGCGCGGAAAGGTGAAATAAACGCGGTAAGAACAATAGTGCCCGCGTCAACAAACAGTTTACTTACCTCGCTGATACGTCGAATGTTTTCAACCCGATCTTCAGCACTAAAACCCAAGTCGCCGCATAGGCCATGGCGAACGTTATCACCGTCTAATAAGTACGTATGTTTGTTTTCTGCGGCTAATTTTTGCTCCAAGAGATTCGCTAATGTCGATTTCCCAGAACCACTTAGGCCCGTGAACCACAGAATGACTGGCTTCTGTTGCAATGAGTTGGCGCGTCTTTGTTTATCTACCGCGTGTTGGTGCCACACAATGTTAGTCGACATTAGAAGTAACCCTCCATTTTTTTCTTTTCCATTGAGCCGGAAGAGTCATGGTCGATAACGCGACCCTGACGTTCGGATGTCTTGGTAAGCAGCATTTCCTGTATTACCTCTGGAAGTGTACTGGCTTCTGACTCAACTGCACCGGTCAGGGGATAGCACCCTAATGTTCTGAATCGAACTGACTTCATTTGTGGTGTTTCACCTTCACGCAATGGCATGCGGTCGTCATCCACCATAATTAACACGCCGTCACGCTCCACTACTGGGCGTGGTTTGGACAAATACAAGGATGGGATTTCGATGTTTTCTAAGTAGATGTACTGCCAAATATCAAGTTCTGTCCAATTCGACATTGGGAATACTCGAATGCTCTCGCCTTTATTAATTTGACTGTTGTATATATTCCAAAGCTCAGGGCGTTGGTTTTTCGGATCCCAGCGATGGTTTTCATCACGGAAAGAGTAGACTCGCTCTTTGGCCCGAGATTTTTCTTCATCCCGTCTGGCACCACCAAATGCAGCATCAAATTTGTAGTGGTCCAGTGCTTGCTTTAGCGCGACAGTCTTCATAATGTCGGTATGCTTAGCACTGCCGTGATCAAAAGGATTAATATTTTGCGCAACGCCATCGGGATTCGTATGTACGAGTAAGTTCAGGTCATACTTTTCTGCCATGTGATCGCGAAACTGAATCATTTCTCTAAACTTCCACGTTGTGTCTACGTGGAGTAGGGGAAAAGGAATTTTACCTGGCGCAAATGCTTTGCGAGCAAGGTGAAGCAGTACCGAAGAGTCTTTACCGACTGAGTACAACATGACTGGGTTATCAAATTCCGCGGCAACTTCACGGAAAATGTGAATACTTTCCGCTTCTAGTTCTTTTAAGTGCGTTAAGCTCGGGATGGACGCCGTCATAATGGTGTTAACTCTCCGTTTTAAAAGTGTTTATATCAATTTGTTCTATGTATAGAACCATATCATTTTGGTGGTTGACTTACTACGCTCAAATTATCCATATTCAAAACTTTTTGTTCTAACAATTAACGTATTAATTGCTGAAAGTCGGTATAAAGTTTAGTAACTCGCTCGTCGCGACAGGGCCAAACTGAGGAAACGAGTACGATTGATAGTGAGCTAACCACAAAACCTGGAACAATTTCATAGATAATACTGCTCAATGATTGCCCACCGATGGTAATCGGTGCATAAATCCAAATCAGTACTGTTACTGCACCGCTTACCATGCCAGTGATCGCGGCGGCTCTGGACATATTGGCCTTAAACAATGAGAACAAGACCAATGGACCAAACGCCGCACCAAATCCAGCCCATGCATTGCTGACTAACGTCAGAATAGTCGAAGAACGGTCGAATGCTAGGATGATTGCAACAACCGCGACACAAACTACCGCCATCCGTCCTGCAAACACCAGGTGTGACTGTGACGCATTCCGATTGAAAAATGAGGCGTATAGATCATTGGCAAGCGAACTTGAAGTGACCAGAAGTTGTGAAGAAATAGTACTCATGATTGCGGCTAAGATAGCCGCGAGTAGAAAGCCGGCAATTAGCGGGTGAAATAGTATTTGCCCTAAGAAAATAAATACCGTTTCCGGATCTGACAAGCTTGCTTGGTTTGCGTTGACCCATGCAGCCCCAAATAAACCGGTCGTTAATGCGCCGATTAGTGCGATGATCATCCAACTCATTCCCACGCGACGAGCTTTAGGGATGTCATCGACGTTTCGGATCGCCATAAAGCGCACAATTATGTGAGGTTGACCAAAGTAGCCTAGTCCCCATGACATGAGCGAAATAATGCTGATAACCGTTAATGCTTGTCCGCTACTTGCGTCAACCAAGAGTGAAAACGCGCCGGGTGAAAACGTTTCGATTTGATTGATGGTTTGGGTAATGCCGCCAAGCTCAAACATGACCACAGTGGGTACCAAAATCAAGGCGATAAACATGATGCAACCTTGGACAAAATCGGTAAGACTGACCGCCATGAAACCACCAAACAAGGTATACATAACGACAACACTGGCCGTTATGAAAATGCCCACTTCGTATGAATAGCCAAACGATGATTCGAACAATTTGCCACCGGCAACAAGACCAGAAGATGTATATAGGGTAAAAAATATTACGATCACAAATGCAGCAACGATCCGCAAAACACGTGATTGATCGTTAAAGCGGTTTTCGAAAAAATCTGGCAGGGTGATGGCATTATTGGCCAATTCCGTAAATTGGCGCAAACGGGGCGCGACAAGAATATAGTTCAGCCAAGCACCTAAGGTTAAGCCAATTGCAATCCAACTTGCCGATAAACCGGACACATATAAAGCGCCAGGTAAACCCATTAGCATCCAACCACTCATGTCCGAAGCGCCAGCTGAAAGCGCTGCCACGGAAGGGCTAAGCTGCCGTCCACCTAGCATGTAACCTTCAACACTCGCCTCGTTATTTTTAAACGCCCATAAGCCGATCAGCAGCATGATGATGAAATAAAGCGCGAGGGAGATTAGAGTGCCAGTTTCCATATTGTTATTCTTGTTAATTGGGTCACGTAACGCCATAGCATAACAGGGCTGGCAAGAATGCTAAATTGTTTCATTTAGGCATGAGGAATGTTTGTATGCTGAGAGGGCAGTGATACGCCTTTCTACAGGGTGTTAGGCCGACAAAGGCATTGATTTTAAATATGAAAAAGTGCGTGTAGCAATCACTACACGCACAATCTGTCTATGCAGAGAAAAGAATATTTTGCTTAACGCTTTGTTTGATGTCGTCTAAGTCTTGGCCTTTCTCACCGACGACCAAGATATTAGCGCGCTGGGTATCGAGTTTTTCGCCAGAAAAGTTCTCATCAGAGAAGGTTGACAAAAACTTCCCCTTTTCGACGTCAGGGACGATAAAGACGGATACTAAGCCCGCAGCCGATTCAAAGATCAGGTGCAAAGTTTTCACTTTGTCTAATCGACAATAATTGGCTGATTTTATGGGCCCAATTTGCTCAGTAAAGCTCGCGCCAAAACTGGCCAACTTACCATTTACTTCGTTTAATGAAACGGCAGTCGCTCGAGGGCCTTCTTTGGCTTCCGTGTAGTGCATGTGAGCCAATGCCTCATGGCTAAAGTCTACTCTCTGAGCTTGCTGTTGCCATAGTGTAAAACTGGTACCTACGACGAATGCGACGGAAGCCGCCAACGCAAGGTGAACTCGCGTTTTGCGTTTATGAGTGGCGAACTCAGTCATAGTGCCTTGCCAGATTAGCTTACTCGCCAAATCCTCTGGAACATCAACTTTTGCAGCTTTGGCAATACTGGCGTCAAGTTGTCGCATTTCGGCGAGAAATGCTTTTTTGGCAGGATCTGACTCAATTGCTGTTTTTACACGCGGATCATCAGTATGTGGATCCGCGTATATTGCTCTACGGAACTCTAACTCATCCATTGTGCTGCCTTCTGTTTTCATGGCTTACTTCAAGGGCCTCTTTCAACTGGTTTCTGGCGCGAAACAAACGCGTCATTACGGTATTTTTATTGAGATTTAACTGAGCAGCGATCTCCTCGCCACTAAAACCAAATATTATCTGGAGCATTAGTGGTTCTCGATACTCTTCGCTGAGACCTGACATCAATCTACGCAATTCAGCGTATTCGAGTTCAGTTTCACTGCCATGCGCTTCGTCTTCAACTGATACGTCATCGATATCGACCAAATCAAATTGTTTACGCTCAAATCGACGCGCATTCTCGCGCCGTAAGATTGTAATTAGCCACGATTTCGCAGCTTTTTGATCCTGAAGCGAGTCCAATGACTTCCATGCGCGCAGGTAGGTTTCCTGAACAACATCTTCAGCGATTGCTTTGTCTCGAATCAACCAATAGGCGTATCGGAAAACGTCCGCATGGGTAGCGTTGACCAAAGCCTCGTAGCGTTTTTGCTTGCTCATCATGTCTGAAGAGACCGCGCGCAACGTCGTTTTATTTCGCGAAAACATTAAAAATCCGTAAAAACTGCCAAAACAGCATCTTCACCATCATAAGCGTTACGACAAAAAATGCCCAATTAAATTGGGCATTGTGATAGTTTTGTTAGTGATTAGTAAGAACCGTTAGTTTCGAGTCTGATTTTTTTCAGTTCCAAGGGGCGCGTTGCCAGTTTGCATCGTTAGTTCGTCGGATACAATTCAGCCAGCGGGCTTTTGCTCTGTTGGTCACTAAGTTTTTGTTTTCTGAGCATTCGCAAGTGTTGAGCCAGTTCGGTCGATTGCCACTGCGACGACTGCTTGGCGTATCGGCTGTGCATCATTTGGTCAACTAATTCTTTCAACCTTCTATCGTTTACACGCGCGATGGCATTACTCAGTGCCGCATCGCGACTTCCACTGACGTGGTTGAGCCAAACGAGTAAAGCCCCTGCAATCGCGTCCGCTGAATGCGTCGACAAATGTTGACTCAACGAATTCCAAAGTACCCGCTCTTTCTGGTCTGGAGAGGATTTTTGCTGTTTAGTAATGCCCTGTGACGAGTGAGTGAATACTTTGATCATCAGAGCCAAGGTACTCATCGTTAGTAAGAAAGTGGACCACATCCAGCCATTGTTTAACCGCCAATCCCAAAACTTTGGCGCGGCTACTGATTGATATTCGGTTTGTACCCGTTGCTCTGCAGGTACTGCCGGACTGGCGTTTTGGTCAGCCGCAGACTCAGTAGGCGGCGGTGTTGAAACTTGATCACTGGTTAGCGCGGGTAACACGGTAACACTTCTGGCAGGCAACCGAGCGGTTTCTAATTGCTTTGTTACAATATTAAACCATTCAACGGTTACCTCTGGCAGCACAAACGTTCCAGCGCGAGATGGTATGAGTGCCGTGCTCTCATTGCGCTGAGATACGAGTTGTTGGTCCTGTTCGACGCTGGCAGTATTGGCCTGGTCGGGATAGGTTTTGATGTCAGGCGGGTAGGTGTCATCAATTTCAGGTAGCAGTGACTCAGTCAGCCCCACTGCAGTCAAACTTAATGTTCGCGTTACCGGCTCACCAACACGCCATTCGTTCAGGTCGCTACTCCATTCGTCGCGTAAATCGACAAACTCACTAGGTAAGAATGCACCGGTGACAGAGTCAGGCACGGGGAGTACCTTCAATGACAGACTCGGACCTACGCGATTAACGGTTTGAGTCCGGTTGAAGAAACCAAAGCTCTGTCGAGTGTTGGCGACCACCTCGCCCTGAAATACTGGCCCATTGATGGTGAATCCCCCAGATTGTTGTGGTATCAACACGAATTGACGTTCAATAATCCGGTATCGCTTACCATTAATGATCTCACTATATTCAGCATCTTTACCAATTTGTTGAATCTCGGCACCATTCAACTCCGGGGCTTGAAGAGACCCGCGTTCAATATCGCGCGCAAGATAGAGTTTTACCGTGTATTTAACCTGTTGATGCAAATAGACTTCGTTGTTATCGAGCTCTGTCGTTACGAAAATATCGCGCGTTTCGGTGCCGTCGACATTGCTCACAGGGATTACTTCTACTGCTATTGGCGCACTGGCGACACCTTCAATTGCGATGCTGGGTATCGTGAAACGGCCAACTTCGCGAGGAAATAGAATGACATTCCAGGTGGTTGAACGAGACGTTGAAAAGTTGACCATTCTGGTCTGACTGCTGACCGATGTCTGGCCGACGACAAAGTCGTTTAATAATATTGAGGAGTCAAATGCATCTCTATCCACATCGCCGTCAGCCGTGATGCTGAGTGTGAAGGACTCGTCTAACATGACCGGGTTCTTGTCAACAGTGGCTTGCACGGATTCAACTGACGCATAAAGGTTAAACGTTGCAAATAAACACATGAAGCAGGTCAACAAGCAAAATCGGCCGAAGCGATAATTATAGGAATGACGGTTTACTCTTTTTTTCATAGTTCGTTGTGCTTTATCTACCAATTCTTTCGTTGTTGAGGTGGGGCTCTGTCGCGCATCCGTTGCTGACTTTCGAGCTGCATTTTCCGTTGTAAGAGAAATGCCGGGTCATCAGGAATTCTTCTCAACAGTGTTTGCATACGCTGCATTTGCTCTCGCTGCTCTTCAGTTAATGGCTGTTCGGTTTCATCTGCCATAGTCTGGCGTTCTTGATTTTGCGCCGGTTGCTCCTCAGGTTGGCTCTGTGTCTCTGCTTGTCGATTCGACTGTTGTGACTCAGGTTGTTCGTTGTCACGCATTTGTGCGTCGTCAGCGTCGGGTTGCTGCTGATCATTGTTTTGAGCACTATCTTGTGTTTGTTCGTTTTGAGTATTTTGCTTCGAGTCGCTGCTTGGATCAGAAGAATCGCTTTGCTCACCTTGGCTGTCCGATTGTTGATCCTGTTCTGATGACTCGGATTGATCCGATTCGTTTTGGTTGTCGCTATCCTGAGAGTCGTTGCTCTGCTGTTGTTGCTCCTGCTGTTGCTGCTGTTCTTTGAGAGATTCTAACAGCGCCTTGTTTTCCTGCGCTTGAATATGATCAGGTTGCTCTTTCAACACATCTTCATAAGCTTGAATGGCTTCATCTAGCTTTCCCAAATGCGCAAGCGCATTACCCTGATTGTAGCGGGCGTCTGTGCTATCCAGTTCGGAAAACGCCTCCAAAGCTGCTTCAAAATCATTGTTTCTAAAGTGGCTTGTTCCTCTCCACATGGGATCTTGGAATTGGTCTGCCGCAGCAGCATAATTCTCTGAATCATATCGAGACTGTCCCAGTTGGTCTCGGGTATTGAAAGCACGGTCCAGCCAATTGGGTTGGGCCTCACTGTCAGCAGATTGTGCATAACTGACTTGACTTGGGTTAACACCGACAAGCAACAGCAGCGGCACAAGCATGATAATACCCCGTCGAAAGGCATAGGCAGCAAATGGCAACAATAAAACCACTAAGAACGCTCCCATATCTTGCCACTTATCACCCGTAGTTGAGTTTTGCTCGTCTTCTGTGAGCTCTTCAGTTCGATCAATAAAACTGTTGTCGAGTAATACTTGAATGTCTGTGTCATCGGCACTCATCAATGCGTAGCTGCCACCACTACGAGCGCTGATCGCTCGAATATTATCAACCGTTAATCGCGGCACTACGATTGCACCTCTACTGTCTTTGAGAAGTTCCCCATTTACTTGTTGAATTGGCGCGCCATCTGGTGTTCCAATAGCGAGCGCTTGAACCATATAAGGCGATTGTTCGGTGAAGTTGGCCAATTCGGCAAACTGTTGCTGTTCAATGCCGTCAGTGAACCAAAAGATTTGTCCTTGTTGATAGCCTGCATTTGCTAACAATTCTGCAGCAACTTCAAAACCCGTGATGGGCTCGCTACCGGGAATCGGCATGATTTCCGGGCTAACACTGGGGATAAGCGTGGTTAAGTTTGTCACATCCTCGGTCAGCGGACTGATTACAAACGCATCTCCAGCGTAAGCGACCATTCCCACTTCACCGTCGCTCAATTGATTGACCAAATCAATCGCTTTAAATCGTGCCCTTGTTAGTCGGTCAGGCACGATGTCGGTTGCTCTCATTGACAAGGACATATCGAGCAAGATGACGCTGCCTTGTTTGAGGTTATAGACTGGCTGAGGCAAACGCTCCCATGTAGGACCAGCCATGGCTAGACTCGCTACAATCCAACAGACTGCCAGCAAGAATAGTGGAGGTTTAGACTGTCTTTTTCCTGTCCCGGTTGCAGTTAACAGGGCCGAGTGCAAATGAGAGGGCAGTACTTGTTGCCAACCAGAGTGGTTCGAGTACAGCTTTTTAAGGAATAAGACGAGTATGATGAGTGGCACAATTGCCCACAACCATTCTGGACGAATGAAATGAAATGCGGCCCAATCAAACGACGCTAAAACATTCATGGGCGTGTTTCCTGAGTGTTCTTGGGAGCTTGATGTGAAACGAACCAAGTCAGCATTATTTTACTTATTCCAAGGAGTGCAGTCAGCAGCAAACACAATCCAAGCGGGTACATAAATAAGCTACTTTGCGGACGCATTTTCCTCGCTTCACCTTCGATTGGCTGCAATTGATCCAACACTTGATAAATCTGCTCCAATCCTTCTCGATCGCGCGCTCTGAAATATTGCCCACCTGTCTCGCTGGCCAGTCGGCTCAGCATATTTTCGTCTAGTTCGCGGGCAGGGTTGATTCTACGACTACCAAATATGCTTTGCACCACCATGCTGTCAGCCGCTACACCGATGGTATAAATTGTTACCCCTTCCGCTATGGCCAATTCTAACGCCTGCTCTGGTGTAATGTTACCCGCTGTATTTTGCCCATCTGTCAGTAACACGACGACTTTATTTGATTCATCTTTCGCTTGAAACCGCTTGACTGCGAGGCCAATTGCATCGCCGATTGCGGTTTGTTCACCCACTAGTCCAATCACTGACTCGTTTAACAGTGTTCTTACTGTGTCCCGATCAAACGTCAATGGTGCTTGCAAGTAGGCCGTGTCAGCAAACAAGATTAGACCTAAGCGGTCACCAACTCGGCGAGCGATAAAATCATCCAGTACAGATTTTATCATCACTAACCGATCGACTTGACGACCATTAACCTGCATATCCTTGGTTTCCATACTGCCGGATAAATCGACAGCTAGCATCATTTCACGCGCTTGGTTGGGAATTGCGATTGGCTCGCCCAACCACTGTGGACGGGCCGCAGCGATCACGAGTGCAAGCCATGCTAGCATAGCGATCACTTTCGGGAGCCAGTGGCGTTTTTGAGCAACATCTCGCTGTGGCATATGAGACGGTAAATGAGGCATTTTTAGTGCCTGAAGTTGCTGGGTTTTGCGCGCTGGAAGCATCCAAAACAATACGGGCAATGGCGCAGCAAATAGTAGTTGCCACCAAACAAACTCAAACATTTTGACTACCTCCAACAGTGCTGAGTTCTGATTGAAACGCAGCGGTTGAGCTAGTGCTAACATGGGCCATCCATAGTTGGCACGCGGTAGCGAATTGTTTGGCATCCTCAGTGGTCACCGCTCGCCCTTTTTCAGTGTAAAGGTCAGGTACTACTTGCTGTGCGGCTTGCGAGAAAAACGGTTGGTGTTTGCTCGGTAAGCTGGCTTGCAGCCAGTCAAGCCAGCGCTCGCCATGAAGTGCATTGACATGCTGTGCGCCGTAGTAGTGCCGAGCAGTTTGCTTGAGCAAACGATTTAAGCTGTGTATTTGCTGTAGTGGTTCACTGTCTCGCATCACCAATTCGATCTGTTTTTGAGCAAAAACAAGCGCTTTGCGACGATGTCTGCGCCGCAGAATAAAACGGGACACGGCGATCAGTAGCAACAGCGTCAGTCCTATCATTAGCCACCAGCCCCAAGCGAGCGGCCACCAACCAATTGGCTCCGCGAGCGCAATGTCATTTAGGTTAGCGAGTGGGTCCATTAGGCTCTGGCCTCAAACTGACGGCTGTGTAGCGGGGCAATCGATTGTTGTAATAACGGCATTCCCGCATCAATTCCATAGCCGATGACGTTGGCTTTTTCGAGTTGTTCACATACTGATAGCATGCGCTTTCGGGCTTGCTCTGCGTAATTGATATTGGTCGAGGCATCGCCAAGTAGAACGGAACGTCGGTGTTGACCGTCAGTTACGGTTAGCGACTGGCGGTTATTCATTTGCGGTAGCGACATCTCAAGTGGGTCGCTGACAATCGCCGTGCGAACTTCGCAGTGCCGGTTAATATCAGATAGCGTCCGTAGTGCTCGCTTGTCCAATTGTGATAAATCACTGATAACCCAAACGAGGCTACCTGGCTTCGCGAGTCGATAGAGGCGAGCACAGTTGTCTGCGAAGCGAGATATTGAGGTGTTTGCATCATCTAGCAATTCACGCGAACTGGACGCTGCTTGGTTTTGTAAAGTGACTAGCTGATGGATCTGATTGAGAACTGCCGTTTGTCTGCCTTTTGGCTTGTGTTCAATGTGCTGATAATTGTTAAACGCCAAACTCCCAACTTTGTCGCCGCGAGCTATAGCTGACCAACCAATCAAGGCGCTAATGTGCGCTGCTTGAACCGATTTAAAGCTGAATTGGCTGCCGAACTGCATCGTCGTTGACAAGTCTGTCATTATATAAACTGGCCGTTCTCGCTCTTCCCGAAAAACCTTTGTGTGCGTTTTCCCAGTCCGGGCCGTTACCCGCCAGTCGATAGCTCTGATATCGTCGCCGGGTTGGTAGTGGCGACTCTCATCAAACTCCATGCCACGGCCTTTGAGGCGCGTGACGTATGTACCCGCCAGACGTGCCTGCGGTGTGCGCTTGGGAGTCAAGTCGATGTGTTTAACATGGTGTCGATAGCGGACGAGTTCTCCGACAGACAAATGCACACCGTCTGTTAAGTTGTCCTTTAACCATTGCTGTATGGATTTCTGATCGAGCATCGTCGGTCCTAAGGCACTGCTACGGCATCCAGCACTTGACTCAATGTTTGATTAGCGTTCTTGCCTTCAGCCAATGCCTCGTAACTGAGTATAATGCGGTGGCGCATAACATTGTGAAAAACAGCCTGAATATCGTCAGGTCCAACAAAGTCTCTGCCCGAGAGCCAAGCGTGTGCTCTTGCACATCGCTCCAGTGCAATCGTTGCCCGTGGACTGGCACCATATTCGATTGTGGACGCTAAGTTTGGATCAAATTTTTCGGGGTTTCGAGTCGCCATAATCAGTTGCACAATATACTCCTCAAGCGGCTCCGCGAGATGCAGTTTCAGCACCTCTAACCGAGCGTCGAACAGCGCTTGTTGGGTGATTTTGGTTGGCGGTGCTACGTGATTTGACTTCGCCTCTGCACGCGTCAAACGCAGGATCTTTAACTCACTAGCTGCGTCGGGGTAGGTAATCTCTACATGCATCAAAAATCGATCAAGTTGAGCCTCAGGCAGGGGATACGTCCCTTCTTGCTCAAGCGGGTTTTGCGTCGCCATTACTAAAAAGAGCTCCGAGAGCGGATAGGTTTTATTGCCTACCGTAATCTGACGCTCAGCCATGGCTTCAAGCAGTGCAGACTGAACTTTGGCGGGTGCTCGGTTTATTTCATCTGCCAATACTAGATTGTGAAATAGAGGCCCAGGCTGAAACACAAACTCACCCGTTTCTGGTCGGTATATATCGGTACCAGTCAGATCTGCTGGGAGCAAATCTGGGGTAAACTGTACGCGATGAAAATCGGCTTCGAGACCATCTGCGAGAGCATTAACTGCACGTGTTTTTGCTAGTCCCGGAGGACCTTCAACCAATAAATGTCCATCCGCCAGTAAGGCAATTAAGATATTTGTGGTTAGTCCGCGCTGGCCGACTATCTGTTCGTCGAGATAGCGCTGGAGCTGTTCAAACTGCGTTACAGCCATAGTATTTCCTTTTAGGCACCGTATAAACGTTGCGATCTATTTGTATTCAGGATGAATCCCATCTTTGTTTGGATGGATTATTGCATCCAATTGATTCACCCCTCAAAAAAAAGTTCATTTTGAGCTTTTCTACTTATAGGGATTCGAATCGAAAACTCAACAGCAAAGCGATCAATTAACCACTATGCTCTACATGTGACATATCCGGTGCTCTGCAAACCTGGGGACGAACGAAAAGCTTCGAAATTTGTGGCGAATGATCACACAATACTCGATTAAACATTGATATTTTGGTCCTACTTTGTAAGAATCGGGCCACTTTACAGGTCAGACCACTTGGTTTGAATGACGAAAGGACCTAATGTATGGCTAAAAAACAGAACCTAACCACTCGCGACGGCGACCGCATCGCGATTGTTGATGGCCTAAGAACACCATTTGCTAAAATGGCAACCTATTTTCACGGTGTCCCGGCCGTAGACCTAGGTAAAATGGTGGTCAATGAAATGTTGATCCGCAATAACGTTGACCCAAAGTGGGTTGAGCAAGTTGTGTACGGTCAAGTTGTTCAGATGCCTGAGGCTCCAAACATCGCTCGAGAGATTGTGCTCGGTACGAACATGTCAGTAGCAACTGACGCTTATAGTGTATCTCGGGCTTGTGCTACAAGCTTCCAGTCAACCGTGAATATTGCCGAGTCGATGCTAGCCGGCAATATAACAGTTGGTGTTGCAGGTGGCGCTGATTCAACCTCTGTCTCACCAATTGGTGTATCGAAGAATTTGGCACGTGCCTTGGTGGATTTGCAAAAAGCTAAAACGCTTGGCCAGAAATTTAATATCTTCAAGCGCCTATCACTCAAAGACCTCGCGCCAGTGCCTCCGGCTGTTGCAGAATATTCTACTGGTTTGTCGATGGGACAAACCGCTGAACAAATGGCGAAAACACACGGCATTACGCGCGCCGAACAGGACGCATTGGCACACCGCAGTCACACCCTAGCGGCTCAGAGCTGGGAAGAAGGTAAATTGGCTAGAGAGGTAATGACTGCCTATGCCGAACCATTCAAAGGCGCGCTTGAGCGAGATAACAATGTACGTTTTGATTCTACGCTAGAGGGCTATGCGAAACCTAAGCCTGTATTCGATCGTAAACACGGCACGGTAACAGCGGCCAACGCAACGCCATTAACAGATGGTGCGTCGGCTGTTCTGATGATGACTGAAAGTCGAGCGAAAGAACTTGGCTATACGCCATTGGGTTACATAAAAAGTTATGCCTTTGCTGCGATTGATGTGTGGGAAGACATGTTGATGGGGCCATCCTACGCGACACCTATGGCGCTTGATAGGGCGGGCATGACGTTAAACGATTTAACCCTGATTGAGATGCATGAAGCGTTTGCAGCGCAGGCACTAGCCAACGTGAAAATGTTCGGCAGCGACAAGTTTGCGCAGGAGAAGCTCGGCCGTGACAAGGCAACGGGTGAAATAGATATGGATAAATTTAATGTAATGGGAAGCTCAATCGCATATGGGCACCCGTTTGCAGCTACGGGCACGCGTATGATTACTCAGATGCTCAATGAGCTGCAACGTCGTGGCGGCGGAACAGGGCTGCTTACGGCTTGCGCGGCTGGTGGTTTAGCGGCAGCAATGATTGTGGAGACTGAATAATGACTCAAAGTGCATTTACTCTAGAAAAACGTGAGGACGGTGTTGCGGTCCTTACAATGGATGTTCCTGGCGAGTCTATGAACACGCTAAAAGAAGCGTTTGGCAATGAAATAACCGCAATGCTGGATGACATCGAGCAAGACTCAAGTATCAAAGGCATCGTTTTATGCAGTGGTAAAAAAGGTTCTTTTGTAGCAGGGGCTGACATAACGATGTTGGCTGCCTGTAAAACTGCAGAAGATGCCGAAGCGCTATCGACAGGGGGCCAGGATGTGTTTAATCGAATGGAAAACATGTCCAAAACATTCGTAGCAGCTATTCACGGCCCAGCATTAGGTGGTGGCCTTGAGCTAGCGCTTGCCTGTCACTATCGCGTTTGTACAGATGCGGATATCACTCAACTGGGATTACCAGAAGTCCAGTTGGGACTGCTCCCAGGTAGTGGTGGTACGCAGCGCTTGCCGCGCCTAATAGGCATCCAACAAGCGATGAAGATGATGCTTACGGGCGCACCCGCTCGGGCGAAACAAGCCAAGAAGTACGGCATTGTTGATGACATGGTTCCGGAATCTATTTTGATGGATGTGGCTATCGAAATGGCCAAGAAAGGTAAACCAAGTCGTTCGAAGCCAAAACTCAGTTTGGTTAACCGTGTATTAGAAGAAACACCGTTTGGTCGCAATATTTTGTTCAAACAAGCGCGCAAGCAAACGTTGGGTCAAACCAAAGGAAACTATCCTGCACCGGAACGCATTATTGATTGTATAGAAACGGGTATAAGTGACGGTATTCGCGATGGCCTTCGAGTTGAAGCTCGTCATTTCGGCTCCCTCGTAATGACGCCTGAGTCGGCACAATTACGCAACATCTTTTTCGCAACTACTGACATGAAGAAAGAGCAGGGTGTCGATGGTATTGAACCGCAAAAAGTTCGAAAAGTTGGCGTTTTAGGTGGCGGTTTGATGGGCGGCGGCATTGCCTATGTTACCGCTACTAAAGCCAAGGTACCTGCCCGTATAAAAGATATTCGTCCAGAAGGTATCGCAAATGCGATTCGCTACAGCTATGACATTCTAAACAAGCGAGTTAAGCGCAAAATTTTACTCAAATCAAAGATGCAGCAGCAACTAGCGTTGTTAACAGGTAGCACGGATTACAGTGGCTTCAAAGATACTGATATGGTGATCGAGGCGGTTTTCGAAGACTTGCCGTTAAAACAACAGATGGTCGCCGATGTAAAATCGAATTGTCAGCAAAGCACTATTTTTGCATCGAATACTTCTTCAATCCCGATTACACAAATTGCAGAGAAAGCAGCTCGTCCTGAGAATGTAATTGGTCTTCACTACTTCTCACCAGTGGATAAAATGCCACTGGCAGAGGTAATTGCCCATGAAAAAACCTCTGATGAGACAATATCCACAACCGTTGAATTTGCTAAGCGCCAAGGAAAAACACCGGTAGTTGTCAAGGATGGTGCAGGGTTTTATGTCAATCGTATATTGGCACCGTATATGAATGAAGCTGCATGCATTGTGTTGGGCGGCGAGCCAATTGAGCACATTGACAAATCATTAGTTAAATTTGGTTTCCCGGTTGGACCGGTCAAATTGCTTGATGAGGTTGGTATTGATGTGGGGACAAAGATCATACCGTTCTTAGTAGAGCAGTTCGGTGAACGCTTTACTGCGCCCGATGCTTTTGACAAAGTCTTAGAAGACGGACGCAAGGGTAAGAAGAATGGTAAAGGTTTTTATCTTTACGACGGTAAGAAACCTGGCAAAGAAGTCGACGAGTCAATTTATTCGTTGTTAGGTATAACACCATCACAGCAGATGAAAGCTGAAATTATCGCGGAGCGAAGCGTGCTAATGATGTTAAATGAAGCCGCTCGTTGCTTGGATGAAGGGGTTATCAGAAACCCAAGAGACGGTGATATTGGTGCGATTTTTGGCATTGGTTTCCCACCTTTCCTTGGTGGTCCGTTCCGATACATGGATAGCCTTGGTATTGCTAATGTCGTTGAAAAACTCGAGTACTACAGTTCAAGCATTGACGAGAAGTTTGCGCCAGCTGATGTCTTAGTGCGCATGGCTAAAGAAGGTAAGAGTTTTTATTCAGAGTGATAATAATGCCGACGTGGCACATCAAGCGCTGTAAAGCTTAATGAGTGCCAGATTACCGGATCTCTGTAAACAGCATGTTAAATAATAGTAAAAAACCGGGCTTTGCCCGGTTTTTTTCATTATAAATGATAAAAATAGTAGTTAACTTGTATTTTTAGGCTAAAATATCACCACTTAATATTTATGTCGGGTGATGAGGTCTAAGTATGCTTGCCATGTTGGTGGTTGTGTCGGTAGTTTTTGCACTGTATTACTACGTGGAGGCGTTTAAGAGCGGTTTGTCACCCAAGCAGTGGGCTTTTATTGGTTTATGTTTAGGACCGTTTGCGCTGCCGATGTTAGGCATTTCTAAGCACGTCGCTTGGCGGCGCTCTGTAGGGTTTGGCAGCGTAAGACTCTCCGCATAAGCTTGGTGTGCTGCTGCAGACTTTCTTGTTAAGTAGAAAAAAAGAGAGGCGGGGCCTCTCTTTGAATGTTCTGTCCTAGAAAATATTCCCTCATTGCCACTTGATTAGAAACGTGTGTTTCTAGGGCGTTTCTTGCCCATTGGCTTTTCAACGACAACAATTGACTTGCTTACAGTTGGCGCTTTAGCACCCTCGACGTCGACTGTTACAGCTGTTTGAGCTGAGCTCATTACTAGTGCCATTGCAAACGCTTTCAACATGGTTGACTCCTTTAGTCTTTAAATTGTTGGTTCCGCGCCATTTTTTAGACGCGCGGTGCTACGTTGCCAAACACGTGCCATCTTTTTCAGTAACGAGAATGTGCGGTAGCAAGAGCCAACAACAAGAGCGCAACTGTAGCCGAGCGGTGTCATTCTGAAAGCGACGAGGTATTGTCCATAGCCTTTGATTACAAAGGGCTTGAGAGGTTTTTTATACTTTGGTTTCGCCCATTAACTGGTGCAATTTTTGATTTTCGCGGAGTAATTTTTCGAACTTTTCAGCACTTAAAGGCTTGCTGTAGAGATAGCCCTGTAGCATTTCACAGTCATAGCGACGTAAAATTGACAGCTGCTTTTCTTGTTCGACGCCTTCGGCCACGACCTTGAGGCCAAGATTGTGTGCAATATTGATAATTGCGGCAGCCATGTGCCGGTCTACGCTGCTTTCGGCAATATCATCAATGAACGCTTTGTCAATTTTCAGCGTGTTAAGCGGGAAACGTTTCAGGTATGCAAGGGATGAGTAACCTGTGCCAAAATCATCCAAAGCTAGGTGAATTCCCCTTTCACGTAGCCGCTGCATAAGTTTAAGGCCCTGTTCAGGGTTTTCCATTAGCGTGCCTTCGGTTAACTCACATTCTAAATGCAAAGGGGATAGGCCCACTTGTCGCAAGACTCGGTCGATTCGATCATCTAAGTCCGGTAATTCAAATTGCTTGGCTGAGATGTTGACGGCTACTCGACCCGTAAATAAACCTTCATTCACCCAGCGCTTAGTATCTTCACAGGCCTTTCTTAGAACTTGTTCGCCAATTTCGATTATTTGACCTGTTTGCTCTGCTAACGGTATAAACTGGTTGGGGGACACAATACCTTTCTGTGGGTGCTCAAAGCGCACCAGAGCCTCCATACTGACCAATTTACCTGATGCGATATCCACTTTAGGCTGATAAAACACACTAAATAGGTTATCGCGTATGCCGTGGCGGATTAGGTTCTCAATCTGTAATTGCCGAACCGCATTTTGGTTCATTTCACCGCTGAAGAATTGGTAACTGTTGCCGCCACCATTTTTCGCAAAATACATTGCCGTGTCGGCATTCTTGAGTAGCTCCTGTGGCGAGCGACCGTCATCCGGGTAGAACGCAATGCCGAGGCTTGCACTTAGGACAAACTCTTGCTTGTTGATAACAAATGGACGCGAAAGCGTATCCAATACGTTTTGTGCGAAGTGTGTAATCGTGTGAACGTCTTCTTTGTCTTCGACCAGAATACTAAATTCGTCGCCGCCAAGTCGATAACACGTGGCGGTGGAACCCGTAATCCGTTGAACGCGACGCGCAATTTGTTTGATTAGAATGTCACCCGTTTGATGACCGAGTGAATCATTAATCTTCTTAAAGTTATCCATATCGAGGCAAATCAGCGTATGGGCAACATCCTTACGGACTAAATTTTGATGGCTCGCTTGGAAGAAAGAACGATTCGGTAAGTCGGTCAATGGATCGACGTTGGCCAGTTTCAACAACTCTTTTTCAGTGTTCTTGCGAGAAGTAATGTCAGAGAAAACACCAACATAATGGGTGATTTTGTTGTCATCGCCATGGATAGCATCAATATTTAATTCAATCTCGAAGCGTTCGCCATTGCTTCGGATGGACTCCACTTCACCAGACCAGTTTCCTTTTTGGCGCAACGCTTTTTTGATTTCGTTGGTGAATGCATCGGGATATTGGTGGAAAAACAGATAACTAGCTAACGCTTTCTCGCGGGTTTCGCCTGTGTAGTTGCAATAAGCGTTGTTAACTGACACGAACCGGAACTCGGTATTGGTTATAAACACGCCCTCTGAGATATTCTCGATAGAGCGTTTAAACAAATAAAGTTGCTCTTCAGCCTGCTTTAGATGCTGAATATTCTTCAATGTACCGGTCATTCGAAGCGGCTTGTTCTGCTGGTCACGCTTAACGACTTTCCCTCGGTCAAGCAACCAAATCCAATCACCTTTAAAGGTTTTGGCCCGATAGGCTATTTCAAAGAATTCAGTTTCGGCGTCTAAATGTTGTTGCAGGGCTTGCTTCACACGCTCAATGTCATTGGGGTGGATATTGGCGTCGTACGAAGAGTGCGTGCGAATATTGTCTTGTGGGAAATCCAGAGTGCCCCAGACATTCGACCTGTGTACTTGACCACCATATATATCCCAGTCCCATAATTCGTCACCGCTGCTCCAAAGCGTCAATTTCAAGCGTTCTTCACTTTCCCTTATTGCTAGCTGAGAAGCTTTACGCGCCTGGTAGTGGCGCACCAAATACATCGTGACAAGCAACAAAAAGAAGGCATAAAAGATGAGCGCATGTTGGTGCAGCCAAATAGGGGGGGCAATTTCGATTGCCAAAATTCTGCTGTCAGACCAATCAGAGTCAAACGTTTTCGATTGCACCTCAAATTGATAATTACCAAAAGTCACTCGGCTGTAGGGTGCTGTACGTTCTTGTTTATTGTAGATCCAGTCATCTTCGTAACCGACCAATCGATAACGATATTGTACGTTTTGCGCATTGATTGGATTGATAACACCAAAATCTAAGGTGAATCTATTTTCACGGTGCTCCAGCGAGATTGACTTAGACAGGTATATCGGCTCGCTTAAGATGGCTTCTGGTTCGTCACTCGCCTCGACTTTATTGTTGAATACTCTCAAGTTGAGGAGTTCCGGTATCGCCGATACAACGCTGGTACTACTGGGGTTGCTTAAAAAATCAGGGCTGATGCGGGTCAGACCTTGCTCCCCACCAAAAAAGACAATGCCACCGTTTGTTAACGTCACCGAGCCATCGAAATGTTCGTTGTTGCCAAAACGCTGTGATGTCAGTGTTGTTTGGGGGATTAACTGAGGTAGTTGTACTTTGTGCAACGTTTTACTGCCAGAGTACCAAATACTATCGTCATCTCCGATGGCGGATAAAATCTCTGCCTCACTGCTGCTAACGTGTTGCACAACACTTAAATCTGACTTCTGGAGCTTGAAAATACCGTTTGTTTTTGTAACCGCGTAGTAGTGCCCAGCGTAAGCGTAGAAATAATTGAGTTCTTTGGCATGCAGTGGATGGGATACATCCATTTGGAAAGGCGCTTCAAATAAGCCCGAACTTGGTTCGTAAATCAAACTACCCATATTGGAATTGAACCAGATCCTACCGAGGGAGTCTTGTCCGACGGGCTGAGAGAAATTGATCATGGAAGGGGCCGCGATCGCTTCCGCTTCTTTGCTAACTTGGTCGATCCTAATCAGGTCGAAATCGTCGTGCCAAAACCATATCGCTTCATTGGTCACCATGAGTTTATCGACGAGACTATTAGGGTAATACTGCTGGTATAACTCCAGCGCGCCGTCATCAGCTTGAGTGTAGTTGTATATGCCATCAGACGATGCAATCCAGAGGCTTTCATCGTTACCTAGGGCTATGTCCCAGATTGGACTATTGGTTAACTGGTTATAGATGGTTGCGTCGGATTCGTCAGCGTTTATGCGTATTACCCGATCTTGTATACCCGTGAGCCATAAATCACCGTTTTGCGCCTGCTTGATAGACCAAACATTATTGATATCGACATCTTTACCTTCAATCGTAACGCTCCCTATGAGTCTCGGCGCGTCCGGTGAGAAGGGAAGTGTTCGAAATGCACCATCAAAAGAACCGACCCAAGTAACACCTTTACTGTCGGTCAACATAGACATCAAATAGTTGGACGGGTCATTTTGCACACTGGCATTGATTAAACGCTGCTTAATGACTTTATCCGCGCCCATCGTCAGAATACCATCCGAGGTCGCTAGCCAGAGAGTGTTATCAACGATCTTTATGTCGCGAACTTCCATGTTTTTCAAGTCTGGACGATCAGCAGTCAAGAACACATCTCTTGCGACACCTGCTGATGTAATCTCGAATAAGCCATCAATTGATCCGACCCAAGTACTGCCAGCGAAGCGTTGAATCGCATAAATTTGAGACTGAAAAAATTGGAAGTCCCAAGGATTGGTATCGTTTAGATCGTAAATAATCGAGGTTTGCTTATCCAGCGCATAAACCCCTTGTTCGCGAGTACTTAACCAAATTTTATCGTTGTCTTCATGAATAAAATTGATTTCCGCCGCGGGATAATTTCTTGCGCTAAACCGTTCGATCGTGTTGTTCGACAACTGAAAGCGGTAAAGCCCGTCGGTGTCAGCAATGAGCAATGAACCGTTTGCTCCATGCGCAACAGCGGTAACATAGCCACTGATTAGCGCACTATTTGACGCGGAATAATTAATGAAAGTATTTGTTTTGTCATCGTAACGCGATAAACCGGCGCTACTCGCTATCCATATTTGGCCAAGTTGATCGGCAATGAGTTGATTCAAAGCTCCTTCCAGAATGGCGCCAGCTTGATTGGGATTGGGTTGGAAGAATTCGACATTGTACCCGTCGTATCTGGATACGCCTTCAGAACTCAATGTCCAAATAAAACCGTGATTGTCTTCCGCGATGCCGTAAATTGACGCGCTGTGAAGCGGTGTGTTTACCAGTGCTTCTTTAAACTGAATTTGAGCGGAAAGGGGAGTGCTCACGAGCAATATAATACTCGCGAAAATCTTCAAATAATTTGTAAAACCGAGGGTTCTACTTAATCGCACTGATAGCCTTGGGCAACGTTTGCTGCTTTATAATTATTGTAAGTCAAAGAATGCCTTCCTTGCGTAAACACTAAATATGCCAAGATGAGGGCCTATCTACAAGCGTTTTCTTTGACTTACGAGACGGCTGAACAATAGATGAACAATAGCGTTAATCGGTAAACGGCATTTGTTGTTTGAACTGCGCGCTAGACTCGATCATAAAAGCACCTGGACGTTGCGAAAAGGCGACACTTTTGTCGTGTTTTCCATGGCTGAAAAGTACCAATTCACCGAAAGACTGGCGCTGCTGTAGCGCCTGAGCATGTCGAACCATATCACTGAAGTTCAACTGATGAACATGCTGTGCGATCTCGTATTGACGCTCACAGTTTGGATCATTGAGCCCTAGGCTAATCCAGCAGCGTTGCGCTCTGGCGCCGGTATTAACGTCTTTTGCTACCAATTGGCGGATAATGTTGGCTTTGATTTTAGGCCAAAATGCCTCGTAATAATCGATATGTTCCAGTTGGCTCATCAAGAACTGGGTCATCTCGCGAATCAATCGCTCCGCGCTAGCGTTTGGTGACTGAATATAAAACGCCATTCCGGGGTGCGCATTGTGTGTCATATAACCGCTACCAACAATGTATCCTAATTGTCTGCGCGTTCGAAGCTGATCAAAAAATGGTGTTGCGAGGAGTTGTTCAAAAATCATCGTTAGCGCATTGTCTAAGGGACTATTCGACGGTGCTTGCAAGAATATTAGGGCTGCAGAGTCATCATGAATACTCTCGACATGTTGAAAATATGTCGCCTTTGGTTGCAACTTGATGACTTCGCGGGTTATTGGCTGCGTGTCTTTATCTTTGGTGCGACAACTTTCAACTTTTGCTATCACATCATCGATATCTTCGCGGCGCCAAGCTCCGTGCAGAAAACCTTGCATAAAATGTTCGCTCAATAGCTGTTCGCGTACATTCCGCATATTGGCGTACGATTCCTGCTCCATACACGCGAGAATTTGTTGCGGGGAATGGCTATTGCGTTGCATCAGTACGCCCAAACGCGTGAACAAGCGGTTTACTGGTTTATTCAGCAGGTTGTTTCGCAAGCTGGCTAATTGAAGGTGTTTGATACGCTCGAATTGATGTTCAAACTGATTCGTGTCAAATACAGCGTTGACTAGGTCACACATTAACTGTTTTTGTTTGTAACCAAAACCTGATGTATGAATACTGAACCCACCTTGGTGTCCATATAATCGATAGTTCAGGCCAGCTACTTCTGCGGCGTAGAAGCGTTCTTGTAATTGTTCATTCAGACATGCCAGCCATATTCGCTTGGCACTTAGAATTTCAGGCCCTTTGGAGTTAAATGGACATTCGAATGACACGTATCCATCGGCCTTGCTGTTAGACAATTTGTCTTGTGCTGACCATATTTCTGCACTATTCGACTGCCATTGTATTGCTGGCGTTGTAGACTCAGCAGGTAATTTTCTTCTATCGGGAGCAACCCCAATATACGGGTTGGCTTTAGGGAGCAGCAACTGCGATGGTTCGAAATGTTGTGGAGCATCAGTTGCCCACTGCTTGAGCCATTGGGGATTAATCGGCTCTATGTGATACGGCGTTTCATACCATTTTGCTTGCCGAGTGGCCGGCACAGATAAAGCGATTCGTTTTAGACGCAGGTTCTGTACCGTAAAATGCGCTAAGATTTGCCGCACTTGATCCGCGTTGATGGCTATTTGATTATCGTGCAGTTGCACTAAAGTATCAGCAGAAAACTTAAACATCCCGCATGCAAATTGTGAGGCGACCTCAGGATCTGCACCGAGTTGCAACTGCGACTTAAACAGCTGCGAAAGCTTATGTTTTTCTTTTATTCGCCAATCTAGGTCTTGAGCTGTGCGGATCATGTCAAGGTAGCGAAGAATACAGTGGATTATATCAACCGTGTGCAATTCACCGCTCTCGGTAAGCTGCAAATTAATATTGAAATCTTTGAAGTTAGGGCCTTCAATACCACCGCCGGCACTGAGCGCAACAACCCAGTTTTTATCGCGTAATAACGACAAGATACTGCCTTGACTTTCATCGCCCAGCAAGTGGCTAATGAAGCTTAACGTTTCCATATCTTCAGGGTTCATTCCTGGTAATGCGAATGTAACGATTAACCTGCGCGTATCAGATAGGGAGTTTACCCAAATTTGGACACCCAGTTGTTCGTCAAGGTACAACGGGGGGTAATGGCGAGGTAACAAACGCTCACCGATATCCAGACGCTGGAAATATTTGGAGCAGTGGTCGAAAAAGAGCTGGGCGGGATGATTCGTCAGGCAGCAGATTTTTGTGTTTGCAGCAGTAAACTTGCGCATATGCAGCGCTCTAAGCCGTTGTTGAAGCTCACTATTCGGCCATTGTTTGTATATCGCTGCGTTGCCAACAGAGAACTGACTAAAAGGATGGTTCTGATTACAGGTTTCTTTGTGTACCTGATACAGACGACGTAAATCATCCTGTCGTTTAAATTGGAATTCTGCATCAATCGTCGCAATTTCTGTGTCGATATCCTCAAGTCGAAACAGTGGGGGGGTCAACAGATTAGCTAAAATTTCTAAACACGCCTCGAAATGAACATTCGGAAATCGACATTGAATAGACAGAGTGTCGGCGGCTGTGTAAGCGTTGATACTGCCGCCCAGCTGCTCAATCTGTTGCACAGTTTGATTGGGAGTAGGCGCAAACTCATTACCCATGAATAACATGTGTTCGAGTAAATGGGCTAACCCTTCGCAATCAGGCTCATCATCAAAGTGTCCACAGCCAACACTGATTGCAATTGCAGAGTGTTGCTCATCGTCAATAGGTAGGTGGATACAATCGAGTAGCCCATTGACCAACTTGTGGCTCATTGTCGAGAATGAATTTGTCACCTAACCGCCTGAATTTATTTTCATTAAACCAGAATAGCGTACATCTATAGAGTTACAATGCTTGGACATAGAAAAAGTTTATAAACAACTATTAGTATTCGAAACTACAAAAGGTTTTGCTTATCTGAAAAGAATAAGCGTATATTTGTTAAAACAGCTGGCTAAGTTGATGAAACTACGGTGCAAAACCAACATTCGTTAGAGGCTATAACGCGCGTATTTGTGATGCGGCACGGTGAAGCTGAGGCCTCCTTTTCAAACGACAAACAACGACAACTTACTGATCGCGGTCGTACCCAAGTAGCTGATGCTGCGCGACAAATCGCGAGCTTGTTGCCAGATAATCAAAGATTAGACCTCGCACTCGTAAGCCCGTATAAAAGAACGCAACAAACCTTCGAGGTTTTGAGCCACACATTGGCGGTTGAACACAGAGTTAACAGTGACTTGTTCACGCCTATGAGTTCGGTCGCACAGGCATCCGATATGATTCATGGATATTGTGATGAGACTGTGCAGAGCGACCGGTTTATTTTGGTCGTCAGCCATATGCCCTTGGTCAGCTTTCTGACTGCCGAATTGACAACACTCGACGTGCCGCCCATTTTTTCGACCAGCGCATTCGCTGTTATTGACATCAAACCTTCTACCCTTAAAGGGCATCTTGTTACGTTAAATCAACAGCATGCCTAAAAGTGCCGGTGCTACTGTAAAAATCTCGCTAAAAAAACCATGATTGTTGCTGTTTTGGGGTTTAGAAAAACGGTGCACTTCCGATACTAAAGTATCTGTTTGTAAATCTCGATCACGTAGGGAAAAATGACTTCGAGCACCGCACGTGCCCTGCCTGCGCAACTAAAAAAAGCGCTAGAACATCATCGCAATCAATCTGACATTGCGGACGATGAGGAACTGCAGACTTTAATGGATAAGCTCGATAACTTGGAGCAACGAGTAAGTTTTTACAAAGCCAAGTTAAAACGGGATTAACTTAGTGTTCAGACTCTTGTTGGCTTGGCTCTCGATATAACGTGGGCATAATCCTAACCGTTTTTATTTTATTCTCACTAATGTCCACAATCTCCATGGGGTAGCCTGCTAAGCGGATGCTGACATTATGTTCAGGGATCTCTTCCAAGTATTCGACAACAAGGCCGCTTAACGTTTTAGGGCCCTCAATTGGCAGTAGCCAATCCATCTCTTTATTTAATTCGCGCACGTTCGCTGAACCATCAACCAATACGCTACCGTCTTGTTGTTCAGACACTTCCTTACTGTGAGTTGGGATCATACTGGTCGTAAAGTCACCGATGATTTCTTCCAGAATATCTTCTAATGTGACTAGGCCTTGAATATCTCCATACTCGTCAACGACTAGACCGATGCGTTCTTTTTCTGTTTGAAACTTGTACATCAGCGTGTGTAATTTGGTTGATTCGGGCGTGTAGTAAATTTCTCGCACTGCACGCAGCAAGGTGGCCTTTGAGAATTGGTCTTTTGAGAGTAATCGAAGGGCGTCTCGCACGTGCACAAAACCAACGGCGTCATCTATGGTGTCTCGATAAAGTAAAACTCGGGTATGCTGAGAGTTGACCAGTTGCTTTTGAATGTCCTTCCAGTCGTCATTGACATCAATCGCGACAATTTCGTTGCGCGGAATCATGATGTCTTCTGCCGTAACATTCTCCAGATCAAGAATACTCACTAACATATCTTGGTGGCGTTTCGGTATCATCGAACCCGCTTCAAATACAATTGTGCGCAGCTCTTCCGGACTCAACGCATCGTTATTGGCGTCGGTAGGTTTTACATTTAACAGCCCCAGCAGGCCATTGGTTACGCCATTAATCGCGTAAACAGCTGGCTTCATGATAGTCAGCATTGGCAATAGCAACATTGAGCTGGGGAATGCAATTTTTTCTGGATACAAAGCTGCAAGCGTTTTGGGCGTTACTTCTGCGAATACCAGAATGATTAAGGTTAATCCAATAGTGACGATAATGGGGCCCCATATAGGACCGAATAGCCGTTCGCAGATAGCCGTGGCGACAACTGTCGCCGCAATATTGACAAGGTTGTTACCAATTAAGATGAGACCAATAAGCCTGTCTGGACGGGTAAGGAGCTTTTCAACGCGCATTGCCGCGCGGTTTTTTTCATTGCTCAAATGTTTTAAGCGATACCGGTTGAGAGACATCATGCCGGTTTCGGAGCTCGAGAAATAGGCGGAGCATAAGATCAATACGCCAAGAATGATGAATAGCGTACTGGTGGTTAAAGCGTCCAAATAGGGGGTCCTTTGCGATTATCGACGTTCAATGTAAAACGAGACGGAGTGGGATTCAAGAAGAACATTAGGACAGGTTAAAGAATGATTTCCCGTACAATGCGGCTGCCAAAATAAGCGAGCGTTAGCAAGCCTATGCCGACGGCAACTGTGACTAGCAGCGGCCGGCCACGAAGCCCCCACTGCTTATGTGAAAAAAGGGCGCCAATAAAACACAGCAGAGCGACCAAAGTAAGCACTGTTTTGTGTATATGTTGCGTATCGAACATATTATCCAAAAAAATGGTGCCACTAAATACAGCAACAAGTAATAACGAGGTTCCCGCGTACAACAGCTTAATGAGAATTTGGTCTAGCATGGTTAAAGGCGGTAATGAAGAATGCAATAAATTGGTATCTTTGCGTTTTAACTGACCGCTAATGTAGTTGACTTGCACTGCATATAGCAACGCGACAATCAGTGTTCCGTAAGCAAAAAGCGACAGGGTAATATGCACAATCAGGCCCGGTTTTAGGCCGATATTTACAGAATACACATCAGGTACAAAACCGCTCAACAGTAGTGCGATAATTGAAAAACCAAATACTACTGGCAATAAGATTATATTGCGGAAATAAATACTACTGACCAACATTGCCACGGTCATCAACCACGCAACCAAAGAGAGTACATTGCCGATGCTCATGTTCTGACCATCCGTCAGTGTGATGCTGCTGTAAAGCGCCACCGCATGCACCAGAGCAGCTGACATTGCAATCCAGCGACTCAATGATTCCCGAGGACCCTCTCGGTGGAAGAACCGTCCAGTTAACATCAATGCAGACAGTGCATAAAGCAAGCAACCTAACGCGGATGCAAACAAAGCTAATTGGCTAATCACTCAAATCCAAATTCCGTGAGATTGTCGATTGGTTTGAATATTAATAAAGGCGATGACGAATTACTATGTTTTTATCGAGCAACAAGTCCCGTATAATAGACGTAATTTAACTCGTTTTAGCAGACCGCATGTTTGAGAATTTAACTGATCGCCTGAGTAAGACCCTCAAGAACGTAAGTGGCAAAGGCAGACTAACCGAAGACAACATTAAAGATACGCTGCGCGAAGTCCGAATGGCTTTACTCGAGGCAGACGTTGCCTTGCCAGTGGTTAAAACTTTCGTTAACCAGGTCAAAGAGCGAGCGCTCGGCACGGAAGTAAGCAAAAGCCTGCAACCTGGCCAGATGTTCATTAAAGTCGTTCAATCTGAATTAGAATCAGTTATGGGGAGCGCAAACGAGCGCCTCAATTTGTCTGCTCAACCACCAGCGGTAGTCTTGATGGCTGGTTTGCAAGGTGCAGGTAAAACAACCAGCGTTGGTAAATTGGCCAAACACCTCGTAGAGCGCGAGAAAAAGAAAGTGCTCGTTGTCAGCGCCGATGTATATCGCCCCGCAGCGATTAAGCAACTTGAGACCTTGGCTTCTGAGGTTGGGGTAGAGTGCTTTCCATCCACGATCTTGCAAAAACCGATCGATATTGCCCAATCGGCGATTGAGCATGCTCGGTTAAAGTTTTTTGATGTTCTGTTAGTCGATACCGCTGGTCGTCTTGCTGTTGACACCGAAATGATGAATGAGATTCAAGATTTACACGCTGCGGTAAACCCAATCGAAACCTTGTTTGTGGTTGACGCAATGACGGGCCAGGACGCAGCCAATACGGCCAAAGCGTTTAATGATGCATTGCCACTGACCGGGGTTATATTGACCAAGGCAGATGGTGACGCACGAGGCGGTGCTGCCTTATCCGTGCGACAAATTACCGGGAAACCAATCAAATTCCTTGGGATGGGTGAAAAACTGGATGCGTTAGAGCCGTTCCATCCTGAGCGCATGGCATCGCGCATCCTCGGCATGGGCGATGTGTTGTCCTTGATCGAGGAGGTTGAGCGCAAAGTCGATAAATCCAAAGCCCAAAAATTGGCGAAGAAAGTCCAAAAAGGCAAAGGGTTCGATTTACAAGACTTTAAAGAACAACTAGAACAGATGCGCAATATGGGGGGCATGATGTCGCTCATGGACAAGTTACCGGGAATGGGTAACATGAGCGCGCAAATGAAGGATAAAGCGAACGATAAACAATTCATCCAAATGGAAGCTATCATCAATTCGATGACGCCCGCCGAGCGACAGCGCCCAGACATGATAAAAGGTTCCAGAAAAAAACGCATTGCAGCAGGGTCGGGCACACAGATTCAAGATGTCAATCGCCTGTTGAAGCAATTCACTCAAATGCAAAAGATGATGAAGAAAATGTCTGGTGGTGGTATGAAGAAAATGATGCGCAATATGAAAGGCATGATGCCTCCAGGTATGGGGGGAATGGGTGGGCCCGGCGGTCCAGGTGGAATGTTCCCGCCGAGGTAGTGCGACGAAACTTTTCAGGCAAGGGTTCTTAGGTATGCAGACACGCTACTGGCTTGGGTTTTTATTACTCATTTCCATGAGTTTTAACGTTGTTGCATGTGATAAGCCCGTAGTGATTTCGTTTACGGGCGACTGGCAACCCTACTTTTACAAACAAACTCCCAGCACTTACACCGGCACAGACTATAACTTTTTAGTCAAAGTAATAGACACATTATCCTGTCAGCTTAAGGTGTTGCATATGACTGAGATGCGTGTGTCTAAGGAAATCCAAAAGGGCACATTTGATATCTCGCTCGGTGCTTCTTGGACATCTGATCGTCAATTGATGTATCACTTCTCAAAACCTTATCGCGAAGAAGTTATAGGGTTCGCCTATTTAGAAACCGATCCAGAGAATCGACAAAAATCGCTGAGTCTAGCGTCGCTATTACAATCGGGTGGCACAGTGGCGATCAATGCAAACGGTTATTTTGGTGATCGCGTGCAGGAACTGCGTAGGCTATATCCCAACCAGTTTATCCATCGCTTCGCGTTGCCTGACAGGTTAACCTTAATGTACAGTGGCGCGGTTGATGCAGTGGTGGATGATCGTGCAGCCTTATGTTTTGCCAAGCACTCACATCAAAACAAACATTTCCGCGTTTCTAGTGAGACACTTCACGCCAATAACGTACATTTTATTTTCTCAAAATCTGCAGTCAGTGACGCTTGGGTCGAGGCGTTTAACAACGCAATGCAGCCATTGCTGGAAACAGACTCAAATTACGCTAATTCAAGTTGCTAAAGCGCTTGAATTTAATATGCTTTCCCGTATAATCTCGCGACCTTAATTTGGGGGTGGTGAATTCTATCTTGAAATTAAGGTGTTTAGTTAACGATAACGCTACAACGAGTTGAGGCATTTATGGTTATTATTCGTTTACAGCGTGGTGGTGCGAAAAAGCGCCCATTTTATCAAGTAGTGGTGGCTGATAGCCGTCGCGCGCGCAATGGTCGCTTCATTGAGAACATCGGTTTCTTCAATCCGACTGCGCAAGGTCAAGCTGAGCGTCTTCGCTTAGATCTAGACCGCGTAGAGCACTGGGTTGGTCAAGGCGCCGGTCTTTCTGATCGTGTTGCACGCTTGGTAAAAGATGCAAAAAACGCGGCTGCGTAAGCACCGTAAACAAGCAGAGTTATTATTGAGGTATAGATGAGTCACGCGTCTGACACATTGGTAATTGGCAAAATCGGCGCGCCCTATGGCGTTAAAGGTTGGGTCAAAATCAATAGCTATACTGATGATTCTGTTCGTATTTTTGATTACTCGCCTTGGTTGGTGAGTGATTCCAAAGAATACACTGTTGTTCAGTGGCGACTCAGTGGAAAGTCATTGGTAGCTCAACTTGAAGGCGTGGAAACGCGCGATGATGCGGAACGAATCAAAAACTTTGATATCCGTATTCAAGCTGAGCAATTACCAGCACTTGAAGGTGATGATTATTACTGGCGCGATTTGATTGGTATGCAGGTGGAAACACTGGAAGGTTACCAATTGGGTTCGGTCAAGGAAATGTTCGAGACCGGGGCTAACGATGTAATGTTAGTCAAAGCGCGCAGTAACGATGCCTTTGGACAAAAAGAACGCATGTTACCGTTTGTGCGTGAAAACGTAGTCAAATCGGTTGATATGCAGGCGAAAATCATCACTGTTGATTGGGATCCGGGATTCTAAATGCCAACAAATAGTTGGTTTGGCTTGGTAAGTCTTTTTCCTGAAATGTTTAATGGTATTTCTAGAGAAGGCGTATTTGGCAGGGCTGTAAAGTCCGGCTTAGTGGAAATTGAGCACTTTAATCCTCGGGATTTCACTCACGACAAGCATCGAACAGTGGATGACCGACCGTATGGCGGTGGTCCCGGGATGTTAATGATGGTTCAGCCATTAACAGACGCGATACTTGCAGCGAAACAAGCTGCGGGTAGTAACGCCAAGGTGATTTATATGTCACCGCAAGGTCGCAAATTGGATCAAGCCGGCGCTCAAGAGCTGGCGAAGGTTGATAACCTGATTCTTGTATGTGGGCGCTACGAAGGCATTGATGAGCGCGTTATTGAAGCGCATATCGACGAAGAGTGGTCGATAGGCGATTACGTGCTCAGTGGTGGAGAGTTAGCTGCAATGGTATTGATGGATACCGTCGCTCGGTTAAAACCGGGAGTTTTGGGCCATCAACAATCGGCTGCACAAGATTCTTTTACTGAAAATTTGCTGGATTGCCCTCATTACACGCGTCCTGAGGTGTTAGGTGAAAAATCCGTACCCAGTGTTTTACTGAGCGGTGATCACGAAAAAATCAGGCAGTGGCGATTGCAACAGTCTCTTGGGAGAACATGGTTGCGACGCCCTGAATTAATTAATCAACGAGCTCTGACTGAGGAGCAGAAACGGTTGTTAGAAGCATTTAAACAAGCGTGGAAGCAGCAAGATGACAGTTAACTCGGATGTGAGGAAATGATGAGCAAAGTTAGTCAAGATATCATCAAGAAAATTGAGCAAGCACAGCTCAAGACCGACGTTCCAGCTTTCGGGCCTGGTGACACAGTGGTCGTAAAAGTGCGAGTAAAAGAAGGCGATAAAGAGCGTCTTCAGGCGTATGAAGGTGTTGTTATTGCTAAGCGTAACCGTGGCCTGCACTCGTCTTTCACAGTACGTAAAATCTCTAGCGGCGAAGGCGTTGAGCGTGTTTTCCAAACACACAGTCCTGCTATTTCTGCTATTGAAGTCAAACGTCGTGGTGACGTGCGTCGTGCTAAGCTTTACTATCTCCGTGAGCGTTCAGGTAAGTCTGCACGTATCAAAGAGAAGCTTAACTAATTTACTAATTTTTGCGTTAACGTTAACTATTCCAAAAAGCCCGCGTAATGCGGGCTTTTTAATACCCTATATGCCAAACTGTGCGCTCGATTATCCAGACTCATACAGTTCAGATGGCACAATATACGGTTACCTATCCTTTGGAACAACCGATGAAGTCCCGCCTTCATCGCGCTAAACAACTCTGCTACCAATACAATCAAACCTCGCCCGACTCGAAGCGAGAGCGAAAAGCTTTACTCAAAAAGTTATTACCAAACGCCGAATCGCCGATCATCGAGCCCAATTTTTATTGTGACATAGGCGATAACATTCATGCCGAGCCCGGCCTGTTTCTCAATCACAACGTGACCATTTTGGACGGGGATAAAGTGATATTTGGCGAGCGTGTTTTAGTCGGACCCAATACAGTGATAACCGCCACTACACATCCTTATGACACTGTTGAGAGAGCAACTGGGAAAGAATGGGTTGCTCCCATAACAATTGGTAATGACGTTTTTATTGGCGCCAGTGTGACAATTCTGCCGGGCGTAACGATTGGTGATGAAGTCATAATTGCTGCTGGCGCCACCGTCTCTCGGTCAATTCCCTCGAAAACCACTTTTATAAAATAGCCTCTCTACCTTTGCTGTGGTTAAATAGGCGTCGCTTTATTAGAACAACAATATTTCAGAATTAGAAGAATCCAATTAAGGCAACCTAATGACAACAAACAACTCTACTTGGGTAACACGTGCCCTCGACAAAGTCGAAGTGGTTGGTAACAAGTTACCAGATCCCGCTATTATCTTTTTTATCTGTTTACTGATTGTTTGGGGCCTATCAGCCGCGCTTTCAGGTATTAGTTTTGACACGATAGACCCTCGTACAGGAGAGGCCGTTGTGGTCAATAATTTACTGACAGGAGCATCTCTAGCAGACTTCCTCAGCCGTATGGTTGGTATTTTCACCGGTTTCGCTCCACTTGGCGTGGTGTTAGTGGCGATGTTAGGTGTAGGCGTTGCAGAACACTCAGGTTTCATAAGTGCCGGGTTAAAGCGCATGTTAGATGCAACTCCGGGCGCCCTGTTAACACCCATGGTGGTCTTGGTCGCGATTATAAGCCATACCGCAACTGACGCAGGGTATGTTCTCGTTATTCCACTCGCAGGCGTTATCTTTTATGCAATGGGGCGCCATCCTTTGGCAGGTATCGCCGCAGCATTCGCGGGCGTCAGCGGTGGGTTCTGTGCTAATTTCATTCCATCGGCTATTGATCCGCTCTTGCAGAGCTTCACCCAAAGTGCGGCGCAAATAATCGACCCGGATATTCAAATAAACCCTCTCAATAACTGGTTCTTCAATTCTGCGTCAACGCTCCTCATTGTGAGTATCGCTTGGTATTTGACTGACAAAGTCATAGAGCCTCGTTTGAAGGATGTCGAAGTCGACGGTGATCCAGCGGACATTCCGAAATTCGAAGAGCTTTCGCCGAAACAAACAAAGGCTTTACGAGCAGCAACGATCACTATGCTATTAGGGATTGCAGCACTAATCGCCATTTTGGTGCCGGAAAGCTCCCCAATGCGCGACGCAGAGGGACAGTTAACCTCATTTGCCGCGCCCGTTATGCAATCCATTGTGCCATTGATTTTCCTGTTGTTCCTACTACCAGGCGTAGTGTACGGATACATGTCGGGAACGTATAAGAGTACCAAAGACATGATCGATAGTATGACCAAGGCGATGCAAGGTATGAGTTACTACATCGTCATGGCGTTCTTTTGCGCATTGTTTATTGATGCATTTGGAAAGTCTAATTTGGGGGCGTTGTTAGCCATTGAAGGGGCCGAAGTCCTCAAATCCATGGCATTACCGAGTATGGTGACGATTGTCGGTATTATCTTCTTGACCGCCTTTGTAAATTTATTTATTGGTTCCTCTTCAGCTAAATGGGCACTTCTTGGACCAATTTTCGTACCCATGTTGATGCAGCTGAATATTTCGCCAGATTTGACACAGGCGGCGTATCGTCTTGGTGATTCTTCATCCAACATTATTACGCCATTAATGCCTTACTTCCCGTTAGTTGTGGTGTATTGTCAGCGCTATGTAAAATCAACTGGTATCGGCACCTTGCTATCTCTCATGTTACCGTTTAGCGTCGCAATTTTGCTGCTCTGGACTGTATTCTTACTTGCTTATTGGGGCTTGGGCTTACCGCTCGGTATTCAGGCTAGCTACGTTTATCCGGCAGCTGGCTAACACTAAAAGTCTATGCGGTGTTTGAGGGTGACTACGGCCTTTAGACACCGCTTGTTGTTTTACTTAACAAGCGGGATTTACTCTCTTCGTATTTTCTGCTTGCCAAATGACTAGGGACTTGTTACAAAGTCAAGCGTTGCTTGCAAATGATTGTTGGTTGGCTGTAAACATAACAATACAAACCCTTCGCCATCTCCGTCCACATTCGCTGCAATTTTTTTCTCGGGCTACTATGTGGCCAATATTCTAGCTATTTTTTTGAGACCAAAATGTACAAGGACACCATAAACAATATCCACGTAAGTGCTGAAGAAGTTCTGTTAACACCAGAAGCTCTCGCGGCCGAATTACCCGTCAGTGAAAGGGCGCTTAATGCAATTGCTGATTCACGAAAAATTATTTCAGATATCGTCCACCGCAAAGATCACCGTCTTCTCGTTGTGTGCGGCCCATGCTCGATTCATGATACTCAAGCAGCTAAAGAATATGCTCTGAAGCTCAAGGAGTTGCACGAGACGTGCAAAGACAGCTTATATATTGTTATGCGTGTATATTTTGAGAAACCACGAACAACAACGGGTTGGAAAGGCTTAATAAATGACCCCCATTTAGATGGCACATTTGATATAGAAGCGGGGTTGCGTAAAGCGCGCGAGCTGCTGATATGGTTAGCAGAACTCGAATTACCGGTGGCAACCGAAGCGCTCGACCCGATCAGCCCTCAGTACTTGGCTGAATTGTTTAGTTGGGCTGCGATTGGCGCCCGAACCAGTGAGTCACAAACGCATCGTGAAATGGCCAGCGGACTGTCTATGCCGGTCGGATTCAAAAACGGTACCGATGGTAGTTTGAACATCGCGATAAATGCACTCAAATCGGCGGCTTCTGGTCATCGCTTTATGGGTATCAATAAGCAAGGGCAGGTGAGTATTATTAAAACGCAAGGAAACCCGGACGGGCAAATTATCTTGCGAGGTGGCAAACAACCGAACTACGACAGTGTTTGTGTATCCGAATGCGAGCGGGAACTAGATGAAGCGGGTTTGACAGCGAGTTTGGTCGTGGACTGCAGCCATGCCAATTCATCGAAAGACTATCGACGTCAGCCATTAGTTGCGCAAAATGTTGTTAATCAGATATTGGAAGGTAACCAGTCAATTATTGGCATTATGCTAGAAAGCCATATTAACTCCGGAAATCAACCCAGTGACGGGATCGAAATTTCGGATTTATCATACGGCGTTTCGATAACAGATGGTTGCATTGATTGGGCGACAACAGAATCCCTAATCAATCAAGCGAGGGAACGATTGATTACCGTACTTCCGCTGCGCCAAGTAAAATTCAGCAGTCAACACTAATATGAGTTCCAAGAACGACCCACAGTTGGCTCAGCTTCGTGCGCAAATTGATGCGCTCGACTCTGAGCTGGTTGATTTACTCCATCGGCGATCACAAATAACGGCCCAAGTTGGCCAGGTTAAAAGTCGCACAGGTATGCCTATATATGTTCCTGAGCGCGAGGCTGAATTAATCAGTAAACGGCGCGCAGAGGCCGAGCAACAAGGCGTTTCTCCGAGTTTGGTAGAAGATCTTTTGCGCCGCATAATGCGTGAATCCTACGCCACTCAAGATGGAGATTTCCTGCAAGCAAATCCTGCAGCCGGAAGGATTATTATTGTCGGTGGAAATGGCGCACTTGGGCGCATATTTGTAGAACTGTTTGAGCGAAGCCACTATGAAGTAGCCATTATTGAGAAAGAAGACTGGCCAAATGCTCAGAGTGTACTTTCGAATGCTTCATTAGTGTTGGTGTGTGTACCCATTACATTGACCGAAACGGTGATCCAGCAATTACCAGCATTACCTGACACGTGTATCTTGGCGGATATTACCAGTGTTAAACAAGCTCCTTTGGCAGCGATGTTGTCCCAACACAAAGGGCCTGTTGTTGGTTTGCACCCAATGTTTGGACCCGATTCAATGGGCATGGTGAAACAGGTTGTGGTCGTGTGTGATGGACGCCAAAAAGAGCGTTATCAATGGCTTGTGGAGCAAATGCGGATTTGGGGTGCGAATATCAAACACAGTTCCGCAGAACAGCACGATAACGCGATGGCATTCATTCAGGTGATGCGTCATTTTAATACATTTGTGTACGGTGCTCATTTGCAGCACGAAGCACCTGATTTGCAGTTACTAACAGAGTTTAGTTCGCCAATATATCGACTCGAGTTGGCGATGGTAGGGCGCCTATTCGCGCAAGATCCAGAATTGTATGCCGACATCATTTTTAATGATAAACGCAATGTCGAATTGCTCAAGCGTTTCAATACTCGCTTTAATGAGGCCATCCGCCTATTTGAGGCTGGCGATAAAGCAGAATTTATTAAGCAGTTTATGCAAATTGGTGGTTGGTTTGGTGACTATGCCAAGCAGTGTTTGGTAGACAGTAAACGACTGTTACTCAAAGCTGATGATGACCGGATGCTCCGCAAGTCATAATTCGCGTCCTGTTTTGACGATATGCGCTGACTACTCAGCCAGCGCATTGACTGCCGCGACGCGAGTCGGGCTAATTTCTTCACTCGGGTAGCACCCCAGAATTTTAAAATAGCGTGTCATCGCCGCCAGTTGTTCCAAGGCATTTTGCATCGGGCCATCTTCAACATTACCGTCGACGTCAAGGTAAAACATCTCTTCCCATGGGTTACCCGTTATCGGGCGCGACTCCAACTTAGTCATATTGATATTGTTCTCTTTAAGCACGATTAAGGCTTCTACAAGTGCTCCAGGTTTTTGTACTGTGGACATCACAAGCGTTGTTTTCGCTGGAACTTGTAAGGGGACACTGACGGCTTTACGCGAGACGACGATGAAGCGAGAGTGATTTTCTTTTTGGTTAGCCAAGTTCGACTTTATGGCATGTAAACCATATAAATTGCCACCCGCTTCACTGCCAATGGCGGCAACACTGGCGTCATTCATCTCACTCACTTTCATCATGGCGGCAGAGGTACTGTCACAAGGCTTCACCTCGACGCTACCTAACTCGGCTAAAAAATGGCTACATTGTGCAAAGACCTGCGGGTGAGCGTACAAGGTTTTTATGCTGCCAATGGTCGTTTCACCACTGACCAGTAAGCTGTGTCGTATAGGGTGCGTCAATTCACCCACAATGTTCAGTGACGTATGTTGAAGTTGGTCATAAACCTCGTTGATACTGCCAGAAGAGGTGTTTTCAATTGGTAAAACAGCATAATCGGCTTCGTTGTTTTCGACTTTGTGAACGATGTCTGAGAAACTCTGGCAGCCTATTTCAAGCAGTTCTCCCGCCCGACGACTGAAATACTTTTGGGTTGCTAAATAGCTATAGGAACCCTTGTCGCCCAAGAATGCTACGCGATTGAGGGGAAGTGCTGCGTCTGGGTTTGCACGTGCAGCTAGCATGGCTTGTTGGTTGAGCACTGAGTCTTCAATGATGACGTGAAATAACTGCGTGACATAGTGCGGGTCTAGGCTAAATTTCTGGCCTTCCTTGATCAAACGTATTAATAACTGTTCTTCGCGTTTTTGATCACGTACTGGGATATGGTGTTTTATTTTGGTTTCGGCGACTTGATTCGTTAACTCTCGGCGTCTAGCGACGAGTGCTAATAGCTCCGAGTCTACTTGTGTGATCGCCTCCCTTATCGGGGTAAGTGCATCTGTTGGCATTTTGGTTCCTTGCAAAAAAAAACCTCCCAGTGGGAGGTTTTGTGGATACACGACACCGCCCAGCCTTATTGGTAAATAAAGCTAAACGTAAAAAATGTGGTGCTGTGATTGTGCGTTCTCATACCTTTGACTGTATGTTTTAGGGGATTCCTTGTCAATCCCTACATCGGGTTTATCTGAGCTTATTCGCTCAAAAGTGCTGCTAACATGGCACGAACTTCTGTCGCTTCAAAAGGTTTGTCGCACAGCGCATTAACCCCTGTTTGCTGAATATTGGTCATATGAGCGCTATCGGCCGACTCAGACGTAACCATTATGATTGGAATGTGCGCAGTTTCTGGATTAAAACGAATAAACTCAGAAAGTTCACGACCATCCATTTCGGGCATGTTGTAATCGGTTACGACTAAGTCGAAGGATTCATCTTTCAAAAATGTGAGTGCTAAAGCGCCGTTTTCTGCTTCGCGGATTTTGCGCAGTCCCATACCTTCTAGGACACGGCGAATATGATTTCTCGCCAACCGACTGTCATCGACTAACAACACTCTTACTTCATGGATATCGAATAGCTCCAAGTCGAGTTCATCAGTATTTATTAGGTCTAAACTTGCATTTAAGGCTCTGGACAAATGCAGTGGCTCAAAAGGTTTGGGCAGGATAGCGGCAACACCCGCTTGTTTGAATTGTTCTAATTTGGCAAGTCTGTTTTCACTGGATACTAACATAAAGGGGGTTGCGGCCAGTGTTGCGTCTTCTTTAATCGACTTCAATAAATCTAAGCCTGTACCATCTTCGAAATACATCGCGCTGACAACTAAATCAGCAGGGTGGTTTTTTAATGCCGCGGCGGCTTCCGCAACGGTCGATACCGCATCAATTTCCTTCACTTTCTCTTTGAGAAGCAGGGTTGTAATGATTTTGCGTTGCGTGTCTGATGGCTCGACAAGTAAGATATTGAGGTCGGAGAGTAACAGCTTTTCCATACAAATCTCGAATAGTTATGCGCTCAGATGAGCAAGTTGTATAAACAATAAGGGGTGACAGGTGAAGCACAGTGTCGACCGTGTTTAACCACCTGCTAGTTTCACAGTGTAGCCTTTTTTTTGTAATTCGGCTTGTAACTTCTCCCTAACATCGCCTTGAATCTCAATGTTGAAGTCTTTCACGGCTCCACCACAACCACATTTTTTCTTTAACTCAGAGCAGAGGGTTTTAAGCTCAGTCTCGGCTAGGCCAAGCCCTTTGATGATCGAAACACCTTTGCCTTTTCTGCCTTTAGTTTCGCGATGAATGCGCACAATTCCGTCGCTTGGTTGAGGCGCCTGAGCTTGAGCTTTAGGTTGGGTAATGCGGCCACCGTCAGTAGAGTAAACTAGGTTGTTTGATGACATTGGAAGATGATCCTGAGAAATTTAACAATCGTAACGATTAATAATTAAAACAAAGCTTGAAATACAGTGCTAGACTAGTTTCAATTTAATCATACAGATCATTGTGAGTGAGAGTTAGTAAATTATGGGATTGGAAGCGCAGTTGTCTGCAGATCAGGCGTCTTTGACGATTAAAATGGATGATAAGTTTGATTTTGGCAAAGTTCAGGATTTCAGAAATGCTTATACTGGTATTCCTGATACCGTGCGCTCAATTGAGGTGGACTTGAGTGAAACTGAGTATATGGACAGCTCCGCGTTGGGTATGTTGCTAAACATGCAAAAAGTGATGAAAGACACGGTAGAGCATTATTCGATCACACATTGCCGCCCGCAAGTGCTTAAAATACTAACCATCAGTCGTTTTGATAAGAAGTTCACGATTAAATAGCGCAGTGAATCGATGCGTGTTCTAGTTGTTGATGACGAGTCGATTAATCGATTCTTGCTAGTCCATATGCTCGAGGAAGAGGGGTATCTGGATATTTACGAAGCCCGAACGGGTCACGAAGCCATCATCCTAGCCGAGAAAATCAAACCCGACCTTGTATTGTTGGACGTTGTCATGCCCGGTATGGATGGGTTTGAAGTTGCTCAACGTTTGAAGTCAGCCAACGACGACAATTACTTGCCGATAATTTTCATTACCAGTCTTGATGAACGCGACACAGTTGTCCGCTGTCTGGATGTTGGCGGGGATGATTTTGTTTCCAAACCGTTTGATAAGACGGTGATGCTAGCCAAAGTGAAAGCCCATCTGCGGACCCGAGAGCTAAGTAAAAAAATCAGCCATCAAAATCGCGAGTTGACCTATTTTCGCCACTCTGTTGAGCGTGAGCGAGAAATCATTGAGCATATTTTCAACAACGCCATAATCAATAATCCCGCGGTAAATAAGTTTTTCGAATACCGCAACTTTCCTGCCGATGAGTTTAGTGGTGACGTGTTTTTGTGTGAATCAAGTCCGAATGGAGGACTTTATTTCTTACTCGGTGATTTCACCGGTCATGGACTGGCGTCCGCCATCGGTGCCTTACCTGTATCAAAAGCATTTCAAACAATGGCCAGTAAAGGTCTGTCTGTTTCAGAAATCGCCGCGACGCTCAATAACACCCTAGTTAACCTATTACCAGTCAATATGTTTTTTGCAGCGTTGATTGTCGAAGTGAATGAATCAGGTTGTCGATTTAGTGTATGGAATGGCGGCATGCCGGATATGCTGTTGCAGTCACCAGATGGCAGTTTGCACAAGCGTTTCTGCTCTCAACACATGGCCCTTGGTATTCTCGAACCTCATGAGTTTGATGATCAAGATGAAGTGTTTGAGGCAGAGCCGGGTTCGCGATTACTGGCCTATTCTGATGGCTTGATTGAATTGACCAATAGCATGGGTGAGATGCTAGGAGAACAGGCTCTGGAAGACAGCTTCATTGGCAGTGCAACGAGCAGCATTCGTCACCTTTTAAGTACTTTACGCGACTTTATGGGGGACTCAGCACCGCATGATGACATAACCCTGACGATATTTACCTGTAAGCCGTTAAGCGAGTTACGTCAAAACAACAAAGTATCGACACTCCCGTTTTGCGTAACGGCGGTGTTGGAACCTGAACAGTTGCGGGACGGGCAAGCGGTTCAACATTTTCTGGATATGATTTGCAGTCAATTGGGATTGTCTTGGATGCGCTCAGACTTGTTTACCGTGATGACCGAGCTGTATAGCAATGCACTTGAGCACGGTGTGCTCGATATTGATTCATCAATGAAGAAAACCAGTGAAGGCTTTATCGAATATTACAATCTGCGCTCTAAAAGGTTAGCCGAATTGACGTCTGGAAATATCACGATTTGCGCACAGTTTGACCCGCCAGACAGACTACTTACGATCAGCGTTTGTGATAGTGGCAAAGGCTTTGATGTAGAACAACTCAGGTCGCCGCAGCTTGATGATAATTACGGACGTGGGTTCCCTTTGATCAAAACCTACTGCGAGACGCTCGAGTTCAATGATTCGGGTACGAAGGCAACGGTTACTTTACGGATTTAAAACGGCTCACATTTTCCAAAGGTGACACAAATGCACGAATCGTTGCGATGAATGTTATTGTAATTACTGTAATTGAGAATTATTATCATCTGCAAAAAGCTAAAGGAGTAAATGAGTGAAATTTCGTTTTGCCGTTGTGGCATGTATTGGGTTGTTTGGTGTTTCGGAGTCTCTGCAGGCGGCAGAACTTAACGTGTATTCGGCCCGAAAAGAGGCTTTAATTAAGCCGTTGCTGGACAAATTCTCGGCAGATACAGGGGTTACAGTGAACCTCGTTACTGGGAAGGCGGATGCATTAATCACTCGGATGCAGTCTGAAGGTCAGTTTAGCCCTGCAGATGTGCTGTTAACAACTGATGCTGGCCGTTTGGTTAGAGCCAAAAGTGCTGGTTTGACGCAAGCCGCAACTGCGCCCGGGATTAATGATTTAGTCCCTGCTTTTCAACGTGATAGTGAAGACCATTGGTACGCATTAACTATGCGAGCACGGCCGATCATGTACGCGCCAGGAAAGGTGGATGTTAGTAAGATAAGCAGTATCTTGGACTTAGCGAAGCCAGAATGGAAAGGCCAAATCTGCATTCGTTCGTCGAGTAACATATACAATCAATCTATGGTGGCGGCCTTGGCGTTGTCGATCGGAGAAGAAGCGACCGAAGCATGGGCTGAAGGAATCGTAGCCAATATGGCGAGAGCACCTAAGGGGGGAGATCGCGATCAGATCAAGGCAGTTGCCGCGGGCCAATGCACGATAGCGGTCGCGAATACCTATTATTTGGCAGGAATGCTCGATTCCGACAATGCTACAGAGCGTGAACAAGCTGGCGCAGTAAAGGTTCATTGGACTGATCAACAAGGTATAGGTGCACACGTAAACATTTCCGGTGCTGCAATTGCGAAACATGCACCAAATGTAGAGCAAGCGAATCAGTTACTTGCATTTATGCTGACCAAAGAGAGTCAACAATGGTATGCTGAAGAAAATCATGAGTATCCTATTGTTAGCGATGTTCCGTGGAGTGAATTGATGCAGTTGTTCGGACAATTCAAAGCTCAATCGGTTGATTTGGACAAAGTCGGTGAGGGTAACGCTGACGCGCTTCGACTAATGGATAGGGCAGGTTGGAAGTAAAGGCTCTTTGCAAATCTCGATTTTCAAATATACCCCATCTTCAGTTCATATGATTTCAGCGGCGCTTCTAGCGCCGCTGTTGATTGTTATTGGGCATTTATTTATTCCCGATGTCGAAGCGTGGCACCATCTAATCGATACAGTCTTAGCTGATTATGTGCTCAACAGTCTAGTGTTGACTGTAGGCGTTGCTCTCGGCGCTTTGTTTATTGGTACATCGACGGCATGGTTAATGACCCAATATGAGTTTTGGGGACGCGGGCCACTGCGCTTTCTGCTGTTACTACCGCTGGCAATGCCGGCTTACATTATTGCGTACACCTATACGGGAATGCTGGATGTGTCTGGTTGGGTGCAACTCATGTTGCGAGAAAGTTTGGGGTGGCAATACGGCGACTACTGGTTCCCAGATGTTCGCTCTATGCCCTTTGCTATCGGTTTGATGGCCCTAGTGCTGTATCCATATGTATATATGCTAGCCCGAACAGCATTTTCCGAACAAGGGGTGAAACTACGCGAAGTGTCGTTAACGATGGGATTATCAAAGTCGCAACATTTCTATCGCGTCAGTTTACCCTTGGCAAGACCCGCGCTGCTAACGGGAGCTGCTCTCGCTATGATGGAAGCGCTGGCTGACTACGGCACAGTGCAGTATTTTGGCATCAACACGTTCACTACCGGGATTTTTCGCTCTTGGTATGCCATGGGGAATCGCAGCGCAGCGACTCAGCTTGCGGGTGTCTTGTGTCTGTTTGTATTGCTTGTTTTGGTGCTAGAACAGCATGGCCGGCGACAGCTCAAGTATTATCAAAAAGTCAATGCGAGCAGCGCGCAGGAACAGCGTATTCGACTGTCTGGTTGGCGCGCAGGAGTCACGTTTCTGGTCTGTGTTATGCCCGTTTTGTTAGGGTTCTTAATTCCTTTATTGCAACTGATATATTGGGCAATAAACGTTTTTGAACTAGCCGCTATTGATGACTTCATTAGTTTGGCATTAGGCAGTTTTTCGCTTGCAGCGGTTACGGCGCTGGTTGTGGTAACGCTGGCCGTTCTCTTTAGTCATCAATTGCGCTGGCATGCATCGTTTGCAAACCGTTGGCAAGTGCGTTTGCTGAGCTTGGGGTATGCGCTTCCCGGCATGGTGATTGCTGTTGGCGCACTGATTATGCTTGGTCAACTGGATCAGTGGTTGAATCATTTTACGTATGCCGTTTCGGGTAATTACATCGGACTGCTGTTGTCGGGCAGTCTTTTTGCGTTGGTGTTTTGTTACAGTATTCGTTTCTTAAGCGTCGCATTGCAAAATACCGAGGCAGGTATCGCGCGAATTTCTCCTTCGATAGATGATGCGGCCCAAACACTGGGAGCGTCTCGGTGGAGAATTTTTCATCGAATACATTCGCCATTGTTGCGTGCCAGCGTACTGACAGCCGGTTTATTGGTGTTTGTTGACGTGCTTAAAGAGTTGCCTGCAACACTGGTGCTGCGCCCGTTTAATTTCAATACGCTTGCCGTTAGGACCTATGAATTGGCTTCAGATGAGCGTCTATTTGAGGCAGCATTACCTGCCTTAACCATCGTTTTGGTCGGTTTACTGCCGATAATCATCATTACTCGAACTCTCGACAAAAGGAGAACTTAGCAGTGTTGAGCGTCAAAGGTCTTCAAGTTTGCTTCCCAGACAAGCCCAATGTGCCGATTTTTAGTGATATAAATCTTCACTTGGCGAAAGGGGAAATAGGCTGTTTACTCGGACCGTCTGGTTGTGGCAAAACGACGCTGTTAAGAACGATTGCAGGATTTGTTTCACCGACGCAAGGCAGCATCAATTTGAATCAACAGACCGTTTCATCTGAGCATGAAATGCTGTCTGTTTCGGCGCGCAGTGTCGGTATGGTTTTTCAAGATTTTGCTCTATTCCCCCATTTGACCGTAGCTGAAAACATAGCATTTGGACTTGCTGATCTAGACAAGGGGGAGCAGCAACGGCGAGTAACTGAGTACGCTAACTTGGTTGAGTTAACGCCCTGGTTGGACGTTTATCCCCACCAGCTTTCGGGTGGGCAACAGCAGCGCGTTGCGCTGGCTCGCGCACTGGCTCCAAAGCCGTCATTGATTCTGCTGGATGAACCCTTCTCGAGCCTGGATGTTGCGCTTCGCGAACAACTCGCTATTGAAATTCGGCGTTTGCTCAAATCTGTCGATGCGACGGCAATTATAGTGACTCACGACCAGCAAGAGGCGTTTGCCGTAGCCGACAAAATAGCGGTTATGGAGGCTGGAAAGCTGCACCAATACGGGACTGCAAACGAACTATATCATCAACCTCAAACCCGATTCGTAGCGTCTTTTATTGGAGAGGGAATATTTATCCCTGCCACGTGCCTAGCGATCGCAGATAGCGATACGCCGGCGTCAAGAAACAGATTTCAAACTGCACTTGGCGAACTTTCTCAAGGGCAGGTCTTTATAGGTCAAGATGTAAATTTAACCCCTAATGGTAGTTATCAACTCTTAGTTAGACCGGACGATATTTTGCATGACGATGCGAGTGAGGTGACAGCGACTATATTAGATAAACGCTTTCGAGGTGCAAACATCCTGTACTCTCTAGTCATTAATGATGTCGGCGCTGAGCTAATGCTGCTCTGCTTGGCTGCAAGTCACCATGACCATAGAATTGGTGAGACGTTTGGCATTCGTCTCGAGATTGATCATTTGGTGCTCTTCCCAGATTAAACGTCGGTTCCTCACGCTTTAAGGCAGAAAAACGTAGTCTTGTCTAAATCTTCTGCGGTGACGGCTTGAGTATGTATACTGTAAACATGGCTTTTCTCAAACTTGGCGTTTTTTATTTAACGTATGGGTTTGCAGAAGGACTCAAATCGCCTAAAATTCAAACTGTTTGGTGGTCTGAGTCATCAACTCAGCGTGGTGCAGACTATTCCTATGATAAATTCTCTTCTTGATATATTTAAGCGTAAACCGGATTTACCGCTCGATGACGAACACACACTTGAGTTAGCTGTCGCAGCACTCATGTTTGAGGTCGTCCGCTCAGATAGCGTTATCGATGAAGAGGAACAGCGAGCAGTAGAAATTGCACTTAGGTCTACGTTTGAACTGTCCGACGAAGAATTGAATCAATTGATATCTGATGGCGAGCATCACGCAGAGCACGCGGTTGATATGGTTCAATTCACGCGCCAGCTCAATGAGCACTTTGATCTTGAGCAGCGCGCAGACATTATTCAAAAAATGTGGTCGGTCGCCTTTGCTGACAACCATTTAGATAAACACGAGGAGCACATTATCCGGAGAGTCAGCGATTTGCTACACGTGCCTCATAGCTTGTATATCCAAGCAAAATTGAAGGCTGGCGAACGATAACCATGTTTCGACGTCTTTTTGTCAGTATTCGAACATCCTTATTGGCATTGGCACTCAGCGTGACCTTGCTGATCGCAACAGCTGTTATGTTGTTGGCGGTCAACGAGCACGAAAATTTATACCTACAAACGACCAACGCTAATCTTTCTTCACTGACGGCAAATATCAGTAATGACCTGCTGCCAGTCATGGGCGATGATTTGGATATCGTCAGTCTCACTTCGATATTACTCAGGTTCGAATCGTATCAAGACATCATGTTTGCCAATGTTTACGACAGGAATCTAAATATCATTCAACAGTATGTTGGGCGAGCGGGTAGAGACAGTTTGAGTAGCGTACAGCGCTTATCTGATGAGCTAATCGAGCCGCCCCTCGGCACTTATCAATTAGGCAATTACCTATACAGCGTGAACCGCATTGGTGATTCTCAGTACCCAGTAGGGTATCTGGTTGTGGTGAACGATGTCGATAAGGTCTTGTCGCAAAGTAAACGCGAACTGGTTTTTGCGAGTTTGCCGTTTATTGCGATTGTTTTCTTGGGCCTCGGGTTGCTTTATTCATGGTCTTTGCGGCAGCAGATGCGACCTTTGTTTTCATTGTCTGATTTTACTCAGCGCCTTCAATTTACTAAAGACTATAGTCAGCGTTTCAATGTGACGGGCAGCAACGAAGTATCCAGGCTGGGTGAAAGTATCAATGGTATGGTTGCCACCATTGAGAGTGAATTAGCCTTAAATCGAGAGCAAACAGCCAAGTTAATTGATCAACAGCGAGCCATGACTCGATTAGCAAATTACGACAGTCTAACAGGGCTGCCCAATCGTCAGTTTGTGATGGATACGTTGAAACTTGAACTTGCCAGGGCGTTACGGGCAGAGCAAGACCTGGTCTTGATGTTTTTTGACCTCGATGGGTTTAAGAGTATCAATGATTCTCTGGGCCATGAAACCGGTGACAAAGTACTCATTGATGTTGCTGGTCGGGTCAGTTCATTAATGCGAGACGGCGATCTCGTTGCGCGCCTCGGCGGCGATGAATTTTTAGTTATTCCGGCGCGCGAGACCAACGAGGCCAACATCCACAGGATGGCATCGCGGCTCATCGATGCGTTTAAAGAACCATTTTGCTACAACGGTCTGGATTTGTTTGTCGGGGTAAGCATTGGTATTTCAAAAGCAACTGATGCAAATTTTAATCTGAGTGATTTAGTCAGTAATGCTGATATTGCGATGTATCGCTCAAAAGAGGCAGGCAAGGGAACTTACACTGTTTTTGACAGTACCATGATTGAAGATCACCGTCGTAAATTAATGATTGCGAATAGCATCAACTCGGCAATAACAAACAACGAGCTACGCGTACACTATCAACCGAAGGTAGCGACAAACGGCAATATTGTTGGGTTTGAAACACTTTTACGTTGGGCTCATCCTATCTTAGGGATGGTTTCACCAGCTGAATTTATCCCGATTGCTGAACAGGGCGGAAAAATACCAGCAATTACTTCATGGGTGCTAGAACGCGCTTGCCAGGACTTGGAAAGAATTAAATCAATCTTTCCACAAAAGTTTCGTGTCTCTGTAAACCTTTCTGCTTTTGACTTGCGCAACCCCTCGTTATTTGACTACATCGCAACGTTGTTTGACCGCTACTCAGTTGATCCCAGATTCTTTGAATTGGAGGTAACAGAATCAGCCTATTTAGAGAGCTTCACTGCCAGTGATAAGTTCTTCAGGCGGGTAAGCAATATGGGCTGCGCGATTTCTCTAGATGATTTTGGGACAGGTTACTCTTCGCTGGGATATTTAACCCAAATCAGTATTGATACCCTGAAGATAGACAGACAATTTGTGAGTGAACTGGAAACCTCAGATCGCTCAAAGATGGTAACAGGCACTATTATCGATTTAGCCAAGCGACTCAATTTGACCATCTGTGCCGAAGGTATTGAGACCGAGCAACAAATCCATTATTTGGTGTCCCAAGGTTGCGACCATATGCAGGGATATTATTTTAGTAAACCACAACCGATCGAAGCGTTGGCTGACCTCCCGGCCGTATTTGATATTCCTGGTAAGGAACAGTCAAAGCAGCAAACGTTAAATTACGACGGTGAAAAGTTGCTGGCCAAATAAAGCTGGACGATTCGTCACGCTTTACCTACACAATATTGATTCGCTCTTTTTCGACCTGAACCACAGCTATAACTCAATTTGTTGCTTCCGCCCTAGGTTTCAACCTTTTATCTCACTTAATTTTTGTCTGTATTAAGCAACAGCAACATCCGCCATTATGACCAATAATTCTGTAACATATTGATAATTATGGAATAAAAATGTTGGCATTAGTTCTGCAGTGTGTCTGGTACTGATTCGCAAAACATGATTTTTAGCGAGTCAGCTGACTAATAATATAAGGAGCATAACCTATGAGCATGTTGATTACGTATACACTGATGTCACTTACGAGCACAGTAGCGCAAGCCGGAGCCGCTGAACTGACGCCAAAGGCGACGGAAATGATGGCGGCACTTGATAAAGATAAAGATGGGTACATTAGCCTAAAAGAAGCAGTAGGTGATGCCCAACTTCTCGAAACCTTCGGTGCAATCGATGCAGATCAAGATGGAAAGTTGAGTGCAGACGAGTTGTTAGCGAGTTTAACCGTGGTTGCCGAAAAAACACTAAAAGCGGTAACTGAAGATAGTCAGTAGACACCTTTCATCGACAACATTAAAGGCGCCACGTAAGTGGCGCCTTTGTTTTGATAATCTTGTATAATTCTGCGCCTATGAAAACGGTCTTCCAGGTTTTAAGAGAGTGCTAATTTGCGTTTAGGTTCTTTGCGACAACTCACACTTTTGAGTTTTTTTATTGCGCTGATCCCATTGATCGCGTTGTTGTGGCAGAGCCAACGTGACTTAGCCAGCGTCGCAGGAATGACCGCGAGAGACAATAGCTATTTTGTTGATACGGTCAGCTCCGCTAGACAACTTGAAAACCGTGCGAATGATTTATCGCGACTAGTTCGGCAGTATCAGGTGCTGACTAATTCAACGTTATTGGGATTGATTGAAGAACAAGTCACGTTGTTCGAACAGGACTTATTAAACGTTTGTGAACAATTACCCAATTATCGTAATTGTGCGAATATGTTAGTCCATGTCCATACGATACAGACGATTACTCATAGCGCCACAGCAGACGCATTGGACGCAGGTTTAGAAACCTTGAGTCGTGATATTAGCGAGCTTCGCAAGCAGGTTTCAACCCATATCAATCAGCGTATCAATGAGCAGCAGCTCACGATGCAGACCTTGAAACAAAAGCAAGCCTGGTCTACCGCGGGGTTAGCTCTGTTGTCGTTAATGTTGATCGTGATTGGTGCGCAACTCATAGTGCAGCCATTTAAGAAACTGAAACGCGTGATCCATCAAATCGCCAAACAGGACGGAAACTTGGCGGAGGTCAGCAAGCACGGACCCCAAGAGCTTATTGTGATCGAGCAAGAACTGCATTGGTTGGCCGATCGATTAAATCAATTGGAACACTTACGCACAGCGTTGTTGCGCCACGCATCGCACGAGTTAAAAACACCTCTCGCAAGTATTAAAGAAGGTTGTTCGCTGTTGAGCGAAGAAGTCGTAGGAGAGTTGTCCCAATCGCAACAAGAGGTTGTTGGTTTGCTGGTTACAAGCACAGAGCGATTATCGACTCTAGTTGAAAAATTACTTGACTATAACTTGCTGCTGCAACAGGCACAGCCGAAGTATCAATGGGTGGATGTCAACCAGATCATTAACCAATGCATAGAAGATAATCGGCTCACATTGCAGCAGCATACGATAAACGTTCAAACTGATATCCTAGAAATTGTGACGGATCCGGAGTTGTATCGACGCATTCTAGATAATTTAGTCTCCAATGCCGTGGCACATGGTGCGACTTCTGGGCCTATCACGTTATCTGTGTATCAAGCAGAACAAACCGTGGTATTGGATGTCTCTAATCATGGTGAAGCGCTTGATGAGGAATTAAAACTCAATATGTTTGAGCCATTCGTAAGAGGCAATCGACAGCGCAATGATCAAGTATTTGGTGCGGGATTGGGATTATCCATCGTCGCCGATTGTGCTCGCATTATGCAAGGCAGTGTCGAAGTTGCTGACGTTGAGTATGCGAATGTCTGTTTTAGAGTGAGTCTGCCGTCTCAGCAGACGCTTCTTCCTCGGGGAAATGGTAATGAAATATAGTATCTTATTTGCGACAGTATTGGTGTTGATTGGATGTCAATCGTTGCCGAATTTCTCTGCACAAGACTCGACATTGACGAAAACGCCGATTGGTTGTGCATTTATAGAGCCGACAGAAAACCGCGCAGACTTTGATCAATCCGTTATGTGTGAGTCTCGCTATTGGCTTGAGTTGTGGGGATCGCACGTCAACGTTCCATGGTCCGAACGCAAGATTTTGATTGCGGAGTTGGGAGACACTTCCACACAACGTTTACGGCGCTTTCTGCTATCTCAGCCCCTCGATACGCCTTACCAAACTCGATTACGGGCACAAACAGACTTTCAAGCGGTAAAGCCCGTTTTAGATCCATTGTTTGCGAATTTGCTTGAGCAACTGGCGTACTTACCAAGCCAGCAATTATTAGAATACGAGTCCGCAATCACAATTCTCAGTCGAGTGAATACTCGTCAATCCCTTCGAATTGAAGAGCAGGCGCAAAAATTGCTAGAACAGGAGAGTAAACTTATTCAGCTGCTCAGAATTGAAGCAGAAGCCTTAGAAAATAATCCGGAGCGTTAGTCTATGCAGTCTCAGATCTCATCTTCTTCACCATGCTTGTTATTAGTAGATGATGATCAAAGCTTGTTACGGCTTATGACAATCCGTCTTGAAAAGGAAGGATATGCTGTTTTAACTGCATCTGATGGAAAACAAGCACTCAAACAGCTCAAGGCCCATGACGTCGATATTGTGCTGAGTGATTTGCGAATGCCTGGCCTCGACGGACTTTCATTGTTTGAAGAAATTGTTGCTGAACGGAAAGACCTGCCCGTGATTCTGATGACGGCTCATGGCACGATAGAAGATGCGATTGAGGCAACGCAAAGAGGCGTGCTTGGATTCCTGACTAAGCCTGTCGATCACCAACAGTTACGCGACCTTTTGGACAAAGGGTTAAGTCAGAAACGACATGCGCTTGAGTCGGGCTGGAGCGACGAAATAATCACGCGATCATCTGAAATGGTGCAAATGTTAGAGCAAGCTCACCGGATTGCCCAACGTGATGTAAGTGTGCTTATCACTGGTGCGAGTGGAACGGGTAAGGAGTTACTGGCCAAAGCTATTCACCATGCAAGCGGTCGAGCGCAGAGCCCATTTGTGGCAATAAACTGTGGTGCGCTGCCTGAAAACTTGTTGGAATCTGAGTTATTTGGCCATACCAAAGGGGCTTTTACCGGCGCAGTCCAGGCTCACCCCGGACTATTCAAAGAAGCCGATGGCGGCACTTTATTTCTGGATGAAATTGGTGATATGCCTACCACACTTCAGGTAAAGCTACTACGGGCATTACAAGAGCAGCAGATTCGACCCGTAGGTAGCAGTAAGATGGTCGATATTGATGTGCGTATTATATCGGCAACTCACAAAGATTTAGCTGCGGAGATGAGCTCTGGGGCTTTTAGAGAAGATCTTTACTATCGTTTGAACGTCGTAAATTTAAAGTTGCCAACGCTAAAGCAACGCGCCGAAGATATCCCATTGTTGGCCCGTACCCTGTTGCAAAAAAGCGCCACTCGACACCAAGTGAATGTAAATCGCTTTTCGGATGACGCCATGCAACTGTTAGCTACGTCAGACTGGCCGGGGAATGTACGCCAACTTGTTAATGTTGTTGAGCAATGTGTTGCGCTAACTCAAACGCCTGTGATCGCCGCGCATTTGGTCGAACAAGCTTTGTCTTCATGCTCTCAAAACTGGCCAACGTTAACTGAGGCTCGAGATGCCTTCGAGCAAAAATATTTGTTTAAATTACTGAAACTGACTGATGGCAATGTAACGCGCGCGGCGGAGTTAGCCGGTAGAAACAGAACAGATATGCATAAGTTGATGAAAAAGCATGCGCTCGAAGCTGCCAACTTTAGACACTAGTTTTTGTGCTAAGCTGTGTGCATAGCCAGCCAATGTATTGAGTGTGAATGAAGCGAGTAGTTAAGAACTTTGAGCACGCTAGAAAGGTTCTGTTCCATTGTTGTATCGCGTTTTTTTTCTTCGTTTTTTGCGCTAGCGCCCTGGGACAAAGCTCTGCTTATCAGCAACGGCCTTTACTGTTGCCAAGTCCCCTAGTGCAACAACAGCTTGCGGATTATGAATTCAACACTATTCTCTCTCACCTTGAGGCGCTTCAAGAAAGTGATGCCATACGACCGGAACAAGCATTGCTGGACCTCCAGGCGGTTATTGACTATGCAAAGGAGACTCGTCAACCCGAGCTGGAATTAGAAGCTGCGACCGTGAAAATTCTCATTCACAATTCCCTAAGCCAAGTGCCAGAAATAGAGCGCTTAGTTAACACTTATCTCCCACAAGCGGTAAACGCTAGCGCAGTTTTGCCTCTGTCACGTATCTACCGAGCGATGTTAAATGTTGCACTGATCAAAGGGCAACCCGATAAGCGTGTCGCAATTAAGAGACAATTGAAACAGGTTATTCAGATGGAATTACCGGAGCGTCAAAAAGGCCTGGCTTTACTATCACTGGGTACTAGCGAGTTTTTTGCTGGCCAATATTTTTCTGCTTTGCAGTTGTTGGGGCGGGCTCAGGAAATTTTTGTGCGAAACGATTTGCGGCTGGATGAAGATAGAGTCTTAAGCATTCTTGCTATTGTGAACTCGCGTTTGGGTAACGAAAGACGTGCGATTGATTTGCAGCTGCAAATTGCACAACGCATGCGTCAAGGTGAAAAGACGCTTAATTGGTCGGTCATCGACTTCAATATAGCGTCCGCGTATTTCGATTTAGGTGACTACCCTAATGCGCGTATTTACGTCGCGCGATCGCGTCAGGTAGCTGAGGACTTAGCTGACGATGTTGGCGTAGCGTATGCGAATGAGTTGATGGCCAAAATAGCACTAGAAGAGCTGCAATGGGAATCGGCTATCAGCCTAGCAAGCCAAGCTGCTGAGGTCTTCGCCAATAGCGCGGATTCAGAAAAACAAGCCGATGCACTGATAACACTAGCAAGCGCGTACACTTTACGCGGCGAGCTTGACAATGCCGACGCCGTGATCGCCCAGTTGGAACAATTACAAGCGAAACTCGCTTTGAAAAAAATTGATATTGCAATGCTTAAACTGCGCAGTTTGCATTTGGAGAAGAGTGGCCAATCCACTCAGGCATTAGCGCTGTTTAAACAGTATCATCAAGAGTATATCGAACAAGAAACCAGTGCGCGAGCTGCCGCCGTTGACCGCTTAATGGCTGAATTTACAGTCGATGCACAGCAAAGTGAGAATCGCTACCTCACCCAGCAAAACGAGCTGAAGCAAGCACAGATTGGCCGCCAGCAACAACAACAAACCATCCTGATGCTGGGTATCATATTGGTTAGTATGGTAGTTTGCGCAATTGTGTTGGTGGTCGTGTTTCAATGGCGAAAAAACCTAGTTATGCACGATCTCGCGCTCACCGACGAATTGACCGGTGCGCCGAATCGACGTGCGTGTTTTCGAGCCGCTAAATTAGCCTTCAATCGAGCCAATGCAGGACATTATCCCGTGGTAGTTGCTGTGGTTGATTTGGATAATTTCAAGTCGATCAATGATCGCTTTGGGCACGAAGCAGGAGACAAGATATTAAAAGCGTTCGCAGAGGCGGTTAAGTCAGTGCTTCGCGACCAAGATACATATGGCCGTATGGGAGGAGAAGAGTGGTTAATTGTATTCCCGCATGCCGATGTAGCGCATGTAAATAGAATCTTTACCCGACTGCGCAAAGCTTATCAGTTGAAAGTGTCTAAACTAGGATTCGTCGAGCATCCATTGACGTTTTCAATGGGGGCAGTGTCCTCATACGGCATAGATAGTTCGGTTGAAGGGATGATCAATCGTGCGGATAAATTGGTTTATCAAGCAAAAGCCAAGGGCAGAGATTGCTTGGTTGTATAAAGTCGCGCCCATCACGTAAAAAATTCCCTTTCTAACGCCCATCTTCGCTGGTGATTTTAGAGCCCTTTCGTTTATACTATGCGGCCTTTAACTGCGGGTGGCTGTGCCTCCGCAGAACTCGAAACGCAAGCTCACATAGGGCTGAGCAAAATTACTTTTTTGAGGTTATGAATGCGCACTGATTATTGCGGGAATATTACCGCAGAACATTTGGAACAAACCGTCACATTGAATGGTTGGGTAAATAAACGCCGTGATTTGGGTGGTGTTATCTTCCTTGACCTTCGCGATCGCGAGGGCGTTATCCAAGTTGTGTTTGATCCTGATGTTGAAGACGTTTTTCAAGCCGCCAATAAAGTTCGTAACGAGTACTGCGTTTCCATTACGGGTCGCGTAAGACGTCGTCCCGAAGGCCAGATTAACAAAGATATGCGCACCGGTGAAATTGAAATCTTGGGCAAATCCATTCACATTTTTAATGCATCGGCTCCACTGCCATTGGATTCAAACCAAGATAACACCGAAGAACAGCGTCTTCGCTACCGTTACTTGGACCTGCGCCGCCCAGTCATGACTGAGCGCCTTATGTTCAGAGCGAAAGTCACCGCGTTTGTGCGTCGTTATTTAGAAGATACCGGCTTCTTGGATATCGAAACACCGATTTTAACAAAAGCGACACCAGAAGGTGCGCGAGACTACTTAGTGCCGAGCCGGACGCACAAAGGAGAGTTTTTCGCTTTACCTCAATCGCCGCAATTGTTTAAGCAGTTGTTGATGATGTCGGGCATGGACAAATATTATCAAATCGTAAAATGTTTTCGCGACGAAGATTTACGTGCAGATCGTCAGCCTGAATTTACTCAAATTGATATTGAGACGACCTTCCTAGATGCGGAGGGTGTTATGGCGATCACTGAGGATATGATCCGCAAGCTATTCCAACAGCTATTGGACGTAGATTTGGGCGAATTCCCGCGCATGAGCTATGCCGAAGCAATGCAACGCTATGGTAGTGATAAACCTGACTTGCGTAACCCTCTAGAGTTAGTAGACGTAGCTGATCTGGTCAAAGACGTTGAATTTAAAGTCTTCAGTGGCCCCGCGAATGCAGAGGATGGTCGTGTCACGGTGATACGCGTACCAGGCGGAGCTTCATTGTCTCGCAAGCAGATTGATGAATACACCAAGTTTGTTGGCATCTACGGTGCTAAAGGTCTGGCTTGGATGAAAGTGAATGACATTGCTGCAGGTGAGTCTGGTATTCAATCTCCAGTGCTTAAGTTTTTAGGCGCCGAAGTTGCAGCTAATCTGATTGAAAGAACTGGCGCAGGCGACGGGGATATTCTTTTATTTGGTGCTGACAACGCGAATGTCGTGACCGAAGCGCTGGGTGCACTGCGATTAAAGCTAGGTGAAGATTTAGATCTACTTGAGGGTGAGTGGCGTCCTTTGTGGGTTGTTGACTTCCCGATGTTTGAAGCAATTGACGGTCAACTGCATGCCTTACACCACCCGTTTACCGCGCCACGTGATATGACCCCTGAAGAATTGAAGGCACAAGCGACTACAGCGCTTTCTAACGCCTATGACATGGTACTCAATGGCGTTGAATTGGGCGGTGGCTCAGTTCGTATCCATGATGCTGAAATGCAAGCCGTAGTATTTGAATTACTGGGAATCGAAGAACAAGAAGCTGAGCAAAAATTTGGATTCTTACTTGAAGCGCTGAAGTATGGTACGCCTCCACATGCTGGACTGGCGTTTGGCTTAGACCGGATGGTGATGTTGATGACGGGGGCCACGTCTATCCGTGATGTAATGGCATTCCCCAAAACTACAACAGCGGCATGCCCATTGACTGATGCGCCAGGGGCTGCCAATCCTGAGCAGTTGAAGGAGTTGGGTATACAGTCGACAGTTGAAGCGACCAAAGAAGACTAATACTTTGCCAGAGCTGAAGAGGCCAGAATCGGCGTTGGTTGTCATCTACGACGACCAATGCCGGGTTTTATTGTTACAGCGAAACGATGACCCAAACTTTTGGCAATCGGTGACCGGCACAATTGAAACTGGCGAGGCACCGATTCAAGCTGCATACCGCGAAGTTGCCGAAGAAACCGGTATAAGACTAAATTCCTCTCGGTTTGAAATTCAAGATTGTCATACCACCAACCAATTCAGAATTCGCAATAGATGGTTGCACCGATACCCGCCCGGCGTTACGGTAAACACCGAATATGTATTCGCCACATGTGTTAAATCAGGAACTGTAGTGACATTAACTGAACATAGTGCGTTTGAGTGGTTGGATAAACCTCAGGCGATTGACAAAGTTTGGTCTGAGACCAATCGCTTGGCTATTCAACAGTTTGTTCCTGATCACCCAATTACCAAGAGCTCGCCAAAGACATGATTATCTTGGGTATCGATCCAGGTTCGCGCGTAACCGGATATGGTGTCATTCGGTTTCAATCGAACCAGATGCAGTACGTCGGCAGTGGTTGCATTCGCGTCAGTGGCGAACTCGATAGCCGCTTGGATCAAATTTTCCGTGGGGTAAGCGCGATTATAGAAGAATTTCAGCCAACACAGTTCGCAATTGAGCAAGTGTTTATGTCCAAGAATGCTGATTCAGCGCTAAAACTGGGTCAGGCGAGAGGGGTAGCAATTGTCGCTGCAACCCAACAGCAATTGCCGGTAGCAGAATACGCAGCCAGACAGATCAAACAAGCGGTGGTCGGTCGAGGCAGTGCAGAAAAAGCGCAGGTGCAACATATGGTGACGCACATCTTAGGCTTAAACGCGACACCGCAAAGCGATGCTGCAGATGCATTGGCTGTGGCAATGTGCCATACCCATACAACCCAGAGCTTGATCCGCATGTCTGGCCAAGCAACACGGACCGCACGCGGTCGATTGCGATAATAAAAAAATAACGAGAGCGAAGTATGATAGGGCGATTACAAGGTATTTTACTAGCCAAGCAACCTCCGGAAATCTTAATAGATGTTCAAGGGGTGGGTTATGAGGTTCAACTGCCGATGACCTGTTTTTACGAATTACCCAAGGTGGGAGAAGTCGCCACGGTATACACACATTTTGTGGTCAGAGAAGATGCCCAGTTGCTTTACGGTTTTATTGATACCAAAGAACGGACACTGTTTCGCGAGCTGATAAAGGCCAATGGTGTCGGGCCCAAATTAGCCTTAACTATTTTGTCGGGCATGAGTGCTGGACAATTTATGCAATGTGTTAAATTTGAGGACGTAACGAGCCTAGTGAAGCTGCCTGGGGTAGGTAAAAAGACGGCCGAGCGTTTGGTTGTAGAGCTTCGTGACAAGTTAGCCAAACTCAATCTAAGCACTGATATAGATGTTAGCGATACATTCAGTAAACCTGAATCTGGTTCTGATACCATTATTGCCGTTGATGATGTCAAAGAAGAAGCCATGAGTGCTTTGATGGCGTTGGGCTATAAAGCACCTCAAGCTAGCCAAGCGATTAATCGCGTGTTTGAAGAGTCTATGAGCAGCGAAGCATTGATCCGCGAAGCTCTGCGTTCCATGGTTTAGGGAGACCAGTAATGATTGAAGCCGACCGCATTATCGATGCTCAGGGTAAAACTGAAGACGAAGCGATCGATCGTGCGATTCGTCCTAAGGTTCTAGCAGATTATACCGGCCAGCCTCATGTACGCGAGCAAATGAGCATTTTTATTGAAGCTGCTCGAAATCGACATGATGCGCTCGACCACTTATTGATTTTTGGTCCTCCAGGCCTGGGTAAAACGACTCTCGCCAATATTGTGGCGAATGAAATGGGCGTCAATATCAAAACGACGTCAGGGCCAGTGTTAGAAAAAGCGGGAGACTTAGCCGCGTTACTCACCAACCTTGAACAAAACGACGTACTGTTTATCGATGAAATACACCGTCTAAGCCCAGTGGTTGAGGAAGTTCTTTATCCGGCGATGGAAGATTATCAACTCGACATCATGATTGGTGAGGGACCCGCCGCACGCTCCATAAAGCTGGATTTACCTCCTTTTACACTGATCGGTGCGACAACTCGGGCTGGCAGTTTAACCTCTCCCTTGCGTGATCGTTTTGGTATTGTACAGCGCCTTGAGTATTACAATATTCCAGATTTGACCCAAATAGTGCAGCGCAGCGCAGAATATCTGAATATGGCGCTGAACAAAGAAGGGGCAACCGAAATTGCGGCCCGCTCCAGAGGAACTCCGCGTATCGCCAATCGTTTATTAAGGCGGGTCAGAGACTACGCTGAAGTTAAGTCGAGTGGTGAAATTACTCAACAAGTGTCGGCTGCCGCATTAGATATGCTAGATGTAGATCAGCAAGGTTTCGACTACATGGATCGCAAGCTATTAATGGCGATTATTGATAAGTTTGATGGTGGTCCGGTTGGTCTAGATAATTTAGCTGCCGCCATAGGTGAGGAAAAAGATACTATTGAAGATGTCCTAGAGCCTTTCCTAATCCAGCAAGGGTTCTTACAGCGCACTCCCAGAGGTCGAGTTGCCTCGCAGCGCGCCTATCAACACTTTGGCTTTAATCGCACAGAATAGATAAAAAAAACCCGCTCAAGTGAGCGGGTAAAAACAACAAGTGTTTAAGGAAGGAAATATATCCAGGGAACTCATGTCAACCAATTAACAGATGTGTCTCGATGACAGATGCGTACATTATAACCACATCGGACCAATCAACAATTGAGATTTAATTGATTTAAAGATTAGAAAAATTAATGTGTTAAAGGGTTGTATCAAGTGTTAATGGTTGTTAAATATCAATACCCCTTGTAACTAAAGGGTTGTCTGTTGATGGTTGGTTTTTGTGCTTTATTAGTGGTTAAAAAAACTAATTTGTTTACGCGATAGATTGGTTTTTGAATTGTGTTTTCCCATAACGCGCAGGCAACGACAATTTGACTCAGAGCTTTTTATACAAACTTGTTGAAACGCAAATGGGACTGTTGAGGGCAATATGCGATTGGACGTATTTGGTCGACACGTGGAAGTTTTACGTCGCGACAGAGTATGGAAGGTTTACTACTTGGGCAATGATGGTAAAAAGCGTTTGGCTGATGATATTGTCATTCCCGACAACATCAGTGAAGCCGAAGTGAAAGCATTCGTTGACGATTTATGTCACGAATGGGCAACGGTGGACCAACCAAGCGTAACCATTATTTAATTTACTATTCAGAGCATCAGTCTCTCGGGTGTAATCATGACCTCAATAAAACAAACGGAGCCGGAAAGCTCCATGTCAGGAGCAGAGTTTTCAATCCGCGTTTATTACGAAGATACCGATGCCGGTGGCATTGTGTATTACGCCAATTATCTTAAATTTTTTGAACGAGGCCGCACAGAGTGGTTGCGCGAACTTGGCTTTGAGCAAGACAATTTGTTGGAACAATCTATCGGTTTTGTCGTCAAATGGGTTGAAATGCATAATCATGCGCCCGCTCGATTCAACCAAGTATTGAGAATTTGCAGTGAGGTAGTACACTGCAAGGGCGCTAGTATACAGTTCAAACAAAAAATAATAGGACCGGAGGGAAACACTCTGGTTGATGCAAACATTAAAGTCGCTTGTGTCAATATAGACACCATGAAACCGGTGCGGATACCAAGCGCTATTTTAGGGGAATTAACGCGTGCAGACTGACCTCACGTTTATCGGCTTGTTTATGGAAGCCAGTTTGATTGTGCAATTAGTCATGATCTTACTCATCACCATTTCAATCACTTCATGGGCTTTTATCTTTCAGCGCAACGCAGCACTTAAGCGAGCGCAAACCGAAATGGTCGCATTCGAAGACAAATTCTGGTCGGGCGCGGATTTGAATAAACTCTATCAAGAATTGTCAGCACGTCAGTCAATTGACGGCATGGGCACCATCTTTTGCGCTGGATTTAAGGAATTCGTGCGCTTGCGCAAGAGTGCGAATGCCGCAACTCAGTCTATAGTTGATGGCACTTACCGAGCGATGCGTGTGGCAATGTCTCGAGAGATTGACAGTCTAGAGAGTCGCTTACCGTTCTTGGCAACCGCGGGTTCGATAAGTCCATACATTGGCTTGTTTGGTACCGTTTGGGGGATCATGAACTCCTTTATTGCATTGGGGCAGGTTCAACAAGCGACTCTGGCTATGGTTGCCCCAGGGATTGCAGAAGCATTGATTGCAACTGCCATTGGCCTATTTGCCGCTATCCCTGCGGTAATTGCCTACAATCGCTTCAGTAATCAAGTGGAAAAGATAGAAAACAGCTACGGCATCTTTATGGAAGAGTTCTCAGCGATTCTGCATCGCCAAGCACTGTCTAACACCTAATTAACCATACGGAAGCGAATAACTATGTTTGTAAGAAAACGCCGTCGCCCCGTTGCCGAGATTAATGTCGTTCCCTATATCGACGTTATGTTGGTGTTGTTGATTATCTTTATGGTGACAGCTCCATTGGTCTCACAAGGAGTGAAAGTCGATTTGCCTGATGCCAATGCTGAGTCTATCGAGCAAGAAGACAATCAGCCCATCGTCGCCTCGATTGATGCACAAGGTTTGTATTATCTAAATGTCGCTGAAGATGATGAGAAAGCCATGTCAGCGGCTGATTTAGCAACTTTGGTCGCTGCTCAAATCCAAAAGCAGCCGAATACGCCGGTCGTCGTCAAGGCTGACGGTAGCGTGCCGTATAACGATGTCATCCAATTGATGGTGCTGTTGCAACGCGCTGGAGTGCCATCGGTTGGGCTCATGACAGATCCGGTTGAAAATTAAACAGGCAACTTGAAGCAGTGAAAAAGATGAGTGAAGAGCGCAAATCCTTATTGCAGTCCTTGGGGCTACATTTTGCGATTGCGCTTGTGTTAATGCTCAGTGTCGTTATTGGCCATCAAGCGATACCGCAGCCGATGGCACCCCAAGCGGTCATTCAGGCGACATTTATTGACGCTCAAGCCATTTACGATAAACAACAAGCTGCATTAGCTGCTGCACAAGAGCAGGAGCGCCAGGCCGAGCAACGTCGCCAAGCGGAACTACGGCGTAAAGAAGCTGCTCGGAAAAAGGCTGCGCAAGAAAAAGCCAAAAAAGAACGTGAAGCCAAAGAGCGCGCCAAGCAGAGAGAACTCGAGCGCAAGGCCCAAGAAGCGGCTGAACGCAAGCGTCAGCAAGAGGCAGAAGCGCAGCGAAAAGCAGAAGAACAAGCGAAACGCGATGCTGAACGCCGTGAACAAGAAGCGTTAGACCGATTGATGGAACAACAAATGGAAGCTGAGCGCGCAGCTCAAGCCCGCCGGCGTTCACAGCAGGTTTTATCTGAAGTGGAACAGTATCGAGCATTGATTTATCAGACGATACAACAATACATTTACGAAGATGACAGCTTCACGGGTAAACAGTGTATTTTGAATATTAGAATGGCTAGCACGGGTCTCGTTACCCAGGTAACGGTAATAGAGGGAGATCCTGCTTTATGTCGAGCTTCCCGCAGCGCAGCATTGCGGCCAGACCGATTGCCAATGTCGGATAATCTCGACGTCTACGAACAATTTAAAGACTTTAACTTACGGGTAACATTGTGAATAAAAAGTGGATTTCTGCAATTTTCTGTGTCGGTTTGAGCCTTCTGCAAGTGGCGTATGCCAAGTTGGAGATTGTGATTACCGAAGGTGTCGACGCAGCAAGGCCAATTGCTGTGGTGCCATTCAAATGGCGAGGCGAGGGGTTGTTGCCTGAAAATATCGATCAGGTGATCACTAACAACTTACGTCGCAGCGGTAAGTTCAATCCAATTTCCATGAGTACTATGCCGCAATTTCCCGAAAATGATTCGGAAGTGAATTATTCAGCGTGGGCATCGACAGGCGTTGATACCATTCTTGTCGGTAGCATTGAAATGGAAGGTGTTGACCGTTACCGGGTTTCATACGAGCTCATTGATGTGTTGCGTGGTCAAATAACCGGTGGCAATGCGCAAGCGCTCGTCAACGGTCAACTGCAATACAGTAATGATCATATCATCGGGCGTGGTCAATCGATCATAAATGAATCCGGATTTAGACAGCATGCCCATCAGATCAGTGATGCGGTGTACGAGAAGCTAACCGGTGAACGCGGCGCATTCTTGACGCGCTTAGCGTATGTGGTTGTGCGCGACCGCGCGACGACTGATTTGCCTTATCAATTAGTGATTTCAGATTATGATGGCGAAAACGAAACGCGTCTTTTGTCATCGCCAGAGCCCCTTATGTCGCCGTCTTGGTCGCCTGATGGTGAACAGTTGGCTTATGTAAGCTTTGAAAACAAACGTCCGCAAATCTACATTCAGGATATTTACACGACTAACCGTACGCGTATTACTGATTTTCCGGGTATCAATGGCGCGCCAGTGTTTTCTCCGGATGGCAAACAGTTGGCAATGGTCCTATCAAAAGACGGTAATCCTGAAATCTATGTAATGGACATAGCCTCTCGAAATTTACGCAGAATTACACGACACCGAAGTGTCGATACCGAACCATCGTGGACGCCAGATGGAAAAAGCTTGATATTTAGTTCAGAGCGGGGTGGTAAACCACAGATTTATCGCGTAAATTTGACAACGGGAAAAGTGCATCGCTTAACCTATGAAGGTGAGATGAACTTAGGCGCATCGGTAACCCCCAATGGTGAAGATATTGTATTAGTCAATCGAACCAATGGCGATTACCATATTGCCCGACAACGGATTAAAGATGGAGCGATTCAAGTATTGACTCGGACTTACCTTGATGAGTCTGCCAGTATCGCGCCGAACGGAAGTATGATTATATACAGTACGCTGCACGAAGGAACTCAGGTGTTATCCCTGGTGTCCTTGGACGGGCGTTTTAAAGCGCGACTTCCTGCCGCAAACGGGCAGGTGAAATCGCCAAGCTGGTCACCATTTTTGTTTTAAACGTTTTAAACAATAAGGAAAAGAAAATGCAAATGAACAAGATCATGAGAACGCTAGTCCTCAGTTTGTCTGTGGTAACGCTAATGGCGTGTGAGTCTGGCCCAAGCGAAGCTGAACTTGAGGCGGAGCGTAATCGTGTTGCTCAAGAGCAAGCTGAAGCCCAACGCAAAGCTGAAGCTGAAGAGCAAGCGCGCGTTCAAGCAGAAGCAGCGCAACGTGCTCAACAAGCTGAACAGCTTGCGAAGCAGCAGCTAGACGCGTTGAAGAATGAAAGCACTATCTATTTCGATTTTGATCGTGCAACAATCAAAGCTGAATTCTTAGAAGTGTTGAAGAAACACGCTGATTTCCTTATTGCTAATCGCGGTCAATCAGTCGTGATCGAAGGTCACACTGATAACCGCGGTACACCAGAGTACAACATCGCATTGGGCGAGCGTCGTGCCAAGTCTGTCGAGACGTATCTCCTTAACGCAGGTGTTCGTGGAGCACAAATCTCTGTCGTTTCATATGGCGAAGAGAAACCTGCTGTGATGGGTGCTACTGAGTATGCATTCGCACAAAACCGTCGTGGTGTTGTTGTTTATCAATAATGAAGACATCGCGCAAACTGCTGGTTAGCATTTTCACCGTCGCCAGTGCAGCAGCTGCTGCACAGGCTCCGGTGGTCGATGTTAACGGTTCAGATATCGAAGGTCGCTTAGCCGCGATTGAGAGCATCTTAGAAACTCGTACTGAGAGCCAACACCGTATTCAGTCACAACTGGATATGATGCAGCAAGAAATTGACGAGTTAAGAGGGGCGGTTGAAGTTCACACTAATCAACTGGAAAAAATTCTTCAGCGTCAGCGTGAATTATATCTCGAGATTGATAAGCGTGTCGAAGCGCTTAAGTCAGTAGCGTCTGTATCTAACCCGGTTCAGAGCAATAGTGGGGCAACTCCACCTCCACCGTCTACTGTTGATAGTGGCGCGTTACCCGCATCTGGCAATGAGACTGAAGCATATGAGGCTGCGGTCAACTTGATCCTCAAAGATCGTGATTACGCACGCGCTGTTCCTGCTTTTCAAGCGTTTATAAGCCAATACCCTGATAGCCAGTACTCTGCTAACGCGCATTACTGGTTGGGGCAGTTGTTGTTTAATCAGCAAGATTGGGCTAACGCTCAACAACAGTTTGCAATTGTCGTTGATCGCTTCACCGACAGCAGTAAACGTGCAGATTCCATTCTTAAAATGGGAATTATTGCGCAAAGACAAGGCAATATTGCGTTGGCACGTCAGTTGTTTAATCGGGTAATTTCTGAGTACCCAGATTCTTCGGCTAGAAGCCTTGCAGAGAATCGTTTAGCGCAAGTTAGTGGTTAACTGAACAGCATTTAACCACTCGCTTGTTTATATAACGAGCAATTAGACGTTAAGTTACAAATTTCGTTATTTTTGTCTTGCACCTCGCGGCGAAATAAGTATTATATGCCGCCGTTGCAGCGAGAGGGTGACCAACCGCTACAACAGACACTTGATGGGTCGTTAGCTCAGCTGGTAGAGCAGTTGACTTTTAATCAATTGGTCGCTGGTTCGAATCCAGCACGACCCACCATTCAAGTTCACCGCACCATATTAAGATGGGTCGTTAGCTCAGTTGGTAGAGCAGTTGACTTTTAATCAATTGGTCGCTGGTTCGAATCCAGCACGACCCACCATCTACGCAGAATACAACTAAATCTGGATTTGAATCAGCGAAGCTGGTCGACAACGTACTTGCGCAATTCATCACGAAGCGCCACCAACGAAGAAATAATGCCGAGTATTCGCCTGTGAATATGTAATTTTTATTACACTCCTTGTATAATCCGCGGGTTTTAACCATTTGCGTAACCAAATAGACCTCAAAGCATGGCAGTAACGCTCAGAATTGACGAAATAAATTATCCATTTCCTGCTAAACCAGCCAAGTTGTCAGCAGACAGAGAGGCGTATCTAAAGCAAGAAATAAAGCGCCTTCTCAAAGCCAAGAATGCGGTCCTTGTGGCGCATTACTATACTGACCCTGAAATCCAATCGTTGGCAGAGGAAACCAATGGTTGCATCTCTGATTCTTTGGAAATGGCACGATTTGGACGTGACGCAGAAGAGCAAACATTGATCGTTGCTGGCGTTAAGTTTATGGGCGAAACAGCAAAAATTTTGAGCCCTGAAAAAACGGTACTGATGCCGACGTTAGAAGCGACTTGTTCGCTTGATCTTGGGTGTCCCGCAGATAAGTTCACTGAATTTTGCGATGCTCACCCAGACCACACTGTTGTCGTCTACGCAAACACCTCAGCTGCGGTCAAAGCGCGCGCAGATTGGGTGGTCACTTCAAGTATTGCGCTTGAAATCGTTGAACACTTGGAAGAACAAGGCGAAAAAATTATTTGGGCGCCAGATAGACACCTTGGCAGTTACATTCAACGCGAAACAGGTGCTGAAATGTTAATGTGGCAAGGGGAGTGCATCGTTCATGATGAGTTTTCGTCTCAGGCCCTGCGTGATATGAAACACCTTTATCCTGATGCAGCTATCCTCGTTCACCCCGAATCGCCCGCCAGTGTTGTAGAGATGGCAGATGCGGTCGGCTCGACAACTCAACTCATAAATGCGGCGCAAACACTGCCAAACAAAGAATTGATCGTCGCCACCGACAGAGGCATTTTTTATAAAATGCAGCAGCTAGCGCCTAATAAAACCTTTATCGAAGCGCCCACCGGTGGTAACGGCGCTACATGTAAGAGTTGCGCACATTGTCCGTGGATGGCAATGAATGGGCTAGAGGCAATATACAGTGCCCTGACGGGCGAAAACGCAACACATGAAATCCACGTTGATCCTACGCTGCGCGTCGATGCAATGAAACCATTGAATCGCATGTTGGATTTTGCCGCCGAATTGAAGTTAAAAGTGAAAGGTAATGCTTGATTACACAAGCACTTTTACCTACTATACGCGCGCTTTTTTAAGAACCTAATTTTAGTTTCGGAGAGATGGCTGAGTGGCTGAAGGCGCACGCCTGGAAAGTGTGTATACGTTTATAGCGTATCGAGGGTTCGAATCCCTCTCTCTCCGCCAGATACAAAAGAACCGCCGAATGGCGGTTTTTTTGTATCTGTTGGAAAGGAAGGACGAGAACCCGAGTGTAGGGTTTGACAAGTTGCGAATGCAACTTGAAACGAGCGGCTTGTCCGTGAAGCCCGCAGGGTCAAAAACGCTTAATGCGTTTTTGATTCATCCCTCTCTCTCCGCCAGATACAAAAGAACCGCCGAATGGCGGTTTTTTTGTATCTGTTGGAAAGGAAGGACGAGAACCCGAGTGTAGGGTTTGACAAGTTGCGAATGCAACTCACTAATAAAATCCTGCGGGTTGTGGATTGGTCATAACCGCATCTATTTGTTGGATGATTTCACGCGCCCTTGGCGTATCTTCTCGAATCACAAAATACATAGGGATCGCGAAGAGTTCACTGGAAACGATATTACCGCGAGCGTCGCGTTTGGAGAAAAGCATCGCAACGTTGTTTGGACTAAAATAACTGATGGCATAATCTGCATCACCATTCCTGACACTGCGCATTTGCCGCTCAAAGTTACTTTCTACCGCAAACACATTGACGTTGTTTTCTGGCGCCGCTATTTGATTCTTTAGCGGTCCTCGCATAGTGCTAGGCGATATTGGTAACACGATGTTGGCGTTTTTAAGGTCGATTATGTTGTCCACGGAACGCGTACTCTCTAGGTGATATGCATAGAACATCAGCTCAATCAAAGGTTCACTGGAAAATAAGAAACCATCATTGTTTCGAACCAGGGTTCGCGTGGCGATAAACCCTTGAATCGATTGGTTGGCGATAAAGCTGTCGATTTGGGATGGTTGTGTGGCCACAAAGGTCACGTCGATTTTCGCATCTTTCAGAATTTGAGCGATACGCTTTCCCAATACCCCACGCATGTCACCACTGGCCGTTTGATAAATACTTGGCGCGCGCTCAATAAATCCCACATTTAGAACATCCTTAGCGACAACGAGTGGCGAGCAAAAGCACAATAACAGCGTTATCCAAGACACCGCGAGTTGTTTAGCGCCAAGAAGCGGTGAGGCAATAAAATTGTTGTTCATCTTCAACTCCTGAGGAAGCAAAATTGGCTTCTCCACTTAACGTTGCCAGTTGTTTACACTCTAGCGGTACGCCAATCACGAGAAAAATGTTTACTTCGTCATTCTATTTTAGCGTTGCAATTCTTCGCCATTAAAATCATATGGCCCATTCATCATTGAACGCGGCGTATAGTTTATCCAGTCCTCGTGATAGTTGATTTTGCCATTCTGGTTAAAATGCAGAATGGTTATAAAGCGCCAAGGACCGCGGTGTTTCTGACGATATTCAAAGCGGTGAAAAATACCCTTAATAATCGCTTTGTTATCGTTGACAATGATGGCGTCTGTTGACAATACGCTGTTGCCATTAACAGGTGAAACAGTATTGTTGGGCCAATCAAAGAATGCCCTTATTTTCTCTTTTCCGTTTGCTTCAAAGCCATAAGTGACATCGACCAAACGAGCATTATCTGCATACAAAGACATGAACTGTTCAAAGTCAGTGCGCTGCTGATATAGCGCGAGAAATTGATTCAGGGTTTCCCGCGTGTCATAGGGCTCGGCATTTACACCATTAACCAGGAATAAAACAGCAGTAATAAGCGTAAATTTGCGCATTTAGAGCGCCTTCTTAGTTGGCATAATGACATTAGAAAAAATAAGCCCAGCGACGAGCGACATAAAAATCACAAAGGTCTCTTGGCCGATATGATCGGTTTGCACAAAATCTTGGCCCGATACAAAGGAGTTAAGGCCAATATAGGTTTTTGAGCCAGGTACCAAAACGATCAGACCTTGCATTAACACAATACTGGCTGGCGCATTGGCGACTCGAGTGAACAGGTTAGCAAAAACGCCAACCGCAAAAGCACCGACAAACGTACCTAAACCGAATTCCAAATAGTTTGACGCCCAATACGTACCAAAATAGCCAATAAACCCGCATAGAATAGCCCATGGCGCGTGTTTCATGCGGAGTTTAAAAATGATCACTAGCGCTGAACATAAAATCAGTACGGCAATGAACACGGCCCACTTTGGTAAGGCCTGGGTGGCACTCATTTCGACTTCATCAAATAAGGCAAAGCCCAAGGCAATGCCCAAAAACGCGCCAAAGTAGAGTTTGAACAACTGCATCAAAGCGTCCATTACGCGGGCCGTGCCAGACACAACATGGCGTGATGACAATTCCGCTAAGCCGATTGTTAATGCCAACCCGGGTATGAAAATGATGATCGATGACAGGACGACCAGTCTGATATTGATAGCAGGGTCGATAAAACTGCTGATGGCGCATGCACACAACCCGGCAACCATCGCGACAGCGGGTTCAAGCATGTGATTGACGCGCTTGCTCTTGGTAGCCCAAATCGTAAACACATACATCAATAACCCGATTGCGCCGGCTGAAAACGCATCGTCCAACGATGACCCCATAACAACGGCAAATGCGCCAGTGGAAAGCCCAAAAGCTAAACACGCCAAGATGGGATGGTACAAGTCGGGCAACGCATCGATTTCCGATAGTTGTTGGTCGGCTTCCGTAAGGGTTAACTCATTGGTCAATAACTTATTGACTAACTCATCCGTTCGGCTGAGCGAGCCTAAATCGATATCACCTGGGTGAACGCGTGCTACGTGGTTGTATTCTTCCTCGTGCTTATCACTCCAGATACTAAAACTAATCGAAGTTGGCGTGGACGAAAAGCCTGCCCGAACACCTAAATGTGTACACACTTCCATTAAATGAGCTTCTAACCGAAAAGAAGGCGTTCCATATTGGTGTAACATGCGCCCCAATTTGACGATGAATTTTCGAATTTGAGTAAATTCTTGTTTGTCCACAAATACCCTTGACTGCTTAAGTTGAAGCGCTTTGCGCTTGGCGATTTTGATCGAAGAACAATAGCGCAGCTGGCAAAAATATCAAATCAACTAATAGGGCTACCACGATAATAATGCTGGTCAATAGACCCATGTCCTCATTTAGGGCAAATGTCGATAATGTTAGGGTTGCAAAACCGAGCGCCAATACTACGGTTGTAATCATTAGCGCCCGGCCGACACTCTGAAATGCATAACGCACGCTTTGTTCTGCACCGTCACCGCGCTGCCGAGCGTAGTTGTATTTGGACAGGAAGTGTACGGTATCATCGACAATAATACCCAATGTCATACTTAGCACTACGGCGAGTGCCATATTAATCTCCGCGGAGATTACCGCCCAAATGCCAAAACCTATGCCGGCTGGCAGCATGTTGGGTATCAGACTAATAATACCCATGCGCACAGAACGCAATGCGAGGATCAGTAAACCAGATATCAATACCAATGCCAGCAGGGTACCTTCAATCATGCTTTTCATATTGGTTTCACCAATATGCGCAAACATCAAAGGCGGGCTGGCAGCAGTGAGTCGCAAATCAGGCGCGAGTTGATCGAAATGTGCATATGCGCGTTGTTCGAACGCCACAAACTCATTGCTTCCGAGGTTTTGCATAGTCACCATGATACGAGTTGCAGACTTATCAATGTCCAATTGATTGTTCAAATCCAACCCATAGGGCAGTGACATCTCAAATAATAAAAGGTATTGAGCCGCAAGTTCTTGATTATCTGGCAACACATATTTGCCCTCATCATCGTTATGCATATTTTTATTGAGGCGTTTCATGGTGTCTGACAGTGTCGTGACGTGATCGACTTCAGGCTGTTGGCGAAGCCAATCACTGAACTGCTCAATCACCCGGAGGTTTTCAGGATTGTTGATTTCAGACGGCGATTCAGTGTAAATCCCAAAATCGGCGGTAGACATACCACTTAAATTGTCAGTTTGGAAATCAGCCGCTTGACGAAATTCGCTTGATTCATGGAAATATTCAATCGCGATGTCATTTAAGTTGTTGGTAAACGCCAACAAAATAGCACCAACAAACACAATCACACCAGTAGGTAGTATTTTCCGGTGACGGGCAATGACCCAATCTGCCATTGCTTGCGGCCAGCCCGATTCCGCTTTTTCAGCAGCTTGAACCGGGAGTTTCACGACGCTCAACAGGGCCGGTAAAAACGTCAACGACAACCAGCAGGCGAGCATTACACCGATCGCGGTTAAATTGCCGAGATCGTTCAAAATGGGTACAGCCGAAAAGTTCAAGGTTAAGAAACCAATCGCTGTTGTTACGCTAGTAATCACTACGGGCATCAAGTTGATATCCAAACTGTAACGGATCGCATCAGCCTTATGCTTGCCTTGTCTTAGGGCAAAGAAAACCGACGAAATGACATGAATGCAATCTGCTACTGCCAGCGTCATTACCATGGTCGGTACGTTAACGGTCGAAAGACTTAAATAAAAACCGGTCCAACCGGCAAACCCCATCGTTGCGATAATCGACAATACCACGACGAGCAAGGTCGCAATCGTACAAACCAGTGAGCGTAGCAATAGCCACATTACTACGATAATGGTGAGGAACATTAGTGGTATAAGAGTTTGCGCGTCGTGATTGGCGGCTTCTTGAAACGCATTGTTCAGCATTACCATCCCGGTGTGATAAAACGCGTGATCAGGATATTGCTGTTCATACTCAGCTGTCATAGCTCGAACAAACTGATTGATAGCGGTGACTTCAGGTGTTTGGTCACCATCAGGTAATTGCACGGTGATATTGATCACTGCCACATGACCTTGCTCAGATACCAGTCGGCCAACAAGATTCGGTTCAGTCAGCGCAACCGAGCGAATAGCCTCAATGCGCTGCACATCTAAGTCTTCAGGAAATTCGATCAGGCTCTCCACCATCAGGTCATCATACTCGGAATAGGTGTGCTGAAAATTTGCGATCGAATCGACACGTGTGGACAACGGCGTTTGCCATGCGGCTTCGGTAAGTGAATGGATCAGCGTCAGGGTTTCAGTGGTGAAGACATCCCCATTTGGGGGGGCGATGATAATGCTGGCATTTTCGTTTTTATTGAAGATGTTTTGCATTTCCTCAAAGGCCACACGTTGCGGATTATCCTCTTGAAAAAACACTTTGTAGTCACCGCGGAAGTACAAATTTTGTGCACCCGCTGCCAACGCAAGCATGGCGATGATATTGACGACGATCACCCACCACGGGTGTTTGAGGACAAAATCCATCCACTGTTGTTTCATTATTGGAATCCGTTGGTATCTGTTCAGTTCTTCATTACACACCGCATAGGTGTCGGGTTCAATATAGCTGACGGATTAAAATTTTGCGTTAGGCATCAATGGTTATACCTAGCGAGCTTCAGCAATATACGCGTAAATGGCTTTTTTTTTGCTAAAGATTACGCATAAACATCATCATTTATTCACAGTGAAGGAGTTTGCCATGCCACATCGTTTACATCATGTAAATTGGCTAGTTCAAGATATAGACCAAGCGATCGAGCGCTTTGAGTTGTTTTTTGGTCACTCACCGAAGCGAGAATATTTAGCGGGGCGTGATGTCGATACCGCGCGATTCGAACTTGGGGAAGGTTACTTTGTTTTAGTCTGCCCTAAAACACCAGATTCCACTGTCGGTAGAATATTGGCGGAGCACGGAGAAGGACTCTTCCTACTCTCACTCCAGCACGAGCATGTCGTAACGGACCCCCAAAAACAACTGATGTCTGCGGCGGGACCGCGAAAGGGGATCTGCGACTGGACAATTTGGGACGTAGATGGGCTAAGCAATGATCGTAGCGTCCTGCAATTGACCCTCGAAAATGGAGAAACTCCTATTTAACCACCACTCAATCTTCCACTTTTTCATTTCAAAGTGAACTTTATTTTTCAAATTGAAATATAAACAAGTTGTAAAAAGCGCGTTAACAACCCTATTGGGTGCATGGTTTTAGTGACTTGATGCTGGATAAATAAAGGCCTGTAAGAGTGTAAGTGGTTTCTATCTAAGCGATTGGCACAGTGTTTGCCCCATTCATCGCAAGGAATTAACCACCGTGAAAAACGACACACTTAAGCTGAAACACAACATGCGAGCATCCGTTAATCATCCTCACGTCAGAATTCTAGTGTTTGGTCACAAAGAATTCAGCCAGTTGTTCGGTACCATGACGACTTACTATCAGGGTAAGGCGGTTTTTCATATTGTCGACGCAATTGTCGGTAGTTTGAACGAGGTGAATCAGCATGTTGAGCGTTTGCGGCCAGATGTCATTATCAGTGCGGGTTCAAACGCTGCCTATCTGCAATCCAACTTAACATTGCCAGTTTTATCTTTACCGGTTACTGACAGTGACGTGATCAGGGCAACGACTCGTGCAGCTAAAGTTGCGAGGCAAATAAAGCTAATTTCTTACGATCGACATGATGAATTGATCCCGCTTCTGGAAGCGGCACTTAGCGTAAAAGAGGAACACGCTACGTACAACACAGCGAAGCAAGCCCGAGAACAGTTCTATCTGTTAAAGGCTAGCGATGACATCGTGGTCGTAGGCGCAAGTCTAATCTGCGATTTGGCGGCTCAAAATGGTATCAAGTCGTTTATGTACTATTCTGCCGAAAGCTGCCGTCAAGTCATTGAGCAAGCGATTCAAATTGGCAAGCACAGTACGCGACACCGGTTTGATAAGGCTCTTTCAGATTGGGCTATACAGCAGTCGAGTGTGCCTTTGTGTTGGGTAGACACTAAACAACATCAAGTGGTCACCAATGAGCTAGCCTTGCAGGTATTTGACCTCAACCGCGTCGATCAATCCTTGCTCCAAGCTTGCTTGATCGCTGTAAACCAAGCTGATGGAGAGCAGGGGCGGCGGCCGACAATGGCCTTTAACGGACGAGAGTTTGGTATCGCGGAAATACGCGCAGTTGACTCTGATGTCTGGTTGCTGTGTCTGGAGAGTGCACCTTATGACAGCCAATCTGTGTCGCCAATCACTGTAGCTAAGTCAAAAACGGATTTAGTTTACTCTTCTTCCGCCATTAATCACTTGATGGAAAAGGTCCAGTTTTTCGCACAATCCCCTAGCAATGTTTTGATTACAGGCGAGTCGGGTACTGGTAAAGAGCTCATCGCAAGAGCAATTCATCAACATAGCCAATACACCGCTGGCAATTTTGTCGCGCTGAATTGCAGTGCTATCCCCGCAGAATTGTTTGAGGGAGAGTTATTTGGTCATACCGATGGCGCTTATACAGGTTCTCGCAAAGGGGGACGTAAGGGATTGATCGCTGAGGCGCAAAACGGGGCATTGTTTCTGGATGAAGTGAGTGAACTTACTCTCGAACAACAAGCCAAGCTGTTGCGTTTTATCCAAGAGCGCAGTTACCGTCCCGTGGGGGGCAATCAGGAAATGGCGAGTGATTTAAAGCTCATCGCAGCGACTAACACACCGCTCAATGATTTAGTCGAACAAGGTCGCTTTAGACATGACCTATTTTATCGCCTGAATGTGTTAAACCTCGCGGTGCCGGCACTGCGATCTAGGCCTGATGACATCGCTGCTATTGCGTACGCCAAGCTTGAGCTATTCCTTGCAAGAAGCCAGTTAAAACACGATCCCAGAATTATCATTGACGAAATCTTACCTGCGCTACTCCAGTACTCATGGCCAGGCAATGTTCGAGAGCTTGAGAACATATTGGAGCGACTAACAGCCACCCTGGGTATGGCCACAGACGCTTGCACTTACCGAAACCTACTGGAAGACATCGCACCGGAGTTTAGGCGCAATATTGCGCCTAAAGCGGACTCTCTTGTCGCTACTAAAGAGCTGGAATTAGTAGCAAAAGCAATGGATATGTTTGATGGCGACAAACAGCGTGTCGCTGACTATTTGGGTATGAGTCAGACCACGTTATGGCGCCGTTTGAAGCGTTTAAACCAACAATACGAAAATCCCTCTTTTGGAGAAACACATGCAGAACTTTAGTCGCAGTAAAGTCGCCATCGCACTGTCAATGGCTATGACAGCATCGCTGTTCACCATGCCTGCCGCAGTCGCGCAGGAAACCACCGCAGATGACGATGATTTCGAAATCATCAGTATTTCTAGGAAACGTCCAGAGACGCTTCAAGAAGTACCGATTGCAGTGAACGCACTGAGTGCGAAGGATATAGAGGCTGCAGGTGTTGAGCGGCCATCTGACTTTATCGGCTTGATCCCGAATGTCACCATTGTCGACTCTGCCAATGTGGGGGATACCCAGGTGACGATTCGCGGTATCGTCTCTACTCGCGACGCCGAATCTACCTTTGCGTATGTCGTTGACGGGGTGTTAATCACCAATCCCAACGGCTTCAACGAAGAGCTACTCGATATCCAACAAATAGAGGTTCTTAAAGGTCCACAAGGCGCCCTGTATGGTCGAAACGCCGTAGCTGGCGCGATTCTAGTTACCACTCAAGAACCGTCGGACGAACTGGAAGGCAGCGTCAAATTTGGTGTGGGCAACGTGGGAATTCGCCGCGCTAACGGCATTGTCAGCGGCGCATTGTCCGAGAACGTTAGAGGCCGTCTAACCGCTAGCTACAACACAACAGATGGTCATTATGAAAACATTTTTACCGGCCAAGACGACGCTGTTGATTTCCTTGAAGATACAACGGTAAAAGGCCGGTTGATGTGGGACGTTAATGATGAACTGACACTGGATATGCGTGGCGGCTTCAGTAAGGTCGAAGGCGGCGCAATAAACTTCAATGCCGTATTCGCACTGCCGTCATTCGAACAGCTTTTTGTGCAACCAAACTTCTTTTTGGATGTTAACGATCATGAATTCATTTTTGCCTTCAATGTTCCGGGTGAAAATGAGCAAGAGACCACAGAGCTCTCTATTAAAGCCGACTGGGACCTGGACGGAATCGATGTCACAGGTATTCTGGCTTACAATGATTTGGAAGAATATCTATTGTCGGATGGCACCAGTGCGTCGTTTTATGGTTACGAAGTGACGCCTCAATGTCAGACTGATCGTGCGACGCTAAACAATGCACCTGGTGCTTTAGGCGGGGCCGATCGAACCGACCTATTTGGTGATTTTTTCGCTCCTTTTGGGGTCTTTCCGCCAGGCATTGATTTCCAAGGTGTCTATGGTCCTTATACACCAACTTCTTGTGATGGTTACCAATACCAAGAGCGAAATCAGTCAGATTTTAGTGGTGAGCTGCGCTTTGCAAGTGATGATGACCAAGCCGCGATGCGTTGGATTGCCGGCGTTTATTTTGCGGAAATTGAACGTGACGTTGTCGTTTCTTATGGTGCAGACCAGGGCCAAGGCTTTTTACGCCAACCCTACGTGTCGCCGACTGGGCCTAATCCAACAGACTTGTTGTTCAATGACACCTTCGAAACGTCTGTTTACTCCGCATTTGGCCAGGTTGAATACGATTTAGATGAACAGTGGGAATTGGCGGTCGCACTACGCTATGACTATGAAGATCGCTTAGTTCAAAACAACGTGCCCAACGTTAGCGCGTCTGGGTTAAACGTTAATACGATTGTTGGCGGTGTTGTCGGTCCAATCAACCCGGCTTTCAATGCTAACCCCAATGGTATACCTGACCGCGAGCGTTCATTTGCTCAATGGCAACCAAAGGTAACCCTCAGCTATGCAGCCAGTCGTGATATGAACTTGTACGCCAGTTACGGTGTCGGTTTTAGAAGTGGTGGTTTCAACTCTATTGGTACCGAAGCTACATTAGATTTTTGGTTCAATGCCAATGGCCTAGGCACCCCTGGAGATGCCGTTAACGCCCAACTTCAAGTTACTGACGATTACGACAAAGAAGTTACGACGAACATAGAGTTTGGTCTTAAATCGAAGTTTTTGGACAACCGCGTTCGCTTGAATTCAGCCGTGTTCCGCACCGAAGTTGAAGATAATCAATTCTTCGAGTTCTTCGCCGGCCCGTTTGGTTTATTGCGCTCTGTAACAACAATCGACGAACTTCAAATTCAAGGCTTCGAACTCGATGTTGAAGCAGAACTGACTGAAGACATCACTTTGTTCGCTGGTGTAGGTCTGATTGATAGCGAAATCAAAGAGAACCGCAATCGACCTTTGACTGTCGGGAATTCAGCACCTCAGTCTCCAGATGAAACGTTCACGATGGGACTGAACTGGGACTACACCCTGTCTGACGACATCATCATGACTACGCGTCTTGATTGGCAATACGTCGGGGAAACGTTCTTCCATACGTTACAAGGTGAACAGACGCCTACCATATGGGATTTCTTTGGCACATTGGGTGGTGGTGTTCCACCGGGTCCGCACCCTCAAGACTTTAGCCGAGCAAGTCGAGACGCGTACAACACGTTAAACCTGCGTGTGATCTTTGACGCTGAGGATTGGAGTGTTGCGGTGTGGGGTAAAAACATCACCGACGAACAATTCCTGCAAGAAGTTATTCCAGCGCCAGAATTTGGTGGATCTTTTATTCACCCATCGGCGCGCGATGAGTGGGGCATAGACTTCACTTACCGTTTCTAACATTCAGGTGTGTTTCTGATAAAAGGCACGGAAGCCTTTGCTGTAACGATTTAAGGTACTTAAACATGAATAAACCACTCAATGGTATTCGAGTGCTGGACCTGACGCACATGTTGTCGGGTCCATACTGCGGCATGATATTGGCCGATTTGGGTGCGGAAACCATTAAAGTTGAACCGCCTCAAGGGGAAGGTACCCGCAAGTTGCTCGCAACCGATCCGAACAATTCATTAGATGGAATGGGCGCTTATTTCATTACGCTCAATCGCAATAAACAATCGGTGTGTATCGATCTTAAAAGTGAAGCCGGCAAACAGGTTTTTTATGACTTAGTTCGACAAGCAGATGTCGTCGTCAACAACTTTGGCGCCGGCGTACCTGATCGCTTGGGTATCGGCTACGCTCAATTAAGCAAAATCAACCCACGTATCGTCACCTGCTCAATAACCGGTTTTGGTGGCAGTGGTCCAAGTTACAAAAGACCGGCGTTTGACCAAGTAGCGCAAGCTACCGGCGGCGGTATGTCGATAACCGGTGAAAGCGCTGAGAATCCAGTCAGAGCGGGGATCCCAATTGGCGATTTAGGCGGTGGCATGTTTGCCGTGATGGGGATCCAGGCTGCGTTGCTAGAAAGGGAGCGCAGTGGGAAAGGGCAAGATGTCGATATTTCCATGCTGGATTGCCAAATTTCAATGCTAAATTATATGGCTACTATGCATTTTTTATCTGGCGAAAACCCTTACCCGATTGGTAATTCTCACTTTGTCCATGTCCCTTACAATACGTTCAAGACGTCTGACGGATTCTTAGTAATAGCGGTCATCACGGATAATTTTTGGAAGAACCTCAACGAAGTCTTGCAGTGTCCAGAGTTTGATGATCCTGCTTTGGATACGCAGCCAGGTCGCTGGAAAGCTAAAGTTGAAATCGAACAAAAACTCAATGAAATACTGAGTCAAAAGGAAACGTCTTATTGGCTAGAACAGTTGGAAGCCAAGCGAATTCCCTGCGCGCCCGTTAACAAGCTGTCAGATGCCCTTAGTGATAAGCAGGTTTTACATCGCAACATGGTTATCGATCTAAAGCATCCGAACGGTAACCAGACTAAAGGGCCGGGTAACCCAATAAAACTGTCTCGTAGTGATGAAGAATCATTTTCTGCTGCTCCGGAACTAGGCGAGCATACGCAACAAGTGCTTGAGAGTCTAGTTAGCTACAGCAAAGAAGATATTGAGCGTCTCTTTCAACAGGGAGTAATCGCCTGATGGGTAGAGAGAAGATTTTCATCAATGACGTGGGCCCGCGCGATGGTTTGCAAAATCAAAAAGCCTTGGTATCACTCGACGACCGAGCAGCACTTATCGCACATTTAGCGCAAGCTAAGTTGTGGGGCATTGAAGTCGGAGCATTTGTATCGCCGAAAGCGGTCCCGGCGATGGCGGGGACCGATAAATTATTCAGTAATTTGGCGCGGCAGTCCCAGGGTGAGCCGGTGTATTCAGCGCTCATTCCCAATCAGCGAGGCTTTGACAATGCCATTGCTGCTGGTGCCAAAACCGTTTCGTTAGTTGTTGCCGTGAGCGACACCATGAACCAAAAAAATATCAATATGAGCACTCAACAGGCGTTGGATGTGTGTGCTTCAGTGATCGCGAATAATCGCAATTCTAATGTCGATATACAGGTGTATTTAGCGACTGCATGGGTCTGTCCATTTGAAGGTGCAATTAATGCCAACGTCGTGCTTCATGCAGCGGCTGCACTCCACGAAATGGGCGCTAAACGCCTGGTTATTGCCGATACGATTGGGGCCGCACATCCGATGCAGGTTCGCTCCCTAATGCAGCAACTGACCCTGTTGGCGCCAGCGGAACGCTATGCCTGTCATTTTCATGATACTCGGGCGATGGGGCTCGCTAATGTATACGCCGCAGTCGAAGCCGATATTCGCCACTTTGATGCCTCAATTGCCGGACTAGGAGGGTGTCCTTTTGCCCCCGGTGCATCAGGCAATGTTGCAACCGAAGATGTCGTGTTCATGTGTGAGCAAATGGGGTTTGATACCGGTATCGACATGGCCCATTTGATCGAGGCATCTGAATTTGCACAACAAATAGCACCGAGTGCCAAGGGCGGCAATGCCTACGGTTACATCAAACAGTATTTACAACGTACGGCTGAATCAGAACAAGCCGTTGCGCAGACAACAGAGGATTAATGTATGCAATATCGTCTTGGAGTCGATGTCGGTGGCACGTTCACCGACTTATTGCTAATCAATGAACAGAGCGGTGAGACGCACACCGCCAAAGTGCCATCAACGCCGGAAGACAGTTCGATAGGGGTACTCAATGGTATCGCGCGAATTTGTGAGCTATCCGGAGTTGAACCGTCCTCAATCTCAAGGGTCATGCACGGTACTACGGTTGCCACTAACGCCGTACTGACGGGCAAGGGCGCGAAGGTTGGGCTAGTGACAACCAAAGGATATAAACAGACTTTGCAGGTCGCACGCTCGTTTTGCCCCGGTGGCTTGGGCGGTTGGGTCAGCTACGTGAAAAAACCGCTGCTTGCGCCTCTGGAATTTACTATTGAAGCCGATGAGCGAATGGATGCGCAAGGCAACACTGTAAGCCCTTTGGATACACAAGCGATGCAAGCCGATTTAGAACGGCTAAGAGACAGTTCAGATATTGAGGCGTTAACCATTTGTTTCATTAATGCATATGTCAGTGGCGCTCACGAAAAGCAGGCCCGTGACGTTGCTAAAGCGGTTTTTGGCGATATGCCAATCTCAATCTCCAGCGACATTGTACCTGAAATGCAAGAGTATGAGCGTACCGAAACGACAGTGGTCAATTCTTACGTTCGTCCAGAAGTGGCGCGTTATGTTGATAATTTGCAAGGTGCCTTAGTTGAACGAATGGGCGAAGATGTTCATCTATCCATTTTGCGCTCCGATGGCGGTTTAGCATCGGCGCGTTCTTCTGCGGACAGTCCGGTGAATTTGCTCATGTCTGGGCCCGCGGGTGGCGTGACTGGAGCCGTGCACTTCTCGTCTGCAGCAGGTTTTAACGACATACTGACCTTTGATATGGGCGGGACTTCAACCGATGTTGCGCTGATTCAAAACGCCCAACCCAGAGTTCGTCGTGAGACGCGAGTCGGTGATGTCACGGTTCGTGCACCGTCTGTTGATGTTCGCACAGTGGGAGCCGGTGGTGGTTCACTTGCCTTTGTTCCAGAACTGACTAAAGCACTGCGTGTAGGTCCTCAATCAGCTGGTGCAAAACCCGGCCCTGCGGCCTATCTGAAAGGTGGTGAGGAAGCAACCGTTTGCGATGCCAACGTGGTACTCGGTTATTTGCCTGCTGACGTGCAACTTGGCGGTGACATGGTGATCAGTAAAGATGCCGCAATAACAGCCGTCAAGAAAATTGCCGATGCGATGGAAGTGTCCGTCGAGGAAGCCGCGGAAGGTATTATTAAGATAGCGAATGAAGCAATGTTTGGTGCGCTGCGTTTGGTTTCGGTCGAACAAGGCTTTGATCCTCGAGAATTTGCATTGGTTGGATTCGGCGGTGCGGGACCTCTGCATGCAAACGCGATGGGCGTATTGACCCAAGCGTGGCCGGTGATTATTCCGCCAGGCCCCGGCGTTTTATGTGCTTACGGTGATGCCACAACCAGCATCCGAGATGAAGCGTCAAAGACTTATGTAAAATTGATTAAAGATACCAGTAGCGAAGAGGTCGCAGAGGTACTCACACGATTACGCAATCGTGCTGCACAATCGCTAGATGCAGATGGTATTGATGCGGAGCGCCAGTCGGTCGTGTATCAAGCTGATGTGCGATACACAGGTCAAGCGTTCCAGTTGTCGATCAGTTTCACTGAGGCTGAACTCGCCGAGAAGGGCCTGGGTTTATTGGTTGATAAATTTGACCAAGAGCATACGCAACTGTTTACCTTTGCGTTGGAAGAGGGCCATGAAATCGTAATGTTGCGCGCAGTGGTCACCGCTGAGCATGCCACTTTGCCACAGGCCAAATCAACCAGTGAAAGTGATTCAGTTCAGGGCGCCAAAGTCAGCGACACAACCATTTACTATGAAGGTGAGCATCATGCTGCCGCTATTTATGCGCGGAATAAACTTGCAGCCGGTTCAATTGTAACCGGGCCCGCAATCATCGCTGAGATGGATTCAACTACCTTGGTACTACCCGATCATATGGCCACGGTTGATGATGTCGGCAATCTTCTAATCACACCGGTTCAGGGCTAGGAGCGTATTTTATGACTGATTTAAGAAACAAGGTTATCGAAACAAACTCTGCACCTATGCAGCGTGTGGACGTGGATACGGTGACGGTTGATATTATCGAGAATGCATTGCGCAATGCGCGCGAGGAAATGGATGCGGTTCTGTTCAGAACGGCTATGAGTCCGGGTATTCGCGAACAGGGAGATTGTTTCCCTATGATAGCTAACCGCGATGGCAAAATGGTAGTCGGACAATTCGGTTCTTTTATTCATGGATTTATGGATGCTTACACTGGAACGGTCGAAGAGGGGGACGTCATCCTGACCAATGACCCCTATATGTGTAATGCGGCAGTATCCCATTTGCCTGATTGGATTGTATTAGTCCCTATTTTCAATGAAGGTCGTCAGATTGCTTGGTCGGCGATGTTTGGTCACATGTCAGATAATGGTGGAATGGTACCGGGTTCAATTCCGATTAAGGCGCAAAGTATTTACCAAGAAGGTATTCGAATTCCACCGACCAAACTGTACAAAAAAGGTGAACTACAAAGCGATATTCTCGAATTGATCTTACACAATGTGCGTACCCCACAGTGGAATCGATTTGACTTGAATGCCTTAGTGGCGGCCTGTCGCACTGCGGCGAAACGTTGTGTTGCGATCGCTGAGCGTTTCGGCGATGACGTGTTTTACTCGACCATGGAAATTATGCTCGAGCGGAACAAGGTAGCTATGTCAGCGATTATTAATATGCTCGTGCCGGAAGAGCCGCGTAGTTTCGAAGACTACGTATGTGATGACGGTGTCGGGATGGGACCCTATAAAATCAAATGCAAAATGTGGCGCGAAGGTGACAAGGCCATTTTTGACTTTGATGGTACCGATCCACAAGCCCAGTCTTCGATTAATTTCTACTTAAACGAAGATATGTTCAAGATGTTCTTTGGTTCGTTCACGATTAACCTCGTAGACCCGCAAATATTATTTAATGACGGTTTTTATGATTTAGTTGATGTTCGGATCCCGCAAGGAAGTCTGTTGAAACCGAACTTCCCGGCTGCGCTGTCCGGTCGTACCCATGCTTTGGGACGTATTTTCGATGTTATGGGGGGATTATTGGGGCAGGGCGCGCCGGAGGCTATGAATGCTGCAGGCTTCTCTGATTCACCACATTTGTTCTACTCAGGATACGACGATAAAGGAGAGTGGTTTCAGCTATTCCAGATTGGATTCGGTGGTATACCTGGGCGTCCGGTGGGCGATGGACCAGATGGACATTCTTTGTGGCCTGGTTTCACGAATGTGCCCAATGAGTTTATTGAGGCGTACTTCCCGCTCAGAGTCGAAACTTATGAAACTATTCCTGATTCAGGTGGGGCCGGTTTACATCGCGGGGGCAATGGCCTCACCGTGGGTTATCGGTTCCTGTGTGACGGTCAGATTGCGATCCATGACGAACGTTGGTTAACCTATCCGTGGGGAGTGAATGGCGGTGAACCTGGACTGCGCTCGACGAAACGACTCGTTCGAACAGATGGTACGGAAACCTTTTTACCCGCTAAATGTGACGATATTGAAGTTAACGCGGGCGATATTCTTTACTTCAATACCTGGGGTGGTGGCGGCTGGGGTGATCCGTATCAGCGCGACCCAGAATTGGTGAGACAAGACGTGATTCGAGAGCTTGTGACAATTGACGGCGCTAAACGTTACGGAGTCGTGATTGCTGATGACTTAACCGTTGATAATGCGGCTACAGAGGCGTTGCGTAAACAATTGACCGAGCAACGTGGAGAAGTCGGTTTGTTTGATTTCGGTGGTACCATCGAAGAAATCAAACAGCGCTGTCAAAGCGAGACTCACCTACCTGCACCTGAGCAGCCAAGGTTTCAACAAGCGAGAGCTTAACGAATGAGTAACAGTGATAGAGATTTAATCGCTGGGGAGTTCGCCTTCGGGCGAACGCCTTCGTTAGTTATTGTTGATATGTCATACGGTTTCACTGACCCAGACTCTCCGCTGGGTGGAGATTTCGCAGCTGAGGTCTCAGTGGCGGCGAAATTGTGTGACTTTTTTGCACAGCAGGGATGGCCAGTATTTTGTTCTTCAGTCGTTTACGATCTCGAACGACAACCACTTAAAGCCAGCGTGTTTCGCCAGCGATTGCCAGATCTTAATATACTCAAAAAAGGTAGCCATTGGTGTGAGATTGATGAGCAGATCCCTCACCAAAACCATTATCAGGTTGTTGAAAAGCAGTGGCCTAGTGCTTTTTTCGATACCAGCTTGACGTTGGATCTACTTCAAGCTGGTTCAGACTCTGTGGTTGTGTGTGGCTTAACCACAAGTGGTTGTGTACGAGCGACGGTTTTGGATGCCTTGCAACACAATTTTCCTTGTTGGGTGGCGCAGGACGCCTGTGGTGACCGAAATCATACAGCGCACAAGGCGAACTTACACGATATGAATGCCAAGTACGCAAAAGTGATGAGTTCAGATGAGGTCATTCAGGCTTTGTCGCGATAAACCGCAACCTTACATAGTCTGCGAACCAAGTGCCATCTTGCCTTTGTTGAGTTTTGGATAATTGCTGACAAGCACTGTTGATGCAATGTTCCTGTTGAGCATCGGTCATACCTGAGAAAAAGGCGTGCCCAAACGTACTCAACCAATCGCGTATGTGCCCGGGCAGGGGGGTTGGTCGATCAAATAGTTCAATTTGGGCGACGGTAAAGCCGGCTTCCTCAAGGAGTTCTTTATACTGCGCTTGTGATGGGAAAAACCAAGGTTGAACTGGCGCTAAATTTAACACAGTCCGTTGATGATTTAACGCTGCCGCAATATGTCTCACGTTACCCAAACCACCCATTTCCGCGACAAAACGCCCCCCACCACGTAAAGCGTTGTAGCAGCCTTTTAAAACTTGTTCTGGTTTTAGCATCCAGTGCAGAGCCGCATTGCTAAAAATGGCATCAAACGATTGTTGAAATGACATTTTTTGTGCATTCAACACATGTGCATCCAGGCCTTTTTGGCGAGCACTTTGAATCATATTTTCACTGGCATCGATACCGACAACTTGGTCACACATTTCAGCAATTTGCGCGGTCAGGATCCCATCGCCACAGCCAATATCGAGAATTTTTTCACCCGCTTGAGGCGCGAGTAAGCCGATTAATGGCTCGCCTAGTTGCGGCACAAAGGCGGCATTGGCTTGATACTGTTCTGAGCGCCAGTGGTCAGTATTTGTCATGTGAATGAAAGGCCAGTTTTAACCAAATAAGTACAATAAGTTACGCGAAAATCCATTGTTTGGAGCACTTTGGTCTGCGAAAAGTGTCTGCTTCATTCTATACTTAAGTGTCGTTAGTTTGTTAAGTGAGCCCCAGTGTGTTGCGGTCAATTCTCTGCTGTTGTTTGTGTTTTGTAGGGTCATTGCAGGCTGAGAGTCAAATGACACCCACATCTATTGCGCTGGTCGTTGAGCAGTCACATGAATCCAATCTCGATCTGGTCGGCGACCCCATTGTTTATCAAGTGTTGAAGACACTAGGAGTCAAATTAGACATTGTCGAGTGTCCGTGGGTGCGATGTCTTCGCCTGCTGGAGCTGGGTGAAGCCGATATCGTCGACCATGTGTTTTTTACTCAAGCGCGCGCCCGGTATCTAACATACTTACCTGAACCTTATATTAAACGCGACTATGAGTTTCGTTTTTATGCATTAAACACGTCAGATATCGAACTTAATCAATTGAGTGATCTGAAGGGGAAGAGTATTTCGACAATCAAAGGTGATGCGTACTTCCCTGAGTTTGACCACGATGAAACACTGATCAAATACCCAACACTATCCCACATTCAGGCGATTCAAATGGTTTTGAAGGGGCGAATTGATTTGGTGATAACATCACCCGCCTTAAATCACGATGTCGTAAGACGAGTGGATATCGAGGGCCAGTTAAAAGAATTACCATTTAAACACTCGGTCAAACGAGGCGTGTTCTTGGCGGTGTCTAAACAGTCTAGCTGGAGTAAACATATTGAATTGTTGGCCAATGCACAGCAGCGAGTATTAGCAAATCGCCTCAATGTTAGACAATAGGCGAGCGGTCTCCGCATATGAAGTGTTGTGTTGCCATTCTAATTTTCACGGGTGTTGCTCACTTGGCTTGTGCTAATCAGGAAACGGGACAACAACGGCAACCTAAAATGATTAATTATACGCTAGTGCAATCACTATCGGATAATAGAGACGGGATTGATGGTTTAGACAATCCAAGGCAAATTTCAATTTCTGAGCCAGATAAAAAGTTGTTTATAACCAGTGGTGATGACAACTCACTTGCTGTTTTCTCTCTGGATGCGCACTATCATGTCAACTTTGAACAGGTATTTATGAATTCTGACACACTGATCCGTGGGTTAGAAGGCGCCTCAGGGGTAGTGCATTGGAATAATGCCCGCCACCTCGCTGTCAGCAGTTTCTATGACGGCGCAATCGCGTTGTTTACGCAAACGGCGACTAATCAGTATCAATCCTCACAGGTGTTGTCTGATAATTTCTCCCACAAAGATGTTTTCCAGCCAGATTTTACGCCCGGTGACTCTGATACTCTAAGGCTTTTGGGCGCTTGGGATTTGTTGTTTAACAATCACACACGCCAGTTATTAATTGCCAGTTACATAAGTGATGATGTTACGGTTTTTGATATCGACTCGACTGGGAAATTATCTTTTAGCCATACATTAAAGTCGTCCTTAACGAAGGTGACGAGTTTTGGTAACCCTGTTTCACTATCAATGTCAGCAAACGGCAAGGTGTTTGCAGTGCTGGGGTTTGAGCAACATCGAGTAACCTTTATTGGTCAGAAAAACGCGGGTCAATTTGCTTTTTTGCAGACTTTGGATGTTTCTGAAAGCGGTGCTTTGTCTTGTTTGAATCCGCAAAAAGCTGTATTCAGCAGAGATGGGAAGAGGCTCTATATCGCTTGTGCTCAAAGTAATGCAGTACTGCAGGTGGCGATGCGAGATAACGGGCGCTATGAAGTTGTGCAGCGCAATCAGAGTGCGTCTATTGAAGGCAATAGCTTATTAGGCGCTGGCACTGTGCAGTTAAGCTCTGATGAAAAACTACTTTTTGCAGCTGGTGAAAAAGGCATTGGTATTGTGATCTTCACCGTTGCACGTAATGGTGAGCTCGAGTATGCAAATGTGATAACTGGAATCGAGCATGTTTCGTCAATCGCGCTGTCAGAAGATGCGCAGTATCTATTCGCGACCAGCAGTCTAGATGATGAACTGAAAGTGTTTCGACGCGAGTGAAACTAAAGAATCACGATTAGCTGTCAAGACAAAAAAAGCCCCGCTTTATAAGCGGGGCTTTTACGATTTGACTAATGTTTATTTGCCAACCCCTAGAGGGTCATTGTTCAACTCGGGTTGATTGCCGCGGCGCTTGGTGAAGAACCGTTTGGCGGCGCCAAATGGGCGTTGCAAATCCAGTAAAATGACGTACAAACACGGTACCAATAGCAAGGTTACCAACGTAGCAAACATCACCGCAAAACCAAGGCCAACGGCCATCGGAATTACAAATGCCGCTTGCAAGCTTTTCTCAAACATAATGGGCAACACGCCAGCAAATGTTGTAATCGACGTTAATGTGATTGCTCGGAAGCGTGCGCAACCAGCCTCAACTACAGACTCGCGAATCGAATACCCCTGGGCGCGACGTTGGTTGACGTAATCGGTCATTACCAAGCTGTCATTGATCACAACTCCAGCAGCAGCTATCAATCCAAAGAATGACATCATGCTGAGGTCTAATCCCATTAAGTAGTGTCCCCAAATTGCCCCGGTCATACTGAAGGGGATAACGGACATGATGATTAAAGGTTGCCCATAGCTCTTCAATGGCACCGCAAGGAGTATGTAAACGATAATCATGCCGGCGATAAAGAACATCAGCTGCTCATTTTGTTGAGCTTGCTGTTCCTTGATATCACCACCGAGCTCAGTCTTGACACCCGGGAATGCCTTGAAAAGCTCCGGTAAGATGTCTTCTCGAATATCTTCGACAATTTGATTGGGTTCTACCAATCGCTCGTCAATTGAACCCCATACGTAAACACTTTGGTAACCAGATTCTCGGCGAATATAGCTAATGCCCGGTTCCTCAGTTAGTTCAACTACATCACCGAGCATAACTTCTTGGCCAGTGGGAGTGGTAATGACCGCATACTTCAGTGACGCAAACTGTTCGCGAGTAAGACGAGGGTAGCGCACCATTACGCGCACTTCTTCTCCGTCGCGAATTACCCGTTGAGCCTCGCCACCAAAGAAGCTAGCGCCGACTTGATTCGCGATCGTTGCCAAATCCAATCCGAGGTCATAGGCCACCGGTTTTAAGCTCATTTGAACTTCTTTGCTGGCAGGATCGATCGTTGAGCTAACGTCAAATAGCCCTTCTTCTTCTTGCAACATCGAAATAAATTTGCGACCCGCTGCATTCAACGTGTCCAGGTCTGGGCCAAACAATAAGTAACCAAACTCACCATCATCGCCACCACCGTTTACGTCGTCTTGCACGCGGAACGATTTCATACCGGGAATAGGCGGAATTGCTTCGCGCCAACGCTGGGCAAGTTCAAACGTATCAAAATGACGATCGTCTTCACCAACCAACGCGACCACGATACGCGCTTCGTTGCGGTTTTGATTGAAGGCTAACAGGTCTTTGATCATGCCCGTACCGTGCTCATTGATGACATCTTCTTCAATTTGCCAGATGACGTTTTCAACAATTTGCAGCGCTTCTATGGTCGCATCATCCGAGACATTTTCGTTCATCTCAATACGCACACTAGGGAAGTCATGTGGCACTTTAGGACTCGGTACAACACGGACGTAGTTTGCGTTGATCAACCCGACGCTTATGGCGAGTAACGCAATAAAGGTCATCAATACTGTCCAGCGCCACTCGATACAGCGCTGCACAAAGTTTTTGTAGGGACCATTTACAAAACCAAAGAAACGCTTATTAAACTTATTGCGCCAACTGTTTGGTTTAATCGGCGTAAAGCGGGTATGAGCCAAGTGAGCAGGCAATATCAACTTTGATTCGATCAAACTGAACACTAAACACAAGATCACGACCACCGAAATGTTATAGAAAAACGCTCCTTCGGGGCCAGAGCTCATGGTTGCTGGCGCAAACACTGCAATAGTTGTCAGTACACCAAACGTCGCTGGCGTAGCGACGCGTTTGGCGCCGCGCACTACATTGTCGACACCACCGCCTTTGCTCTCGATTTCGGTGTAGGCGCTCTCACCAATGACGATAGCGTCATCGACTACAATCCCCAATACCATGATGAAGGCGAACAAAGACAGAATATTAATACTCACGCCAAAGACCGGCATCATCATTACCGCGCCTAGGAAACAGACTGGCAAACCAACCATTACCCAAAACGCGAGGCGGAAACGCAAGAATATGGTCAGTAGCAGAGCGACCAGTATTGCCCCTTGGAATAGGTTGCTTAACATCATATCCAAGCGCGCATTCAGGTAGTAAGTCATGTCGACAAGTACTTCAATCTGAATACCGTTAGGGAGGGTCTTATTGCGTTGCTCGATGAACTGTTTCACGCTTTCCGCAACAGGGATCATGTTCTGCGTTTTGGTTGCTTTGACCGCCATGTACATGGCATTTTGGCCGTTGTACTTGAAGTAACGCTCACCTTCAGTAAAGCCATCAGTGATGGTTGCAACATCTTGCAATAGCACACGAGCGCCATTGTCACCAATCTTAACCGGGATCTTGCGGAATTCGTCGCCCGAGTAGTATTGGTTCTCAACACGTATTGAAATCAGACCGGAATCAGTGCGGAGTTGACCCGCTGACATGTTAGCACTGTAGCGGCGAATTGCGCTCGTAACATCACTGATAGTGACATTGTACTTGCGTAACATGTCTGGTTGGATCTCAATCGCAATCTCGTCATCAGGGGCCCCCATCTCAACGAGCGATACATTACCCAATTGCAAGAGTTCGGATTCGACTTGCTTGGCAACTCGCTTTAATTCACTCAGTGGAACATCGCCAACGAGTGGAATTTCCAGTACATCTTGACGAAACTCTACTTGATAAACGTTTACTGGCTCCATATCCGCGGGGAAGGTTGCGATACCGTCCACGCGAAGTTTTACTTTGTCCAGTACGTCAGTAAGGTCTTCGTCTTTGTGGATCTCGAGGGTTACGCGGCCACTGTTTCTAAACGCGCGCGACACGATCCGCTTAATCTCGGTGACATCTTTGAGCGACTCTTCTATTTTTATCAGAATCGACTCTTCGATTTCTTGTGGCGAAGCACCCCGATATTGGGCGTTGACGTGGATGTAATTGATTTCAATATTCGGAAACATCTGTCGCTGAATAGTAAAATAACTCACCACGCCCATGATGATAATAAAGACCATCATTAAGTTGGCTGCGACGGAGTTGTTAGCGAAAAACGCGATAATACCGCGTTTGGCATCTTCTCTTGAGCTCATGTCTTTTACCTATTATTCAGCTACACCCGTAATGGAGTTTGAGTTTTCATCAATCACAATGACTTCCATTCCAGTTTGTGGATATTCAGGTGGGGTCAACACAATTTGTTCACCATTTTCTAACCCAGAATCAATTAAGAAGAAGTCGCCTTGTTCTCTGACCACATTAACTGTGCGGCTAACCATTTTTCCATCTTTGTCCAATGTCCAGACGATTTTGTTGTTGACCAGATCTTGTTTAATCTTGAAAACATCTTGCAATACTTTGCCATTGAAACTGATTTCGACGTAGTTGCCGAATTTGAGCACGGGGGCTTCGCTATTGACGGAATAAGGGTCTTCTATGCGCACTACAAGGTTGGTCATTCGAGTTGCTTCGTCAACAATGCCTAAGTCACGAGCGATAACACCTGAACGAGACACCGCGTCACGTCCTCGAGTCATCACTTGTGCTTGCTGACCAGTAATGCCGCTGGGTAAATATTGTGTATCAAAACCCGCAATAGGGAAAACAACTTCAGCCGTTTCAATGTTGTGCAACATCGCCGTATTCATACCGACGTTGACGAATTGTCCAACGCCAATGTCGCGAGAGACGACAAGTGCATCAAAGGGGGCTGTAACCTCAGTATTGTCTAAATCTCGCTGCGCGATGCGCAATCTAGCTTTGGCTGATTTGAGTGCCGCTTGGGCACTGAGCAATTGCGGTTTGCGTAAGTATAAGTCGCTGACCTGCTGGGCGGGTAATTTAGCTGCTTCACGCTTGGCAACGTCGGCGCGGGCTTGCTCTTCGATGAGCTGCGCTTCCGCCTGTGACACTTCAGATTCTGCTTGTAGCAGCGCGGACTCGTAGGTATCTTTTTCAATACTGAACAACACGTCACCGCGTTTGACGATTCCCCCTGCAACAAAAGCAGGGTTCCAACTAACCACTTCTCCTGCCACCTGTGCCGACAGGTTGGTACTTTCAAGCGGTCTCACTTCACCATAACTTTCAATCGTGATCGTGTAGTCAATGGCGTTGAGTTCTTGAATTCGCACGGTAGGCCGATTATCTTGCTGCTCTTCTTCAGCGACTTCTTGTGCACTGATTTCTATGCCAAACTTTAGTGTTAGTCCGACGGCCAGTACCGCAACGGGTACTGCAACTTTTATCCATAACTTGTTCATAAGGTGCGTAAAACGAGTGTTATTAATCCTACCTATATACTAACCGCCTGTAGGAAAAAAACGATCATTCAAATGTAACGAACTGTGATAGGTATGACACAATTGTAATGTATGCGGAGGAATTTTAGTCAAACCTGCACAGCGTGAAGGTCAGTATTACTGCCAAACAACGTTATTTCGGCCATTTTGCTTGGCAACGTAGAGACGCTTGTCGGCTTGGTTTATCGCTTCGTCAACTGTCACATCAGGGTGTATTTCTGCGACACCAATACTGATGCTGACCGTTATAGGCCGTTCTTGCTGCCAAACGGGATCAGCGGCGGTGATGTGGCGTACTTTTTCAGCGACATCGGCGGCGCTTTCAAGGTTGGTATCTGGCAGTAGGAAGATGAATTCTTCGCCACCCCAGCGCGCCACTATGTCTTGTTTGCGAATCGCCTGCTTAAAGCGTTTGGAGAGTACTTTAAGAACCTCATCTCCAGCATCATGACCAAAATCATCATTGATGCGTTTGAAATAATCAACGTCAGCGAGAAGTACAGAGAACGGTTGTTTAGACCGCAATGTACGTTGGTATTCATGTTTGAGTTGTTCGTTCAGATTCCTGCGATTCGGCAGCCGGGTTAATTGGTCGTGCAGGGCTTGTCGTTCAAATTGGTCGCGTAGCCGACCCAACGAGGCAAAGCTCTGTTCGCGACTGTATTCGTAAAAGGCGGATAGGAAGATAATAGTCGCGTAAGAATACAACAGACGCGTTTTAAACTCGTAAGTATAAGACGTTGTCAGTAATGCATTGTCGGGTATAAACAAAATGACGGCGACAATGCTGGTAAACAACACATTGGCTATCAGGCCACGCCTAAAACCCCCTAGAAACATACAAACAGGTGCGACAATGTACATCCATAGCGGACCTGTATTATTGTTCCCGCCAGTAACCACCAAATACAACACCAATGCCATTAGGCAACATTGCAGAATGGTCGAGGATACTTGTTGGTAGAATGATGATGGGCGCACCACTTGTAGCCAGCGCGTCATAAAAAAGAGTGAGCTGGCAAGGTATAAAGACGCCGCCAAAGGCCAATCGGTTGCAAGCGAAGCGCGGATCGCGAGTAATAAGGTAATACTCGTGCCAACAAAGGCAAATAGGTTTACGACGATGACACGGCGGTTGGTTTCTTCATCAAATGCTTTCGAGCATCCGGCGAGCGCATACCGTCGCACAGACCTTCGGACTGAGTGAAACAGGCTCAAAGGACTTCGCCTTGTGCGTTTTGCGCCAACAGAACACGCTGAATGTCATTGGCCAATTCGGCAATCAGGTCACGCATTTCACCGACGGCATAAGCGTAACCGTCAGCACTTAGAGAGGATTGAAAGTGAAAGCGGTGAAGGGTGTTTGTCAAATCTTCAGATGCCCTGTTATACCAATAGCCAGTCAAGATCAGATCACCGCTTTCAGTTGGTAAAAAGTGTTCAATGTGCACTTCAACTGAGGCGAGTTGTGCGCTCATCTTATGTGAAACTGCTCCAGTATAAACGGCGCTATAATTGCCGTTTTGGGTGATTTTACGCGCCAATGTCGCGCCAATATCCTCTGCTAATGGCTGCGCCCACACATGTTTAGAGGCCATCGCAAGGGTCCCATCTAAACGCTGCATTACCAAGCTTCGTCCTTGTAAATAATCGGGCAGTACTATTCGTTTGATTTCTACAATTGGTGCTTGGTTTGCAGCACTGAGATCGTGTTGGGACGCAGTATTCAACACATAGTGGCTGAGCGTAACCGGTGCTGAGGAGCAAGCGCCGAGAATCACGGCGCAGACAATAGTGAAGCTACTGAGGAAAACGCGGCACTTAGTTCTAATCATCGTTGGCCTTTCTTTTCGGTTGTAGGTCTTCGCTCGAGGCATCACCGAAGACCAAACTATTAGGTTGCTCATTTAGTTTTAGCAGCAAAGGTTGAAATTCACGCAAGGTATGCTGCAAGTTGCGCAAACTTGCATTGATATTGTCATATGAGTCTGAACCGTCAGCATAGTCGGCTAACAATTGGGTTAGCTGTCCACTAATCGTCGCAACTTGTTGATTGATGGCAACAACGTCTAGAGCCGCTATTTTGGCGTTAAAATTATCACTGGTGGTTGCGACTGAGTCGGCAGTGGCAGACATATCGGCAATCACTTGTTGGATATCAGCGACGACGTTCTCCAGCGGAACATCATTTAGCTTGTTCAATAGAGCATCGACTTTCTGTGTTATTTGGGTGAACTCATCAGATGCCGTTGGAATAAAGTCATATCCCAGCAGTGACGCGCGTTCAATGGGTAAAGGGTCTTCAACATGCTGTAAGTCAACGTATAACGCACCGGTAAGTACGTTACCCATACGCAACGTCGCGCGCAGGTCTCGTTCTACCCAATGATTGATTTGTCTGCGTACAAAGGCCAAGCCTTGCTGGTTATCAGGCTGACGAACTTTACCGGGATAAATGTTTATTAATACCGGTATATCGTAATCCTCTTCCAAGATAGTGCCGGGAATTGGAGTTTGCATGTTGATGGCGAGGACTTCACCAATTTCTATGCCTCGATACTCAACGGGCGCACCGACTTCCAGACCTCGAACAGTCTCATCAATTAACAGAATGTATTCGGCGGCCAGTTTGAAACGTTCGTCGGAAGCAGACTCAAAGGAAGGATAGATATCAAAATAAGCGCGCTTGGTTATTTGTTCTCCGGCCGCAAAGCCTGGCGGTATGCCAAATGTAACGCCATTGGTTAACAGTGTTTCTAGGCTACCCGCTTCTACACTGACACCAGTCGATGACAAGTCAAATTTAACGCCACTGACGTTCCAAAAGCGTGTGTTTTCAGTGATTAACTTGTGATAAGGCGCTTCAATAAAAGCGTTGTAATACACCACGCGCTCTTCAATATTGAAGTAGATGTCTTCAAATTCGCCAACTTGGAAACCCTTGTAGATAATTGGATCGCCTTCCTTGAAGGCGAACTCATCAGCACTGTTGAGGGTGACATGCAACCCAGGCGTACCAGGAGGCGTTACAGGAGGGCGTTCAAGACCAATAAATTCAGCACGAGATTGACCATTATCGGCTGGCTCCATCGCAATATAGCTGCCCGATAACAAGGTGTTTAAACCCGAGATACCACTAAATGATATGCGGGGTGACACGACCCAGAATTCGGTATCGGTAGTGAGTAAATCAGCGACTTCCTTATTCATTCGAGCGGTGATTATAACGCCGTCCAAATCGGGTTTTAAATCAATACGCTTTACCACGCCTACGTCCAGATCTCGGGCTTTGATAGGGGTTTTGTTGACTTCAATGCCGGTCGCTGAATCAAACTCGATCGTGATCAAAGGCCCTTGATTCATCCATTGCTGAACGAACATCCATACACCTATGAGCAGCGCTAAAATTGGGATAAACCAGACTTTAGACAGTTTGGCCGCCGGCTGAATAGACGCGGATTGAGCTAGTTTGGAGTCATTCATCATTGTTGTCGTTGTACCAAATTAATCGACTATCGAAAGTCATCGCTGCAATCATGGTAACAAAGACGACCGCGCAAAATGCAATCACTGCCGGACCGGGATAAATCGACATAGTGTTACCCAACTGAATTAATGCTACCAAAATTGCTACGACAAACACATCTATCATTGACCAGCGGCCGATCAATTCAGTGATGCGGTAGCTCAGCGCGCGTGTTCGTTGATGTGTTATGTACTGTTGTTGCACACTGAAGTTCAACCAAGCAAGGGCGAGTAACTTACCAACAGGTACTAGAACACTGGCGATAAAAATAATACTGGCGACAGGGTAAGAACCATCTTCCCATAGCGTCCTAACACCTCCAATGATTGTACTGGGTTCGTCATTTCCCAATAAATTGGTATGCATAATCGGTAGTACATTTGCTGGTATGTAGAGCAGAACAGCCGTAAACAAGAGCGCCCATGTGCGCTGAATGCTATAGCTTACCTGGGATGCGTCTAGTGGGATGTCGTGGCCTGCGAAGTATTCAGACAACCACTGGCGTGTGTCCATGCGTTCGTAGTAGAGCAAGCTGCAAGCGGTGCATAACGTGAAGCCAATATAAGCGTAGAAGGACATACCAAACTGCACTTCCGCAAGTGAGGTTATTTTGATCAATGACACCAAAGTTCCGACCAAAAATATTTCCGCCATACTCCATGGAATAAGGCGTTCCACCCAGACACTTACTCTATAAACGAATTGACTGGGAGCGGAGAACTGACGCATGTGATTGATGATAACAATCCCCATTAGCACGAGCCCTGGTAATACCAAAGTGGCCAGGGCAGTAATCACTGCCAGTGATGTATATTGGTTGCGAGATAGCGTGATCAGCCCGTCAATCAGGGCCATTGCGTTTTGCTGACCACTGGCGCGAAAAGATAAAAACTCGAAGGGCAAACTCAGTAATAAAAACATTAAGCCCGCGAGTGCAAATGCATATGCGTTAACGATATGGTTGCGTCTATGTGCCAGTAACTGATTACCGCATCGAGGGCATAGTGCTCGCTCTCGGTGCCGTAACTGAGGTACCGTTACCTGGAGATCGCAATGTTCACAAACAATAGTCTGTTGCTGAGGGGGAGACGTTGAAACGGCGTTAGTCATATAACAGAGCTTAGAGCAAAATGCGTCTTCACTCCAATACTTGATTGTTCCTTATGTATTATCTACGTTCTGCGCACCACGAGCCCTGCTCAATTATTAAAAGAATTCGATGTCATTATTAGAGACCGGAGCCGACTCTTTTTGTTGGTTAATCGCTTCCTTCTTAATTTCTTCCATATCGCCAAGCAGCTCTTCTAAGCTGGTTTGCAGATCATACAAAAGGTTGTCAGCTTCACCGAGTTTACCAACGCCTTTTTCAACTATTTCACTGAAAAACGTTTCTTGCTGCTCCGTCATTTCCAACTCGTGATAACTCGACGATATATCGGTTAACATGTCGGACATAACCTCCGAAATCACCCGGTTGTGGTCGAAGATAGCTTGCTTTATCGTGCTCACGTTTTGTGCCAGCCGATCGGCAGCATTCACAATCCCCGCTTGCAGCTGTAAATCGAGGATCTTTGACTCCATGCCTTCGACTAAAGCCGCAGTAAAATCCCTGGCTTGTCCAGCAGCCTCGGGATCACTAGGCATATTTTTGATAATGAATGACACGTGTTTGTCATTCACAATCATACGGTTTTGAAATTCATAGAGACGACTTTTGGGGGCAAGCAGTTCGAATACATTCTTTTCAATTGGACTGACGTCTAAAAGGTCATGATCCCAATACTGTAGGGTTGGGAGCTTGGTCATCAAGCAAGCTTTTAATTGGAAGTAATCCATGGCTTCAAAAAACAGGCTGGCGACTTGCTCCACATTTGAACATTCATTCAATAATTTGAAGAAGTTCATCACATAGCCATATTGACTCGCCTGCTGCATTGAAGTTGTGACCAGTGAGCGCAATTGAGATTCGCTCTCACGCAATGTTTCGCGTTCGGTGACATATTGCACCGTTCTCTCCATGCGTGCCGATAATTCCTCTACATCAAATGGCTTGCTGATGTATTCATCCGCACCGTTGTGGAACGCGTCCAACCTTGAGTCCAGATTGCCGTCACCAGAAATAATAAATACCGCAAAAGGAGGGTTTTTATCGTTTGCAGCCAACTCTTTATAGAGTGGGGCGCCGTTGCTGCCAGCAAGGCTTTTATCGAGGAGCAGAACTTTGGGGGATATTCCCGGAAGCAAGCTGGTTGCCTGTTTGGCAGAATGCGCCACGTGGCACGTATATTTTTCAGATAATTGGTCTACGAGTGTGTCGCAATGTAGCATATCGTTGTCGACAACTAATACTTCTGGTTTTTCCATACGTGGTTCCCTTTATCAACGTCCTAGTCGTAATAGTTACGATATGCGGATTCAGCTTATTTGCAATACTATTTTCATGGTTTGTAACAGTTTAGTCGTGATTGGTCGTTTGTACATAAAAAAACCTAGCGTCCAAAAGAGGAGGCTAGGTTTCTACACAATGTATAATAGGGGGTTAGTATTCGGCGTTACCTGGAGTGCGTGGGAACGGAATTACATCGCGTACATTTTGCATACCGGTTACGTAAGCGACTAAGCGTTCGAATCCGAGTCCAAAGCCACTATGAGGAACCGAGCCATAGCGGCGTAAGTCGCGGTACCAGCCGTAGTCTTCCTTGTCTAAGCCCATTTCATCTAAGCGGCGGTCAAATACATCGAGGCGCTCTTCGCGCTGCGAACCGCCGATAATTTCACCGATACCCGGTGCCAATACATCCATCGCGGCAACTGTTTTGTTGTCATCGTTGATACGCATATAAAATGCTTTGATGTCTTTTGGATAGTTACGCATGATAATCGGCGCGCCAACATGTTCCTCGGCGAGATAACGTTCGTGCTCCGATGACAAATCTACTCCCCACTCAACAGGGAATTCGAAGTCTTTGCCACTGGCTTTTAATATCTCAATTGCGTCCGTGTAATCCATACGTACAAAGTCGCTGTCGATAACCTTTTCTAGACGAGAGATTGCCTCTTTGTTAATGCGTTGAGCAAAGAAAGCCATATCATCCGGACGCTCTTCTAGCACGGCTTTAAACACGTACTTAAGCAAATCCTCTGATAGTTTCGCAATGTCATCCAGATCAGCAAATGCGACCTCGGGTTCAATCATCCAGAACTCGGCAAGGTGACGGCTGGTATTGCTGTTTTCAGCTCGGAACGTGGGTCCAAACGTGTATACCTTTGACATCGCACAGGCGTATGTTTCAACGTTTAACTGTCCAGATACCGTTAGATAGGTTTCCTTGCCGAAGAAATCTTGACTGTAATCCACAGCGCCCTTGTCATCACGAGGGATATTCATCATATCTAGCGTGCTGACGCGGAACATCTCACCGGCACCCTCGGTATCACTGGCGGTTAAAATCGGTGTACTGATCCAAAAATAGCCGTGTTCGTGAAAGAATCGATGAATCGCTTGTGACAAGCAGTTTCTGACGCGTGTCACAGCGCCGATTACGTTGGTGCGTGCGCGCAGGTGAGCGTGCTCCCGCAAAAACTCAATGCTATGGCGCTTCGCTGCCATCGGGTAGGTATCTGGATTCTCAACCCAGCCCAATACTTGGATCTCAGTTGCGTCAATTTCTACTGATTGTCCTTGTCCTTCTGATGCCTTTAATGTGCCGATAACTTGGAGCGCGCAGCCAGCAGTCAGCTTTTGGATGTCGCTGTAATTACTAAGATTATTGAGTGCAATGACTTGTACAGGATCAAAACAGCTACCGTCGTGTAGCGCAATAAAAGACAGTCCCGCTTTTGAGTCACGGCGAGTCCGAACCCATCCTTTAACCGTGATGGATTCGCCAATCGCGAATTGACCCTTGAGCACGTCAACAATCGGGGCGTGCGACATAAATATGTTCTCCAAATAACAAGGTAAAAAAAGAACCCCGTAGTATACTGATCCGCGACGCTTATACCAGCAAAGACTTTGGCTATTTTTGGGTTCCGTGGAACAATGAAAGAATTCAGGATTAGCGATGAATGTGATGAGAGAGAAGCATGGCTAAACCGGACAGCGGCAAGCTCACCGAAGAGGAGTATATAAAGCGCTCCGGCAGAGATAGGCGCGTCATTCCGCGCGCTGAGGATATGCTGTATCGAATCGCGATTGGTTTGAACGTTTTGGCTTGGATATTGTTGGTCGGGGCACTGGTGATGTTTCATTTTGCCCGACCAGAGTTAGTGATTGGCTTACACGATTATCTTGGCATTGAATCGAGAACAGAATGGTCTGAAACTCACGTAATCGGCTTGAATGCGCTGCTGCAAAGCTGCTTAGTACTGACGTTAGTCAGTATGGTTCTAAATCAAAGACGCTCGAGACGACAGGCTGACCGGACGGGCATCAATCTGTTCATTCTTGTGGCCGTGGTCGTGATCAGCCTACTGACGTTGCAAATTACCGTAACACTTTAAGCTATTCGCCATACCGTGCGAGCGTTGTATAAATCGCCGTCGTTAGTTTTGTTAACTGCTCAGACGATACAATGTAAGGTGGCATGATATACACTAGCTTGCCAAAGGGTCGAATCCAAACCCCTAACTCGACAAATGCTTTTTGCAGCTCCGCGACTGAAAGTGGTCGTCGGGTCTCAACCACGCCAATTGCGCCTAAAATTCTAACATCGTCGACAATCGGAAGTTCTGCACATTGCGGCAATTCTCGTTCTAATTGTGCTTCAATACTCGCAACTTGCACTTGCCAATGGTTTTCTTTGATCAATGACAGGCTTGCATTTGCCACTGCACAAGCCAGAGGGTTACCCATGTATGTTGGGCCATGCATAAATACACCTGGCTCACCTTCACATATACCAATGGCAACCTCTTCTGTGCATATGGTCGCCGCGAGTGTCAGATAACCACCTGTCAGCGCCTTGCCCAAACACATGATATCAGGCGTTATCTTGGCGTGTTCAACGCCAAAGGTTTTGCCGGTGCGACCAAATCCAGTAGCGATCTCGTCAACGATTAATAAAACGTTGTATTGGTCACACAGCTGGCGCATGCGATGCAAGTACTCCGGATGATAGATACGCATACCGCCGGCACCCTGTACAATCGGTTCGAGTATGACTGCCGCAAGTTCATGGTGATGACGTTCAAACAACTCAATCACTGGCAGCATTTCGTCTTCATTCCAGGTTGAACCGAAGCGCGTTTGTGGGGCAGGCGCAAAAATCTGTTGCATCAACACTGACTGAAACAAACTGTGCATACCATTGATGGGATCGCAGGCAGACATGGCTGCGAAGGTATCACCGTGATAACCGTTTCTTGGGCTCATCAACCGACATTTTTGCGGCTGACCCTGAGCTGCCCAATATTGAATTGCCATTTTTATCGCAACCTCTACTGAAACCGAACCGGAGTCGGCTAAAAAGACGCGTGATAACCCCGATGGCAACATGTCCAAAAGGCTGCGACAGAGGTCGATAGCCGGTTGATGCGTTATCCCCCCAAACATTACGTGAGACATCTGGTCTAGCTGATTGCGCGCTGCTGCGTTTAACGCCGGGTGATTATAGCCATGCACAGCTGCCCACCAGGACGACATGCCGTCTACGAGTTGCCTGCCATCTTCTAGCACGAGTTCGGCGCCTTGCGCGGATGCAACTTTATAGCAGGGGAGAGGGTTCGTCGCTGACGTGTATGGATGCCAGATATGCTGTTGATCAAATTCAATATCGTTCAAAATATAACCGTTTGTAAACTTTGTTCAATGGTCAGAGTTGACAAGTCAAGTGCGGCGCATAGACTAAGCCAGTCATTTCGTTAAGTAAAGGTCTATAAATGAGTGTATCTGCAACAATGAATTCTTCGTCAGCCAACGCATCTGAGCATGTTTTACAGGGGGCAGGAGGAGAGATTCGTCACAATTGGACTATTGCAGACGTCAATGCACTGTTTGAAATGCCGTTTAACGATCTATTGTTCAAAGCACAGACTATTCACCGACAGCATTTTGATCCAAACCAAGTACAAGTCAGCACCTTGCTGTCGATCAAGACAGGCGCATGTCCCGAAGATTGCAAGTATTGTCCGCAAAGTGCGCGCTACGATACCGGTCTAGAAAAAGAGCGGTTGATGGAAATTGAAAAAGTTATTCAACGAGCAAGAGAAGCCAAAGCTACAGGCTCAACGAGATTTTGTATGGGAGCGGCATGGCGCAATCCAAAAGATCGCGATATCCCCTATGTTGTCGACATGATTAAGGAAGTCAAAAAGCTTGGACTAGAGACCTGCATGACACTGGGTATGCTAACGCGTGAACAAGCTATCGCATTGAAGCAGGCGGGGCTGGATTATTACAACCATAACCTTGATACGTCGCCAGAATATTATGGTGACATTATTACAACTCGAACCTATCAGGACCGTTTAGATACACTTCAACACGTGCGTGATGCTGGTATGAACGTGTGCTCGGGTGGGATTGTCGGGATGGGGGAAACTGCAGATGACCGTTCAGGTCTGCTCATGCAACTGGCAAATTTACCGCAACAGCCTGAAAGCGTTCCAATCAACATGCTTGTCAAGGTCAAAGGTACACCGCTGGATAAAGTGGATGATTTAGAACCTTTTGAATTTGTTCGTACCATTGCCGTTGCGCGCATTATGATGCCGAAGTCGTACGTTCGTTTGTCGGCTGGACGAGAAGCCATGAATGAGCAAATGCAAGCGTTGTGCTTTATGGCGGGGGCTAATTCTATCTTTTACGGTTGCAAACTATTGACCACCTCTAACCCTGAAACGCACGAAGATGTATTGTTGTTTAAAAAACTCGGTATTAACTCCGAAAGAACACGAGAGTTTTCCGACGAAGCCCATGCTGCTGCGCTGCATGACGAAATAAACAGCCAGCAAACTGAAGATTTGTTTTACGATGCTAGCGCAACTGCGTCAGGTCCAGTAAAAAGCGTGGAGATGGTTGAATCTGAATAATGGCGTTTGATTTTATTCAGCCAGCGTTATCCGAGCGCAAACGACAAAGTCTGTATCGTCAGCATCACGCAGTGGTCGAAAGCCATGATGGTATGATCAACGTGGACGGTAAGGCGTATCTCAATTTTGCCAGTAACGATTATTTGGGTTTGAGTCAGCATCCACAAGTATTACAAGCGTGGGTTGAAGGCCTAGCTAAATATGGTGCTGGAAGCGGCGCATCGCCTTTGGTAACCGGGTATACCGCTGCGCATCAGAGTCTGTCCGATACGCTTGCTGAACTTGTTGAACGACAACAGGTACTGCTGTTTTCTTCTGGTTTTGCCGCCAATCACGCACTTTGCCAAGCATTGTTTGAAAATGGCGGCGAGATCTATGCGGACAAGTTGTCTCACGCCTCGATTATAGAGGGTGGTTTGCACAGTAATGCCACCATGAAGCGCTTCAAGCACAATGATTCGGCTCATTTACATCAGCTATTAGTAAAACGAGAGCGTTCGGTCAATGCGAGACTGATTGTGACTGAAGGTGTTTTCAGTATGGATGGCGATCGCGGACATGTTTCAGCACTTGCCTCCATTGCGGAGCAACATGACAGTTGGCTCATGGTTGATGATGCTCATGGTTTTGGTGTCTTCGGCCAACACGGGCAGGGGATCGCTGCCAGCAATGCCAATCAAACTCAGTGCCAAGTGCTGATGGCCACACTGGGAAAAGCCTGTGGTATTGGTGGTGCCTTTATCGCGGGGAGTGCGGATTTGATCGCGTATTTACAGAATTTCGCGCGACATTATATTTACAGTACTGCAATGCCCCCCGCCCAAGCGTATGCTGCGATCACCGCAATTGAATTAATAAAACAGGGTGAAACGCGCAAAACACTGCACGCCAATATTGCCCATTTTCACCAGCGGATGCAGGCCGAGGGATTTGCACTTGAAGATTCGGATTCTGCGATTCAGCCCCTCATAGTTGGCTCGCCAGAAGCGACGCTGAAGATGGCAGATAAGCTCAAGCAATTAGGCATTTGGGTTGGCGCGATGCGCTATCCGACGGTTCCCAAACACACAGACCGGTTGCGCATTACTCTCAATGCTTTGCATCAAACAAGCGACATTGATGCACTGGTCGACGCGCTAAGCCTCGCAAGGGAGGCTCAATGAGCGCTGCTACTGCGAATAACCCCGTTATAAACGTCGAAATCTATAGTCGTTCGGTAGCGCAATCTTTTTCAAAAGCCGCAGCCAGTTATGACGCCATCGCGTCAGTTCAGCGCGACATCGCGCAGCATCTCACCGATCAGCTTGCCTTGCCACAAAAGGGGAAATTTCTTGATTTGGGGTGTGGGACAGGCTACTTAATGCATCGATTAGCATTACCCTCACATACTTGGTGTGGCGCCGATATAGCAGCTGGGATGTTGGAGCAAGTCAAACAGCGTCAATGGACTCACGCTCCAGAGTTGGTTGTAGCAAACGCCGAAGCTCTGCCATTTAAAGCGGAGAGTTTCGATACTGTGGTCTCAAGCATGGCATTGCAATGGGTTAATCATCCTGTGCGGGCATTGGCGGAAATCAAGCGCATAATTAAACCAGCAGGCAAAGCACATTTGGCAATATTGCGGCGCGACAGTTTGGCTGAACTACATCAAGGCTGGGAGTCGCTGCAACAGGGTTATCGTGTGAACCGTTTTGCGGGACGCGAAGAGTGGATATTAGCCGCTCAGCAAGCAGGGTTGAATCTTCAGGCTGTTTCGCAATCTTCTTTTGTGACCTTACATTCGGCTTTGCGACCTTTGTTGCACAGTATTAAAGACATTGGTGCAGGAGCGACTAACGCATGTGCAGACAGCATAGACTTGAGGCCTCACCCGCGCATAACCAAGCAGGACTTGCGTAGTTTAGAGTGCTGGTGGCGGTCGCATCACGCGCAACACGAACAGCTGCGTTTAACCTATAAAGTCGATTTCTTCCATTTCAGTCGTTAGGAAACACAATGCTAAATTTATTTATCACTGGCACCGATACGGATGTTGGCAAAACATTGGTAAGCTGCGCGCTGCTCGCCGCATTGCAACGACAAGGGTTGTCGACCATTGGTTACAAACCCATTTCAGCCGGTTGTAAGGCAACCTCGCAAGGTCTAGAAAACGCTGACGCACTGGCTTTGTTGCAGCATTCCAGCCTGCCTGTTACGTTGCAACAAGTTAATCCTATTGCCTTTGAACCACCTATTGCTCCTCACATCGCCGCTGAGCTGGCTGGCACTACTATCGATTCACAAGCTGTTGTAGAGGGGTGGGAAGTTCTGGCAAATCTCCGCCCTGATGTATTGCTGACTGAAGGTGCCGGAGGATGGCAATTACCCATCAATACGCAGCAAACTCTCCCAGAAGTGTTGAACGTTATTCGTCCCAAAGTAATTTTGGTTGTTGGCATGCGATTGGGTTGCTTAAACCACAGTTTATTGACCGCCCAAGCCATAAAAGCACAGGGTTTTGAACTAACTGGATGGATTGCAAATTATGTAGAGCAGGATATGCCTGTTGCAGAGCAAAATATTGAGACTCTTATGCGTATGATCCCGGCGCCGTTATTGGGCGAAATCCCGTTTCTGGGTCGCGAGTCAGAGCACGCTCAACAGTTCGATAGAGCCGTAAACGCTCTCGACCTTTCACAACTGCTGAATGCAAGCTAGCAAGGATAAGGTGAGGGCGCAATGCACTATCGTGCCCTCTGATGGGTGATTTAGGTTAGCCACTGGCTTAAATCATCCCCTGCGTGGATCGGTTGTTTCTCTTGCCCTAAAAACACAAAGCCAGAGAGGTTGCCGAGTAACGTCAATGACTCGCCACATTTCTGTAGAGCAGTACCTTCGCGGATGGCCAAAACCGGGGTTTCGGGATTGAGCGTGGTAAATTCAGCAAGACGCTGGTCGCGTGTTTCTCCATTGTGGTTCGGCGGTTTGTAGTCTGTGTAATGCGGGTTGAGCTGAAACGGCACAAAATCGAGTGCATTAAAGCTCTCGGGCTCGATGATAGGCATATCATTTGTGGTTCTGATGGTTTGGCCACAAATATTTGAACCTGCGCTCCAGCCAACATAAGGCATTCCTTCATCTACTTTTGCGCGCAACGCTGGGATTAACCCGTTTGCGTATAAACAATGCAGTAAATGGAATGTGTTGCCGCCACCAACAAAAACGGCGTCAGCTTTTTCTATTGCTTGCTGGGGACTCGCATAGCTCTCAATTCCCGATATGTTCATTGATGGCAATGCCTGTTTAACCTTCTCAGTATATGCCGTATTGGACATCGTTACGCCAGCATAGGGGATAAACACGATATTGTTAATTGTCGTTTGAGCAGCTGCCAAATGGGATGTAATCAGGGGTTCGGCATGCGCTAAATATGGCTCATCTCCGGCACGAGAGCTGCTGAGCATAAGAATGTGATGCATGATACGGTAACTCCGTTATATCAGCGGTCAAAAATTGTTGCGTATCCTAACACATCGATTGCCTTCTAGTACCAAGTGTTTAGAATGCTGAATTTCGGTTTATTCTCCCGTTATTCTAAACAAAAGGACGTAGAGCATGTCTTCTCCTTCAGTATTATTCGTATGCCTAGGCAATATATGTCGTTCACCGACTGCAGAGGCCGTGTTTCGCCAAAAGGTTGCAGAAAAACAGCTCTCAGTGAAGATTGATTCGGCTGGCACACATGGTTATCACGTCGGCAAAAAACCGGATCCTCGATCGCAAAAGGCTGGGATTGAGCGGGGCTATAACTTTAAGGGGATTGCTTGTCGTCGCGTAGCTGAAGAGGACTTTGAGCAATTTGATTTCATCATCGGTATGGATGATGAGAATATTGAAAATTTGAAGAAGGTTTGTCCGGAAGAGCTGCATCACAAAATCCATCCAATGATGTCTTTCACACAGAGCTCTTTTAATGAAGTACCCGATCCATATTATGGCGGCAAACGTGGGTTTGAATTGGTTTTGGACCTAATTGAACAAGCATCTGACGGCTTAATCGAGCGACTCAATCAGCGCGCGTAAGACTGTGCAATCTAAACGCGACACTAAACTGGTTCTTTCTGTACTCGCCTTGTTGGTCGCGGTCGCGTCGTTGGCTATCGTCGTTGGTGTGTATCTAAATGTAGAAGACGCCGAAGTACGGAATCACATCATCGTTCAGATTACCCTACCGGTGATTCTTACCGCCTTTTTAGTCGGTGCTGCGTTATCAGCGAGTGCTGCGTGTCTGCAAGTGCTATTGAATAACCCACTGGCAGACCCTGGGATTATCGGAATCTCCAGCGGCGCAAGTTTGGTCGCTGCGATTCTGTTGCTATCAGGCGTAATCACAGACTCTGCACATTTCCATTATTGGTTACCACTAGCCTGTTTTGCGGGTGCCTTAATATCGACTTTACTCATTTACGCGATTGCCAAGCGGTTGCGCGGTTCACCCGTCGCGGTGATTTTAGCCGGTGTTGCTATATCAACACTTGCGGGTGCTTTAATCGCATGGCTGTACTATTTTGCCGATGCACAGTCATTGAGAAATCTTACCTTCTGGTTAATGGGCAGTGTTTATCAAACTGATTGGGTGCTGCTGAGCGTCGGGGCTCCAATTATTTTGTGTGCGTTAGTTGTGCTAGTTGTAAATGCTGGCAAGCTCAATCAATTGTACTTAGGCAAAGAAGTGGCCATTACGTCTGGCTTAGATGCGCAAAAAGTCCAGTCGCGCTTGCTATTCTGTTGCGCTATCGCGGTTGGCGCAGCAGTTTCTTTGGCCGGTTCGGTTGCATTTATTGGTTTGCTAATACCACACTTATTGAGACTTTTATTGGGCTTCAATAATCGGTTGATCATTCCTGCATCGGCCCTACTGGGTGGGTTAGTACTTTTGTGTATCGTGTTAATTACAGAAAACTGGGCGGTCACAACATTGCCGCTGTCAATGCTCACGGCGACGCTGGGGGGACCTGTATTTATTTGGGCGCTCATGCGTGGACAGTTTACCTTAGGAAACGGTCGATAGATGCCCTGTAACGCGATAATCGAAGTAGCAAACCTCAACCTCAATGGTCGCCTCGCAATTGAGCGATTGTCCCTGTTGAAAGGCCAATTTGTGCATGTGCTTGGCGCCAATGGGGCAGGTAAGTCAACCTTAATGGCGGCATTGGCAGGGCTGCAAGCGGACGCGTTGCCATTAGTAGAGTTTAAACAGCGAGCGTTAAGTGATTGGTCTATCGCAAGTCTTGCACATCATCGTAGCTTATTGACTCAACACGTCTCGAGTCAGTTCGAAGTTAGCGTTGCTGATACACTGAGTTACTTCAGTGGTGACAGGGATGTGCCCGAGAAACTGGAGTTGGCACTCGATATATCGGAATTGCTCGAACGTCAATTAAATCTTCTCTCCGGAGGAGAGCAACAACGCGTTCACATTGCACGCTGTTTGATGCAGGTTTGGCCTGCAATTGAAACTGGTGGGGCGTTGATTCTAATGGATGAGCCATGCCAGGGCTTAGATGTACGTCATCAGTTGTCACTGATGCAGTTACTGACAGATTTGGCGCAACACGGCAATACTGTTCTAGTGACATCACACGATGTTAATTTGGCGGCCAGATATGCCTCGCATTGTTTATTACTCAAACAAGGATATCCTCTTGCCTTCGGGGATTCTCAATCGGTTATTACACTGGAAAACCTCAAAGTTTGCTACGAATGTGATTTTCATCTTATTTATTCTGAAAATGCATACGATTTCTTCTTTCCAAGGGTCAATTAAGCACGTTTGCTGTGATACTCTTTGCGGTCTGTGAACAATAACCGTAGGAAAGAAGCTCAATGAGCGAATGGCGACCTGACAGCTGGCGCGAAAAACCCATCTTGCAACAACCCACTTATCAAGACCAAGCCTTACTGGCGGACGTTGAACATAAGTTGGCAACCTATCCACCCCTAGTGTTTGCTGAGGAAACTCGACAATTACGCAAGCAACTGAGCGATGTATGCCTTGGCAAAGGCTTTTTACTGCAAGGCGGTGACTGCGCAGAATCTTTTGATGAGTTTAACGCACCAAAAATCAGAGATACTTTTAAAGTATTACTGCAAATGGCGATTGTATTGACCTTTGCTGGCCGTTGTCCGGTTACAAAAGTAGCGCGCATGGCCGGGCAATACGCAAAACCTCGTTCATCTGATGTCGAAACGATCAACGGTGTAACATTACCAAGTTACCGCGGTGATATTATCAATAGCTTCGAATTCACGGCCGAGGCGCGGGAGCCCGATCCAAACCGCTTGTTAGATGCTTATCACCGCAGTGCCGCGACGTTAAACTTATTGAGAGCATTTGCGCAAGGTGGTTTAGCCGATTTACAACAAGTCAATCGGTGGAATATGGCATTTGTGGAAAACAACCCGCTGAAAGAGCGCTACCACGATATGTCGACTCGTATCCAAGACACGCTGGATTTTATGAACGTGATCGGCATTAATTCTACGAACACGGGTACCTTGCACGAAACGAGTTTGTTTACGTCCCACGAGGCCCTGTTATTAAACTACGAGCAATCGCTAACGCGTATTGATACTTTGACGGGCAAACCGTATGACTGTAGTGCGCATATGGTGTGGATTGGAGAACGTACGCGTCAATTGGATCACGCGCATATCGAATTCTTCAGAGGTATTCACAATCCGATTGGTGTGAAAGTGGGCCCTGGCATGGAAGGCGATGAACTGATCCGCTTGATTGATGCTTTGAATCCAGATAACGACCCCGGCCGTTTGACCCTAATCACTCGTATGGGCGCGGACAACCTAGCGGATAAGTTGCCGCCATTGTTGCGCAGGGTTAAGCAAGAAGGACGCAACGTTGTGTGGAGCTCAGATCCAATGCACGGCAATACATTTAAAGCCAGCAGTGGTTATAAAACTCGCGACTTTGATGCAATTTTACGAGAGATCCAACAGTTTTTCGCCGCGCATGAGCTGGAGGGGACTTACGCCGGTGGTATCCATTTGGAGATGACTGGACAACACGTCACCGAATGTACCGGTGGAGCTTACAAGATTAGCGATGAAGACTTGGCGCAAGCGTATCAAACACAGTGCGATCCGCGATTAAATGCAGACCAAGTGTTAGAAATGGCATTTCTAGTGGCTGATAGATTGCGCACGCACCGCTAAAGAAGTCGTTTTTCTGAAGAAACCATCACTGTTGTAGTGATGGTTTTTTTATGAGCATCAAAAAGTACTCGTTCCATTAGTCTACTGGTTCTTCTGCTGGTGCTGATGCGTTCGTTTCTGGCGGTATTGCGTCAGTCTGGTTTGGCGCATCGTGTTCTACATCGTCGATAAACGGCTGTAATCGAGTCAAAGACTCTACGGGGTATACACTGGCTTGTTGCTCATCAACGTCAAATACAACAACAAAGTTCGTTGTTGAACCCAATAAAATAAGTGGTTTATCCGATTCAACTGATTCCCCTGTGAGGGTCACGCGATGCCCGTGTCCCGCTTTAACCTGTTGGCCTTGCCAATCGGCATACCCGTAAACAAACAAAAATGAATAACAAAGAAATGCTCCGGCTATATACATGATCACCGTTGACTTGAGTTTAGGTACGTAAACGATGATCAACATTAGGGTTCTTTTAAAACTGGTCGGCGCTTGGCGCCACCGTTTTTGCGAGTCAAAACTTCGTTGAATGAGGAAGTCTGTAAAAACAGCGACCAATATACCACCACAAAACATAAACATCGCCGCGGGTTCACCAATCCCCGCAATCAATAAGTCTGATACATCAGCAAGTTTTAGGATCGGGATATCAAATTGAGCAAAAAAGGTCATGCTGTAATACACACCGCAAAGGGTGAGTAAAACGTATGCTAACGAAATTGTGGTGCCTGGATTACGTGTAAGGTAACTAAAAAATTGAAGAGAAAGGCTTTCCTTTTGGTAGTCACTCATAGGATTTTTCAAACGTCTACATGTGCAAAATACTGTATTCGCTCTTGTGCGATTGAACAAGACTAAATTAACTGAGCTCGTTGTTTAGTCACGTTAAAACACAAACTGTGGTAGACAATCCGAACGAATAAACTATGAGTCATCAGGTGGGGGGGAAGACTGATATCAGCATCGTGGAAACAGTACACCTGAGTATGAAATTTAATACTACAAAGTAGAGTATATTAGCGCTATATTAACTACAAAGTAGATTAAATGCGCTAGTCAATGTCGGATAAAAAATATTTAGGTGAGCTGGAACAACTGCTGTTGATGGCGATCTTACGTCTTAACAATCGCGCTTATGGTGTCGAGATCCGTCAGCTGATGCTCGATAGTATCAATCGCGATGTGAGTATTGGTGCTCTTTACACCGTTCTGAGTAGACTCGAGGATAAGGGACTATTATCGACCAGCGTTGGTGAGTCTTCAGCAGAGCGGGGCGGTAGGGCAAAAAAATACTATCGGGTTACAGCTCAGGGACAAACCGCCTTGCACAACAGTATACGGATGATTGATACCCTAAAGGATGGTCTCGCCTTATATGAGTCTCATCCACGGCTGTTGAGTTTATAAGGATGGACAATAACCTATCTGTTTCAGCACCTTATCCTTCGTTGGCCATGCGAATCGTCCAATGGGCGGTTCCAGATGAGCTTCAAGAGCCTATTGCGGGCGATTTACTCGAAGAGTATTACGACCGATATCAACGCGGAAAGCCGTCAGCGACGTTGTGGCTGTATCGCCAATGTTTCTCAACAGTCACTCATTTTGCTTTTAAAACACAGCGAGGTTCACTTATGTTTTTAATCGCCCTATTAGTTTTATCTTCAGTGGTATTCATGGCTCTCTGGCTAAGCGGTGAGTTATCTCAGTTCGTAAACATTCCCAGCCTCATCATTGTCGTGCCGCCAGCATTATTATTCGCTCGAGCAAGTGTCAGTGCTGAAGTCTTCAAGCAAGCGTTTAAGTGCCTAGTCGATAGCAAATATAAAACGAGCCTCGAGTCGACCAAACCTCACGCAAAGATGTTTAACGTAATGGGCAATAGTGCAATGCTAATGGGCTGGTTTGGTGTCGTGGCTGGTGCGATTGCAATGGCATCAAATATTGAGCCTGAGATCTTCAAAGATGTTATTGGACCTGCCACCGCGGTTTGCTTGCTGACCTTGATGTACGCCTTGATAATTAAAGCGGCTTGCTATGTAGCAGAGCTCTCTTTAATGGCATCAGAGTAACTCGCTGACTTTTGCTGCGCTTCCCACAGTGCAGCGTAGGCTCCAGCTCTTTTCAGTAGTGTTGTGTGCGACCCTTGTTCTGCGATTTGTCCTTTGTCGAGCACAATAATATTGTCGGCATCAACGATAGTCGACAACCGATGCGCGATCATGATGCTGGTATGCCCTTGGGCTATTTCTCGCAGCGCAGAGAGAATCGCTTGTTCTGATTGAGAGTCCAATGACGAGGTTGCTTCGTCAAATACCATTATGGGCGGACGCTTGAGTATGGTTCTGGCGATGGCCACACGCTGTTTTTCACCGCCAGAGAGTTTCAGGCCGCGCTCGCCTACAGCGGTATCACCTTTGTCAGGCAGTGATGCAATAAATGTGTCGAGATGAGCTAGCTTGATTGCCTGATCAACTTCTTCTTCAGAGGCTTCGGGTCGACCATACCGGATGTTTTCACGAATGGTATCGTTAAACAGCACGGTGTCTTGAGGAACGATACCGATTAGTTTTCGCAGTGAAGCTTGAGTCGCCTGATTTATAGCGTTTCCATCGATGCTTATCGAGCCCTGTTGGGGATCATAAAACCTAAACAGTAACTTGACGATAGTCGACTTCCCAGAACCACTTTCACCGACGATCGCAACCTTGCTACCCGGTTTCACGACGAAACTGAGGTTATGTAATATTGGGCGGTCTTCTCGGTAGTGAAAGGTGACATTCTCGAATTGAATTTCGCCTTGCTCAATGCTTAATGGTTGAGCGTCTGGCGCATCGGTAACCTTCGGCCGCTTGGCGAGTAAGTCGAATAAGTTTTCAATGTTTGCTAGTGAGCCTCGGATTTCCCGGTACACAAAGCCAAGAAAGTTTAGTGGCATAAAGATTTGCATGGTAAACGCGTTAATCAGCACAAAATCGCCAATCGTCATCTTTCCTTCGGCAACATTGATAGCAGCCATTGCCATCATTGAGGTCATTGCGGCTGCAATGATAAATGCTTGACCGCCGTTGAGCGCAAATAGCGACAATCGATTTTTGCGTCTGGCATTCTCCCAACCCGCAAGGTCTGTGTCATATCGCCCAGCTTCATAACCTTCATTATTGAAGTATTTAACGGTTTCGAAATTCAACAGACTATCTACCGCTCTGGTTGTCGTTGAGTTGTCAGCTTGGTTAACCTCGCGTACAAATTTTGTGCGCCAATCAGTGGCCTTGACCGAAAAACTCACATATAGCACCACTGCAGACAAAATGATTGCAGCAAACGTGAAGCCATAGTTATAGAACAAAATACCCACGACCATGACGATCTCGAGAAGTGTAGGGCCTATGTTAAATACCATAAAGCGCATCAAGAAACTGATGCCACTGGTCCCGCGTTCTATGTCGCGAGACAGACCTCCGGTTTGCCGGCTGAGATGAAAATCTAGGTCGAGTTTGTGTAGGTGATTAAAGACGGTCAGTCCAAGCCGACGCATGGCTCGTTCGGTTACGCGCCCGAATAAGGTGTCGCGAATTTCACCAAAAAGAACATTGGCTAGTCGCAGTGCGCCATAGGCAATGATTAGGGCTATGGGGGCGACTAAGAGCTGTTCTGCAGTGGTTTCGATGTTGAGGGAATCAACGGTGTGCTTCAATACAAATGGTAAGCCAACACTGGCTATTTTAGCGGCGATCAAACACAGAATTGCTAACCATACTCGCTGTTTAAACTCAGTCAGGTAAGGCCACAATTTTTTGAAAATACGCCAATTAATCGGCGTGTCTTGGTCATTTGCATTACGGGATCGGCGCATTTACAACTCGATAAGAAAATCATCCGCATTATTTTGACATATGTACTGTCTAAACGTCAGATCGAATCACAATTAAATTGATGTTCATTGTGTTTTTTGCGCGCTAATTAAAAAAAATGATGCCTGTGTTCAGGTCCAGTTCCCAGCATACAAACGCTTCGTCTATCTTTGCTAATGTCTAGGCTTGATTCAGTTTTATCGAATAATCTTGTAACAAAGTCCGGCTATTCACTGAGCATGAAATATCCTAATCTGGACATGTTCAAATAGGGAGAAAACTATGCGAGATTTACAAAAGTTGGTCGGCGGGTTGTCGAAATCAGGCGCTTTACACGGTTTTCTAGGTGGTGTCGCTGGCGGCGGCTTAACCAGTATGGTCACCAGTAAAAAAGGCCGTAAAACAGGTAAGAAGGCACTCAAGTATGGAGCCTTGGCTGCTGTTGGTGGTTTGGCATGGAAAGCTTATAAACAGTATTCGGCTAATCAAGGTCAAACTGCGAGCTCAGTAAACCCCCAGCACCAAAATACACGCCCTCAGTCGATTGGACAAGATTCCTATACGCCGGATCCTCGTCGTACTGCTGGTTATGCTCAGCCGGGCTACAGTGCGATGCCAGCTACATTGTCTGAAAACAATTTTGAACAAGTATGTGACGATACTAACGAATCGGGGCAAATGTTACTGATGCGCGCAATGATAGCAGCCGCATACGCGGATGGGCATATCGATGAAAATGAGCGCCAAGCCATATTTTCGCAGGTAGAACAACTGGATTTGAGCGTGCAAGAAAAAGCAACATTGTTCGATGAACTTCGTCAACCAATGTCGCTCAATCAGCTAGTTGAACAAGTGCCTGATGCTCAAACGGGTATTGAGGTGTATGCCGCCAGTGCCAGTGCAATCGACCTCGCGCAACCGGCGTCAACGGACTACCTGCAGTCTTTAGCAAATCAACTCTGCCTCCCCAGAGAACTGGTTGGGCATATTCATCAGCAATTGCAAAGCGCGTAAATGCTGAGGTATAGTCGAAATTAATGTAGCTCCGAGCCTGTCTACCTAACCAATCATGCAAGGTTGTCAGGCCTAGTAACTGTTTTGGCAGTTGCGCGGGTTGGAAAAGAAATTGCCCAGCCTCCCGAAAGCTTAGGCTTTAACTTGGAAAGGTGTGAACGTGTTAGAAGACAAATTTGGGCGCAGGTTTCATTACTTGCGTCTATCCATTACCGATGTCTGCAATTATCGTTGCGATTACTGCTTGCCGAATGGGTATCAAGGCGGCAAGCCTGAGGGCTTTCTGTCGCTTGATGAAATCGATACGCTGGTTGCAGCGTTCGCTGGTTTGGGTACGCAAAAAATCCGAATTACCGGCGGTGAGCCCAGTTTGCGTAACGACCTGACCGAAATTATCAGCCGAATTCGCGGGCATCAAGGTATCGAACATATCGGCATGACGACCAATGGTTTTTTGCTCGAACAACGAGTTGAGCAATGGCATCGGGCGGGCTTAGATTCGATCAACGTCAGTATTGATAGCTTAGATCCCAAGCTGTTCAATGCAATCACCGGACATGATCATTTACAACGCATATTGCACGGCATAGATAAAGCGCTGACGTTGGGACTTAAAGTTAAGGTGAATGCTGTCCTTATGCGTCAGTTTAATCAACAATCGCTGGATGGCTTCTTGGAATGGATTAAGCATTTACCCATCACATTGCGTTTCATCGAGTTAATGCAAACAGGCGACAATAAAAGCTTATTTGATCGCCAGCACGTTTCGGGAGAACCAATAAAAACCAGCCTGCTTGAGCAGGGGTGGGTACCCGTTATTCGGGGTAAAACGGCGGGACCAGCGCAAGAGTTTTCTCATGCTGAGTATGCCGGTAATATCGGTTTGATTATGCCTTACAGTCGCGACTTTTGTTCTTCCTGCAATCGGCTGCGTGTCACGGCTAAAGGTGACCTGCATCTTTGTTTGTTCGCAGAGCAAGGTTTGTCGCTGCGACCGCAGCTTAGCGCTGGTGACGTTGATGCTGTACAACATCGCCTTGTGGATTTACTCGGCGACAAGCATGCGACACATTATCTCGATGAGGGCTATACCGGTGCAACTCAGCATTTGGCAATGCTTGGCGGATAATCCATAACAGCACAAGGATGGTTTTATGACGATTAATGTTTCACCCAGTAAGCGCCTGAGTTTTCGCTTGTTGATGCCAGACAACCACGACGCAGAGCTGCTGTTTGAACTCGACCAAAATCCTAATGTTATGCATTTCATCAACGGTGGAAAGCCTACGTCGCGTCTGGAAATTAGTGAGGTTTTTATTCCTCGTTTGGCTTCATACCATTCACCAGAGAAAGGGTGGGGACTTTGGGGCGTGTTTGAGCGCGCCAATGAGGCATTTTTGGGCTGGATTTTGGTTCGTCCAATGCACTTTTTCTCTGACCAGGCTGAATATCGCAATTTGGAGCTTGGGTGGCGTTTCAAACAAGAGACTTGGGGACAGGGAGTGGCAACCGAAGCTGCAAATCAGGTGCTCACTGCATTAGCAAAAGCCGGTGTGGCTGATTATTTCAGTGCTATTGCGGTTAAGGAAAACAGTGCTTCAATCGCGATTATGAAAAAGTTGGGAATGCAATTTGTTGATACCGGCGTTCACACAGACCCATTAGGTGACATGCTAGTGGACACCTATGCGATGCCTTCACCGCGCCACTGATCAGGCACTCTGTAAATCTTGCAGATAGCTTTTTACTTTGTGATACCGCTGCTCCTGCTCGGTACTCAGCGTGCCATTTTCAATTGTTCGAATGCAGTTGTTGATTGTTTTCGCTGCCCCCTCAGACATACCCGAGTCGCGAATTTCGACCGCGGTAGCTTGCAATAGATTCAATGCGATTGAAGGGTTTTTCGGCATGATGGTGAAAGCTTGTTTGAATACCATCAAGGCTTCATCCAAGTCGCCTTTTTGATAGTGAGTGACCGCAGCATTGTTCAGTGCTTTTGGACTACTTTGGATCGCGGTCTTTTCCACTTTTTCTTGTTCAACATAATGCATAAAGAGCTCACCCTGATCAGGGTTCTGTCGACAACGCCGCTCTACCACATCAAGCATGTTGAGGGCATGTTCGACTAAGCCAACCTCATGAAATGCTTTGGCTTTGTCGAGAAGTCCTTCAAGTGCCTCGCTCTCCCAAATCTCGTTACTCAATTGGCTCAGCAACGCTTTGGCATTATCAGTCTCGTCCTGCAAATAATGTAAGCGGGCATCGATGACTTTTACTTGGTCTTCAACGTCTGCTTTGGGGAATGACGACTTAAGCTGTTTTAAATACTCGGTTGTCTGTTTCACCAATTTATACGTTTGAGACTCGTCAGCTGTCATTGCAAAGTCAATCCCGGCGCGGGCAACCGCAAGATAATTTTCAGGTTTGTCGTGGATTGAATTTTTCGCGAATTTTACGATCCTTTTTGCGGCTTCAAACTGTGCTGCGTAATCGTGGGTTATGCGCGATAACTCCAAAGCCGTTTTGTGACGTCTTATGTTGCGCGGTGAAATTTCAGTGGCAACTTCCACGCTTTCAAGGGCATCGTCGAACTCTTTCTGTTTAATTTGCAATGCCGTAAGCAAATCATATGCGGCCAATTTACAATCGGGTTTGAAGGCTAATTCTAAGATACGTTTTTCTGCTTCGTCATCTTGATCTGTTTGGATTAAAGAGCGCACTATGCCCAACTGGGCCCACGCGAACGACTGTACATTCAGAATTGCGTGGTAAAACTCAATGGCCTGTTCAAAATAGCCACATTCTTCTAAGAGCTCGCCCTTGGTTTTTAACGCCAGGGGGAAAAATTCCGAATTAGCAGGATCGCCTAGAAAGGTTTCAAGCATCGCCAGTGCTTTTTCTGGCTGATTTTTTTCCATCAGCTGATAAATTGCCTTGAGCGATTGTTTACGCACCAGTACCCGCGACAAGCGTTTGTCTAGCTCTCTGACAGTAAAAGGCTTGGCAAGGAAATCGTCAGGCTGTAACTCGACGATACTGTGTACAATATCTGGCGTGGTGTCGGCACTTATGAATACAAAAGCAGTCGAAGGGGCTAGGTCACCATCTTGTTTGAGTTGATCGTAAAGATAGTAGCCGTCTTGTTCATTTTTCAGATCATATGAACAGATAATGAGGTCAAAATGCTCTCTGCGAATGGTTTGCAGGGCCTGATTAACCTTGTCTATATACTGAATATTTTGAAAGCCGAGTTCTTCCAAAGAATACTTCATGTAACCTTTGGCAAGTACCTGATCGTCAATTATAAGGACTTGTGCTTCTCGGGCGAGTTTTAAATTCATAGTATTATTAGCGACTTATCGTATCTCTTGTTATCGTACTTCTGGGCCGAATATTGAGCTTTTTCTGTAGTGACAACCCATTTAGCTTAGTGGCTAAATACGCTGCACGGACAAACATTGAAGTCTCATGGCAGCGGCTGAGCAACCAAGTACTATCTTTGATTGGTCATTGTCACCATTTTGGAGAATATTTCCACCTAGATCACCCCTGAATCATCACTCAAGAGGCAAACAGTAATGTCTACTAGGAGGCTTGATCTTGAGTAAACCGATTGACGGCTTTGAGTAAATTGGATTTGTCTAGCGGCTTCGCCAGAAAATCATTCATGCCAGCATCTAGGCAGCGCTGTTGGTCTTCCGCAAATGTATTTGCCGTTAGGGCAATGATGGGTATTTTGCTGTTCAATTCGTCTCGAATGATTTGGGTCGCCAAATAACCATCCATGATAGGCATTTGGATATCCATTAAAATGACGTCGAAATTCATCCTTTTTACTGCCGCAACGGCTTGCTCACCGTTTTCGGCGAGCAGTACCTTGTGACCGTCAGTAAGCAGCATTTGATGTGCTATTTCAGCATTGATTGGGTTATCTTCTACCAGTAAAACTTTACCCGGAGTGGTGTGCAGCGCTTTAAATTTCGAATTTAGTGTAAGCAATTGCTTTACAAACTCTTCTTGATCCACCGGCTTCTTAAACACTTGCCAGACGAGTTCACGCGTGTTGGTATCGAGGTTGGTCAATTCTAGCGCAGCAGACACTACGATGATACGAGGCAAAGTATGCTCGGAGTCGGAGAGTGCTTTTATTAACTCTTTACCATTCATACCTGGCATACACAGGTCGATAATGACGACATCCACATTTGGCTGTTGTTGCCAATGCTCGAGGAAGGACTCTGCGTCCGCATAAGACTGAGTCGAAAAACCACATTTTTCAGCGAGGTAAGTTAGATACACCCGACTGGTTTCTAAGTCGTCGACAATCGCACAGCTCAACAAATGTGAGTCATCCTGTTTTAGTTGGTTTTTTTCGGGGTGGTAAACTTGCAAAGGCAGGCGAACCGTAAATTCGGTACCTTGATTTGCCTCGCTTTCTACAGAGATTGAGCCACTCATTTGACTGACTAATTGCTTGGTTATCGAGAGGCCTAGCCCTGTGCCACCAAATCGACGGGATATGCTCTGGTCAGCCTGAGTGAATTTGTCAAAAACCTTTTCGATAACATCCTTCTCCATACCAATACCGGTGTCTTTAATTTTAATCAGCAAATGGCCAGGTGAGTGACCGTCATCGTACTCAGCGATGGCGGATATACCGCCCGTATCGGTAAATTTCAGTGCGTTGTTCAGAAGGTTTATAATGATTTGGGTAAGCCGTGTGGCGTCACTTATTACGTAAGTTGGAATGTTGTCGGCCTGACTAAACCGAAAAGACAGATTCTTTTGCTCACAGTTAATACTGAATGGTGCGAAACAATCATCGAAAAGTTTAGGGAGATTGACGGGATGACTCTCTATTTCAATGTTACCACTTTCCGCTTTTGAGATATCCAAAATATCATTAATGATGGCTAACAATTGCTTCCCTGAGAGCTTTGCTTTTTCGATGTACTTAGGCGCTGAATCGGGCATGCTGAGTGCCAGCTCCATCATACCAAACATGCCATTCATCGGCGTGCGTAACTCATGACTCATATTGGCTAAGAATTCACTCTTTGCCCGGTTGGCGCGCTCGGCTGTTTCGGTTTTATCTTCTAATTCCTTAATCTGTGACTTAATTGTCCGCTCCATCGGATTGAAGATAAACTTTGCTTCCAGCAACAATATGACTAGCGTGATTAGCCAAAGTGCTTTCTCTGCTATTTCAGAGTTTAGTACCCGCTTCTCAGCACTTTTTTCCAGTAGTGAAACCACATTATCGAGGTCTGCTAGCAATTGTTCGGTCGAGTTTGCATCAAACCGTTCAAGTTGTTCTGCTAACTTTCCTGAATGGGAAAATGAGCGCGCCGCCATAATGTAGCTCCGGATCCGGTAGTCAAGATTAGTCGGAGCGTTGAAATACAAATCCCTAACGGGTTGAGGTAGATTATCTAAGGCGAGTAAATAGGCATGATTTTTTTCAAAACGCTCGATACTCTCCATCAATACTAAATGGGCGTTGTCGTCGTTAGGATCAGTCTTGAGGCGGAACACATTCAGCGATATGCGTTGCGACAGCATGCGTTGCATGCCGGCGGTATTGATAATGCCAGCGTCTTCGCTCTGTTGCGCAAATAAAACCCGCATCAACATAGCTGACAGTGTGACAGCTATTGCGATTGTAGAGAGTGCTATAATGTAGCGGGAGCGGATCGAGCGTTTCACGTCCTCAAGCTCAAAATTTTTCCTTTCTTTGAAAATAGCTAAGTTTTGAAGTTTTTCCAATTAATCAAAGGAGTATATCGAGTTTTTTTGCCCTGTCGGGGGATTGGCTGAACTTACTTCTCAGAAGGTTTTGACGGAGCTAGCTCGCCAATATTCAAAATTGGCGCTGCATCTATTTCGGTCGCATCCATCATGTCAGCAATCCGTTCTACACTGGTCATCAGTTGCAGTTGCTCCCATTCTTTTAAAGACTCAAATCGTTCAATAGAACGTTATCGTTTGTTCAATTCTGCCTATTTGATTTGGGCTGATATTAAGCGAATAACAGATCGGCAACACTAGTGCACAAAAAGCTATTATTTGGTCTCTTTATGGCGCTAGACTGATACCTTTGGAGTGACCACTTCGGAACTATCTGAATGCTAGCGGAATCGTTAACACAAAATATAAACAACCTCGTCGATTGGCTGGAGACCGCGGTTTTTAGCCTTGAATTTGTCGTTCAGTTATCGGTGATCCTAACAATCTACTTTGTTGCTTTTGGTTTTTCTGTCAAAGCAAAGCGTTTCCTTAATCCAAGTCACCAAGCCCCGGAGGCTGGTGCGCATACACTCAAACAATTGGCATTTAAGCTCCGAGGGCTAATTTTTCCCGTAGTATCTATTTTTCTGTTGAAACTGTCATCTGCACTAGGACAACAATTTCAATTGGATTCGTGGTTACTCAATGCTGCGTTTGTCATTGCAGCACTACTATTTTTGAACACGCTGATTCGAGCTTTTGTGGACAGTGAAGCTCTGGCTTCGTTCATGCGCTGGATCGTCCTACCGGTTGTGGCAATGCATATGCTAGGCGTTTTGCCTCAATTGACCGCCGTTCTCGAAGAAATGGCTATTACTGTTGGTAACGTTGAAATATCGGCATATGGCATCGCTCGAGTGCTCATTTTTGGCACCATTCTGTTCTGGTTGGGCCGTGTTTCTCGCAGTGCAGGTAAGGAACTGATAAAAAATCATCACAAGCTAGACGTAACGACTAAAGAAGTCTTTACGAAAGTGTTTGAAGTCGCTCTTTTCTGTGTAGTGTTTATCATTCTGCTCAATATCATGGGTATCAACCTGACGGCACTGGCTGTATTTGGTGGTGCACTCGGCGTAGGCTTAGGCTTGGGGTTACAAACGATCGCCTCGAATTTTATTTCGGGCATCATTATCCTGCTTGATCGTTCTTTGACTGTTGGTGATTTTGTCGAGCTTGATGATGGCAGCAAGGGCTTTGTGCGTGAGTTTAGAATGCGCTACACCGTGCTGGAAACTTACGATGGTAAAGATATCTTAGTACCGAACGAGAAGTTCATTAATTCGTTAATGACAAACTGGACGCACAAAGACCCCAAACAACGATATCGAATCGATTTTAGTGTTGCATACAAAACCGATATCCGCGCTATGTGCGAAATTGTCAAAGAGGCAGTAGGACAACACCCACAAGTAATCAATGGGGAAGACATACCCTTCGAAGAGCGTCCTGACTGCGAAATTGACTCTTTCGGTGACTCTGGAGTCAATATGTTTGTCGAGTTCTGGATGTATGGCATAGATGACGGCAAGAATCGGGTAGGGGGTGATTTGTTGCTTATCGTGTTTGAGACACTGCGCGAACACAATATTGAAATACCATTTCCTCAACGCGAAGTTCGCATACTTGACGGTAATGTGGATGATTCCGTGTAGAAGCCACCAACTCATAGCTTTTATAAGCAAGAATAGAAAACTGGCTCAGTGGCAATCCTGCGCTGACACATTATGATAAGAGAACGTATTAAGCGTTTGTCGATGCTGAAACAGATGAAATTATTGATAGTAATACTAGCTTTTCTGGCGGTCTCTTTTGTGGGATACGCCCAAACGCTTAGACCGGAAGTGGACGTCTTGGCTATTGAATATCCCCCGTTTACCAGTGAACAGCTAGCAGATTTTGGGGTGAGTTTTAATAAACTGAATCTACTTATCGGCCAAGAGTTTTCTATTCGTCCCATCTTTTTACCTCCGGCTCGGGCACAATTAACGGTGAACGGTGAAGAATGGTGCCTAAGTTTTTACCCTAGAAGTAAAGACGAATCAGATTCACAGCAATTTAGATTGTTTGAAGATGAAGTGAAACTTACTCTTATCACTCGACGGGATAGCTTATTAACCTCGTGGAATGACCTTGCTGAGTTAGCCGGTAAGTCCATTGCAGTGTTACGAGTACAAGCGCAAAACCCTTTTTTAGACCAGTTTACCTCTGCGGGCATTGAGCTTGTATATGTTGAGTCGACAGAGATTGCAATGCAGATGGTAATAAAGGGAAGAACAGATTTTGCGATGGGAGACAGTGTGAGTCTGGGGTATTTTCAACAACAGAATTCAGTTTACGAAAGTTTAACGATGTCTGATACTGTCATTAAAACCACTCGACTCATGATCGAGGCAAATCCTACTTGCCAATATTTCGACAAACTAAAAGGTTTGATTTCACCTAAATGAGCACAGCAACACTAACTGTGTTGTTAGCCCACAGCAAACGCCTGCTTATTAGAAATCATAATCAGATGTTAAATTTTATTCCTCATTGGGCGAGCTAAGTGTAATAGACTCGCATGACCAGTGAATAGTCTAATCTCCGTAAACGTTTTAAAGAAATAAATAAGGGAGTTGGTGGACGCTGCTGCGGTTGGTTACCACGCAATTGAATCAGCTCGCCAGGAACGTTTTAAAGAATTAAAAAAAGGAAAATGGTGGACGCTGCTGCGGTTGGTTACCACGTAATTGAATCAGCTCGCCTGAAACGTTTTAAAGAATTAAAAAAAGGAAAATGGTGGACGCTACTGGGCTTGAACCAGTGACCCTCGCCTTGTAAGGGCGATGCTCTCCCAACTGAGCTAAGCGTCCTAAGAGATTGCGTTTACTTGAAAAGAAGTGGTGGACGCTACTGGGCTTGAACCAGTGACCCTCGCCTTGTAAGGGCGATGCTCTCCCAACTGAGCTAAGCGTCCTTCTTTTCCGCCGAAGCGTTTAAGTGGGCGGTATTATAGAGTTGCAAGAGCTGCTGTCAACCGTAAATTTAACGTAAATTCTGTTTGCTTAAATTGTGGTCAATAAATCGCTTGGCTAAACTAAATTTAGGCGAAAAAACGCACAAATCACAAGAGTGCTGCCAAATGAGGTGTTGAGATGAAACGAGTTTTAAGAATCTTTTATGTGTTCAGTACGATTTGTGTACTTACTGCCTGTGGGGGTGGGGGAGAAACCGATTCCCCAGCGCCAACGCCTGTTCCAGAACCAACCCCAACCCCAACCCCAACTCCGCCGCCCACACCCGCGCCTGAGCCTCCACTTTGGCAGCAACAAGTGGATGCGGCTCGTTTACTGAATCAAGCAACGTTTGGACCGCAGCTTGCGGACATTGAGCGGGTAGTTGAACTCGGAGCTGAAGCTTGGATTGACGAACAAATAGCAATACCAACTACCAGACAATTGGATTACATCGTTGGGTTGGAGGGCGTAGTACCTGAAGATGAATTTTGGCGGCAACATCGAATCGAGGCGTGGTGGGATGCGTCATTGTTTGGTGAAGACCAATTGCGTCAACGCGTGGCCTACGCCTTGTCACAAATCATGGTGATCTCTGACCGAAGCAATTTTGAAGAGGATATTTGGGGAATAGCAAACTATTACGACATGCTTGCCGATAACGCGTTTGGTAACTATCGGGACCTCATTGAGGATGTAACTCTTTCGCCAATGATGGGAATGTACTTGAGTATGCTGGGTAACGAAAAACCCGATCCAGAGCGCAATGTGAGGCCCGACGAGAATTACGCTAGAGAGCTAATGCAATTATTCAGTATTGGCCTAATCGAGTTAAACCTTGACGGCACGCCTAAAATCGGTGCCGATGGCCAACTCATCGAAACCTATAATCAGTCGATTATCGAAGCCTACGCACACGTTTTTACGGGTTGGCATTTCAATGGCACTAGCGAGGAAACTTGGTATCAATGGTGGCGCAATTACGAAGGTATAGCACCTATGACCTCAGTCGAAGCGTTCCACGATAAAGGTGAAAAACAACTGTTAAATGGTGTCATAGTTCCTGCGAATCAGACCGCTCAGAAAGATCTGGATATGGCACTGAATAGTTTGTTTGAACACCCAAACGTTGGGCCTTTTATTGCAAAGCAACTGATTCAACGACTGGTGACCAGTAATCCTTCAGGTGATTATGTTCAACGTGTCGCCTCGGTATTTAACGACGATGGTACCGGAGAGCGAGGGGATCTAGGCGCGGTTGTGAAAGCGATATTATTAGATGAAGAAGCGCGTGCAGAATATGCTATTCAAACCGCACAGTTTGGCAAACTAAAAGAACCTATCATCAAAGCCACGCAACTATGGCGCGCTTTTGGTGCGACGTCACCTAATGATCGAATCGAGTTAGGATGGCCTGACTATTTCTTTAACCAAGCACCGCTTTCGTCTCCATCTGTATTTAATTTCTACTTACCCGATTACACCTCGCCAGGCGTTTTAACTGAACAGAATATGGTTGCCCCAGAATTACAGATAATGACGGAGACTTTCGTGGTCCGAACGACTAACTTTATGGCGTACTCTGCATTGTGGGGACATTCGTTGCACCGCGATCCCAATGACGAAGACATCTTGGTCGATTTCGCCAGGGAAGTTGAAATGCTAGAGGAGCCCTCGGCGTTAATTGAGCATCTCGATTTGCTTCTCATGGCAGGCAGTATGGGCGAGTCCTATCGCCAAATTTTACTTGAAGCTCACGAGCAAACTGAAAACTGGGAGCCAGCAGATAGGATTGCGAATTTGGTTTTCCTTATCATGTCTTCACCACAATATGCTGTTCAGCAGTAGGAGTGCCATTATGAAATCACAAGCGAGACGTCATTTCTTGAAGCGTTCTTTAGGTTCGGCAGCGGCCTTAACCAGTGCAACATCAGTCGGTTTGAATCTGAGTTTGAGTTCACGGGTATTAGCTCAATCAAGCAGCCGCTTTGACGATTACAAAGCGTTGGTGTGCGTGTTTTTGTATGGCGGTAACGACTCATACAATTTATTGGTTCCAACCGATAACAGTGAATACCAAATTTATCAAAATGTTCGACAGAATTTGGCCTACAGCCAAGATCAATTATTACCTATCAATCCGGTCACAAGTCAGCCGTACGCAATGGGAATGCCTTCCGCTGCCACGAGTTTGCAGCAGTTGTTTGCGCAACAGAAACTCTCGGTGGTCGCGAATATTGGGCCGTTGTCGCAACCACTAACTAAAAGTATGGTAGAGAATGATTACTCACTGTTGCCGCCGCAACTGTTTTCCCACAATGATCAACAGAGCCTCTGGCAAAGTGGGGCCATGAACACTGCGGCAACGACTGGGTGGGGAGGCCGAATGGCTGACCTAATCGCTGACACTAATGACAGTCTTTCGATGAACCTATCGATATTTGGTAGCAATCTCATGCAGGCAGGGACGATTGTCCAGCCTTTTTCGGTAGATGCTTCGGGTCCGGAGGCCTTTGCTGCTTTGGATCCAACGAAAGACTGGAATGCCGAGCGAGTAGACGTGTTTAATCGTTTAATGGCAGAGGTTTCTTCGCCCTTACAGGTTGCCTATGCAAATAAAATAACTAGTGCTGCGGCGAATAATCTACGCATTTTAGAAGCACTCGAGTTGGTCACGCCTACGGAGGTAGATTACCCTGCGGGAAATGATCTTGCTAGTCAATTAAAGATGGTTGCGTCATTAATTGCTGGTCAACCCTATATAGGTCAGCAGCGGCAAATTTTCTTTGTCGGTATGGGGGGATGGGACACGCATGATGCGCAATCAGAATTACATCCTCAGTTGCTAGCAACGCTAGGTGATGCCTTGTTGGCCTTCCAGCAAGATATTGATCAGAGGAGCTTAAGCCAACAGGTCACAACATTTACGCTATCTGAATTTGGCCGAACCCTCACGAGTAATGGTGATGGTACTGATCATGGTTGGGGAGGCCATCAATTGGTGATGGGCGGAGCCATTAAAGGTGGAGATGTGATGGGGACATTACCATCTCTGGAGCTTGATTCTAATGATGACATTGGCGGTGGGAGAATGTTGCCAACACTGTCGATCGACCAATACGGAGCATCCTTGTCAGAGTGGTTTGGGTTATCCAACAATGAGATAGCTGCTGTATTTCCAAATTTCTCTCGGTTTGATAGTAGTGCATTGCAATTGTTTGAGGGATAAAGGGTTCGATTCGAACGCCGGGTAGGGTAGAATGCGCGCGTTTTTATTTATAAGGTTTTGCTAATGTCAGTTGTTACGCGTTTTGCCCCTAGTCCTACCGGTTATTTGCACGTTGGCGGTGCTCGTACTGCTTTGTATTCATGGCTGTATGCTAAGAGCCAAGGCGGCCAGTTTGTGCTTCGAATAGAAGATACGGATATAGAACGCTCTACTGAAGAGGCGAAGCAGGCGATCTTAGACGGCATGTCTTGGTTAGGGCTGGATGCAGACGTCGGACCGGTATATCAAACTGACCGTTTTGATCGCTACAAAGAGATGGTTGAGCAGCTCCTGGCCGAGGGCAAAGCGTATAAATGTTTTATGCCGGCAGATGAGCTTGATGCGATTCGTGAACAGCAAAAAGCGAATGGCGAAAAGCCTCGTTATCCAGGTACGTGGAGAGATCGCACTGATCATCCTGAAAATAAGCCGTTTGTGATTCGTTTCAAAAATCCCCTTGAAGGCACAGTGAAATTTGATGACCACGTCAGGGGAAGTATTGAGATCGCCAATAGCGAATTGGATGACCTCATCATTATGCGCAGCGATGGCACGCCGACCTATAATTTTTGTGTTGTAATTGACGACTGGGATATGGGGATAACCCATGTGGTTCGGGGCGAAGATCATATCAACAATACACCACGGCAAATCAATATTTTAAAGGCACTTGATGCTCCGGTACCTGAATACGCTCACGTCTCGATGATTTTGGGTGATGACGGCAAAAAACTGTCAAAGCGCCATGGCGCTGTGAGTGTTATGCAATATCGAGATGATGGTTATTTACCTCAAGCCGTATTAAATTACTTGGTACGCCTCGGCTGGTCCCACGGGGATCAAGAAGTGTTTTCAGTAGACGAAATGATCGAACTGTTCTCATTAGACTCAATCAGTCAGTCTGCATCTGCGTTTAACACTGAAAAACTCATTTGGCTTAACCAGCATTACATTAAATCGCTTCCGGTCGAAGAAGTGGCTGAACATGCGCTCTGGCATTTCCAACAGCAAGGCATCGATGTTACCAACGGTCCGGCATTGCATGAGGTAATCAAGGTTCAAGCAGACCGCGTGAAAACACTGGCGGAATTAGCGTCGATTAGTCGCTATTTTTATGAAGAATATGAGTCATTTGACGAGAAGGCCGCGAAGAAGCACCTGCGACCTGTTGCCAAAGAAGCTTTGCAAGTTGTCGCGGAAAAACTCAGCCAACTGACAGATTGGAACTCAGAATCCATTCAATCAGCAATTAATGCTACTGCTGAAGAATTAGAAATCGGCATGGGCAAAGTAGGGATGCCTTTGCGTGTTGCATCGACAGGTGGTGGTAACTCTCCGTCACTCGATTTGACATTATCGTTGATTCCGCAACCAATTGTTGGTCAACGAATAAACAAAGCGATTAAATATATCGAAAACAGAGAAAATTCGTAAAAAAACCGTTGACAGTTTGAGGGGGGATGCCTAGAATGCGCCCCGCTGTCACGGAACGGGCTCAGCAAGAGTCAGGTTCAATAACGGGGCCATAGCTCAGCTGGGAGAGCGCTTGCATGGCATGCAAGAGGTCGGCGGTTCGATCCCGCCTGGCTCCACCAAGTTCCGGTTAGCAAGCAGGTAGCTGCAACCTTGTAAAATAGGTTAAACTAATAGTTCTAGGTATATTGTTGATTAAGCTTGCTTAAGTCAGCAATACTGCTGGCAAATGCCAGTGGCAGAAATGTGAGTGGTAGTTTCGAACGCTGATATTCCATTAGCAACAGAAAAAGCCGAAAAATTTTGCTAGCAAAATTTGTCCTCACAGAAATTTAGAACAAGTTCTAGGATAAGGTCGTTCAGTGATGTAAACATCACTTCACCTTACAAAAAATCAGCAAAGCTGCGCTTTGCTAAGAAGATTTTTTGTCCCCTTCGTCTAGAGGCCTAGGACACCGCCCTTTCACGGCGGTAACAGGGGTTCGAATCCCCTAGGGGACGCCATTTTCTTTCTTTACTGGTAAAGTTAAAGAAACAGTCAGGGAAATGCCTGACAACGAACCGATAAGGTTCAAATAGTTCTAGGTTTATTGTTGAATAAGGTTACTTATTACAACATCACTACTGGCAAGCGCCAGTGGCAGAAATGTGAGTGGTAGTTTCGAGCGCTGATATTCCATTAGCAACAGAAAAGGCCGAAAAATTTTGCTAGCAAAATTTGTCCTCACAGAAATTTATCGAAGCTGTGCTTCGATAGGCAAAATTTCTGTCCCCTTCGTCTAGAGGCCTAGGACACCGCCCTTTCACGGCGGTAACAGGGGTTCGAATCCCCTAGGGGACGCCATCTAAAAAACACCGGCTTTTGCCGGTGTTTTTTTATGTCTGTTGGAAGAGTGTTAAGACCTTCGGTGCGGTATATTCGGGTTGATCAGGCTCGCATGCTGCTGCATGACCAGTTATTACTCTCAACGTCACCCGTGACGACTGCAGCAGCGACAAAACCTTAAAGCTACAAACAAAAGCGCGTGCACTTGCGCTTAGTTCGAACTACCCTCTAGGAACGAATCATGCTCAATCCGGTTGAAACGAGGTAAAGTGCAACATCCTATGGACCAATTAATCGCCAATATACCTAATTTGTCGATGGATACTCGTCTTCCAAACTTAATTGATGGCATTTTGCAGACCTTTGCTCAGCACAACGAAAACGATGATGTTCCGCTGGATTCACGTTCACAAACTGTCCTGCAAATAACTGATTTAACAGCACCACAAGCAAATGATTTGTTTCAGCTCGGCTATGATATTCCTTTGGATCGGTTGGGGATTTACACCAATGCACTCACGGCCAGTGCGAGCCTCGAAAACTGGTTAGACACCATTATTTTGTTGTTACAAGAACTGAGTGAAGAACAGCGTGTGTATGTGGTGGAGAACTCCATTGATGGCACGAGATTATCATTGCCACCGCATCCCGATATGTTAGCGATTCAGTGCCTTGTGGCGGGCATCATTGTGCATTGTATTTATGCGGCGGATCTCGTTGATAGAGGCTTGGTAGAATGCCAGTTAAACAACAACCTTTCACTTACCAAACGAGCATTATCATTTGCACCGGCTAACGTACTACTCTCTTTGTATTTTCCGAGTAGGGCGCTAGCGCAACAATTAAGTAATGGGAATCAACGAGTTTATCAAGTCTTTGCCCGCCAATTGAAAGTTTACCAAAAGGGTCTGAAAAACAGCGGTAATATAGAATATAAGGTGTTACGTGAAGTGATGCATACGACCGACTGGACTCGCCTGGCACAGTCTCAAGTCGCGGCAAATTTGGCCATGAGCGAAAGAACGTTAGTGCGACGGTTACAGCAAGAAGGGCTTAAGTTTAGAGATATCGTTGCCAGTGCACGGAATGCGCAGGCATTGAACTTGTTGTTTAATGGTAAGCCTGTCGCGGAAGTCAGCAGTGAGCTTGGGTTTTCAGATCGAGCAACCTTTGAGCGCTCATTTAAAAAATGGCAGGGATTATCTCCAGCGAAAATTCAGGCTCAGTATGTTCTACTTGCGTCTGAGTCAGATGTCGAGAGCGTGATTAACGCCAGTGAACTGCCGCACTTACCGTCAACCATTAGCCGTTTGCTAGCGTGTTTAAGGCAAGAAGAAACGGATATTGATCAGGTTATTGACCTGCTCGAGACCGATCCTGTCCTGGTTGCCAAGGTGTTACGTGTCGCAAATAGTAGCATGTATGCGAATGTAAAAGCGGATAGCCTGAAACAGGCCGTTGTGGCGATATTCGGTTTTGACAAGCTCTACGCGCTAACCCTTTCAATTGTATCGACGTCAATGTTTTCATCCCTAGTGAAACAGTTTGATTACAAACAGTTTTGGCACCGCGCCTTGTTGTCTGCGTGGATGGTTGAGCGAATTAGCGAGACTGCAGGGATAGATCAACAAGGCCAAGAGACCCTGTATTTAGCAGGGTTACTGCACTGTATTGGCGAACTCGTGATCCATTATTGTTTACCCGACAAGGTTGCCCAATACTCCTCAGAGCTGTCAGAACAAGTTACCTGGCGGGAGCATAACCGCTATCAACACTTGCTGATTGGTACCCATACCACCGCCGTTAGCTATTTTGTTTGTCATTTATGGCATATTCCCAAGCCGGTGTGTGATGTGATTGATAGCCTGTCACCAATGCGCGAGGAGCAACACGGGGTGCTGAATGACGCCCTAGATGTTGTCGATTACGTGCTTTTCCCCACTCAACAAACCCAGAATAGCTGCCGGCATATTCTGAATAAGTACTTCAACTCCGAAATACAGCAAAAGCGCTTTTTGATGGATGCTCGGCAGATGAGAGACGACCTAGTACAAACGGCAAACGATTTACTCTGATAACTGCACGCTCACCGAGCGTTGTGTTGTTTGCGCTTTAGCATTAAACTTGCGCGCCTTTATCTGCTCAGGAGTTTAACAATGCGCGTGATGTTGGCGCCGATGGAAGGTGTCGTCGATCATTTAATGCGGGACATGTTAACCCGTATCGGTGGGTTTGATTTATGTATCACCGAATTTGTGCGTGTTGTTGAACAGAAAATTCCCAATCATGTGTTTTACCGGTTATGCCCAGAGCTCAAAACAGGTGGCGTCACCCCATCTGGAGTGCCTGTGCGTGTTCAGTTGCTCGGACAACACCCCGAGTGGATGGCACTCAACGCAGAGCGAGCGATTATATTAGGCTCTCCCGGTGTCGATCTAAACTTTGGCTGCCCTGCTAAAACGGTCAACAAGAGCCGAGGTGGGGCCGTGTTGCTAAATGAGCCAGATACTCTGTTTGCAATCGTCGACGCGGTTCGACAGGCCGTTCCCAAGGACTATCCTGTCACGGCGAAAATTCGCTTGGGATTTGATGATCGTAACCAAGTATTTGAAAACGTCAAAGCGCTAACCGAAGCCGGGGCCTCAGCGATTACGATTCATGCGAGGACCAAGACCGACGGCTATAAACCTCCGGCACATTGGGAATGGATTGCAAAGGTGAAACAGACGACTCACGTGCCGATCATTGCAAATGGGGATATCTGGGACCTGCAAAGTGCTGAAAAGTGTCGCCGGGTATCGGGTTGTGATGATCTAATGATTGGGCGAGGCGCATTATCATTACCGAATCTAGCCTTATGCATAAAGCAACAGCGAGCGCCAATGCCATGGTCTGAAGTCAGTGAATGGCTTGTAACCTATTCGGGTTACGAAATTTTTGGTGACAAAGGTCGGTATTACCCCAACCGGATCAAACAGTGGTTTGGTTACTTAAAAAACCAGTATCCGGAAGCCCAAATTGTCTTTGACCAAATCCGGCGACTCCGTGATGCAGACGAAATTGTCGCGGTCATCAATGACAATCGGTTTATGCAAACGCGATAGGTATTAGGCGCCGGTCTTCGTTGTAAAGCCTACTTTGATTGCGCGCGCTAGTAGGCAATTCCTCTTCAAACTACAAAAAAGCCCAGATATTAATAACTGGGCTTTTGGCAGGGGTTAACGTGTTGAGCGTCGTCTTAACAACAAACCACCCAGCAACAGTAGTAATATGCTGTGCATACTACCGCCACCAGAATCACTGTTGCTTGAGGGGCGCTCACTGCGGTTCGGATCTAATGGGTATGCATCACTGGCATCAGGAACGCCATCGTTGTCATCATCGTTGTCCGCATTGTTACCAATCCCATCCCCATCGGTATCGGTGGTTTCACTCGCATCAAGTGGGAATGCATCTGCGCCGTCCTCTACGCCGTCATTGTCGTCATCTGGGTCGGCATTGTTGCCAATTCCGTCATTGTCGGTGTCGACTGATTCAGTTGAATCTAATGGGAAGGCATCTTCATCATCATTAACACCATCGTTATCGTCGTCTTCATCGGCATTATTACCGATTCCGTCTGAGTCGGTGTCAAGCCACTCGCTAGCATCATAAGGAAATGCGTCTTGATCATCATTCACACCGTCATTGTCATCATCAGGGTCAGCATTATTCCCAATCCCATCCATGTCAAAGTCAGCCCATTCAGTAGGGTCAAGTGGGAATAAATCGTCGACATCAGCAACGCCATCGTTGTCATCATCTTGATCGGCATTATTGCCAATACCGTCGTTATCCGTGTCTTCCCATTCCGTTGGATCGAGCGGGAAGGCGTCATCTACGTCAGGAACTCCATCATTGTCATCATCGGGGTCAATAGAATCATCAATTCCGTCTCCGTCGTTATCATTGGCAATTGCATCATCGTCTGGCGCATCGTCACGGCTATCGATCACGCCATCATTGTCGTCGTCCGTATCGATATATGCCAGAATCCGGTCACCATCAAAGTCGGTCATGCCGGTGATGTCCGCCGGTATCGTGGTAAGCGGCACGAAGGTGTCAAAAGATGTATCGCTGTTGTCACCAAATCCAATGACATATCCGTTGGAATATTCCGCCTCACCGGCAACGTACATCTGGCCTGTCAAGTCGATCGCATAGTTCAATGTGTCGCTTGAGTAACCAACAACCCAGTTTTCATCATTTCCCACTTGCGTTAAATAGTGGTCGCCATCTGGACCTTTTCCAAGATACGGCCTTGATAGAGTAGAGGAAGTGAATAATTTATTTTCGTTATCGACACCGATAAATCCGTAATCAGAGAGGCTCACTGATTGCCATTGCTGAGTGTTGACCAGCGAGGCCTCAAAGTAACTTGAATTTGAAGCTTCTCCTCTTCCGATAAAGTCAGAGAGGAAGTTGAAATCCCCCCAAGCATAAATTCCCTCTTCGGTGTTCACAAATCCTCGCCATGCTGAAGCGAAAACATCAGTACCTACAATGTCAGAGTCGATGGGGGACAAATACCCTTCGCGAGATGGACGCATTAAAGACCTGAATCGCGTTTCACCGGCAGACCAAACTTGGCCTTGATTGTCGAGCATCAGGGCAATTTCACCAGTAGGCGCAACACTTTTCCAATGATACAAAGCGTTCGCTTGAATCGGCGTAGCATCTTCCGCGGCTTGGTCGCTGAACTGTTCGGGTAAGTTCCCGAGCGACCAATAGTGTGATAGTACCCATAAGCTGCCGTCGTATTTGAGAGCGAAAACAGCTGTGAAGTTCGGTTTGCCAAATAGAGCTACCCAGTCTCTGTCGGTGCCTAATTGCGTTGGTGGCAAATAATCTGTTTGACCGTCATCACCCGGATACCGATAGCTCTGTCCGTCATACCAAAGAGTACCATCAGCTTTAAGAAGAATACTAAAAGCGCCAGTCATCGCGAAATCTACCCATCCACTAGAGTTAAGTTCCGGTGTCGGAATGATTTGGCCGTGATAAAAGCCCCAGCGGTAAAGATCGCCACGATGCGTCAGGAATGCTGCTTTATCACCATCGACAAGAACATTTTGCCGGTATGGAATTGCCATTTCAGGTAATGGCTCTAAATTAATGTCTACTGTATGAATTTCCTCTGAGGTTTCATCTTGAACCGTCATAGTGAACGAGTCGGTTGAGAAATTATCGTTCGGGTAATAAGTGAATTGGTCATCTTCAACGAGAACAGAACCAGCACTTGGCTGCGCAGAAACTGAATAACTCAGGGAATCGCCGTCAATATCGAGGCCTGGGATTCGGCGCTTCAATGGAGACATGCCTTGAACATACATGACGACGGAATCAGGTACAATCGGCTCGTTGAAAAGCGTTCGCTCGGTTGTAACTGTAACGGTTTCAGAGGTTAAATTTTCGCCGTCAAATGCGCTGATGAAGATTTGCCCATCACGGACTAGTTCATGGTCAAGTGCAATCCGGAGTTCACCATTACCAATTTCGATTGAGCGCGGGTCAAACACAGTATTCGAACTACTCAACACTGACATATGAACAAATTCCTCGTCAAGTTCGTCTGTGATGGTGTAGTTAATCGTTGCTTGACCATTTTGAGGAACCGTAATAGCGTCGACGATATCAATTGCGGGCGCTTGGTTTTCGAAACCATTCGAAATCACCCAAAAGTGTCTGACGGCGTCAGCGCCGTATTTAACTTGTATCTGTGCAAACCCGTCTAGCGCAAAATTATTTTCGATGTTGAGTGTCACATCATTGCCAGTCGATTGAGTCTGAATACTGAATTGACCTGACATTGAGGCGCTTAACACATTCACTTCAATAAGGCTTGGATCGTCAACTGTGACGTTTACAGATAGGTTGGGTTCGCCCAGTTCATTGACTAAGTTGTCAAGCTTGGATAGATGGTCTGATGGTTGCCCAATGTAGGTAACATGCTCAGTACTGGTGAGGCTTTTAACACTCACCTGTTGCGCATCTATCCAGTCGATGGTTTTTAGAGCTTTAACAAAAAAGCAGTGATTACCTTGGGTTAAACCGCTGGTATCGATAGTCGCACTCGCCTCTGTAACTGTGTCGAGCAACGTCAGCGTGTTTTCGTTTTGGTCCAACTGGCATTGATAGTAATCGTAGTATTGGTGATAGATTTGGTAGGAATCGGCACCTTCAAAAGGTTGCCATGACAACTCGAGTTGTTGATTGCCGTCATTGTAGCTCCCGTCCAGCCCTATCGGTGCGCCAACACCTCTGAAGTTCGCAATGATATTGGCAGTTTGATTGATCATCAGGGCATTGTGTTCTGGCGTATCTGAGTCGATTGCCGTCCCAACCGGGTGTTCACCTGCATAAAGTACATCAGGATTTGAGAAGAAGTTGATGCGGTTACAGTTAACGCCATTCTCAGAACACTCGTTGGTGTAGGACATTATCGTTCGAAACGCATTGTCGACGTCAGAGTAGCCATAATTGAAATAGTCATCGCCGCCAGCTTCAACATACCGGTCGTGTTTAGCGCCTAAATTATGTCCAATTTCATGCGCAAACGTCATATTGCCAAAGCAATTCATGCTCGTAACGCCATAACCGTATTCGTCTTCACTCCAACCAGAACGATTGGCAGCGTACCATGCCTTACCACAAACAAAGCCGATACGAGATCCAAAAAAGTGCACGAGATCTGCTGCGTATTTGTTTCGCAACGATGGTAGTGTTTGATAGGCGCCAAGGTGCTCACGCATATCGAAAAGGTTGTCATCTTGTTGAGAGTCTTCGATTTCAACCAAGGCTACCGCGGTGACGGTGGCATCAATATTTGACGCTGCTAATGCTGCATTAGTATCTTCGAATTCAAGCGCAATTAAATCTTCGATGTTAGGGTATTGGGATTTTGCATACTGACTGTAATAGACCAGTATTTTTATTTCGTTAGTGTCTTGAAAGCCCATCGCGCTATGGCGTTCGAAGGTGAGTGCTGCGCTACTGTCATTACTACTCGATTGATAAGCCTCGAGCGCTGCCACATCATCATTTTGCTCTAATTCTGGAATGTCCTTATTCTGGACGAAAAAATAATCGTCTTGGCCGTACTTGCGCAAATTCCAAACTTTACCTTTCGCCCGAATGTGACCAGATAAGCCAAAATCAGACTGAATCAAACTCAGGCTTTCTTTATTGTTGGTGGCACCGAGCCATACTCTTTGCTTGTTTTGAGTTTGCAGGGTTTTAGTGGATTTAAAGTCGAAGGTTTCATTATTCAATCTAACTCTAAGTACGGGGGATTGAATAATGCTTTGCTCGAATAGCGGCGGCGTTTGTTTGCGTTGGCTCGCCGAGGGTGATTGTTGTGGTGTTACGTCAAAAATGTTTGCTAGCGGCTCGGATGCCGCAGATTGGGTTAGTAACAACAATAAGAAACCAAGTCGTTTCACGTCGCTTCCCTTCTATGTGATTTATGACTCGATTATGGCGAAGAGAAGCGAAAAAACAACCATTAGTCATTATTGTTTACTTAATAATTTCTCCAGCTGATTGCGCATGAACTCTGCGATCATTGGTTGGGCCTTGGCGTTGGGGTGGATACCATCACGCTGCATAAGTGTGGGGTCTAGCGCGATGTTTTCGAGAAAAAAGGGGACTAGCGGAACCTGCTTTTCCTTGGCAACTGCGGCAAAACTATCGGTGAATAGTTGATTGTAGCGTCGGCCATAATTGGTAGGAATCTGCATTTCTTGAATGAAGACAATGACACCGGCACGTTGCGCTATGTCTGTCATTGAGCGCAGGTTGGCACGCAGTTTATTGACATTGTGGCCTTGTAATCCGTCATTTCCACCCAACTCTATCAATAAATGCGTGGGTTGGTGTTGTTCCAATAAACGCGGCAAGCGAGCAAGTCCTCCATCTGTGGTTTCTCCACTGATCGCAGCATTTACGACTTCAATCCCAGATTGATTTTCTTGCCACATATTTTGTAACAAACTAACCCAACCCTCAGGCGCCTTTAGGCCGTATGCTGCACTTAGACTATCGCCAAGCACCATAAGCTTGATAGTGTGTGGCTCACGCTCAGCTTGAGTTTGATCTGAAACCGCTGCTAGCGGTATTAAGACTAGACAGAATAAAAACCAGCGAACTAAAGGGTTTCGTTGACGATTAACCAAGGTAAAGACTCCTCACATGCAGACAATGATTGAAACTAAATCCATTACTAAAACAGTTAATACCAGTGAAGGCGCGCTACAGATCCTTCAACCAATCTCTTTTCAAGTCAAGGCGGGTGAGTCGATTGCTATAGTTGGTGCGTCGGGCTCCGGTAAATCTACATTATTGAGTCTATTGGCCGGGCTCGATGAAGTCAGTAGCGGGGAGATCCATTTGGATAGCCAACCCCTTCACACCATGGATGAAGAGCAGCGAGCGCAACTAAGAGGCGACAAAGTTGGTTTTATATTTCAGAGTTTTATGTTGGTACAGAGCTTGACGGCGATCGAGAACATTATGCTTCCTGCCGAAATTAACGGTGTGTCTCAACCAAAACAAAAAGCACAGGCCATATTAGAGCAAGTGGGTTTGAGTCATCGAGCCCATCACTACCCCAATCAATTATCCGGTGGGGAACAGCAACGAGTTGCTATAGCAAGAGCGTTTATTACGCAACCTAAAATCTTGTTTGCAGATGAACCGACAGGCAACTTAGACGCTGCCAATAGCGAAAAGGTTGAGGCCTTATTATTTAAGCTTAACCAAGATAACGACACTACGCTGGTATTGGTGACTCACGATAATGAACTCGCGGCAAAGTGCGATCGACAATTACACATGCAGGCGGGTGTTTTGACTGAAAAATCTGCAGCAGAACCTGCGTCCACTCCTGAACATGTTCAGCGCGAGGCCAGTTAGATTATGTCGACAACTGTTAATTTGGCTTGGCGGTTATTCCGCCACGAGGCTCGACGAGGTGAGCTCACTATCATTTTACTCGCCATTGTGCTGTCGGTGGCAGCGGTTCTGTCATTGTCACTGTTCAGTGAGCGACTGCAACAAGCGTTGACCGACCGTTCTGCAGAATTTATTGCCGCAGATCGACGTTTGAATTCTCGCCAACCTGTCGATCAACAGTGGCTCCTTGAGGCGCAGTCTAATGGCTTGAATGTTGCACAGCAGATTAGCACGCGATCGATGGTGTTTGGTGAGTCGGAAATGGCACTTGCTGATTTGCGCGCGATCGACCAACGTTATCCACTTAAAGGCGCAATTAGTGTCGCGCCTGAGCCTTTTGCGTTGGCCGCAGATACGACCGAGGTACTTCAACCCGGTGAAGTTTGGATCGACTCACGTTTGTTTCAGTTACTACAAGTAGAGCTTGGCGATACGGTATATGTTGGCGATTCAGCGCTAAAGGTGACAAAAGTTCTCGGAGAAATTCCCGATGCGGGTTTCAGTGTGTTTAATACTGACCCGATTGTACTGATGTCGATGGCTGACATTGAAGCCACAAACGTGACGGGCCCGGGTAGTCGTGTCAACTACAAAACTTACTACACGGGCGAGGCGTCGGTACTCGACGAATACTACGATTGGCTGCGCCCCCAGTTAGATGATGAAATCCACTATTGGATGTCTGTTGAGGATGATGAATCAGCAGTCGGACGCGCTGTAGCAAGAGCGGAACGGTATTTTTTGCTCGCGAGTCTGTTAGCAATCGTATTGGCTGCTGTGTCAATTGCAGTCGCTGCCCAGAGGTATAGTCAACGACATTTTGATCCGGTGGCAATAATGAAGACCATTGGTGCGAGCAAAAAACAAATTCAATGGGTGTATGTACTACAAATTAGTTTCATAACGTTATTGGGCATATTCATTGGTTCGGTACTGGGCATTACCATCCAGCACTTCGTGGTCGTGGCTCTCGGCGATAGCGTCCAAGTATCCTTGGATGTATGGCATTGGCGCCCACTTATGATCGCGTTATTTACCGGCAGCTTGTGCGCATTGATGTTTTCTCTTTACCCGTTGATGCAACTGTTTTCAGTACCGCCACTGCGGGTGTTGCGTAAGGATATTGACGCAAGCCTCAGTAGCCGTACGATTCAATTTGCAGCTGCGGGCTCTGCCATTTTCCTGTTGATGTGGGCGTACAGTCGCGACCTTCTCATCAGTACCATCCTATTTGTTTCGGGTATTTTGTTAGTGCTTAGCTTATTGGCGGTGACCTATGGTTTGATTGCGCTGGGTCGCAAACTCGGTGGCGGCGCCATGGGGCCTTGGCAACTTGCTTGGGCAAGAATCCGCCGTCGTGCCATGGACAATTCAGTCCAACTGATTAGTTTCTCGATCACTATTATGCTGTTGCTTGTTGTGTTGGTAATGCGTAATGACATGATCGCGCAGTGGCGAGCACAGTTGCCTGAGGGGACGCCAAATTACTTTGTGAGTAATGTGACCGAAACGCAAAAGCCTGAATTGCTGAAACAGTTTGACGACAACAACATCCGTTACGATGATTTCTTCCCGGTAGTCAGAGGCCGGTTCGTCGCTATCAATGATGAAAAGATTCGCACTGAAGTTACCAAAGAAGATGAAGAGCAGCCTCAGGAAGGACGTGATGGTCTTGGACGAGAGGCGAACTTAACCTGGGACTTAGCGTTACAAACCGAGAATCGCATTACTGAAGGCCGTTGGTTGAGCGAGTGGCAACCGGGAATGCCGCATGAGGTTTCAGTGGAGTCTGAAGTGGCCGCCCGTTTAGATATCAAGCTAGGTGATGTTTTAACTTTTAACATTGGCAGTGAGATAGTAGAAGTTACGGTCACAAGTCTGCGCGAAGTTAATTGGCAAACCATGCAACCGAACTTCTTTTTCGTGCTGCATCCCGCGGCGATGGAAACATTTGCGGCGACGTATATAACCAGTTTCTATCTGGACGAGTCGCGCAAATCTGAAATTACGCGGTTAATGATGCCTTTTGCTTCAGTTACCTTGTTTGACGTTGACGCACGTATCAATCAGTTGCGCGAAGTGGTTGACCAAGTATCTCTTGCCGTTGAGTTTATCCTGATTTTAGTGCTAGCAGCAGGCAGTTTGGTATTGATCGCCCAGGTACAAGCGAGCATGGACGAGCGTCAGCAAGAACTCGCAATATTGCGGACGTTGGGGGCGAAAGGACGATTGATCAGACTCAGTGTAATTTTTGAGTTTTTGATCATCGGTATCGTTGCCGGCTTTATGGCCGCGGTGGCAAATGAATTCAGTTTATGGCTGTTGCAGTCTCAAGTGTTCCAGATGGAAGCTTCCATCCATTGGGAGTATTGGGCTATCGCTCCCGCTGTCGGCGCCGTAGTGGTAGGAATCTTAGGTGCGGTAGGCTGTTGGCGCTTGCTAGCACTTAACACCAGTGCGTTGCTGCGCAGGATGGTATAAGTCATAGGTTAGGGCACAACACTGAGGAGTCATTCAGCAGTGTTGTGGTTAGCGATGTTGGCATTTACCCGAGCGAGCTGTGGTCGCCTAGGTTAGGATGTTTTCAAGTGCCTCGGGCAAGCTAGGGTAGGTGAAGGTAAATCCATCGCCTAGCAGCTTTTTGGGGACCACGTTTTGACCATAGATCAATAGGTCTGAACCTTCTCCCATCAAGGTTTTCAGCACAAGGCTCGGCATCGGCAGAAGACATGGGCGACCCAACGCTGAACACAGTGTTTGCGCGAAGCGTTTATTGGTTTCAGGTTGGGGGGCAGTAAAATTGTATATGCCATCTGTAGCTGGATTGTCGAGTAAATACTGAATTCCTTTGACCATGTCGTCAATGTGGATCCAAGACATGTACTGTTTACCGTTTCCTATTGGTCCGCCTAGGCCGAGCTTAAATGGCAGTAGCATTTTACTCAGTGCGCCACCGTTCGGAGCAAGTACTATCCCAGTGCGCAAAATACATACCCGCGTTGCAACACTTGCCGCACTTAGCGCGGCAGCTTCCCATTGTGCACATAACTGATGGGAAAACTCTTGATGTACATCTGTGAATTGCTCATCAATGGCTCGATCGTTTTGGCGACCGTAAAATCCAATTGCAGAGCCGCTGATAAATACCTTCGGTGCGTCTGCCGAATTTTCAATTAGGTTTGCTAGCTGCTTGGTTGTTTCTAGTCGACTCTCCGTGATGATGCGCTTTTGAGTCGTCGTCCAACGCTTATCAACGATGGGCTCACCAGCCAAGTTGATGACTGCATCGAACGAATTGAGATTGTCTAATTCACTCAATGAGGTGATGTAGACACAACTGTTTGGCAGATGTTTATTCGCAGTATCGGGTTTACGCGTCAGAACTGTGAAAGTGTGTTTTTCCTGACTGGCTTTAATAAAGTGGCGCCCAATCAGCCCAGTTCCGCCCGTAATCAGAATATTCATATTCAAACCCTACTTATGGCAGGACAAACTCAACGAAACAGAATCAGAAAAACGCAAAGCATGGGGTTTATCAACTTCGACTTCCGCGAAACTGACCCAAGGGTGTTCTGCCGCAATGGCGAGCACATCTGCAGTGAGTTTCTCGAGCAGATAAAAACGGTTATCTTCTACCAATTTAATAATGGCCTTGGTGATGACTTTGTAGTTGAGCGCATCATCCATTTCATCCGAATTCGTCGCCTTCTCGGCGTCGTAATGAATCGTCGCATTCACAACGACATCCTGCTTATTGCGGATCTCGTCTTCATTAATACCAATGTATGTTCGCAGGCGAAGATTTTTAATTCGAATTGTCGCTTGATTCAATTTCATAAATGCTTGGCATTCCTATTGTTGTGTTCAATTTCAGTAAGATTTGTTAGTTTGTCGTAAATTACAGTGAATTAATACTGGTATGGATATCAAATCACCTACTGTTAAAGCGTTATTTATTATGGCGTCGGTCATAATCGTGTTAGCAGGTCTCAAGGCCGCTAGCGAAATCGTTGTTCCATTTCTATTATCAGGCTTTATTGCCATTGCTTGCAGCCCAGTTATTAATTGGGCGAGTCGCTACCGTATTCCGCGCTGGCTGTCAGTTACTTTTGTTATACTCGTGATAGTCGTATTTGGTTTTATGCTCGGTGGATTAGTCGGGCAATCAATGTCTGATTTTCGGCAAAACTTGCCGCAATATAGTCAGCAACTTTCGTCCCAATTTATTTGGGTGACGGCGAAACTGTCAGAATTGAATATCCATATAGACACTTCTTTGATTCGCGAACATTTAGATCCAGGCATGGCGATGTCGATGACAACCAATATTCTCGGTGGTTTAGGCGGGGTTCTGTCCAACGTATTCCTAATTTTATTGACTATAGTGTTCATGTTGTTCGAGGCGGAAAGTATGCCGCGTCGCGTTCACGTGGCATTAGCCGATCCGGAAATGAAACTGCATCACATCGATCGTTTTATCAAATCGGTTAATAGTTACTTAGTAATTAAAACCCTGGTCAGTCTGGGAACGGGATTGCTGATTGGCGGATGGCTATGGTTCTTAGGTGTAGACCACTTTTTGTTATGGGCAGTATTGGCGTTTTTACTCAATTATATTCCCAATATCGGGTCGATAATTGCGGCAATACCCGCGGTATTGATGGCGTTTGTACAATTTGGATTTGGTGTTGCTGGATTGGTAGCCGGCGGTTTTATCTTGGTGAATACCGTGATGGGTAACATGGTTGAACCTCGATTAATGGGCCGAGGTTTAGGTCTATCCACGTTAGTCGTCTTCCTATCTTTGATCTTTTGGGGGTGGCTACTTGGCAGCGTCGGTATGTTATTGAGTGTACCTTTGACCATGATTGTCAAAATTGCGTTAGAGACCAGAACGGAAACAAACTGGCTTGCGGTTTTATTGTCCAGTGACGTGGAGGAGTCCACCGCATCAAATCGGTAGAATTAAGTTAAAACGCGCGCCGCCATGCGGACTGGTTTGAATCTTTAGCTGACCATTATAAGACTCGAGTAAGTCCATAACGACGGCGAGACCAATGCCTTGACCTTCTGAATATGTGTCTAACCGTTGGCCACGATTGAGTATTGCGTCGGCATGAGGAGCGTCGATACCAGGGCCATCGTCATCAACCAGAATGTGAATGCGATTGTCGTGAGTTTCAGCTGAAACCACGACCTTTGTTTGGGCTGATTTACATGCATTGTCGATGACGTTACCCAACAATTCGATCAAATCAGTTTGATCGGCTCGCACTGTATGTTGAGGTTCAACATTGTTAACGATTGTTAGGCACTTGTCGGCATAAACTTTTTCCATTGCACCAACTAATTTTGCCAAGGGCTCAGCGAGCGGGACTGCCGTAAGTCGCGCAGACTGACCGCTCACCGCACGTTTGAGCTGACGCTGGATGATATTATCAATTTGCGTTAAGGGCTCATTGAGCTGCTTGGGCAAGCTCGGATCGGTATTGATGACTGCGAGGGGGGTCTTCAAGCTGTGGGCAAGATCACCAAGACTGTTTTTATACCTTTGACGCTGTTGGGCTTCACTATCAAGTAATTGGTTAATGCTATTTTTAAGCGATTCTAACTCGGGTGGATAGGTCGCTGTTAAGCGCTCAATTCTGCCTTGTTCAGCGGCTTGGATATTATCGATAATTTCCCTTACCGGCACTAATACTCTGCGCACAATAAATACTATTATGGCTAACATACCCAGACTCAGTAATATCAACCATTGACCGAGTGTTTGAATAAACATTTCACGAGCCTGCTGGAACTCGAATTGTTCGTTAAACACCAGAAAGGTTACCGGTTCGAAATTGCCATTATTTTCGTATTCGGCACTGAATGCAAAATAGAACGCGGGTTTGCGGTCATCATCATACAAGCTTGATTCCAAGGGCAAGGTGGCGAACACTTCGCTACCGACAGCGGGATAATCCGTCACCAAAGGTTCTTGATAATCCAATGAGGAGAGGCTGCTCCATACGATCTGGTTTTGCCAAATGATGTACCCGATAAAACCTGAGCCTGGTAAGTTGAGCTGCTCTTCAAAAAGTTGTTGCGGCATGAATGCATTGCCATTATCAATCTCAAATTCTGTGATCATGGCCAAACTCATTAACTTGAGTTCATCGTATTTGGCTTGTTCAAGACTGCTGGTGTAACTGCGCTCCACAGTGAACAAAATGGCGGGCACAATCACTAATAAACCGACAATAGCAAACAGTAAGCTGCGCGTTCGAAGTGACAGGTTAGCCATATTGGCACTCAGTTTTGTAGTGCTCTATTGAGGCGATAGCCACGCCCCCTAAGAGTCTCGATAGGCTTTAGATGGCCTTCTGGGTCAAGTTTTTTACGCAAACGCCCCACAAACACTTCAATCACGTTGCTATCTAAATCAAAGTCTTGATCGTATATATGCTCGGTCAATTCAGTTTTTGACACGATTTTATTGGGGTTCATGATGAGATACTCAATGACCTTGTATTCATAGGCGGTCAGGTCAAGTGATTGTCCATTAAGAAGAACTTCCTCGCTCAGTGTATCGAGTGATATCGGACCCATTTCAACCATCGGGTTTGGTTGACCCGATGCGCGTCGAATTAGCGCCTTCACACGTGCCAATAGTTCCTCATTGTGAAACGGTTTAGTCAAGTAGTCATCAGCACCTGCGTCGAGTCCCTCGACTTTCTCTTGCCATCTGTCTCTGGCGGTCAGAATGAGGATTGGGCACTTGACCTCCTCACGCCTGGCGGTGCGAATAACGTCAAATCCATCTACAATCGGTAAACCTATATCCACAATAGCGAGGTCGTATGGATGCTCGCGAAGTTGAAACAGCGCCTTTTCACCGTCATCAGCGAGATCGACACTGTACCCGTGCTCTCTGAGCATTGAATCGAGTTGTAGGAGTAAACGACTATCGTCTTCCACGACTAACAAACGCATAGGAATTCCTTTTTAGTTTCGGGTGGATTTAACTCGTCCTGTGCGCTTGTCGACCTCGACAGTGACCACGCGACCTGATTTTTGCAAGACTTTTACTCGATAGGCGTTCTGGCCCTGTTCAACCTTTAAAACTCGGCCTTTCACTGATTGACGTGCTCGCTCCGCTGCTTGCGCCTTCGAGATCTGTACGGATTTTTGCGCCGCAGATTGAGCGTGAACTGCAGGCGACGTAATAGGCGAAACCAACAATATGCTGCCTACTAAGAATATGATTCGCCATGCTTTTATCATCAACTACAACCTCTCAATGCGGGTGGACGATTCGATTGTACTGCAATCTTGTTGAATAGCATACGCATGCTTGCATGAATGCTTGCTGAATTTTACTCAACCCAAATTAAAGTTCGATTCAGCACATCTCTGGAATGACGTTGAGGTATTCATATTTATGGCCAAAGCCGATTTGATGAGGGGCTATGATAGAAAAGATGGTAACGCAATGCCTAACTTTTACGCATAATGTTGGAGCCTACCATCTCGGGCAGGCCTTGTTAGTCGAATTTAACTTTGCCCCGCAATGACTTGTTGTAGCCAGTGCGTTTTTTTGCATCCACTCGCCGTTTCTGTGACGCCCGAGTTGGTTTTGTCGGACGACGTGTTGGGGCAACATAGGTCGCTTTAAGAATAATCTCTGTCAAACGTTCTAGTGCATCACGACGATTCGCTTCTTGGGTGCGAAACTGTTGCGCTTTAATGACTAGGACGCCGTCTCGGGTCAACCGAGAGTCCGATGAATCTAGCAGACGTTGTTTGATGACTTCAGGCAATGAAGATGCATGTATATCGAAACGCAAATGCAGTGCAGAAGACACCTTATTAACGTTTTGTCCACCGGCACCTTGAGCTCGCATAGCGCTCCAATCGAGTTCGTCAGTATCAATACTGATCCGGTCATTAATTATTAGCCGCTCACCCATATTAAAGCTCTATTGTTAGTGTTTAAGGCAACACTCGTTTAAAGGGTTTTACCGTGACCGACGCGTATACACCTGCTTCGATGTAAGGGTCGGCATCTGCCCACGCCTGAGCCTGAATCAGGTTTTCAAATTGAGCAATAACGGTACTACCTGTGAAACCGGCCTCTCCGGGGTTTTCATCGTCGATTGCTGGATTTGGTCCAGCAACTAACAATCGCTTCTGCTCAGCCAACGCTTGCAACCGCGCTAGGTGAGCGGGCCTCGCCTCTAGCCTTTTGGCCAAAGAGTTTGGTGTATCTTGAGCAAAGATTACATAGTACATAATTGGATATCCACACTAGAGGGTTATCTATCAGGTGCCAAAACTGACCATTTTGACACCCTGTTCAGCACGCCCACCGCAATTTAGAGAGCGGTTGCGGCTTTCATTTGGCTAACAAATGTATCAAGCCCCGTGAGCATCTTCTCCTGATCATCGAGATTTTCAGCGATAATGTTCACAGTTGCTGAACCTGAAATTGCTCCTTTTGCTCCGGATTGAATCGCTGTAGCAACTTGCTTTGGTGTTGAGATACCAAACCCAAGCAACGGCGGCGCTACTTGATACTGCGTAAGCTTCTCAATCAGTGAAGAAGCGGGAATGTCAGCAGCGGTCTCTGCTCCGGTTACACCTGCTCTGCCAAGTAAATAGGTGTAGCCCGATGATTTCTCGCCGATGGTTTTCAGCGTTTCATCACTGGCATTTGGCGGTGCAATTAAAATCTGCTGAATCTCGTGGCGATTTGCGACGTCAATAAACAGCTGAGACTCGCGAAGCGGCACGTCGGCAATCAATATGGAGTCAACTCCCGCGCGCTGTGCGTCTTGATAGAATTGCTCAATGCCTCGCTTGAGAACTAAATTACTGTATAACAGTAAGCCAATCGGAACGTCTGGGTTGGCGTCGCGGATCGTTGCGATTATCTCAAAGCAATCATCCGGCGTGATCTTGTTGGCAAGTGCACGAATACTCGCGCCTTGAATTGTCGGGCCGTCGGCAATCGGATCGGAGTAGGGTATCCCAAGTTCTAGGGCATCTGCACCAGAGTCAATCAATTGCTGGATAATTTGAATGGAGGTCGCTTTATCCGGATCACCAATCATGACAAAAGGCACGAAAGCGCCGGCTTTTTGTTGCTCCAAGCGTGTGAACATCTGTTCATAACGGGCCATTAGTAGTCATCTCCTAATACATTGATTACGTGCGCTAAGTCTTTGTCACCACGCCCAGAAAGGTTAAGTACAATAATGGTTTCATCCTCGGCTTCATCTGCCATATTTAGCGCGTGAGCGAGTGCATGCGATGATTCTAGTGCTGGGATTATACCTTCTTTACGGGCTAACAATTTGAAAGCATTCAGTGCTTCTTCATCGGTAACGGCAACATATTCAGCTCGACCGATATCGGCCAAGTACGCGTGTTGAGGCCCAACGGCTGGATAGTCCAGCCCTGCAGACACTGAATAAGATTCTTCGATCTGACCATCTTTGTCTTGCATTATGTAACTGTATGCACCATGCAAGATGCCTTTTGAGCCCGTGCAGATGGCTGCTCCGTGATCTTTGGTATGAATGCCTTTACCCGCAGGCTCAACACCGACCAACCTCACAGATGGGTCATCGATAAAGTCAGCAAACATGCCAATCGCATTTGAGCCACCACCGACACACGCTACTACCGCGTCAGGCAAACGGCCTTCTTTTTCCATGATTTGTGCTCTGGTTTCCTCGCCAATCATACGATGATACTCGCGCACGATGGTTGGAAAAGGGTGGGGGCCAGCGGCTGTCCCAAGCAGGTAGTGGGCTTTGTCATAATTTGCAGACCAGTCGCGCATTGCTTCATTTACGGCGTCTTTTAGCGTGCCAGAACCCGAATTTACCGGGATAACTTCAGCGCCCATCAAACGCATTCTAAATACATTCGGCGCTTGGCGCTCAACATCCTTAGCACCCATGTAAATACGTGCTTTCAGACCCAACAATGCGCAAGCAAGGGCGGTTGCCACACCATGTTGTCCGGCACCTGTTTCGGCGATGACTTCGCTTTTGCCCATGCGCTTGGTTAATAGCGCCTGACCTAACACCTGATTCGTTTTATGCGCACCACCATGCAATAAGTCTTCGCGCTTCAAATACAGTTTTACGTTCGGGTTACTGACCAAATTGCGACTCAATGTCATCGCTGTCGGACGCCCAGCGTAGTCTTTTAGCAAAGACATAAATTCACGTTGGAATTCAGGGTCTTGTTTTGCCTCTAAAAACGCTTGTTCCAATTGGTCGAGTGCGGGGATAAGCAGCTCAGGCACATACATGCCGCCATATTCACCAAACTTTGTATCCAATTTATTCATGTTTTACCTTTCGTTTTAAATCGTTTTAATAAGCCCGAAGCGCTGCATACAGTGCGTCGAGTTTGTTGGTATTTTTCACACCAGGCGTATCTTCAATCCCTGAGTTGATATCAATGCCTGCGGGGCAAGCGGTGATCGCCTTGACCGCATTTTGAGGGGCGATACCACCGGCTAAAATCAGTTTATCCGCATGCGGGATTTGCTCGAGTAACGACCAGTCGAAAGAGTGGCCAGTGCCGCCACTTTGAGAGCCAACTTTGCAATCGAGTAGCACACGGTCGACACTCCGCCACAAGGGGGTGTCAGGCGAGGTAATGGCGAGTGGATGGTGCTCCAAGTTTACGCCGATTTCGATACCGACAGCTTTCCATATTTCACATGATTCACCTAGGTGTTCCCGGACACTGGCAATGTAATCGAGGCTTTCGTCACCGTGCAATTGAATCGCAGCTAAACCGAGCTGTTCAGCAATGTGACAGACACGCTCAACTGACTCGTTAACGAATACACCTACATAGTCATTGTCCGTACCGTCAACGATAGTTTTCGCCTGTTCTAGGCTGAGCGCGCGAGGCGATTTTTCGGCAAAGATAAGACCGACATAATTTGTCGGCAGGCTTGCCAGATAATCGGCATCTTCTGCTCGCGTAATACCGCACACTTTGGTCGTCGGATAAATAAGTTGAGTTACCGCTTTAGCGAGATTTTTCTGGGCCATTAGCGCACTGCCCACGAGAAAACCGTCACAAATGGGGGATAAACGTTTGACGTCTGTATGCGTGTAGATGCCACTTTCAGAAATGACAACATGCTCAAAGTCCACTGATGCCAGCATAGGTACAAGCCGTTCAGTGGTGGCCAAATCAGTACTCAGGTCCCGTAAATTGCGATTATTGATCCCGATGATGTTAGCGCGCAGATTGATTGCGCGCTGCATCTCTTCTTCGTTACTGACTTCGGTGAGTACATCCATTTGATAGGATTTAGCTAGCTTAGCCAACTCGCGATATTCGTCATCCGTAAGCACTGACAACATCAGTAATATTGCATCTGCACCGTAATAGCGTGCCAAGTGCACTTGATAAGGCACAACAAAGAAGTCCTTATTGATAACCGGTTGTTGCACCCTGTCGGTAACGTAGCGCAAATATTCGAACGTGCCTTGAAAATACTTTTCGTCGGTCAGTACAGAGATACAAGCCGCGTGCGGTGCGTATGCGCGAATAATCTCGTCTAAATCAAACGAGGCGCGAATGAGTCCTTTAGAAGGAGAGGCTTTTTTACACTCAAAAATAAAACTCGCATTGGGGGCGGCCAGGGCAGCATAAAAAGATTTCTGGGTCGGCTCCAATTGTTCAATAAACTGAGAAGCCGGAAACGTTGCTTCGCGCTGCGCGATTTCGATGCGTTTATCCTGAACGATTTTTTCTAGTACGTTTGCCACTGTTAATGCTCCGTGGTGTCTGCTTGACTAATGCGTGCGGCTGACTGAATAGTGGCCAGAGGCTTGCCCTGATGCATACTCGAGATGGCCATTTCAGTTGCGTCCTTAAATGAATTACTCAACCCGCTCAATTGAATTAACGCCGCGGCGTTCATAGCAATTGCGGCCTGGTGTGCTGGTTTTCCTTCACCCGAAAGTACGTCTGCAATCAATGCTCGGTTCACCTCTGGTTCTCCGCCCTCAATATCTTTTAAGTGATAGGTAGGGAGACCGAAATCGGCGGGCGAGACAGTGTAGGCCTTCTGTTGCCCATTTTCGACTTCAATTACCTGTGTATCTCCGTGTAAGGCTAATTCATCGAGACCACTACCATGCACAATGAGTGCACGCGGCATGTTGAGTCGCGTGATTACATCGGCATAGGGTTGCAACAGTGCCGGACTGTATACGCCCAACACGCTATGGGAGGGTTTGGCCGGATTCGCCAATGGCCCTAAAATATTGAACAATGTGCGCGTTTTAAGCGAGCCTCTTACCGGTATCGCGTGCTTTACGCCAGCATGATAAACGGGCGCAAAAAGAAAACAAAAGTTACTTTCATCGAGGCATTGACGCGCCAAAACCGGAGATGACATTAATTCATAGCCAAAGGCTGCGAATAAATCAGCAGAACCGGACTTGCTTGAGACACTGCGGTTACCATGCTTGGCAACCTTCACACCACAGCTGGCTGCCACAATTGCCGCTGCACTGGAGATATTGATGGTATTGTGGCCGTCGCCACCAGTACCGACTATGTCAGTAAAGGCATAGTCAGGGCGCACAAACTTTGCTGCATTTGATCGCATCGCATCTGCCGCTCCCGCGATTTCTGCCGCCGTTTCGCCTTTGATTTTTAGGCTGATCAATAGTGCAGATAATTGATTTTGGTCGAGCTGCCCGCGCATTACACTGTCAAATATATCGAATGTCTGGTGTTGGTCTAGATTTACACCCGCATATAAGGATTCAAGTGTCGCCAGTATTTGATTGTTATCCATTGGCATGAGAATCGCTCCTTGTTTGCGTAAATGAGTGCTCAGTCAAAAATTGTAAGGACTGCAGCAGCAACTGGCTGCCTTGTGCAGTCAGTATAGATTCTGGGTGAAACTGAAAACCGATCAGTTTTTGAGCCGAGTGGTGCACGGCCATAGGGAGCCCATCGACACTGGCAATCACGTCGAGTTCGGCAGGTAAGTCAGTGCCGATCAATGAGTGATAGCGCGCAACGGAGAGCGGTTGTGGTAAGTTTGCGAAAATCGCTGCATGGCAATGTTGTATGGATGACGCTTTGCCGTGCATCACCTGACCCGCTCGCACCACTTTGCCGCCGAGGTGTTCGACGATCGCCTGATGGCCCAAACAGATTCCAATCACTGGATATACGCCCGCAACTTTGCTTAATAGCTCAGGCATGCAGCCTGCGTCGCTCGGTGCTCCGGGCCCCGGCGACAATACTAATACTACATCATTGTGCTGGGACTGCGCGGCCATTTGCTCAACAATATGTTGTGCAGGAACCGTGTTACGAAAAATGCGAACATCTAAATCGAGTGCACGAAGTTCATCGACTAGGTTGTACGAAAAAGAATCTACATTATCGAGCAAGAACACACTGATCATGACGGTTCTCCTGTTTCTGCGTAACCTAAATACGATGATTGAATAGCACTGATTACGGCTTGTGCTTTACTGCGGGTCTCATCTGCTTCCGCCTGCGGATCCGAATCATATACCACTCCAGCTCCAGCCTGAATGTAAGCGGTCCCCTGTTTGACAAAAGCACTGCGAATGACGATACACGAGTCCATATCACCTTCACCGTTTAAATAGCCCACAGCGCCTCCGTAACTGCCTCTGCGTTGTTTCTCAACACCGCGGATGAGTCTTGCAGCACTGACTTTTGGCGCGCCAACGAGCGTGCCCATATTCATACACGCTTGGTATGCATGTAACGCATCTAAATCTTCTCTCAGTTCACCGATAACGCGCGAAACCAAATGCATAACATGAGAGTAGCGATCAACTTTAAGCAGATCTTTCACGTATCGGGTCCCCGGTTTACTGACTCTGGCTACATCATTACGGGCTAAATCGACTAGCATCATATGCTCTGATTTTTCTTTAGTGTCCTCTCTGAGATCCAACTCGATACGGCTATCTAAATCGGGATCGAGCTGTCCATTCGGGCGTTTACCTCTGGGACGCGTACCTGCAATCGGATAAATCTCGACAATATTGGTATCCGCAGAGTACTTCAACGCCGATTCTGGAGACGCACCGAACATGCAAAACTCTGCATCTTTCAAGTAAAACATATACGGACTAGGGTTTTGTGTTCTGAGTTGAGCGTACGCGTGTATTGGTGAAGGGCAGGGTAGCGAAAAGGTGCGTGACGGCACCACTTGAAAAATATCCCCTGCCAGAATGTGTTCTTTTAGATCAATAACATCAGTGATGAACTGTTGATCGCTTTTGTCTTCCGATACAGGCGGATGTTCGTTCAGCGGCGCCAACGCTGGTAATACGTCTGGGAGGTTAGCAATCGCGGCTTTTAAGGTTTCGACGCGCTGGCTAACGCCGAGATAAATATTGGCCACTTGCGGGCCTGAAAATACGCTGCCGATTATATCCGTGGTTTGGGTTTGATGGTCAATCAGTAATAGCGTTTCAGCCACATAAAATACATAGTCCGGACAACTGTTTTCACTCTCTTTGACCGATTGTAATTGCTCGAATGTTGCAAGCAAGTCATACGCAAACGCGCCGCCGAGAAACACTGCATGCGGGGTTTCCCGAATCGCTTGGATGTTGTCTAAAATCAAGCGCAACGCGTCAAAAACAGACGGTAGCTTTAAACGCGCGTCTTCATCACTGGTAGTGTCATCGGCGTGACATTTTAACCGCAAACCGTTGTCCTGGGGTTCGCACGCAATCCCGTCTGGACAGTGGCTTGCAATCACGTCCAGCAAGTGATTGCCGTTAGTGGTCAATGCATAGCAATTGACCGTTTGGCCATTGCATTCAATACGCAAGGCAGCATCGACAAGCACGAGGCTCTTCAGGTTGTCTTTGCTTTCAATCTCCGCAGATTCAAGCAGCATTGAATGAGCACTGTCCGCGCATAAATGTTGAAACGCGACCAGCGGATCGTTGATGTAGTTCGCGGATTGTTGAATTGATTCAACCCGTCCGATTTGAGTTCCTAACTCAGTTAAACTCATAATTTCCGTTACTCCAGCTACAGAAAAAAAAAGGCCCGTGTAAAAACGGGCCTTTGTTTAAAATATTGTTGCGCACACGCACACCGCCCGTTATGTCAGGGAGTGCCACCACCAGTTCATTGTGTTGTTGTGCGTTTGCATATTAAATCTCGTTGCGGTGCGTAAATGATATCTTTGTGTCGGATACACACATATACTATGCGCTATAGAAGAAAACAAAACGCACCTTGTGTCAACCGAAAATTCACTCAATTTGTTAAAATTTGACTTGCACACCCATACCAAACATTCTGATGGCCATCTGACTGTCGAAGAATTGGTGACGCGAGCACATAATATGCAGGTCGACGTTTTAGCCATCACCGATCACGATACAGTTGCCGGATTGGAAACAGCGCATGCTTTCCAATCCCAACAGAAAAGACCGATGCACATTGTCAATGGTGTGGAACTGTCAACCCGCTGGCATGGCTTTGATATCCATATCGTTGGACTTAATATCGATATCGCCGATCCAGTCTTTCAGAACGTTATTCGGCAACAACACGAGACACGCTCAGCTAGGGCGGTTCGTATTGCGGAGAAGCTTGCGAGCGCTGGGATTGAGGGGGTATACGAAAGAGTTAAGTGTACTGCAAACGGTGGCCAAATCACGCGTTCACACTACGCCAAAGCATTGGTAGCGATGGGCGCGGTTAATGAACCAGCGCAAGCGTTTAAAAAGTGGTTGGGCAAGGGCAAGCGGGCGCACGTCGTCGCGAACTGGATCAGCATTGAACAAGCTGTCGAGGCGATTCAACGCGCTGGCGGCAAGGCGGTTTTAGCGCACCCAACGCACTATGATATGACGACAAAATGGTTGCGTCGATTGATTGCACACTTCGATACTGCTGGTGGTGATGGTGTCGAGTTAAATTACCCCAATCTCACCCCAGAAAAACAAAAGCTTTTGGTTGAGATCACGCAGCAACACGGTTTGTGTGGCTCTGTTGGATCAGATTTTCACTTCCCAAGTCGCTGGACAGAGTTGGGACGGCGATCACAATTACCTGACGAAATCACGCCAATATGGCATGATTGGCATCATGATGAGCGATTCAGCCAACAAGGTAGCGCATGAGTCAGTTCTTTTATATCCATCCCGATAACCCTCAAGCTCGTTTGCTGAAGCAGGCATGCGAGATTATTCGCAGTGGCGGAGTCGTTGTGTATCCAACCGATTCAGGCTATGCAATCGGCTGTCAAATCGATAACAAGCAAGCGCTTGAGCAAATATGTCGAATTCGAGACATTGGCAAGGATCACAATTTCACCTTGGTGTGCCGTGATATGTCGGAATTGTCAAACTACGCGATTGTCTCCAATGTCGCGTTTCGTCAATTGAAAAACAATACGCCCGGGCCATATACCTTCATCCTCAAGGCAACCAAAGAGGTTCCTAAGCGCCTACAAAACCCCAAACGTAAAACGATCGGTATTCGCGTGCCGGACAACACCATCGCCTTACAGCTATTGGAGACGCTTGGTGAGCCGCTCATGTCGACGACGCTAATCTTGCCGGGGGAAGATGTCGCAGAGTTCGACCCTGATGAAATTCGCGATAAATTGGAAAAGCAGGTAGGCCTCATTATTCATGGTGGTTATTTGGGCGAGCAACCGACCACGGTTGTCGATTTATCAGACGGTGATGCCGAGATCATTCGATACGGCAGCGGTGATCCAGAGCCTTTTTCATAATGAACGACAAAGTCACTGACCCGCTTTCACAACCCGTCCAACAACCTTTACCGTTGGCGTTTGTGAATGGCGAGGCCGTGATTGAAAAGCCCGAAGACCTTTATATTCCGCCCGACGCGTTAGAAGTTATTCTAGAGTCGTTTGAGGGTCCGCTAGACTTATTGCTGTATCTGATCCGCAAACAGAAATTCGATATCGTCAACATGCCGGTGCTCCAAGTGACGCGTCAATATTTAGAGTACGTCGATATGATGCAGGGTTTAAAGCTTGAACTTGCTGCTGAGTATCTGTTGATGGCTGCGACATTGGCTGAAATCAAATCGCGTCTATTGTTGCCAAAACACGATAATGATGAAGCCGAAGAGTTGGATCCGCGTGCCGAACTTATACGCCGATTGAAGGAATATGAAGTAGTGAAGCAGGCCGCCGAGGAACTTGACCTGTTACCGCGCATGGAGCGCGATCAGTTTAGTGCAGCAGCAGTTGCGGCCGAAGATGTAACACCGATTAAAATCATTCCACAAACAACTTTGAAAGAATTGGTGATGGCGTTGCAAAGTGCGATGCAAAGAGCAAAGGCCTATGAACATCATCACATTGCGCCAGAGGCTCTATCAACTCGAGAGCGTATGGCCAATATCATGCACGCACTTGATAGCAGCAATTATCTTACAATGAACGAGCTTTTCACACCTGAAGAGGGGCGAAGCGGCGCAGTTGTAACGTTTTTAGCCATTTTGGAATTGGTTAAAGAAGGATTAATCGATTGTGTCCAAGCGCAACCATATTCAAATATTCATGTGAAGCTGAAAAACGATGAATAAAATTAACAATAGTCAGCTCAAACAGTTGGTAGAAGCCGCAATATTCGTTGCCGACGAACCGTTATCGAAAGAGCGAATGCAAGGTACAATCCTCAGCGATTTTAATGTTTCAACCCAGCAGTTAAACAAAATTCTGCATGAATTGACGGAAGATTATGCGGCTAGGGGCATCCAGCTACATCAATTAGCAAGCGGCTATAGTTTCCGTTCAAATGATGCATTGAGCCCATTTTTATCTCGGTTATGGCAGGAGACTGCGCCGCGTTTTTCACGAGCGTTGTTGGAAACCTTGGCGCTAATAGCCTACCGTCAGCCGATTACTCGCGGAGAAATTGAAGACGTTCGCGGTGTAGCTGTGAGTAGTAATATTATTCGGACCTTAACCGAGCGCGAGTGGGTTCGCGTCGTCGGTCACAAAGAAGTTCCGGGCCGACCTGCACTTTATGCTACGACTAATCGGTTTTTAGACTATTTTGGGTTAAAATCATTATCTGACTTGCCCACGGAAGATGCATTTGACGCACTTCTTGCTGAGGCAACTGAAGAACAAACGCCTGCAGCACCGGCAAATGACGACCCGCATGCACAGCAAGACACACAATCGACCAATAAAGAGCAACTGCATTAATGAGTGAAAAATTACAGAAACTGTTGGCCAATTATGGACTTGGCTCGCGTCGAGAAATGGAAAAATGGATCGAACAAGGAAGAGTTTCTGTAGATGGAAAGGTCGCTACTTTAGGGGATCGGGCCTCTGCCACAGATCAAATCCGCGTGGATGGACGCGTTATCTCGGGTCTTAGTCAACCCTCTAACTGCCGTGTATTGATGTATAACAAACCGGAAGGGGAGTTATGCAGTCGCAGTGATCCCGATGGTCGGCCTACAGTGTTTGACCGCCTACCAATGATCAAGCCTGGCCGCTGGATTGCAGTTGGTCGACTCGATATCAACACCTGTGGATTATTGTTATTTACTAACGATGGGGAGCTTGCCAACCGACTTATGCACCCGAGTCACGAGGTGGAGCGCGAGTATGCGGTAAGGGTGTTTGGCGATGTCAATACTGCTCATTTGAAAGCGCTGAAACACGGTGTAAAACTTGACGATGGAATGGCAAAATTTAATGACATCAAAGCCCGTCCAAAAGAAGATGAGAGCCTAAATCAGTGGTTCAACGTTACCTTATCAGAGGGGCGTAATCGCGAGGTTCGTCGCCTTTGGGAGTCGCAAGGTTTGCAAGTGAGTCGGTTGATTCGGGTACGTTATGGCGAGTTAGACCTTAAGAAACGTTTGCCTCAGGGAGCGTGGCTTGAACTTGGCCTGGACGATATTAATGCGCTGCGTCAAATGGTAAAACTTGCTCCAGAAACGGAGAGCAAAGTTAACGAGCGAAGGAATCAGCTCGACCATGCAAGACTCTCACGAATGCGACGTTCGGTGAAGAAACACAAGCTTATCAAAGCCCGAGGCCACAAACTCAAACGCAAGTAATGAGTAATCTGTCTACAAGTTGAGCTTGACGCTCGCTTTCAGAAGGACTTCGCTGCCGCCTACTAACGCTTTCGAACCGTTTGGCTGAAGTCCTTTTATGCTCATTCATTGATGTTCTTCAGGTTCAGTTCGATGCTCAAGTCCTCTATTCAGCAGCGTTCTACCGTCTAGCATTACGCTCTTTTTACCCATTCATTTCTTGGAACTGCTTACCAATAAACGGCAGATGAACAAAAAAACGTCAAATAAGTAGACAGATCGTTCTACTTGGTGCTAATCTAAGTGTAGACAGATTGTTCTACCTGATGTGGTTGTTTATGATTGATCCAATTGCTGGCTACATAATTGAGGGACCTGCTCACTACGAGAGGCCCATGCCTTTGGCAAAACCCGTTTCACTGCCAAACGGACAATGTGTAATGCCCCAACACTATCTGCAATATCGAATGGATGAAAAAGCGTTAAGTGAAATTTTGTCTCATTGTGAGTGCTTTGATAACACTTTATGGTTTGCGAATAGTGAAGGAGAAGGGTTGTTTCTTCAGGTCGGTATCATCGGCCACGAAAATTACGATCGAGCACACAAACTCCGACCACGTAAAATTGTCTACGGTAGACGATGGCGCATAGAACAAAATACTCCAACTTCTGAAGTCGTACAAACCGCGTTTTTGGCGGTAGAAAAAGCACTTGAACATGAAGTACGTGAGTTGCTCACGATCGAACCCAATGGCTATGAAGGAAAACTCAGTGCGCCTTTCAGTTGCCATCAAGATATCTCCGTAATTGTCGCAACAATGCGTTCTTTAGCAGTTCGTGAAACCAGCTGTCGATTTGACAATCTTCGAGCGTGTGCCAAGCGCATAATGTTTGGTCAACGCAATATCGAGGTTGCTTCTATTCTGAGTTACAAAGACAAATTTATTGTAGACGTAGCGCTTGGTACGCCACCGGTATATCGGCAAATGGAGAACGAGCTTCCAGAGTTTAACAATCTGTGTCTAACCCTAGTCTTGGACTCACTTCAATCCAGTGTTTTCTTACACAGATTAATGGATGCGCTGATAGCAAAAAGCCGCCAACTGACTCGGGAAGCCTTCAAATTCAAAGGAGTCGCTCGCTTTAGTGAAAAACTCGATCCTGCTGAAGTTGCCAAGTTGTCGATTGACACGCGTCCATATGCGCGAGATAGACGAAATTCAGAGTTCACTGCGGTTTTTGAGAAACTAAACTATGACGCGGATGAAAGCAAAGTCCCGTACATAGGTACCGGGTATCTCGGGAATCAAAATCTAAAACGCATTGAAGCCGCAAGCGATTTAGAAGGCCATTTACCCAAACAAACACCAGTAGATAAAGCGCATATCGCGTCTGATCGGTCTCTTTCACTGTAACGATTTTTATTTGGCGAAACCTCCCAACCCTTCGCTGTCTTTAGGCCCGATACTTTTTGTTCGGGCTTTTTTTTGTCTGAATTTTTTATGTTTTTTAATCACTTATAACTTTTTATGCATTGATTTAATGATCTGATCTTAGTAATGGGTAGACAGAGTGGTCTACTCGATCTTTAATGTAGACAGGTCTGTCTACTGACGTGTTTGGTTGGCAGTCAAAAGAGGCCAGTTTGCAGTCGTGCCTTCGTGTAAATGCCATAGCTGTGCTTATGGCCGCTAGAGAGGAACTGAAGATGTCTGTGTATCGTTATATTGTCTTGTTATTGAGTGTTGTATCCAGTGTAACAACGATGGCCAAAGATTGGAGCTATTCGGTGGATTACATTCGCGGGGAAGGGGATGTTGAAGGGGTTAAGCTAGCGGTTCAATACCACACTGATTGGCTTAAAACTTATAGTGACAAATGGAATCTATACTTCGAATCGAGTATCAATACATGGGAGTATGGTGCGCCGAATCGACATGATACCAATTTTGTTTTAGCGTTATCTCCAGTATTTGAATATCCGCTGGGGTATTGGGGTAATCAACTTTGGCTAGTTGAAGCAGGAATTGGTATCTCTCTACTCGATGACACAACTTTCGCTGGTAAAGACGTTAGTACGCATTATCAATTTGAAGATCGCATTGGTATAGCAACGTTGTTTGGCGCTCACGATCAACACAAAGTGACATTGCGCTATTTTCATTATTCGAATGCTGGTTTTAAGAAACCAAACCCAGGATTGGACTTCGTTGCGCTATCCTATACCCAGTATTTTTAAACGTCGTCCGGTCCTGAATTCGGGAGTCTTTCGGTATCGATGAAAGGAAGAGTTAAACATGGCTAAAGTCGTTATTGTTACTGGTGCGAGTCGTGGGATTGGTGCCTCCACCGCAATCCAGTTGGGCAAACAAGGTTATAGCGTTGTAGTGAATTACCTAAACGATCAATCCAGTGCCAAATCGGTCGCAGAGGCAATTATTGCTGCGGGTGGCAACGCCATTATTTCACGCGCGGATGTATCTTCAGAGGCAGATGTCAAAAGTCTATTCGTTAGTGCTAATGAAACCTTTGGGGCGGTGACACATTTGGTCAACAATGTGGGAGTACTTTTTGAAAAAACAGATTTGGCTGGAATTAGTGCAGAGCGTTTTACGAGAGTGATGGCTAGCAACGTTCTAAGTGCGTTTCTATGTAGTCGCGAGTTTGTGCAGCAAAATGGCGTTGGTGGCTCCATCGTGAATGTCTCTTCTGCTGCTGCTAAAACGGGTTCCCCATTTGAGTATCTTGACTATGCGGCCTCCAAAGGCGCCATGGACGCTTTCACGAAGGGCCTGTCGATTGAACTGGCTGCCAAAAACATCCGAGTAAACGCAGTCAGGCCTGGTTTTATTAAAACCGACATACACGCGGATGGCGGCGAGCCAGATCGGGTCCAGCGACTTGCGCCAGAAATCCCTTTGCGCAGAGGTGGTGAAGCGCAGGAAGTCGCAAATGCCATTTGCTGGTTACTTTCTGACGATGCATCGTTCGTGACGGGTTCATTTGTCGACGTGGCGGGTGGTAAATAAGTCGGATTGAGATCGTCATCTGTTCATTCAAAACCTGAACCGAGGGACAGTTTTTCCCGCACATGATGGATCTGTATTTATTTTGCTAGATACTTGACCTTAACCTCACTCAAGCCTTTAGTCTTTTGGTGTTTTACACAAACGTAAAGATGAAGGGACAATCAAATGAGCTAGAAGTGGTTAGGTGAGACCGCAATACTGGATTTTTCGAGTGGGACAATTCAGCACTTGATAGAAAGCCGGCAATGGCAAAGTCTCGAAACGTATTTTACATCGTTGGGTTGAGGTTAATTATCGAGGTCGATGGCTCAACCTTGAAGGCTTTATTTTCGACGCAGACTATATTGCATCGATTCAATCCAGATATAGTCGCAGTAGCGTGAGTTTTTGTGGCTATGGAATTGCAACTGCATGTTTGCGTAATCCAAATGTTGAGTGGCAAGGGCAGTCAACCTATATTCAAAAACAGGGAATTGTTGACGACTTTGGAATTTTTGATGACCCCGATCATGTTTACCGGCTGCATGGAACAAATCTACGCGGTTTTAAACGAATTTTTATGCGTACATCGGTCGACACATAGTCAACTGGAATGTTAATCGCATCCGCCAAAGAATGAGATAAATAGGGACTCAGTAAAATGCATTATTTATCAGTTATTCTGCTTCTTAAGATAATGGCAACCGTGCTGTTCTGGAGCATACCCTTATTGTTTTTTCCTGATTTTTTGTTCACCGCCTTGGATTTCCCGACACAGCCTCACTATATGTTCGTCAGGTTGCTGGGCCTCGCATATGCTGTGCTGTGTCTGGGCTATGGGTTTGCTTTACAAGCCTCTTTACAGGGGCGCAGGTTGATGGGGCCTATCTGGGTTGGGGTCGTCAGTAACGGCGGTGCATTCATCCTATTAGTCACTTATGGTTTAGCTGGGTATTGGGCTGAATGGCCAATGATGCTTCGAGTGATTGCATGGGGGTCTGTCATTGCGACGTTAATTATTGCTCTTGGATTGATACGCTACGGCGTTTTCGGCCACCAACCCAAGGTAGAGTAGTATTATTGAGTACTCTCGAATCTAGCTGTTAGTGCTCGCTGGTATTGCAGTTGTTGTTAAGTCAGCGAGTACAACCGGTGGTTTACTCGCTGATTTCTAATCCGAACGCATTATTCGCCGAAGCGATGTTGTACTTTCTCGAGTAGTGCCGGATTTTCTATGTTGAGGTTGACAGGCCTCTCTAAAATAATTTGGCCGTCTACAGTCGAGTCCGCGTCAATTGTAAGGGTTGGGGGAGTGCCCCAATTGCGCTTTGAGCCATTGCTGTCGCGATAAACCAAATCGCCGGCTATGTGGCTTGAACGGGTCAAACTGATATCACCATTGTTGGTCACGACGTCGAGTGTTACATGAGTTGCGACCAGAGATATATCACCGTTCACATTGCTAACATCACCATTGATACGGCCGTGCTCGTCTACCTCAATGTCACCATTGACAGAACTGATCCCTGATTCGCTTTCAAAATGCTGTCCTATTTCTATTTCGCCGTTGACGACGCTAATTGAACGCACTACCACGTGGTCGCCGATCTCTACATCGCCATTCACCGTATCAACCGTGCGGGCGATGACATTGTCTTCAAGTTCGACATCACCATTTACCGACGACACGTCATTGACAGATTTTCCAGCTGAAACCGACACATCTCCAAATAAACTGCTAACACCACCGCCCGAGTCACTCGAGTGGCCGCCGCCAACGTGGATAACACAACCTGACAACGCGATAACAAGTGGAGTTACGATTAGTGCTTTTGAAACTGACTTCATTTTTATGTAATTCCTTATAGATAAACTTTGTATGTCCAAGCAGTTACTATGCCACATGAATTAATTGTTTAATTTCATATAGATATAGTCCATCGCGACTGGCTAGAGAGCAAGGTGGTGAAGAATAACGTTAATGATTGGTGAATTTGACCAAGTGGATTTTGGCCTCTTCGCGTAACTAGCCTATTGGTCGAGTGGGGTCATGAATTCTTCGGACAGCTCGAAATCACCGTCAACACTGGCGATCTTATTGTCTTCAAAGTTGATAACGAGAGACTTTCGGAAGTCATCACCGCGTTTCTTCATACCGCGTTTCATATCATAAACGTAATACCAAGTGTCATGGTCAAAAGAGTCTTGCACGACAGGATGACCTAACACAAAAATAACCTGGTCTTTGTTCATGCCGATACGAAGTTTTTCAACATCGCGCTCGTCTAGGAAATTGCCTTGTGGGACGTCAATGCGATAGATCCAATTTGAACAACCAGATAACAGAGTAGCAATGACTAAAGAAACAGCTAAAAACTTCATGCGAGCCTTACAATTAAACAAATTCAAATACCTTTACGCGAGATTTGACCCGCGTAACAAATTAGCTGTGAATGCTAACTCAGCAATGTATGACCAATCAATCATTAATTAGTTCTATTCAACACGGTAAATTGTAAAGTTAAGAGAGCCTAGGTATTTGGTTTAGGCTCAGCTCGGCTAACTAGGCTACTGCTTGTAACAACGATTTTGCGTTTGAGAGGGCGCTATCAGTGATTGTGTCGCCAGCCAATAAACGGGCCAGCTCCGTAACTCTTGCTTTAGCATCTAAACGAACAATGTGTGTCTCAGTGCTTTCGGCCGATATTTTTTTAGTGACAAAATTCTGTTGGTGGGCCTGTGCAGCCACTTGTGGTAAATGGGTCACACACAGTACTTGATAGGATTTACCCATTTCTCGTAGCAATTGACCGACGATACTCGCAGTTGGGCCACTAATGCCTGTATCAACTTCATCGAAAATTAACGTTGGCGGTAGGTCATTTTTAGCGGCGATCACATGCGTTGCTAATCCTACTCTGGCGAGTTCGCCTCCGGAAACGACTTTATCTAGGCTGTCGGCGTTTTGCCCAGGGTTTGTGGCGATTTTGAACGTTATTTTGTCAATACCATTGGGCGAGACCTGTTCCATTTGCTCAACGACGATTTCAAACGTCGCGTACGGCATATTCATGCGCTGAATTGACTGTTCTATCTTTTTCGACAACGCTTGCGCTGAGTGTAACCTCGAGGAAGACAAAGCCAGAGCGTGATTCTTATATTGCCGCTCTTTTTCATCTAACGTCGATGCCATTTGCGAAAGCTCGTCAGTTGCTGATTCAATCGATTTCAGCTCGTCGACTAGTGCCATGTGGTGACTATACAAATGTTCGGGCATAACTTGGTGCTTTCTGGCCAGATCATTGACGGTATTGTATCGCTGCTCAACTTGTTGCATTCGCATCGGATCAATGTCCAAGCCATCGCAATAGTCGCGCAGTTCATGAGCAGCTTCATCAATTTGAATACTTGCCTCATTTAACATGGTTACGATAGGTGTCAGACTCGCATCACTCTCACATAAATCAGCCAGGTTATCGGCGCTTTGTCGAATTGCACTCAGTGCGTTAAATTGCTCATCTTCGTACAGTCGATGGAAGCTACGTTGCGCTTGCTCTAACAATGTTTGGCTGTTAGACAATCGTTTGTGTTCGGTTTCTAGCTCGGTGAATTCATTTTCTTGTAAACCAAACTCATCAAGTTCTGCAACTTGGTATTTCAGCAAATGCTTACGGTCTTGTAGGGTTTGCGATTCAGCTTGCAGTTGTTCATAACGGCGTTGTGTCGTTTGGAGGTCGGTACTGGCATATTTGACTTCATCAAGTAGCTGTTGGTGTGTGGCAAAACTATCCAGTAGTTGTCGTTGATTTGCTTCTTTCAGTAGCTGTTGATGCGCATTTTGTCCGTGAATACTGATTAATTGTGCGCCTAATTCTTTTAATTGTTGCAGTGACACGGGAGAACCGTTAATAAACGCCTTTGAGCGGCCTTCAGCAGAGATAACGCGACGAATAAAGCAGTCGCCGTCATTCTCGAGTTCGTGCTCAGTTAACCAGGTCGCAGTCTGCGCCAGGCTGCTAATATCGAAATGGGCAATAATCTCCGCCTTACTCGCTCCGCTTCTTACCATTGATGCGTCGGCACGACCGCCAGAGCATAACATCAGCGCATCTATGCCAATTGATTTACCCGCGCCAGTCTCACCGGTAATTGCGGTAAGCCCCGTTTCGAGTGACAACTCAATGTGTTTAACAACAGCAAAGTTTTTGATAGTGAGATGAGTGAGCATGATCGTAAGCTATATAAATATACAGTATGTGTAAATATATACAGTATTTGTGCGATGTAAAGTAGTATTGCACTGTCAGCTTAAAAAAACGTTGTGATACTATTGCGAACAAGCAAAGACTTGCAAGGGTTAATATAGCTTGCTGCCCCATCCAAGTTTGTTTCGTAACACGGTAAAGTAGTTGTACCCCTTAGGGTGAACCAGAGATAGCTTATCGCTGTTTTTACGCACACGAATTTCATCGCCAGGCAATACTGGCAGCACAATATGGCTGTCGCAACTGACCTGCAAGTTGTCACTATTGACCTTCGATACCCGCATTGACACAGTGCTATTGGCATCAACCACAATGGGGCGACTACTCAGCGTATGTGGAAACATTGGGACCATGGTCATCGCGTCTAGTTTAGGCATTAAAATTGGGCCGCCACCGGATAAAGAGTAAGCTGTTGAACCGGTTGGTGTCGCGATGATTAGGCCGTCAGACCGCTGAGAAAAGACAAAGTGATCGTCGATGTAGACTTCAAACTCCATCATGTGTGCCACTTTACCATGGTGAAGCACGACTTCATTCACCGCCGAACTGGCGCTGATCAGTTGCTCATGACGATAGACTTCAACTTCAAGTAGGAAGCGCTGTTCGATAATACATTCACCGGCGAACAGCAAACTCAATTGGTCGTGAATGTCATCTGGGCTGATGTCGGTTAAAAAGCCTAAGTTACCGCGGTTAACGCCGACAACAGCAACATTAAAGCGCGCTAGCACTCGGGCAGCACCAATCATGTTGCCATCACCACCAACCACAATTGCTAGATCGGCTCGTTCGCCAATATCGACAAGTTTACAACAGTGTAAATCAGCGCCGTCAAACTCTTCGAAAATCGCTTCTTCAAGCAAGATTGTGCATTTTTGCTCTCTCAAAAATGTAATAACGGCTTCTAAGCTTTGATGGGAACCTTCATGGGCAGATTTGCCGATTAGTCCAACGGTCTGATAGGTCATGCTTGCTAGGTTTTTCTCTGATCAGGGTCGAAACACTAGCATATCCATCGCTGAACACAAGTCGTTGATAATCAGTGGGCTATCGGCACGTCCACCCACCATCTAAGATAAGCGTTTGTCCGGTGATGTTTCGCGCCGAGTTAGACATCAAGAAAGCAGCTGTATCTGCAAGCTCTTGAATATCGATAAAGGCTTTTTTCGGCATTGGCTCTAACATGATTTTATTGATCACATCTTCTTCGCTCAAATTATTCTCAATGGCTTGTGCGGCTATTTGCTGCTCAACCAGTGGTGTTTTGACATAGGCAGGGCACAGTGTGTTGATGGTGATATCACAATCGCCCGTTTCAAGCGCGACAGTTTTGGCAAAACCTAGTAGTCCGTGTTTGGCCGCCACATAAGCAGATTTAAACGGAGACGCAATAACAGAATGAATCGAACCGACGTTGATGATTCGGCCAAAGTTTTGTTCGCGCATATGCGGCAAGAATGCTTGAGTTAGCAGGGCAGGGCCAACGAGCATCACTTGAATCAATTGCTGCCATTTTTCAGCAGGAAAATCTTCCAATCGAGAGACGTGCTGAATCCCGGCATTATTAATCAGAATATCTACAGGCGTCTCTTGTAGTGCTGCTGGCAACGCTGACACTTGGGCGGCGTCGCATACGTTTAGTGCGATTGCAGTGCTTGAAAACCCTTGTTTAGTTAGCTCACTACAAGCAGTTTCGGCAGCGGCTTGGTTGAGATCCGCAATGATAACGTGATGCCCATCACTTGCTAATTTACTGGCAACACCAAACCCAATGCCACTGGCGCCGCCAGTGACTAAAATATTTCGTTGAGACATGTGATTTCCTGTTTATTCTAAAGCAGCAAAGCCGGTATTAATGTTGTTTACCATATTCACAACCGCTTGAATTTGCACTGCGCCTTTAGTCGCATAATTGTCACCTGTGTATCCCCACCAGTCCCAACAACCTTGTGGATTTAGCGGTAGAAACATGGACTTTTTGGTTTGCGGGTAAAGCACGACGATTGAATTGGTATCTGCCCACTGATTCAAGCCAGTGTTGGCCGCATATTCGGTGCCCACGGCATCAGCATTCTGATTACATCCGTGAAAGCTGATATGGACTTTACATTGTTGATTCTCACAGGTTGCAGGGACGTACGCATAGCCGGTTTCATCTAATCCCTTGGCTTCGTCGCCACCCAATGCTTGTTGATCAAATGCGTGCAGCTTACCGGCCTGCTGTGTGGCTTTTGGGGCCAGCGTGCCGAGCAGGTGGGCCAGCATTTCACCGGCCGCATCGTAGTTACAGGCACCGATAAAAGGCGATTCTGATACGGCACAGTCTGTACCTTGCTGTTCGGTCGGGAAGTGATGACCAAAGGGTTGGTCATTGACGTAAACAAGGTTGTTAGCGTCAACCCATGATTGATACTGCACGACCAATTTGTCCGCCGCATCGCGGTTGACCGTCTTGTCATTTAAGCCGTGTAAAATCCAGACTTTGTCTTCTTTAAGGTTACTCAATGCTGGCAGTAAACCTTCGGTGGCATACGCTTGCGTTAGATCCATTAAGCTGTCTAAATCAATAGGCGATTCGGTTTTAGACACACATTGGTTCAAAGCGACTGCAATATCGCCACGAGCACAATAGTAAGGGCCCGTCCCGATTAGGCCAGCGCCAGATACCCAATCGCTATTGGTAAGATGAAATTGCGTTGCCATGTAACCACCACTGGACAAACCGCTTACCGTAGTCTGTTCAAGGTCCAAAGAAACCGGCGGTAAAGCGTTGGCTGACGCTGCATACATTGCCAACCCTGGCAGTAAGATAAGTACCGGTGATAATTTTTGCATAGTGAAGTCCTTATTTAGTCTGCAAGGAATTGACGGATAGTTTCACTGTGTTGGGCGATGCCTGTAACGCCTTCTAAGTGACCCAATGAACCCGCCAAATAACCAATTTCTGAGCTTTTCCCCAACCCCGTCATGACTTGGTGGGCTCGCTCAGCGTGATAAGGCATCAACAATAAATCCTGATTGGCGGGCAGGAACAAGGTTTTAGCCTCAATACTGGTCAAGCCTTGTTTTAAAGACTCTTGCTGACCGGCTAGAAACAGCTGGCAGGCGCGCACTAAGTAGAGTAGGTGGTTTGCGTCCATACTTGCTGCACGCGCAGCCGCTCTATCTGATAGCCACTGTGTAATCGCGTGATTGGCGGTAATGTCGTGCAATGGCGCTTGCTCGAGTGGCGAGTGATTCAGGTTTTCACCTTGCTGATTGAAAAAGTCTGGGGTTAATGCAACTTGGGTAATGAACATCAGTGCCGCGGTCAGGCCCGCGACGGGAGGATTCGAAGCGTAATAGTTGCCTTGATTCCAATTTGGGTCGAGCTTTATTGGAATGGCCCACTGTTCCAAAGCCGTGGTTGTCCACGCGTCAGCATGTGCAGCGCCAATCACTGAGATCAAGCGTTCTACTTTGTCTGGATAGGCGCTAGCCCACTCAATGGCTTGCATTGAGCCCATCGAAGGGCCGGCAACGGCATAAAGTTTTTCAATTCCGAGGCTGTCCAGAACTGCTTTCTGAACATTGACTAAGTCGCGCATGGTAATTACCGGAAAATTTAAGCCATACGGCTTACCGGTTTTGGGGTTAATTGACGCTGGTCCAGTTGTTATGACGTTTTTATCATGTACACCAAGGTTCGCAAGCGAATCTACACTGATAACAAAAAATTTGTTGGTATCGATGGCTTTACCCGGGCCGATAATGGTGTCCCAGTATCCTGGCGCCGGGTCATCCGGATGATACTTACCTGCAGCATGAGAATTACCGGTGAAATAGTGCGTGATCAAAATGACGTTGTCTTTTTGCTCATTTAATTGACCATAGCTTTCCCATCCGATCTGCACCTCTTCAATCGTCTGACCGTTAAATGTAGTAAAACGCTCGATCTCAAAACGTTGTTTTTCAACCAACAAAGATTCGGCGCGCAACGGCAAGCACACCAATAGTGCTAGGTATAAAAGTCCACTGATGCCAATTCGAAGGCGATTTATCACTACAATGCTCCTTAGAAAATACTGAATAAGCCAATAGCCATCATTAAACCAACCAGAGGCACGACGACCGTTAGCGCCGCAAGGGGCCAGTACGCTGCTTGGTGAGTTTCACCACAAATAGCGCGAATAGTCGTTACTACGTAGCCATTGTGAGGAAGCGAGTCCAATGCGCCTGATGAAATTGACACAATCCTATGTAGCTCTTCCGGATCGACACCTTGGTCAAGGTAGTGTGGGCCGACGAGTGGTAGGGCGATTGCTTGACCACCTGAAGCTGAGCCAGTTAAACCGGCGATCACACTAACGGCAATAGCAGCACCAATCAGCTCATTGCCTGGCAGGTGCGTCATCACCTCGACCGTTGCTTGGAATGCTTCGGTAGACTTGGCGATCGAACCAAAGCCGACAACTGCGGCGGTATTGCCGATGGCGAGCAAAGCACCGGTAGTACCTAAATTAACTGCTTTCGGTAAGTTGTGAAAATGCTGAAAGTTGATCGCCATCAGCGCTAACACGCCGCCGCCAAGGGCCACGATCAATGCTAATTGGGCCAGCGCCTCGTGTAATGTGAAAGACAAAACAAGCACCACAATCAATGGAATGATACCTGTCATCGGATGCGGGTAGTCCCGCACCGGAATCTCTGGGTCGCTGCTTCGCGCTTCGAAATGTTCGCCATCGGCAACCGCTTTTCCAATCATACGTTTGAGCCACCAATAGCCGAAAAGGGCCATAAAAACAGCCACAACAAAACTGACTTCCCAGGCCGCAAATGGGGACGTACCTAAATATTTTATCGGGATCCAGTTTTGAATTTCGGGTGAGCCGGCGGAGGTCATGGTGAACGTGACTGAACCGAACGCCATGGTTGCAGGAATAAATCTACGCGGTAGATTGGCATCTTTAAACAAGCTTAATGCCATTGGATAGACTGAAAACGCGACGATAAAGACGCTGACGCCACCGTATGTCAGAATGGCGCAAGCAAGCACAACGGCTAGTACTGCGCGATGGAAGCCGAGTTTCTCGACTATCCACTTCGCAACTGCATCAGCGGCACCGGTATCTTCCATAAACTTGCCGAACAATGCGCCAAGCAAAAACATAAAGAACCATGACGCGATAAAGCCGGTAAAGCCTTCCATATATGTCGTGACAAAATTTCCGTCACCAATAAATACGGGTAAACCGCTAGTGAGTGCAACAATCAGCGCACACAGCGGGGCGGCGATAAATAAGTTCATCCCGCGAATGGTTAGAAAAATCAGTAGCGCTAAGCCGCCGACTAATCCAATTAAACTGAGCATAATGTGTTTTCCTAAATGAGTACTGTGACCGCAGTCTCCTGAAAACTAAGGTCATTATTGTCGTTAAACTGGCAAACTTCCCATAGTACCATCGTACTACATACCTTAACTTCGATTTCACATAGATTTAACACAGACCGCAGCTCTGCTCGCAAAATACGTAAATAAAATAACGATGAAAAGTTCTACAAGGGACAAGATTATGCAAACACAAACCTACCCGCAGCGCTTCACACGCAGCCTATGTGCAGTAGCTATTACTTCTGCACTCGCGAGTGCACCATTGACGGCAATTGCGCAACAGCAAGACGCAGAGGAGTCTGCAGTAAAACTCGAACGTATCGAAGTAACTGCGCGTAAGACTGTTGAGTCCTTACAAGAAGTACCAGTGGCGATTACATCTTTAGGGTCTGTCGAATTAGACCAAAAAGGTATTTCAGTGATCACTGAACTTCAACAGTTTTCTCCCAATACCACGCTGCAAACCAGTCGTGGTACAAACTCTACGCTAACCGCATTTATCCGCGGTCTCGGGCAACAAGATCCTCTGTGGGGATATGAGCCTGGCGTGGGGATTTACGTTGACGACGTTTATTTGGCCAGACCACAAGGCGCGGTATTGGACTTGTTGGACGTAGAACGAATTGAAGTTTTACGCGGTCCACAGGGTACGCTTTACGGCAAAAACACCATCGGCGGTGCGGTCAAATATGTCACCAAAGAGATGACGGGTGATACCACGTTTGATATTCGCGGGACTGTGGGAAGTTACTCACAACGCGATCTTAAAGTAACGGGGCAAATGCCACTGATTGAAGACAAGCTCTACGTGGGATTTGGGTATGCCAATCTGAATCGAGACGGTTTTGGTGAGTACTTGCAATCTGCTATCCCTGGTCAAGACTTGGAAAACTACAACAAAGATCTCTGGGCGGCGCGCTTAACGGTCGAAATTAACCCTGCAGATGATTGGTTTATTCGCCTAGGCTGGGATAAGACCGAAGATACTTCCAATGCCAAAGGCGGCTATCGCTTATTGCCAAGCGTGTTAACGGACGCACCTGTACCTGACAGTGTTTTTGATTCTTATACCAGTATGCCGACGTTCAACGAGGTAACCTTGGAAGGGTTTAGCTGGATGATTCGTCACGAATACTCAGATAACCTTGAATTCAAATACATTGGCTCGTCACGCGAGGGGTATTCGCCAACTAACATCGATTTTGACAATACACCGCTCGATATCTTTGATGTTCCTGCGGAATATGATGATGAAAATACTACTCACGAGCTACAGGCGAACTACACGTCTGATTCGTATTCATTGGTCAGTGGTCTGTATTTCTACGAAGGGGATTCGTGCGGCAATTTTGATGCCATTTTGGGTTTCTTAGGACGAGCAGCATTTGGTGTACCAGGTCTGACTCGTGAAGTAACCGGCTGTAACAATAGTGAAAGTTGGGCAGCTTATACTCAAGCCAATTTCGATTTGACTGAAAACCTTTCAATGTCAGTCGGCGCGCGTTACACCGATGAAGAAAAACAAGCGACAGTTAATAATGGTTTGATTTTCGACAATGTATACCCTTACAGCGATTGGATCCCAGGCTATGTGCGCCCAGATGGACAGTTAGTACCGCAGGTATTGGGTACTGATAGTGACGGTGATGGTGTATTAGATGCGCCGGCAGTACAGAGTTGGTCGCGCTTTACACCTCGTATTGGGATCGAATATCAGGCCAATAATGATTTGATGTTCTATGCGAGTTACTCACAGGGCTTCAAGTCCGGTACATTTAACCCGCGTGCCACCGATAATGAGCCTGGCGTTGATCCTGAAATCGTTGATTCATATGAAATTGGAATGAAGAGTGATTGGGGTGATAACCTGCGTGCTAACGTCACCTTGTTCACCTATGATCACAGTGATCGCCAATACATTGGTATTGAAGGCAACAGCAATGACCCAACAGCATTACTCCAACGCCTTCGAAATGCTGCAGAAACATCAGCAGATGGCTTAGAGGCTGACTTCACTTACGTGGCGACTGATAATTTACAATTGAATCTTTCAGTTGGTTACATTGACTTCGAAATCAAACGCAACGATGCGATTCCGCCACTCATCGGTTTATCAAATACTCCAGAACTTACCTATAACTTGGCCGCAACGTATGTAATGGAATCATCAGTGGGTGATTTTGTATTCAATGCAAATTACTACCGCCGTGATGATTATCTCATTTTTGAAACCAGTGACCTGATCAAGCAGGATGCCTATGGAATGGTTAACTTAAGCGTCAGTTGGGAAAGTGTTGAGGGTGATTGGTATGCCAGTTTGCATGCTAAGAACTTAACAGATGAAGAGTACATCGTTGGGGGCTACGACTTCGTGACACGTAACGAAGACGGCTCTCTTGGTCCAGGTCTCGGCGGTGATACAACATTGATTGGCTACTATGGCGATCCGCGCACTGTGCATTTGACCGTGGGATATCGTTTCTAAATATTCGTCCTTCATGGGTGTTCCTTGGCGGCTTCGGCCGCCTTTTTTGTGTTAGATTAACTACTATAGATCCGTTACTTAGTTGAATATGGAACCAACATTGATGCAAGTTGACCAGACCACGACGGTACTTATCGCCGACGATCACCCGTTATTTCGCTCCGCAATGCGACACGCATTAGACGGGATTATTGATGGCGATATCTATGAAGCTGAAGATTTGCAACAGGCCACCGACATGTTGCACGAAAACCAAGCAATTGAACTGGTATTTCTGGATTTAACTATGCCGGGAAATAACGGTTTAACCGGATTATTGCAGCTCAGAAACCAATTCCCCAACACCTTGGTTGTAATTGTTTCGGCACAAGATGATGTCTCGCTGATCAAAAAAGCCGTCGCGCTAGGTAGTTGTGGTTATATTCCTAAGTCAACACCGTTGCCGGAGATTGCCAAAGCGGTGGAGGCTATTTTGAACGGCGAAACCTGGCTACCCAGTGACGTTAGCTTAGAAAGTGAAAGTGACAATGCCAATGAAAATGGCTTTCTACAGCGTATGTCACAGTTGACACCACATCAGTTCACCGTGCTTAAAATGATGGCTGATGGCCTGCTCAATAAGCAAATCGCTTATGAACTTTCGATCTCTGAATCTACAGTAAAACAGCATGCTTCCGCGGTACTCAGGAAGTTGGGGGTGATTAATCGCACTCAAGCCGGCGTACTGTTTAAGCAAGCCATGCAAAGCGACGAAAATGCGTGAGAGTTTTAGCCACTAATTGGTCTTTTTTTGAGCACGTAACGTACTGCTAAGAGTTCAAGGAGTGGTGAAAATGCAAAACGCCTTCGCGTGTTCGGTTAGCAGTAATGTTTTAAAAGTCGATTTCCTGCAAGACTGGGATCACGTTCGCTATTATCAGACGTTATTCAATGCGACGGGTGCCATCGCGCGCGAGAAGATGGCGACTGACAACTGGGCATTGGTGATTAACTGGGGCGATGTGCTGGTGCAAATCCCAGAAGAGGAGCGCATTTGCGTCAGAACACTCTCCAGGCAAATCGACATTGGCTTGTCGACTGTTATCAATATCATTAACCCACACCCTATTGCAGAATGGCAGTTAAAGAAAATTGTGGATCTATATCCGCAACTGACAGCGCACATATGTAACGCTGAGTCCGACGCATTCGCCATTCTTGAGCAATATAACTTCGATACCCAGGTGATGCCTGTTGAACATCGAAAAGATTGGAAAAATGCCTCCGAGGAATTTAGCTCAGCGCTCGAAAACCTCTCATTGAGTAAGGAAAAGTTCTTACATTCTGATGAATAAAAAAAGCCGGTGCGTTAACACCGGCGATCCTTTTCAGGACAAGGGAAGCTAGATGCTTCCACAGGGTTGGAACTGTTTGACTGTCGACTACTGAGCCGCTTCCTCGCGCTGCACCATCTGGAACAGTGCGTCTTTGAGTTGCACGCGTTTCAACTTTTGCTGTTCGAGATAATTGTCATCCGTCGCTTCGTCACCCGCTTCAATACGATAAACTTCGTGGTCGAGCTCGTGATACTCGTCAAACATTTTGGCGAAGTGGTTATCGTTCATCTTCAAGTGACGAATTGTGTGATGATGGTCAGGAAACTCTTTTAGTAAGCTGTGCTTTTCAAGCGCCATTTATTTTACCTTCCGTATTGATTGGCTATGGCTACAGTATGAGATGTTCGCAGATGTTAGTTTTTGATCTAAGTCAGTGTTTGGGTTAGGCAAAGGCATAACGCAAAATTTAACTTTGGGAGTGATTAAGGGCCATTTTTAGTGCGCGTTTGAGCGCGAGAGGCTTAACGGGTTTAGGTAAAAAGTCTAGCCCAATTGCCGCAGCTTCATCTTTGACTTGGTCATCTCGGTTGGCAGTTGTCAGAACACCGGCTACTGGTGCATGCCATATCTCCTGAGCTTGGCGAATGGCTTGAATACCCGTTTCACCCGCATTCAGATGATAGTCTACAACAGCTAAATCAGGCGTTTGTGGACATTTACTCAGTACCTCTGCAATTGATTGCGCTAACACAACATCAGCACCCCAATCACTCAATAAAGCGAGTACGGCTTGTTGGATCTGAAGTTCATTTTCGATTAATAGCACCGTTTTACCGGCCAAAAAGTCGGTTGTCCGTGTGTCGTCATTAGCCGGCATCGCAGCGGCATCTTGAATGATAGGACCGTCCTCTCTAGGCACCGACACTGCAAACAGTGTTCCGGTACCGAAGATTGAGTGCATTTTGAGTGGATGATTTAATAATTTGGTCATCTTATCGACGATGGTTAAGCCCAATCCCAAACCTTGATTGCTGCTATCAGGATTAATTTGGTGGAACTCATTGAAAATTTGTTGTTGCTGAGCGACTTCGATACCCACGCCATTGTCTGCAATTACGATGTCTAGCTGGTCAGTGTTTGTTCGCCGCACACCAACGACCACTCGAGCATTGTCAATTGGACGGGCGTAGCGAATGGCGTTGGATAGTAGGTTTTGCAGGATTCTGCGGAGCAACTTTTTGTCCGAACGCACCATAGCTTTGGTTGTGACCAAATGAATGGTGACGCCCTGTTGCTGAGCGATCACACTGAATTCTTGGTATAGGGATTGAAGTAAATCGCCAATACTGAAAAGCGTGTGGTTGACTTTCAGGACGCCAGATTCCAATTTAGTCATATCAAGCAAGGTGCTTAGTAGCGACTCAGCACTATTAAGTGATTGCATAAGGCCTTCACTGATATCCCCTAAGGACCCCTGATGGATATCTTTTTCAGCCCGTTGTTTGAGCATCGACGCATATAAAATTGCGGCGTTAAATGGTTGCATCAAATCGTGGCCTGCCGCGGCCAAAAACTTCGTTTTGCTAATATTCGCTTTGTCTGCCGCGACCCGAGCATTTTCGAGTTGTTCAGTGCGCTTTTTAACTCGTGCTTCCAACTCTTGTTTTGCCTCAGTTAATTCTTCTTGAATACGAATATAATCACTGATGTCGGCGTATGTTGAAACATAACCACCACCGGGAAGTGGGCGGCCATTAATTTCGATAGTGCGCTGGTCTGATTGTTTACGAACGTACTTGTACTGGCTACCACTGCGCATAAAGGCAATCCGTTTTTCGATTTCGGCTTCAATATCATTCACGTCTCCAAACAGACCGCGGTGCGCGTTGGCGCGTAAAATAGCCTCTATCGGTGTACCTACCTGAATGAAACCTTCTGGATATTCAAACAGCTCAAGATAACGTTCGTTCCAAGCCAGCATGGTGAGATCTTTGTCTAGCACACTAATGCCTTGTTGGATGTGTTGCACTGACGACTGTAGGATTTCGTGGTTGAACTGAAGGGTTTGAGAGGCTTGCTCGGCTAATTCAACTAGCTCATCGATGGATGTGCCATCTTTATTGGCGATAGTCGACAACAGCATTTTGGCTCCGCTTACACCGACTTGGGCTGCGAGAAGCTGTTGACAGCGCGTTAACAGCGGGCCACTGGCGACTGCATTTTCCGAGTAATCTTGCAGCATCTTCGTGAGCCATGCGAAATCGTCTGGTGGAAGAATGCGTTCTAGTAGCGACTTTAAATCACCAATCCGGATAGTGATCAGAGGCATTCGTTCAATATCTTGCATCGCGGAAGGCTCACGCCGACCAAACAAAGCACCGGTAATCGCGTGACAAAGCAGATTTAACAACAGACTGATGCCAAAACCGAAACCTAGCGAGGCATCTGTTGGCGCTTCTCCAAAATAGTAACTCGCCGTGATGCTGGGCCATAGCAATAAGACAAACCATGATAGTCCGCCCGCGAGAATGCCCACCCATGCAGCCAAAGCACTGCTGCGTTTCCAAAAAAAGGGCACTATGATGGCGGGGATTAGCTGGGCCAATAAGGCAATTGCGATCGTCCCGCTTTGCACCAGCGGTGCGGACTGGCTGATATTGAGATGGTAAGCGTACGCGACCGACAATACGACGACTACGGTTAAACGGCGAATCGTGAGGATTTGCTCAGTTGGCATACGTTGCGCGGAGTCTCGCGACAGTCTCAGTTTCAACCAAACGGGCGTCACTAGGTTGTTCGAAATCATGATCCCCAGCGCTAACGTGGCGACAATGACCATACTGGTCGCAGCACTAATTCCTCCGATCAGCGCAATACCGGCGATCCATCGATTTCCTTGTGAAATTGGAATTGCGAGCGCAAAACTATCGGTACTGAATTGTTGAGTATCGAGCAACAGATTCCCGGCGAGTGCGATGGGTAGAATAAAAATCGTCATTAGCAAAAGGTATAGTGGAAACATCCACCTTGCTGTGCGCAATTCACCCTCGCCATTGTTCTCGACAAAGCTAATATGAAATTGCCGAGGCAAACAAAATGCGGCGCATATCCCCAACAAGACATGCGTCGCATAGACCCAGTAGGCGCGGTCAGCATAGATGACTTGACTTGCTTCAGGGTGAGTAACGGCTGCGGCAATTAATTCAATTGGACTGTCAAACAGGGCAAAGCACACATACAACCCGACAACCATAATCCCAAACAACTTAAGCACAGATTCAAATGCGATTGTCGCCATCAATCCGGGGTGCTTCTCGGTCAAGCTAAGTGTTCGTGTGCCGAATAAAATGGCAAACAATGCCATCAAACCTGCGACATACAGACCTACTCGATTGGTTGAATGTGCTGATTCTTCTGATATTAGTGTCAATGACAGCGTAATCGCATCGAGTTGTAAGGCGATGTACGGAATAACTCCGATAAAACATATAAAGGTAACCAGTGCACCAATACCCAAACGAGACTGATATCGGGCACTGATGAAATCTGCCAATGAGCTAATCTGATGGGTTTGGCAATATTTTGCGATGCGAGAGAGTAAACTAAACGCAAAAAGAAACACTAAAACCATCCCTACATAGGTTGGAATAAATGCCCAACCGTATTGCGCTGACTGTGTAGTGGTGCCAAAAAATGCCCAAGAGGTGCAGTGAACGCCGAGCGCTAGACTGTAAATATAAGGGTGTTGCTGATGTTCGGTTTTGCGTCTATCGACCCAGAACGCAATCACAAATAGGGCAATGAGGTAAACGGCAATGACACCAGAGACAGTCCAAACACTAAACATGTGATTCAGCTATACCTCGATTTTTCCAATGATGGGTTTCGCATTTTATGACGTCCATTAAATCAGGCTGCTAGTGCTATTTCAATCGTACTAAAGGTGTATAACTGATTCATTTCCACTTTCAAAACATAGGCTTATTGACGAGGATCCGGGACAAGCCCGACGCTTGTTGTAGATTTCGAGCAGCCTAAACCAAAATTTATCCATAAAAGTGGTGGGGTTACCCTTGAACCGCCAAAAACAAGCCCCATAAAGCCACGTAGCAATATAGTTAGACCTAGTAGATTGGAGGATTGCATGAGCGACAATCGCGACGTGCAGAGTGAAGAGCATAGCTCTGAACAACAGCCAGCCCAGGAATTTGAGCCTGCGGATGAGCAACAAACAGAAGCTGGTGCAGAACAGGTGTTGGAAACACCTGAAGAAATCATTGCTGCTTTGGAGGCTGAACTAGAAGCCGCACAAGCAACGATTGATGGACAGAAAGAGGGCGTATTACGTGCTCGCGCCGAAATGGAAAATGCTAAGCGTCGAGCCGAGGCCGAAGTGACCAAAGCGCGTAAGTTCGCGTTAGAAAAGTTTGCCGGTGAATTATTACCTGTCGTAGACAATCTTGAGCGTGCGTTGCAAGTCGCTGATGCTGACAACGAAGCAGTCAAACCTTTGTTGGAAGGGGTAGAGCTAACCATGAAGTCATTCATAAGCACCGTCGAGAAGAACGGTTTGACTATGATTGACCCTCAAGGTGAAGCGTTTAACCCTGAATTGCATCAGGCTATGTCGATGCAAGAATCTGCTGATGTAGCGCCGAATACGGTCATAGCAGTCATGCAGAAAGGTTATCAGATCAACGGCCGTTTATTACGTCCGGCAATGGTCATGGTTTCTCGCGCACCCGACGGTGGTGTTGATACACAGGTTTAAGCGCGATTTTGAATTTTTTTTGTGGGGAAGATTGAAAAACAATCGTAAAGCCCCACAACTAATGCAGGTATTTGGAACAGATTTGGAGTCATAACAATGGGTAAAATCATTGGAATCGATTTAGGTACAACCAATTCATGTGTTGCCGTTTTAGACGGCGACAAAGCGAAGGTTATCGAAAACGCCGAAGGCGACCGTACAACCCCTTCCATCATTGCGTATACCAATGATGGTGAAACTCTTGTTGGTCAGCCAGCAAAACGTCAAGCAGTAACCAACCCACAGAACACGTTATTCGCAATCAAGCGTTTGATTGGCCGTCGCTGGGAAGACAAAGAGGTTCAGCGCGACATCGACATCATGCCATTTAGCATTGTTAAAGCTGATAACGGCGACGCTTGGGTAGAGAGCAAAGGCGAGAAAATGGCGCCACCGCAGATCTCTGCTGAAGTTTTGAAAAAGATGAAGAAGACAGCCGAGGACTTCCTGGGTGAAGAAGTGACTGGTGCGGTTATTACTGTACCCGCGTACTTCAATGATTCTCAGCGTCAGGCAACTAAAGATGCAGGCCGAATTGCTGGCTTGGATGTTAAGCGCATTATCAACGAACCAACTGCGGCTGCCTTGGCCTATGGTATGGACAAAAAGTCGGGCGATAACGTAGTTGCTGTATACGACTTAGGTGGTGGTACGTTTGATATTTCTATTATCGAAATTGATGAAGTAGACGGTGAGCATACATTTGAAGTACTTGCGACTAATGGTGATACACACCTTGGTGGTGAGGATTTTGACAACCGTGTGATCAACTATCTAGTAGAAGAGTTTCAGAAGGATCAAGGCGTTGACTTGCGCAAAGATCCATTGGCAATGCAACGCTTAAAAGAAGCCGGCGAAAAAGCCAAAATTGAATTGTCTTCTGCTCAACAAACAGAAGTAAACCTGCCGTACATCACCGCAGACGCCTCAGGCCCTAAGCACTTAGTGATTAAACTAACTCGTGCCAAGCTTGAGTCTTTGGTAGAAGATATGGTTAAGGCATCTCTAGAGCCTGTTAAGCAAGCACTTGCTGATGCAGATCTAAGTGTAAGCGACGTACAAGACATCATCCTCGTTGGTGGTCAAACACGTATGCCGTTAGTGCAGAAATATGTTACGGAATTCTTCGGCAAAGAGCCGCGTAAAGACGTTAACCCAGACGAAGCGGTTGCCGTCGGTGCAGCGATTCAAGGTGGTGTATTGTCTGGTGACGTTAAAGACGTATTGCTACTTGACGTAACGCCGCTATCACTTGGTATTGAGACAATGGGTGGCGTAATGACTGCGCTGATTGAGAAGAATACGACGATTCCAACTAAGAAATCGCAAACCTTCTCAACCGCTGAAGACAACCAGTCTGCTGTAACCGTACACGTGTTACAAGGTGAGCGTAAACAAGCGGGTGGCAACAAGTCTCTTGGCCAGTTTAACCTTGAGGGCATTCGCCCTGCACAACGTGGCGTACCGCAAATTGAAGTCACGTTTGACATTGATGCTGACGGTATTTTACACGTGTCGGCGAAAGATAAGGACACGGGTAAAGAGCAGAAGATTACTATTCAAGCTTCTTCTGGTCTAAGCGAGTCTGAAATCGAGCAAATGGTACAAGATGCAGAAGCCAACAAAGAAGCGGATAAGAAGTTTGAAGAGTTAGTTCAAACGCGCAATCAAGCGGACGGCTTAGTACACGGCACGCGCAAGCAGATCGAAGAAGCGGGCGAAGCTTTACCTGCAGAAGACAAAGCAAGCATTGAAGCGGCGATTACCGACCTTGAAACAGCCCTTAAAGGCGAAGACAAGGAAGAAATTGATGCGAAAACTCAAGCATTGATTCAAGCATCGGCAAAATTGATGGAAATTGCTCAAGCAAACGCTCAGCAGGCGGGGGCTGAGCAAGCAACTGACGCGACGCAAGAAAAAGCGGCTGACGATGACGTTGTTGATGCTGAATTTGAAGAAGTTAAAGACGATAAAAAATAGTCTGCTCGCAAATTCAGACTTAAATCGTTAGATCAAAATAGGCGTAGCAGTTTTCTGCCTACGCCTTTTTGCCGAAATAAAGGCTGCAAACCTGTTGTATTAGGTGGGACAAACACACGCTATGTCAAAACGAGATTATTACGAAGTTCTAGGTGTTAGCAAAAGCGCGACGGAACGGGAGATCAAGAAAGCTTATAAAAAGCTGGCAATGAAGTATCACCCGGACCGGACTGCTGGTGATAAAGACCTAGAAGAGAAATTCAAAGAAATTCAGGAAGCCCATGAAGTATTGACTGATGAGCGCAAACGCGCGGCATACGATCAGTACGGACATGCCGGAGTCGATCCTAACCGTGGCGGTGGTGGATTCGGTGGCGGCGCTGACTTTGGTGATATCTTTGGTGACGTATTCGGTGACATCTTTGGCGGCGGTGGTCGCGGCGGTCGTCAATCTAGAGCACGCTCTGGGGCGGATTTACGTTACAACTTGGAATTAACACTGGAAGAAGCCGTTCGCGGTAAGAGCGTTGAGATCCGCGTGCCCACTTTGGTTGGCTGCGAAGTGTGTGATGGTAGCGGTGCAAAGAAAGGCTCAAAGCCTACCACGTGTCCGACGTGCCATGGCAGTGGCCAAGTACAGATGCGACAAGGTTTCTTTGCTGTTCAGCAAACCTGTCCAACTTGTTCAGGTCGAGGCCAAATCATCAGCGACCCGTGTAATGCATGTCATGGACATGGACGAGTTGAGAAGACCAAGACCTTGTCTGTGAAAGTTCCTGCCGGTGTTGATACCGGTGACAGAATTCGACTTTCAGGTGAGGGGGAAGCCGGCGAACATGGTGCACCGCCAGGTGATCTGTACGTGCAAGTTCACGTCAAAGAACACAAGATCTTTACACGCGATGGTAATAACCTTTATTGCGAAGTGCCGCTGAGCTTTACGACTGCAGCGTTAGGGGGAGAATTAGAAGTACCCACCTTAGATGGTAAGGTCAAACTTAAGATTAGTGCAGAAACGCAAACAGGGCGTATGTTTCGTTTGCGCGGCAAAGGCGTTAAGTCAGTCAGGAGCGGCAGCATCGGCGACTTAATGTGTAAGGTTGTGGTGGAAACACCCGTAAACCTGTCGTCCAAGCAAAAAGAATTGCTGCAAGAGCTCGAGGATTCTATGGGGAGTGGCAAGCAAGCTGCTAAACACAGACCAAAAGAACAAGGTTTCTTTGATGGTGTTAAGAAGTTTTTCGACGACTTAACCAATTAATCTGATGAGCACGCTTTAGCGATTTTATTAAAAGCGGAACCGTGCAAAACACATTTAACAAAGCCTCTGAAATATCAGGGGCTTTTTTATGGTCTAATCAGTATTCATCCCAGTATCTAATGGTGATAAGCTGATCATCAGTCGTCCGAGACAACCGGTTTTACAATAAGGATTTATACATGAAAAAGTTTTCATCTCTTAGTTTGGCCCTTTCACTTGCCGTGGCGACTGTTGCAGTCCCAATGCAAGCACACGCAGAAATGGCAAAGAGTGAGCGTCAAGCAGCGAATGCCGTCCAATTCAGACAGGCAGTGTTCCAATTGGTACGCAGTAACATGGGTCCATTAGGCGCAATGGCCAAAGGTCAAATTCCTTTTGATCAAGCGGTTATTCAAACCAACGCATTGAGATTAGAGCAGTTGGGCATGATGGTGCCAGATTATTTTGCAACCAATACAACTGAGTTCAGCGTAGAGACGGAAGCATTGCCCAAAATTTGGTCTGAAAAAGATGAGTTTTTGTCAAAAGCGAATGACCTCACTGTTGCAGCAAAAGCGCTACAAGTAGCAGCTCAAGGTGATGATGAAGGTGCTTATCGTGCTGCAATAGGCAAAGTTGGAGCAACGTGTAAAGGTTGCCACGACGCTTACAAAGCCGACTAGTTATGATGCCAGTGCTTATTGACTGGCACCTAACTTATCAAAAATAAAGCTCAGGTTCTGGCGGCAGTACTACAACTAACAGGTAGACTGCGCCAGCAACGATTGCGGCAGTGATTAACGCAGTGAGTAATCTGGAGCCGTTGATGGGTGATGCCTCAACGGTTTTTTTACCACTAAACATTGCGGTTATGATCGCTTGTTTCTTGTAAAGTTGATAAAACAGAGCCGCACTGACATGCAATCCAATCAAGATGAGTAGAACGTCAAAAAGATTGAAGTGTATAAATTCCATCACCTCTAAGACTGCTTTGCTAGCCACTGAGCGGTATGGGCCTTCAGAGAATATTTCGTCACTGACAAACAGGCCGCTTACCGCTTGTAATAATACCGCCAGTAGCATGATAAGCACCATCCAACTGCCGACAGGGTTATGCCCGGCGTGAGGTTTACTGTGTTTATCTGGCAGTGAACGAGCGTAATCGAGTGCGTGTCGAGGGTTTAACGGAAGGCTACTAAATTTCGCATAACGCGTGCCTAAAAACCCCCACAAGATGCGGAAAATAATCAACCCCAAAACACAATAGCCGATGGTGAAGTGCCAATCGATGGCGTCATCGAGGTATTCACCTGTTAGCCATTGTGCCGTGATCCCTGCAACCAACAGCCAGTGAAAAAGCCGGGTAGGGAAATCCCAAATCAAATGTTTATTTGCCATTCGTTACATCCAGTATTTATTTGATAACTCAGTGTTTTGTAGACTTCGGTCGATGATTTTCGCAGCGGTTACCGACGGCAACATTGGTATAGTGAAGCGACCAGACGCATAGAACAAAGTGGTGTTCGCAAGGTGCGTGCGAGCCTGCCATATACTCTGTGCGTACTTCGCCTGCTGAAGCTTATATAAGGGGCAAACGTCAAAGCGAATACCAAACAGCCCAGAGCGAACATAAATATTATCACCATCAAGAGCATAGCCCCAACGATACCAGCGCAAACCTATCATACCTTGAACAACTAGATAGACGACCAATGCGATTAGAGAGTGCCAAGTATTATTCGACTCTAGAAAAAGCACGAAGCCCACTACTGCCGTCAGTAGCAGTGCAAGCAGACTGTATTTCAGCATGAAGCGTTTACTGATAGGGGAATAGGTCTGCGTAAATGGATTAACGTGCGTAAATGCGTGTAGACCTAGCTCAACGCTTTCACTCTTAGTCACTGAAGGTACGAGAAGGGATCGTTGGTCATCTGGAACACCCTCTAATTGTTGACTAATTTGTTTAAATGTTACGTTAACCCTGCCAAAGAGGTTATCTAACCAGTCTTGTTTGTATTCGATGTGTTGTATACGCGACAGCTGAAGGTTTACTTGATACCGGGTCAATAATCCACTGACACGGCGCAATCGACTGCCATCCTTGAGCAGCGTGTAATCGTAAAACGTGACAATTGCGCCAACAATTGAAATCAAGGTAATCAAGATGAAAATACTGATTGCGGTCAGTGTCACATGGAGAAGGACGAGGGTTAGACCCACTGCATCAACAGAGTACAATGATTCTAAGTTCACAAATGCAACCCAGTGGTCGAGCTGACGCATCGCATCATCTATGAACGGCGAAGCCACGCCTAGAATGATCCAAACTCGATTATTGGTAATGCCGTGGAGCACCAGGTCTGCTAGTGAGCGTCGGTTCAAAATGCGTGGTTCGGCTTCATCAGGTCTTACCGGTTCATTTGACGCAGTTTCTGTGTAACCGGCTTTTGATGCCAATATTGTTTCACTGAGTTGTTGGGCATAAGCGTCACTCAGTGCTACCAAGTTGGCTTCTTGCTTAGCAGAACCCGCGGTATCGAGGGCTACGACACGAGTATTGGTCAATCGGTAGTAAAAAGGCTGCTCAATTTTGACATCCTGAATTTTGTCGAAGGGCAAATTCAAGCGCAGTTTCTTAAAGATACCTCGTTTGATTTCGACGCGACCGTCATACACTCGAAACTGAAATGTCCACCACGTGCCAAATGCAAATAGCATGAATAGGAACAATACGCACACTATTAAAACAACAATCCGATATGGATTCTCATCAAACGCGTTGCGTAGTGCGATAAAAATCGGCACTAACACGATGATATTAGTCACTAAGCCTTTCACGGCTTGAGCCGCGAAGTAAAGCACTGCTATGGGGTGAACGCGTTGCCATTCCTCAAGGGCTGAGAGTTTATCCGGCTCTACTCGCACTCTGCTGTCATCCCATTCGGTTCATCCGGCGTTTGCGTGTGCAGCTGTTGTTGAGATGCGCTAAGTAAATGTTGTCGCAATTGATGAGCCGTTTCGAACAACAAACCGGGAATTGCAAATGTCTGTGCAGCACTTCCAGCGGAATATACGTGCAGCGTCGCCAAGTTAGCAATGCGTTCAATGGGTCCTTGACTGACTTCGATATGTTGTATGCGATTGAGCGGTTGGATAAGCATACGCTTAACGATAAGCCCGGAGAAATACGTTAAATCTAATTCCCGCAACGCGAAAAATTTAGCTTTGTCAGCGAACCACTGAAAAACCAACCGGGCGAGAAGTAAAAAGGTCACCAGCGGGAGTAGCCACAAAGCGTTGTGATACAAACCTTGTGGTAACTCAAACCAAGGTTGGAAAGTGGCGAAACAACCGACCGCAATCAGGATCATTGACGCAAGTCCATGTGTTAACAGGCGAGTGCGGGCATAATGCGGTGCCAACGTTTCCTTCGTCAGCGTCTGAATTGAGGGGAAGTCCTGCAAAGAAATCCTGTCATTAAGGGGCAAGAGCATGCCTTTCTTGTGTTTTGTTGACGTTGAGAAAACATAACACAGGATAATCACCACCCAAAAGCGTTATATGCAATGCCGTGCCAAACGTCAATCGCGGTAGAATCGATGCGTGACATGGCCGTGCGGTCGTTATTCGGATTCCTCATGGTATAGTTGATTTGAATGCTTGAGAGACATTCATAAAAAGTGTCAATATAGGCAATATCTTAGAAATTTGGTCAAAATCATATGAATATCGCAATTTTAGGTGCAAATGGCAGAATGGGGCAGGCGCTTTTGTTGTCTTCACAGTCTCTTGATAAGCTCAAGGTTTCAGCCGCTTTTGTGCGTGGTGGTTCCGAATTGATTGGGCAAACGGTTCAAGCACTGGCTTCGGCTACTCAAAACACTGCACTTACTTTTTCAAGTTTAGACAGCGCGGATCCGGATACGATTGACGTATTAATTGATTTTACCTTGCCCGATGCTTTGTCTGGGCATCTAGCGTTTGCTAAAACACACAATATTCCAATTGTAATTGGCACTACAGGTCTGGAAGAACAACACAAGCAACAGTTGAATGCAGCAGCACAGACACTACCGATCGTGTTTGCCGCCAATTACAGTGTCGGCGTGACATTAATGGCCCGCTTGTGTCAGATTGCAGCTCGGACCCTGTCTGGAAGTGCTGACATTGAGATCATAGAAGCGCATCATCGTCACAAACGCGATGCTCCGTCAGGCACTGCGCTGGCGATTGGTGAAGCGATCGCCGCAGAATTAAACTGGGATCTAAATGATCATGCCGTGTATGCGCGAGAGGGCGATATGGGCGAGCGCGAGAACAACACGATTGGATTTTCTACCATCAGAGGCGGCGATATTATTGGCGAGCACACGGCACTGTTTGCCGATATTGGCGAGCGATTGGAGATCACCCATAAGGCGAGTAGTCGTGAAACCTTTGCGAAAGGCGCGCTTCGAGCCGCACTATGGCTGACGAATAAACCTGTGGGTTTATACGATATGGAGGATGTGCTGGGGCTGAAATGATTGCTGTTTTTTGGGTGTTTAATGTAAAAATGAGGTTAACACTTTATTTTTATAATTTATCTCGAATTAATTAGACCTTTTTGGTGCAGTAATATATACTCAGCGGAATTTGCCAAAAATCCGCGTTTTGTTTAAAAAACGCTACATTTTATTAGCTGCAAAGACCACAATAAGCGCCATACAGGCGGCTTATTATTGTCCTGTATCTCCATCGTCAAATGGGGATACTTGAGTTAACTTATGCTTGGAGGTTGACTTGGCTAATTCTGCCCTGCTTGTACTTGAAGATGGTTCAGTTTTCAAAGGTACGGCGATCGGAGCTGACGGTTCTACTGTTGGCGAAGTTGTTTTCAATACGTCCATGACGGGATATCAAGAAATACTGACCGATCCCTCATACGCTGAACAAATTATCACGCTCACTTATCCCCATATCGGAAATACTGGTACCAACGACGAAGATGTCGAATCGGATACAATCAGAGCCAAAGGCTTAGTTATCCGTGATTTACCCCTCCTCGCCAGCAATTTCCGCAATCAACAATCTCTCTCAGAATACTTAATCAAAAACAATATCGTCGCCATAGCAGACATAGATACGCGTCGTCTGACGCGTTTGCTGCGTGATAAAGGCGCCCAAAATGGTTGTATTATTGCGGGAAGTGATTTGAAAGAAGACGAGGCACTTGCAGCAGCGCAAGCGTTCCCTGGTCTGAAAGGGATGGATTTGGCAAAAGTTGTGACGACTCAAGAGGTCGTTGGTTGGGGCGGCAGCACGTGGACATTGGAAGGCGGTTATCAAGCCGCACCTGAGCAAAAATTCCATGTCGTCGCATATGACTTTGGTGCAAAGCACAATATCCTGCGCATGTTAGTCGAGCGTGGTTGTAAGGTCACTGTGGTACCCGCGACAACCTCCGCAGACGATGTGCTAGCAATGAATCCTGATGGGGTATTCCTGTCGAATGGCCCTGGCGATCCAGAGCCGTGTGATTACGCTATCGAGGCAATCAAAGCGTTGCTAGAAAAAGATATACCCATTTTTGGTATTTGCTTAGGACACCAATTATTGGCGCTAGCGAGTGGCGCAAAAACGGTAAAAATGAAATTTGGCCATCATGGTGCGAATCACCCAGTGAAAGATTTACGTCGTGATGTGGTTATGATTACCAGCCAAAACCATGGTTTTGCGGTAGACGAGCAAAGCTTACCGGACACCATCGAAGTAACGCACGTTTCACTATTTGATGGCTCTCTACAAGGTATTCACCGCAAAGATAAGCCAGCATTTAGTTTCCAAGGTCACCCGGAAGCAAGCCCGGGCCCACAAGATGCATCAGCCTTGTTTGACCATTTCATTGATTTAATGACTAATTCGAAACGCTAGGACCCGCCCAGTATGCCAAAACGTACCGACATAAAAAGTATTCTCATCTTAGGCGCAGGTCCGATTGTAATTGGTCAAGCCTGTGAATTTGACTATTCCGGCGCACAAGCGTGTAAGGCGCTGCGCGAAGAGGGCTATCGAGTTATCTTGGTCAACTCGAACCCCGCGACGATAATGACCGACCCGGAAATGGCTGACGCTACATACATCGAACCTATTCACTGGGAAGTTGTGCGTAAAATTATCGAAAAAGAACGTCCGGATGCTGTACTGCCGACAATGGGTGGACAAACTGCATTGAACTGTGCCCTCGATCTCAACAAGCATGGGGTCTTGGAAGAATTTGGTATTGAATTAATCGGCGCGTCTGCAGAAGCGATTGATAAAGCGGAAGATCGCGAACGTTTCGATAAAGCAATGAAGTCGATTGGTTTAGAATGCCCGCGAGCTGAAATTGCCCATACAATGGAGCAAGCCCACGACGTGCTGAGCCGCATTGGTTTCCCTTGTATTATCCGCCCATCATTTACCATGGGTGGAACCGGGGGAGGCATCGCGTACAACATCGATGAATTCAACGAGATTTGTGCACGAGGCCTGGATTTATCGCCTACCAATGAGCTACTGATTGATGAATCATTGATCGGTTGGAAAGAGTACGAAATGGAAGTTGTCCGCGACAAGAACGACAACTGTATTATCGTTTGTACTATCGAAAACTTTGACCCTATGGGCGTCCATACAGGGGATTCAATTACGGTCGCACCAGCACAAACACTGACTGACAAAGAATTCCAGCTAATGCGTAACGCTGCGATGGCGGTTCTGCGTGAAATTGGTGTTGAAACGGGCGGATCAAACGTTCAGTTTGGTATTTGTCCCAATACTGGACGCATGGTCATCATCGAAATGAACCCACGGGTATCACGCTCGTCGGCGCTTGCGTCCAAGGCTACGGGCTTCCCGATCGCTAAAGTAGCGGCAAAATTGGCGGTTGGCTTTACCTTAGATGAACTCGCCAATGATATTACCGGTGGCGCTACGCCAGCGTCATTTGAACCTGCAATTGATTATGTTGTAACCAAGATCCCTCGATTTAACTTTGAAAAGTTTGCCGGCGCCAATGACCGCTTGACTACTCAGATGAAATCAGTGGGTGAGGTGATGGCAATAGGCCGCAATCAACAAGAGTCACTGCAAAAAGCACTGCGCGGTTTAGAGGTGGGTGCAAATGGTCTAACGCCGATACTCGATATAGAAGATCCTGATGCACGCAATAAGATCGTGTACGAGCTGCGTGAACCAGGTGCAGAGCGAATTTGGTACATCGGTGATGCATTCCGGATGGGGATGAGCATTGATGAAGTGTTTGAGTTAACCAATATCGATCGTTGGTATTTGGTGCAGATTGAAGAGCTTATTCAACTTGAGGCCTTGGTTGAACGTCTTGGCATTCAGTCTATTGATGCTGATTTGATGCGCAAATTGAAGCGTAAGGGGTTTGCAGATTCTCGTTTGGCAGAGTTAACCAATGTTGCGGAAAGTGATATTCGCGACATTCGCGTGAAGTTCGGCGTAATGCCGGTCTATAAACGCGTTGATACCTGTGCTGCTGAGTTCTCTACAAGTACTGCTTATATGTACTCTAGCTACGACGAAGAGTGTGAAGCACAACCCAGTGACCGAGACAAGATTATGGTGTTAGGCGGAGGTCCTAACCGAATTGGACAGGGTATCGAATTTGATTATTGCTGTGTACACGCGGCCTTATCCATGCGTGAAGACGGCTACGAAACAATTATGGTTAACTGTAACCCAGAAACCGTCTCGACCGACTACGACACCTCAGACCGTTTGTATTTTGAACCTGTTACTCTGGAAGATGTACTTGAAATAGTGCGCGTTGAACAACCGAAAGGCGTGATTGTTCAATACGGCGGTCAAACGCCATTGAAATTGGCCCGAGCGCTCGAAGAAAATGGGGTACCGATTATCGGTACTAGCCCAGATGCCATTGACCGCGCGGAAGATCGTGAACGCTTCCAGCAAATGGTAAACAAACTTGGGTTAAAGCAGCCAGCTAATGCGACAGTCAGTAATATGGAAGAGGCCCTAGAGCGTGCTGAAGTTATCGGATTTCCGTTGGTTGTTCGACCTTCATATGTACTAGGTGGCAGGGCGATGGAGATCGTGTATGACCTGAAAGATTTGAAGCGTTACTTGAATGAAGCGGTAAAGGTCTCAAATGATTCGCCAGTGTTATTGGACCGATTCCTCGATGATGCCATTGAAGTCGATATCGATGCTGTATCAGATGGTCAGACAGTTGTGATTGGTGGAATCATGGAACACATTGAGCAAGCTGGGGTTCACTCTGGCGATTCAGCATGTTCATTGCCGCCATATTCACTGCCAAGTGATATCCAAGATGTGATGCGCGAGCAGGTTAAAGCGATGGCATTAGAGCTGAATGTAATCGGCCTGATGAACACGCAGTTCGCAATCAAAGATGGCGAAGTCTATCTGATTGAAGTTAATCCTCGCGCAGCTCGAACCGTCCCGTTTGTCTCCAAGGCTACAGGTGTAGCTTTGGCAAAGATTGCAGCACGTGTCATGGCGGGCCAAAGCTTAGTGGAGCAAGGCTTTACCGAAGAAGTGATTCCACCGTTCTATTCGGTCAAAGAAGTCGTTCTACCGTTTGCTAAGTTCCGCGGCGTCGACCCATTGCTTGGTCCAGAGATGCGTTCTACGGGTGAGGTAATGGGCGTCGGCGATACGTTCGAAGAAGCTTATGCTAAGGCTAATTTAGGTGCCGGTTCACCCGTACCACAATCGGGTAAGGCGTTGATTTCGGTCCGCGAGCATGACAAACAAAAAGTTATTGAATTGGCCAAAGAATTGGTTGCGCAAGGGTTTGATATTGAAGCTACACGTGGTACTGCAACGACTCTGTATGACGCCGGTATTATGAGCACGGTTGTCAATAAGCTGTCTGAAGGTCGCCCTAATATTGTCGATGCTATCAAGAACAAAACGTACACCTACGTTGTGAACACCACTGAAGGACGTCAGGCTATCAATGACTCGGTGTACATTCGACGTGAAGCGCTTGCGAGTAAGACAACCTACACTACGACGCTAAACGCTGCTTTTGCAACCATCCGTGCGAAGGATTTTGATGATCGAAGTAAAGTCGCCAGTGTTCAAGAATTGCACGAGCGAGTTGAGCAAGATGCACAGTAAGTGACAATGCCGTCATTTGACGGTATTCTTAGCCGATTGAAAGTGCGCTTTTTAGCGCACTTTTTTGTGATTAAGTGAAGAGAGAACGAGTATGAGTCAATATCCAATGACGGCTGAAGGCGCACAAAAGTTGCGTGATGAATTACAAGAACTGAAAACGGTCCGTCGTCCGAAAATCATCGAAGCAATTGCCGAAGCACGCGAGCACGGTGACTTAAAAGAGAATGCTGAGTATCACGCAGCGCGTGAGCAACAGAGCTTCTGTGAAGGACGTATTCAGGATATTGAGGGTAAGTTATCTAATGCGCAGATTATCGACGTCACCAAGATGGAAAATACAGGTAAAGTGATTTTCGGCACAACGGTTACGATCTTAAACTGCAAAACCGATGAAGAAACGACCTATCGTATCGTCGGAGACGATGAAGCTGATATTAAAGCAAACCGTATTTCGGTGAATTCGCCTATCGCTCGCGGTTTGATCGGCAAAATGGTTGACGATGTCACCAATATCCAGACTCCGGCAGGCACAGTGGAGTTTGAAATCATCGAAGTTGAATACATCTAGCCTCACACTATTGATATGAGAGGCTTTGCAAGCCTCTCTGCGTTCTGCGTTACTATTCACATTTCGAGTCGCGATTTGACATAGACGATTACATTTCCACACTTGTATTGTGCGGCGCACCATTGGTAATGTGATTTCATCGCAACGCATTACCGGTTAAGTGGCATGCATTTCATCGCAAAGTCGAATAGGTTTTTCTCCAGCGCCAGGCTTGTTACTGCTCTGTTTTTCGCTTGCATGTCGATTATTGACGCAGTACATGCGAATCCTCATGTGTCATCTAACCCACACGTATTGATCACTAAAACGAGTCAAGGTGATTGGTCAGTGACTTATAGCACTGATATGCCCGTCAACAAAATCGTGTTTATGCGTAATCCCGACACATCGAGAACGAGTCGCTGGTCGCCACTCGATAAGGAAATGATGCTTGCCGTTGACGAGAAGGGCGCAGAATATATTGCCAGAAAAGATGGCAATGCCTTTGATCAGGTAAGCTTGTCTTTGACGCCAAGTTATACGCATTTAACTAAAGACTATGCACCGTTTTCACCTTTTTCTGATGGCGGGCATCTCAGCCATAGTGGGCGATACTTCGCATGTGTGAATACGTGTGAAAACGTCAAAAATGAGTAGCAGATAAATGTTCAAGCCCCACCAGGCGAACACATCATAGTGAATGGTGCTGTATATTATAAGCCGATTAACTGGGTAGATTCTGATAGTGGTCGCAATTTCTATGTTGGCAAACAAAGCCCCGTCGAAGGAGATTCCTTTATTGCGTTGGTTGATGAGCAACTGCCCAACATTCTTAAAGATAATTTGACTGAGCAATTGCCAAAATTAATGCAGTATTTTGAGTCGAAACTCGGCATAGCGAAAGGTCCCAAGCCTATGTTGTTTGCCTCTTACTCAAACAAACCAGGCTCTAGCTCTCAAGGTGGAACGTTACCCGACCAAATTTTCATGCATTGGGATTTTGACGATTTAGACGAGCGCGTAAAATCACGAGAGTATGTGTACCAAACCCTGTGGTTTTATGCCCACGAGGCAGCGCACTTTTTTCAAAAAGGCCCAACCGGCGAGGCATTATTTGGTGCACCTGAGCACTCTTGGATCCATGAAGGGGGGGCCGAATGGATGGCAAAGATCGCGTTGAGTGAGCTCTTTCCTGACATGCTCTCCTATATACAAAAAAAAGAAACACAACTTCAGCAGCAATGTGAGGAGGGGTTGACCCAAACGTCTCTGATTAAGGCTGCCGACCTTGGACTGTTTCGTCTGCATTACAGCTGTGGCTATTTTGTGCATCGAGTATTGGCTGCCGATATTCAACGGACATCAGAAGGTAAATTGAGCACTTTTGACATGTGGTTGCAATTTGGAGATGTAAGCGTGAAGTCTGACGCAACATCTGTGGTGAACTTTTGGACCGCTGTTGAACCGCTCATTCCACCGCCAAGATTTAAATTATTGAAACCTGCGTTGGAGAACCCGCATAGCACTACAGCAGATTTTTGGCGAGGCGTTTCATTTCACTGAGATTTTCTAAGTCATGAACAGCGTTTAAAACCATCTTTTATTTACGACAGTTCGTCGTAAATAACACGCAATTTACCAGCAAACATACTCAGTCATCAGGGGTTATGTTATAACAAACTGTTTTGCGATTAAGCATCAACAAACACGACACAGACAGATCATAACAACTAGAGGGTAACCCATGTTAACCAACCGTCCCCAATCTCTGGCCACTGCTGCTGCAATTGCTGCGCTGCTAGCTGCCGGCGGGTGTTCTAAGCAAAATGAACAAGCGGTCACTGAAGCACCTGCACAAGCTGAAACACCGATTGAAGAGACTGTAGCTACTGCAACAAATCCATTCTTTGAAGACTGGGACACACCATTTGGTGCACCACCGTTTTCGAAGATTAAAACTGAACACTTCTTGCCTGCGTTTGAAAAAGCGATGGCAGACCATCAGCAAGAGATTGATGCCATCGCAAATGCAGACAGCGTTCCGAGCTTTGCCAATACGATAGAGCAAATGGAGCTTTCTGGCGCTGAGTTGACCCGTGTTGCGCGCGTCTTCTTCAATTTGACCGGCACTGAATCGAGCGACGAGCTACAAGCGTTACAGCGCGAAATCTCGCCTAAAATGACGCGTCATAGTAACAAAATTCAGATGAATGAGGCGCTGTTTAAGCGCATAAAAGCGGTCTATGACGAACGCAATACTGCGAATCTTGACGCCGAACAACTAAGGCTATTGGAGCGCATTTATGAAGGCTTTGTCCGTTCAGGTGCGAATTTAACGGACGAGGCTAGGGCTCGTTTGGCAGAGATCAACGAAAGAGTCTCAGTCCTGACGACAACTTTCAGCCAAAATCAGCTCAACGACACACGTGAATTCGTGATGGTACTTGAGGAGTCTGACTTAGTGGGTCTTCCACAGACCTCGATTGATGCTGCAGCCGCTCAAGCTAACTCGCGTGATTTACCTGGCAAATATGTCATTACATTGCAACGCTCCAGTGTTGAGCCATTTTTACAATTTTCTGAACGCCGTGACTTAAGAGAGCAGGCCTTCAATGGTTGGGCAAAACGCGGTGATAACGATAATGAATACGACAATAAGGCGATCGTGTCAGAAATCGTCAAACTTCGAGCAGAGCGCGCAAAACTGCTCGGTTACAAACATCACTCTGACTACGTGCTGTCGAACACGATGGCTGAAACGCCTGAAGCCGCCATGGAGCTGTTGACCAAAGTTTGGCAACCTGCGGTCGAAAAGGCCACGCAAGAAAAAGAGTGGATCTTGGAGTTGATGAGAGAAGAAGGCGCTGAGCACGAGTTTGCTGCGTGGGATTGGCGTTATTACGCCGAGAAAGTACGCAAAGCTCGCTTCGATCTCGATCAAGCTGAGATCGCCCAATATTTCGAACTTAACAACATGATTGAGGCGCAATTCTACGTTGCGAATCGCCTGTTTGGATTGACGTTCGAAGAGCGCAACGATATCCCGGTCTATAACCCTGTCGTTCGTGTTTGGGAAGTCAAAGACGCTGAGGGTAACTCAATCGGCCTATTCTTTGGTGATTACTACGCCCGTTCGACAAAGCGCTCAGGTGCTTGGATGAGTGCGTTTAGAACTCAGCAAAAACTTGCGGGTGACGTTAAGCCTTTGATTATCAATAATATGAACTTGAACAAGCCGGCTGAAGGCGAGCCAACGTTGATGAGTTTCTCTGACGCGACGACGTTGTTTCATGAATTTGGTCACGCCCTGCATGGCTTGCTATCAAACGTGACTTACCCGACCCTTGCAGGGACGAGTGTGCCACGAGACTGGGTTGAATTCCCAGCGCAGTTGTATGAACACTTCATTGAACAGCCGTATATGCTAAACAAGTTTGCACGTCATTATGAGACTGGCGAGCCGATGCCTGAAGCGTTAATCGAGCGCATTAAGAATGCCAGCACGTTTAATCAAGGCTTCGCAACGGTTGAGTACACGGCTTCTGCACTTGTTGATATGGCGTATCACAGCTTAACTGAAGCAAACGACATTAACGTGACGGAGTTTGAAAACAAAATCCTAACCGAATACGGTAAACCCGACGAAATCATCATGCGTCACCGCAGTACACACTTCGGGCATATATTTGCGGGTGGATACCACTCAGCATATTACGCTTACATGTGGTCTGAGATCCTCGATGCAGATGGTTTTGATGCGTTCGTCGAAGCCAATAATATCTTTGATCCAGATACTGCTAAACGTCTCTATGACTTTATCTATAGTCGCGGTGATACGTTAAATTACCTCGATGCATATACCGGTTTTAGAGGCAGAGCGCCTACAACGGATGCGCTGCTGCGCAATCGTGGATTTGATTAATCAATAAACCGACAAGGCCTGCAAATGCAGGCCTTTTTTTATTCGGAGCCGTTTGATTTAGGGTCTATCTAGTTTAATGCAACGGTAACCCACACCAGTCGGTGGTCAGAAGATACCTCTTTGTCAGTACCGCGTTTACCGATACGCGCATCATTAAACAACAATCTTCCTGATTCACCATCAGCTTTCCAGAAAACACCTGAATCTACAACGTTAAGATCAGCTGAAGGCACACTGTAGTCAGCGCGAGTACCAAATGTGGCTGTACGTGTTTGAGGGTAGGGATGTTCTCGGCGATTTGGCTCCTGGATACCGCCACTGGATGTTGGTATATGTTGACCGTCGACAGCGGCTACGTCTTGATGGACCCTATGGTGATTCATGAGATGCTGTATACCATTAAAGCGAGTATCGGTTGTGGTTCCATGCATAGTGTCAGCATTTAAATCCCCCATAATAACGAAGCTTTCACCAGTGAAACCGCCGCGTTGGCCATTATCATCATAAAGGTCTGCATGGCCATTGAGGTAATGCAGCCACAGCGCATTTTCATCACTGTTGCGGTATTTATTGTTATCGCTGACTGTATCAAAAGCGGGGGGCGTCGGGTGTGACATTAACGCGTGAATGACCTTAACGCCCGTTTTCGTTGGAATTAAGATCGGCGCATCGACATGGTTTTTGGAAGATAATCGAAGGTTCTGCCATTCTTCTTCTGAAAACCAATTATCACCACACTGCATCGATTCAGGTATCGCTCGGTCGCCGCTACAGCGGTTTATGACCGGCATCGTTGTACTGGGTAAATCCTTTCTTCTAAATGTTTGGAATGTGCGCGTATTTTCGACGTCGATTTCGTAGCGAGACATTAGCGCGAATGCATAATGCCCATGGTAAAAACCAAAACCATGTGCATCGTTCGGATCTTCTGGGTCATAACCATTGTTAGCCAAGTCCATTTCAGCAGGGAGCCCTGTATTTGTCGCATAGTTTTGTACATATGGGTAGTGAATAGGTTGCTGTATATCGCCGCCATCGACGCTGTTAAGGCTTTGTCCAATGGCAAGGTAATTGGCTTGAAAGCCATTTAGTGCGCGGTAATCTTGTCCTTCGCCATCGTTATTAAACTCATTCAGTAGCAACACATCTGGGCGCACAGTTTGAATAATTGCAGCGACATTTCTAATTTGGATAATGCGTTCAGCGAGTCGTTTCTGCTCTTCCCCTAAAGCGCCTTTTTGCCAGTCTTCAACAAGCGCTTGCTGCTGTTCAAAGGGCACGTTCATATAGTTCACCCACTGTTCAAAATGCTCAGTAGGGTCACCGTCATGAGCAAAAGATACATTAAAAGATGCGAAAGTAACTCGTTGTTCGGACTGCATGTTTTGTGGTCTGACAGATGCGCATGAAACGGTGGAAAGCAAAATCGTCATTACCAGACAAACTAACCTCGGGGGCGAATTTGACCGCAATGGTGAAATATGAAATCGGTTGAGCAGTAGCGGTATAAAAAGTTCATTTTTCATAAATATTATTCGTTGCGAGTGTGTTTATGTTTATCTCGTTATTGTTATGTTATAACATAATGTAAATTGAAATATTTCATTCCATAGCGTGATTTTAAGCAGAGGTTGTTGGAATGACAAAAACAAATGGATCGACAATGAGATTACAACACACTGGCGATAGAGCTGCTATTGCTTTATCACTCCTGTGTATAGTGCACTGTATTTTATTACCTATCTTGGTATTGGTGTTGCCTGCCGTAACGTTTTTGGCCGCTGTAGACAATGAGCTTGTCCACGGAGCAATGCTTTTAGTGGCTGTTCCTATTAGTGTTTTAGCGATGTATTCGGGGTATCACAAGCACAAAGTGACCAGTGTCGTAGGTTCGACTCTCGCTGGTATTTTGGTGCTGATCAGTGCGTTTTTTCTGCACGAGGTCATTGGTGATATTGCCGAGGCGGGTTTGACTGTTTTGGGATCTGTATTATTGGCTTCTGGCCACCTAAGGAATTATCGCTTGAGTAATATGGCGCGAGCGTGAGGCTTAACCACCCCAAGGAGGAAATGGATCTGGCAACCTGGCCCACGCTTTGCGGCCCTCAAGGACCTGCTCCTCTGTTAAAAGACAAGCATTCAGTCGGTTAATAATGTCTTCTTTATTTAAGCCTTGTCCGATGAAAACCAATTCTTGACGCATGTCACCGAACGGTTCAACCCATTGGTCTCGAATAGCCGCTAAGTACTCAGGATCCTCCGGCCATTGATCTCGGGGTACAGCGTTCCAGAATAAACCGGCTGCACCATATCTAGCCATGCCGCCGGCCTGACTCCAACTGCCAGCAAAGTGAGGACGCGTCGCAAGCCAAAAGAAGCCCTTTGAACGAATCAGTTTACCGGCAATATCTTTGTTATGTATAAAGTCATAAAACTTCTGCGGTGCAAATGGTCGCCTCGCTTCATAAACAAAGCTACTAATCCCAAACTCTTCAGTCTCGGGGACATGTTCGCCCCGAAGCTCTTTCAGCCAGCCAGGTGCTTGCTGAGCCTTTTCAAAACTAAATTTTTGTGTTGCCAATACTTGTTTCAGGGGAACATTACCGTGTGAAACTGATACTTGTTCTGCCTCAGTATTCAGTGTGCTGAGAATACTCTTTAAACGTTCCAGCTCAGTGGCAGACACTAAATCGGTTTTATTGATCAGGATGACGTCGGCAAACTCTACTTGCTCAACCAACAGATCGGCAACGCTCCGTTCATCTTCTTCACCTAGGCTCTGGCCCACGTCTTGGAGTGATTTTGCCTGATCGTAATCGGTTAAAAAATTCATTGCATCGACGACCGTAACCATGGTGTCTAGTTTTGCAACGTCTGACAGACTAATTCCGTCTTCGTCTGCAAACGTAAAGGTTTCTGCTACCGGCAATGGTTCAGAAATTCCTGTGGATTCGATAACTAAGTAGTCATATCGGCCTTCGTTTGCTAGACGGGTGATTTCTTCAAGTAAATCCTCGCGAAGTGTGCAGCAAATACAGCCATTGCTCATTTCGACGAGTTTTTCTTCGGCGCGGTTAAAACTGATTTCGCTCTGTACTGTGGAAGCGTCGATGTTTATCTCGCTCATATCATTAACGATAACCGCGACTTTTAAACCATCTCGATTGTGCAAAATATGATTCAGAACGGTTGTTTTTCCAGCACCTAAGAAACCAGACAGAACGGTGACAGGTAGTTTGTTCGAAGCTTTACTCATAATCAGTACTCGCCACAGCAAGGAAAATTGATAACGGATGAAATGTTATAATATAACAGTTGTGTTTGGATGCAACACGACATTGACTCCGTCAATTTTGTGGTGTTGTCAATAATGTTAGGGAGTAGTAGTTGAAAGCGACAGCACTTCAATTAAGCAGTGGAGTGCTGTCGATGACAAGACATTTCAAAAACGCAATGGCAAGAGGGCTCGAGATTGAATTAGGTTGACTGCTTGTCCTTGCGTTCTAAATACTTAACTGCGCGCTCCAGCGCCGTTGTCCGATCGGTAACGAAAGCTTCGTCCATCAGCAGATCTTGCAAGCCCATACGTTTCAGCTTTTCACGCTCTTGTTCGCTCTGCATCACGATATACACTATTTTCCCGAAGTCTTTTGCTTCTTTCACAACATTCTCAATGGAGAGTGAAATTGTGTCGTCTAACAGTGAAACCTCACTCAGATCGATAATTACGATTTCGTGATCGGCTATCTCTGTACGTTCTCTGGCTAGCGCTTTTGATACACCAAATATCATTGCGCCACTTAAGTAGAAAAACAAAATACGGCCGTCCGCCATATTCAACAGGCGTTTTTGTTCCCGGCTCAGCGGTAATTTGTCATCCATGTCGCTGATGGCTCGAATATTCTTTGCTTGGCTAGCACTGAGCTTTTCAATGGTGATGACATTCGCGACAAACACGCCGATGCCTACAGCGACGATCAAATCAACAAATACAGTCAAAAGCATTACTGCATACATGATCATTGTTGAGTGGAATGACACGCGGTGGGCGCGTTTGATAAAACTCCAGTCGAGAATATCTACACCAACTTTGACCGCAATGCCCGCCAACACTGCCAATGGTATGTTGCCGATTAAAGATGCGGCTCCGAAAATTGCAACAACAAGCACAGCCACCCTGGTAACACCTGATAAAGGTGTTCGTGCACCACTTTGGATATTGACGACAGTACCCATAGTTGCCCCGGCGCCCGGTAGCCCTCCAAAAAGTCCTGAAGCGATGTTGCCCATACCTTGACCGATGAGTTCTTTGTCTGATTTATGCTCTGAACGAGTCAGATTGTCGGCAATAACCGAGGTAAGCATCGAGTCAATGCAACCCAACATCCCTAACACTAGTGCGTCGACCAACATTTCCTGAAACTGAGCAGCTGAAAAACTAGGTAAGACAAAGGAAGGGAGGCTCGCATTAATTTCGCCGATTCTCTGGATGTCGTCATAGTCAAACACGAACACAGAAATAAGTGACACGATGACTAACGCATAGAGTTGAGGAGGCACTGTCTTCTTGAGACGCTGTGGGGTAAAAAACAAGATGCAAAGTGTTAGAAGGGCTAGGAGCAGCTCGCTAATATTAACGTTACTGAGTAGTTCGGGTAGATTCGACAAGGTTCCAATAACCCCGCCAGCAGGCGCAGATTGGCCTATCAACGGTGCAAACTGAATTATAATGAGGATGCAGCCAATACCGGACATAAACCCCGATATAACGCTGTAAGGCATTAGGGTTATATATTTACCGAGCTTAAGCATGCCAAAGGCAATTTGTATCACGCCGGCCATCATAACCACGGTGAATGCCATCGCTAGACCGTTGTCGGGGTTGTCGGCGATCAAGGTGGTGACAACCGCCGCCATGACAACCGTCATGGGTCCTGTGGGTTCTGAAATAAGTGTCGGTGTTCCGCCAAACAAAGCAGCAAACAAGCCGACTAGAATAGCACCATATAAACCCGCCTCCGCACCAGCACCTGAAGCGACACCAAAGGTCAAAGCTAAAGGCAGCGAGACGATCGCAGCAGTAACACCACCAAGCACATCGCCGCGCAAATTTCGGGTATGAAGTTTATTCAATATGGTCATGCTTTAATATTTACCGTTATAAATGTTGTTATTTTATGCGCAAATAAACATCAGTGCACGGGCTATTTAACAGCAGTCGTGCGGGGAATTCGTCACAATGAAGACCGCAAGTATATCAATGGCAAGGCTGACCACAATAGAGGTTTGACTTGGATAACACTGGTAAGACTTTTTGGCGATCCCAACGGCATGCAACTCACCACCTCAAAACGTTTCAATTTTTTAATGACTACCGCTCGATTTAGCGCTTCTTGCTCTAGAGATTACGTTGAAAAATTCAATAGTACTTTAGTATTAAGAATAAAATATTGTTGTCATATTTTGTTTTTGCTTGCTGTGTAAATATTGGTATTCACACATTTATATTGAATTTAATAGTTCTGCAGTCTTTCACTTCAAAAACAGCGACATTTCGGAATAGTGTAGATCGTATTGTAACAATATATTAAAAAAATGGTTGCTTGGCGGAGTGTTTTTTGTTTGCGCCTCAATAGTGATAAAGGATTGATGCGCTTTATTTCTCATCATTAGTGTCGGTTATTTAATGCTGTTTTAGTCTGAATAAAATATGATCTAATTCAAATTTATTCAAAATATGAAAATAAAAAGGAATAAAATATTTCATTTTTATGGCAAAGGGTGGTAGGTTTTGTAGTGAACGGCTAAAAAGCCAACAAAAAAACAAGAAAATGAATCATTCAACAACAAGTAGACCAGCAAAACCGAACAAGGAACACTGTCCATTATGAAACTTACAGATTTAGCTTTTACAAAAAAGCGCCTTGCTATGGCCATGCGAGGAGCGCTGAGTAATCCAGTTACCACTATTTCAGCGGCTGTATTGGCAAGCTCTATGATTGTTGCACCAGCGGTCGCGCAACAGACAGGTGGCTTGGCAGGTAAGGTTACAGTTCAAGGTGATATTGATCCGACTACTGTAACTGTCACCGCGTCTAGCCCAAACATGCCAAAACCTCGCAGCACCAATCTAACAGCCAATGGTAATTTCAATCTTCCATTCCTTATTCCCGGCATGTACACAGTGAAAGTGGAAGCGGAAAATGGCATGTCAAAAACGCTGCAGCTTGAAGTGTTACTCGACCAGACTGCTCGTGTAGATATCGCATTAGTAGCTGAGGACGATGACACGGAAGTGATTACTATCGTAGGTACAAATCTCGTCAGACAAGGTGACTCATCACTGAGTAACACATTGGGTGAAAATGCAATTAAGGGTTTACCTATTGGTCAGTCATACAGGGACTTGTTGAAAATTATTCCTGGTGTTGAATACAGTGAATACAGCGTGCTAGGTCCATCAGCAGGCGGTTCTGGAAGGGACAACCAATATGCATTTGACGGTGTAAACGTAGGGTTGCCACTATTTGGAAACCTTGCTTCATCGCCTTCAACTCACGATATTGCGAACGTTTCAATTGATCGAGGTGGTGCAAAGGCTATCGGGTTCAATCGAGCCGGTGGACTCTCTATCAACACCACGTCAAAATCGGGGACAAATGAATTTCAAGGCAGTATTGAATACCGGTTACAAGACGGAAATTTTGTTGCTGATGTCGACCGCGACGAAGACGACGTGGTCGAAAATTCGAAACCCGATCGCAATTGGATTATTGGCAGTGTAAGCGGGCCAATCATCCAAGATGAACTATTTTTCTACGGCTCTTATTACAGACCTGAGATAACAAGAGTCAGTAAAGAGACTGCTTATGGTCCAGCACGGGACTTCTCGAGTGTAGACAACGAGTATTACGGTAAATTGACTTGGGCACCAACTTCGGATCTGTTGTTCAACATGAGTTTGCGTGATTCAGAAGAAGAAGTCGATGGTGCCTCGGTCGGTAGTCTTGCGCAAGATTCGACATCTGAAGGCTCTTTGGTTGAAGAAAAAATCTTTATCGTTGATGGTTCCTACTATTTAGGCGACTCAACTACTGTCTCGTTTAACGTAAGTACTTGGGATTATGAAACACAGGGGCAGCCAGACAATCTTCTCGATATAGTACCATCGCTAGGTGCATCTCTGGACCTGAACAACCTAGATCAACTCGGTTTGTTTAATGTTCCCACACTGAATTCTTCAGATCCTAATTATGATGTAGCAGGTGCTCAGGCACTCATCAACCGTTATGGATTTCAGGGCGCAGATGGACTTACCGGTGGTGGTCAGGTCGGTGTCGGAAGTACGATCAATATTCAAAACTTCTATCGCGATTCATTTGAGTTCAATCTCGATCACGAAATGGAAATTGGTGACACCTATCACAGTATCCATTTTGGTTTTCAATACGAAGAATCTGAAGAAGTCCTTGCACGACGTTCCAATGGTTGGGGCGGGATCGTATATAACGGTGGGTTGAGCCCTGACACTTATGAAGGTGAGCAGCCGGTATACTTTACAGCGATTGTCCAGCAAATGAGCTTCCTAGGAGCAGATGGCGAGGCCGTGCCACCCATCAGATCATCTACTGAAACCTTTAACCTAGAAATCAATGACACCATCGAGAGTGGTGACTTTATTTACAATGTTGGTTTCTTGATCAGTAAAGACGTTTTATATGGACAAGGTCTACGCGAAAATCCCAATAACGTTTCAGGCTATGAGCTAGCGCCGGGCAATAAATACAAAATGTATACGGTCGATTGGCAGGATATGATTCAGCCGCGTTTGGGGATCACCTGGCAGTTCCAGGATGACGCAACCGCTTTTGCTAACTTTGCTAGCTACAACCCTTCAGCAAGTTCCTTGGCTCGAGCGGCATCGTGGGCGCGAAATTCTCAGCGCACACTGAATGTTTACTTCGATGAAAATGGGGACTATATCGGCAATGATCCGAGAGTTGGTTCATCAGGTAAATTCTTCCAAGAGGGCATGAAGCCACGTCGTACTGATGAAATAACAGTAGGTATGACGAAGAACTTAGATAGTGGTTGGATGCTGCGCGGTCATGTGCGTCATCGTAAAGCCGTTAATCCATGGGAAGATACTTGGAACGGTTCACGCTTATACGGAGAGTATGAAAGCCCATTCGGTCCCGTACCTGATTGGATTGCGGCGAAAGGGTTATATATACCTGAGCTTGACGATTATCGCGCAGAAGTCGGTGGTTCGTCATACGTCGTTGCTCAACTCGATGGCGCTGAGAACAAGTATTGGGAAGTTAGCTTAGAAGGTGAGTACTTCGGCCGCGATTGGTATATTAACGCGTCCTATGTATGGTCACACTATTATGGAAACTACGACCAAGACATTACCAGTGGCGGTTCCGACGGCAATCTATTTATCGGCTCTTCAAATTTGGCTGACGGCAGAGGACGCCAGATCTGGGATGGTAAATACGGTAAGTTGAACGGCGATCGTCCACATAAAGTAAAAGTATTGGGCTACTACACCACAAGTTGGGATGCCAATATTGGCGCTAACTTCTTATTCCAGTCGGGTGATGTGTGGGAAGCTTGGGATGGTTCGCTATACGGCTATTCTAGTTCTACTATACGTTATGCGGAGCCTGCTGGTAGTCGCCGTGAGGCCAGTCATTGGCAGCTAGATCTAAACTATCGCCAAGATTGGCAAATTTCCGAAGACTTTACGTTGGAATTTGCGGCGGATATCTACAACGTATTTGACAAGCAAACGGGCTATAACTACGACCCTTATGTGTCTAACGATTCATTCGGTAAACCGCGCGACCGTATATTGCCGCGTCGGATTGAGTTGTCTATCGCCTTGACCTTCTGAGATAAATGAGGATGTGTGTTTGGCAATGGACTGCCTACAAACCCGCATAATCAAGCAATCTTACTTACTTAAAAATCCCCGCAATAGTGCTGGGATTTTTTTATCTACTTTTGTAGCTTATTATTTGCTTTCCAGGTGTTATTTCGATGCAATCTACGACCAGATTTATTATGAAGAATGCTAATCGCAGACTAAAACTGACCATCCGACTGCTGTTTCTCTTGTTGCTGAGCAGTTGTGCGTCTTTGCCCATCGAGCAGATGCCGACGGAGTCATACAATCATCGCGTGCAGTTTTTGGTGATGCATTTTACCGCTATCGATTATCAACGCTCAATTAATGCGTTGGCGCAAGGTAAGCATGTTAGTTCTCACTACTTGATCCCGGAGCGATTTGACGACAGTTATCCGCACGATGAGCTCAAGATTATACAAATGGTCGATGAACAGCACCGAGCATGGCATGCAGGTAAGAGCTCGTGGCAAGGGCGGTCCAACCTAAATGACCACTCCATTGGTATTGAAATCGTTAATATTCCAGAGTGTAAACGGCAGAGAACACTGCGTGCGGGAGAAACCGCATCGCATCAAGAACACGGCGAAGGGCGCATGTGTATTTTCCCTGATTTTGATCCTGAACAAATTGAGTTGTTGATCAAACTGTCCAAAGAGATTTTGGCTCGACACCCGAGCATAGGTCCAACCCAGGTCGTTGGCCACTCTGACATTGCACCGAGTCGCAAAAATGATCCTGGTCCGCGTTTCCCCTGGTATCAACTATATAAAGAAGGGATCGGTGCTTGGTATGACAACGAAACGGTTGATGATTTCTGGCAGCAGTTTGGGCAGGGATCACCAACGGTTGGTTTGGTCCAACGTGCGTTGAGAACATACGGTTACTCAGTGCTGGAAACTAGCCGTCTTGATCAACAAACGTCTGACGCTTTATCTGCGTTTCAAATGCATTTCTTGCCATGGGAAGTGTCAGGGAAGCCAACTGACAAAACCATCGCGACGCTGTTCGCTTTGATTCAAAAGTATTTCCCCCAAAAGATTGATCCTTTGATGACTCGTTATAGGAAGGAGCAACACCTTGCACTGCAAGTCAAAGAGATGCCCGAAACTGCGCTAGGTCAGGTCGACCGCATTTTTCCTGAGCGAGACCCAAGCAAACGCACTAAGGTCAATGATCGGGAACGGTTTAAAGCGTATGAAGGTAAAGGTGAAATCATTATCGATGGGCGCGACGCGCAATATGCCGAAATCTCGGTTAACGGGCAAATGCTCAATATTGAACAGCCTTTTGTTGAGGGCAAACGCTATCGCTATTCACTTGCGAGGCGCACGCGAGATGGAATTAACCATTTGAAAGTGGCCAATATCCAGCCTGAAGGGGCTGAAATCCATATCCAAATTCCGTTCCCGGAAATTGAGCCAAACCCGTCTCATCGATATGATTTTAACGCGTTAGACCAATTAATTAATGCAGAAATTGATGATGGCTTTCCCGGCGCCGTGCTGATGGTGGTGAAAGATGGTCAGGTAATTAAGCACTCGGCTTATGGCTATAAACGTATGTTTGATGATTTAGGTAATCGCTTGCCAATCCCTCCGGAAATGGAAACGGCAACACTGTTTGATGTTGCCTCGAACACAAAAATGTTTGCCACTAACTTTGCGCTACAGAAGCTCGTCACAGAGGGGCATATTGATATTCGTGATCGTGTGTCGAAATACATACCAGAATACACCGGAGATGGCCGTGATGCGGTTACTATTACGGATTTACTGACGCATACAGCAGGGTATGCGCCACAAATTCGGTTTTTTGATCCGGACAACAAATACGGTAAACGCCTTTACTCACAGAGCAAATCGCACACAGAACAACTCATATTGAATAGTGTGCCACTCGAGGTGAGTCGCGATCTGAGTCCTGTGTACAGCGACACTGGTTTCATGCTTCTTGGAATGCTAATTGAACGGGTTACCGGCCAAGCACTGGATGAGTATGTTGAGACTCAGATTTATGCGCCATTGGGCCTGCGCAACAGCAAATTCACCCCGTTGGAAAAAGGTCATGTCGCCAGTGAGATTGCGGCCACGGAAGTCAATGGCAATAGCCGAGGCGGCCGTATTGATTTCCCGAACATGCGCACTGGCGTTATTCAAGGTGAAGTGCATGACGAAAAAGCCTTTCATTCGATGCAAGGGGTGGCAGGACACGCTGGATTGTTTTCAAATGCACATGATCTATCGGTTTTGGCTCAAGTTGTATTGAATCGGGGGGGCTATGGGGAAGTACAACTTTTCTCTGCTTCTGTTTTCGACCAGTTTAGTAAAGCTTCAGACGCTGATATCACCTTAGGAGCAGGTTGGCGGCGGGCAGGCAATGGTGAGCGCAAATGGCACTTTGGCCCCTATGCGAGTGCTCATGCCATCGGTCATACCGGCTGGACAGGTACCGTCACAGTAATCGATCCTGAGTATGATTTAACCATCATACTGCTGACCAACAAGCGACATACGCCGGTTGTCGATCTAGACGAGGATAACTATGGTTTCAAGGGTGATGAATTCGAATTAGGCAGATATGGCAGTATTATTTCATTGGTCTACGAAGCGATTTTGTAGCGTAAAAATAGGCAAATGAATGCGGTTCTCTCGAAGGTGACTTTCCGGGTTATGGATTGACTAATGAAGTCGAGAAAAACGCGCTAGGATAGCGAGGCCAACAAAAATCAGCCATGCTAAAAAGTCGCCAAAATACCGATACGGGGTGGAGCCTTCAACGAGCGCAACTGGAAAGGTGTGAGAAGCTCGTTCAAATTGAGGCAATTGACTGACAAGTTTGCCTCTGTGGTCGACGAAGCCGCTTATGCCATTGTTGGTAGAGCGAATCACTGGCAGACCAAATTCCTTGGCGCGCATTTGGGCAATTTGCATGTGTTGTGCAGGTCCGTGTGAACGTCCAAACCAGGCATCATTACTGACAGTCAGTATGAGTTGGGTGTTTTCGTATAGATTCGCCCTGACTTGGCGAGGGAACGCGATCTCAAAGCAGATCGCCGGTGCTATGTGATGGCCATTTGCAACCAGGTTGCGCTGTTGATAATCTCCACGGGTAAAACTCGACATCGGCAGATCGAAAATCGGGGCTAAACCACGTAATAAAGATTCGAAGGGGACAAATTCACCCACAGGAAGTAAATGATGTTTAGCGAATCGATTATTGTGTCCATAGCGATAGTGACCTAGATCATCACCGGGGTGTTGCTGGCCTAACACGATCAAGTTGTTATATACCTGATCGGATTCGAAATTGTAGTTTACGATACCGGTTATCAACGCAGCGCCGTTACTTGCAGTCAACTGATCAACATCGTGCAAATACTCTTGTGCTAATGACTCTAGCTTGGGAACCGCAGCCTCAGGCCAAACGATTAAATCGTAATCGAGAAACGGCAATGTTTCGTCGTAATATGCTTGCATAGTCGGAAGGTCTTGCTCTGGCATCCACCGCAATTCTTGCTTGATATTACCTTGCACCATTGCGGTACGAATAGTTTCTCCCGTCGGCTTTGTCCACTCAATTTGATTGAGCACAATGCCACTAATTAATGGTACTACCAATACAATGGCCGGCTTCCAAATGTTGCGTTGTATGACTCCAGACACCAGGCCTGCACTGAGTAATATCATTAACGCACTGACGCCGGTTTCTCCGATAATAGGTAGCCACCCAGCCAATGGAGAGTCCAGTTGTGAGTATCCAAGCGACAACCAGGGAAAACCCGTCAGCATCCAACTGCGTAACCACTCACACAGTAACCAAGTTACGGGTAAATAAATGGCAAGCAGGTGGCGTTTGCCAAGCATTAAGGCTAATTTGACTGCTAGCATGGGATAAAGGGCGAGATAGCCGCATAGCAGCACCATCATGCCTACTGAGGCGATCAGCGGTAAACCACCAAAATCAGCGATGCTGACATGCACCCAACTGATACCGGCACCAAACCAACCGAATGCAAACCAACCGGTAAGCCAGACCGGGTTGCGAGTTTCGGCTTTGATGATAAGTGTAAGCCAACCGCTCAGTGATACAAAAGCGAGCCACCAATAATCAAAGGGCGCATAGCTGAGGGTCAGCGACGCGCCACAGAGAACAGCAAATAGGTACGTCAGTATTTTTTGCAGGGCTTACTCTTCCGATTCGGTTGATGACGGATTGGAGTCGTCAGGCAACACTACTTTGAGTTGCTGCAAGCGCCGTTTGTCCGATTGCGTAACTTTGAATTGGATGTCGCCAATTAGAATTTCTTCGTTAGTTTCAGGCATGTGGCCAAACGCTTTGAGGACAATACCGCCTATTGTGTCGGCTTCTTCTTGGTTGAAGTCAGTCTCGAAGAAAGTATTGAACTCATCTAACGGCGTCAAAGCTTTAACTGAGTATGTGTGTTTATTCAACGGGCGAATATCATCCGTCTCGTTTTCTTCAACGTCGAACTCATCTTCGATTTCACCCACAATGAGCTCTAAGATATCTTCAATGGTGACCAACCCAGACACGCCGCCGTACTCGTCAACAACAATCGCCATATGGTAGCGCTGCTGGCGGAATTCCTTTAGTAGTACATCGACTCGCTTACTTTCAGGTACGATTACGGCCGGTCGTAGGACGTCCTTTAACTGGAATTCCTTTCCGGGAATAAACGCATAGGCGAGCAAATCTTTGGCTAACAAAATGCCTTCGATATGATCTTTGTCTTCACTGATGACGGGGAACCTAGAGTGCGCAGAGTCCAACATCAAGGGAAGAAACTCTTCCACCGATTGATCTATTTCTATGGTGATCATTTGTGCGCGGGGGATCATGATCTCACGTACACGCATGTCGTGCACACCAATCACTCCTTCGATCATTTCACGTGTTTGTGGGTCTATGACTTCACGTGATTCGGCTTCGTTGATGACCTCTTTAAGGTCTTCTTTGTTTTTCGGTTCTCCGTTAAAGGGTTGGAGTATTTTGTCCAACCAACCTTTAGACGTAGAACCGCTGGTAGAGTGGGGGTTATCGTCGCTCATAATGTGCGTATTTTAGCCTTTCGCCAATTCGGTTGTTAATAGTTAATGATCTTGGTAGGGGTCGTCAATCCCTAATTTTGCAAGTAAACGTGTTTCAATGGATTCCATCTCATCTGCTTGCACTGGATCAATATGGTCATAACCGAGTAAATGCAATACGCCATGGATGACTAAATGCGCATAATGATGTTGCAATTGTTTACTCTGCTCAACTGCTTCAGCTTCGACAACAACAGGGCATATGACTAGGTCGCCGAGCAACGGGAGTTCAATTTGTGGTGGGCACTCAAAAGGAAACGACAGTACATTGGTCGGTTTGGGTTTATCCCGGTATTCACCATTGAGTTGTTGCGATTCACCGGTATCAACTAATCTCACCGTTATCTCGCGCTCACTGTCATTTGAAACAGTGAGTGCTAAATCAGCCCAACGTTGAATATCTTCCTGGCTGGGAATTGATTGGTTGGGCTGACAGGCAATCTGTAAATCGATGATGGCGCTCACGAAGAACGATCCGCTTTGTTTTTAGCCTGTTCTGCGTCGTATTCTTCGTAGGCACTGACGATACGCGCGACCACGGGGTGACGAACCACATCATTGGCATTGAAGAAATTGAAAGAGAGCTCTTTGACGTTTTGTAAAACATCGATCGCGTGGCGTAGCCCTGATCTCGCGTTGCGAGGTAAATCGATTTGAGTAATGTCTCCGGTGATAACGGCTTTGCTGTTGAAGCCTATACGGGTGAGAAACATTTTCATCTGCTCGACGGTCGTATTCTGACTCTCGTCCAAGATGATAAAAGCATCATTCAAGGTTCGGCCGCGCATGTAAGCGAGTGGCGCGACTTCGATGACATTGCGTTCAATTAATTTTTCGACCTTTTCAAAACCCAACATCTCGAACAATGCATCGTAAAGGGGACGCAAATATGGGTCGACTTTCTGCGACAAATCACCCGGTAAAAAACCCAGCTTTTCACCCGCTTCGACTGCTGGTCGGGTTAGCAATATACGGCGTATCTCTTGTCGCTCCAACGCATCCACGGCGCAGGCAACGGCTAAATAGGTTTTCCCTGTCCCAGCTGGACCAATACCAAAACTGATATCGTGATTGACAATGTTTGCCACGTACTGGGATTGGTTTGGGTTTCTTGGCTTGATTACGCCGCGCTTGGTTTTGACGTGCACTTCCTTGCCATAGTGACCTGCTTCAGCGCGTTCCAGACACTTTGCCTCTTGAATGGCCAAATGCACTTTTTCGGGCTGTAAATCCGGAATTTTCCCTTTTACCGGTTGAGTTTCAATATACAAGAGTTTGAGTAACTCACCGGCACCGCCAGCTTGCATCGGCTCGCCAATGACTTTGAATTCGTTATTGCGATAGGTAATTTCAACACCAAGACGGCGCTCGATTTGCTTGATGTTGTCATCGAACGGCCCACACAAACTGGACAGTCTTTTTTGGTCTTGTGGCTCGAGTGTTATTTCGTTACTGGTAATGTTACTCACGGGTTACCTACCTTCAAATGGGTTGGTATTGACTGACACCCAGGGCATCAGCTTGAGCAGATTGGCTTTTGCTAACAATGCTTTGCGGGCTAACAGCAACACGCAAACCCATATCAGCTTCGCGACGCACAACATCACCGCGCAGTGAGTTACTGAACACGTCAGTAATGCGAATATCGACAAACTGGCCAATCATGTCAGGTGTACCTTCAAAGTTGACGACGCGGTTATTTTCCGTGCGGCCTGAAAGCTCCATAGGATTTTTCTTGGAAGGCCCTTCGACAAGTACGCGTTGCTCTGTGTCCACCATGTTGCGCGCGATGCGCAATGCCTGTTGGTTAATGCGCTGTTGAAGGATATACAACCGTTGTTTTTTGGTTTCCTCGCTAACATCGTCTACCGCATCAGCCGCTGGCGTGCCGGGGCGTGCGCTGTAAATAAAACTAAAGCTCAAGTCGTAATCAATCGCTCTGATCAAGTCCATTGTCGCTTCAAAATCATCATCACTCTCACCAGGGAAACCGATGATAAAGTCGGAAGACATACTGATGTTTGGACGAATTTTGCGTAACTTACGGATTTTGGATTTGTACTCGAGCGCTGTGTGACCGCGCTTCATTAAATTTAAGACGCGATCCGATCCACTTTGTACCGGTAGGTGCAAATGGTCGACTAATTCTGGGATCGTTTCATACGCAGCAATAATATCGTCAGTAAATTCAACCGGGTGCGACGTTGTATAGCGAATGCGGTCGATACCATCGATAGACGCTACCAGTTCAAGTAATTCAGCAAAACGGCAAATGCCGCCATCGAATTGCTCACCGCGATAGCCGTTGACATTCTGTCCGAGTAAATTAACTTCACGGACCCCTTGTTCAGCTAACTGCGCGACTTCCAATAAGACGTCGTCAACTGGGCGGCTGACTTCTTCCCCGCGAGTATACGGGACAACGCAAAAGGTACAGTACTTGGAACAGCCTTCCATGATTGAGACGAACGCTGTAGGACCTTCCGCTCGTGGTTCGGGTAATCGGTCAAACTTTTCTATTTCCGGAAACGTAACATCGACAACGGCCTTTTCACCAGCGTGAATTTGTTCAATCATTTCCGGTAACCGGTGCAGGGTTTGTGGACCGAATACTAAGTCGACATATGGCGCTCGCTGGCGAATAGCATCGCCTTCTTGAGACGCAACGCATCCACCCACACCAATGATAAGTTCAGGTTTATCCTGCTTTAGGTTTTTCCAACGGCCGAGCTGGTGGAATACCTTTTCCTGAGCTTTTTCGCGAATAGAGCAGGTATTTAACAAGATAACGTCAGCGTCTTCGGCTTCCTCGGCTAGAGAGTAACCGTGGGTACTGTCGAGAAGGTCTGCCATTTTTTCCGAGTCGTACTCGTTCATTTGGCATCCCCAGGTTTTGATAAATAGCTTTTTGCTCATGTGGTTAACAGCTCAATTATTCGTAAATTATTTACAATCGCACCTATAAAAATTGCCTATCCAGTTTGACGTTAGATAGCGTGCGAATGACTGAAAAAATGGCCGCGTATTATACGATAATTTGGGCGCAGACGCTACCGCTTAAGGTTACCACAACCAGCGCTGACGAATGGTGACGTTAGCGGCCCAGATAATCAGAACTGAGCCACCGATGAGTGACGTTGTAATTGGTTCCTGCCAACCAATTGCACCGATGATCGCAGCGAAAATGATACTGGTATAAGACAGCAAACCTATTTTTACTGGCGACGTTAACGCAAAGGCTTTGGTCATCAAGAGCTGCCCAACTGCTGCGAGAATCCCCATAAGCAGTAACCAAGGGATTACCGCCAGGAGGAATGGTTGCCATAAAACCAGCATTGGGAGTGACGATACTAGGGTCGCGATGCCGGTAAAATACAGCACGATTCGGATCGAGGGTTCGGTATCGGTCAGTTTGCGAATTGTACATTTAGTTGTAGCCACTAGGCAGGCGCACCCAATCGCAACTGAAATCGAAAGCCAATTCAAGGGTTGCTGCTGCTCAGGCTTGTTCAATAAAATAAATGCGACCCCGCAGAAGCCGATTAAGATTGCTGCGATGGTTTTGATGTCGATTCTTTCTTTTAGCCAAATGCGCGCGATGATAGGCACAATGAAAGGTGCGAGCAAAAGCGCCATCATTGCTTGTGCCAGAGTGAGCGTGGCTAGGGTGTAGAAAAAGCCATACATCGCGATCATACCGCACATTGCCCTAAACACATGCAGACCAAGTTTTTCGGTTTTGACCAGTTGCCAACCGGATTGCGGGCCATTTTTAAGCAATATCGGCAGTAAGATAACCAGTGCGCTGGCATTTCTAAAGAACACGAGTTGGCTGTGCGTCATGTCATCACTCAGTGCTTTCACCAATGCACCAACAAACGCGAAGCACAATTCGGCTAGGATCAAACACAATGCGCCAGCCATGACACTAGACATTCTGTTGGAAAAGATGTGTGACAAACGATGCATAAACGTCAAATGGTGAGTGATAGGCATAGAGCACATTTTTCGCCATAATACCATCAACGCAATTGTTCAAAGTGAATTATGTTGGATTTTATCGTCGTTGGCGGAGGAATGATTGGAGCCGCATGTGCCTTAGGGTTGGCAAAGCAAGGTTACCGTGTTGCGATTATCGAGAAGTACATGCCCGAACCATTCGATGCTAAACAAGCCCCCGATGTGAGGATGTCAGCATTGAGTTTGGCAACTGAACGCTTATTGGACAGGCTGGGAGCATGGGAATTTGTGCAAGCTATGCGCAGTCAGCCATATGACACGTTGACCGTGTGGGAGAGCGCAGTAGATGAGGGGCAGCGAACCCAGTTCCAGGCCACTACTATTAATCAGACTCATTTAGGCCATTTCGTTGAGAATCGATTGACACAACTGGCTTTGCATAAAGCGCTAGAAAATTCTCCGAATGTTACCTGGCATTCTGATGCGGCGATTACATCGCTCGATCCCTATGCTGCGCAATTATCGTTGAGCAACGGGGAAACCCTCCAAGCACGTTGGGTGATAGGCGCTGATGGCGCGCAGTCACAGGTCCGCAAATTGGCCAATATTGGTCAAACGGGTTGGCAGTATGCTCAACATGCAATGGGGGTAATTGTCGAGACTGATGCTCCGTCTACACGCGAAACATGGCAAAAATTTAGACCTGAAGGTCCAATTGCTTATCTACCCATGTACGCAAATTATGCGGCGTTGATTTGGTATGACTCGGCAGAGGTCATTAGTCATTTGATCGGATTGCCTGATGCCGAGTTCCAGGCGCAGGTAAATCAGCAATTCGCCCCATTCGTTGGACGTTTCACTGCTCTTCAGAGGGCAAAATTCCCGCTGACGCGTTCACATTCGAATGAATATGTACGCGGCAAAACCATACTTGTAGGCGATGCCGCTCATACGATTAACCCGCTGGCTGGGCAGGGCGTAAATATTGGTTTTAAGGATGTCGACGCATTATTGACAATGTTTGAGCACAGTATTGAAGTCGATGAAAAAGACATTAAATCTAGGTATGAGACGCCGAGAAGGCGTCAAAATGCGCTGATGATGACGGCTATGGACGCTTTTTACATTGGCTTTAGCAATGATTTATTGCCACTGAAGTTTGTGCGCAATGGATTGCTGCAGTTGGCGAATCAAGCCGGGCCTTTGAAGCAAAAGGCCTTAGAGTATGCAGTAGGACTTTAAATGACCTTATTAATCATATTAGCCGTTTTATTTGCGACCTTATTTATCGTGATCCCAATGATCGAAAAATCAAAGCTCAGAATCAGTGATGAAGAAACGGCTAAGATCTCACGTTGGATATGGCCGTTAATCATGATCCTGTTGATCACGCAATTGATAATGTTCGCCTTTCGATAGATGTTAATGGTTCGCCTGTGCGAAAGATGGCAGATAATTGAAGCAATGCTCAACGGCGTCGAGTAGTTGGTTGTTGTCACTGCTTAACAATGCGCTTGTTCGCAATCCGATTACCTGTTGTTGAAACCAGTGGGCCGCCGGCTCAACGCGCAACGATTGCGGTAATTCGCCACGTTTTACGGCAGCGTCTAAAACGGTTGCAAACCCAACTTCTAGCGCCGTTAGCCCGTCTATGATGAGGTTTTTGGCTTGCGCATCCAAAGTAGACAGTTCATTGATCGAGCGTATCAATAGGCATTGGCGCTGAAAGATGGGCGCCTGAGTATCAGTCAGGAAATGCACGACAAAAGCATGTAGTGCACCGAGTGGAGATGCTGCATGTGCCACTTCCGTCAATTGCGCGATGCTCGAAGCAACGTAACTTTGCACAACGTTCGAAAACAACCCCAACTTGTTGCCAAATTCCGCATAAATGCTACCAGGTCTCATATCCAGAGCTACCTGAATGTCGCGCATTGAAGTGGCGTGATAGCCCTTTTCCCAAAATAGCTGGGTTGCATTATGTATAGCTTGTTCTCGGCAATATTTCGCAGGCATCTATGTTATAACTTTAAACTTGAACGATTGTTCAAATTGTATCTTGAGCAATCGTTCAAGTGCAACTATTGTTTATCTCACCTTAGCAACGGGTTGAGCAACCAACCCAAATATAGAGATAAAGTTATATGAGTCATTTCACACTACATACACCCGATAGCGCGCCTGAGGCGTCTAAGCCATTGCTCGACAATTCAGTTCAAGCGTTCGGTATGATCCCTAATCTACATGCGGTTATGGCAGAGTCACCTAGCTTGTTAGAGGGCTATCAGCGCTTACACACACTTGCCCAGCAGACCCACTTCAATGCGGACGAGTTAACGGTGGTATGGCAATCAATTAACGTTGAACACAACTGTCACTATTGTGTACCTGCTCACACGGGTATCGCGCACTCAATGAAAGTTAGCAGTGACATTATCGACGCATTGCGCGATGAAACGCCTTTGCCTTCTGAAAAGCTGGAAGCGCTTCGCACCATGACGTTACAAACATTGCGTCAACGCGGGGTAGTCAGTAATGAACAGCAGCAAGCCTTTTTTGACGCCGGTTATGCGCAAGTGAATTTGCTGGAAATTGTATTAATTTTGGCTCAGAAGGTATTGAGCAATTATGTCAATCACCTTGCAGACACACCTGTCGATAAGCCATTCCAAGCGTTTGCGTGGGAAAAGAAAGCCTAGCGTTTGCGGCTAAAGACAAAAAAGCTGGCGTTAGGCCAGCTTTTCTTGATGATAAACCGAAGGCATCAATCGGTTTGTTTTCGCCAGACGCCATCCTCATTGGCGCCTTGAATTTCACAATCACCCTCAACATATTCGGGCAATTCGCCGCGATCGCGCTTGGCAAAGTAGTCTCGGCTAATGGACACGATTGTCGGTGTCATCCACACAATGGCAATAATATTGATTACTGTCATAAGACCCAATGCCATGTCCGCCATTGCCCATACTTGTGGTAGCGCAGCCATGGAGCCCCATAAGATCATGGCTAAGTACCCCGCAGTGTAAAAAGCTCGACCTATCTTATTGTCCAGTTTGAACATATGCAGGTTGCTTTCGCCATAAGCATAGTTGGCAACGACTGATGTAAATGCAAACAAGGTAATTGCTGCCGCTACAAAGTCCGCGCCACCCTCACCAAGATGCGATGCCATTGCGGTTTGGGTTAGGCGAATACCCTCCATTTGCTCTCCGCTGGAGCCGCCAGCTAATAGAATGATAAAGGCCGTGCAAGTACACAAAATCATGGTGTCTAGAAACACGCCTAGCATTTGCACATAACCTTGAGAGACTGGGTGATTAGGGTAGGGGGTGGCACTCGCTGCAGCATGGGGCACACTACCTGAACCCGCTTCATTGGAATACAAACCTCTTTGAATGCCGTTTTTAACTGCGGCGGCGAACGCACCGGCAGCAGCTTCGGTTAATCCGAATGCGCTTAATATAATATCTTTTAACACAGCGGGCAGTAATTCTATGTTCAAGGCCGTAATCACTAAGGCAACTAGTACGTATCCTATCCCCATGAAAGGCACGACCCACTCAGCAAAGCGAGCGATAGCACGAAGACCACCGATTACAATGAGACCCGCAACAAAGATGATCGCAAGTCCTGAATTGAATGTCGGGATACCGTAAGCATTATTTAATGCATCCGTAATGGTGTTCGCTTGAACGGCACTGAAAATGAAGCCATAGCCCATAAATAGGCAAACTGAGAACAGCACGGCGAGCCATTTCTGTTTAATGCCTTGACGAATATAGTAAGCGGGACCACCACGGTACTCACCGTTGGCATCTTTTACCTTGTACAACTGACCTAACACACTCTCGGCGAAACCGGTGGCCATGCCAAGGAGAGCAATCACCCACATCCAAAAGATCGCGCCCGGACCGCCCAGCGATATCGCCACCGCAACACCGGCTAAGTTTCCGGTGCCGACACGGGCGGAAAGGCTGGTACACAGTGCCTGAAAAGAACTAATGCCAGCTTTATCGCTTTTGGTACTGCCGCGCATGATGCTAAACATGTGTACAAAGTGACGCAGCTGTACGGCACCTAACCGCCATGTGAACCAAATGCCACAGCCTAACAACATATAGATCAGGACTTGTCCTTCACCCCACAGCACATTATTGATTGCAGCAACGATATCGTTTATCAAAATATTCCCTTGGCGAATAGCAAAAGCCAAAGTCTGCCGTCGATTGCGTGTGAAGTCTAGGGAGGATTGCGCTTAGTTTGGCATAACCAATAAAAAAGCGCCGTAAAAACGACGCTTTAATATGGCTGGGGTAGCTGGACTCGAACCAACGAATCGCGGGATCAAAACCCGCTGCCTTACCAACTTGGCTATACCCCAATCTGGGACGTGACTCGACAGCGCTAAGTGCGTTTCGGGTCAACAAAAAAATGGCTGGGGTAGCTGGACTCGAACCAACGAATCGCGGGATCAAAACCCGCTGCCTTACCAACTTGGCTATACCCCAACAATGGTGCGGAAGGAGAGACTTGAACTCTCACGCCGTGAAGCACTGGAACCTAAATCCAGCGTGTCTACCAATTCCACCACTTCCGCATAGACAGCATTCACAAAAGTGAATGTGGTGGCTACGGCGGGACTCGAACCTGCGACCCCATCATTATGAGTGATGTGCTCTAACCAGCTGAGCTACGTAGCCACTTGAATACTCCGTGTTCCGGAGTGGCGCGTATTATGCTGATAAGCCCATATATCGTCAACCCCTTTTTGACGATATATGGGCACTGATGATTCAAATGCTTATAAACTAGCCAGTTGCTGTACATATTCTGGCGTTAATTGGCTGGGTGGGTCATTTGAAGTGGGCTTTGTCTGTGCTTTAGCGCTATTTTTGACTAAGCGTTTGCCTCACATGCGCGAGCCAATTGGGGTAAGCATTGGCCGGTTTTTCATAGTCAACAAACAATTGTTTTACACGATCTGTTTCACTGATGGCATGAATACCAATATTGATTTGTTCAAGTATCGCACTTGCCCTACCATTTTTTTGTAGCGCGATCGCATACACATTGTTCTTGAAGTACAGCTCGCCCACTTGTTTCATGCAATTCCGCGAGCGGCTGGGATCGAAATAAACACAATAATAGGCCACAATACTTTTGCCGAAAAAGAGATAGTCCACGCGGCCAGCACGGAGCATTTCGTATAGCTGGGGCCTTTGTACGGTGGAATAAATGTTGGCAAAGCCCAACTCTTTGGCCAAGCCCTCTTGAACTGAGTTGGATGAAACCCCGATCACGCTATTGTTTAAATCAATTTGCGCAAATGTGGTCACCGGATTGTCAACGCGCGTGAATATACCTGACCCTTCATTGGTCAATGGCAAAGAGAAGTTGGCCCATGCCTGTCGTTCTTCGGTTTTTAGCGCGGCAAACACCATATCAATTTTTTCGGCGTGCAGGCGCTTCATAGAGGCCTTCCACGATGATTCAACTGGCACTAATTCTATGCCTTGATGCTTTGCACCGAGTTCAAAAAGACGCCAAGATAGGCCATATGAATCGGATGCTTGCACGTAACGGTCATGATCTTCAAATACAGTGATGGTCACTGACTCACTGGCATGAGCAGTGGAAAATACCATCAAAAGGCTGAGTAACCAATATCGCACAGCGATGCTTCCTTAACGACTGTATACCTAATGTACCAGAGTTAAGCTATCTCTGAATAGTTTATTTATTGATCAATTACTTGGGGGAATGGCAAGTGACGAGATGCGCTGGAAAGAAGTGGGTCGCTCAATACAAAACGGGGCGATAAACGCCCCGTCAAAATAGTGGTAAGCTCCAGCGTCTTATACGTTAAACCTGAAGTGAATAACATCACCGTCTTTGACGATGTAGTCTTTGCCTTCCAAACGCCATTTTCCGGCATCTTTAGCACCTTGCTCACCATTGAACTCAACGTAATGGTCAAAACCAACGATTTCTGCCCGAATAAATCCTTTTTCAAAATCTGTGTGAATTTTGCCTGCAGCCTGCGGTGCTGTTGAACCTTCAGGGTAGGTCCAAGCGCGTACTTCTTTAACGCCGGCGGTAAAATAGGTTTGTAAGGTTAACAAACTGTAACCCGCGCGAATAACACGGTTTAAGCCTGGTTCATCGAGTCCGAGCTCTTCTAGAAATTCATTCTTTTCTTCGTCATCTAGTTCTGCAATTTCTGATTCAATTGCGGCACAAACGGCTACCACAACGGCATTTTCGCCAGCTGCGATTTCTTTGACTTTTTCCAAGTAAGGATTGTTTTCGAAACCATCTTCGTTAACGTTGGCAACATACATGGTTGGTTTGAGTGTCAACATATTCATGTAGCTGATGGCACTGAGTTCTTCTTTGCTCAGTTCAAGCGAGCGCAATAATAAACCTTCATCGAGGTGAGGTTTGATCTTTTCTAATACTTTGAGTTCGAACTTGGCGTCTGCGTCGCCGCCTTTTGCACGTTTACCAACCCGAATTAGTGCTTTCTCTGTGGTTTCTAAATCTGCCAACGCCAATTCTGTATTGATCACGTCGATATCGTCTTGCGGGCTTACCTTGCCTGCTACGTGGACGATATTATCGTCCTCGAAACAACGAACAACGTGTCCAATCGCATCTGTCTCGCGAATGTTAGCCAAAAATTTGTTACCCAAACCTTCGCCTTTTGAAGCGCCCTCAACCAATCCGGCGATATCAACAAATTCCATTGTCGTTGGAATGACTCGCTCTGGGTTAACGATTTTTGCCAATGCATTCAGGCGTTCGTCAGGAACTGGCACTACGCCAGTGTTGGGTTCAATAGTACAAAACGGGAAATTAGCGGCCTCGATGCCAGCTTTTGTGAGTGCATTAAAAAGTGTCGATTTACCAACATTGGGTAATCCGACGATTCCGCATTTAAAACCCATAATGAATCCTATTAGAAAGTGTTGCCAGCGGCTATTCGCTAGCTTTAAATGAATGTAAGCGCTGTTGCGCAGCAACTAAATCTTGTTTTACCAACAACTCTACACTGCGAATGGCTTCGTCGATACAATCGTCAATCAAGTTTCCGTCGGTTTGGCTCGGTTTACCAAGAACATAACCGGTTACTTTAGATTTGTGCCCTGGGTGCCCGATACCGATTCTCAAACGCAGAAAGTCTCGATTGTTTGACATACGACTGACGATATCCTTAATCCCGTTTTGGCTAGAACTACCGCCGACCTTGAATTTTGCAATACCGGGTGGCAAATCTAACTCGTCAAAGGCGACTAAAATCGAAGCAACAGGGATTTTATAAAAGTTTGCAATCGCTGCGACTGCCTGACCGCTTCGGTTCATAAAAGTCGTGGGGTAGAGAAGACGTATATCCTGCTGGGCAATTTGAATTCGAGCGGTAAGGCCAAAAAATTTACTATCAGCAGTGAGCGTTTGGTTGTATTGCTGGGCTAGTCGTTCGAGGAACCAGGCACCGGCATTGTGGCGTGTGTGTTGGTATTCGGGGCCCGGATTTCCCAGGCCCACAATAAGGCGTATATCGGCCAAAGGAATTATTCCTCTGAAGCCTCTTCTTCACCTTCGCCATCTGCATCATCAGATGCCGCTTTCTTAGCTTTTTTGATGGTAACAACGGCTAGATCGTGCGTTGCGTCATCTTTAGCTAGTTCAACAGATGAAACACCTGCAGGCAAAGTGATGTCTGACAAGTGAAGCGTTTGGCCAGTTTCTAGGCCAGCAACGTCAACTTCGATGAACTCAGGAAGATCTTTCGGCAAACATGTGATTTCGATTTCGTTCACGTGGTGCTCAGCTAGACCGCCTGCTTTGATCGCAGGAGATTGATCTTCGTTGATGAAGTGTAGAGGTACGTTAGTGTGAACCTTTTCACCCGCAATAACGCGTTGGAAGTCAATGTGCGTTACTTTTGGCTTGTATGGGTGGCGTTGCATATCTTTAACCAACGCTTGAACTTCTTTACCTTCAATGTTCAATGTTAGGATATGAGAATAAAACGCTTCGAACTCTTGCGCTTGGATCACTTTATTGTGCTCAAGTGTTAGGGCTACAGGCTCTTCTTCACCACCGTAAAGGATCGCAGGAACTTTTTCCGCATGACGTAGGCGGCGGCTCGCACCTTTCCCCAAGTCGGTGCGAACTTGCGCATCCAAATTAAAAATCGCTTCAGACATTATATGTCTCCAATAAATAGCAAAAATAAACGTGTTACCTTGCGACCAGATAACACAATGAACGTTGAAGTATTAAACATCTTCAACACCCCTTCAAAAAAAGGGCGGCGAATTCTAACACTGGAATAACCGCGACACAATGAAAAATGTGGTGCAAGTCATTATTTTGCAAGACTAAGGTACTCAACTTGCAAGAAGGGCGGCTTATGCCTACAGTCAACTGACTGTCTACCTCGGTAATTATCTGAAAATTAATGAGAAATGTCACTATGATTAGCTTGTTAAATAAGTTCAAAAACACCGTTTTTGTCGCAATAGTCATACTGTTAGCATCGGTGAGTATGGCGCAAGCCAATATTGCGTTGGTGGGAGGGAGACTCATCGATGGGTTCGGTCATCAACCCATTGCCAATAGTGTCATATTAATCGAAGACGGCATGATTACCGCGGTCGGTCAGGTTAACACGCTTTCCGTACCCGAAGGGTTTGAAGTGATTAGCACGGAAGGACACGATGTATTGCCGGGTCTGTGGGAAAACCATGCGCATTTGATGTTAACTGGGCATGCAGATTACGAGCACTGGCGCAAAACGTATACCGATCGCCTTACAGACGAGATAATGCCCGCATCTGCTGTTCAGTTACTGTTAGCGGGTATAACCAGTGTTCGTGACCTTGGCGCACCGCTCGAACCGTCTTTAATCGTCAGGCAACGCATAAAAGATGGTTTAATTCCCGGCCCTAACCTTTATGTGTCGGGCCCATTTATTCAAAAAGAGCCATACCCTGGTACCGATTTCTATCGCTGGGGCGTCGATGGCGCTGACGATGCTGCCGACAAAGTGAATCGCTTGGCTGACGCTGGCGTTGACTTTATTAAGCTCGTTGATCAAGACAGCATGACACAGGAAGAAGCTAAAGCCGTGATCGACACCGCCCATCAGAGAGGTTTAAAGGTCATCGGTCACAGTCATCGACCAAATGAGATTCGCCGTGGTTTAGAGCTTGGCGTAGACAACTTTGAACATACGGGGTTAACCACCGCGCCAGCGTATCCTGAGGATGTGATGCACGCACTCAAAGAACGCACTGCCACAGGGCGCGTGGCTGGCGGGCCATTGTTTTGGACACCAACAGTGGAAGGACTCTGGAATTATCAACTCACGGTTGCCAATCCTGAGCGATTAGACAATCCATGCTGGCACCGTGGATTAAAACCAGACACCATTGCTGATATCAGACGCTCTTTGGCACAACCTGGCCAGTTGGCATATATGCAATTAACGGCGCTTCGCAAACCGACTTTAAAACGTAAAATTCAGCAATTACGTGATGCGGGTGTGGTATTTTTAGCTGGCACTGACAGCGGTATACCGACTAAGTTTCATTGCCAAAGTACTTGGAATGAGCTCAGTGTTTGGGTTGATGTGATGGACATTCCAGCCATGGATGCGATTCGTGCGGCAACCTATTGGCCAGCCGTATTTATGCGCGTGGATGATCGTTTCGGAACCATTGCTCCTGGAAAAGTTGCAGACATCATCGCCGTTAAAGGTGATGTATTGCGTTACATAAACTTACTTCAGGATGTCGACCTAGTGATGAAGTCGGGCATTGTTTACAAGGCAAAAGGTCAGCCGGTCGAGTCCGCCCTTAAATCCTCGTTGTGAGTGAGCGATGCCTTTGGAATACAATTTTTGAATTCGCCAAAGGCATCAATTGGTTGGATGTTGGATTTGTTCTGAAGGTGTTTATAAATCCTGAGGATTTTGTGGTGTAGCAGAGACGCCCGATTCATCAACATTAGTAACCGAGGATACTTCGAATACGGTTCCGAATTGAGTCGTAGTCAACATATCGGGTCTTGGCGTACCCGTTAGCGTTAAACGCAAACCATGGCGCAAGAACTGCTTGTCAATATTGTACAGTGTGAATCGACGTCCGTCAGCGGCAATAAACGCGTAAAATCCGCCTTCAAAGCTCTTGAATTCGACGCGTCCATTCACCGTTAATTGTTGTTCTGACATATTCGACTCTTCTAGTTTTTGTTCCACTGCAGGTTCAGCATTTTCTGTTAATGGCGCGACGTTTTCGTCAGAGCCGAACTGTTGACATGCGGAAATCCACAAAGTGGCGCTGATTATGCCTATTGACCGGTATATTTTAAGCATCAAAATGACCTCATCATGTTGAATACATGTGACTATTTTTACTATAACTAACTTAACCCAAACTGAATTTTAAGTGAACCTTCTGAGGGGCAGTGTATTGCAATAGTCTAACGCTAGGTCGTTACCTAACTTTCAAAGAACGCTTTAGTGATATCGTCCGCTGGAAAAAACGTCTCGATTTTTAACTCTGATGCCGTAACGTCTAGTGCGGTGCCAAAGGTAGATACCATACTGAACATTTTCAACTCGATATCGCCAAACTTCATATTCAGGCTCCAGATCGGTGCAATTGTATTGGCTATGTCTGTTGCACTATACGCCCCGGTATCTGATGAACTCAGAGCTTCTTCGAGCAACTCCTGCAAAAACGTGTTTTGAGGATCCTCACTGACTTCACTTTGTAGCCGTAAGATCAATGGGTTTGCGATTTCAGACCAGTTGGTAATAAACGGACGCATACCTAGGTGACTAAAGGTGAAGCGATAAATATTGAGCTTGTCGTCATTAAACAAGCTGGCGTCCGGTTCACCTACTAATGCGATCAGCTTTTCACTTGCACGGTTGGCGAGGTAAAGGTTCCAGTTGCGATCAACAACCACAGCAGGGTAGGGCTCGTGGTGTTGCAACGTCATCGTTAAGGCATTTTTTACTGAAACCATTTCAGCATCGTCCAAGGCGCGTTCCTGATAAACGGGCGCAAACCCGGCACTCTTGAGCATTTGGTTTCGCTCTCTCAACGGAATTTTTAGTGTTTCGGCCAACACTACAATCATATCTTTGCCGGGGCGCGAGCGACCAGACTCAAGGAAGCTTAGATGACGCTGGGAAATACCTGCTTCCAGTGAAAGCTCGAGTTGCGATAGTTTTCGCACATTGCGCCATTTCTTTAGCATGGAAGCGAAAGGTGAGTCTGCGCGTTTTTCACACATTGATGCTGTCATTTAAAAAATCCAATCGTGGTGTTTAACAGAGTATCGACCGAAACCGACGGCGCTGGCAATTACCCTTGAGGTAATTGCTGCAATTATCTGTGTTTATAAAATCACTGTGAACTATAGAGGAGATTCACATGAATATTCGTTTGATTTTATTGACCGTTACGTTTGCGTTGTTTGGAGCATATTCGCTGTGGTTGCTACTTGATGTTGGCTATATCGCGATCTGGCAAGCTGGGTTTGCGTCAGCATCGAGTTTTCAAATCCTGATGGACTTGGTCATCGCCTGCCTCATTGTCAGTAGCTGGATGATCGGTGATGCGAGAGCGCGCGGTGTTACGGTGTGGCCATGGATCTTAGCCGTGGTTACCACGGGGACACTGGCTATTTTGGTGTATTTAATCGTGCGTGAGCTTGCTAAGAAACCGGTGTCTCAGTTGGCCAGTGAGTAGTCAATAAAAAGCCGGCTATCGCCGGCTTTTTGCATGCTTTGGAAAATGCTTTAGTACTCGAACATCGCCGAGATAGATTCTTCGTTGCTAATGCGTCGAATCGTTTCTGCCAGCATTTGTGACAAAGTGAGTTGTTTTACTTTGCTGACCTTCTGCATCGCTTTACTCAATGGGATCGAGTCGGTGACGATAATTTCGTCTATTACAGAGTTTTCTAAGTTTTCTGGAGCGTTACCAGAGAAGATTGCGTGCGTCGCATATGCGTAGACGTTACGCGCACCATGTTGCTTTAATGCTTCAGCTGCTTTCGCTAGCGTTCCACCGGTATCGATCATGTCATCAACGATGATACAGTCGCGGTCATTAACATCACCAATGATGTTCATGACTTGCGCAACGTTCGCTTTAGGACGACGTTTATCGATGATTGCAAGGTCAGTATCATTCAACAGTTTCGCCGTAGCGCGCGCGCGTACCACACCACCGATGTCTGGTGACACTACAACGGGTTTGTGGAAATCACGACGGAACATGTCATCGAGTAGAATAGGTGTGCCAAATGCGTTATCCACTGGCACATCGAAAAAGCCTTGAATCTGTTCAGCGTGTAGGTCGATCGTGAGCACGCGATCGACGCCAACGTTGGACAGGAAATCGGCTACTACTTTAGCCGTGATCGGAACACGTGCTGAACGCACTCGACGGTCTTGTCGAGCGTATCCAAAATAAGGAATTACCGCCGTAATTCTTCCGGCAGATGCTCGACGCAATGCATCGATCATGACAATCAATTCCATTAAGTTATCGTTAGTCGGCGCACACGTAGACTGGATAATAAAAACGTCCGAGCCACGGACGTTTTCATGAATTTCTACACTTATCTCACCGTCACTGAAACGGCCAACGCTGGCGTTTCCTAACTTGGTATAGAGTCTATCGGCAACTTTTTGGGCGAGCTCAGGGACCGCATTCCCTGTAAATAGCTTCATATCTGGCACGTGTAATTCCTCAGTGCGTTGAATCTAAAGTGTGGCTGGGGTAGCTGGACTCGAACCAACGAATCGCGGGATCAAAACCCGCTGCCTTACCAACTTGGCTATACCCCAATTATATTGCAAATCTGTCCGATACGACCTGCATCAACATTGATGCCCTTAGTCTTGTTCGCTGATCATCGATAAAAGTGGTGACTGATCAACACCTCTTGCAACAAATCCCTGCCAATCTGGCGGCAGTTTATCGCGTATTTCCAAGGCTTCACGTTGTTGATCAAACACCGCGAACACACAGGCTCCCGTACCTGTCATCCGAGACGGGGCGAATTGTAGCAACCACTGTAATAAATTTGCAACTTCCGGATACAGATTGATGACGAGATTTTGGCAATCATTCTGCGTGATATCGAATTGGTATTCATTAGGGTGAATTTTCACCGTATCTCTGGGCAGGTCAGGGGCATTAAAAATCTTCGCTGTGGAGATATGACAATTCGGGAAAACAACCAAATACCACTTATTAGTGACGGGATAGGGGATTAAATGTTCGCCAACACCTTCCGCAAATGCGGTGTTACCATGCACAAACACTGGCACGTCAGCGCCAAGAGATAGCCCTATATCCGCGAGTTGCTCGGTGGTCAGATCGCAATCCCACAGTTTATTTAACACTAATAGTGTCGTCGCAGCATTAGAAGAACCGCCACCAATGCCGCCCCCCATCGGCAGTTTTTTCTGCAAATAAATTCGACAGCCTTTAGTTGAATGCGTTTTTGCTTGCAAAGCCTGTGCTGCTCGGACAATCAAGTTGTCTTTTGCGTCAACGCCAGGCAAAGGGTTGAGTAGTTGAATCTCGCTATTGTCTTGGTCAATCTCAAATGCAATTTCATCGCCGTAGTCGAGCATTTGAAATAAACTCTGTAGCTCGTGGTAGCCGTCGGAGCGACGGCCAGTAATGTGTAAAAAAAGATTCAGCTTGGCTGGGCTAGGCCACCATTTTAGTTGATTGTCCACTCATTGACCTTTAATCGAATTGAAACGTCGTTGTCGTCTTTGATACTGAGTTGTCGGGGTAATGCAATACCGTCAGCTTGCGTAAATCGTTGATAATCCACCGTCCAGCTGCGCATATTTTGGGTATACACAATGTGCTTGAGCAACCCATTGTCAGCACGAGATGAGAGCTCATTTGACTGTGCTAACCCTTTTACCCAACGTAGCATTTGCGTCAATGGAATTTGCCAGCCACTGATTTGTTCGATTAATTGTTGCGCATCGGTTCCAGTGTACTCTTCGCCATCCGCTTGGATTCGAGTGATACCATCCTCAATGTGCAACTCCAACAACGTGATACCAACTACATTGGTGAGAATAAAGCGAGTATCTTGCTCGTTTTGTTGCCAACGCACATTGGCACTAAACGTTTCTTGCTCACTTTTAAAGGCCAAGCGACCGCGAAATTGCCAGCGCGTCAACTCAATCAACTTTTGATCATTGGCGGTAGCATTGATGAACTCTGGCGGAGGAGGAGGGGTTTGACAGCCCCACATGACCAGACAGAATAGCGCTAGAATACCCGTACGGAGAAGTGCTTTAGTAAAAGCGTTTGATTGCATCTTAGTTGAGTTCTCGTTAGTAAATTTCAACGAAAGTTAAACTCCAAATCGCTCTGTCTCGCTCGTCAAATCAAACGTCGAAAGCCCGGAGTTGATGAGTACACTATGGGAACACATATACGGGGGTACTTTCAATCAAATTGGCTTTTTCGTACAATGCGCCTGCTCAGCAGTCACATCAGTAATCAATGACCCTTATTGCCCTTGGAATCAATCACAAAACAGCCCCTGTAGCGCTTCGCGAGAAAGTGGCATTTAATGCCGACAGTTTGGTTGAAGCCTTGCGTTCGTTAAAAGCGCGCAACCAAACACAGGAAGCGGTGATTGTTTCTACGTGTAATCGTACCGAGATCTATGCACTACCAAACGGCGATAACACTGAACAGTCGGCAAAAGCTCTACAGCAATGGTTAGTTGATTTTCATGCGCTTACTGACGATGCGTTACAGGAACATAGTTATACCTATTATGGGGATTCTGCCGTACAGCACATGATGCGCGTCGCGAGTGGTCTGGATTCCCTAATCTTAGGTGAGCCTCAGATCCTCGGGCAAGTAAAACAAGCGTTTAATGATGCCAAGCATTCAGGCGCGGTAGGGAATGGCTTGGAGCGTTTGTTTCAATACACCTTTTCGGTTGCCAAGCGAGTGCGTAGCGAAACCGATATTGGTAGCAATGCGGTATCTGTGGCGTTTGCCGCGGTGCAACTGGCTAAGCACATCTTCGCTAATCTGGCGAAACAGCGTGTGTTGTTAGTGGGCGCAGGTGAAACAATCGAACTTGTCGCAAAACACCTTCAAGAGCAAGGCGTAACCCAAATTATGGTGGCAAACCGAACGCTTGCCCGCGCTGAAGCATTGTCTGAATCACTCGATGCTGAACCTATTACTTTGGCACAACTACCGAGTCATTTGGCGCAAGCTGACATTGTAATATCCAGCACTGCAAGCCAGCTACCTTTGATAGGTAAAGGCATGGTTGAGCAGGCTCTAAAAGCCCGTAAAAACAATCCAATGTTTATGGTCGATTTAGCGGTACCAAGGGATATCGAGGCGGAAGTCGCTGAATTAGACAATGCCTATTTATATACAGTCGATGATTTACAACACATTGTTGAGCAAAACCTTGCGTCTCGTCAGTCGGCTGCAAAAGCGGCTGAAAAGCTCATAGAAGAGCAATCAAAAGCGTATGAAAATTGGCTGAAGAGTCGCAATTCGATCGACTTAGTGCGCAGTTATCGGCAGCGCAGCCAAATGCAAAGTGGTCAATTGTTGGCAACTGCTCAACAGCAACTAAAAGAAGGCAAACCAGCAGAAGATGTTTTGCAGGAATTTGCGCATAAACTCAGTAATTATTTGATGCACGCTCCGACAAAGGCGTTGAACGTTGCGATAGAACGCAACGATGACGCACTAAAACAAACCTTGAGTGATGCATTTGAGCTCGATAAACCATCGAGCAAAAACTCGGAATAGGAACGCTATGAAACAATCCGTCGTCATAAAACTCACTGCGCTGGTCGAGCGATTTGAAGAAGTACAAGCGCTGTTAAGTGCGCCAGAGGTGATCGCTGACCAAGAGCGGTTCAGAGCTCTCTCGAAAGAGTTTTCTCAGTTGGAAGCCGTCGTTAAAGCGTTCAATCAGTATCAGCAAGCACAGGATGATCTTGAATCTGCAACAGAAATGATGAATGAAGATGATCCGGACATGCGTGAAATGGCGCAGGAAGAATTCAAGGCTGCTAAAGCCCTGATTGAAACGCTGGAAAACGACTTACAGATCTTGTTGCTGCCAAAAGATCCAAATGACGACAGTAATTGCTTCGTCGAAATTCGTGCGGGCGCGGGCGGTGACGAGGCTGCAATATTCGCAGGCGACTTGTTCAGAATGTATAGCCGCTATGCGGAAGCTCAAGGCTGGCGCATGGAAGTGGTAAATGCTAACGAAGGCGAGCACGGTGGTTTTAAAGAGATCGTCGCCAACATATCGGGCGACGGCGCCTATGGGATCTTCAAGTTTGAATCGGGCGGTCATCGCGTGCAACGAGTCCCGGAAACAGAATCGCAAGGACGAATCCACACGTCTGCGTGCACTGTCGCGGTATTACCTGAAATTCCAGAGTCAGAAGCGATTGAAATTAACCCTGCAGATTTGCGAATTGATACATTCAGAGCATCCGGCGCGGGTGGACAGCACGTTAACAAGACAGATTCAGCTATTCGTATCACTCACTTGCCTACCGGCGTTGTGGTGGAATGTCAGGATGAGCGTTCGCAACACAAAAATCGCGCTAAAGCTATGTCGGTTCTTAATGCCCGTTTGAATCAAATGGAGCAGGATAAACGTGCCGAAGAGGAAGCGTCTACACGCCGTAGTTTGGTCGGTAGTGGCGACCGTTCAGAACGGATCAGAACCTATAATTTTCCACAGGGTCGGGTCACCGATCATCGAATCAATCTGACTCTCTACAAGTTAGATGACGTAATTGAAGGTGATTTGGGCGCACTACTAGAGCCGATCCGCCAAGAGCATCAGGCTGATTTACTTGCGTCACTCGCTGATGAGTAACTTGTGACGCGCATTGAGCAAGCGCTTGTGTATGCCACCCAGGCGCTTTCCACAGCCGAGGCTGAAAACCCTCGAGTAGACGCACGCGCGCTGCTGAAGCACGTACTCACGTGTGATGATCGATTTCTATTCACCTACCCGGAGCACCTCCTCACTGAGCTTGAGTGGAGAGATTATCAGACATCCATAGAGCGACGCCGCACCGGTGAACCAGTTGCCTACATCACTGGTCAGCGCGCGTTTTGGGATTTTACCCTGAAGTGCTCAAAAGCAACGCTTATCCCTCGGCCAGAAACAGAGTTGTTAGTTGAAACAGGACTCGATTTAGTTCCGGAACACACCGCGAATGTTATCGATTTGGGCACTGGGACAGGCGCAATTGCGCTTGCGCTGGCAAAGGAGCGCAAGCAATGGCGGGTGATTGGTCTGGATAAGATTGCTGGGGCCGTCGAAATCGCGGAGCAAAATAAAGCTATGTTGGGACTTGCTAATGTTGAGTTTATGCAAAGCGATTGGTTTTCAGCTGTACCCGCGACGGAATTTAATCTTATTGTTTCTAACCCCCCGTATGTAGAGCCTGACAGCCCGTATTTGCAACAAGGTGATTTGCGATTTGAGCCCAGCAGCGCATTAAGTGCGGCCCAAGATGGCTATGCCGATATTTTTCACATTATCGAGCAAGCTCCAGACTACCTTGCTAACAAGGGGTGGTTAATGATAGAACATGGGTTTATGCAAGCGCCTTTGATTCAAACGCAATTTGAACTAAAGGGGTTTACCGACGTAAAAACGTTAACCGATTTACAACAACATCCACGCGTCACCATCGGAAGGTGGCATAAGCCACATAAAAGGTAGTATAGGCATACGCTATGAATGACGAATTACTGTTTGTTGATGAGCCAGACGAGCAAGAGGACCCTGTTCCCGAACTGGGGAGTACGAGCTGGAAAATACTCATCGTCGATGATGAACCTGAAGTGCATGCGGTCACCAAATTAGCATTGAGTGACTTCAAATTTATGGGCAAGGGATTGGAGTTTGTCAGTGCCTACAGTGGAATAGAAGCTAAACAAGCATTTGAACATCACCATGACATTGCGGTTGTATTGCTCGATGTGGTAATGGAACAAGATGATTCTGGCTTACTTGTAGCGGAATATATACGTGACGAATTACACAATCATTTCTGTCGTATAATTCTGCGAACTGGCCAGCCGGGTCAGGCGCCAGAAAAAGACGTGATTATTAATTACGATATTAATGACTACAAATCGAAAACTGAGCTCACGGCGCAAAAGCTATTCACCGTCGTTATTTCTGCGCTGCGGTCATACAACGATATTATTGTGATTGAGGAAAATCGCGCGGGCCTGCAGAAAATTGTTGAGGCATCAGCTGATTTGTTTTGCGCGCGTTCGCTGGAAACGTTCATCCAAGGGATCGTACAACAATTGGCTTCGATATTGGGGTGTTCCAAAGATGCCGCTTACATCACCAGTGCCGTGGCGACGCCAAAGCCAATCTACCTACCAGAGTCCGATCAGTTATATGTTTTTGCCGGCAATGGCGAATATGCCAATTTTGAGGGTCAACCGCTGGAAAAAGTGGTTAACACCGAGCAATTGGAAACGTGCAAACAAGCGTTGGACAAACAAGAGATCGTGTATGGTGAAGACCATCTAGTGGCTTTTTGCCACAGTAAAACGCGCAGGGGTTCTTTGTTGTATTTATCTGGCCTGCCAAGAAAACTCAGCCGCACGGACAAGCATTTGGTTGAGATTTTTGCGATGAATGTTCAACACGCATTTGACAATGTGCTGTCCACCCGAGATATCGAAGATACCCAACAGGAGATCATTGAACGGCTTGGGGTTGCGATGGAGCACAATACAACATCAAGCGCTCAGTTGAGACGGATTCGAGAAATGAGCGTGCTACTCGCCGAAAAAGCCGACATGACAGCTGCGCAAATTGAGCTATTTGGTATGGCGGTTCCACTGTACGATATCGGTAGTGCCAAAGTTCCTGAAGCTTTGTTGCACAAGCCTTCGGAACTCACTGTGGAAGAGCGGGAGAGTATTAAACGCCATTCGCAATACGGCTATGAAATGTTAAAAGGCTCCAAACGTCCGGTTATTCAATTGGCTGCAATGTTGGCTCATCAACATCACGAGCGCTGGGACGGTACCGGTTACCCTAATGGTTTAAGAGGCACTGACATCGCTATTGAAGCAAGAATTACCGCATTGGTTGACGTATTCGATGCTTTGTACAACGTTCGACCGCACAAAGCCGCATGGCCGCTCGATAAAGTGCTAGCCACGTTGCAGGCGCACAGTGGTTCACACTTCGATCCTGAATTAGTTACTCTTTTGGTTAACAACCAAACAGCCATCATGGCAATCCAAGAAAAATACCACAGCGAAAGCGAAGAATAGGAGAGCTGGTAAATGTATATGATGATGAAGCACCTGCACTTAACTGCAGTAGTGTTGAGCATAGTGTTTTTTATTGTCCGGTTCGCATGGCGACAAATGGACTCTGCAATGTCATCAAAGAAGTGGGTAAAAATACTGCCCCATGTTATTGATACGGTTTTGCTTTTGAGTGCAGCAACGCTATGTGTAATTTTGAGTCAGTATCCGTTTGCTCAAGGTTGGGTAACATTCAAGTTATTTGGCGTGGTTGCGTATATTCTGTTCGGCATGGTCGCAATGAAATGGGCGACCACACGTGCAATGCAATGGGCCGGTTTTGCCGCAGCCATCGTTACATTGGTGCTGGTGGCCAAGGTCGCCGTGCTTAAACAACCTTTATTCTTCTGAGATAAGACACAACATGATTAACAACGTTGACGTGGCAGGTATTACCGTTGCCAATGACCAACCGATGGTATTGTTTGGCGGGATGAATGTCCTCGAATCACGAGATCTCGCGATGCAAATCGCTGAACACTATGTGACGGTAACGCAAAAACTAAACATTCCCTATGTATTTAAAGCGTCGTTTGACAAAGCCAACCGCTCATCGGTCACTTCATATCGCGGGCCTGGTTTAGAACAAGGACTAAAAATATTCGAAGAGATTAAGCAGCAGTTTAACGTCCCAATCATTACGGATGTTCACGAACCCTATCAAGCTCAGCCAGTTGCTGAAGTTGTGGACGTAATTCAACTGCCCGCGTTTTTGGCACGGCAAACTGATTTAGTTGTAGCAATGGCTAAAACGGATGCCGTTATAAACGTCAAAAAACCACAGTTTTTAGCTGCACATGAGATGCGTCATATCTTGAATAAATTTGCGGAAGCGGGTAATCAAAAGATCATGCTGTGTGAGCGAGGCTCTTGCTTTGGCTACAACAATTTGATTGTCGACATGCTAGGCATGGATGAGATGAAGTCCTATGCGCCGGTGATATTTGACGCAACACATGCGTTACAAAAACCTGGTGGCCGCACAGACTCGGCTGACGGGCGACGCGCACAGGCGGCGCAATTAGCGCGCAGCGGCATGGCGCTTGGTATTGCGGGATTGTTTATCGAAGCGCATCCGGATCCAAATATCGCGAAATGCGATGGCCCTTGTGCGTTGCCTTTAGACAAGTTGGAGCCGTATTTGGCGCAAATGAAAGCCCTCGACGATTTAGTCAAAGGCTTTGCACCCTTAGATACTAGCGCGAGTTAATCGCGCTAGCGATTATTCGCCGATAATAACCTTAAACTGGTTAGTCGGCAGCGATTGACGGGCGATAGCCATGCGAGAGTCAATCTCGTAAGTCAGTTCTGCCTGTTTAACCGCACGTGCAACTTGTTGTTTAATCTCTGGAGCAGCAATCGTGCGATGGGCAGCGATGATAGAAGCATCGAGGGTTTTAGTGATCTCGATGTCTGACATCAGCTCTGTCGCACTTGGGCTCACAGGTTGTCCGGCAAATACATTGCCAGAAAGTAGTACTGCTGTGATTGTCAAAATACCTAAGCGCATTTTATGTTGTCCTTTCCGTTTGGAATAAAATTTAAGTTAATTTAATTTGTAAATAAAATGTTTAATTGTTTACAATTTTTAAAACAAAAAAACCTTTAAAGATATGAGGTTAACTTCATATCTGTGTAAATTATACGCAATTATTGGTTTGCTTAAATTGACATAAATTTCAATTTTGCATTAGAAAAACTAATTCATATGAAGCATAATCGTCACAATTAACTGGGGCGCGTTTTTGCAACTGAAAGACCGCGATCAAACTGAGTGAATGTAGAGGGCATGAAATAGATGAACCGTCGTTTGCCACCGCTGAATGCCTTAAAAGCATTCGAAGCAGCAGCAAGACATTTGAGCTTCACAAAAGCCGCAGATGAGTTGTTTGTTACACAAGCGGCAGTGAGCCATCAGATTAAGTCGTTGGAAGAATATTTGAGTATGAAATTATTCCTGCGCAAGAATCGAACCTTATTACTCACTGAAGAGGGACAGTCTTACTATTTGGAGCTTCGAGAAGCATTTCGGCAATTACAGGACGCCACCGAGCGGTTGTTGGCAAAAGGTGCCAAGGGGGCATTGACTGTTGCTACGCCGCCGAGTTTCGCGAGTCAGTGGCTGATCCCGCGCATCAACCGCTTCTCGTTGGCCAATCCAGATATCGACGTAAAACTCAAAGCAATCGACGATGACGAGGGTTTCTTGCAAGCGGACACCGATGTAGCGGTTTACTATGGTCGAGGTCGCTGGCCGGGATTGCACGCTGAACAGTTACACGCTGAATTTTTAACGCCGCTGTGTTCCCCGATGCTATTGACTGGTACGAAACCGCTCGAAGTATTAGAGGATTTAAAGTTTCACGTACTGCTGCACGATTCAAGTCGAGAAGGTTGGAGCCAGTATTTGAAGCAGTTTTCGGTTAAAGGGGTCAACGTTAATCAAGGGCCCATGTTTAGTCATTCGATGATGGTGTTGCAAGCAGCCGCGCTTGGGCAAGGTATCGCGCTGGGCAACACGATTTTAGCGCGTCCGGAAATCGACGCGGGCAGGCTGGTGATTCCGTTTGCAGAAAAGATTCAAAGTAAAGACAGCTTTTATTTGGTGTGCGAGGAAAATCAAGCTGAATTGGGCAAAATTGCGGCGTTCCGCGAGTGGATTATGGCTGAAGTAGAGGCTGAAAATGCTGCAATTGTTTAATGTTGAACCGACGCAAACATGTGTCGCACAAATTCTGCTAGCGCACGGCGCCGGAGCAGGAAAAGCATCAGATTTCATGCAACAAATGGGTAGCCGACTCGCCGCGCATGGGTGCAGAGTGTGGCTATTTGATTTCCCCTACATGCAAAAGATCGCGGCAGAGGGTAAAAAACGTCCCCCCGACAGAGCTGACAAGCTACTTGACGCTTTTGCCGAGGCGATTGGCGAGGTATTGGCGTCAGCCGACTATGACGATGCGTTGCCGTTTGCAATCGGCGGGAAATCAATGGGAGGGCGTATGGCAACACTTTTGCTCTCCGAGTATCAGGACGCGAGTGACCTACAGAGCAGGATAAGTCACTGCGTTGTGTTGGGTTACCCATTTCATCCACCGGGTAAACCGGAAAAACTGCGTACCTCGCACTTCGACGCTGTACAAACACCCTGTCTGATTGTTCAAGGTGAAAGAGATACGTTCGGTGGACGTCATTTAATTGATTCACTCACGCTACCTGTTACCTTCGATCTAGTATTTTGTGATGACGGCGACCACAGTTTCAAACCGCGCAAGGCGTCCGGACTAACCCAGGACGAACACCTTGAGTTTGCCGCGACTACAATTCAACAATGGATACAGAAATGACTACCCAGGCGCGTTTTATTTTATTGGCTGCTTTATTCGCGATGTTGGGAGTGGCCATGGGAGCATTCGCGGCTCATGGTTTGAAAGCCGTTTTGTCTGTCGAGGCGCTTGCAACGATCAAAACGGGTGTGATGTATCAATTACTCCACGCAATTGCGGTTGTGGCTGTCGCGACCCTTATGCAGCAGGACCGGTGGCAGCATGTATATACTGAATTGAGACGAGCTTGCATTTGTTTTCTGTTTGGTGTGGTGTTCTTCAGCGGTAGTCTTTATCTGTTAGTGCTGGTCAGTCTTAAAGTTCTTGGGCCCGTCACGCCGCTAGGCGGTGTGTTGTTTCTACTTGGCTGGATATGGCTAATGATCGCCGCGTGGAAGATACAGCAGTCTCCGGCGCAAGAGGAAACTGAGCATAATGAGTAAGATCCTTGCCTATTGTCGCAGTGGTTATGAGTCCGATACTGCAGCAGAATTGACAGAAACGGCATCGCAACATAACTTTTTCGGCTACCCGTCGTTGGTGGCTAACAGCGGTTATGTAATCTTTCAATTCTATCAAGATGAACATGCACAAGCATTTGTTAATCAGATCGGTGCTCAGACATTGGTGTTTGCTCGGCAGGTCTTTGCAGTCTTGGCTGAGGTTGAGCCACTACCAGAGCGCGACCGCGTCGGTGCTATCATCGAGCAGCTCATTGATTGGCGAGACAACATGCCCGGAGAAAAAACACTGCTCGCGGGTGATATTATGGTCGAGTATCCCGATACTGACGATGGAAAGTCAGTGGCAAAATTTGCGCGCAAAGTGACTACGCCTCTGCGCCAAGCATTGCGCAAAGGCGCATTTTTGACGCCTAAAGATGATCTCGATAAACCGCGATTGCACGTGTTTCTGCCTGACTTCGGTAGTGCTTTCATTGGTATCTCTTTCGCGAGAAACCGCAATGCGCATCACAATGGGATTCATCGGTTGCGATTTCCGAACCAAGCACCTAGCCGTTCGACATTGAAGTTAGAGGAAGCGATTCTCGACTTACTCAACGAACAACAGCGCCAAGCTATATTCAGGGAAGGTGCAAGAGCCGTTGACTTAGGCGCGTGCCCGGGTGGCTGGACGTATCAATTGGTTTCCCACGGTATGCATGTTGAAGCCGTCGATAACGGTGCGATGGCTGAATCACTTATGAAAACGGGTCAAGTCAGCTATTTCGCGGCGGATGGATTTAAATACCGCCCTGAGTTCGGTACGGTTCAACTGTTGGTGTGCGACATGATTGAGCAACCAGATAGGGTTGCTCACTTAATGCGCCAATGGCTGGAACGTCAATACGCGCAGGCCGCGATATTTAACTTAAAACTACCCATGAAAAAACGCTATCAGACGGTGACTGAATTGTTGGCCTATTTGCATGAAGGACTGAGCGCGAATTTTACCATCCGATGTAAGCAGCTCTACCACAATCGTGATGAGGTCACGTTGGCGATCATACCTCGAAACCCAAATTGATTTTAACAAATCGAATATGGGCAATATTGGCTGCTAGCGCTTTTAATTTGGCGTCTTGAGCTTGTTTATCTAAGTGCTCGATTTCCTTTTTATGGGTTTTTTTCCTCGATCGATGAAAAAAAGTATAAAAGTCGTGCAGAAATCCTATATAATCCGCCCCGTTTTTTTCTTTGAACAATATTGAAGTAGGGCTATGTCAGACTTATCCAAATACAGAAATATCGGTATTTTCGCGCACGTTGATGCCGGAAAAACCACTACAACCGAGCGTATTCTTAAGCTTACCGGTAAAATCCACAAAACAGGTGAGGTTCACGATGGTGAATCTACAACTGACTTCATGGAGCAGGAAGCTGAGCGTGGTATTACTATCCAGTCAGCTGCAACGACGTGTTTCTGGAAAGATCACCGCTTCAATATCATCGATACTCCTGGACACGTTGACTTCACAGTTGAAGTATACCGTTCATTGAAAGTTCTTGACGGTGGTGTTGGTGTATTCTGTGGTTCTGGTGGTGTTGAGCCGCAATCAGAAACCAACTGGCGTTATGCAAACGAATCAGAAGTTGCACGTATCATTTTCGTCAACAAGCTTGACCGTATGGGTGCAGATTTTTACCGCGTAGTTGGTCAGGTCAAGAAAGTTCTTGGCGCTAACCCACTTGTAATGACATTGCCAATCGGTATCGAAGATGATTTCGTTGGTGTTGTTGACGTACTAGAGCGCAAAGCGTACGTATGGGATGACTCAGGTCTTCCAGAGAACTACGAAGTTCAAGACGTACCAGCAGACATGGTTGACAAAGTTGAAGAGTATCGCGAGCAGCTAATCGAAACTGCGGTTGAGCAAGACGACGACCTAATGATGGAATACATGGAAGGTGAAGAGCCTTCACTTGAAGACATCAAGCGTTGTATCCGTAAAGGTACTATCAACCTAGACTTCTTCCCAACTTACTGTGGTTCTGCGTTCAAGAACAAAGGTGTTCAAAACGTACTAGACGCGGTTGTTGATTACTTGCCAAGCCCAACTGAAGTTGATCCACAGCCATTGACTGACGAAGAAGGTAACGAGACAGGTGAAGTAGCAACTGTATCTGTTGACGAGCCATTGCGTATGTTGGCGTTCAAAATCATGGACGATCGTTTCGGCGCATTGACGTTCGTACGTATTTACTCAGGTGTATTGAACAAGGGTGACACCATCCTTAACTCTGCAACGGGTAAAACAGAGCGTATCGGCCGTATGGTTGAGATGCACGCAGACGAACGTACAGAATTACAATCAGCACAGGCTGGTGACATCCTTGCGGTTGTGGGTATGAAGAATGTTCAAACAGGTCACACACTGTGTGATCCGAAGAACCCATGTACACTTGAAGCGATGGTATTCCCAGAGCCAGTAATCTCAATTGCTGTTTCTCCTCGTGACAAAGGTTCAACTGAGAAGATGGGTATTGCGATTGGTAAGATGGTTGCAGAAGATCCTTCATTCCAAGTTGAAACTGACGAAGATTCAGGTGAAACCATCCTTAAAGGTATGGGTGAACTTCACTTAGATATCAAAGTAGATATCTTGAAGCGTACATACGGCGTTGAGCTAGATGTTGGTCAGCCTCAGGTTGCTTACCGTGAGACTATCACTCAGCCTGTTGAAGACAGCTACACGCACAAGAAACAGTCTGGTGGTTCTGGTCAGTTCGGTAAGATCGATTACCGCATCCGTCCAGGTGAGCCGGGCAGTGGCTTCCAGTTCTCATCTACTGTTGTAGGTGGTAACGTTCCTAAGGAATTCTTCCCAGCGATTGAGAAGGGCTTCAAAGGCATGATGGAAGTTGGTGTACTTGCAGGCTTCCCAGTACTAGACGTTGAAGTTGAACTATACGACGGTGGTTTCCACGCAGTTGACTCATCAGCAGTTGCGTTCGAAATCGCAGCGAAAGGTGCATTCCGTCAATCAATTCCAAAAGCTGGCCCGCAGTTAATCGAGCCAATCATGAAAGTTGACGTGTTCACGCCAGACGATCACGTAGGTGACGTAATCGGTGACTTGAACCGTCGTCGTGGCATGATCAAAGACCAAGAAGCAGGCACTACTGGTGTTCGCATCAAGGCTGACGTACCACTTTCAGAAATGTTCGGTTACATCGGCCACTTGCGTACTATGACTTCAGGTCGTGGTCAGTTCTCAATGGAGTTCAGCCACTACATGCCTTGTCCGCAAAACGTTGCTGACAAAGTTATCGAAGAAGTTAAAGCACGTAACGAAGCGAAGTAATTTGCTTTAATAAAACGTTTCAAAAGCCGGTGCATGTCACCGGCTTTTTTGTATCTGACGTTTGAGATCTCGACGCCGAGCCTTAAACCAACACAATGGCATGTCGTTAGTATTTGCCTGGTATTGGTTTTCGACGTATTGCTGCGTAATGGAAATAAATTGCTTGTATACGGTGTCACTTAACGCCGATTTGACCAGTGTTAAGTATTCATTGGGGCCTAAGTGTTTACGCTCGATGCCAGTGGCGGTAGCGACCAATGCACAACAATCATTGTAAACATCAGTTATGGGGTTGAGTGCTGTTTTGCGCAGGTGCGGCAACACATACAATAGCATCAACGCGCCAATGACAAGTACCACACCTACACCTATCATCGATAACCTAGTCGTTGTCAGTTCACCAAATAGGCGAGAGAGGATGTCTTGCTGGGACTGTCGATTGAAACCCAATACGAAGCGGCTCCATTGGTAATCCAAGTTGGCAAACCAATTTCGAATCTGATTCAGCGCGGCTAAATGTTTGAATCGGGCAAGTGATAGCGGAGAATCCGCTAAAAAACTACCTTCGTCTTGCATGGCAAACTGCAAGCCGAAATCGATGCGGCCCGGTGATACTAAAGCCGTAGGGTCAAAACGTTGCCAGCCACTTTCATCCACCCACGCTTCTACCCACGCATGTGCGTCGTATTGGAAGACGCTGACCACTCCTGGTAACTGCTCTTCGCCACCTTGATAACCCGTGACGAGACGAGCAGGAATTCCGCCTAACCGAAGTGCATAGGCGAATGCACTGGCATAATGAGCGCAGAAACCAGCTTGTCGTTCGAATAAAAACAGGTCAACAGGGTCGGTTGGCATTGCGTCAGGTTGTAAGGTATAGCGAAAGCCTTGATCCAAGAGAAACCGATTGATGGCAAGAATAAAGTCCCTATCTTGTGGGTATTGTTGTCGGAGTTGTTCAACCCATTGTCGTGTGCGCGGATTGCCTTCGTTGGGTAACTGTAAATTGATTCTCCGATCGACACTGTAAAGTGTTTGGTTGAGCGGTGTTTGATAATAGGAGCTAACGCTGTAGTTGAGTGGCGTCACTATTGGTTGAGATGCATACAGTTGATACTCATATCCGGCATTAACGCGATTGCTATTCAAAGACTGGGCGATGGGGACATCTAAACTGAATAGCCAACGTTGATGACTCGGCTCTGTGATGACATCGTAGCGCCAAAAAGGGCCGTTGGTCTCCGCTACAAACGGCTGGTTAAGTTGTCGGTATTGCCGATCGATTCGATGTCTTATCGGACTCTTACTCCATGTTTTCCCATCAAAATTTTCCAACGTCATCACTCGCCAATAACGTTCGTGTTGAGCGGGTAAATCTGTGTCAAATCGAGCCCGAAAAGCGAGATCGGAAGACTGGCTAAGCTCAGCAATATCACCGGGCGTCACCGTGTCGTTTAAGCCGGTTTTAGCGCTTTTTGCCGTTGGCATTTGCCACAATGGTGGCAGTTGCGGTAGCACGATGAACAGTAATACCGCTATCGGTACTGCCTGCGCACCTTGAATCATCAGAAGTTTAGCAATTGCCTTGAAACGCATACTTGGCGCGTGAAACGCTGCAAGTGCGGTCAATAGGATCAACGCAACAATGCTGTAGAGGAAAGCATAGGCAATACCTTGCTGGAAAATAAATCCACATGCGGTCAAAAAGACTAAGGTCGCGAACAATTGCTTCAAGTCTTTTTCGTGATTTATCTTCATCAACTTGAAAGCACACCCCATGACCAGCAAGTTCACCATTGTCATCAACAATCCAATGGACAAGCTGAACCAAGCTAACGACACAGCCGCAAGAATTGCCAATAGGTTAACCGTACGCATTGCGATGGGTTTTTGTTGCGGGCGAAAGTACAAATTCGCCCTGACGCCCACGCTGCATAGAGCGAGCACAGCAACCCAGCTCAGTATCGGCTCTAATAGAGATACAGTTAATACGAAGAACGCGCTAGCGTACAACAATGGACTCAAGCCACGCTCGAGCTCGTCGGCTTTGGGTTCAAGTTTGAGAGACTCAATCAGCATGATGACCACTGCTGAGAGTTTTAGGGTAAGCGGCTAGGGCGGTTAAACACTCAATGCGATGACCTTCGCCGCTGGCCGGAGGAATCTGCACCTTGCCCAGTTCCAAGCCAAATTGAATGTCATTTTGACTGCATTGATTAACCTGGTCGGCTAGGTAGCTGAGTTCCAACTCCAAATCCGCGGCATTCACTGTGGGAAGCGTTAGCCAACCAGAAGCAGCAATATCGCTGTCGAACGCTTTCGACTGCCACGCCTGATGTTTAGCCACATGTTTCCATGCGACGCGATGCAAACTGTCTCCGGGTTGGTAGGGTTTGAGTCCTGAAAAGTCATCTTGACCTTTTTCACTTTTAAAACCTCTCTCACCCTGTTGGGCGTCTTCAAGCCATTGTATTTTGAGGCGACTAGGCTGTGGCTTTGGGTACACTGTGACGTACCGGTTAAAATCTAAATGTGTCCAACACCGGTACAATCCAAGCGGGTAATAACTGCTGATCGTCAGGCGCGGAAAGCGATGGATACCGCGCTTGGGCAGTTGTATCGGCAAATCAAATTGGTCGGCAGTTTCGCAGTCTAAGGTGTGTTGGGTCGGCTGAGTGTATTCACTGACGTGAATAGTGCCTTTACATTTTCGAGTTTGCTCTGGCGTAGAGACAGATAAGCAGATGGACCCATGATCAAGTGCATAGCCGTTATGAATGGCTTTCAATCGAAGCCGCAACCGTGCGAAATTCCAATACGCTGCATGCAAATTCAACAGGAACAAGGCGATCATTAAATAGCACAATATCAACATCAAATTGTTTTGGTAGTTGGTGCCCAGTAGAAACAAGCACAAGCATAAGACTAAGAACAACCAGCCGAAACGACTCGGAAAGATGAAAATGCTGGTCATGCCGAGTTGATGCTGATGTTGTGCTGGAATACGCCTATCTAGCCACTTATCAATACGGGACTGAAACGCCAAGCGCAATGCTTTCGGCATTAGACCTTTCACAGGAAGCCTCTCTTATGCAGCGAGTGGGTCAACAGCAGAAAGCAATTGTTCACTGATTTGTTGGCTGAGCTCACCATCAGCGTTGGGCAATCTCAGTCGGTGTTCTGCGACAGCGGCAAATGTCTGTTGTATGTCTTCGGGGACAACGTAATCTCTCGCATGAATCCAAGCCCATGCCCGGGCTGCTCTCAGTACGGCTTTACTGGCTCTTGGTGACAGCGGGTTTGCGTATAAACCTGATTCACGGCTGTGTGTGACTAATCGCAAGACATAGTCAATGATGGCATCAGCGACATGCACATCATCAACTGCCTTTTGCCACTGCTGAAGTTGTTGTGGGTTTGCTAGCGCGGTTAATACGGGGGCTTGGTTATTTTTAAGCATTTGCTTTTCCGCTTGCCAGTCTGGGTAGCCTAACGTAATTCGCATTAAGAAACGGTCTAGTTGCGACTCAGGCAACGGGTAGGTTCCGGCTTGGTGCAGTGGGTTTTGCGTCGCTATAACGAAAAATGGCTCAGGCAATGGGTGGGTTTCACCATCCAAGCTGACTTGGCTTTCTTCCATCGCTTCGAGCAGAGCGCTCTGTGTTTTAGGGCTAGCGCGATTGATCTCATCTGCGAGGACGACCTGACTAAAAATTGGACCTGGGTGAAACACAAATTTCTGCTTTTGCACGTCAAAGATATTGGCACCCAGCATATCTGCGGGTAACAAGTCCGATGTAAACTGAATGCGCGCATAATTAAGGCCGAATAAAGTGGCAAGTGCATGAGACAGAGTGGTCTTGCCCATCCCAGGCAGATCTTCGATTAATAGGTGACCATGACTGATAAGGCAGCATACGGCTAGTTTTGCCTGTTCGGTCTTGCCAATGACAACGCTCTCAAGCGCATTGATAATCGGGGTGATATTCGAATTCATAGTCTTCAATTTAGGACTCTATTGTCTAAATGTAGTCGAGTTTAAGTGTGAATACATGTCTATGTTTAATACTCAGGTATAGCTTTTTTAGATTCTCTAAAATTGATGTCGATTTGGGCTCACGAAAGCAGTGATCTTCGACCTGTGTTGCGCTTATAATGTCGAAAAATAACAACATTAGGACAGGCATGAAAACGATCACCATCGATGAAGAGTTATACGCATATATCGCATCACAAACCAAGTATATTGGTGAAGATGCATCGGACATTCTCCGCCGCCTGCTATTACCCGAGTCATCAAATACGCAAATAGACACACCTGCACAAGATGTGGCACCCGAACCAGTTGCCGAGCCTGTGGAAAAGACAATTGATAAGTCTGATTCAGCGCCAGCACAGCCCGAGTCAGTTGCTGAGTTGGCGGCCGACAGTGTGTATATGCCCAGCGTTGCAGAATTGAGTGAATGCGCAACCGTCGTTGAACGGTTCTTACGTGTGCTTGCTGGCTTGCATCAGCATTATCCTGACAGTTTTGCAGGCGTGCTCGCGATCAAAGGTAAAGGTCGTGACTATTTCGCTACGTCAAAGGAACATTTGTTGGCGACAGGCAGCAGCACAAACCCCAAAGCCATCGCTGATACGGGGTACTGGGTAGTGACGAATAACAATACCAGTAAGAAAGCCTCTATCCTTAAGCAAGTTGCTGAGACGCTTGGTTACCCAGCAGAGCAACAGCAAGCTCTTGGTCAGTCGTTAACGCAAAAAGCGTAAAACACCTAAAGACACATTTAACTCACATAAAAAGGACGATGTTATGGCACTTCACCCGCAAGCCGGGCAACCCGCAGACCCTCAACAACTGATCAACGTTGCGCGTCTCGTTAGTGATTATTATGCAATCTCTCCCGATATTGAAGTACTAGAACAGCGTGTAGCGTTTGGCACGTCAGGTCATCGCGGTAGCGCTCAATTAGCGTCCTTCAATGACATGCACATCGCTGCGATCGCGCAAGCGTTAGCAGAGTACCGCGTTGCGAATGATATCTCTGGGCCATTGTTTATGGGTAAAGATACGCACGCACTCAGTGAGCCTGCACACAGCACCGCACTTGAAGTATTAGTGGCTAACAATGTCAATGTTGTGATTCAGCAAGATGGTGGGTTTACGCCAACGCCAGCGATTTCACATGCTATTTTATCGCACAATTCGACACGTACTGCAGGCTCTGCCGATGGTGTGGTCATAACGCCATCCCACAATCCTCCTGAAGACGGTGGATTCAAATACAATCCACCGCATGGAGGCCCAGCTGATACACAAGTAACGAGCTGGATCCAAGTGCGTGCCAACGAACTGATTGCCAATAGCAACCGAGATGTTAAGCGGGTGTCATTAAGCGCTGCGATGCACAGCGACCAAGTATCAGAGGTCGACTTTGCGGTGCCGTACATCGAGTCCCTCGATCAAGTTATCGATATGCAAGCTATCGCGAAAGCGGGTATCCGCATGGGAGCTGACCCACTGGGGGGGGCCGGCACAGCATACTGGGCGCGTATTGCTGAACATTATGGTTTAGACATCGACGTTGTTAATAGTGAAATTGATCAACGTTTCGCGTTCATGCGTCGAGATAAAGATGGCAAGTTACGCATGGACTGTTCATCGCCGTATGCGATGGCCGGCCTGATTGATATGAAATCGAGGTTTCAGATTGCATTCGGCAACGATGCTGATTTCGACCGGCACGGTATCGTGACACCGTCAGCTGGTTTGATGAATCCAAACCATTACTTGGCGGTCGCCATTGATTATTTATACCGTCACCGTCCACAGTGGACTGACAATATGGCAATCGGTAAAACCTTGGTTTCGTCGAGCATGATCGACCGTGTCGCATCATCCCTAAATCGTTCTCTACTGGAAATGCCAGTCGGGTTTAAGTGGTTTGTGGACGGTTTATCCTCGCAGCAAATCGCTTTTGCGGGTGAAGAGAGTGCTGGTGGGATTTTCCTACGTAGAGACGGCGCGCCGTGGGCGACAGACAAAGATGGATTTATCATGTGTTTGTTAGCCGCTGAAATGACAGCGGTTACTGGAGTAGAACCGGGGGAACGCTATCGTCAGTTGACTGAGAAGCATGGCACACCATATTACAAACGTGTTGATGTTGCCGCGAATCTCGCTCAGAAGCAGGCTTTGAGTCAGATGCAAGCCGATGTCGTCACGAGTCAAAGCTTGGCTGGTGAGCCGATAACAAGTGTTCAAACTCACGCGCCAGGCAATGGCGCCGCAATCGGTGGTGTCAAAGTCTCGACAAAAAATGGTTGGTTCGCCGCTCGACCATCGGGTACTGAAAACGTGTATAAAATCTACGCTGAGAGTTTTGTTGGTGAAAGTCACTTACAAGAACTATTATCTGAGGCTGAAGTTTTAGTCAACGCAGTTATCCAATAACACACTCTTTAACGGCAACATCTTGTTTGTTTGCAATCGTATTCAACGACATAATGTAAACAAAACGTTAAAATAGCTCAAAAAGCAACCAAAAAGCCCCTCTGTTAACAAATGTTTAACAACAGAAGGGCTTTTTCGTTGCTATATTCATCTCCATTGAAACACTACAAAATGTAGTTTAATTACATCAAAACGCCGATGGGCATGAGTGAGATTTCATTATGAGCGCACAAAAGAAAGCGGTTAAAACGAAAACTAAAGCACAAAACGCTGTACCAAGTGAGCCGATCAACGAAGTACAAACACTGGATAAAAGTGCGTTGAAGACGGCGATTGTGAAGCATCTTCACAGTTCATTGGGAACAGATGAGAATAAAGCGAATAATCACGCCTGGTGGAAGGCAACGTGCGCGGCTATTCAAGAACTAGTGTTAGAAGGCTTACGCAAAACTCAAAAGTCTCACTATTTCAATGATACGCGAGCGGTACACTATTTTTCTGCTGAGTTTCTAATGGGTCGTCTGCTATCCAACAATATGCATAACTTGGATTTGTTCGATACTGCCAGTGAGGCGTTGACTGAATTAGGCGTTGACCTATCAGACGTACTCGAAGAAGAGCCTGATATGGCGCTTGGAAATGGTGGGTTAGGGCGCTTGGCAGCCTGTTTTATCGATTCTCTCGCTACCATGGAGTTACCCGCAATAGGCTATGGTATTCACTACGAGCATGGCCTGTTTCGTCAAGAGATTAAAAACGGTGCACAAATTGAACGTCCCGATAGTTGGCGGGATTACGGTAATCCTTGGGAAATTTGTCGTCCTGAGTCTATTCAAGAAGTTTCACTGTATGGGTATGTCGAGACCAAGTACGGTGAGAACGGGCGGATCCAAAAAGAATGGCACCCGGGGAGCATTGTTCGAGGGGTTCCATGGGATATTCCAGTTGTTGGATATGGTGGTAAGACCGTCAATGTTCTGCGTTTATGGCAAAGCCAGTCATCTGGTTATTTCAATTGGGACGTGTTCAATGCCGGCGGCTATGTCGATGCACAAGTAGAGAATGTGCAGGCAGAAACAATCTCAAAAGTGCTATATCCGAATGATGAAACTGAAGCCGGCAAGGAATTGCGCCTTATTCAGCAGTATTTTTTCTGTGCCTGTTCACTGAAAGATATCATCCGTCGCTACAAGCGAGCACATGGTGATGACTGGAGTCGTTTTACTGACCAAGTGGTAATCCAACTTAACGATACTCACCCTGCCATCGCTATCCCAGAGTTGATGCGGATCTTGGTGGATCGTGCCGAACTCGATTGGGATACAGCTTGGGATATCTGTACCAATACATTTGCGTATACCAACCACACTTTGTTGCCAGAAGCATTAGAAAAATGGCCAGCGCGGATGCTCGAGAAAATTTTGCCGCGTCATTTGGAGATTATCTATGAGATTAATCACCGTTTCATGGCTGAGGTCGAAAAGCAGTGGCCTGGCAACAACGAGATCAAGTCAAAATTATCAATTATTGAAGAAAGCAACGGCAAAATGGTGCGCATGGGCAATTTGTCTGTGATTGGTTCTTTCAAGGTTAATGGCGTTGCAGAAATTCACAGTAAATTAGTGAAGCAGCACTTGTTCCCTGAATTTGATCAGCTATGGCCAACTAAATTAACCAACGTGACCAACGGAATTACACCGCGTCGCTGGTTAAAGGCCTGTAATCCTGCATTATCCACATTGATTGATAAGAAGATTGGAAGTGATTGGCCAATGGATTTGGATCAGCTTACCGGATTAGCTGTTCATGCAGATAACAAAACTTTTCAGAAGCAGTTTATGAAGGTGAAGCATGACAACAAAGTGGCGCTGGCTCGAACGATAAAAGAACTTACTGATATCGATGTCAACACTGATGCCATTTTCGATATTCAGATAAAACGCTTGCATGAATACAAGCGCCAACACCTGAATCTATTACACATTTTGGCGCTGTATCGACGTCTGCTGGAAAATCCTAGCTACGATATGCATCCGCGCGTTTTCATTTTTGGCGCAAAAGCGGCACCCGGTTATGCGTTGGCGAAAGATATTATCTATGCAATCAATAAGGTTGCTGACAAGATAAACAATGACCCTCGCGTCAACAACAAGCTGCAAGTCGTATTCTTGCCTAACTATCGCGTATCGTTAGCTGAGAAAATGATTCCGGCTGCCGATGTTTCAGAGCAAATTTCAACTGCAGGCAAAGAAGCTTCTGGAACAGGCAATATGAAACTTGCGCTCAACGGCGCGGTGACTATTGGAACGTTGGACGGTGCGAATATTGAAATTGCGGAAGAAGTCGGCGAGGACAATATCTTTATTTTCGGTTTGACAGTGGACGAAGTCGCAGCGGTAAAAGCCAAAGGCTATCGCCCAGATGATTACTATTATCAAAACACCGAAATCAAGGCGATTTTGGATTGGCTGGAAAGTGATTACTTTACACCAGGTAAGCCCGGAGAATTAGCCTCAGTTAAGCACAGCTTACTCAGCGGTGGCGATCCGTATCTTTGTTTGGCGGATTTTGAGTCTTACTCAAAGGCTCATGAAGCGGTTGATAAAGCTTACCGCGACCAGTCTAAATGGGCGCGAATGGCGATATTAAATACCGCAATGATGGGTAAGTTTACCTCAGACCGTTCAATCAAGGACTATGTGGAGCGGGTCTGGAATCTTACTCCTTGTAAAGTCGATTAATCGAGGAACAAAACAACCTTCTTTTCTCTCCCTAAAATCAAGACAGCCTCCTAGTGGGGCTTGTCTTTTTCATCCATTAAACTGTCAGATATTTTTACATTATTACTTATTCCCTTATCTAACCAGTTGAAAATAATGACATTTAAAAGTGGTCCGATGATTGCTGTAGACCAGTATTATATGGCGTAATAAAGCCGCACTTTAGTGAATTGTTTTTAGGGATTGGTATCATTATGCAGTTGACCAAACACTTAGTACGATTGATGCTCGTTGTATTCGTGAGCACATTTTCTCTTAGTTCTCATGCGAACTTGATTATTAACGGCAGTTTTGAAGACAACGACGTTGCCTACGGTCAATGGCAATGGTTTGTGGCCGATGATGTAAACGGCTGGAATGGATCCAATATTGAAATTTGGGATCACCTTCAGGGGGAAGCGGCGTATCATGGTCAACAATTTGCGGAGCTGAATGCGCACCCACGCCCACAGAGTGCATTCTCTATTTATCAAGATTTTGCGACGACTGCCGGTCAAACCTACTCTTTGTCATTTGCTTATCAAGCGCGCAGAAATAAAATCGATGAGACCTTTTCGGTAGCGGTCAGCGACGTAGCCGGACAACTCAATAGTTCGATTATGTCTTGGGTGTTGAATGATCACACAACCAACGGTTGGAAATTCTTCAGCGCTACATTCACTGCGCAATCGACTATGACTCAGTTAGTATTCACAACGGTACGACCGTCCACCTATACCTACGGCAATTTCATTGATGATGTTCGCGTATCAGTGCCTGAACCTACACCTCTGATGTTGTTTGGTTTGGGTATGCTCGGTCTGGGGCTCAGCCGTAGACTGAACAAAAGCAAATAATCTTCGGTATTCGGCCAGCATTGGCGTAATAACGTCGATGTTGGCGCTTCTTCATTGCATTTCCAACGGCTTCATAAGCCTGTAAATTTCCCTAGACACTGGTGTTTCAGTCATTGGACTAGCCAAGTGACCAAAGACTCGATAAGATCAACGCATCAGCCTGAGATTTAATCGCCGTACTCATGGGTCGTGTGCACCAAAAATTAACGTCAATTCCAAACCGCTTTGCTTTTATTCATTGCATCGAGCAGTGCGCTGAGAGCAGTGATGCAATTTCAATGATGCTGGTTGACGTTGTGCGCTTTTCGGACGTCACAACGAGTTTTGGCACTCATATTGGTGACGAGTTTTTACTTTCTATTGCGAATCGCATCAGTCTCTTATTTAAAGACGCAACGATCATCGGCCGCATTAGCGGCGATGTATTTGGCGTATTGTTCAATCGTCGTTTAACCCATGCTGAATTTGTTGAAAAATTTGAATATCTGGTTGAGCATTTCAAAACGCCAATCAATCATAGTTCGCATTCCTTCATTGCCGATTTTAATGTTGGTGCCGCAAGTGCTGATCACGCAGGGTTTCAAATTACCGATTTTATCGCGAGGGCCGAAGCAGCGCTCAAACAGGCGAAGCAAAATAAATATGAAAATTTTGCTCATATTACCGCGAAGACTGAACAAGATAACGCTCGAAGCTTAACCTTGAAGGCGGACCTGCAGCGCGCGCTCAACAATGATGAGTTAGAGCTGTACTTCCAACCCAAGGTCGAATTAGAAACACTACAAATTGTTGGCGCTGAGTGTTTATTGCGTTGGAATCATCCACTAGATGGTGTGCTCTTCCCAGGGCCGCTAATCGAAGCAGCTGAGTCATACAACATGATGAATGAACTCGGCTACTGGACCATCGAAAAAGCGTTTGAGCAATTGCGCCACTTCGATCGCGCTGGGCTTGACTTGACCCTAGCGGTCAACATCTCACCAACTCAGCTCTATGACACTCAGTTGATTAGCAATCTCAAGGCGTTTGCAAAGGCCTATGAGTTATCGCTATCCAGATTTGAGTTAGAGTTGACTGAAGATGTGGCACTTTCCAATAGTTTGATGGTTAAGCGGCAGTTGGATCAGTTGCGACACCTTGGGCTATCAATATCGATCGACGATTTTGGCAAAGGCTATTCGAATCTGTCCTACATACGTGATTTGGAAATCAATACGCTTAAAGTGGACAAAACCTTTGTATTGGAACTCGAACCCAATAGCGTAAACCAGGCCATCATTGAAGGGGTTAAGCGCATTGGTGATGCAAAAGGGTGTTCAGTCGTTGCGGAAGGCATCGAATCAGTGACACATTTGCATGTGCTGAGGGAAATAGGTGTCAAATACGGGCAAGGCTTTTTGTTTACGCAAGCATTACCGATGCGAGAATTTATCGAATTTGCCAGTCACGACATCAGTATTGGAACCTCGGTACTGCAGACACTAAAACGCACGTCATAAATCCGCCTTTTGTGGTGTAAATCGGTTACCATATACCGATTGTTTCATTACCTTGGTCGTTATGGATTTACTCAACCGCGCACAACAACACGGGTTTCTTGCCCTTTCTCGACAACAACCTGAACTTTTCAACCATGTAAATCGCGTTTCTCTGACGCATTGTGACGTGATCTTCCACGCCGAAGGGATCATTGAATTTACACCACACACAGAAGGGCACAATGCGATTGTGTTGTCTTGTGGGGTGCACGGCAATGAGACTGCGCCCATCGAAATCCTCGATGAGTTGGTTCAAGACCTGCTTAACGAAAAGCGGTCATGCCAGCACCCTGTGCTCGTTCTATTCGGGAACCTTCCCGCAATGGATATAGCTGAGCGGTTTGTGGAAGAGAATATGAATCGTCTGTTCTCCGGCGCGCACAGTGAAGCACCTGGATTAATTAACGATGAGCGACGCCGGGCAAAACAGCTCGAAACGCATGTTGCGCAGTTTTACCATGGTCACCCCCAAGCGACTCAGCGCTTGCATTATGATTTACACACTGCCATACGCGCATCGAAAAACGAAAAATTTGCAGTATATCCGTTGCTACATGATCGTCTGCATTCATATTCACAGTTGAGTTTTCTCGCAGCGTGCGGCGTTAAAACGATATTGCTTTCAGAAAGCCCAACAACGACGTTTAGTTATTTCAGTTCGACGCAATTTAATGCTCATGCATTTACGGTTGAATTGGGTAAGGTCAGACCATTTGGTCAAAATGACATGAGCCGTTTTGAAGATGCCAAAACCGCAATTATCGGTCTGGTAACACAGAGTGGTTATAGCGCACCAGCGGTCGATTTAGCAGATTTACTCATCTATCGGGTGAATCAAGTCATCAATCGTCAGCAGCAGGATTTCGAGCTGCATTTTGATGATGAAACGGCAAACTTCAACGACTACTCCAAAGGAACACTGCTAGCGAGTGAGACTGGTCGGGAATATGTTGCCGAATATGATGGCGAGGCAATTGTATTTCCTAATGCACATGTAGCGATAGGGCAGCGCGCGTTGTTGACAGTTGTACCAACGGAACTAACAGATTATGAGCAATGATGACTTCGAATTGGACCAACGATTAGCCGCTGATTGTGAGCACGTATATGAGTTGCCGCTGTGCAGTTTGTTATTAAGTAAGGATGCGAATTATCCTTGGCTAATTCTGGTCCCCAGAATTGCGGGCGCGACAGAGTTTATCGATCTGAATGATCAGCAGCGTCACGGTTATCAAAAGGAAAGCCTTTTGGTTAGCCATTTTTTAAAGCACTTTTTTTCACCTGATAAACTCAACATTGCCGCTTTGGGCAATGTGGTGAGTCAGTTACACGTTCATCATATTGCACGCTATAAAACTGATCCGGCGTGGCCCGCGCCTATTTGGAATACTGTTCCGGCTAAAGCCTATTTACAATCTGAGGTTGAACGCATTATCGTAGGCTTCACCCAGTACTTACACGAAACGAAATCAGGAGAACAAGATGATTATTTCAACCACTAATCAATTACAAGGAAAGAACGTAGAAAAGTACTACGGCATAGTCGTTGGCGAAGCCGTAATGGGCGCTAATCTGTTTAAAGACTTGTTTGCTTCGATACGCGATATTGTGGGTGGACGTTCTGGATCGTACGAAGCAGAACTGACACGTGCACGGAAAATGGCCTTTCAAGAAATGGAACAAGAAGCTCTCGCTATGGGAGCGAACGCGATCCTTGGTGTAGACATTGACTATCAAGTTATTGGCGACAAGGGCAGTATGTTGATGGTCAGCATTGCCGGTACCGCTGTGCGCTATACGGATAAACCTTCAGAGTAGAGTGAAAGATCTAAGACCAATAAGTGGTCTATTATCGTCACAATACAGAATTACTGGTTGAGATGCGCATTTATGCGCTCAGCTAAGAAAGGAAACGTTATGACTGAAAAGGCTTATACGCCCCCCAAAGTATGGCTATGGGATAATCAAAGTGGCGGTAAATTTAGCGACATCAATCGTCCCATATCGGGATCAACTCATGATAAGGCACTGGAGCGTGGAAAACATCCGCTGCAGCTTTATTCATTGGCGACACCCAATGGGGTAAAAGTCACCATAATGCTAGAAGAGTTGCTTGAGAAAGGTATTACACAGGCTGAATATGACGCCTATCTAGTCGATATCATGGAAGGCGAGCAATTCAGCTCTGGATTTGTCGACGTAAATCCTAATTCAAAGATACCTGCCATGTTGGATACTTCAACTACGCCGCCAACACGTCTGTTTGAATCCGGTTCCATTCTGCATTATTTGGCTGAAAAGCATCAGCTGTTTTTACCTTCAGAGGCTGCTGCCCGAGCGGAGTGTATCAACTGGCTATTCTGGCAAATGGGCAGTGCGCCAATGTTGGGCGGCGGATTTGGACACTTTTACGCTTATGCGCCTGAGAAATGGCAGTACCCAATCGACCGATTTGCGATGGAAGTGAAACGACAGCTAGATGTTTTAGACAAGCAGCTTGGGAAAAGTGCGTATATCGCGGGTCCAGAATACACAATTGCTGATATGGCTATATGGCCATGGTACGGTGCGTTAGTATTGGGATACTTATATGAAGCTGCTGAGTTTTTGGATGTCAAAAGCTATACGCACGTTGTGGCCTGGGCTGAACGCATTGCGGCGCGACCGGCGGTTAAGCGTGGTAAAATGGTAAATCGCTCTTGGGGCAACCCTGAAGGACAGTTACGAGAGCGCCATGATGCGTCAGATTTCGATTTGAAAACGCAGGACAAGGTCGAGCAACCCTCGTCATAATAAGCGCTTTATTGAGCGTCAGATTGATCAGAAGCAGGTGTTTGTGCACCTGCTTTTTTGTTTTCGTTCGACGCGTTGAGTTGTTGCTGGATTGTTTTACTATCGGCGTTGGGCAGCTTGATTTCGAGCTTTGCCGACGCTTTAAGCAGCATTATGTTGCTCACAATTACGCCTAACACTAGCACAATGATCGTTATAATAATCCAACTACTCATTGTGCTATTCCCCGATTGAGCACATAGCGGTGGAAAATTTCGTCAAAGTGGGCTCTAACTTCGCCAAGACCTTGTATACCGGCCTCCGTAATCGCGCTAAGCAATGTGTAGGGATCAAGTTGTTGCTCATACAGCTTGGCGATAGGGGCGTAACTTAAATGCCAAGGTTCAGCCCCTATACCTCCATTGAATCGCGCATACGGCCGATAAAATCCAAATGACTCGGCATGCTCATCTAACCATTGGCTAAGCTGAGCACACGGACCATTATTTTGGTACTCGTCACTGATCAAATTGAAGGGATTCGGGTCTGCTTCCACACTGCGTTTATCATACACATCGATATCCGTACCCCAATGGTGTCGGCTGGCACCGGGCAGAGCAGACCATAACAAAATGGCATGCAGCTTCTCAGTGTCGGTCAATTGGCTTGGGTCAAGACGGACATTGTTAATGTCGTATAAAGGCAGTTCACCACGCCATTTGCGATCCCAAATACTGCATTGCTTGTCAAAATCCCGAAAGCTACTGAATAATTGACAGTCAATACCAGCTTTCACTGCGGCCGCTTGCATATCGCTAAATGCCTGTCGCACAATGGGGTGCATTTGGTGCGCTTTACCCACTGATACGATGTGTTCTGACGATTTTCCGAGACATTGAAGAGGCGTTATTTGCAAAGCAATTCCTCTAGGATTTGTTCGTACAACGTAACGAGAATTTCCAGATCTTTGATTCGAACACACTCATCTACTTTGTGGATCGTGGCATTTACAGGACCTAACTCAATCACTTGAGCCCCTGTCGGAGCGATGAAGCGACCATCGGACGTTCCCCCGGCAGTCGAAAACTCTGCATCGCCTCCGTTTACCCGAGAGATGACGTTGCGGGTGGCATCGACCAGTTCACCGTGATTCGTTAAAAACGGTGAGCCGTTATAGGTCCACTGAATGTCATATTTGAACCCGTGTTTATCGAGGATCTCAGTTACTGATTGGGTTAAGTATTCGGCTGTGCATTCCGTTGAATAGCGGAAGTTGAAACAGACCTCGCAGTGGCCTGGAATAACATTACCCGCACCTGTACCCGCGTGAATATTAGAAATTTGAAAACTGGTTGGAGGAAAATCAGCATTTCCTTCGTCCCAATGCGCCTGACTCAATTCTGCGAGCGCTGGAGATACAGTGTGAACTGGGTTTTCGGCGAGATGAGGGTAGGCGACATGCCCCTGAACGCCATACACACAGAGGTCGCCGGTCAGCGAGCCGCGTCGACCGTGTTTAACAACATCGCCGACTTTTTCGGTGCTGGACGGTTCGCCCACGATACAATAGTCTATTTTCTCATCCCGAGCCTCAAGTGTGTCGATGACTCGCGTTGTACCATTGATAAAAGGCCCTTCTTCGTCACTCGTGATGAGGAACGCTATTGAGCCTTTGTGATCGGGGTGGTTGCGTACAAAGCTTTCGGTTGCGACGATCATTGCAGCCAGGCTGCCTTTCATATCGGCGGCCCCTCGACCATGCAGATATTCACCCACAATAGTTGGTTCGAATGGTGGTGTTTGCCAATGTTGCTCAGGTCCAGAAGGTACGACATCCGTATGCCCGGCAAAACAAAAAACGGGCGTTTGCTGTCCGCGACGCGCCCACAGATTAGTCGTATCTTCGAACACCATGGTTTCAAGATTGAAGTCCAAGGCTGCTAGTCGTTCACCCATCAGCTCCTGACAGCCGGCATCTTCTGGCGTTACCGAACGCCTTGCAATCAGCGCTTTGGCTAAGGCTAGTACTTCACTCATGATGTGTAACTCTGTTCAAATGATGAAGCGTTAAATCCAACGCTAACGGTATCGCCGTCAGTGACAACTGGCCGCTTGATTAAAGTCGGGTTTTGCGCCATCAACTGCAATGCGCTCTGTTCGTCAATATTGGCTTTTACATCATCGCTGAGTTGTCGATAGGTCGTGCCACGCTTGTTTAAGAGCACTTCCCAACCAGCTTTTTCTGCTATATCCGCAACCCACTTATGGTCGATCCCGTCAGCACGGAAATCGTGAAAGGTATAGGCAATATTGTGCTGCTCAAACCATTTGCGGGCTTTTTTTACCGAGTCACAATTCTTAATACCGTATACTGTAATCGTCATAAAATTCGCTTCTACCTATAATTTTAAATGTAAATGTTCATCAGTGTATCTTGCTGCGCAACGAGTTTTTTTGTTCTTGTTTCACCGCCTGTCAGCGGGTCTATGGCTAGAACTTTTTGAGAATTCACTAACGTAATGGCCAAGTGTACCTCACCCAATCGTGCGCGTAGCCAATTCAAGTCGAAAGTTAACAATAAATCGCCTTGCTTAAACGGTTCGTCTTGTCTGATACCACGAACAAATCTCTCGCCCATAAGTGATCGCACCGATGAGTGGAAACTGAATTGAAAAATCAGTCCGTTTTTAGAGCGTAAACGCATAAACTCACAAGTGTCAGGTAAAGATAGGAGTTGACCATCAAACGGCGCATACAGCTGCGAGCCTGACAGCAATACATTAACCCCATCCCCGAACATTCTAAGAGCACTAGCGGGTGATGATGCATTGTGAAGTGGTAACAAGCTACCAGAGACGGGTGAAATAACGGAGACCTGGTGCTTAAAGGTCGATGGAGCTTGGTAGACGACTTTAGAGCGGCCGAGTCGCACTAGCGGATTACCGTATATCCATCGTCTTCCAGCGCTTTAATGGCATGGTCGAGGGATTTGTTTTTCACCAGGAAAAAATCCGTTTCAAAGGTCGATACGACAAAGATACTGATCTTTGCTTGAGCCAACACATTGCCAATGCTCGCCATAATACCGACCATGGATAGGTGTAAAGGGCCGAGTACTTCCATTGCTCGCCAATTGTCATCACTATCTTCTGAGTCTATCGCGATGGTTTCAGGCACAACGATAGACAATTCTTCAGCTGTTTTGCCAATAAAATAGAGAGATGCTTGAAACACATTTGGTGGAATCGCTGCGTCAGCCGGTAATGAATGTATTACCATCGTTTCTGGTACCACTGCCAGGGTTTGTTTGGGCATCGTGTCTACTCGTTTACTGTCTATCCGTGTCGTACCAGATTATCACAGATGATTAGACGGATAGAAGTCTGAAAAGTAGAAGATTTTGCATTATGAACGATAATGCTGGGCTATCGACCAACATTGACAAAAATGGCCAGGATTTACACTCAGCATTTGTCTGTGTGCGGGCACAGTTTTATGGCACCCGTTTGGTTGAGTTTTATCGTGATTTAATAGAAGATGCCCGCACAAAAACACAGATAAGTGCGCGCATGCTAGACATATATGCCGGTAAAGCAGCAATGGAAACGCTGCACAAAGAAGGTTTCAAGCAAGAGGTTTTCACCTCATTTTTGGGCGCAAGTGGGGGACCCAAGTGGTTTTGCTTGTACCAAATGGACCGCTTTTGGTTTGGAGAATTCTTTAAAGACCGAAGCAGCGAATTAGATCTTATCGGCAGCTCAGCGGGGGCCTTTCGATCCGCTTGTTTTGCTCAACAGGATCCGGTCGCTGCAATCGATCGCCTCGCGAAAAACTATTCCGAAACGACCTATAGTAAAAACGCTAAACCTGCTGAAATCACCCGCAAAGCCCGGGAGCTGCTAGACATCGTGTTTGGCCCGACCGGAGCGCAAGAAATTATACAAAACCCAATATTTAAGGCCCATTTTGTTGTGGCTAAATCAAATGGTCTAGTCAGCTTCGAAAATAAAATACTGCAAGGTATGGGGTTACTGAGCAGTTACCTTAGAAATCGCTCAGACCGCAATAAACTTAATAAACAATATCAGCGCGTCATCTTTAAGGTGCCGTCCAGCCAATTTCAATTCAGCGATCCATACGATATCAACACGCTGAGTATTGATTTAAATGAGGACAATATCAGAGACGCGCTGTTGGCATCGGGCTCAATCCCGATGGTGATGCAGGGTATAAAAGATATTTCAAATGCACCAAAAGGCATGTATCGCGATGGTGGCATAATCGACTATCATTTTGATCTTAAGCTCAATGATCAAGGGTTGACCTTGTACCCACACTTCAATGCTCAACCCAAATCTGGCTGGTTTGATAAAAGCTCTAGTCGTTTAGTGAGCGGCGAAAATTACGACAAAACGGTTTTGCTTTGCCCTTCACCAGAATTTGTCCAAACACTACCGTTTCAAAAAATCCCGGATCGAAATGACTTTGTTGAGCTCGACGATGCGACTCGAATTAACTACTGGCACACAGTGTTTCAAACGACTGAAAAGCTGGCTGATTCACTCCGTGATTTTGTTGCTCGTCAAGATCTCAGCCGCGTTAAACCAATGCCATTCTGATCCGAGACGCGATTTGTTCTTGTCTAATTGTTAGTAATTGCGTCATACGCAGCGACGAGTGGATGAAACTTACAGACTAGCTGCATATTTGCTCCGCATAGCAAAACATTGTTACTTTTTTACTCCCGCACATCGTTGCGGGACTTTTCTTCTCTACCCTATGATGGCGTTGCACAACTGAATAAAAAATGGGCAAACAAAGCCCTAACGCAACATAGAGGATAAGATGATTAAATCTAGATTTACGTTGAAAGCTTCTGCACTGCTGTGCTCGAGCGCACTCGCTGTGTCTGCGCTGATCGCGCCTGTTCAAGCACAAGAAAACGCCACAACCGTTGACGAACAATACATCTGGGACTTAACCGATTTTTATGCAACGGATGAGAGCTGGAGTGCTGAACTCGAGCGTTTGCGTGGTCAGGTTGACAGCTTAGATGACTATCAAGGTAAGCTAGGCGATGATGCCAGCACACTACTGCAAGCACTAGAAGCTCGCTCAGCCTTTTCGAAGGAATTACTGCGTGTTTGGACGTATGCTTCAAATTTGCGCAACACCAACCTAGGTGACCCTAAAGGGCAGGAAATGGTCGGTCGCGTATCATCCTTGTTCCAAGCGGCGAGTGCAGCGCAGAGTTTTCTCGCACCCGAAATTGTCGCCATGGGGTCAGACCAAATTGAAGCGTTTATCGCCAGTGAGCCCGGATTGTCTGACCATGCATTGTTTTTGCGCAACACGTTGCGACAAGGTCAACACGTGTTAACGCCCGAAGCAGAGCAAGTGTTGTCGCTGATGGGGACAGCATTGTCAGCATCGCAAAGCGCGCGCGACATGCTTGCTAACGCTGAAATTGAGTGGCCAACCATTACCTTAAGTGACGGTACTGAAGCGCATTTAACCAATGCGGGTTATTCGCTGCACCGCGCTGATCCTGACCGCGAAGATCGAATAGCCGTATTTGACGCGTTTTGGGGACGTTACAAAGACTTTGAAAGTACCTTTGGTGTTACGCTTAACGGTGAAGTTCAAGCGAACGTAGCAACCGCCAAGGCGCGTAAATATGATAATACGCTGCAGTACTTTTTATCTGGTGACAATATCCCGGAAGCAGTATATCGAACACTGGTAAAAGTGACGAATGATCGCATCGACGTGTTGCATCGCTATTTTAAGTTACGGGCTCGAATGCTCGGCGTTGAAGATTTGGGGTATCACGATATATATCCCGATTTGGTCAAAACCGATCTGACATTTCCAATCGACAAAACACGTGATTTAATGTTGGACTCGATTCAGGTACTCGGTCCGGAGTTTGCGAACACGTTTGCACAAGCTTCTGAAGACCGCTGGATGCATGTTTACCCTCAGGCTGGCAAACGCTCAGGGGCATACATGTCAGGCTCGGCTTATGATGTCCATCCATTAATCTTGCTGAATCACCAAGATACTTATAACAGTGCGTCAACCTATGCTCACGAATGGGGGCATGCACTACACAAAGTACTGACCAATGAAAATCAGCCCTATGAGCTGTCCAACTTCTCAATTTTTACCACTGAAATCGCGGCAATCGCCAAAGAAATCATGCTCCAAGAGCACATGCTGAAACAAGCTAAGAGTGAGGATGAAAAGCTCTTTTACTTGGGCTATGCACTTGAACAAATGCGCGGCACTTTTTTCCGTCAGGTTATGTTTTCAGAGTTTGAACTGGCAATTCACGAAGAAGTTGAGAAGGGTAACGCGCTAACTGGTGCTAGGATGACGCAGATTTACGGAGAAATCCTCAAGCGCTACCACGGCCACGATGAGGGGGTAATGAATATCAGTGAGCGCGAGATGATTGAATGGGCTTACATCCCACACTTCTATTACAACTTCTATGTTTACCAATATGCGACTTCCATCGCAGGGGCTGCCTATTTTGTTGATCAACTCAATACTGACACGGAAAATGCTCGAGACGTTTACCTTAATTTCCTCAAGGCCGGTGGGTCAGACTATCCAGTAGACATCCTCAAGCAAGCAGGTTTAGACATGACGAGTCCAGCCCCATATAACGCCGTCATCGATCGTATGAGTGCTGTGATGGATGAGATTGAGACAATACTCGACAGCAAAGGTAACTAGCGCAAATAATAACCTTTGGTTGTGAAGAAAAAAGCCCCTGTGAAGCGCGATTCTACAGGGGCTTTTGGGTATTTTACATTGGACTAAAATCCTAGCGGGATACCGAATGCAAAGAAACCAACTAGCAAAGTGGTCCAAGCGATCAGGAAAACCACCGAATAGGGGACCATCATCAGGATCATGTCGCCAAATGAAAGGTCGGGCTTGTACTTTCGCATGAATGCCAGAATAACGCCCGCGTAGGTCATCAGTGGTGAAATAATATTGGTTGAAGAGTCCGCCACTCGATAGGCCGCTGCGATCAGGTCAGGGGTCATTTGCGGATTAACTTGATATAGCATTGGAATGAAGATGGGCCCCAATAACATCCATTTTGAGGTCAAGCCACCCACAAATAGATTAATCAATGCGGTTGTCAGAATAAAACCAATTATTAACAGAATAGGGAACTGCTGAAGGCCCAGCCATTGCAAGAAACTCGCACCCAAATAGGTTATGTAGGTCCCTAAACCCGAATAGCCGAGTATGCCGAGAAAGTTGTAGCAGAAGAACGTCAATACCAATATGTAGCCCATGGTATTCATCTGGGTAACCATTGCTTGCATGACGTCAGTCATATTGTTGAACTTGTTAGCGGCAAAACCGAAGGCAACACCCACAATGGTGAATACTAAGGCAATTAATAAGATGACATTATTGAGATAAGGCGATACGGTGTTACCCGCCTCGTCGGTGTATGTGGCAAGTGGTCCCATCGCCAAAAATACCACCACCCCAATCGCGACCAGCAGGCCCCATACTGAGGCTTTTAAGCCGCGTTTTTCGTTTTCAGTGACTTCAAATTCGTCAAGGTTTATCTCAGCGGGTAATTGATAGTCCATCTTCTCTAGTTTTGGGGCGACGAAGCGGCTGGTTACCCAGGCGCCGAGTCCCGCAAGTAAAAACGTCGACACAAAGATAAAAAAGTAATGCATGGTTGCTGGCGTAAGCGCACTGCCATCTGCACGTGTGAATGGGACGCCTTGAGCTTCAGCGAACACTTTGGCATTTAGGCCGATAATCACATCAACCGGTGTTGCGGGGATTAAGTTGGCACTGAAACCCGCGGACACACCCGCAAATGCTGCCGCCATTCCAATTAAAGGGTTTTTCCCCAACCCAGCATAGAGTAGACCAGACAACGGGATCAGGACTAAATAACCTGCGTCTGTGGCGATTGAGCTCATGATACCGAGAAAAACCAAGGCTGGGGCGAGTAACCGGTCGGGCAGTCGCGTCCCAAGCTTTTTGATAATTGCGGTTAACAAACCAGAGTTTTCGGCCACGCCTACACCCAGCATGACGATAAGAATGACACCCAAAACCCCGTTGCCAAACGCCAACCAGTTTTTAACCAAGGCATTGTCAAACAACCAACGAACATGCTCTGTTTGTGTCATATCTTTGATGGCATGGGTTGTTAAACCGCCGTCGACATTTTGGGTTTGGAAGGTCAATCCGCCTATCAACGCTGTTAGTACCAAGCAAAAAGCCAATAAAAACATAAACATGATCACTGGATCGGGGATTTTTTTACCAATCCGTTCTACTAGCGATAGGGTTGAGTTCGAATCATTTATACTTGTCATTATTTGATTTTCTCCTTGGGCGCAACACCGTCAATGTATTGAAGTTCGCTTGATGCCAATGCCACGTTGTTAGCTGCAATAGCGGTTTACCTGTTATTGCTTATTCAGCTGATTTAAACGCCCCAATCCTAATAACTTTGCCGAGTCATTACTAGATAGATAACGACAGGTTAGGACTAGGTGCTAAAACGATGGGGTGAAGCTCGGGTTTCGAAATGCCCCAATATTTACATGGATTGCTTATAAAAAGGGGCTTGCAGCAGAATCTGAGTCGGGTATGATTACAAAAACAACTATAAGAGTGTGCGTGAGTGCAAAAGCACCATATCCTTATCGTCGAAGACGACCCAGTCAATATCAGTCTACTTGTCGGCACATTACGTGACGACTTCACTTTATTCATTGCCAAAACCAAGGCGAAAGCATTGTCTCTACTAAAAGAAGAGTCAATTGATATTGTGTTGTTAGATCTGAATTTACCCGACGGGAATGGTATTGATATCTGTCAGATTGTCAGACAAGAACGCGATGTATACTCGAATCCTGCAATCATCGTCATGACAGGCAACTCAAGCGCCGAGGAAGAGATCAAAGCGCTTGAGGTTGGTGCGAACGACTATGTGACAAAACCTGTACATAATCAGATCCTTAAAGCGCGAATTGATATCCAAGTCGAGTTGCTGCGTAAAACCGCATTGCTGAACAAACTTGCGCGCATAGATGGGCTCACTGAAGTTGCGAATCGCCGTGCATTTGATGAGGCATTAGTCAGAGAATGGCATCGATGCAAAAGGGCTGGTCAGCCATTATCGTTACTGTTAATCGATGTCGATGAGTTCAAGAAATACAATGACGCCTATGGCCATACTAGTGGTGATATGTGTTTACGCCAGGTCGCGTCGTTACTGATTGAGGTATTTAAGCGTGCTTCTGATCTGGTCGCCCGTTTTGGCGGGGAAGAATTCGCAATCATTATGCCGAATACAGAACAAAGCGATGCGATTGCATTGGCAAATGTAGCGCTAGGTAAAATGGTCGAGAAAAACATTCCTCACGAAGAATCCTCCGTGCATGATGTTGTGACGTTCAGTGGTGGACTCATTACTACCTTCCCTGTCGATATTGATTTAACGGCTGAAGAGATAATCCAACAAGCCGATGTGCAGTTGTATGCCGCCAAGGCTGAAGGTAGGGCGCGAATTATGCCAGCACTGACGCAGGGCAAGACTTCTCATATTGCCGTTGGAATGCAGGCTTAACCAAACCGGCCATTTTATTCAACTGACTACTTAGCGATCATGCCGAGCGCTGTGTCATAGTCAAACGTATCCAGCGCAAGCATCAAATCTGCACGCGCAAACGTATCAAACGCGCTGTCGGGCTGGGCATTCAATTTTTCTAATATATGGCTTGGAACAACCTCGCTGCGCTCTAACAATGGTTTGAGTTGTTGCAATACCTCACTTAGTTCATCGGCTTTACCTACCACCGTATCGACATGATTTGCGTTGATGATTTGTTCTGCGTCGCGAATCGATAGCTGCAATAAATGTTTTAATTGGTCCAACGATGATTGTTGCAGTTCGTTTTGTTGAAGTTGTTGTTCAATTAGTTTCGCTTGTTCATAAACCGAAACAAAGCCCATATTGCCACTGGTGCCTTTAATTGTATGAATGACGTGACTCAAAGCGTTTGAATCGTCATTATCCACAGGGTACTCGAACTGTTCGTGTGTACCTTTGTACTGCTGAATGTAGACCAATAAGCTCTTCAGAAATAGCTCTGGCTGTTCACCCAAGCTCGGAGGCGTATCATGCCAATCCATCGTTAGTAAGTTGTCTGGGATTGATAATCCAACAGTGCTTTCTGGCGGTTCACTTACTGATGCGTGCTGGGCGTCATAATCAATAGTCTTGCGTTCGGAGAACACACATTCAAAAGCATCTAGCGCCTCTTGGAGGCGAGTGCGCAAGTTATCTACATCAATCGGCTTAGCAATATGATCGTCCATACCGGCAGCGAGACACTTCTCGCGGTCACCCTTCAATGCATTCGCTGTCATCGCAATGATGGGTATCCGTTTGATTTCTTCACCCGCTTTGCCACTTCTGATTTGGCGAGTTGTCTCATAACCGTCTAGAACGGGCATTTGACAATCCATTAAGATGACAGAATAGAAGTCAGGTGAATGAGTCCGTAACATTTCGATTGCGCGCTCACCGTGTTCAGCAAAATCACAAGGCATTCCCATGCCTTCGAGTAGACCTTCGGCAACCATGCGATTAATGTGATTATCTTCAACTAACAGAACTCTTGCATTGTCAGGCCATTTCACCTTAGAAATAGTCGGACGATTTACCCGTTGAAGGGCATGCTCTGACACGAACAATCTGCGTTGGTTAGAGTTGCGATTCGTGCCAATTAAGGCGATCGCATTATACAAATCTGAGGTTACAACAGGCTTAGTCAAACAACCATCTAAACCCAATCGCGCAAGATCAGCACTCGCAATTTGGCTGGAGACTGAACTTAGCATCAAGATTGGTAATGCTTGATTGTCGTAATATTGTCGGACCGATTCGGTGAGTGATAAACCATCTTTATCTGGCATGTGCATGTCGGTAATGATCAGTTCAAAATCAGGCGGGGGAGGAGCGTCGCCTTTGATTTGGTTTAAGCGCAAAATATCAAGCGCGCTGTCGACATGACTCGTGCTGGTAATCGTTGCTCCCCAATTTTCGAGGTGCGACTTGAGTATATCTAGGTTTGTTTGATTGTCATCAACGATGAGTACGCGCCAGTCTTCTAGTTGGACTGCGGGTACATCGACCAAATGACTACTCGCCTCGAGTAAGTTGATTGTAAATACGAAACAACTACCTTTATTCACTTGGCTGTCAACGCTGATGTCACCGCCCATCAGGTTGACTAGTCGCTTGGAAATCGCAAGTCCTAAACCACTACCGCCATAGTTTCGAGTGGTGGAGCTATCAACTTGGGAAAACGACTCAAACAAGGTCGGTAACTTTTCTGATGGGATACCAATGCCGGTGTCACTGACGCGGCAATTTAGTCTCCAGCCATCGTCATGCGATCGTAGAGTGGCCTCAACAAATACTTCGCCTTCATTGGTGAATTTTATTGCGTTGCCAATCAAATTGGTTAACACCTGCCGTATTCTTAGCGGATCACCACATACTGTTTCCGTATCGATTCCAGAGACATCAACGAGCAGTTCAATGTCTTTACCATCTGCTCGAATCGCCAGGGCTTGGGCGCTCTCTTCGATTAATTGACGCAGATTGAAATCAATAGCCTCAATCGGGAGTTTACCGGCTTCTATTTTCGAAAAGTCGAGAATGTCATTGATTACGGTCAGTAATGCTTCTGCACTGCTTTTGGCAACTTTGATTTTTTGTTTCTGATCGGCATTCAAACTGGACCTAGTTAAAAGCTCTAACATACCAATGACACCATTCATCGGCGTCCGTATCTCATGTGACATTCGGGCCAAAAATTCGCTTTTTGCGGCATTCGCATTATTGGCTTGCTGAGTCGCATGTTGCAGGTTCTGCTCAGCGAGTTTACGCTCGGTGATATCGCGACTAACACCTAAGATCAATTGACCAGAATCGTTTGGCAGGGTAATGACCGACTTACGTGTCTCAAATAGCAGTTGTTGTTCCTGCCGACCAGTCGTCCAACGTTCACTCACTCTCGGTTCTGAACTTTGCAGAGTTTCCTTATCGTCTTGTTTAAACGCATTCACTTCAGCAGGACTGTATAGCTCGTTATCGTGTTTACCTTCAATCTCAGAGATAGATTTAGCCAAAAGATCGGCGAACGCTTGATTGACGCGAAAGTAAACACCATCAGTCGTTTTACAAAAAATAGGGTCGGGAACCGCGTTGAATACCGTACTGATAATTGTGCGTTCATTCCTTAGTTCTTCTGCTGTGCGGTGCAGTTCAAAGGTGCGTTCTCTTACTTCTGTTTCGAGTTTTTTGGCGGCATTTTGTAGCACGCGGGTGGTGCGCGCTGATGAGTAATACAACAGACCACCTAGAACCAATGCAAAGCTCAGACTGACGGCCAACAAGGAGATTATCGTCGTACGCGCCCTGAAATAGGGTTGTAGTGCTTCGGTAACATCGATTTCTGATGTTATGCCCAAATTAAGAAAATCAACATGGGTCCATACCCCAATTACCGGTACGCCTCGATAGTCCCTGTAGCCGGTTATTTGGCTGTCTTCTTCATGTTTTAAAACGCTCTGAGCCATCAGAGTTAGCGGCTGCTCGTCGCGAGGTTGTCTTGCAATTCCATTTGCGGTTAAGTCTGCGCCGGGGTTTCGAATCGCAACGTTGAGAATTGACGTTTCATTCGGGATAAGTAAGTCGGCGTTGACCAAATCTATGGTAAATCGACTCTCCGATGCCAGTAGCCCTTGCTCATTAATCAGGTAAGTTTCACCTGTGCGACCTATTTGCCCCAATTGAGTGATTGAGGTTAAGCCCTCGCGCGGTGAGTGGTGCGATGCTAATAGCGCAACGACCTTTCCTTGATGAATCACAGGGGCAATAAAGTGTGATGTAACCGAGTGTCCCTCGCGATGCGTCTCAATGGTCGGTGGTATATATAAACCTTGTTGCAAAGCGATTGAATCTTGGACCAAATCTGCGTATTGCTGAAAGTAAACCGGAACATCTTCATTACGGCTATGTGCCGTCGATAAAATGACCCGTCCTTGAGGCGTAACTAACCCGAAACCCTCATGACCTTGCAGTCGCTGTAACTCAAAAAAGCGCGTATACAGTAATTCAATGAGTACGGCTTTTTCTTGTTCGCTGGTTGATTCATCTAACAAAGCCGCAACTGACTCGGAAACAGGCTCAGTTGAAGCGGCGACCATAATTTCGTTAATGTTACCATCGTGCCAAAGCTTTAGCGCAGCGACAGTCGTATCGAGCACCACCTGGAGTGCATTGCCGGCGTCAGCGCGAATATTGTCACGAATATTGGTCAAAGCGACGCGGGTTAAAATGGTGGACACGATCACCAATAATAAGGCCGCGACTAGTGCGGTTCGGATAAGGCGTTTACCTGAGCTTTTTAATTCTTGCTGGTCCAAAAATATTCCTATCAGACAAAGCACTAGCGGATATTACTAACTTTAGCAGTGGCAGTGATCTGTCGTCTAGTTTTTTGGGAATTGGTGATTAAACCAGCATCTGAATAAAAAGCCGCAGAAAGCACTTGCAGAGGGCGCCCCGAATCGCTAACATACGCGCCGCTTAGTCAAGCACACCTATGCGTCTATAGCTCAGTTGGTTAGAGCGCTACCTTGACATGGTAGAGGTCCCCTGTTCGAGTCAGGGTAGACGCACCATTTTTCCCATGTACTTCGATATCAGCACTCCTTGTGTAGTGTTCAACATTGGCCTGCGGTACACAGTTCTTGACACATAAGCACAGACTGCTGAACTAAAGGTCCTAATTTTCGTTTCTCGCCTGTCTGTTTGACATCATCGCGTGTAGCATCAATGCTATACCACCGCGGGTTTACCCATATTCAGAACAAGACTAGAGTTGTTTTTATGTTACTTGTGTTAGCGCTAACATTGTGGTTTATTTAGGCTATCGACTACCTTTTTACAGAGAACTGTAACGCTATGGACACCACTCCTTATTCAACTTTGCGACTAATCGTCACAGCAAGCTTAATTACTGTGGTTGGGTGTAATAGTGCAGGGACGGATCCTCAGGTTACGCCAACGACTACTGCAATGGAAAGCAAACCGGTTTTGGCTGTCTCAGACATGATCAAACTCAATCAGGTTGGATACCCCAATGACGCTGAAAAACTGGCTTTGATACCAAGCAGTGATGCGACGCGATTTAATGTGGTGAACACAGCCACAGGGGAGGTGGCGTATAGTGATACGCTCTCTGAAAGCTTTGCGTGGTTGCCTAGCGGTGATACACAATTCAAACTGGCGGACTTTTCTCCGCTAACGTCGGTTGGTGACTTCCGAATCGACGTCGAAGGGATTGATAGCTCTTATACCTTTTCTGTAGGAGATGGCCTTTACAGCGAGGCGCGACAAGCGGCCTTGCGTTATTACTATCTAAATCGAGCCGGTTTGGCAGTCGAAGAGCGGTTCGATGATAAGTGGCAACGACGCAAGGGGCATACTGATGAACATGTCGCAGTACATCCAAGTGCTGCTGGTGCTGGTTTTGCTACAGAGCAGACGGTGGCAAGCCCGAAAGGGTGGTATGACGCCGGTGACTATGGCAAATACACGGTTAACTCAGGTATCGCAACTTACACCTTGTTAGCCGCCTATGAGCATTATCCAAGTGCCATGTTTTCCGACGCGACCAACATACCGGAGTCCGGCAATGGTGTCGCAGATGTGCTCGATGAAGCAAAGTGGAACCTGGACTGGATGCACACCATGCAGGCTGTAGATGGTTCAGTCGTGCACAAACTCACCTCGTTGGAGTGGCCAGGTAAAGAAATGCCACATGAAGATACGCGGACGCGTTATTTGATCGGCAAATCAACCAGTGCTGCGCTTGATTTTGCTGCGACTATGGCTGTGGCTAGCCGGGTGTATGCGTCTGTGTCGGGAGACTTTACCGATAATGCGACACAATGGTTGGAGGCTGCAATCAAGGCCTGGGAGTGGGCTCAACAAAACCCAAACCTTGTCTATGTTCAACCTGAAGATGTTAAAAGTGGTGAATATGGTGATGACAGTTTCAATGATGAGTTTGCATGGGCTGCAGCAGAATTATTCGTGACCACCGGCGATTTAACTTACTTTGACGCGTTTCAAACGTATAAAGTTGATGTAAAAGAGGCGAGTTGGCAACACGTAGCTGCGCTGCCTTATTTAACCCTATTAAACAAGGGGAAACCGCTCCTCGACGTTGAGGCCTACCAAAGTTTAGTGAATGAATTTATGCAATTTGCAGATGCTTTGATTGACGTTCAAAACAGTTCATTAATCCGCTTACCGATCGCCACTGATGATTTTGTCTGGGGCAGCAATGCGGTCATGATGAACAAAGCCATCGTGCTGCTAGAGGCGTATCGATTAACGCAAGATAGCCAATATGCGAATGGCGCGCGGCATCTAGTGAATTACGTAATGGGCTATAACCCAACGGGCTTTAGCTTTATCACCGGTTTTGGCGACAAGGCGGCTGTTGATCCTCACCATCGGATCTCGATCAGCGATGATGTCGCTGAACCGCATCCAGGAATGTTGGTGGGAGGTCCACACGCAGGGCGTCAAGACGGGTGTGATTACGATGATTTGAGCCCCGCAGGGTCGTATATTGATGATTGGTGTAGTTACGCGACTAATGAAGTTGCAATAAACTGGAACGCGCCTTTGTACTACGTCCTCACCGCATTATCTGAGTAGCGCTTTATCTGCTCGATTCGCGTTGATGTATCGTGAAGTCCATCACCATATGTTTTACCGCGTTTTTTTTTGCCGGGGATTGAGAGCTAAATAGCATCTCAATCGCCCACTGGGCCATCTCGTTAACCGGCTGTTGAACTGTGGTCAATGATGGCCAAACACTGGTTGCGAACTCCGAATCGTCAAAACCAACCACTGACAAATCGGCTGGTATCTCCAACTGGCGCTTGTGCGCTTGGGCAATAACACCAGCCGCCATGTCGTCATTTGCCGCAAAAATAGCATCCGGCGCGACACGCAAATTCAACAGGCGAGCAGCTGCTTCCATTCCCGATTTATAGTTGAAGTCCCCTTGTTCAACGTAATCCGAGTTAGGCGAGTGTCCGTTTGCTATCAGTGCGTTGCGGTAACCGAGGTAGCGGGATTGGCTGGCCCCTTGGTCCGTTGCGCCTTTAATATGGGCAATTCTGTTGTGGCCCCGGTTGATCAGCATGGTTGTTATTTCATAAGCGGCTCGGTAGTCATCTATGCCAACATAAGGGGAGAGGTCAAGTTGTCGATCAGGTCCAACTCTAATAAATCGAACGTCATGTCGGATGAGATATTTGAGGAGTCCTTCATCGTTTGAGACCGGGGGTAACAGAACCCAACCTGTTACTTGATGGCGCGAGATGAGCTCACTGAATAAGCCTGCCGCATCATTATGCTTGCCGCCTGTTTCTTCAATTAACATGTGAACACCGCGAGCTCTGCAGCCCCGCAGGGCACCAATCAAAAACTGGCTGACATATGAAGTATTGGCGTGGTCACAGACGATGCCAACTAAACCAGATTGAGCCCCTGCTAAGTCACGTGCAGCAATATTGGGGGCGTATTCCAGTTCTTGCGCAATTCGTAAGACGTTCTCTCGAGTTGTTTTACCGACTTTGGGGTGATTATTCATCACGCGTGAGACGGTCATCATTGATACGCCAGCTTTCGCAGCTATATCTTTTAGTCTTACCCGAGACATTGGATCCCTCAGTTTGTTTTACTCAGTGCGGCTAGGCCCGTTTATTGTCCGTCAGGCTTGTCCGCGCGATTTTGCGCCTGAACGTCACTGTATTGATGGCCTTGATAGCGTTTGCCGAGTTTGTCGATATTAGCCTGAATCGTTTCCTCTCGCGTTATGCCGAGCCCTTGACGTAATCCTTCCATATAAAACTCTAAGTCCCCGAGCTCTTCAATCACGTTTTCACGGTCGAGCTCCTTCCGATAAATTGCCATTTTTTTGATTGCGTCAAGGAGTTCGCCCGCTTCACCGGCAACACCGACACACATATGCAATAAATGCGCATCCTCTGGCGTTAATTGCGCTGCGATATCTTGCCCAGGCTTGGCTAATTGTTTAACCATATCAGAGTGATCGATTTTCATTGTGTACCTATTGTTATAATTTTGATTAGAGCGTGACTATCATTACCCTTGTGTGGAAACAGCGACCAGGCAACGACTGTTTCATTGAACTAGAATCACGATTAGAATGCAATTGCGATCCTGAGCTGCAATAGTGGAGTTGTGTTTGGAGAAACAAGTAAAGTGGGCTTTCAAAATTGTGTTTTTAACGCTCATGAGTGTGCTTTGTTCAGCCAAAGTATATGGTAATGAACCATTAGTATGGGGATACATCGATTTTCCACCTCGCATGGCCGCAGGACACGATGACCATCCTAATGGTGAACTGGCAGGAGTTGTACAGGGCATATTAGCGTCGCTCAACAAAACGTATGAACCCCTGGTGTTACCGACTCGGCGGATGTTGCTTGAAGTGCAGAAAAATTCCATTGATTTAGCGCTATTAACACCTAGTCAGGTCGCAAACCCTGAGAACTATTTGTTTAGTCATTCAATTTTTGGATGTGTAGAGCTACATGCGTTTTGGATCCCCGAAAATACTCCACCAATAGAGACTCTCAACGATTTAGATTTTCAACGTTTGATCTTTATTAATGGATTTCGATACCCCGGATTACGAGAAAAAATCGAGCCGAAAGGCATTGTTGGCGTTGAAGGGCATGACCGTGCGCTCCAAGCACTAAAACTCAAGAGAGGGGACTATTTGTTGGGGTTTGAAAGAGCGATTAATGCATTGCTGTCGCGACAAGGAGAACCAGACCTAGCACGACTCAAAATTATGCAATTTCCTATATTTGTCGTTTTGAATCGCGAATATCATGAGGCCCCAACGCTGTTAGAACAAATTGATGCCGCTCATCACCAGCTTTATCCTGAACATTTCCGTCATTACCAAACCTGTGGTAAGCGTCAGCTGTAAAGCTTGGCTTATTGCCAAGCTTCCCATTTAACCCAATCAACTTCCATTTCCCAAGTTTGGGTCATGGCTGCTTTATTGATTTTGGCGAAATTTAGTATAGCGAACATAGGCTCTGCGAGTTCGTCACCAATACCTTCATTGCGATAAACTTCTGCACCGTTGAGTAGGAAAACGATGTCATTGTCGCGCCATTCCACCGCATATTCGTTGTAGTCCGCCAATGTGGCTTGCTGAACCAACATTAATGATTGCCAGTCGCCTTTGTCACAGGCTCCCTCATTCTTGATCGTACGCGCAGCATAATGGTCTGGGCCGCCGTCACTGTGGTGTTCAAAAATGTCAATTTCGCCAGAACCCGTCATCGGCCAGCAGATTGTCTCATCGGGCTCTTCAACCGGTGGCTCGTTGTTGTATGCGCCTAAAATCCACCACGCGGGGAACATGCCGTCCTGACCGCTGTCTTTGACTCGCAATCTTGCTGTCCAGCGGCCTTTGGAAAACTCTTGTCGATTTTTGGATGAAATTCGACCTGCCACATACTGTGTGTCGTAGTGTTGATTGCCGTGCTTATCCATATTGTCACAAGGCTGCTTCTCGCCAAGATCAACGACACGAAGTTTTAAACTACCATCACTGACTTCTCGGGTACCGTGAGCCCCATCTCTGACATAGCATTGGTCCTCGTCGTTGACCCATAAAATTTGATCGCGCCAATTGTTTTCGTCAAAGGTATCGAAATCATCAAAAAACACGGTTTGCCATGATTTGCTTTGGGTGTCTTGAACACCGTCTGTTTGCAACAGAGTGTCAGGCTCTGCATGTGTGTCTGTTGCTGGGGGTTGGGCCTTGTTACAGGCTGACAGTAAAATGCTGGCAGCGATAACGGTTAACGATTTTTTCATACGATTCTCAAGCCTTTATTGAATGTGGGCTAAGTTTTGTCCTTCTATGCTTTGCAACACTGAGACGGAATTAGCACAGTCACTGATGTTTTTCCTACAGCTGGAATAAAACGATAAACGATGTTGTTGGGGTAATCATTAGCGCTAGGTCGCCTTCACCGGCATAAAAGTCCGTGTTAACGATTTGTTATTGTGTCACTGTGCTGCTATCGACATATGCTTACCAAAATATCGCTGATCAATGAAACCGATGCTGACAAACCGCAAATCAAACAAATGCTCGAACCGAAAAGTGGCTGCACTGCTGTTGTGCTCAATGGCGACGGTCGTTGAAGCAGGGTGGGAGGTCACGTGGATTGATCGATTCGACACCAATGGTGTCGACTGGACGAAATGGACCGCTCAAACCCAAGCCAATTACAACAATGAAGTTCAATGCTACACGGATGATGAAACACCTGATTCCGGTAATTATCGGGTTTCCGATGGAACCTTAAAGATTACCGCAAGGCGCATGAATGTCGATTGTCCCGGTCAAAATGGCCGCAATCGAGACTGGACTTCAGGACGCTTGAACAGCAAAGACAAGGGTGAATTTCTATACGGTAGAGTTGAAGCGCGTATCCGCTTTAACGAACTAAAGGGCGGAACGTGGCCGGCATTTTGGATGCTAGAAAACCGTATCGCAGAGCAGCCACTAAAAGGCGATGACGATTTTGTTGGTTGGCCAAATCCGGGGGCTGGTGAAATTGATGTCTGGGAGTGGTACGCCAATTCACCAGAACGTTACATTACGAATTTTTTTAATACTGGCAGTTGCGGGGGAGAGTTTCGATACACGTATCCCGGCGGTGCAACAGATGTATTGGAATTTAATACTTATGCGTTGGAGTGGACGCCAGATCAGGCTAGTTTTTTCGTAAATGACGAATTGGTGATCACAAGAGACTTGTCGAATTGCAGTCAATATGAAGAGCCTATGTTTGTGCTGATCAACGTCGCTATGGGAGGAACATTAGGCGGTAGCATAGATCCGACCCTTGAGACTGCCGCAATGGAGGTTGATTACGTTGCGCATTGTACTTACTCCACTGCCAATGATATGGACCGATGCAATGAGTCTACTCCGGCCCTCGTTGACAGTGATGGAGATGGGATCAGCGATAGTGTTGACCAGTGTCCCGATACCCCTGCCGGAGCAATCGTTGATATCAACGGATGTAGAATAGCGACCGCGCCAGAGACAAGTGCGACCGAGCCTACAGAGGCTGAGTCGCAGGTGATCTCGTTGTACAGTGACTCCTATACCAATATTGCAGGCATTGATTACAATCCGAATTGGGGGCAGTCGACCATTGTCACAGAAGTTCAAGTGGACGGAGATAACATCCTCAAATACGAAGGACTTAATTATCAGGGGACCGGTTTCGAGGGTAACCCTCAGGATGTTTCCGAAATGGAGTTTGTGCATCTGGATTACTGGACGCACAACGCACAGTCGCTTAGTTTTTTTTTGGTTAGTCCCGGGCCAGTTGAGACGCCGTTTACATTTGAAATTGAGCAGCTCAGCTGGCAGTCGCACAAAATCCCATTAAGTCATTTTGAAAATGTGGATTTGACCGACGTGTTTCAGTTAAAGGTTGAGGGCGATGGCGATATCTATTTAGATAATATTTATTTTAGTCGCGAACAAACGGAACCGGTGGTACCTGTCGTTGAACCTGAGGCACCCATAGTGCGTCCAACAGAACCTGCATCCGGTGGTGCGCTCACGTGGTTTTGGATTTTAGCACTGACGCTTGTGTCGACATTTACCCTGCGCAATTCACGCATAAAGCGGCGAATGGTACAGCGCTCAGACGGTCTGGACTGATATCACCGTGGCACTTCTCACAAATCCCATAGCGGCCATTTTCCACTTTTACCAGTGCTTGGCTGATTTGTTCTAGTTCTTGTTGTGCTTCTTCCTTGAGGTTTAACAGGACATCATCATTTTGTCGATCGACAACTTGGTCAGAAAACTTACTACTGGTTTTGCGCGAATGTAAATCATTGTCTATTTTGCTGACGCGCTCACTTAGCTCCTGTTGCATGTCGAGTAACTTTTGTTTGAAATCAGCCATCACTTTTCTCCGCTGTATTGGGGATTACTTGATTGAATTGTAGGTATTTCTAGGGCGGTGACATTGATTTGTATCAACAGCCTGTCATGAATACCACAGCCGATAATGGGAAGGCTAAATACCTGTAGATGGTCAAATGTTTCAATTGACGCAAGAGCGTAGCAGGGTATGATTTCGACTCAAATTCGTGCACACCGTTTGCAATTATAGAAGGAAGTTCCACTGTGAAAGGGTTGAGACCTGTGTATACCTTAGTTGCTATGCTATTGGCTCCTCTTGCCTATGCCGATGTGGACCAACAAACTTGCCTGCTGAAAGCGCTAAACGAAGCGAATGCTGATATGACGGTGGCTCAGGTTCGTGCTCAATGCCTCTCTAATGAAGACATTATCCCTGAAAAACAGGTCGACCAAACGGCAAACCGCCGCGACGTGTTAGCGTCGCAAGCGGGCGCTATTAGCCATAGGTTATCTCGAGAGTGGCAAACCGCATTTGATCCCTACGTGATAACCCCGCACAAAATGAATTACATTTTGCCCGCCTATACAACCAACGCAATTAATCGCGATGCATATTCATTTATCCAGGGGTATGAAGACAACCTTGAAGATATCGAAACCAAGTTTCAGCTAAGTTTCAAGGTTCCATTGCTGGAAGATAGCCTGTTTATTGACGGCGACGCGCTTTACTTAGGTTTTACCCTGCAGGCATGGTGGCAGATTTACGCGTCTAATTTGTCTAAACCGTTTAGAGAAACAAACTATCAACCTGAATTGTTTTATGTGGCGCCGCTCAAATGGCAGCCAATCGCAGGCAATACAGCTTTCGTGTTAGGTGTCGAGCATCAATCCAACGGTCGTGGGCTTGAGCTTTCGCGCAGTTGGAATAGGCTATACACAGCGCTATTGTTTGAGAAGCAGAACTTTGGGCTTTCGCTTCGCCCTTGGGTCAGGTTGAGCGAGGAAGACAAACAGTTTCCCCTCGATCCAAGCGGTGACGACAACCCCGATATCGATGAATTTATGGGCCATTTTGAATTGTCGATGGCCTATCGGTGGCATGAATACGAGTTGACCTTCATGGGGCGACAAAACTTTTCGACTCAAAATGGTGCGGCTGAACTTGGTTTTACCTTCCCATTGTGGGGGAGAATGCGAGGTTATGCCACTGCGTTCACTGGTTACGGCGATAGCTTAATTGATTACAATTACAATCAAACTCGCTTTGGGATCGGTATAGCACTGACAAGTAATTTGTAGCCAGCTATCCCCTAATGATGAGGCACTAGCCTTCGTTGATGAGCTGATTCGCCTGATTAATAAAATCAATATTCTTCTTGGTCTTTAGGCAAACAAACGCTTCCCGGCTTTTGTAGACAGGTGACTTGTCTGAATAAAACGGTAATTTCATCTGTAACGCTTGATAGGCACCTTGCATATCATGTAGATAACTCACCACGGCATCAGCTCGCCCTAACTGCATGAATTTTACCAATGCTTGATCCGATTCTAGCTCGATGAATGTTGCGTCCAGTTTTTCCCGAATGCCGCCAATGGTGAGTCCTCGTCGAATGGCAATACGACGGTATTGAAATTCATCGATCGAAGCATATTTTTGATTGGCGAAGAGATAGGCGGGTTCTTCGTGTAACGGCAGGCTCTCAATTAGTTCTTCTTTATGCCCCATGGTTTCCGTACTTCCCGGAAACAAACAATCGATCTGACGCCCTTCCATCAAAAGGTCTAGGCGGCCATAGGGAGCAAACACCAATTCAATGCCTTCAAGTTGACGTAAAAATCGGTCATAAATGCCATCGCTGCTGAGATCGGCCGTTAAGTTATTGGTAATTTCAGCTGAGCCGATGACTATGCTCGACTTCTCCGTTGCAACTGCAGACAGGGTTGTAAAAAGAAACAAAAATAAAGGGAGCAAAACCGAGGATGGAATTGAGCTCAGACGCGACGCCATATGTGTAAACGCTTAACTGTTTTGTTATAACGTTTCTATGTTAAGTTCAGCGCACTAGATTGCAATACATAATCGTTCAAAAGGTTCTGAAAGCCGTCAACTGGAACGAGCAGGTGATAGGCCACAGCGTTTGAATAAGCCTTGCCAGATAACCACATGTTCACGCATTGCTTCGCGATACTCTTGATGCTGGCGAACATTTTTCTGTACGGAATCTTGCCATTGTTGAGGCAGTGTTTGACGCTCATCAAACTCTTCAAGTAAAGGCATTAGCTGAAAATGATAGTGGTTTATTTGGCTCGCGATGGGTTGAATTTGCTCAGCAAAAAACAGCATAAAAACATTGCGTAGTATTTTCGCTTGGGCCTCGCTGGCTGGCGATTGGCATGTGATCGAATCAACGTGTTCAGACAACCATGGATTGGTCTGCGTGAACCAATCGATAATGAGTTGCTGACTTCGCCATTGTCGCGCCATCAGCCGCGAACGTTTCAAAGCCTGTAGGGCATCTTCTAATTGCTCACTAGACAAAACTTCTGCCGTCGAATTGTCAGGCGACACATCGAGGAGGTAGCGCAAAGCTGATAAGGTTGGGTTGAGCCCATCACTGCTGTCGCCGGAAATAAAACCATTCGCTTGGCTCAGTGCCAACCATGTTTCTTCTGAAGTAGTTATCAAGTTTGCGTAATTAATCGGCAACTGTGTTTTTTTTGTCGCGAGAATTTCTGCGAGTTTTTGTTTAATCGCAGACTCCTCTGCATTGTTGAGGCAGTAGGTTATCGCGCTGACTAATTCTACCTCATAGACGTATCGTTGTGATGGCAACTGAGTCTTACCTAAACCGGTATTTCGTTCGGCAATAAGGCTGCTTAGCGGACAATTGGGTATATTAAAAAACTCGCGGACATTGAGACTAACTGTCGGCATATCAGAAAAATAGGACTGTCTTGATGCGAACCCCAAATCTGCTTTGAAATCAGCCTCAGGGGCCTCAACATCGAGTACTCTGGCCACGCGTGCATGGTATTCTTCAATCGCATTGTGTAGCGACTGATGTTGACTGCAACCGTTTACCCCAAGCAGTATAATTAATATGAATAGGAAATAGTGCATTGTGGTGTTTGTGGCATTGATTTTAGGATCACTATGGCGATCATCGCCAAAAGGTTCAATGATAAGCTGAACTCTGCTTTTGAACTTGCTGAATCAAGTCTCTTACCATGCCTGTGTAACTCTCACCAAACATTAATAAATGGTTTAACCCATGGGGTAATTGATAAAGCGCAACCCTAGTGTCAGCATGTTGAGGTAATGGCCAGTGGGCTTCATATGCATTAAAAAATAACTGCGCGAATCCGCCAAATAGCTTTGCCATCGCCAGATCGCATTCGCGGTCTCCCATCCATACAGCCGGATCAAATACCAACGGCATAGTCGCGGTAAAACCGATGTTGCCTTGCCATAAATCACCGTGTAGCAAGCATGAGGGCGGCTGATGTTCATCGAGCAGGTATTCCGCTGTCGCTAATAACTTGTCATCAACGCCATGTTGTATGCCGGAAAGCTGTCGGCAAAACGCTTCAATTCGCTGTGTAATAAAGAAGGTTGACCATTTCGGGCTCGGCTGATTGCATTGCAGCGTAGAGCCCAAATAATTGTTTGTTGGCCAACCATAGCGATCAGGAGGCGAGAGTGGATTGTGCTGCTGAGAGTCTTTGTGCATTGCTGCCAACGCCGTTCCTGCGTCCTGCCATAGTCGTTCGCTGGGTGATTTAAAGCCAATGTAGCGCATAACCACATATTCCATGCGGCGATCGCGATCATCACAAAATCCGTGACAAATCGGGGTGGGACAAAACTTAGCTCGGTGCTGCAGAAGTGCGGACAAACCCGCGTATTCGGAAGTCAGTGGGCTGGGCACATCAAATTGGTGAGCGTCCACGTCACATACTTTCACAAAATAACGACGCTGACTGCCTTTGATGACATAGCTTTCATGAAAGTGCTGCTGACCGAGACGTTGAGCGTTTTCGCAGATAAAAACGTCTCCCGTTGCTTCACTGATTTGGTCGCTGATAAAGTGCCACATAGGACTCATATATTCACATTGCTCCCCTAAAGTATGGTCAAGCTCGCCCATGGCGTTAAGCTAGTTTCGTATCGATAAAAGGTTTTTTAGAACCGAATACTATCAAACCTGACGCTGACGTTCGGGTATGCCCGCGTTAATTCTTTGCTTCTTAATAACATAGCGTTATAATCACAATCGTTAACACCCGGCGTATGGGTGTTTTTTATTGCTTTAAATTTTTTTTAATAACAAGTGGCGCAGAGTAGGTGTCACCACTGTGTAGGATTAAACATGCCCGTAATTACTCTTCCTGACGGTAGTCAGCGCGAATTTTCAAACCCCGTTTCTGTTCTCGATGTTGCAATGGATATTGGTCCTGGTTTAGCCAAAGCGACCATTGCCGGTAAAGTCAATGGCGAACTCGTCGACGCGGTCGATATGATCGACCAAGATGCGAATCTCAGCATCATCACCGCGCGTGACGAAGAAGGACTAGAAATTATCCGTCACTCATGTGCACACTTAATTGGCCATGCGATCAAACAGTTATACCCTGACGTCAAGATGGCCATAGGGCCAACCATCGATAATGGTTTCTATTATGACGTAGATTTGCCTGAACCGTTGAGCAATGACGATCTTGCAAAGATTGAAAAGCGCATGCTCGAATTGGCGAAGACCAATTACGATGTGGTTAAGAAAAAGGTCTCTTGGCAGGAGGCTCGCGATGCGTTTGAAGCCCGCGGAGAGACGTACAAAATGGAAATCCTCGACGAAAACATCGAGCGAGATGATCGTCCTGGTTTGTATCATCACGAAGAATACGTCGACATGTGTCGTGGACCACACGTACCCAACATGCGTTTTTGTCACCACTTTAAATTAATGAAAGTCGCCGGGGCTTATTGGCGTGGTGACTCTGAAAACAAGATGTTACAGCGCATCTACGGTACAGCATGGGGTGACAAGAAACAGTTAAAGGCTTATTTGCAGCGTTTAGAGGAAGCCGAGAAGCGCGACCACCGCAAAATAGGTAAGGCGCTGGATTTATGGCACTGGCAAGAAGAAGCGCCAGGCATGGTGTTTTGGCACAATGATGGTTGGGCGATTTACACTGAGCTGGAAAAATTTGTGCGCGAGAAACTGCGCGAGTACAGCTACGGCGAGGTCAAGGGTCCATTAATGATGGACCGTACTTTGTGGGAAAAATCTGGCCATTGGGACAAGTACGCAGAGAACATGTTCACCACTGAATCAGAAAAACGTGAATATGCGATTAAACCAATGAACTGCCCGGGCCACGTACAAATCTTCAACCAAGGGCTTAAATCGTATCGCGACTTGCCATTGAGAATGGCCGAGTTCGGTTGTTGCCACCGCAACGAACCCTCCGGTGCGTTGCATGGCTTGATGCGTGTGCGAGGCTTTACGCAAGATGACGCGCACATCTTTTGTACTGAAGAACAAATTCAGGAAGAAGTCAGCGGCTGTATCAAAATGGTATACGATACATACGCGGCATTTGGGTTCGAAAAAATCGTCGTTAAGTTATCAACGCGTCCAGAAAAGCGCGTAGGTGAAGATTCGGTTTGGGACAAAACAGAAAAAGCCTTGGCAGATGCGTTGAAAGCGAACGACATCGAATTTGATTATTTGCCGGGTGAGGGCGCGTTCTACGGGCCCAAGATCGAGTTTACATTGCACGACTGTCTAGACCGCGCGTGGCAGTGTGGAACGGTACAACTGGATTTTTCTATGCCAGGTCGTTTGGGTTCGACTTATGTTGCTGAAGACGGCGAGCGTAAAGTACCGGTAATGATTCACCGTGCAATCTTGGGCTCACTGGAGCGATTTATCGGAATTTTGACTGAAGAGTATGCGGGATTCTTCCCGTCATGGTTAGCCCCAACTCAAGCAGTATTGTTGAATATTACCGATAAACAGTCGGAATATTCGCAACAAGTGACCAAAAAATTGCAAGAAAACGGTTTTAGAGCAAAGTCTGACTTGAGAAATGAGAAGATTGGCTTTAAAATCCGCGAGCACACTTTACAGCGTGTGCCATACATGTTGGTTGTGGGTGACGCAGAAATGCAAGATGGAGCCGTCGCGGTGCGTACGCGAAGAGGCGAAGATCTCGGAAAAATGTCACTAGATGCTTTCATCGAAATGTTGCAAAAAGACGTCGACAGTAAAGCATTAAATTAAGCAAAGCATGTACTTACGCCTGACTACTCGTTAATGAGAAGAGCGGTCAGGCATACGATTTTGTTTGTGGAGGAATAGCACATTAAAGGCGCTAACAATAAGGCTCAGGGCGATAAAGCCCGCATTAATGACGAAATTACGGCAAGAGAAGTTCGATTAATTGGTAGTGGTGGTGAGCAGGTAGGAGTTGTCTCCTTATCAGAAGCACAACAAACAGCTGATGAAGCAAACTTGGATCTCGTAGAAATTAGTCCAAATGCTGAGCCGCCAGTCTGTAAAGTTATGGACTACGGCAAATTCCTCTTCGAAAAAAGTAAAGCTCAGAAAGAGCAGAAGAAAAAGCAAAAGCAAATTCAGGTCAAGGAGATTAAATTTCGCCCTGGCACTGATGAAGGCGATTACCAGGTAAAACTGCGCAACCTGCGTCGCTTTCTAGAAGGTGGCGATAAAGCCAAAGTCACGATTCGTTTCCGCGGACGTGAAATGGCTCACCAAGATATCGGTATTGACTTACTTAAACGTGTTCGCACGGAATTGGAAGACATTGCCAACTGCGAATCTTTCCCGAATCGGGTAGAGGGTCGTCAGATGATCATGGTGCTTGCCCCACTTAAGAAGTAGTAAAGGTCTACAAGTACCACCGGTTCTGCACCCGGTAGTCACCTTGCTGCAAATATTAACTAGGCAACAATACGACTGCACGTATTAAGGCCTAATTTTAAACAATGCGGAGTTTTAGCAATGCCTAAAATGAAATCCAACTCAGGAGCAGCCAAGCGTTTTCGTAAAACCGCTTCAGGTCGCTTCAAAAGCAAGCAGTCTCACTTGCGTCACATTTTGACCAAGAAGAGCACTAAGCGTAAACGTCACTTACGTGGCAAAAAATTGGTTCATGACGCGGATACTAAGCTTATCCAACGCATGTTGCCTTACGTTTAAGACTAGGAGACTGAATAATGGCTAGAGTAAAACGCGGCGTCATTGCACGCGCACGTCATAAAAAAGTTCTGAAGCAGGCTAAAGGTTACTATGGTGCCCGTAGTCGTGTTTATCGCGTTGCTGTCCAGGCAGTAACTAAAGCAGGTCAATACGCATACCGTGACCGTCGTCAGCGTAAACGTCAATTCCGTCAATTGTGGATTGCACGTATCAATGCGGCGGCTCGTCAAAATGGTATGTCTTACAGCCGTTTTATCAACGGTCTGAAGAAAGCATCTGTTGAAATCGATCGCAAAATCCTTGCGGACATTGCGGTTCACGATAAAGCAGCGTTCAGCGCACTTGTTGAAGCAGCCAAAGGCGCTTTAGCATAATCTATTAACCAATAGGTTTAAGTTCTTTCATGGAAACGGCGAGCAGGAAGCTCGCCGTTTTTTTATGTGTTGTTTGTCTCATTGCTTATAGCTAACTAACACCGTTCGCCATTGTCTTCACTCTTTTCATACGGTCATATATCGCATTTATTTCTGGTAGCCTGAATTGAGTGTTATCGAGCGCAAAAGTTGACGTATTACGGTCGATAATATTGATGAGTGAAACGTTACTTGTTTTATGACCGTTTTGTGCGGCAGCTATAATCCTTTGCAAGCAGTGATACCGATAAAGAGACCGCGCAGAGCCTGAGTGAGTTACAGCAGCGGAGTTGTATCGATCATCTAACCACATTGTTTGATTGAAATTTCATATTTTCAAAATAAATAAATTTGCGAATTATTGAGCCGATAGCTTTAATTGTGGATGAAATATTATTGTCATCTATTTTTAGTTTACTGTGTCATGAACCACCAATCTTTTTTTAAAAGGATGCTTATCGGTGTTACCTGAATCAATGCAACAATTGAGACACAAGATCCTTGGTTTATTGAGCTTAGGCATCTTAAGTGTTGGCATTATCGCCTTTTATAGTCTTTCCCTATTATCCGATAAAATTGAACGATATGATCGCTTAATAGAAGACAAGGTCTTCGCCACAGCCTTAGCCGAGAATATAAATCTAAATTTTAAACGCCAAGTTCAAGAATGGAAAAACGTTTTGTTACGAGGTCACAAACAAGACGATCGTGACAAGTATTGGCGCCAGTTTACTGAATTACAAGCCGCTATACAAAGTGATGTAACTCTATTTTTGTCTAAATCGCTCGATCCTCAATTTTCTGACAAAATGCGCAATTTTCAACAGCAGCACCAGAATCTATATGTTGAATATCAAAGGGGCTATGAAGAGTTTGTCGCAGCCGGAAATTCTCATATTGTAGGTGACCAAACTGTTAGAGGGATTGATCGAGAGCCGACTAAACTTCTCGAGACACTCGCTATTGAAATGAGTGAACTAACGTCCCGAGACAGCAATGAAATATCAACTGCAGCTACTGTTTCAGTTAGAATAGCAATAACTGCCATTGTGATTGCAATTATTGTGAGTGGTGTTGTAGCTGCCTTATTTATGAATAAAAAGGTTGTACAGCCATTAACCATGCTCATAGAGTTGTTGCGCGGTGTTAGCCGAGGAAATTATTCCGAGTCACTTGTCTTTGAACGCAGCGATGAAATCGGAAGCATGTCTCGTGCTATCGAACGCTTGCGCCAAAACCTAGAGAGTATTAATACTGAACTTGCTTCATCTCGAATAGGTTTAGATGAAGTATGCGATAGCCTTCAAGAAAGTGCTACCGCTATTAACTCTGGAGTCAAGGAGCAAAATTCAGGCACAAGTTCGGTTACTGAGTCTATGCATCAAATGAGTGAAATGGCCTCACGGGTTGACCAAAATGCTTCAGATGCAGCGACGGAAGCTCAGGCGATGCAATTGGCCGCACAAGAAAGTCAACAAGTAATGTCGTCGACAATTGCGACGATAAAGGATTCTTCAGAACAAATTCAAAATACAGCTCAAGTCATTCAGCGTTTGGATGATGATGCAAATAATGTAGGGTCAGTCATAGACGTCATTCAAGGTATTGCGGAGCAAACAAACTTGTTGGCCTTGAATGCGGCGATAGAGGCAGCGAGAGCTGGTGAACAGGGGCGCGGCTTTGCGGTTGTTGCTGATGAAGTAAGAACACTGGCTTCCCGCACACAACAGTCTACCGAGGAAATCAAGCAGATAATTGCTGATTTGCAAACCGGTGCAAAAAATGCTGTAAGTGCAATCCAACAAGGTCAGCAGCAGTCTGAAGCGAGCGTTGATAAAGTACTCGAGGCAGAATCAAATATTAAGCGAGTCAGCACTGCTATCGATCAGATAAGTCACATCAATTCACAAATTGCATCTGCCATCTCAGATCAATCTCGTTTGAGCGAACAAATTACAAAGCAGCTAGACGGACTTAATGACATTGCTAAGACTAACGGCACTCATGCAGACTCTTGTGCAGAGGACAATAAAAAACTGTCTGTATTGAGTATTCGTATGGGCGAGGCGATTGATAAACTTCAAGGAAAACATAACTGAGTATATTCGGTACCGGTGATTTACTTAATTTTCACTTATGGAATAGGCTTGTAGCACTTGTAGCTCACAACGTTTCTGGCATATTTTAAAAACATTCATAGTTTTTCCAATAAAACTCACAATAAAACCCTATCAAACCACAACATACCCTAGTACTTAATTACGATTCTTGTGTAAAATAGCCAGCTTTGTTTTGCACGTACAAGCGTTCGATAAAACGCACTAAGAGCTAGAGGATTTTATGGATCTAGATGCAATCATCAGTGAAGCCAAAGCACTGATTGATGCCACTGATAATGTGGCCAGTCTCGATACAATTCGAGTCGAGTTTATGGGTAAAAAAGGTAAGCTTACCGAACAGTTGAAAGGCTTAGGTAAACTGTCTGCAGAAGAGCGTCCTGCCGCAGGCCAGTTAATCAACCAGGCCAAGCAAACGATCCAAGGGTTGCTCGCTGACAAAGGCAAAGCACTTAAGACAGCTGAAATGAATGCGAAACTAGCATCAGAGAAGCTCGACGTTACACTCCCGGGACGTGGCAATCAGCCGGCGAATCTTCACCCGGTTTCTCGCACGATTGCTCGTATTGAGTCCTTCTTTGGTGACCTTGGCTTTGAAGTTAAAACAGGGCCTGAAGTGGAGGATGGTTTTCACAATTTTGATGCGTTGAATATTCCTGCTAATCACCCAGCGCGAGCCGATCACGATACCTTTTACTTCTCGCCAAATATCATGTTGCGAACGCAAACATCTGGCGTACAAATTCGCACCATGGAAGCGGAGAAACCACCATTGCGAATTATTTCGCCAGGCCGTGTTTACCGCAATGACTACGACCAAACACATACGCCAATGTTCCATCAAGTAGAAGGCTTAATGGTTGATAAAAATATCAGCTTCGCTGATTTAAAAGGTATTTTGCACGACTTCTTACATCACTTTTTTGAAGAAGACCTACAAGTGCGTTTTAGGCCATCCTATTTCCCATTTACTGAGCCCTCTGCAGAGGTAGATGTGATGGGCAAAAATGGCAAATGGCTCGAGGTATTAGGCTGCGGTATGGTGCATCCAAATGTGCTAAAGGCGGTCAATATTGACCCTGAGGAATACACCGGCTTCGCCTTTGGTATGGGGGTCGAGAGACTCACTATGTTGCGCTACGGCGTTAATGATTTACGCGCATTCTTTGAAAACGACTTGCGCTTCTTAAAGCAGTTTAACTAAGGGGCTCTCAGTATGAAATTCAGTGAAAAGTGGTTGCGAGAGTGGGTTAACCCGGCTTTAGATTCAAATGCATTGGCTGAGCAGCTCAGTATGGCTGGCTTGGAAGTTGACGGTGTTGAACCGGTTGCAGGCGACTTCAGTGGTGTTGTCGTTGGTGAGGTAGTTGAGTGCGGTCAACACCCAGACGCCGATAAACTACAAGTAACGAAAGTAAATGTCGGTGATGAAGAGTTACTTGATATTGTCTGTGGTGCACCGAATTGTCGCCAGGGGCTCAAAGTTGCGGTTGCCAAAGTTGGAGCGGTGCTACCAGGTAATTTCAAGATCAAAAAGGCCAAACTCCGCGGCCAGCCAAGCTTTGGTATGTTGTGTAGTTTTTCAGAGCTGGGCATGGGCGAAGATCATTCAGGTATTCTTGAGTTACCTCAAGACGCTCCGATCGGCCAAGATATCAGAGAGTACTTGCAGCTTGATGATGCAACCATAGAAGTAGACTTGACGCCAAACCGTGCCGACTGCCTTGGATTGAAGGGCCTTGCACGTGAAGTTGGGGTCCTAAACCAACTCGACGTTACCGAACCTGTGGTCGAGCCTGTTGTAGCCACAATTGACGATCAACGTGCGATTGAGCTGGCTGCTCCAGAAGCATGCCCACGTTATTTAGGTCGAGTCATAAAAGGTATTAACCTTGACGCTACAACACCACTGTGGATGGTGGAAAAGCTGCGTCGTAGCGGTGTGCGCAGTATTGACCCTGTGGTCGATGTAACAAACTACGTACTACTTGAGTTCGGACACCCCATGCATGCGTTTGATTTGACCTCGATCGACGAAAAGATCGTGGTGCGCATGGCGAACGACAAAGAGCCGTTGACCTTGTTGGATGAAAATACGGTTGAGCTAAACACCGATACGTTAGTGATTGCCGATGCCAACAAACCATTAGCGATGGCAGGTATTTTCGGTGGTTTGAAATCTGGCGTAACGGCTAGTACGCAGGATATTTTCCTTGAATCGGCTTTCTTCTCGCCAGATGCCATTATCGGCAAGGCGCGCCAGTATGGTTTGCATACTGATGCTTCACACCGTTATGAGCGCGGTGTTGATCCGGAATTACAGCACATTGCGATGGAACGGGCGACGAGCTTGTTGTTGAGTATTGTTGGTGGGCATGCAGGGCCTGTGGTCGAAGCGGTTTCTGACGCTCATTTACCGGTTCGTGAACAAGTGGTGTTGCGTCGTGAGCGCTTGGATCGCGTATTGGGACATAGCATTGACGACGCGCAAGTCACTGAAATCTTGCAACGTCTTGGTTTGGACGTAAGCTTCGAAAACGGCGAATGGCAAGCCAATGCACCGAGTTATCGCTTTGATATTGCTATCGAAGAGGATTTGATCGAAGAAGTAGCGCGTGTATACGGTTACAACAATATTCCAAACAATGCACCAACTGGTAGTTTGGCAATGCTACCTTCACAAGAGTCGCGCTTGCCATTAGCACAGTTTAAGCACGTGCTATTGCAACGTGGCTATTCAGAGGCAATCACGTATTCATTTGTGGATCCGAAACACCAGCAAGCGCTGTTCCCAGACATAGCTGGCTTGGTACTACCGCATCCGATTTCGAGCGAAATGTCGGTTATGCGCGTTAGCTTGTGGCCTGGACTGTTGCAAGCTGTCAGTTATAACCAAAAGCGCCAACAGCCTCGAGTGCGTCTGTTTGAAACGGGCTTGCGCTTTATCCCGGATGAGCAAGGCGAAAATGGTCTGCGTCAAGAACCTATGCTAGCCGGTGTCATCGCTGGCAATCAGTTAGAGCAGCATTGGGACGGCAAAGATCAGGCAGTTGATTTTTATGACGTAAAAGGTGATGTGGAAAGTGTCCTACAAGCCTCTGGACTAGTTGCAGATGTTGACTTTGTCGTTGCACAGCACAGCGCACTGCATCCAGGACAATCAGCTGAAATTCGTTTAGGTGATCAGTTGATTGGTTGGTTGGGGGCGATTCATCCTCAGTTTGAAAAGTCGCTAGGCCTAGCGGGCCGTACATTTGTATTTGAATTGTTCATTGAGCAGATCCAAAGCCGTCAATTGCCAGAGGCACAGGCCATTTCAAAATATCCTGCCAATCGGCGAGATATCGCAATCGTTGTCGATGAGTCGATTAATCTAGGCGATATACGTAGGTATGTAGAAAAAATTGGCGTAAATCAATTAGTTGACCTAAACTTGTTCGACGTGTACAGAGGCAAAGGTATTGAACGTAACAAGAAAAGCCTGGCTCTGTCGCTTACATTGCAAGACAACAGCAAGACATTAGAAGAAGCTGAAATTCAATCAGCAGTTGACAAAGTCGTTGCGGGTCTTGAAGCACAATTTAAGGCAGCGTTGAGAGACTAAATAAATGGCATTGACCAAAGCCGAAATGGCCGAACATTTATTCGATAAGCTAGGGTTAAATAAGCGCGATTCAAAGGATCTAGTAGAAGCATTCTTTGAAGAGATCAAATCGTCACTAGAAGCCGGAGAGCAAGTTAAGCTCTCGGGTTTTGGTAATTTTGATTTGCGTTCTAAAAATGAACGCCCGGGTAGAAACCCTAAAACAGGCGAGGACATTCCCATTAAAGCACGTCGGGTTGTTACGTTCCGGCCTGGTCAAAAGTTGAAAAGCCGCGTAGAGAACGCCAAACCGGCTGAATAGAAATCGGTGACCGCGATATTATTCGCGGTCCTCCGAGTGATGTTGTAACTCTGATGTTTTGAGCATGAACATAGTTTGTGCATCGGTGTTATCCTTACTCATCATTGGTTCGTACTCACGAATAATTGTTTGATGCTGTTGTTTTAGCGTAATGACAACACGTTCGATAGAGTGCTCTCCAGATTCAAATCGAACTTCGTAGTTAGAATCCTTGTACCAATCTTCAGGTAGTTCTTTGCGTCTAATAAGCGAGCGCAGAACTAAAAATCTATCGTCGAAGTCATGAATCGGTTGCATATGAGAACCATTTTGTATGATCAATTTATTCTTTTACTACTATCAATGACAAACAGATTAAAAAAACAGCATTTAATTTTACTTGGAGTCGCCGTTTGCGGCGCAATTGCAATCTGGCTTCTGAGTAATGGACAACAACACAGCGGTACAGAGAGAGCAGAGGGCCTCCCGGCAGTCACGATTGAACAATTGATCGCTACTTCGGATGTTCAGCAAGGACTACTCGAAGCAGAAAATGACCGAGATGCGCTGGAAAAGTGGCAGGAGCAGATACTGGATGCTGCTCGTCAAGTAGGTTACAACGAACAACAATTGACGTTTTTAAGCGGCGAGCGCGGCCTTGATTACTTGCAATTTAGGGCAAAGCGCCTGGCGTTTAATCGAGATATGCAAGCTGCATTGTTAGCTGGCCAAGCGTTTGAGCCAATCGTAGCCAATTATCCCGAGGCACAAGACCTATTTGCCGTCGCTCAGCGTTTATTCGAAGCGCGAAATGATGCGATTGATTTAGCGACCAAAACCTTAATCGACGCTTCACGCGATGAGAGTGGCACACCAACATTGAGTTATGCTGCCGCCAATCAACATGCGTTACAGTTGTGGCAGCAGCGCCAGCAGATGACTACCGAGGCGAAAACTCAATAGTATATTCAATATCACCGGGTAGTAGTGGCGTGGGTTGATTGGTGATGTAATCGTCGAAACCCAAGCGATAAAAATCGCTCAGAGGGTGTCCTGATTGCCCACCAGGCACCGTCAGAATGGCTTGTTCTTCCAGCCCGGGTTGAATAATAAAACGCTGAGATGCACCGTGCGTACCGTTTTGAACAGCCGGCAGAAAACTGTCGCCAAAGCCAGGTACTTTAGGCATATCCAAGAAATCAGAAAGCCAAGGCATAACGCGACTAAAAGGGTGTTGAATGTGCAGCGCATTCACATTTCCCCAGGTCAATTCATCCAGCCTGTCGATGTTGCCTTCGACGTATTGCTCAAGCATTTTTTGGCGGCTCAGCCGGTATTGCTGCATTAAAAACTCGTTAATAGTTTCTGTGTCTTCAGGTAGCCATTCTAATGCTTGCTGCTGGATAATTTGCTGAATACCCGGCTCTACGTGGCGCAGTACTGGTCGCAAACTGAGGCCATCTTGCTGGAGCGTTGCCTCAATTGGCGTCAATAGGGCATTAATCACTTGCGAACGAAAACGTCTAACCAGTGAATAACCTACTGAGTCTGGGCAGGCACAGGCATTCCACGTATTCAATAGCGTTAAATCGTTAGCAAATTCGACCGGGCTTTGGGATAAAGCATTGGACAGTAATGCGTGCCAACGAGACAGAAACAAGGCATCGTTATCGAGCTGAATAGCGTAAAAGTCTTGCTGGGTAAACTGCTCTTTTTCGTACAAGCGATTGCGGATCTGAAGACCACGGGCACCAATCGCGTAACCGCCATCACCGAAGCGTTCCATTTGTTGCTCCGAGATCACCCGAGCGTTGGCTGTCCAAATACGGTGCTCTTCGGGATTGATTACGGCGGGTAGTTGCGTTTCTCGCTGCGCCCATAGTGTCGAATATACATCTTGCGTAATGGCTTGATTACTAGGAGTCGGTCTAGCCGTTACGGCGCCAGCGGGCAGCCAGCCAAAATTTCCCGCGGTGTCGGCAACTACCATATTTTGAACAGGAATACCCATCTGGGTGGCGATTTCACGTGCTTGCGCAACCGTTTTCGCATTGTCGAGTTCGGTAAATGCCAGATTAACAGCATAGTTTTTGTGAGCGACCCAAGATAACGCGTAGCGTTGTTTGCCAATGGTTTTGACCGGACCGAATTCGCTCAGCTCTATGCTATAACCTTGTTCTCCCTCAGGCGTTTTAATGACTTCATTGATCATCTGAGTTTCGTAACTGTCACTCAGTTCAATCCAGTCGGTATTGTCTAAATTTGCGTTGGTGAATCCCCATGCAATATGCATATTAGCCCCAACTATGATACCCGGTGTACCCGGCAGGCTAACGCCGTGGAGTTGAATGTTCTCTCCATTGTGCTGGTAGCTTAACGAAAGTCGGTACCAAATGGGTGGCACTCGCAATCCCAAGTGCATATCGTCGCTCAACAGTGGTTGACCGCTAGCGGTTATAGCGCCGCCAATCACCCAATTGTTGCTGCCGATATCAATTGGCTCGGGAATATCAATAATGTGTCGAGCTTGTTCATCCACATAATCATCATCTTGCTGTAACTCTGGAATATCTATCAGCATCGGCTGAGCGATTACGCTGCCGTCTAGCGCGGCTTGGTAAGCACTCGGCAATAACATAAAATCGACCATAGATTGCCCATAATGATGGGCGATCCGCGTCAAAGCCAAATCTCGTTCGACTTGGCTGTGCTGCAAGTCCATATACATACTAAACGACGCCAGTAACGAATCTTCTGGTGCCCATGCTTTGAAATCTTGACGCAAAAGTTGGTACTCAAAAGGCAATACTGTGTATTGCGCAACAGCATCGTTAACACCTAGTGTGTAAGCATTGAGGATCGCCTTATGAAGTGCGGGTAGGGACTGATAGATATCTTGTGCGCGTTGACGAAACTGATGAAAACGCGCTTTTTCATCTAAAGGTATGGCCGCAGCGCCGAATACTTCAGCAATCTCTCCAGCGGCACTTCGTCGCAGTAGATCCATCTGGAACAAGCGATCTTGAGCGTGCGCAAATCCGGTCGCGTATGCGGCGTCGGCTCGGTTTGTCGCCCTCACGATTGTATGGCCACGAGTATCGCGATTCAGGCTTGTGGGCGCTTCAATAGGGGCGATAAGCGTTTGATTTAAGTCTGCCAAACTCAGAGACAGTAGGGCATAAATAACGATGACACAGAACAGAATTAAACCTGCAAGCGTGATAGAGATGCGTTTGAACATTTTATTTCGTATATTGAGGTTCGACAGTTAACAGCATCGTAACGATGCAGCAGAATAATTAGAAGAAAAATATGCAGACATTGCGCATTCTGAAAAGTACCAAACCATGTAACATTCGAATGGACGCGGCGGGGGACAATGCATGAGCGAACAAATACAGGCTTGGGTCAAGTATCCGATGCTGGGGTTAGCGTTGGGATTAGCTATTTTGCTCTACATTGTTTTAGTGTTCTCGGGCCAGCCACATTCAATTGCAATTACCGCTGCGATTACCATGCTAGTCGGCACTATGTGGGTGACTGAAGCGATACCGATCCCGGTTACCTCACTGATCCCATTTGTCGCATTCCCCATGGCCGGGATACTCACTCACCGCGAAGCGGCAGCAGCGTTGGGCAATCACGTTATTGTATTGCTGATGGGCGCATTCATGTTGTCTAAGGCACTTGAAAAATCCGGTGTTCACGTGCGTTTAGCGTTTGGTATGCTGAAGTTAACGGGAGCACACAGTGCAAAACGAGTGGTTCTGGCATTCATGCTAACCGCAGCAATCCTTAGCATGTGGATTTCAAACTCTGCCACTACGTTGATGTTGATGCCGATTGGTTTAGCGCTAGTGAGTCATTTTAACCAACCGAGGTTGGCGATTGTGTTGCTACTGGGAATTGCGTATGCCGCTAGCTTAGGCGGTGTAGGCACACCGATCGGTACGCCACCGAACATCATATTTATTAGTGTGTATGAAGAATTCACCGGTATCGCCATGAGTTTCATCGATTGGATGGCCTATGGCTTACCGATTGTCATTATTGCAATTCCACTAATGGCTATGTGGCTTACTAGAGGGTTAGGGGAGTTGAGCCAAGCCCCCATCCCCGAGCAACCCGCGTGGTCATCACCGGAAAAGCGTGTGCTTCTCGCATTTGCGATTATTGCGCTCGCTTGGGTATTTAGACCTCATTGGACTGGTTTGCTGGGCGTTAACGGAATTGGTGACAGTACCGTTGCGCTGCTAGGGGTTGTTGTGATGTGTATTTTGCCCTCAGGTAAACAAAGTCAAGGTAAAACGGATTTCTTGCTCGACTGGGAGACTGCGAAAGATATTCCATGGGGCATGTTACTGTTGTTTGCCGGTGGTATCTGCATTGCTAGCGCGTTCACTAAAAGCGGGCTCAGTGAGTTAATCGGAAGTGGCTTGAGCGGTTTGACCGTGTTACCCACCTTCTTACTCGTTTTGGCGTTGTGTCTCAGTGTAAGTTTCTTAACTGAAATTACATCGAACACAGCAACTGCAACGCTATTAATGCCAATCCTAGCCAGCGCTGCATTGGCCAATCAAATCGATCCTGCACTCCTGATGATTCCTGCGGCGATTAGTGCCAGTTGCGCATTTATGTTACCAGTAGCTACTGCACCCAATGCGATTGTATACGGTACCGGAAAAATCGACATAAAGGTGATGGCGAGAGAGGGGGCTATCCTTAACATCATTGTGGCGGTAGTCGCCGCATGTGTGGTGAGTGTTAAGTTTAGCTAGGCAATGTTGGCTATTAGCCAGCAGCACTATTTTAACTAAGGCAAGGGCAAATGAATCAAGCAACACGCAAAGACGGATTTAAAAACCGCGGTGCAGAAATGACGCGTTTAGAGTCATTTGTTGATGCGGCTTTTGCATTTGCCGTGACACTTCTGGTGATCGGCGGCGGCGACAACATTCCGGCGAACTATGCCGAGTTTCTAGTAGCGATGCAGCAGGTACCAGCGTTTGCACTGTGTTTCGCAAGTCTTGCATTTTTTTGGTACGCACATCATATGTGGAGTCGGCGATTCGGATTGGACGATCCAATGTCGACATTTTTGTCGCTAATGTTGATTTTCGTGGTGCTGATTTTTGTATATCCATTAAAGGCAATTTATTCCGGTGCTTTTAACTTTGTACCAGGGATCGATTCTCGCGCCATTTTTATTCTGGATTCGGTAAATGATTTTAGTGGTTTACTGGTTGTCTTCGGACTCGCGTTTAGTTCGCTATCTGGCATTATCGCCGCACTAAATTGGCATGCGTTGCGTCAATCAGAATCAATCGGATTGTCCCAAACCGAAATATTTGATTTGCAATCCAGTATTCAACTCTGGCTAGTGAATACGCTATTACCACTTGGGTCGGTGGCAATAGCCGTGTTTACCAGTGGTGAGCTGGGTGTCAAGGCGGCCAGCTTTTTCTATATTGCGTTTGGGTTCGTGACACCAATCGTCAAACTTAGGCGTGAAAAGCTACGAAAAGCGCTAATGCTCTGATGTTTTGCGCATAACCTGTTCGATTTGCTTGACGACTATCCATGGATCGGTCTGGTCAAATAAATGAGAAGCGTATTCCATTTTCACAACGTCAGTATCTGGGGATAAGGTTTTTAATTTTTCCTGAGCGCGCATCCAGGTGACTTCATAGGCATTCACATCCTGGTAATCCATGCCAGTTTGGCGAATCGTGTAATGTGGTATACCGCGCGGCATTACAACGATTGGAATGGGTTTTAGCAGGGAATACAGTGCCGAGTGGCTTGATGCCTCTGCAAAATCCTCGAATGAGTGTACGTGTTTTTCCCATTCGATGATGTCGAGCATAATGTGCCATGCGTTTTCCGTCATCGACGCACGCATGTCTTGGTACCACGACTCATGAGCGGCATCGACGAATATAATACTGTCTACCTTGTCGGGGTTTTTGTGCGCAAATGCCCTCGCAACAAACCCACCAAATGAATGCGCGACCAGTACGAGTCGGTTCATATGGGTTTTGGCGACAAATTCTGTGAGCTCTTCTGCCAACTCAGACATGTTTCTTACTCGTCGATTTGGAAATGTACTATCTCCCGTACCGGCCCGATCATAGCGGCAAAGACGATAGTCTCTTGGGGCTGCGTTTTTGAATGTGTTTTTATACGTACCATGGGAATCTAAGCCCATGCCTGCGATTAACAGCGCGACTCGTTCGCCAGTACCTTTGCAGCTATACGCAATTTGATTACCATTTATCTCAACGCTTTGAGTCTCGCTCGCCGCTGAAACGCCGGTAAACAACAGCAACGCTAAGGTTAAAAAATAGTGCATGTCAAAATCACTCCTATGCAAGGTTAAGATGAATTAATAGCGGCACAGAGCTTAAAGCAGGGGAGCAAATCAAACCTGATATTGGGGTGACAAAAGGTGACAGAAAGTGACATCTAAAGGTTTTCTAGAATGCTGTACTAAAGCATTTGGCTTCTACTAACGCCTATTTTATATTGTGCCCAACACTCGGTGTGATGATCTTAAAATTGGATAATTCCAACAAACAAATTTTGTGCAGTGGTGACCTTAGGATAAATCTATTCACCTACGAACTTTTTATTGCCGATGAACAGATTGAGCTGTCTCGCCAGAATATTCACCTGTTAATTGTATTACTTGAACGAGCCCCTAATCCCGTCAGCCATGATGAGCTGATAATGGCTGTTTGGGGACACACTAACGTCAGCGATGAAAGTTTAAAACAGCGTATAAAACGACTGAGAGACGCGCTTGGGCCAGCAAAAGCCTCACTAGTGACTGAGCGCGGATTTGGATACCGTTGGCGGGACGCAGTGTTTTATCAGGCATACGAACCATCGTCTGGGCACCCTGAAGCATCTGATTCGTCAAAACCATACAACAATTATCCCAACTTATGGCACATAGCAACGGTGTGCATCATCGGGTTAGTCGTTTTTACTTGGCTGTTAATTCGCCCTGAATCACTGCCAAAGCACGCTGTCCGCAGTACTTCAGAGTCGGTTACCGTAGGTAACTATTGCGATCAAGCCGACAAATATTTTAATCGGTTTAACCCTAAAGATAACCAAACCGCAATAGACATATGGCGCAATGCCATTCAAGCTCACCCTGGTTATCCATGCCCACTTGCAGGGTTAGCGAAAGGGTATGCAATATCACACTTGCGGTTTGGGGCATCTCAGTCAATGGCACAACAGGCGCTGCTGTTGGCGGATAATGCCATTCAACTTGGCCCACAGCGACCAGATGGTTATCTGGCCAAAGGGCTCGCCTACCAAGCCTTGGGGCAGTACAGCTTAGCGTTAGAGGCGTATAAACAATCGAGCCGAAAAGAACCTCGCTGGAATATGCCGGTGAGGTTCAGCGCGCAAGTTCTTGAGCGAAAAGGGGATTTAGCTGGGGCCTACCGTAAGAGCGTTGACGCAATCGCTATTAATCATTGTAGTCCTATGTCCTACCAAGAGCTCGGAAGTGTGTTGTCAATCCTGGGCTTTGAACAACGAGCAGATCAGGCTTACACCAAAGCCGTGCAGTTCAAGCCAGATTTTTTTACCGCAAGAGTGAGCCGAGCGCAGTATCAACTCGACAATGACCGAGTAGATAACGCGATGCAAGAAGCGCAAAAGTTGATCGCGGAAGCGCCGGATTTTCCGGCCACGCAACAATTGCTTGCAGATATTTACTTATTTGCGGGGGATAGTGTCGCAGCATCAACACATTACCGGTCTTTGCTATCAAGCGCACCCAGATTTTCACTGTATGCACAAGTGCGGTTGGCGGCGATTGAAGATTCCAGAAATGAGCAACTCGAGACTACGCTTCGCACGCTAATGCAAGAACAACCGGAAGTGCGCGAATGGCCTTATTATTTGGCATTGTTGAATGCGCAATGGAATAACAAGACAATAGCGTTAGAGTATTTAAGTGCTGCGGTTGAAAAAGGTTGGCTTTATGCCGGTTCAACCGAGCGAGATCCTGTTTTAGCCTCACTCGCTCGTGAGCCAGAATTTCAGGCTGTACTGGCAATCATAAAGTCGCGAGTAAAAACCGCAGCGGAGGAAGTGGAAACACTGTTATCAGATGATTCCGCTTCGTGCGACCAGTTCTTGTTGCCCGAAGATTGATGGCCAACTAAGGTGCCGAGCTTCACTTCTCTACAGTCAACGGTTTTTGCATTAGCCATTTCGACGTAAAAGCGGCACTTCCAAACAAGCCTACGACACCCACCAACCAAGGTAATCCGCCTTCCCAGCCGGCCCACTGAATTTTTGCAAAGCCAAAGACAAATATGTAAGCGACCAGTCCCCAGACCAAAACGACGCAAATTAGATTGCTCAATTGTGATGACATATATAGTTTTCCTTTTCTATAGTTTAGATGTTACTCGCTTCGATAAAACAGATAATTGCGATAATAAGAAATGCGACCCACGAGAGGTGCTTACCCGTTGTGAAATAGATGGAGAGTAACGCGCTGCCTGCAAACACGGATCCAATCACGCGCAACACGTAAGCACTATCTGATTGAAGGTCATATAAAATGGCGGCAAAACCAAAAGCCGCTAGCGATATGGTATGCCAACAAAACCTCAGCGTTCCTTTCGTAAAATCATCGCCACCGAACAAGCGAGGTATGTTGTCGCGCTTAAAAAGTCTGATCAAAATATACCTTTCGCCTAAGTAAGAATGTATAAATCCGATCGCAATGAGAATTGCCATCGCTATATTGATCACAATGATATCCTCTATCTTTCCGGTATTTTAGCCAGTACGTCCGTTACGCCAATATCAACGCCCGACTGAGACAGAAGAGTCGACAGTTGTCCGCGATGATGCGTCTGGTGGTTGAAAAAGTGTTGTAGCAACATTGCAAAGGGTTTGGTAAAGGTAATGCCCTTAGTGTTTTGATAGGTCAAATTGCTGTTCAACGATGGTGCTGTCAGCTGATTCACAAAAGTGATGATCATCTTATCCAGTGCTTCTCGCTGATCACGCAACATAGCTAAATCTTCATACAACACTTGATCCAGTGCTTTTGGGAGCAGAATTGCGTGCATATTCACCAGTGAACTGAATTGTTCGGGGTGAGCCGCAAAGCGCTTGAGCCAAATGATATCGCCAACTAAAAGGTGGTTGAGAGTGCCTAATATTGAACCAAAAAAGGCCCCGGACTGACGCACCAGTGCTTCTTGGCTCAGAGTAGAAGCCGCGGCATAGATGGATCGATTCATCCACTGATTGTACTCGGCCATTAAAGAAAAGTTGTGCTGTAAAGACATTGGTATACGATCCAAAGCGGTTAAAAACTGGAGCCTGGCGTTTTCAGAAAAGCGCGTTCTTCCGCCGTTGATGTGCGACCGAGAATCTCGTTTCGGTGCGGGTAACGACCAAATTTATCAATGATTGCTTTGTGTTTGTATTCATATTCAAGATTGCTTTCATTCCCTAGTGATTCGAACAATTTGACGGCCTCGATATGAATCGCGCGCGACTCACTGTGCATATACGGCATATACAAAAACACGCGTTGATCAGTGGGAAGCTGAGCATCGTATTGTTTCGCAACCGCGCATTGTGCTAACACCAAGGCTATAGCGTCATAGGCGAAAGATTCGGGTTTGTCTCGGTAGATGTTCCTGGAAAACTGATCAAGTACGATCACTTCCGCTAAACTGCCGAGCGCTGTTTCTCGCCATCGATGTAATTCGCCGGCAATGGCTTGGGTATGCAAGTCGCCAAACCGGCGGCATATTAACAAGTCAAGCTGATCGCTTTTTTGAAACCACTGTTTGGGTTCCAGTTCTTCAAACCAAAAATCAATAACAGTGCTATACATGGTTTTCTATCCATAAAACATGAACGTCACAAACATAGATGTTTTTACGCTATTCGTGAAGCTTTTAATTGAGCCCCTAAAAGGGGCATTAACGGCCGCTTAATTGGCGTTTTCGGACCCTGTCGCTAACACGCAATCTAGAATAAAAGGTTCATAGACACTACCGATCAGCAAGTGGCCATCGTACGGCGCCGCAACACTCGAGCCAGAAAGAGGGTTCCCATTGCTCAGGTAAATTTCATCAACAGATAGTTCCTCATTAAGATTGACCCGCAGAACTTGTGACGCGGATCGGTTTTGATGGTTCGCACTGTGTTGCACATAGTCCAGCATTTTGGGATGAGCTCCAATCCAGAGGTTACCATTCATATCCCATTCAAGGTTATCCAACCCGCTACCTAGGTCAATATCGTTGTCGAACGACAATACTCCGCTGTTGATATCCCGATCATAGGTTAACAGACGTGATCCAGATGATTCTGATACATACACCTTAGTGCCGTCATGATTAATTTGAATACCATTTGGATAAACGAGGTTACCCATTACTTTCGTCATTTGGCCTGTGCTGCCATACGCAATCCCACCGCGGGCAAGACGTCCATAGGATTCGAACAAACGACCTACTTTTGTGATGCTTCCTTTATCTATAGTGGCGTAGAAATGCTCATAGCTAGCGGCTACAACGTCATTCAAACTATACGGTAGGTCCGTCGTTACCCTACGCACAAATTTCAGTCCATCATCCACGATGTCAAAGATAACGACTTGGCTGTCAGAACGTTGCTCGCTGCCTGGCGGGGCAGGAGGATGGTGGACTACGAAAAGGCGATCAGAACCGTCAGCATTTTTCCGCAGAGAAATGCCATGCGGATACAAGATTTCATTTAGATCGTGAGAAAGTGCAATTGGCGTTGACAGTGAACCCGTTTGATATACATAAATATTGCCGCCACCTGACCAATTGCGCCGGTCATGCGCTGAAATATACGCAAGTCCATTGGTAGGATCGATGGTGATGTCCTCGGCACCTACAACACCGGTAATGGTTTCACACTGACCGTTGAAGTGCGGCTCAATGGTTTTGAAAGTGCCGCCATCGACTAGCAGATCGGCGATAAAAAACACTAAGACCACTAAAGCGGCGGTTAGGCTGATTAAAAGGTTTTTGAACATGCGATTTTTACGCCTAAAACATTTTGCATTTATCTGGTATTCGTTAGCCGTGTGAAACATTCGTGATTGATATAATGCTCAACCTATTCCGAATGAAAGCACAATTTATCACGAGTGTTTGCCTCGGTTCGATTTGTTCTGCATCAAATTATGAGTAATTCAACTGTTTATAGTCGGTAAGCCTAAATAGTTTGGAGAGAAAACTCATGCATAAAGACGAACACCATTTGAGTCCCAGTGGGGATTGGTTGATGTCATTGTTAAACAACGGAATAGGGCATGTAATCAGGATATTGGCAATAATGATGATGTTTGTTGTTGTAATGTGCGTTGCCGACGTGGGGTTTGTTCTCTACGAAAAACTCACGTCACCACCGCTGTACTTCCTCAATCTGAACGACATTTTTGCCGTTTTTGCGTCGTTTCTAGCCGTATTAATTGCAATCGAAATCTTTGCCAACATTACCTTGTATTTACGTGACGACGTAATTCATATTCGTTTGGTCGTTGCAACTGCGTTAATGGCGATAGCCAGAAAGGTTATTGTGTTGGATTTTACTGCGATAGATCCGCAGTATGTTTATGCCACAGGCGTCGTCGTGTTAGCGTTGGGTATTACCTACTTTTTGGTCGCTCAAAAAGCCAGAACCTAGACGCCGCTGTGGCTAGGGCGATTTATACCTTGATGTCGTCTACGCCAGCGCCATGGTTTAATGCACGTGCAATCACGAATAGATAATCTGATAAGCGATTCAAATATTGATGGGCAAGGGCGTCTACTTGATGAACCTTGCCCAAGCCTACTAGTACGCGTTCAGCTCGGCGACACACTGTTCGGCACACATGAGCTTGTGACGCAGCAATAGTCCCCCCCGGTAAGATGAAATGGCGTTGCGGCGGAAGCTCCTCTTGCATTTTGTCAATCTGGATTTCAAGGTGCTCGACGTGCTCAGCAGATAACTGGCTGCTATCTGAGATCGCAAAACCTATTTGAAACAGGTTGTGCTGAATGTTTTTTAAGTCCGCCATAACTACATGGCTACTGGTTACAGTGTCTGTTTGTTCAAGGGAGGCCACTAATAGTCCAATATGCGCATTGAGTTCGTCTAATGTGCCGTAGGTATCTAGGATGTGGTCGTCTTTACTGACGCGAAGCGTCTGCTTGGCATAAACTTGGGTTTCGCCACTGTCACCTTGGCGAGTATAAATCTTCATTCTGAGCTTAGATCCGTTTCATGAACAATTGGGTCGGGTCTCTGGTGGCGACGAATCTGCACAATTACGCCCACTAACGGATGGTCAAAATAATGTACTTGTTGACTGATCACGCGGCGTAGTTGTTTCAGCTGGACACCTTCAAACTCGATAGGAACGCCTTTAGTATCGGTTTTGGTCGGCGTGTGGATCACAAGATCATTATCAATATGTAAATAAGGGACACGATTTATATACTGCAAATAGACTTTAAATACTCCGTCCACCTGCCACAAGGGGGTCTCTAATTCATTCTCGGTGTCTGAGTTTTGTTCTTCACCAAATAAGATCTCATTGATCAGTGTCTCGGTAACCGGTTGCTGAAGCTGGATGTTTAATTGCTCAAAAAATTCATCTTCTTGATCAGCGGTTTCTCCAAGTTCGATTTCACTGCCTAGCAATGGATCCAAGGTTTCATCCAGCCCTGCTGAATAATCGTTGGGTATGGAAGCCGTCTGCTCGTCGAGCTTGTCTTGTGCAAGTCGCGCATCATGTAATGGTTTGTGCCAATCAGCCCCGGCAATTAAGCGCACGCCTTGCGCAACGTCACGGCCGAATTGCACTTCCTGGCGCCACACGGTGTGGAGTAGTATATTGTGGTTTCTTAAGCGTTCTATATCGCGGGCAAATTCATCTAATTTGCGCTCTGATTGAGGCAACAGATGGGCAAAGTCGGCTCTAAACCAGGTCTCGCCTCCAAGGTCCTTTGTGACACGTTCAACACGAGGTAAAGTATCGTCTATGTTTTGTAAGGTTATTCCCTCCGCGCGCAGGTAATCTGATGCGACAATGCAATCGACGCGGCGTTCAACTTCCCATGCCTCGATGGGCGCCAAACTTTCAATAAATGTTTGCTGACGTTCAGTGAAACTTGGGACGAGATCGAGCGAGTTTTCGTCGAAGCTTGAACCTTCTTCTTGCATCGTCAGGACATTCTGTGCAGGACTTATTTCCACAGTCGCAGATGACGTTTGCTCAAGCGCTGACAGTTCAGAGTCTTGCTCAAGGGTTTGAGGTTCTGTTATCTCCCCGTCTAGAAAATCGACCGACTCCAATTGCGCTGAATCAGTGGCGTATTGCGACTCGCTAGGAATATCGCCAGCCCCAGTCAACGCATCCAGTCTTGCTTGTGCTGCTCGTTGTTGCTGTTCTAACCATAGTTGATGACGTTCAATGATTGAGGCAACCGAGGGCAGCGGTTCGGGGATCTCACATTCGGGTAGGTTTTGCACTAATAAGCTGATGTCAGGATAGAGCGCATTACTGAATAGGTTTAATTGATAATCATTGGGAACGGCTGCAACGGGATCAAATTGCTCTGCAAGCGGTTCTGATTGCACGCGCTCAAACACGATAAGCTCGATGTCAAACCACCATTCTTGCTCCTGAGCTGCGAGCTGATGACTCGTCCACAATAGAGCACTTAACAGACAAACACTCAGTTTTGTGAGACGGCGATTCGATTTCATGCAGCGCTAGATTCCTTGGTTAACGATGACAGCAAAGACGATACCATATCCAAACGCTTTTGCGCAGGCTCTGGTGTGTTGATCAGTTTTAGTCGAGTCGGGCCGTCAAATCTAAACTGTTTTGGCTGTTTCTGAATCAATTGGATTATGTAACCAGGATCGACCTTAGTATCCGTAGCAAATTCAATACTGCCTGATTGATGGCCCATCTCGATTTTCACTACACCAATGTGTTTAGCTTGTAGTTTGTATTCGGCAATTGCGACCAGATTCTTAGCGGCTTGCGGTAGCATACCAAAACGGTCGATGAGCTCGATTTGGAACGCATCAATGTCAGTTTTGGACTGGCAACCCGCAAGCTTCTTGTACAAGGATAATCGTGTCCCCACATCGCCAATGTAATCCTCGGGGAACAATGCAGGTATGCGTAGCTCGATCTCAGTCTGTTGCGCCGTTACAGCGTCGAGAGACGGTTCCTTGCCGTTTTTCAGTGCTTCCACCGCTTGTTCCAACATGTCCATATACAAGGTAAAGCCGATTGTCGCAATCTGGCCCGATTGATCATCGCCCAACAACTCACCCGCACCGCGGATTTCCAAGTCGTGGGTTGCCAGTTGAAAGCCTGCGCCTAAGTCCTCAAGGTTGGCAATCGCCTCCAATCGTTTGGTCGCATCTTTGGTCATGCGCTTTGGATGCGGTGTCAGCAGATAAGCGTATGCTTGGTGATGCGAGCGTCCCACACGGCCGCGTAATTGGTGCAGTTGAGCGAGACCCAAGTGATCAGCTCTATCCATAATGATGGTGTTAGCCGACGGCACGTCGATGCCGGTTTCAATAATGGTTGTACACACCAAAACGTTATAACGCTGATGATAGAAATCACTCATGACTTGTTCGAGCTCGCGTTCACGCATTTGACCATGACCAATAGCGATGCGCGCTTCAGGAATAATCTCAGCGATTTCCTGCGCAGTTTTTTCAATCGTGTCGACTTCATTGTGTAAGAAATACACTTGACCCCCGCGCAAAATTTCGCGCATGACGGCTTCGCGGATTATTTCTTTGTCGCGCTGCTGAACGAAGGTTTTAATCGACAGGCGTTTAGCCGGTGGTGTCGCGATAATCGACAGGTCACGCATGCCGCTTAGCGCCATATTCAAGGTTCGCGGGATTGGTGTTGCGGTGAGGGTTAGAATATCAACGTCAGCGCGCAAAGATTTGAACTTGTCTTTTTGGCGCACCCCAAACCGGTGTTCTTCATCTATTATCACTAGACCTAAGTCTTTATATTTCACATCATCTTGAATCAACTTGTGCGTGCCGACGACAATATCGACGGTGCCATTTTCCAAACCATCTAAGACTTTATTGGTTTGTTTGGTACCCACAAAGCGTGACATAACCTCAATATTAAATGGCCAGTCGGCAAAACGGTCTTTAAAATTTTCGTAATGTTGCTGAGCGAGTAGGGTTGTTGGGACCAATATGGCCACTTGTTTACCTTGGTGCGCAGCGAGAAAGGCGGCGCGCATTGCCACTTCGGTTTTACCGAACCCAACGTCACCACAGACCAGCCTATCCATCGCACTGGGGTTGCCCATATCATTAATTACGGCACTGATGGCTTGTTGTTGATCGGCGGTTTCTTCAAACGGGAAGCTGTCAGCAAAACGTTGATATTCGGGCCAATCAATCTGGTACGCGTAACCGGGCTTAGCGGCGCGGCGAGCATAAACATCAAGCAGCTGTGCTGCAACATCACGAACTTTCTCCGCGGCTTTTTTCTTAGCTTTGCTCCATGCGTCTGAGCCGAGTCCATGGATTGGAGCTGTATCGGGATCACCGCCACTGTATCGACTGATGAGGTGCAAACTGGCAACAGGCACATAGAGTTTGGCGCCTTTAGCGTACTCAATTGTCAGGTACTCTGTGCTGACCCCGCCGGCATCGAGCGTTTGTAAGCCTATATATCGACCCACACCGTGGTCAATGTGCACGACGGGTTGGCCTTCAGTTAACTCAGCGAGGTTGCGAATAACCGCGGATTCATCGGTTGCACGCTGCTTTTCGCGACGACGCCGCTGGCTGATTTTGTGACCGAGAAGCTCCGTCTCAGTAATGAATAGCAACTCGCCATCAGCCGTTTTTAAGTGGAAACTGTGTTGCACATCACCAATGGTCAGGCCGATGGGCTCATGTTGCGCAATGAAGGTATCCAAGGTGTCACAATCAACTGGCTTAAGGTGCGCTTTTTTGAGAATACCCAACAGATTTTCTTTACGACCCAGCGTTTCAGCACAAAACAGCACCTTGCCGCCATTGGCGAGCACGCTTTCGACTTTTTGACGTAACCGCTGCGCGGGTTCTTTGTGTTGTACTTGCAGCGCAATGTCATCGATTTTCTGTGCCGCGAAATTGTGTCGGCCGGCTTTTTTCTCAACTGCAACTGGGCTTAGGTTTACCCGAGGCCAATGTTTCAGTTCTGCGAAAACTTCTTCGACATTCAGATAGATTTGTTGTGGCGGCAGTAATGGCCGCAGTGGGTCATAGCGACGCTGGTCGTAGCGATGCTGAATATCCGCCCAAACAAATTCACATGCATCGACCACATCCCCATGCATCAGTACTTGAGTATCTTCGTGCAAGTAGTCAAACAAGGTTGCAGTTTGTTCAAAGAACAATGGTAGATAGTATTCTATACCGCCTGGAAGCGAACCTTTTCCAGCACTGGCTGTCACTCGATGAAAAATAGAATCTTTTGAATTACTGGCGTCAAACTGACTTAAAAACTGCTCTCGGAATCGGCTCAATCCGGCTTTGTCGGTTGGGAACTCTCGGGCTGGGAGCAAGCGGATTTCATCGACCTTATCACCGGAGCGTTGATCATCGGGATCAAAGATTCGGATCGAATCAATCTCATCGTCAAATAAATCCAGTCGAAATGGAAATTCATTGCCCATCGGGTATAAGTCAATGATGCTGCCACGAACAGAAAATTCGCTATGACTCATAACCTGATTAACGTGCAGGTATCCGGCTTTTTCGAGTTTGCGACGGAACGCATCGATATCCAACTTTTGCCCCGTTTTGAGTAACAGTAAATATTGACTCAAGTATTCCACTGGCGCTAAGCGTTGGATCAGCGTATTCATGGGCACGATAAACAGCGCATGCGAAGCCTGAGACAGTGCATCAAGCGTCTCTAGACGTTGAGATACTATGTCCTGATGCGGTGAAAAAGTGTCATATGGCAATGTTTCCCAGTCGGGGAACACATTAATGCTGATATTGTCAGGTTGCATGAAATACGCGATCTCACGCTCAAGGCGCAGGGCGCTCGGCGTGTCTGCGGTGACTAAAAGTGTCGGCCCTTGGTGTTTTCGGGTTGCGTTGGCAATTGCCAATGCAGCACTACTGGTCGGTAACTCACCCCATTGCAGAATATCTACCCGGTTAGCTTTTTTCTGCGGTAATGCCGGGTCAAAAATCGTATTGTTCATGAAACCTTGTTTTGTAAAAGCGTATCCAGCGACTGTTACTGATTGCCTTGCTGTTCAGATCGTTTTCGCAATTGCTGGGTTTGTAAATGGAGGCTGGCGCGCACCAAAAGTTCCTGATCGGTCTCTCGAATGCGGCTAAAAATAAAAGCGATATGGTAACCATCTGAGTGCGGCTCGCAAGTGATAACTTCGGCATAGCAGAAGATTGCGGCAGCCTCTTCAGTCACGAAAATTTTAAGTTCCGCTAAACTACCGATTTCCATTGCTTCATCGCTGAATACTTCGATACCACCGCCACCAAAGCGATGCGTGGTGTAGCGGTATTCCTCATCGTCTTGTTGGTGCAAAATATAGGACATCATGAGATCGATTTTACGCGCCTGAGCATTTAAAAACTCTGTCAGTTCTGCCGCATGGCTACTCAGGTTGCGCAGCGGTCGAAGCGATTGTGCCTCTAGACTAGCTAGCTCTCCGGCAATTTTAAAGGCATATGGCATATGCTGCTCAAGCGCTTCTATTGCCGGAACTTGCTCAGGTTGTACTGCTTGAATGTTGACATTTAACGGGTGTTTGATCAGGAAATATTCGCTGAATTGTTCGCGTTTTTGTTCAGCCGTTAAATTGTCAAATGCTTGATCCATAGAGATTACCTTGTATGCCTGCACGGATGTTCGTATCATTCCCCAGCATTGTCGCATTTACAGCGACTTTAGCAAATCAAACTCAGTCAATTTAGGACACCCTGAAGTAACCACATGTTTCATCCAGCTTTTGCTTTTATCGGATTTCGCTATTCTCGTGCTTCGAAGGCCAATAGCTTTGTTGCCTTCATCAACTTTTTCTCCGTTGCGGGAATCACGCTGGGGATCATGGCACTAATCATTGTTTTGTCAGTGATGAATGGTTTTGAGGGACAACTTAAACAGCGTATTTTAGGGATAATGCCACATATCACCGTGGCAGCGCCGGCAGAGCAAACTGAGCAATTGTCCCTATCCGATGTACGAGGGCACATGCCTTACATTGAGGCAGAAGGTGTTATCCAGACCCCAACAGCATTGCGTGGTGTCGGGGTTCAGGGGGTAACGCCTGAGATTATGCAACAGTTATCGATCGTCAGCCAAAACATGCTAACTGGCAGTTTTGACAGTTTAAAACCGCGTTCCTTCAATGTCATTATCGGCCGCGCGTTGGCTTCTCAGCTAAATATTCGACCCGGTGAGCCGCTGCGTTTACTGGTCGCTGACGCGTCTGTGTATACGCCATTTGGACGTGTGCCCAGTCAACGTATGGTCGAAGTCGCCGGTGTGTTTGATGTTGGCTCAGAGTTAGATGACAAAACGTTATACATGCATGTTGACGATTTACAGCGTTTGTTGCGTCGCAAAGGCGAGGTTGATAGCACGAGGCTGTTTTTGCAAGATGCGTTTCAATTTCAAACCACCACTGCGCGCTTAGCGCAAGCTGACTTAAGCTTTAACACGTGGCGCGCCAGGCAAGGTCCGTTGTTTGATGCCGTGAAAATGGAAAAGAACATGATGATGTTGTTGTTGCTGCTCGTGATTGCTGTTGCGGCGTTCAACATTATTTCGGCATTAGTGATGGTCGTGAATGAAAAGCAGGGTGATATTGCGATTTTGATGAGCTTAGGAATGCATAAGTCAGCCGTGATGAAGATATTCCTGTTCAACGGTATTTTTAACGGTGTAAAAGGTGCTGTGATTGGCACTGTATGTGGTGTCATTGCCGTTTGGCAACTCAATCCTTTACTGAGTGCATTAGGGGTTAATCCGGGTTATACCATCAGTGGCGGGCTACCCATCGACTTGCGGTTCGAGCAGGTCATCCTGGTCGCCGTGTTCTCGTTGCTACTGTGTGTTTTGTCGACCTTGTATCCAGCCTTTAGAGCATTGCGCGTTGAACCTGCAAGAGCCTTACAATACGAGTAAGTTTTCTCTATAATTGCGCGATTATTTTTGACCGGATTTTGTAATGCAGAAAACCTTTATCACTGCCCAGTCTTTGCTCGAAGACTCTTTTCGATTAGCCGCGAAGGTATTTGAGGACGGCTTCCGCCCTCAATTTATTATTGGTATTTGGCGCGGTGGTGCACCCATCGGTATTGCAGTACAAGAGTTTTTTGAGTTTAAAAATACGCCAACTGATCACATTGCTGTACGTACGTCGTCGTATTACGGTATTGACCAACAATCCAAAGAAATTCGCGTGCATGGGCTTCATTACTTAATTGAAAATGCCAATGCGGACGACGCGATTTTGATTGTCGATGACGTGTTTGATTCCGGCCGCAGCGTCGATGCCTTGATTAAGCAAATTAAACAGCAAATGCGCCTTAACATGCCTCATGATGTGCGTATTGCGACACCGTGGTACAAACCCAAAAATAATAAAACAGATATAGTGCCGGACTACTACATTCGTGAAAGTGATGAATGGTTAGTGTTTCCACATGAGTTGGCAGGGCTGACAGAGCAAGAGATCCGAGAGGGTAAAACGGAACTAAGTAACATAATGGACGTGTTATTTTAAGTACCTGAACAATCCCATTGAACCGCTACAAAAACGCCCTGAGTCGATATGACCAGGGCGTTTTTAATACCGTGTCAGTGCATTATTTTCCGTCGATATAAAATTTGTCGTGGAAAGTATATATCCAGTGGGGTTTATATATTGTGAGCAGCGTCATCGTCATACCATTTAACATGCCTTCAGGGAACAGCAATAACGGGATCAGCACCACGTAATTGTCTTTCACCGTTAACCAGTCATACGTGCCGTCGACGACATAGTAACCCGCCAGCAGCATCATTTTGGTCGCGATCATCAGCGCACCTGGAAAGAAAGCACAGACGAATATGTAGATGAATAAATTGCGCGGAAGGCGGTGGAATGACCAATTGAAAATGAGATGAGTCAAGGCAATCGGCGCAGCGACACCTAACAATCCATTGACTCCGATCATTCGCCAGTCCTCATAACCTAGGGCTGTTACTGCGATGAGCACCGCCAAACCAGAGAGCAATGAATAGCGCACGCCTAAGGTCATTGTGAGGGCGGTTAACCATAAAAAGTGGACGCCTAGACCGTCATATATGCCAGCTCGAAAAAGCCACAGTATGAACACCGCGGCTGTTGCACCAAACACCAAATGCTGTTGCAGTTTTGATTGACGCAGTGCTTGGTAATCAATGTGTTTGATCACCATAAACAAGGTTATTCCTAGCAACAACGTGCTTAGCAGTTGCAAAAAGCTCATGCAGGTTTACTCAAATTCAGTCCAGATTGGCGCATGATCAGAAGGTTTCTCAATACCACGCAGTTCGTAATCTACACCTGTTGTTACGACAGTCTGGCTCAAAGGTTTAGTTGCCATGATCAAATCAATGCGCAACCCGCGGTTGTCGTCAAAGCCTCGTGAGCGATAGTCAAACCAGCTGAACTCATCGTCTTTCGCTGGATGTTGCTGACGATAGGTATCAACCAAGCCCCAATCCATAATGCCTTGTAACCACTCTCGCTCTTCTGGCAGGAAGCTGCATTTGCCTGTTTTTAACCAACGCTTGGCGTTCGCCTCGCCGATACCGATGTCTAAATCAGTGTGTGAAACGTTTACATCGCCCATCACAATTACATTATCGCCAGCGTCACATTGGTTATTGAGATACGTGTTTAAATCCGCATAGAAGCGACGTTTAGCGGGGAATTTTGTTTCGTGATCGCGGTTTTCGCCTTGAGGGAAATAGCCATTTAGGACCGTCACAACTTTACCGTTGATATTGTACTTGCCAATGATCATGCGGCGTTGCGCGTCGTCTTCGTCACTTGGAAAGCCATATTCAACTCTCTGCGCAGGCTGCTTGGACATGAGCGCAACGCCATAATGAGCTTTTTGGCCATGAAAGGCTACATGATAGCCCATATCTTCTATCGCCTTGACCGGAAATGCTTCGTTGTCGACTTTGATTTCTTGCAAGCCAATAACGTCGGGTTGATGTTTGTCGATGAGTGCTTGCAGTTGATGTAGACGAGCGCGGATACCGTTAATATTAAAAGAAATGAATTTCATAGTGACTTCTATTTTTTGCAATGCCGGGATCATATCAAATGGAGCTCTCTAGGGTAGGGGTTTTATCTGCTTTTATAAGATTCATGTCGCGAATTTAACCGCACTCCACATTCATTTGACGAATAGAATGGCATTATCTCAGCTGGCGCTATCGAGTACATATTTATACAATTAGCGCATTCTGTTTATTCACTAAAACACCATATGGAAAGGAAAAACATACATGCAAATTGATGGAACAGAGCAACCTCAAGATCCCTTAGAAGCGGGCGAATTTATCCGGGTGACTAAAATGTCGCCAGAAGATCGTTTTGAGTACTTTTTACAGCACTTGAAGGACTATCCGTTTTTCTACGGCTTGTTTGGAAAGAATGGCTGGATCATGGTCCAGAGTGACGATGAGTTGTGCTTGCCAATCTGGTCTCATCAAGATTTTGTGGTAGCGTGGGAACGTGATGATTTCCCAGAATGCTTGCCTAAACGCATTGAACTCCAGGAATTTGCCGAAATGTGGGTACCTGGACTGGAGAAGAATAATACCCTGTTGTTGATTTTCCCTTGCGGGGATGAGGAAGAGGGTATCGTTATGTCGGGTAATGAAATCCTTGAGTGTATCAAGGAAGTTGTTCCGACTCTGAGCTAGTTTGACGTATACTTTGCGCCATCCTGAACTTGTGGATGGCTGTCCCATTTGAATTACCGCGCTGACTTCCCCTTTTTTAAGCACAATTCGCCTGGCGTTTATGCCGACAGTGCTGCAACGTCACATAAACCAAGTATTGTGCTTGATGCCATGGCCTCCTTTGCCGCAACTGAAAACGCAACAGTACATCGCACGGCTTATAAATTAGGGGTTGCTGCAACCCAGCAATTTGAAGATGCGCGCACTTTTATCAGTCAATGGATTGGTAGTGCTTCCAGTAAGCAAATTGTTTTTACCAAGGGGGCGACAGAAGCGTTGAATCTGATCGCTCATGGCCTCGTTACAACTGATTGTCTGAACGGTTCGGAAATTCTGATTTGCGCAACAGAGCATCATGCAAACTTATTACCTTGGCAGCGATTCGTCGCGGCACGCAATATGACCATAAGGGTGATGCCTGTTGACAAAGGTGGACGACTAGAAGTCGATCAGGCGCTTGGGATGATCAACGCTAACACCGCGCTAATCGCGATGGCGCATGTATCAAATGCGCTCGGGAATTGTTATCCCATCGAAACCTTTATCACGAAAGCTAAACAGCATGATTGCCTAAGCGTGATTGATGGTACTCAGGCAGTTGCACATATGCCAGTTGACGTTGAGTCTCTGGGGTGTGACTTTTACGTATTCAGCGGGCATAAAATGTTTGGTCCCAACGGCGTGGGCGTATTGTACGGACGGTTTGCATTGTTGGACGTTATGCAAGCATACCAAGTCGGTGGTGAAATGGTGAAACACGCCGATTTCCATACCGCGACCTTTATGCCGCCGCCGATTAAATTTGAGGCTGGTACACCGAATGTGCCCGGCGTTATTGCGTTAGGGCGAGCAGCTGCCTACATCCAACAACATCAGACTAGCTTTATCGAGCATGAACGCCAGCTTGCCGAGCAACTGTTTGGCAGCCTCAGTAAAATCGATGATCTGAAAATGTACGGTGACTTCGCAGTTGGGAAAAGTACGCTGCCGATCGTGTCATTGAATGTGGCAGGGATTCATCATCACGACCTTGCTCTGATGCTCGATGCTCATGGCGTTGCAGTTCGCAGTGGTCATCATTGCGCGATGCCATTGATGCATCATCTTGGGCTCGACGGTACGTTACGCATTTCGCTCTCGGTCTATAACACACTTACCGATATTGAAGTGCTTGTATCGGCAATACTTGCATGTATCGAGCAGGCCAAACAACACCCTGAGACCACTCCCAACGCGAATGTTGTTGCGCATAATGAAGCGTCAAGTGAGAGTCTACCGCTTGCTGCTGCCATTCAGGCTGCCAAAGGGTGGGACAATGTATATCGACAATTGATGTTGGCGGGCAAGCACTTGCCAGTATTGGATGAAGCGCAGCGCACTGCGGAAAATCAAGTTGAAGGTTGTGAGGCAGCTGTGTGGTTGGGCGCAATGGCAACGGACACACAATCACGTCAATTCATTGCCTACTCTCCGTCTAAAATTGTGCGCGGACTACTGGCCGTAATTTTGGAGAAAGCCAATAGCTTGGAGAAGACCCAACAATCACAATTCGACTATCTAGACTATTTGCAGAATATCGGGTTACATCGATTTTTAAGCGAATCGCGTCAGAATGGCACGCGAGCTGTAGTTGAACGAGTAAAGTCATATTAGGCCAGCCAACAATAACTTATACTAGCGCTTTTATTTTGGATCTGTCGGCAACGAATCTTGCAGTTCCTTCAAGGCGGTCTTAGATGCTATCCACTGACTCATGTACTGTGTACTGGCATGCTGGTGATGGCGTAACATCGCACCGAGAAAGTTGTTTTGTCGATGAGTTTCTAGTGTCTCCAACTGTGCTTTCAGCGCGTCGCATAGTGCGTTGTTCTGCACACGGCGATCGTCATTCGTCTTCGCCATACTGATCGCTTTTTGGTGCGCTCGTTGCCAACTGTTTTGGTCCAGGTATAGGTGTGCGGCGCTATTACAGAACGATTCGTCGTTGCTGCTGACTGCTCCGGGCCATTGTTGCGGGGCGCAAATCCCTTCGATACCAATCGGGCTGGTAACGCATGGAGTGCCCGTCTGAAAGGCGTCTAAAAACTTACCTTTAACACCTGCACCAAATCGCAATGGCGCGATGCAAACGCGTGCGTTTTTCAAAACCTGATGTGCATCTTGGACCCAACCATCAATGTGAAATCCGGTTTTGGGGGCATGCAGTTGGGTTGCCTTGGGAGGAGGGTAAGCGCCATAAATGTGGAGTTCCGCGGTAGGTGTTTTGTTGCGAATTGAGGGCCAAAGCTGTTTGAGTTGCAACACGGCATCCCAGTTTGGTGCATGGCGAAAATTGCCGATGAACACGTAGTCCTTGCGTTGTTTAAAAGTGGGAGTTATCGACTCTGCGAACGCTGGCAACAGAGGGTATACCCAGAGTAACGAGGCCGTAAAAGGGAAGTGTTCGAGTAAGAATTGCCGTTCGTGCTCGGAAACTAACAAGGTCATATCGCAGCGCAGAATACTGGCTATCTCGCGTAAAAATAAGTCGCTCGTCAATTGAATGTCTGATTGTTGTCGCTTCAGTTGTTGGTGTCTGGCATCGCGCAAAGCATGCAAATCTTCTGTATTCAACACACACAAGGCGTCTGGACACACTTTTCGTACGCGCCACGCAAACTGCTCTTCAATCATGAATCGATCAAAAACGACAAGATCTGGATTTAATTCCGCAATTACCGCATTAAAACTATCGTGATTGAGTGCGATTGACATTGACGCCACACCAATAGCCGCCAGATCTAGAGCGTGCACTGACTCGCTCGCAGCGCTCAAGAAAGTGACACTGCAATTGCGGGCAGTGAAAGCTTCGAGCAAGTTAAGCATATTCTGCCCCGCAGCTGACGAATTAGGTTCGGGCCAGACGTATCCGATTACGACTATTTGCATGAAATTAGCGCTATAATTCAACGAAAATCAATTACCTGCCGTATGATAACAGTATTCGGCAATAACGACGATTAACCATTATGCAAAATCAGCTGGTATTTGGCGCTGGATTGATAGGCTGTTATTTGGGAACTGTGTTAACCAAAATTAGCCAACAACGGGATCCTAAGAAGCCGAGCGTAACCCTATACTGTCGACCGTCGGTCGTCGAACGGATACACGCTGGCGTCAGTTTGACCGACTACAATCACAATAACGTCATGTGCGATAGTTTGCATTTGGTTGATAACTTATCTGAATTGCAATCTCGCAGCACATTTGACCTTATATGGCTGACCGTAAAGTGCACCAGTGTTGAACAGGCTGTTATTGAGCTGGCGCCAATTATGGACGATAGAACGGTCATACTATGTTGCCAAAATGGCCTGGATTCAGACGCTATCGTTCGCCGAGCCTTTCCCAACAATCCTGTTGTAAGGGTTATGGTGCCGTTTAATGTGGTCGAACAACCGGGTCCTAACTTTCACCGTGGTTCGGAAGGAAAGATGATCATCGAACATTCGAAGCATGATCAAGCCGTCACTGAAAGTCTACGCCTAGGCTCGGTCAATACTGGCGACGAACAATCCATTTTACCGATCGATTTTTGTGCTGATATGACAGCGATGCAGTGGGCCAAACTGCAGTTGAATTTGGGCAACAGTGTGAATGCATTGGCGAATATCCCAGTCAAAGCTATGCTTGAACAAAGAAAGTATCGATTAGTCATTGCCGCGATGATGTCTGAGTTGCTTGGCGTGACCAAGATGAAAGGATTGAGGCTACCTCAAATTGGCTCGGTCGGCGCCGCGATAATCCCCTGGGTATTGCGATTGCCGGACTTTTTATTCAAGCGCGTAGCTAATCAGATGCTCAAAATCGACCCAAATGTTAGAACGTCGATGTGGTGGGACCTCCAGCAAGGAAGGGTCACTGAAATTGAATTTTTAAATGGGGCAGTGGTGCGTTATGCCAGCCAAGAAGGGCTGGAATGCACAGTCACCAGCGCCATTGTGGACATGATCCACGAGCGCGAACGAAAAAAAGATGCAGAAGCGGCGATCAGTGCCGAAGAGTTATATACAGCAGTTGGTTTAGGCTAGACTATGAATAACACAGTGACAGGCAAGGGCCAGTTATGAATGTAGTAGATTATGCTGCAGAAGCAGCGGAGCTATTTGTGTTGCCCGAGACTGTAACGAGTCTTAAGCAAGTCATTGATGACGAACAATCGACCGTTGATGATATTGCACGGTTAATCACGTTTGACCCGACATTGGCTGCACAATTATTGAAGCTGGCCAACAGTGCGTTATATAAATTTCCCAATCGGATCGATACTATTTCCAAAGCGATTCAAATCATCGGTACAAAAGCATTGTACGATCTTGCGGTTTCATATGGTGTCGCGAAAACCTTCGCCAGCGTAAACGCGAATATTATCGATCTGGACAAATTCTGGGAGCAAAGTTTGAGCTGTGCCTTGTTGGCCAAGTATATAGGTGAACACCGGCGCATGCGCGAGCCGGAGAAACTGTTTGTCGCTGGTTTGTTGCATAACATTGGCGAACTCGCCATGGTACAAACTCACCCTGAAATGGCATCTCAGTGCGCCGCAATTAACAAGAACACCACTCCTCGTGTAATGCAGCAAACATTGTGTGGATTTACGTTTGCACAACTATCGGCTGAGATCATGACCGCATGGGGCCTACCCGACGAGCTGATTGATTTAGTCACCGGTATTCACCACAAACTGTTTCCGGCGGATGACCCAGCTGCGCAAATTATGCAGCTGTCATATGTACTCGCACTGGACAACGTCAACCAAGACATTTACGCCCCATACGCAAACTTACAACCGTTTTTAAACGAGTGTTTGAAGTTAGACAGTGAGGCGCTGGAAGATGCATTGGATACGACTAACCTCCAATGCATCAATATTATATCGCTGTTTAATCCAAGCGCGTTTCTGGTTTACTAACCTCGTTGTCCGGTTAATCAAAAATCGCCACAGTCTGTCGACTGATGGCGATCAGTTCGCCCGCTGCGTCCCAGATATTGGCTTCCGTATGCCCATAGCCTTCCCCTGCTTGACGCGTCTCCGCCTTATACGCGAACCAATCAGAACCTTGCACAGGTTGGTGTGGATGCAAGAACTCAAGGTTCCAACTTACCGTACTCGCAGGGGCTGGCCACTTCAAACGCTGCAAAAGGGTAGGCGGCCAAGCGTCGATTAGGGTCACCAAATGGACATCAGTAAACGCTTTGGGGGCTTTTTTAAAGCGCATCCAGCCGTAATAGTGTGACAACTTACCATTCATAAATGGCGCACCGCCCTCGTTAATGGCTAAATCAAAATGGCGCAAGAAGCGCGGTGTTATCTTAGGAATCTGAGGGATAAATTTGGCTTTTTTGGGGGCTTCTAGATTGTGTTGTTCGTCATTTTTGACGTCTACACTAGATTTTCGGCCGACGCCAAAACAGGCTTGGGCTGACAAGCAAACTTTGTCGTTTTGGGTGATCTGAGCGTAAAGCTGTGACACGTTTTTACCACTGCGTAACACTTTCGCTTCAATCTTAAAAGGTACATCAAATCCGATTGGGCCGACAAAATTGACAGTATATGAGCGCAATACACGATCGTCGCTTACCAAAGGCTTACACACAAGATACGCCAATCCGGCAGATACGCCACCGAACAGGGTTCGACCTTGAGCCCATTGATCTGTCAGCGTCATTTCAACATGGTTGGTGCTACCGTCGAGTTGCTGGGTCGCGATTACCTGTTCGATCAATTCATCTATATGCATAACGTTCCTCTGGTCGGATGAGTTGGCGGTAGTGTGCTGTATACGTGCCAGACATGCAAATAGTTTCGCTTATGATCACAAATAATTAACATTTAGTTGAGCTGATTTGATCAAATTCCGTACTATGGAGCAAATACAATAAAAAAGTAGCCCATGACAGAAGCAACCCAGCAATCGACATCGCCGGCCAATGGTACTCAAGCAGTATCTCAAGGCTATCGAAATTATGTACTGCTCATCTTAACGTTAGTTTACGCCTTCAATTTTATTGATCGTCAAATTTTAGGTATTTTAAGTCCGTTCATCAAAGCCGATCTCGGTTTGGATGATGCGCAACTCGGTTACCTCAAAGGCATTTATTTTGCCTTGTTATATACGGTTGTCGGGATCCCCATTGCGTGGTTGGCTGACAAGTATAACCGCGTCAACATCGTTGCAATATCTTTGACGATGTGGAGTGGCTTTACTGCGCTATCCGGGCTGGCAATGAACTACACGCAATTGGCGTTGGCTCGTATCGGCGTTGGTATTGGTGAAGCGGGTGGTAGTCCTCCGTCACACAGTATCATTAGTGATTTGTTTCCGAAGGAGAAGCGTGCGGGTGCCTTAGCGGTATATTCATTGGGCATCCCGTTCGGTATCATGGCGGCGTTTTTTGCCTCTGCATTTTTCTTACAAGGTGGCGCTGCCGACTGGCGCATTGTAATGATCAGTGTTGGTCTACCGGGAGTCGCGTTGGCTATCCTGATGAAGCTCACAATCAAAGAACCAACCCGTACAGCGCATTTGGTCGAAGAAGACAGTGCTATCAAACCATCTGTTGGTCAATCAATTAAGGTGTTGTTGACCATCCCGACGTGGTGGGGCATGTGCCTAGGCATTTCATTTGCTTCATTTGGCAACTATGCGATCTCGACGTGGATGATTGATTTCTACGTAAGGGTCCACCCGGATTATCCTATTCGTGACCTTCTAATCGCATTTGGCGTGATCAATGGCACAGCATATGCACTGGGTGTGTGGCTAGGAGGCGTAGTTGCCGACAAGTGGGGCAAACACGATCAACGCGCCTACGCACTGTTACCAGCGATTATGTTAATCATTGGCGTGCCGGCGTTTTATTACACCTTGCAAGTGGAAAGCGTGATGATGTCGCTGGCCCTGATCACCATTTTCTTATTCACAAGTGGTTCCTATTTAGCGCCATCTTTTGCAATGGCCCAAACCTTAGCGCCTTTAAATGTTAGAGCTATGTCGACGGCGTTATTCTTCTTTGTGTTGAACATCATTGCACTTGGTGGTGGCCCGACGCTGGTGGGTATATTCAGTCAGTCAATGGTACCCGAACTTGGCGAGACGAAAGCGTTGACGACCGCGCTGGAGTATTTAGTCGTTATGTATGTTTTATCTATATTGGTGTTCCTTTGGACCTCGACGCGTATTCGCGCAGATTGGGCCGCTGCGACTGCGAGAGGAAGTTAGGAGACAAAAAAGCGCAATTGTGGTCGCCGATCTAGACACCTGTCAGTTTGTTGTGGCACATTGAGCACCCTCATTTGAAAAAGCGGTAGACTATTCTGCCGCTTGATTGTGTTTCGGAGCATCTATGTCGCACACGTTGCACTTTGCACACGCTAACGGCTTTCCCTCAGGCTCATACCGAAAAATGTTTGCAGCGTTACCCGAGGATTATCAGGTCATGGCGATTGAAAAGTTTGGGCACAGTAGCCGCTTTCCAGTTTCCAACAATTGGGACATGCAGGCTGATGAACTCAATCACTTTCTGGATGAACGTTTAGATGAGAACGCGCGCGTAGTTGGGATTGGTCATTCGTTTGGAGCCGTGGTGTCGTATCTCGCTGCGTGTCGCAGGCCTGAGCGATTTAAAGCATTGATTATGCTGGATCCACCACTGGTAAGCGGCTTTGGACGGCATTTGATCGCGCTGGCGAAATACACGCCTTTTATCGATAAATTAACGCCAGCGAGCCTCGCTAAGACACGCAATCGGCGCTGGCATCACTCAGTGGATCTCGTCGATTACTTTGCCAATAAAGGCTTGTTCAAACATATGGATAGGGACTGTATCGCCGATTACGTGAATGCGGTTATCGATGAAAGTGGCCCAGAAAAAGTGTTGACCTTTGACCCTGCAGTTGAGGCTGAGTTGTTCAGGACAGTGCCGCATAATTTACATCGATATGCCGGTAAACTGCAGTGTCCTGCGACCATCGTGACAGGCGAAGAAACCAATGTGTGTGTGCCGCTACTACGCAATCGCTTTATTCAGCAGAATGGTTTGAACCACTTAACGTTTCCGGGGGGGCACATGTTTCCATTAGAGCAACCTGTCAAGATGGCTCAGTTCCTGGCCAATACAATCGAAGAAATGCTTGATTAGCCAGAAACCACCTGTCGTTGTTTAAAAACCGACTGGCTGGCCTAACATCTCTCGAGTGACAAGGACTACACCACCTTTGGAAACCCGGAAACCTCGGGCTTTGTCTTGTTCGTGATCATACCCGATCTCTGTACCTTCAGGCAGAACACAGCCGCGATCGATGATCGCTTTTTTGACCCGACAATGTCGTTTGATTTCCACATCAGGCAAAATTACCGTTTCTTCGATATTGCTGTAAGAATGCACGCGCACGTTCGAGAAGCAAAGGCTCCGTCGCAATGTAGCCCCTGAAATGATGCAGCCCCCGGATACAACAGAGTTGATCGCTTCTCCACGACGGTCCTGTTCTTCCCAGACGAACTTCGCTGGCGGTAACTGCTCTTGGTAGGTCCAAATTGGCCAGCGCCGGTCGTACAAGTTGAGCGCAGGTACAGGCGAAATCAGTTCCATATTTGCTTCCCAGAAGGAGTCCAAGGTACCCACATCACGCCAATAATTATTACCGGCATCGCCTGCTGAGAAGGGGTAAGCGTAGACAGGATGATCTTCAATGATACTGGGAATAATGTCCTTGCCGAAATCGCGCTGTGAACCGGTATTTTGTGCGTCTCGTTTGAGTTGCTCAAACAAGAATTCGGTATTGAAAACATAATTTCCCATCGACGCTAAACACATGTTTGGGTCGTCTGGTAATGGGCTAGGGTGCTCGGGTTTTTCCTCAAAGCCCAGAATTCGCATGTTTTTGTCAACTGACAAGACACCAAAGGCGTTTGCGGCTTCTTCAACGGCAACGGGCATACAACTCACGGTCATTTGTGCGCCACTTTCTGCATGAGCAGCGATCATCGCACCATAATCCATGCGATAGATGTGGTCACCGGACAAAATCATCACATATTTCGGCAACTCGTTCCGGATAATGTCTATATTTTGAAATACCGCGTCAGCTGTTCCCTCGTACCAATTGTCTGAATAGCGTTGGGATGCAGGCAGAATTTCGATGGATTCACCCAATTCCTTTTTAAAATGCCCCCAGCCGCGGACCAAGTGACGGATCAATGAGTGAGACTTGTACTGCGTTATTACGCCAACATTGCGAATACCAGAATTAATGCAGTTGGAGAGGGGGAAATCAATAATGCGAAACTTACCACCAAAATACAGGGCGGGCTTGGCGCGCCATGAGGTGAGTTCGTGTAAACGGGAACCGCGGCCACCTGCAAGAATTAGCGCGTAGGTTTCCTTGGTCAAATTACTGATATAACGAGAGTTCTGGTTTGACATCCGTGGATTACTCAACAAATTCTTTACTTCAATAGTACACAGCTTATGATCAAACGCTAGTCAAAAAGGAGTTATTGATGTCAAAACGAAAGATTGTCTTTGATCACGATGGCGGTATCGACGATCTCATCGCCTTAATGCTGTTACTACAGATGGAAGACATTGAGCTGATTGGCGTCACTATAACACCAGCAGATTGCTATTTAAGCGATGCCTTATTAGCAACGCAAAAACTGCTGACACTATGCGGTCAAACGCACATTCCGATTGGCCTAGGTAGGTGTCATGGTGTTAACGCTTTCCCAAGTAACTGGCGCGCACAGCCCAAAATAGTTCTGGCTTTACCGCAAATGTTGAACCTTGAACCCGACCCAGTAATCACCATTCACGATGATGCAGAGAGTTTGTTGACGCACATTATCCGCGCATCGGATACACCCGTTACTGTGGTCATGACTGGTCCGTGTACAAATTTAAGTAATGCGCTGGATAATGGCGCAGATTTAACCGATCAGATTGAACAAGCATTATGGATGGGCGGTGCATTAAATGTGCGTGGCAACGTGGTAACGTTCAACCACAATGGCAGTGCCGAATGGAATGCGTTTTGGGATCCCGACGCGACCGCACGTTTTATTGCATCGAGTGTCGAAAAGACGCTGGTACCCCTGGACGCTACCAATTGTTTGCCGATTGATATGGATTTTTTACGTCAGCTCGCTGGCCAAAGCGCAAATGGATTAAGTGAATTAGCAGGTCAGTTCTGGGCGGCAACAGTCAATACATTGCCGAGTTATGAGTTTACTTATTACATGTGGGATGTGCTGACTGTGTTATTACTCGCACCAGAATTTGCAGAGCAAGATTATCAGACCGAACCAGTCGTGGTTTACACCACTGAACCAATGGCAGGCGCAATAAAACCACAACAGATTCAAGGGCAGTTTTCTTGCCCCGTCGGCGCTAAGGGGCAGATCCGCTATCCGGTTAACGTAAATCGAGATATTGCGATTAGTACGCTAATGCGTCTATTGGGCAAATCCGTGTAACGCCTTTGAGACCGCCTACTCTTGATCTTACTGACGTGTGCAATCGCTGCTAAAACCTCATTAAATCACATTCAGTACTTCAAAAGTGTTAACGGAATGTTATAAACTGGTCGGACAGGTTGCCACTTAGAGGAATATTATGCTGCTTTTAAAACGGTTGATCATTGGTTTAGCGGTCATCATTGTTGCCTTCTACGCCATTGGTTTGGCGCTTCCTTCTTCCTATAGTGTGCAGCGTTCTATTACCATCCAAGCCCCAGCATCGGATGTTTACGCTCAAATCGTTGACTTGCGCCGCTGGCAAGGCTGGGGCGTATGGTTCAAACGCGACCCCGACATGCAACTGAGTTACAGTGGGCCTGACCGAGCCGTTGGCATGCGCTCAGAATGGAAGAGCGTTACGGAAGGGAATGGCGCGATGACGATCAAATCGTTGGAACACGACAAGCGCGTAGTCTATGACTTGTGGTTTGCCGATATGGAAATGGGCTCAACTGGAGAATTCACCCTGGAGACTACGGAGCAGGGAACTCGCGTAACTTGGCGAGACTACGGCGACGTTGGTAGCAATGTTGTATACCGTTATTTTGGTTTGTTTATGGACAGCATGCTGGGACCAGACTTTGAAGATGGCTTAGCGAATTTGAAAACCGTCTCGGAAAATACAACAGGGTAACGGGAGCTCAGTACTATGGATAAAAATCCAGACCATTTACAGCTCTTGCGCAGCCTTAATATCAGGCCATTTCTGCAACGTTCGAATGGGCAAGCGACGTTCATGTTGCTGGTCAATTACAGCTTAATTCTACTCGCCTTTGCGTTGCCAGTAATGCTCGCGAACCCGATTGGCTACCTCCTGAGTATTGTGTTGTTGGGGAATCGTCAATTAGGGCTCGGGATTTTGATGCATGATTGTGCGCACCACGCGCTATTTAAGTCTAAGGCAGCGAATCAGTGGGTTGGGCGATGGATGTGCGCTGCACCCATATTTGCTCAATTCGAAGGGTACCAGCACTATCATTTACGACATCATGCCAAGGCGGGGACTGACCAAGATCCTGATTACCCAAACTACGCGCCGTATCCGGTTAAAAGCGTCAGTGTGTCACGCAAGATTTTGCGTGATTGCTTAGGCGTTACAGGTATCAAGAATTTCGCTTTTGTGTTGATGATGCACGCAGGAGTGTTGAATTATGACATGGCGTACAAGTCGACCGATCGTCGCAATACGATTAGCTTTATCGCGCTTTTCAACAATTTAGTTCGCAACCTATATCGACCTGTCATAATGCATTCCGTGCTGGTTTTCTGTTGCTGGCTGGCGGGTAACATTGGACTCTACGGTTTATGGTGGATTGCCTATTTCACCACGTTTTCACTATTCTCTCGTATCAGAAATGCCGCTGAACATGCGGGTGTTCCGGATTTACTCGATCTCGATCCAAGGCGACACGCGCGCACGGTGCATGCCAGTTGGTTAGCGCGTCTTACCGTTGCTCCCAACCATGTCAACTTTCACATTGAGCACCATTGGTTACCGCAAGTACCGCCATATCGTTTGCCTGAATTACATCAATACCTTCGTAAACAAGGTGTACTGGAAGGGGCGGAGGTGCTACCCAATTACATTGAAGTGATCCGCAAAATGGCAACTCCCACCGCTGCGGGAGCTGCATAGGAAAGCAGCGAACCTAACCGGTCAAAATAGCCTTGGCGACCTTGGATTGGTTGTCTTTACCCAAGGAGCGGGTAATCCTGTCGCCAGCAACGGCCAGTTTGTGCAAGTCAACGCCCGTTTTAATCCCCATACCATTGAGCATGTAAACGACGTCCTCACTAGCAACGTTGCCACTGGCACCCTTGGCATAAGGACAGCCACCTAGGCCGCCAACTGCCGAATCAATCGTTGCAATACCCATCTCAAGAGCAACCAGTATATTGGCCAGCGCTTGCCCATAGGTATCGTGAAAATGCACGGCCAAGGCCTCCTTGGGCACTACCGCCATTACCGCGGCTAACATCTTCGCAGTTTTAACCGGCGTACCGACGCCAATGGTATCGCCTAATGAAATCTCATAGCAGCCCATGTCATAAAGTGTTTTACTCACGCTAGCCACAGCTTCGGGAGCTATATCGCCCTCATATGGGCAACCAAGCACGCACGAAACATATCCACGTACTTTTATTTTGTCAGCTTTAGCTTGCGCCATGATATCGGCAAACCTGGCGAGACTCTCTTCAATCGAACAGTTAATATTCTTTTGTGAGAAAGATTCAGACGCAGCACCAAAAATCGCAACTTCATCAGCATTTGCCTGGATAGCGGCTTGATAACCCCTTAAATTCGGCGTTAGAGCGGAATAAACGACGTCTGGTTGCCGCTTAATTTCTTCAAACACGGCGGCGCTATCAGCCATTTGAGGTACCCACTTAGGCGAAACAAAACTGCCGGTTTCGACTCGTTTCAACCCTGCCGCAGCCAAGGATTCTACCAAGGTTGTTTTGTCCGCAAGTGGAATCGTTGCAGACTCATTTTGTAAGCCATCACGAGGCCCAACCTCGACAATACTGACATGAGTTGGATAGTGAACATCACTCATCAGCGGTGAACTCCAATAGTGCCGCGCCGCCATCAACTAGCGAGCCCGCTTCGAAATAAAACTCAGCGACAACGCCGTCAGCCGGGGCTTTAATCGTATGTTCCATCTTCATCGCTTCCATGATCAACAATGGCGTGTCTTTTTCGACCTTATCGCCAACTTGAACCAGTAAGGTGACAATGGTGCCGTTCATCGGTGCCGTAAGGCCACCTTGATCGCCGGCGTCATCAACGATACCTAGGTCCGGTTGCACATGGCTAAACTGCATCGATTGTTGGTCGCTAAAGACATGATAATGGTGGTTGTCAAACGCGACAGTTAGCTGTCTGCGATGACCATCGACGTTGGCGTCTAAATGACCATTGCTAAGCGTACCGCTGCAGATGTGTGTTTTGCCACTAACCGTAATTTTCCAAGCGTGATGCGCGTGTCCTGATTGGTAACTCGCCTGTACCTCAACCACTGTGTCGGCATCGAGATCGAGCTGTAAATGCTGAACATGTTCCTCATTCGCTCGCCATGCATCCGCGAATAACGCCGGAGATAGCCATCCCGATTGCTTTTGCTGAATCTGCTGTTGTTGGGTGAGTAACACACTCAACGCTGCATAAATCAGTAGTTCGTTGTCCGCTTGCAGGCTTTTCACGAACAAACTGTCTTCGTGTTGTTCAATGAAGCCGGTGGTTAATTCAGCATTAGCAAACGCCGGAGATGTCGCGATGTTGTACAAGAATTCTATATTCGTCGTAACACCGTGAATATGGTAGTCCTGCAACGCTTGCGCCATGCGCTTGAGCGCTTTGTCGCGATCCTCATCCCAAACGATGAGTTTAGCGATCATGGGATCATAGAAGACTGACACTTCATCGCCTTCAACCACTCCGGTATCAACACGCACAAACGCGTTTTCTTGTGGCGGCCGCAGAATCGACAGTGTTCCGGTCGCGGGCAAGAACTCATTGTGGGGATCTTCAGCATAAACACGCGCTTCAAACGCATGCCCTTTGATCGTAAGCTGCTCTTGAGCCACTGGCAGCGGTTCACCGCTGGCAACACGCAATTGCCACTCAACCAAATCTTGGCCAGTGATCATTTCCGTAACCGGGTGTTCAACTTGCAAGCGCGTATTCATTTCCATGAAGTAGAAGCTGCCATCCACGTCATACAAGAACTCAACCGTACCAGCGCCTACATAGTCGATCGCTTTTGCGGCTTTCAGGGCGGCTTCACCCATTTGCTCTCGAATTTCTTGCGCTAAACCAGGGGCAGGGGCTTCTTCAATCACTTTTTGGTGGCGCCTTTGTACTGAACAGTCTCGCTCAAACAAATACACCCCGTTGCCGTGTTGATCACAGAACACCTGAATTTCAACGTGACGAGGCTGCGTTAGGTATTTCTCAACCAACATAATGTCATCGCTGAAACTCGCCATCGCTTCACGTTTAGCCGCGGCCAATCCAGCGTCAAATTCATCTGCACTGTGCACTTGGCGCATACCTTTACCACCGCCACCAGCGGCCGCTTTTAGCAGTACTGGGTAACCGATATCATCAGCAGCTTGACGCAATGTGTGTTCGCTTTGATCGTCGCCGTGATAACCCGGAACTAGCGGCACATCGGCGCGCTCCATAATGGATTTGGCTGCTGATTTAGAGCCCATGGCCTCAATCGCACCAATGGGTGGACCCACAAAGATGATATTGTTATCTGCACACTGTTGCGCAAAACCAGCATTTTCTGACAAAAAACCGTAACCGGGATGAATGGCTTGTGCACCCGTTTGCAGCGCGGCCTGAATGATTCGCTCGCCAATCAGATAGCTTTCTTTGGAGGCGGAACCACCGATATGAATAGCTTCGTCAGCCAATTGCACATGCAGGGCATTGGCGTCGGCATCGGAATAAACCGCAACGGTACTAATGCCCAATCGCTTCGCCGTTTTGATGATGCGACACGTGATTTCACCACGGTTCGCAATAAGTAATTTATTGATCATAATTTAACCTTTTCGCCAGCTGGGAGAACGCTTTTCTAAGAAAGCACCCAAACCTTCTTGCCCTTCTTCGGATACACGCACATTGGCAATCAACTGACTAGTGGCGTCGATCAGCTCGTCATCAATCGGTTGATAGGCGACTTTGCTGACCAATGCCTTGCCTTGTTCGACCGCTCGTGGTCCATTGCCCAGAATGTGAGATACAAGTTCTTCTACCGTATCATCCAAGGCATCTTCACTGACCGTTTCACTGATTAAGCCTAGACGTCTAGCGCGACGAGACGAAAATACTTCTGCAGTGGTGAAATAGCGTTTCGCAACGCGTGGACCCAAGGCTTCAATCACATAGGGGGAGATGGTTGCCGGAACTAAGCCAATTTTCGCTTCGCTCAAACAGAATTTACTGAGCTTGTTGGCAACCGCCATATCACAACAGGCAATCAGGCCCACAGCCCCGCCAAAAGCGGCGCCTTGAACTCTGGCAATTGTGGGTACGCGTAACCTGTAAAGCGTTCTAAACATAGCCGCTAAGGCATCCGCATCGGCTTTATTTTGTTCATATGAGTAGCCCGCCATACGACGCATCCAAGACAAGTCAGCGCCGGCGCAAAAACTCTTGCCATTGGCCGCGAGTATCATCACTCGGGCCTCTCTGTCTTGCTCAACCTGGTTAAAGCAAGCGGTCAGCTCGGCTATCATTTCATCATTAAATGCGTTGTGCTTTTCCGCACGGTTTAATGTTACCGTGACAACGCCTTGAGGATTCTTTTCGACGATCACATTTTCAAAAGTGTTCATGGGGATCCTTACATTCTGAACACGCCAAAGCGTGTTTCTTCAATCGGCTTGTTCAACGCTGCGGAGAGAGACAGTCCAAGCACCCGACGTGTATCAGCTGGGTCTATCACACCGTCATCCCAAAGGCGGGCAGAGGCATAGTACGGATGACCTTGCTGTTCGTAGGTCTCAACAATTGGCTGTTTGAAAGCGGATTCTTGCTCTTCACTCCAGGCTTCGCCGGCGCGATCTTTTTGGTCGCGTTTCACTTGTGCCAACACACCAGCAGCCTGCTCACCACCCATAACGGAAATACGAGCATTGGGCCACATAAACAGAAAACGCGGATCGTATGCCCGACCACACATTCCATAGTTACCAGCACCGAAACTACCACCAATAAGTACGGTTAATTTCGGCACTTTGGCACAGGCCACGGCGGTTACCATTTTGGCGCCATGCTTGGCGATCCCGCCAGATTCATACTGCTTACCGACCATAAAGCCAGTGATATTTTGTAAAAACACCAGTGGGATCTTGCGCTGTGCGCAAAGCTCAATGAAGTGTGCGCCTTTTTGCGCTGACTCAGAGAATAAGATGCCATTGTTGCCAATGATGCCGACAGGCATACCGTAAATACGCGCGAAACCGCATACTAGGGTTGTGCCAAAGAGAGATTTGAATTCGTCAAATTCAGAACCATCCACGATACGCGCAATAATCTCACGAACATCATAAGGTTGTTTTGCATCCTTTGGCACGACGCCATAGATTTCTTCCGGTGCATAGGCCGGTTCAACTGACTCGCGAATATCCATTTGCTGGGCGTCTTTGTTGCGATTCAATCGCGCAACCGCATCGCGCGCGATACTCAACGCGTGGTGGTCATTGTTCGCTAAGTGATCAACAACGCCTGAGGTACGGCAGTGCACATCACCACCACCGAGATCTTCGGCACTCACCACTTCACCCGTCGCCGCTTTGACCAGTGGAGGACCACCCAAAAAGATGGTGCCTTGGTTCTTGACAATAATAGATTCGTCAGCCATTGCTGGAACATATGCGCCACCAGCGGTACAAGAGCCCATGACTACAGCGATTTGTGGAATATTCTGCGCAGATAAATTGGCTTGATTAAAGAAAATTCTGCCAAAGTGCTCGCGATCGGGGAATACGTCGTCTTGGCGCGGTAGGTTAGCACCACCAGAATCGACTAAGTAAATACAGGGCAGATTGTTTTGCTCTGCAATAGTTTGCGCGCGTAGATGCTTTTTAACCGTAAGTGGATAGTAGGTTCCGCCTTTAACCGTGGCATCGTTCGCCACGATCATACACTCAACACCACTGACCAAGCCGATACCAGCAACTACGCCTGCACTCGGGACGTAATCTTCGTATACATCCCAAGCGGCGAGTTGACCAATTTCTAAAAATGGCGAGCCCGGATCGAGAAGCACATTGATACGATCGCGGGGCAGTAATTTGCCACGGTCAGTGTGCCGTTTGTTGGCTTTCTCGCCACCACCTAATTTGATTTGGGCTATTTTGTTGCGCAGATCATTGACTTGCGCCTGCATATGCTCAACGTTGTCAGTAAACGCCTGACTGTTAGTATTGATTTGACTAATAATCCGAGGCACGCCTTATCTCCCAGTTATTTTACGTAAGATAATTGACAATCGTTGCTGCATTACGCTGACTCTTTGAAGAGTTCACGGCCAATTAGCATGCGTCGGATCTCAGACGTTCCGGCACCAATTTCATATAATTTCGCATCGCGTAATAGGCGTCCCGTTGGGTATTCATTGATATAGCCATTGCCACCTAACAATTGAATGGCATCGAGCGCCATCTTGGTCGCAAGTTCAGCAGAATACAGGATAGCACCGGCAGCATCTTTACGCGTTGTTTCGCCCCGATCACAAGACTGTGCCACTGCATACACATATGCGCGTGCTGCATTCATTTGAGTATACATATCGGCGATTTTTCCCTGCACCAATTGGAATTCGCCAATTGATTGGCCAAACTGCTGACGATCGTGAATGTAAGGTACAACCACATCCATGCACGCTTGCATGATGCCCAGTGGTCCGCCAGATAAAACTAAGCGTTCGTAATCCAAACCGCTCATTAGAACCCTCACGCCACCGCCTTCAACACCGAGAATGTTTTCTTCTGGTACTTCACAGTCCTCAAACACCAATTCACAAGTGTTCGAAGAACGCATACCGAGCTTGTCGAGTTTTTGCGCTTGCGAGAAGCCTTTCATGCCGCGTTCAACGATAAATGCAGTGATCCCTTTAGGACCAGCGTTGACATCTGTCTTGGCGTAAATAACGTAGGTGTTGGCGTCTGGACCGTTTGTGATCCACATTTTATTACCGTTGAGGATATAGCGATCACCTTGCTTGTCAGCGCGTAGTTTCATACTCACCACGTCTGAACCTGCATTGGGTTCACTCATGGCAAGTGCGCCAATGTGTTCACCCGAAACCAGTTTAGGCAGGTATTTCGCGCGTTGTGCATCGTTACCATTTTTATAAATTTGATTGACGCACAAATTTGAATGAGCACCGTAGCTCAAACCAATACCAGCAGACGCTCGGCTGACTTCTTCCATCGCTATTGTGTGCGCGAGATAGCCCATGTTCGAACCACCGTACTCCTCAGAAACGGTTACCCCTAAAAGGCCCATTTCACCCAGTTTTGGCCACAACTGATTTGGGAAAGCATTCCCTTCATCTGCCTGCTCGGCTAACGGTGCAATTTCGCCTTGAGAAAACTGATAAACGTGCTCGCGCAACATATCGATGTCTTCACCGAGGCCAAAGTTCAATGTAGGGTAAGGGGTGTTCATAGTGATTTTCCTCGTTCTAATTCGTTCAGTTCTTCGCGGCATCGCGTTTCGACTTCGTCTAGCTCATTCATTAGCATCTGAATGTCGTCGAGTTGTTGGCGCAGCAAAGCTCGTTTGTGTTCAGTCATCTGCAGCATGGCGCTTAGCTGTGCTGCAGAGTTGGGATTCGTGTCGTACAATTCAAATAGGTTTTTCACTTCTGCCAAAGAGAAGCCTAGGCGCTTTCCACGCAGAATCAATTTCAGGCGAACCTGATCTTTGGTGTGGTAAACGCGCGATTGACCAACCCGCTCAGGAGTCAGCAACGATTGTTCTTCATAGAAACGAATTGAACGCGGGGTGATATCAAACAGCTTGGCTAATTCCCCAATCGTGTATGTTCGTTCATTTGTCATATGTGCTACCTATGATTGTTATGAAATGTTTACGCGTTTCATCGTGGTGAGGTGGCAATTAGCTCGTAACGCTTGTCGACAACTTCATTACACGATAAGTTTACGTTTACGTAAACCTCAATTAACGTAAAGGTAAAGTAGCGCTCGCTTTTCGTCAACTGATCGCGGCAATGGCTTGTCCATACAACCAAAGTCGTGTGTCAAATTAGATGTACGAGTGCTAGGTTTATCCGTAACAATCACTAAGGGTAAAAAAGATGAGCCAAGAATCGGTTGTAATTGTAGCTGCAAAACGTACCGCTATGGGCGGTTTTATGGGAGGGTTATCCTCAGTTCCTGCAACCACACTCGGCAGTAGCGCTATTTCAGCGGTGCTAGAAGGCGTCGACGGTGAGCAAGTTGATGAAGTGATTATGGGCTGTGTACTGCCCGCTGGACAAGGTCAGGCACCCGCACGTCAAGCGACGCTCGGGGCTGGTTTACCCCTTGCGGCAGGCGCCACTACTTTAAACAAAGTGTGTGGCTCGGGCATGAAAGCAGTCATGCTTGCACATGACCTCATTAAAGCCGGTTCGGCCAGTGTTGTCGTCGCAGGCGGGATGGAGAGCATGAGCAATGCTCCCTATATTCTGCCAAAGGCACGCGGTGGGATGCGTATGGGTCATGGTCAAGTGCTTGATCACATGATGTTGGATGGACTCGAAAATGCCTACGACGGGCAAGCGATGGGCTGCTTTGCTCAAGGTACAGCGGATGATGAAGGGATCACTCGTGAGCAGATGGATGAATTTGCACTTAGCTCGTTGACCAAAGCTGGCAATGCAATTGAATCAGGCGCTTTCAAAAATGAAATCGTTCCGGTCACCATCAAAACGCGTAAAGGCGAAGTCGTATTTGATACCGATGAAGGTCCGGGTGCTGCTCGACCAGAGAAGATCCCGACTTTGCGTCCAGCATTCAAAAAAGATGGCACAGTAACGGCTGCGAACTCGAGCTCCATTTCAGACGGTGCGGCTGCTTTGTTAGTGATGTCTGAAAGTAAAGCCAATGAACTAGGTTTAGCTCCGATGGCCAAAATTGTTGCCCATGCGACTAACGCGATTAAGCCAGAAGATTTCACGGTTGCTCCGGTTGGCGCCGTGGAGAAAGTGTTCGCCAAAGCGGGTTGGAGTAAAGACGATGTCGATCTGTTTGAAATCAACGAAGCGTTCGCAATGGTGACCATGTTAGGCATCAGTAAACTTGGACTAGATGCTGACAAAGTTAATATTAACGGCGGCGCTTGTGCGCTAGGGCATCCAATCGGTGCTAGCGGTGCCCGTATCTTAGTGACTTTGCTGCACGCGTTGAAACTTCAAGGCAAGAAGAAAGGTGTCGCGGCGCTATGTATCGGTGGCGGTGAAGGAACGGCACTAGCCGTCGAACTGTGTTGATTATTGCGTAAGTTATCTGTAAAAAAGGGCACCTCGAGTGCTCTTTTTTTTGAATTTTCTAAAGACAACAATAATGAAACGGAAATCTAAACCTATTTTATCCATCGTAAGTGCTGCGGTTCTCACGCTCGGCCTGACACAATCAGCTCTCGCTACAGATGCCGAAGCAGAAACAAAGTGGCTGAAACAAGTTCCTTTTTCAGCGGTAACTCAACTTGAATACCAAGAACCAACGACCCGTTTAACCTATGGTAGTGACGAGTCACAATTCATCGAAGCGTGGGCGTCAAATGGACGTGCTGAAATTCACCCCAATTCAATTGGGCTTGTGCTTGTGCATGGCGGCTGTTGGCTGAAAGATTATGGCGTGGATCACATACGGCCAATGGCCTCAGCGCTAGCAGCAAGAGGGTTCAATGTATTTGCCATCGAATACCGCAGAACGGGTCAAGAAGGGGGAGGATGGCCCGGCAGCCTTGAGGATGTGAATGCTGCGATGAAGATGGTGCGTGAGCAGCATCCGCAAATGGTGTTGACTGGGATCGGCCATTCCGCTGGAGGTCACCTTGCATTGCTTGCGGCAACTGATCCGAGTTTGAAACTAAATGCGATTATCGGTCTTGCTGCGATCACAGATGTTAGCTCTTACGGAAAAGGTGAAAATGGTTGCCAGAAAGCAACGGCAAGCTTTATGGGGGGGACGGAAGAAGCGCGCAAAGACGAATATGCTGCGGCAAACACGCGTAACAAAAACGTGATCCCTCCCTTATATTTGCTGACCGGCAAAGCGGATAAAATCGTACCCCTTGACCAACATCGCCATCCACAGGCCAAAAAGTTTGCGGGAGAGGGCATTGGTCATTTCGATTGGATCCATCCAGAGTCTGAAGCGTATCAACGGCTAATCAACACACTAAGCCGTTTATATGACTAACAACAGCGTATTATTACAACACGCAGCGACCAAGGACGCCGCTGACCCGTTGAGTGCTAAAAAGGCCTTATTCGACTTACCCTCTGATACGGTCTACTTGGACGGGAATTCTTTGGGTCCACTAACCCACGCAGCCAAAGCGCGCGCAACAGAGGTTGTTCAGCAGCAGTGGGGACGCGATCTGATTACCAGCTGGAATAAGCACCAGTGGATCGAGCTACCGATAACGGTTGGTAACAAAATAGCCAAGCTAATTGGGGCTGCAGAAGGCCAGGTAATTTGCTGTGACTCGATTTCGGTTAATTTGTTTAAGCTGTTGAGTGCTGCGCTGACAATGCGTCCGAAACGCCACAAGGTGCTGTCGACCATTGATAACTTCCCAACAGATCGTTATATGGTGCAGGGCTTTGCTGACTCAAAATTGGCGCCAGAGGTTGAACTTGTTAGTGGCGACGAAGCTGAAATCATGGATCTTATCGACGACTCCATCGCAGTCGTGATGCTGACCCAGGTCAATTTCAAAACGGGCAAGCGCCTGAATATGCGTGAAATCACTGAGAAAGCGCATCAACATGGGTGTCTGATTATTTGGGATCTAGCGCATAGCGCAGGAATTTTACCGGTAGAGCTAGATGCCTGTCAGGCCGACTTTGCTGTTGGCTGTGGCTACAAATATCTAAACGGTGGACCTGGGGCTCCTGCGTTTATTTATGTCGCCGAGCGACATCAAACTCAGTATCGCCAGCCACTACAAGGCTGGATGGGGCATGCAAACCCGTTTACGTTTGACCCTGACTACCAAGCACCATCTTCTATCAAGCAAAATCTCGTTGGGACACCCAGTATTGTGTCGATGAGTTTGTTAGACGCAGCGCTTGATTCATTTGAACACACAAATATGGAAACGATAGCCAATAAAGGCCTCAGTCTAGCAGAGTGGTTTCTGTCGTTATTGACGCAATTTGATTTGGTTAATGAGTTTGAATCGGTCGGGGAATTCAACCGAGAGCACAGTGGTGCTCAAGTAGCGTTGCATCACCCAGAGGCCTATGCCATTTGCCAAGCCTGGATTGCCAAAGGCGTAATTGCTGACTTCCGGGCTCCGAATTTGCTTCGTGTTGGGTTTTCGCCGTTGTTTTTATCCTACGCAGATATTGTCACCGCAGTAGAGCGACTTGCCGATGTGATGCACTCGACGTACTATCTTAATCAAGAGTTCCAAATAAAACACGCTGTGACTTAATGGATGCGGCGTATGGGCCGTAACCTCTGAGGGTAAACTATCGCGTGGTTCGATTAGGGATGTGGGTGACATTAGCGATCTTTTTGGCGACGGGTGCATTTGCGCGCGTCGACGAGATTGAGCATCCTCAATCACCGGTTGCGCTGAATTATTGTGTTGACCCTGATTGGAAGCCATACGAAGCGATTCGCAACGGTGTTCATGTTGGCATTTCATATGATTACTTGCAGCTCATTGCGCGCAATGCTCAACTCACGCTAACGCTTATTCCAACAACCAGTTGGCAGCAAAGTCTCGATTTGATCGCCACCGGCGAATGCCATTTTACACCGATGCTCAATCGGTCTCCCAGCCGAGAACAAATCATGAGCTTTTCTGATAGCTATTTCACCTCTTCAAACGTATTGGTTGGTAGGTCCAATAGCACGCATTTTCACGGCTATGAAGGCATAAATGATGAGTTAGTCGGAGTAGTGAGAGGGTATCGTCAGGCTGAATATTTAAGACGTTATTATCCAAGTATTAATTTGCGTGAATTTGATAATGAAGAGCAAAACCTACGAGCTTTGTCTGAAGGAGAAGTCGATCTTGCCGTTGGTTCACTATTGGCTGTGAACAGCATGATTGAGAAAAATGGGACAAATAACATTCAGGTGATTGGTTTAGCGCAACCACATGACCAGCTGCGGGTCGGCGTCTCCAAACTACTCAACTCAGGTTTAGCGCCAATCAGCATTCGTCCAGAAGTGCTGATTGAGCGATTCAATCGTGCTATCGCGCAAATTTCCGAACAACAGCATGTGAACATTTATCGCCAGTGGAATAATGTCAAATACATTGAAAGCACAGACTACCGGATGATCATGTGGCCGTCGGTGATCTTGCTGTTGATAACAATTATGGTGCTTTGGCGGAATCGTTCGATTGCTCGATATAACCGTATGTTAGCGAAAAGTAATCAAGAATTGGAGCAACTGCAGCAACAGTTGCTCGACAAAAATCGAACGTTGGAATTTTTATCCGTCCACGATCATTTAACCAAGTTGCACAATCGCAATTACCTGTCACAAAGAGCAGCTGAAGCAGTGCAGTCTTTTGAACGTTTTAATCACCCGGTAAGTTTGATCATTATGGATATCGACCACTTCAAACGGTTTAACGATAGGTATGGCCATTCTATTGGTGATGACGTGCTAGTTGCGGTAGCGAATGTAGCAAAAGCCTGTTTGCGCGAAGTAGACTATATCGGACGTTGGGGTGGGGAAGAGTTTGTGTTGCTGTGCCCGAATAGCGATGAACCCTCAGCCCACGTCTTGGCCGAGCGAATTCGGTTGGCGGTTCAGCAAGTAGAACTAAGTGGTGTTTCTGAGCCTGTGACCTGTAGTTTTGGCATTGCTGAGTTAAACAAAGAAATGGACTTTGCAGAGTGGTTTGATGCGGCTGATCAGTGTATGTTATCAGCCAAAAGTAGTGGACGTAACAGGATTGTATGTCATGCCAATCGCTAATCGAATCGTTATTGCTATCGGTTTTCTCTCTCTCTTCTTGTTTGGTTGTCAGCCTCAATCATTACCGACGATTGGGCGAACGCATGGCGATTTACCAATGAGCCTAATCCTGAGTCAAAATGATACTTGCTGGACGTTTAAAGAGCCTGTGTATTTTGATACACAACAAGCGACTGGTATGAGTTTCAATGCCGAGGATTGCCTTTCTTCAGAGACTAAAATTGGTCGCAACACTGTTGCCGAGTGGTCTCAAAAGAAGGTGTCAATGACATATGATGGTGAGTACTACATCATTAAAAGCGGATATTAAAAAGTCGTCTAAAGTTGATATTCAACCCTACTTCTAAATAGAGCCAGAAGCGAAACAGCAAGAGATTCAGTGCAACAAATGAATCTCTGCTCAAGACCGTAATCGTCGCTAATACTAAACAACCCACTAATTCAATCGGCTAGTTTTTCAGTGCTCTGTTCTGCGCCTTCTTTTTGATATGGCCCGGTAATCCTGCTGTGAAAAACAGAATAAATTAAGGCTCCTAAGGTTCCAAAAATGATCACAATTAAGCGGAAAAAGCCCGCCAGCCCAGCTGAATCATCCGCGAATGCTGTGTCAGGATGTTGTGCTATTAGCTCTCTATAAACCTCAGAGACCAAAATTAATCGGAAGAATACTAGGATACATGAACAGAGATAAATCAAACAAAGATAAGTCCGGACCCATGCTCCTAGACGGTGTCCAGCGAAATAGTGAGCGACTATAAATGCCGAGGTGATGGTTAACCATAAATGGAACTGAGTATCGATGTTGGCAACGAGCTCTATTAATACTTCATAAACGTCAGTTTCCATCTACGCGTTCCAATGACTACGATCGTCAAAATAGTCTATATCTAATGAAGCTTCATATCTAGCCGCTGCTTCTTCGCACCATAAATACTTTTCTTCAGTCGCTTCCAAATCAGTAGCGGCAATAGTCAACGACAGTAAAGTCAAGAAAGAGCGATGGTAAATATCAAAGTATCCTAGGTGATCGGATCGTATTCCCATTGATGGTCGTCGTAATGCACCTTGGAACGACCATATTCCCGCTCTGAACGCCACACACGGTTGTTTAGCTTGACCGAGACACCGGCATAAACACGCTTAAAGGCCAACAACATGATTTCTCTCGTATAGTCGTCTTTTGCTTGTTTCATTTCGAGGTTTTTCAGTTCCAGCCAATTGAGTAATTGCGCTTCGTTTTCGAACATCTCGATCGCTTCATCGACCTTGGTTCGCATACTTTTGGGAATCAACTTAGTCTTGATTAAATCGATTTTGTCTTTGTGCTTGGAATTGTTCTCTCGTAGCTGATTGAGAATGTCGTCGAGTACATCTTTGCGTTCCATTAACTGATTGAAGCCTTTGCTGAAATCAATCGCTAAAGTACTGCCAGAGACTGCGCCTAAGGTACCCGCCCGAATAGATTTTTGGCTCACGACAGTACAAGCAAACAAATTGCCGTTTGGATTGTCTACCTGACCGACGATAATATCGCCTTTACATTCGAGTCGGCTATAAGCGACTTGGCGTCCGATGGTGATGTTGCCACCGCACTTAATGTCTAGCCCTTGGCCGTGTTGAACATGGATGCTGCCACTGGCTTTTAATTCACAGCTAAACTCAGTGCCTTCATCATTGGCTTTGCCCATTGCACCTTCGGTGATCACTATGTCACCGCCAGCATGAATGGAAGCCGATTCGACGAAGCCATTGATAGTGACATCACCTGTCGCCACGATCATCATTTTCTCAGTGACATCGCCGTTAACTAACACCGCGCCATCGTAGTTGACGTTACCTGTCCCGACGTTAACGCCTTGACAGGTATAGGTGTCATCAACATTCATGACTAAGTCTTTGAACTTTGGCATGCCTGATATTGATGCAATGACGAGGTTTTCATCGTTGTCGCTAATGGCAGTGCCGTCGCCCAGTTTAATCGATTGCCATTCACCCGGTTGTGGCTCAATTTTGTCTCCCTTGACCGTATAACCTGAGCGTCCCTCAGAGGGCGGTAGGCGGCGGAGCACTTCTGTTCCAGCTTTAACACATATCACTTCACCTAGGTTACGCATATCAACGCGAGAGGCTGAGGTTGCTTGAGGTCGCAGTACGCGCTCTAAGGCGTTAGGAACAAGTGGTTTAACCCGTGACGAACGGCCGTCTTTGACCGGTAAACCTTTTGCCACGACAGATTCTACTAGTTGGCCGGGTGATGCATTTTTTATCTTAATCAAGACATCTTTAATACGCTTTTTACCCAAGCCACGCTTGATTCCCTGCTTTTGTGCCATCTTGATGATCGCCGCTAAGCTAGGTGCTTTACCACCATAGGGGGCGGTAACAGACAGCGTGGCAATCATCGCATCTTCAGGGATCCTGAATTCGACTTCTGCGTGGCGCACTTCACCTATCTTGGTAATGACTTTTTCGAAATCGTTGGTTTTGAACCGGTGATTGGCTTGGTCACAGGCGGTTTTGATTTCAGTTTCGGATAGATACAACTTGGCAAAATCACCAGTGGTGATGTGTCGATTGAGCGCTTTTGAGTCAAGTTCTTTCTCGAACTCGGCTGGGTTTAGCGTCAGAATTAATTCGTTATTTTGCTCTTGATACTCGAGAGACACACCTTGCATAGGATACAACCACGTTGGGAACAACAATCTATTATCGGCACAATATCAATAAATCTTTACGTGCGTTTAGTCAAGTATAAACGCGGTTTATAGGTTTTGCGCATAATTAGCTAACGCTTTGAGGATTGCCAGCTTGTTTGGGTCGTTTTGTACTTGTTCAGCGAGTAAACCCAGTTCATCCATGAAGACGGGTAAACTCAAACGACCCGCAGGTGGTTCATGCATTAATATATTTTGCCGGTATGCCTGCCATTGCTGAGACTCGTCAATGTTTAAAGTCTGTGGGTAGTTGCGTGCACGATAGCGAAACAATCGGGTTTTAAGCGGGTTTGTCGGTGCCATTTGCATAAGTTCTGCCAACATTTCTGGTTGCGCGTGAACCACTTGTTCACACCATTGTTTTTGCGCGGGCGTCAAAAATGGCTCGGCGTATAGACTGCTGTCAGGATCAACAGTGTCGGGATTGGTGCTGGTTTCGGTATCGAACACGTCAACTAGTGTTTGAAAGACGCCGGAATGAGCCAGCAAGGTTTCTCTGCGCTGCAAAGCATCATGTTTACTCAGGCCAAGACGCTCCGCGTTCTCATCGGTCAGAGTGGCCAGTGGTGCAATAAACGGAGACTTATTGATGTGGATGAGCTTCAGTGCAGGACGTTGTTCATCACTACTTAACTCTGCAGTCTTGCGATAGAGAAGATCGCGTAATTCAGCGCTCGAATGATCCAAAAGGTTGTCAGTGGGTTCACATAAATCAATGCAGATAACCGCATTTTTGTTGCTCGGGTGCATGGCAATGGGCATAACAATTGAACAACAGCCATGTGCCGATTTGAATCGTGAGCTTATGTGCACAATCGGAGTCATGGCGTGAATATTGAGCTTTTCTGCAACCGTTCGCTTGGAGCGCAGAGAAAAGCCGTATTCAAACAGCTTGGGTTGCTTGGTTTTGATCAGTTTGGCCAATCCTATGGTCGCATATACATCACTCAGGGCGTCATGTGCCGATTCGTGGTTTAGCTTGTTAGCGGCGGCCAGGTGCTCGAGTTTAAACGACGGGAGTTCTTGGTCGTTCAAGGGCCACTCGATTCCCTCGGGTCTCAGTGCATAGCATGCTCGCACGAGATCGATGAGATCCCAGCGGCTATTGCCATGCTGCCATTCGCGCGCGTAGGGGTCATAGAAATTTCTAAAGAGTGTGAATCGACTTACTTCGTCATCAAAACGTATACTGTTGTAACCGACCACACAGGAACCGGGTGTACTCAATTGTTGATGCACTTTGGCGACAAAATCTGGCTCAATATAGCCATCTCTTAAGCTTTGCTGGGGTGTGATCCCTGTTATCAAACACGCCTGAGGGTGGGGGAGATAATCGTTTGGGATTTTGCAAAACCAATTTATCGGTTTTTCGATAGGGTTGAGGTCCATATCGGTGCGAATAGCTGCAAACTGGCAGGGCCAATCTGAATGTGGATTGGCGCCCCATGTTTCATAGTCATGCCATAGGAGAGTAGGTGTTACAGTGCTCATGTTGCCCGGTTATTCTTGTATTTAGGCCTTGCCTGATTTGCGACGATCATATCAGGTTGTTACGGCCAATGCGCACGCATAAGCAACAATGTGGTGATTTTAGTTCAAATAGCCAGGCTAGGAACCAACATTAGTCCTGACCGGCCCGTTCAAACCAGTCAATCACTTGGTTCACATAATCAGTACCGTATTTTTCAGTAAATTCACGTGTTTGCGGGTTGTTACTATCTTTTAGAGCCTTCACACGCGTATCAATATAATCGTTAGTAAGTTTGATGTTACACCGAGTCGTGATGGCGTTGTACCACTCAGAGTAGCTTTGAAAATAGAAAGAAGAAGTGTCTTTCATCCTGTTTAACTCCGGTTATTCGCGATACAAATGTTCTTTCATTTCTTTCATTTCTTTCATTTCTTTCATTTCTTTCATGATCTTGATATCGGCGCAGTACTCTGCTGTAGGTCGAATGAGTAGGCGTGGAATGCCAATCGGATCACCTGACTCCATACAATAGCCATACGTACCATGCCTGATGCGTTCAAGTGATTGCTGGATTTTGGGCAATAGTTTTTGTTCTCTATCAACAATCCGCATTGATATGGCGCATTGCTCTTCCCACGTTGCTCGGTCGGTTTCATCGCCCAGTTCAATTGGTTGTGACATTTGCTCCTTTGCCTGTCTGATACGATCTCGAGTAGAGTCGTGCAAATCAATTAGGCGTTGACGGAAGAAAGCCAATTGGTCATCGCTCATATACTCGGATTCAGGAGCATCAACGACTTCCTGTTCAGTGAGTAGCGGTTCGCTTTGTTCAGTGGATTGCATACCTGTTACCTTGTGAATCAGTTCTACACTGCATCAATCAAAGATGGGTAGAAATGTTATAACATAACAGTGTGTAATGGTAGTATAGGGGAGTTTCAAGGAAAAGGTTTTACAAAATTTGCGGAAGCAGCATAAAACCAGTGTCGCAGCTATTCCTCGTCGTCAGCAAGTCCGAGTTGCTCAATATAGGCATCGCGCTTGGCTTCTTGTGCTGGGCCGAGTTTAGCGCCTTGCAACAGGGCCTTGGCTTTAAGCGCTTCTTGTGTTTGTTCCGGGTTGAGCCGATCTGATTTTGAGATATTAGCCAGTACTTTAAACAAGCTCATTGCGACCTGCTTGTTTTGCGGAGACAGTTTAAGTGCCTGCTTTAGATTCTGAAAGGCAGGACCCATGCGATTTTCTTTGTAGTTTACCGCTGCCATTTCTTTTAATTCCTTGGCGGTAAAACTGATTTCGCGGCGCTCGATGGATTCCTGCTTGAGGTATTCATTGATGACATTACTGGAGAATGTATCGCCGGCGATTTGTTTGCCCATGCGATCTAAAATAGCCAGTGACTTCTCTTTCTGTCCGAGCTCATGAAACGCTTTCATCTTGTCGAGGTTGTCTTCGAGTGACACATTGTCACTGGTCGATACATGCTCTTCCATGATTTGCTCCGCAGACTTCTTGTCGTCGCGGACACACATGATCCGCGCTTTCAACACTGCGAGTTGTTCGTTGCTGATGGCCATTGAGCCACGAGTCAACTTCAACTTCTCAATATCACGTTCAGCTTTTTGTAAGAAGGGTACCGCTTCTTCTGGGTTTAAGCTGGTCGCTAAATCGATACCCGAACGCACTACGTTTAGGGTTAATTCCGGCGAATCATGAATGGAGTTTTTGGCGTATTTCGCCATATTCTGAGTGGCTTGATATTGACCCATTTTATCGTGGTTAAGACGCGCTAGATCCCACAATTTTTTATTTCGGTTTATGTTGCGAGGAGCGAGTCGACTGGCCTCTTTCATTTGCTCGTAGGCTTCGGCATATTGTTCGTGGTCAATGTGATATTGCGCCAACAAATCATAGGCATTGAAACGAGTGTCATCTCGTTCAAGCATTTCCTCAATTAGAATATCAGCCTCATCCTTTTTATTTTGCTTTAACAAAGAACGCGCGAGCCCAATTGATATCCAGCCGTACTTGTACGAATCGAGTAACTTCGTGAAGTGTCGTTCAGCTTCCTCAAATTCGTGGATGCCAAAATAACAATCACCGATAATGCGTTGTATACGCGGGGTGAGGTCCTTAAGCGATGGATCTAATAGTTGACGTTCGGCATGGTAGATTGCTGCTGAATAATCTTGTGTGTCAAGACAATAGAGTAGTTTGTGCAGCTTCAAACGTATCGTCATCAGGTATTTGAGACGTTTTTCTACTTTGGCACGGTCGAGTGGTTTTACCCAGAAGTCATCCGGTTGTAATTCAATAATGCAGTTTACGAGCTCTGGGCTCGTTTCTGCGCTCAAAAATACGACCGTCGTTTCTTTGTGAATGTGGCCTTTAACTTTGAGTTCTTCATATAAGTGAAAGCCGTCTTTATCCGCACTCACGTCAAATGCGATCATGATGATATTAAACGTGGTATTTTCACACAGTCTCAACGCGTAAAACGCGTTTTGCGCATTCTTTACATTGGTGATACCAACATCATTTAATGCGTTTTTGATACTGTCTTGGACCAAACTCTGGCCATCAATTATGAGTACGCTCAGCTCCTTTGGCGAGAGCGGCTGGGGTATTTTCTTCAATCCGAAACTCAATCTTCGTTATAGTTGTTTTGAAACGACACTCGGAAGCGCGCTATTTTTTCCCTAACACTATGATAATAGCGGTTGAAAAAGGATTCGACAATAGTTGTAGACCGAATGCGCAAAACCGTTTAATTTGATGTTTAATTAAACAAAAAAGCGTTACTCATGAACAAAGTCCTCAAGATTACTCTTTCCACTTTAGCGGGTTTATCATTACTGCAGTGTGCCACTGCTCAGGCGCACCAATCCCATTCAGTCGCTATCGCGATACACGGCGGAGCCGGAACAATCACCCGAGCTAACTTAACCGACGAACAAGACAAAGCCTATAGAGAAGCGTTGTCAGCAGCCTTGGATGCCGGTTATTCATTGCTGCAAAAAGGAGTACCCGGAGAGCAGGCTGTTGTTGCGGCGATTCAGCTAATGGAAGAATCTCCATTGTTTAATGCCGGAGTCGGTTCGGTGTACACGTACGACGCCATTCACGAACTAGACGCTTCGATCATGCATGGCGCAGAACGCCAGGCTGGCGCGGTGGCAGGGGTTACTAACATCAAAAGTCCCATCGCAGCGGCAGTGGCTGTGTGGCAGCAATCACCGCATGTGATGTTGACCGGTAAAGGCGCAGAAACCTTTGCCAAACAACAAGGGTTAGCCTTAGTTGATAACAGCTACTTTAACACTGAGCGCAGACTTAAATCGCTACAGCGAGCTAAGGCGAAGCTCAGCGCTAATGTATCTCAAGCTGATCTGATCGCCTCAGGTAGCGAGTACAAATTTGGCACGGTTGGTGTTGTAGTATTGGACAAAGCCGGGAATCTAGTTGCTGGCACGTCAACTGGCGGCATGACAGCCAAGCGTTATGGTCGAGTAGGGGACTCACCCATTATTGGTGCCGGTACCTTTGCCGATAACAATAGTTGTGCGGTGTCTGCGACCGGTCATGGCGAGTATTTCATTCGCTATAACGTAGCCGCGGATATCTGTGCGCGTATGGAGTATCAAGGCATCAGTTTAAAAGACGCCGCTGACACCGTGGTCAATAAAGTGCTGAAGGATGCTGGTGGTGAAGGTGGTGTGGTTGCGGTAGATAAATACGGTAATGTTGCAATGCCATTTAATTCTGAAGGCATGTATCGAGCGAGTATTGATGCGATCGGGACGAAAGTTATCGCAATTTATCGCGAACAATAACAACAGCAAATAATTGCTTTGAAAACTAGTGGTTTAAATAATTTCCATCTACGCTTATGTTGGTAGTAGCAGAAACCGCAAGGCTTCTGACGAATAACAATAAAGCTGTAAATTGGAGTAGGAGTGACAATGGAATCTCTATTGGTTTCAGATTACATGAATCATCGGCCAGTGAAACTGCGTGTCGACATGCCCATTGCCGAAGCAGTTGAGCAATTACTGGGCAGCAAACAGTTTGGAGGGCCGGTAACCGACGCTTCAAATAAGGTTGTCGGCTTTTTGTCTGAGCAAGATTGTTTAAGCAAAATGATCACCTCGAGTTATTACCGTGAGCAGGTATGCCGCGTACAAGACGTGATGCACAACGATGTGCTAACGGTGAAACCCTATTCAACAGTATTGGAACTTGCGCAACTGATGCTCCAGGCTAAACCCAAAATTTACCCGGTGGTCGACGATGATGGTTTTTTGCTGGGTTCAATAAATAGAACCGAAGTGTTAAATGCTATCGATGTGCATTTACGCGACGGATATAAGCACGAAGCCGTTTAAACCAGTAGCAATTTTTCGCTCGTTCTTCTAGGATCGCGCACCTGACGAGAAACCTGCAGGTGCCGATTGAATTCTCCACACGCTAAAACGTCCGAAACGCCAAGCGCTTCTAATGCTGAACAACACCAATTGCTGTCGGTAAAACAAGCCACCGCATTATTGGAGCGGACGCAATTGTGTGATACCCATCGGCTTCGGCGGCGTATACAGCAACTCCAGCAGCACCAAGAGTTTGATGCCAAACCTGAGGCGTTGGCTGCCAACGAGCAATGGCGCAAATTATGCGCACAATTGAGTCAGTCAGTAGCCGTTGTGCAACAGCGCGAGGACAATCGTCCTGAAATTGACTACCCAGATTTACCGGTGAGTCGCGAGAAAGACGCGATCCAAACCGCAATTGCAGAAAACCAAGTGGTTATTCTTGCGGGTGAGACTGGCTCGGGCAAAACAACTCAAATACCGAAAATGTGTTTAGAGCTTGGCTTAGGAACTCGCGGTAAAATCGCGCATACTCAACCACGCCGTTTGGCGGCGAGAAGTGTTGCGAGCAGAATAGCAGAGGAACTTAACACACCGCTTGGTGAATATGTCGGCTTCAAAATCCGATTTAGTGACAATGTCAGTGATTCAACTTACATAAAGTTAATGACCGACGGCATGCTGCTAGCGGAGATGCAAAACGATCGGTATTTGAATCAGTACGATACGATCATTATCGATGAAGCGCATGAACGCAGCCTAAACATCGACTTTTTATTGGGTTACCTCAAACAGTTACTACCTAAGCGTCCTGACCTTAAGGTCATTATTACCTCGGCTACCATTGATCCTGAACGCTTTTCAAAACATTTCAGTAACGCACCTATTTTGGAAGTGAGCGGTCGAACCTACCCGGTTGAGATTCGTTATCACGATACCGCTGAGAGCGATACGGATATGTTGGACAATATCGTCTTAGCTGTTGATGAGCTAATGCGTGAACCGCCGGGGGATATTCTTATTTTCCTCAGTGGTGAGCGTGATATTCGCGATGCGCAAGATGTGTTAGCGCGGCAACACTATCGCAATACTGAAATCTTACCGCTATTCGCCCGTCTCAGTGCCAGTGAGCAAAATAGAATATTTCAGTCTCATAGTGGGCGACGGATCGTATTGGCCACTAACGTCGCCGAGACTTCATTGACGGTGCCCGGTATCAAGTATGTCATTGATCCCGGTATGGCGCGCATATCGCGCTATAGTGCTCGTAGTAAGGTACAGCGCTTACCGATTGAGCCGATTTCTCAAGCGTCGGCTAATCAGCGTTCTGGCCGATGCGGGCGTACGTCAGATGGTATCTGTATCCGGCTGTATTCAGAGGACGATTACCTTAGCCGTCCAGAGTTTACCGATCCGGAAATTCTGCGCACCAATCTCGCGTCTGTTATTTTGCAAATGTTATCACTGGGTTTGGGAGATATCGGTCAATTTCCCTTTGTACAGCCGCCTGACAATCGCAACATCAAAGATGGGTTCACACTGCTTGAAGAGCTTCAAGCGATTCGCAAACAAGGTCGCAATACGCGCTTAAGTACAATTGGTAAGCGTATATCGCGCTTTCCAATCGACCCGCGATACGCACGCATGGTGATCGCGGCAGGGGATTTTGATGCCGTCAGCGAAGTGATGGTAATTGCCGCCGGATTGTCGATTCAAGACCCACGTGAGCGCCCGCAAGACAAACGCCAGAAAGCGGATGAAGCACACCGACAATTCGCCGATGAGATGTCCGATTTTGTCGCCTTGTTAAATGTCTGGAATACGTTTAAGCAACAACAACGCGAACTATCCGGCAATCAATTGCGCAAGTGGTGTAAGGCAAATTTTTTAAATTATCTGCGCATGCGTGAATGGCAAGATATCGTCAGTCAAATCAAACATTCGCTGGTTGAAAATGAGCTCCGGATCAACTCTCAGCCAGCAGACTATGACGCAATTCATCGCAGTATTGCGTGCGGTTTGTTATCCCACATTGGCCAACTGGATAAAAATCGAGTGTACAAAGGGGCTCGCAATGCCCAGTTTATGATTTTCCCAGGCTCTGGAATCGCCAATAAGTCGCCCAAATGGGTAATGGCCGCAGAGCTTGTGGAAACATCGAAGTTGTTCGCACGCGTGGCGGCTCGCATTCAACCCGACTGGTTAGAGCCATTAGCGCCGCATTTGGTTAAATCGAGTTACAGCGAACCCGCGTGGTCGAAAAAACGCGGTGCCGTAATGGCCTACGAGCGGGTTTCATTGTACGGATTACCCATCGTTGCTAAGCGTCCAGTGAACTACAGTACGATCGATATTCCACTGTGCCATGAATTGTTCATCCGCGAAGGCTTGGTCAATGGTTTAACTCAACTGAACTACGCTTTTTTGCGCAACAATCAGTCGCTCGTTGAGGATATTGACCAACTTGAGCAAAAGACCCGTCGCCGAGACTTAATGGTCAGTGAAGACGAGCTCGTAGATTTTTATCAAATTCGTATTCCAGAACATATCGTCAGTGAAGCGAGTTTCAAAAAATGGTTTAAGACACAAAACGAGGAGCAGCGCAAAGGGTTAGTTTTTAGTCGTGATGATGTGGTTCGGCATGATGCCAACGATCAAGCTGCTCAGTTCCCTGACGTGTGGCGACAGGGCGACGTATTATTGCCGCTCGCCTATCAGTTTGAGCCTACGGCTGAAGATGATGGGGTGAGCCTGATCATTCCACTGCCACTGTTAAATCAAATTAAAAACATCGGTTTTGATTGGCTTGTGCCGGGGCTTCAACATGAGTTGGTTGTGGCGATGATAAAATCACTACCGAAACGCATTCGACGTCAGTTTGTACCGGCACCAGATTATGCGTCCGCTGTGTTAGCTGCCATTGCAGAGAAGGGCACAGATAACGAGACGCCTTTGGTGCAAGCACTCAGTGAGCAACTGTTGCGTATGACCGGCGAACGAGTAGAGCCTGAAGAATGGGACAATGCAAGTTTGCCGGCACATTTGCGCATGCATTTTCGCGTTGTCGACGCCAACAATAAAAGCATTGCATTTGGCGACGATCTCATTGGCCTACAGCGAAAATTGCAAGGCGAAGTCCAAGAAACACTGAATCAGGCCGCTACGCCGGAGTTTGAACGCACTGGTTTAACAGATTGGGATTTTGAGGCCTTACCCGAGCAGTTCACGCGTAAAACCGGGCAGTTTGAGGTACAAGCTTATCCAGGTTTGGTTGCAGACAAAGAGAGCGTTGATATTCGCCTGTTTGATTCACAACAAGATGCTGATGTTGCCCATCGCAACGGGGTGTTGCGCTTGGTTAAACTGCGAATTCCGTCACCGTTAAAACACCTGCAACAGAAGCTGCCAAACAAAGCGAAGTTAGGTTTATATTTTAACCCTTTCGGGTCGGTCGCGGCGCTGATTGATGACTGTGTGGATGCCGCATTGGATGCGATGGCTCAGGCGCTATTTGGGGGATACCAACCGATCCGTGAACAGCAGCAATTTAATCAACTGTGTGAGCACGCAAGAGCCAACATCAATGACGATGTGTTCGCAATTGCCATGCAACTTGAGAGTGGCTTGGTAACCGCGGCGCAAATCCAAAAACAATTAAAAGGCAAGGTCGATTTTACGCTTGTTCATGCGCTGTCAGATGTCAAAGCGCATTTAGGGACGTTGGTATTTGCTGGGTTTGTCAGCGATTATGGTGTTGCGAGACTGAAAGATTGGCAACGCTACGTCACAGGCCTTGCTAATCGACTGGAAAAACTCAAAATCGACGTTAATCGCGATCGCATGCATATGTTAACGCTGCAAAAAGTAACCGACCAGTATCATAAAGTTCTCGATGTACATCAACGACAGCGGAACGTCACCGCCGAATTGCTCGAGACGCGCTGGATGATAGAAGAATTGCGAGTATCACTATTTGCTCAGCAGCTCGGCACAAAAGTCCCAATTTCAGCAAAACGGATTGAAAACCACTTACGCAGCTTTACGAGTTAGCGGGCAGTTTATTGTTCATTTGATGGACAGTCTGTTTATCATTGACATTGTGTAAATAGCACCCTATAACTTGAAGTGATATTTCAATCATTAATGAGTGAGCAGTGCGGGACAAGCATTGCCACTTTGTCAGGAGATGCAGTAATGCTGGGATATGATGACAAGCGCAATTTTTTCCGAATGATGGTCAACTCACCCTGCGATCTAGTGATCAATGACGATGAATCAAGCCGGACGATTCAAGCCATTTGTCGCGACATCAGTGCGACAGGAATGTCGTTGGAAGTAGGGGAAACGTCGGTCGAAATCGGTACCACGGTTTCGGTTTCAATCGAGTCAACCAGCAGTCAAATCCCATCGCTCTCAGCGACAGCAAAAGTGGTTAGGTGTGAACCTGAAGGTGAATCTAGCTGCATTGTTGGCGTAGAAATTACTGAAATGAAGTAACCGCGTTTAAGCGGTCACATTCGATTGAGTGCCAGTTAAAACACCTGGCACAGAAACCCTTTCAAGTAGTATCCCTCTGGATAATTGCCCGATGTCGCGTGGTCAGGCGCTTGTGACAAGCGGTGTAGTATTTTTATCTCACGGCCGGCGTCGAGTGCTGCGTCAGCTACTATTTTCTGAAATAAGTCAGCAGGCATTAGTCCTGAACAGCTATAGGTTGCCAAAAAACCGCCTTTTCGAACGGCGTGGATGCCGTATAAGTTGATGTCTTTGTAGCCGCGAGAGGCTCGTTTTAAAGACGCCTTGCTGTCGACAAACTTAGGCGGGTCCAGAATCACTAAGTCAAACTGCCGCTGTTGCTCTTTATATTGCCTGAGTAGTTCAAACACGTCAGCCTGAACACATTCACACTTTCCGGTATCGAGCTCATTGATTGCAATATTGCGTTGCGCGGTGTCCAAGGCATTTTGTGATACGTCGACATTGGTGACTTTTGACGCACCTTGTGAGAGTGCATAAGCGCCAAATGTACCCGTGTAGCTAAAACAATTTAGTATTTCATTGTCATGTGCGTATTGTGCGGTAATCCGCCGATTATCGCGTTGATCTAGGTAGAAACCGGTTTTGTGACCGTTGACCAAATCAACAATTATTTTCACACCATTTTCAGTGATAATCACTTCTTTGGGTAAATCGCCGGCGAGTGTCTCAACCCTTTGCTCCAAGCCTTCTTTTTCGCGCACGGCGACATCACTGCGTTCATGAATGATGGCATCTGGATAAAAGCGTTTAACCGCCCATATAATTTTGTCGCGTTGTTTTTCTGCTCCAGCAGACAACAGCTGTAATACAACCACGTTGCCATAAACATCTATCGTTACGCCGGGCAATCCGTCTGACTCGCCAGCGATCAATCGATAGGCATCGGTTTGGGCGCCATCAATAACGGATTGGCGTTGAAGTTTGGCTTGCTCTATACGCCGGCAAAAAAAGGCGTTGTCGACACTTTCATTGCGATCAAACGTCCATACCCGAGCACGAATTTGTGAATGCGGAGAATATGCGGCGCGCGCTAGCCACTTACCGGAAGCGGAAACGATATCGATGGTATCGCCCAGCTGGCAGCGTCCTTTTATTTTCGCCACCGCGCCAGCAAACACCCAAGGGTGGCGGCGAAGCAAGGACTTTTCGCGTTCTTTTTCAAGTACAATAGTTGCAGACATGCGCTCGTCTTTCAGATAAAAAAGAGCATTATACCTGAGATTTTAACAACGCCGCGGAGAACTTGAATGAAAATGCGATTCGTTGATCACAGTGCAAGCGTTGAGCCTGACGCACTCCACCTGACTGAATGTGACCGGCCGCAGTTCTCCGCACATGAAGTACTGCTCAAAGTGCACGCGTTCGGGGTTAATCGTGCCGATACACTTCAGCGTCAGGGTAGGTATCCCGAGCCGCCTGGGGAGAGTCCTATTTTGGGGTTAGAGGTATCCGGCGAAATCGTCGCATGTGGCGCAGACGTGTCGAAGTGGAAAGTGGGTGACAGAGTATGCGGTTTGGTTGCGGGGGGCGGCTACGCCGAATACGTCGCCTTGGACGAGCATCTAGCGATGGCGATACCCGCTGGCGTTTCTGTGACTGATGCCGCAGGTCTTCCAGAGGTCTTCTTAACCGCTTACCAAGCCTTATTTAGCATCGGCCAACTGCAGCGACAGCAAACGGTTCTCATTCATGCAGGGGCCAGTGGTGTCGGTTTGGCGGCAATCCAACTAGCGCGCTTATTCGACTGCGAGGTCGCCGTAACAGCCTCCTCGCAAAGCAAACTCTCGGTTTGCGCCCAGCTAGGTGCGCATCACTTGATCAATTATCAAGAAGCCGATTTTGCCCGTGTGCTCAAAGGGCATAACTGGCAAGCGAATGTGATCGTTGACTTTGTGGGTGGCGATTACCTGAATCGCAATCTAAACGTTTTGGCGCAAGATGGGCATATCATTTATCTCGCGATGCTCGCTGGGCGTTATGCAGATAAACTCGACATGGCGAAACTCCTCGCGAAGCGGGCTAATTTGCATGGCAGTACTTTGCGCAATCGCGATTTGTGCTATAAGCGTGAACTGGTCCGGGCGTTCCAGGCAACTGTGGGGGACGCGTTTGCCATTAAAAAGCTGCAGGTAAACGTTGATTCTGTGTTGGGCGTCGAGCAAATAGGCCTTGCTCATCAGCGGTTAGAATCCAATCAGACGAGCGGCAAAATAATCGTCACCTGGTAAACGTTAGCAGCGCTTAGTCTGCCGTGTAACCGTCATCTGGCAATAAAGCGTCGCTTTCAGCCGCATTGCGAGCCAAGTCATCACAGCGCTCGTTTTCTGGATGACCAGAGTGACCTTTGACCCAATGCCAATCGACAGTGTGTATTTGGATGACTTCATCTAACTGCTGCCACAAATCAACGTTTTTGACCGGTTTTTTTGCTGCTGTTCTCCAGCCGTTGCGTTTCCAATTATGGATCCACTGGTTGATACCATTTTTGACGTATTGGCTATCAGTCGTCAGGGCAACGTGACAGGGCTCAGTCAGTTGTTTTAGCCCAACAATGGTCGCCAGCAACTCCATCCGGTTATTAGTGGTTAATTGATAACCTTGACTGATCTCTTTGCGATGCTGATTGAAGCACATGACAATGCCATATCCTCCGGGGCCAGGATTGCCCAAGCACGAACCATCGGTGTATAGCTGAACTTTCTTCATTGACGTCTTTTTGGTGAAATTTTCCGGTATTGTTTCGCAAAACGAATTGCTTTGCTACTCGTGTGTGCAGCAGTTGATTCGTTTGTCGTTTATTTGTGCGATATTGAGTAGTTCGGCATGGAGTCGAAGCGCGCCTTGGGTATACTATAAACCAATTGCTAGATAAGTTGAGTAGTGCATAAATGCGTCAAATCGTTCTGGATACCGAAACCACCGGTATCGACCCTAAAGAAGGCCACAGGATTATTGAAATCGGTTGTGTAGAGCTGGTTGATAGAAAGCTGACGGGCAATCATTTTCACGTCTATATCAATCCGGATCGTGAAATTGAGCAGGAGGCGATAGACGTTCACGGTATTACCAATGAATTTCTGCACGACAAGCCGCGTTTTGAGGATGTCGCGAAAGACTTCGTGGCGTTTATCCAGGGCGCGGAACTGATTATTCACAACGCGCCGTTTGACGTTGGCTTCATGGATTATGAATTCGCGATGACACCCAGCGTAACAGATATCAGAACAGCCAACATTTGTTCGGTGCTCGACAGCCTTGTGCTGGCTAGACAAATGCACCCGGGGGCTAAAAACAACCTAGATGCTTTGTGTAAGCGCTACGGTATAGACAACAGCCACCGAACGCTTCACGGCGCTTTACTCGATTCTGAAATTCTTGCCGACGTTTATTTGATGATGACAGGCGGGCAGAAGGATTTAAATTTAGCCGGTCAACACAATGGGAATGGAGACAGCGAGGCCGGATCAGGCCGACGTCCGATTGATCGCAGCGCTTTAAATCTAAAGGTTATCCGTGCTTCAGCCGATGAATTAGCTAATCACGAAGCGCGCTTGGATATTGTTGAAAAACAATCAGGTACATGTCTCTGGCGACAATAAGATACTAGGATACGCATTTGGTAGGGTTGAATCGACTTGGATTAAAGTTGTGCACGCTGTTGCGGAGCGTTTTCGTTCTGTTGTGGTTGGGTGCGGCAACTGCAAACGCGCAACAATCTGAAGCATCTGAGCAAGCCATCGAGGAACCTTCACCGATCACCAATTTAGGTGATGAATATCACAATAGCATCAAGTTACTACAAAACCGCTTTCGAATTGACTACGAAGTCGATGAAGTTACTTTGGTATTCTTTCGTCAGTTTGGTTCGGCACCGGTCGTATTAGTGCGTCCTGATGGCAGCAAAATTTTCTCTAGCCAAGCTGACGGCGAAGACATCTTTTGGTATGACGCCAACACCTACGACATGATCAGCATTAAAAACCCCGTGCCAGGTCCCTGGCAAGCGGTCGGACAAATACTGCCGAATAGCCGAGTAATGGTATTGTCAGACATCCGTTTGCACGCCGAACCGCTGCCACCGATGATATTTTCTGGTGAGATCCTTAAGCAAACCGCTTATCTCACCAATGGCGACGAGCCGATCAATTACAGTCAGTTTCGCGATGTGGTCGAATTAAGTATTGAACTGGGTAGCACAAATAATCCTAACTTTAATAACTTCGGCGCTAACAGCGAAGTCGTTGCAACCTTTGTTGACAATGGCTTGGGAATGGATGAGGCTCCGCTCGATGGGACCTTTACCGGTCAATTTAACCTCGCGATTGCGGCGGGTGAATGGCAGCCTATTTTTCGTGTGGTCACGCCAATGTTCACTCGTGAGCAAGTTGACGAACCACTTATTCTGCATCCTAATCCAATTGAGATCAGCGTAGAAATGGGCGGTGGCGGCGAGGGTTATCATAAGCTGTTAATCGATGCGAAGCGCGACTTAGTGGATATCTCGTCTTTGTTGATCGACGGTAAAATCCGCTTTCCGAATGGCGATATTCAGAACTTTTCACTCACTGAACTCACTGACCAAACGCGCGAACACTTAGTTGTGAACTATGAAGATGGGGTGTACCGCGTTAAATTGACGGCTTATGGAAAGACAGTAAACGGGCGCGATTTCATTTTAGATGTACCGGAATATACCTTTGTTGCTGAGGCGCCAAAGCCCGAGCCCGTGGTTGCTGAAGTCAATGAAATGCAAGATAAAGCATTCGAACCCCAGATGGATTCTATGACTGAACCCATGCTTGAAGAGCAGCCGCCAGAAGAGGAACCGGTGGATGTGGTGTTTTGGATCTTGGTGATTAATGGCAGTATTTTAGGCGTCGGTGTTATCACCGCTGCGGCTATCATGCTGCTTCGGAAACGCAAAACAGAATCAGACGCCACACTTGCTACAAGTGGTCCAAGCCTGATGGAAAAGATCAAGGGCTTGCTACCGGGCAAAAAAGCAGAACCCGCGAGTCAAGTTGACTAAAATTACACCAATCGATTTGGATTTGTGCAAATATTGTTTGTTATTCCATCAATCACTTGTTTTGCTAGGTTAAAGGGCTAAAAAAGCATTGACTCAATGCGCCTGAATCCGTATCATCTGCGCCGCAGTGAGGGAAGGGGATACCTAGTATTTACTAACTCATTGTTTTTGTTGACAAATGTGGAGCGGTAGTTCAGTTGGTTAGAATACCGGCCTGTCACGCCGGGGGTCGCGGGTTCGAGTCCCGTCCGCTCCGCCACTGTCACAATCTCAAATAATCGCCGGAGCGGTAGTTCAGTTGGTTAGAATACCGGCCTGTCACGCCGGGGGTCGCGGGTTCGAGTCCCGTCCGCTCCGCCATTATTTGAAATCCCCGATGCGGAGTGGTAGTTCAGTTGGTTAGAATACCGGCCTGTCACGCCGGGGGTCGCGGGTTCGAGTCCCGTCCACTCCGCCATTTCTTTCTGATTTTTCTCTATTTATTTACACTTTTTCACTGGGTTATCGCTATCCCTTTGCGGTATCATCGCGCCAGCAAAAAATATTTATTGATGGATTGTATGAGTCAATTGTTGCGCTGCAAGGCGATAAGCAAGTCGTTCCAGGATGGTGAGAAAGTTGTAGATGTTCTGACGAATGTCGATTTCAATGTCGACAAGGGTGAGCAGATTGCCATTCTAGGCAGCAGTGGATCGGGCAAATCAACCTTGCTGCACATATTAGGCGCTTTAGACACCCCGACGAGCGGTGATGTACTGGTTAATCAACAGTCTATTTTCGCGCTAAACAGCCAACAACAAGCGCAGTTTCGTAATCAGACCATGGGTTTTGTGTACCAATTCCATCATTTATTGCCGGAATTTAATGCCCTGGAGAACGTGGCAATGCCACTGTTAATTGCTGGGGAAAAACCTAAAACAGCGACTGAACGCGCATCGTCTATGCTCGACCGAGTAGGTCTGTCTCATCGCATAAGCCATCAGCCGGCAGCGCTCTCGGGCGGTGAGCGTCAACGCGTTGCCATTGCCCGAGCGTTGGTAAATGAGCCTGCCATTGTTCTGGCGGACGAGCCAACCGGTAACCTAGATAAAGCAACGGGTGAAAACATTGCCGAGTTATTGGCCGAATTGCGTCGTACGCTGTCTACGGCATTTATTGTGGTGACGCATGACAATGCCCTAGCACATCAGTTTGATCGGATATTGACCCTGTCCGATGGGCAGTTACAGGCACTGAAATAAACATGTTAGCTTGGCAATTAGCAACGCGTTTTAGGCGAGCAAAGCAATCTAACGGCTTTGTCTCATTCATCTCCATGTCCTCAACCGTGGGGATAGGCCTGGGGTGTTTTGTACTGATTTTATTGTTGTCGGTCATGAACGGCTTTGAACGAGAGCTGCGCGAGCGTCTATTGTCATTTATCCCGCACGGAGAGTTGTACTCTGTTTCTCAAATGGGGATTAATAACTGGTCACAAGCCGCAGAGCAGTTCGCCCAAGATCCACGCGTAGTGAAAGTCCAACCCTACGCCAAAATGACGGGCATGCTGCAGGTTAAAGCCAAGATGAAAGCTGTTGAACTCACGGCGCTGGACCCATTGAAAGCGCAGAGTGACCCTTTGTTTGAATTTATTGATACGGCAACCGAACAGCGTTTTGTCGAACAGCAAAATTCAGTGATTTTGGCTAAAGGTATTGTAGAGCAGTTGGGACTTTCGATAGGTGATTCAGTTCAGTTGTTGATCCCCACAGTCACGGACGATTTGACCTTCAAAGCACCGCAAACACTTTGGCTGACCTTGGTGGGTAGTTTCAGTATCGGTGGCGAGTTGGACAACCAAATAGGTTTTATCCCATTAGCAACAGCCGTCGATAAACTCAATATTGTGCATGGCGCACAAGGTTTGCGGTTTGAATTAGACGATCCATTTGAAGCCCGAGCAGTAATGCGCGAGTTAGGTTTTAGCTTTGAACAAGCCGTGTATATTTCTGACTGGACCCGAACTCAAGGCCACCTATACCAAGATATTCAACTGGTCAGAATTATTGCCTACATTGCGTTGACGCTGGTTATCGCGGTCGCATGCTTCAATATCGTGTCAGGCTTAGTTATGACCGTCGAGGAAAAGCGCGCCACTATCGGTATTTTGAAAACCATGGGACTTTCCGAGAATGCCATTCGCACGACCTTCTTGTTGCAGGGCTTAGTCAATGGATTTATCGGGGTAGCTGTTGGCACGCTGTTAGGTGTTGTCACGGCGATCAATTTGACCGATTGGATTACGGTTTTAGAGCGCACGACGGGTGTAACCTTGCTATCTGGGGATATTTATTTTGTGAGCTTCTTGCCCACTCAACTACAGTGGCATGATGTAGTAATCACCATGCTAGTCGCGTTGACATTGAGTATCGTGGCGACTTTGTATCCGGCGAATAAAGCAGCGAAGTTGTCGCCGGCAGAAGCGTTATCGCATTAAGCATTCCCACAGATTATTCGAAAAGTTCGTAGATTGACCTATAGTGATGAGTATTGAGTCGTCCTAGGCGTTTTTACGCAACGAGAGACAGGGCGAATTGTCGCAACGGATTATTGACAAGGAATGAGTCGTGGAAAACAACAAGGAAGTGAATAAACTGTTCGTTTACCCCATCGTAATTGGTGCCGCAGTTGGTTCTTTCATCGGGTTAATTGCCGGCGTCGCGTTTGATGTTTTACCGTTTATCGCAATTTTTACCGGTGTTGGTGCATCGCTTGGTGTTGCGATTGGCGCAGTGTTAGCGGAAGCAAAAAGTACCAAGAAAAAGTAATCAAGAGTCTGTAGACGTAGACTTTCGACGCTCGCAGCTGCATACCGCCGGTATTGAACTCTGCGTGCTCGGCAGATTTTAAGGAGCAGTTGGTCACAGCCGTTCTGACAATCAATGTCAATATGTCTGACGCTGCCATTGAATCACAGGTTTAACAATGTATTTGGGAGGAATGTAGTCATATGTGGGAATATATGATTGTAGACTCGGCGAAGGCTCAAAGCCGCGGTTTTTCGAAATCCAGAACAATAGAAGATGTCGAGCAATACTTAAATGCGTTAGGACAAGAAGGTTGGGAAATCATTGACCTGGATTTCCAAATGGATCCGACAATGCCTGGTGGTCCGACGCATTTTCATGGTTTAGCGAAACGAGCAAAGTAATGGTTACAACGGGTTAATTAACCGACATACCTTCGGCTCTATTAGCGTTTGATATTAAAAAGGGAAGAATGTGAAGCACAGAATTAATACCCTGTTGTGTCTGGTTGCGTTGAGTTTATGCGCACACGCATCCGTCGTCGATATTTCGGGAAATTGGCAACATACCGAAAAAGACGCAGTGATCAGTATCGATTCAAGTAGCGGCTTGGCTTGGATTAAGTCTCACGCCGACAACAGTGGAGCGGCGGGCTTGAATTTAATCAAAGAGATAAGCTCAGGGACACAGCCATCTCGCTGGGTAGGGCAAATGTATGATGGCTATCAGCAACGATATGTTGAGGTAACGCTGACCCAAGACAAAGACATTCTGCGTATCACGGACAGTGAAGGCAAGGTAGTATTAACGCTGAAACGCATTGTGGAATTATAGGTGACGGTGATGAAAATCTACGGCGATATTAAATCAGGTAATTGCTACAAAATCAGTTTACTGTGCGCGCTATTGGGGATTGAGCATGAGTGGATTCATGTCGACATACTCCAAGGAGAGACCCAAAGCGATTCATTTTTGACGCTCAACCCGAATGGCAAGATTCCCTTGTTGGTGTGCGATGATGGGCAATGCTTGTCAGAATCCAATGCGATTATTAACTATCTTGCCAGTGGTAGCTCGTTGTATGCCAGCGATCCATTTATGCAAGCCAAGATACAGCAGTGGCAATTCTTCGAACAATACAGTCATGAGCCATACATCGCCGTTGCGCGCTACATCGCCAAATATTTAGGACTGCCCAAAGAACGCGAAGCTGAGTACCACGCCAAACAAGACGGTGGACACAAGGCGCTAAGGGTTATGGAGCAACAGTTGTCGCAGACGCCGTATTTGGCCGGGGAACAGCTTTCAACTGCAGATATCTCACTTTATGGTTACACGCATGTGGCGCATGAAGGTGGTTTTGATTTGTCTGACTATCCGCATATTAAGCAGTGGTTCAAGCGCGTGCAAGCGCAACCTGGCTACGTGGGTATGGCGTAGTGGCCTAGATTAAAAAAAACGCCCCAAGTCCAATGGTAAACAGAAAACTACCCCATAAGGAGTGCTCAACCACTACTGCGACGGTGGAGCGACTGTGCATATAGCGATAGCCGAAAATAGCCCCGCCAATCCAAGACAGCACTACCGCGATCCAGTTACCGTAAACCAGATGGGCTAGGCCAAAGAAAAAGGTACTGAACGCCCACCTAGCATTTTTTGATGGCAAGATGCGCTTATAGCGGTGAAAGAAGTATGTTCTAAAGATGATTTCTTGTGGGATTACTGAAACCAGCGGGTATATCAACAGGGTCAGTAACCAGAACCCGGGGTCTTGCATGGGCAGTGCAAGGAACAAATCTGGAAACAACATGTAGATGGCGATACTCACCAAACATGCCCATGGCAAGAAAAGGCGCAGCGCAGCGAGCATATGAGCACCAAAACCGTCAAAATTCCACAATCGAAAGCGCTTAAATTGATTGTCGGCAAGTAACACAGCGAGACACGCCAGTCCGGTAAGGCCTAGTAGTGGCATTACCCAAGTCGTGAGGTCGGTAATGGTCAGGTACACCAAGATCGGCATACCTAAAAATAGCAACAGCATTTCAGACCAGCGTTTAAACTGCACAAGACGATCCAGAAAAATATGACAAAATGATTACAGTGATATGAATAGTTTACTACATAAGGTGTGTGCTGTCTGGATCATCCATTCGTTCGATAAAAATTTGTTTGCATGACGAACTTAGTCGATAATCGATTGTTCAGCGTTGAACAAGGTTTTAAATAAGACTAACCGCATGAAGAAAATCATCATTTTTGGGAACTCGGGTTCAGGCAAATCAACCTTGGCGAAGCAGCTAAGCGAAACGAAAGGGCTCGCGCATCTTGACTTGGATACGCTTGCTTGGTTGCCAACAGCGCCACCTGAGCGACAATCAGTTGACGCCTCCGCTGTTGCGATCAAGCGGTTTGTAAAGGAAAACCCTGGTTGGGTAATAGAAGGGTGTTACGCGGACTTAATTGCGTTAGTCGAGGCCGATGCAAATGAGCTTATTTTTCTCAACCTTCCTGTTGAAACCTGTGTCGAAAATGCCAAACAACGCCCTTGGGAACCACATAAGTACTCGACAAAAGAACAGCAAGACAGCAATCTAAACATGCTAATTGAATGGATATCGGAATACCCGAATCGCACTGACACCTTCTCGCAAGCAGCACATCAACAGATCTTTGACCGTTTCACTGGCAAGAAAACTATGCTTGTCGAAAATGAAAACTGAGCATAAGCATCAATCGCGTGATTAAAACATACGGCTATAGCATTTTAGCCTTAATCGCATTTGCGGCCAATTCGGTGTTTTGCCGTCTAGCGCTCAAGGATGAAAATATTGATGCCGCTAGTTTTACCCTAATTCGGATGCTGTCGGGTGCAGGAATGTTTGTAATGTTGCTAATACTACAGAAGCGGATACCCGCAATATTGGTTAAACCGACATCGAAACGGATGTTGTCCGCACTTATGTTATTCATCTACGCAGCTGCCTTTTCGTTTGCCTATATAACGTTGGAAACCGCTACAGGTGCGCTAGTTCTGTTTGGCATAGTTCAGTTGAGCATGTTGCTGATTGGTTGGTTTAAAGGGAGCCGTTTCACACTGATTGAGTCGCTTGGCATTGCGGTATCTTTCGGGGGGCTTGTTTACTTGTTGTACCCTCAAGTAGCGACTCCTAGTTTAAATGGCTTTGTATTGATGACCTTTGCAGGTATTGCATGGGGCGTTTATACATTGCTGGGCCGCGGTTCTTCCGAGCCAATGATCGACACTGCCAGCAATTTTGTGTTAACAATACCCTTGGTCGTTTTACTGACCTTGGTATGTTGGCCATCGTTGGATATTTCAGCGATTGGCGCTCTGTGGGCGGTATTGTCTGGCGTACTGGCTTCTGCTCTGGGTTATACCATTTGGTATGCGGTATTACCGTCTTTGCGTACAACGAGCGCTGCGGTCATGCAGCTCTCTGTTCCTGTGATCGCGGCAATAGGCGGTGTTCTCTTGGTCGCTGAACCGATCACCCAGCGCTTACTGATTGCCAGTGTGCTCGTATTGGGAGGTATATTGTTGGTCGTCACGGCAAAGAAACGCTCATGATGAAAAAAGCGGTCTCACTCGTACTCGCCTATTTGTTTCTGGCTCTGGCCATAATCGGCGTAGTCTTGCCCGGATTGCCGACAGTCCCCTTTTTGTTGCTTGCTGCGTGGTTTGCTGCGAGAGGCTCTGAGCGACTGCATACCTGGTTATACGCTCATCCACATTTTGGACAACTTCTCATCGACTGGGAACAACAAAAAGCGGTTTCTCGAAAGAGTAAAGTCTTGGCTGTCATTATGATGGCCGCGAGTGCGGTGTTCTTGTATTACAAGACGGAAAACACAACGTTAGTTGCGGTTGTCGTTGCTATTTTCGTGTGTGTAAGTACCTATCTGCTTACTCGGCCAGAGCCGACCCGCAATGCAATACAGCACCAATCGTCGGAAGATTGAGTTTCGTCTCGAGCAGCGTATGATAGAACGAAAGGTTTAACCTACAAGGAAGCGTTATGTCGGAATTTGAACAATCCGTGTCTAACGAGCAGTTAAACGACCGCGAAGAAGCGGCGAAGATGCACGCGATGATAGCATACGGGTGCATGGTTCTTGGCTTATTTACTGGCGCGTTTTGGATCATCGGTGCCGTTTGGGCAATGGTCAAAAAAGATGAAGCGCGAGGCACACGATTTGAAGATCACTACACCAACATTATCACTACATTCTGGTGGGGCCTCGGTTTAACCATTATCGGATTCATCCTACTGGTAATTCTGGTTGGCTATTTGGTCATGATCGGCGTTTGGATTTGGTCTATCTATCGAGTGGCCAAGGGCTTAAATAACATACTCTCGAACCGACCATTTTCTCCCTACACGGAGTAGCTTACTGTGACTAACGACCATTTTCGGCGTCTTGAGAGCATGTATGCTGCGGCGCCGTTTAACGCGTTTTTCAAACCGAGCATGACGGTTTCTGAAGGGCAAGCCATCATTGATATCGAACTGTCTGAACAATTTCATCACTCCGCAGGTGGAGTGCACGGTTCGGTATATTTTAAAATGCTGGATGATGCTGCATTTTTTGCTGCCAATTCACTGGAAGAACGTGTTTTTGTATTGACCACGTCGTTCACCACATACATCACTAGGCCTGTGGCTGATGGCAATATGAAAGCCATTGGCAAAGTGGTAAACGCCAACAAATCTCAATTTATCTGTGAAGCAGTGGTGTATGATGCTGAAGACCGAGAAATCGGACGTGGAAATGGCATCTTCGTGAGGGGGAAATTTCCACTCACAGAGGCAGCTGGATATGGTAAGGATTAACCTAAGACGGTAGCGCTTGCTCAGCGCTACCGAATGATTTCAAGGGTTAAGGTTTGTTGTGAGAAAAGTCTGAAAAATCGACCTCTTCTTTCTTCGCCCCAGCATTCAAGTCGTGGTAAACATCGCGGTCCAATTCCTTTTCACTGTTCGCAACAATACATGCCACGGTGCAGTCACCCGTTATATTGACGACCGTTCTAGTCATATCCAACAAGCGGTCAATACCAATAATCAGGGCAATACCTTCTACCGGAAGATTTACTTGCTGTAGCACCATTGCCAACATGATCAATCCAACGCCTGGAACACCTGCAGTGCCAATTGAAGCGAGTGTCGCTGTCAAGACGACCATCAACAAATCTGTGGTAGATAAATCAACCCCATAAACTTGAGCGATAAATACAGTGGCAACACCCTGCATAATTGCGGTGCCATCCATATTAATCGTGGCGCCCAAAGGAATGGTAAATGAAGACACCGTGGGCTTAACACCCAGTTTATAACGGGCGGTTTCTAGCGTAACCGGCAAGGTTGCACTGCTGCTTGATGTACTAAAAGCAAACAACGCAGCATCCCGCATTTTGCGTAAAAGGATGAGAGGGTTTAGTCCGGTAAACAGTTTAAGCAGTGTTGGGTATGTAATCAGCGCATGGCCGATTAACACAAAAAACACGAGGAAGAAGTATTTTGCGAGACTGCCCAGCATGTCAGTACCTACAGTCGCGAACAGTTTTGCCATTAGCACGAATACGCCGTAGGGCGCTAAATTCATGATAATCGTCACCAGCTTCATGATAATGGTGTTGATGTCTTCAAAGAAGCGACCAACGCGTTTGCCCGCGTCGCCCGTCATTGCCATTGCAATCCCGAACAGCACTGCAAAAACAATGATCTGTAACATATTACCTTCCGCCATCGAATTAATCGGGTTAGACGGGAACATATTAATGAACACTTCAGAGAGCGGGGGCGCTTCGTTAGGACTGAATACTGCTTCGGTTGGCTTCTCGACGCCAGAACCTGGTTGCAAAAGCAGCGCAAAGAACATGGCTAGACTTACCGCGATGCACGTGGTGAAGATATACATGCCAATGGATTTACCGCCCAATCGCCCAAGTTTACTGGGGTCTGAAAGGCTACTTGTACCACAGACCAGAGAGACAAAAACCAAAGGAACGACTAACATTTTTAAGCTAGCAATGAAGATTGAGCCGAGGGTTGAAAATATACCTTCTACTAGAATTGTATACGTGGAAACGTTGAGTCCAAATAGGCTAAACGTCAAATCTCCGCTATCATCAGCCAAAAGTTGCAGCAAACCACCGATAACGATTCCGGCGATCATGCCGATAAAAATTCGAGCGGTTAGGCTATATTTATGAGAAGCGTCAGACATGCAATTTCCGAGTGTTATTGTTGTTGTGGTCGATAGCCTATCAAGTTTGCTTAGTAACCTGAACCTTTTTACAACACCAAACTGTGGTATTTCGACGCAAACCATAGCGGGGAATAATGGAATGAAACGAAAGCTATCTGCAATACCTTACACCTTCATGATGCTCTTGAGTCTCTTGCTCACTGCCTGTGGCGGCGGTGGAGAGGTGTCGAGGGATCCCGGTAATAATCCAGATCCAGACCCAACTCCGACTGAGCAGTTGTCGATTGCATTGCAGATTGTGGATGCCAATGGACAACCAGCCAATGACTTGAGTGCAGAAACGCCGTTGACGATCATTGCGACCGTCACTAATAGCACGGGGGCAGCGGTTGGTGACGAACTCGTTACCTTCACATTTAATACCGCGGGCTTAGCTTCATTCAACAACGACACCGGTACAGCGCTTACGGGTTCGGATGGGACCGCCCGAATCGGTATTATTGTGGGTCAAAATTCTGGTGATGGCTTAGTAATCGCGAATGCGGGTAACGCCGACGCCGCGCAAATCGGGTTTAAATCGGCTGGCACTGATACTGTGGGCGTATTACCCATAACCATTGCCATGGCTATTGTCGACGCAGACGGCGCACCCTCCAATGAATTGGCAACGGGCTCTCCGTTAACTGTTATTGCGACCGTGACTAATACCGACGGCGACGTCATTCCAAACGAATTAGTAACCTTTACATTCAATATTGAAGGCCTGGCGGTGTTTGACAACGATACCGGTACGGCGTTAACGAATGATCAAGGTGTTGCACAGATTGGGCTTGTTGTTGGACCAAACTCAGGCGATGGACTGGTGTTCGCCAACGCTGGTGATGCAGATCAAGCGCAAATAGGTTTCAGCTCAGCGGGCTCTGACCCAGTTGGAGAGTTTCCTAAAATCATTGAAATGACAATCGTTGATGCTAACGGTGACCCTTCAAATGAACTCGCCACTGGTTCACCGCTGTATGTGTTAGCTTCAGTTACAGATACCGACGACAATGCAGTTACAAATGAGCTGGTTACATTCTCGTTCAATACTGCAGGTCTAGCGGAATTTGATAATGATACTGGTACAGCGCTCACCGATGATACCGGTGTTGCGCGGATTGGTTTACTAGTGGGACCAAATTCGGGCGATGGTCTCGTGTTTGCTGATGTAGAAGACGCCGCCCAAGCTCAAATCGGGTTCAGTTCTGCCGGTGCCGATGTTACCGGTGAATTACCTGCGTCGCTGGAGTTATTTGCTTCATCTATCCAACTAGCGTCAAGTGGCAACGGCGAGGTAGAACTAATAGCCGTTGTTAAAAACGAGCAAAACATTCTAATGGAAGGCGTCAGTGTTGACTTTGCCGCCAATCAAGATGCACAGCTGCAAATCAGCCAAGGTGTTACGTCAGCAGACGGCACTGCGAGGGCGGTTTTAACCACGCTAAACAAAGCTTTGCGCACTATCACAGTCACTGCGTCTACCTTAACCCTTGAAGAAACGGTTGATGTTCAAGTGGTGGGTACAGAAATCAACCTGAATGCACCGTCAAGCGTGATCATTAACGACACATCACCGATTACAATTTTAGTAGCAGATTCAGACGGCAAAGGGATTGCAAATGAGGTCGTTGAGCTGACCACCACAATCGGCACATTGAGCGACACCACTCCGACAACTGATGTGAATGGTCAAGTAACGGTTGAGTACTCATCTAACGCGTCTGGTGTGGATACGATTGGCGCAAGCGCACTGAATGTAACGAACTCTATTGATATCGCGATTCAAGAAGATGATTTCAGCTTTTCAAGTGTACCAACGGAAGAGGTTCCTTTGGGGCAAAATGCGAATCTTACCATTCGCTGGTATCGAGAGAATGCACCCTTAGTTAATGGTACGGTAACCGTAACAGCTTCTCGCGGTTCGCTAGTAACGAATGTAGTGCAGACAAACGCAAATGGTTTAGCAACCTTTCAAATCAGCTCTAATAATGCGGGTCTGTCGTCGTTGTCTGCTATCGGCGTTGATGGCAACGGTGATGAGGTTACCGCGCGTGCTGAGGTAGAGTTTATCGCGCTTGATGCTCACTCTATTAATGTCGACGCGTCGCCTGATTTGATTGGCCCAGAAGGTGAAACCAGCACCATTACCGCTATTGTAAGAGACGTAACAGGAAACCTAGTTAAAAACAAATTGGTAAACTTCGAACTAGAAGATGCCAGTAACGGTTTCTTACGAGACGCTAGTGCTACCACAGATAGCAATGGTATCGCATCGACGGTATATAATAGTGGGGCAGTCAGCAGTGAAGATGCGGTGAGAGTCGATGCAATCGTAGCCGATAATCAATCTGTAACCGGTTTCACAACACTAACAGTTGGTGAACGTGCCTTCGATTTATCGATTGGTACTGGTAATTCGATTGAGTCACCTGACGCGTCAACCTACCTCAAAACCTTCTCGGTATTTGTGAGTGACTCGGTTGGTCAACCGGTATCGAGTGCAGACCTGACCATTTCTTCAACGCCAGTGAAATTCTCGCAAGGTGGTACCTACCGCAAGGGATTCTGGCAGTGGAACCCGGCGATTGAAATCTGGGAAAACTTTACTACTGCTGTTTGTAATAACGAAGATATCAATGGCAATGGCATTTTGGATGCTGGCGAGGACGAGAATGGCGACGGAGAGCTTACCCCCGGTATTATCGGTACGGTTAATTTTGCTAATGGTAACTCAGTGAGTGATAGCAATGGTCAGGCAATTGCAGAACTGCGCTACCCTAAGCAGTTTGGTCCTTGGACAGATGTTGAGCTAACCGTTTTTGGTAACTCGGCGGGTAGTGAGGCATTCGATAGTCTGAAGTTGACTTTCCCTGTAGCAGCAGAAGATATTACTGAAGAAGATTCGCCACCACCGCCGAACCCTTTTGGTAGTGGTCAAAATTGTACTGACACACTTTAGTCGCTACACAAGCCAATAAAAAAGCCCCAATCGACAATCGATTGGGGCTTTTTTTTCAGTATTCGAATTTAGTCTTGTTGGAAAGGATAAACTGAGCCTAACTTCATGATTTGGGTTAATTCATCCAATGCTGTGCGTGATTCCACAAGTAGCTGTGGATCAATCAAATCTTTTACATTCAATTCGTCGCGATAGTGCTTGTCAACCCACTGATTTAAGCGCTCGAATTGTGCATCAGTGATTATTGCGTTTTGGTTAACCGCGCTTAGCTCAACATCATTCATGGCAACGCGCAATCTCAAGCAAGCTGGACCACCACCATTTTGCATGCTCTGTTTTACGTCAAAGTACTTAACTTGTTTGATCGGCGTATTTTGCCCTACGAGTGACGCAAGATAAGACGACACGGCTGCGCTATCTTCACACTCAGTCGGTGCGATGATCGCCATTTCGCCATTTGGCAAAGTAATAATTTGGGTGTTGAATAAATAAGTCTTTACCGCTTCAGAAACACTTACGTCGCTGGTATTGACGCGGATGAAGTGTAAGTCGCTGTCGCCAAACTTTTGTGAGATTTCGTCAAGCGCTGCCTGGGTATTCATGAACGCCTGCTCATGGTAGAACAAAACGTTTTGGTTGCCGACTGAAATCACGTCATTGTGGAAAACACCCTGGTCGATTACATCAGGGTTCTGTTGGATATACACAACACTATCGTCACTCAATCCGTGCAAACGCGCGACAGCCTGGCACGCTTCTAGTGTGTGTCGAGCAGGGTATTTTTTTGGTGCAGGCTTAGACGTGTCAAATGCGTGGCGGCCATAAACAAATAATTCAACACCAGAATAGCCATACTCTCGGCAAAGGCGCGTGTGGTTAGCAGCACCTTCATCACCAAAATGCTCGTTGTCAGGCAGGTGTTTGTGATGTGCAAAATGCTTATCGTTATTGAAGATTGCCTTGAGGATATTACCCGTGACTTGCGGTTCCAGACTGCGGTGAAACTTGTTGGTGAGATTGGCCGGTGTGAAATGCACCTTACCATCAGCAGTATCTGCGCTGGGTGAAACGGTCGCGGCATTGGCTGTCCACATACTTGAGGCAGAACAACAGGCAAGAAATATATGCGGTGCTTGTTGGTAGGCTTGCTCCAAAACGCGAGCATCACTGCCGGTGAAACCTAAACGTCGCAATGCGTACACATCAGGGCGCTCCTGCGGCGCTAAAACACCTTGAGTCATACCGAGGTCCGCTAACGCTTTCATCTTCTGTAAGCCTTGTTTAGCAGCTTGTTTTGGGCTGCTTGAGGCGTTGGCATTATTTAAAGAGGCTACGTTGCCAAATGAAAGACCCGCATAGTTATGGGTTGGGCCAACTAGACCGTCAAAGTTAACTTCGAAATGCTGCATAAACTCTGATTTCCTGCTTTATTGTTGTTGGTAGTGCCCGGCATTATACGCATTTAAAGGGGGCTGCCAATCAAACTGGTTAAAAAACAAACAGGTTGGCAGGTGGTTTTTTGAGCAATTGTGATTAACTATGAATAAGAACTTGTTTTCTATTCACTTTGCCGATATATGTTAAAAAAGCAATTTCCGCCAAGATACCTGCTAGTTGGCGAGAATGAATATTAAAAACCATTTAAAATCATAGGTTTAATTAAATTTAATGTCGAAATCATTGGTTATTGTTGAGTCCCCAGCCAAGGCAAAAACAATAAATAAATATTTAGGTAAAGATTTTATTGTAAAATCTAGCGTAGGACACGTACGCGACCTCCCAACGAAAGCATTGGGCAAAGTCGAAGCCAAAAAACCGGCTAAGGAATTAAAACAGTTGCCTGAATCTGAGCGGCTGGCCTATCTGCGTAAACACGAATATCTAAAGCTTGTTGATCGAATGGGCGTCGATCCCGAATCGAATTGGAAAGCGCATTATCAAGTTCTGCAAGGCAAAGAGAAAGTCGTTAACGAACTTAAAAAACTGGCTAAGTCTGCTGACACTATCTATCTCGCAACCGATTTGGATAGAGAGGGAGAGGCCATCGCATGGCATTTACAAGAGCTGCTAGGCACCAAAGATAAAGAGTATAAACGGGTTGTGTTCAATGAGATTACTAAGAACGCAATTCAGGAGGCTTTTGAACATCCCGGTGACGTCAACCTTGCCAGAGTAAACGCGCAGCAAGCCAGACGATTCCTAGACCGTGTGGTCGGATTCATGGTGTCACCACTATTGTGGAAAAAGATTGCACGGGGCTTATCTGCAGGTCGAGTTCAATCCGTCGCTGTGCGCCTAGTGGTCGAGCGTGAGAGAGAGATCAAAGCATTCGTACCGGAAGAGTTCTGGGATATCCACGCTGACCTTAATGCGAGCAAAGATGCGCTACGAATGTTGGTTGCAAAGCATAACGGTAAAGCGTTCAAACCGGTTAACAAAGACCAGACTGATGTTGCCTTAGCACAGCTGCAAGGTGCTCATTATGAAGTATTACAACGAGAGTCCAGACCGACGTCTAGTCGGCCTTCAGCCCCTTACATAACCTCAACATTGCAGCAAGCTGCCAGTACACGGTTGGGCTTTGGGGTGAAGAAAACCATGATGCTAGCCCAGCGCCTGTATGAAGCGGGTCATATTACGTATATGCGTACTGACTCGACCAATCTAAGCGCTGAGGCTGTGGCGAGTTGCCGCGAATTCATCGAGGGCAATTTTGGCTCACAGTATCTACCTGAAAATCCGAACCTGTACGGTAGCAAAGAGGGGGCACAAGAAGCGCACGAAGCCATTCGTCCGTCAAATGTGAATGTTCAGTCGGCCTCTCTTGGCGATATGGAGCGGGATGCGCAACGCTTGTATGAATTAATTTGGCGCCAATTCGTGGCCTGTCAAATGCCACCTGCCAAATATGACGCGACGACTATTCGCGTAGGTGCAGGTGATTACGAACTGACAGCCAAAGGGCGAGTATTGAAATTTGATGGTTGGACTAAAGTTCAAACCCAACTGCGCAAAAAAGGTGACGAAGATCACAGCCTACCTGACGTAAAAGTGGGCGATGTGCTAAACCTCAAAGCCTTGGATCCCAAACAACATTTCACCAAGCCAGTGGCGCGATTCAATGAAGCATCCTTGGTTAAAGAGCTGGAAAAACGCGGTATTGGTCGTCCATCAACGTATGCGAGCATCATCTCGACTATTCAGGATCGAGGTTATGTACGTTTAGATAATAAGCGCTTCTACGCCGAAAAAATGGGTGAGATCGTCAATGACCGCTTGATGGAAAACTTTGATGACCTAATTGGTTATGACTTTACAGCCAATATGGAACATCAGCTAGATGAAATCGCGGAAGGTGACAAAAACTGGAAGCACGTCCTCGATGAGTTTTATACCGACTTTTATCAAAAGCTGTTATTAGCTGAAAAGGACCCAGAAGAGGGCGGTATGCGGCCGAATCAGGCCGTGCCTGCCGACATTGACTGCCCGACGTGTGGTAGAAAAATGAACGTTAGAACAGCCAGCACTGGCGTGTTTCTAGGGTGTTCAGGCTACAACTTGCCGCCCAAAGAGCGCTGCACAACGACCATGAATCTCACCTCAGGTGAAGAGGTTGTAAAAGTTGACGATGAAGAAGAATTAGAAACCGAAGCATTGCGCTCGAAACGCCGTTGTGACATCTGTGGGACGGCGATGGACAGCTACTTAGTCGATGAAACCCGCAAACTTCACGTATGTGGTAATACGCCGACCTGTCCTGGTACCTATGTTGAAAGTGGAACCTTTAAATTGAAAGGGTACGACGGCCCGGTCATCGAATGTGACAAATGTGGCTCTGATATGGAGCTTAAGAACGGTCGTTTCGGCAAGTATTTTGGTTGTACTAATGCCGAGTGTAAGAATACCCGTAAGTTACTGCGCAACGGTGAACCGGCTCCACCGAAGGAAGACCCTGTTGACTTGCCAGAGTTGCCTTGTGAGAAGTCTGACGCACACTTTATGCTGCGCGATGGGGCTTCGGGGATATTCTTAGCCGCGCACAATTTCCCCAAATCTCGGGAGACACGTGCTCCTTTAGTCGCTGAGCTGGCACGCTTCAGAGATCGTATTTCGCCCAAGTTTTACTACTTAGCCGACGCCCCAGCTGAGGATCCCGATGGGAATCCCGCAATTGTGCGCTACAGCCGTAAAACCAAGCAACAGTATGTCATGTCCGAAAACAAGGATGGTAAGGCAACCGGATGGTCTGCTTGGTATGACAATGGCAAGTGGCAAGCGGATGACAAGCGTAAAAAAAAGAAGTAGTCGACGAGACGTTAGGGTTTAACATGGCACTATCTTTACAAGAGCAGTTGTTAAAGGCGGGCGTGGCTGACAAAGGCAAAGCTAAGCAAGCCCGCGCGGATAAACGCAAAAAGAATAAACAAAAGAAACCACAAGTCGATCAGGCAAAACTCGCTGCTGAACAAGCCTTAGCAGAGAAAAAAGCCAAGGATCGGGCGCTCAATGAACAGCAGAATGCGAAGTTGCAAGCGCGTTCCATAGCCGCTCAGGTCAAACAATTGATCGCCATGAACAAGCAAGAACGCAGTAAAGGCGACGTCGTTCTCAATTTTACTCACGACAATAAAATCAAACGAATTTACGTTACCGAGGCGCTGCACAAAGGGGTGATTGCGGGTAAGTTAGCCGTGGTTAGTTTGGATGAAGAGTACGAGCTCGTGCCGCTTCCTGTCGCCGATAAGATTGCAGAACGCAGTGCTGAGACAGTGGTATATATTGCCGAGCAGGGAAGCGCCGATAACGCCAGCGAGTCCACTAGTGAAGAAGATGACTGGTATGCAGATTACGAAATCCCAGACGATCTAACTTGGTAGATAGCATGCGCTTGGATGTATTGTTGCGAGTTCGATTTGCTGAATGCGATCCACAAAACGTGGTGTTTAATGCCCGCTACGCCGACTACGTTGACCTGGTCAGTACCGAGTACATGCGATTTATGTGCGGCGGTTACCAACAGCTTGTCGCGTCTGGTTTTTCTACTCAAGTGGTTAGTCTCAAAATCGATTGGCAGTCCTCGGCTAAATTTGATGATGTACTACGCGTGAGTATGCAATGTAACCGAGTGGGTAATACGTCATTTGTGCTCGTCAGCGATTTTTCACAATATCCTACTGGCGAACCCATTGCGCGTGCTGAAGCAGTGTATGTAACGATGAACAATACGCACAGCGAAAAACGTCCAGTACCAGATGACATTCGGGCAAAATTGCTTGAGGATAAGGTTTACGGACCAATTGACTTGGCCGCCGTTGCCCAGCTCGAGAGTGAATAAATCAGGGTGGCACAGGCATGCCACCCGAGGCGCATTATCGAGGTAAGATAGCGCCCGCGTTTTCAGCTTTAATCTTTTCGTTCCAGTGAGCTTTAACAGAGAAGCCTGATTTAGCTTTGGCTTTTTTAGCTGCCGCTTTTGGCGCAGCCTTCGCCGCTGGTTTCTTCGCAGGTGCTTTTTTGGCCGGTTCGGCTTCTGCCTTCGCTGGGGCGTCTGAGCCTAGAGAGTCTGCGAGTTCGTCTAGCTGAGCAAGACGCATATTTTTACCGCCGTCAACGCTATACCAGCCGCCTTTTGCTTCGATTGATGGCGCTTTGCCATTGGCATTAGTGTAGGCAAGAGTAAACTTTTCGATGACTTTATCTTTATCTAATGCAGCCATGGTGGATTGATTTCCTTTTAGTTGTTATTGAGTACTGTAAACTAGAAACGTTTTATACCCAGTTTTGGGTGCAATGTCTAATTTACAAAGGTTTTACATGTCGATTACTAATAGCGCACTCGTTAACTATCTAGCCGACTATTTAAATGTCAGCAAGATTCGCGATTATTGTCCCAACGGAATGCAGGTCGAGGGCAAGCCACAGATTGAAAAAATTGTATCCGGTGTGACTGCTTCTCAGGCTCTCATTGATGCTGCAATTGAGCGCAATGCAGATGCGATCTTGGTACATCACGGTTACTTTTGGAAAGGTGAAGACCCCTGCGTTAGAGGCATGAAAAAACGCCGATTGAAAGCGCTACTCGCGCACGATATCAATTTGCTTGCTTATCATTTACCGTTAGATGTGCATCCGGTCGTCGGTAACAATGCGCAATTGGCAAAGCGTCTAGGAATTGAGGTGATTGGCGGTTTAGATGCTAGCGATCCCTTCAGTGTTGCGATGCAAGGACGTTTTGAGCGGAGCATAACTCACGCGAACCTTGTGCAACGATTAGCACAGGAATTGAAAACAACGGTGTTGAGTGAAGGCGATCCTAACCGCGTCATCGAGACTATTGCTTGGTGCAGCGGTGGTGGACAAAGTTATATTGATGCTGCAGCTGAGCAAGGAATTGATGCATTCTTGAGTGGGGAAGTGTCTGAACAAACCATACACACATCACGGGAAATGAATATTGATTTTTTTGCCGCCGGGCATCACGCCACGGAACGCTATGGTGCTAAGGCACTTGGTGAGCATTTACAGGAACAATTTGATTTGGATGTCGAGTTTATCGACATTCACAATCCTGCGTGAGTCAACTGTAAATGACCAAAATCGATCAGAGTTTCGATGGTATCGCGCACAAGTTTGATGCGAACATCTATGGCACCAGCAAAGGGCGCTTGCGACACACCTTGCTGATGGATAATTTGCAGCCGTACTTAACTCAGCGCGAGCATCTTAAGGTAATTGATATTGGCGGCGGCACCGGGGAAATGACCCTTGAGGCACTTCGTTGTGGGCATTCTGTAGTGTTGAACGACCTGTCAGAAGATGTTTTGGCGATAGCAAAGAACAAGTTAGCCCCCTTTGTTGATCAGAGTTCACAGCGACTTGAGTTATTGCACGCTGATTTGCAGGATATCCGGCACGATGCCTTTGACATTGTGATGTGTCACGCCGTGTTAGAGTGGACCGCGGAGCCACTGCGCGTGGTTGAACGCTTAGTGTCGTTGCTGAGCAGCGACGGCGTGTTAAGCTTGAGTTTCTTTAACTATCATGCCGCACTGTTTGGAAACGCCTTGTACGGTAATTTTGATTTTATCCAGCGTGGCATGCCGTCGCGAAACACAGTAAGGTTAAACCCACACAACCCTCAAAAACCCGAAGTCATATTGGCCGCACTGGAACAAATGGGTTTACAGGTTGAGGTGAGCGCAGGTATTCGATGCTTTCATGATTATCTCCGCGATCGAGAGCATCAAGACACGAAGTATGACGATTTGCTGGCGCTCGAACGGGAACTGTCCGATCAAGTGCCGTACAAATGGTTGGGGCGCTATTTCCATATCATCGCAAAACAACAATAACGACAAAGGGACTGTTTTATGCACTTTCAAATACCTTACGCACTCACCCGGCGCTTAGTGTTAGCCGTAATTTTTTTACTTCCCATTAGCCATGCTACAGCCATTGATGAGGGTGCTAAGACGGCAGCCCAAACGCGGCTGGTAGCACAGGATAATTTAGTCTACATGCAGACAAGCACTGGAATGGTTGTGATTGAACTGACCGACAGTATCGCACCGAACCATGTTAATCGCTTCAAGCAGCTGGTTGCGGAAGGATTTTACGACGGCTTAGACTTTTATCGCGTTATCGATGGGTTTGTTGCTCAAGCAGGTGATGTTTCAGAGCAAAAGGCAACGAAATTTAAGCAACCCTTAAAAGCAGAGTTTAGCCGCACTAATAGTGGCCATGCACAGGCATTTGTGGGTGTTCAGCAACCTGCTTTTTTGGCGCAAGAAACGGGCTTTATCGAAGATTTTCCAGCGGGCCGGAACCTCAATGACGATCGCCAGTGGTTACTTCACTGTCCTGGAATGGTCGCCATGGCGCGCAACAATGAAGCGGATTCAGCAACCACTGAATTTTATATTGTCATCGGCCAGGCGCCAAGGCATTTAGATCGCAACATGAGCGTATTTGGTCAGGTTGTATATGGCTTGCAAAACGTTCAAGCCATGCATAGAGGAGACCCGGCAGTGGGTGGCGGGGTCATTGAAAACAAAGATAAACGGACCGTCATTGTCTCAGCAAAGCTTGGCGCTCAAGTCCCGCCGAGCGAGCAGCTTCAGATAGTCCGCGACACAGCGGCAAGCGACGCTTTTCAGCAACGTTTATCGAGTGCCCGCAGTTTGGATAACCCGTTTTATCACTATTCAGGCACTGGCAATATCGACGTGTGCTATTACCGTCCTCGCGTCACAGTTAAATCGGTGGGCGCAGAGTAAATGTCGGAAAAACAAAATGCTATCATCACCGGGGCTGGTCGTCGTTTTGGGCTTGCTCTGTGTGAGTATTTTTTGGCGGAGCAATACGATGTCTATGCGATTACACGGTCAAGCAGAGAGGAGTTGTCTAGGTTAGCAGCTGCACATTCACGTAAGTTGCGCATTATTGAAAATAAAGACTACGATGCCGAGGGGCTCGAGCGCGTGATAAATGCGTTACCTGACCAGCACTATGACATTCTGATCAATAATGCATCTTTGTTTGAGGATGACGCACCGTTCGGTCCGCAAAGCTTTGGAAAATTCATGCAGAGCTTTCAAGTCCATATGGCTTTTCCTGCGCTATTGAGTCAGTGGTTCGCACAGCAGCATGATCAGGACCTGCGCGCTGAGTCAGGGCTAATCATCAACATGAGCGATATTTATGCCGCCAACCCTATGCCCGATCGAGCATATTACTCTGCCACAAAAGCTGGCTTGGAGAGTTTAACGCTGTCTTATGCGAAGTCTTTAGCGCCTGCTATTCGCGTGAATAGTATTCAACCCGGTGCTATCGCATTTTTGCCAGAACACAGCGAAGACGCTAAGACGCATGTTTTACAAGGCAGTTTAATTGCCAAAACGGGGGGATTTGGTGCTCTGCTAAAAGCGGTAGATTACCTACGCAATAACGAGTTTGTAACGGCAACAGCGCTGAAGGTTGATGGTGGCCGCTCGGTCGCGCGTTAATCAAAGAAACCGGTTGGGATCTGGCTGCGCGTGATTGAAATCTCGAATGTTAGTCAAGGTGGTTGATGCAATCTCATGCAATGCCTCTTGGGTAAAGAAACCTTGATGACCTGTGATCAACACGTTGTGAAATGTCGACAAGCGCTGGAATAGGTCATCTTGAATCACCTCACAAGAACGATCGCGGAAAAACAGTTCTGATTCCATCTCGTATACATCTAACCCAACATAACCAATTTTTTGACTCTTTAACCCTGCGATGAGTGCGCCAGTATCAATGAGTCCACCCCGAGACGTATTGATCAGCATCACTCCATCTTTCATTTTTTCGATTGAATGCTGGTCAATCAGGTGCTGATTCTCTGGCGTCAAGGGGCAGTGCAGGCTGATAATATCACTCTGCTCAAACACGGTTTCAAGGTCAGTATAGCGGCAGCGAGCTGTCGATAACGCAGGATTGGGGTAGGGATCGAAACACACAATATCGCAACCAAAACCGCTGGCGATATTGACGAAACTGGCACCAATGTTACCTGTACCAACGACACCGATCGTTTTATCGCGCATGGTAAAACCCATCAATCCTTCCAGAGAAAAATTGCCTTCTTTCACGCGATTATATGCTTTGTGCATTCTTCGGTTGAGTGTGAGGATCAGCGCCATTGCATGTTCCGCAACTGCCGCTGGTGAGTAGGTGGGTACATGGCTAACTTGGATACCCAGTTGATGGCAATGCTGGATGTCGACATTGTTGTAACCAGCGCAGCGAAGCGCAATGTGTTTTACACCAATGTCAGCGAGTTGTTCGGCAACACTGGCGTTGATTTCATCATTTACAAATACACAAACGGTTTGACAGCCGGTCGCAAGCAGAGCGGTAGCATCGTGTAAGCGCGCTTCTAAGTGATGGATGTCTAATCCATAGTCAGCGCACAGGGGATCAAAAACGCGTTGGTCGTAACGTTTGCTACTGAAAAATGCAACGCGTCGTTGATCGCTGGTCGTCATGTTTAGAGTAATGCTTCGATTTTACGTTTCAGTGCTTCAGGTTTTGTCGCCGGTGCAAACCGCTCGACAGTTTTACCCTCGCGATTCACCAAGAACTTGGTGAAATTCCATTTAATCCCAGTGCTACCGAGTAACCCAGGAGCGTCATTTTTGAGTTGTTTGAACAGCGGCGACGCGTCAGAGCCATTCACTTCTACCTTTTTGAACAATGGAAAACTAACATTGAAATTCAAGCTACAAAATTGTTGGATTTCACTATCGTCACCGGGCTCTTGATGGCCAAATTGGTCACAGGGGAAGGCGAGAATGGTAAACCCGCGATCCTTGTATTCTTCGTAAAGGGCCTGCAAACCGTCGTACTGTGGCGTAAAACCACACTTACTTGCGGTATTGACGATTAAAATCACTTGGCCTTGGTAGTCGCTTAAAGACTTCATTTCGCCGTTATTCAGCGTTGCCTCATGGCTGTAAATTGGTTGCGACATTTGGTTATCCTTTTATTATCATCGGGTTTCAGTATAAACCGAATCGTACAGCAAAGTTCAACAGACTAGGATTCGCTGTGTGAATAGATAAGTATCAAGAGTTATAAACAAATGACAATACAAAAGATCGCTTTTATTGGACTGGGTGTGATGGGTTTTCCCATGGCGGGGCATTTGGCGAATCAGGGATTGTCGGTGCGCGTTTACAATCGAACGGCAGCGAAAGCACAACAGTGGTGTGAACGCTATTCCGGTGAGGCATTTGCAACCCCTCATGAGGCGTCAAAAGGCGCGGACTTAGTATTGATATGTGTGGGTAATGACGATGACGTTCGCTCTGTTGTTTATGGTGACGACGGGGTTTTATCAGCACTGGAAGAGGGCGCAATCGTTGTCGATCACACCACTGCTTCTGCGCAGTTGGCGCGTGAGTTAACAGAAGCCTGTGCGACTAACAATATCGGTTTCTTGGATGCGCCGGTTTCCGGCGGGCAAGCTGGCGCCGAAAATGGACAATTGACGGTAATGACGGGGGGCGACCAAGCGGTTTTTGACCGCGCTGCACCAGTACTTGCGCATTACTCGCGTTTCGTTAAATTGATTGGCGCCGCAGGTGCTGGTCAACAAGCCAAGATGATGAATCAAATTTGTATTGCAGGCATCGTTCAAGGCTTGGCCGAAGCACTGCACTTCGGTCAAAGTGCTGGATTAGATTGTGATGCCGTATTAGAAGCGATTAGTAAAGGCGCTGCGCAGTCATGGCAAATGGAAAATCGTGCCCACACTATGCTCAAAGGCGAATACGATTTTGGTTTTGCGGTAGATTGGATGCGCAAAGATTTGGGTATCGCACTGGCAGAGGCAAATCAACACGGTGCTCGTTTACCGTTAACCGCCTTAGTTGATCAGTTCTATGCCGATGTTCAGCACCTTGGTGGTGGGCGTAACGACACGTCGAGTCTTTTGCGACGTTTTAATGGATAGTCGCAGATGCCGGCGACTCTGTAATATTCGAATCCACGGCCATCGCGTCGGGAGCATCGATGGTTTCATCGCCCTCTGGCTCAGGTGCACTGGGGGCTTCAAATTGCTTCGGCGAGTTTTTGATCGTTGCAATGATATCGTTGAGACGAATGCGGTTTGTTTCCGACAGTGTCAATTGTTCTAACTGGGACACCAGATCAAGTGTATTCACACCTTTGTAATTGGATAGGTTGGCGCGGACCATGCTCTGCGCCAAATTAATAGCAAATGCAGGGATGTTGTCCGCGAGACGGTAAGCCGTCAAAAATTGAGTCAGAGCCTCATCGTTGTTCCCTTCCACAAAGGCTTCAGTACCCATCTGATTGGCCTGCATAGCAAGCTTCTCGGCACGTCCAATGGCTTTTTCACTTGCCACTATTTGGCTTTCAAGCATCATCTGTTCAATTTGATCATCCAAGCGAGACGACTTATCTGCGCATAGATCGAGAATTTGCTGGGCGCGTTCTTGGTCACCAACACCATGCCAAACTTGAGCAGCGATCACCATGGTGTTTGCTTCGCTGCGCGAGAAATCGTGCATCCATTCACCTTCTAACAAGCGTTTGGCGCGGTCGATTTGTCCTTCCAATACATTGGCATAACTGAGCATATAGTCACGGCGTTGGTGAGCTTGTCGGTCGCCGGCGTGGCGGCCTGCGTTACCTATCAAGCAGCGCGCCTTGTGTAAGCTCTCTTCGCGCGCTTTTGCTTGCGCAGGGGCCTCGGCCGCAGAGCGAATGTGACAATCGGCTAGTTCAAATGTCAGCTCGTCACGGTGTTCGCGATTGCTCATATTGCTCAGGCGCTTCTTCTCAACTAGGGTAATTGCTTCATCAATTCGCTGTTGCATTTGGTAAGTCAAGATTTTCAGGCGGGTAGCCTGCATGGTCAATTCACTGACCTTAATGTGGTCCAACCAGCGTTCGGCTTTTTGATAATTGTTTTCTTCAATCGCAATACACGCAAGCCATTCGTACGCCTTGTTTTGTGTCAGCTGCAAGTCAAGTAAATTACCGATTGCGGATTGGCAACTGGACCAGTCGCCTTGCATAAACATGCACTTGATGGCGCCCCAACGCGCCCAAATCACGTGTTCGGATTTTGCCAGAACCGATTTGTACAGTGCCATCGCCGCATCGTAGTCTTTTAAACTGAGTAGTATTTTGGCTTTAAGCTTTAGCAAATGAATACTGATGCGTTCGTATTTGGGAGCGGCCAAAAGCGCATCGACTTCTTTTACCGCAGCGTTGTAATCGCCGCTATCGATCGCATTCAGGGCGCCGATACTGACTTTTCGAATCGCTAGATATTGTGATAACACTTGCTTGATTGAACGAATGGTATAAGGCTTTATGATTAAAAAATCAGGCTGTAAGTCGATGATTTGTCCAATCGTTTGTGGCGTTTGATCGGAGGTGATGAATAAAATCCCGGTCGAGGGTTTGAGTAACCCCGATTTTTGCAGGGTACGGATCCATTCGACGCCGTTTTTGTGTTGACCCAGATGAAAATCAGACAACACAACGTCAACGCTTTGCGTACGCAAGGCATTTTTTAACTCGTTCCCGTTGCTGTAACTTGCGATCTCTAGTTCACCTAGCGACAGTAGGTGACTGCGTAAATGAATACGCGCACTGGCATTATCTTCCACAATCGCAAGCCGAATTTTTTGCTTCATCGGTTTCGATTAGACTCACACAAACGTTGCTTAGAATTTAAGCATACCAACTGGATCACAAAAACACATCTTTACAATTATGTTTCTGTATTGTTAAGCATAACTATTGAAAGGTTTGATGGGTTCAATGCATCAAACACACCAAGCTCAACAATCGTTGCAAAATCAATGCTGCTTGGTGATGGGTTACTGGTGGACCAGTCAGGGACTGGAGCAAGGCTGAATTTGGCACTATGCTGATAGGCGTCACAATAATTTTACATCTTTAGTCGTAATGTCATGCGGTTTACGTTTACGTCAAGGTAAGATGGCGGTATCTTTAGCGATAATTTTTACGATACTACGGACACCAGTATGCAAACCGTTCCTTTACTTATCGATGGTCAGTTTGTGCAATCACAAACGGCTCAGTTTATTCCAGTCACCAACCCTGCTAACAACAGTGATATCGCGCAAGCCCCTGTTGCGCTTGACAGCGAAGTTGAAGCGGCGATTGCCTCGGCAGCTAAAGCATTTGAAACGTGGAAAAAGGTACCAACCCCAGAACGTGCACGTGTAATGATGCGTTACCAACACTTGTTGAAAGAGCACCACGATGAACTGGCGACCATTTTGGCTAGTGAAACTGGCAAAACGTTTGACGATGCCAAAGGTGACGTTTGGCGTGGTATCGAGGTTGTTGAACAAGCAATGAACATTCCCGCGTTGATGATGGGTGAGACAGTGGAAAACGTTGCCCGCAATATCGACACGTACAGCTACATTCAACCGCTGGGTGTATGCGTTGGCATTACGCCATTTAATTTCCCAGCCATGATCCCGCTGTGGATGTTCCCTATGGCGATTGCGTGTGGTAACACATTTGTATTGAAGCCTTCAGAGCAAGATCCGCTCACGCCGACACGCTTGGCAGAATTGTTCATTGAAGCCGGCGCACCTGAGGGTGTGTTGAACATCGTTCACGGTGGGAAAGAGCAGGTCGATATCCTATTAAATCACCCAACAGTAAAAGCCGTGTCGTTTGTCGGTTCAGTGCCTGTTGGTCAATACATCTACAAGACAGCGACCGACAATATGAAGCGTGCACAGTGTTTCGCAGGAGCGAAGAATCACACGGTTATTATGCCCGACGCCAATAAAGAACACGTATTGAATAACATGGTCGGTGCTTCAGTTGGTGCAGCGGGTCAACGTTGCATGGCGATCTCGGTAGCGGTATTCGTTGGCGACAGTAAGGATTGGGTAGAAGAGCTCGCTGACCGCATCGCAAAAGTGAAGCCTGGCGTATGGGATGATAAAGAAGCGGGTTTTGGTCCGCTGATCAGTCCAAAAGCAAAAGCGCGCGTACTTGAGCTGATTGAGTCAGGAAAACAAGAAGGTGCTACATGCCTTGTTGATGGTTCTGATTGCACTGTTGAAGGCTATGAACAAGGCAACTGGGTTGGTCCAACGGTATTCACTGATGTCACCACGAATATGCGTATCTACCAAGAAGAAATCTTTGGTCCAGTACTGTGCTGCATGTGTGTTGATACCCTCGAAGAAGCGTTGGCAATCGTAAACGCTAATCAATACGGTAACGGTACGTCAATCTTTACCAACAGTGGTGCTGCGGCGCGCAAATATCAGAGTGACGTTGAAGTTGGTCAGGTGGGTATCAATATTCCAATTCCGGTGCCATTGCCATTCTTCTCATTCACGGGTTGGAAAAACTCATTCTACGGTGACTTACACGCCTATGGTAAGCAAGCTATTCGCTTCTACTCGGAAACCAAGACGATTACTTCACGTTGGGTAGAAGGCGATATTCCAAGTGGTCCAAACATGACGATTTCATTGCGTTAAGAGGGTGCGTTGAGATGAATTTTGAGCTTAATGATGATCAATTAGCGTTTGCTGAAACAGCTAAACAATTTGCTGACCAGGCGCTAGCGCCGTTTGCGGCAGAGTGGGATCGCGAGCACATTTTCCCTACGGACACATTTCGTCAGGCAGGCGAACTCGGATTTTGTGGCCTGTACACACCAGAGGAAGCTGGCGGTTTAGGGTTGTCGCGGTTAGATTCCTCCATCATCTTTGAACAGCTGTCGATGGGTTGTACCACGACAACTGCGATGCTAACCATACACAATATGGCGACATGGATGATTGCGACTTGGGGCACGGATCAAGTTAAATCAGACTGGTGTGACGATCTTGTTAGTGGTCAGAAACTGGCATCGTATTGTTTGACTGAACCGGGTTCTGGCTCAGACGCTGCGTCGATGAAGTCAAACGCTAAACGCGACGGCGACACGTACGTACTGAATGGCTCGAAAGTCTTTATTTCTGGTGCTGGATCAACGGATGTGTTGGTTGTCATGGCGCGCACTGGTGGCGAAGGCGCCGGTGGCGTCTCCGCATTTGTGGTACCTGCCAATGCCGAAGGTGTCGGTTACGGCAAAGCTGAAGAGAAAATGGGCTGGAATGCCCAACCCACCCGAATGGTCACATTCGACAATGTTGTGCTACCGGCCAGTGCATTGTTAGACCAGGAAGGGAATGGTTTCAAACTTGCCATGCAAGGCCTTGACGGTGGTCGTATCAATATCGCGACCTGTTCCATTGGGACGGCTCAGCAAGCACTGGATACCGCTCGTGATTACATGCATGAGCGCAGTCAATTTGGCAAACCGCTAGCAGCAATGCAAGCGCTACAGTTCAAGCTAGCTGACATGAACACCGAGCTAGTGGCAGCTCGCCAAATGGTGCGCTTGGCAGCCAGTAAAGTCGACAATAAACACCCTGATCGCTCAACTTATTGCGCAATGGCAAAACGTTTTGCCACTGATGTGGGTTTTAAGGTGTGTAATGAAGCACTGCAAATTCACGGTGGCTATGGTTACATCAAGGAATATCCGCTCGAGCGCTATGTGCGTGACGTTCGCGTACATCAGATCCTTGAGGGTACCAATGAAATCATGCGCGTGATCATTGCGCGTCGACTGCTCTCTGACGCAGCACAAGTGCTTTAAGGAAACCTACAATGGACCAACAAAGCGTAATATGCGAAACCATACAGACCGACAATGGTGGTCTGATTGGTCATATTCGATTAAACAAAACGGCCGCGTTAAATGCGATTGATTTGTCGATGGTGCGTCGAATCGATGCGCAATTGATCGAATGGCAAAGCGAAGACGACTTGGTTTGCGTTGTACTTGATGCCGTGGGTGAAAAAGCCTTTTGTGCCGGTGGTGACGTGGTGTCGATGTACAACGCAATGCAACAAGAGCCAGGAAAAACCCCCGCGTTTTTGCAAGACTTTTTCAATTTTGAATACCAATTAGACTACCGCATTCATACCTATGCCAAACCCGTAATTGTCTGGGGACAAGGCATAGTGATGGGCGGCGGTCTAGGGTTATTCAATGGCGCAAGCCACCGTGTAGTCACCGGTAACTCGCGGATCGCAATGCCTGAGATCACGATTGGTCTGTATCCAGATGTTGGTGGCAGTTGGTTCTTGAATCGTATGCCAGGCAAGCTCGGCATTTTCTTGGGGCTTACCGGCGCCAGTATTAATGCCACCGACGCACTGTATTGCGAATTGGCCGATTTCTTTGTCGGTCACCACACCAGTGATGATTGCATCGATGCACTCAAGCGCCAGCCATGGCCGGAGGAGCGTGCGACCAAGAATTCGATACGCGAAATGCACAATGTTGTCAGTGACGTATTGCGCACTTTTGACGATCTGGCCGCTAGCGAAAAACCGCAAGGGCAGCTTGCTAAGCATCGCGATGCAATCGATGCTGCATGCGATCAGGATTCGTTGGCTACAATCGTGGATAACATTTTGAGTATGCCGAGTGAAGGCGATAAGTGGCTTAGTAAGGCCCAAGGGAGCCTAAGCCATGGTTCACCCATTACCGCACACATAGTGGATCAACAATTGAAACGCGCGGCGGACATGACGCTCGCTGATTGTTTCCGTATGGAGTTAGATTTGTCATGTCGCTGTGGTGAATATGGCGAGTTTGCCGAAGGTGTACGCGCTTTATTAATCGACAAAGATATGCAGCCAAATTGGCGCTATCAATCGATATCTGACGTTCCGAGTGATGTGATTGATTGGTTTTTCTCGTCACCTTGGTCTCAAGAACAGCACCCACTTGCCTTATTAGGAAAAGCATAATGAAAAAAATAGCCTTTATTGGTCTTGGGAACATGGGCGGCCCTATGGCGCTGAATCTGTTAAAACAAGGGTTTAGCGTTACTGTTTTCGATCTCGTCGAAACGGCTGTCCAACAGTTGGTTGATGCTGGCGCGAGTGCGGCTGCAACTGCCGTCGGCGCGGTCACAGACGCCGAAATCGTCATTTCTATGCTGCCAGCAAGCACGCATGTACGTTCCTTGTACTTAGACGAGGGTAACGCTGGTGACGCGATCAATGCCGGTGCATTAGTGATTGATTGCAGTACGATTGACGCTGCTTCAGCGAAAGCGGTTGCAGAAGGTTTGGCGGTGAAAAATGTGCGTTTCATTGACGCACCCGTTTCCGGTGGCGTGGGTGGTGCACAGGCCGGCACGTTGACCTTTATCGTCGGTGGCAGCGCCAGCGATCTAGACGATGCTCGACCTGCGCTCGAAGCAATGGGCAAGAACATTTTCCATGCCGGCGAGCACGGTGCAGGGCAGGTGGCCAAGATATGCAACAACATGTTGTTATCCGTTCTCATGTCTGGCACAGCAGAAGCGCTGCAATTGGGTATTGATAACGGCCTAGATCCAAAAGTCTTGTCAGAAATAATGCTGCAAAGCTCAGGTCGAAACTGGACTTTGGAGCTTTACAACCCATGCCCTGACGTAATGCCGAACGTACCATCATCAAATGACTACCAAGGCGGTTTTATGGTGGACTTGATGAACAAAGATTTGCGTTTGGCAATGCAGTGCGCAGCGGATTCTCAGTCGGCTGTCCCCATGGGTGCTCAGGCGCAAAACCTGTATAAGCTGCACGGCAAGCAAGGCAATGGTAAACTCGACTTCTCGAGTATATTTACGTTGTTTTCTGGCCAATAAACCTCAGTTGGGTGCGTTGGCTACATTTAGCTTTGAGCACCCATGAGTACACATGACCGCAAGGCGCTATTTCTTGACCGAGATGGCGTCATTAACATCAATCACGGCTACGTTTATCAAATTCAGAATGTTGATTTTGTCGACGGCATATTTGATTTAATCAAGCGCTTTGTACGTGAGCGCTACGTCCCAGTAATCCTTACCAACCAATCAGGCATTGCGCGTGGCTTGTATACTGAACGCGACTTTGAAGCGGTAATGGCTTACTTTCAGCAAGCATTCCAGCAGCACGGAATTGATTCAATTCCGGTTTTTCATTGTCCGCATCACCCGGATTTTCCCGATAGTAACGGGGTCAGTGAATGCGATTGTCGCAAACCCAAAGCCGGCTTATTCGAGCAAGCTGTTAGAGCACATCATTTTAACGTTGAAAACAGTGTCATGATTGGTGACAAGGTCATCGACATGATTGCCGCCGAACGCGCAGGTGTGGGACGAAGAGTGCTATTCGATGTAAACGGTGATCAGCGCCAAAAGCTGACAACTGACGAAGCGCTGCAACAACCAGATCGCGTTGAAGTTTTTGAGCATTTGTCGGCTGTTAACCCGCGTTAACCAGCGTATCCAGCCTAGTTAGTTGAAAAGCGGCTCATGTGTTTGATTGCTTGACTCAATAAGTCGGTATTCAGGCTCGCAGTACTGCGGTTACCCGTCTCGATGTCGATGATTTCATAGCTGCCATTGCTCATGATTTCGGTGCGCAAACCATCGTGGATCAAGATTATTTTCTCGCCACTCGTGCTGATAAGCCACTTGCGCTTTGGCTCAATGAGGTTCTGGCCGGTCGAATACAACCCAGAGTCGGCACTACAACCTAGCATGTTCATTAGCGTTGGGAGTAAATCCTCAGTACTGGCAAGGCTGTTATCAATATCAGCGGTGGAATACAGAGTGCCAGGTTGTGAAGGGTTTTCAGTATCATACCCGGTCGCAATCAGCAGATGTGATTTTTGGATAAGCGGTATAGATAACCACTCTTCAATCTCAGCTGCACTCAAAAACGCAATGACTAATTTGCCGCCGACAATGGCATTGACGCGGCGCAGCGCGTCTTCGGTTACGATAGCTGAACCTGTTTGTGCAACTAAACCCGGGTCGGTATTAACTAACACAGGGATATCGTAGGCTTCCGCCATTTCGAACAAGACCGGCGTCTCATTTTGCATGCTTTGGGCGTATATCTCGGGTACGCCATATAGCGTCGTCGTAACCAAGGATTGTATATCAGTAGAATTAACGAAAAACTGCTGATTCTGGCGTAAATCAAGGCCGTCTAGGGTGGTAATCGGGCGTGTATCGGTTTGGACCATCATGACCGTTGAGCGGTTGGGGTTTACGCTACAATAAATCGATGAGAGAGGGTAGGTGACGGATTGTAACTGTGGATCGAACTGCAGTTGTTTACGTTGCTCATAGCTCTCAAGGTCGAGCAGCTCATAGCGCGACAGTAGGGTCTTGGCCGTTGCCGGGTAAGACAACGGAAACATATTGTCCTGTTTAATAATCGGCTGATACAGCTCCGCGTCAGCCCATACGTGCATCGCGTGACTGGAGACAAAGCTCAATAGAAATACTGTTGTAACCGGCGCGCCAATTTTGTATTTGACTAAGCGGTCGATGCGCTTCCAAATCGCATTGGCTAATACGAGTTGAAAGCCCAGCCAGACGACAAATAACAATCCCAGATAACTCCACTGTTGCCAGCTGAAGTCGCTGATTTGGTTTTGCGTTTCGGAGCGCACCAGTTCGGCCGAGCTGAGCGTAATGTGAAATCCTGTGCGGTTATAAATTAAGGCATCTAGTGCGAGCAGTGCTAGGCCCACTGCGGCAATCACAGAGGCACTGCCTTTCAGTAACTTGGCGTTAGTCAACCAATAACACTGCGGTAGAATAAATATCACAAAGCCGCAAAAGGTTAGGAATCCAATATGACCAAACCAGTTAGCCACAAGATAAAAGGTGCCTAATAATGTGCCTGATGGTGGCGAGGAGAATACAAAGATCGATGAAATGATCAGTGCCAATAGGATATTGGCTAACGCAAACCAATGGCCCCAATTGACCAGTTTGGTAACCCGTTGTCGGCGAGGAGATTCGGCTAAAATCATAGGTCGTTATTTGATACTTTTGATCATGGCTGCGCTGAACTGTTCTGCAACAGCTTGGCGTTGTTGAGGCTCAAATTGTTGGGTTAACACGCTGGTGACAGTATTGCCTAGAACCATGAGAGCCAACTCGCGATCGCACTGATGTTTGTTAATGACATCGATAAGATCTTGCATGACGGTTTCGATTTGATCGTTTGAATAGCGAGATTGTATTGGCATGCGAGACTCTTTTTATGCTTGTTTTTATAAAAGGCATGGATTTTATTCCAGATCGATTATAATCCCTGCGCTTGCAATCACAATGGTTATTGCAAAGTTTATTTCACCAAGCAACTGTCTAACTAGGAACGCCTTGCATAATGAGTGCTGTTATTCATCAATTTATTGTTCATCAACTACTTATCAGCAAAGAACAAAAGCTAACCTTGCTACCCCGTGAGCGTTGTATGCAGGTTACACCTTCCATCGAAGCGCTGGTCGAACAAATTCACCATGCGTTTAACGGTAAACCGAGCAAGGGCGTTGGAAACTTTACAACTCCTGAAACAGAAGGTGACTTCGATTTTTCCCAATCACTGCGCGCATCCTTGCAAGCGGATGATCTTGACGCAGGGTTTCAACAGTTTAGTCAAATGGCCGGCCAACATTTGCTCAAGACCATGGCTGATATGCAAATGGTTGAGACCGGTTTTCTGATTTTTACTCGCTTTGAGTATCTGGCGACAGATTATTTGATGGTATGCCTGCTGAACACAAAACAACATGTGCACGTTGATTCTCAGCTAGAGCTGAGCATGAGTGAACACTTGGATTTAGCCAAAATGCAACTCGCTGCACGTATTGATCTTACGCAACTGGCAACCCAAGCGGACCAAGAGCGCTACATTAGCTTCATCAAAGGCCGTATGGGCCGTAAAGTGGGTGATTTCTTTATGGCGTTTTTAGGCTGCGAGGAACGCTTGGACGTAAAACAGCAAAACGCTCAGTTGATCAACAGCGTTGACGCCTACCTCGCCAGTGAACAATTAGACGTCAATGAAAAACAGCAACATCGCGAAGTGGTGCAAGACTATTACAAAGAAAAGATTGCGGCTGGAGACGACATTCAACTCAATGAATTAAACGCTAAGCTACCTGCTGATTTGGAAAACAAGTTTGATTTCCAACAGTTCGTCGCTGACGCGGATGTCAGTATTGAAGATTCATTTCAGCCAGATAAAGCGGTGTTGAAGCAGTTGGCTAAGTTCAGCGGCCAAGGTGGTGGCATTTCGCTGAGTTTTGATCGCAATCTGTATGGCGAAAAAGTTAAATATGACCCAGATACCGACACGTTAGTTATCCGTGGGATTCCGCCCAATCTGAAAGATCAGCTTACGCGACACAACAAATAGTGTTTAACTTTGCAGTTCTAGTCGAACAGCGAAGATAAACACAGGTATACTGAGATAACGATAGGGGATTCGGTCGCGACTGAATCTTATAATATTCCGCTGTTGATTGAGGCAGCGATGTAATTTTGAATAGGTGCTATGCAATTATTTGTTAACGACTTGACCGTCATGGATTTTTCTTACTTGTGTGAGCAGCGCGGTATGGTTGGTGAAAGCTGGATTGTAGACGTCATATTAGATGGTGAATTGAATGACGAAAGCATGATCCAAGACTTCGGTAAAGTAAAAAAGGATCTGAAACGCTTGATTGACGACTATGTTGATCACAAATTACTTGTGCCAGTTGAAGCCAAAGGCACAACGTTAATCCACGATACCGATACAGGGATGGTGCAGGTTAATTTTGAACGTGTTAGAGACGGTGAGCTAGACGGTTTGTCGGCCAGTGAAGACGGCAGTATTTATTTGTTGTGTCCAGACGAAGCCTACGCCTTTGTATACGCAGACGCTGTCGACATGGCATCTGTCAGTCAGTATTTGAAAGATATTATTGCCACACACTTGCCCGACAATGTTGACGACATAACCCTGTTGTTACGCGTTGAACAAATTGATACGCCGTTTTATCACTATACCCATGGGCTCAAAAAACACGACGGGAATTGTCAGCGTATCGCGCATGGACATCGTTCTAAAGTCACGATCATGGAAAATGGACAAGAAAGCATTGAAGCTGAGCACTATTGGGCGACGCGTTGGTGCGATATCTATATTGGCTCATCTTTCGATCAAGTTGAGCCGCAACAGCTGAAATTGCAAGGCGTTGACAAAGACTTGTCGTATGCGCACTGTTTTTCATATGAAGCATCGCAAGGGCACTTTGAGCTGGTTATCCCTAAGGCTGAGAGTGAGATCATCGATACTGACTCAACGGTCGAGTGCTTAGCCCAATACATCTATGACCAGCATCAGCAAATGCACCCCAACCAAACGCTGCAGGTTATCGCCTTTGAGGGTGTCGGCAAGGGAGCCATTGCCAGTGCGTAAATTCGTTCGTAACTGCGGCATACTGCTGTTATTGATTTGTTGCGCCAGTGGATCTTTTCATGCGTTGGCAAACACGCCTTTTACGCTGATTGATGACATTCGACCTGGTGCGTTGGTGCGCGGTATAGCAGAACCCAATACACAGATTATCTATGCTGACAAACCACTTAAAATTGGTAAAGATGGCCAATTCGTATTTGGTCTAGGCCGTGATGCCAAAGGCCACATCGAATTGACGTGGAAAAACGTTCAAAATGCTGGCCAGCAGCGTTACGCGTTACCGGAAAGAAGCTACAACGTGCAGCGTATTGAGGGTGTGGCGCAGAAATATGTGTCGCCGCCAGACTCAGTATTGGCGAGGATTAGAGAAGATAATCGGCAAGTTGCCAATGCCCGAAATGTAGACAGTGACCATGTGTTTTTCACGCAATCGTTTATTTGGCCTGCGGAAGGGCCCATCACTGGCGTCTATGGCAGTCAACGCGTGTTCAATGGAGAGCCACGGCGACCGCATTTTGGGGTTGATGTGGCAGGACCTGTTGGTACCCCTGTAGTTGCGCCAGCGGACGGTGTGGTCAGACTATACGTCGCTGATATGTATTACTCGGGTGGCACGTTGATCATCGACCATGGCCATCAAGTTACCTCAACCTTTATCCATTTACACAAGTCTCACGTGAAAGCCGGTGATAGGGTGAAGCAAGGCCAGCTGATTGCGGAAATTGGTGACACGGGACGCGTCACGGGGGCGCATTTAGATTGGCGGATCAACTGGGGCAAAGTGCGAGTTGATCCGCAATTATTGGTGCCGGCGCTAGACTAAATCAAACCCAGCCAAGCGTTTAGTTTATGCTCGTCTTCGATGGTGAGATAGCAGGTTTCGAAGTGCTCAGCGATCATTGCACAATCTAACTGTAGCAGTCGGCCATCACGCAACAACGTGAGCTGCAGCGTACCTTGTGCTGTTGCAACCAAGCGCGCGAGATTGTCTTTATTGACTTGCCATTGGTCTACAGCAATCAGCAGATCTCCCACTTGTAGACCGGCTTGACAGCCATTACCCAGCTCCCGAACTTGAGTCACTTCCACACCTGTTGTAGCGCCTTTGACTGATATGCCCAGTGTTTTAGCCAGTGGCTTACTCGGCGCAACGCCACCCACATCGTCAAAGCTCTGCGGTTGAGCGCGGTGCAACTGCACGCCGATTTGCTCAAATGCGCTCGCCAACGGCAGCTCACCAGGCAAATACACTAAACTGTTCAACAGCTCGGTTGGGTCGAAACCCGTTAAATTTTGAACGATGCGATGGATAACATCATCAGGGGTGCCAATGTCGCGTTTCCCATATTCGTGCCACAGCGTTCGCATCACATCGTCTAGACTGTATTGGCCATCGCTCACGCCTCGCAAATTGATGTCTAAGCACAATGCAATGAATGCGCCCTTAGTGTAATAACTGACAATGTGATTGATCGAATTGGCATCTTGTTGATAAAAGCGCGTCCAAGCATCAAAGCTGGATTCGGCAGCACTTTGCTTGAACCGGCCTGGATTGCGCTGCAAACGCGTGAGGTTTCGACCTAGGATTTCCATGTATTGCTGTGCTGTAATGGCGCCGCTGCGTGCTAGGGCTAAATCGTCGTACAGGCTGGTAAACCCCTCATAGATCCACAATTGATTGGTGTAACTTTCTCGATCCAATTGGTATTGTTCAAACACGGCGGGACGAGTACGTTTGACATGCCAGGTGTGCAAAAATTCGTGACTGCATAAGGCCAGGAAGTCGATATAGCTTTTACTTTTCTCTTGGTGTTCACCCACCAACGGCAGATCAAATCTTGGAAACATCAGCACGGTTGAGTTACGGTGCTCGAGGCCGCCATAACCTTTATCTGCCAGCAAAGTAATAAACAAATAGTTATCGATCGGGGGCTTGTCGTCGAAGAGACGTGTGTGCTGTTGTAAAACAGGCACCAAATCGTCGGCAATGCGTTTTGTGTCGATCGCGATGTCGCCAGTGTAGACCATCGTAACGGCGATACCGTCACTCTCAAAAGTTGTCTCAAGCATGCGACCAAACAGAATAGGATAGTCAATCAATGCAGCGTAGTTCTCTGCAGTGTAGTGCCCGTAACCGTCAGCATCGATGTCCACTGTCGGCAACCCGGTGCTAACGCGCCATGTTTGGGTGACCGACTCTTCACACCGTTCTAAACTCACGTCACACACCGAGTCACTGCATTCTTGTACGCAAAGAAATGCACTCGTTCCGTTAATAAAGCCATACTCGTCGTTCATATACGCACTGCGCACCGACAAATCGAATGCGTAGACCAAATACTCGATGCAACAGGTTTTACCGCCGCTGTCGACTAACCAGGTTTGTTTGTCTGTTTTTTGCCACGCAACGGGGTTGCCGTCTTGGTCGTTTGCGTCAAATAAGGAAATGTTCTTCGCGAAGTCTCGAATCATGTAGCTACCGGGGATCCAAGCTGGCATTGTCAATGTCAGTTGCTGATGCTGATGCGCGGGGATCTGGATAGAGACCTTGAATAAGTGTTGGCTAACGGAGTAGGGCGCTAGCTGATACTGGATGACGGCGTTGTCAGGCATTCAATTTTCCTCGTACAAGACGCTATTATTAGGATTATGGATAATTGCTTTGTGCTGCAATGACGATTATGCTTTTGTCCTAAAAGGTTACCATCATTCCGCTTGTGACGACGAATAATAACAATAAAACCACTCTATCTGCTGACGATCTTGCCAGTCTGCGCGCTTTACTGCCAGGAACCGTTGTCGATTTACAGATTTCTACTCCAACGAGCCCAAAGCGGGTCAAAACTGTTTATGTGGGCATGGATTATCCACGTTGCATGGTATTTCAGTTCCCCAATGTGAATAAGTTTGGGGTCTTGAAGGACGTGTTATATCCTGAAAACACCGTGATTGTGCGTTACGTACTTGAAGGCACAAGTGGACAAATCATCGCCTTTAAAGCAAAAGTAAATCACATCCAATCAAAACCCAGTAATTTGTTTTTTACCACAGTACCGCAAAGTCTCCAGAGTTTAGGACTGCGGTCTGAAAAACGCGCCTCACCAGGGATTGCAGCAGAAGTATCATTTGGCGAAAAACAAGAGGCCATAAAAGCGCTGATTGTCGACGTTTCGCAAAGTGGCTGTAGGGTAGCAATCGAGCCAGAATTACTGGCCGACAAACCGGCTGAAGAAGTGGAAAACGGCGCTGCCATTACATTGTGTGTCGATTTGAGCGATAAGACCATTATTCTCAAAGGGTTGATCCGCAATGCGAAGAAAGAGAGCGGATACATCTATTACGGCGTTCAATTTGAGTCATCCAACAGTGATGTTGACGTTTTGTTAAAACGTCATATCATCAATGTGTAATCACACAGAGGTGCAATATGCGACAGATTGATTCTTTGTTAAGCCAATACGGCGAGAGTCACCAGAATAAAACTAATATCGCGATCCACGCTATCGCGGTGCCCTCGATTTATCTCGTTACCATTGGATTGTTATGGGCTATACCGGTGCCTGAATTCATGGCGCATTTTCAGGTCAACTTTGCCCACGTAGCAGCAATACCTGTGCTGTACTACTACTTCAAGTTGTCAGGGCCTATCGGTGCCGCCATGACGCTACTGACGATGGCCTCATTTGGCGTCATCAAGCTAGTTGAAAATGCTGGTATCAGTGTTTGGCAGTTCAGTTTAGCGCTGTTCGTCGTGATGTGGATCCTGCAATTCGTTGGCCACAAAGTGGAAGGTAAGAAGCCATCGTTTTTTGAAGACCTGCGCTTTTTGCTCGTCGGTCCCGCATGGTGGTGGGTGCACTGGTTAAAGCGCCTCAATATCAGTTACTAAGCAGTAAAGGCTGGTATTCTGTCTCGGCAAACTATGTTCGTTGTCGAGCAATCGATACATTTATGCACACTTTGTGCGACCAAGCGGTGCGCTGACACGACCAGCGCATCCAATCCCCAAACAACAGTCTCTATAATACGATCATACAGTGTCTGAAGAGTTACTTGTGCGTAGCTGGCAAAAAGTTTTTGATAACAATGAGCGTTTATTCTGGGTTCTGCAATCAGCAGGATGGACAGGGCTGGCGCTGGTTTATTATATCGAGTCGTTTTTACATGACATGCGTTCTATATGGGTGTTTATCATATTTTTGAACGCATATGCGGGGTATTTGTTAACCATTCCGCTGCGCTACATCTTCCGTTGGTCGCGTACTCTGTCTGTTCCTAAAATGTTGTTTACTATCGTTATTTCCGGTTACTCAGTGGCGTCTGTATGGGCGGTGGTGAAAAATGTCAACTATTGGGAAATCTATAAACACGGCTATCGACCCGAAGAGTGGTTCATGTATTTCTCTAACACGATCAATTCACTGATCGTGATCATCTGTTGGGGCGTGTTGTACTTCGGTATCAAAAACTTCCAGATGTTGCAGCGGGAAAAGCAAAACGCCTTGACCGCCTCAACCATGGCCCACCAAGCACACGTGAAGATGTTGCGCTATCAGTTGAATCCACATTTCTTATTCAACACCTTGAACGCCATCTCGACCTTGATCCTCATGAAAAATAATGAGACCGCTGAAGCAATGGTGACGCGGTTGAGTAACTTTTTACGCTACTCGCTGGACAATGACCCGATCAAACGAGTGCCATTGGCGCAGGAAATTCAGGCGTTGCGTTTATATTTGGATATAGAGAAGGTCCGCTTTGACGACCGACTAACCGTCGAGTGGGAGATAGAGCCCCGTTGCGAACGAGCATTGGTACCGAGCATGATTTTGCAACCTTTGATCGAAAATGCAATCAAATATGCGATTTCGAAAATGAGTAAGGACGGCACCATCAGTATCAGCGCTAAGGTATTTGGAAGCGATCTACTGATTGACGTAGCAGATAATGGGCCTGGTGCCGAGATTAACGATGGCAAACTTACCCGTGAACACGGTGTTGGCTTGCCGAATATTCGCGAACGTTTGCAGTCGCTCTACGGAAAGAACTTTTCATTTGTGATAGCAAATAATCAGCCTACGGGACTGCGAGTAAGTATTCGTATTCCCTATGAATTAAAGGAAATAGTGAATGACGACGACTAAATTGCGCGTTTTAATTGTCGATGATGAGCCATTAGCTCGTCAGGGTCTGAAGCTGCGTTTACAAGCGCACGATGATGTGGAAATTGTAGGAGAGTGCAATAACGGTTTGGACGCAGTTGCACTGATTCCAATGGAACGACCTGACTTGGTTTTTCTTGATATCCAAATGCCAGAATTAAACGGCTTTCAAGTGATTCAAAAGCTGCGCGAGCTCAAGCAGCCAATGCCGTTGATTGTGTTTGTGACCGCCTATGATAGCTATGCAATCAAGGCGTTTGATATTCATGCGCTGGACTATATTTTAAAGCCGATTGACGATATGCGCCTCGAAACCGCTCTTGCCAAAGTACGCGCTACTTTGTCGGCACAGGAAAACGAAACACACACCAATAAGTTAGTCAGTTTGGTTGCGGATCTGACCGGCGATGACTGTGAAGAAATTTTGCGTAAACTCGCTGCTGGAGAACCGGTTGAGACGTCACCATATTCGGACGTTATGTCAATCAAAGACGGTTCGGAAGTGACGCGCGTGCCGGTAGCCGATATCCAGTGGGTAGACGCTGCAGGTGATTACATGTGTGTGCACGCCAAAGACGGTATGCATATCATGCGTAAAACCATGAAGGAACTTGAGCAATCACTCAATCCGAAAACCTTCATTCGTGTGCACCGCTCGGCGCTGGTAAACATCAATTTCGTGAAAAAACTCGTCAGTCATGTCAGTGGTGAATACCACTTGATTTTGCACAATGATACTGAGTTGAAAGTAAGCCGCAGTCACCGTGATCGAGTGAAGTCGGCAATGAACCTATAGGCGATTAGTGCAGTCCTAAGCACGAACGCATGGTTTGGTGCTTAGGGCTATTTGCGGCTAACGCTAGATATACACGGCGATTGCCCATAGCACGATGTTCAGTGACGTGAGTCGCGCCCAGTTGTTTGATCTGAAATTCAATAATCTCTTTTACGCCGAAAATGTAATCTACGCGGCGCTTTTCCAACATCCCGACGACTTGACTGAAATCGGCTAATTCTAATACCGTCGCATGCTTAAGCTCAGTCGGATCGTATTCAAACGAACGCAGCGTCGCGATTGATGCCTCTGATAGAGGGAGTGGTTGAGAGTCTTCGGTGTGCCGATATAGGCTGGTCCTTACATGACCAATTGGCGGCAAGTCATAGTCAAGAAAGTCCGAACGGTCGCTTGAATAAAGTGCTGGAAATATCGCGTCGACATCGCCTTGTTCTGCCATGTGTAAGGCCCGTGCCCAATTTAATATGAGCCAATCGACGCGTAGGTTGTTTTTCGATATAAGGGTTTGTGCCGACTGTTTCATGATACCGGTAACCAATTCGCCATTACGCTCTACTAAGGGGGCAACCGGCGCGGTGGCCACTTTAAACAAACCATTGCAATCGGCTAAAACAGGAGCCGAAAAAAGTGAAATCACACAACCGAACACGACGCTTTGCTGGCATATTGTTTCTTTAAGGAGTGAAAATCCTAGTTTAGGCTTGAACACTGCAACCTTCTTTAACGCTTTTTTCGAATACGACTTGTAGAGCTTATCCGAGGACGTATCGAAGCGTCAAAGCTTTATCGCTAGTCGGTTGTTGCGTTTACCAGCTCGCGCATCGTTTTGACGCAGAATGGCTCCAGTTCTTTGCGCTTTTGCCATGTGATTGGCAATGGCACGCCTTCTGGATGGCCATCTTTTTCACCAATCATTATGCCTGAAGCCCCTTCTTCAACTGCGGCAACAGCATGGGTGCCGAGTTTTGATGCTAGGATCCGATCCTGCGGGACAGGCGAACCACCGCGTTGAACGTGTCCAAGGATCACAGGGCGTACTTCGCTTCCGGTGCGCTGCTCCAGCGTTGAAACAAGCTCACTTAGGCCTCCTGGCCAGACATTCTCTGCGATTACGACAACATAACTAATACTTCCATGGGTCTCACGTCGATAGGCAAGCTCCGCTAACATGTCTTCTATGGCGGAGTCGGGGTTCTCGAATAGCTCAGGAACGATGACGTGATCTGAAGCTGAAGCAAGCGCGGCGTTGAGGGCGATGAAGCCCGCGTGTCGGCCCATCACTTCAACTAGGAAAATACGTTCGAAGGCATCTGCGGTGTCTCTGACTTTATCGATAGAGCTCACCGCGGTTTCGATCGCGGTGTAATAGCCAATCGTTGCATCGGTGCCGTAAATATCGTTATCAATCGTACCGGGCAACCCAATCACTTGACCATCCCAATGCTGGCTTAAGTGTTCTGCGCCGCGAAATGAACCGTCACCACCAATAACAATCAGTGCATCTATCCCTAGCTCATCTAGATTGTTCGCGGCTAATTGGGCGGACTCCACGGTTTTAAATTCGAGACAGCGTGCGCTGTGCAGAACAGTACCACCGCGTTGAATGAGGTTGTGCATGTGTTTTGGCTCAAGCTTTTTATATTGCTGCTTGAGCAGTCCATTGTAGCCGTGCATGTAGCCGTAGGCTTCAAATCCTCGTTGTTCACAACTGAGCACAACAGCACGAATACATGCATTCATGCCTGGCGCATCTCCACCAGATGTTAACACTGCAACTTTTTTTGCCACGCAGGGAATCCTTTTACTTAGCAAGGGTCGTAATACAGGTATATACGCTACTCAAGGGATTTCAATTGTGCAAGTCACATTGTTTTACAATTGGAGTCAGATCAAAACATTTAACTCGTGTAAAGTATTTCTCGACCTAGTGTCGGCGTAGAACTGAGTCTAACCGCTGTGAAAGAATGGAGTAATGAATGCGCAAAATTGCGATTATTTTGGCAACCCTGATGGTGTTATCGGGCTGCTCATCGAAATTTGCCTACAACAACTTGGATTGGTTAATTTATTGGTATGTGGATGACTACATCGAGCTTACTGACCAACAAGAACAAGTATTTGATGGCAAGTTACAGCAGTGGATCCGCTGGCACCGAACAGAAGAGCTCACGCAATATGTTCAGCATCTAAATACGGTTAAGCAGCAAGCGCTTGGTGAGCCGTTAAGTCCAGAGCAAATTGCATCGCAATTCGACAGCGCTCGCAATCACTGGGAGCGGTTACGCGATCGGCTGAGCCCAGAGCTAGCATCGATGGCGACGTCTTTGTCAGACGACCAAGTGGTGTACTTATTCGCTGCATTGGAAAAAGAAAACCAAGAAAACGAAGAAGAACGCGAGGAATTGAGTGACGAGGAACGTCAAGAACGTCGAATTGAAGATATCACCGAACAAGTAGAAGAGATGATTGGGCGCGTGACTGACGATCAAGAACAAATCATTGAATCCTACAGTCCGCAATTCCAGTCAACCTATGATTATTGGTTGAGTTATCGACGTGAGATTCAGCAGAAGGCGAGAGAGCTGTTTGCCACGCGCGACAGTAATCCTGCGTTTGTGGAGCAGCTAACTGACCTTATGCTAAATCCTCAAGCATTTCGAACAGAGCGCCATCAGCAAATCATCGAGCAAAACCGCTTGTTGTACGCCACTATGATCGCTGAGATACACAGCACTTTAACCAATAAACAAAAACGCAAGCTAAGTAAAGAAATTAGCGCTATCATCGACGATCTTGAGGATTTGATGGGCGACTAATTTGAATCAGTCACAATCGCCGGTCTATCGACCGGCGTTGGGTTTTGCGCTGGCCTTTACAACTGCAGTGCTGTGGGGTGTTCTGCCCGTATTCTTAAAACTCAGTTTGATGGCAATGGACAGCGCTACGATTACCACGTATCGCTTCTATTCAGCAGCATTAGTTGTTTTGGCTGTGTTGTTGTGGCGCAAGCAGTTTCCCCGTATCAGCGCGCTTGATGGTCGCGGTTGGTTCGTTTGTGTAGTGGCTGCCGCCATGCTGGTGGTCAATTACGTTGCAACCGTTGAAGGCCTGGTGTATTTGAATCCCGAATCGGTGCAGGTATTGATGCAAATTGCCCCATTTTTACTCATGATCGGCGGGGTTTTCATATATCGAGAAGTCTTTACCCGTAAACAGTTTGTGGGCGCCATCACTTTGATGGCCGGGTTGTTACTGTTCTTTTATCAGCGCATACCGATGATCCTGTCATCCTCAGCTGAAAGTCCAGTGGGCTTGGTCTTTGTGATCATTGCTGCGGTGTGTTGGGCAGCCTATGCGCTGTGCCAAAAGCCACTGCTAAGTGCCTTACATGCCAGACAACTCACGTTCCTGATCTATATTCTGGGCGGCTCCATGTTGTTACCCTTTGCCGAGCTGGGTGATTTGCACGGAATGAATGCGTTGCAGCTGTGGGCGTTACTCTTTTGTTGTGCCAATACCTTGGTGGCGTACGGCGCCTTTACTCACGCAATGGGAATATGGGAGGCATCGAAAGTGAGTGCCGTGATCGCACTGGCGCCATTGTTCGCAATTCTATCGACAGAATGGGCAATAAACATTTGGCCCGACATATTCACTAGCAGTGAATTAGATTGGGTCGCATACATCGGCGCGGGTATGGTAATCGTAGGGAGTATGCTTGCTGCGCTGGGTCGCTCCCAACGCAATTGATCAAGGGTCTTGACGTTGCCCAATGGGTTTTTGCTTACCTTTGCAAATCGTGTCGTAATCGTCACGGTAGTAGCGCAAATCGGTGCATTCCGTCTCATAACGCTTACGCGCTGTTAACGCTTGCTGCGGGTAACGGTTGTTACGCATGATCTGCGATAATTCCTGACAGACTTTTTCTTGACGCTGAACCTCAAGAATATCCTCGCATATGTCAGTGGAGCTGCAACTGGTTAGCGCGCCAGATGCCAATACCAATAATGCTGAAGGAATGATGTTTACTGCTTTCATGATCCTTGTTCCAAGTAGGGGGTTAAATCCGGTAGTAACTCGTCTAGTTTTTGTTGATGTGAGTCGCGTAGCGGAATACTGCTAATTAATTTATAGACTTCCCTTACTTCAATTACCAGTTTGGGTTCTGGTTTTCGCTGCATGTCGAGCAGTTTAACTAAGCTTTGTACAAGGTTGAGTGCCACGCCAATATTCACTGGCGCAAGGGATTGAGCCGCTTTGAAACTCTGTGCGGCGGTTTCATATTTTCCTTCGCGATAAGCGCTGATCCCCGCTTTATTATGTTGTCGATACGCTTCTTGACGCTCTTCTTGAGATTTGGGTTGGTCACTCAAGAGGTACTGAACATTCGGGTCAAGCTCGTCGGCGTGACTCTTGAGTAGTTGCGATATTTGTTCGGCTTCTTCGAAATCACCAATATCCGTCATAACTTTAAGGCTGTCAGGGGCGAGCTTGATGGGGTATTCGTCAAACTTTTGTTCAATATCGATCTGAGCTTGTTCAAGCAGCTTTTTGGCTTGCAAAAACTGACCGTCCAGCGCGCTGATCCGCGAATGAATCAGTGACTCAAAGACCTCGAAATCAAACGGTTGCTCGCCAGTACGAAAAACCTCTTCGGAGCGATTGCGCTGCAGTGTGATTAACGCCTCTTGTTGGAAGCGATTACGTCTTTTCTTATCTTCTGCATGCTCTGCAACGTCTAAAATACTGCGAATGTAATTACTCAAGTGGGCGACGTCGCGGTGCACCGAACGTTTACTCATTTGCCAAATGGCTTGGCAACTGTCTTTGGCAAACTCAAAATTACCGGACTGACGACCAATGTCAGCAGCGCGAAATTGACGTTCAAGTGATAGCGGTGCAATAAGCACGGCTTGCTGGATTTCTTTAAGCGCAGTTTGGTAGTCATTTTCAAGACTGTGCGCATTGGCCAGGATATCGTAGGCATCGACGTTAAAACGGCTGCTTTTCAATAGCTGATTGGCAATTTCAATCGCCTGGCTGGTTTGTCCTTCACCGACGAAGGCCTTGGCAAGAGCTGTCTGCGCCCATTTTACTGGCCTGTCTTCAATTACCCGTTTTGTCAGTCCAATAGCCGCCTCATAGTCGCCATTGCGTATGTAGAGTTCCGACAGCAATTTAAGGCAGGTTTGGCGATAATTCATATTGCCCTTGAGCAGCTCTAGGGCTTCAGTGATCGCGCCTTTGATATCGTCTTTACTGATACATTTAAAGACCTTAGCGAGTTCCATACGGCGGTGAAAGGCGCGATTCAGTCTTGTTTTTAGCTGAATTTGGGAAAAGGGTTTAACCAAATAATCATCAGGCTCTTTCTCGATTGAGCCAATGACCAGATGTCGAGCGCTGTCGGCACTGATCATAAGGATCACCGTTGTCGGTTTGACTAATTTTCGCGCCCGTAGTTCTTCAACTAACTCAAAGCCATTTTTCTTGTCAGAGCCGAGGTGTATGTCGCAAACAACAAAATCGAACTTTTCGTTGCGGCACAGACTTAAGGCTGTTTCGGCATTCTGTGCGACCGCAACGGACTGCGCACCGATGGTGTTCAGTAAGCCACGAAGCATCACCAGAAAAGGGCGCTGATCTTCAACCACAAGAAAACGTTTTTGGGAGTAGTTAATGATTTCCATGCAAAACAACACAGCAAAGCTATGCTGTCATAGTTAATCATTCAGTCATGGAACGCAAGGTTAAGTCTGCGCTAATTCCGTCGATAACTGTATGAATCTGTTAAAAGAGTGATGTGGTCTTTGGACTTAATTCAGCGCCCCGAGAGTATTAACCGCGATCCCGAGATTTCGGGACAATTATCGCGATCGCTGGTCGAAGGGCATGACTTTAGTTACTGGTTGTCGCTTTTAAGCCCAAACCTAACCGATCGGGCGCGGGTCATTGGTGAACCAGACGCTCCGGTGGTGCAACCTGATGAGGTTGCCAACTACTATCGCCGTGCCCCACTGGATGGACGCAGCGCTGACCTTGCACTGCTGCGCAAGAATGCCGAATTCACCGCACTGCAACAAGAGACCTCGCTGCGATTATGGCAAGCGATGCATCCCGATCCACTGGCGTTGAACAACGAACCGCTGCGTGTTGAAGACGAAATCCTCGAAAACTGTGAACTTACGGCGCGCCAGCGCTTTAAACAGACCCTATTAACTGACCTTCCTCAACAGCCAACTGATCTCATCGATACGGTGGTCGAAAGCCAACAAATGCTGGTTTAGTTGCAATTCAGGTGCGGTCTGATATAGTGCGCGCCGCTTTTTTGCTCTGGTTTTACGTTCCAATTTGCAATAGAGGATAATTCATGTCGCAAACTCTCGTGTGCGCGTTATATAAATTTGTAACGCTCGAAAACTACAAAGAACTTCGTCAACCTTTGTTAGATGTCATGTTGGCAAATGATATCAAAGGTACCTTATTACTTGCTCTAGAAGGCATTAACGGCACTGTTTCTGGTCCCCAAGATGGGATTGATGCATTGTTGGCCTGGTTAAATAAAGATGAGCGCTTAGCACCGATTTCATACAAAATGAGTTGGCACTCAGACCAACCGTTTTACCGTACCAAGGTCAAACTGAAGAAAGAGATCGTCACCATGGGAGTGGAAGGTATCGATCCGCGCAAGACGGTTGGCACATATGTGAAGCCAAGAGATTGGAACGCGTTGATTTCAGACCCTGACGTAACCTTGATCGATACTCGCAACGATTACGAAATCGAAATTGGTACCTTTAAGCATGCGGTAAACCCGAATACTGAAACCTTCCGTGAGTTCCCTCAGTATGTGAAAGACAATCTCGATCCGAATAAGCACAAGAAAGTTGCGATGTTCTGCACCGGCGGCATTCGCTGTGAAAAATCCACGGCTTATTTAAAAGAGCAAGGGTTTGAAGAGGTGTACCACCTTGAAGGTGGGATCCTTCAGTACCTTGAAGATGTGCCGAAAGAAGAGACGCTGTGGGAAGGAGATTGCTTCGTTTTTGATAACCGTGTCGCCGTTGATCACGATTTGCAAAAAAGTCACTACGATCAGTGCTACGCCTGCCGTTTGCCTATTACTGAAGAAGACAAGCAAAGCGAGTTGTATGAGCCGGGTGTGAGTTGCCCTAAATGTCATGGCACTCATAGCGACGAGCAGATCGCGCGCTTCCGTGAGCGTGAAAAGCAGGTTCAGCTCGCCGAAGAACGCAATGAAGCTCACGTGGGTAGTGATGCTCGCTTGGCCACTAAAAAGCGCCGTCAGGACAAAGCCGCTCAGCGCCGCGCGCAGAAACAAGCAATGGGTAAACCGTTTTAATCGATCGAACATTAACCAATAGGTCGGATTATCTGAATAACCGCGCAGGTAAACATAGACATCTGCGCGGATTCAGCGATACACTAGCTACTTGTTTAATTGACCCATTTGCAGTGTAAATATGTCAGATAAAACTTTAACCGCTGAACAAGTTGAAGAGATTCGCAAAGAATTCGAATTCTTTGATAAAGACAAAAATGGCCAAATCGACTTGCGAGAGTTTATTGATCTGTTAACTGTCATTTCGCCCAAAACAAAAGCCAGTCATGTTCAAGAAGGGTTTAATATCATTGATGATGATAACAACGGCTTTATTGATTTTGACGAGTTTCTAGAGTGGTGGAAAGAAGGTTGGTGGGAATACTAAGGCGATAGTCGCATAGTATTTTTGTATCCCTCCTTTATACTGGACTGAACGTACTAACCCTCTGATGTTATGGACGTTCAGCCAACGTGAAACTTCAGCACTGCCACAACTTCCACGATTTTAAGCGCCTCGCCAAGCGTCGTTTACCTGCTCCCATTTATCACTATATTGCCGGTGGCGCTGACGACGAAGTCACCCTTAAACGCAATTCACAAGCGTTTGATGACTGCGACCTTATTCCATCGGTATTGACCGGTGTCGAAGACATTGATCTGTCAGTCGAGGTAATGGGGCAAACGCTTGATGTACCTTTTTATTGTTCGCCGACAGCTTTACAGCGACTGTTTCACTATCAAGGTGAGCGCGCAGTGGCCAACGCAGCCGAAAAAATGGGTACGTTGTTTGGTGTTTCATCGCTCGGCACGGTCAGTCTTGAAGCAATCGCGCAGCAGGTAAATACGCCACAAGCGTATCAGTTCTATTTTCACAAAGATCGCGCGCTCAACCAAGCCATGTTAGTGCGGGCAAAGGAAGCGAAAATTCCAGTATTAATGCTCACCGTTGACTCCATTACGGGCGGTAACCGAGAGCGTGACTTACGCAGTGGTTTTTCCATTCCATTTCGCTTAAACCTTGCAGGGTTGTTGCAGTTTGTCCTTAAGCCCGCATGGGGCCTGAATTACGTCCTACGCGAGCCGTTTAGTTTGCCCCAATTAGAAGCGCACCTGGATATGAAAGCCAGTGCGAAAACCATTGGCGGCTACTTTACTGAAATGCTCGACCCCAGCATGAATTGGGAAGACGTGGCGCAAATGGTGGCAGAGTGGGGTGGTCACTTCTGCTTGAAAGGTATCATGAGCGTCGAAGATGCCAAACGAGCCGCTGACATTGGCTGTAGCGGTATTGTGGTGTCTAACCACGGTGGGCGTCAGCTGGATGGCAGCCGTAGTTCGTTTGACCATCTCGCGGAAATTGTGGACGCCGTTGGCGATCGATTAGATGTGTTGTTTGACAGTGGCATTCAGCGTGGTACGCACGTGATCAAGGCGTTGTCACTTGGAGCAAAAGCAGTCGGTATCGGACGTGGTTACCTATTTCCACTGGCGGCAGCTGGCCAGCCAGGAGTTGAGCGTGCATTGGCGTTGATGCGCGCTGAAATTGAACGCGATATGCGTTTGATGGGGAAACGCAGTGTCGCTGAGTTATCGCCGCAGAACCTGCGCTTTAGGTAATCTATCTATCAGCTTTAAATAAGTGGTATTTTAGGGGGGCTTAAGCCAATTGATAGCGTAAGCCCCTAAGATAATCAATTGTCCTTTGTGAGATTAAACGAATAGTTCCAAAAGCACTCGGGAAGCCCGGGTGAGACTAGTGGCATATATGTTAAATCACCTGAGAACGTTGTTGGCGTAGCTGAACCATTAATAATCCTGTACCGGCGGTCAAACTCAGCGGGTAGCCGATAATCCGTTACATCTAAACCAGGGCCAGCATTGGGGCTGTACAATCCCGACTCCTGAGTGAAATCAATCCCGCCTCCTAGTTCTAATACACGGTATAGATTGTTTAGGAGATTACCATCTTCAGAGCGATTAAATAGCACGATCATCATTTGTGCGCTATCAGCTTCAGGAGAGGTGTCGCATGTAGAACTGGCCGGTAGTGGATTAAGTCCACCTACATAGGTTCCTTGAAGGGGATCAATGCGTAGCGCCATGTCGTATTCCTTTAGTCCAGCATCTGTAACAATACGAATTCTACCAATTTGCAATCCAGTCTCATCATCTCCATTGTGATAATCCATGTAGTACTCAACGCTTTCTCCTGGCAATAAAACTTTCGGAAAATTAAGTGGGTACGCTGGCGTTAAGTTGGGGGTGTAATAAAAACGGAACCCGTCAGTAAGCGTCGTCACCCCCTCTAGTGTAATCGGACTAGCACCTTGGTTGGTTAGGCGTATCAATTGAGTGCTCAAACCCGAAAAGAATTGCTCGTAATTAATGTCGATAATCGAACTTTGATCGAACCAAAGAAGTGGTAGGCCAGTCTCTTCGTCAACCCCAGTGTTAGTTTCGACTAACAGAGAATCTTGTGTCGCTATCGGAATTTCTAACTCAGTGTATGTACGTTGACTGAAGTAGTATGCACTTTCCTCACTGATATTCCCTGAAATAATCAATCTAGCGCTTGCTGATGAGTTCTGTGTCGGGTCAAAACGCAAAACAACGTCGCCTTTATTATTCGACATAGACTCATCTAAAACATTGAGTGGTCCTATTTGACTAGGATAGCTAACAACAGACAAACCGTTATTGTCCAGAATTCGTACATCATTTAGCTCAGCTGTTTTAAAGCCATAATTTTCGAGTGCAATAGTGATGTTTTGTGGATCATTACCTTCAACGTCAATTTCGATTGGTGTAACCGCAACTAGACGGTTTTGGCTGTAATTGTATTTATCCTCGGCCAATTGTCCTTCCAACAGCAAAAACGGTTGCGCCTGCTTAAGCTGAACGTGGAAAGTGTACATTCTCGAGTTACCGTCGCCCTCGTCGAACGTCTCTACTGTGCCGATATATTCGCCAAACTCAGCATATTCAACAGTAAAAACTAATTGCCCTTCATCATTTACATCGGAACTTGTAAAAACAAGTCTGTTGTCAAAGTCATCATAAAACCACGTTTCAACATTACCACTAGAACAGTTAACAACTTCGTTAGTAACTACGTTTTTACAGGATACAACGAAATCAACAAGAAAGGGGGGCTCTCCACTCACCACGTAGCCCTCGCAATCAGCGTTATCATCGTCATTTGCGTCTTCGTCAAAGATACATGCGCCTTGGTAAGACGACTGAATCGAAGTACTGTATCGGGATAGATCTTGTTCCGTACTGTATTGAAGCGAGCCGAAAGGAGCCCCCTCATAGATATCCCTAGGTAGGAATTCGACTTCTTTATTATGTGCGTTGGTAATAGGGAAGAATTGCACAGACTTACCCAAAGCCTGCTCTGCAGCAATTGATGTTGCATCAATGACAATGACAGCGGCCTCATAGTAAACAATTAATCGCCGTAATAGTTTACTTATTCGCTTTAGTTCTTTTACGGTTGCATCTTTCAAACATCCCTGAAGAGAACTACTGAGATTGTTGCTGAGTAGAATAGTTGCCTCTAGCGCTGCACCTTGATAATCCCCAGCGATCAGATAGCTCCTCACTTCATTTGAACCGGCAATAGACTGCGCTAAATTTTGTGCTTCAGATGAGGTAATGTCCCAATTTAAGCAACCTGTACCAGGAGCGTCAGGTAGTATCTTGCCAATAATGGGTAACGCGAAATCGAATAAAAATGTATATCCGGTGGAGAGCGCATATGCAGCCGCAGCCTTTCCTGAAGTGGGGGCATTACTCAAATCGCCTGCTGCGAACCCAAAAACATAAGCACCGTAAAAATCACCAGCTGGTCCAGTTTGACTGAAAGGTGCGCTAGCCGAAAAAGTGATGGGTTCACCTAACGTTGAGGCGCCACTGGCAGCTATTTGAGTTGAGCGATTGTCTATGCTCACATTGCCCGAACCATAGGGGTCATTGGTCATGAGCGTGACCAGCCATTTCTTCTTGTAATTGTTTTCAATGTTGATCGAAAATCCATTCGATAGCTCGGTCAATTCAAGGGTTGTACGAAAGTCTTCAGCTCGATATGTTGGCTCAATACCTACAGAAAATTGGGGGGCGTCCCCTATGTAAAACCCTTCGAGTGATAAACCACCACCGGTTGCGCTTAATAGGTTCTCTTGCGGTATTGCACGATTTTTTGCTGGTTGCGAATTTATCGCGGTAAAAACGGCGTCGATCAGTTGGGCGAACTGTTGTTCAAAGATACTATTTTCTGTGGACCAGTCTGCATTGTTTTCTATCACATCAGCCATTTCTTGAACTTCGTCTAACATGGCAAACTGCGATGAGAATCTAGTAGGTTGGTCTGCCATCAAAACATTGATTTCGGGAATTAAATCAAGTAACGCCTCTACCGTTGTAAGTCCATTGAGCTGTATACCTTCAGCTTCGATATCTCTAATTATACTCATGAGCACTACGTTTTCTTCCGCATCATAGGCAGAGACAAGTACCGGTTGGTCAATAGTCGGTACGACAGCTTGAGAGTTTTCATCGACAAATATGTCACCAAGGATACCTGAGGTGATTTCAACGATTTGAGATTGAGTTTGGCCTCCAAGAACAACATCTACAGTAACCTGTTCTATAGGGATGACAGTAATGGTCACAGAATCACTAGCCGTTGCATTGTCATCGTCAGTTACTTGCACTTGAAAGGTTAATTCAGTTTCAGTCTGGATATCGGGGGGAGTAACATCCAGCGTTAGCAATGATGGGTCTGAGAGAGTTGATACAGGCCCAGATAATTGACTCCATTGAACGGTTTGAATCGAACCATCACTGTCGCTCGCTACGGCAGTCAGAGTAATTGTCTGATCTTCATTGATCGTGACATCGTCACCTGCCGAGACTGATGGCGCTGCATTTGCAGGTGCTGAAGGCGGAGTGGGCGTTGGATTCGCAGAATCAGAGCCTCCACCACCACATCCCAAAAGAACAAAAGAAAAGCCGATGTAGCACAGCCAAAGTGAAGACTTCATTGATTATTCCTTAGATAGCCAGCGTATAAACACATACAGAACAAAAGTTAAAATAGACCATATCTAATATTTTGCATTATTCACTTCGGTTTTTTGAAACATGCATTGGCCGGTTACGTATCACGAGTGTTTTGGTATATGAATGTATGAGCCTGCGTAATATCTAGGGTGTAAGGGGTACTCTAAAAGTTGATGTGCCTAACGAGCTCAAAGTCAGCGCAGGGGGTTCCTTGGTGAAAGCGTATTTGCCAATTTGTGTTTGTTAATACCCAAATTGAACTGCGCTTTGCGTGGTCTCTGATATTGCCATCAGCGTCAATAATCGCAGACTCATAGGTTAACAACTGGGCATCATGTGCGATTGGCGAGCACACAAAGTTTTGTGCATGGACAGTGTCACTAGAAGGGTCTTCTTGTTTCATCATGTCGACGATAGAGTCAATGTTATATTCTGTCCCAGAGCGGCCGATTTCGCGAAAGTCAGGGTGCAAGAGCCTCTGGATCTCAGACTCACTCTGCCGCGTCTCGTGTCGATGTAGCAAGGTTTCTTGATGAATGAGTATATCCATATCGTGTTATTTATCCGTGCGTTCTTGCTGGGGTAAATCTTCGCAGATCCCACAATGAATATGCATTTTGTAGTTGTAGGCCCGTCGCAACGCGAATATGGCGATACTGATCAACGCCCAAAGCACACCAAATTCGATGGAATACTCAAGGCTACGACCGCGAATAAACTGTAATCCACCCAGCAACGCGCATACAAAGGGAAATGCGATGCTGTACTGTATCGCCCATTTTTTTAGAGGCATGCTCAAATCCAGTGCTCCCTTGTTTCAGTGTTGTCGCATAAATGAGTTCATTTCTTTTACGCTGTTGATGATTATCAATTGTTTGTCGTCGGCCATTTTCTGCAAGCGATTAACAAACGCATCATTCCAAAATTGGGGGCATAATCGCAAGGTTTTATAGCTCGCAATTGTGCCTTTCAATACGGAACTACCCTCTGGCCAGCCCTCAGGTTTTGCAAATAGACTCTTTAGAAAGCGCTTAGTGACGAACCAGTAGCTACTGGAATAGGGAAGATCGATGTAAATCAGAGTGTCAGCGGCAGCCAAGCGTTTAGCAAAGGCTTCGCGGTGTCCCATACCATCAATGATCCATTGGTCATTATTTAGAATTGAATCGTGTAAACGATCAAACTCAACGCGATCAACACGTTCGCCATTGGTTTTGAACTCAATGAGATCAAGCGGGTGTAAGGGCAGACCTTGTGAAGACGCCAAAGCTTTGGCTAGGGTTGATTTACCACCTCCGGGTTTACCGAAGATGGCTACTTTATTCATCTTTGCCATCAGTGTTGTGTCTACCTTGCATCTTGATTGTCGCTTTCTTTGTTAAATTCGACTTCGGCATTATCGATTACTGTAATGAAATCGTCGGTCGCGGCTAATTGCAAATGAATGGAAAAGACAATCGCATCGCCTTCAGTAGGGGCTTCATTAAACCCTGTGCCAACTGAAAAACTGTGCTTACCTTCGCTATTTGGGCCTAGCTCTTGCTGAATGGTCGCGAAATTCTGTATCCCTTCTTCGGAAACGCGAAAGGTGTACTGAGTGTAGTCTTTGGCTGCAGAGAAAAAGCCCGCTTCCTCTCTGAGCGTCGCTTGCTCTTCCAATACGAGTGGAAAATCAAAATTGCGAAAACCAGAGGGCGTTTCCATCATTAAGGCCAAACGCGTTTGGTCTAAATTGAGTGTATACGGCGCAGATAAATCGACTTTGGCCTTTATCTCCGCGGCGTTCAACGCCCGAAAACTGTCTTCATCGAAACTGCTAAACTTGAGCATAGTGGCGATTGGTATATTCGCACAGGCAGTCAAACACAGGGCTAAAGAGATGAGTAGGATTTTGCGCATGTGACGTCCTTGATAAAGAAATACAAAAGGTTAGACGCGTTAATCTTCTTTAGTTTCAACTTCAAACTCAAAACCGCCGATAAATTGTACTAAAACGTTATACACAAGGCATCCTGCAGCGACAAACAGATAGCCGAAGATTAAATACATGATTGGGAAGGCAAAAAAGAGTCCAGATGGAAACTCAACAGGGTTACCCTGCGCATCTGTTGAGGGCAGAACGCTCATCATCCACCACATCGGGATAAAGAATGGTAATGAGCTTACCGCGCTTAAAATACCAAAAACTTTACCATTCTGATGGGGTGACAGACGTTTGATTTGTTTTTTCATTGTTCATCCTTGAGCATTTTTGGGTGGGGTTAGTCCGTTGTTGGTTTTGGTTTGCGCCGCATTGGCATATCACCCACTTCAGTGCCGACAAGCGTTTTAACGCGATTTTTCGACTTTGGTTTCGGTGCCGCTTTAGCGTTCACCGCTTTATTGGTTTTCTTGGTCTGGGGCTTCTTCGGCGCAGCTTTCTTAGGCTGGTCATAGCCTTTAAACTGCGCTTCTAAGCCTTCGATCGTGGCCATTTCGAGTTGATAGTCTAATAGTGCTCGAATGGCACAGAAACTACGCCAATCCCTAGGGCCCACAAATGAAAGCGCAGCGCCAGATTTTTCCGCGCGGCCGGTGCGGCCAATACGGTGAATGTATTCTTCTGCTTGTTTGGGCAAGTCGTAATTGATCACTAGATCGACATTGGGAATATCCAACCCGCGTGACGCCACGTCGGTGCAAATCAACAGAGAGTGTTGTCCTCGCGTAAAGGCATTCATCACATTAGAGCGTTGGTTTTGCGCCAGTTCAGCATGCAGTGCAATACTGTCAAAACCGCTTTTGTTAAGCCGTTCCGCCAGTTTTTCAGTGTCTTCGCGGGTGGCGACAAATACTAGCGCTTGATTGTGCTCGTGTTGTTCTAACGCCTTTTGTAACAACTGCTGTTTGTGTTCAATGTGATCGGCGAATACGTATTGTTGTGCAATCTGTGCGTGTTGCTCGGTGGCACTGCCCACTACAATTCTGGCAGGGTTGTTGAGTAATTGTTTGGCAAGTTTATCGATATCGATTTTGTCGATGGTTGCCGAAAACATCATAGTTTGCCGTTTGCGGTGGTCGGCGAATGTGTCGATCATCAATAACTGCTCTTTGAAACCCAGATCTAACATCCGGTCAGCTTCATCGAGGATAAGTAGCTCTAGGCCATTGATGAAAAACGACCCGCTGCTGAGGTGATCGGCAATGCGACCAGCTGTACCGACAATGATGTCTGGATTGCGACGCAATAGCTTAATTTGATCATTGTAGTTTTCACCGCCCACAATTAATTGCGTTTGCAATCGCATGCCTTTGGTCAGCGCTTTTGCTTCGGCAAATACTTGTTTCGCTAACTCTCGGGTTGGGGCCAAAATCAGTACGCGGGGATCTTGTTTGCTCAAGGCTTTTTGATTGAGCAAGCGATGCACTGTTGGGACGAGAAACGCCAGTGTCTTGCCTGACCCAGTTTTTGAAGACGCAACGATGTCATTACCCTTGAGTGCGGGCGCAACTACCTTGGCTTGAATGTCTGTCATGGATTCAAAGGGTTTATCTGCTAAAACCTTTTGTAACCGGTGATCCAGTGGTAGTTCAGAAAATAACAATGCGCGCTCCTCTTGATAATCGAGGACATATTATCGCTGATGCGCGCTGAAAAGCACAGCGCATCCACAGGTAATTTCGCGTTGGGGTAAAAAAGGGCAAAGGCCCGCCACTACTCGGGCCTTTTGAGCATCGCCAGAAGGCGTGCTTAAAGCTGCATTTCAGGTACGTGATCAGGAACGATCAGTTTTCCGGCTGTTTTTGCTTGGATCTCTTCAATGCTGACACCCGGTGCGCGCTCTGTCAGATGGAAAGCACCATCGGCAACACTCAGAACGGCCAAGTCAGTGATAATACGCGTGATACAGTTAACCCCGGTCAGCGGTAACGTACAGTCGGCCAGTAGTTTGGAATTGCCGTGTTTGTCGGCATGGGTCATGGTAACAATGATGTTTTTCGCACCAGCCACCAAGTCCATAGCGCCGCCCATACCTTTGACCAGTTTGTTAGGGATCATCCACGACGCAATATTGCCGTGCACATCAACTTCAAATGCACCCAGTACAGTGAAGTCGACATGCCCACCACGGATCATGGCGAAACTCTCAGCAGAACTGAAGATTGATGCGCCAGTGATGGCGGTAACCGTTTCTTTACCGGCATTGATCATGTCGGCATCGATTTCGTCTTCAGTCGGGTAAGGGCCCATGCCCAATAAACCGTTTTCTGATTGCAACATAACCGCGATGTCTTCTGGGACATAGTTAGCCGCTAGGGTGGGGATCCCAATGCCTAGATTAACGTAGTCGCCGTCTTTGAATTCTTTTGCGACGCGCATTGCGATTTGATCTCGAGTAAGTGCCATTGTGCTTGCCTCCTATTTCGCTAATACACGACGTTCGATGCGTTTTTCAAAATCACCTTGGATTACGCGGTTAACGTAAATACCCGGTGTGTGGATTTGTGATGGCTCTAACTCGCCTGGCTCAACGATTTCTTCCGCTTCAACCACTGTGATTTTGCCTGCAGTCGCAGCCATTGGGTTGAAGTTCTGGGCTGTATGTCGGTAAATGCAGTTACCGTAACGATCGGCCTTCCATGCGCGTACAATGGCGAAATCACCCGTGATGGCTTCTTCCAGAATGTACGGACGGCCATTGAATTCTTTAACTTCTTTGCCTTCACCAACCGGGGTACCGTACCCAGTTGCCGTATAGAACGCTGGAATACCGGCACCGCCAGCACGCATTTTTTCTGCTAGCGTGCCTTGTGGCGTTAATTCAACTTCCAACTCACCGCTCAGCAATTGTTGTTCGAACAGCGCATTTTCACCTACGTATGAAGACACCATTTTTTTGATTTGCTTGTCTTCCAACAAAATACCGAGACCAAAATCGTCAACGCCACAGTTGTTTGACACGAAGGTTAATTGTTTTGTACCCATGTGTTTAATTTGGGCAATCAATCCTTCAGGGATCCCGCATAGGCCAAAGCCTCCGGCAATCACTGTCATTCCATCTGACAGCCCTTGCATTGCTTCTTCATAGCTCTGCACAACTTTATCAAATCCTGACATCAGTATTCTCTTTAGGTGGTTAAAGTACGCACAGTATTGAGTATGTTTAACTTGAAGTAAAATTGATTTAATGACTTAATTGATAAAAATTATTTATCAAAGTGATTGCCTATGCTTACCATCAAAAATGTGACGGCGTTTATTCACCTTGCCGAGTCCAAAACATTTGCTGAAGCCGCTGACAAGCTACACATTACCCAGCCGGCTTTATCGTCGAGTATCAAAAAGTTAGAAGAGCATTTGGGGGGCCGTTTGTTTTCCCGCAACACTCGGAATGTTAGCTTATCTATCGAAGGTAAAACCTTTTTACCAGAGGCCAAACGACTGCTGTCTGATTGGAATAATTCCATGGCCGATATGCAAAGCTTGTTTGCGGTGAAGCAGGGCAGTTTGAGTATTGCGGCTATGCCGTCGTTTGCTGAAGGTTCATTGCCGAGTTTGATCCGCACCTTTCACGATCAATACCCCAATATTCGGTTTCGCATCATGGATGTGGTCATGGAAGCTGTGATTGATTGTGTGCTCAGTGGTAGAGCCGAGCTAGGCTTCAGTTTTAAGCCAGAACGCAGCGAGGGCTTGGATTTTCAACCTTTGTTCGACGATGCGTTTGTAGCGGTGGTTGATCGTCAGCATCACTTTGCCGCACTGTCGCAGGTTGATTGGCAAGCCGTGCTAGCCGAACCTTTTGTCGCAATGAATCGGGATTCCAGTGTACGTAATTGGTTGCACCAAACGGCGGACAAAATCGCGACACCGATCAACCTAATTGCTGAGGCAAATCAACTCAGCACCGTTGGTCAACTCGTGGCATCTGGCGTAGGGGTATCCGTGGTACCGAAATTGTGTCAGCCACAAATGTTAGCCAAAGGGCTTGTATGTGTGCCACTAGAGCAAGATCTGTTAGTCAAACCGGTCGGAATGCTAAAAGCCACGCGACGTAATTTGTCGGTGGCTGCTCAACAGTTTTGGGAGGTTGTGAAGTCTCAAAGCCCAGCAGGGGCCTCTACCACTTCTTCTTAGGCGCAAACAACTCGTCGAGCTCGTCACGCTCTTGCGCTTTTTTCTTCTCTCTGTCTTTGGCGTTGACGTTTTTGAGGTTGTCTTGGATTTCTTTGAGCATCGCGGTTAGTTCACCGTGACGGCTTTGCATGTACTCATCAGGCTGGGTTTGTGCTTCCAGCGCATTAATCGCTTTTTCAAAATATTGGCGAGCCGAACCAAGCATGTTGGAACTCAACGCTGCCTTACCGCGACGTGCCAGTGTTTCAACGTTAACACGCAACTGCAAACGTTCAAGCGTGCGGTCTTCATGCATGTACATTTGGGTATCGACCTTACCCTTGCTGTGCTCTGAACGGAGCAATACGCGCAGCTTCTTAATCGCTTGGATCATCTGGATGATCATTTTGTCGTTGTCGGGCAGGTTGAAGGCGTCTTGGTCGGGACTGGTCGCACTTAAATCGATCGCTTGGACGCGCGCCTCTGCATCCTTAACTCGTTGACGAATCTCTGGCATCGACGGATTGAGCTCGAGCATGACTTTCAGGGCATTTTGCACGCGTTGATGTAACACCCACACGAGCTTGGGGGAGAGCGGGAACTGTGCAGCCGCCATCAATACGTTCTCAGTCTCATCGATGATGGACTTTTGCTTAGCAAGCTCGGTACGCTTTTCAGCTTCGATTTTTGCTTTGTGTTGTTGAAAAGCATTAATGACGATGGCGGCTACCACCAGTGTCACAATGAGTACAACAATGATTCCAAACGTTGACATAATTTACTGCACTTCACTCGTTGTCGCGCTTAATCGCGCTGTTATTATTGCCACTAGTTTATGGCAATTTGAGTTGAAAAACACTCCCCCCAAATTTCCCGCCGTTACTCAAGCTTATAGCGCCTTTATTTCCGCGGTTTTGGTGGGCATTTGCGATCAGTCTGGCAAAAAATAATCCCAGTCCGGTGCGACCTTGGCTCAAACTGAATTCAGCCAAATCCGATTGGCTTTGTTGCAGCATACTTTCTGGGTAGCCGGGACCGTCATCTTCGATGGTGATCACTAACTGGTTATCGACCACGTCAGCAGAAAGGTGAATCTTCTGCTCACCGTAGCGCATACCATTAATTAATACATCGTTTAGCAACAAAAAAATCAGGTCTTTATCAAAAAACCAACTGGTGGATTCACTCAACTCGGTAGTCAGTTCAATAGCACGTTGCTCGATATAGGTTTTATTCGCGCCTTCGAGCTCTACAAACAGGTCATCGACAAAGTGTTCATCCACATTCAACGGTAAACCAGAGAGTTCTGCGCGATACAGCGATAACATTTGCACTAAGCCGGTATTCAGCCGCGCTGATTCATAGTGCACTTGCGATAAATATTCACGCGCTTGATTGTTTTGCGGTTCAATACTGTCGTCTAAGGCTTCTAGGGTTTGGATCAGCAGGTTCAGCGAGTTTTTCATGTCGTGAACAGCGGCTGCAAGAACCGAAGAAAAGTCGATGGTACCGGACATTTTTGTGCCTTCTTGTCGTTTTCTTATTCTAGTATCTTTCATATTTTTGTGTTTTGCCTAATTTTTTTGCATATGAATCGAGTTTTTAACTACAATAAATGGCAGTGGAGGCACAGTAAGACTCTAGGTTAACACTGTAACAAACCCGCCGTACTCACTTAAGCTCTTGATCTGATTGGACGAAATAAATGAAGCTGCAGCAGTTACGCTACATCGTAGAAGTGCAAAACAATAACCTCAATGTCTCAGCCACAGCCGAAAGTCTGTTTACATCCCAGCCGGGGATCAGTAAGCAAGTACGAATGCTAGAAGACGAACTTGGGGTTCAAATTTTTGGTCGCAGTGGTAAGCACCTGACACACGTCACGGATGCGGGACAAGATGTGATCACCATTGCACGTCAGATTTTGGCCAAAGTTGAGAGCATTAAGTCAGTAGCACGCGAACATACCCTGCCAGACCAAGGTAAGCTGAATATCGCTACGACGCATACTCAGGCGCGATATGCATTGCCAGAAGTCATTCAAGGCTTTATGCATAAGTTTCCAAAAGTGTCATTGCATATGCACCAGGGCACACCGTCTCAGATCAGTGATTTAGCGGCTAAAGGCGAGGCTGACTTTGCCATAGCCACCGAAGCGCTGCACTTGTATAACGACCTGGTAATGCTGCCATGTTACCACTGGAATCGCAGTGTGATTGTGAACAAATCACACCCGTTAGCGAAGAAGGGCACGATCGACATTCACGATATTGCGAAATATCCATTGGTTACGTACGTATTCGGATTTACCGGGCGCTCTGAACTGGACCAGGCCTTTGAGAAAGCGGGTTTAACGCCCAAAATCGTATTCACGGCGACCGACGCTGACGTGATCAAAACATACGTGCGATTGGGTGTGGGTATTGGCGTTATTGCTTCTATGGCAGTTAATGAGGTGCAAGACGATGACTTAGTCAAAATCGACGCCAGTCACTTGTTCCAATACAGCACAACTAAAATAGGCTTCCGCAAAGGCTCGTTCCTGCGCAGCTACATGTATGATTTTATCGAACGTTTCGCACCGCATTTAACCAAGACCATGGTTGAACAAGCGATGATGCAGAAGAACAACGACGAAGTAGAGCGGTTGTTTAAAGACATCACCTTGCCGGTGAAGTAATAGGGTAGCTTGCACTACTCGTACAAAATGAATCATAGTAGTACGGTGCCTCAAGCAGGCACTTGCTACTAAAAAATGCGAGATTCACATCGGAATAGGGAAGTACCGACGTTGGCATGAATTGGTCCACGTGTTTCCGAGGCTCGCTAAACCAATAGGCTAATACTACAAGGATGTTTTATGACGCTGACTACACTCTTCATTCTAGTTTTACTGATCTTCGCTGCATTTATCCCTACAGTGATCGCGCTATTTATCGCCCATAAACAAAAGCGCTCCAAGTTCATAGCAAGTCTAATTACGTTCTTCGTCGGCTTATTAACGATAGCCGGCGGCTGGATTTATATCGGTATTATGTTTTTGCTGCCGCCAAAGCGAGCGGTTGATGAGTAGTGGTGTGGGAAAACAACGTGGACATTAAAATGAATAAAGATGAATTTGCAGCACGGGCACTTTTTACTGAAATGCAGCGAGAAGAGAAGCTTTCAAATCAGTTTGACAAATTGAGACCCACTTTACGAAAAGCGCTACTGAGAAATGCCAGCGTTATCGGAGCGTTTGCATTTTTAGTGTGGGTATTTCCTGAGTTGCCCGAAAAGCCCGTTTTATACGCACTCTTGATGATGATATTTACGGTGAATGTTGAAATTCACAATGAAAGCAAGAAGATTCATGACCGAATCGATCTACTTCATCAGATGATTAAAAAAAATGGTTAGGAAGACTGTTTTAGTGTGTAAGTCCACTACCCATTGATACTTCGGAGGTACTTATGGATCCTTTAAAGAAAGGCGAAAAAATTAAACTAAAAGGTTGGTGGTCTGGCAGGTTTTGGTACATCCCGATCAGTACAATTATAATGTTAGGTTTGTTTTTGGGGGTCCATCTAACATTTTTTTTATATTTTGATTCGTCACTTCATCAATCTGAGACATTATATGGTAATGCTGATGCCCGATTTTATTTACATCTATATGGAGCAGGTGTAATCGGCGGTTCTCTTTATGCAAGTTATCTATTTGCAAGAGATGCAAATGAAAAAATCTATACAGGGGTGAAGTTACCTACAATTTTCGACTGTTTAGGCTACTTTATATACATAATAGGTAGCGGAATTACAGGTTTGGTTTTTTACTTTTTAGTGGCTGGGGGAGTAATTATTGTAGCTACTAATGGTGAAAGTGTTAATGTAAAGCCGATTGTTGCGGGGCTCCTTGCCTTTACAGGCGGTTACTCTACAGATGGAGTTAAAAGATTTGTCAGATTCTGGTTTGGAAAAATCATATCAACTAATCAAAATGAATCACAAGGCAGCTAACACGGACCTAAAGCCAGTCGCTGGCGTGACTTCGGACATTTTGCTTTTACTATAACTTGCGTTTCAATACGTTCAATCATCGCAGATTTTAGCAAATAAAAACAGTCGCTTAGGTCGACGTTATATGCCGCTAAAGAGTTACGTGTAAATTGCAAAAAAGGGATTTTGAAATGAGTGTTTTCCAACTTCTTCTTGTAATTATTTGGTTGATTTCATTAGTCGCGATCATTCGTTCACCGAAGACTAGCGGTGTTGAAAAAGTAGCGTGGGTTTTCGTGACACTGATTTTGTCATGGGTAGGGTTTATTCTTTATTTAATTCTCGCCCCTCTGAGTGGCAAGAAGTCTGTAAGGTAGTTATGTCATATAGCAATTCAATAAACACACTCGCTGTGCTCGCAGGGGCGCCTACTTGCTGCGGCTTCGTCCGTTATCGGGGCTTTATATGCCGGTAATGGCAAAGTCTATCGCATCTATTAACAACGCCCTCGAACCCTCTAATGTGCCAACTGGGTTTTTAAGCAAACCTTCCGGTATAGAGGTAAGTTGCTGAGTCATAAATAAGTACGTATTGTTATCAAACTCTATTTCAGGCGTTAATCTCTTCATCAACATGGTGGGTTTAGTGTTCAAATTTGTTAATGGTACAACTAAACGAGTTGCCAATTGCTCGATTACTGTATTTTGTACGTCTACTAAATACGGATAAGCTTGTCTCGTATTCTTACTAGGGTTTTTGTATACATCAAATTGAGGCATTAAAAATCCCTGTACTCATCACTTAAACTTCCATTCTCGGCTACAAACTCATTGTAGGCTTCTACCGCAGCCTTGTTTTCGCGTTTCCACTTTTCAGCTTCCACAGTTTTAAGTTTATTGCTTAATGCTTGCTCTAGAGTTGCGGACAAGTTAACTTTTAGGTTTCTAGCCTTTTCTAACAAATCACTGTTTAGGCTTAAATTTGTTGCCTTTTTAGGTGCGGCTAAATTGTAAAGGTCTGCCATTGCTAATCTCCAATTTACTTTCAACCCAGTATACGCATAGCAATGCGCATTTGGAAGCGTGGTTGGCATGTAACAAACCGATCAACATACTCGCTCCGCTCACTGGGGCGCCTAATTACTGCGGCTTCGCCATTTTCGCAGCAAGTATTCGCCCGTTATCGGGGAGGTATGTGAACATAAACAAGGAGTGCATATGACAGAGCAAAATAAAGGTTTTAGTCGGTTTAATTTCATACTTGGTATTGCGTTTGTATCTGTAGGATTATTCCAGTTAGGGAAAATTATGGGTTCTGCCGCGTATTCTGATGCTTTTCGTTTTGAGCAGATTAGCCTGATGCAAATTGGTTTGATTTGTTCAGGAATATTTGGTTTTTACCTGTTTGTATCGAATCTAAAAAGATTAAATATGCCGCAGGGTTCACCTAACAAGTAACTATAGAGGGACAAATAAAGCGTAGTTTTTGTCACTGCGATCTATAAGTTGGACAAGCATGCATTTGTCCCTCCGTTGGTCCTTTTATTGTATTTTCACTATGAAGCCAGATTTTAGCAAATATTCACTCAATGAATTAAAAGAAAGCTTGAATAGTATTGATAGAGCTAGGTTTCCTGAGCGTGTAAAAGAATTAGAAAATTTAATACGTGCTAAGTCTTTGTTGCCAACGAGTCACAAAGAAATCCCCCAAAAGCCTGTTACAATTTTTCATAAACCATTGATCCTTTCTATCAACTTACTCAGTGTGTTTTTTATCTTGGGATTGGGAGTAGCAGCGAAGTATAACGAAATCGAAATTAGAACCTTCTTTATATGTTTTTGTGCCGGTTGGTTTACGCTGTCTCTTATAAATTTGATGCAACCATGGGTAAAACCGATTCATAAAGCGATATATATCATGGTGTCGGTATTTGTTCTCGGTATGCTTTTCAATGCAATGTAACGGGGTACTTAACACCTGTTTTACTGCGTGTCACACAGGGACATTGACGTAGTGACGCTTCGCGATTATCGCCGTACATTCGCACCCCAAGATTAGCGTTATGTTTCCAAGGTAGAAAAATGAAGTATGTAACGGTTTTTAGTGTCATTTGCTTACTGTCTGGCTGCGCCAGTGGTCAGCTAGATCTTTATGGTTCAAATGGCGAAAAAATAGGGGAGTGCACTGCTGGATATGAGTGGCACCCAATCGGAGTAGAACATTCGGTAAACTGGCTGCTTAATCATTGTTATGAGACAGCACTCGCAAATGGCGATAAGGTAGAGCGTGTTTCAGACGCTGACATTATCAAAATCGATTATTCATATCCTGCTCACCCATCAGGTGTACCCTGGAACAAAAAGCTCGCGTGGTCGGCGTATTGGTCCAATGTCATTAATGAACAAGAATACGGTTATATCGTCGCGGATTTGGAAAATGTCTACTATTTGAGTGTGGTAAGAGCAGAAACACAGCTTTCAGAGGGCGATATAACGCAAAGTGAATTTGATGCGCTTGTTTCTGAGGCCAAGTCTGCTTTTTATGGTAAGTAAGACTGCTAACAAACGGATTAATTTCAGACTGTGCGCTGTTTATTGGCGCGTTAATGAGTACCGCTAGGGAAAAGAAATAAAGGAAACTATATGCCACATTTTATTGTCCATTGCTCGAACGATGTGCTGGATGGAATATCAGAAGAAAAGTTAAACGAAGAACTTCATGCAGTCGCTCATGGGTCTGGCTTATTCGAAGAAAACGATATCAAAGTACGCGTCCAACCTTTCGCAACCTACATCGTTGGTAACCAGAAACAATCGTTTATTCATGTCTTTGCCAGTATCATGCAAGGCAGGACTCAAGAGCAGCGCGCTGATTTATCTAGAGCAATTGTCAGCAAACTCGTCGAACTGTTTCCTCACATTCAAAACATAGCCATGAATGTTGACGAATTCGAGAAAGCGACATATTGCAATAAGGCACTCTTATCAAAAATGTAGCCAATAAGGCGCTACATTCACGCCTGTCGGCCAACTAGACAATAATGCAGCGGTATTCGCTATCATACCGCTACTTTTTTGCTCGGTAGGTTGGCTTTATTCACGCTTATTCAGGTTTAGACAGTTCGTTCACTATTTTAGGAATAGCCAAATACGCCTTGTCGATCGAGGCTTTATGCCGCGCATCACCAAACTCCTGGTATTCGACCCGTACTTCAAAGGTTTTCTCTACACCAAGATACTTACTGATAGTATTGAGGTGGGGCTCTAAGTGATTCATACCCGCTCTGATCTCACCGGCGTTAAACCCAAATTCACCACATGACGTGAGTAACACAAGGGTTTTGCCTGAAAGGATAGGCTCTAACGGGAAGTCACCACGCGCCAAGTCAAAACTAAAGGTCTTGTTAACTCTGACAACTTGGTCAACCCAAGCCTTCAATGCTGCGGGCATACCATAGTTATACATGGGCGTTGATATGACGATAATGCTTGCTTTAGTTAACTCCTCAATGAATAAATCAGATTCCGCCAGCAATGAATTCTGCTCATCTGTACGCTCGTTTTCCTGAGTAAATGCAGCGGCTATCCAACCCTCGCAAATAAACCTGGGAGGCGAGCTACCGACATCTCGGTAGATAAACGTTGTATCTGCGTTTGCCTCAAGCCAATGGTTTTTAAATTCATCTCCAAGCGACCGGGTAATTGAGCGATTTTTCCGTGCACTTGCATCAATATGAAGTAGAACTGTCATAATATATACCTGCTGTAACCGTAATTAGTGTCACAGATTATTTGCAAGTAGGGCTGGCTTGACAAATGGTAAAAAAGCACTCATAAATGAAATATTTGCATCTATAGGGTGGCTATGTTTTCCCACTTACCCCAGTTGAATCAGGTGCGAGGGTTTGAAGCCGCTGCGCGATTAGGCAGTTTTAAGGCTGCGGGAGAGGAATTAAATCTTTCTCCCACAGCGATTTCGCATCAGATCTCCAACTTAGAAGAGAAGTTAGGCGTTTTGCTTTTTGAACGAAAAACACGCGCCGTAACCTTAACCCATGAAGGGACTAAGCTTGCAGAAGCGGTATATCAAGCGTTGCAAAGGATTGCGGCAACCATTGAAGAAATTTCATTCACTAAATCTGTGCTCAGGGTATCGACAACCACATCGTTTGCATCATTGTGGTTAGTGCCTAATTTGGAGGATTTCCAAAAACAATACCCAGAGGTGCAAGTCGAGATAAAAACGACCGAGGATCTTATCGATATCGAGCGCGATCGCAGCGTTGATCTGGTAATACGGTACGGTTGCATCACACAAGAAAACAGCGGCGCAACGAAATTAATCACTGAGGATTTCAACGCGTATGGAACAGCGGCCTATTTAGCCAGTCACAAGCAGCTAGAAGACGCGACCGTCATTGAGACAGCATGGAAGAACAAGCACTTGCCGTCTGTTTCATGGCATGAGTGGTTCAAAGCATTTCACCCAAATACTTCAGCCTCAAACATAATACGCTTTGATCAGGAGCATCATTCCATTCAGGCTGCGTTAGCGGGGCAAGGTATGGTATTAGCCAGCTCAGTTTTAGCTGAAATGGCGATACAGCAGCGCTGGTTGCAACCTTTGGACAATCAATACTCAGTGCCGGGTCTGACCTATTACTTAATGGTTTCACCGCACAGTGAAAATCTATACAAATCTATAGTCTTTAAACAATGGTTAGTAGAAAAATTGAATGCGAATGCCTAACATGTCATCCCACAAGGACAGAGTTTCTCGTTACCGTTGAGGGACCGAGAGAACCCTCTATCTTCAACAGGAATTGAAATGATATCAGCATTCTTTTTTGTAACGCTCTTAGGTGTATGCTTGAGCTTTGCTACAGAGTTTAGCAAAAGAGGGGATGATGGCGTCCTGCTGACGATCTGGAAATACCTCAGTTACTACACCACCTTATCTAATTTACTGGTGCTCGTTTCGTTCGGTGCGCTCGCTTTTTGGCCCGAATCGTCATTGGCAATGTTGTTTAAAAACGCCAACATTGCAGCGGCAATTGCGTTTTATATTACAACCGTTGGAATTGCTAATTACCTTATCTTTGGGTGGCTAACACTGCCATTTGTTAATCGCATTGCAGATCTATTGGTGCATGCAATTACGCCCATCATGGCTTTCTGTTATTGGTTGTTCTTAGCCGAGAAGGGGCAACTGGAATATTCGCTGTTAGGGTATTGGTTTATATTCCCGCTCGGTTATGCGTTTTATACGATGTTGCATGGTAAGTGGTCGCGATTCTATCCCTACGAATTTACCAACATTCAGGTACTAGGCTTAAAAAAGGTGATGCTTAATGCGGTGGGATTATCTGTCTGTTTGCTCATTGGTGGCGCACTTTTTATTCTGCTGGGTAAAACCGTTGGACAGCTCCAGTGAATTGCTAGGCTGGTTGGTTTTGCCATTGTTACAATTAGGCTAGAGCACTTCGCAATTAGCGCGCCACTGCTTAGTCGCTAACCGTTAGTAAGTCTTATGTTCGGGAGATTAAACATGATTGGATATGTTACGTTGGGGGTGAGCGATGTTGCTAAGTCCGGGGATTTTTATGAAACATTGTTTTCAATGTTAGGAGCAAAGCGCATTTTTGAACAAACGGCATGTCTTGCATGGGCAAAAGATGACAACTCAGTTGTTTTCACAATATTGACACCAGAAAACGGCCTACCACCAACTGCCGGGAACGGCACAATGATTGCGCTTCAAGCGGAGTCAGAGCTGCAGGTTGATTCACTCCATAAAAAAGCTCTGGATATGGGGGGCGCAGACGCTGGTCCACCGGGTCTTCGCGGCGGCGGTTATTATTGTGCTTACATTAGAGACTTTGATGGAAACAAACTTAACTTCCACTTCAACCCAAATGCCGCATAGTAAAACGTTTAGCCACAAGTTGTTTACTGCGTTGAGAAAGGCTCTGACTGATAACTCGGCATCACCGGAGCGCTGAGTATTGATTATGGACTTTTTAGTAGAGCAGAAAATGTTCGGCAGCAAGATCCTCGGTGCCAGGATAGCTAAATCCAGTGGTCGTCATATTGAGAAGGTATTTCAAAACGGTTATTCCATCTCGACTGAGAACGGAATTTTTAGCGGACTGTTTCTAAACTTCACAGACGGTTTTCACGCTTACAAGGCTTTTGAGGGTACCATTGGGGTTAAGGGGCAACGCTATGTTTTTAACGAACAAACCAGCGTAAAAGAAATTGAAACTGTTTTTGGTCATGCTGTGGATGGTTTTAAAGACGACGTCGAGATTAACCGCAGATTTGTGCTCAGCGGCTTACAAATCGACTGCAGTTGGTATCATGATGCCGACGGTATCGCGTTCACTTACATGTTTATAGAAAAAGATGATGGCTTTTATCAAACACGTGATTTTGAATAAACCAATCGGTGTCCTCGCAGTGTTCATTACACTGTCTGTCAGCTGTTTGTCGCCTGTTTGTCACTGCCGACAACGAATCTGCGGTATATAATCATGCTCGATTCAGACAAGGAAAGACAACAACTGTGAAAGCATTGAGACTTGCAAAACACTGGTCCCAAGACGAGTTGGCTCAAATGAGCAACTTAAATGTTCGGACAATTCAACGAGTAGAAAAAGGGCAAAGTGTCGGCACCGAAACCCTAAAGGCATTGGCTGCCGTTTTTGAGATCACAACTGATGAACTTGTGGAGGCGATAGAGTCAGAAAAACGCGCTGAGTCAGCAAAAGAGGAGGATAAAATCAAAACTCAATCTTCTGAAACGAAGGCGCTTGAGAAGGTTAAATCGATTAAGTATTTTTATGCATTTTCTGCGTTCTTAATCGCAGTATTTCTGCTTTTTATGCTGCCAAACTACAATGGGGGCGAGAATCTCGGTCCACTAATTGTCGTGTTTTTGTCGTTTAGCGCGCTTATCGCTATCCACGCCGTCATCGTGTTTCAACCATTTGGGGAAGAGTGGGAAAAAGAAAAAGTCGCCCAAATCATGAAAAAACAGAGCGGGCAACATGATTCAGACGCCGAATAAAGCATCAACAAGCTGCCACTTGCCAGTTTAAAAAGGAGTTATTGATTGATTAGATCTAAGTTACTCATTGTGCTTATAGCGCTCACGCAAACCTATCTGGCTCATGCTACTTCGACTACCGCAGATAGTGAAAAAGAAGTACTGGCTTCGTTTCAAAGCCTGATCGACGCCTCAATGAATTTGGATGCTGAAGCCTATTTCCAACATTTTGATGCTGACAAGTTTGTTGGTTTGAATAGCAACGGGACCAACTGGAATTCGCTTACAGATTTTGCGCCTGTCGTCACCATTGGCTTTGACTCAATTCAGGAAGTGATTTCACTCGAGTTCCCAAACGTTAAAGTGTCGATTATCGACCAATACACTGCGGTGTTAGTAAATGAGTTTTCGCAATCTGTACTGCTCAAGAATAATGCGACCATCACTGTTTCAGGAGGTGGTACTCAAGTCTGGTCTAAACGCAGCGGAGACTGGAAGTTAGTCAGTGTGTCAGCGAGTAATAAACCAACCCCCACCGCTCACGATGAAAAGAGTCAGAATTAGTTGCTTAGTCGGTTTTCTTGAGTCACGATTAGTGTAAAAGAGCGGCTTGATTTGAACGAACCTCGATTCACTGACCGCTAGCCTACACGGTGTAAATTTGTCCAAGGAAGGTGGCACATCAATAAGCTAAAAAAGATAGTATCGGACGAGTTAAAGTATCTGTGCTTTAGACCGATTCGTCTTGATCTCTAAATGTAAAACCCTAATTGTTCACTCAACACTCTATATGGAGATAGATATGAAAATTTTGTTTGCAACACTATTATTGTTACTTGCCGGCTGTAGTGCGACGCAGAGTGAAAACTCGACAGATAGTACATTCATCACGTATTCGGATACGATGGATATTATTCGAAGTGCCGCAGAGTCAGCGCCCCATGCTGTTGAAGGCGAGTATATTCTGAATATCAAGGCGACGGGCAGTCAGGGAGCATTTGTGTACCTGAATACTGAGTTAGACTACCGTGACCAACGTTCCGTTACAGTCGCAATTCACCCAAGAGCCGTTAAGGCGTTTATAGATAAATACGGCAGTGCGCCGCAAGACTACTTTCTCGACAAATCGATCGCCGTTTCTGGCCAAGCAAAACGGATTAAGATCAACTTTAATTCGCAGGGTAAGCCGACCGGGAAATATTATTATCAAACGCACATTCGCATTAAAGATGTATCGCAAATTCAAGTCCTTTCACAGAGCGTTTGATCAGATGACCTTTTAAGCGACTGAACTAATACAAGTCGAACCGGTCGGTATCAATATCAGTGCGCCAATTCAATACATGGAGTTACTCACAGTGCGGAAAATTTCTCTCATTGTCTTTTTATTACTCGGGATCAGTGGTTGTACGATTAACATTGGTAGTATCCCAGAACTTCCTGAAGTCATTCAGCTGAGTGATGGCACCTATAAAGTGTTTGTCACCGATGAAAGCAAGCAGATTGTCGTGAAAGCCTCAAAAGGTATGATGGAAAAAACCTGTGAAGATCACGATAAAACATACACGATTTTGTCAGAAGATATTCAGATGACCGGTAAGGTGTATTCGTCCTCTTACAAAGAGAGCGCAATTTCGGTGTTCGGTGTCACTAAATCTGAAACAGAGTACCAACCTCAGCATATGCACGAAGGTGAGTTCCACTTTACCTGTGTGGGTAGCCAGAAAGTATAACCAGCTCAAAGAGGCGTTAATGCTGTACTTGTTTTTGGGTAACGCTTCCGTAGGACTTTTAATCCTGCTGGGTATTCCAGTCGAAGATGCACTGACAAGCGGTCAATATGTTTTCTTGATCGCGTTTTCAGTATTTTTAGATTTGCTGCCTACTGTGGGTTATCTCGTCGGCCGTTATTTTTCAAAGCAACCGAAGTTACATTGGGAAACCCTGTTGGGTTTTGGGCTTATCATCGGCGTTGTAACCCAAGTGCTGTTACCCGAGTTTGGCTTGCGTGAAGCGGATGGTAGTTCATATTGGTATATTCCTGCTGCGTTGTGTCTTGTAATTGCGTTCGTTCCTCCACACATTGAAGTTTGGCGCAAGTCGTCAGAGTAAACACGGATTAAATATCTATCTATGAATATTAGAGAAGCGACAACAGCAGACTGGGATCACATCTGGCCAATATTTCACGACATTGTAAAAGTGGGTGAAACGTATGGCTATGCGGTAGACACAACGAAATCACAAGCTGAGAGCATCTGGTTGGAAACACCTCGCAAGACATTCGTGTTTGAAGACGAAGGTGAAATTTTAGGGACGTATTACTTAAAAACGAATCAAGCTGGGCCCGGCAGCCACGTGTGTAATTGTGGTTACATGGTATCTTCGCGAGCGAGAGGTAGAGGGCTAGCGACGTCAATGTGCGAGCATTCACAAGCCGTAGCAGTAGAACTCGGCTACCAAGCCATGCAATTTAACTTCGTCGCGGCGAGTAACGAAGGGGCAGTGCGCTTGTGGACCAAACTTGGCTTCGACACTGTAGGGCGTTTACCCAAGGCTTTTCATCATACAACCAATGGGTACGTGGATGCGTTAGTGATGTATAAGTGGTTAGGTCGCTAGCGATCTCACGGCTTAAATGCTCAATTTGGTTTTCAAGCTGTTGAAACCCCTGAGATATTGATGCAAATTTGGCAACCAGATATTTACCAAATCAGACAGGAATAGCGCAACATGAGTCGCGGTACTGAACAATCTCCTGAGTCGACAACCGCTAAGAGCCAAAACGGTAGTAACAAACGTTCAGTTTTGAAAGCACTGCTGATTGGTTTCGGCTGCGGAGTGTTTTTTATTGTGGCCGCCAAGCTTGTGAGCAATGTTGTATAAATTGCATTATGGAAGGTAGTAACCAACTTATTATTGCCGGTAGTCTCAGTTTTATTGCCGCAGCACTACACATTGGGATCATCTTTGGTGGCCCTGATTGGTATCGCTTTTTTGGTGCGGGAGAAGCGATGGCGCAAGCTGCCGAATCCGGTGATTGGATGCCAACGCTAATAACACTGGGGATCGCGTCGGTGTTAACTTTGTGGGGCTTTTATGCGCTATCAGGTGCCGGTGTGATAACGCCTTTGCCATTACTCAAAGTGGCCTTGGTACTAATAACGGGCGTGTATTTACTGCGAGGTGTGGCCGGTTTTATTCTGCCATTCGTGTCTCAGCATCCTGCGATCACGCAAAATTCAGTGACGTTTTGGATGGTCAGTTCTATTGTTTGCTGCCTATTTGGTGTGTTTCATCTGCTGGGCCTTTTGAGCAGATGGAAGGTATTGTAAATTCACATGCCCAATAAAAAACTAATGCTGAAGCCGCTCTTTATCGCGAGTGCTGTTGTTGGATTGTCCGTTCTAAGTTTCTTCGCCAATGAAGCGCGAAAAGAAATCAAATACCTGTGTGGCAACTTTACGCCAGGGGTTTTGTTGGTTGATGTCATCAGGCAATTAGATACGACTGAATTATCGCATTACATTCGAGAGCCAACGGCAACAGGCGAACGAATCGTACAAAGTAGCGTGTTTCATTTGCATAACCTGCAATGCACGATCGAAATCGATCGCGACCAGCAAGTGGTTAAAGCCAAGTATGAATAGACGAGTTGCACAGCGTCGCTAGGAAAAGGAGCGTAGAATCGATGTCAGATATCGAATTCACATCACAAGAAAAAGCTGCCATGGTGGACAAGCTGCAAGCCTACTTTGAAGGCGAGCTGGAGGTCGAACTGGGGCAATTTGACGCCGAGTTTTTACTCGATTTTATCGCAAAAGAATTGGGTGCCTATTATTACAACCGCGGCTTGCACGACGCCAGAGCCATCTTTGAAGAACGCGTAAAATCAATTGACGATGATATTTACGCGATAGAGAAAGAAGCAGGTTAAACGAGGCTCAACATTCAATAATGTTGACGGCCAGTCCGCCGCGAGCGGTCTCTTTGTACTTGGTCTTCATGTCGTTGCCTGTATCCCACATGGTTTTTATCACTTTATCCAGTGAAACCTTGTGTTCACCGGTGCCGCGTAACGCTAGTCTAGAGGCGTTAATCGCTTTAATGGCGCCCATTGCGTTACGTTCGATGCAGGGAACTTGCACCAAGCCGCCAACCGGGTCACAGGTCAGTCCTAGGTTGTGTTCCATACCGATTTCTGCGGCGTTCTCCACCGCTTCAATCGAGCCACCTAAGATTTCGGTTAACGCCCCAGCAGCCATTGAACAGGCCACACCCACTTCACCTTGGCAGCCCACCTCTGCACCCGAAATTGAGGCATTCTTTTTGTACAAAATACCGATGGCTGCAGCGGTCAGTAAAAAGCGCGTTGCAATTTCATCGTCAACAGGTTGTACGAATTTGTCATAGTAGCTTAGGACCGCAGGTAAAATTCCCGCCGCACCATTGGTTGGCGCAGTGACGACGCGACCACCAGCCGCGTTCTCTTCATTTACCGCGAGGGCAAACAAGTTTACCCAGTCCATGGCTTGCATGGGATCGGCTGATTTTTCGTTTTTCAAACGTCGATGCAAAGTCGGAGCACGCCTAACAACCCGCAATCCACCAGGGAGGATCCCTTCCGTTTCAATACCGCGTTGTACGCACAGTTTCATCACTTGCCAGATATGTGCAAGCTTGTCCTGAACATCTTGTTTGGGCATGTGAACCATTTCATTGCGCCACATCAGTGAGCTAATGCTGATCCCATTTTGTTTGGCTTGGTCAATCAACTCACTGGCCGTGCTAAACGGGTGAGGTGCTGGCGTCTCATGGTGTTCAACTGCTGCTTGTTTGGCGTCTTCAAAGGCTTCTTCGGTAACGATAAACCCACCGCCAATGCTGTAGTAAGTCTGTTCAAACATCAACGCATCACCGGCATAAGCGAATAGGGTCATGCCATTGGCGTGTAACGGCAGGGTTTTGCGTCGATGAAACACGATTGCACCCTGAGTCGGGAATTCAATGGTGTATTTATCATAGATGGGCAATTGTTGGGTCTGTTCGACATTTGCCAGCATGGGCTCTATAGCTTCAACCGGAATACTCTCAGGCGATTGACCGTGGAGGCCTAGTATTACTGCCTTACCGGTACCGTGGCCTTTGCCGGTTTGACCAAGTGAACCGTACAATTCCGTCACTATGCGCGTAGTCTTGGCAAGATCGCCGCGCTGCGCTAGCGTTTCAATGAATTCATTGGCCGCACGCATAGGACCGACGGTATGTGAGCTCGACGGCCCAATACCAATGCTGAACATATCAAAAACGCTAATCATACCGAAATCCAAATATCTATTATGGCCGCATATTATCCGTGCAATCTTAGCGGTCTCAAATTAAAAAACCTAATGCGAAAGATTACTTATGTTAATTGAATGTAAACAATTATTGAAGGTCAGTCGGCCACAATGTGGTTGGACAATGTGCGGATCAGCGCAGCTGTTGCACCCCAGATGTAGGTTTCTTTGAACGGAATGAAATAGATCGGGTGTCGATACGAGCCTCGTTCGACCCAATGAATAAAATGATTTTGCCGATCGAGGGCGTAACTCAGAGGAACCTCAAAAGCTTCTTCAACTTCGTTGGTATCAAGTGCGAGTGGGAGGTTGGGGTTGAGCATGCCGATCACCGGCTGCATGGTGTAGCCGCTGATCGTGCGATATTCAGGTAATTGCCCAACAATCTCGACTTCCTGTGCTGGGATGCCAATTTCTTCGTGGGTTTCTCTAAGTGCTGCGGCCGCTGCGCTGTCATCGTGATCTTCCATTCGACCGCCGGGAAAGCTGATTTGACCGGGATGATGGCGTAAATGCAGTGCTCTGCGCGTCAATAGCAGGGAAAGAGCATCGTCGTGGCGCACGATTGGGATCAAAACTCCTGCAGGTTTGCCCGCGGTGCGCAGGGGATAGTCAGCCTCACTTTTTACCCGTCGGATGTGATTTAAGCGTTGCAGAAAGTCCGTTTCGTTCATGCTAATACCGGTAAAATTTTGTTCACCTTGTCTAATGTCTCCTGATATTCGGCTTCGGCATCGGAATCCAATACGATACCACCACCCGCCCAGCAATGGATGTTGCCATTCTCCGTTAATAACGTCCGAATGCAAATACTGGTGTCCATATCCATGTGTAAACCGACATAACCGATACTGCCACAATAGATATTGCGTTGGGCACTTTCGAGCTCATCAATAACCTGCATAGCTCTTATTTTCGGTGCGCCGGTTATCGAGCCGCCTGGAAACGCATCTCTTAAGAGAGTGAAGGGATCTGAATGTTCGTCCAATTCACCGATTACGGTAGAGACTAAATGATGCACCGCGGCAAAGCTCTCAAGTTCAAATGGTTTGGGGACTTTTACTGACATGGGTTTACAGTGTTTACTGATGTCATTGCGCAACAAATCGACGATCATCAAGTTTTCGGCCCGGTCTTTTTCCGATGACACGAGTTCCGCTGCTAACGCATTATCTTGATCCGGAGTTGCACCTCGAGGACGCGTCCCTTTAATCGGTTTGGTCTCTACCACGCCGTCTTTCACAGACAAAAAGCGCTCCGGTGAGATGCTCAATATGCAGTTATTGTCTAAGCGCATATAAGTTGAGAACGGTGCTTTGTTGGCCGCGCGAAGTTGGCAATACGCCTGCCATTCATCGCCTTGATAACGCGCGGTGAAGCGCTGTGCAAAATTTACCTGATAACAGTCACCAGCAACTAAGTAATCTTTGATCACGCCAATGTTATCGACGTAATGCGCGTGACTGGTATTGCTCTGCCAAGCAGACGTCAACTTAAAGGCTTGCTCGGTATAATGCTCCGATTCAGGCAGTATAAACGGCTGAGCATTTAGCGGGCGACAATCATACAAACACTGCTGCTTTTTGTCGTAAATCAGTGAACGGGTGTATAGACCCAAGGCCATGTCAGGGCAGTCCAATCGTTCACTAAAAGGATAGGGTAAATGCTCAAAACGACGCCCCAAATCATACCCGAACATACCAGCGATACCGGCGATAAAGGGTAAGTCATGCTCGGTGTCGCTGTCGATGTGAGTAACGCTGTGGATAAAGTGTTGATGAATGCCGCGTGCAAGTTCAATGGGATCATCAGTGTGGTCGGTAGCGGTATTGTTGACGTGATCAACGACACGCGTTTGACTACCACGTGTTTCTATCGTGATCGCCGGGGAGTGCAGCAGAATATCGTAACGACTGTCTTGCTCTCGTTGTCCTGCGCTATCCAATAATAGCGACCATGCTTGATGTGAATAGGGGGCAAACAAATTTGCCATGTCGATGGGTTTTCCGTGAGACACAGCGCGAATAACGTATTGAGTGTTTTGCATTTTGTACTTAAGTCTTAGGTCGGGCGTAGTGCAATATGTCCGATGTCAGTAGTATACTGTGGGAATAACTTAAAGCACTAACCCTATTTACGGTTTTACGTTAAAACAGAGGACCACATGACTGTCATACGTCAACAAGATTTCATTGAAAGCATCGAAGACTCCCTTCAATTCATTTCCTACTATCATCCACTAGACTACGTTAAAGCGGTTGAGCAAGCTTACCTCAAAGAGGAAAGCCAAGCTGCGAAGGATGCCATGGCGCAAATCCTGATAAATTCGCGGATGTCAGCGGAAGGAAAGCGACCTTTGTGTCAGGACACGGGGATTGTGACGTGTTTTGTTAAAATCGGTATGGATGTAACGTGGGATAAGACCGATATGACGGTCCAAGAAATGGTTGATGAAGGCACTCGTCGTGCATACTTAAACCCAGACAACCCATTGCGCGCGTCGATCGTCGCGGATCCCGCGGGCGCTCGCAAAAACACTAAAGACAATACGCCATCGGTTGTGCATATCGATATGGTTGCGGGTGATAAAGTCGAAGTCATGATCGCAGCCAAGGGCGGCGGTTCAGAAAACAAATCCAAGATGGTAATGCTAAATCCCAGTGACGATATCGCTGAATGGGTGGTTAAAACGTTACCGACAATGGGGGCTGGCTGGTGCCCGCCGGGAATGCTCGGAATAGGTATTGGTGGTACTGCTGAGAAAGCCGCCGTTTTAGCCAAAGAAAGTTTGATGGACCCGGTTGATATTCAAGAGCTGATTGAGCGAGGGCCTGAGACCACAGATGAAAAATTGCGGGTTGATATCTTCAATAAAGTGAATCAATTGGGCATCGGTGCACAGGGACTTGGTGGTTTAACAACTGTTGTTGACGTGAAAATTAAATCGTTGCCAACGCACGCGGCGTCAAAGCCCATCGCGATGATACCTAACTGTGCGGCAACACGTCACGCCCACTTTACATTGGACGGCAGTGGACCTGCTGAACTCAAGGCACCAAAACTTGAAGAATGGCCAGAAGTCACCTGGGAAGTGGGTGAAAATACGCGCCGTGTGAACATGGATACATTAACCAAAGAAGATATTTTAGACTGGAAAGTCGGCGAAACTGTGTTGTTATCCGGCAAAATGTTGACCGGTCGTGACGCAGCGCACAAGCGTATCCAAACCATGCTTGAAAGCGGTGAAGGCTTGCCAGATGGCGTGGATCTAACCAATAAGTTTATCTACTACGTAGGGCCTGTTGATGCGGTTGGTGATGAAGTCGTTGGCCCGGCAGGACCAACAACCGCAACACGCATGGACAAGTTTACCGAGATGATGCTCGCACAAACGGGCTTACTTGGCATGATCGGTAAAGCAGAGCGGGGACCCGCTACGGTTGAAAGCATCGCAAACCACAAATCAGTGTATCTAATGGCCGTGGGCGGTGCAGCTTACTTGGTTTCCAAAGCAATCAAGAAAGCGCGGGTTGTGGCGTTTGAAGATTTGGGAATGGAAGCCATATATGAGTTTGAAGTCGAAGATATGCCTGTAACCGTTGCCGTTGATAGCACCGGGAGTAACGCCCACGAAACTGGCCCGGCAATCTGGAAAGCGAAAATCGCGGAACTGGACGACGCACTGTCAAACTAGCCCGCAATTTCACGACTAATAGCAGCGGAGTTAATCTCTAATTAACTCCGCTGTTGTTTTTTATCTGCTAGTCGGTATCGTTATTCTTCATAGTCGGTTACACATGTGCGCGTGATCACAGGATGATTTGCGCAGGTGGTGACCCAACATTCATTGGCTTTTTATGTGTAGGATCCTGTAAGTGATCGAACTTCCTTCGCTTTATTTTTACCTTTTAGTAAGTGCTACCGCGATTGCATTTATCGCATTAATCGTGGGATTTGTGATGCAACGTGCCAGTGCGGCGCAGCAACAATTGCGCGAGCATCAGTTACACACTGACAACGAGCGTTTGCGGATAGAAGCTGACCAAAACGCTGATCTGCAGTTGGCATTGCAGCAATCCCAACACAAAGTGATTGCGCTTGAGCAGCAAACACTCTCTCTGCAAGCGCTGGCAAACGAACGTCAAGAACTCAGTATGCAAATCCAGCAGATGCAGCAGAGCAGTGCGGAGATGCAAACTCGCTATGAAAGTCAGATCGCGACCTTCACGGCAAATGAAAAAGCTGCCGCTGAGAAAATAGAGTTACTCCAACAGGCTGAGCAGCGCCTACAGCACCAATTCGAAAATGTCGCGAATCGTATTTTCGAGCAAAAAAGTGAGTCGTTTGCCAAAGCTAATAAAACCGGTTTGGATGGGTTGTTAGCGCCGCTGAAAGAACAGATCGAGGGGTTCAAGCGCCAAGTATCGGATGCCTATATCAAAGAAGGCCAAGAACGAGCATCACTCAAGACAGAGATCTTGAGTCTTAAAGAACTGAACCAGCAGATAACCGCCGAGGCAGCAGCGCTAACCAATGCTCTTAAAGGCGACAATAAACAACAAGGCAATTGGGGCGAGATGGTCCTTGAACGTATTCTAGAGCAATCTGGGCTGCGGGAAGGCTATGAGTTTGATACCCAAACCTCGTATCGATCAGAAGAAGGCAAGCAGCTGCAACCGGATGTAATCGTGCATTTGCCAAACGACAAAGACGTCATCATCGACTCCAAAGTATCGCTAAACGCCTATGATGCATACCACAACACTGACGACGTGACTCAGCAAGCCGAGTTCCTAAAACAACACGTACAGTCGATCCGAACGCACGTTAAAGGGCTAGGTAAAAAAGACTATCAGAAGCTCAAAGGTGTGCGCACGCTCGACTATGTGTTGATGTTTATTCCCATCGAGCCGGCTTTTTTGTTAGCCGTTGAGCAGGACCCTGAGATAGTCAGCTTCGCCCTGAATAACAATATCATGTTAGTTAGCCCAACCAATCTGTTGGTTGCACTGCGCACCATCAACAATATTTGGCAGTACGAATACCAAAATCAAAACGCACAGGCGATTGCTGAAAGAGCTGCTAAACTGTATGACAAGTTCAGTGGTTTTGTCGGTGACATGGAAAAACTCGAAAAATCCATGGAGACGAGTCAAAAGACATTTGCCGCTGCATTCAATAAGTTGTCGACGGGTAAAGGAAACCTTATTCGCCAAGTTGAACAATTTAAGAGTATGGGCGTACAACCTACTAAGCAGCTACCTAAACACTTAGTGGAAGATGAAAATGAGCCACTTGATTAGTTTCAATGGTGTTGGTGGATGAAGTCTTTTTCAAATAGCGCTTTGTCAGCAACACTGTTAATTTCACTCGCGCTGACTCCCAGCGCAGTTCTCGCCGACGGTCACGAACAGCCGTTTGAATTCTCTGGCTTTATGCGCTTGGCGGCTGGGTACCTCGACGAATCAAATGCCACGTTTGCCGGTTACGATGATTCAATCAGTATCGACAATCACTCGTTACTAGGGTTACAGGCGGATTATCGCATTTCTGATAACATCACGCTGGCGGCGCAATTGCTGGCGCACAGTAATGACGATCGCAATTCCGGCGTCGAATGGCTCTATGCGAACTTTACTTTCGACCCTCAATGGCAAATGAAAGTAGGGCGCTTGCGTACGCCTTTTTTCCGCTACAGCAACGTCATTGATGTGGGTTTTGCTTATCCATGGGTAACAACACCCACACAGCTCTACAATGGCTATGTGTTTACCAATTTTGATGGGGTCAATGTTTCTTATCAAAACTCGTGGGAGCAATTCAATTTCAACATTGATGCCTATTGGGGGACTTACGACGATACAGTGTCGTTAAATGATATTTCGTTTGATTTAGACATTGGTGGGATCGGCGGCGTACTGTTCGCGGTACAGCAAAACAACACTAAATTCCGCTTATCATACAACCTGTCAAATGATCTTGAGGCGCATATCGAAGAGTTTGCGCAACTCAGCAGCTTGTATGAAAGCGCAGGCTTTGCGCGCAACGCTGAAGCGTTTTTGTTCAATGACAGTATCGAAGCGTATTTAGTCGGCTTTGAACACTTTGATGTAGACTACTTTGTCGCCGCCGAGTTTATTTTTGCTGACTCTAATATTCCCGTGGTGGCAAGTTTCGACAATTATTACGTAACCGCGGGGTTAAACTTTCCGCCGTATCAAATTTTCGCAACCTATGCGTCATCCGATGCCGCTTTCGATTTCCCTGATAATGAAATACCTCTCGGGCTGAGCCCTCAGCTCGACCAGCTGTATTTTGTTTATGAAACAGCGATCAGTCAGCTACCGGTCGATAATCTAGACTCAATTGCATTAGGTGCTCGTTGGGATATTACGCCTACTGTTGCACTGAAAGCTGAGGTCACTTGGCTCGACGGTCAGGATGGCTCTCAGGCGTATTTCGCCATCAGCGACCCACAAAACTTTGACCGCAAAGCGACCTTGTATCAAATCGCAGTGGATTGGGTGTTCTAATGCGTGTTTACCTGTTCCTCCTCACCCTGCTGTTCTCGGTTGCTCACGCGCAAACCGATGAGGATATTGTGGTGGTGGTCAACAGTGAGAGCGAGCTTGAGCAGCTCGATAAACGCACATTGCGCAACCTCTATATGGGTGGAATTAACCGTTACCGTCTAACACCATTAGCGCTGTCTACTGGCATGACAACACGCGTTATATTCAACACCAAAGTATTGGGCCTGACTGAGTCTCGGATTCAATCCTATTGGGCACAAATGCGCTTCAGTGGCGGTAGGGCCAGGCCGCCAAGAGAAGTGACCAGTTTAGATGATCTTTTATCGCTGATTGAATCAAACCCAGATATGGTCGGTTATGTTCCAGCATCATTGGAATTACCGGCGAATGTAAAAGTCCTATACCACAGCGATTCCCCCACTAACTAAATAGAGTAAAGGTTCCATTCAGCTCGCTGGTCAATCGTTAGGATTGTATTGGTGCCGCGTCGACAGTGCGATTTCGGCCCTCGTGCTTGGCTTGATACAGGGCTTTATCGGCCATCGCGATCAGAGTTTTGACATCATTGGCTTTATCTATGGCACAGACCCCAACCGAAATGGTGATTGGTATTGCGTTGCCTTGATATTCAAACGGTGCCAGCTCAAGCGCAGAACGCAACTTCTCTGCCACCGTATGAGCCGTGGTAAGTTCACAGTTGAGTAGTAATGCTAGGAACTCTTCTCCGCCATAACGGGCCAGTTTGTCGGTTTCGCGCAGTTGTTGTTGCAACCGCTCGGCAACGAATTTGATCGCGGCGTCACCAACGTCATGACCGTATTGGTCGTTGATGTTTTTGAACTTATCAATGTCGATTAACAACACGCAAAACGGGATATGCTCGCGTCGATAGATGCGCTGTGCTGCGGCTAACTCGCGGACGATTGCTCTGCGATTGAAAAGATTGGTCAATTGATCTCTTACGGCGAGATCACGGATTTTAAAAATGAGTTTCATTAACGCAGACGCGATTGCAGAAACGTTGATCAATAAAAACATAACCAAATAAATCCACAGCACTTCGATCGAATCAAATTGAGCACGGAAGAAAATACTGCGGGCAACGTCTGGGATCACCCATAGTGTGATTGCTTTGACAAACAACACAACAGCGACAATAAAGCTTGGTGATACCATGGCGTAGGCGAGGGGACGCGGCACATCATTGGTTAAGGCGTGGTATTTAACGAATGCAATCATGGTAAAGGTTGCCGATGCCAGCGCGGTGAGCACAATCGCGACTTTTAAATAGTCCATATCAAATATCAAGGTAACGGCTACACAGAAGGCGGTTGCGAGTAACAATGCGTGGTCAAATAGTCCATTGTTATTGAGCTTAAATAGGCGGTAGGTGGCTTTTTTGTAGAAAAACACCGCAAACAAAATCAATACATCACTGGCCAGCCAAAACACCACTGGGTCGGATTGATCGCGGTATAAACTGGTGGCAAAGCCGGCAAATACGCAAAAGTTTGCCACAGAGAAACGCAGACTGGCCTTGCGATAAATGGCCAAAGGTTGTGCCATGAAAAACCATGACAACGATCCAATGATGGCAATTACACAAATGGCAGAGGTTAAAATTGTACTGTCGTTACTCGCAACCATACTAAAACTGTTTCAATAATCGAGTCTCATCTATAGCAGAATATCGGCATGAATACTAACCAGGCAGGTATGACAATCGGTTGTTAACTGTACAAAAAATCGATTGTTTGATGTGTTTCAAAGCGCACGATGATTGTGTGATTGTCACCTTGCCGAATAGCGGGTTTAGGCGTATTTTGGAGGGGGGAGCATTGAATTTTGCCTGCTTATTGCAGCCTCTATACAAGGAATTTATGAATGTCTGTTGTGCCTGTCTTAGTCGGAACCAGTCGTCCTCAGTTTCTGGTACTGGCGTTGAGCTCTATGGTGCTATTGCTCGGTTGCTTACTGATCTTGGGATTATCTTTTCAGTGGCATGAATATGTATTGGTGTGTATCGCGGCGATTTGCGCTCACATCAGTGTGAATGCCCACAATGAGTATTGCGATTTTACTTCTGGGCTCGATCTTAAAACCAAGCGAACGCCATTCAGTGGCGGCAGCGGTACCTTGGTAAATCCTGACATCACAACCAACGGCGGGGCGCGAGCAGTGCATGTGTATGCCTGGGCTAATTTACTGATATGCGCGCTGATTGGTGGTGTCTTTATTGTGCAAAGTCATCAGCCGTTATTGCTTAGCGCGATTGGTTTGCTGGGTGCGGTCACCATCGTAACCTACACACCATTACTAAACCGCTGGCCGATTGTTTGCTTGATTGCACCGGGAATTGGATTTGGCTTCGCTATGGTTGCGGGTGGTGCACTAGCGCTAACCGATGAGGTTTCGCTTTTCGTCGGCTTGTCCGCAATCGTGATGGGGGGACTGGCGAACAATTTATTGTTGGTGAATCAAATTCCGGATGCCAACGTTGATCAACATTTTGGCCGAAAACACTGGATCATCCGCTACGGATTGCGCAGTGCTGCTTGGGTTTACGTACTGCAATGGTCAGTGATCGTTATCGCTGCGCTATATTTACTGGTTGGACAGGCACTAAACCCGCTGTATTTTATGAGTCTTGTACCGTTATTGTTGGGTGGTGTAGTGGGTGTACGATTGCTCAAATTGCGTGGTGCTGAACACCTTTCTGAAAAAGTGATGGGAATGAATGTTATGTGCAGTGTACTTACACCTATTACATTGGGAATCGGATTATGTGTGGCCGCTTAAACGTTATCGATGACGACAGTGTCGTATCGCTGTGTGAACAGCTTGGCCTGGACCTAGGCGGGCACGTAAATCAGCACCAGGGTCGCTTCATTCGCGCAACTCAACCGGTTGAAGTATTGTTGTGCAACGAACACGGCCTACAAAAAGTACCGGCGATTTGGTGGTTACTATTGGATAAGGTCACTCATGAAGACGGTGAGGTCGTATTCAAGCCATCGCGCTACACATCTTTTAATACTCGTGTTGATAAGCTCAATGTCCCAAGGAGTGCCGGTTATCAAAGCTTTAGACATCAGCGCTGCGTTGTGTTGGTCAAAGGCTTTGGAGAAAGCCAGAAAACATCATCGGGTATGCAGTACACAGATTTTATGGCTGAGGAAGGGCGCTGTATTGCATTAGCGGGCCTTTATCGCGTTTGGCAACCGGGCAATGTGCGCAGCTTTTCTGTTATCACGACCGAGGCACACCCTAAGCTTGCGCCGTACCATCAAAAAGCCAGTCCATTGATGCTTAATCAACAAGATGATTCTATTCGGATGTGGCTCGACCCAAGCTTAACTGATGTGGAACAACTCGCTCCATTGTTAACCCCGACATTGCCGCAAAATGTTGTGGCGCAACCGATTGATAAGCCAGGGAACTATCAACCGATTGCACCAGCGATCGCGATTGAGCGCGATTAAAGTGTGCGCGTAGCCGTCGCCGGCGCAATGCCTGCCGCGCGTTTCGCCGGACCCAGTACAGCGAGTTGGCCAACGAACAACAAGCTGACAATCCCAACTGGGATATAAAACCACTCCAACGGGCTTAAGCTAAACCAGTCGACGAGTGCCATATTCAGTGCAATTGTCAACGCACTGCCAAGTAGCACTCCGACAATACTGATCATGCCATTTTCAACCATGAAGTAGCGCATGATCGCCATTTGGCTCGCGCCTAGTGCGCGTTTAGTACCGATTTGTTTGACCCGTTTTTGGACACTAAAGCTCGCTAAACCGACAATACCCAGTGCCGTGATCAAGGTTAAACACACAATCACGGTTAACAGTATTTTGATCATCGCGTTGTGCTGACGGTAACTGCGCTCCCGTGTCTCAGTCAGTGTATTCATATTGCGAATAATCCGACCCGTGGTCCGTGCTGCCAGCATTTCTTCTACCTGTGGCATCAAGCTATCACGCATGCCGTCTTCAGTTCTAATCAGGTAGCGGACCGATTGAAAGCCAAGATTTTCTGGTGACAGCATGGAATACTCGAGGTTATTCCAGCCGACCCAGGGGGCTTGTAACTGATCGATCACACCAATGACCGTCATCGGTTCGTCTTCGCCAATGTATACGGTCTGACCCAAAGAGGCTTCATGGTTCTCAAACAAGGCTTCTGCCAGCGCTTTGGTGATGATCACCGTATCCGGCCAATCCGGCTGAGATGCCCCGCGCCAGCGAATTTCATTAGGGGTGAAATTACGACCGGCAATGATGTTTAAGTCAAGGGTTTCGACCCCGTGTTCGTCGACCATGTATACAGCCGTGCCAGTGTCGTCTACATCGTCACCCGGTTCTGTTGCAAGTGACATTGACCAACCGCCACCTGAAATCGGGATGGCATTTAATTGGATAGCATTGACAACGCCAGGCATCTCACGCAGGGCAATTAAATCTTCAATTGCCGTCGCTTTTGCATCGTAATCACTGGCGTAACCTGTACTGGTAATGTAGAAGGTGTCAGCTTCATCCAAACCACTGTCGCGCTGCATCATATTGTCGCGTTCGATGACGATTGACACACTGTTGATCACGATTGTCATGGTTACCGCAATCTGCAGAGCAATCAGTAATGCACCCACCTTGTTGCGCAACAAAGAACGCCACATCGGCCCCAGTTCTAAATGAGATAAGTTCATCTTCGTGCTCTCCTGTTTACGATTTCAACTGTGCGGCAGGTGCGATCGCACACGCTCGCCACGTGGGATAGAGTCCCGCCAAGATACTGCTGATCAGGGCCAGTAAGAACGCGAAGCTAACCATGGTTAAATCTAATTTGACGAGGTTGCGCATAAAATCACCGTAAAGCAGTTTAATGCCCTCTAAGCCGATGAACGCGAATACCAAACCCAGCAGACCACCCAATAGACCGATACACGCTGTCTCGATGATGTGTTGCACAAAGATATCATTGCGCGAAGCACCGATAGCGCGACGCAGGCCAATTTCAGACGCTTTGCGTGAGAATTTTGCCAGTAATAATCCGACTGTATTAACCAAGCACACAAACAAGAACATAAACGCTAGCCACAACATGATTTGTGCATCGTCAGCCACGACTTCTTCGTATTCAAGCCATTCCATAACGTTCGACAAACGATTGTTAAGCGGGCGCTCAAAGCGACCAAGCAGCTTTTGTTCTTCTACATAACTGTTGAGAAAGTTCATGTAGTCTTGTTTATCTTGTTGGGTGGGAAGTTCGGCCCAAAATTGATAATTGACGCATTCTGAATTCAAAAATGCTTGGAAACCTTCGCCTTCAGGTGACTTCCAGCAGTTGGTATTGCCGCCCGTGCCGAGCTCAAGTTCTTGTTTGATATAAAACGGCATAAAGACATCTTCAATATCATTGAAAGCACCAACCGTAACATCGTAGAAGCGCGGCACCGGTTGCCAGTGATCGAGTACGCCAACCACTTGGAACTCGCTTGCGGCGATGCGCACTGTTCTTCCAACGGAGTTCTCACCGCCGAAGATCCGTTCATTCATTTCCTTGCTGAGCACAACGACATAGTTGCGGTTGTTATCGTCTTCTTCACTCCAGCCAGAACCGTACAAGAAAGGCGTATCAAACATTGGAAAGAAGTCAGCAAAATTCAACCGCAGACTGGCCATGAACGGGCGAATATCGGGATCATCTGGCTCAAGTACCGCACCGGAACTTGCCGTCGCTGTTTGACGAAAAGCCGCTTTCGCTTGCATCAAGTTAAGTGAGTCCCGCCAGGTTACCTGATCAGGTGGATCATTGGGTTCACGGGCCGGGAAATGTGGGCTCCAACTGTCTAACTGCACGTAATACAACTGATCACTTTTGTGCGGAATAGGGTTAGAGGACATGAGGTAATTCACTGTGACGACTGACACACTTGCGCCAATGCCCAGTGCAATAGCCACTATCATTAGGCTACTTAAAATGTAATTGCGTCGCATGCTGGCAAAGCCAAGACGCAGATAATAACCAAACATTGTTATCTCCTATACTGCAATCTTGGCAACAGTGGCTTCTTCCGCCATGCCTTCGCTAACGCGACCGTCGCGTACAAATATATTGCGTTTAGCTTGATGAGCCAGATGCGGGTCGTGCGTTACCATTACAATCGTCGTGCCGTTGTTATTGATTTCAGTTAACAAGTCCATCACTGAGTGAGCCATCTTCGTATCTAGATTACCGGTTGGTTCGTCGGCTAGCAGAAAACGTGGCTCGCCGGCTAATGCGCGCGCAATCGCAACGCGCTGTTGTTGTCCACCTGAGAGTTGTGACGGTAAGTGTTTCATTCGTTTGGCTAAACCGACCATGTCTAAGCAGCGCTCGATGCGCTTTTTGCGTTCAGCACTGGTAAAACGGCGATAACGCAACGGCACGTCGACGTTGTCATATAAGTTGAGATCAGGGATCAAATTGAAGTTTTGAAAAATAAAGCCAATCTTCTCGTTGCGCACGCGACTGCGTTGCTTGTCATTCAAATTGCTAATGTCTTCACCGTCCAAGCTATAAGTACCCCCATTGAAGGTTTCTAACAGTCCGGCAATATTCAAAAATGTAGTCTTGCCCGAACCCGAGGGGCCAGTAACGGCGACAAAGTCGCCTTCATCAACTGTGAGGTTAAAATCACGAAGTGCATGAGTCTGTACGCTATCCGTAATAAACGTCTTAGTAAGGTTGTGCATGCTGAGCATAGTGGTTTCCTTCTTTCTTGCTGTTATTGGGTGATAAGTACAGTGTCTGCACCATTAAATTGGTCGGTCGACGAGATTATGATCTGATCGCCTTCACTGAGGCCGCGTTCAATCTCGACCGATGACAAGCTTCTCGAACCGGTTGCGATACTGATTTTTTCAGCGATGTTGTCGTTGATCCGATAGGCGATGCGGCCTGCGCCTGTTTCTAAGAATTGACCGCGCTGGACCATCAAGACATCGCTTTTGTTTTCCATTAACACGCGGGTGGTGAGGCGTTGGTTTTGGCGTAAACCAGTGGGTTTATCAACGTAATTGCCATTGTTGTCGGTGGTGGTAAATCGCACCCGTCCAGTGACTTGATTGTTTTCGATTTCAGGCGAAATAGTCACTAGCTGCGCTGGGTGCGACTGACCATTGATTGAAACAGTCGCTGGCATGCCGATGGCGAGGTCGTCGGCATAGCTCTCGGGAATATCAACTTCTAGTTCAAACTCTGAGAGGTCGACAACGCTGAGTAAAACCTGGTTGTCAGCGACTTGATTTTTTTGTTCGACGGCGAGGTTGCCAACTATCCCACTAACAGGGGAGATAACGGTCAGCTCCTCAACTTGACGCTCTAGGTCGGCAACTAACAGGCGTTGTCTATCAAGTAATAATTCACGGCTGCGAATTTCAAACGCAAGACTTTCGGCGTTTAGTTCTGCGTCTTGAACGGCATGTTGGTGGACCAATTTGGCATTTTGTAAGTCGTCATTCGCTTTTTCATAGTCGATGGAACTGATCGATTGAGACGCATACGCTTTGTCTGCGCGGCGTTTTTCACGATCTGCAGCGGTCAGCGCAACTTGCGCGATATCGACGGCTTTTTGGTTTTCCAACATGCTCTTCTTAGCACTGATTTTTTCTCGTGCTAGCGCGGTTTGGTTTTCTTCTAATACAGCTTGTTCTTGGCTGAGCTGATTAGTTAATTCTGGGCTTTCAATTGAAGCAAGTGTTTGGCCAATAGTGACCGTGTCGCCAGCTTCAACGTTCAGTGTAATAGTGCCTGCGGCTGGGCTGTAAAGCGTGGGGCTGACTGCCGCAACCACACGTCCTTGCACAGACAAGTCGCGTTGTAAGTCACCACGAGTGACGGTCGCAATCCGCAATCGCTCCAACGGTACGGTCGCGCCCGACTGGCTCCACGCACTCACGGAAGGGGTGAGGTAGTAGAAAAATACAATCGCGAGCACTAGCGAAACGCCGCTAATGATCCATTTTTTATGACTACTTTGCGGGGCGAGCACTTCATCCTGTGCGCTGGTATCTTCGATTTTCATGTTGTGATTCCTGAAATAAACAATCACAAGCTAAGTCGAATCAAGTTCCGCAAAAGTTTAAATGAAATAAAAAAAAACACCGATTGCAGCCACAATCGGTGTTTTCAGAGGTGTTAAAAGAGGGGGGGGTAAGCGCTAGTTGCGATTGCGACCATACTGATCGTGACTTGATACCCAATGTCCGGCGATAACCGCACATGCCAATGATATATCACCGGCTAGCACGGTAGCGGCAATAATCTCGGCCAATTTATTGGCTTTGCCTTTACCGTAACAGCCCATTAGTTCCAAACACTCTTTTTGGGTCGGAAGACCAGTACCGCCGCCATAGGTTGCACAAATCAGTGAAGGTAAGGTCACCGCCATGTAGAAATCTCCGTTGTCGAGTAGCTCGTGCGACAGCAGGCCAGCATGAGATTCTACAACGTTTGCTTCGTCCTGGCCGGTGGCGATGAACAAGGATGCTATGCCGTTCGCACTGTGTGGACCGTTGTATGCCGCTCCCGCCATCATGGCGCCGGTGTTCGCTAATACCGACGCTTTCGCAAGTGTTTTGGTGTCCACTTTCATGACGCGTTCGAGTACTTCTTTCTTCAAGGTGATCTCGGCGATCACGCGCTTGCCACGGCTGTGTAGCATGTTCAAGTGAGAGTGCTTTTTGTCCGTATCCATGTTACCCGACAACAAGTACAAACACTTGCCTGGGTAGGTTGCTTTGATCCATTCACAAGCGGCTAGGGTGGCTTTACCGACCATGTTCTGACCGGCAGCGTCGCCCGTGGTGTAGTTAAAGCGCAAGTAACGAAGACGCGCAACAGACCATTGGTGAATGTGCATCAGTTTGCCTACGCTAGTGGTGCTCTCTGCTGCAGCGCGAATGCCGTCCATGTTGTCTTCAACCCACTTACCAAACTCGCGGGCTTCACGAGCGTCAGCAAAGATAAATGCTGGGGCACGTTGCATGAACTGTTCAACAACCGTGGTTTTTACACCACCACATTCATTGATCACTCGCATCCCGCGACTGTAACTAGCGACCAAGGTACCTTCAGTTGTCGCAAGAGGAACATAAAACAAACCATCGGCGTGCTCGCCATTAATTTGCACCGGACCGGCAACTCCCACTGGCATTTGCACAATGCCGATGAAGTTTTCAACGTTTCCAGGCAAGGTATCCTCGCCAATGGAGTATTGGCCCGTGTGGGTCAAACTAGCACCAGTTTTTTGTTCTAAAAACTCACGGCGCTTCGTTGCCCACTCTGCTGAGTAGTCGTTATCCGGGCTGCGCGGGATACGAAAATCTTCACTCATTTGTAGCTCCTCAATGGATGATTGTTAATCTAAAATAGAACGCACTCACTTACGGTAAAACTAAACATCAACCCGAGCAGCATCAAACGCTGCGTCGGTGTTATAAGAACAAATCGGCGCTGACTTTATCGACTTTCCAATCGCCGCCTTCTTTAATCAATTCCACGGTGCGCAATTCATCAATCTTGTCTTCGTTGTAAAAACCCGTGAAGAACAAAGTGACTTCGGCGCTATCAGCAAACTCGGTGCGACCGACCGAATCACTGCCTTCAGGGTTAATCTCAACCGTGTCATACATCAAGCTAATAACGTGACGTTGAATATTGCGATTTGTGCGGTAATTGTTGAGTAAGCGAGTCATGCGTTGCGAGCTGAGGGCGAGGGCACCGTCAATGTTGTCGTCGCGATAAATGCTATACATGAACATGACGGCGGCGTATTCCGGGGTGTTGTCTGCCATCATTCCGTATTTACCGACCCCTTCGCCACGTTTTACATCACTACAGCCAGCGAGGGTTAATAACACAGCAATCAAGCCGCAACGGAATAACAGGTTCATACGCAAGGATTCTCTGATTCACTCATTAGACCTTATTTTAGACATAAAAAAAGGAAGGTGTCAGCCTTCCTTTTTGGATATTTTTCAATAAAGGGTGAGTAACCCCTTTACGCATTCGCGCGTAATAGTTACTGAACTTCTTCAGCGTCGCTGAATTGTCCGGCAAACAACGGGCTACTGAGGTAACGTTCTGTGCCACTGGCAAGCAATACGACGACGATTTTGTCCTTGTTTTCTGGGCGTTCTGCAAAGCGTTTCGCTGCAACCACTGCCGCGCCTGAAGAGATACCCGCCAGAATACCTTCTTCTTGCATCAAGCGATGGACCATATCCATACACTCTTCATTGGTGACCTGTTCAACTTCGTCGATGAGGTCTAGGTCTAGGTTGCCAGGGATGAAACCTGCACCGATACCTTGAATCTTATGCGGTCCGGGCGTCAGTTCTTCACCTGCTTTAGCTTGGGTAATGACCGGTGAATCGGTTGGCTCTACCGCGACTGAGGTGATCGCCTTACCTTGCGTGTTTTTGATGTAACGGCTTACACCTGTGATGGTTCCGCCAGTACCAACGCCTGCTATAAACGCGTCAACTTTGCCTTCAGTATCATCCCAGATTTCTGGACCTGTGGTCTTCTCGTGAATTTCTGGGTTCGCAGGGTTGTCGAACTGTTGCAATAGAATGTATTTGTCTGGGTCTGACGCCACGATTTCTTGGGCTGCTGCCACGGCACCTTTCATGCCTTTAGGCGCTTCGGTCAAAACTAGGTTTGCACCCAAGGCTTTCAACAGTTTACGTCGCTCGAGTGACATACTGCTTGGCATGGTCAAGGTCAATTTATAGCCGCGAGATGCCGCAACAAAGGCCAATGCAATACCGGTATTACCACTGGTTGGCTCAACAAGTTCTTTATCTTTGGTCAATACACCGCGCTTTTCCGCGTCCCAAATCATGTTGGCACCGATACGGCACTTTACACTGAAACTAGGGTTACGTGCTTCAATTTTGGCGTATACGTTACCGCTGGTTACGCGATTCAGTTTAACTAGGGGAGTTTTGCCAATCGCTAAAGAATTATCGTCGTAAACTTTCATTGTTTTACCTATGGTTTGTTTTTAACTGTCGAGTGCTTTATACACCAATATTCATATTCAAAAGTGAACAAGGTGTTAACACTTTTCGTAACATAATACCCATATGATTGGTATGATGGCGAAAAATCGAAGTGCTTTTTTGCTATATCATATAGATATTTAACCACAAGTTTGGAATACGAGGCGTTTAATGGGATTTACAGGTACCCAAGATTACATAGCAGGTAAAGAATTACAGCTGGCGGTGAATGCGGCGATCACCTTAGAAAAACCATTGTTAGTAAAAGGTGAACCCGGAACCGGTAAAACCATGTTGGCAGAACAACTGGCCAATAGCTTGGGTACAAACCTTATTCAATGGCATATTAAGTCCACAACCAAAGCCCAACAAGGCTTGTACGAGTACGATGCTGTGTCGCGACTCAGAGACTCACAGTTAGGCGATGAGCGCGTCCATGATATCGGTAACTACATCGTCCAGGGCAAACTGTGGCAAGCCTTCACGGCGGAACAGCGTCCGGTGCTGTTGATTGATGAAATTGACAAAGCCGATATTGAATTCCCCAATGACCTGTTACTCGAATTGGATAAGATGGAATTCTTCGTGTATGAAACGCAGCAGCTAATCAAAGCGACCCAACGTCCGATCGTGATCATTACCTCAAACAATGAAAAAGAGCTGCCAGATGCGTTCTTGCGCCGTTGTTTCTTCCATTACATTCAGTTTCCTACCCGCGAAGAAATGCAGGCCATCATCGATGTACATTACCCCAGTATTAAACAACGCCTAGTTGATGAGGCATTAAAAGCGTTCTTTGATTTACGCGACATTCCGGGATTAAAGAAAAAGCCTTCGACGTCGGAACTGCTCGATTGGTTGAAGCTATTAGTGGCGGAAGATATTCCGCCTGAAGCACTCCAGAGCAAAGAGGGCAAAACCTCTATTCCGCCTTTATACGGTGCGTTATTGAAGAACGAGCAAGATATCCACTTGTTCGAAAAATTGGTCTTTATGGCGCGACGCTAGTGCTGGTCGATTTTTTCTTTACGCTTAAAAAGTATCGCCTAAACGTCAGTTTGCGCGAGCTTCTCGACCTGATCAACGCGTTAGAGCAACATGTTGTGTATGCCGACCTTGAGGCGTTTTACCACTTAGCGCGTATGGTGATGGTCAAGGATGAAAGTCAGTTCGATAAGTTTGACCGCGCATTTGCCGACTATTTTAAAGGTGTGCAAAGCGTTGATTTATTCCAAGCCAATATTCCTCAAGACTGGTTAAACAACGCGATGAGTAAATACCTGTCGGATGAAGAAAAAGCGAAAATTCAGGCTTTGGGCGGACTAGACAAGTTGATGGAAACCTTGCAACAACGCTTGCAGGAACAAGAAAAACGACACCAAGGCGGTAACAAGTGGATTGGTACCGGAGGCACGTCTCCGTTTGGTGCGAATGGCTACAACCCGGAAGGGATCCGCATCGGCCAAGACAAAAATCGCAACTTCTCTGCGGTGAAAATATGGGAGAAACGCGAGTTTAAAAACTTTTCCAGTGATGTCGAGCTTGGTACGCGCAATATCAAAATGGCGCTTAGAAAATTGCGTAAGTTTGCCAGAACCGGCGCAAGTGAAGAGTTAGACGTGAATGAAACCATTGGAGCGACGGCTAAAAACGGTGGTCTGCTCGACATTCACATGACGCCTGAGCGGCACAATGCAGTGAAGGTGTTGATGTTTTTCGACGTCGGCGGTTCGATGGATGCCTACATTCAGCAGTGCCAAGAATTGTTTTCCGCGGTTCATACCGAGTTTAAACATCTGGAATACTTCTACTTTCACAACTGTGTGTATGAAGATGTGTGGAAAGACAACGCGCGCCGCGATAAAGAGCGTATTTCAATCTGGGAAATCATGCATAAATACGGGCGTGATTATAAAGTCATCTTTGTCGGTGATGCGACAATGGGCCCCTATGAAATCACCTATCCCGGCGGCAGTATTGAGCACTGGAATGAAGAGTCCGGGGCTGACTGGTTAAACCGACTTACCAACCACTTTAGCCAGTGTATCTGGTTAAATCCGCAAGCGGAGTCGCACTGGAATTACTATGCCTCAATTCAAATACTGCGTGAGCTAATGACCGAACGAATGTTCCCGTTAACATTGGAAGGCCTCTCCGATGGGATTAAGGCGCTTAGTCAAAAACACTAGTCAAACGGCTGGAGAATCTAATGGAGATTGAACTGGCACTGCTTGCCGCTGGCAGTGCTAACCGCTTTGGCGCCATTAAACAATTGGCTGACGTTAACGGTAAAGCGCTGATTCGACAGGTAATCGACAACATTCCGAGTGCGTATTTCAGCCGCATTATGGTGCTGTTAGGGGCTAATCACGAGCGCATTCAAACAGTGTTACCAGCAGCCGTTGAACAATGCTTCGTTGAGCAATGGCAACGAGGCATGAGTGCCAGTATTAAAGCTGCGGTTGCGAATGCCGCATCCTCAACTACCCATTTAATGGTGGTGCTCGGCGATCAAATAGCGTTAAGCGCACAAGACTACGATAGTTTGATGCGAGCGAGCGGGCAATATCCAGAGCATGTTGTATGTGCGCATTATCAGGAGCGGTTTGCCGTCCCGGCTATCTTTCCTAGGGCCTACTGGCAGCAACTGTCCGAGCTAAGTGGCGACAAAGGCGCACGTCATTTGTTGGCAAATACTGATCAGATCGCGACCTTAGATATGCCAAGAGCCGCCATTGACATTGACACGCCTGAGCAGTTGCGGGCCTATCTAAGCCAGTAACAAAATTCTGGTAAATTGCACGCGAACTAGTGCTTTTCGATCTATGATAGCCGCGGAAGGTATTACCATAACCTCCTACGTGTATTGATTCTGACACTTTGACCCTTACATCTTTTACATACACGTTAAAGAGTAAACCTGATGAAAAAAGCGATAAGTATTGCCGTTGTTTTTACCGCATTGTTGTGGGTAATGCACTCAGCTGTGGTGTTATTTCATTGGGATCAATCAGTCTTGGGGATCATTCCCGGAGACTGGCTGCGTTTATATGGGATCGTCACAGCAACCGTTGCTCATGGCAGTTATGAGCACTTGTTCAATAACACGCTACCTTTACTGATTTTGATCAGTATGTTGTGGTACGGGTATCCGCAATCGCGCTGGCGTGTATTTGGCTTAGTGTGGCTGTTATCTGGCATCGGCGTTTGGCTTTTTGCACGTCAGTCGACCCATCTTGGCGCCAGTGGGCTCACGCACGGATTGTTTTTCTTTTTGTTTACCGTGAGTTTATTTCGACGTGACAAGCGTTCTGTCGTATTGATGATGATTGCATTTTTCATGTATGGCGGGATGATCATGACGATATTCCCACGAGAACCGGGTATTTCGTATGAGTACCACTTTTTCGGCGCAGTTGCAGGAGCCTTGGCAGCGTTTTTATGGCATCGCAATGACCCTAAATACGTCGACAAGCGCTATGCATGGGAACAAGAGAATTACGTTGATGCTGATATCGAACGGATCGGTGATGAATGGAAGCTTGATCAAAGCCAGCGTGGCACTGAGCGCGAATACAATTGATATTGTTCGCCATACATACTGGTTAAATGTTGTTCCTCCAGCAACACCTGAAAATAAAGGGCGCTGATGCCAACGACAAAGCATATTAGCGAAAAGACGCTGGGCAACGCCATTAAGAAACCCAATTGTGCACTGGCGACGCCGATATAAGCAGGATTGCGGCTATAGGCATATAAACCTTGCGTGATTAGATGACCTGATTGTGCGGCATCAATGCCGCTGCGCCAATCGTCGCGCATTTGGAAATGAGTGGTAATGGCCAATCCAAAGCCACCCATTAGCAGCGTGATACCAATGATGTAAGGCCCGAAGTGAGGCCACGAATATAAGCCGATCCATTGGTCTACTTCTGGCCATATCAAACGCAACACGCAAACCATCCAAATGATCATTCTAAACACCCTAAAGGTCAGGTGATTCCACCAGTGAAATGAGTACCGATCACCCATATGCACATACTGGACGGTATTATTTTGACGTTTATGCTTATTGATCACCACGACATAAAACACTGCAACAAAGGTATAAAACAGCGCGAGAAAAGGGCCCATAAATACGGCGACGGTGGACATAAATGATAAGTTTTACATCGATCAATAATAAAATGAGTATAGCAAAGTCAACCGCAGATACGTAAATTACTGCCAACATTGCTATTGTGCCAGCGATAGTCGACAATTCGCCCTGTCGCAGTATTCCCACTCAGAAGTAGGTGTCAGTTGGAACCCAAACGGTTAAACAAATTTATTAGCGATTCTGGCTTTTGTTCGAGAAGAGAGGCTGATGCGCTGATTTCGGCCGGACGAGTAACGCTTAACGGCAAACAACCAGAACTCGGCAGCAAAGTCACCGATGCCGATCGCGTGTGTGTTGACGGTAAGCCGGTCAACGCCGTCAAAGCCGATAAAAGTGATCGTGTTTATATCGCGTACCACAAACCGGTAGGGATAACGTGTACGACAGAGCGCAAGGTAAAAGGCAATATCATCGATGCGATCAAGTTCCCGCAACGGATTTTCCCTATTGGGCGCTTGGATAAACCGTCTGAAGGTTTAATTTTGTTAACCAGCGACGGTGACATCGTCAATAAAATACTCCGCGCTGAAAATGCGCACGATAAAGTTTATCGCGTCAATGTCGACAAACCCATCAGTCCGCGCTTTATCAGTCGCATGGCAAAAGGGGTGCCGATCCTCAATACAGTGACCAAGCCATGCCAAGTGAAAGCGGTTGGACAACGCAGTTTTGAAATCGTACTAACGCAGGGCTTGAATCGTCAGATCCGCAGAATGTGTGAATACCTTGGCTACGAGGTGACACGCCTAGTCCGCAAGCGCATCATGCACATTAACCTCAAGGGTTTATCGGCGGGGCAATGGCGCCATCTGACGGAACAAGAGTTATCTGAACTCAACGCGGCTGTGGCTGGCTCGAGTAAAGTCGCGCCTGAATAATTTTCACGCGAATACCGAGTAACACAGCAGCGGCACTGAGCCCGACGATAAAGCCCACCCAAAAGCCCCGGGCTTGCATCGCAGGAACGATCCAATCGGTTAGCGCGAGAATAAGACCGGTGGGCAAGCCAATCAACCAGTATGCAATGAAAGTGATAATGAACATCGCAGTAGTGTCTTTGTAGCCGCGCAGGGCATTGGCTGAAATAGCTTGAATGGCATCTGAAAATTGAAACATCGCAGCTAACAGTAATAGCGGCATCGCGTACTCGATGACCGCTATTTCATTGGTATACCAGGTCGGAATAATGGCGCGAGCCAGAATAGTAAAACTGGCCGTGACCACCGCAATACACAAGCCTAATGACAGGGCCGACAACAAGGCAAACTTCGCTGCTTGATAGGCTTGCTTACCAATTAGAAAAGCAATGCGAATCGATACCGCCATACCGATACTGAGTGGAAACATGAACATCAGCGCCGAAAAATTGAGCGCAATTTGATGCGCAGCGACCGGGATAGCACCAAAAGGCGCAAGTAATAAAGCAACTGCTGAAAATAAGGTGACTTCGAACAAGATAGTGCCGGCGATGGGAAGACCCAGTTTGATTGTGATAAGCATCTGACGAGCGTTGGGCCAATACCATTGGCCGAACAACTGGATGTGACTTAATGTGCGACTAAATCGCGCATACGCCAAGGTTGCCGTCATCATCATGACTAACACAATGGCGGTCGCCACACCACATCCTGCACCGCCTAATTGCGGGAAGCCAAATGCGCCATAGATAAACACGTAGTTAGCCGGAATGTTGATCAACAGGCCCAGCAACGTGATTAACATGGTAGGGCGCGTTTGACTTAAGCCTTCACAAAAGTTTCGTGCACCTTGATATAAAGCAAAAGCCGGTGCGGCATACAGCACAAACGTTACATAATCTGTGGTGATTGAACGAAGGCCCTCATCCATTGGCACTAGCGCGAGTAGGGGCTCAATAAATACCAACAGCAGGTAAACTAAGGCACTAAAACTCAACAAGGTCCAAAGGGCCTGCTGCGTTGAGTAAGCGATTTTGTGCTCCTGCTGTGCGCCAGCCAGTCGCGAGATAATCGGTGGGATCGCCAGCGCGATCCCTTGGATAAACATCAAAACGGGGGTTGTGACACTAAAACCGATGGCAACAGCCGCCATGTCGTTGGCAGAATAACGCCCGGCCATGATCGTGTCAGATACACCCATTAGCATTTGCGTGAGCTGCGCAATCAATAAAGGCCAAGCCAAGCTGGTTAACTGCTTTAGCTCAGAAAAAAAATGAAAGCGCCTACTTTGACTCACGAAACAACCATTAATCAATTACGAGGCGCGCAGTCTAGCCGAAAGCGTTTGCTAGGTCGACTTAATCGAATCGATTACTGATCCAAACCGTTTGGTAGGGGGCTAATTTGAGCACCACGTCTGCGACATTGATTTGGTCGCCGGTAATCAGATCAATCCAATGGTCAGTACCGATTAGATTGATGTCCGATAACGCAACCGTTGTGGCAACATCGGTGACATTAGAGATACAAAATATGCTCTGTTGTCGATCCATACTTTGGCGCCAGAAGCCAAACAAGTGATCGCCTAGCTGCAGCGTAAACTGGGTCGCGTTGGGGTGGAACGCTGGCTGGGCCTTGCGCACCCTGATCAATTGCGACATGCGAGTTAACACTTTGTGATGCTGACTATTTGGATTGTCCAGTTGCTTTTCGAGCGCATAGAAATTCCAACGATGCCGGTTTATCGAACGGTTGTGTCCGGTGTTTTCAACCTTCTCATAGTCATTAGAGGTCGCCAGCAGACTGTGGATGTAAATACCCGGAATACCTTCTAGGCCAAGCATGATCGCATGAGCACAAATAAACCGATCGATTTGGTATTTGTCTGGCCCCTTTGTTGTACCTTGTAGTGCATCGAATAAAGTTATATTGATTTCATATGGTTTTTGTTGGCCCATGTCGGAGGTACGCCAACTGATGCGCCCACCAAAGTTTTGCATGGTGTGAACTAGCGCTGAGATTTCCACGTCTGTTAGCAGACCTTCTGCAGGTCGCAAGCCAATCCCATCGTGTGAGGCAATGAAGTTAAAGTATGTGGTGCCATTTTGCGCCGGCGGCATACTCATCATCCATGCCTTAAGGTAGCGACAATCCCCAGTGATCAGCGTATTGACTAACAGTGGTGGTAACGAGAAGTTGTAGATAGCGTGCGCTTCGTTGGCATTACCGAAGTAGGTAAGGTTTTCCCGATTAGGGATGTTGGTTTCGGTGATAATAATAGCGTCTGGCGCGGTATTTTCGATCAGAGTGCGCAACAGACGAATCACCTCATGGGTCTGTGGTAGGTTAATACAAGGGGTACCAATCACCTTCCACAAAAACGCGACAGCATCTAGTCGGAATATGCTGGCGCCTTGGTCCAAATAATCACGGATGATACGCACAAAAGACAGCAGGACGTTTGGGTTTCTAAAGTCAAAGTCGACTTGATCGTGTGAAAATGTGCACCATACGTGCTCATTACCGTGTTCTGTTTTTGTTTCTTTCAATAGTGGAGACGTTCGCGGTCTTACTACTTTGGAAAGGTCATCATCTAGATGAGCGGTAAAGAAAAAGTCACTGCCAGTGCCAGAACCCTTAATGAAGTTTTGGAACCAGCGACTGCGCGCTGAGCAATGGTTGATGACCAAATCGAACATGAGACCATATTCGGCGGCTAAATCATTGACATCAGACCAATCCCCCAGCGATTGATTAACCGTCGAATAATCAATAACGGAAAACCCATCATCGGAACTGTAGGGGTAAAACGGCAGTATGTGCACTTTGTTGATGGTATTGACACAATACCGCTCAAGAAACTGTTTGAGCGTACCGAGCGGCTTTTCATCTTCCTGGATCACGCTATCACCATAGGTGATCATCATGATGTCTTGCTCATCCCAAAGGTTTCGATAAGCCGCCGGCCAAGCCGGCGGGTGTTGTTCATCGATACGCATGGTTTCCAGCAGCTGGTCAGCAATGGCCGCGTAGTCGTCCACGTCTACCACGTCGGCATAAATCAGTTCCAACTGGTGTGTTACTTTTTCTTTGAGGTGCACTAACGCCTCGCTCATGCTTAACCTCCGTAGGTTTTAGCGTCTTCTTCTACCGCTTCGATTAACCGTGGGAACACGTCTGGCATCGCACTGTTTACCCGGTTCCAACTGGGAATAAACGGTGTTTCCATTGGATTCTCCAAGAAGCTTTGACCCGCCTTCATAATGTTACGTGCAAACATTTCAACCGCTTTTTCTTCATTGTGTATATCCAATTTCAAGCCATTCATAATCGCATCATTGTGATAGGTTTCAATGAAATCCAGTGCGATTCTAAAGTATGTCGCCTTGATTGAACGGAACATTTCAGTGCTGAACGTGTGACCCTGCGTCGCGAGCTTGCGGAACAGTGCCTTGGTGATATCAATCGACATTTTCGACAATCCACCTTGATCATTGTTCAAGCTAAGATCCTGGTGTTTGTGATCGTATACGCGCGCAATGTCTGCCTGACACAGGCGGTTGTGGTTATAGTTGCGATGCATCTCTGACAACACGCCGATTTCTAATCCCCAATCGCTGGGGATGCGAATGTCGTTTAATACATCTCGTCGAAACGAGAACTCTCCAGCGAGTGGATAACGGAAACTGTCCATAAACTGCAGATATTCATTGAAGCCGCAGGTGCGCTGTAACGCGCGAATAAGCGGCGTAACCAGTAAACGGGATACCCGTCCATTAATCTTGCCATTCGCGACGCGTGCGTAATAGCCTTTGCAGAATTCGTAGTTAAATTGCGGATTTGCAACAGGGTAGATTAATCGCGCGAGTAGGGAGCGGTCATAGGTCAAAATATCGCAGTCGTGCAGGGCAACACTTTCTGACTTGCCTGAGGCCAGAATGTAACCCATGCAATACCAGACGTTTCTGCCTTTGCCCATCTCTTTTGGCGCGACGCCGAGTTTGGTCAGCTCTTCATCCAGAGCCTTTAATCGAGGCCCATCATTCCACAAGACACGATGGTGTTGTGGCAACTTATCAAAGAATGTTAACGCGTGTTTGAATTGAGTTTCATCGGCTCGATCCAGCCCGATTACGATCTCATTGAGATAAGGGACTTGCGTGATGTGGTTAATAATATTGGGTAGTGCTTCGCCTTCTAGTTCTGAAAACAGAGATGGAAGGATCAGTGCCATTGGTCGCTTGTGGCTGTATTGTATAAGTTCAGCTTCTAATTCTTCGACCGGTCGCTCAGAAAGATTGTGTAGGGTAGTAACAATGCCGTTTTGGTAAAAATCAGCCATATAAACTCCAATTTATGAGAGCGAAAAGATTGTTGTGATAGCTTCAGCCCAGCCAGTTGGGCCAAATTCGGTAGTTGTGATCGTTGGTCCCGAGCGCGATAGCCCTGGGGGTTGATGCACAGGTGATAAAATGCGAACCGCGATGTCAGCAACATTTAGCATCGCGATGTCATTCTTACCGTCACCCAATGCGACGGTAGAAACGGTTTGGTCAGGATAAAGCGCTTGTTGGTAACAGTCGGTTAGCCATTTTAATGCGTGACCTTTTGAACATTGCCCGCAGACGTGAATGAAGCGTCCACCTTCAATTGGGTCAGCTCCTAGCGCACGGAGCGCTTGCATAAATTCAACTTTGCGCGCATCGCTACCGCGCCAAACAACCGGCTCACCAAATTCTCGTCGTGACGCCTGCTTTGCTTGTGTTGTTGATAGGCCAGTGTACTCAACAATGCCTTCAATACCCAGTTCGGAAAAGCTCGTCATCTCGTCACCAAACGTATTTTGCACGCGGTTAAGGATGGACAACCAATGTTGATGAGGTTGTGTAAAAGTCTTTCGGGTATACCCCGTTGCCGCACTTTGCTCAGCAATATTTAACGATTCGGCAAGTGTTGCAGGGCAATAAATCGCGGCACCATTTTCAACAATCAGCGGGCTGTCCAGCGCGAGTTGCTCGGCGATGGTTTTAACCTCGGCAAATGTCTTGCTGGTATTCAGAATTACCGGTACGCGTAACCCTTTGAGTTGCGCAAGCGCGTTGGTGGCAGGGCTATAATCATAGCTGTAGTGGTCTAATAAAGTACCATCCAAGTCGCTGTATACCAGCGCCGGTAACGTTATCATAGGAAACTCGCTTGAGCGGCCGTAATATGGCGCTGGGCATCGAGTTCATAAAGGCAATCGACTTTGTTAGGCAAGGTTGCAAGAACATGTTTGGTAAGGCGCTCAAAATAGCTAATAAATTGGCGAATTTGAGTATCATTCATCACCGCAGAATGCGCGTCTGTCGGTGTTAAACGTTGTTTTAGCTTGTGTTCTTGTTCAATCCTCCAATCGGCAACGCAATCGAAACTGGGCGCTTTGAGCATCACCCAATAATGCATCTTCGCGTACAGATCTAGATAATCGCGTTTTAAGGTTTGATTTACGTATTCTCGCCACACACCTAATGCGTCGTGTTCGCGTTCCAGCTCATTTTCACTGGTGCGCAGTTGCGCATCAGTTTGTGGCGCCGCACCCCAACACCAGCCTTCCATCAATACGACGTCAACTGGAGCATTCACCACCGGCCACTCAAGCACTGACGCAGGATTGTCAGTTGCCTTGTTGAACCGTGGTAAAGACACGGTACCGTATTCAGCTAGGCGCTCTAGTGTTTTCTGTAACAGTGCGATGTCATGAGTTCCAGGCACACCACGAGTTTTAAACAGCGGATGCACCTTAACTGACATAGCAAGGCGATCGGATTGAGACAGGTAGAAATCATCAAGCGACAGCGTCACCACGTTCAGGCCGTGTTGCTGACTCAAATAAAACTGCAAAAATGCACATAAAGTTGACTTACCCGAGCCTTGGGCGCCATTTACGCCGAGGAAAAAGGGCTTTTTTGCACTATCGTGGTGCGATGCAATATGATCGCCCAATGGCTTGAACCATTTTAGTGCAGTGTCCAAATAGCTGGGCGCTAATGACTGGTTTTTTAAAAAGGCCTGATAATCCATAAACACTGACGTTGTCGCTCATTTGCTGATCGATTAATAGCGTTAATCAATCAACTAACGTGCCACAATCGACAGCGCCTATTTCTTTTTGGCAATAATCACCGCGCGTTTAGGTGCAGGGTATCCTTCAATGGTTTTACTCACGTCGTCTGGATCGAGGAAATCTGCCAGTGATTGATTATCCATCCATTCCGTTTTGCGTTGTTCGTCCAAGCTGGTGACGTTTTCGTCGACAACTTTGATATCGACAAACCCTAACCGAGACAACCACAGTGAAAGCGCTTCACAACTCGGTAAAAACCAGACATTGCGCATTTGTGCGTATCGATCGGTCGGCATGAGCACAGTATTGACGTCACCTTCTACAACTAAGGTTTCGAGGATTAATTGCCCGCCGGGTTTCAATTGTTGTTTAAGCTCCGTGAGAAACTGAATGGGATCGCGGCGGTGATACAAAACGCCCATAGAAAACACCGAATCAAAACCGTTGAGTTCGGGCATGTGTTCGATGCCCAGCGGTAACATGTGAATGGGGGCTGCACCATGGAAGTGCTTGATTGCATGAAACTGAATCAAAAACAGTGGTGTAGGGTCAATACCAATCACCAGTTTTGCTTGCTCGCCTAGCATTCTCCACATGTGGTAACCGCTGCCGCACCCGACATCTAGCACCGTACGTTGCGCCAATGGTTCAATATGAGGGAGAACCCGATCCCACTTCCAGTCAGAGCGCCATTCGGTATCAATGTTGACGCCATGCACAAAAAACGGCCCCTTACGCCACGGCATGAAGTGCTTCATTAGAGCGGTTATCCGTTTGCGTTCGCCATCTGCAGCGTCGTCTGAAGTACCTATCGACACCTTGGTTGTGAGTTCAATATTAGCAGTTGGCATTTCGGGCAGTTGATTGAGCAAATTGCACCATTTATCAACGTCTTTGCGGTGGTGAGAGTGCTGCCACTCCTGCATCTGCGTAGGTAGTGTATTGAGCCAATGACTAACCGGCGAGTCGATTAAGTCGTGAAAACACTGTTTGAACCACGTGCTGCTGTTATTCATGCTTTTATCGCCACCATCGAGCAGAAATTGAATTGCTGTTGAGTGAGTGCAACGGATGAGAATCCTACATCGAGCAATCGCTGTTGGTGTTCGTCAAAGGTGTTGAGCTGCATGACGTTTTCCAACGCTGCGCGTTTTTGACTGATTTCTAGTTCACTGTAGCCATTTTGGCGTTTGAATTCATGATGCAAGTCGATTAGGAGTTCATCTGCTGCCTGGTCTTGGTGTCTGATCTTTTCAGATAACACCAAAATACCACCGGGATTAAGCCCTTGATAGATACGATTAATCATGTCGTCCCGCCGATCTTTATCGATAAATTGCAGGGTAAAATTCATGATGACCATACAGGCGTTATCTATGTCGATATGGGTTACGTCATTTTCAAACAGCTTAATCGTACTGGCGTGCGAAAACTGGCGGATATAACGTTGGCAACGAGCCAACATCGCCGCGGAATTATCAATCGCATAAATATCAGCATTGGAGCCCGCGCCGTGTGCTGCAGCCAAACTGGCCGCACCCAATGAGCAGCCGAGATCATAGATCCGCTGGTTTGGCTTGGCATAGCGTTTTGCCAACTTTTCGATGATATTGAGAATGTGCTCATAACCTGGCACTGATCGCGAGATCATATCAGGAAAAACATCAGCAACTTGATCATCAAATCGAAAATCAGTGACTTGTTTAAGCGGCTGAGCAAACAAATTGTCAGTCTTTGGCATGAATTGGCGCGCCATTGTGATATTTTAAAAGGCGCATTTTACTGGTTTTTACCGCGAAGCCAATCCACTGAAGGCGGTTTGGCAGTACTATCTGTTAACAATTAATAATAAGTAGAGCATTTATGTTTAATCCAAAACTTCCCGTTATCGATTTACATCGTCATCTCGATGGCAATATTCGGCCCAGTACAATTTTGGATTTGGCTGCTCAATATGGCGTTGCGTTGCCAGCTGATAATCTAGATGACTTGATCCCATTGGTGCAAATCGTCGACAAGACCAGTGATCTCTTAGCGTTCTTGCAGCGCTTGGATTACGGAGTTTCGGTACTTGCAGACCTAGACGCATGTTACCGCGTCGCAATGGAAAACATGTTGGACGCCAAGACAGAAGGCTTAGACTATGTGGAGTTGCGTTTCTCTCCTTACTACATGGGAATGAATCACAAAATAGCACCTGGCGATGTGGTTGAAGCAGTGGTGCAAGGTGTTCGCGATGGTGAAAAACAAACCGGCGTTAGAGCCAATTTAATCGGTATCTTAAGTCGCACATTTGGCGCCGAAAACTGTCTTGTTGAACTGGATGGATTACTGGCTCACAAAGATAAGATCACGGCGATTGATCTTGCTGGCGACGAGTTGGGCTATCCCGCCGAGTTGTTTGAGTCGCACTTCGTCAAAGCGCGAAAAGCCGATTGGCAAGTGACCGTGCACGCAGGAGAAGCGGATGGACCGGACAGTATTCGGCGGGCGATTAATGTTTTGGGGGCGCAGCGCATTGGTCACGGAGTAGCCGCGATTCAAGATGCCAAACTGATGCAAGAACTCGCTGAGCAGCGGATCCCAATTGAATCTTGCCCAACCTCTAACTATCAAACAGCAACGGTAGCCAACCTAGCCGAGCACCCAATGAAGGCTTTCTTAGCGGCAGGCATGTGTGTAACGCTAAACACTGACGATCCAGGTGTTTCGGCGATTGATCTGGCCAACGAGTACCGCGTTGCTCAAGAGGTCATTGGACTTAGCCAACAGGACTGTGATCGTCTTCAACACAATAGCCTGGAAGCGGCGTTCCTCAGTCAAAGTGAAAAGCAAGAATTGTTACAATTAAAAGCGAGTAAATAAGCCTCTACTCGCGTAGTCTTGCAGCGGTTTATTTAGGCGTGAAACAATACTTTCACGCCGGGCTTTTTTCTTTTACATAGGATGTAATTATTGTGACTATGACAAGCACAGCACGTGTGTGCTCCATTCTTTTCGCCGGTTTCTTATCTCAGTCTGCTTTTGCCCAAGCTTCTCTCGATAATTGGACACTCAGCGTTGCGGGGTTAACCCGACATTATTCATATGAAAATGACGAAGCCAGAGAAGCGCTATCCAATGACATTCTCCAATACGCAGATGACGCTGACTTTACCGGTGATGAAGATGACATCGTTAACTTCAATTTCGGTATTGGCTATTACATTACGGATGCTTGGCATTTAGGTGTAAATTACAATGAAGGTATCGAGATAGGCTTTTTAGATGATCTTGATAACATTCTCGTCAGTGGCTTTGATGGTATTGAAGGGTTTAATAGTTTTGATACCGACATGAAAATTATCACGTTGGAGTCGCGTCACAACATTGTCGATTTGTCTGATAATCTTAACCTTTTCGTCAATGCTGGACTCACCCTGAACCGCATTTCGGCGCGTGTTGAACGCGTTGAAGATAGCGGAAGAAGACTGCTAGCCAAAGAGTCCAACACAGAATATGGCGTCAATGCGGGTGTCGGCTTGATTTGGAATTTCGCTGGCGGGTTTTCTGCCATTGCCCGCTATAATCACTATACCTTTATGTCGATTGATGAGGTGTCGGTTACCTTTGAATACCGCTTCTAGACAAGAATCAGCTAAACGACATTTTGAACACTGGGGGTTTGTGAAGATCCCCGGTTTTTTAAAGCGTGATCAATTTGAGGCATTTGAAGCGATTGCTGAGCAGTATATGCAGGCCTGGTTACGACAAAATGCAGAATACTACGAGCGAGGCGTTTTGAATGCCGCTTATCTGACGCGCGGTGATGACTTGTCAGATGTGCAAAAATCAGCCATTTTTCGGTTGGTTGCCAGTGTGCCGCTAGTTGAGTTAGTGGCGCCATTGTTAAATGACGCGCCACGATTTATAAACACCCAATTATTTTTTAACCCCAAGCGCCCACAACCCAATTATTGGCATAGAGACGGTCAATATCATTTAAACAGTCAGCAATTGCGCCACGCTTTGTCAGGCCCAACACCTTTGCATTGCAGAATTGCACTGCGCGATGAGTATGGTCTAGAGCTTATTCCGAGGACGCATCGACGTTGGGATACAATTCGAGAGTTTTCGGTGCGCAATCAATACGACAGCCTGAGGCATTTTGACGCACTGCCCGGTTCAGTGAAAGTGCCACTAGCAGCAGGGGACTTACTGTTATTCTCAGCCAATATGATTCATCGGGGCTTGTATGGTAAGTCGCGCCTAGCGCTTGATTTACTGTACAGTGAAGATTTAGTTGAGTTCACCCAGTATATTGACCCGAATGCCTATCCCAGTGGTGATTTAACTGAATTTGAATGCCCAAGTGTATTCGATGTTAGCTTTACCTGACGTGAATAGTGTTAGCAAAAAAGGAAAAACCCCGATAAATCGGGGCCTTTCGAGGAAGCAGAACGTTACTCTGCCGACCATGTTGAAACATGGTGGTAGCCGAAGCTACCGAAATTGTGAATTAGATACGCTGTGAAAGTGCAGCTGCAACAGGGTTGTCAGCTAAGCCTTGCTCAGCGACCCAAGCTTGTAGTGTTTTGCCATCCTGCTCGGGTGCCGCTAAATGCTTTTTTGGCATTTTCTTCACAAGCAATGTACCGGCTTCAACCGCGTTGTTAAGCATCGCAGTACGGATAAGGCTGTTACCGCCACATGAAACACCTGAGTAGTAATCTTGAAGCTTAAGGTTGTAGTCAGAGCGAACCTTCTTCATTTTCTTACGCAATTCACCTTTGTCGTCAGACTTAACGATGGTGCAGATGTTTTGTAGTGCTTCGTTGACGTCTGCTTGAGCAGTACCTGTGAACAACAAAGAAGTAGCAGCGAGAGCGATAGAAGTTTTAACGATTTTCAACATGGTTAAATTCCTCAGTAAGTTAATTCATTTCGTTTCGACGTGAGTAATTAAAGCTGAGGATTGGTTAAAAAAAAATCGCTGGGGTGATACATAGGTATGTCAGATAATACCTATTGGACTGGCGTAAGCGTCGCTTCAGTGAAAGATAAAAGCCGCACCACAAAAGCTCTGTAGCGCAGCTTTTTTTATTTATGCAGAGATCAAACGACTCACTTGCGTTTTGCATTGTAGCCAAAGTTTGGTGTACCGATAACGCACCTTGAGCAGCATTACGTAAGCAAGCGGCACCAACACCAGGCTGGTCAAGGTAGAGAATACGAGCCCACCAATAATCGCGATCGCCATAGGCGAGTAGGGTGGACCATCACCTCCAATTCGCGTTGATCCCATTGCCAGCGGTATCAAACCGAGGACCGTTGTGGCCACCGTCATCAATATTGGACGCACCCGTGAACTACAACCTTCGACCACAGCGTCAAATAATGTCATACCTTGGTTGATTAATTGGTTTATCCGATCAACCAGCACAATACCGTTGTTCACCACTATGCCCATCAAAATCAGCATACCGATCATACCCATAACAGACATAGGGGTTCCGGTTACAAAAAATGCCCAGAACACGCCAGTGAATGAAAACAGTAGTGAGGTGATAACCGCGGTCGGTAACATTAATGATTCAAACAGCGCGGCCATTACCACATAAATCATGCAGATGGCCAAAATCATATTCATTTGCATTACCGCAGTCGCTTCATCCTGACGATTAAAACTGCCGTCGAGTGTCCATTGATAGCCCGTCGGCAACTGGATATGTGCCATAACGGCTTGAATTTGCTCACGCGCTTGTTCGATAGTGAATTCATCATCTAGGTTTGCACCAATGCTGAGAGCCGTTTGGCGGTAGCTTCTGCTGATTTGTGACAATTGTCTTGCTACTTGGATGGTTGCAATCTGATCCAGCGTGACTTGCTGCAGGCCATCTTTGCGCACGACTAAGCTGCGCAATTTACTCAACGACGATTGTAGATCCTTACCGTACATCAGACGAATATCGATTTCACCTGAGGGGTCGTGGCGGAAAGTTCTAAGTGGAGAACCTCGCAACGCTGTTCCCACAATGTTTGCAACGTCACTGGTGTTCAGACCAAACTTAAACGCTTTGTCGCGGTCAACCCGAATTTGCAGTTCTTCACGCATCGCACCAGTATCTGCTCTAACGTCCGACAGGCCATCGATATTGCCCAGCACGGGTACAATTTGGTCCGCAAGCGTAAGTAAGCGATCAGACGATTCGCCTAACAGTGTGATTTTGATACCACCACCGTTGCCGCTGTCCCATTGAAAAGAAGGTTTCGCTCGAACAAACGATGGCATTTGATCACGGATCTTAGATTTCAATTCTGCGACTGGAATAGGCAAGTCTTCTTTGAGGGTAATACCCGAAACTGCGAAGCCCGGATTGAAATAGGTGTAGACCTGTTTGATGTGGAATTCATCTTGATTCTCATACAAAAACGCTTCCATCTTATCGACGGTCTTTTCTACTTCTTCCAAAGTGTAGTTAGTTTGCATATGGTAGTTTAACCAAATGCGTTCCGAATCATTGTTGCCATCGCCATCTTGGGTTACAAACTGCATTGGTATTGCGGTACTCACCAATAGCAAAATCGCAATCAAACTAGCTTTTCCCGGATTATTCAGTGTCCAGCGCAAGGTGCGTTGGTAACGCAGTTTAAGTGCTGAGTCGGGTTTGGGCTCGGTTAAATTTTTTGGTGCCTTGATCTTACTGGCTAACAGCGGGATCAAGGTCTGCGCAATGAGCAAAGACGCAAATAGCGAGATACAAATCGCAATCGCGACATGCTCTAAAAACACGGTGACATCGATTTTTACACCAATGATGTTTGGCAAAAACACGATTGCAGTTGTCGTCGTCCCCGCGATCACTGCAAGGCTCACTTTACCAACGCCAAGCTCGGTTGCTTTGGTAGCATCAGGCTCTTTGCCGCGCTCTTGAAAAATGCTTTCAGTTACCACCACCGCGTTATCGACCAACATGCCGACGGCTAGCATCAGGCCCATCAAGGACAAGATGTTCAGTGAGTACCCAAACAGGTACATCATGCCTAGCGTAATACAAATTGAAAACGGTACCGATAACACCACCACCAGCGTAATCGTGAGTTGACGCAAGAATAAAAACAGTACTGCGATTGATAAGGCCGCGCCCAGTAATCCAGCTGCAACTAAATCGCTGAGTGACTCGGTAACGCTTGTGGCTAAGTCATCCATCACGAACAGGCTTATACCGTTGAACGCGGGGTCCGTTTTCGCTGCATCAATGACTTTCATCACGCGTTCTGAAACATCAACCAAATTACTGCCAGATTCGCGATAGATGTTAAAGCCCACCGCATAAGTCCGATCAAGGTGGCGTCCTTCATTGCGCTCGGGGGTTTCAAAACCGATTTCAGCAATATCACCCAAGACGATGCCTGGGCGAATATTGAGTTGGCGAATATCATCGAGGCTACGAAAGTCTCCTTGCGGTATTAGGCTGATTTTCTGGCCGAGATCATAATAGTGACCGGCATTGGTCGAGAAGTTGGCATTTTGTAAGGTTTCAGACAGGCGGTTTACATCAATGTTCAAAGCTGCAATACGCTCTGGCGACAAACGGATCACGATGTGTTTTTTCAATACGCCATACAGCTCGACTTTCGAAACACCTTGAACGCGCTCAATAGGACGCTTCAGGTTGCGGTCGAGTAGGTCATAGGCATTCGATAAATCTCGCTCACTGGATACGCGAAGCTGGAATATCGGCATGTCGTTAGTGTTGAATTTAAACACCATGATGCGTTCAACGTCATCGGGCAGTAGGTGACGAATCGCATCGATTTTTTCGCGCGCTTCGATACTCTTCGCTTTGATATTCTCATCCCACGCGAACTGAATGTAGATTTCCGCGCGATCTTCAAAACTATTCGCAAACATCCGTTTTATGCCTGACATGGTCGCCACTGCTTCTTCCACTGGGCGAGTGATCATGCGTTCAGTTTCAGCAGGCGTTGAGTCAGGGTAAGGGATTTGAATCATCATTTCAGGGATATCGATTCCCGGAAACTTTTCCAGTGGCAGCAAGCGGCCAGCGACCATGCCAAACAAGAGTAAACTCAAAAACGTCATACAGATGGTAACCGGTTTGCGCATTGCAAACCGGGCCAGCGAAGCACCGGCCACAGCAAACTTATCCATAGATCGCGTCTCCTTGTTGGCCGTTTTCAACTGTTTTTGGTTTGGTTTCGGTAAATGTCTTACGCTCAAACAAACTGTACATAACGGGAAGTAAAATCAGGGTTAGTACCGTTGAGAACAAGATACCGAAGATAACGGTTACAGCCATCGGTGTGCGCACTTCAGCACCTTCACCTAAGCCTAATGCCATGGGTAACAGGCCAAGCACTGTGGTGAGGGTTGTCATTACGATAGGACGCAAGCGTTGCAGCGCTGCTTGCTTGATCGCGTCAGTCTTTTCAACACCTTCATTGCGCAGTTGATTGATGCGGTCGATTAGCACAATGGCGTTGTTTACCACGATACCGGCTAGCATGATCAAGCCAATAAACACCACGACACTGACATGCGTATTCGTTAACCATAGTCCATAGATTGAGCCTGCCCCAGCAAGTGGTACCGCAACCAGAATCAACAATGGTTGGAACAGCGATTCAAACTGGCATGCCATTACCAGGTAGACCAAGAATACCGCCAAGGCTAAGGCAAACTGTAGCGACGTAAAGCTGGCTTGCATATCTTCACTTTGACCTGCGATCTTAGCATTCAGGCCAACCGGTAATTGGTACTCATCCAGAAGCGCTTGGGTAGCAGTGACACCTTGTTTGACATCACCATAAGCCAAATTAGCACTGATCAACGCAACACGTTGTTGACCAACACGGGTGATTTCACTCGGACCAATATCCATTTGCAACTGAGCAACCGCGCTTAAAGGTAGTGGTTCTGGCGAATCAGGATTAATAATAATGTTGGCAATATCGGCCAGCGTATCGCGCTGGTGTTCAGAAGAGCGCACCAACACATCTACTTTGCGATCTTGAATGGTGTATTGAGTTGCAACATTGCCGCCAATTTTACTGGAGATAAGTTGTGAAACACTCGCCGCTTCTAAGCCCAATTGATTGAGCAGCGTGTGATTGAATTGAATTGCTAACTCCGGGTTACCGGCGGTCAAGGTCGAGCTCACATCGGTAAAACGACTGTTGGCATTCATGGCATCGGTTAACTGTTCACCATGATACTGCAAGGTCTTCAAGTCATAACCACTTAGCTCAATTTGGATCGGGGCGGCAAAGGTAAATAACTCTGGATACGCTATGTTTGCGGTTACCCCCGGCATTTTGGCTACTTGTGCGCGCAAAGCTGCCTGTAGTTGTTCTACATCGGCTTGCGAGGTGTTGGCCGCCATGACGATATTAACCTTGCCCCAGTGATCGCCTCCTTGACTCGGTGACGCGGCAACCAAGCTACCCGTACCAACTAATGCATAGGTGCGCTCAACACCTTGTTGCTCTCGCGCAAATGCGCTTAGTTGTGTCACGACACGATCAGTGTTCGCCAATTGCGTACCGGCAGGCATTGTCAGCTCAACAAAAAACTCTTGCTGTGCCATACGCGGTATTAGTTCCATGCCCAAACGCGGAATAACCAATACTGAGCTTACTGCCAAACCAACGATCACGATGAGCGTTGGTAAACGCGCTGCCAAGGCGCCCGACAGGGCGAGGGTGTAGATCGATTGCAGCGCATTGAATCCAGCGTTAAATGCCCAAGTTAACGGTTTAAACAACCAGTACAGACCTTTACTCAGGAGTCGATAAAGTGCGATTACGGCCGCGATCACGACCGCCGGCACTGCAATAAAGACTAACCAGAAGAACTTCTGGAATGGCCAAGCCAAGATGGCACTCAACTTTTTCCAGCCTTTCAGCTCAGCAATAGACGGCTTTTCAGGTTTTTCAAAGGTCTCTTGGTGAGCGAGTGTTTTACTTTTCTGACGGCTGGCTAACATCGGGATGAGTGTCAGTGCCACGATTAACGACGCCAGTAACGCAAACGTTACCGTTAAGGCTTGATCACGGAACAATTGACCTGCAATTCCCTCCACGAACACCAGCGGAAAGAACACCGCCATTGTCGTTAGGGTAGAGGCCAAAATAGCACTTGATACTTGTTTGGTACCGTTGACAGCAGCAGTATGATTATCCGCTTTTTGCTTCTTGTGACGATCGATGTTTTCGAGCACCACGATACTATTGTCAACCAATAGACCTATAGCCAAGGCGATGCCACCTAAACTCATGATATTAAGCGAGATGTCGTTGCCATACATGAGGTTAAATGTCGCGATAATCGAAACCGGTATCGAGACTGAAATAATCAGAGTTGGCCAGAATGCGCGTAAAAATAGGTAGATGATCAACATGGCCAATATGCCACCAATCAGACCTGCTGTTTTAACATCACTGATTGCTTGTGAAATAAACTCACTTTGGTCGTAAACCAGCGTCAGCTGATAGGCTTCGGGTAACTGCTCTTGAATAGGTGATAGTGCTTGTTTTACGCGCTCTGCGACTGCGACACTGTTGGCATCACCCTCTTTGTATATGGCAATTTCACTCCCTGCAAATCCGTCAAAGCGCGTGATCGAATCTTGTTCTTTATAAGCAGAGGTAACACTGGCGATATCACTCAAGCGAATGTTACGGCCATCACGGGTTGCGATGTAGAGATTTTCAATGTCCTGTAAGCTACCAAATTGATTGATGGTCCGGACCAAAAACGCTTGGGCGCCCTCATTGATGCGACCTCCAGCCGTGTTGACGTTTTCCTGTTGTAGCCTATCAACGATCGTACTCAGGGCAATGTCCAATTGGCTTGCGCGCACTTGGTCAACTTGGATATGTATTTCATCTTCCAAACCACCGCCAATGCGCACTGACGCAACGCCTTCGATAGATTCCAAACGACGTTTGATTTGTTCATCAGCATAGATACGCAGCTGTTTCATTTGGGCTACCGAAGACTGCTGTGTGGTGTTTTCAAAACCCAAACCCAGTTTCATGATCGGATCTAGGGTAGGGTTGAAACGCAGCAGACGCGGTTTATCAATATCCAGTGGTAACGTTAAGACGTCGAGTTTTTCGCGCACTTCCAAGCTGGCGAAATCCATGTCCGTGCCCCAGCTGAATTCCAACACGACATCTGATTGTTCAGCGCGAGATGTGCTGGTCACTTTTCGGATGCCTTTTACGACACCGATACTTTCTTCGATCGGTTTTGAGACTAATTGCTCTACTTCAACCGGCGCTGCGCCGTCGTAATCCGTACGAATGGTCAGTGTGGGGTATGATAATTCGGGGAGTAGGCTAATTGATAAGCGCGACAGCGACACCATACCAAATAGCAGAATGGCGAAGGTAAACATGCTTATTGCGACTGGGCGTTTTACCGCTAGATCAACAATTCTCATCACAATCTCCTTGTTGGGTTGGACGTCGGCCTAGCCGACGTTGTTCGCAGGGATAACTTCTACTGGAGATTGGTCTTTGAGATTGTGATGACCCGCAGTGACGACGGTCTCATTGCCATTCAACCCACTGATGACTTCGACGAAATTGGCATTTTGAAAACCAGTAGTTACGGCAACCTTTTTCGCAATGCCATCGGTGATAACAAACACGCTGTCCTTGTTGTCGATAGATAACAGTGCTTTACGCGGCAATAACGTCGCATTCTGATGTGTGTCGTATTCCAAAGCGACTTCGGCAAACATGCCTGCCAACAGGATATTGTCCGGATTAGGCACACTTAGGGTCACCTTAAACGTACCGGTACTGGCGTTGATTACTGGACTGATACGCTCGACAAATGCGTCAACGGATTGGTTACCAACAGCCGCAATAGATAGCTTAGCTTTTTGCTGATTACGGATATTTGCCAGCTCTTTTTCTGGTAAGTGAACAATGCCGAGCAACTGCTTCTGTTGCACAATATGGAACATACGTTCACGTTGAAAGCTTTCCGTCAGGTTACCGACTTTAGCGTTGCGTTCCGCAATATATCCAGAAATCGGCGCAACAATTGTGGCCTCCTTCAAATCCAGTTCGGCCAACGCTAGTGACGCTTTCGCTGACGCGTGTTGCGCAGTGAGCTTATCAAAAACATCATCACTGACCAGCTTTTGTGAATACACCTTATTTATTTTTGCGAGCTCTTGCTCAAGCCCTAATAGTTCGGCGCGGGCTTTTTCCAAATTGAGCTCATAACGCTGCGCATCTAATTTGGCGAGTACCTGACCTTTTTCGACGTAGTCTCCCTCTTCGACATAAATTGCATCGATGATGCCAGACGCACGAGCGACAACAAAGGCTTCCTCTTTGGCTTCTAACACTGCTGTAGTGGAGTAGTGAGAACTGATATCACCCGCTGTAACGGCTTCGGCTTCAACAGGAATGCTAACGACGGTTTGTTCCTCGGTTTGCTCAGCGTCGGCTTTTGCGTCCTCTGCACTGGCGTCGCCGCAAGCGCTCAGCAGTGATGTGCTCAATAGTACAGCTGCTATCGCTAGGTAGGGTTTAAACTGGTTAAAAGCATGCTTAGTCATAATGGTTATCGCCTTGTTGTGTTCTGCTGACCGCTATACAGCATCACTTGTGCCAACAAACCAATCATGAAAATAACTATAAAAATCAGATGGTTACGATTTGTGTGTATGGGTGTGAAATACAGGTTTGACTAAGGTGTGGCGAAATTAACTATTTAGTTAACATTTTGGCTAAATCTAGAAGGAGCTAGGAAAGGGGCCGAGCATGTTTTGACAACGCACTCGGCAAGCATTTAGTGCAAATTATGCGTTATTCTTCAATGCTATAGCTGGTCGTAATGTTGACATTGTCGTGTAGCATCAACATCACACTGCAATACTTTTCAGCTGATAATTGCACGGCTCTCGCCAGGTGTTTCTCACTAATATCACTGCCGTTTACAATATAGTGAGCATGGATACTTTCGAACACACGTGGTGGGTTTTCAGCGCGCTCAGCAGTAAGTTCACAACGGCAACCTTGAAGGTCTTGGCGAGCTTTGCGCAAGATCTCAACAACGTCGACTGAAGAGCAGGCTCCTACTGCAACAAGCACTGATTCCATTGGAGATATCGCCTGTTTGTCGCCGTCCATAACAGTCTCATAGCCGCTATCTGTTTTACCATGAAATGACATGCCACCTTGCCATTTAACTGTTGCTTGCATATTGCTTTACTCCACTAATTGAATACTGGTTTTGGTTATTTTTATTTGGCGCTGTTTGTACAAGTTACCGATTGCTTTCTTATAGGCACCTTTACTGACTTTAAAGTGCGCATATATTTCATCCGGTGAGCTCTTATCCGTAATACTTGATAGACCGCCATGTGCTTGAAGATCTTCCAAAATTTGCTGCTCCAAGGTACGTCGTGTTTTGTGGCTGTCGCGATGCATTTGTACATCAACTTTACCATCCGAGCGGATCTGCTTTACGAAGCCCTCGAAAGTCTCACCCGTGCGCAATTCGGTAAGTGCGTCAGTCTTAAATAGCAAGCCGAGAAAATGGCCATCTATCATCACTTTATAACCGAGTTCGGTCTCGGCATACACTTGCATGGGCGCTTTTTGGCCCACCGTTAGCGAAATTTCGTCCGAGATCTTTTCGGGATAAAAGTAATGTAAACGCGTACTGCCGAGTAGACGATCGGATTGGTCATCATAAAAAAGGTGTACCAGATACTCCAAGCCTTCGGCGATGGGACGCTCTTGATCTTTATTGCGCACTAAGAGGTCGCGCTCTAATCCCCAATCGAAGAAAGCCCCAAACTCGGTTACCCCGACTGCTTTTAATAGGGCGCAGTGGTTTAACTGTACTTTGGCAGGCTCAAGTTGTGCGCTGAGCTGTCCCTGTTCATCTGGATAGACATACACAGCCAAGGTTTGTCCCACTTTGGTATTTTTGGGGGCTTTGAGATTGGCTAAGTGAACCGTTTCCGTCTGTTCGTCATCAGTTAGTACGAAAGCGAAGGGAAGGGCTTCTGTTACGCGTAAGTGGTTTATTGCACCGAGTGTAATCATGCATTGTGTTATGGCGGGTGAACATCGTACTATCATACGCATAGTCGCAGCAAAGCAGAACCCTAGAGGGAGAGAGTAGAGTAAAAATGTGGTTAAACTGTGATTTAGGCGAGAGTTTCGGTGCTTGGCGAATGGCGTCTGACGAGAATGTGATGCCCATGATCGACCAGGCAAACATTGCTTGCGGGTTTCACGCCGGCGATCCGCTGACAATTTCGCAAACCATCAATAGTGCTGTCGAACACAATCTACAGATCGGTGCACATCCATCTTATCCAGATTTAGTTGGCTTTGGACGTCGGCACATGGCCATGAGCCATGAAGAACTGGTGGCCTGCATTCAATATCAAGTCGCGGCATTGCAATCGTTGGTTGCGATTAAAGGTCAAACGCTCAAATACGTTAAACCCCATGGTGCGCTGTATAATGATGTACTCAAGTACGAAAACGTTCGCCACGCGGTCATGACTGCGGTCAGTGAATTTGAAGGTCTGACTTTAATGCTGCAAGCCGGTCAGCATCAGCAACAGTGGCGCGCAGAAGCCAGTGAACTCGATTTAGCGTTATGGTTTGAGGCGTTTATCGACCGACGCTATGAAGCGGATGGCAGTTTGCGTTCGAGACGTCTTAGTGGTGCGGTACTGTCACCTGAATTGGCCTATCAACAAGCCAAGTTATTGATCGAAAAAGGCCAAGTTGTGACCAGCGATGGTCTGCATTTGTCGATTGATGCTGATACGCTGTGTGTGCATGGCGATAACCCAGACTGTGTAGCGCTGGTAAACAAGATCCGTGCGTTGCTCAATAATTCACAATGATACAAGCGCTACCTTCATCGCTAAAAGACTGGCATATATCGGCATGCTCTGTTGTTGGTGAAGCTAATCTATTGCTGCGTTTTTCAGGCGTTAATCTAGACGAGCAAAATCAATACGTAGTCCGATTTTTCGATTCGCTACCGATGCCGTGGCCAGAGTGGGTTACCGATATTGTGCCATCATTTGACAGCGTTATGATCAATGTTGATCCCTTGATGGCTGACCATTACCAAGCGCTCAACTGGATTGCGCAACAATCACCAAAGACGACCTCGCGGCGTTGTCAGGCACATAAAATAGCGGTTAACTATGATGCGACTGATGATTACGATTTGACGCATATTGCCGAGGTCACTGGGTTAACGGTGCAACAAGTGGTCGACTTGCATACGTCGCTGTCACTGCGTGTTTATGCGGTCGGTTTTGCGCCCGGCTTTGCCTATCTCGGAGAGTTGCCATCGTCCTTGTGTATTCCTCGCCGCAATTCTCCGCGAGTCGCGGTGCCGGCGGGAGCCGTCGCGCTTGCTGACAGTTATTCGGCCATTTATCCCGCTAAATCACCTGGCGGTTGGCACTTAATAGGACAAATAGCACAAGACATAGCGTTTCACGAACACCCATTTGCGGTTGGTGATACAGTGCAGTTTACCTGCCAGAGGATCATCGAAGCGTGAGTCTAGAGTGTCGAATTACACAAACGCCATTACTAGCACTGCTTGTTGACTTGGGTCGAGTAAGGTTGCAAAACAAAGGAATCTGCCAGAGTGGACCGATGGATTGGTTTGCCTTCCAACTCAACAGCTTATTGTTGGACAATGACCGTAATGCCGCTCAAATAGAGTTGATGGGCGGAACGTTCGAGGCGCTCTTCACCGCAAACACTCGCATTGTGGTGACCGGTGCTAGTGCCCAGTTGTCCATTGATGGTTCTGAGTTGGATACGTGGCAAGCAACTGAGGTTCATGCCGGTCAGCGGGTGCGTGTCTCAACGTCTTCCAGTGGCGCAATAGCCTATTTAGGGGTGGCCGGTGGCTTTGGATGCCCACTTACCCATAATAGTGTGTGCGCTGTGCAACGGGAACAGATCGGTGGATTACACCAGGACGGAAAACCTTTAATTATGGGTGACAGTATTGCGTGTCAGTCGTCATCTCCATTGCCTGCGTCAAGTCCCCGATATGATGCGGTTGTGAAGCCCCTCATTGACGCGGTGTACTCACGCGCAAAACTGACAGTATTACCCGGCAGTTGCGTGGCGCAGTTTGATCCCCTTGAATGGCAAACGTTTGTCGATACACCTTACCAAATAGATGCAAAATCGAATCGCATGGGATTTAGGCTACGCGGTGAGACTGGCCTAAATAAACGCATCAATATGCGCTCTTTACCCTTAGTGCTCGGCAGCGTCCAAATGCCACCCGATGGCAATCCGATTGTAATGCTGGCCGATCGACAAACGCTCGGCGGCTATCCTCAAATTGCCGTTGTGAGCCGCATGTCGATACCCGCATTAGTGCAGCGAGGTATTGGTGCGAGCGTAAAATTTACCGCGTCAGATTATTCCTCAGAAATATTCGCATATCGTCGGTTTCAGTATCGACTTAACCAATTATTTCACTCATGATGCGGGTTTGAATCACATAAGGACACGTTAAATGAGTACGGCATATTTGAACAAGGCATTTTTACCGTTGGATGAAGCCCGCATATCGCCAATGGATAGAGGCTTTCTGTTTGGTGACGGTATTTATGAAGTCATTCCGAGCTATGCCGGTAAACTTGTGGGCGGTACTCTCCACGCACAGAGAATGGACCGAGGCTTGGCCGAAGTCGGCATTCAAGTACCGGCTGAAGATGCCGATTGGGTAGGCATCGCGGCAGCGCTAGTGGAGAAAAATGCTGAGCAATTCGCCAGCCAAAACATTGGCGTTTACATCCATGTAAGTCGTGGCGCAGATGTTAAACGATTTCATGCGTATCCGGACAATATATCGCCAACGGTATTCGCGTTTGCGTTTGAAATTCCGGCCTCAAATACGGCTGATCGAACAGCGGTTAAGGGCCTTAGAGTAACGACTGCAGAGGATTTGCGCTGGAAGCGCTGTCATATCAAGTCTACGTCATTATTGGGCAACGTGATGCATTTCCAACATAGTCAAGACAATGGGGTAAACGAAACCCTATTGTTTAATGACCAAGGTTTTCTGACTGAAGCAAGTGTGTGTAATGTCTTTGTGGTCAAGAATGGAGTGGTAGCAACGCCACCGCTGGACAATCAGTTATTACCGGGGATCACGCGCCACATAGTCATTGAAAGCTTAAGGCAAGACGGCGAGATCGTTGTCGAACAACGTCCAATCAACAAAGCTGAGCTTGGCGAAGCCGACGAGGTATGGATTACCAGTTCAAGTAAGGAAATTGCCCCGGTAACGAATATCGACGGCGTGGATGTTGGCGATGGTCAAGTCGGCGAGATTTGGGAGCGCGCATTAGCAAGCTATCACTCCCACAAGTTTGATTTTTAGTCGTTAGCGTTTTCGCAATTTTCGTCAGTACACTCGCCATAGAGATACAAGCTATGGTGAGTGAGGCGCATTTTGTTTTCTTTTGCTATCTCTTCCTGACGCTTTTCAATCAATTCGTCTTCGAATTCAACCACTTTGCCACACTGGAGACACACAAGGTGATCGTGATGGGCTTTGTGGCTGATTTCAAACACCGATTTACCGCCTTCGAAATGATGGCGGTTTAGGATTCCGGCATCATCGAATTGGTTGAGTACACGGTATACAGTGGCGAGTCCAATTTCCTCACCTTGCTCAATCAGGATCTTATATACGTCTTCAGCACTGATGTGTTGATTATCGGGCGCTTGGAGTATTTCCAGTATCTTTAGACGAGGTAGCGTGACTTTTAAACCGGCCTTTTTTAATTCTTTATTTTGATCCATGTCAAATTTCTAAGCAGGAAAGTTGAGCCTCATTATAGGCAAGTTATTCAGATTTAAAAGCATTAGACGATAAATTGATGAATGGTGTGGGCCAAATAGGACGCTGTTTGCAACGCACTTCAACGATTCGTACCTTTTTTAAACAATCAGCTTAAATTGTATAAATAAAGGCTTAACAGTCTCTAGATAACTGGTACGATGTGATGAATAAGATGTTAACCTTTAGTTAACACTTAGTTGATGTTAGCCGTTAAATAGAACGTGATTATAAAAAAATGAAACTAACCGTAATTCACAAGATTGTTTTTGGCTTTGTGGCGCTGGGCATGTTGTTGCTACTCACCAGCTTTCTCAGCTACGTAGGGCTATTGGACATAAGCAGAGCTGCCAAATCTGTGGTGCAGCAGAAAATGCCTGTGCAGGCGGCGGTGATCAATATTCAAGCCGACGCACTTAAACTCGCCAATATTACCACCAATGGATACTTCGAGCGCGAAGCCGCTGCATTAGAGGCTAATAAACTGCAGTTTGAACAAAGCGTCGAGCGGTTCAACCAAGAGTTTACCAAATTAAACGGCTTATTGACCCAGAGCCAGCTTGCCGACTTGCAGCCGATGCAAACCTTTTTGGCTGCGAGTGAACAAATGTACGTCGCCAGAGCGGAACACATTGCACTGTCAGCGCAAGCGGAAGTGTTAGGCGAATCGGTGATTGGCTACGCCGACGAAGCCAGCGCCCTGATGATTGATCTTTCTTATCTATCCGGTAGCTCAGCGGATCTGCAAACCTTGATCGGTGCAGGGGCCAGTATTGATAACAAGTTGGCGCCGATGCTGAGCACAACCAAGGAGCTTGTGAGCAGTGATGATGCCGAGTTAAGTCAACGGATTATGGAAGATCTCGAATATTCGATCAGTAACATTCAGGTTGATAAAGACTATGTGAACCGATTGGCGGAGACGGTTGATGATGAAGGTCTAGTCGAGATGTTCAATGAGCAGTTTGAAAGCTTGAAACAAGAACTGGAATCAGACCAAGGCTTGTTTGCGGTACAAACTGCTAAATTGGCGGCAATTGCCACCACTGATCAACAGTATTCACAGGCAAGAACGGCCCTGGAACAGGGACTGCAAAGCATTGAGGCGTTGTTCAATCAGATCAACCAACAAACCTTACAAGGGCAGAACGACATATTAGATGACGTTGATTGGAACGTAACGAAAAGTATCTTTATTGCTGCCGTTGGGTTGATCGCAGTATTTGTTCTCGCGGTGTTGGCAACGCGCAGTATTGCTGATCCTCTCGGTAAGATTAACGCGGGGTTAAATAAACTTATCCAAGGCGATCTCACCACCAAATTGAATGATGAAGGGCACTGTGAGTTCGCGAATTTGGCGAAAAAAGTCAACGAGTTATCAGGGAGCTTGAGTACCTTGGTTGGCAATATTCTCGAGCAGGAGCTAGCCTTAGATGATGTGACACGCCGCAGTGCGGAGCTCTCCAAACTTAGCTTGGAACAGGTCGACAGTCAGCGTGAGCAAATTCGCATAACTTCTGAAAACACCGCCGCCGTTCGCGCGAAAAGCCAAAGCAACCTTGAACAAGTAGAGATTTCGTCGCAGCGCTTGGGTGTGGCCGACCAACAAAGCCAACAAGTTGTGCACCTACTGGCAGAGAGTCGCAAGCAAGTAGAATCTCAAGCCCGACACGCAGAGGAGTCTGAGAATATTGTTGCACGTCTGGATGAGAACAGTCGCAACATCGGCAGTATTTTAGACGTTATAAAAACCATTGCAGAGCAAACCAATTTGCTCGCACTGAATGCAGCAATCGAGGCTGCACGGGCTGGAGAACAAGGCCGGGGCTTCGCGGTAGTCGCGGATGAAGTGCGCACGCTAGCGAACCGAACACATGATTCAACGGAAGAAATTGAAAAGATGATTGGGTCATTACAGGCGGATGCCACGCATGCTGTGTCTGCGCTTGAAGACGGCAAAAATAAGGCCAAAGAGAGTGTCGAAATTACTCAGCAAGTGAATGAGCAAGTCCGCGAGATCACGCAAATTGTGACGGCGTTGACTGATATTAACCAACGAATTGTTGCCGATACTAAAGACCAGGACGTATTACTTGAACAGGCGACGCAAAGCTTGAATCAAATCGTAACGCTAGCGGATAACACTGCCAATAGTACCCATCAGTCTTCTGAGGTAACGGCTGAAATAGAGCAACAGATGTCAAGTCTGAAGCAAGCAGTAGACAAATTCAAAGTGTAAAATGTCCACGCAACCGCACAAAAAAAGCCGGCATATAATGCCGGCTTTTTTAATGTCGGGTGCTTATGCTAATTCAGCTAAGCACAATTCCTCGTGTAATTGTTTACACCATGCTTTTACGCGTTCTTCAGTCAATTCCGGCTGGCGATCTTCATCAATACCCAAACCAACAAAATGGTCGTCATCTGCCATACCTTTAGACGCTTCGAAATCATAGCCTTCTGTTGACCACTGACCGACCAAAATCGCACCTTTAGGCTCTACGATGTCGCGGATCATACCCATGGCGTCCAAGAAATACTCGGCGTAATCTTCTTGGTCACCACAGCCGAATATCGCCACAAGTTTATCTTCAAAGTCGATTTCCTCTAACTCTGGAAAGAAATCGTCCCAATCGCACTGCGGCTCGCCGTAGTACCATGTAGGGATACCGAAAATAAGAAGATCATATTCAGCAATTTGTTCTTTAGTACTCTTCGCAATATCTTTTACTTCGATAAGCTGCTTGCCCAATTCTTTTTGGATCATTTTGGCAACATGCTCTGTGTTGCCCGTATCACTCCCAAAAAAGAGACCCACACTTGCCATTAATAAACCCTCTTAACTAAAACTAACCACTGACGCCAGCGCTGGTGAAAAACAATTGAATGACGCCTTTCGCCAAAAAACCGGCTGCACCTAAGAATAGTACGGCGTAAGCGACAAAACGGCCGATTTTTGGTACATCATTTTTACTTAAAACATCGTGTACGGCGTATCCCATGAGCAGAAACAGCACGAACAAAGATATGTTCATGATGACTGCTTCAATTTGCTCGTAATTCTCTGCCAGCATGTTTAAATGTTCACCTCGTCAAAATTGCGCGGGAATATAACACGAAGCGCGTTTTGGGTGAACTCACTCGTCGTGATAATTAAGCAAATTGCTGAATGTGACGGTTTACGATGCGATTGAACGCAGCGGGTTTTTCCGCATGTAGCCAATGTCCTGTGCCATGGATAATTTTCGCCGAGGCGTTAGGAAACAGTTTACGGATTTGCGGCTGGTGCTCAGGCGTCACATAGTCTGAATTGCCCCCAATGATAAACAGTACCGGTTTTTCAAAACGTGTTTTATGCTCTGGCCAGTCGATTAGGATAGGGTAGTCCTGAATAATTTCATCTATTCTAAATCGCCACCGCCATTGGTCATTTTCTCGATACAGACTCTTGAGAAGAAACTGCTGCGTACCCGGCTCTTTGACATGCTCACTGAGCTGCGCCAAGGCGTGCTGTCTGGACTGAGTTTTCGCGAGATCGACGTTTTTGAGGCCTTCAAACACCGCTTGATGTCGGTGTGGGTACTTCACCGGGGCAATATCAGCCGCAATCACACTGGACACACGTTTGGGGTAAGTCAGTGCAAAATCTAATGCCGCTTTACCACCTAGTGAGTGACCAATTACGTGCGCTTCTTCAATATCTAAGTGATTCATCATCGCTGCGAGATTATCGGCTATATGCTTAAACGCGATGTTGTTAATCGTCTTGGATTGACCGTGGTTGGGCAAATCAACCAGAACACAATGGCAATCACCTTTGAGGCTTCTGGCGACGCCTCCTAAGTTATCGAGGCTACCAAACAGACCATGGATCAAGATCACCCATGGCGTGTCTGACGTTGCAGAATCGGCGTGTATGACTTTGTGATGTAACATTATCGAGTCACCACTGGCAACCACAAGGCTGCCAGTAGTTGAGGCTCCTTACATATTTGGATAGTTCGGGCCACCAGCACCTTCTGGCACAACCCAACGAATATTTTGTGACGGGTCCTTGATATCACAGGTCTTACAATGCACACAGTTTTGTGAGTTTACTTGGAACTGTTTATCGCCGTTGTCATCTTCAATTACTTCGTATACCCCAGCAGGGCAATAGCGTTGTGCAGGTTCGTCAAATTTCGCCAAGTTAACTTGAATCGGAATCGATTTGTCGAGCAACTGCAGATGACTTGGCTGGTCTTCTTCATGGTTGGTATTGGATAAAAACACCGACGACAATTTATCGAAACTCAATACACCGTCAGGCTTCGGATATTCAATCTTTTGCGCATCACTGGCCAGTTTCATTTGCGCGTGGTCAACACTTTCGTCTTTTAAATTAACGAAAATTTTGCCGCCGAAGAAATTTTGATCAAGCGTATTAAATGCGCCGCCCCAGAACGTACCATAGTTGTGGATCGCCGGTCCGAAGTTACGCGAGCGATATAACTCATCGAATAACCAACTTTGTTCAAACTTGTCTTTATACGCCACCAAGTCATTACCAACCTGTTCTTGTTTAAGTGCATCAAACACGGTTTCAGCCGCAAGCAGACCCGATTTCATCGCAGTGTGATTGCCTTTGATTTTGGCGAAATTCAGCGTACCAGCATCACACCCGACAAGAATACCGCCAGGGAACGTCATTTTCGGTAATGAGTTATAGCCGCCTTTAGCGATAGCGCGAGCACCATAAGATACGCGCTTGCCGTTTTTCAGATACTGCTCAATGACAGGGTGATGCTTTAAGCGCTGGAACTCATCAAACGGACTTAAATGCGGATTGCTGTAATTCAAATCGACGATCAAACCTACCAAAATTTGGTTGTTTTCAGCGTGATACAAGTAAGATCCGCCTGTTGCACTGTTGAGCGGCCAGCCTGCCGTGTGCACAACTAAACCTTCTTGATGATTTTCCGCAGGTACGTCCCAAATTTCTTTGAAGCCAATCGCGTAGTGCTGCGGTGACGCGTCTTTGTCGAGTTCAAATTTACTGATTAACTCTTTACCAAGGTGTCCGCGACAACCTTCCGCGAAGATGGTGTACTTCGCGCGTAGTTCCATGCCTGGCATGTAGCTATCTTTCTGCTCGCCATTCTCGCCAATACCCATATCGCCCGTGATCACACCACCAACACTGCCGTCGTCATTGTAGATAACGTCTGCAGCGGCAAAACCAGGAAACACTTCCACGCCCAATTGTTCAGCTTGCTCGGCTAACCAACGGCATACATTGCCCATGCTGACGATGTAGTTGCCTTTATTGTGCATAGTTTTGGGCGTCATCATATTCGGCAGACGCGTGGCTTTTTGTTCGCCTTTAAGCAAATAAATGTGATCTTCAGTAACTTCCGTTGAGAGCGGAGCACCGCGCTCTTTCCAATCCGGGAATAGTTCGTCTAACGCCCGTGTTTCAAATACGGCGCCAGACAGAATATGCGCACCAACTTCACTGCCTTTTTCAACGACACAGACCATTAGTTCTTGTTCAGCTTCTTGGGCGAGCTGCATTAATCGGCAAGCTGTGGAGAGTCCAGCAGGACCCGCACCGACAATTACTACGTCAAAATCCATCGATTCTCTTTCCACGACATGCTCCTATTTGATTTCTTTTAAACTGTCAGACTGCATTATTAATTAAAATGGCTGTTATAGTGAATTATTGATTAAACAAATAATTCAGCTAGTCAAAAACAGGTAAATTATACTATGTGATGCAGGGTAATTGCGGTTGACGTTTACGTCAACTGGAAGTACATTGACGCAAATTTTCATTCCTGCATGCGTCAACTACGAAGCAGGGCACGAAAAAGCCCATTCATCGAGGTGAAAATGAAAGTATTAGTAGCGGTAAAACGTGCTATCGATTACAACGTAAAAGTACGTGTAAAACCGGACAACAGCGCAGTGGATTTAACCAATGCGAAAATGTCGATAAACCCATTTTGCGAAATTGCTGTTGAAGAAGCGGTGCGCCTAAAAGAGAAAGGCGTTGCGTCTGAGATAGTGGTTGTTTCAATTGGCGATAAAGCGTGCCAAGAACAAATCAGAACCGCTTTAGCACTGGGTGCTGATCGCGGTGTACAGATTGACACTGCTGAGAACTTGGACTCCCTTCAAGTTGCGAAGCTACTTAACAAGCTGGTCGAAAAAGAAGCACCAGAATTAGTGATTCTTGGCAAGCAATCAATCGATTCAGACAATAACCAAACCGGTCAAATGTTGGCTGCTTTAAGTGGAATGCCGCAAGGTACGTTCGCTTCTGAAGTTGCTATCGAAGATGGCAACGTCAGCGTAACGCGTGAAATTGACGGTGGATTGCAAACAGTGAAACTCAGCTTGCCAGCCGTTGTGACCACAGATTTGCGTCTCAATGAACCACGTTATGCCTCGTTACCTAACATTATGAAAGCCAAGCGCAAACCACTTGAAGTGATTGATGCTGCATCTTTCGGTGTCGAATTAACGTCAAACGTCAAGACGTTGAAGGTTACGCCACCACCGACACGCGAAGGTGGTATTAAAGTCGCAGATGTTGGCGAGTTGGTCGAAAAATTAAAGAATGAAGCAAAGGTGATCTCATGAGTGTACTTGTTTATGCAGAGCACGATAATCAAAGCTTAAAAGCTGAAACAAACAAACTTGTTCACGCTGCTGCAAGCATTGGCGGTGATGTAACGGTATTGGTAGCCGGTTCAGACTGTCAAGCAGTAGCGGACCAAGCCGCTAAAATCGATGGCGTGAGCAAAGTCGTCCTAGCCGATGCTGCTGACTACGCGCATCAACTCGCGGAGAACATCAGCGAATTGGTACTCAAGCTTGCTGATGGCTATACCCATATCCTTGCTGCTGCGACTACTACAGGCAAAAACTTTATGCCGCGTGTAGCTGCATTGCTAGATGTTGCACAGATTTCCGACATTATTGGTGTTGAGTCTGCAGATACTTTTGTTCGCCCTATCTACGCGGGCAATGCGATTGCGACGGTACAATCGTCTGATAGTGTTAAAGTAATTACGGTTCGTGCAGCCGCATTTGATGCAGCAGGTGAAGGTGGTAGCGCCCCAGTGGAAGCCATTGGTGACGTTATTGCGTCTGAGAAATCATCTTTCGTGAAGGCTGAACTAACCGAGTCTGAGCGTCCTGAACTGACAGCAGCTGAGGTAGTAATCTCGGGTGGTCGTGGGATGCAAAATGGCGATAACTTTGCACTATTGAATGGTATTGCCGACAAGTTGGGTGCCGCTATCGGGGCATCACGCGCCGCGGTAGATGCCGGGTTTGTTCCAAACGATATGCAGGTTGGTCAAACCGGTAAGATTGTTGCGCCACAACTGTATATTGCTGTGGGTATCTCAGGTGCAATCCAACACTTGGCGGGTATGAAGGACTCAAAAGTCATTGTTGCAATCAACAAAGACGAAGAAGCGCCAATTTTCCAAGTGGCTGATTACGGCTTGGTAGGTGACTTATTCACTGTTCTACCAGAACTGGAACAAGCACTGTAAATCGATAGGAGCCTGGAACACAGTTTCAGGCTCACCTCTCGCCTTAAAGGCTAACGACAGAATTCTCTTCAAATGTGAGTTCATTGGGTACATAAGCGTCAGCTGCCCAATCATTTTCCCATTCAGCATCGTTTAATAAATAGCGAAATTGATGCGTTTTTTCGGTTGCTAAATTGACCGTCTGAGTAAAACTGCCATCTTTCAGTTTCTTCATCGGTGTTGCGGTGGTATCCCAATCATTAAAGTCACCGACAAGACGAACAGACTCAGCGGCTTTTGCTTCTTGCTTGCTGATCTTGAATGTAACTTTACAAATAGGCTTGGTTTTTAAGTACTGTTTTTTGAGGCTCATGACATTCTCCATGTGTGCGATAACGGCGGTTTTGTGCTGTAATTCAATTTCAAAATATGGCGAATAAATAGGCTATGCAAGGCTTTTTTAGTTAATGTTTCGTTAAATTATAGTGATAAAATTACACAAAGTGCGTCAGGTGTTGATTGGTTTCACAAATATTTAACAAAGTGGGTGCCTGACGAGTCCGACTGAAAAAAATCTGTAATAAATATAAAGAAGTGCTGACTAGGTTAAACAGTGACCTCAAATGTCATAGTGAAACATTTTGAAATATTTATTAACAATCTCCGTGCTTTGCTTACACCCTGAGTCAGATACAATGGACAGGTTTAGCGCTTCTTCGGGTTATTAAGGATAAAAATGAGCGGTTCAATTAGAAAAACTGGTTTACCCATAATTATTGTCGTAATTGGTGTAATTGTCGCTGTTGGCCTTGCATCAATGCGCAAGCCTCCAGAAAAAAAGCCCGTTGAAGTTCAAGCGATTTTGGTTGATGCACAGCCTATCGCGTTTGAACAAGTCGACTTTGAAGTGTCAACACAAGGCAATGTCGTCGCGAAAAATCAAACCAATTTAACTGCACAGGTCGCGGGTAGAGTCGTTAGCATCTCTGATCAGTTTGTTGAAGGTGGTTTCTTCAACAAAGGGGATGTGTTGGTGACCCTAGAGGCTGACGATTTTGAAACAGAAGTCAAACTTGCCGAAGCAGAACTGGCACGGAGTCAAGCAGCCCTTGAAGAGGAAATTGCTCGGGGCCGAGTCGCTGAACAGGAATGGCGTTCGGTAAATAACACTACGCCGCCAGAACTGGGGTTACGCAAGCCACAATTAGCCCGAGAACAAGCGAATGTTAAAGCCGCTGCTGCGCAATTGGAACGCGCCAAACGCAACCTAGCCCGCACCCAAGTCAAGGCGCCATATGACGGTATGGTGGTATCACGTAATGTCGATTTGGGACAGTTTATTACTAGCGCTGTGAACCTTGGTGAAATCTATTCGACCGATGTGGCAGAAGTCAGGCTACCCCTTACGGATGCGGATTTAGCGTTTGTTGCATTGGATTCAAATCAAACACTACCGGTAACCTTGTCTGCCGTGGTCGCCGGTAAGTTTTCAACTTGGCAAGGACAGGTTGTCAGAAATGAAGGCGTACTAGATCAGCGCTCACGTGTTGTTTATGCCGTAGTGGAAGTCAATGACCCGTATTTGCGCAATGGTGTACGCAATGGCCTACCACTGCGTTTTGGTCAATTCGTTAATGCCAGCATAACTGGCAAGCAAGGCGATAATCTTGTGGTATTGCCGCGCCATACGCTTCGATTAGACGGATCCGTAGTGGTTGTAACACCTAAAAATGAAGTAGCGATCCGCAACGTCGAAGTTATGCGCGCCGACAATGAAAACGTTTATATCAGTAGTGGTTTAGAAGTCAGCGATAAAGTCGCCTACAGTGCAATACCTAACCCCTATAATGGCATGCCTGTCCGTCTTTCTTCAGACGAACCAGTAGAGCCAACGCCATCTGAGCAAGATGTCGATAATAGCGAAGATGTAATCGCGCAGCGTGGTGATAGCTAATGTCTAAAATTGATACACACAGTGGCATCATTGCCTGGTTTGCGCGCAACAATGTTGCCGCTAACCTGCTTATGTTCATCTTGATCGTGGGCGGTTTGTACGGCGCCTTTTCGATTCAAAAGCAGGTATTCCCAAACTTTGAGTTAAACATCGTTCAAGTTCGCGTGCCTTATTTGGGCGCCGCACCGCAAGAAGTGGAAGAGGGCGTGATTCTCAAGATTGAGGACGCGATTAAAGACTTAGACGGGATCAAGAAAATCACGTCGACTGCTAGTGAAGGCATGGGTAACGTCAACGTAGAAGTTGAAGATGATTACGATACCCAAATTCTACTCGATGAAGTCAAAGCTCAGGTTGATGCCATTCCGAGTTTTCCAGCGAACACAGAGAAACCTGTTGTTTACCGCGTTAAGGCACAACAGGATGTGATCTGGGTATCGGTCTATGGTGATGCCAGTGAACGCGAGCTAAAAGAATTCGCCAAGGACTTGCGGGACGAAATCGCCAATTTGCCTGGTATTTCCAATGTGCAGGTTGTCGGTGATCGCAATTATGAGATTTCCATTGAATTATCAGAGCAACGGTTGCAAGAGTATCAGTTGACCTTTGCTGATGTGGTCACAGCGGTGCGTGCCTCTTCGGTTGATCTACCCGGCGGCGCAATTAAGTCTAGAAATGGTGACATTCTACTGCGCACCAATGGTCAAGCATACGACGGATGGGACTTTGCCCAAATTGTGCTCGACACACGTCCTGATGGTACTCGCTTATTACTTGGTGATATCGCGACAATCGATGACGGTTTTGTCGAAGTTAATCAATACGCTTTGTTTGACGGCAAACCAGCCGTCAGTATTCGCGTGCGGGCTGTTGGCGACCAAAATGCGCTTAACATCTCGAAGGAGGTTAACCGCTACTTGGACGAGCATCGAGCTGAGTTCCCAGCCAATATTCAGGCGGACTCATGGGGTGATAGTTCTTTCTATTTAGCGGATCGCTTAAACATGATGCTCGAGAATATGCTTTTCGGTGCACTGTTGGTGTTCATTGTGCTGTCGTTATTCTTGAAGATTAAATTAGCGTTCTGGGTGATTGTAGGGCTGCCAGTCTGTTTTCTAGGTACATTGATGGTGATGTCAATAGATACCGTTGGCGTGTCGATCAATATGCTGAGCTTGTTCGCCTTTATACTAGTGCTCGGGATAGTGGTAGACGATGCCATTATCATGGGGGAATCCGCGTATTCCGAAATTGACAAAAAAGGGCACACCACCGATAACGTTATTGCTGGCGTTAAAAAAGTGGCAATGCCCGCAACGTTCGGGGTATTGACGACGATAGCGGCGTTCACACCAATGCTCATGGTTACGGGGGTGTTTGGTGTCATTTGGAAAACGATTGGTCTGGTCGTCATCATTTGTTTGGTGTTTTCCTTGGTCGAGTCTAAGCTGATTTTGCCGGCTCATTTAGTCCATATGAAGCTTAAACCCTATGATCCCGCCAAAGCTAATCGCTTCCAGCGTTTTAGGGATTTCTTCAGTGAAGGGATCAAGGATTTTGTTAAATTCAAATACACACCGTTCTTAAAGAAAGCGGTGACAAATCGCTACACAACACTCGCAACCTTTATCGCGATGTTGATTGTGACCGCAGGATTGTTTGCCGGCGGGTTAGTGCGATTTGTGTTTTTCCCGAATATTCCCAGTGATTTCATGCTTGCTTCGGTTGAGTTACAACCGGGTTCATCGTTGCAACAACGCGACAATGCTATCGCGACGATGATAGAGGCGATGCAGCGAATGGATAAGGAAGTCGCAGATGAATTTGGCGAAGGCGTTGTTAAGCATTCAATTGCATTTGACAGCGGTCCCCTTGGTGGCCAGATATTTGTGGAGTTAACCAAAGGTGAAAACCGTGACTTAACCGATTTTGAGATCCACGATAAATGGCGTGATTACATTCCAGAAATCCCAGGTGTTAAGACGTTCAGTGTTGGTGCGCCAGGTGGTCCAGGCGGCGGTGCAGATTTAAGTTTTGAGTTTAATTCTACCGATATTGATCAGCTACGCGCGATCAGTGAAGACGTAAAAGACTATTTGGAAGCCTACGACGGGGTTACTGATATTAACGATACGTTTAGTGGTGGTGCTGAAGAAATTCAGCTCAACATCCGTTCTGAAGCAGAAGCATTGGGTATATCGTTACAACAACTCGCCCAACAGGTTCGCTTTGGCTTCTATGGTGCTGAAGCACAGCGAGTGCAGCGTGACGACGAAGAAGTCAAAGTGATGGTGCGCTATCCACAGGAGCAAAGGACCTCTGTTGGACATTTAGAAAATATGCGAGTGCGTACCCCAACGGGTGAAGAAGTGCCGTTTAAACAAGTTGCAGATATCGAGTTAGGTCAGGGTTTTGATTCTATCATTCGGGTAGATGGTTATCGCTCAGTGACCGTATCGGCCAAAGTTGATAAAGCAATCCTTGAGCCCCAAGAAGTTGTAAATGAGGTGACAAGCAATCTGATCCCCGATTTGTTGCAGCGTTACCCTCAGGTAGACTTTAAGTTACAAGGTAACTCACGAGAGCAACAAGAAGCCATGGTGTCGCTGCTGATGGGGATGTTGTTTGCACTGTTTGCCATTTATGCATTGTTAGCTATTCCATTGAAGAGTTACTCGCAACCCTTGATCATTATGTCGGTGATACCGTTTGGTATTGTCGGTGCGATCGTCGGCCACCTCGTATTGGGGCAAGCGGTAAGCGTACTGTCAATTTGTGGAATCATTGCCTTGTCGGGCGTTGTGGTGAACGACAGCTTGATCATGGTGGATTTTGTCAACCGTGCACGCAAAGAAGGCCACTCCTTAGTGAATGCTGCGATTGAAGCGGGCTCGCAGCGATTCAGAGCGATAATCTTGACGTCACTCACGACCTTTATGGGCTTATTACCTATCATATTTGAGCGGAGTTTGCAGGCGCAAGTGGTGATCCCAATGGCGATTTCGTTGGCCTTTGGAATCTTGTTTGCGACCGTGATCACCTTGTTGCTAGTACCATCCTTGTACTTAATTTTGGATGATATTAAAGCTATCTTTAGACGCAAGAAGCCATTGCCAGAGTCGGCTATTGATGAGCAAGCCTTCAGTAAATAGCGAGTTTAATGATCAAAAAAGCCATCAGCAGATGGCTTTTTTCGATTTTCATGACGTATTTCGATGCGCGTGTTGAAGGCTTTTAGCTGAATGAATGTTGTTGCTACCGTCATTTATTCGTTCATGTTCGGCATGACTGTTTTTGCGTTGCTTGAGAACCTGAATAAACCCACACAACGGCAGACACAGTTTTTATCTGGCTTATTGGTGTTGTTGATGCTGCACCAACTCGGCGAGTTGTACATATTCACGGGTTTTTACCAGTATGCACCGGTGCTGGCCGGGTTTCAGATGCCATTGCGTATGCTGCTAGGGCCAGCCCTATTCTTTTTTGCCTATGCGACTATGTCACCCGAAAAGTCGTTGCCAAAGCATGCGCATTGGATTGCCATAATTGGGCCAATATTCGTGGTCGTTGCGATGGCACCGTTTCTATTTGGTATTTCATCGACAGAAAAACTGGCACTGGCTAATCCTGAAACGCGTGATCCAGAACTGTGGAAAATCGCCGTGTATACTTGCACCTTCAGTATGCTTATTTTTATTGTGTTCACGGGTTCGTACTTGATTGCGACGTTGAAAATGCACAGCAAACATCGGGCTCAGATCATGGCGCGTTTTTCATCCATCGAAAAACGTTCAATGGATTGGTTTAGAGGCGCTCTATTCTTATGGGGTGGGGCGTGGTTACTGTACGCAACAGAGTATTTGCTGGGCTTTGTTGGTGTACGGTGGTTTGGTACCGGTGTTGTGCTGCCTGCAGTCGAGGCTTTGGTGTTGCTAATTTTTGCCCATATGGCAATCAAGCAGCCCGTACTAAAAGAATCCGAGAGAGGCGCGATTCAGGCTGAACAACCCAAGTCGTATACATTGTCGACAAGTCGAATGCAGGAAAATGCTTCGGCGCTCAACAAGGCTATGGCTGAAGATAAGCTGTATCTTGAAGAAGACTTATCACTTAAACGTTTATCTGAAGTGACAAAGGTGACGGAAAACCATATATCGGAAACATTATCACAATTTCTCAACAGCAATTTTTTTCATTATGTGAACGGCTATCGAATCGAAGCAGCAAAACAGCTGCTTAAAAATAGTGACAAACAGGTCGCAACAATTGCCTACGAATCGGGCTTTAATTCAAAATCCACTTTCAACAACGTGTTTAAAAAATCTGTTGGTACGACGCCAACGGTATTTCGAAATCAGTCCGATTTGCTCGAGTGACGAAAAAAACGTCCAAATAGGTCCAAATGGGCCTATTTGGACGACTTGATTGGCGAATCAAGTCAATCTGAGCCCCAACATTCATCGATTGTATATTGAGGGCTTATGTCGAATAGCATGTCGGAAAACTTGGTTTCTAATTCTGATTCTGAAGGGCAACGGGTGCGCCCAGTTAAACAAAATCGCGTGTTGAGTGCATCTGCGATTTTCTGGTTTGCCACTATTCTGGTGGGGCAGTGGATCTTTTTTTATTACATTTTCGCGTTTTACGGCTATTCCGTGATTAACGGTAACTTAGCCGCTTGGAATGTTTTTGAAAAGTTCGGCAGTACGCCGTATGTGGCAGGCGATTTTGGTGGCAATATTGCGTTTGCAGCGCATGCATTAGGTGGCGGTATTATCGCCTTCGGTGGAGCGCTACAACTCATTCCCAAGGTCAGAACACGGTTTCCAAGATTTCACCGGATCAACGGCTATGTGTATTTAACCACCGTGTTCCTGCTGGCAATGTCGGGTTTTTACTTAGTCCTAATACGCGGCTCTAGCCCAGACACCTTATCTGCCATCGGCACCTGTATCAATGGTGGCCTCATTCTATGGTTCGCTTACAAGACGGTGAATAAGGCTAGAAATCGCGATATCAAAAGTCATCGTAAATGGGCATTGCGGTTGTTCTTAGTCTCTAGTGCACAATGGTTACTCAGACTTGGAACCTTTAGTTATTTGATTAGCGGCCAGTTGTTGGGATTAGAGCCTTCGTTTGGTGACCTTTTCTTTAAACTCTGGACCTTTGGTTGCTTTTTAGTACCACTTTTCGCCTTGCAATTTTACTTTTACGCGAGTGAGAGTGGGAATTCTACTGTCCAATATACTGCTGCCGGTGTAGTGACCTTTTTAACGGTTGAGATGTTGATCGGCATCATAGGGTTTACACCACTTATGCAGATGATCATCAATGGCGAACCAATCTCGTTCTAAACTGCATAAAAAAGGCCGCAGATTAGCGGCCTTTTTCGCAGTAAATTAAGCGCTTAGTAGAACGTCACTTTTGCTTCGATGCCCCAAACACGCGGCTCATTAATGATTCCGGTTAGGTTGTTGAAGTCAATTGCTCCTTTAACGTTGTCTTCATCCGTGATGTTACGGCCAAACAACGCGATCTGATAACCGTCAGCGTAGTTTTCGTAACCAATGCGCAAACCACCTTCGTAATTGTCATCGGTCGTAAACTCGACTGAGTCATATAAGAACAAGTTAGTTTCGCCTTGGAATGCCCAATCAGTGAATACGAAGAATTCACCATCGTCACCCATAGGCACCGCGTAACGCGCGGTAAAGTTAAAGATCGTTTCTGGTGCTTGTGGGAACGGGTTACCGTCAATAAACGCGCGATTGTCGTCAGTACGCGGATCTAACACCGTGCAATTGCCACTGAAGTCAGCATTTGAACCACATGGTTGAACTGTTAAGGTATCGTCTTGAATTTCAGTATTGTTGTAACTAAAACCAGCCGTCAGTGTTAACGCCTCAGTTGCTAGCCATTGTGCGTCAACCTCGAAGCCATAACCCACACCTTTGTCAGCATTGACAAGGGCTGTAAAGTTGCTACCACCACCGATGGCTGAAAACTGAATGTCATCAATTTGGTAATAATAAGCAGCAGCATTTAACCGCAATGTATCGTCCAGTAAATCAGACTTAAAACCACCTTCAATAGAATTGATTGTTTCTGCGTCCGCAACACTTGGCGCACCCTCGAAGGCAACGTCACGGCCTTGGATAGTCTGCGCACGGAAGCCATTGGCGAAACGCGCAAATAGCGAGGTATTGTCGGTCAAACGGTAGTTTGCGCTGAGTTCAAAACTGACTTGGCCGTCATCAACGTTGATCGGATCGTAGTCCTGAATAGAAGCGGCGCCAATCACAAGTGCAAAACCATTAACGTTTTGGTCGCCAACGACGAGAGACTTGTCATCGTGAGTGTAACGAACACCGCCGGTAACGTTCAGTTTTTCGTTAACTTGATAGGAGCTCTGGGCGAACACTGCCCATGTGGTATTTTCATGCGTTACCGTTGTCGCGCCGAAGAAACCGTCAATACTGGTAACGCTGAACGATGAGTCAAAATAAAATGCACCGGCTTGCCAACTCAACGCGTCAGACGTGTCGCTCGCGAAACGAATTTCCTGAGTAAACTGCTCAAGGTCATCTAGGTTGTCTTGAGTAACCGCATCAAATGGGATAAAGCCTGGGAACGTTAGTTCTTCCGTTCCGTCACCATTGATGTCTTCTGGTGCGAATAAAGCAACACCACCGTCGATATCACCTAGGCTGAAACCATCTGCCGTCTCGAATGCCGTGATGGAGGTAAAATCAACGTCGCCCATATCGTATTCAAGTTTAAGTGAAGCACCGAAATTACGGTATTCCTGAGGGTTGTTGTCAACCCCATCACCGGTTAAATCGCCGTTGTAGTAAACCACATCGCGATCGTAATTCTGATTGAGGTCATTTGAACCTTTGTCAAAGATATTAGCGCGGAAAACCGATGCTGTGCCTTCTAGGTCGCGACCGTGCAGGTTAAGTAACGCTGAGAAATCATCATTTGGAGTATACAGAAGCTGTGCACGCCAGGCTTTCTCGTCAAAGCCGCCTAATGCGTCTTTTTGTCCTGTGTAGGCATTATCAATATAGTCATCGCGGTCTTGCGACAATACAGAGATTCGAGCTGAGAGGTCTTCACCAATCTCGCCGCCAACGGCACCTTCAAAATTGATAGTACCTAACGAGCCCAACCCCAATTTTGCATAGGCATCAAAGTCTTCAGACGGTTTAACCGAATCAAACTTTACGATACCCGCCGTTGTGTTGCGTCCAAATAATGTGCCTTGTGGGCCACGGATAACTTCTACTTGTTGGACGTCAAACAATGGAAAACTCTTGAGTACAACGTTTTCCATGACGACATCATCCATCACGATGGATACTGGCTGTGAAGCAGCGAGGTCAAAGTCGGTATTACCAAGGCCGCGCATATAAAAGCGAGGTGCGACTCGTCCGTTTGAAGATTCCGCGTAAAGTCCTGGTACGCGAACTGCCAAAGCTAGTACGTCGTCACCACCAGAAAACAAAGAATCAAAACGCTCGCCGTTTAGTGTGGCGATCGAAATTGGCACTTCCTGAATTGACTGCGTGCGTTTTTGCGCAGTAACCGTGATTTTCTCTAGGATTGCATCTTCGTTTTCAGGTGTTTGTTGAGCGACTGCAACGTGACTGCCCATTGCACAGCTTATGCAAGCGGCAAGAGTGGCTATCTTCATTGATTTCATTGTGTGTTCACCGATCTAGTATTGTTTGGAATGTGTGTGTGGCTGGTCTGATCACCAGTTATTCGAAGTATACTGACAGAGAATTGTCCTTGCCAGTGTTATTCGCCAAAGCGGCTAGTATGTTGGGTTGAACGCGCCCCGCAATCAACGACCGCGAAAGCTTTTACGGTAGTGCCCGGGAGAAAAGCCGGTAATGCGTTTAAACAAACGTGTAAATGAACTGATATCCTCGTAACCCACGTTTTGAACCACTTCAATGATGGATAAGTCACTACTGATCAGCAAACGCTTAGCGTGGTCTATCCGCAGGGTTTGCAAATATTGTTGCGGCGTCTGGTGCGTGGCACGTTTGAAGCGACGAATCAAACTCCGCGATGACATGTTGATTGATTCTGCCATGTCATTGATGCCTATTGGCTGCGAGTAATGGCTTTCTAACCAATCTTGCAGTGTCAGGATGTCTTGATCATGGTGAAACTTACGGCGCTGCAGCGGTGCGTAAGCTGCTTGTTGTCCACGCGCAAAATCGACCACATGCGCCTTCGCCGTATCGACCGCCGTTTGGTGGTCACAATAACGTTCAATTAGGCGCAATACCAAATCAAACCACGCCATACCGCCGCCAGCACAAAAAATCCCTTTATCTTCCGTGATCAACTGTTGGGTTTGCAGGTTAACTTTGGGAAATTGGCTTTGAAATTGATCGGCGTAACCCCAGTGGGTGGTTGCGGTTCGGTTGTCGAGCAATCCTGCGTTCGCCAACAAAAATGCCCCTGTGCAATTGCTCACTAAATCGCAGCCGTTCTTGTGCAAGCGGATTAAGTGAGGCAGCAAACCTCTTGTTTGCTCCAGTACTTTTTGAATGTCACCACCGATCGTCGGCAACATTACGATGTCAGCATAATCGACGTCCTCGAGAGCCAAATGGGGTAGCAATTGTACTTGGTTAATACACGTTATGGGTTGGCCTAGTTGGCTGGCTAGAAACGTTTTAAACACCGGTTGAATCGACTGCTTATGAATCCGTTGCCACGCTACCCCAGCTAACGCAAACATATCCAACGCACCGGTAATTGACGAAGAAAGGGCCTCGTCAAAACCTACGATCACAACTTTGAAAGGTTGTGCCTGTTGCACGTGTGTTTGAGAGGGCGGATAACGAAACATAATATCGATGAAGGTAAACCTATAGCTGACAATTATTGCTGGCACTATACACCAAAAATGTGTCATTTAAGACAATTATAATCCCAGACCTTAAGTGTCACACTATCAACGTTATCAAATGACGAGAGAACGTTATGGCGGATCAATTAGTCCCACGTAAAGAGTTGGATTTTCAGCTCTATGAAAACCTAGACATCCAAGACCTGAGTCAACGTGATTACTTCAGTGACCACGATCGCGATACATTCGACGCAATCTTAAATACGGCTGAGCAAATAGCAGAAGAACAGTTCCTGCCTCACAACGCAGTAGCAGACAAACAAGAGCCTACCTTTGATGGTGAGAAAGTGAGTATGCTCGAAGATGTGCAGACAGCGTTTGATACTTATCGTGAAGCCGGTTTTATTGCTGGCCGCTACAGCTTTGATGACGGCGGCATGCAATTACCCGAAACCGTCATGACAGCCATTGCCAGTTATTTTATGGCGGCGAATCCTTCCAGTACGGCTTATCCGTTCTTAACGGCCGCTGCGGCCAACGTCATTTGTCACTTTGCGAGTCCCAAGTTGAAGGAACGCTACATGCCGCGTATGCTCACTGGCGAGTTCACTGGGACGATGGCGCTGACTGAGCCGCATGCAGGTTCGTCACTGGCCGATATTCGCACCAGTGCTGCACCGCAAGCGGACGGTAGCTATCGGATAAAAGGGAGCAAAATATATATCAGTGGGGGTGAACACGAACTTTCCAGTAACATTGTTCACCTAGTACTGGCCAAAATTCCAGGCGGCCCCGCCGGCGTGAAAGGAATTTCACTATTCATCGTACCTAAATATCGACTTGATGAGCAGGATAACGTTGCTGCTAAGAATGATATTTCGTTAGCGGGTTTAATCCATAAAATGGGATATCGTGGTACTACATCAACGGCACTTACCTTCGGTGAAAACGATGACTGCCACGGTTATTTGGTGGGTGAACCCCACCAAGGCTTGCGGTATATGTTCATGATGATGAACGAAGCGCGAATTGGAGTCGGCTTTGGCGCCGCCATGATTGGTTATCGCGGTTATCGTTACTCATTGGAATACGCCAAAGAGCGTGTTCAAGGACGGAAGCCACCTCAAACCGGCCCAAGCGACCCGGCCGTTGAAATCATCCAACACGGTGATGTGAAGCGCATGTTATTAGCGCAAAAGGCCTATTGTGAAGGCGGCATGGCACTGTGTTTTTATGGTGCCAAGTTGGTTGATGACATCACCAGCCTTGAAGATTCGGAGCAAAAACAAGCGACCAAAGAACTGTTGGACTTGTTGACGCCGGTTTGTAAAGCGTGGCCGTCTGAATTTGGTCCCAAAGCCAACGATCTCGCGATCCAAGTGCTTGGAGGCGCAGGGTATACCCGTGAATACCCAGTCGAGCAATGTTGGCGCGACAATCGACTGAATCCGATACACGAGGGAACAAACGGGATCCAAGCACTGGATCTGATGACCCGCAAGCTTTGGCAAAATGGCCAGTTAGGCCTACAAGCATTGCAACAGCGCCTGCAACACGACCTCAAGGCAGCCGCTCAATATCCGCGTAGCGCTGCGCTGGTTGGCGCCTTAACCCCATACCTCGAACGTTTACACACATTGATCCTGCATATTGGTAAGACTCTCCAATCTGAACAGCAACCAGCGCTGTTAAGCGATGCGCAATGTTTTATGAATATTTTCTCTTCAGTTGTAATGAGTTGGACGTGGATCCGTCAGGCGTCGACAGCCGAAAAGGTCATGGTCGAGAGCGCTGAACTCACCGAACACGATGTCAATTTCTATCAAGGAAAATTGAGTGCCGCCGAGTATTACGTGCGATGGGAATTGCCGCTTGTCGAGCGGGATTTCGCCATACTACACGCCGTCGATGATACCTGTGACCAAATGCAACCGCAGTGGTTCTAACGAATACAAAAATACGGAAACTAACCTTATGCAAAACAGACAATATTTACTCGCTTCTCGCCCGGTGGGGGCACCGACAAAAGACAATTGGACGCTGGCGACGTCTGACACGCCAGCATTGTCAGACAACCAGATACTGGTGCGAATAGACTACATCTCGTTGGACCCTGCGATGCGCGGCTGGATGAATGACGGTAAGTCGTATATTGAGCCCGTGCAAATTGGTGAAGTCATGCGCGCTGGCACTGTTGGCGAAGTGATCGAATCCAGCGACCCAAACTTTTCTGCCGGTGATTTCGTGTATGGCCACTTCGGTGTACAAGACTATGCTGTGGTCAGCACGCAAGGGGTACATAAAATTGACCCGACGCTAGCGCCGTTAGAGCGTTACTTGGGTGTACTCGGTATGCCGGGAATGACTGCCTATTTCGGTATCCTAGATACAGGAATGCCGAAGGAAGGTGAAACGGTCGTCGTGTCTGGCGCCGCTGGCGCCGTGGGCACTGTGGTAGGGCAAATTGCCAAAATTAAAGGCTGCAGAGTCGTCGGCATTGCTGGCGGACAAGACAAGTGTGAATACTTGGTCAATGAATTGGGATTTGATGGTGCTATCGATTACAAGAACGAAAGTGTTCGACAGGGATTGAAGCGCGAATGTCCTAAGGGCGTTGACGTGTATTTCGATAACGTTGGTGGCGACATTCTTGACGATGTTCTGACGCGGATTAACTTCAAGGCGCGGATCGTGATATGTGGCGCAATTAGTCAGTATAACAACACAACGCCGGTGAAGGGACCTTCAAATTATTTGTCCTTATTGGTTAACCGTGCCCGCATGGAAGGCATTGTGGTGTTCGATAACGCTAAAAATTATGGTAAGGCCGCGGCTGAAATGGCCGGATGGATAGCGCAAGGTAAACTCAAAGCAAAAGAACACGTAGTTGAGGGACTGGAGAATTTTCCGGAGACACTCATGATGCTGTTCAATGGCGAAAACTTCGGCAAGTTAGTGTTAAAAGTCGATCACAAAGGATAATAAAATGAGTGATGTAGCAAACAAACGCATTGTGATTACAGGTGGTGCTTCTGGTATTGGTGCGGCAAGCGCGAAAGTTCTCGCCAGCCGCGGTGCTAAGGTGTTGATCAGCGACGTCAATCAAGCGGATGGCGAAGCATTGGCGAAATCACTGACCGACGCAGGTGGTGAGGTGTACTTTTGTCGCACCGATGTCAGCGACCCAAGTGAGGTTGCGGCATTGGTCAAACAAGCGTGTGAGCAATTGGGCGGCGTTGACGTAATGATCAATAACGCCGGTGTTGATCATAATCCTGCGAATATGTTGGAAGTCCCACAGGCGGACTTTGACCGCAATATTGCGATCAATTTAACCGGTGTTTGGCATTGTATGCGCAGTGCGCTACCGGTGATGCTGAAACAAGGCAACGGTCAGGTGATCAACGTCGCGTCAGTGGCTGGCCTGCGATCGTCTCCTATGCTGTCAGCGTACAGCGCCGCCAAACATGGCGTGGTTGGCCTAACGAAGGCTGCTGCGGTTGAATTTGCACGTGCCAATATCCGCTGCAATGCCATTTGCCCGAGCTTCGTGGATACACCCATGGTACAAAACACGCTTAAAAAGGTTGATGAGCGTGCGCAACGAGCCATTGTTGGTGCAAATCCAATGAAACGATTGGGTAAAGTTGAAGAAATAGCTTACGCTATTGCGTGGCTAAGCAGTGATGAATCGTCGTTTATGACGGGGCAAAATGTGGTACTAGATGGCGGAATGCTAGCTTAAAAATAAGGAATAATGTTATGCAAAACCTGTTTGATTTAACCGACAAAGTTGCCTTGGTTACTGGCGCTAGTAGAGGCATCGGTGAGGCAATCGCGCGATTGTTGGCGCAACACGGTGCTCATGTCATTGTCTCAAGCCGAAAGATCGATGATTGTCAGCGCGTGGCCGATAGTATAGTGGAAGCCGGTGGCAAAGCGTCAGCGTTGGCATGCCACGTCGGTGAAATGGATCAAATCGAAGCGACATTCGCGGCAATAAAGGCGCAACATGGCCGCTTGGATATTTTAGTCAATAACGCCGCTGCGAACCCCTTCTTTGGGCACATTTTGGACACGGATTTAGGGGCGTACAACAAAACCGTGGATGTGAATATTCGCGGCTACTTCTTTATGTCGATTGAGGCGGGCAAAATGATGCGTGAGCAGGGCGGTGGTGTGATCCTTAACACTGCATCAGTTAACGGTATCCGCCCTGGTGATATGCAAGGCATTTACTCGATCACCAAGGCTGCAGTTGTCAGCATGACCAAGTCTTTCGCAAAAGAATGCGGTCGATTCAATATCCGCGTTAATGCCTTATTACCGGGGTTGACTGAAACTAAGTTCGCTTCGGCGTTAACGACGAACGAGAAGATTTTGAAAACGGCACTGATGCAGATTCCGCTGGGCAGAACTGCACAGCCGGAAGAAATGGCTGGCACAGTGCTTTATCTGGTATCAGATGCATCAAGTTATACCACCGGCACTACCGTGGTTGTTGACGGCGGATTCCTCGCTTAATGGCAACAATCTGGGTCGACGCAGATGCATGTCCCGTAGCGGCACGAGAAGTCTTGTTTAAGGCTTCTCAGCGTACAAAAGTGCCGCTTATTTTGGTGGCGAATCATTTTATTCGTACACCCCCTCCTAACCATATTCAATGTAAAGTCGTTGAGTCGGGGTTTGATGTCGCAGACGATTACATCGTACAGCAATGCCAAGCGACGGATCTCGTCGTGACCAACGATATCCCCTTGGCCGCAGAGGTATTGGCCAAAGGTGCCGGCGCGATCAATAACCGCGGTGAGGAATACAGCAAAGAGACGATTGGCAGTCGTCTGAATATACGTGACTTCATGGATACAATGCGTGCCAGTGGCGAACACGGTGGCGGTCAAAAAGCTTATTCAGCGAAAGATAAACAGGGATTTGCTAATGCGTTAGACAGGTGGCTAGCAACAGCCACCTGATAACGTGGACATTTAAAGTGTTGCGATGATTGCGTCAGCCAACGGCTCTACGTTGTTTTGATTAATACCTGCAATGTTAACGCGGCTTGAGTCAACAAAGTAAACGCTGTTCTGTTCACGCATCTTTTGTACCTGCTCTGGCGAAATACACAAATACGAAAACATTCCTTTTTGGGCATTGATAAACGAGAAATCCTTGCTCGAGCCCTTAGATGCCAGAGCATTTACTAGCATTGCACGTAGACCCTGCATACGGGTGCGCATTGCATCGACTTCGTCAATCCATTCTTGTTTTAACTCGGCGTCGCTCAAAATGATATCGACCAAAGCACCGCCGTAACTTGGCGGCATAGAATAAATGCCACGTGCGACATTTTGAATTTGCGATTGCGCGATCTGACGGACTTGAGCGTTTTCAGACACGATTGCGGCCAAACCAACACGCTCGCGATACAATCCAAAGTTCTTGCTGCAAGAAGCCGCAATGATGACCTCTGGAAGGGTTTCTGCGAATAAACGGATGGCAAACGCGTCTGTTTCTAAGCCGTCACCAAAGCCTTGATAGGCAATATCAAAGAACGGCAGAAAACCCTGTTGTTCAGTAACGGCTAATACCTCGCGCCATTGTTCCTGCGTGAGATCGCCACCCGTTGGGTTGTGACAGCAACCGTGGAACAACACAACGTCACCTTTTGGTATCTGCTTTAGCGCATCAAGCATTTGATCGAACTTAATCGACGCACTCGCTTTGTCGAAGTAGGGATAGGTTTTGAGTTCTAAACCCGCATTACCAATCAAGGGAATGTGGTTTGCCCAGGTAGGATCGCTGACCCACACCGTTAGATCTTTATCTACACGGGTGAGTAATTCGGCTAGGATACGCAATGCGCCACAGCCGCCAGGAGCTTGCACCGCCGCAACGCGATCGGCCATCAGTACTGGGCTTTTTTCGCCGAGAATCAGGTTAAGCATATTATCGATGAAACCTTGAACACCTTGCGGTGTAATATAGGTTTTGGTCGTTTCTTGCTCGATTAAAATACGGGTCGCTTTAGCAACCGCTGAAACGATCGGTGTGTTACCTTGCTCATCCTTGTATACACCAACACCAAGATCAATCTTGTTCGGATTAGGATCTTGCTTGAATGCAGCAGATAAGCCGAGAATTGGGTCAGGGGCGAGTTGAGGCAATACGTTAAACACGAGCGTTCCTTAAAAGTTATGGGTTGTGAGAGTGGTTCTGTGTCGCGCGAGCATTATGCCATTGCCGGGACGCAACAACCAGCGTATTTGCAGACTGTTTTTGAACGCGCCAAACTCAGCTTAATTGAAATTGATAAAAGTGCTCATCAGTGATTTGTGCATGCGCATTGAAATTGCGTTCAGCCCAATTAACTTGCCCTTGTTGATCGAGACACAATAGCGTGCTGGTGCGTGTTCCGTACTGCTCACCTTGAATGAAAATTGACGACAGTTGGCGTTCCCAATTGAGCGGCACTCCCGTTTGGGGAAGGTTTTCATCAGCAGCTTTGGTTTGATTGGCGAGTAGTGTGAAAAGAGCATCGGTATTGAGCTCTGCATGGCTGTCACAATAATCTGCTAATGCCGACTTACCGTGTTCCAATTTTGGCCATGGCGTATCTAAACTAGCGTTGGAAAGCCCATAATAGCCGGTTTGTAACTGTTGGTGTTGCAACGTGTGATTATTAAAAACCGAATAGCGACGCGTATGCATGCATCCCATTAGCAAGTTATAGCCATTGTAGTGCTCTGCTTCCGCTTGCAGCTGTTGAGCAAAGGCACCGTCGTTCTCAGATGCGGTTTGCAAATACCCCGTCACTAGCGCGCCACGGCTTATCGCGTCTTCATTAATCCGCTGTGGGTCTCGAATGTTCGTCAGAGCGCTTATTTTTCCGTTACGCGTAACCCCCATCCAGGTTCCTCCGGCCTGTAAATCCTGGCCAGCAAGTATCGTTTTGTCTGATGGCCAATAGTGGCTGTGGGCCGTCGGGCGCTGGTGAAACTCGTCTCTGTTTGCCGCAATAATCAATGGATAGTGGGGGTGTTTTTCAACTGCTATAAATAAAATACACATAACACAATAGCTTGACTAAAAGCGGTATTCTGGCAAAACACCCGACTGAATACTAGGTGGATATAGACCATACTTCGGTTAGTCGCGGGTCTCGAGCCAAGTTTTTTGAGAATATATCCAACTTGTTTGCGCGTTCGTCTACACTGAGGATAACCGTTAAATTGTGTTAATTATTAATTTGTTGGCTGCATATGGATGAGCAATTGGAAGAAAAAGTACCGTATCAAATCGGTATGATCCTCGATGTACGCAAAACCTTAGACTCACATTTATCCCTTTCAGCGGGGTTTGAGCGCATTGAGCTGTTAATTTTGCAGATCTTAAATGCGGAGCGTTTAAGTATTTTTCAACGTAAAAAGGACCAAAATGAGCTGATTGCTCAACTCAAAACAGGCTACGAAACAAAAGAAATTCGCCTACCCATGAATTTACACAGTATTGCCGGGTATGTGTCGGTTTCGCAGAAGTCGATTATTGTTGCTAATCCTTATGACACTGAATTACTGACTTCGATCCACCCCCAGTTAGAGTTTAATCGAAGCTTCGATGAACAAGCCAATTTTCGGACGCAAAACGTACTTTGCGTACCGATAGTGCATGCCGGCGTGTTATTGGGGGTTTTGGAGGTAATTAACAGTGACGTTGGTTTCAGTAAGTCTGACTTGGCTTTGGCGACGGATATCGCCAAATTACTCGGTCTAAAATACCACACCGAAATTGGTGGTACTCGGGAACCCCTAGAATACTTGGTTAAAACAGGGGCGCTGAGTTACAGCGATCTTACACATGCGAAAAGTCGTTTCCCTGTGTTTTCAGAATTGCTCGATCACCTGCAAGAAATTGGCATATCACTCGACGAGATTGGCGCGTCGTTTTCGATGTTTTATCAGGTGCCATTTATAGCCTATAAGCCCGAACAATATTTCGTGTCGGATTTACAGTCAAAGCTAAATGAGTCATACGCGAGACGTAACCAAGTTGTGATTATTAAAGATGGTAATCACAATAATATTGTACTACTTGCTAAGCCAAATAACTCAGAATTACTGCTTGAGATTCAAACCGTTCTAGGAATTGATGAATGCGATATAGCGGTGGGTTTACCTAGTGACATACATGCTTATTTGTCACTGAAACCATCGGTAGTCAAAGCCAAGCCAAAACTTGCGAATCAGCAGGGTAAACGCTCGTTATTGGGCTCGCGAAACAAGCGTGATAACAATGGCAAAGTGGTGCCTGACCATATTCGCTTTGTCGCTGAATTGTTGACCGATGCATACAACAATGGTGCATCTGATATACATATCGAACCTGACTCAGAGGGCTCAACACTAATTCGATATCGCGTGGATGGCGATTGCCGTGACGTCAATCGGATTATGAAGGACCAACACGATGGTGTAGTGGCTCGCATAAAAATCTTGGCCAATCTCAACGTCGCAGAAAAAAGGTTGCCCCAAGACGGTAAACTTGCTTTCGCTTTAAATGAAGGGAAAAAACTCGAAGTAAGAGTGGCAACTGTGCCTGCGGTGGACGGCGAAGCTGTTGTCATGAGACTACTTTCCAACGCTAGTGCAATGAGTTTTGATGAGCTTGATTTGGCGCCTAATGTGGTTAATCGTCTCAACAATATTATTCATAAACCTCACGGTATATTCCTTGTTGTAGGTCCAACAGGCTCAGGTAAAACCACAACACTGCATTCTATTTTGAACGTCCTGAATGATGCTGAGAAATCCATCTGGGCAGCGGAAGACCCAGTTGAAATTAACCAGCCACGCATTCAACAAGTACAAATTAACCATAAGATTGGCTTCACGTTTTCAGCTGCACTGCGCGCATTCTTGCGCGCCGACCCTGACATTATTTTAATTGGTGAGATGCGCGATCAGGAAACTGCACAAGCGTCGATAGAAGCGTCCAATACAGGGCACTTGGTTCTATCCACATTGCATACAAATTCAGCAACAGAATCAATCACTCGGTTGTTGGATATGGGCATTGATCCGGTGAATTTTTCGGATTCGTGTTTAGGTATTTTGGCGCAACGTTTAATAAAAACGCTATGCAGTCAATGTAAGCACAAAGTACCGCTGACGGATGAGAAACGTCAGATCCTTGAGGAATGGTACGGCGCAGAGAGTGCGCACGAGTTATCACTACGTGAAGAGACTTGGGTGTATGAAGCGGTGGGGTGCGAGAAATGTGGTGGGACCGGTTACAAGGGCAGAATGGGCATTCATGAATTATTAGTAATGACAGATGAACTGCGTAAATTGATCATCGCAAAGGCACCGTTGTCAGATATGGTCGCACAAGCTCAATCGGACGGTTTGCGTTTTTTGGTGCAAGATGCGTTGGTAAAACTGCTAGGTGGTAATACTGATTTTGAACAAGTCAAACAACTAGTAGGTGCAGCCTTCGGCAATTCAACCAGTGACTAGAATTTGCTTAGATTGGTACTTTTATGTCGAATACGCAACCTTGTGTTGATTCTTTCAATGTAATGGCACCATTGAGACCCTGACTAACCAAGTTGTAGACTAAGTGCAAGCCCAGCCCCGAACCGCCAGAATCTCTTTTGGTGGTATAGAAAGGCTCAAATACCTTGGCGCTAGATTCACTATCGATTCCTCTACCATTGTCTGAAAACAGTAACTGAATATCCGTCTTAGACTGCTTTACCTGAATCAAAATGACGCCATGCTCCATGCCTTCAAAACCATGCTTCAGCGAATTTGAAATCAAATTGATGATGATTTGAGACCAATAACCAGGGACTGTTTTCACGGTTAGCTCCGGATCGCAGTCAATTGTGACATGGTGCGTACTCTTTGACAGATTTGGTCCCATAGAGGATACAACTTCATGTAGAAATTCACAGAACTTGACGGTTCTTACGTTGCCACTTGACTGGTCAACTGCAACTTTTTTAAAACTGTCTAAAAGGTCTGCGCCGCGGAGTAAATTGCGCTCTATCAGCTCAGTCATTTCAAATGCATCATTGATAAAGCCTTTTAATTGCCGCTTAGTCAATTCTTCTTTGTTGGCTGAATCTTGTAGCTTTTCTACCTCACTCGATAGCGACGTAACTGCCGTAATGCTGATCCCAAGAGGCGTACTTATTTCATGCGAAACGCCCGCAACCATGCTGCCCAATGATGCAAACTTTTCTTGCTCAATGACTTTCTTTTGTGCCGTCTCTAGCTGAGTAATGGTTGACTGCAATTTTACTGTTTTCTTATTGTTTTCATCTGAGTATGTTCGAACAGCCATTTCTACGTATCTGAGAATGTACACAAATATTGCAATTGCAATCGTGGCTAAAACCATCAGTGCCGCTAATGCATTTTTAAAGCTCGAGTTTCGCTCTTCAACCAAACCAGACGTATCCATTATGAACGCGGTAAACCCAGCTAGTTGAAGAGAGTGGTCAAACATGGGGGTTAGCATTACGGCGCGTCGCTCAGAAAGTTGAATAGTCTTCACTTGGCCTGGGTCAAAATGCTTTTTAAGTTGGTTTTTGAATTCAAAGGAGATGGGTGTGTCAGGATTGTGGTTAATTAAATAGTGCGCATCACCCTCTGTGTCGGATATCCTGCCAGCTATATTCATGATGCCCCTAAACTCATCTGCTTCTATCAATTTTCGATCAAAAAATTCAACCAGTTGTACTGAGAATTGCCGCTCAACTTTTCGGGCAACGTGGCCTAATTCCATGCCAATTTCTAGATAGCCAATCAGTGTATTTTGCTCTAATACCGGTGCGACAGTGCGCAGTGTGAAAGTGCCCAATACGCCAAACTCGAGTCCAGACGTTACTTTTCGGTGCGTAACGGCGTCTCGCATTGTTGAGCGATTAATAAGATCGCCTTTGCGCTTGGGGGAGTGCGCTCGATAAAGTACCACTTGCTGTTTGGAAATAAAGTACAGATGGGAGACATTGTTGGCGGAAAAACGCACAAATTTGTCATCAAATTTCTCGAAACCTTCTCCTTGGCGCAGTGATTGAAGGACTTCCGCATTTGAGAGAAGACCAAAGAGAATCAATTCTTGAAGCTGGGTTTGGACATCAATTTGATCTGTGTAAAAGCGCGTCACCTTGTCAAACTCGATCCCGATATTATCCTTATATACTTTATTGATGAGTTGATAAGTGAACAGAGTGATAATACCGAAGGAGACGATATAGAGCGTCAGTAATAGTGCGGTAAGCGGTTTAAGTAAACGCTGACCATTTAATGTAAGCTTTTCTACTAGCTGTCCAAGTTCCATTACCTACCTGTGCCATCCGTTGATTGTGTTTGATCCAAACCTGGGCGTTATTTAGAACCTCAAGTGCTTAATCAAATTATTAGTGTGTATTGAGTAAAAATCCAATTTACGTCTATTCGTCGAAGCTGGAACAGACAAGGATTGACGAAGAGACCCACTAGAGAATGTCATGTTTGTTGCTCGGATTCTAAGGATGTCGCTAACCTAAAATCAAAACCCTATATCGAATGCGATATTGTTATTGACGTCGACGACACAAACATCAATGATCGGGTAATTCGATGCCAATGGTAACGTGTAACTCGGTTTCACTGACGTGTTTGCTGTACATCATGTATAGTTGAAAGACTTACCAATTGAGTAGTACGGGTAAAATGCATAAGAATAACAAACCGTCACAGGATACGAGAAAGTACTCGCACGATTCGAGTGAACAGTATTCTCCTCCCATAGGGGGCAACCGCTTCAGTGGTTGGCTGGGTAGAAGTTTACTGTCCATTACGGGGTGGCGAATCGATGGACAGCTGCCACAACAGCCCAAAATGGTGGTTGCCGTCGCGCCACATACGTCAAATTGGGATTTCTTTTTAGGCCTTGCAGTATTGTTTGCGTTGCGCATTCGTATTCGGTTTTTGGGTAAACACACGATTTTTGTTCCAGTGGTTAAACAATTACTAGAATGGATCGGGGGAATGCCTGTTGACCGGCGCTCAGCCCATGGTTTGGTTGACCAAGTTGCCGATCAATTCAAACAAAATGACAAGATGATCTTAGCGGTCGCACCAGAGGGGACTCGCTCGCGGATATTCCCGTGGAAAACCGGGTTTTTAGCGATCGCCCACAAGGCCCAGGTCCCGGTAGTTCTGATTGGCTTTGACTTCAAAAACAAATGTGTTCAGATTGGTCCAACGATTTGGACCAGCGGTGATTTTGCGGCGGATATGCACGAGGTTTATGGCTTTTTCTCAACCATGCCAGCGAAATACCCAAACAACGTTCAATTTACGGAGCAATAACTTTGTCTAAGACTGGATTTACGACGCGCCTAGTCCACGCGGATAGAACATTGAATCAGCCTGAGTTCGGCGGTGTTCATACCTCGACAACACAGTCAGTATTGTTTGATTTTCCTGACGCCCAAGATCTAGTGGATGTATTTCAAGGCAAGAAAATGGGGCACGTCTATTCTCGTTCCTCATCGGGTGCTGTGAGTGCGTTACAGAATATTCTGAATGAAATGGAAGAGGGGGTTGGCGCGTTGTGCTTTGCAACCGGCATGGCGGCAATTTCCAGTACGTTATTGTCGCTACTGTCCAATGGTGACCATATTGTTGCGAGCCAATTCTTGTTCGGTAACACGCGTAGTTTTCTGAAAAGTCTCGAAGACTTAGGCGTCAGTGTGAGTTACGTGGACGTCACGGATATTCGCAACATCGAGAATGCCAAACAAGCGAATACCAAAATGGTACTGTGTGAAACCATTGCGAATCCTGTTACGCAAGTTAGTGATTGCGAGGCAATAGGGCGCTTCTGTGAACAACAGGGTATTTTATTTGCGTTAGACACGACAATGACCCCCGCGTATTTATTTCAAGCAAAAACGGTCAAGGCCAGTTTGGTATTAAGTTCGTTAACGAAATATGTTGGTGGTCACGGTAATGTGCTTGGTGGCGTCGTAATTGATACGGGTCTCTACGATTGGCGGCAGTATGACAATATTCTTCCGGCCTATCAGGTCGCCGACTCGGCACAATGGGGATTAACCCAGATTAAAAAGCGAGGCTTGCGTGATATTGGGGCTACCTTGTCTCCTGAATCAGCCAGTCGATTGTCCGTAGGTTTGGAAACACTAGCCTTGCGTATCGAACGTTCGTGCAGCAATGCGATGCAACTTGCAACCTGCCTCAATTCAGATCCGAGTGTGAAAAAAGTGTTTTACCCAGGGCTAGCAGAACACCCTGAACACTTCATCGCGAGACAATTATTTCGCCATTTTGGCGCGATATTAAGTATTGAACTGGCACCTCATATCGACCCAGTTGCCTTTCTCAATGAACTCAAGTTAGTCTTGTCGGCAACGCATTTGGGGGATACTCGGACCTTAGCACTGCCGGTAGCATCCACGATTTTCTTCGAAAACACAGTCGAAGAGCGTCAACAGATGGGGATCAGTGACAATATGATCCGGGTTTCTGTGGGAATTGAAGATATCGACGACTTGGTTAAAGACTTTAAGCAGGCGTTGTCAGCGTTCGACCAGTAAAGGGCACGAATCTGATTACTTTACAAAAAAAGGGCTACCCATGGGTAGCCCTAATACTTTCAGGGAGTGTGTCAAACGTTAAGGGTTTAACGTCTCTGTAATCACTGTATCAATGACGTGGATCACACCATTCGTTGTATAGATATCAGTTGTGGTCACATTTGAACCTTGGATTTGCAATGACACTTGAGGTTGGTTAATCAACCACCAAACATCATTGGCACCTTGACCGTTTATATCGCCAGCTGCTGCATCTCCAGCAAAGAAGTACAGAGGACGACCTTGGAAAGTGGCTTGCATAGTGCCATCACCACGGTCAATCATACCAACGCCAGGAAGTGACGAAGCCATTCCGTCTTCGACTAACACGGGAGGCCAATTTGTTGCACAACCACCTGTACAAGCACTACCAGACGTGCCTAAGTCGTTATCAAATACATAAAGGCTGAAGCCCGGGTTTGAAGAGCCTTGACCGCCGACCAAACGTTGATTCGCGGCATCGTAGCCAACTTCTGTTGTTGCATCATCAACTGCTTGCGTAAAATTAACGATTGCAACTGAAACATCTTCATTCGCCAATGTATTAACCGATGCGCCGTTTGCGGCATATGCACCTAGCGACGAAATTTCAGCACCTTCAATCACGTGCTGAAGCAATACGCCAGTTAACGCGTCTACATCGCCAAGAAGACCTGATAACGCGGTTTCATCAATCTTGTCAAAGGCTGCATCAGTAGGTGCGAACACGGTAAAGGTACGTGACTCGTCCGCCAAAGTAGACACCAAGTCAGCAGCTGTAAGCGCAGCGACTAGTGTCTCAAAGTCAGGGTTAGCGACTGCAACATCCACAATACTATCTGTTGGTTCACCGCGATCGGCTGGTGGAATGATAACTTGGTCAACAACGTGAATTACGCCGTTATCTGCAAGTACATCAGTAAGCGAGACTGCCGATTGATTAGCGTATAGTGTGGAGCCAGTCAAAGACAATGCCGCTTGGTCCATGTTCGCCATGGTAACCAGATTCTCAGATGATTGTGCGACACTGACGGCTGCGTCTTGGAGGATCGTTGCACCTGATATTACGTGATACAACAAGATATCTGAGAGCGTATCAGGATCAGCGAGCAACGCGTTGATGGTGTCTTCGCCTAACAACGCGAACGCTGCGTCAGTGGGTGCAAACACAGTAAACTCGGTGTCCGTATCAGCGAGTACCGCACTCAAGCCAGTTGCTTCTAGTGCTGCAACCAAGGTTGTGAAACTGCCGTTTTCAACAGCCACATCAACAATAGATTGCGCTGGGGCTGGCACCTCGACGTCTGCTACGACGACCATATCAATCACATGGATGATACCATTCGTGGTGTAGATATCAGTTGTCACGATGTTGGCGCCGCCAAATGTCAGTGTGTCGGTGTCGGCGTTTAAGCCAACTGGGATCATCGCGCCAGACGCCGTTGTTGGTGAAGTGCCCACTGCGCTGTAAGCCGTGACGGAGTCAATTTCGGCTGCTACAACGTGTTGCAACAAGATATCAGTCAATACGTCTGGGTTACCTAACAAGGTATTGATAGTTTCCTCACCTAACATTGCGAAGGCTGCGTCAGTAGGCGCGAAAACAGTGTAGGTGGCACTTTCATCGGCTAACACCGCATCGAGTCCAGTCGCTTGAACTGCGGCCACTAAAGTTTCGAAGCTACCGGCTGCAACAGCGGTTTCAACAATATTCGCCGTTGGTTCGCCACGCGGTTCCGGCGGTGTGATTACCGCATCAATTACGTGGATAATGCCGTTGTCCGTCGTGATGTCTGTCTGTACGACTGTGGCTTGGTTAACGAATAATGTGCCGTCAACCAATGACAAACCTACACTTGCACCATTTACAGTCTCAACTGTGGTACCAGCTGCTGCGATTGCTGCTTCGGCGTTAACTTCACCCGCTACTACGTGGTAAGTCAATATCCCCGCGAGAGTGTCTGTGTCATCCAACAATGCTGCTATGGTGTCATCACCGAGCGCCGCGAAGGCGTCGTCAGTTGGCGCAAACACGGTAAATGTGGCATCTGGATCAGCAAGTGTGGCATCCAATCCAGTTGCTTGTAACGCAGTGACCAGTGTTGAAAACCCACCGTCGGCGACTGCAACATCAACGATTGTCGTTGGCGGTGGTGGAGCAGGTGCTGGAGCTGGTGGAGGCGGCGGTGCTGGCAGGTCATTCGAATCAGAACCACAGCCGGCTAGTATTAATAGGGCGCTCGCGCCGAGGAGTAGCGGGAGTTTTTTCATTTTCATAGTCCTCTTATGTATGAACGTATGAACATACGCCAAAGTGATCTGAGTAAGATCAGGCAAAAAGACAACATTACAAACATTTAACATTACAACTTTAATATTCTAAAAAATAGAACGTATATGGCTATTTAATGATATTTAACTTCTAAATAATGAGACTATAGTAATCCGTAGTTAAACACCTACGGAGAATTGACGATGAAAAAATTATTGGTCATTGAATCAAGTTTGAATGCGGAACAAGGTAATTCGAGCAAACTTGCTGAGCGTTACATAAACGTCGCAAAACAACTTCACGACGTTGATGTTACGGTCAGAAACATTGCGCGACAGGCGCTACCTCATCTTACCCAAGAGGAGATGGTAGCTTGGTCTACACCGACTACAGAGCGAACAGCGGAACAAAATGAGTTAGCTAAACTCTCAGACGATATAGTCGCAGACGTGCAAAACGCCGATGAAATTGTGCTCGCGATCCCAATGTACAATTTTGGTATTCCCAGTGTGCTCAAGGCTTGGTTTGATCGTTTGGCCCGTGCTGGTGTTACATTCACATACACCGAAACGGGTCCTCAAGGCTTGTTGACTGACAAAAGTATCAAAGTAATGGCCGCCCGCGGGGGCAAATACGCAGGTACTGCGCTAGATACTCAGTCTGCTTATGTGTCAAACTTCCTGAATTTCTTAGGCTTAACGGATATCTCTTTTGTTTATGCAGAGGGTCTCGCTATGGGTGAGGAGCAGGCAAAAGTGAGCTGGGAAGAAGCTGACAAAAAAATTGCGGAACTTTTTGGCCATTAGGGCGGTCTATGATTATGTAGGACATGGAAACCCTACTGTGTGTTCCAAGTTGAGTGTGCTTGTTGCCCCGCTAAAGAGCGGGGCTTTTTTTTGCTTGGATATTTTTATAGCGTTAACGCTTTTTCAATATCGGCGCGGAAATCTTCGTCTTCTGGCTTGGTAAATGACGAATAACTTTCAACGACTTCGCCTTGGCGATTAACCAGATATTTGTAGAAGTTCCACTTGGGCGCAGTACCAGACATTTCTGTTAGTCGACGATAAAGTGGGTCTGCGTCATCGCCGCGTACGGATATCGCTTCAAACATCGGAAATTTAACGCCATAGGTCAGCTCACACAGTTCCGCTGTTTTACTTTCATCTTCGTCTTCTTGATTGAAGTCGTGTGACGGAAACCCTAGTACCGCAAAATCTTGGTCTTTGTAATCATTGTACAAGGCTTCTAAACCCTCGAATTGAGGGGTAAACCCACAGTAACTCGCGGTGTTGACGATCAACAGTGTTTTACCTTGGTACTCTTCGCACAGATTGACAGTCTCTTGCGAGTTTAGCTTGCGCTTGACGAATTTAAGGAGGTCAGGGCATTCATTAGCCAACGCTGGTGTAGCAGTTAAGCAACCAACAAGTAAAGATAGGGCAAGTAGCTTTGTTTTCATAATTTTCCTTGAGCAAACGTGAACACTTTGAATAGACCTGGACAATCAAAAAAGATCACTGCAGTTATGCAGTTACTGACAAAAAATTCAGACTTCATTCGGTATCTAAGTATTCGTTAAGTTGCATAACTTAACAGCTCATTGGAATTGATCAAATGTTACTGTTGAATGCTATAGTTTGGCAGATTTTGCTAAAGGGCTTACATAATGAAGAAACTCCATAGACTGATGATTGCAACAATCGTCAGTGCGTCGGTCTGTGCATGCACGGCGACGGGACAAAATACCGTCACCGCACCAGCGGTTACTCCTGCTCCTGAGGTTTTAGTGCCGCAGTCTTTGACTGTCGCAACCACGAATGCCGATCCCGCAATCAATCCATCGACTATCACACTGGAAAAAGTCATGTCTGATCCCGATTGGCTGGGTCGGCAACCATCACGACCACAGTGGTCATTGGACGGCAGCCGGATCGAGTTTCTGCGTAAACGAGAAGGCAGTAGCCTGAACGATTATTACGCCATGCCTCTGGCTACAGCGGATAATGGCAACCGCGTAGCGTTACAACAAATGCACTTGGTCAACCGCCAGCAGCAAGTTAAATCAAATGATGGACGTTATATCGCTTGGGTATTTGAGAGTAATGTATTTGTTTTCGATCAACAGACAAATCAGTCAACACAGCTGACTAAAGACAGTGACAATCCGCGAGATTTGATGTTTTTAACGGACAATCGGGTTGCTTACCGAGTTGGGAATAAAATCTTTGCGTTGCAACCGCAAACTGGCGCTCGCCAACAACTTGCAGAGTGGCGTTTTGCGGAAAAGCCGGTTGCAGTTAAACCGGCGAAAGATTTTATCGCGCGCGAACAGATTGAGTTAATCGACTACGTAGCGCTGCAACGCGAACAACGTCAACAGCGCTCAGATGCCAGTGATGCGCTGCACCAAGCAAATGCGACCACCACGCAAAAGCCATTCTATTTGTCGAAAAAATATGAAAATGTTGCCGTTGCTTTATCACCCAATGGTGAAACGCTTATCGTCGTCACGCGGGAAGACAAGCCGACCCGTAGTGATACCGATATAATGCCAAATTATATTCAGGAAGATGGCCGAATCGCCGCAGAAAACGTACGTCGTAGAGTCGCTGATGCCAAACCAGAAAGCCATACAGTTTGGCTGTTAGATTTAACTGCTCATACGCAAAAAGCACTTAGTTTTGTTAGCTTGCCTGGGTACAACGATGATGTTCTAGCCGACGTTAAACGTGAGAATGCTGCTGCCCGGGGCGAAGACTATCAGGTTAATCGATTACCGCGAGACATTGGTTTGTTGCAAAGTTGGTATGGGATTCCGTCAGTCCAATGGCATCAAAACGGTCAACAAGTTGCGTTAATGCTAGAGGCCTGGGACAACAAAGATCGTTGGATTGTATCAGTAGATTTCGACAAAAAGCAGCTCGTAACTCAGCACCGGTTATCTGACGAAGCGTGGGTAAACTATGCGTTTAATCAGTTTGGCTGGTTGCACAACAGCGAGACACTGTTTTACCTCTCCGAGCAAAGCGGTTATTCGCACTTATATGTCAAACCGATTAATGGTGATGCTAAAGCGTTAACGCAGGGACGATTCGAAGTTGACGATATCACCTTCAGCGTCGATGACCGTTATGCATTTTTTAAAGCGAATGTGAAGCATCCGGGCATATACGAAGTGTATCGAGTAAACACCGAAACGGGAGAACAACAGGCCCTCACGGATTTAAACGGCATGACCGACTATGAGTTGAGCCCGGATGAGCGTCATTTGCTGTTAACCCACAGCACACTGACTATGCCGCCGGAGTTGTACTCGCTTGAAATTGGCAGTGACGCTGACCCACAACGTGAGACCTTCACGGTCAGTGATGCCTTTTTAGCGATGCCATGGGTCGCACCCTCGATCGTTCCTGTGCCATCCTCGCATCAAGAAGCGCCAATATATTCACGTGTTTACTTGCCCACCACTGAAAGTACTGAAAAGCGTCGGGCGGTGATTTTTAATCACGGTGCGGGTTATCTGCAAAATTCACACGCAGGATGGTCAGGTTATTTCAGAGAGTTTATGTTCCATAGCATGCTAGTCCAGCAAGGTTACGTGGTTATGGATATGGACTATCGAGCGTCTAAAGGCTACGGTCGAGATTGGCGTACGGCTATTTATCGACAAATGGGCACGCCCGAAACGCAAGACTTGGTTGATGGTGTGGAGTGGTTGGTCAGCAATGCCAATGTCGATCGCCAAAGAATCGGAACCTACGGGGGTTCTTACGGCGGATTCATGACATTTATGGCATTGTTTACTGAGCCAGAACTTTTTCAGGCAGGAGCAGCTTTGCGACCCGTAAGTGACTGGGCCCATTATAACCATCCTTACACGTCCAACATTCTAAATACCCCGGATGTTGATCCGATCGCTTATCGCCGTAGCTCACCGATCTATTTTGCCGATGGACTACAAAAACCATTGTTAATCAATGCCCCTATGATAGATGACAACGTGTTTTTTGTTGATGTCGTGCGTTTGGTGCAACGATTGATCGAGCTCGAAAAAGAAGATTTTGAGACTGCAATCTATCCTGTAGAGCCACATGGGTTTGTGCAACCCAGTTCTTGGTTAGATGAATATCGCAGGATTTATAAGCTGTTTGAGCAAAACCTGTAAAGCAATTAAGCCCTCCGAGTGAGGGCTTTTTTGTAGAGCAAGACTAAGCAAAATATACCCAGACCGGAAAACGCACCGAATAAGTGGGCATCAATGGCAACACTGGCGTCAATTAGATTGGCAATATCACTGGTATCGCCGCCGAACTGTTCAGCTGCGACTTTAATCGTGATACCAATTAACAATAACCAACCCGTTTTTTCCCTATTTTCTACATCTTTGCAGGCACCCCAGACAAATAAGCCGTGCAAGACGCCAGACAGTCCCACATATTGCATTTGAGGATCCGCTAACAGCAAAGCATATCCTGTAGCGGCAGACATAAACAACCAAATTAAAGGTAAGCCTCTCGGGTGGTAATATTCACCATGTAGTGCCCACAACAGTGCCAACCCGAGTAGGTTGAGCACTAAATGCCAATCGTTAGTATGCAGAAAATGCCCTGTGATGAGACGATAGAACTCTGCTGCTGTAAAAGCACTATCAGTTAATGCGAATAAACGATGGCTTTGTGGCTCAAAAAAAAAGCCGACAATCGAGATGGTCGCGATAAAAACCGGTACAATCCAGTGATGAATACGGGTTGGAAATGACAACATATTGATAAAGGTGAGTCGATCAGACTAAATCCTTGAATATAATACGCAAAAATACAAAGCATGCTAGCACTAGTATTCTCTTAAGCAAAAGCAGCCCTACGAAGGAATCATTATGTCAGACGTAATCGTTAACTTAGACGCCCAAGTACTTAAAATTATTATTAACCGTCCAGGTAAAAAGAATTCACTAACGCGTGAAATGTACGATTTGATGGCGCAAGCGATCGAAGCCGCACCAGACCAAGACGTGCGTGTCATTATTATAGAAGGGCAGGGAGAATGTTTTACCGCGGGTAACAATATTGCCGATTTCGCCTCAGTTGATGAAGCTGAGCATGTGACTGAAACCTCAAGCTTTATGCAGGCATTACTGCACTGTAAATTACCGGTTATTGCCAAAGTTAGAGGATTAGCTGTAGGTATTGGTACTACACTATTACTGCATTGTGATTTTGTCTATTGTGACGAAACCGCGAAATTTATTATGCCGTTTATCGATCTAGGTTTAGTACCAGAGTTTGCGTCTAGCTATATATTGCCGAGACTATCGGGGCATTTAAAAGCGAGCGAGTGGCTAATGCTCGGTAAGCCGTTTGATGGTGAAGAAGCCATGCAGTTCGGCGTCGTAACGTCGGTTTTTCCTGCCGCTGAACTCGATGCCATGGTCGATAAAGTCAGTGCGGCTTTAGTTGCTAAGCCACAACACGCATTGATGATGACAAAGCAGTTGCTGAAAACCGATATTAATACCGTAGCCGAGCATATGAATGATGAGCTAGACCACTTTATTGATGCGATGCGTTCAGAGCCTGCGCAAGAAGCATTTGATGCATTTTTGAATAAACGACCAATTAATCCAGAGAAGTTTAAATGATTAAAACCAAACTAGCATTATGGGTAGCTGCGGCATGTATTACATTGAATGCTGCGGCGGCACAACAAGGTAATTTCCAAGGCCGAGAGGACCGTGAGCCAGAAGCAAAAACGGGCTACAGTGAAAAGCAAGCTGTTGTAGCCGAAGAGTTTATGGTTGTCGCCGCGAACCCATATGCGAGTTGGGCTGGGCGTCGAGTAATCGAAAAGGGTGGCAGTGCAATTGACGCAGCCATTGCAATTCAAGCGATGTTAACCCTGGTAGAGCCGCAATCCTCTGGGATTGGCGGCGGTGCGTTTATTCTGTATTGGGACAACGAAGAAAAGAAATTACACACTTATGATGGGCGAGAAATGGCGCCAGCCAAAGTCGATCAATACTTGTTTACTGAACAAGGTAAGCCAATGAAATGGCGCGATGCTGTGGTCGGTGGCAAGTCAGTAGGTGTGCCTGGTGCAATTAAAGCGCTTGAATTAGCACACCAGGAGTTTGGACAACTTGAATGGCAGACGTTGTTTACGGATACCATTGAAACCGCGACAAAGGGTTTTACGGTCTCGCCGCGACTTCACAAACTACTCGCACTCGATATTCATCCTGGCTTAAGAGCCTTTCCTGCATCGAAAAATTACTTTTTTCCAGCGGGACAACCGCTTCAAGCTGGAGACAATAAAAAGAACCCCGCGTTAGCAAAAACACTCACAGGCCTTGCCACCCAGGGTGCTGACTATTTCTATTTAGGTGATTTACCTAAAAAAATCGAAAAAGCAGTGCAAACGGTGAGTATCAATCCAGGGTTACTAACGGCAGATGATTTTGCCGCCTATACAGCGATCAAACGCGCACCAATCTGCGGCGCATATCGCAACAAACAAGTCTGTGGTATGGCGCCACCAAGCTCTGGTGGGATTAACGTTCTGCAAATTTTGAAGCAATTGGATCAGTTTAACATTGCTGAGATGGGACCAAACTCCGCCGATTTTGCGCATGTGTATACGCAATCAACTGCAATGGCTTATGCCGATCGCAATCAGTTTGTCGCCGATACCGATTTTACCAAGCTGCCTTATGCCGCACTGATCAACGATACTTATCTTACGCGCAGAGCAGACAATATTACGCCAAACAGCAATATGCGAAAATTTAGTGCGGGTCAGCCTTATACCAATGCTCAGCTAGGTATTGATCAGTCAATTGAAGCGCCGAATACCAGTCATATTTCGATAGTCGACAAGCAGGGCAACGCTGTCTCGATGACTACTAGCATTGAATTTATGTTTGGTTCAGGGTTAATGGTTGATGGATTTCTACTCAATAATCAATTGACGGATTTCTCCTTAGCCCCAAGTGTGAATGGCCGCCCGATTCTCAATCGCGTAGAGCCTGGCAAACGTCCACGCAGTGCAATGAGCCCTACGGTTATGTTTGATGAAGACGGAGAGCTGGAATTAGTCGTGGGTTCCCCGGGTGGTAGTCGTATTATCAGTTATGTCGCGCAGACGATTATTGGCGTGGTTGATTGGCAAATGGATGTTCAACAAGCGATAAACCTTCCCAAAATTACTAATCGAAATGATTACACCGCGTTGGAAAAAGGTACACCAGTGGAGGGTATTGCTGAGCAGCTAACCAGCAAAGGTCACAACGTTCGACTAGTCGATTTAAACAGCGGATTACACGGTATTCAAATCGTCGATGGCAAGTTAGTGGGTGGTGCGGACCCAAGACGTGAGGGCGTAGCAGTCGGCAACTAAGATTTTAATCCTATTGGTAGTAACGCTGACAAGGTCAATGACATTACTCAGATATAAAAAAGCCCTCAAATAAGAGGGCTTTTTTTTACGTTTAAACTTTAAGCTGCCTTCGCCGATTTGGCTCTTGGCTTTTTAGCTGGCTTGGCTGCACTAGCGGCAACTAATTCCGCTGGGTCAAAGTCATCGACGTTGATGGTGCGCAGTCGACCTGCTTCAGCGCGTTTCATCAACTGCGCTTCTTGATCATCAATCAGCCCTTCTTGTAATGCTGACTCAGCAAGGGCGTCTAAAGCTGTCATCGGCAGTTTTTGCTTACGCGCTTTACAGATACGCTCAAATATAGGTTCGACCGCTAGAATATCATCAAGGGTCTGTTCTAAATCGCCCATCAAGTTACCTTCAACACGGGCGGTAAATTGACCGCACGCGATACGGTCGCGAGCAGCACATGGTGTTTGCAGCATGTGTGCAATCTTGTGCTCCATGATATCTGAAGGTTGATCGATACGGCGGCCAAACGGCATAACCAGCCCACGCATAAAGATCGCAACCGCTTTTACTGGGAAGTTACGAATAAACTCATCAATGGCAGTTTCAGTGTCGTGCAATAGGTCGTGCATTGCCCAATCCAAAAACGGCAAATCTTCTTGATTGCGCCCTTGCTCATCAAAGCGTTTTAACGTCGCACTCGCGAGATACAAATTACTTAAAATGTCACCAAGTCGCGCAGACAAACGCTCCTTGCGTTTTAGGTCTCCGCCGAGCACACCCATTGAAATATCAGTCAATAGTGCAAGGTTTGCTGAGTAGCCTTGCATTAATTGATAGTAGCGCGCGGTAGTGTCTTTAAACGGCGCACTCGCAAAACGGCCACCGGTCATAGTGAACCATAGGCTGCGGAACGTGTTGCCGATGGCGAATCCAATATGACCGAACACCGCCTTGTCGAATTTATCTAAGCTCTCTTTGCGGTCGTCGATCTGAGAGGCACGAATTTCTTCTAGCACATACGGATGACAACGCATTGCGCCCTGACCAAAGATCATCATATTACGGGTAAGAATGTTTGCGCCTTCAACCGTAATCGAAATAGGTGCGCCTTGATACCCTCTGCCAAGATAGTTACTTGGCCCTAGACATACACCTTTGCCCCCGTGTATATCCATGGCGTCATTGACAGCCACACGCATGCGTTCAGTGAGGTGATATTTACAGATGGCAGAGATAACTGATGGTTTCTCGCCCATATCGAGTGCACCCGTTGTCATCGTGGTAACGGCATCCATCATGTAGGCGTTGCCGCCGATTCGGCCAAGCATCTCTTCAATACCTTCCATTTGACCAATTGGGAGTCTGAATTGACGACGGATGCGCGAGTAGGCACCGGTCGCAACGGCTAACGCTTTCGCACCACCAGCTGCTGATGACGGCAATGTAATACAGCGACCAACCGACAAGCATTCCATCAACATACGCCAGCCTTTACCGGCCATTTCCTGACCACCGATAATATAATCCAGTGGTACAAAAATCTCGTTGCCACGGATTGGACCATTTTGGAAGGGCACATTAAGAGGGAAGTGGCGATTACCGATGTCTAATCCGTCAGTTTCACGCGGAATAAGCGCGCAGGTGATACCGATATCTTTATTATCACCGAGTAAGCCATCAGGATCTTGAAGTTTAAACGCAAGACCAATTACGGTTGCCACAGGTGCAAGCGTAATGTAGCGCTTGTTAAACGTAAGGCGCATACCAAGGATTTCCTCGCCTTGCCACTGGCCTTTACAAACGATACCGAAGTCAGGGATTGCACCAGCATCAGAACCAGCTTCCGGACTGGTAAGCGCAAAACAAGGTATCTCTTCACCGACCGCGAGGCGCGGCAAGTAGTGGTCTTGTTGTTCTTTGGTACCGTAGTGCTGCAATAGCTCACCTGGACCAAGGGAGTTGGGTACCCCAACTGTACTTGATAAAACTGCGCTGACGCCGGCTAATTTTTGCAGTACGCGAGATTGAGCGTAGGCGGAGAATTCCAAACCACCGAACTCTTTCTTAATGATCATGGCAAAGAATTTGTTCTCTTTTAGGTATTGCCAAATTTCAGGAGAGAGGTCTGCGTCTTTGTGGTTAATCTGCCATTCGTCAACCATTGCACTGACAACTTCACACGGGCCGTCCAAAAAAGCCTGCTCTTCGGCTGTCAGTCTCGGTTGCGCGTAGGCGTGTAATTTATTCCAGTTTGGTTTTCCGGTGAAAATGTCACCATCCCACCATACTGTACCCGCATCGATCGCTTCTTGTTCAGTCTCCGACATTTCCGGCATAACTTTTTTGTAGAATGCGAGTAGTTTTTTACTGATGTGTTGTTTGCGGATATCGCGGTTAACCAGTGGTACTGTTACTGCGGCAAAGAGTAACCAGCCAATAATTCCGATATCGCCGGCAAAGGTGCCAACAACCATCACGACACCAGCAGCAATTGCTGCATTGAGTAAGCTGGTTTGTTGATATGCAGCGACTGCGAGCACCGCTACAAAAAGTAAGAACCATACTAAATCAGACATAAAGCCTCCTGAAAAATTAGCGCTACGCTAGACAATGTGGTCATAGGTCAGACCAGATCATCTAAACGTAAACCCCTTGAGCATAAAGATCAAGAATAATACGTACTAATGACTATTGAATTTGGTGATATATGTTGCCAGCTGAGGTGGGGCTATTGAGGATTCCGTTGGAAGTTTTTCAGTTTAATATCGCCTTGCTCTTTACCATCTTTAAATTGCTGTAGCCTGACCAATGCATAATCAAGAGAGGGTGAGAACCATGCGAACGTCTCACGGGAACTGGAACCGCGGTTTATTTTAAGTTTCACACTATCAAGGACACCATAAGGTAGCTCTAACTGCTCATTGGCAACCACAGCAATTTTGTATTCTCTTGGCTCACCGCGGTAGTTGATAAATGAGTATTGCATTGACGTTTTGCCTTGCATCAACTGCCGAGGCACATCGATGCGGAAAAGCTGATTATCGAATTCGCCTTGCCAATCTTTGAGTTTTACACCGTCGATTAAAATCGCGTTTTGGTTGCCATCAAACTTCGCATTGAGAGACTTGTCTGGACCTGTTCCACCGCGTTCATAAAAATAGTCTCCGGGGACTATGTTGTTATCTTGCAAGGTGAAAATCGAATGCTCGTGACGTTTGTCAGATAAGAAAAACTTCGACACGCGTGAACGATAGGTCAATGCATATTGATTAGCCGATAGGCTTTTTAACTCCAGGCGTGCGTAGCCAACATCGTCGCCATGACGATAAGCAACGTAGTCTGCGACAAAAGGTGCGAGTTCCTGCTGTATAGGTGCTTGCACAGCGTTTTCGGTCGGAGATGCGATAGCGGCTGTCGGGGACACCGCCAGAAAGATTGCGCTGACAGCCAACATGCTGCCAAACGCAAGACCGCTAATCCGCTGCGTAACCTGTGTCAGAAATTGTTTGTCCATCTAATACCGCCTTTTGATTTTTTGTTGTTAGTCGGCCGTCGCAAAACCATTTCACGACCAATGGGTATATTTGTCTTTCTTGTGTTTGCACACGTTCAGCTAAAGTATCCACATTATCGTCTTCGAAAACAGGTACTTTAGCTTGTAATATTACCGGTCCACCGTCGAGCTCGGCTGTTACGAAGTGCACGCTGCAGCCATGCTCTGTGTCGCCAGCATCGATTGCTCTTTGATGGGTATCCAAGCCGCGATATTTGGGCAACAACGAGGGGTGAATGTTCAACAGTTTATCGGCATAAGTGTGAACAAATGTTTCGCTGAGTATGCGCATAAAGCCGGCGAGCACAATACAGCTTGGTTGTAGTTCTTCTAAAATGCCCGTGAGGCGTTGATCGTAATCTTCCCGAGTCTCGCCTTTATGTGCTTCGACAATAAAGGTGGGGATATTACTGTTTTCCGCACGGGTCAGCCCGTAAGCGCCAGACTTGTTCGAAACAACGCCCACGATGTCAGCGTTGATTTTTCCGCTTTCAACGTCGTCAATAATTGCCTGCAAGTTTGAGCCGTTGCCAGAAATGAAGACAACGACTCGAGATTTTGGAAAGCCTTGGGTCATTAGCGAATAACAACCTGTTGGTCATCAGTTTGTGTAGTGATGCGACCAATTTGCCATGCTAACTCACCATGTTCAGTAAGAATCGAAATAGCGCGATCAACACTGGCTTGTGGCAATGCGATGATCAGACCAACACCGCAATTAAATGTACGATACATTTCGTGGGTTTCGACGTTACCTGCGTTTTGCAACCAGTTGAATATTGCCGGCCATTGCCAGCTGTTGGCGTCGATTTGCGCGGTGCAGCCATTAGGCAGAACACGTGGAATATTTTCCCAGAAGCCACCGCCAGTAATATGCGATATAGCGTGAACTTGTACTTCTTCTAATAACGCTAGAACTGACTTAACGTATATTTTGGTTGGTTCGAGTAAGTGTTCAGCGATCGGTTTACCGTCAAGATCCTGCTGCGTATCTGTGTTGTCTACTTCGAGAATCTTACGAATCAATGAGTAGCCATTAGAATGTGGGCCGCTCGAACCCAATGCGATAAGGGCGTCACCATCGCTGACTTTAGTACCGTCGATGACATCATCCGCTTCAACGACACCAACACAAAAGCCTGCAACATCATAATCGTTGCCTGCATACATACCGGGCATTTCAGCCGTTTCGCCGCCAATCAAGGCACAACCTGATTGCAAGCAACCTTCGCCAATTCCAGTCACAACTGCTGCTGCAGTATCGACATCTAATTTACCGGTAGCGTAGTAGTCTAAAAAGAACAATGGCTCTGCACCTTGCACAATTAGGTCATTTACGCACATTGCCACCAAGTCGATACCAATTGTATCGTGCTTTTCTAAATCCATGGCTAAGCGCAATTTTGTGCCAACGCCATCGGTACCTGAAACTAGTAAAGGCTGTTTGTATTTTTCTGGCAACGAACACAAGGCGCCGAAACCACCTAATCCGCCTTTAACCTCTGGTCGAGATGTGCTCTTACTGACTGATTTGATTCGCTCGACCAAACGATTTCCGGCGTCTATATCAACACCAGCATCTTTATAACTTAACGAGGTTTTGTCGTTGCTCACAATGCTACCTATGCTATTGATTAAAAAAACCAGCGAATTCTACCAGTATCACTATTGATAACCAATGCGATAGATAAAAATATTAACGGATGAAAAATTTTGGTAAATCGTTGACAATAGATGCAGTTGAAATTGTTAGGGTTATTGACTACTCAATGAAGCAAATTGGCTTTGTTTTACTGTGCTGGGTGTTTTGCAGTGTTTTGCTGCCGATGCAGGCACATGGCCAAAGTATCGCGGTTGAAAAGAATCAGCGTACTTTGACTCATGTCGTGCGGGTTGAGGTAAGTGATCAGTCTGAACAACAGCGTCGCGCGGCGCTGCGTAACGCATTTAGTCAAGTCATCTTGAAGATGTCAGGGAATAGAGACGACATCACCCAAGCCGTAATTAGGCGATTACAACCCAACGCTGCGAGCCTGTTGAAAGCCTATCAATATGAAATCGAAGATAGTCGCATCTATTACGTCGCAACGTTTGACCAACCGCGATTACAAGATTTGTTATTACAAAACAACCTGCCGATATGGGACCAACGTCGTCCAAACAGTATGTTGTGGTTGATGGTTTACGAACCACAACGTGACGATGCTGTCCTAATCTCTGAATCAATGACCTCAGCGGCTACAACAAGAGATAGTAATCTTGCCATTTCGTTATTGAATAACGTGCAGAGCGTGAGCGAAAGTCGAGGTGTTCAAATTGGCGTGCCACTTTACGATATTGAAGATGCGTCATTGGTTTCATATTACGATGTTTGGGGCCGATTCATGTCACCGATCTCGACAGCGACCGAGCGCTATGGGGTGAACCATTTTATTGCTGCGAGAATTCGTCAGTCACCAGAATATGATGAAGAAGCGCTTAAACAACGTTTAGCGCAACTCGAGGCTATTGCCTTGGTCGCCAAAGCAGAGTCACTGGCGTTGTTCAATGACGCTCAGCTAGATAGCTCCGCCATGAATGAACCAGAAATGGGAGATTTGGATCTTGTACTGGCAGAGCTATCCAAACAAAGCGCAGCATTAAGTGATGAAGACATTCAACAGTATGAGCTTGGCCAGCTTGGGTTTAACGACCCATCACTACCACAAATTGAAAACAACACTCAACAAAGCGCTCAGCGCGATAACACGCAGATTTTATTCAATTACGACGAATTTACGACCTTACTTGCACCGCTACAACCACTGCAATTGGAATACAGCTTTCAGGCCGGCGAACAATTTGCGTCCGGTGTTATTGGCGGAACGGACGAAGCTGAATTGGTCGAAGAACTGATTCATCGTTATGCCGACATGCTCAGTCAACTCTATGCAATCGAATCAATTAGTGGCGATCAAACACCGTTGATGCAAATAACCGTTAACAATGTCACCTCAATTAAAGATTACGCTGACATTTTATCGCTGTTGTCAGGTTTAAGTGTGGTTGACTTTGCCTCTTTGGAGAGTATTCACGCGACAACGGCAACCTTTAATCTCCGTTTGTTATCGGACTTGCAACGCATGATTGAGGCATTATTGCTCGATGGTCGCTTGGTTCCTCAACAAGATGAGTTCGGCAACGTTGTTGAAACCACTAACTTTGAATGGCGTGGTTCTCGCTAATGCAATTGTCGTTGCCGGTTCAGCTACCGGTTGAAAAACACTTTGATAACTGGATCGTCGGAGAAAACGACCAACTTGTAGCTCAGTTGCGTCACAGTGTAGAGCAGCTACAAGAACCACAGGCAACGCCATACAACCAATTTTTTATTCACGCACGTCACGGTTCAGGGAAGAGCCATTTTTTAATTGCCCTGTGCCATTACGCGCAACAATCTGCGCTCGACAGTTACTATCTTAGTTTATCAGCGCTGGACACACTGCAACCTGAGTTGTTGGAAGGTTTTAGCCAAATACCGTTATTGTGTATCGATGACCTTGATGCGGTGCAGCACAACCGCGTATGGCAAATCGCACTGTTTGATCTAATCAACCAACGCAGAGAGTGGGGGACAGGTGTTACGGTCTTCGCTGCGTCGGAAAACATCGTGTCTACGCCTAACTGGTTTGAGTTAGCGGATCTACACTCTCGTTTGCAGTGGGGGACGACGTTTCATCTTCATCAGCTCGACGGTGAAAGCAAAAAGGAACTACTGAGTAAACTGGCAGAAGATCGGGGCATGAAGTTTTCCGAAGTCGCAATCAACTTTATCCTCAACCACTGTGAGCGCAGCACCCAGCATTTGGTCGATGTGATTGAGCGCCTAGATAGGCGCTCGTTAGAAGAGAAAAAAGCCCTTTCGATCCAGCTGGTAAAAAAAGAGCTTGGCCTGTAACACTATTTATCTAACTTTTGTTTCGGCAGCTGCATCCAATGATCTGGTCCATGCAAGCTTTCTTGACTGAAGCGTCGCTCGAGTTGTAATGGCGGTCGGAATTCAGAATCCGTAAATGCCTCTGCTTGCCCGCCAATAACCACATTGTCGAACCAGCTCTTGGTTGGATCCAGTAATTCGGGTTGTGGCAACTGCGCCTGAATAGCTGCGACGTTTAAATCTGGCAAAATAGTTGAAACAGCCGATCGCACACGGGCTTGTAACCTCGCATCGTTGATTCGATTACGTTGCCCCCAAGTAACGAGCACGTCGCTATTATCAACAGTATCGATAATACCTACATCGTTACTCGCGCCGAGCCGATAAATCATCATAAAACGCTCAAACAAGGTTGCAAAGTCCTCGCGTTCGTTGAGATAAGAGTAGTAACTTGGCGATACATCGGGCGTAAAAAACTGCTCAACGTCATCCCCTCTGTACCCGCGTTGTTGTGTGCTCGCAGTCTCGCCAGCGAAGCTAACTTGAGCTAAGTCTTTCATCTGTTGGGAACTTAACGGATGCGAAACGATAAAGCTATCTGATGACGCACCATTCGCTCTGAAATGTGACAAAGGGTCATCGCTTGTTGATAGGGAGGCCCATCGACTTGGTGGGAAGAAGTCATTTGCATGCCCAAGCTCGTGGTACATCAACCATGAAATGGAGGCTTCTAGATCACTAAATGTCCGTTGTAACCGATCTTCAGCTGGATACCGACCTGCGGGATAATAATCGTTGTTTTTGACGTAGCGCCATGGCATCACAAACGACAACTGGGCGCCGAAGTCACTACGGAAGTCTGGTCGATCGTTCAGGGTATCCCGCTCTTGTGGTGTTAACCAGAAATTGCGCCCATCTAAATAGATGGCACCCGTTGCAGTCCAGTAGAAGGAAGGTCTCACATCATATGAGATAACGATTGCTGTGGTCGCTCTCAGCAATTGCACCATGTCGGGACCTGCCAGTGAGGTTCGCAAGTATTGTTCAAAGCGTTCACCCATCCAATTATGGGATACCAGCGTGCGATCGAGAATATCTTCAATAGTAGGGTTGTTCTCGATTTGACCGATCAAGGGTAGCTGTGAAAAACGACATGTTTGGGCTAGCTGATTGGTGTAAACGCAACCTTCGATTGCTGCTGCGTATGGACTGTCAGGCCTATAGGCAAACATGTCTGCACTGACAATAAGATTGCTATTGGGGAAATACGCATCGTCGTTAATCGGATCTTCTTTGACCATCACGAGGGCTGTATCCGATGCAGTCGTTTGGTCAGTAAATGTAATGCTTGCCTGATACACAATAACACTGTCGGTATTTACCGAAGGGGCGTCGAAAAACACATAGCTTGGGCTGTCTTCGTCAATCGTTACATTTTGAGCGTCAGGTCCAGCGATTTGCTCCCATTCAATCGTACTGACCTCTCGATCCGCGGGCACATCAACTTTTAATGATGCTCGTCCACGTTCTGTAGCTGTGTGGTCGAGGCGAATATTGGCGCCAACCCCGTCACTTTGATTGACTTGCAGAGAAAAATCGAGAGAGCGCTGAGTACCATTCGCTTCGTTGGCTGTTACGCGTAATTGATACTCCCCTGCGACAGTCGCATCAAAGCCGATCGCCTGGGTATGGTTGGCCAGTATGACCAAACTCGAAGGTCCAGATACTTGCTCCCAACGCACGTTGGATAGACTGGCATTGCTAGCGGCACGTATCGCAAAGCCGACAGACTCATTCAAAGAAGCTTCGGCCTGACCGTAAAGTTCTAAGCCATTACTCGTTGTGAGTGGTGTGGCAGGAGAGTCATCGGGAACTGGGGTAGGTGGCGGCGGTTGTGGTGCAGGCGCGGCTGGACCGCTGCCTCCATCAGATGAACCGCCACAGGCAGCAAGTAAAAAAGTTGCGCCAATGACGCCAACCCAAGATGTCAAATGAATACGTCTATTGCTCATTTCAACCTCGCTCGAACTTGTCGCGCTCCTCTTGCATGACTACAGAGAGCTTCTTTAATCCATGACCCAACTCACGACCTTTTTTTCGTGCATATACAGAGCAACCGATAAACATCGTTGTAGCTAACACAAGCTCAACTAATGCATACCAACGCTCAGTTGGTTCAGCATACATAATAGTAAGACCGTGAATAAGGTAAATCATTACAATAAAATTTGCCCAAGCGTGCGTGTAAGGTTTACCGCGCACAATTCCAGGCAATGGCAACAATAGGGGTAAAATGTAGAGCAAAAAGATAAATGTGAGGCTGTAACTCGGTTCTTCTCTGAATACGAGTTGCCATAGCGTTACCCACAACAATAAACCGATGTGTGAAACAAGTGCCAGATATCGAAAATGAGAGGTTTGCTTGAACATGTAGGGTTCCGATTTATGAATTAGAATAGATACGCGCGAAGTGCGCGATTCGTTTACCTTGAGCGAAACAAAGTGACTTCTCTGTATTACTCAAACCATCATTTTGATTAAAGGTAACATGGCTGACGCCGTAAGGTGTCCCGCCAGTCGTTGTGGCACTCAACTCTGGCTCCGTGTATGGCAGGCCACATATCAGCATGCCATGATGCAGTAGTGGTATCATCATCGTTTGTAAGGTCGTCTCTTGACCGCCATGTAAACTGGCTGATGACGTAAAAACACAGGCGGGTTTGTCGACCAACTGACCTTTTAGCCAAGCGCTGCTGGTGCCGTCCCAAAAATACTTCATGGGTGCTGCCATGTTGCCAAAGCGCGTTGGGCTGCCCACTGCAAGTCCAGCGCATTGTGTGAGTTCTTCCATGGTCACGTAGGGAGCGCCTTGCTGGGGTATCTGGTCTTGAGGATCAATATTGTTGGATACTTTCGGCACTGTTCTGAGCATTGCTTCCATGCCATATGCTTCGACCCCCAACGCAATTTGCTCAGCTAACTTTTGAGTTGCGCCGCTCTGACTGTAATAGAGTACCAGGACGTAAGCCATTTATACGATGTCTAGCAGTTGTTCTGGCGGACGCCCGATGATGGCCTTGTCGCCATTTATAAGGACAGGTCTTTCGATCAGTTTCGGGTGCGAGGCCATCGCCGCTAATAGTGCGCTTTGCTCAGCGTCTTTAAGTGCTAGCGCCTTATAATCAGCTTCTTTTGTGCGCATCATGTCACGATAATCATCTACGCCCAATTTTTTTGCCAGCTCTGCAATCTGAGCTTCAGATAACGGTGCTTTTAAGTATTCAACTATTTCGACGTCGTGACCATGGCTATTGAGCAGCTCGAGTCCTTGACGGCTTTTAGAACAGCGTGGATTGTGTAAATATTGCATAGTTTTCAATACTCTTTGTATTATTTTTAATCACAAGTTGATTACTAGTATACCGTGTAAAATGAAGTGAGGTACACGTGCAAAAATGGATTATCAGTGGTTTTTCTGTCCTAGCGCTCATTGCGGGCATGTTGGTTTATCAGTCTCAGCAATTCGATTTTGAAACGCTCAGTGGTGAGCGATATGAGTGGCAGGACATGCACGAACAATGGATTGTGGTGAACTATTTTGCAGAGTGGTGTGCGCCTTGTTTGAAAGAGGTGCCTGAACTAAATGCGTTTGATGAATGGACGAAAACGCAGCCCGACGTGCAACTTTTTGCGATTAGCTATGACCCACTGAGTCAGGATGCATTGGCGGGCATCAGGGATAAATACGAAATGGATTTTGCATTATTGGTGCCAGCCAAAACGCACTTCGTGCCAATCAAAAAGCCACAATACTTACCAGCCACCTATGTCATTAAACCAGATGGAAGCATAACGCCACCACTACTGGGTGACCAAACTAACGAAACTTTGCAGCAGGCGATTGCGCAATTAAAGCAATCGTTCTAATCGCGCTTGTTCGTCCCTTAACTGTTGGATCCGCGCGCGAATGCGTTGTTTTTCCAGGTGGCTTTCACCGGTAAAGTTATAGGCGTGTTGCAATTCGTCAATTGCTTGGGGAAACGCTGCGTAAAGAGCAAACACTTCAGCCTTCATTTGGTGCATTTCAAGGTATTGATTCGACTTGGCGTAAGCGTCTGATAACAATTGATGGGACAGCAGGTGATCGGGATTTAAAAGCATAAAGTCACGCAATAGCTCAGTTGCATAATCGAACTGCTCCGCCTCAATCGCTGCATTAGCAAGGTTGAGCACAATAACCGGGTTGCGAGGTAAGTTGACTAAGCGTTGTTGCAATTCTTTAACGGCCTCCTGCGGTTTTTCAAGCGCAATCAACACATCAGTTAACGTGTCGATGTAGAATAGATTATCGTGCGACTCAGCGATCAATTTTTCAATGATGTTTAATGCTTGCTGTGGTTTTTCATGTCGCAGCAATGCTAACGCCAATCCGTACTGATCTGCTTGCGGTACAACGCTGCGTTGTTTGACCGCATTTTCGAAGTGTTCGAGGCTGTGATCTTTGTCATAGATGTAGCGTGCTTCAATGCGGGCTTTAGCCAAGTGAAAAGAGAGGCTAGGAGGCAGCCTTACCGATGGCAATTGGCGTGCTCGCATGCGTGCATCGGCAATCCGAGATTCGGGTAATGGGTGTGACAGCAAGCGCGCAGGGGGACGAGAAACGACCCGCATTTGTGCGGCGAGTTTGCCAAAAAATGTTGCGGCGGCATTGGGATCAAACCCGGCTCTAGACAGCATGGTAATACCGATTCGGTCGGCCTCTTGTTCGTTAGAACGCGTGTAATTCAGTTGCAACTGTGCCGCGGCAGCTTGAGATGCACTGATCGCGGCCAGACCTGCTTGAGGGTCTCCAGCTAGGGCCCCCAGTAACACTGCGCCAAACAATGAGGCTATTTGTAACGGTGACGAGCGCTGTGCGGCTTGCATGCGTCGCGCCAAATGACGTTGAGTGACGTGGGCAACTTCGTGTGCCAAAACCGACGCGACTTCACTTTCATTGTCGGCATTGTAAATCAAACCAGTGTGCACACCGATATGGCCGCCGTAGAATGCAAAGGCATTGATATCTGAATTGTTTAGTAAGAAGAATGTGAACGGGAACTTGGTATTGTCTGCTTCGATCACCAAGCGGTTGCCGAGATCTTGGATGTACTGGGTGAGGACAGGGTCGTTGACCAGTGGTGCCTGTGCTTGCATTTGGCGCATGATTACGTCGCCAATCAACATTTCTTTGTCGATCGATACCGCATCTGAGGCGACAACACCAATCTCGGGCAGGGCGTTGCGGTCGTTACGGCTCTGTGCCGCTACAACTGAAAAGAGGCTGATAATTAGCCATGTGGTTAACAAAGCAATACTGCGTTTAAGCATTGTTCTCCATTCTTGTTACTGAGATGTTTTCAAGTATTAGAACACCATGTGCTTGGGTTAGTTGCATTCTTTTTCGATTAACCTAAAAACGATGACGATGTTGATTGCTATTAGACCCTTGCTTAACCTATTATCGTTCGCAATTCATCAAGATAAAGGTGCTCCACTTCTATGCTAGGCGTATTTGACCGCTGGTACAAACGCAAATTTTCTGATCCCGATGCACTGATGTTGCTGGTGCTGATTATTTTTTCTACGTTAGCACTATTATTTTGGGGCAATATGTTAATGCCCGTGATTGTCGCGGCGGTTATCGCATATTTGCTGGATTGGTTGGTTACACAGGCGGAGAAAGCCGGGATTAAACGCACACTGGCCACTACATTAGTGCTGCTCCTATTTCTGGCAATCAGTTTATTGGCCTTAGTTGGTCTGGTCCCAGTCGTTTCGAAGCAAGGTGCTAACTTGATGCGGGAGGTTCCTGCAATTTGGCAACAAGCGCAAGTGTGGTTATTGACGTTGCCGGAAAAATACCCAACTTATGTCCAGAGTGACGCTATTGAGCGTATGATGGAAAGTATCAATCAGCGCGTGGTTGGGGCTGGTGAGGAATTAATTTCACTGTCGTTTACCTCAATTGGTAACCTTGCGGCGTTGCTCATATACCTGATTCTCGTACCCCTCATGATTTTCTTCATGCTGAAGGACAAAGACCAATTGCTGGAAGGTGTGTCGCGCTTTTTGCCCAAGGAAAGGCGCTTAATCAATAAAGTTGGCAGTGAAATGAATGTGCAAATCGCCAATTACATTCGCGGCAAAGTCATTGAAATTATTATTGTCGGAACCGTTTCGGTCGTTACGTTCTTGGTACTCGATTTGCGCTACGCGATTTTATTAGGCGTGTTGGTTGGATTTTCCGTGTTAATACCCTACATCGGCGCTGCGGTTGTCACGATACCTGTCGCAATTGTGGCGATGTTTCAGTTTGGTATTACGACGCCGTTTTGGACCATCATGGTTGCCTACGGCATTATTCAAGCGTTAGATGGTAATCTGTTGGTGCCAATTTTGTTCTCAGAGGCAGTCAGTTTACATCCGCTATACATCATTATTGCGGTGTTATTCTTTGGTGGTTTGTGGGGCTTCTGGGGCGTGTTTTTTGCTATTCCACTGGCAACCTTAGTCAAAGCGGTGATCAGTGCGTGGTCAACACCGGTTGAACAGCGCGAACAAAAAAGCCCAGCATAACAGCTGGGCTTAACTGTACAGCGGTGATCAAGCGTTTAAGTAATCCAGCACCACTTGATGGTGGTCTTTGGTTTTAAACTTGGTAAAGACGTGTTCGATCACACCGTTTTCATCAACCAAGAAGCTGAGTCGATGAATACCGTCATAAATTTTACCCATGAATTTTTTCTCGCCCCAGACGCCAAACAAGTCGGCCACAGCATGGTCTTCATCGCTTAGCAATGTGAAGTTTAACTGTTCTTTTTCCTCAAATTTCGTCAGGCGTTTTACCGCGTCAATGGAAATGCCTATAACCGCAACGTTTAGGTCAGCGAGTTGTTGATTCACGTCGCGTAAGCCTTGGGCTTGAACGGTGCAGCCAGGCGTCATCGCTTTGGGATAAAAATACACCAGAACCTTCTTGCCCTTAAAATCGGCCAAAGATACCGCTTCGTCATTTTGGTTTTGTAGAGTAAAGGCTGGCGCCTGGTCACCTTGTTGCAATGTCTTCATGTTATTCCTGTAGTTGTTTATCGACTAATTTTCCTTGCAAACCTAACGCGCTCAGCTGCTGTTCAATTGCCTGTTCTAACGCTTCTACGCTGACACTTTGAGGCGCACTGAGCATCATTTTACAGCGCATCATGTTGGCACCTGTTTGCGTATCAACATAGGTGCGTTGACGCAACGCCGTAACGCTGATCTCGAATTTGGCAATGAGGGCGGTCACGGTTTTGACAATACCGAGTGAATCAACACCACCAAACTCTAAGCTGAGCAAGTGCTCCAGGTTTTGCTTACAGTGTTCGCTGGTACGCTTGAGGATAGAAAGCAGATCATGCTCTTGGCACAATCGCGGCAACATAATTTCGGCCTTAGTGACCGACGTTTGTCGGCCTTCGATTATCATGGTCAATGAGAAGTCTTTGCCGAAGATTGCCTGGCGGCTGTCCAATATGTTGCAACCTGCTTCCGATACGCACTCTGCCAATGCGCTGAGGATCCCCGGACGGTCCAGTCCCAATACCGTTACGATAAGCTGAAGTTTCATTAAAAATCGCAAAAATTCATGTGTTCAAAACCGATATTTTCCGGATATTCATGGCGTTGTGCAACATCGAGTGAAAAAATAACAATTACGTCGTCAGATCGCTTGTGTTTACTGGTGTGCATCATTACCATGTGCGCTCACGAAAAAAGGGGAAAACATGTTCACGGGTAGTTGGGTAGCGCTTGTCACGCCAATGAATGATGACGGCACGGTTGATTTTGAGAGTTTGCAGGGCTTAATTGATTTTCACATTGACGCTAAAACCGATGGCATAGTCTCTGTTGGTACCACAGGCGAGTCAGCAACGTTACCCTTTGAAGAGCATATCAACGTGGTAAAAAAGACCGTTGAATTCTGTGCTGGTCGCATCCCCGTGATCGCAGGCAGTGGAGCAAACTCCACTGAAGAAGCTATCTTCCTGTCAACCCAGTTAGAACATACCGGGATTGTCGGATTCCTGTCCGTCGTCCCTTATTATAATAAACCGCAGCAGCGCGGAATGATTGAACATTTTACGGCTATCGCTGATGCGACGAATATACCAACACTTCTGTATAATGTACCCGGGCGAACCGCGGTCGATATGTTACCCGAGACGGTCGCTGCATTGGCGAAACACCCCAACATTGTCGGTCTAAAAGATGCCACAGGGGATATTCAGCGCTTGCGGGATACGTTGCCACTTGTTGATGAAGATTTTGTTATCCTCAGTGGTGATGACGCAACGAGCTTGGCGTTCTTAGAAGCCGGCGGTCACGGTGTGATCTCCGTCACCGCAAACATCATGCCTGCGGAAATGGCACAGATGTGTAAAGATGTCCGAGAAGGCAACAGCGCGAATGCGGCTGACCTCAATCAACGTATGGATACTTTGCACAATGAGCTATTTATCGAACCAAATCCTGTGATGCCGAAGTGGGCATTGTATAAAATGGGACGCATGAAACAGCCAACATTGCGTTTACCTATGGTTGAACCGGAACTTGTTAGCCAAAAACAAATCGAAGCTACATTGCGTGACTTAGCATTAATTTAGAAAGGCAAGAATGACAACAATAACAGCAAACTTCATTACCCCCGCGATGCGCCGCGTAAAACCAGCAGTCGTCGCGGTTATCGCCACCATTGTTTTCAGTGGTTGTGCCAGCAAAGAAGACCGTGAACTAGCCTCGGGGAGTTTCAAATACACGGAAGTGAATACAGGCCAAACGATATTGATCCCGGAAGATGTCGACACGCCTGAGTTCTCGTCTCGGTATGACTTGCCTGCGCTAGGCGAAGATGCACCGACCAATTTGGTTGGACGAAATTTACCCATCGTATCACCGAGCTTAGTATTGCCGGTTGTTACGGGCTCGCATCTTACTGAAGGGACGAAAACGGCAACCGTCTGGTTTGACAAAGTTGACGATTCTCAGCCGCTCGATAAAACCATTTGGAATTCCTTGCTAGCCTTTTTAGAAGAGCAGGGAATTGGGGTGGACAGTTTCAATCCTGACGATCAACGTTTGGTTACCGATTGGATGATCATAACCGGCGATGAAGACCAGTCTTGGTATGATTGGACGACAACGGAATCACATATCGGACGCAGGTTTGAATTTACCCTTGATATGAAACCGCACGGTCGTAGCGCTGCGCTCAATGCAGAACTAGTTGATTATTTAGCCTCGGTTGGCGATGACGTCTCGGCCGATTTAGACGTATTAAATGAACGTCGCGAAGAAGTTAACATTCTCAATCAAGTGATCAGTCACTACGACTATCAGATTCGCTTGGCGACATCGCGTAAGATCCAGCAAATTCGCCAAGGCCTGGACATGCAGATGGGCTTCGACGAAAACGGTGACGCAGCCTTTGTCATTGATGCTATGTACGACATTGCATGGCCTCGAATGCAATTGGTATTGCGCAAATTGGGCTTTGACGTAAAAGATTTGGACAAATCAAATGGTCTACTTTTCGTTACTTATTCGGGTAAAGACGAGAAGTGGTTCGAAGGCTGGTTTTCCAGCGATGATGAATTCCAACTTGATGAAGACGACTATCGTCTGCAATTGCGCGAAATGGGCAATAAGACCTCGGTTACCTTTATGAATGCCGAAAGTGAACCCTTTCAAGCGAATCAGGTTTCACAACTGTTTCCACTATTTTCAGACACCATGTCTGAAGACGATTTAGACATTTAACTTAAGAGAGAAAACCAAATGCAAAAACGCGACGAGCTTTATCGCGGCAAGGCAAAAACTGTATTCACCACGGATGATGAAAATGCACTGATTTTGGAGTTTCGCAACGATACCTCTGCATTTGACGGTGAAAAGGTAGAGCAGTTGGATCGCAAAGGTGAGGTGAACAATAAATTCAATCACTTCATCATGCAGCATTTGGAGAAAGCCGGTGTAGAAACACAGTTGATTGAGCGTTTATCGGATACCGAGTCGCTGGTCAAAAAGCTAGACATGATCCCAATCGAGTGTGTGGTGAGAAACTTCGCAGCAGGTTCTATGTGCAAACGTCTGGGCATTGAAGAAGGTCAGGCGCTGACGCCGCCAACATTTGAATTTTTCCTTAAGAACGATGCATTGCATGACCCAATGGTAAATGAGTCACATATCATAACGTTTGACTGGGCGACACAAGCTCAAATCGATGAAATGAAACGTTTAACATTTATCGTTAATGATGTGCTAAATGGTTTGTTTTCTGATGCGGGTATGTTGTTGGTCGATTTCAAATTAGAATTCGGTTTGTACAACGGCAAATTAGTATTGGGTGACGAATTCTCACCAGACGGTTGCCGTCTATGGGATAAAGAAACACGCAAGAAAATGGATAAAGATCGTTTTCGCCAAGGTTTGGGTAGCGTGATTGAAACTTACATTGAAGTGGCTGAACGCTTAGGCGTACCGCTCTAATTTGGACACGGCACTAAACAAAAAACTCGCCTTAATGGCGAGTTTTTTTTATGGAAGCTCAATAGACACCGCACTTTGGGCTTTTGTACAACACGGCAATATTTCATCATCATCAATAAAGGCCAGGGGATCAGTTGTGTAACGGATGTCGCCGCCGAGAAGTTTACAGCGGCATGCGCCGCAAAATCCGTCTCTGCAGTGATATTGCACATCAACGTGGTGGCGCTCTAACGTTTCCAACAGCGTCTCATCAGCCATTGATGTGATCTCAATGGTTTCATGAGCCGCTGTGGTAACGGTTAGTCTGTGGCCTTCCGAATCCCGTGGAGGCAAAATGAATCAGTCGCTTACAGTTCGAAGTCTTCGAAGTCGTCTGCGTTGACTTCTGAGTCAATCTGACCAACCAAATAGGAACTGATTTCAGATTCTTGTGGTGCAACCTGAACGTTGTCAGAATTCAAGTAATTGTTCATCCAAGGCAACGGGTTGCTTTTCACGTCAAATGGTTGACCCATACCGATTGCAGCCATTCTATGGTTGGCAATGTATTCTACATATTGACACAAGATCTCTTGGTTTAAGCCAATCATTGAACCGTTCTGGAACAGGTACTCGGCCCATTGCTTTTCTTGCTCTACCGCCTTCAAGAAAATCGCCTTAGCTTCGTCTTTTAGCTCTTCTGCAATTTCAGCCATTTCAGGATCGTCTTTACCTTTTGCCCAAAGATTCAGGATGTGCTGAGTCGATGTCAAATGCAGATTTTCATCTCGTGCGATCAAGCGAATAATTTTTGAGTTACCTTCCATTAGCTTGCGTTCTGCGAAAGCAAAGGTACAGGCAAACGAAACGTAGAAGCGGATAGCTTCTAGCGCATTGACCGAGTTAATGCACAAGTACAGCTTCTTTTTTAGCTCGCGTATGGTGACATTATGGGTTTCGCCATTTACGGTGTGCTGACCTTCTCCCAAGGTTTGCCACAATTGCGTATAGAAAATCAGGTCATCGTAGTATTGGCTGATATCCGTCGCTCGCTTCTTAATCTCGTCATTCACGACGATGTCGTCGAACACTTCACTCGGGTCCGTAAACAGGTTACGCAGAATGTGCGTATACGAACGCGAGTGAATAGTTTCGAAGAAAGACCATGTCTCAATCCAAGTTTCTAGCTCTGGAATCGACACAATCGGCAATAACGCGATGTTAGGGCTTCGTCCTTGCACCGAATCGAGTAATGTTTGGTATTTAAGGTTTGAGATAAAGATATGTTGTTCAGCTGCACTGAGTTTTTGAAAATCGACACGGTCTTTACTCACATCAACTTCCTCTGGTCGCCAGAAAAAGCTGATCTGTTTTTCAATCAATTTTTCAAAAATCTGATGCTTCTGTAGGTCATACCTTGCAACATTCACAGGATTCCCCATGAACATGGGTTCTGCGAGAGTATTGGTAACTTCTTGGTTAAACGTTGTGTATTTCATAAAAAATGATTCTCGTTCGATAATGCCAGTACGCGTTTGCTGTTCTTTGTCGGTGCCCGTTTAAATTTTACAGGCACCTCCGGCACAATCGTCATCCTCTGCCATTACAACCTCTGTGGCGTTGGACTTCTTCGCTTCAGCTGCTGTAGCCTCAGCGTTGGTATCTGCCGCACCATCTCGAGTGTTATGGTAGTAGAGCGTTTTAACACCGAGCTTATACGTGGTAAGCAAGTCTTTGAGTAAAAGTTTCATCGGGACTTTGCCACCATCATATTTACTTGGGTCATAGTTAGTGTTGGCTGAAATGGTCTGATCGATAAACTTCTGCATAATGCCGACTAACTGCAAATAACCGTCATTCGAAGGGATATCCCACAGCAATTCGTACGCATCCTTAAGACGCTCATACTCGGGCACTACTTGCTTCAGTACACCATCCTTACTGGATTTGATACTAATGTGGCCGCGTGGTGGTTCAATCCCATTCGTTGCATTCGAAATCTGTGATGACGTTTCTGATGGCATCAAAGCTGACAAGGTGCTGTTGCGCAGACCGTGCTTAACGATGTCTTCACGCAGGGCATCCCAGTCGTAATGAAGAGGCTCGTCACATATCGCATCTAATTCTTTGCGATACGTGTCGATTGGCATTTTGCCTTGAGAGTAGGTCGTTTCGTTAAATTTCGGGCATGCACCTTGCTCTTTGGCAAGCGTATTAGACGCTTTGAGTAAGTAATATTGCATTGCTTCAAAGGTTCTGTGCACTAAGTTGTTGGCACTACCGTCCGAATACTTCACGCCATTCTTAGCAAGGTAATAGGCAAAGTTGATCACGCCTATGCCGAGCGTGCGTCTGCCTTCTGTCGCGTTCAACGCCGCTGGAACAGGGTAGTCTTGATAATCAAGCAAGCAATCAAGTGCACGTACCGATAAGTCTGCGAGTTCTTCAAATTCGTCCAAACTCTCAATTGCACCTAAGTTAAACGCTGACAATGTACATAGGGCGATTTCGCCGTTTTCATCATTAACGTGTTCTAATGGTTTAGTTGGCAACGCAATTTCCAAACACAAATTGCTTTGGCGAACCGGTGCGTACTCTGGGTTGAACGGACTGTGTGTATTACAGTGGTCAACGTTTTGAAGGTAAATACGACCAGTGCTCGCGCGCTCTTGCATAAATAGGCTGAACAGCTCCATTGCCTTGATTTGCTTTTTGCGAATGCTCGGGTCGTTTTCGTATTGAACGTATAGGCGTTCGAACTCGTCTTGGTCAGCAAAAAAGGCATCGTAAAGGCCTGGTACATCAGATGGGCTGAACAAGGTGATGTGTTGATCTTTGATCATGCGTTGATACATCAATTTGTTGAACTGGACGCCATAGTCCAAGTGACGTACACGGTTTTCTTCAACACCACGGTTGTTTTTCAACACCAACAAAGATTCTACTTCTAAGTGCCATAGTGGATAAAACAAGGTTGCAGCACCGCCACGCACACCACCTTGTGAACAGCTTTTAACCGCTGTTTGGAAGTACTTGTAAAACGGCAAGCAACCGGTGTGGAAGGCTTCACCGCCGCGAATTGGGCTTCCCAGTGCACGAATACGACCAGCGTTAATGCCGATACCGGCTCGCTGGCTCACGTACTTAACAATAGCACTGGCCGTCGCGTTAATTGAGTCGAGGCTGTCACCGGTTTCAATCAATACACAACTACTGAACTGGCGGGTAGGGGTGCGCACACCTGACATGATGGGTGTCGGAAGCGATAGCTTGAACTTGGAAGCAGCATCGTAGAACCGCTTGATGTAGTCGAGGCGCGTAGCTTTAGGGTAGTTCGCAAATAGACACGCTGCGACGAGAATATACAAAAACTGTGCGGACTCATAAATTTCACCGGTCACGCGGTTTTGAACGAGGTATTTACCTTCTAGTTGTTTAACCGCTGCGTAACTGAAGTTCATGTCACGCCAATGATCAATGTAATCGTCTAACTCATTAATCTCGGCTTCTGTGTAGTCTTCAAGAATGTGCTTGTCGTACTTTCCAGCCTCGATCATTGTGCTGACGTGATCGAATAAACACGGCGGCTCGAACTGACCGTAGGCTTTTTTACGCAAATGGAAGATTGCGAGTCTAGCCGCCAGATATTGGTAATCTGGTGCGTCAGTAGAGATGAGGTCTGCTGCCGACTTAATGATGGTTTCGTGGATAACTTCTGTGCTGATCCCTTCGTAGAATTGAATATGTGCTTTGATTTCTACTTGCGATACGGACACGTTATTGAGGCCTTTGGCAGCCCAGGTAATAACTTTATGGATTTTGTCCAGATCAATAGCTTCTTTCTCACCATTGCGTTTAGTGACATAGAGGTTGTTATTCATTGTACACAGCCATTTTTAAGTTTAGCGCACGACACCGCAGCGATAGAGCCCATACTGAGTATCGATTGGTCGTTATAGTGATTTATTATTTATTGTGTTGCTGCTTTTTTGTACTTTGTTTGCGAGCAACTAAACACAAGATAGTGCGCTTTTGTGTTTAAAGCAACCCAATATATGGTGATTTGGATAGGGATTTGATCTAGAGGAAATTATGTTAGTGACAACTCACAACAAACCCATATTAATGACGATGTTTAGCAAAGATCAAATGATTTTTAATACTAAAAATAAAATCGAATAAGCGATAAATTTTTATCGAATATCGATATATTGGGTTGGATCATAATTTGCTGCACTATATATAGTGGCGATTTAATAAGCACCACTATATACCGTGTTTGACAAAGATAAATGATAGACGTGGTTTACTTGTGGCAGCAGATCAGGTAATTCACATCAATATTTTTGTCAGACAAGAAGTACTGCTGTGTTAGCGGATCAAAATGCAAACCTGTGGCTTTGCGCGCAATCAACGGCGTATTGTCGACCATCGCGAGTAGCTCACTGGGTTTGATGAATTTACTGTGCTCGTGTGTGCCCTTGGGAACCCAATTGAGAATGTATTCAGCACCTACTATCGCCATTAGGTAGGACTTAATGTTGCGGTTTAACGTCGACAGAAAGACTTTTCCACCCGGTTTGACTAATGTCGCACAGGCGTTAATAACAGATTGTGGGTCGGGAACGTGCTCCAACATTTCCAAGCAAGTAACGACGTCGAATTGTCCTTGATGCGTAGCGGCAAAATTCTCCGCAGTGGATTCGTGGTAGGTCACACTAATCCCGGACTCAAGCCCATGCAGTTTTGCGACTTCTAAGGCGTCGGCTGACATATCGATACCGGTTACAACACCACCTAATGAGGCCATTGCTTCACTCAAAATACCGCCGCCACAGCCGACATCACATACGGTTAAACCATGAAATCCGTTGAGTTGGCTTGCAATCCAATCAACGCGTAATGGATTGATGTCGTGTAGCGGTTTAAATTCACCGTTGCGGTCCCACCAACGCGAGGCAATGGCAGAAAATTTTTCTATTTCAGAGGGATCAACGTTCTGATTCATGGCGGTTTCAGTTAGTAAATTTGCGGCAACCATAACGATTCTGTTGATTGGCGTAAAGCGTTGCACAAAAGTTTATTTTCTGGTGCATCAAAAGCTACAGTTTGTGGTTTGGTAATGATACACTCGATGGCTTGGAGTATTACCCCAAAAGTGTCACTACCTGATGCATCTTCTCTCCTCTAGGCACGCGCTGCCAGCACGGGAATAACAGCATCACCATGCGTAATGTTCAGGTAAGTACCAATAAAACCTATAAGGGAACAGCCAGTTTATGACTGACAACGCAAAAGAAATCCTTCCGATCAATATCGAAGAAGAATTAAAGAATTCCTATCTAGATTACGCCATGAGCGTAATTGTAGGCCGAGCATTGCCTGATGTGCGAGACGGCCTGAAACCCGTACACAGACGTGTACTGTTCGCGATGAACGAGCTTAAGAACGATTATAATAAACCGTATAAAAAGTCAGCTCGTGTTGTCGGTGATGTTATCGGTAAATATCACCCGCATGGTGATTCAGCGGTGTATGACACCATTGTGCGTATGGCACAGCCATTTTCACTTCGTTACATGTTGGTCGACGGGCAGGGTAACTTCGGCTCCGTTGACGGCGACTCAGCCGCTGCTATGCGTTACACAGAAGTGCGCATGGCGAAAATTGCACACGAGCTGTTAGCCGACCTCGATAAGGAAACGGTTAACTTTGTACCTAACTACGATGGTACAGAACAAATCCCAGAAGTCCTGCCGACTAAAGTCCCCAATCTATTGGTAAACGGTTCCTCAGGTATCGCCGTCGGGATGGCAACTAACATCCCGCCACATAACTTAACCGAAGTTATTAATGGCTGTATTGAGTTGATCAATAACCCTGACCTATCAATTGAGCAATTGATGGAGTTTATTCCAGGGCCTGATTTCCCAACGGCAGCTATGATCAGTGGCCGCAAGGGTATTGAAGAGGCGTATCGCACTGGACGTGGAAAAATCTATTTGCGTGCACGTGCAGAAATTGAAACTGAAGATAACGGTAAAGAAACGATTATCGTTCACGAAATCCCGTATCAGGTCAACAAAGCGCGTTTAATCGAAAAGATTGCCGAGTTAGTGAAAGAAAAGCGCGTAGAAGGTATCTCAGCACTGCGCGATGAATCTGACAAAGATGGTATGCGCATCGTGATTGAGGTTAAGCGCAACGAGTCGGCTGAAGTGGTACTCAACCATTTATATGCGAACACCCAGTTACAGACGGTGTTTGGTATGAACATGGTCGCACTGGACAATGGTCAGCCACGAGTATTCAACCTCAAGCAAATGCTTGAAGCCTTCATTCTGCACCGCCGTGAAGTGGTTACTCGCCGCACAGTATTCGAATTACGCAAAGCACGCGATCGCGCGCATATCTTAGAAGGTCTAGCGATAGCGTTAGCTAATATTGATGAAATAATTGAACTGATAAAAGCGTCCCCAAGCCCTTCAGAAGCGAAGCAAGCGCTTGTTGCCCGCGGATGGCAATTGGGTGATGTTGCTGAAATGCTGCAGCGCACAGGTGATGATGATCCTTCTCGTCCGGAATGGTTAGCGCCGGAGTTCGGTATCCGCGATGGCGAATACTATCTCACAGAACAACAAGCCCAAGCGATCCTTGACCTACGTCTACACAAGTTGACTGGTTTAGAGCACGACAAGATTCTTGATGAATATCGAGCTCTGCTAGAACTCATTGCAGAGTTGCTGCACATCTTGTCTAGTTCTGAACGCCTAATGGAAGTCATTAGAGAAGAACTTGAGGCTGTTCGCGACGAATTTGGTGATGATCGCCGTACGGAAATCACCGCAGCAAGCCACGATATTGATATTGAAGACTTAATTGAACAAGAAGACGTCGTGGTGACCTTATCTCATGAAGGCTACGTCAAGTACCAGAAACTTGGCGAGTACGAGGCGCAGCGTCGAGGCGGTAAGGGTAAGTCCGCGACGAAGATGAAAGATGAAGATTTCATCGAGCGTCTATTGGTTGCAAATACCCATGATCACATATTGTGCTTCAGTACGCGTGGTCGTTTGTACTGGCTAAAAGTCTATCAGTTACCATTGGCTAGTCGTAATGCCAGAGGTCGACCGATCGTTAATATACTGCCATTAGAGGAAGATGAGCGCATCACTGCAATCTTACCGATCAAAGAGTTTACCGATGACAAGTTTGTCATTATGGCGACCGCAAACGGTACGGTTAAGAAGACTTCTCTCACACAATATTCACGTCCACGCTCGAACGGTATTATCGCGGTCAATTTGAACGAAGGTGATGAGCTTATTGGCGTCGATATTACTAACGGTGAGGACGACATCATGTTGTTCTCTGACGAAGGTAAAGTGGTTCGATTCAATGAAAAGGCCCGAGATTCAGAAACTGGAGCCGTCAAACGCGACCCTGAGACAGGTGAAGAAGTTCTCGCTATTCGCCCAATGGGTAGAACCGCTACCGGTGTTCGCGGTATCAAGCTGCAAGAAGGTCAGCGCGTTGTGTCATTGATTGTGCCCAGAGGCGAGGGCGCCATTCTGACGGTTACTGAGAATGGTTTTGGTAAACGTACACCTCTTGTTGACTACCCAGCTAAGAGCCGCGCAACCCAGGGGGTTGTGTCGATTAAAGTTTCAGAGCGCAACGGCAAGGTAGTGGGTGCAGTTCAGGTCGATGAAAACATGGAAATCATGTTGATCAGTGATAAAGGTACGCTAGTCCGCACTCGTGTTAATGAAGTCTCAGTCGTGGGACGAAATACACAAGGTGTTCGCTTGATTAGAACAGCAGATGACGAGAGTGTTGTTGGCCTTGAACGAATCGAAGAAATCGAATCAGACGACATAATCGAAGGCGAAGCGACTGAAGTCGACGGTGAAGCAGTAGCGGCCGAATCAGATGCGCCTGCTGCCGATAACGCCGCAGAAGAAACCTCTGACGAATAGGAACAGGTAACTTGTCAGTTTTTAACTTTTCTGCAGGGCCGGCGATGCTGCCGGCCGATGTACTTTTACAAGCACAACAAGAGCTGATTGACTGGAATGGTTTAGGTACGTCGGTGATGGAAATCAGTCACCGGAGTAAAGAGTTCATGCAGGTCGCACAGGAATCTGAACAAGATTTGCGCGCACTCATGGGCATTCCTGCCAATTACACCGTTTTGTTTATGCATGGCGGCGGTCGTGGTCAGTTTGCAGCTGTACCGCTTAACCTTGCCAAATCAGGTCAGCGCGCGATGCATCTTGTGTCCGGCTCTTGGTCTAAAGCGTCGGTCGTTGAAGCGAGTAAGTATGTGCAGGCGGATAGTCTCGATATTCGTTCAAACACCAATGGTTTGATTGGCGCAAGCGTCGCTAATCTACCGCAATTTGAAGATGACACGGCATTCGTACACTATTGCCCCAACGAGACCGTAGACGGCATTGAATTATTTGATGTTCCTAATTGTTCGCAACCTATTGTGGCGGACATGTCTTCGAATATTTTGTCACGTAAAATCAATGTCGCAGACTATGACCTGATCTACGCTGGCGCGCAAAAGAATATCGGCCCAAGTGGGTTATCAGTGGTCATTGTGAAAACCGAGTTACTCGGCAGTCCTCAACCACAAACGCCAGTGATCTTGGACTACACAGCGGCAGCGCATAATGAATCAATGTTCAACACGCCACCGACATACAGTTGGTATTTATCCGGCCTGGTATTTAAATGGCTGTTAAAAAATGGCGGTGTTGACGCAATGGAACAAACGAACATTAAAAAGGCAAATCGTTTGTACCAATATCTGGATAGTTCCAGTTTCTATAATAACAATATTGCGACAGAGAATCGTTCACGCATGAACGTTGTATTTACCTTGGCCGATGAAGTGCTCAATGAGAAGTTTCTTGCAGAATCCGTCGAACATGGGCTACACGCATTAAAAGGTCACCGTTCGGTCGGTGGCATGCGAGCCAGTATCTACAACGCCATGCCTGAACAAGGTATTAAGACTCTTATCGAGTTCATGACTGAATTCGAACGCACAAAAGGTTAGTAATGGAAAAGCTGGTTCTTCAACCGATCAAACGAGTATCGGGCACTGTTAATGTGCCCGGTTCAAAAAGCCTATCAAATAGAGCGCTTTTATTAGCCGCCCTTGCAGAGGGCAAGACTACGCTCACAAATTTACTCGACAGTGACGACATTAAGCATATGCTCAACGCATTGACGGCGTTAGGCGTAACCTACTCGTTGTCAGAAAACGGCACGGTCTGCGAAGTGCAGGGCTTAGGTGGCGTATTTTCTTCTGGCGAACCTCTAGAATTGTTTTTAGGCAATGCGGGCACTGCAATGCGCCCACTGTGTGCTGTACTGGCAGCATCTGATGTGGATGTTGTGTTAACCGGCGAGCCGCGGATGGAAGAGCGTCCGATTGGTGACTTGGTTGATAGCCTCTATCAAGCTGGTGCCAAAGTGGAATATCTTAAACAGCAAGGTTATCCGCCATTGCGTATCAAAGGTGAAAGGTTGACCGGTGGCGAGTTGACGGTAGACGGCACTGTTTCGAGTCAGTTCCTTACTGCACTATTAATGGCTGCACCTACGTTCTCTGGCGATTCGGTTATCCGTATCAAAGGCGAGTTGGTCTCCAAGCCGTACATCGATATAACCTTGGCCACCATGTCAGCGTTTGGTGTTAAGGTCGAGAATCACGACTATCAGTCTTTTGAGATTAAAGGAAACCAGGTTTATCAGTCTCCCGGTCGCTTTTTAGTAGAAGGGGATGCATCTTCTGCTTCATACTTTCTTGCCGCAGGCGCAATTAAAGGTGGCACAGTGACCGTTACGGGTGTCGGCGCCAAATCAATTCAAGGTGATATTCGCTTCGCCGAGGTGTTGGAAGCCATGGGGGCAAAGATTGAATGGCAAGACGATGCGATTACGGTAACCGGTGCACCGCTAAAAGCGGTGGATATGGATATGAATCACATCCCTGACGCCGCGATGACAATCGCCACGACGGCTTTGTTTGCCCAGGGTACAACGCGGATTTCAAATATTTACAATTGGCGCGTCAAAGAAACGGATCGACTGCATGCAATGGCGACGGAACTGCGTAAAGTCGGTGCAACAGTGGACGAAGGTCATGACTATATCAGCGTTACGCCGCCTGATGCGTTGCAGCACGCTGAGATCGAAACCTATGACGATCACCGCGTCGCCATGTGCTTCTCATTGGTCGCATTGAGTGATACGCCGGTCACGATCCTCGATCCAGGGTGCACGCGTAAGACATTCCCTGACTACTTCCAACGTTTCGAAACGCTACAACAATCGTCTTAAACCTCACTCCGCCGGTACTAAACTTCAAGTGCCGGCGTCATAGCACCTACGTTGCTGACGATTAAGATCTAAATCGTCTAAAAATACTAACTGACCGACGAATAACGCATCGAATGTGATTGGTAATTGTCGAGGTGCACGCGTATAATGCCGCCCGTTTTTTTCCTTGAGTAGTTTTTATGCATTCGATTCCCGTTGTTACCGTCGACGGTCCAAGTGGCGCAGGAAAGGGGACTTTGGCCTCTATGCTTGCAAGTCATTACAATTGGCACCTACTAGATAGTGGGGCCTTGTATCGCGTACTCGCGGTCGCAACTGAGCATCACGGCCTTGATGCATCGGATGAAGAGTCGATTATGCCGCTGGCGTCAAGTCTCGACGTTACGTTTGAAAATGTAGATGGTCAGCGACGTATCATTTTAGAAGGCGAAGATGTCACTGATGTGATTCGAACTGAGACAGTCGGCAGTGTTGCATCACAGGTTGCTGCGTTGCCGCGGGTTCGCGAGGCGCTGTTACGCCGTCAACGCGCCTTTCAAGAAGCGCCAGGGTTAGTCGCTGATGGTCGCGACATGGGAACCGTGGTATTTGCCGAAGCACCCGCCAAAATATTCTTGACCGCTTCAGCCGAAGCGCGCGCTGAACGCCGCTTCCACCAGTTGAAAGAGAAGGGCATGAGTGTTAAACTTTCGCGCCTTTTATCTGATATACAGCAAAGAGACGAGCGAGACACGCAACGAAGTGTCGCGCCTTTAGTTGCTGCTAAAGATGCATTACTCATTGATTCGACGTCAATGACTATTGAGCAAGTATTTGATAAGGCGAGAGAATTTATCGATTCAAGAATATCTTGAACAGATTCGATTCTCACTTTAGTAAGGCATTACCGATACGGATTTTGGTAATTTTGAATAACAACCCCACATTTTCTGGAATGCAGTGTGGATGTAAATTTTATTAAATTAATTAACTTTTATGACTGAAAATTTTGCAGAGCTCTTTGAAGAGAGCTTACAACAACTCGAAACTCGTCCTGGTGCCATTGTTAAAGGTACTGTTGTATCAATCGATAAAGACATCGTCTTGGTTGATGCAGGTCTTAAATCAGAAAGTGCGATCCCTGCGGATCAATTCAAGAACGCTGAAGGCGAACTTGAAATCGCAATCGGTGACACTGTAGACGTAGCGCTAGACGCTGTTGAAGACGGTTTCGGTGAAACTATTCTTTCTCGCGAGAAAGCTAAGCGCCACGAAGCGTGGGTTGAGCTTGAGAAAGCATACGAAGAAAAAGCGACCATCAAGGGTGTTATCAACGGTAAAGTCAAAGGTGGTTTCACTGTTGAAGTTAACTCTGTTCGCGCCTTCCTACCAGGTTCTCTAGTTGACGTTCGCCCAGTTCGCGACACAACTCACCTTGAAGGCAAAGAATTAGAATTCAAAGTAATCAAGTTAGACGCTAAGCGTAACAACGTTGTTGTTTCTCGTCGCGCTGTTATCGAAGCTGAAAGCAGTGCAGAGCGCGATACACTTCTTGCTAACTTGGAAGAAGGTCATGAAGTTAAAGGTATCGTTAAGAACCTTACTGACTACGGTGCGTTCGTTGACTTGGGCGGTGTAGACGGTCTACTTCACATCACTGATATGGCTTGGAAGCGCGTTAAGCACCCAAGTGAAATCGTAAATGTTGGTGATGAAATCAATGTTAAAGTACTTAAGTTCGACAAAGAGAAGTCACGCGTTTCTCTTGGCATGAAGCAAATGGGCAGCGATCCATGGCAAGAAATTGCTAACCGTTACCCAGAAGGCTCTAAGCTTAGCGGTGCTGTTACAAACCTTACTGATTACGGTTGCTTCGTTGAAATCGAAGACGGCGTTGAAGGTTTGGTACACGTTTCTGAAATGGATTGGACTAACAAGAACGTTCACCCATCTAAGGTTGTTAACCTTGGTGATGTTGTTGAAGTTATGGTTCTTGAGATTGACGAAGAACGTCGCCGTATCTCTCTTGGTCTTAAGCAGTGTATTGCTAACCCTTGGGAAGAGTTTGCTAAGTCTCACGAGAAAGGCGACAAGGTATCAGGTAAGATCAAGTCAATCACTGACTTCGGTATCTTCATTGGCCTTGACGGCGGCATTGATGGACTAGTTCACTTGTCCGATATCGCTTGGAACAAGACTGGCGAAGAAGCGGTTCGTGACTATAAGAAAGGTGACGAAATCTCAGCAGTTGTTCTTCAAGTCGACCCAGAGCGTGAGCGTATCTCTTTAGGCGTTAAGCAAATCGAAGAAGATCCGTTCAATAAGTATCTGACAGACAACAAGAAAGGTGCTATCGTTACTGGTACAGTTACAGCAGTTGACGCGAAAGGCGTAACCGTTAACTTGTCTGAAGAAGTCGATGGCTACATCCGTGTTGGTGACCTAGCACGTGACCGCATCGAAGACGCTTCAGAAGTTGTTAACGTTGGTGACGCGATTGAAGCCAAGTTCATGGGCGTAGATCGTAAGAACCGCATGGTTAACCTTTCTGTTAAAGCGAAGGATCAAGCTGACGAGAAAGAAGCTCTAGATAAAGTGAACCAGCAAGAAGACGCTGGCTTCGCAAACGCTATGGCTGAAGCTTTCAAAGCAGCTAAAGGCGAGTAATTCTCCTTTTTTGGCGCACTCATGAGAGTGCGCCTTTTCCCTCCCTCTGCTGGTAACACCCTGATTATTAACGATCGTGAGGTTGCCATGACAAAGTCTGAACTTATCGAGAGACTGGCTGAACAAGCCCAACATATTCCTGCCAAGGAACTTGAAACGGCCGTCAAAGAGTTACTTGAACAGCTTGCTCAAACTTTACAACGCGGTGAACGCATAGAAATCCGTGGATTTGGTAGTTTTTCATTACATTATCGTGCGCCAAGAGTTGGCCGTAATCCTAAAACTGGTGAAACCGTTCAATTAGAGGGTAAATATGTCCCTCATTTCAAGCCAGGTAAAGAGTTGCGGGACCGAGTTAATGCTGGAATGTAATACCGTTTAACCCTGTTTCTGGAGCACTGATCCTTGAGAGGATTAATTCTTTTTGTATTACTCGCGTTGCTATTGTGCGTGTTCATTGTGATTGGGGCACAGAACGACGCCAGTGTTACGGTGAATTTTCTAATTGCGCAAGCAACACTTCCACTGTCGACGCTAATGGCTATCGTAATGTCAATTGGTGTTCTAATCGGTTTAGCAATACTCGGTTCAAGTTGGTTCGCATTGCGAGTTAGATTCGGACTATTGCAACAAAAACTTAAAAAGTATCAGAGCGAATAACGCATGCTTGAGCTGCTGTTTTTGCTTTTACCGGTAGCGGTTGGTTATGGCTGGGTTATGGGGCGCAATAGCCTCAGGCAAGCACAGCGACGCCAGAGCAGTATCCTATCGAAACACTACTATCGGGGATTAAATTTTCTACTTTCAGAGCAACCGGATAAGGCGGTTGATACTCTGATAAAAATGATCGACCTCAATAATGATACCGTCGAAACTCATATCGCAATGGGAAATTTCTTCCGACATCGCGGGGAACTTGATCGCGCCATTCGTGTCCACCAAAACCTCGTTAGTCGTGATGAAATTCAACCGACACAAAGAGAAATAGCGTTACGGGAACTCGGGCGTGACTACACTCAGGCTGGATTCTTAGAACGCGCTGAAAATGCTTATCTACAGCTCCTCAATAGTGACAACCACTATTTGGACGCGCAGGCAAACTTGTTCAAGATATACCAAACCACGAAAGAGTGGGATCGGGCGATTGAATTGGCAGAACGCATGGTTGAGTGTCATGGTGATGACAATGACATTCATATTCGCTTAGCACATTTTTATTGTGAGCAAGCCAATGACTTCTTGCATCGGAATGATCAAGAACAGGCGATGTTGGCTTTGCAAAAAGCCACTCAGTCAGATGAAAAAGCAATTCGACCGTGGCTGATGCTCGGAGAGCTAGCCATCGAAAAAGAAGCATATGATGATGCATTTGACTGTTTGGTTGAAGTCGCAAAGCGCGACGTTAACTGGATAAGTGAAGCTATTCCATTAATGGAACAGTGCGCTGAAGAGATGGGTGATTGGGATCGCTTTGAGTCGATTATTGATCAATACGGAAGTGTCTGTGCGGCTTCTTATTTAGCTAAGGTCAATATTATGGCCGATCGCGGTGAAACTGAAGAAGCCACCACGATGTTGTATGAACAGATGCGGAAAACGCCGACTATGAAAGGGGTTGCGACCCTCATGCGCCTGTATATTCAGCAGCAAAAGCTTGATCCGTCAACGAGTAGTTTGGCGTTGCTAAAAGGATTGGTTGAGCAACAAATGTTGCAGAGACCAAAATATCGATGCCGTAATTGCGGCTTTTCTGGGCGCAAAGTGTATTGGCTTTGCCCATCGTGTAAGAAATGGGGCGTAGTGAAGCCCATAAAAGGTTTAGACGGAGAGTAATGTGACTTCTAGTCAGTCAAAAGTGATTGTTGCTTTGGACTTTGAGAGCGAATCTCAAGTGATGGCATTGGTAGAGCAATTGCATCATGAGCAATGCCGCTTAAAAGTTGGAAAAGAGTTATTTACTCGGCTGGGCCCGCAAATAGTCAAACAACTTGTCGATTTAAAATTTGATGTATTTTTAGACCTCAAATTCCACGATATCCCCAATACCGTCGCCAAGGCCTGCCTGGCTGCAGCTGATTTAGGGGTCTGGATGGTAAACGTGCACGCTGCTGGCGGTCCAAAGATGATGGAACACACTCAGCAGGCATTGTCTCAACATGGTCAAGCTCCGAAGCTGATTGCGGTTACGGTTTTAACCAGTATGGCTCAAGATCAACTTGATGCTGTCGTGGGAAATAGGTCTATCGTTGATCAAGTTGAGAGATTGGCGGGGTTAGCCAAGCAAAGTGGTTTAGATGGCGTGGTGTGTTCAGCTCAAGAAGCAAGCAGGTTGAAACAACGTTTTGGTGCAAACTTTGAGCTTGTGACGCCAGGCATTAGACCTTCGGGAAGTGCGGCAAATGACCAACATCGTATAGTAACGCCTGAACAAGCGGTAAAAGACGGTGTGGACTACATGGTCATTGGTCGGCCGATAACCCAAGCCAATGACCCATTGGCGGCATTAATAGCGATTAATGCTTCAATCGACGCGATGTAAAGTCGCCCGAATGAAGACAAAAAAGGCGCTATAACTTGCACAAGTTAAGCGCCTTTTTTAATGCTAGCGCGTGTTACTGACTCAATGCAGCACCCGCTTCTTGAAACTCTAGTGACAACTGGTCACCTAGTGCATCCATAACCGCACTATAGGTAATCTTGCCTTTGTGCACGTTTAGGCCGTTAAGCAAGTGTGGATTTTCGAGCATTGCACGTTTAGGTCCTTTGTTGGCCAAAGCCAAGCCAAACGGCAACGTCGCGTTGTTTAACGCCATCGTAGAGGTACGCGCAACACCACCAGGCATGTTGGCAACACAGTAATGGACAACACCGTCCACTACGTAGACAGGGTCTTGGTGTGTTGTCGCACGCGATGTTTCGAAACAACCACCTTGGTCGATTGCGACATCAACCAATACAGAACCTTGCTTCATACTAGCGATATGATGTGTATCCAACAATTTCGGCGCTGCCGCACCTGGGATTAATACTGCGCCGACAACCAAATCTGCCTTTGAAGAATAATGCTCAATCGCGTCCACAGTTGAGTAAACCGTTTTCAATTGATTACCAAAGATATCGTCTAACTCTCGCAAGCGCGGTAAAGAACGGTCTAATATGGTTACGTCTGCGCCCAAACCGATGGCCATCTTCGCCGCATTGGTTCCAACGACACCGCCACCGATGACCAATACTTTTCCTGGGGCAACACCAGGTACACCCCCCAGCAATGTTCCGCTGCCACCGTGCGCTTTTTCTAGATAATGCGCGCCAGCTTGAACTGCCATGCGACCAGCAACTTCAGACATAGGAGCCAGTAACGGCAATCCACCACGTGCATCAGTCACCGTTTCATATGCAATGCACGTCGCGCCTGATTCAACCAATAATTGTGTTTGGGTTGGATCTGGAGCCAAGTGTAAATAGGTGTACAATGTTTGGCCTTCACTCAGCATCTTACATTCGTTCGGTTGTGGCTCCTTCACCTTAACGATCATTTCTGCTTTTTCGAAAATCTCAGTTGCCGTATTTGCGATCTCAGCGCCAGCAGCGACATACATATCATTGTCAAAACCGATTGCGGTGCCAGCATTCGTTTCCACGACGACTTGATGTCCATTAGCAACGAATTCTTTAACTGCAGCAGGCGTCAAGCCGACGCGATACTCGTGATTTTTTATTTCCTTAGGTACACCAACTAACATTTTAACAAGCCTTCAACAGTTTAAAATTGTGGCGAAAGTATAATCATTATTAAGAAGAAGAAATTCCTTTAATTCTAATAAATGCGGTATAAAATACTGAAAAAATTATTTTTGGTAATTGAAAATGTTGGCAAAGACGCCGAAAGACTTAGACCGTATTGACCGTAAGATTATGATTGAATTACAAAAGGACGGCAGGTTATCAAATGTCGAATTGGCAAAACGCATTGGACTAAGCGCTAGCCCTTGTTTGGAAAGGGTTAAACGGTTGGAGGCGCAGGGTTACATTACGGGATATCGCGCGTTGGTTGACCCGCAAAAGCTCGGTGCTGCAATGTTGGTGTTCGTTGAGATTACACTGACGAAAACATCCGTCGATATCTTTGCAGAATTTTCTGCTGCTGTGCAATTACATGATGATATTCAGGAATGCCACTTAGTATCGGGTAATTTTGACTTTCTACTTAAAGCTCGCGTCGCCGACATGTCGAGTTATCGGCGGTTATTGGGCGATACCTTATTGAGGTTGCCGGGGGTAAGTGAATCCAGAACATACGTAGTGATGGAGGAAGTGAAAGCAACCACACAAGTGCATATTCAACTGAAAGGCTAGGGAATTTTTTTACACGGTACTCAGTGCCTTTGTGATATTCTTTGACTCTTATAAAAATAATAGCAATGCCATTAGCGAGTTTGATGAGCATTGATACAAAACATTGAAATAATTATTAGGGATATGGCGCGATTAACCGGATTACAACGGCTATTTGAAGTTGGAATGTTGCTGGCCTGCACATTTTCATTTTACTTGCTGTTGGCTATTGCTTCTTTTCATCCGGCAGACCCTGGCTGGAGCCAAGTGGGACTGCATACGGATATACAAAACTGGGTAGGCGCAAGCGGTGCTTGGCTCAGCGATATTCTATTATTCTTTTTTGGTTACCTTGCTTACAGCGTTCCAATAGCCGTTGCACTGTGTGGTTTATTGCTTTTTCAACACGTCAAGAAACTCACTGAGTTCGACTATTTAACTATGGGTCTAAGACTGATCGGCAGTTTGTTATTTCTGCTTGGATTGGCAGGGTTGTTCAGTATCAACGTGAGTGATGTATACAGCTTTTCTGCTGGCGGCATGGTTGGCGATGTGATCAGTTCCGCGTTAATGCCTTATTTTAACTTGGCAGGCACGACGCTACTCTTCTTGTGTTTTATCTTAACGGGTACAACATTGATGACGGGGATCTCTTGGCTGTCGGTGATTGACGGCATAGGGGCCGGCGCAATCAAAGGTGCCTTGTGGTTGTGGGATCTTCCGCAACGATTCCAAAGCATGTCATTACCGAGCCTACCTAGCAAAGCGAAAGCCATTGAAGCCAAAGCTGAAGAGCAGGTCACTATTACGCGGATGCGTGCAACCCCCGCGGCCGAGGCTGAAAAGCCTGTAGAGCCCGCAGCACCATTCATTCCAGATGAAGTCTTTGGTGCTGAACCCAACTCGGCAGACGATACTGAGGTACCGGCGATCAGTAGACTCGACAGTTTAAAAGCCAAGTTTGCTAAGCGCCGTGAAACTGAGCAAGATCAAACGGCAGAGTCAGAAGTTGAGACTAACGGCCAGATTAAAGACCGCAAAGAGCCGACGCTGGGTGCTAAACCTGCCGTACGACCTGAATCCAAGGTGGAGCCAATCGCATTAGGTGCGAAGCCGATAGAAGAAGTGCGCGTCAATGCTGAGCCCACGACACCAATGCCGTCCTTTGACTTACTTGAGCGCCCAGATAAACACGAAAACCCGATTTCACCAGAAGAACTCGAGCAAGTTTCTCGATTAGTCGAACAGAAGTTGGCTGACTTTAATATTGAAGCCAGTGTGGTTGGCGTATATCCCGGTCCGGTTATTACCCGGTTTGAGCTTGATCTCGCGCCAGGCGTGAAAGTGTCTAAGATCACGGCGTTGTCGAAAGATTTGGCGCGCGCCATGTCAGCAATTTCTGTTCGTGTCGTTGAGGTTATTCCCGGCAAATCAGTGATTGGTCTAGAGTTACCGAATAAAAACCGTGAGATGGTGCGTCTCAGTGAAGTGATTAGCTGCGAAAGCTTCCAGTCTGCCGATTCGGCGCTCACCATGGTTTTGGGTGCTGATATTTCTGGTAAGCCGGTGATAGTTGATCTCGCTAAAATGCCGCACCTGCTGGTAGCCGGTACCACCGGTTCAGGTAAATCGGTTGGGGTCAACGTAATGATCTTGAGTCTTCTGTACAAATCTAAACCAGAAGATGTTCGCATGATCATGATTGACCCGAAAATGCTTGAATTGTCGGTTTATGAGGGTATCCCGCATCTTTTAGCCGAAGTCGTAACTGACATGAAAGAAGCAGCCAATGCGTTGCGCTGGTGTGTCGGTGAAATGGAACGCCGCTATCGTTTAATGTCAGAGTTAGGTGTACGTAACTTAAAGGGCTACAACGCCAAAGTGCTTGCCGCAATTGAAGCTGGGACGCCGATCAAAGACCCACTTTGGCGAGCTGAAGAAAGCATGCTTGAAGAAGCCCCTGATTTAGAAAAGTTACCCGCCATTGTCGTTGTAGTTGATGAATTTGCAGACATGATGATGATTGTCGGTAAAAAAGTAGAAGAATTAATTGCACGGATTGCACAGAAGGCTAGGGCCGCGGGTATTCATTTGGTATTGGCGACACAACGGCCTTCAGTTGATGTCATAACGGGCTTGATCAAAGCCAACATACCGACGCGTATTGCGTTCCAAGTATCGAGCAAAATTGATTCGAGAACTATATTGGACCAGCAAGGGGCCGAAACGCTACTCGGCGCAGGTGACATGTTGTATTTGCCGCCAGGAACCGGCGTTCCAACGCGTGTGCACGGTGCGTTTGTCGACGATCACGAAGTGCATGCCGTCGTCGCAGATTGGAAATTACGCGGTGAACCCGAATACATTGACGAAATCCTCAGTGGCGAAGCTACTTCAGAAATTCTCCTGCCGGGCGAGCAACCAGAGGGTGAGGACCAAGAAACCGATGCATTTTACGACGAAGCGGTCGCCTTTGTGACGCAAACCCGAAAAGTCTCGGTGAGCAGCGTGCAGCGGAAATTCAGAATTGGTTACAATCGAGCGGCAAGAATTGTGGAACAAATGGAGCTCAGTGGCGTCGTAAGTGCATCAGGCCATAATGGCAACCGCGAAGTGTTAGCACCACCGCCACCACCAAGAGATTGATGATGAAGTTTAAGAAAGTTTTCCTAGTAAGTACCTTATGGTTGTTGTCGACGTTTGCCTTTGCTGACGACGCAAAGCAGACGTTACGAGCAAAGCTCGCAACACTCAATACGATTCAAACGAACTTCGCGCAAACCGTCACTGACATAAACGGTGAAGTGGTACATGAAGCCAGTGGTGAATTGGTGATGCAACGTCCAAATCAGCTGCGTTGGCATACCCAGCTGCCCGATGAGGTGCTGCTGTTGGCAGACGGTACTACAGTATGGCAATTGGATTATTTTGTTGAGCAGGTGACCGCGCTAACGCAAGATGACGCGGTAACGAATAACCCGATGATGTTACTTACGTCTAGTGATGACAATGATTGGCAGCAGTTTGATGTAGTGCTTAATGGCACCGAATTTAGCATCACGTCGCTGAACGAAGGGCCTATCAGAACGTTAACCTTGGTTTATGAGAACGGTGAATTGAGCGAAATCGTCACGCTCGATTCCCAACAGCAAACAAGTCGTTTGGTTTTGATTGAGCCAACGTTTAACACGGTCTTGCCAACGGGCTTGTTTGAGCCTGAATTACCCGATGGGTTTGTATTGGATGATCAACGATCCTAATCCCTCACTATTCGAGGATGAAAGTCTACAAGACTTGCCTCTCGCCGCTTTGCTTAGGCCCAGTAAACTAGATGAGGTTATTGGACAAAGTCATCTGTTATCGCCTGGCAAACCGATAGAGCAGATTGTTACCAGCGGGAAAGCTATCTCAATAGTATTATGGGGCCCACCTGGCACTGGCAAAACGACTCTCGCCGAAATTATTGCCGCTGCTAGTGACTGCCCAATGATCAGAATTTCAGCGGTAACTGACGGCGTTAAAGACATTCGAGCGGCGATTCAGCAAGCCGAAATCAACAAAATGCAAGGCCGTAAAACGGTTGTCTTTGTTGACGAAGTCCATCGGTTTAATAAATCCCAACAAGACGCATTTTTGCCGCACATAGAATCTGGTTTGATTCAATTTATTGGTGCCACGACTGAAAATCCGTCGTTTTCGTTGAACAACGCCTTGTTGTCACGTACGCGGTTGTTTGTGTTAAAGGCTTTATCTGACTCAGAGCTAAATTCTATGCTTGAGCGTGGTTTGTTGGCTATCAATAGTCAGCGTGAACACGCGTTAAACATTGCGCCAGAGGCTCAAAACGCACTGATTCAAGCGTGTTCCGGTGATGGGCGTCGTCTCCTTACTCAATTGGAGCTAACCGCACAGTTAGCCGACCAAAACAGTATTGAACTCGAGCATGTACAAATGTCAACGGGATCCACACACACGGCATTTGATAAACAGGGCGATCATTTTTTCGATCACCTGTCGGCGTTTCACAAGTCTATTCGGGGTTCATCGGTAGACGGTGGGTTATTTTACTTTGCGCGGCTTATTCAAGCCGGCTGTGATGCAACGGTAATAGCACGTCGACTGCTCGCTATTGCGAGTGAAGATATCGGTAATGCTGACCCGCGCGCGTTACAAATGTGCGTTACCGCGTGGGATGTCTACCATCGAGTTGGTCCTGCAGAAGGCGAACGCGCTATCGCCCAGGCAATTGTATATTGTGCATTGGCACCTAAGAGTAACGCGGTATATATGGCATTTAAACAAGCACAACGTGCCGCCAATGAACACGCCAATGCACCGATTCCCAATCACCTAAGAAATGCACCCACTAGCGTGGCAAAATCACAAGGCCACGGCGACAACTATCGCTACGCGCATAATGAGCCGCACGCATATGCGGCCGGTGAACATTATTTACCTGAAGGCGTAAGCGGGGATTATTACCAGCCTAGTTCGCGAGGTTTGGAAAAACAATTAGCTGAGAAACAACGCTTTTTACAGCAATTAGACGCTCAACATGTCGCTGCAGACAAGGAGCAAAACACATGATCGCGTACCTCTACGTGGCGTTAGGTGGAGCTGTGGGCGCAGCACTGCGTTACTTTGTGCAAACTAACGCGCAAGTTTGGTTTGGAAAAGGCTTTCCCTTTGGTACACTAGCCGTCAATGTAATAGGGTCCTTTCTGTTAGGCTTGTTCTATGCGCTAATGCAAGACCAAAGTAACGCAGATACACCACTTCGAGCGTTTTTTGCCATTGGGCTGCTCGGCGCATTTACAACTTTTTCTACGTTTTCTGTCGACACGCTAATGTTGCTGCAACAAGGTGAGTGGCTGAAAGGGTTTACCAATATTTTACTGAATGTCACTGTTTGCATATTAGCTGCGGCGGTGGGAATAAATTTATTCAAAGGATAAAAAGATCGCATGTTAGATCCACGGTTTTTTCGTACTGACATTGAAGCAACTGCGGCGCGCCTAGCGTCACGTGGCTTTAATTTGGATGTTGAGGCGTATAACGCCCTCGAAGAGCAACGCAAAACACTGCAAGTCAAAACGCAGGAATTACAAAACACCCGCAATGTACGAAGTAAAGCGATTGGCAAAGCGAAAGCACAAGGTGAAGATATTCAGCCTCTGCTCGCTGAGGTTGGTGAATTAGGCCAACAATTGGACGAAGCAAAAGAACAGTTAGAGCATGTAATGAGTGCGCTCAATATCTTCTATCAAGAGACGCCAAACCTTCCTGATCCCGAAGTGGCCGTCGGCAAAGACGAGAACGACAATGTTGAAGTGTTGCGTTGGGGAACGCCAAAAAGCTTCGATTTCGAGGTTAAAGATCACGTTGATTTGGGCCTAGAGAACGACAATGGCCTTGATTTTGAAAGCGCATCAAAACTCTCTGGTGCTCGTTTTGTGGTTATGCGTGGCAGAATGGCGAAACTGCATCGTGCACTGGCTCAGTTTATGTTGGACATGCATACTGAACAACACGGTTACACCGAAATGTATGTACCGTACTTGGTCAATTCAGATAGTTTGTTTGGTACAGGGCAGTTGCCAAAATTTGGTGAAGATTTGTTTCATACTAAGCCTGCTACGGAAGAAGGTCAGGGTATGTCCCTTATTCCAACAGCCGAAGTACCACTCACGAATCTAGTACGTGGAACGATTCTAGAAGAGAAACAATTGCCGCTGAAGATGACCGCTCATACGCCGTGTTTCCGCAGTGAAGCGGGTTCATATGGTCGTGATACGCGTGGCTTGATTCGTCAGCATCAGTTTGACAAGGTTGAGTTGGTGCAAATTGTTAAGCCAGAAGAATCAGATGCTGCTCTTGAGGCGCTTACGGGTCATGCTGAAGCGATCTTGCAAGCATTAGAACTTCCATACCGCAAAATGTTGTTATGCACAGGCGACATGGGCTTTGGCTCTGCAAAAACGTATGACCTAGAAGTATGGTTACCTGCACAAGACACATACCGCGAGATTTCGTCGTGTTCAAACATGCGTGACTTCCAAGCGCGTCGTATGCAAGCGCGTTTCCGCAGTACAGCAGGAGAAAAACCAGAACTAGTCAATACCTTGAACGGTTCGGGTCTTGCGGTAGGCCGTACCTTGGTCGCTATCGTGGAAAATTATCAAAATGCTGATGGTAGTATCACTATTCCTGCAGCATTGAAGCCGTACATGGGCAATCAAGAAACGCTGTAAAGACTAAAGACACTTGGCGGGCTTTGGTAAGCCCGCTAGTTTGGTCGCCTGTTTAGCCGGTCCTTTGGGAAAAAGGCGATGCAGATAACGACTATTGCCTTTCTCAGGCCCCATCGAGGCGGCCATTGCTTTGACTAACGCCCTGATTGCCGGACTGGTGTCATAGGTTAGATAGAAATCGCGTACAAATCGAATCACTTCCCAGTGAGCGTCGGTCAATTCGATGTTATCGATGTCAGCGATTGTTATCGCCACGCCGTCATGCCAAAGCGTATGATCTTTCAAATAGCCTTGGGCGTCGACTTCTATTGTTGTGCCGTCGACCACTATACTGTCGGTCATAGGGTAATACTCATATTCGATTGTTGTAGCAAATCTGCTATCTCTGCCTGTGAGCAAAGGCTATTAGGGCCAAGAGTGATATTCCGCACGGCTGCATGTTCGGCGCTCGCCAAAACTTTGCAAGGCAATGCTGTTTTTAACGTTTCGTACGCAAATAATGCATCGCCCTGCAGTATGACAGTGTCGTCGGCACTGATTAGCGACAGTTGCCGGGATGATTGCGCAGAGGTAGTTAAAGAAGAGCGAACAAGCCACAGTTTCATTAAAACGTCACCACCATATCGTATGTGTCGGTCATTGCATTGAGTTCGCTGTGGTTAACGATCACAAGGTCATCGTTATTAATCTTATCTTGCAAGGTGCGTGACTCAACACTAGCCGTGCAAACATAGGTATTCTCAACATCAAAAAACGGCAAGCTCTTTATGTTCTTTTCAGTGGACTTTAAGGTGAATGCGTGCGCAGTGGAGGATGGCACAATATAGTGTACGCCATCATCAATGAACAGCACGTCGACCCAGTGTCCGTAACCACCCGCCGACATAATAAAGTCCATTGCATCCCGCGCAGCAATGCTGCCATAAGGTGATGAAGCAACAATAACTAACAGTTTCTTCATTACAGTTGCACCAAATTGTCGACACTGTGCAAGCGAGTGAAAAACTCACCTAAACCAACCTGCTGAAAAGGTACTGCAAGGTTGTATTGCGACAAGCCCTCTTGAGAGGCTGTTTCACTGTCAACCACGCCGCGTCTTAACGCTGAAGTGACACACACCAGCATGGGGATATTATATTCGTTGGCGAGTGCAGCCCATGCCTGGTTCGCGTTGAACTCATCGCCTAAGGGCTTGCTCAAGTGATTGGCGTGATGCACACCTTCACAATAAAAAAACACATGGTCAATGAGGTTACCATTTTCCAATAACTGTTTTATCAGCGCGATAGCGTCCTGTGTCGCTAACGTATCCGATGGAGAAGAGGTTATTAAGCAAGCGTATGATTTTTTCATCTTAACAAACAAAAACACCCCAAAATTGGGGTGTTTTATAGTGTATCGAATTATCGATTAATCGTCGCCACCAAATGCACCTAGTAGGTGAAGTAGGGAAGTGAAGATGTTGTAAATGTTCAAGTACAGGCTAACGGTTGCCATGATGTAGTTTGTTTCACCGCCGTTGATGATACGGCTGGTATCAAACAAAATTAAACCAGACATGATAAAGATGATAGCGGCACTAATCGCTAGGCTAACGGCAGGAACTGCGAAGAAGATGTTCGCGATTGCTGCGATAATCACAACGACCAAACCGACCATTAGGAAGCCACCCAAGAAGGAAAAGTCTTTCTTCGTTGTGAGAGCATAAGCTGATAGTGCAAAGAACACTAATGCGGTTCCGCCAAGCGCCTGCATGATCAAACCAGGGCCATTTGCTAGTGCAAGATAATAGCTCAACATGTAGCCCAGTGAGCCACCCATTAGACCGGTGAATAAAAAGACCAAGCCTACACCCGCTGCTGAATTCGCTTTTTTGTGTAAGATGAATAATGTTACAAAAGCACCAATAGTCATTCCGATTGAAGCCATTGGACCAATGCCAATTGCCATAGTAACGCCCGCGCACAAAGCACTAAAAGCAAGCGTCATCGCAAGCAACATATAGGTACTGCGCAAAACCTTGTTTGTCTGCAAAGCAGACGGTTGTGCTGAACTAGCGTACATCGAACGATGTTCCATTTTACCCTCCAACAGGTGTTTAACTGGATAATGAATAACACGACCATCAAAAGATAGTCAGTTTGTTAGGTACTTTTTATGGTGTTTAGTTCCGTTTTTCAAGTACTTTACACTGCAGAATCAACACTTTTAGCGATGAGTTGCGTCATATTTGACCGAACTGAGTAATTAACAGCCAAACGAACATTTTTTTTAATTTACTACTTTACAACGCAATCGTTCATCTTTACTATTCGCAGCCATTGGAGAGGTGGCAGAGTCCGGTTGAATGCACCTGACTTGAAATCAGGCGAAGGGTCAAACCTTCCGGGGGTTCGAATCCCTCCCTCTCCGCCAAATTTAAAGAGCCCGACTAAGTGTCGGGTTTTTTTTTTGCCCGCCCAAAACGTATTGTTCACCCGTGTGTGCTGACAACTGACTTACGCAATAATGGCCGTCACAACGTCGGGCTGATAGATATTGGAAAATGCAGAGAAAAAGAAGTACCCTACACTCTAATATTCCATTTAGAGCGTTGTGTGACGTTGGCGTTGTAATGCGAATTTAGTTTGCGTTACTTACCAATTTTTGATGTTGCAGGTTTTCGTTTTCTGCCTTCTTATAGGCAATAAACTCCTTCAATAAACCTGCCTCTTGAGCCTCGATAAGCTCATACTCGAAACAATTGATTTGTTTAGCCAATTGTTTGAAATTCACGTTATGTCCGAATTTCATCAATCAATCTCCGTATTGACGAGCGCGATGTTATTATCGCTATTGGTTAATATATAACCAATGTTTGATGATTTGCAAGCACACTTAGTTATTTCCATTAATTATTACATGAATGTAATAATTATAATGTAGTGTTACTTATACCAATGTCTAAATTGATACATTTATACCAGTAAAAACAACTAATTAGTTGCGCATTAAATCGCCACTTGACACTTTAAAATGTACTTTCGTACCAATAAATATTGGCATTAAACGGCGCAGTGATTACTATTAATGTTCAACTTATCGTTCGCTTCTTTTAGCGACACATATTTAAGCTCAATAATAAGAATTCAAACGTGATAAAAATTCTTTTGGTCGATGACCACGACTTGGTTCGCACTGGAATAAAAAGGATTTTGGAAGACGAAACCGAATTCACTGTAGTCGCTGAGGCTAAAAATGGTGAAGACGCGGTTTCCTATTGCCGTAAAAGCGCCCCAGATGTGGTGTTAATGGACGTCAATATGCCTGGCATGGGTGGGTTAGAAGCCATTCGTCAAATTATGCGTATGTCAGAAAGCACCCGTGTCATCGGGCTTTCGATGCAAAGTGAAAGCCCAATCCCTGCGAAGGTTATGCATAACGGCGCCTTCGGCTTTTTAACCAAAGACGCTGAACCAACCGAGGTCATCACGGCGATATACAAAGTAGCATCGGGGCAAAAATATCTAGCTCCAGATATCGCACAACAGGTCGCGCTTGGTTTTCTAGATATTAATGATGAAAATCCGTTCGAACAGCTAAGCGACAGAGAGCTGGAAATAACCATGATGATCATCAAAGGGCAGAAAGTCCCTGATATCGCGAATGTGCTGAATATTAGTGCTAAAACCGTCAATACCTATCGCTATCGAATGTTTGAAAAACTCGACGTAAGTAGCGATGTTGAGTTAACCCATTTAGCATTGCGCCATAAGTTGATCACTTCCGAACAGTTTTAATGGCGTCTTTTGACAATTTTGACATCAAGACCTTTCTTGCTCACCTGACACATCAACCCGGTGTTTATCGGATGTACAGTGCTGAGCAGGATGTCATTTACGTCGGTAAAGCTAAAAATTTAAAAAATCGCGTTTCGAGTTACTTTAAATCGAATCACGACAGCCCAAAAACCAAAGCGCTGGTCGCTAATATAGCCTTTATAGACGTCACCGTTGTCAGTAGCGAAACAGAAGCATTTCTGCTTGAAAACAACTTTATCAAGAAGTACAAGCCGCGCTACAACGTCATTCTGCGCGACGATAAATCGTATCCCTATATCTTTTTGTCAGGGCATGAGCATCCTAGGTTAGCGTTTCATCGCGGCCCTAAAAAAGCCAAAGGTGAATATTTTGGCCCTTATCCAAGCGCGTGGTCGGTGAGGGAGAGCTTGCGCTCGATGCAAAAGATCTTTCCCGTGCGACAATGCGAAGACAGTTACTACCGAGCACGCTCTAGACCTTGTTTGCAATATCAGATGAAACGCTGCTCAGCGCCATGCGTTAAGGGATATGTGACAGATGAGGAGTATCAAGAACAAGTAGAGTGGGTAAGACTGTTCTTGAAGGGGAAAAACCAAGAGGTAATTGAAAAACTGGTGGTCCGAATGGATAAAGCCAGTGAACAGTTGCACTTTGAAGCGGCGGCTCAGTACCGCGATCAAATCGCCGCACTACGCAAAATCCAAGAGCAGCAGTACGTAGCGGGCACGCAGCAAGAGTTGGATATTTTTGGTATCGCCGTTCACCGCGGGGCCGCTTGCATCCACGGTCTATTCATTCGTGAAAACCAGCTGTTGGGCAGTAAGTCCTATTTTCCAAAAGTCCCATCGTTGGTCGATGAAGCAGAAATCTTTGAGTCGTTTATTACCCAGTTTTACTTAGCTGGGAACAAGTCGATACCCAAGCAAGTGGTTGTTCCTACACAAGTAAACGATAAAGTTCTGATTGAAAGCATCTTGTCCGAACAAGCGGGGCATAGGGTTAAGCTCTACCACGGCGTAAGAGACGAGAAGCGTCGTTATTTGAGTTTGGCGATGAATAATGCCAAAAACCAATTAGATGCGAAGCAAAATCAACAAAAATCCGTCGTTGCAAGGTACAGTGCGCTGGAGCAGGCGTTGGAGTGGGACACCCCGATTCAGCGGATGGAGTGCTTTGACATCAGTCATACATCAGGTCAGCAAACCGTAGCTTCTTGCGTTGTGTTCAATCGCGAGGGGCCTTTAAATTCTGATTACCGACGTTTTAATATCGAGGGAATTACGCCCGGTGATGACTATGCAGCTATGGCGCAGGCGTTAAAACGTCGTTACAGCAAGATCCAAGAAGCGGATAAAATTCCAGATGTGTTACTTATTGATGGCGGAAAAGGTCAACTAGGCCAGGCTGAGGCGTGCTTTGAAGATTGGCCACATGAGAAAAAGCCCTTATTGATCGGTGTTGCCAAGGGCACCACGCGCAAGCCAGGTCTAGAAACCCTCATTTTGGCTGGGACACATGAAACCATCCCAATGGATGCTGATTCGCCAGCACTGCACTTAATTCAGCATATACGCGACGAGTCACACCGGTTTGCAATCGCCGGGCACCGTAATCGCCGCCAGAAAATCAAAACAACCTCTTCGCTTGAGTCAATACCGGGCGTGGGTGCCAAACGTCGACAGGCCTTACTCAAATATATGGGTGGTCTACACGGCCTTAAAAAAGCGAGTCGCGATGAGATTGCCAACGTACCAGGCGTGTCTGACGCACTCGCCGAAACTATCTACGACTATTTACACAGTTAACTTTTCCACGGTGAGTGTGTACACTGCTGCTGGTTATCAGATATTGAGTAGTTAATCACGTGTGGACAATTCCTAACATCGTCACAATGTTTCGCGTTATTTTAATCCCGGTGTTTGTAATTGTTTATTTTCTCGACTGGAAATGGGCACAATACACAGGCGCATTTATTTTTTGGCTAGCGGCGATTACCGATTGGTTTGACGGCTATCTAGCACGAAAACTTCAACAATCAACGCCGTTTGGCGCGTTTTTAGATCCTGTTGCTGACAAATTGATCGTTGGTGCAGCATTGCTGATGATCACTCATACCTATAATGATGTTTGGATCACTATCCCCGCGATCATTCTCATGATGCGTGAAATTTATGTGTCTGCGCTTCGAGAGTGGATGGGACAACAAGGGTTGAGTGACGTTGTAAAAGTCAGTTTTACGGGCAAAGCCAAGACGATGGCACAAATGTTGGCATTGATAGGCCTACTGTCGGGACTTGAATACTTCATGGGATTCCGAATCTACTGGGTCTCATTAGGTTATATTTTGCTCTACATCGCCGCGGCCTTATCACTGTGGTCGATGATCGTGTACACAACATCTGCATGGAAATACCTAAAAGGTGCTCAGTAATTGTGTAATTTATCGGCGTTCAAACAAAAGTCGATTAAAAACACAGCAAACAGTGCTTTTAGTAGTTGACAGGTAGCACGCAGTCGGTAGAATTCGTGCCCACGTTGCAAGCGGGAATAGCTCAGTTGGTAGAGCACAACCTTGCCAAGGTTGGGGTCGCGAGTTCGAGTCTCGTTTCCCGCTCCAATTTTACATTGGCTTTCAGCAACGTTTGACCATCTCTTATGTATGGCGGAATGGCAGAATGGCTATGCAGCGGATTGCAAATCCGTGGATCTCGGTTCGACTCCGGGTTCCGCCTCCATACTCAGAGCGCAGGCAACTGCAACCATCCTAGCCCGGGTGGTGAAATTGGTAGACACAAGGGATTTAAAATCCCTCGCTGGTAACAGCGTGCCGGTTCAAGTCCGGCCCCGGGCACCATTTTTACTCGCATCTGATTAATCACACACTTGTCGTGCCGTATGCGTCTGTCTGTGCAGTGCCAATGAATCCATAATGCCAACAGAAACACTCTGTTTTACGTACCGAATCTTGTTTTGAGACGTAGTCACACGACAAATACGTCACATTGAGTCCACAACACAATTAATTTACTTATTGTCAGTGGAGAACCAATGAATATGCCTACACTCGTCTCAAAACGCCTATCGTCAGTAATACGCATAAACAAACGATTTTTCGGCTGTTGGATTTTTTTGCTGTGCGCAACAGTATTTCCAGGGGCTGCAACAGAGTTACACAGAACGCAGTGGGCACAAGATATTAACTACTATGCAGACCAACTCACCGTAAAACACATAAATCCATACCACTCACTGGCTCAACAAGATTTTCAAATCTATTTGCAGTCACTAAAGTCCGATTTACCGCAGTTGTCTGAGAATCAGATTCTGGTTCGAATGATGCAACTAACCCACAAAATTGGAGATGGTCATACGGCTTTCCCTTTGTGGGGGAACGAGATTCATAAGCTACCGATCAGACTAAAATCAATTCAGGGGAAGTTGATTGTTGCTGCAACAACAGATGAGGTTACAGACATACTTGGCAGCGAATTACGATTTATAAATGGGGTTGCCGTTCGTGATGTTGCGGAGCAGCTGTCTGGATTAGTGCCGTTTGCGGAGAATCCATACTCCAGTGCTGTTAGAGTTGCTCAATATGCAACTGTCGCAGAGGTCCTTAATGGACTGGGACTTTTCGGTGATGATTACACCGGTGAGTTTTCATTTGTAAAAAACGGTGTCACGTTGAGCAAAACATTACGCGCCTCGAAAGATCCACAATTCGATAAAGCGTTACGCCACCATCATCCATTAAGTGACAATAAAATCGAAACGATAGGTGAAGGTTTGTGGTTTTCGGCAGCGACCGACAAGCAATCTGTATATGTAAAGTTTGCACGGTATCCGAATAAACGTGACATGCATGACTTCGGCCATGCGTTACTGAAGTATATTGAACACAACCGTTCTCAGCATTTTATCATTGATTTACGCGACAATTACGGCGGCGACTTCTTTGTTGGTTTAACGCTCGCCGAGTATTTGGTTCGCGCTGACACTCTGGATTGGCGAAGTGGTGGATACGTGTTAATCAATAATACTACTTATTCTGCCGCGATGAGCAATGCCGCACAATTCAGTCGACTTTTGAATGCGAGGTTAGTGGGCGAGCCGACAGGAGCAAAACCAAAAGGTTTCCAAGACTTAGGCGAATTTACATTGCCAAATTCAAACTGGGTAGTTACATACTCGAAGCGCTATTATGACTTTACGGGTAGCGATGATGATGCTCTGTACCCAACGATTCCGATAAACGTAAGATTGGAAGATTATCTTGCTAAAAATGATGTGGCGCTAAACTGGGTACTTGAACAAGTGAACTGGTAACCTAAATCACTAAAAGTGATGATAGTTTGCGGTTACGGTGTTAAAAATGCAGACAACAGCCTTAAATGCGAGCATGAGCGTGACACCATCTGTCGATATCACATTGTATGAACTAGGACCCACTCGGTCAGCCAGAGTACGATGGGTACTACAAGAAGCCGGATTGCCGTTTGAATCAGTTCAAAATGGCATTGATATTTTTAAATCCCCCGAATTATTGGAAATCCATCCACTTGGCAAAGTTCCCGCGGCCATAATAGGGGGTAAACCGCTATTTGAGTCCGTTGCGATTGTCACGGCGATCGCCGATTTAGTGCCGGAAAAACAGTTGATCCCAATGCCAAACAGTTGGTCTCGAAACCTATATAACCAGTGGGTGTGTTTTGCCTTAAGTGAAATGGAACCCTTTGTTCAATCCACAGAGATCAACACGTATGACTTTGTGCTATCCAAAGCGCAGCACGTACCTGCAATCATTGAACAGAACAACCTGTTATACAGAAAATCTGCAACAGCATTAGAGCAGTACTTGTCTGATCATGAATATCTGATCGATTCACACTTCACTGCTGCGGATATTGTTATGGCTTACACACTGTGTTGGGGGCAAGAACAACAGCTACTAAGTGAATTTCCCTACATCAATCAGTATATGGATAGGCTCTATGCTCGCAAACATTGCACATTAACAAAGCCGTAAGACGATAGATGATGAAAAATAGTCTATGCTGTTAACAGATTAAACAGCTTGCCGATATACTGATTATCGGAATCAATACATCAACCTAATCCATTACAAATAAGGAAATACAAAATGAAAAGGATCGCAGCCATCGCAATGTTAACGCCGCTACTCACATTCAACACTTACGCGAATGACCATCTTGAGCGGATGGAAGAAGTTGGTGAACAAATGTCAAAGCTCATGTTCGAAGCAATGGTCCATGATATAGCGGCGAACGGGGCAGACGTTAGCAAACTCAAGACGTTAATTCCGGATACGAGTTGGGATCAACCGATGAGAGATGCCGCGAGTTGTATGTTAGACAAATACGAAGCCAAGATTGATTCAGCCGGGATCACCAAAATGCTTGATGATATGGAGGCGTTACTGCCGAAGTTAAAAGGTGGTGGCATGGCTGCGTTGGAAAATGCGAGTAACATGCAACCAGCGGGGATTAGCGATCAAGAAGCGATCGCGATCAATAAATCTTGCGGCATGATGGATCTGGTGCAAAAAAATATGGCAGCCGATGGATTCATGAAAGAAGTCATGAAAATGATGACTAGCTATTAGGATTACGCCCTTAAAGAACAAGGCCTGCTAGAATGTCGACGCGTTGTTAAGTGTATTTAACTATTTACTTATAACTAAAATGTGTTTCAAACCGATCCACCCAAATTAGTTTTTATATGCTGGATGACTTGCCAAAAATTGTCCAATTGATACTATGTAGGTGTCAGTTGTCGCTGATGCAAGTATAATTTCGTTGGCAGGGTACCATCGGTAACGCATTACATTGGCCTTGTCGTAATCTGCTCCTTAATTATTTTTAGCCCGCTGTTAGCGGGCTTTTTTTGAGTAAAACAAAATACCTTCCGCTATGTCTGCATTAGTGTCCGTTGATTGGCTTGAAAAGCACCAATCTTCAAACGATCTCGTTATCCTTTACACGCGATTAGCCAATATATCGACGGGTGATATTGAATCGATCAAAAACAAGGTGATCCCATCTGCGAGATTATTCGATTTCGAAAACGAATTTTGTGATCGCACCAATGCACTGCCACACACGATGCCCGACGCTGAGCAGTTTACCCAACAAGCGCAGAAACTCGGCATTAATAAAAACAGCACGATAGTAATTTATGACAGTCAAGGTTTGTATGCATCACCGAGAGCGTGGTGGATGTTCAAGGCTATGGGACATGAAACGGTTTTTGTGTTGAATGGCGGTCTCCCAGCGTGGCGTAAAAAGGGTAATGACGTCGTCAGTGAGTTGGCTTATTCAGTCACGCAGGGTGACTTTATCGCGACACCCAAAACGCATCTTTTTGCCGATCGTCAGCAAGTTCTGGATAACATTCAGACGAAGCAAAAACAGGTGCTAGATGCTAGAAGCAATGCACGTTTTCTCGGCAACGCTCCAGAACCTCGCCAGGGTGTGCGCAGTGGCCACATCCCGAATGCGAAAAACCTCCCATTTACTGACCTCATCGCGGACGGACTTTTACGCAATAATAAAGTGCTAAGACATGCCTTCAATCAGGTTGTGACAAACGACAGTAAGTTATTAATGTCCTGTGGCTCGGGCGTAACGGCGTGCATCTTAGCACTTGCTGCAATTGAGCTAGGATATGAAGACGTAGCGGTTTATGACGGTTCATGGACAGAGTGGGGCGGCGATGCATCGCTGCCCATCGAGACAAAAGAATGATAAAAAGTAACATTGTCGTGCTGACAGGGGCAGGTATCTCTGCCGAGTCTGGTTTAAAAACATTTCGAGACAATGACGGCTTGTGGGAAAATCACCGAGTAGAAGATGTTGCGACACCGGAGGCGTTTGAGCGCGATCCAGAATTGGTCTACCGTTTTTACAATTTACGCCGCGCACAACTTCAGTCCGAAGCCATCAAACCTAACGCAGCGCATCAAGCGCTCGCGTCGCTAGAGGAACGCTACGGCGAAAACGTTACATTGGTCACCCAAAACGTAGATAACTTGCATGAGCAGGCAGGGTCTCGCAAGGTTATTCATATGCACGGAGAACTTCTCTCTGCTCGGTGTTGTCGCTCGGGTAAAGCCTTTCGAATGACTGAAGATTTTGACTCAACCAGTGTGTGCAATTGTTGTCAGCCAGGCGCCGCAATACGTCCTGACATAGTGTGGTTTGGGGAAATGCCAATGCACATGGAGTATATCCAAGCCGCGTTGATGCAAGCTGATTGGTTTATTGCAATTGGTACTTCTGGCAATGTCTATCCCGCAGCTGGTTTTGTTGAAATAGCCAAGTATGCTGGCGCGCGTACCGTTGAGCTCAATTTAGAGCCCAGTAATAACGCGGCGTTGTTTGATGTTCAAATCAGTGGTCCGGCGACAGAAATCGTACCTAATTTTATTGATAGCTATTTGACGTAAGGTCTTGTTTGATGCCTGATTTATCTGCTTATTGGTTAGAGTTTATAACCATCGCTTCTGTTCATCTTGTCGCTGTAGCAAGCCCAGGGCCCGATTTCGCGGTGGTCGTCAAAAACAGCGTACGCTATGGTCGCCGGCTCGCATATGCAACCAGTATTGGGATTGGTGCAGGCATTTCACTTCACGTCGCCTATTCATTATTAGGTCTAAGTCTGATCATCAAGACCACTCCGTGGATCTATGCGACGTTCAGCTATTTAGCTGCAGCCTATTTACTGTGGCTAGCCTGGGGGGCGATCCGCGCACAACCCAGCGATATGAGCAAACCTGAACAACAAGAATCTGCGGCAACGAAACCGATTAGTTGGTTAAAAGCATTTTGGATTGGCTTTCTAACCAATGGTTTAAATCCAAAGGCAACATTGTTTTTTATGTCGGTGTTTACCGTTGTGATCAGCGCGCACACCCCCTTGGCGGTGCAAGTTGTTTACGGAATTTATCTGTGTTTCGCCACAGCCGCATGGTTCTGCCTACTATCGTTTCTCTTGGGGACCTCCAAAGTACTCTCGTTCATTGGTGCAAAAGGTTATCTATTGGACCGCACCATGGGCGTTATGTTAATCGTTCTGGCAATAAACCTAGTAATGTTTCAACCCGTGTAAACCGTTGACAATCTTGGGTATACTAGCGTCAGCATAAAGAAGTGACGGAACCGCATGAACAATCCTGATGTATACGAATCTGAAAGCGTTAAACGCGCGCTGGAAGGCAAAGCCAACATAGATATTATGAGTGCTTTTAAGCAAGGTAATGAATTGACCAAAAACTCATTTGGGGTCTTTACGTTAGCTGGCGCAATCGTCTTTACTGTGGTTATTGCTACCGTGTTCGTGTTACTCAGTTTCTTCGGGATACCGCTGGAAGAGTTTAATAATGCGGATCCAACCAAGCGTGCGATCATGGATATTCTATTGGTATTGATCATGTCACCACTGATGGCAGGGTTAATGATGATGGGTATTAACAGAGCGCGTCAAAATTCAATCCAAGTTTTCGACCTGTTTAACTGGTTTTCAATCGCCATCGTACTGGCACTGGGCTCGTTGATCACGTCGATTATGATTCAATTGAGTATGTCTATTTTCATCCTCATTGGGGTATACCTTGGCATCGCAACGACATTTACGTTGCCATTGATTGCAGATAAACGGTTAACGGCGGTAAGCGCCATCATTTTATCCGTTCGAGTGGTGAACAAATATTTGCTCCAATTCGTCTTATTCTTTGTATTGTCGATGTTATTGTTTTTCGCCGCCGCATTTACCCTCGGACTAGGGTTGATATGGGCGCTTCCCTTGTACTTCAACACCAAGGGGATCTTGTTTGAAGAGCTTTTTGGACATGCTGAAAATGTCCCGCAAACGCACGATGAGTCCAATTCCGTTGACAATGGAACAACGTCAACGTTTGACGCTTAACGGAGAGTGCAGGGATGAACGCTTCTAAAATACTTTGGCGAATAAGCGTTGCCATTTTCGTTGGCTTCGCGTTCTTGTATCCGTTCATAAATCCTCCGGAACCCTTGCTACCTGAATTACCGATAGAAACAGAAGGTAGCCAGGTGATCCCTGATTTTTCAAAAATTACTGACGTGATAGATAAAAAACGTGCGTTTTTTGACTATCTATTGCCCGAAGTAGAGCGGCAGAATGATTATTTAATAAGTTTGCGATTGACTGTTAAGGCCCTGTCGAATGAGTATTCACAGCAGGGTGAACTGACGCCCGCAGATCGACACAGGTTAGAGTGGCTAGTTAGCGAATATAAAGTCCCAGATGATTTATCGCTCTCGGCGCAACTGGAGATATTGCTGCGACGCGTCGATATCATTCCTGCTGAACTTGTATTAGTCCAAGCGGCCAACGAAAGCGCGTGGGGGACTTCCAGGTTTGCCCGAGAAGGGTTCAATTTGTTTGGTCTATGGTGCTTCAGAAAAGGGTGCGGATTTGTACCCAAACAGCGAATTGAAGGTGCGCAGCACGAAGTCGCTAAATTTCCAAATCTCGCCCGTGCTACGTATACCTACATGCGTAACTTAAATCGCCACAATGCATACAAATCTCTAAGGGATATCCGCAGCACACTGCGACAGCACGAACGACCAATATCAGGTGTCGCGCTCAGTGAGGGTTTGATGCAATATTCAGAGCGCGGCGAAGATTACATTGATGAATTACAACAAATGATCCGGGTAAATCAGGAGTACATCTCATTATGAAGCGATGGTTTAACGCTGCGCTATGCTTTTTTTTCACAGTATCCTTGAGTTTTAATGCACTAGCTGAAGTCATTGAAGTCGAATACAAGAGTTTCTACAGTCATGTGAAAAAGTTAAGCGGTGACGACACTCAAGCTCTGCAGTTTGCATTCGGCTTTCAGCATGTTCACGAGAACCGTTTGTGTGAATTGACTGATGTGAAAATCGTAACCCAAAAGCAAACTATCGAACTAGACGTTACCCCAGAAAATCGTTTTACCGTGCCAACAGAGCGAGCCCTTAGACTTGCCGACGCAATTGTGCGGATCCAAACGCCCGACCAAACGAATCAATGTGATATTTCAGTCCAGTTAGAGACCAAACCGGAATATTTAAAGCAGTATTACAGCAGTGAAGAATTAAGCTTCATATATGAACAATATGGTGCTTTCTTTAACGAAATGGGTAGCTTTCTATCTTTCATGATGCCGCAGGTTTCTGGTTTAACTTTCTATTTCGACGACCCAGAATTAGACCATGATCTTCGCGATGCGCCATCCATTGTGAATGGCCTTTTGCAATTGGACGCTGATTGGTTTGAGAAGCCAAAGACATTGGTTTTTCCTAAAGCACCACAGCGGATCACGGCTAAAACTAAGTAATTGAACTAACCAACGGATTATTATTCCGCCATATTCAGCTGGTAGCGGATTTGTTGGGCGAGCCGATCGACACTCTGTTCGCCTTTTTCAGCTAACTCCGCTGCGCGGTGGAATTCAAGCAGACCTACATCACGCAGTTGTGGCTCTATTAACAGATCAGGTGGATCGCCTGCCAAGCGAGAGCGGGTCACTCTAGCTTGGAGTATTTCCAATGAACTGCTCATAACGCCCATAATACCGGGCGTGGATTTCTTTTCGGGTTTTGGATCTGGCGAAAACCACTGTCTTAATACCGACGTCTTTTCATTGAAAAACTCATCGGTTTTACGTTGAATTTTTTCGTGTTCTTCGCTGCTTTTCTCGAGCACTTGCGGGCGAAAGTCTGCACTTAAGTTTACCGCAATAACAAAATCAGCCCCCATACGACGACAAAGATTAACCGGTACGGGGTTTACAACAGCACCATCGACCAAGTAGCGTTGACCATACTCTACTGGGGGAAAAAGACCGGGAATGGCACAAGATGCGCGAATCGAATCGCCGATCTCGCCGCTATCGAAAACGACTTCACGGCCACTGTAAAGATCGGTAGCGGCAACTGCGAACGGCTTATTCATCTGTTCGAACGTTTCACAACAAAAATCATCGGTGAGCTTGTCAAATACCTTCTGTCCGGTCGCTAGACCTCCGCGGCGAATGCCAACACCCAATAATGAAAACACCTGCCACTCGGTCAGTGAAGAAGCCCAGCTCTCGAGCTCCAACAAACGGCCACTCGAATAAGCAGCGCCCACATACGCTCCAATTGAACAGCCCGCCACGATGTCGATATTAACGCCGAGCTTTTCCAGCGCTTTAATGATTCCTATGTGTGTCCAACCTCTGGCGGCTCCAGCACCCAATGCGATACCGATCTTCATATTACTTCCTTGTTTGTTAAGAGAGGTTTATTACCTGAGTTTCGACACTATCTGCGTCTGTATCCATATCTACTTCAACGCTTTCTAACTCAGGTGCATCGAATCCAATGTCGCCATCTGACACAGGTGAACCGGTTGCGGCTACCCCCTTAAAGTCAAACAAATTCCCATCAGCTAAATGCGAAGGGACAACGTTTTGTAGGGCTCTAAACATCGACTCGATGCGTCCTGGATAGCGCTTGTTCCAATCTTGAAGCATGAGTTTGATTTGCTTACGCTGCAGGTTTTCCTGTGACCCGCACAAGTTACACGGGATAATCGGAAAATCGACGGCATCGCTGTATTTTTGGATATCTGCCTCAGAACAATAGGCTAATGGACGGATAACAACATGCTCACCATTGTCACTGACCAACTTAGGCGGCATGGATTTTAATTTACCGCCGTGAAACATGTTTAAAAACAAGGTCTCGAGCATGTCGTCTCGGTGATGTCCCAACGCAATCTTAGTCGCATTAATCTCTTTCGCTGTGCGGTACAAAATCCCACGTCGCAAACGCGAACATAATGAGCATGTTGTTTTACCTTCTGGGATCTTGTCGGTGACGATACTATAGGTGTCCTCTTCGACAATTAGGTAATTCACGCCAAGAGAATCTAAATAATTTGGCAGTACATGCTCAGGGAAGCCGGGCTGTTTTTGATCGAGATTTACGGCCGTAATATCGAAAGAAACAGGGGCGATCTTGCGCAAAAAGCACAAGATATCCAACATGGTATAGCTGTCTTTGCCACCGGAGAGACAGACCATGACATGGTCACCGTCTTCGATCATGGCGAAATCTGCTATAGCCTTACCGACGTTGCGGCGCAGGCGCTTTTGCAGCTTGTTAAAACTGTATTTCTGTTTACTTTGTTGCTGAGATTGACTCGTTACCGTCATAACCACTGTTTTTACTGCTCGCTAATGCGCGCTATTGTAGTGGTAATGCAGGCGTTTAACCAGTCTAAAGCCGCTTTGAACAGGCTGGTAAAACTGAGTTTAGGTGTGAATCGGGCACTCGAATCCGTCGGGCTTAATTGCCAACACATCACAATTGAGTGCATCAATAACATGCTCAGCAGTATTGCCAATCAGTGCCGCTGACAATCCCACGCGACCGATGGTTCCGATGATAACGAGTTCAGCGTCAAGTTCGTCGGCTTGTCCTGGAACAGCTGTTTCAGGTAGGCCTTGTTTAACGTGGCAGTGTTCCTGCGCAATACCGTGTTTTTCAGCAAACTTCTTCATTTCATCCTGATGATGTTTGGCGACATTAGCGGTATAGCCTTGAGGGTCAAATTCGGGGATCTCAATCGCGATATTCAACGCGGTCCCAGGATAGGCATTCACCAAGTGTAAGTTGGCATTTAGCATCTCGGCGTACTGTTGTGCGCTTTTTGCCACCTTATCGTTGAGCTCCGCGTGTTGCTGGTCTTCTGTACCAACATTTACTGATGCAATGATGTTGCCTTTGTCTGGCCAATCGTGTTGCTTAACCATTAATACGGGAGTCGGTGATTTGCGTAACAAATGCCAATCAGTGGGCGTGAAGATCAAGGACGCTAGATCATCATGAGAATTGGCCGCTTTTACAATCATGTCGCAGTTGTGTTCTATAGCGTGTTTGATTGCGGCATCATGTACTGAGTTGTCCCATACCACGGTGTTTGTGACCCCATTTGGCGCCGTATAACCTGAGGTGATTTTAGCCAACCACTCACCGCGATCTTGAACGACTGCTTTGCGCATCGTATCGCGTTCTTCATAGGATAACATGGTGGTCATTTCATACGAAAAATCATAGATACACATGAAAGCGACAACTTCTGCTTGCGTTTTACTGGCGAGTAAACATGCGCGTGTTAGTGCGGGTTGCGAATCACTAGCAGGGTCAATGACGACGAGAATTTTATTTACTTTCAACATAATACGACTCAGGTAAATACCGTTAGAAGGATTAATACCAGTGTAAACAGTGTTGACGAGGAGCGCCAGAATGGCAACTTGCGTTAGATCAAATGATCAGAATTAAACGTGCAGTGTCGATTTAGCCGACACTGCAGGTAGGAATGTCCATTGAGTGGAGTTTTTGTTCCATCAATGAAAAATCAAGGATCGTAATGAGTTTGCCATCTACCGCAATCACACCGTCTTTTTGGAAGCGAGTGAGTAGTCGACTGATGGTTTCAACTGTCAGGCCGAGATAATTACCAATTTCATTGCGGGTCATGGTTAAATTGAATTGCTTGGGCGAAAACCCGCGCTCTTCAAAACGCGCTGACAGATGAGCAATGAAATACATCAAGCGTTCTTCAGCTGTGCGTTTGTTTAACAACATCATCAAGTCGTGATCTTGCTTTATTTCTGCACTCATGAAACTCATGATTTGCTTGCGCAGTTTCGGGAATCGCGCTGACATATCATCAAGATGTTCATACGGCAGCTCACACACCATCGCTGTTTCTAATGCTTGGCAGTAACTTTGATGCTGATTTTCACGCAACGCATCAAAACCAATAATGTCACCGGGGAAATGGAAACCGATGATTTGTTCTTCGCCGTCTTCATCGCTGATAAAGCTCTTAAACGAACCAGACCGCACTGCGTACAGTGAATTGAATTTATCGCCCGCTTCAACGAGCTTGTCGTGTTTGTGTAGCGGTTTTTTGCGCTCAATAATTTCATCGAGCGAAACCATTTCGTCTTCATTCAACGCCAGAGGTAAACACAAGTGGCTAAAGCTACAGGTTTGGCAATGAATAGACAGGTCACTCCGACCTATTTTGTTGTGCATACGTGCAACCATTTTGTTCGCGCTGTTCGTTTCAATTTATATGCTGAATACTGTTAAAGATCAAGAAAATTGCGTAAGCAAATAGGCTTATAGCCGTTATTTGTCGCGTGATTGAATGCTGCATTAGCGGGCTGATGTAAGACGCACCAAAACTTACCGCTAGCATTGCAGGCAAAGTGCCGATTCCAAACGCAAACATGTAACTTGCCCCGGTCAACCAGTCACCGGAGCTCATACTCCAGACTAATGTTGAATATACGAGGCCACAGGGTAACCAACCCCAAACAGCACCGTATAAAACGGCATGAAAGGGGGTAGGGAAAGGAATAAGCCGCTTTGATATAGGTTGCAGTTTGCGCCACAAGGTCCCGCCGGCATGCTCAAGGGCGGTAAGGCCGCGATACCAATTTCCAATGTAACACGCTAACAAGATCAACAGGACAATGCTCAGTGTACTGAGAATGTGGATCCCCATAGAGCTGGTATGGGAAACGATACCGCCGACCGCGCCCGCTAAAGCGCCCGCAATAGCGTAACTGGTTATCCGGCCAACATGATAGGCGATTGTATACGGGACTGATGAACGTGACTTAGGCACTGCGGCCTGCAGTGCGATAGTAATCCCACCGCACATACCAAAACAATGAACGCCGCCGGCTATACCAATCAGGAATGCTGCAAGTAGACCAAATTCAGTCATTCCGTTCTTCTAAATCGCGTTTGCGTTGCTCTGCTAGTGCTTTTTCTTCTGGGGGTAAATCATCATCAAACAAAATGTTGTAGCCCTGACGCTCCAAGTCATCAAATTGATTGGACTTTACCGCCCAGAAAAACACACCAATCGCGATGGCAACGATAATAATAGCGAGCGGGATCAGAACATAAATTATGGTCATGGCAAAACTAACCTTTTGCTTTCATTAACCGAGTGGAATTGTACACCACTATAACGGAACTCAATGACATACCGACAGCTGCCATCCAAGGGGCTAATAAGCCTGACACTGCAAATGGCAATACCAATAAATTGTACCCTAAGGACCAAGCAATGTTTTGCTTGATTTTACGACGCGTACGAATCGACATTTCGAACAACTCAGGTACTGCACTTATGTGTTCATTCATCAATACGACATCGGCAGAACTCTTCGCGAGATCAGAGGCATTGCCAACAGCGACGGAAATATCAGCACTGGCCAGCACTGGAGCGTCATTCACGCCATCACCAAGCATCATGACCTTGTGTCCATCGGCTTGCTGTTGCTGAACGTAGGCGAGTTTATCCTCTGGGCGCTGTTCAGCCAAGTACGTTTGAATGTGTAATTGATTAGCGATGCTTTTGACGTTTGCATCGGTGTCGCCACTTAGCAGCACTTTTTGCTCAAGCTGGAGTGCGTTTAACGTGGATTCAACATCTGCTTTGATGGTGTCGTTTAGCCAAAATACTGCCAGTAATTGGTCTTCTCTGATTAACCAAACGCTAGCACTTTCAAGCGGTAGTTGTGTCGCTGCAGTAATCTGTGCGGCGGCATTTGCGCCAACAAATTCTCGCGCACCCATGCGATAGTGAGAGCCGTTGATGATGCCGGAAATTCCTGATCCAATGGTGAGCTGAAACTCGCTGACGGATAGCGGTGTATCAGTCTTAAACGCGAGTGCAATCGGGTGTTCGGAGCGAGCTTCGAGCGAACCCGCAATCTGCATTACGTCAGCTTCGTCAACCTCAGTTGCTACCCAAGTCGATTGAATTGAAAACTTACCTTCGGTTAACGTGCCGGTCTTGTCTAATACGAGGGTATCGATACCGGCAATTTGTTCGAGTGCATCGGCGCGTTTTAATACCACGCCTTGATTGTTTAAACGCGCCATTGCGCATGTTAAAGCCGACGGAGTTGCCAAACCAAGTGCGCAAGGGCAGGTCGCCACTAAAACTGAAATCGTGATCCAAAATGCATCGGGATTATCTTGTGCGGTCCAGTAGCCGAAGGTCGCTGCGGATATTGCGAGTACTGCGACGACAAAATAGCGCGATAATTGATCGGCTATCTGCGCAATTTGCGGTTTGCTGCTGAGTGCAGATTCTTGCATCCGGACAATTTGATTCACCAGTGCATCTTTCAAACGCTTGGTCACTTTGACTGTCAATGTGCCGGATTGATTGACAGTCCCACCAAATACCTTACTCCCTGCGGTTTTACTGGCCGGTTCAAATTCACCATTTAACATTGACTCGTTTACTTGGCTGCGACCTTCAATGACATAACCGTCCACGGGAATAGTCTCGCCAGCTCTTACCAAAACGTGTTGACCGGGCACTAATTGTTTAGCTAGTACGTCTGATGTTTGATTGCCTTCAATCAAGGTTGCTGAAACGGGGATGTACTCGAGCATATTCGAGGAAATTGTCGCAGCTTTGTGGCGTGCGCGGTGCTCTAGAAAGCGGCTCATCAGCAAGAAAAAGACGAACATACAAATCGACTCAAAGTACACGTCACCGGTTTCTAGCCAGGTCGCCTTGATACCTGCTATGTAAGTACCAAATATCGCAAGCGTAACCGGTACATCCATATTCACCGTTTTAGCCATGATGGCTTTAAGTGCACTTATGTAAAATATACTGCCGGAATACAACACCACCGGAGTAGTCAGTACCAAACTGATCCAATGGAAATATTGCCGCATTTCATTGTCGATGTTGCCGAACAAGTCAAAATACATGCCTGCCATTAGCATCATAACTTGCATCGTCATGATGCCAGCAAGACCGACCTTTTTAAGGTAACTTTTCTGTTCGGCGCGGAAACTTTCTTCGTGTTTATCTTGTTGAAACGGAGACGCCCGATAACCGATGCGCTGAAACGTTGCGAGCACTTCGCTCAAGGCGATATGCTCGGGATCCCAGTCAACTAATGCGCGCCGCGCTGACACATTAACGGCTACTTGAACGATACCGCGCGTTCTGGATAACTGCTTTTCAATCAACCAGCCACAGGCCGCACATGTAATGCCTTCGACAGTCAATTGGATTTGCTTCGCTTTCTTACTGTCTAATACAAACTCTTCTTGTACTTCGGGTTGGTCATAGACCGCGAGTTTGTTGAGCGTTTCAAGAATGGCTAAATCGCCTTTAGCCGCAGGCTCAGTTCTAAAGGTGTAATAGTCTTCTAAGCCATTGTCGACGATCGCCTGCGACACAGCCTGACAACCGGGGCAACACATTTGCCGCGGTTGATCATTGATAATCGTTATGTAATTGTCGCCTTCGAGATTAGGCAGGCCGCAATGAAAACAGTTACTCAAGGCTCGAACCGTATCTCATCAGTGCGTGGCAGAGCGACCACTTGTTGGATTTTCCATGACTCGTCAATTGGCAACAGCGTCATACGCCATTTACCGTTCAAGTCCGCCTCTGTATAGCCCCGGTATACGCCATTGGCGTCGGCAGAGAGCAATAAATCAACATCGCGATTCTCTAGGGTTACGTGATAAAGCGTTAATTTCAACGCTTCATTGGAACGCGGTAAACCGGTAATGAAACGCAGCGCTACAGAACCGTCATCTGCAAATGTTAGCCCAGTTACCATGTTTAACTGTTTCGCGTTTTGAATTTTATCCAAACGCGCGTTAATTGCTTTACCTTCTTTGTAGTAATCGTCTACCACAAGACTATCAGTCGTGTTGGTCGCAAAGTGGAACATGATAGAGCCCACGATGAAAGAGGAAAGGGGTACAGCAATCAGAAACCAAGGCCAGAATTGTTTGTACCATGGCGTCACAGTTTTATTTTGCATTTAACGATTTAGTCCTATAAAAAAGCCCCGCGAAACGGGGCTAGTTTGACACTAATTAGTGATTAATTCGATAAGCTATAAACGTACGTTGCAACAACGTGAATCTTATCTTCACCTAATGTCTTATCGAACGCTGGCATTACACCATTGCGACCGTGGTTTAAGGTTTCGGTTACAGCGCGTTCACTGCCACCGTACAACCAGATATTATCGGTAAGATTAGGCGCACCTAACAATTGATTGCCTTTTCCGTCCATGCCGTGACACGCCGCACAGGCAGCAAAGCGAACCTGACCCGCATCCTTCAGCGATTGATCGACTTCACGACCACTAAGGCTCAAGGTGTAGGCAACAATTTCTTTGATACCTTGCTCACCAAATGCGGGCAACCAGCCTGGCATTACACCTTTGCGCCCTAGGCGAAGGGTTTCTTTGATTTTGTCACCGCTACCACCGTACAGCCAATCATTGTCGGTTAGGTTAGGGAAGCCACCGTTTTGGCCGCGCGCATCTGAACCGTGACACTGTGCACAGTTTTGTAGGAACAAACGCTGTCCAACTTTAACCGCTTCTTCATTATTGACCAATTCTTCAACTGGCACTTCTGCATATGCTGCGAAAATTGGGTCAAAACGCTCGTTGGCGAATTTGATTTCACGGTCGTATTGAACCAATGCACCTGAGTCAATCGCTGCTTGTTGCTTCGCTTGCGACTCTTCCAAGGTTAACACGCCCTGGTTAGAGCTAGTCCAGCCGAGTAACCCTTTATAAGCACCCAAACCAGGGTAAAGGATTAAGTAAACAACACCCCAAACGATGACGATGTAGAACAAGATCGTCCACCATTTTGGGAGAGGGTTGTTGATTTCGATGATGCCATCGAATTCGTGCCCCATGCTTTCGCCTTCAGGGACGCCAGCGTTGTTGGCTAAACACCAACGTAGTAGTAGGTAACAACCTAGGATAGAACCTAGTGTGATTACCGAAATCCAAATTGTCCAAAACATGCTCATGAGTTTTAAGACTCCTGTTTTTTATTTTCTGCGTTCTTGTTGTCTTCTTCATCGGCAAACACGAGGTTTGCAGCCTCATCGAAGTTTTTCTTGTTGCGACTGCTGAAAGCCCAGATCACAACCCCGATGAAAGAGACGAATACGATGACAGTGAAAATACTGCCGATTACACCTTGATCCATGACTATTTCAAATGTGTGCCAAGTGACTGAAGGTATGCAATCAAGGCTTCCATTTCAGTTTTGCCTTGAACTGCCGCTTTCGCGCCAGCGATATCTTCGTCAGTGTATGGAACACCTAGCATCTGAAACACCTCAAGTTTCTTGGCTGTTTCTTCACCGGTTAGAACACTAGTCTCTAACCATGGATAACCAGGCATATTCGACTCAGGTACAACATCTCTTGGATTGATCAAGTGAACGCGATGCCATTCGTCGCTATAACGACCGCCAACACGGGCTAAGTCAGGGCCGGTGCGCTTTGAACCCCACAAGAATGGACGCTCCCAAACTGATTCCCCGGCTACGGAATAATGACCGTAGCGCTCAGTTTCAGCACGGAATGGACGGATCATCTGACTATGACACCCGACGCAACCTTCGCGAATATAGATATCACGGCCTTCCATTTCTAGAGCCGTATAAGGACGTAGTCCGGTTACTGGCTCCATTGTGTCCTGTTGGAACATCAGTGGCATAATTTGCACCATGGCACCAAAAGAAATGGCTACTAATATAAGAACGGTCAGTAGACCGACGTTCTTTTCAATTAACTCATGTGGATTAACCATTATCTGCTCCTTATGCTGCTTGGTTGGCTGGTTCGTTACCGAAGCTTTCCTTCGGAGCACGGATAGTCATATAAGCGTTGTAAGCCATGATCAACATACCCACAACAATGAATACACCACCGAGGAAACGAACAACATAGAATGGTTTAGAGGCTTCAAGTGATTCCACGAAGCTGTACGTCAATGTGCCATCAGCGTTTACCGCACGCCACATTAAGCCTTGAAGAACACCTGAAATCCACATTGCAACGATATACAGAACGACACCGATAGTCGTTAACCAGAAGTGGATGTTGATCAGTTTGACTGAGTACATTCCACGTTGACCAAATAGGACAGGGATAAGGTGGTAAATCGAACCGATTGATACCATTGCAACCCAACCCAAAGCGCCAGAGTGAACGTGACCAACAGTCCAATCGGTGTAGTGCGATAATGCATTAACCGTTTTGATTGACATCATCGGACCTTCAAAGGTTGACATGCCATAGAAAGAAAGCGAAACAATAAGGAAGCGCAATACAGGGTCAGTACGCAGTTTGTGCCAAGCACCTGATAGCGTCATGATACCGTTGATCATGCCACCCCAAGACGGTACGAACAGGATCAAAGACATCACCATACCCAAAGACTGTGTCCAGTCAGGTAATGCTGTGTAGTGCAAGTGGTGTGGACCTGCCCAAATGTATAACGAGATGAGCGCCCAGAAGTGAACGATTGACAAGCGATACGAGTAAACCGGACGGCCCGCTTGCTTCGGTACAAAGTAGTACATCATGCCCAAGAAGCCCGCAGTAAGGAAGAAACCAACCGCGTTGTGTCCATACCACCACTGCATCATGGCGTCTACGGCACCTGCATACAGAGAGTAAGATTTAGTGAAAGAAATGGGCACGGCCATACTGTTACCAATATGTAATACCGCAACGGTCAGCATAAATGCGCCTAAGAACCAGTTCGCTACATAAATATGTGATGTCTTACGAATCACCATTGTTCCGAAGAAGTTGATAATGTAAGCGACCCAAACAAGGGCTATCAAAATATCGATTGGCCATTCAAGTTCTGCGTACTCTTTACTACCAGTAATGCCCAACGGCAGGGTGACAACAGCACACAAAATAACAGCTTGCCAACCCCAGAAGGTAAACGCGGCAAGTTTGTCACTGAACAAGCGAACCTGACAGGTACGCTGCACGATATAGTATGAGGTGGCGAACAATGCGCTACCACCGAATGCGAAAATAACCGCATTGGTATGTAAAGGACGTAATCTAGAGTACGTTAACCAGGGTAGGTCGAAGTTTAGTGCTGGCGCAAACAATTGCGCTGCAATTAGAACCCCAACGGCCATCCCGATAATACCCCAGATGATTGTCATCACGGTAAACTGCCGCACTACTTTATAATTGTAGTCAGGCTGTGCTTGGCTGATTTCACTCATTTGACGGATCTTCCACTGCAATTAAAAAATTTGTGTATTCACGTGTCTGCCTGTTTTATTGGTGTTTTTATGCACAACAGGCCTTTTTTGACGGTGCGATAATAATGCTTTTAAATACATAAAGATACCTAAAGCACAATTCAGTTGATCTCGGTCAATAAACGATTACCAAAGGTTACAGAGAGGTTAAACAAACGTTAAATGACGCTGAAAAAACAACCAATTATTACCGTGTTTTTAATTCTCGCAATTGCAACTTTTATTGCAGTAAAAACAACGGGTTTATTATCAGAACACGTGTCGAATAATACCGAAACTATAGCAGAGATGAATGGTTGTGCTATTCAAAATAACTATTGTGAATTTATAGTTGACCAACAAATTTTCGAAGTATCTTTTCTTGACTCGCCGTTGGTCGAAGAAGAAAACCGCGTCAGTATCTCATCGAACGAAAATTTTACGATTTCACGAGCCTGGATCGAAGGGATTAACATGTATATGGGGAAATCACCGGTTATTATTGAGTCGGCAACGGATAACAGCGCTCAAGCACTGTATTTTTTGGGAAGTTGTAACCTAGAAACGATGCAATGGCGGATGCTGATCCAGTTGGAACACAAAACGCACCCCGTTGAGGTGCGTTTTGAAACCACGCAATTTTAATTACATTTGCGATTGCAGGTAGTTGCTTAGACCTAGGCGTTTGATTAAACCTAACTGCTGCTCTAACCAATAGGCATGATCCATCTCTGTGTCATCGAGGAGTGTTATCAACATGTCACGAGTGACGTAGTCTTGTTCTTGCTCCGCAAGTGCAATCACTTCTTTTAGTTTCGCGTCGACTTCATATTCAACACGCAGGTCACTCTCGAGCATTTCTGGAACGTCTTTGCCAACTTTAAAACCGACTCGGGTTTGCATATCGGGCACGCCTTCCAAAAACAACATACGCTCGATTAGCTTAGTGGCATGACCACGCTCATCGTCAAATTCGTGATTGATACGTTCGTACAATTTATTCAAACCCCAATCCAAATACATTTGAGAATGGATAAAGTATTGATCCATTGCTGCCAATTCATAGGCGAGTAGGGCGTTAAGGTTGTCAATAATGACTTGATTGCCTTTCATGATTAATCTCCGCTCTCAACTTGAGTTTGTAGGTAGTTTTCAATTCCCATGGTTTCGATTTGATACTGCTGCGTTTCAATCCAGTCAACGTGATCTTCTTCGTAGCTCAAGATGTCTTCGAGTAGGTCGCGGCTAACGAAATCTTGTTCAGCCTCGCACAGCGCAATGGCTTTTTTGAGCAGTGGAATTTGCTCAAGCTCAAAATCCATGTCGCATTGCAACATCTCGGTCGTTTCCTCACCGATGTAGAGTTTGCCAAGCTTTTGTAGATTGGGGAGTCCTTCAAGAAATAAAATACGCTCAATCAAATCATCGGCCTGCTTCATATCCTTGATGGACTTTTTGTAGCAGACACTATTGAGCTTGGATAGGCCCCAGTTTTTAAACATTCGGGCATGAAGAAAATATTGATTGATCGACGTCAATTCGCTCGTCAATACTTCGTTTAAAATGGCAATTACTGGGCGTTTGCCTTGCATAGCGATATCTCAGTTATGAACTTACGAGATAGTCTAGTGGAATTTTCGCCAAAAAGCAAAAAAACCTTATAAAACAACGATTTAAATAATGATAATGGTTATCAATTCGACCATTGTTATTATTTATTATGCGTGATCAAAAACGTCTCTGTCTTCAACAAACGCCAAACTTTCCTCAGCGAAACCTAAACCGGCTTCTTTAAAGAAGTTAAACACCTTGTCGACGCCATTCTCACTTAACACGTTCACTTCATCTTCGTAGCGCGCTATGGCTGCCACTTTGCCGCTGAAGTTTGTAGACTTGAGTTGTTGAGTGATATTGATAGCGTCGTCTATTGAAGGGAGTGCCAACATCACCAATTTAATGTTACTCACATCCAAGTTTTCCCATAGGTCAGCATCTTCGCCATCCCCGGTGATCACCTTTAAGCCATTCTTTTGTAGCCGTTTGATCTTCGCGCGATCAGCATCCATTCCCCAAACGGCACCGGTACACAGTTTATTCAGAGAACTAAACGCGCCCATACCGACACGTCCCATACCGACGACGAGAAATTGGGCATCTTCCATTTGCGGATATTGATCCTCAACGAGCGGTGTTAAGCGCTCCCAGCGTCTCAATTTGTGATTCACCTTTTGATAAATCGCATGTGCTGAGCGGTAAACAATGCTGGTAAACACGAATGACAGTGAAACCGCTAGTGCTATGATTACTAACCATTCGTTGGTTAGGGTACCAAGTGATACAGCCAAAGCCGCAACGATTAAGCCAAACTCGCTGTAGTTGGTCATCACCAAACCGGTAAGAAAACTGGTTCTGGCTCTGAGGCGCAAGGCCGAGAGTAATATGTAGAAGAGCAAATACTTGATCGGCAAGAGCAGCGCGATGATCACAGCTATACCGAACATTTCCCAAGTGGGTAACGCAGCTAATCCTATACTGATGAAGAACCCGATCAAAAATAAGTCTTTGAAAGCCAACAGCGACTTGGCCATCTCTGCCGCTTTTACGTGCGTAGCCATCATTAGCCCAATGATCAAAGCGCCTAAATCGCCTTTCACACCAACGAGCTCAAACAGCTGGTAGCCACCGAGTGCAAAAATAAATCCCGTGAGTGGTAATAATTCACCGTGTCCGGAGCTATTCAGTATCCGCCCAAATACCGGGACTAATGGGAACAAGAGCAATAAACCAAGTGCCCATATTTCAGGCAATTTACCGGTAGCGACAACTAAGTAGACAACCGCGAATATGTCCTGCATGACCAGGATCCCCATCGCAATTTTGCCATGCCGGGTTTTACTCTCGCCATTTTCTTCTAGGACTTTCATCACACAAACGGTGCTGGAAAAGCTCAATGCAAAGGCCACAAGCGCAATTGTTTCTAAGTCGATATCGGTGACGTAGGCCAAACCTATGCTAGCTAATAAAATCAGTACCCCCGTTGCGATTGCAATCCAAATCACGGTGTGTAGCACACTGCCTAACCAAACTTCTCGCTTAGCTAAGTCGCGCATATTGAGTTTGAGGCCAATGGTGAACAACATAATCGTAATGCCAAGGTTAGCGATTTGTTGTAGAGAATCATTGGTTTCGAAGCCCGCGAAGTGAAGAATAAAGCCTGCGAGTAAGTAACCTACAAGAGGGGGAACGCCGACTAATTTAACCGACAAGCCAAAGACAAACGCAAAGAGTAGAAAAATGTATTCCATTAGCAACCTTCATTGGTTCTATGCTTGAAAGATAAAAGTGTTCGGATTTTTTATCAATGCACGAATGCAATCTAACGCGATTTATTCGCCAAAAGACCGATCAGTGTTTGTCTTTTAATCGTTCAGAAAGGGAGTTGAGCTCCATCAACAAGGCATTTTCCTTAATCCGCAGCGCACCGAGCTCAAATGTGATCTCTGCTTCTCTTTGTTTAACCTGCTCATACGTCATATCACGTGCCGCTAGCTTGGTGTTTTTATTACTCGTGCCAACGGCAGCGGATTTCGCTTGCTGAGATTCGGTTGCCTGTTTACGGATCGCTTTGTTGCGCTCGGCTTTATCGATCAATTCGAGTTTGTCAGCAAAGCGGGTCAGTGCAATTCGATTGATATTGATACCCAACTCGTGGCATTGCTCTAGTGTTTTATCGTATTGGCGATAATTGTTGGCGCGTATTAAACGCTTTACCAAATCAATTTTATCGTCTTTAAACACCATGACTTTGTTACTCTACTTCTCTTAATACTGTTCTTATCGGTCGAAACTACCGATTAGATTAGGCGCTATAATGCCTCAATGTGATGTTTGACTGCAAATGCGGTCCGCTCAGGGGCTTCCATCATTGGCATATGTCCTAGATCGTGCCACACGATAGCTGTGCAATTTAAGCATTGCTGCCACACCTCGACACTGCTGACGTGAATGAGTTCGTCTAGTGCCCCCCAAATCAACAGCGTAGGAGGCTTAACATCTTTCAGTTCAGCCTCTAAATAATTGTCTTGTCGGTTGTAATCCGAAAATATTTTGGCGAGTTCATCGCGGCGCTGCTGATACACCTGTGATAATGCGTCTTTGACCACACGCGGCGCAAACGGTGGTCTTGCCATGACCATTGAATAAAACCGTTTAAACTGAGCATCACTTTCGATTAGAAATGGATTTTCACCTTGTTGCAGTAGCGTCAGCATTTTGCTGGGAGTAGGGGAACTAACGCCTGCGGGATCAATAAGTGTAAGCGATAAACAAACGTCAGGATAAAATCGGCCCATATGGGCTGCAATGTAGCCACCCATGGAATTACCGACGATGTGCGCATTTGTATGACCAAGTGCCAAAATGATGTCAGACACGCGCTTAGACTGCGCGTCGATCGAGTAATCCCATTCGGTTTGGTAGCCGGTCTCGCCATGGCCTGCCAAGTCTGGAATAACGACGTAATAATCTTGACTAAAGTAGCGCGCAAATCGGATCCAAACGGCATGGCTGGCACTGTAGCCATGAACAAGCAGGAGCATGGGTTTATTAGGCTGCTGATTAGTCCAGACTTGATGGGTGATCCCGCCCGCATTAACGCTCGATTGTGTTAACCCGACTAAATTTGCCTCTAGCTTATTGCCATAGTGATAAAGCCAATCACCAAATCTTGGATACGTGCGCCAATACGCAATCCCAATGAGAACGGCGAGTAGTAACAGTATTAACATTTATGGTTTGTTCCTAAGTGTGAAGCCTGGATGGTCTTTTTGATACTCGGTCGTCATGTTAAGGCTTTTCATTTCACTGCCAATAGCTTTACTCAGCCATTTCAGTGGTAGCCAGCGTGATAGGCGCTGGACAAGCCCCGAGCGATGACCAAATACCACCCTTGCTTGGTTACGCATAACGCCTTCCAGTATCTCGTTAGCTAAATCAATCGGCTTTGTTTTCAGAAACTTATCGTGAAAAGCCTGACTTTGAGGAGTGCGCGTGATATTGGTCGCGATTCCGCCAGGGTGAACAAGGTGTACTTGTACGTTCGGATACAATTGGGCCAGTTCCGAATGCATCGCTTCAGTAAATCCGCGAATCGCAAATTTACTGGCCGCGTAATCAGCGGCGTTGGGCGGTCCAACAAATCCAAAAACGCTGGATACATTTACCAATGCGGCCCATGGACGGTTAACTAAATACGGTAGCGCAAGTTGAGAGCCGTTGACCATGCCAAAAAAGTTGACCTCCATAACCCGCCGTAGTGTGCGCTCTGACGTAGCCCAAACCGGTTTCGAAGATCCCTCAATACCAGCGTTATTGATGACCACATCAATACTACCAAGCGCATCATTGGCGCGCTGCAGGAACAACTCCCATTCACTTCTATTGGCAACATCCATTACTTGCATGTGCACTGTGATATCAGGGTACTTCGAACGTACTTCTTGCGTGGTTTTCTCTAGCGCCACACCATCTATGTCGCAAATACCCAGATTAGCCCCACATCGTGCGAATGCTAATGCGAGTGCTTGTCCTATCCCGGAACCGGCACCGGTAATTAATACACCCTTTTGCTGGAAAAACGTCTCTACTTGCATAGGCTTAACCTCGAATACTGTGATGATTCAGGTTGAATTTTTTGCACAACCGACGGTAGCTAAAACTAAACCCAGGGAACATCGCCGTTACTTTTCCGCTCTTGCTCTGATACCAAGAGTGGCAACCACCTGTCTGCCAAACGGTGCCTTGCATTTCGGCATGGATCATTTGGGTGTATTGATCCTCAGCTTCACGAGTGACTTCGATACTTGTCGCATTTTGTTTATGTACACGATTGATGCAATCCAAGATATAAATCATCTGCGATTCAATCACAAAAAGGGCAGAGGTATGCCCAATGCCAGTATTTGGACCCGTCACAATGAATAGATTTGGAAAATCTGGAATACAAGTTCCCAAGTAAGCGCGCGGATAATCTGACCAAAAATCCGCAAGTTGTTTATTTTTTTTACCAACGACTGGATACGAAATAATGCCATCAGCGGCGTCATAACCGGTTGAATAGACCAACACATCGATGGGAATGTGTTCGCCGGTTTTGGTAAGCACGCCGTCTTCAGTCAGTTCCACGACGGGATCATGCTTATCGTGTAATTGTGTATTGGAATGTGCCAAAGCTGGCAAAAACGTGCTGGAAATAATGACGCGTTTACAACCAATCGTAAAATCAGGTGTCAGTTTGGCTCGCAAGTCCGGGTCAGCGATTTGGCGCTGCAACAGTTTTCTTGCCGGTCGTCCGCCCACGACTGCTAGCATAGTCTTAGAGTACTTGAAGCCAAGAATACGTATCTCTAAGCCCCAGTAAATAAGCCAACGAAGCAGTTTATAACTCCATTTATTGCGCAATAGCTTGCGCTGCCACGTTTTAAAAACATAGTCCCAGCGCGGAATGATCCAATGTGGCGTGCGCTGAAACACGTGCAGTTTCTTGACCTTTTCGACGATCGCGGGGATGACCTGTGCGGCACTAGCACCACTACCGATGATCGCCACATTCTTGTTGGTTAAATCAACCCTGTGGTCCCAATCATTGGTGTGAAACGCATGGCCTTTGTACTTTTCTTGACCTTTGATCGCCGGAATGATCGGGGTGCTGAGCGGACCGGACGCATTGATGACGAACTGCGCGATGAGCGGTTGATGGCCATCAATGGATATCTCCCAGGTTTGATCATCATCGCGCCACTTCAATCCAGTGACATTAGCATTCGTCTGGGTCTTTTCTACGAGCCCGTGTTTCTTAAAAATATGCTGCGTATATGCTTGAAGCTCGTCTTGATGTGCGAACATTCGGGTCCAATCGTAGGGTTCGAACGAAAGTGAATACAAAGGCGATTGAACATCTACGGCAGCGCCAGGGTAACTATTTTGAGACCACGTACCGCCAATAAAGGCTCGGCGCTCCAAAATGACGTAATCTGAGATTCCTTGTTCGGCAAGCTTAATCGCTGCGCACTGTCCGCCAAAACCACTACCAATGATCACTGCGGTATATTTTTGTTTTAGCTGCACGATACCCTCTAATTATTTTTCTATTGGGATATTGGTTTTTCCTGCGCTTTTGATGCTATACCTAATGCGAAGAAAACCTTAAGTTCCAGTATTACGAAAAAACGCGGTCATTGGAACAAATTAACGGGAAATGAGTATGGCAAACAGCAATATAGGGAAAGTGGGTTGGTTAGATTTGACGGTTGATGACGCGTCATCTGTACGTGACTTTTACCAAGCGGTCGTGGGCTGGACAACGACAGAAGTGCCAATGGGAGACTATGCAGATTATTCAATGAAGCCACCGCATTTAGACGGCGATGTTGCGGGAATTTGCCACAAACGCGGTGGAAATGCAGATATACCGTCTCAGTGGATGCCGTATTTTATCGTCGCTGATATACAGGACTCGTTACAAGCAGTGAAACAGCGCGGCGGAGAGGCCATCACGGCAGTTAAATCCTACGGTGACAGCCAGTTCGTGATCATCAAAGATCCTGCTGGCGCCGTTTGCGCTCTGTATCAGGAATAAGGGCGTTTGTTCAGCACTTAGGACCAGATAAAAGCTGACGCGTAGCGTCAAGATAGCGTTTTCCAGACGTCTGAATCGTATTTTGCTCTAAACGTTCTGAGGCTAGATGTACTTCTTCTAAATCGACTGCCGCTTGGTTTAAATCGGCTTGCAGGCGCATGATGGCGTTTTCTAAGGTGTAGGTAAGTTCATGAACTTTGACCATATCTTCAGCGGTTAGCGTTTCCTTTGCAGTAATACTGGCGAGTGTTTGGTTGTAACTTTGAATATTACAAAACGCTGTTTTCATATCGGCCGCTTCAAGAGAAGGGAAGTGGTCATATCGTTCTTCTGCTGATGCAGTGTTAACGATCGACGTCAGCACGGAAATAAGGATTAATTGAGTTTTCATTAGTTCTTCAACTTAGCGTAGGCGTGTAACGTGCGAGAGCAGGTTCACGCCTACTCTCGTCAATTATGAGGAGAATGCCAATAACATTAGTGCGAACAATACTCATTTGCAACCGGTTATTGTGGTTTCTCACACAAACGTATCGTTATTTGGTGTTTTGAGGCTCAATAAACTCTGTCACTTCCAGCACCGGCGATGCGTCAATATCATCAGCATCCATCATATGTGCCAGTCGCTGTAGGGTAGCAACAATTTGGCTTTGCTCCCATTCCTCAAGCTGAGAAAAGCGATTTGTGAAGTGTTCTTGAAAAGGCATTGGAGCATCCGCTAAGATTGTTTGTCCCTTTTCAGTCAAAAACACACCAACCTTGCGCTTATCAACAGTGCTTCTCACTCGAGTTACCAGTTCCCTCGCTTCTAGTCTATCGAGAATATTGGTGACTGTAGCAGGGCTTAAGTTTACGCTATCAGCAATGGAGCGAACCATAGTGCCCGGTTCACTGCCGATAAAGCGCATAACCAGTAATTGCGGTCCTGTCAGGCCAATACTCTTATTCAAGTGTTTTGAACGCAGATCAATCGCTCTGATTATTCGTCTCAGCGCTACGAGTAATTCTTCGTCTTTTTGCAAATTGACCTCGGCAATAATCTTTGAGTTGTTATTTCAACAAGTGCAGAAAATGCATGTGCTTGTGGTACTGATCAATAATATCGTTTATGACGGCCAGTTTTGACCAACCCATAATGTCGTAGTCTTGACCACCTTCTTGGAGGTGAACCTCGGCGCGATAATATGACTGATCGTCGTCAAAATCTATATTTTCGTCATCGTTACCACAAATTTCAGGCTGGTCGTGCTTACGACGATACACGCCATAAACAAAATTCCTTTCGCCACTGTGCTTGACCACGAGTTCAAGACCTCTTTCGGTATGGCGGATATCAGTTTCCAGTTGGTTATTAGTAAACTCTTCACAAACGTCTGAAAACGCTTTATTAACGACGCTGTCCAGGTACCGTTGTACTGCCTTTTGGCTCGGAAAGTCGACGATATTTTGCAAACGTTCGCGCCATGCATCATTACTCGACGTTGGGTGAAGTGGCACCTGATTTAACTGTAAGCTCTCGCGTTTGTAATCTTCAACTCTGAGGGCTTTCATCAAACCAAATAGAGCGATTAGCAAAATGATAGCAAAAGGCAGTGCCGCTGCGATCGTCATCGTTTGTAGTGCGCCCAAACCGCCTGCTAGCATTAATATTGCCGCAACTACACCGACACTTACCGCCCAGTAAATACGTTGCCAAACGGGTGTGTCATTTCTGCCATGGGAACACAGCATGTCAACGACCATGGCACCGGAATCACAAGAGGTTACAAAGAAAATAACGACCATAAAAATGGCCAGAATAGACAAGACATTAGCGAGCGGGAATTGCTCTAAAAAGACAAACAAGGCGACTGAGGTATTGTCATTGACCATAGTTGCTAACTCAGCGTTTTCTTGGTTAAACACCATATCGATTGCGGTATTACCAAAGACGGTCATCCATAACAGCGTGAATGCTGAAGGAATTAATAAAACCCCTAAAACGAATTCGCGAATCGTGCGCCCGCGCGAAATGCGCGCAATAAACAATCCAACAAAAGGCGCCCACGCTATCCACCAACCCCAATAAAATATCGTCCAGCCGCCAATCCAATCGGTCTTCTCGTAAGCAAAAAGGTTAAATGTGTTCCTAACGATATCGGACAGGTAAGCACCGGTATTTTGCAGGTAGGCTTGAAGTAAAAATACCGTAGGGCCTGCCACTAAAATAAAGATGAGCAAAGCAACGGCCAATACCATGTTGGTCTCAGACAAGCGACGAATACCTTTGTCTAGCCCGGTCATTACAGACACAACTGCAACAGCAATAATCCCGACCATTAAGAAAACTTGGTTAGTTGTATTCACATCAACATCAAAAAGGTGGGCGAGCCCGGCATTGATTTGAGAGGCACCGATACCGAGTGATGTAGCCACCCCAAAAATAGTACTAGTCACAGCAAAAACATCTACGGTATGGCCAATACGGCCATAAATTTTGTCACCTATTAGGGGATAAAGCGCTGACCGGAGAGTGAGTGGAAGACCATGACGAAAACAAAAATAGGCGAGAACAAGCGCAACTAGTGCATAGATAGCCCAGGCGTGAAATCCCCAGTGAAAGAAAGTGGTTTTCATCGCTTCTCGTGCGGCATCAATCGTCGAAGGATCGGCAGAAGGGGGATTTAGAAAGTGCATCAAAGGTTCAGCAACACCGAAAAACATCAGCCCAATACCCATGCCAGCCGCGAATAACATCGATATCCATGTTAATAACGAATAGTCGGGTTGCGCGTGATCAGGACCGAGTTTTACATCGCCATATCGAGACACGCCTAAATAGATGACGACTAACAAAATCAGCGCGACACTTAACACATAGAACCAACTTCCATTGTTGACGATATCTGCTTGTAGGGTGGTAAAGACTTTATCCGCAAGGGTCGGTGTTACGAGAGCAAAACCCAGTAGCGCGATAATAATGACTGAGGCTGGATAGAATACATAGGGATTTAAACGAGGGTTTTGCGTTTCAGAAGACACTCTGTTGCCTTAATTGGGGTTTCTAACCTCGATAGAGTACTACGTTTCATTTCCCGAAATAAGCCCTTCGTAGGATTCAATATGCATAGCTCAAAATATTTGTATAAAAATTATAAAAATGGGTGCTTTATTGCTACATGGTGGCTATACAAGGGTTTAATACACCCATATATAATTAGACCTCAATTCAATTTGCGATTTCACCTCTTTAAGTTATGATCTTTAGAGATAAATATTATTAAAACATCCTTATAGGAACACACACATAATGATGAACCGATCAAAACTGAGTTACGCCGTTGTTGCCGCGCTTTCAAGTTCAGTGGCATATGCGCAAGACAGCAGTAGTGAGATACCTGATCAGTCTAAATTTGAGCAAATCGAAGTCACTGCGACCAAGCGAACAGAGTCGATTCAAGACGTGCCAGTAGCGGTTTCTGCACTAAGTGGTGAAAGTCTCAAGAATCTCGGCATCAGTAGCTTCCAAGATTACATCGAGTTCTTACCCAATGTTACGTTTCAAGGTACAGGCCCTGGTCAAAATGAGGTGTATATTAGAGGGGCTGCAACAACTCAAACGGGGATTGCAGTATCTTCAGTTCAAGCGTTACAACCGTCGGTAGCGATCTATCTCGACGAACAACCGGTGTCGATGCAAGGTCGAAACCTTGATGTATATGCGACCGACTTACAGCGTGTAGAAGTGTTACCTGGTCCTCAAGGCACACTATTTGGCGCCAGCTCTCAAGCGGGCACCGTGCGACTGATTACCAATAAGCCAGATCACTCCGGTTTTAGTGCCGGTGTTGACACTGATGTTAGCTTTACCAGCGGCGGCGATATGAGTAACGCACTGGAGGCATACTTCAACTTTGCGGTGTCTGATGATCTAGCTTTCCGTGTGGCGGCTTATACCGATCACCAAGGTGGTTGGATTGACAATGTACTCAGTGTACCGGGAGAGGGCGGTTATATTGGCAGCCCAATCCATATAAGTCGTATTTCCGGCGGTGTGTTAGCTGACCCTGCTAATACTCCGGTAGACAGCCCTACAAATGATGAACTGGTTGAAGACAATTTTAACGACGCCACTTATGCCGGTGCGCGTTTCAGTGCGTCCTATATCATTAATGATAATTGGTCATTACTTGTCCAACATACTGAACAAACATTGGAAACTGAAGGCGTATTTGCCTATGACCCTTCATATGACGGTGAGTCGTCCGTTAGTCGCTATGAACCAGAAGCTAACAATGATGATTTCGGGTTGACGACATGGACACTTGAAGGCCGTCTACAAGAGTTAGAGATCGTATACGCTGGAGGATATTTAGATCGCAAAGTCGATGCAACGATTGACTACATTGGCTATACCAATGGTGGCGCGTTTGCGGCGTATTACGCCTGTACTTATGGCGGCGCCGTTGAAGATGAAATCTGCCACAACCCTGAAGGGTTCTACAAAGAAGAAACTGAGAATAAGCGTTTCACCCAAGAATTAAGAGTTAATACGCCAGCTGACAATGAATGGCGTATTACTGCCGGTATATTCATGGATGAGCTTGAAGTTAACAGTCTTGGCCTTTTCCAGTTAGGCGCTGAAGAAAAATTCTTCGATTTAGAGCGTACGCTCAATGGTGGCAGCGATGGCTTATATCAAGGGATCAACAGCAGTGGCAGTAACTTTGGGCCACTGGTTAGTTATGTCAATGATGTCACGCACGAGATGAATCAAATCGCACTGTTTGGACAATTTGAGTACGACATTACAGACAAACTAACGGTGAGCCTTGGTGCACGCTGGTATGAAGTCGAAGATATTTACCTCGGTGCTACGACATCTTCAGATGTTTCTGCACAGATCCGGGCGTTTGGAAATGGCGAGCAGGGGATTCTTGACTTCTTTGGCCCAGACGAAGGCGCATCAATTATCAATGCAATCAATTCAGGTCAATTACAAGTAGACTTATTAGATAGCGATGGTGTGCTGACCGTTGATGACACGATATTCCGGTTCTCGGTGGACTATAAAGTGAATGACGATGTGTTGGTCTTTGCGAATTATTCTGAAGGGTTTAGGCCTCCGGTAACCGCGAGAACCGGTGGTCAATTGGCAAGAAATCAATCGCCAGGGTCAGCATTTGAAGGGTATCGAATCCCCGTCTACTCACTGACCGATACGTTAGACAATTATGAAATTGGTATGAAAGGTGATTTCCTTGATGGGATCCTGCGCTTAAATGCAACGGCTTACATGTCTGAAATCAGTGACTTGCAAACATCTCGCTTCGACCCAACTAATATTGCCTTCTTCTATTTCACGGACAATGTTGGTGAAGCGGAAATCAAAGGTATCGATGCCGACTTCACATTGTTGGCAACAGATAACCTCGTGATCAGTGGCGCAATTAGTTGGTTGGATACGGAAATAACGCGTCTTAACAGTACGCTGGTAAACTTGGCGCCGCCAGTCGGTAGTCGCTTGCCGTATTCTGCTGAAGTATCCGGTAACCTTCGTGCTCGATACTACTACGAGATGGAAAACGGCATGGAGGGTTTCTTCAATGCAGCGATAAGCTACACTGGCGATCGTCTATCAGGCATGTTCTCAAACGCGTACATTTATGAGGATACCCATCACCTCGTATACGGTACAGGTTCAGGGTTAAAAATTGAGCAAGAAATTGCACCGGGAACTTTCCAAGGTGTCTCGTATAATGATCGCAATGGCAATGCTTTTGCCGGCGGACGTTACATTGCTGAATCGTACATTCTAGCCAACGTTTCAGCCGGCGTTACAAAGGATGAGTGGCGCGCTGAGTTGTACATTGACAATCTTTTTGATGAAAATGCGCAGCTTTATATCGATGAACAGCAGTTTACGCCAAAAGTCGTGACGAATAGACCACGAACAATCGGTTTGAGATTGTCTTACGAGTTCTATTAACGCTGATTAAATGGTAACTTTCAAAGGCGAACAATTGGTTCGCCTTTTTATTTCCACTCATTAAAACAGAAGTTGCATGTCCGTAGACTACCGAGAGCTACAACAGCTCATTCAAACCTCTCAATTTGAATCAGCCATTGAGCAGGCGCATTTATTGTTGCCAGAGCACAGTGATGACACTGAACTACTCTATTTACTTGCCGTTGCTCAACGGTTTGCTAAACAAGTCTCTGCAGCAATAACGACCATAAATACCATTCTCAGTATTCGACCGACACACAGCAGAGCGCATCAAGAGGCGGGTTATTGTTATTTACTGCAAGGTAAATCAGATACGGCGCGAGAAGCATTTAAAAATGCAACTATTACCAATCCAGCCTTGCTCAGCGCCTGGTTGCAGCTACAAAAATTAGATAACAACACTGACGCTTCAACTGCAATACAAACACAAATAAACACGCTAAAAGCGCTACCAAAAATGGTACTGGGTGCCATGGATCTGATGTATGAAGGTAAATACGCGCAAGCGGAGTCTGTTTGTCGCCAATACTTGCAGTCTGATAAGCATAATCCAGATGCTATGTGCATATTAGCTGAACTAGGGGTGCGAACTAAGGTATATGACGACGCGCTATTTTTACTCGAAACGTGTTGCCAACTGCACCCTTGTTTTGAGCCCGCACAACGCTTATTAACTGAATTGCTACACACCTTGGGGCAACATCATCGGGCAGTTTCGCACGCTCAGAAGTACTATGAAAATCATCCAAATGATAGCGGTATAGGCGCAACACTCGCGTCTTGTTTAATCGGAGTTGGAAAAGTAGAGGAGGGGGTATCGCTCTATCGTAAACTGCTGGAACAAGAACCTAACCGTTCTGGTATGTATGTTCAGTTTGGTCATGCATTGAAAGCTAAAGGTGATATTGACGACGCAATTAAACATTATCAGACGGCGTACACGCTCAATCCGGGGTTGGGTGACGCATATTGGTCTTTGGCTAACACCAAAACCTATTCGTTTAGCGACACTGAATTAACTGCTATGAAAGCGTATGCTGATAGTGCCAAGGGCGATGATATCAGCCGTATCCAGTTTTGTTTTGCGTTAGGTAAAGCTTATGAAGACAAAGCAAATTATGAGCAATCCTTTCAGTATTATCAGCTTGGAAACAAGCTCAAGCAAGCGAGTGTCAGGTATGACGCGGATAATCAATCTCAACTAGTCGATCTACAAATAACACATTGTACCGAATCACTGTACAAGGATGTTGGGCAAGGCAACAAGGCCGGTGACCCAATATTTATCGTAGGGCTACCGCGCTCTGGCTCTACCTTAATCGAGCAAATTCTTTCATCACATAGCCAAGTCGACGCGACGATGGAATTGCACAATATTTTAGGTATTGCGATGCGCTTACGTGGTCGTATGACGAACGATACACCAGCGTACCCAGCGAATTTAAAAGACTTAGCTAATGACCAAGTAAAAGCGTTGGCCGACAAATTTTTAAGGGATACTCAACACTACAGGCAAGGTGCCCCGTTTTTTATAGACAAAATGCCGAACAACTTTATGCATATCGGATTGATCAAGCTATTGCTCCCAAATGCGAAGATCATCGATGCAAGACGCGACCCTATGGCCTGTTGTTTCAGTGGCTATAAACAGCTATTTGGAGAAGGTCAGGACTTCTCCTATGGCTTAACCGAAATTGGCCGATATTATCGCGATTATGAGCGATTGATGGAGCATTGGGATAAGGTATTCCCTGACCAAATATTGCGGGTTCAACACGAAGATGTTATTAACAACCTTGAAGGTCAAGTCAGGACGATTCTTGACTATTGTGGGCTACAATATGAACAAGCATGTGTGGAATTCCATAAAAATACCCGTGTAGTTAAGACGCCTAGCAGTGAGCAAGTCCGACAACCCATATACCGAAGCGCAATGACTCAATGGCTAAATTACAAGCCATGGTTAAACGAATTAATTGATACTTTAGACTATTACCCAAAGAAATGAACTCAGCAAAACACGGTGACGTAAACGTATACTGGAAAGGCAACCAACTGATTGTTGAGCCCGAATCAATATTTAATGTTGAAGGCCTGATTGAGGCTTCACGCGTGATTAACATACAAATTGATAACAAACCGGTTGAAAAGTGGATCCGGGTCATACACTTTAAGAAAAATGATATTGTCGGACCGGTAGATGGCGCGAGATATATCGTTGAGAGTGTTCAATATAGCGCCGATAATGGTTGCCAAAGGGTTTGTGTTGTTGGTGGCAATCCATTGAATAAAAAAGGTTATCAAGCGGTTTGTGATAGTGTCGGAATAGACGTTTCTTTTTATGACAGCCTAGAGTCATTCGAACAAGATATAAGCATACAAAAGGCGCAAACCTCTGCGTAATACATTGCAAGTAAGCCACAGGTATTTGAGTATTTAGACAATTAATCGAATTGCGATGCTCAATGTCCAAATCTTTAAACGACTTAAAACAATTGAAAGCTTTGATGCGCGAAAAGCGCACGGTAATCAAAGAGCTCAATGACAAAGCCATTAGCCTTGATCGGCAGGTTGAAGAGAACAAGCAATTGCTGTCGCAGTTAAAAATGCAATTGTTGTCGGCGCAGCAACACGCCCAATCCAACAATAACTCAATCAACACCAATCTGATTCAACAGACTGATTACGTCCAGAGTTTACTGAGCCAAGTGGAACAATTGTCGGAGAAGAGAACGACAATGACGCTCATGGTGGATGAGTTGCTATTTAAGAACAAACAACTTGAAAACGAAATTGCGTTGCGTGAGTTGGAGTTTCATTAGTTTTAAATAGAAGAATAGGCCACACCTGAGTAATAACATCAAATACCATATTTAACATAATATACATTATGAGAAGTTTATGCGGAGGTTGAAAAGGCTCAGTTCCGTGGTGGATCCTTATAAAAATTACGGAATAACAATAAGATAAGACCTTCCTAAAGAGATTTGTAATTAAGCCCTACGTTCTAGTTTTTATTTGGGCTTTACCACTATAGCCATTGGATCCCATATCTTGCGCAAACTGTATCTGTCGACATCGAATACTTCTTCTGGGTAATAAACAGTCGTATCGAAGCCAGCTTCGCGATACCTATCAAAATAATCTTTGCCTGGTTGATGAACATGGTGCATTTTATCTGGCGATAATGGATACAAATCAGCTGTCTTTTCGAGTGGATAAACAGGAACACTCAGCGCCGCAGTACACCCTGGTCGCAGCACTCTATACATCTCCCTGATTGCTTTTCTATCATCAGGTATGTGTTCTAAAACATGTGCACAGTAAATAAAATCAAAACTGTTGTCTTCGAATTCAAGTTCAGTCAAATCCATTTTTTTAACGTCAATGCCATCAAAACGTTCATCAATAAAAAAATCTATCGCTGTGTATGACTTAGCATTGTTTTGCATACGTTCCACTAGAAATGGCTCTGGCGCAACATGAAGAATATCTAAATTGGGTTGTGGCAAATCACACAAATCAAGCGTTAGCCATGCGCTTCTATGTCTATGGTGGCTCTTGCAGTTTGGACACGTGCAGTCCCTGTGTAACTGTCTCGACTCATCTTCAGTGAAATTCATGTTCTGTGGTAAAAACTGTTCACCTTGCCAACCGCATATTGGGCATTCACGCATGGTTTTACTATCCATGTATACTGAAAGTGCGGGCATAATAAGAGTCAATGCATCTCAGTGCAATAGACATCACAAGAAGTTATTTCAAGGCAACAAATTAGTAATGAATAAAGACGTTACTCTGACAATTGAACAGCAGCTAGCTATTACTGATATGGGTGCCTTCTAGACTGCGTGATACATACATCAAATGGCGACTGGGGTTCGCCCCTTATTTCCTGATGAGCAGAGAAACTTACTACCGTCATGCCCGAGAACTTAGGTACGATTATGGAATAGAAATCCGCAAAAAGAGTCCCTATTACCAGCCCCCAAAGACAGACTAATCAATATACATTATGAGAAGTTTAGGTCTTGATCGAGTGTTGAGGTACACATCAGGAAGCGCATGAATTTGCGCGTCATACACATTCGAAACTAATGTGTCAGTTTTTTATCTCCTTGCATTTCTTTCAAAACAATGTGTCTAACTAATGTAAAGTCTTTTTCTCTACTGAACTTTTAAGGACGCCTAAATATTCCTCCCATGTTCTTGTTGCATTTTCCTGAAAATCAACGCTTTTTCTCTTTGTCAAAGCTACGTTTTCTCCTGTTCCTAAATACGTGTAACGTCTAGACATAATTAAACGAACTTCGGTGTGCTTATCATGCTCAAACAACACAATCGTCGTATTACCAAAGGAAAGTTCAGAAAACACATTAGCTGGCAAATTTACCAACGTTATCTGCTCATAAGGGATGATGCTCGTAATTTGAACAAAGAAATCTTGACCATCGTATAACCTTAGGACCTGTCCTACCTGCCCCTCAACTCCTTTGTAAATCGATAGATCAAAGTCAACCATCCAATCTCTGAAATTAACTAGTTGAGGCCAAATTTCTAGAGGTTTAGCCTTAATAAGAATCGAGTGAGTTGACACGAAATTATATGACTTTTCGTCTGGTTCATTGACTAGATAATATGATGCGTTTAATGAATATGTAAAATTGGCGGCAAACGCCAATAAACAAAGTTTCTTTAAACTTCGTAAAACCTTTCTTTGAGTTAAACCTGGTATGTATCTAAAAAGTCTAGTCTTGAGGCTTCCATAGTGACTGAAGTATTTATCATTAGAGGATAGGATACGGAATAATAAGCTCATCAAAAGCTCATTTTCTTTTTTTTGCTACGATAAAGGCCGCCTCATTTTCTTTCGGTTGCCAAAACTCAACAATTTCAAAACCAGCAGATACAACCTTATTACGTAGCTCGTTTACAGAAAAAAAGCTTATTTGCGGAATTAGCCCAATTGAATTGCCTAAAAACAACAGAAAACGAGTCGGTAGGTTCGCTTCTACACATTTAGAGCTTGTAACAAAGTAGCCTTCAGGCTTAAGCAGAGCAAAAACCTTGTCAATAGCCTGCTCCCAATCAGTGATTAGATGAAGGATGCTCATCCCGAGAACAGCGTCATAAGATTCGTCCAAAATATCGAAATCCTCAAATGAAGTATTATGAAAATATGTGTTTTTGAGGCCAAGCGCATCAGCCTTTTCCTTCGAAATATTGATCATTTTGGACGAACTATCTATAGCACAATACTCAGATACGGAAGGCGCATGATGTATTGCTGTCGAACCCGTACCACAACCAAATTCTAATACAGATGAAGAGCCCGTAAGGTACATTGACGTCAAATCGAGTTTTCGGTTATATGCACGTTCATCTGCAACAGGAGTTCGGGCATATAGGCCCGCAATTAAGTTCCAAAACCTGACTGAACTATTCATCTTTATCTCCAATGAGAAAAACTTTAAGCTGAAGGACTGTAAACTTAAAGTCTACTGAGAATAGCCATATCACCACAGCCCAGCAGCTCTAGCGCATAGTCAAAATCTAATTAACTCGCAAGGGTTTATACCAAGCGGGTTGAGATCCCCGTGACACGATTCTATGAGTTTGAGAGTCACTAATATCTATGGCATATACCGCTCTTCTTCCATCTCTGTTTGAGGTGAAAATTAAGCTCTTACTGTCGGGAGACCATGACGGCATTGAATCTCTGGCTGGGCTGAAAGTAAGCCTCCTCTGTGAAGAACCATCAATATTCATCACATAAATTTCGAAATCGCCGTCACGGTTAGATGAAAAAGCAATCTGAGTGCCGTCTGGAGAGACCTCAGGCTGCAAATCATCTCCGTTTGAGTTAGTAAGATTCGTCAAATTTTTACCATCTTTGTCTACAATAGTAACCTCACTATCTTCATCTTCAATTTGTGAGTGGAATACAATACGTCCGTCAGGTGTGAAAAACGGCCCCCCGCCAGACACGCCCTCAATCCTTGATGGGTTCCCACCATTGATGCCCATGAGCCAAATTTCGTTTTTTATTTCCCCGCTCTCCAAATTTCTGTAGGTTCTCCCGAATACGATATGTTTGTTATCAGGAGACCATGAAGGCGAGTGGTCCCATACCCCCTCTTGATGAGTTAATCTCTTCCAATTTCCCCCATCTTTGCTAATTGAGTAAATTGACCATGTTTTACCATCTTCACTTTTTCTGTAAAACGCTAGATGCTCCCCACTTGGTGACCAAGCTAAATAACCCCCCCCGCTTAAAGGCGGCCTTGTAAGTTGAATTTCAGAAGTCCCATGTTGGTCAACTAAATAGATCTCAAATTCTCCACTCTTATCAGAGGCATAAGCGATATCTAAATGTAAATTGGAGGCTTGCGTATCAAGACCGAAAAACAAATGACTACAAAATAAAACACAAAAAATAGATTTCAAACTTCAATACCCAATCGATGAAAAGCACACAGTGAAACGAACAAGAAACAACAATGTAGTCAATCATAATTTACTACCAAGGCAAGCGGTACAGCCAAAAATGAATAGCCCTTATACAAAATAAGCTGTATGAGCTTATCTTCGGACCCGCGTATTATTGCCAATTCTTTAGCAAGCAATACCTCACTGTTCATTTTGACGTTTAGGCGCTCGACAGTTTAGGTATGTTTTCGTTAGTTCTTAGTTTTAGCTATGGGAGGTAAAATGAATAAGACTGGTTATAACGTCCGATCCTTACTATCCACACTTTGGATCTTCGTTTGCTTGAACATTTTTGCAAAAGATATGCATGAGCTTGGACGCCCTGGCATGTTGGAGCAAGTAATGTCAGGAGTCATTGATGGTGTTGTTGTTACAGATACCCTGATGCTTGTTGGCGGTATGATGATTGAAATTATGATTGTGATGGTTCTCTTGTCCATCATATTACCGCATAGACTAAATCGGCGATTTAACATCGGTATTGGTGTTGTGTCCGTTGGTATAACGATATGGACAAACACCAACCCTGATCTCGATAACATATTTTTCATGGTCATAAATCTCATGGCGTTAGCTTCCATCATTTGGATTTCTTGGAACTGGAATGAGGAAGGCGCTTAGCCAGAATATGGAGCTTCTGACGGAATATCAATCACTTACTTGTATATGTCCGAGTTTCCGTCGGAAAGAGCGATACTGCTCAACATTGATACAGAATCTAAGGCGTGTCAGGCATATCATTTAAACGAAGTATTTCTAAGAATGCACTGTATAAAATGTGAATGGATTCATTCACATTTTTAGAGGATAAAGGTATGAATCAAGAAATGATTTTTTATCCCATTTTGGGACAAATTTTCTTAACACTTATAGTTTATGTTAAATTGCTTTTGGTAAAGAAGGAGGCTCTAAAATGTGGGGCGGTTAATCTTGGACGCAGAGCTCTGCACGAAGATGCATGGCCCAATAAGGTGTTAGGTGTTTCAAGAAACCTACAAAATCAATTTGAAAGCCCTGTGCTGTTTTATGTCATTTGCTTTATATATTGGGCACTAAGGGTGATTGACGTATTTGTGATTGTCATGTCATGGCTTTTCGTATTTTTTCGGCTTATACACATGATCATACACACTGGAGAAAATGATGTACTTTACCGCAAGGCCATATTTTTGTGCTCTTCAGCGATTCTGTTGATTCTTTCTCTGGTAGTCTTGGTTCGTATCTAGTCGATTTTTTCTTTCTCAAACATTTTTAGTAATCCATTAGCAAGATTAGGTCTTTTATCCTCAAACGTTCTCGCCCAAAGTGGAAACCCCATTATGTTTAATCGCTAAGCCGGTTGGCAATATAGTCAAACACAATTTGAAGACGGCGACTTGTACGCAATTCCCTATGTACTACCAGCCAAATCTCAAAGCTTAATGGCGATACTTCAGGTAATACTTGTTCTAGTAACGGCTCTTTTAAAGCCACATCCTCAGGAATAAAACCAACGCCCATTCCCTTTCTAATGTATTCCCACTGGATTATGGTACTGTCGACCAAAACCTTAGTTCTCGTTGGTTTCAAGTTGGCATATTGTTCCAAGAATTTTATATTCGGACTATCGGTAGCAAATCCAACAAAATTCGCTTCTTGCAACCTTTTTTTCGTAACAGGTCTACCTAATTTGTCTATATACTGAGATGAAGCGTACAATTTGCCATTTATTTTTCGAAGCCGTCTTGCAATCAACTCATGCTGTTTAGGACGAGATGCACGGATAGCAATATCGGCTTCTCGCTCTTGCAAATCACTTGTCTTGTCAGTGGAAATAATCTCTATATCAATCCCTGGTGCATGATCTGACAGACCTTTTAAGACATCAGGTAACAAATGCATCGCGATCATGTCAGTTACCGAAATAGTGACCTTCCCTTCAATTTTCTCTGAACGACTTGTTGCGGATAATGAAAGTCTATTAGCTAGTCGAGCCATATCTTTCACTATTAAAAGTAACTCTTCACCGTCTGACGTCAGTTTCAGACCTTTGGAGCTTCGTTCGAACAGCGAAACTCCTAACTCCTCCTCTAAAGCCCCGACTTGTCTACTCAATGTTGGCTGCGATAAACCCAATGCCGTTGCGCCTGAAGAGAAAGAACCCTCTTGTGCAGTTACTAGAAATGTTTTCGCATGGTTCCAGTCGAAGTTAATGGCTTTCCGCTCCTCAAATCAAAGATATAAAAATGTTTGATTCATTAGATTATCACTTTGATTAAATCACCTATTAAACAGTATCGTATGCAGCTATTCTTTTAGTGTTAAGACCAAACTTAGATACTCTCAATACTAGAATTTAGTAGTAATTGCACATACATCAAGCACATGAGTTACTATTTTTTAAAACGCTAATGAAGATAAATGCATGGCACTTGAATATGAGCTGGTGCTCAAGTGCACATGTAACCTTTGCTACTTGCATTTCTTTCTACCTAGCAGACCATTATGTTTTCTATATCGCGACGCAGTAATTAAATCAGTCTCGCAAAACAGGATTACAATCTACCTTCATCTTTTAGGCGTTTCGTATCACCAGTTCTGTAAGGCGTACCCACTGAATAAACAATTGAATATCCTTGAGTCTTTTTGATTCAGGCTGAATTGAATGTGCAAAACTCTCTTTCTGAACTAAAGTTGAAACGGCGAGCATACCCTTGTAACTTCTAGTGTGAAGTGATTGTTTATATTTCATTAGACCGCTTGGTTTTATCACGGAAGCCAAATACTCACTAGAGCCCCCTTTGGCGATATAGACTTCTTTAAACAACGCCTCAATGTATCTGCAACCACTGTTATAGGCAATACAATAACCCAGTACATTGATATCAATCTCACTATTCATCACGCTCATAACAATTTGTCCACAGTCTAGCAATGATTTAGGAATAGACGCCTCGCCAAGTCTAGTGATTATGTCCATATTAAAACTGCCTTTCATACGTAAAATCGAAACTATGATTGAGAGTTATTGTTTATTTTTTTTGTAATAATTGCTTCCAACATTAATGAATAGCGGGTCAACAGCAATGTTGTTTGGATTATTTTTATGATGGTGATATTCCTTGATGAATGGTTCGAAATTTAGCGAAATTGTTTAAATGTTTGTGACAACTGCCTCTTTGAGAGACGAGTCAGGAAATAGAAGCTCCTAATATGGAAGGGGAAATGATATTCATCCTTTATCGTACTCAGGGCGTACACAATGCTAATGAGATTCAAATTAATCATTTTGTCGCGTTAACCTATGTCCTTTGATTTTCTGATACAGTAGCGATTCATTAGCTGAAGAATGCAATATGAAATACAGCGTATTTGCAGTAAGTCTGTGCATTATGGCCTTTATACCTGAGGCTCAGGCGGAAGAAAAAAGCGTAACCTTGGGGGCTTCATTGTTTCCTCCGAGTGCGTATATCGATCCTGTCTCTGGCGAGTGTGTCGGTGAAAATATCGATGTGGCAACCGAGGTATTGTCACACTATGACATCAAATTAGAAGTCGTCTGCACTTTGCCGGCAAGAATGTATCGCTTAGTCAAAAATGCAGAGGTCGATTTTACGGTTAATGTGAAATCCACCAGGGTACTTAAACCCTATGTTGAGTACATTGAACCACCGTTAAAAACGCTCGTCATTAACCTGTATCAATACCGCGATAGCAATGTCAAAACGATTTCGGCTGTGCGGAATTTTGACTATAACGGGGTTCGACAGACGCTCGTTGATGAGCATTATCAGTTTGTCGATTTACCAACCCCTGAAGCGGCTCTGCAAATGTTTTTAAAACGTCGCGTGGATGCACTCATTTCCTACCAATCAAATGTGACTTTCTTGACCGCGCAAAATGCTCTGGTGCTCCCCTCTGACGTCACCGTAGCGCCACAATTTAAGGTCAATGCTTATTTCGGGATCGCTAAAGGATCTGAACATTTTAAATTGTTGAAAACCGTGTTTAATGATTATGCTGAAAAGCGTGAACTGAAATATTTCGTTCCACAGCCAAGTAATTGATTAGCGGTATTTTTCAATTAATTGCCAAACGCATCCGAGTTGGCACACTGTTACGTTCCATGGCTGATGCATAAAACCCACTGCGGATACCCTCTGCAATGGCTTGATTAATAATGTCTAGCGCTGCCAAGCTTTCTGCATGGCTCTTACTAAACGCAATATGAACGGTACGTTGTTCAATCATGCTTTCATCAAAACCGATAGCGTCGCTATAACCTTTTAATTCTGTATCGAGCAAAAACTTCCCATAGCTTTCAGACATAATCAAACGATCAACGCGTTGGTGGTACAGGAGTTTAAAACCGAGCTGAGCAGTCGCGACTTCAAAAAGCTCTGTTGGATTGTATTGAGATAAAACGCGGTCATGCTCCCCTACTCTAACACTGGCGATAAAGGCTTTGTCATCCGGTCTCGATACGTTGTAGAACGCTCCAAATACACCAAATCCCAGGGGTTCAGATAACACCGCCCAATTATCTCTCCCAGGCAGATTTGCGGCTAGAAAAAGTCCATCCGCGATGGCGTCTTGTGTATATTGCTTGGCTCTTGCCCATGGCACGATCACCGCGTTAACTTTATACCCCATAGCGTCCAAGCTTTGCGTAATAAACTCCCAGTTCGCTCTATAGATAGGATAATTAGCTGAAACCATTTTGTCGTGATCATGCCCAACGGCTAGTGTAATCACTTTATCTTCCGCTGCCACAGCGAACCGGAGCACGCTACACAGGCACAAGAGCAGGATAATTTTAAACACAGTAAATCTCATAAGCGTAAAATTACAGACGATGTTAAACGATAGCGCCATAACGTTATTTTAGATGACTTTAAGGCAGTTAGCTTTTAATGATCAATAAGCTTTTTTATACAAGGCTTTCTTCTAGTTAAGTGTTGACTAGCTTTTGTCCGTGGCAAGCTCTGATTGAAACACACTGTACTGATTTTTCCCGGCCCGTTTCGCCTCGTACAAGGCTTGGTCACCATGTTCATAAAGCTGTTCAGCAAGGAGTTTCATTTCGTTATCCGAAAACGCAACACCACATGAGACCGTTATTAGCTTTAACGGTGGATTTACGTCATGGACAATGTCTAACGCCACGACTTCTCGGCATACAGACGAGACAAACCGTTTGCCTTCTTGAATATCGTCACAGGTTTTGAGAATAGCGAATTCTTCACCACCCAGGCGAAATGCTGATTCATTCGCTCTACGCGTGCTCTTGAGCAATAACGTACCAATTGCCTGAATGACATCATCGCCTTTGGGGTGACCATACCGGTCATTGTATTTTTTAAAGTTATCAATATCGACGATTGCCAACATCAAACGTTTGTTGTCGCGCTTTGCACGATTTAATTCATTGGGAAAGGTTTGGTTGAACTCTCGTCGATTTTTAAGACCGGACAAAACATCCGTTTTCGCGACACTTTCAATGGTTTTATCTGATAGACGAACGTAGCGGATCAAATAAAACCACAAAAACGACACAACCAAAAAGGTCGCGCTCATCAACATAATTAAATAGCGCCCACGTTGTTTCTCGCCTTCGTCTAAAGCCGAGCGAGTTTGACGCAGCACTTGTTGTAATGCCTGTTCTAAGCCAAGCGAAAATTCAGCTTTGTATTGTTGGTAGTCTTCAGAACTGAGTATCGCGACAGCCTGTTCGTGTTGACCCGTACTGACGAAATTAAATGCTTGTTGTTCGAACATCATGAGTTGTTCATTTGCGTCGGATGTTTCCTTGATATAGGCCGAAATGAGCGGATCTAAATCGGCTGCTTCTTGCAATGCCCGCGACAGCGCCAATTCATAGTGATCATATCGAGCACGCCACTTGGCGTTTTGGTCATGCGCTGCGACAAGCGCAGACATCGTTAAGATTTCATCATAGCGCGCGATGTCTTGAGAGAGCACTTTCAAACTAAAATATTGGTTGCTAAGTGAATACTGTTTGTTAAAAAAGTAGACTGCGCTGGCAGAGGTAAAAATCAGCGCAAGCAACGCAAGCGTTACTAAAGCGAAAAGCGTTAAGCGCAGCTTATAGATTCGTCTGGGTAAAAGTGAATTCTTTAACACAACGCTTAACACCGACGGACAACTTATTACACCTAAGTGTAGTTCTCGCCGTACACTTTATCTAGCGGCATTGTTATCAGTCATTAGCGCTATATATCATGCGCTATTGTTATTGATAACCGTCGCGGACAACACCATCTCTCTGGTTTGAATTTATACATCAATGAGCCGAACGAATATGTCATTTTATAAAATCTCTAGTGCTTTTCTCCTGTGTTTAAGTTTGCTGGGGTGTGCATCCTCTTCACCTGAACAAGCTCGCGCAGAGCAAAAGGTAGCGATCAACACCATGCAATATGAAGTCTTACAAAACCTCTATACCAAAGAACCCAACGTAAAAGCACAAATCAAGGACGTTGCCGGTTATGCGGTGTTTGATAATGCCAATGTCAATTTGGTTTTTGCCAGCTTTGGCAGTGGTTATGGTGTGGTAACCAACAATCAGACAATGCGCAGAACCTACATGAAAATGGCCGAGGCTGGTGTTGGTTTTGGTGCTGGTTTAAAAGACTTTAGTTTAGTCATGTTGTTTCATAGCGATGAAGCGTTACAGCGTTTTATCGAGCATGGATGGACAATTGGTGCCCAAGCTGATGCGGCAGCAAAGGCTGGCGATAATGGCGTAGCGGCCGGCGGCGAGGCATCGATCGGCGATGTTACCGTCTATCAGTTAACTGAATCGGGTATTGCGCTGCAAGCGACAATAAAAGGCACCAAGTTCTGGCAAGATGAAGCTTTAAATTAGTTCGCCGAAGGGTAGAACCACTACCCTTCCCTTGTTCGTCATTAAAAATGCTATACGCATGCTAGTCGACTTCCAGGAACAGTGCTGTAAACGCTAATGTATCAATAACACCATGCACTAAAATGATTGGCCACAAATTCTTCTTTAGCAGGAGATACGAAGCGCCAAATGCTAGGCCAATCAAACCAGTCATTACAAAGCCTCTAAATCCTTGATAATGGTAGTGCCCATAGCCGAAAATCAGCGCAGGAATCAAAATCGCAATGATTGTTGCCAATCTTGAACTCGGCAAGGCTTCTTGCAGTCGCGTCACTAGGTATCCGCGGAAAAACATTTCTTCACCAAACGCTGCAGAAACCCAAATGATGCCAAGCCACATTAAAAACTTGGGTAAATTGTTCCTAACCTCACCAAAGCGCGATTCAACACCCTCAGATACTTGTGCGAGTGCGCTGATATCTAACACATTAGCGAGTACCAAGACCGTACCGACCGCCAAAACAAAACTAATTGAAACGAGCAATGCTTGCGGTATCACCATCAATTTGGGTTTGAGCCCGACTAACGGTTTCAGGCCATAGTTTGCCCACGACCTTCCATGTCTACGCATATACAGCGTCAGTACAACCAAAGTAAGAATTAAGGTGATTGGCCCGGCATACTTTGGCGTCCATTGCAAAGCGAGTGCTTTGGTTACAATGGAAAAAACCACAAAAAATAAAATTTCGAGCAAGATTAAACTGCGCGTTGGAAACGTCATACTAACACCTATATAAATCGATTGGCGCATGGAAAGCCCCGCCATATATCGCGGCTAACGCTAATCCGATAGTGCCATTTTTCTGGCTGTAAATAGTATGATGATGCAGCTGCATTGACCTGATTGAGCGTGCATTATTCATTGCGGGACGTTCAAAACGGCTGAACGTCCGCCACTAGATGGGAACAGTGAGTTAGATAAGTTGGTCTAGCTTATTCATTATCTGGCGGCCGGTTGATTCCATTTCTGCCAATTTCGCTAAACCGCCATCAATGTCACCTGCGTCAATGAGTTTTAACGCCTCAATACCGACTTTGTGCATTTTAATATGCGGTTGTTCAATATCCCGAAATACAGGACTGGCTCCAAAGAGTTCCTGGCCTGTGGTGTAATACCATTGTCCAAGGCGACATTGTGTGTGATCAGTGAAATCATTTATGCCCAAGTTACCCTTGCCCAACGCTGTTTCATAGATCTGTCCTTTCCACACGATATGATCGAGCTTTACGGTTTGCACAAAACTCTTGATACTGGATTGCTGAATCGTTGTTTGCGCGTTTTTACTTAAGGTTAATACTTGATTAAATGAGGTCACGAGCTCCTTGATATTGTCCAATAACAGTTCGTTGGAACCTTGCAGCTCGTTCACGGCGCTTACGCTGGTATCCGTGTCACTTTTAATTTTTTGCACCAGTCCACCGACTTCCTCAGCAGATTCATTGGTATTGTTGGCGAGTGCTCTGACTTCGTCGGCGACCACTGAAAATCCCCGCCCCGCATCACCGGCACGAGCAGCTTCAATGGCTGCATTTAATGCTAATAGGTTAGTTTGATCGGAAATCTTAGAAATCGTGCTCACAAAATTGTAGATACTGTCAGCAATGGTTTTGAGCTTTTCAATGTTTTGCGACATACCGTCCATTTTGTCACTGACAGTGGACATTTCATCTGAGACTAAACTCAACGAATTTTGGCTACAGGATAGAAAATGCCCAAGGTTATCCATCGCCGACGACTCATCACTGATGACTTGATAGCTATGTTGGACGGATTCTCTAACATCAGTAACCTGGCTAATGCTATCGAGTAAACTTTCCCAAATCCGACTCTCAAGTGACTGTTCTTCTTGGATCGTTTCTTCTGACTTACGTTGGAGCTCTGTATTCAGCGCACTTACGTCGTGCTGCAAAGCGACGTTGTCACGCTCTGCCTGTGCGAGCTTTCTCTCTAATTCTTCGTACTTGCTGCGACTAACAAACATATTTTTCCCCGGTACTCATCAATTGGCTGTGCTTGCCTTAGGTACAGGTCTAAAAGTAAACCATTAATACAAATTTACAAATCCAGCTATTTGACTTGATTTCGTAATCCAATAAACTCAGCTTAGACCATGTGCATATTATTGAAACACTCTTTTGTTTAGAAAAAACGATTCAGATCAAGACGATACTGCCCAGACACGGCCAGTACGTGAACGCAAACCGGTAAATTGGCGTGCAGTTTTTGCTGAGTCCGCTTTTATTGGCCTGAGTATTATTCTCGCCTTTGCACTGCAAGACTGGGATGAAGAGAAAGATATTGAAGAGCGCACAATGATAGCAATGTGCAACGTGAAGTCAGAGCTCGAATTTAATCGAGTGTTATTGCAAAACGATTATATTCCGCGTCAGAAAGGCATGTTGGCTTCAGTGCAAGGCGCTATTGCTCAGTTGCAGTCGCAACCTGGTGCCCGCCCGCCAGAAACCAACCTTGAACAAATGTTGACCCAGGAATCACTGCGTTATTCCGCTTGGACACTTGCGGGAGAATCGGGTTATTTGCTGCATGCGAATTTTGAGCTTGCGACCGAGATCGGCGCCTTGGTCGATTTTCAAGAAGACAGTTACCAATCTATTGTCAGCCGGATGAATGATGCGGTATTCGACCGGAGCGTGGAATACAGCGAAGAACCAATCACGTTTTACGTGTCATTGAGTGGCTTGATTGGTGAATGGATAGCGCAAACAAACTACCTTGAACAAAAATATGACGCGTTATTTACCCGTGAGGATTTTAATCAACTCGCCTGTGGAATTTAGCGCTTTCGTCAGACACCTTTGAGTTGAGATGGTGTAAGCCCCGTCCAGCGCTTCACTGCCCTTCTAAAGTTTGGAATATCATTGAACGACATTTGCTCTGCACACTGCTCGTTATTAAGGCCTCGTAGTTTAAGAAAATAAACCGCCTGCTGTCGCCGAACTTCGTCATGAATTGACTGAAAGCATGCGCCATGAGCTTTTAATTTGCGTTTTAACGTTGCCGGACTGATGCCCAGCTCCGACGCAAGATGCTGCAATGTAGTATTGGGTCTTTGTACCAGACGGTTTCTAACGGCATCCAACAAACTTGCCTGAAAGACGCGCGTAGCGCGCGCCTGAGCAATCGCATTGTATTTAAGCGTGCGGCTGTGTTGGGTAAAAGGCTCATCAAGCCAATGGGTAGCAAATTTAATAACCAGCGTAGGCTGTTCGAAAGACAACCTAAGCCCTAAATGTTCCTCATATTCTTGAATGTAGCGTGGTCGTTTAAACGGGAATTCAAAGAAAAATGTCACGCGTTTTCCGATGAGAAAACGACTTGAAGATACCAGAGCCGTGCAATAACACTCCAACAGAAATTGCCATTGCTCCCCTGCTCCCACCGAATCATTGATGAATAAGTAAACAAAGTCGCGTTCTTCTCGCACGTCAACCGATAAAAATGGGCAGATACTCATACGAAACTGTTTTAATAGTCTAAATGCGTCGCGTAGATCTCGACTGTAAAGCAATGCTTCTGAAATGGCTCCGTAATTCCCTGGAAATAAACGTTGGCCTAGTTGAAAGCCGCAATCATTGCCCACAGTTAATTTGGCTGCTTGGTGAAAGAGCTTAAGGAGTTGTTCGACAGTTAACAATTTACCGCTGCGTATATCCTCAATAAAGATCCCCGTGCCGCGTAGTAAGCGATCTTTATCAGCGCCTCTGCTGACTGCGATATCAATTAGACTTGCCGCTAACTGATTGGCTGGCAGAGACTTATCGTCACGGCTGAGTAGCTGTCGCATTACGTTCTACTCAAATCAAGACGTTGATTTACGCGTTTAAGTAAACTATCGACTTGATCACCTTTTAAACCCTCACTCGCGGCATAACTCAGACTTTGATAGACAGGTGTGGTTTGTTGATCAGTCTTAAAGGCCAATGCTTGAACCGACTTTTTAATCTGTAGTGCTAGTTCTGACGCTTCAGATAGTGACGTATTGGGCATAAGTAAAACAAATCTATCTCCTGCATAGCGACATGCTAGGTCATGTGTGCGCAGATTCATTACGATTAACTCAGAAATCTCGCGTAATAGTCGATCACCTAAGTTGTGACCATATTGGCGATTAAACGCATCAAAATTGTCGATATCGAGCATGACGACTGAAAAGGGTTTATCACCATCGTTGAGTTGGCCGCTAATAATCCCTTTCATGTAATCAGCACTGTACAACTGCGTGATCATATCGACTTGCTCGTGCTCACGTTGGTAGCTTTCACGGCGTTTTAATTGTCGATTAAGCACGAGCTGTTCCTGATGCCAGTGGTAAAGTGCGTAGCTCATTAATAACATTCCCACTGTAGCCGGTAATGATTCGATAACGCTGAGGTATGCAAATGCGCTACTGTACCGTGTGAATTCGTCGAAAACATCGAGTAGCGCAGTAAACATGAAGCATGCCAAACCACAAACTAAGAAGTTGGTGACTTTTCCTGGCGGCCGACTTGCGAGTATAAAGAACGTCCACAATAGAGTTAAAAAGGCAATACTGCCTTCACCCACAACATCAAGCCAAGCAATTTCTCGCCAGTACTTCAGTGAGCCAAAGCCAAAACTAAGTGATGTTGCGAAGCAAATACAGGCGAATACGACGCTGATTAAGCGTTGATGTCGGTGGAGCATTGAGAGATTCATTGTTATACGACCTGAATAGAAAACAGCATTAGTTTACTTAACACTCAAGAAGTGTCAGGGGTCATTTTGGCTCATCGATATGACAAAACAGTGACTTATTTTGACCCAAACACACCAAACTAACGTTCTCTAAGCGAAATCAGTGGACAATCAGCGGGTCAAATTAGCTCATGTTGACAGGTTTAAATGGTTAAATTCAGTCGATATTAGCTGTGTGTACAAAAACGTAAAATTACTGTCACAAAATCGTCATAACCGATGCCTAGCGTGTGCGCTCTCACTTAACAAGCGTACACATACTTTAAGGCTAAATAATATGACGTTTACGAAGAACAAGTTAGCTGTAGCATGCCTTACAGCGTTTCTCAGTACAGGCGCATTTGCGCAAGAAACGGGTATTTTGCAAGGAAACATCACTCATGGAGCAAGCGGCGGATTTTTTGAAGGTGCCAGAGTCGAAATTAAAGAACTCAATATAAGCACAGTGTCGCGCCGGGATGGTACGTTCCGTTTTCCGTCTTTACCGGCAGGTGAATATACATTAGTCATTGAATATCTTGGTGCTGAACAACGCGAAATACCGATTACCATTGTTGAGGGTGAGACACTCGAACGCACAATTGAGCTAACAAAAACCGATATAGAAAACGTTGTGGTGTACGGTCAACGCTTAGGGAAAGCCGCAGCCCTCAACCAACAACGCATGTCGGACAACCTAAAATCAATTGTTTCAGCAGACGCGATTGGTCAATTTCCCGATCAAAATGCGGCTGAAGCACTGCAACGTCTTCCCGGTTTGTCAATAGAACGCGATCAGGGCGAAGGCAGATTCGTTGGGATCCGCGGTATCGATCCAAACCTTAATAATGTCACGATAAACGGCATCAATGTCCCCTCACCCGAAGCCGGTGTGCGGTCGGTTGCTTTAGATGTTATTCCATCAGAATTGATCCAGGGGTTAGAAGTATCCAAATCAGTCACATCGGATATGGACGCAGACGCTATTGGTGGCTCTGTCGAGGTAAAGAGCTTAAGTGCTTTTGATAAACAAGATCGCAGTGCCAGTTTCACCTTGCAAGGCAGTTACAACGAATTAAGAGAAGACTATAGCCCGAAGGTATCAGGCAGCATTACCGAGAAATTCGACATCGGCAATCAATCTGATGTCTTTGGTGTTGCCGCAGCCGTTTCATATTTTGACCGAGACTTTGGGTCTGACAACATTGAAACCAATGGCGATGATGAAATCGAGCAACGACACTATGGCATTAACCGTGAACGCTTAGGGGCAGCCGTAAACCTTGATTACCGTCCAGATTTTAATAATCAGTACTACCTTAGAAGCCTTTACAGCAAGTTCTCTGACGACGAATTCCGACAAGCTAACATTTTTGCTTTTGACGGTGACGACTCTGAAATTGAGCGCGAGAGTAAAGACAGGTTTGAACGTCAAACCATTACATCTGTAACGGCTGGCGGTGAGAACCTAGTCGGTAACTTTAAGTTTGAATACCAATTAGGTTATTCACAATCTGACGAGTCTGAACCTGATGCACTTTACTACGTGTTTAAAGGTGAGGAAATGTCGATTGATTCTGATTTTGTTGGGCAAATCCCGAACATTATTCAAGATGCTTCAGCACAAGACTTGAGTAATTATGAATTAGATGAAATTAGTTTCGAACAAAACTATGCCGAAGATACCGAAACAAGCGTTAAATTTGACGTGACACGCTATATCGATTTTTCAGACTATTCCGCAGAACTAAAATTTGGCGGGAAATACCGTACGCGCGAAAAAACAGCAGATGCAAATATTTTCATTTTTGACGGTGATTTTGACGGGATCGACCCAGCCAGTTTTGCTACCGCATCTCCAGACTATGGGATTGGCGATTTCGGTCCAGGTCTCGATCGTCAAGGCATGCGCGGCTTTTTTAACCAAAATAGAAACGCGCTAGAACTCGATGATTTGAACTCTGAGTTGGAATCGAATGGCGCCAGTTATCGTTTGGATGAGGATATCTTCGCAGCATACCTAATGGGTAAAGTTACCGTTGATAATTTGCGAGTAATTGCCGGGCTCCGATATGAAAGCACTGACTTTTCGACCCAAGGACAGCGCGTTGAACTTGTAGAAGATGAGCAAAACGACATAGAACAAGTCGTCAATACACCATGGCTGAGTGAGCGTGACTATGATCACCTAGTGCCTAGTGTGAACCTTCGCTATGAGATTTCCGACGAAGTCATTGCCCGAGCAGCTTATACACAAACCATATCACGCCCTAAATTTGAAGATGCGGCTGCATTCCAAATTATTGAAACCAAGACTGAAGAAAACGATGAAGGTGGTTTTGATACCGAACGAGAGGCTGAGGTCGGAAACCCGGAACTCAAACCATATGAAGCGGATAACATCGATTTAGCTATTGAATATTATCCCGGTGATATTGGTGTCTTATCCGCTGGCTATTTTTACAAAGATATCGATAACTTTGTAATCATTGCGGATGTGGCTGGAACCCAAGGCTGGGAGGGGTTCGACGAAGTTATGCAGCCGATCAACGGCGAAAGTGCAAACGTACAAGGCGTAGAATTGTCGTGGGTTAAAGCGTTCGATAACGGATTATTGTTATCTGCTAACGCCACGTTCTCAGATTCTGAAGCAACGACGTTTTTGGATGGTGAACGTTTTGAAACTAGTTTACCCAATCAGTCTGATCGCATTGGCAATTTAACGGTGGGTTACGAAAGTAATAGCTTAAGCGTACGTTTAACTATGGCGTATAAAAGTGAAAATTTGGAAGAGATTGACGGTGATTTAATCAAGATGGAAGATGATCATCAACAGTTGGATTTCTCTTCTAAATATTTCATTAAAGATAATCTCTATATTTATTTTAACGCGGTCAATATCACCGATGAGCCGTTTTACAACTATTTCGATCGTCCGAGTTTAAATGCCCAGTATGAAGAATATGGGCGCACCTTTGAGCTTGGCTTTAATTGGACGTTGTAAACGATTTTTTGGGGCCGTGTCTTTGCGGCCCACTGCGTTTTTTTGCCATCGAAACCATTTGGATTTGTAAGAATTAAGAAAAAATAAATGAAGATTATCAATACTAAAATACTATCGATGTTAGCTCTGTCACTTGTGTGTTTTGTTGACTCAGTAACAGCCGGTGACATTGACCAAGTCACAATTTCAACCTTGTCTTTTTCGCAACACGAGCAAGGTAAGTCTGCTAGTGCGGTTATGCATGGCGAACAACAATATTGGCTTACCACGAGTGCTAACCAGGGATTGCGTTTATATGATGTTAGCGGTGAGGAGCTTTCTCGTATTGTCGGCAACTATGAGTCATTAAGTGTTAAGACATTTGATCGCGATGACAATGAGTCGGCAATTATCGCTGCTGTCGAAGTAGAGACTGATTCAATTCAGCTCTTTACCATTGATTGGCAGCATAAAGCGCTAATCCAGAAAGCTTCTTTTACTAATGCCACGGCACAAACCGAAGCGCTTTGTTGGTATGCGGATGCAGATTACGGCGTGTCGCTGTTTTCGGTAGATGCGATTGGGGTTACGAAGCAACATCTCATTGATGTCAACAATCTTACAGCAACACCCAAACTGATACGCGAGTTTCCTGGCGTCCCCAAGCCAACAGCGTGCGCTACTGACACGGCTTCCCAGGCACTATACATTGCCGAAGAAACGGTTGGCGTTTGGCGCTACCCTGCGAACCCAGAAATGGAACTGGCCAGAGACTTAGTCATTACAACTGCGCCTCATGGCAGGTTAAGTGGTGAAATTAAAGGAATTGCGACTTTACCTAACCAGTATCTATTGGTTAGTACACCAGATGAGTCAGGTGTGTGGATATTTCCCGCCAATGACCACAACAAAGCCGAGTTTATCGCGCTTCAAGACGACTCTGCACCTGAATCGATTAATACTGTAAGACAAAACCAGCAGTCTATTGTGAGTGTTTTTGATGATGAACATGATGTGTATTACACCTTTTCATTGCACGGAGCGGAGCCCCATAAAGACACTGCGGACACTATTTTCGATTGGGTGACTCCTGCTGTTGAAACTACCCCCGTTAAGAAATTTGGGGATGCGGCTGATGACCCAGCCATTTGGCTAAATCCAGATTCGCCCGAGGCTAGTTTGGTGTTTGGCACAAACAAGAAACAAGGATTACTGGTTTATAATCTGAGTGGTGATCAGATTGCCGAGTACAATGTTGGGCGCGTTAATAACGTTGATTTGTTATACAACTTTTCATTAAACGGTAACGCAGTCGATCTTGTCGCCGCCAGCAACAGAACCAATAAGAGCATTTCGTTATTCGCCATTCTTAATGCTAACGGAACCCTTGAACATTTAGGGGATTATAAAACAGGTTTGAATGACGTGTATGGCTTGTGCTCAGCAACAGTTAACCAAACTGCTTTTGTGTATATTAACGACACCGATGGGCGATTCGAGCAATATCAAATCCAATCTGATTCAGGCAAATTATCGACAACCTTGGTTCGGTCCTTTTCCGCCAATAGTCAACCAGAGGGCTGTGTGGTCGATGCTGCTGAAAACACCTTGTATTTCGGTGAAGAGTCTTTTGGCATTTGGCAGGTAAGCGCATTACCAAACGATGATGAACCCAACGTTTTTCAGAAATTAAACGACAAATTTATTGCTGATGTCGAAGGTATGGAAATCTATCAGATGGGTAGCAACAAGTATTTGATAGCGTCCAGCCAAGGAAACAATAGTTACGCAATTTTCAGTCTGAGTGGCAATCGTCGATATTTAGGTAGTTTCAAAATCAAACCATCTATAGAACGACAGATTGACGCTGTCTCCGAAACTGATGGTCTTGCAATTGTTTCACAAGGACTAGGAGAACGTTTTCCCGATGGGTTACTGGTGGTTCAGGACGGCCGCAATCATTACCCGACCGAGCCACAAAATTTTAAGTATGTAAGTGGCACATACCTCAAGGATTTGATTTCAAAATTAGAACGCTAGATTCGTTATCTTGCTTCTTTGAAGGCCGATGTTTAATCGGCCTTTATGCACATATGAAGGTTTAGGTAATCGGTAACGCAGTACTGTTCTTAATCTTTTCCATCGCGAAACTAGATGTCACATCGCTTAACTGAATACCGTTGATGAAGCGTTTGTAAAAATGATCAAAGCCCTGCATATCCGCTACCAAAACTTTGAGCATATAGTCATATTCCCCACTGAGACGATAGATCTCAACCACTTCTTCAAATGCAGTCGTGTGTAGTGCAAATTGGTTTAACCACTTGGGATCGTGTTGCGATGTTTTGACGTGAACAAATACGGTTAAACCTAGATTGAGTTTTTCGGGGTTGAGCAAAGTCACTCGCTTTTCAATGACGCCCTCTGACTGAAGACGCTGAATACGTCGCCAACAGGGCGTCGTAGTTAAGCCTACTTTGTCTGCTATTTCCGCGGTAGAAAGGGTTGCGTCAGCTTGAATCAATTCTAAGATTTGTTTGTCTAGCTTATCCATTACGACAATGACTCAGGTTTCGTCTCTTGGCGTAATTATACACATTTATTTGCTACTAGGGCCTTCCAAATAGGTAGAATCAACCAAGCAATTATTAATATTTGGAAAAATAGTGCTTGGTTGATTGGGTTTTGGTGTGAAATGGGACTCAAACCTAGTGTAGGTTCGGTGGGGTACAAGAAAGGGAGTATTATACTCCCCTACTGTGTTTCGCTTGGATCTGGAACATGGACATTGCCATCCATCAGAATCCGGGCACTTCGGCTCATAACGGCTTTGGTTACTTGCCATTGCCCATCAACGGACTCTGCGGCAGCGCCAACTTTCAAGGTCCCAGAAGGATGACCAAAATTGACACTGTTTCGCTCGCCCACGCCAGCAGCTAAGTTTACCAGTGTTCCGGGAATTGCCGCTGCTGTCGCAATTGCAACCGCCGCTGTACCCATCATAGCGTGGTGTAATTTGCCCATGGACAAAGCTCTCACTAGCACATCAATGTCTGGGGCATTAATGGCTTTACCACTGGAGGCTTGATAATCCTTTGGTTTCGCAACAAATGCGATTTTGGGCGTATGTTGTCTAGCTTCAGCCTCTTTTAAATCATTGATAAGTCCCATTGCCACAGCACCGTGGGCTCTTAAGGATTCAAATTTAGCTAATGCGCTTTTATCTTCATTGATGTCAGCTTGTAGTTCAGTACCAACGTAACCGATGTCATCGGCATTCACAAAGATGGTTGGGATACCGGCATTGATCATAGTCGCGGGTATTGCGCCAAATTCAGGCGTAGTCAATGTGTCGACAATGTTTCCGGTTGGAAACAAAGCACCCGACGCATCTGCAGGGTCAAGAAACTCAACCACAACTTCTGCAGCTGGAAAGGTAACGCCATCCAACTCAAAGTCACCCGTTTCTTGAACAGCACCTTGGGTCACAGGGATATGGGCGACGATGGTCTTTTGAATATTCACTTGCCAAATTTTAACCGTGACAACGCCATTACCCTTTGCTTCAAGTAAGGGGTCATTCACCATGCCTTGTGCAATCGCAAAAGCACCAACTGCAGCGGTTAAATTGCCGCAGTTACCGCTCCAATCGACAAACGGTTTATCAATCGCGACTTGACCAAATAGGTAATCGACATCGTGATCGTCACGTGAGCTGCGATCAACGATAACGGTCTTACTCGTACTAGAGGTAGCACCGCCCATGCCATCGGTTTGCTTAGCATATGGGTCAGGGCTGCCAATCACGCGCAGTAATAAGGCATCTCTTAATGGCCCGGCTTCTTGTGCAAAGGGTGGTAGTTCTGGGCGCGCAAAAAACACGCCCTTACTCGTACCACCACGCATATAAGTTGCAGGTACTTTAATTTGTGGTGAAAACATACTCACTTATGCCTCCGCGTGTTGCTCAGCAGCAAGGAAGTCTTTGGCAAAGCGCTGAAGCACACCGCCAGCATCGTAAATAGACACTTCTTCGGCTGTGTCGAGACGACACTTAACGGTTGCGGTTAGGGTCTCACCATTTGTCCGTGTGATCGTGAGCGTGAGTGCCGCACCTGGTTGAATATCACCTGTAACCGCAAACGTCTCAGTCCCGTCAATGGCATAAGTATGACGGGTATCACCGCCGGTAAACTCAAGTGGTAAAACCCCCATACCAATTAGATTTGTGCGGTGAATACGCTCAAAGCCCTCGGCCACAATAACTTCAACACCGGCTAATCGAACGCCTTTTGCTGCCCAATCTCGTGATGAACCTTGCCCGTAGTCAGCACCCGCGATAATGATTAACGGCTGCTTGCGATCCATATAGGTTTCAATCGCCTCCCACATTCGCATCACTTGACCTTCTGGCTCAACACGCGCAAGAGAACCTTCTCGCACCTCGCCGTTTTCCAAGACCATCTCATTGCGCAAACGTGGGTTAGCGAATGTCGCTCGTTGAGCGGTTAAATGGTCACCACGGTGGGTCGCATAGGAGTTGAAGTCTTCTTCTGGAAGACCCATCTTGGCTAGGTATTCGCCTGCCGCACTATCGGCCATAATGGCATTGGACGGCGACAAATGGTCCGTGGTGATGTTGTCACCCAACACTGCTAGTGGACGCAAGCCTGATAACGCACGTTTTCCTGCTAGCGCACCTTCCCAATAAGGGGGTCTGCGAATATAGGTGCTTTGCGGACGCCATTGATAGAGCGGATCATTGTCTTCGCCGTAGTCGACGGTTAGATCAAACATCGGCTCGTAAACTTTGCGGAATTGTTCTGGCTTAACGCTTTGGGCGATGACGGCATCGATTTCTTCGTCTGATGGCCAAATATCGGCAAGGTACACAGGGTTACCCTCAGCATCAGTGCCGAGCACATCTTTCTCAATATCAAATCGCACGGTACCAGCGATTGCATAAGCAACGACTAGTGGTGGTGATGCTAAAAACGCCTGCTTAGCATAGGGGTGAATACGACCATCAAAATTACGGTTGCCGCTGAGTACCGCGGTAGCGTAAAGATCACGTCGCTTTATTTCATCGACGATTTCAGGGCGCAACGCACCACTCATGCCGTTACAAGACGTACACGCAAATGCGACGATACCAAAACCAAGCTTTTCTAGTTCTGGAAGTAAGCTTGCTTCTTCTAGGTAAAGCTGCACAGCTTTAGAGCCAGGCGCGAGTGAAGTCTTAACCCACGGTTTGCGCACCAGACCTTTTGCATTGGCGTTACGCGCGATCAAACCTGCGGCAATCATGTTGCGCGGATTACTGGTATTGGTGCAACTGGTAATCGCCGCAATAATTGCCGCGCCATCAGGCATTAAACCTTGCTCAGACAAATCTTCGTAATCAGCCGAGATCCCCTTTACTTTAAGATCCGCTGTGGCTACCCGACTGTGTGGATTAGACGGACCAGCAATGTTGCGACCAATTTCAGATAAATCAAACGTTAACACTCGCTCGTACTCGGCCGTTTTGAGATCATCAGCCCACAAACCGGTATGTTTGGCGTATTGCTCTACCAACTCGACTTGTTTGTCTTCGCGCCCAGTAAGGCGTAAGTAGTCTAGGGTATGCTGATCGATATAAAACATCGCAGCCGTTGCACCGTACTCTGGTGTCATATTTGAGATGGTTGCGCGATCACCCAAAGTCAGGTGTTGAGTCCCTTCACCAAAGAATTCCAAGTAAGTCGAAACCACTTTTGCTTTACGTAAGAACTCTGTCAATGCCAGTACAATGTCTGTAGCCGTAATACCTGGCTTAGGTTTACCGGTCACTTCTACACCGACGATATCAGGTAAGCGCATATAGGAAGCTCGGCCCAGCATTACGCTTTCGGCTTCCAAACCACCGACACCAATAGCAATGACACCCAGTGCATCTACCATCGGAGTATGCGAATCAGTGCCGACTAGCGTATCAGGGAAAGCAACACCATCGCGGTTCTGAATGACTGGTGACATACGTTCTAAGTTAATTTGGTGCAAGATCCCATTACCTTGCGGGATCACATCAATGTTTTTGAACGCTGTTTTGGTCCAGTTAATAAAGTGAAAACGGTCTTCATTCCGGCGATCTTCAATTGCGCGGTTTTTCTCAAATGCGTTTTCTTCATAGCCCGCATGCTCGACCGCAAGACTATGATCGACGACCAACTGAGTCGGCACTACAGGATTTACCTTAGCCGGATCACCGCCTTGCTTAGCAATTGCGTCGCGTAGACCAGCTAAATCAACGAGCGCGGTTTGACCCAAAATGTCGTGGCACACAACCCGCGCTGGAAACCACGGGAAATCTAAATCGCGCTTGCGCTCGATAATTTGCTTTAATGAATCGGTAAGCTTTTCGGGCTCACATTTGCGCACTAAGTTTTCGGCTAAGACGCGTGACGTATAAGGTAGTGTTGCATACGCACCGGGCTTTATCGCTTCTACAGCCTCTCGGGTGTCGTAAAAGTCTACACCCGCTCCTGGTAAGGGTTTACGGTAATCAGTATTCATAACAATTAACCACGCTGTGCGATTGGCGTAACGTCGCGCAGTTCTTCACCCGTATACTCAGCAGATGGGCGAATAATACGATTGTCAGCGCGCTGTTCCATGACGTGCGCCGCCCACCCCGTTAAGCGTGACATAACGAAAATCGGCGTAAACAGTTTGGTTGGGATACCCATAAAGTTGTAAGCGGAAGCATGGAAGAAATCGGCGTTACAGAAAAGTTTCTTTTCGCGCCACATCACTTCTTCGCAACGTACCGAAACCGGATAAAGCACAGTATCGCCGACTGATTCAGCCAGCTTTTCTGACCACAATTTGATGATTTCGTTACGCGGATCGCTTTCAGAGTAAATCGCGTGACCAAAGCCCATGATCTTCTCTTTACGCTCAAGCATGCCCATCATTTCTTCTTCAGCGTTTTCCGGTGATGTGAAGCGTTCAATCATTTCCATTGCCGCTTCGTTGGCACCGCCATGTAATGGACCGCGTAGTGAACCGATCGCGCCGGCAATACACGAATGCATATCAGACAATGTTGACGCACATACACGAGCGGTAAATGTAGATGCATTAAACTCATGTTCAGCATACAAGATGAGCGATACGTGCATGACTTTTTCATGCAATTCACTTGGCTTCTCACCATGCAACAAGTGTAGGAAATGACCGCCAATAGAATTGTCATCGGTCTCGACGTCGACGCGAACGCCGTCATGAGAGAAACGGTACCAGTAGCAAATAATGCTAGGGAAGCACGCTAGCATGCGATCGGTGACCTGTTGCTGTTGGTCGAAATCCGTTTCCATTTCGAGGTTACCCAACATTGAACAACCGGTTCTCAAAACGTCCATTGGGTGAGCATCGGCTGGGATGCGCTCAAGCACGTCTTTTAGTGCTTGTGGTAGGCCGCGCATTCCTTTTAGTTTTGCCTTGTAGTCGTCAAGTTGCGCTTGAGTCGGAAGCGCGCCTTTGAGGATCAAATAGGCAACTTCTTCGAATTCACAGTGTTGCGCCAAGTCTTTAACATCGTAACCGCGATAGGTAAGACCCGATCCAGACTTACCCACTGTTGATAATGCAGTTTTACCTGCAACTTGACCGCGCAGGCCCGCGCCACTTAATACTTTTGCCATGATAGCTTCTCCAGATAAGGTACAGTTATTCGTTATAATTCAAAGATTAGTTTTTCGACGCGGCAAACAGTGCATCGAGTTTTTGTTCGTAATCGTGATAGCCAAGGTAATCGTAAAGCTTCATTCGTGTTTGCATCATGTCGACTACCGCTTTCTGATCGCCATCGCGTAAGATTGCTTCGTATACGGTTTCAGCCGCTTGGTTCATCGCTCTAAACGCACTCAATGGATAGAGCACCATGTCTGCGCCCCACTCGCCTAGCTCTTTTGCGTTCCACAATTCCGTCTTACCAAACTCGGTTATATTCGCCAAAATAGGCACATCCAGCGCCTCAGCAAACGCACGATAATGTTCTTCAGTTTGCACGGCTTCAGCAAAGATCCCGTCAGCGCCAGCTTCCACGTAGGCTTTCGCGCGCTCGATTGCCGCCTCAAGGCCTTCTTGGGCAAAGGCATCGGTTCTAGCCATAATAAAAAAATCAGGGTCAGTACGGGCATCCACAGCCGCTTTGATACGGTCAACCATTTCACCGGTTGAAACGATTTCTTTGTTGGGGCGATGTCCACAACGCTTCTGCGCAACCTGATCTTCCATGTGTACTGCCGCAGCACCGGCTTTTTCCATATCTTTGATGGTTTTGGCAATGTTGAACGCGCCACCCCAACCAGTGTCAATGTCGACCATAAGAGGCAACGAACTCGCCGATGTAATGCGTTGTACATCGACCAATACATCGTTAAGCGATGTCATGCCTAAGTCAGGAAGACCATATGACGCATTAGCTACACCGCCGCCAGATAGGTAAATCGCTTTGTGGCCTATTTGCTCTGCCATCATTGCCGCATAGGCGTTAATTGTGCCAACGATTTGTAATGGCTTGGTTTGTGCGAGTGCCTCGCGGAATTTTTTTCCTGCGCTCATAAGTGCCTCTTATTGATTGGTTAATTTAGTTTGAATATTGTTGCGCGAATACGTGATGTGGCGTCTCATTAGCATTTCGGCGAGTTCCTCATCACGTTGTTTAATGGCGTGCACAATATGTTGGTGTTCATCGAATGCGCGGCTAACACGCGGTCCGGCCATCCCTAACTGCACTCGGTACATGCGGACCAGGTGATAAATACCGTCGATTAAAATGGATATAAGTTGTTGGTTATTGCTGCCGACGACGATGCGATAGTGAAAATCAACATCCCCGGCTTCTTGGTAATAGGATTGGCCGTCTTTGACCCCTGTCTGATGAGTCGCAAGTAATTGTTCGAGCTGCTCAATATCACTGTCTGACATGTTCCGTGCAGCTAACCGCGCCGCCATTCCTTCCAGTGATTCTCTTACTTGATAGAGTTCAATTAAACCCTCCGTTGTCAGCGATACCACTCTGGCACCAACATTCGCTTTGCGTTCAACAAGGTGACACGATGCTAGACGATTGATACCTTCGCGTATTACCGCACGACTGACTTGATAAGATGTCGACAATTCGGTCTCACTAAGTTTATGCCCAGCGGGTATTACGCCCTCAACGATATCTTTGCGTAACTGGTAAAATAGCTTGTCTGCAGAGGTTACAGCTGATTCAGGTAACATGATTGACGGACCTAGGATGCTTAAATTGTCGACAATAATAGGCTATAAAACTATTTTCCGCAAATAATTAGTGAATATTGTCGACAATTTCATCAGTAAGCGATTCTGTGTTATATACTCCTTTAGACTTTCACGATCATCCTAGGTAAGCATAAATGCATGAAGCACATGGTGATTTCGAACTAACCTTGGTCGGTAACGTCATCGTCTTCCAAGCGTACGGTGCATGGAATCGAGAAACTGCCCTTTCATTTGTGGACAAGGTAACGCTAGTGGCTGCACCCATTGTCGGGTCGGATTGGGCGATGCTGAGTATTATTTCGGACTGGGAACTCTCAACACCCGATTGCAACCCAATCATTCGACAGGTGGTTGAATCTGGTGTGCAGAAAGGTCTGCAGTGTGAAGCAATAGTCAACGATCAGGGTGTCATTAAAATGGAACAATTCCACCTAAGCGCACCGACAAGTGCCAATTTGCGTAGAAAAGAATTCAAGACGAAGCAAGCAGCCATCGCTTGGCTTAGCAGCCAGGGTTTTCCGCTAGAAAACTGATGACTTTGGCGTTAAGACTTCTTCACGAATTTAGATTTTAGCATCATGGCTCCCATCCCATCGACCTTACAATCGATGTCATGATCACCTTCAACGAAACGATTTATTTTTGCTTTGGTACCGATTTTGATGACCGAAGAGCTGCCTTTAACCTTCAGATCTTTAATTAATGTGACGCGATCGCCTTCTTCCAATAGGTTACCCACTGCGTCTTTTAAGACAAGCTTATCTTCCTCGTCGTCACCTTCTTGCCATTCATGACCGCATTCGGGACAAATAAACAACGATTGGTCCTGATAAGCATATTCTGACTGACATTTAGGGCACGGTGGGATATTGGACATTACATTCGCCTGACGTTTAAAACCGGCGGCATAATAACACTGTTCCCACACTAAATTTAAGGTTTCTTGTGGTTATGTTGGCTATTTGCATTCTAAGGTTGGAAATTAAAATTTCATCCAGATAGAGACATTTCCGTTTTGTGCAAAACTTGGTAGGAACTAGTCTGATAGCCAACGTCGCCTTAAGACAAATAGCGGACCGTTACACGCTCAGTTTTGTGCGGCTCAAAAGGGCAGAAAGCGGACAGTTGTTAAACGCGTTGAATGAATTAACTTAAGCAGCGAACAAGTGATAGCATATTTAGCCAATAAACTATTCGAAAAATGCAAAACCAAATGTTCTTTGCTATCAATTAAGGAATGGAAGCTGGTCGGAGACAAAAATGTCAGATAACGTTTATTCAAGTTCTACGGTTAAAAGCCTTCAATTTCTCCAACATGGGACTATAGAAATTGAAATTTTGGATTCTGGTGTTTTTCTATATGTTGCCAAAGGTCCATTCAATAAGGAAACACTACAAGCAATCGAAATATTACATCATGGTGAAGTTTTTATTGAAGCTAGAAGGCGTTTTCACCAATGGAGTGAAGTAATAGTATTTAAAGAATCTTGCTTGTTCACAGCGGATGCAATTAATCACCTTGGTGATTATATTGCTTCAAATATTAAACAAGGTGTTCCACTAAAAGGTGTTGCATTTGTTATTTCTGATGAAATGGAAGGTTTGAATCTTACGATTTTGCAAGTAGCACCTTTGTATGAGAAAGAAATGGTTCCATTCAAAAGATTTAGTTCAATCAATGAAGGAATGTCATGGGCAGAAAGCCTGTTAATTGGAATTGAGCCGTCCTATATGTAAAGAGGTTATCAATAATAAGTTTTGATATTGAACACCCCCTTTGGCCGTGGAGCAGTCATCTAAATAAAGAATTATGGCCGTCGGCAATACGTACAATTCTGACCCTCATTCTTATACTTTAACTTCCAACCAACCTAGACTTTTCATTGCCTTGACAAAAAAGCTGATTTCCAACCTCATAATGCAAATAGCCGTTATGTTTTCCGATTTCTTTGACTCGAACATCGTTTAGAACAGTATTTTACCTGTTCCCAGTCCCTCTCCCACTTTTTACGCCAGGTGAATGGTCGCTCGCAGACTGCGCACGCTTTAGTCGGTAGCTCAGACTTCTTCATCGTTTTCAAGTTTTGTTAAGAAGCTAGAAGCATCTTTTAGCATATGATTAACGTGGGTTGGGTCCATCTTGGCGAACGTGCGATAGATCATCGCCATTCTCGGATTGTTGCTCAGCGTCGCCTGATGACGATGAGCAAAGTCCCAGTAGAGATAATTAAACGGGCATGCTTGTGGCCCTGTCTTCTCTTTGACACTGTATTCGCAATGTTGGCAATAGTTGGACATCTTATTGATGTAACTACCGCTTGCTGCATACGGTTTACTGGCCAAGTTACCGTTATCCGCATACAAAATCATGCTAGAAACGTTTGGTAGCTCTACCCATTCATAGGCATCGGCATACACCAATAAATACCAATCGTTGACTTCACAGGGGTCTAGCCCTGCAAGTAACGCAAAGTTACCAATCACCATTAATCGCTGGATGTGATGGGCATATGCATTTTCTTTGGTTTCATTTATACATTGGCTTAGGCAGTTCATCCGCGTATTACCGCTCCAGAAGAACGATGGTAACGCTCGGGTTGCATTCAGTGCATTTTGCTCTTTAAGCCCCGGCATAAAGTGCCAGTAAAACCCGCGCACATACTCCCGCCAACCGATAACCTGTCGCACAAACCCTTCAACGCTATTTAGCGGAACCGTTCCGTTTTCATATTCTGCTAGTGCTCGTTCTACGACTTCTTGCGGATGCAACAAGCCGCAATTCAAATAGAAACTTATGTGAGAGTGGAACAACCAGGGTTGATGCATCGCCATCGCGTCTTGAAATCGACCAAAATTAGGCAAACGCTCGTCAATAAAAGCCTCCAGCACAGTTAATGCCTGGTCACGCGTAACGGCAAACGCGAAATTTTCAAGCTCCCCAAAGTGGTCCGTGAAGTGCTCATTGACCAGAGCTAGCACGTCACGGGTAATCGCGTCATACTCGAACACAGTTCGATCGGGAACTTGTTGGTCTTTTGGCAATGACTCTCTGTTTTGCGCATCATAGTTCCATTTGCCACCAATGGGTTGATTACCTTCCATTAGATAGCCCGTTAGCTTACGCACTTCGCGATAGAAAAACTCCATCCGCAGTTGCTTTTTCCCTTGTGCCCAACGGCCGAAGAAGTCATGGTCAACGATAAAACGATTGTCTTCAAGAATGTCCAGTGGAATGTCGAGTTGTTGTTGCAGTTCTCGCAGCTGGGCTAACAACCGATACTCTCCTGGATGCGCAATGACAACTCGGTCAAACTGACTTTCTGTTAATTGCCATTTGATCTGGTCAACAATGCTCCCTTTATTATGGTCGTGTAAGTAATCAACATAGACCACATCTGCGCCATGACTGACGAGCAGTTGACCAAAATGCCGCATCGCTGAAAATAGGAACGCTATTTTCTGTTTGTGATGTCTGACGTACGTTGCCTCTTCCCGCACTTCAGCCATCAACACCGTATCGTGTTCGGTGTCTATATCAACCAAGCTGGACATCGTTTCGCTGAGTTGATCGCCTAACACAACCCGTAGTGTAGCCATGATTATCCTTTTACCTGTTGATAAGCGTCTAAGGCCCGCTGGCGAGACGTTTTTAAGTCTACAATGGGCTGCGGATAATCCTTGCCGAGCACAATGCCCGCGTTATGCAGAACATTGGGTGGGGCTTCCCATGGTTTATGGATGTACTTATCAGGTACACGTGATAATTCTGGACAGTATTGTTTAACGTAGTCTCCTTGTTTATCAAACTTTTCGCCTTGCAATATCGGATTAAACACTCTGAAATACGGCGCAGCATCAGCACCAGACCCTGCCGCCCACTGCCAGCCACCACTGTTTGATGCGAGATCGGCGTCCACTAAACAGTCCCAAAACCAGCGCTCGCCAAGGCGCCAATCAATCAGCAGGTTTTTTACTAAAAATGAGGCAACCACCATTCGCACACGGTTATGCATATAGCCGGTCTGCCACAGTTCTCGCATACCCGCATCAACAATCGGAATACCGGTTTGTCCTTTTTGCCATGCTTTAAGAGCGCTTGGATCGTCGCGCCATGGAAACGCATCGAACTTCGAATTAAAGTTATCTGTATTAATGCTCGGCCAGTGATATAGCAGGTAGTAATTAAACTCTCGCCAACCTAATTCGCTTAAATAGGTGTCGATATTGCTGTCATCACTCCCACCAAAGGCGTCAAGAATCGCGTACCATGCCTGGTTGGGTGACATTTCACCAAAATGAAGGTGAGCAGACAATCTAGAGGTACCCGCCTTGCTGGGTATATTGCGCTGGTCTTTATATGCTGTGGCAGCTTCAGATATGAACTGTTGTAACTTATCGGCGGCACCGATTTCACCCGGCGCCCAATGATCATAAAACTCAGAATCCCAGTTAATCGAAGGCAATAGCCCCAAGTCTTCAACCTTCCGCTGTGGGTAATCATGCTCGGCCAGCGTGAAACTGGGTTTTGCTGTTGGATAGCGCGGCGGCGTGGCGGCTAAACATCCCTTACGGTAATACGGGGTAAACACTTTATAAGGTGTTTGGTCCTTTTTGAGTACCGACATCGGCTCCCACAGCAACGAGCCGTTGAAGCTTTTAGCGTTAACTCCCGCTTCTTTCAATGCATGTTTGATTTCGCTGTCCCTTTGCCGTGCATATGCGTCATAGCAGCGGTTCCACATCACAGTGGTTGCTCCCGTTTTAGCAACCATGTCGCGCAATACCGACAACGGGTTACCGCGGGTAACCACTAATTTGTTACTTAGGCTTTTTGATAACGCAGTGAGCGAATGATGCAGCCACCAATTCCCTGCTCCACCGACGCTTAATTCAGTTGGTGTATCTGAATCCTGAATATATACCGGAATCACATCGCCGTGCTGAGCGGCCTCGGTCAGCGCTGGGTTATCAGTTAAACGCAGGTCTTGGCGAAACCATAGGATTGTTGTGTTTTTGTGCATACTAATAAGAAATTAACTCGCTGATATTTATTGTACTTTCAAATTGTTTGTTTCGATCCGTTTAAGCGTTAAAACACTATCTAAATGCAGTTTTATTAGACAATTTGATGTGCAATGCCAAACAGTCAATCTCGTGGATTATTTATCTTCCAAAATGACCTGCGCCTTACTGACAATCTAGCGCTGTCAAAACTAATGAGTGAATGCGACGCGCTTACGTGCGTCTTTTTTATTCCGGAGTGGTGGTACCAACAGAATGCGTTTGCTTGCCGCTCAATGGGCGAACATAGACAAGCCTTTTTGAATGAGGCGCTCGTCGATTTAGACAATGCTTTGCGGCGCTTAGGTAATCGTTTGTGCGTTGTGCAAGGCAACACAAACACTAAACTGAGCGAAGTTATCGATGAAATAGAGCCTACACATATCGGCTTTAACCACGTATGCGGCGTGTATGAACGACGATTTTTAGACAGCGTGGAAGAGATTGCAAAATCTCGCAATATAGCGACCATTCAGGCCTCAAACTCAACGCTCTACACCCATGAGGACTTGCCATTCGAACTTGATAACATGCCAAATGTATTTTCACCTTTCCGTAGAAAGGTCGAGAAATACGCGTCCCCAAGAACCCCCATTGCCAAGCCGGATTCATTTCCTGTAGCGGGAAAAGTACCAACGAGTATGGTGCCTATTCCAGAGCCAGATGCAACGAAAGTGTCTCAAACCTACCCAAGATTAGTGGGTGGTGAGCAACGTGCTCTTGAACAGCTATCCTATTATCTTGCGCAAACCCAATTGCTGCAAACCTATAAAGAAACGCGCAACGGGCTCGATGGATGGGACTTTTCATCGAAATTGTCGGCCTGGCTCGCATTGGGCTGCATTAGCAGTGCTACGGTTGCACACGCAATTACATCATTCGAAGCAAAGTTCGTTAAAAATGACTCCACCTATTGGTTGTTCTTTGAGTTGTTGTGGCGTGAGTTTTTTTACTGGCAACAGGTAAAGCATGGTCCGCGTCTGTATGCGTTGGATGGGATCCAACGGAAAGTACCCAAAACACAGCACGATCCGGTTCGATTTGAACAATGGTGCAGTGGCAATACGGGTATCCCCATTGTTGACGCCAGCATGCGACAACTGAATGCTACTGGCTTTATGTCTAATCGCACAAGGCAGCTGGTAGCCAGTTGCTTCGTTCATGAGCTGGCTTTGGATTGGCGTTACGGCGCCGCTTATTTTGAGCAACAGCTGATTGACTATGACGTGGCGAGTAATTGGGGTAATTGGCAATACCTGGCAGGTGTAGGTAGCGATCCTCGCGGTCATCGCCAGTTCAATTTAGATAAACAAACACAACAATATGATCCCAAGGGCGAATTTTGTCGCAAATGGCTGAGTCCTTAAACATGGATGGCGTGAATCTAGTATGGTTTAAACGTGATTTGCGTCTGCGTGATCATGCGCCACTGTACCATGCAATTAACGCAAATAAGCCGTTAATATTGGCGTATGTAATTGAACCAAGCCTTGTTGACGACCCTCATTATGATGATCGACATTGGTGCTTTGTATGGCAATCACTGCTTGATTTGAATGAGCAACTCAAACACCACAACGCGAAGATAACCATTGTTTATGCAGAAGCGATAGAAGCGTTTCGCTGGTTGAATCAAGCATTTAATTTGGCAACGGTATTTAGTTATGAGGAAGTTGGATTAGACAAAACGTTCCAGCGCGACAGGACTATTCAGCATTACCTCTCCGATTGCGATGTAAATTGGGTGGAGTACCCCAATGCTGGTGTACAGCGCGGACTTACCCACCGAATGACATGGAAAAAAGCCTGGCGACACTATTTGTCTAAACCAACCGAAGATCCCGCGCTAGAACACCTTCATACTGTTGAAGTATCGCTGTCAACCCAGGCTATTGAAGTTGACGGTGTGCTAGTCTATGCATTCGACAATCAATCAAGTGTCAGGGCTTTTCTCAAGCGCTGCGGGACAACGAACGCCCGCTTTCAGGTTGGCGGCGAGAAACGTGCTTGGTATACCTTGAAACACTTTTTTGCTGAGCGCGGACAATCTTACGCTAAGCATATTTCGAAACCCGACTTAGCAAGGACATCTTGCTCCAGATTGTCTCCCTATCTGGCATGGGGAAATATATCGAGTCGCCAAGTTATTCGTTACCTAAATCAGCTCCCCAAAAGACCAGAATGGCGCCGAACAAACACTGCCTTTAAATCGCGAATACAATGGCGCAGTCATTTTATTCAAAAGTTTGAAAGTGAATCAAGAATGGAATTTGAAGCGGTTAACCACGCGTATTGTGGTTATCCGTATCGTACAGACGACAAAGTTGGCCACGATCTTTTGGCATGGCAAACAGGCAATACCGGCATTCCTCTGATTGACGCTTGCATGCGTGCATTGCGCACAACAGGCTACTTAAATTTCCGGATGCGGGCCATGCTCGTCAGCTTTTTAACGCATCACTTAAACATCAATTGGCATCAAGGCGTGACCTATTTAGGCAGTTTGTTTTTGGATTTTGAACCAGGTATTCACTACCCCCAGTTTCAAATGCAGGCAGGCATAACGGGAACCAATACGATTAGACTCTATAATCCCGTAAAACAGTCAACCGATCATGATCCCGATGGTGCATTCATAAAAAAGTGGATACCGGCGCTACAGAAAGTGCCCAAGGAGTTGGTTCATACCCCCTGGGAAATGACAGACCTAGAACAAACGCTCTATGATCTTGTGCTTGGTAAGGACTACCCCCTGCCGATTGTGGATCTAACAGAGTCGGCGAGACATGCACGGGATAGGTTATGGTCGTTTAGGGAACGAGATGACGTTAAAGCAGAAGCCAAACGTATCTTGTATCGACACAGCCTACCAGATTCACCAAGAACCTAGCAGTTTACGCGCAGTGATTGCGTTATGACGCTTTTCTCTGTTCCACCATATTATCGTCGGTGTCTGCAGTCGCGTTTTGCGGTGCTTTAGTCGTATCTTCCGTGGCACTGGATGGACTGGTTTCAGATTTTAGATTTTCGTCACTTTCTTCGTGTTCTTTGAGCCACTTAGTCAACAGGTTGATTTGGCCACACTTGTACGCGGCGTAGGTTAGCCGTAGCGCATTTGATAGCGTCTCACTGTCACTCCACTGAGTGAGTTGATTGATTTCTTTGTAGCATTTCATGGCCTGCGGCGTTATGTATCCGCGCACCATCTTTTTCCCTTGAGCCTTTTGGCGCTCTCTGAATCTTTTTTGCTTTAGCGCATTCGCAGAGGGCTTGTTACTGGTGTGTTTTGTCGTTTTTTTCATCACAGTACCCCTTTTTTCAAAAGTTTAGCATATGCCCTTGGTTATGCGTTACCAGAACACCGAGATTATGCGATTAAGTGAACGCTTTTTATGCATCTCTTAAGCTGGTTAAGGTCAAGAATTGTTCAATTAACCACCAATTAGATTAAACTTCAGTGATAAATCACTGTTCAGAGTTGTTTAGCGTACAAGTGTTCGCTAAATTACCCGCGAATTTAATCAAATAGAATAAGTTATGTCGTTACAACAGCAAAACAGCTTTAGCAAAGAAGAACTACTCGCCTGCAGCCGTGGTGAGTTATTTGGCCCTGGCAATAGTCAACTACCAGCCCCTAATATGCTTATGATGGATCGCATCGTAACGATTACCGATGAAGGTGGTGAGCACGGTAAAGGGTTTATCCACGCTGAGCTCGACATAACACCCGACCTTTGGTTCTTTGATTGTCACTTCCCTGGCGATCCCGTCATGCCCGGCTGCCTCGGTTTGGACGCGATGTGGCAGTTAGTCGGTTTCTTCCTAGGTTGGAGCGGTGGTCCTGGCAAAGGTCGAGCATTGGGTGTTGGCGAAGTGAAGTTCACTGGCCAAATCTTACCAACAGCTAAAAAGGTGTCTTACCACATTGAAATGAAACGCGTGATCAAACGCAAATTATTCATGGGGCTAGGCGATGGTATTGTCAAAGTCGATGGTCGTGAAATCTACTCGGCCAAAGACCTGAAAGTTGGACTCTTCCAGGACACTAGTAACTTTTAATTTGTTCGGGCTCAATAAAAAACAAACCCCGCATGATTGCGGGGTTCCAGATCTTGTACTGCTCTAACGAGATGAGGTGTTAACGAGATAGCCCTAAGCTTCTATCCTCGACCGCTTCTCTCCATCCTCCTAACCATTGCGACCTCGCATCAGAGGTTTGGAATGGGCAAAGCTCTTTTGAACGGCCTGTGATGCCAGCTTGGTAGCCTTTGGCATGCGCTCGGGTCATTTTATCTCTTTTTTGTCTTTTCATTGAGTTACCTCGGTTGAATTGATCATAAATGCGCGTGTGAAATTCTATTCTTGAAGATGACTGCATCATCTGTTTCGTTTGAGTTGACACATTTCGCTTACGCACAATATAGAGATAGTGGATTGGCCACTTTGGTTCAAGCGAAAAACTCAACAGGACCTATTGACAATCTTTAAGATAATGAAACTTTTATGAATTTTTTATTACAATAAATCGTTATATAGATAACGTTCTTTTAAGAGATTAATTATAAAAAAGGCTTATCTTGATGATAAGCCTTTCTTTGTGTTGATGAATTGATTAAATAAGAGTATTACTGTTTCAGTTAGCGTAAAACCAACCCACAATTTTAATGCTTTTTATGCGCCCTTCTGCGCCATAACATTGCGCCCAAAAGTAAGCCGAAAATGCCGGTTCCTAGCGAAGCGCCTTTGCGTTCAAACGTCTCTTCGTCTTGTTGGCAATCATCGATTTGCCCATTCGGAATAGGTGTCAATTTTACAGAATATACCGTGTCACGTAATTCCACTGCGCCGTTATCATCGAGTACATCTTCGCCACGAATATCCTTTGTAGCCGCGCGTATACGTGCGTTGGCAATAATGACGTTGTCATCATTGATATCCATCGCTTCAACCAAGGTGTACGGGCTATCACAAGCGATTAAATCGTTTAGGTTAAGGATTTCCTGTGTGTTTATGTCGTACATGAACGCGTTTTTCTCACGTACGGTTTCAACAGATGCTTCAACCTCGCTATCGCCGACAATGATATTGTTAGCGTTAATTGCACGAGGGATTGTACCAGCGCTCGTAAACAAACCAGACGGATATTCCACTTGCTCGGTGTCCAAGTCATACACAAACAAGGTTGCGCGTGATACGCCACTCGTCTCTCGCGTAACCGTTCCTACGATGTAATCATCGTTGATCAGCAACGCATTACTCAATTGATTCTCGTCACGCGGCAGCAATTCAGTCACGGTGTCGTTTTCGTATTTGGTTGCGACGATCTCTGCTTCAGTTTGCGCAAATGAACTGCCAGGGCGAATGATGGCAACACCGTCACCGGTCATTGAGTCCCCTACGGCGATGCCTGCATCATTGATATCAAATGCCCGGCTGACGTAACTAAAGTCATCATCCGCCTCAGGCTCGAAGACTAAACCATATGATTTAATATCGATAATGCTGCCATCGTTATCCAATTGCCATACATGCGGGCGAGTTTGGGCACTGGTTCGAAGTGCATCTGACAACCCAGCACCGGCCTCTCTTAAATTGCGCAGACAAAGTTCAAGCGGAATATCACCACGACTTTCATCATCATTACAGTTTTCGATTGCTGACACCGTAACGCTCGCTAGAGATGTTGCGCCGTAGCCTGCTACTTGCATATTAGCATTAATGGAATACGCTTCACTGTAACCGCCAAGGCGTTGCTCGACTGAATCTAATGCAGTCACTACGCCATTAACTTCCACAAAACCCAAATTGACAAAGTCATTTAGTACATATGTAAGTTCGTCACCGTCTTCATTGGTGTAGGGTAGTTTTTCGAATGGTGCTACACCGCTACCCACAACAATATTACTACCTTGCGCATCGCGAATGACCGTGTTGGTGCTTTGCGTATAGTCATTAAACGTATCAGTGACGATGTCAAAGCCTGGTACTAACTCTACATCAGTGCCTTGGACCCTAAAGCTCCTAAATTCTGCGAGGCGTTGCAATAACACACTATTCGCTGAACGGGCTTGAAGTAAGATGGCCACTAAGGTTGTGTAGTCTTCGGTGTTGTAGTTGCCCGCTTTGGCAGCATCTGGATCTGTCAGCGCTGCAAGCAAAGCCTCGCTTTCAAAATCGATTAGGCTCAAATCAAGCGGTGGATTGAATTCGTCCTGAGCGGTTACGTATACCGTACCATCGTTAGTGATAGCTTGAGCAAAATTATTAACTGCGACTTCGTCTAGCGGCAGTAGCTCTAATTGATACTGAGCGGCATGCGATGCCGAGGTTACTAAAGCAAATGTTGTGGCTAGAGCAATACGGGTAAACTTCATTTATCGTCCTGTCGATATTCGTTAATTCAGCGCACTTTCTAATTCATCCCAACGGCCATATGCATCTTCTAATCGCTGCTCAACATCAGCTAACGCCTGCAATACGGGCGAAGTCTCTTCATTGGACCGGGTAAAAAAATCAGGAGTGTTAATTTTCTCTTGTAATTCTGCTTGTTCAGACTCAAGCGTGTTAATCAGTTCAGGTAGCGCGTCTAGTTCACGCTGATCTTTGTATGATAACTTTTTGTTTCGCTTGGTAGAAGCCTGAGTTTGCGATTGTGCTGTTTGCTTGTCGGTATGACCAGCGTCAGCCGCTTTAGTTTCATTATTTTTTGTGCCATATGAGGCAGCCTGTTTGGCTTTTTCAGCAGCTTGATCATACCAAGCTTTTACATCTGAATAGCCGCCAACAAATTCTTTGACACTTCCTCCGCCTTCGAAAAATAGACTTGAGCTTACAACGTTATCAACAAATTCACGGTCGTGACTGACTAAAATAACGGTGCCTTCATAGTCAACCAATAGTGACTCGAGTAATTCGAGTGTTTCTACATCAAGGTCGTTTGTCGGCTCGTCCAAAATCAGTAGGTTAGACGGCTTTAGCATTAATCGAGCGAGCATTAAGCGGTTTTTCTCGCCTCCTGACAAGGCTCTAACCGGGACATTTGCGCGCTCTGGCGAAAATAAATAATCCTGTAAGTAACTCATCACATGCCGAGGTTGGCCATTTACCATTAAATCACGTTTACCATCACCGATAGTATCAATCACGGTTTTATCGAGATCCAACGCGCTTCGGTGTTGGTCAAAATAAGCGACCTCAATATTAACCCCTTGTTTAACACTGCCATGTTGTGGGGTTAACTCGCCTAACAACAATTTGATCAGCGTACTCTTCCCGCAGCCATTTGGGCCGATTATCGCGACTTTATCGCCGCGCAGAATGGATAAGTCCAACCCTTTGATCAATGGTCTTGTGTCGATGGCATAGGTTAAATCGGACGACTCAAACACACGTTTACCAGAACGCGACGACTGGTTTTGATTGATCTTGGCGTTACCAACCACGCCGCGACGTGCCTTTCGCTCTTCGCGCAGCGCCTTTAGCGCTCTGACGCGACCTTCATTACGGGTGCGGCGGGCCTTAATTCCTTGGCGTATCCATGCCTCTTCTTTCGCGAGCTTCTTATCAAACTCGGCGTTTTGTTCCGCTTCTACATCAAGATCATGGGCTTTCTTGGTTAAATACTCAGCATAATCGCCGGGGTAACTGGTTAACTTGCCACGGTCGAGATCGACAATACGCGTCGCCATATTGCGAATGAAGGCGCGGTCATGTGAGATAAAGACAATACTACCGTTGAATGCTTTTAAGTGCGTTTCTAACCACTGAATCATTTCAATGTCGAGATGGTTAGTCGGTTCATCTAACAACAATACGTCTGGGTCACCGACTAATGCGCGAGCCAACGCGGCTTTGCGACGCCAGCCGCCGGATAGTGTCGACAAGCTCTGATTGGCATCCAAGTTCAACATGGTTAGCACATTTGCGATTTGTTGTTCTAACTGCCACGCGTTCTGAGCCTCTAGCGCTTCTTGCAACGCCTGCAACTTGTTCAATTGCTTCTCACTAGGGTCGACAGTGATCACCTGGGTTTGCGCAAAGTACTGTTTAATCAACTCTCCGGCTTCGCTCAAACCCTCAGCGACGTAATCAAACATACTGATATCGACGCTCTCGGGCGGGTCTTGCGGCAAACGTGCAATTTTTGTGTTGTTTGGAACAACTCTTACACCATCATCGAAGGTCACTTCATGGGCTAAAACCCCCATCAATGTCGATTTTCCACTGCCATTGCGACCAACAATACAAACGCGTTCGTTCGGTTGTAGCGTAAAGTCGATAGAATCAAGTAATGGTGGCGAGCCGTAAAATACTGACAGCTGCTTAAGTTGAATCAAACTCACTGAATGAATGTCTCCAATTGCTGTTTATCAAATGGCCAGCCGAGTTCTTGTTGAGTGTCTTCCCGGCGCAATACCGGGATACGAACCGCATACAAATGATAATATTCTGTATTGTCGCGAATATTGACCTTTTCGACCGTCAATGTTGACCCGTCAAGACTATTGATGACGTCCACAGCCAAATCACACAAATGGCACTGTGGACCGGTAAACAAGGTTAGTTTCATTTAGTTAAAATCCAACACTGATGGATCTTGGGGTTGCGTTTAAAATCTTCAGGGAGCGTTTTTGCGGAAATGTTTTCTAGCGTAAACCCTACGTTGGTGAGCGCATCTTCATCTAACCGAAAACTCCGCAGATTGTTCGAAAACACAATTTCGCCACCGTCGTTTAAGCAGTCATAAGCTTGCGTCAGCAATTTTACGTGGTCCCGTTGAACATCCCAGGTACCTTCCATGCGCTTTGAATTAGAAAACGACGGTGGGTCAATGAACATTAAATCAAACGTCTGTTGATGCTGTTCAAACCAGGTCACGCAATTAGCCTGAACGAATTGATATCCCCCTTTCAAGCCATTCAACGTAAAGTTGCGCTTGGCCCAATCGAGATATGTATTCGACATGTCTACCGTGGTAACGGTCCGGGCCCCCCGCAGCGCACAATGCACCGATACACTGCCGGTGTAGCTGAATAAGTTGAGAACATCTTTACCCTTAGCCTTTTGTGCGACTAACTGACGTGTTGAGCGATGGTCTAAAAACAGACCGCAATCAAGATAGTCGGTCGGATTGACGTAAAACTGGGCGCCATTTTCATGAACCGTTATGAACGTCTTTTGCGTCGCTTGGCGCTGGTACTGTGAACTACCCTTCTGTTGAGAGCGGACTTTAACGGCAATCTTATCAGCCGCAAACCCGGTTACACTCGGCAATTGGATAATAATGTCATTCAGACGACGACGGGCCTTTTCTGCCGGAATGTTTTTGGGTGGCGCATATTCTTGCACTACCAACCAATCAGCATACACATCGATTGCAACGTTGTAGTCCGGTAAATCGGCATCGTATATTCGATAAGCATTGGTGTCGGTTTGCTTTAAGAAGCGTTGCAATTGTTTGAGGTTTTTCTTTAAACGGTTGGCAAATTCATTGTTCCCTGAATCTGTCAACACACGCTGGTTGGCCTCGTCCATGATGAAATTAGCGAGCTTACACTCAAGCTTACCATTCATAAGGGCGTATTCATTTTTCGCTCTTAACTTCAACTGGCGCAACAGATCCCTTTGCGAGCTCAATAAACTAATCTGCCAGTCTGGATATTGTTGCTTTAACTGCAAACCCCATTGATTGAAAAATGGTACTAACGTCGCGAGATCACTGAGTCGCTCACCGTATGGAGGATTACTGACAATGTAACCTGCCTCACCGACATCGGGGTTAAACGCTAGCGCGTCTTGCTGAGAAAACTGAATTGCTTGAAAAACACCGGCCTGATCAGCGTTGCGTTTGGCAATCTGGATCATGGACGGCTGGTTGTCATTGGCCACTATTTTAACGTCAGTGGTTTTTACCGATTGTTGCGCGTGTTCTACCAACGACTGCCACAGCCGTTCATCGTGATTTAACCACTTTGTGAATCCCCAGCGTTTGCGGGTCAGCCCTGGCGCTTTATTCATGGCTATTTGCGCAGCTTCAATTGCGATCGTTCCGGAGCCACACATAGGATCGATTAACGGTTTATGTCGAGCTTTAGTCCATCCTGAACGGATTAGCAGTGCGCTAGCAACGTGCTCTTTTAGCGGCGCTTCACCTGTTTCAGAACGGTAACCGCGCTGATGCAGACTCCCGCCCGCCATATCAATCCCAATGGTAACTTTATCGCGCCACAATCGTGCTTGGATAGTGAATCCAGGTGCTAGTTTGTCAACACTGGGCCTGGAAAGACCGGCTTCAGTAAAACGATCAACAACTGCATCTTTGAGCCGCTGCGCCGAAAACTGGCTATTGCTTAGCGCCCTATTGGTACCTGAAAAATTCACCAAAAAGTCGGTTGATGAATCAAACTGTGCACTCCAGTCAATACTGTTGGCCGTTTCATAGAGCTGTTGAGCATTATCGGAAGGACCTTCGGCTAACACCCAAATAACCCGGTTTGCCAAGCGTGACCACAAACACAAACGATAAGCGTCAGCCAAGCTGGCTTCGGTTATAACCTGTCCGGGTTTCAGTTGCACACTTAACTCAGGACACAAATCGAGTACTTCTTGTTTTAATAACTCATCCAGACCGCGACTCGTCGTCAAGATTATTTTGTTTAGTGACTGACTCACATTTGCCCCTTAATTGTGCTGCAATCGAGTGTTAGCCTAAAGAGCATTAACGATATCCTTAACCAATTTCGGGCCTTGATAGATCAACGCTGAGTACACTTGCACCAAACTGGCACCGGCTTCTAAGCGCTGTTTCGCAGTTGTTGGGCTATCAATACCGCCCACCCCAATGATTGGCATTCTTTGCTCCAGTGCGTCAGCTAAAACACGGGTTACGTGAAGACTCTTGTCGGTTAATACTGAACCGGACAGACCGCCAGCCTCATTCGCATATTGGAGTCCTTCAACGGGGGCGCGCTCCAAGGTTGTATTGGTTGCGATCACGCCATCGATCTCGGCATTTAATAGCGATTGCGCGATAGAACGGATTTCGTCATCAGACAGATCAGGGGCGATTTTCACTAGCAATGGCGTGTATTGTTTGTGTTGCTCACTCAACATCACTTGCCGAGCTTTTAAACCGGCAAGCAAGTTATCTAGTGCTTCACCGTACTGCAGGTTTCGAAGTCCTGGCGTGTTCGGTGAAGAGATATTCACCGTTACGTAGTCCGCCAGCGCATAGACTTTATCTAAACACTTGATGTAGTCGTCTATCGCGTCTTCTTCTGGCGTGACTTTATTCTTACCAATATTGATCCCGACAATACCGTCAAAACTGGCTTTCTTGACACGCTCAACGAGGTAATCAACGCCCTTGTTATTGAAGCCCATGCGATTAATGATCGCGGATTTTTCGGGGATCCTAAACAGTCTAGGTTTATCATTGCCCGGCTGAGGGAGCGGTGTTGCAGTGCCGACCTCGACAAATCCAAAGCCCATTGCGCCAAAGGCGTCAACGCATTCACCGTTTTTATCCAGACCGGCCGCCAAACCAACTGGATTGGGAAATGTTAAACCTAAAACCTCAACTGGTTTTGGTGTTACTTTCTGCGCGTAGGTGCAGCGCAATAGATTAGACTGAGAATACTTTAACCAATTGATGGTTAAATCATGCGCTTTTTCTGGCTCACAATTAAGAAGTGCATTTTGAACCAAACCATACATAAAACAGAAACCCCATATAAAAAAGCCCCGCATTGCGGGGCTTAGTATTTTCGCAATAATACTATTTTAATGGTTTGCCTTGACGCTTAACAGCATCAATTCACGTAATGCTACAGAAAACTTCGCAAAATCATGCGTTGTACTGGTCTTAAACTCAGACATCATGTGATACCAACGCTGTAGTAATACCTCATTGCTATCCATCCAAGTATTCAATATTACGTGTGCATCCTTCTCATCCGGCGCGTTCATCAGCAATGAGTTCGCGATCGAACGTTGCTGCCAATCCAACTCTTCGCGATAAGACGCTCTCGCCAATGCTTGCCAGTGATTACTGACAGATTGATGATTGATCTGGTCGAGGAACCAATGAAGTTCGAGTTTCGAACCTAATTGATAGTACAAGGTAGCCGCCACTGCATTGCCGCGTTTATCAGTCCGCGCGATTTGCGCTAGGTCAAGACAACAGAACATGTTACTGAAGCTCGCCACTGAGCGAGCAATATCTTCTGGAACTCCCTGAGACACCAAGGATTTAATTTCGGTTTCAACCTCTTGATACTCTTCCTCTACCAAGTAATCAGCTAGATTGTCACGCAAGTCGCGGTAGACCTCACAGTACTCAGCAATCGCCTGGTTGATATCAATCGACTTGTCACCGTGTCGCAAATACCAGCGAGATGCCCGTCGAATCGTACGACGCGCCTGCTCTAACATACCCAACTGCACGTCAGCGGGTACTTTGTTATCCAGTTTTTCTATCGCTTCCCACAATTCGCCAATTCCAAAGATGGCTTTGACAATTGAATATGAAATAGCTACTTCGGCTACTGAAGCGCCCGTCTCTTCCTGGATCCTGAACATATAGTTGAGGCCCATGTCATTGACCATTTCATTGGTCAACTTAGTCGCGATGATTTCACTGCGCAGTGGATGTTGCTGCATTTGCTTCGCAAACTTTTTACGCAGCACCGCTGGGAAGGCGTTAATCAACAACTGGTTGTAGTAAGGGTTTTGAGTGATTTCTTCAACATTTAGTTGGTCTTTTAAGACCATCTTGCCGTAAGCGATGAGCACTGATAGCTCGGGACGCGTAAAGCCTTTATCCGATGCTAAGCGGTCTGAAACCTCTTCGTCATGCGGGATAAACTCTAACTCACGATTCAGTGCGCCATCACGCTCTAAGCCATGGATAAAACGCAACTGCTCTTTTAACGCGCTCGCCCCTGCTCGCTCAGAGATTGAAATCGACAATGTTTGACGATAACAGTCCTGTAGTACGATTTGAGACACGTCATCGGTCATGTCGTACAGTAAGTTATTGCGCTGTTTGACGGTTAGATCACCGTCATTGACCAGCTGGTTTAGTAAGATCTTAATGTTGACTTCGTTGTCAGAGCAGTCAACGCCACCGACGTTATCGATAAAGTCAGTATTGACTCTACCGCCATGAGCTGCGAATTCGATACGACCCAATTGCGTCAGGCCTAAGTTACCACCCTCGCCGACAATTTTAGCTTTGAGCTCGCTACCGTTAATTCGCACTGCGTCATTTGCGCGATCACCCACTTCACTGTGGCTTTCACTAGCACCTTTGACGTATGTACCGATACCACCGTTCCACATGAGGTCCACTTCCATTTTGAGAATGTTATGGATTAACTCATTCGGTGTCATCGCGGTTTGACGTGTGCCCAACCATTTTTTCATTTCAGGACTGAGTTTGATCGATTTGGCTGAACGCTCAAAAATACCGCCGCCTTTTGAAATCAATTTACGATCGTAGTCGTTCCAACTAAGGCTTGGATCTTCAAACAGACGCTGACGTTCTTTATACGTTTTCGCCGCATCCGGGTTCGGGTCAAAGAATATATGTAAGTGGTTAAACGCAGCGATGATGCGCGTGTGTTCTGACAACAGCATACCGTTACCAAATACGTCACCAGCCATGTCACCGACACCGATACAGGTAAAATCAGTCGTTTGACAATCAACGCCAATCTCACGGAAGTGGCGTTTAACGGATTCCCATGCGCCGCGCGCAGTGATACCCATTTTCTTATGGTCATAACCGATACTGCCACCAGACGCGAATGCATCGCCGAGCCAGAAACCGTATTCTTCTGAAATGCTGTTGGCGATATCTGAGAAGGTCGCAGTGCCTTTGTCGGCCGCAACAACCAAATATGGATCATCCTCATCTAGGCGAACCACGTTTTCCGGGTGCACAACCTTACCATCAACGATATTGTCGGTGATATCTAACAAACTCCGAATAAAGGTTCTGTAGCACGCTTGACCGGCTTCAAAGAACTCTTGGCGGCTCAAGTCAGATGAAAGGTTTTTGCACACGAAACCACCCTTGGCTCCGACCGGTACAATAACCGTGTTCTTAACTTGCTGGGCTTTCACCAGACCTAGAATTTCTGTTCTGAAATCTTCTTGTCTGTCAGACCAACGCAAACCACCACGCGCAACCTTACCACCTCTTAAGTGCACACCTTCAACTTGTGGACTATATACGAAGATTTCAAATTTCGGTAACGGCAGAGGCATATCCGAAATCTTTTCAGGTAGCATTTTGAAAGACACATAAGCCTTCGGCGTACCCTGCTCATCAACTTGATAGAAGTTTGTACGCAGGGTTGCTTGAATCAAATCAAGGTAACGTCGAATGATACGGTCATCATCAAGATTAGACACGCTATCAAGTTGTGCCTCGATGTCAGCCACTATGGCGTTGGCCTTTTTCTCATTGCGTTTAAGTGATGGGTTAAACTGCTGCTCAAAATAGTTAACCAAACACTCTGCAATTGCCGGGTAGTTGGCCAGCGTATTGGCAATGTAATCATGGCTGAAAGAGGAGCCAATTTGCTTCATGTATTTTGCGTAGGCACGCAAGATAGTGACATTACGGCCGGTTAAATTCGCGCCCAAGATAAGACGGTTGAATCCATCGTCTTCTAAATCGTTTTTCCAAACCTGAGAGAAAGCGTCTTGGAACAGTGATTGTGCACTTTCCATATCAAAATCTTGCACGCGCTTGTGCAGCATTTTGAAATCCATGATCCAGTTAACATTGCCCTCGGCGCACGTCACCATAAACGGACTTTCATCGATGACTCGCAAGCCAAAGTTTTCCAGCATTGGCAAAACATCTGAAAGGTGGATTGGCACATCTTTATGGAACAACTTAAGCTTGACGATCTCACTGTCCGCAGGCTCTTCTTGCGGTCTGTAGAACAACATATCGAGCGTATTGTCATCTGACAATAGCTCTAAGCGTTCGATATCGACCAGCGCGGCACTCGGTAAGTTAGATTCGGTATAACTTCTCGAGAAAGCATTTTCATAACGTTGTTGTATAGCTTTACCAGCTGCTTCGCCGTGAGCGGAAACGATTGCTGAAGCCAACCGATCGCTCCAGCTTTTTGTTAGTTCTATTATATTTTTCTCGATTTCCTTCACATCATATTCCACGTTGTTGTCTTTTACTTTCGCGATGTAATGCGTGCGGGCGTACACTGACTCAGAAAAGTACGTCGTAAACTCGACTTCCTCGTCACTGCCAAAAGCGCGTTTTAACAGCTTTTGCGTGTCTTTACGCAATTGCGTGTTGTACTTCTCTCTGGGCACGAAAACCATACAAGACACGAAGCGTCCAAACAATTCGCGGCGCACAAATAAACGGGTGATACCGCGCTCTTGCATTTGTAAAATGCCCATCACGATCTGCGCAAGGTCGGCTTCAGTGCTTTGCAGTAATTCGTCGCGCGGATAGGTTTCGATAATATTAACGAAAGCCTTAAACGCGTGCGTGCCCGGTTCAAAACAAGAGAGTTCGCAAACGCGATCAATCTTTTCACGCAATACCGGTATCTGGGTCGCACTGCTGTTGTAGAACGACGCTGAATACAAACCGATAAAACGGTGCTCGCCAATCACTTCTCCTTTGGCATTAAATTCCTTAACACCGATGTAATCCATATGTGCCGGTCGGTGAACTCTTGAGCGGCTATTGGTTTTCGTCAACAGTAACGGGTCTTGGTTAAGTGCTGCGCGCTGAGCACTGGCAGCCATTCTCGAAATCAAGCGCTCGCGATCTGTTTTGGAGTTCTGCATTAACCCCAAGCTTGAGTTGTTGTCAGGCACCCAGCGGTGATCACCTTTGATGGCCTTAACCTCATAATGGCGATAGCCCATAAGCGTGAAATTATGGTCAGCCAACCAACGCAAAAACGTCAGTGCTTGGTGTTTTGATGCGTCATTGCCGACGTGTGCTTTACCACTTTCAATTTCCTTTATAACAGTGTCTAAGCGCTCTCTCATCGGCTGCCAATCGGTTACAGCCAGTGATACTTCGTCTACCACTGAATGTAACTCTTGGGTTAATTGTTCAATTGCAGCATCAGAATTCTGGCGATCGATTTCAATCAAGAAAATCGTTTGTTTCTCTACGGCAGCGGATTGCTTTTTAGGCGGATTGTCTAAGAACTCTGTAACGCGCTTACTCTTATCACGTTTAAGCGTGATTGGGCTGTGTAACAGCAAATGGGCAGATATGTCCAAGCGATTCAAAGCCATACGCACAGAATCAACTAGGAATGGCATGTCCTTCACAATAATTTCCACTATTGTATGACTGCTATGCCAACCGTGTTTTGCTATCTCTGGGTTAAACACGCGAATAGCCGGTTTTGCCATATCGAATTTTTCGAATTGGTGCCAAAGGCTAAGTGCGGCGCCGTACAAATCACTGTCATTGCGATCTTCAAGATCGTCCGATGACATATTTAAATAGAGGCGTTGAGCAAATTGTTTAACCAGTTTGGAGTGCTGACCATCGATGTTCTTATCAATCAGCTTGAATACATTTTCTAGGAGTACAGAGTGAGGCTTTGTGGCGAATGTCATTCGTTAACCTTTATTATAATCATCGCAGTTAAGAGATCGTGTTTAAATACAACGTTTTATCGCTATATTTTCACTAAATCCGAGGCAATTTAAAAGCGATTATTTTACGACTCTTTTACACTTTAGATACTTATTCAGATAACGCAATAAAAAAGGGCAATATATGCCCTTTTCGTATGTAAATATGCGCTTTAAACTGGTCTATCCTTTGGACTGCTCATCGTCTTCGCAGCGGTTATACCAAAGTATTCTCGCAATCGCGGGTAAAACCACAATAGCGCCTAGCATGTTGACCACGAACATAAAGGTTAACAAGATACCCATGTCCATTTGGAACTTAAGTGCCGAGAACACCCAGGTACTCACACCGACAGCCAAGGTTATACCGGTAAATAGAACCGCACTGCCCCGCTCCTTGAGTGCATCGAGATAAGCAACTTCTACTGTTGCCCCCTGCTTCAAACGCCCACTCATGGTTGACAAGATGTAGATACCGTAGTCAACACCGATACCAACACCTAAGGCAATTACGGGCAGCGTTGAAACCGTCAGTCCAATTTCTAGGAATGTCATAAGGGCTTGTGCTAACACAGATACTACGTACAGCGGAATGACCACTGACAAGGTCGCACGCAATGATTTAAAGCTCAATAAACACAAGAGAATGACTGCGCCAAACACGTACAACATCATCGGATCTTGTGCAGCTGCAACGGCTTCGTTGGTCGCCGCCATTACACCAACCGGTCCAGATGCGAGTTTGAACTGCAGATCATCTGACGCAAACTCTGCACCGTATTGTTTCACCGCATCGACAACACGAGAAATGGTTTCGGCTTTGTGATCCTGCATGAACAGTATCACCGGCATTACGGAACAATCGCCATTCAGTAAGCCTGACGACGTCGGCACTTGTGCGATCGCTTGCACCATAGTTTGCTGATTACGCGGCAGAGTTTGCCACTTAATATTACCTTCGTTGTAACCAGCATTTACCACTTTAGCCACAGACGCCAACGATACAGTCGATTGAACGCCCTCGACGTTTTCCATTCGCCATTGGAAATCATCAATCGCACTCATTTTTTCGTAAGACGTACAGGCTTCAGGCGCGGTTTCAACGATGACCGATATGTAATCAACGGTGATTTCGTATCTGTCGGTTATCAGGAAGGTATCCTGATTGTAACGGCTGTATTCATGCAGCGCTGGCGCGCCCGCGTGTAAATCACCAATCTTCATTTGTTGTGATTGCATGTAGCCCAACACGAAGAGTAGCGCGGTAATTAATACGATGCTGATCGCCACGCCTTTCTTACTGCACGATGCGATTGAGTTCCAAAACGCATTTGAGCTCTTTTCTTTGCCAGCGAATTTTTGCTTATAACGGTCACCCAATGTGATGAATGACATGAGTACAGGCAACAAGATCAAGTTTGTGAAAATGATTACTGCAACACCCATACTGGCCGTTATGGCAAGTTCTCGGATTATGCCAATATCGATGACCAACAAGGTCATAAAGCCCACAGTATCCGATAACAGCGCAATACCACCAGGAATGAGCAAGGTGCGGAAGGCATCTTTAGCCGCTTCGAGCACAGTCATACCGGCAACGACGTCTTTACCTACCGCATTGATCATCTGAACGCCATGGCTAACACCGATCGCAAAGACTAAGAACGGCACCAAGATCGACATTGGGTCTAAGCCAAAGCCTAGCACGGTCAAAAGCCCTAACTGCCATACCACTGCGATGATAGAACACAGCAATGGTAAGAAGGTCAGCATCAACGACTTACAGAAGAAGTAAACCATGAAGGCGGTTATCACAATCGCGATAGCGAAGAATAACAAGACGTCTTTTGCACCGTCTGCAACATCGCCAATCATCTTAGCAAAGCCAATAACATGAATACTGATTGCATCGTTTTCATACTGACCGCGAAGTTGATTTTCTAGCTCCGCGGCTAGCGCAAGGGTGTTGAGTGGCTCACCTGTTTCTGGGTCTAGTTCAAGCAATTGCGCTGTCACCATAGCACAGGAGTAATCATCCGATACCTGACGACCAACAATTTTAGCCTTCTCTACGTTTGCAGCGACCAAATCGAGCGCAGCCTGACTGGACGAGTTGAAGTCAGCTGGAATCACCGGACCGCCGGCAAAACCGCCTTCGACTATCTCAGTAAAACGCGTGGATGGCGCAAATAAAGACACCACCAGAGACCGATCCACACCGTTGATGAAAAACAGTTGATCGTGCACATTCTTTAATGTGTCAAAGAAGTTTGTATTGAAAATATTGCCGTCTCGGTCACATACCGAAACTAATATATTATTTGCGCCACCGAAGTCTTTGCGGTGTTGCATGTAGGTTTTCATGTACTCGTGATTGAGTGGGATGTTCTTTTCAAACCCCGCGTCCAATTTCAATTGTGACGCGCTGTACAAGAGCCCAACTGTGATCAAAGCGAAAATTGCGACAACGACGCCGCGATATCCAAAAATTAGGCGTTCTAAAAAATGGCTAATAGTCGACATCATAGCAATTACTCTACTTCTAATTGTTGCAAACCGTCAGACGTTACTGCGGTATAGCCATCATTAACATTAATCAAAGTCGCGATTGCGCTTTTGCTCGGGATTTGCGAGACACTGATGCCATTGCTGCCACAATCGCCATTCATCGCGCCTTTTAATTGCGGCAAATTAATACTCAACACAGCACCATTGTTACCAACCACGAGAGCATTATTGGCATCTTTTAGCATTACTGAATTTAACGTTGAAACGGTGCAGGATTCGATTCTATTCCAGGTTTGCAGGGTATCAGCACTGTCGTACGCATATATCGCGCCACGTAAACCAACCGCAATCATTAATCCATCTGCTAATGGCGCGACATCGAAGAAGGAACCAAAGTAATCTAACTCAGTGCGTTGCCAGCTACGTCCGAAATCTGAGCTTTTTGCTAGCAAGCCAGTTTCGCCAGCGGCATATAAATCATCGTTGACCTGAACAACCCGATTGATGTGCGGTAAAATCGAGTTTAGCTCCTCCAAATAGAAGGCTTCATCTTCTGCCCTAATCTCTTCGAGGTACTCAATATCGAGGGGGTTGAGTAGTGTCGCGTGTTGCTCAGCTGTCCATGTATTACCACCATCGATGGTACGATAAAACAAGCCATAAGCACCCACGGCAATACCTTCAGATTCGTTCAAAAATAAGATATCTAAAAAGGGGCGTTCCAGCTCTGGCTGATGCATTTGCACAGACCAGGTCGTTCCCCCATCCGGAGAATACATGATTGTTGCATCATGGCCCGCCACCCATATGTTGTCACCGACAGCATCAACTGACGTAAGGGTCACAGCCATTGGTACATCGGCCTGAGTAAAATTACCAGAACCTTGGGAATCGATGATCACATGACCGCGCTCTCCAACGACGATATTGTGGCCATTTGAATACGCATCTAGCAAAAGAGACTGATTGACGAGTGGCGCTTTGAACGTTTCGGCATTAGCCGTAAGTAGCAATGAGGAAAAAAGACTGGCGAGAAGAACACTCGGTTTTAGCATAATTACCCACTTATAAAAAAACGGTTGGAGTTGCCCTCGCAACACCAACCGTTTTGATAGTTACGATGATTAACGTTTACCTTCGCGACGTAGAGCAGAAGCTGTGAACTCACGCTCTTTCGGACGAATAGTAAAGTCGTACATACTTTCTTCGTTGTCTAGACCGATCGCCAAATAACGACGAGAGTTTAGATCGTGATATACATCTAGAGTAGACCAATGTGTCGGAACGTCATAGTAATTTACACCATATGCCAAACCGACACGGTATAATTCACCACGGTTGTCATACATGTCAGCAACGTGAATTTGCCAACTGTCCTCATCAATGTAGAACACACGCTTCTGGTAAACATGACGGAACTCATCTTTCAACGTCGCCTCTACTACCCAAACACGATGCTTCTCGAAACGCGTTAAATCAGGGTTGACGTGATTTGGCGTCAAGATATCAGCGTACGAAACTTTGTCACTGTGCAGTGCATAGTTGTTGTATGCGATATAAAGTTCCTGCTTTCCTTTTAACTCCCAATTGTAACGATTCGGCGAACCATTAAACATATCGAAGTCATCGGTAGTACGCAAACCATCGGCTGCTGTTCCCGGCGTGTCATACGCAATATTAGGCGCTAGTCGAACACGACGTTGTCCTGTGTTGTACGTCCACGCTTTACGTGGCTGTTTGATTTGGTCAACCGTTTCATGAACCAACAATGCCGTACCCGCCAAACGCGCTGGCTTAGTCACTTTCTGTTTGAACATGAACAAGATGTTGTCTTCTACTAACTGCTCTGGCGTTACACCAGGCTTTGAATAGTTGATTAACAATTCTTCATCAAAACCGATAACGTTGTAGTCACCGCTAGCTGTCACCGCAGCCTGACCGCCGAAACGTGCTACCGCCTCGCCGCGATAACGCAACACGTGATTCCAAATGGCTTCTAAACCGTTCTGAGGAATCGGGAATGGAATACCAATTGCGGCACCTTTGATCCCGTTACCACCTTCTAGCAACTCTGCACGAGTCGCATTCGCTTTAGTTGCATCATAAGCCTCTTGAGGATTAGATGCTGTACGGCGGGTTTGGTAGACCGGCATACGATAGGTGTCAGGATATGTCGCGAACATTTTTTTCTGACCATCAGATAAAAAATCCGCATATTCTTGATAATTTGCACCGGTGATTTCAAACAACGGCTTGTCTTCTGGGAACGGGTCAATATGGAAACCACCTGGCTCGAAGCCAGCAGGAGGTGTAGTAATGCCACCTTCCCAAGAAGGGATTGAACCGTCCGCATTTCCAGCCTTTTCAGCACCAAGTGGCGTTAATGAGTCGCCCAACTTTGCGGCTTCATCAGCACTGACTTTTGCCAAAGCTGTTTGGCTAGACAAAGCAATCGTTAGAGCCGCTGCAACTAATCCTAGTTTTTTAATCATAATACTTCTCTCTAGATAGCGTACTTAATATTGAAAGACACGAAGTCACGGTCTGACAGTGCATTGGCAGTACCTGAACCGCCCCAGAATGCGTTGTATGAACCAGTGAACGACCAACGGCTTAAGTAATCGAACGTAAAACTGATATTCGCTGATTTACGATCTTCTGTGAACAAGAACAACGGGTTTGGTGTGGTTCCGTTCACATCGTGTGAGAACGTTGCACGTGTACGCAAGTTAATGCCTGAGAAGATGTTGTTGTGATCAGCAACTGCAATCAGGCGATAACCCCATGCAGATTTTGACGCAAATTCATTCGTTTCAGGTCCGTTAGAAAGGCCAATATGTAGACCTTCGCGGAAGTTCAAAGAACCGTCTGCATTGACAATTGGTTCAAGTGAAGGCGTACGAGCGGTTCCTGGTGTTTCCAATCGAATCACTTCTGGATCCGGGAAGTCTTCAATGCTAACAACACCAACTTCACCTAGAAGGATAAAGTTGTCGGTGCCCAGTACTGGACCAAATACGTGTGAAGCAGTCATCTGCGCCTGAACAGTGTCTGAGAAAAGCACACCATCAATCAGACCACCTGGCGTTGCCACGCGACCAATGTTGGCATACTGAGAAATACCTGCCAAATCAGGGCGAAGGCCTGCTAGTGCCAACTGTTCTGGCATTGCCGCGTATAACAGCTCAACGTCGTCCATTTGCAGTGGCTCATCTTGACGATACGCAATTTCACCTGCAAGTGCGGTTGTACCAACGTTAGTGTTGAAGCTGAAGCCGTATAGCTTGATATCTTCAGGGTATACAAACTTGGCTTCCGCAAATGTGTTCAGGTCCGTAATGTTATGACGGGTGATTTCATCAACCGTTGCTAACATCGCAAGGTCACGACCAACACCAGCAGCAGTAAAGTCAGATGCGATACCGTTAATCAACGGGCGCTTGCTGTGATAGTTGATGTGATACAAACCAAACTCAGTATTGTTGAGTGCTTCTGAGAAATACGCCAAACGGATACCGTACTGACCTTGGTCATCGGCATCTTCATGTGCTGCATCACTAAAACCACGTAAACCAACTTTAGTTGAATACGCCAATAGTGCGCCTGAGATCTGTGCTGGATCTGCACCGCTCTTCAGCGCTGCGCTCAAATTGTTCATCTCGGTGAGTAGGTGATCAAGGTCAATATCAGGGTTACCCGTGAAACCTAACTGAATGTTGTTGGCTTGACCGCCCTCACCGGCAAAATCGTTGCTTGAGAAATAGCTTCCTGCAACAGGTAATAAACTCTTTTCCCACTCGTATTGGTAATACGCGGATAGAGTTAAATCATCGGTAATACCCAATGAAGCGAATAACATGCCCACTGGAATAAAGACTTCTTTGAGCTCTGCACCTGGTGCACGTGCACGCGATACGTCAACCGGGTTGATAGTATTGATACCGTGCTGGATAAGTGTACTTTCACCCCAACTGACTACCTGGTCACCCAAGCGAAGTGTCAACGGCATGTCACCAACGTACGTGTCGAGGTAAGCGAATGCATCTAACAAACGGACATCAGCACACAATTCATTGCGCGCCTCTGGATCTGAACACAAGTCGACTTGCTTACCGGTAATTTTGTTTTCCCATGCACGGTTGCCGTTTAACAACTCAAAGTCGTAAAAATAGAAACCACGCGCAAAGAAACCGTAGTCACCCGCGTTTATGTCTAACTCGTGTAGACCAATAAACTGAGTAGAAAACGCGTCTCCTTGATCAAAGGCTAGGTTACCTAAGTCGCCGTTGGTGCTGTAAGAGCCAGTTCCATTAGCAAGAGACCATACATCTCCTGAAGGATAGATAACGTTGGTTGCGGCGTTATAACCTGACCAATCAAAAGTCGGCAAGTTACTGTTACCAACGAGACCTAAGTCGCGTTTTTCAGCACGAATACTCGTCGCAAGTGTAAATGTAGAGTCTAGGTTAATTTCAACATCGCCAAATTCCCAGCTCGCTGCGTTCACATTGCACGAACCCGCAATTAAAGCTGCGATTCCGAGAGCAAGAGGTGTACGTTTGAATGCACTAGGCCTGTTTATCATCGTTTTTATTCTCCTGAGCCCTTAACCAATAGTTAATGGCATTAAGACCATTTGTAGACTGATTAACAAAATGATTACATCATTTCTACTCAATCGCAAGGACAAATCGTACCAGTTGGGCGTGATTCTCGGTTCGTTGTTCTCATTGGTATAAAATATAAGCAAATAAAGGCGTTAAACTATGCATCTCTGTGTTTGCAGTCGCCTTAATAAATACATGAAAGGTTGAATATAGCGCTCACTGATTGTAGTCAAAGTACATTGAGCGCTATTTGGGCGTTACAGTTTCGTTAAGCTAATGATCTTATTTTCGGCCGTCGTTATCAGTTTAAACCGACCTTGAATACCATCGGGGGTGACGAACGGCCGCAGATTCATCGTCGGTAACTGGACGCGCAACCCTGACGTGGTTTGTACAACAACGGTATTGTTACCCTCGTGATATAGCCGTTCACACTCGAGATAACTCACATCAATCGAAAGTTCGTAGACATGCTGCCCCATTGAAAAACCTACGCTCCTAGGCTCTTACTGACTTTTTCGTACAAATCAGCACTAAGATTTGGCGCATCCAGTAGTCGAACAAGTTGAGCTTTCATTGCATCTTGACGGGCTTCATCAAATTTTTTCCAATTCAATAGCGGTGTCACGATACGCGCTGCCACTTGTGGATTAACGGGATCAATTTCGAGGAGGTGATCGACCATAAAGCGGTAACCACTGCCATCCTTTTTGTGCAGCCCAGATGTATTGTAAAACGCAAAACTGCCTAAAATAGAACGAATGCGATTTGGGTTGCGGATACTGAATTGTTTGTGCTGCATAAGTAACTGCAAACGCGCCAATATGTCATCTCGTTCATGCGTCGCGTGCAGCGCAAACCATTTATCCAACACCAATGCATCGTCTGACCATTTCAGCTCAAACTGATTCATAAGCTTTTCAAATAATGCATCGCAGCCAATTTGTGCTGCGCGCAATGCGGTCAAGCTGTCAGTCATATTGTCTGCACGTTCGAACAACTGCTCGATAAGCTCGAGTTTCGGCTCGCAATACGCTGCCAGCTTCAATAAGGTATTCAGCGCGCTGCGTTGAATTATTTGCTCACCGGTATATTGGTAGTCTCCGCGAGGTAATAGCGAATCAATAATGCTTGCCATAATATGCTGACATCGCTCGGATATCGCTTCACACACAGTGCGATGCGCCGCAACGAGCGCGTCGACATCAACCGTTTCTGATTCAGCGACAATAGCTTCAACACTCTGTGGCTGCATCACTTCGCTGATCAACTCTAGCTCACTGGTATTCGCCGATAAGAATTCGAAGAACGTGGTCGCTATCTGTTCTACTGTTTCAGTCTGCCCTTTCGTTTGCGCCTTGATGCTTAAACTGAACAACGACTGCGCCGCCTCCCAGCGGTCAAAGTCATGGCTCGCGTGTTTCAAAATCGTACTGAGTTGCGCAACGTTATAATTGGCATCGACAATTACCGGTGCGCCAAATTGACTATTAGCTATCACAACATTATCAGGAACTGATTTGATATCGGTAACCACCTTGTCCTGCAGCAGTGACACTTGCTGCTTCGCAATCAAATCGCCGGTATTACTGAGGACTTCAAGATTTAACGGAATATGCAACGCACACTTGCTCGCTTGATCAGCCGTTGCTGGCGTATGTTGCTGGAGAGTGATGTGATTGTCTGCATTCAAGCCCACCTGAACACGCGGTGTACCTGACTGAGAATACCAATGCTTGAACAGGGTTAGATCAACCGAATTTGCTGACTGCATAGCATCAACAAAGTCATCACAGGTGACCGCTTGTCCGTCGTGGCGTTCAAAATACACCGCCAAACCTCGTTTGAAGCCTTCCTCGCCGAGTAAACTCCACAGCATGCGAATAACTTCAGCACCTTTGTCATACACCGTCACCGTATAGAAGTTGTTCATTTCAATGACTTCATCTGGCCTGATGGGATGGCTCATAGGGCCGGCATCTTCAGCAAATTGATGTTCTCTGACGACCTTCACTTGTTTGATACGTGTTGAGAGCGGCGAGTTATAGGTTTCACTGAACAATTGGTCTCGAAAAACGGTTAAGCCTTCCTTCAGTGATAACTGGAACCAATCGCGGCATGTAACGCGGTTCCCCGTCCAGTTGTGAAAGTATTCATGCGCAATAACCGACTCAATATTAAAAAAGTCTTCGTCTGTTGCCGACTTATCATCCGCTAAAACGAATTTGCTGTTAAAGACATTAAGGCCTTTATTTTCCATCGCCCCCATATTGAAAAAGTCGACCGCGACAATCATGTAAATGTCTAAATCGTATTCCAATTGAAAGGTCTTTTCATCCCATTCCATTGAGCGCTTCAAGGATGCCATCGCATGCTTCCCGCGCTCGCGTTTACCTTTGTCGACGTATAATTCTAAAGCGACGTTTTTACCACTCATGGTTGTGTAGCTGTCGTACAAACAATCAAAATCACCTGCAACAAGTGCGAATAAGTAGCTCGGCTTCTTGAACGGGTCATGCCATTGCACCCAATGCGTACCGTCGGCGTTCCCACCTTTATCGACTAAATTACCGTTGGATAAGAGCTGTGGATACTTTTGCTCGTCCGCAGTAATTTTGACGTTATACGTCGCGAGCACGTCGGGACGGTCGATGAAATACGTAATTTTGCGAAACCCTTCAGCTTCACACTGCGTGCAAAAAGCGCCATCAGACACGTATAACCCTTCCAGAGAGGTATTTTGAGATGGATTGATCGATACCCGCGTCTGTAATTCAAACGCATCTGGAACATTGTGGATGACCAACGTGCCCTGCTGCTTGTCATAGTCTTGCCATGGCACTTGGTCGATTGCTACAGATTGCAGCGCTAGCGATTCACCGTCCAAACTGAGTGATTGGTTGTGTTCACCATTTCGCTCAACCGTTAACGTGGCGGTTACGACAGTCTCTGATTCTAATAAAACAAAATCGAGTTCCACATGACTAATCAAAAAAGACGGCGCTTGATAATCAAGACGCCGTTTTGCAGTTTTCATACTCATTGACTAACTTCGCTTACTATTTAGTTTGTATGTGTTCAGCAAGGTTTGGAGGTGTTATACGCAATATCTTAATCCCTAAGAACGCGTATATTACCGCTAGTACTGGACTAATTAAGTTAAAGAACGCGTAGAAGAAATACGCGAAAGGATGCACCCCAAGAACACCGTGCATGTAAGCACCGCATGTATTCCAAGGTATCAGGGGTGATGTCAATGTTCCGCCGTCTTCTAAGCTTCTCGACAGATTCAACTGATCAAGCCCGCGACTTTCAAATTCTTCTTTGTACATACGGCCAGGCATAACAATAGCCATGTATTGGTCAGCCGTAACAAGATTGGTCCCGATACAGGTTAAAATCGTTCTGGAGATCATATCCCCTGCTGATTTTGCGCCATGCAAAATGGAGCTGACTACCCGCTTTAACAAGCCGACTTTTTCGAGCACCGCACCAAATGACATAGCACAAATGATCAACCAAATGGTATTGAGCATGCTGGACATGCCACCACGAGATAATAGGTCGTTAAGGTTGCTGTCCGGTGTGTCAAAACTAACGCCATCAAACAATGCCGTCCAAACAACCGTGATATTACCCAACACGCCTTGGAAATCAGAAGCATTCATTGCGGTCACAACGTCCGACTGGAACAACATTGCCCATATACCGCCCAACAAGGCACCAATTGAAACAGCTGGAAACGCTGGCATCTTTTTGATTGCCAGAGCAAGTAACACGAATAACGGCACCAATAAATGCCAACCAAGCGAAAATTCACTTTCCAATAGCGTTTGCATTTGTTCAATACGCTGGGAAGACGCGTCCAAATCTTGGTTAAAGCCGAGGAATAAAAATAACAACAACGCGATGACGAAACTCGGGATAGTCGTCCATAGCATATAACGGATGTGCTCAAACAGGTTAGTTCCGGCTACCGCTGGGGCCAGGTTCGTTGTTTCACTGAGTGGTGAAATTTTGTCGCCGAAATACGCGCCACTGATAACGGCACCGGCGGTAATCGCCGCAGACATATCCATGCCAGCCGCAACGCCCATTAAGGCAACCCCCACCGTTGCAGCAGTCGTCCAAGAACTACCAATACTCATTGCAACAATGGCACAGATAACACAGGCAGCAGCGTAAAAAATCGCTGGGTTGAGTAACTCTAACCCGTAATAAATCAATGTGGGCACGGTACCAGCTAGCATCCATGTACCGATAAGCGAACCAACGGCAAGCAGAATCAGGCAAGCACCTAACGCCATCGAAATACCGCTTACGATGCCCTGTTCAATATGTTCCCAGGTGTAACCGTTTTTCATGCCGATAATTGCCGCTACGCCCATACCAATCAGCAAGGCAATCTGATTTGGGCCATAGGAGGAGTTGTCACCGAAAATATACACGGCGCCACCCATCATCACGACGAGCAGTATCACTGGGATCAATGAATCCAATAATGAAGGTTGTTTGATATTCGAATCTGACATTGTTATCCCTTTCCTAAACGACCGTTCTTAAGAACATAAACAGAATAACAACGGGGCACACAAATTTTACGTACACCGGCCATATCTTCCAAAATAACGTTGACTCAATCTCTGGTGAGCCTTCTTTTAGCTCGGCTAACAAACCGTTTCTATGCCATATCCAGCCAGCAAAGATACATATAACCATGCCTAGTAACGGTTGACTGTATTGGGTAGTCAACGAAATAACCAGACCAAATAAGTCGCCAAAATTAAGAATTATAATGGTACTGAAAGCGAAGATAATCAGACTTAGAATCCACACGGCTTTGGTTCGTGCAATATTTTTGCTTTCGACCATGTAGGCAACGGGTACTTCCAGCATTGAAATGGACGAAGTCAACGAGGCGATGACCATTAGTGCAAAGAAAGCGAACGCGATTAATGGACCAATGGTATCGATCGAATCAAATAAGGCCGGTAATACTGTGAAGATTAACTGATCTTCGCCAATCAAAGCACCTGACTCAGTGAAAATTTGTACACCGTTATTAAGCGCCACGTACATAGCGGGGATAATCAGCATACCCGCCAGAATGGCAACCCCAATGTCGACCAATGCGACTGAAGCACCCAGGCTCGGCAAATGTTCTTTTTTACTCACATAAGAGCCATATACCAGCATCGTACCGACTCCCAGTGACATACTGAAAAAGGCTTGCCCCATTGCACTAATAAGCAAATCCGGATTGAACACCTTGCTAAAGTCTGGGACCAAATATGCTTTCCAGCCTTCCGATGCACCCTCTTGGGTACTGACGTAAAGAATCAGTAACAGAATAATGAAGATTAGTGTCGGCATTAAACGCACAGACCAGCGCTCGATACCCTGTTTAACCCCGCCGGTCACGATCATAGCGGTTAGCCCAAAGAACAAGGCGCAGAAAATAATGTTTCGTGCGGTTGAGAAACCGATTAACCATTCTGACGCGGCTGTTGCACCGACAAAACTGGTTACAGACTCAGCAAAGTAGGCAATCATCCAGCCACCGACAATGGCATAGAAAGCCAAGATCAACGAAACCGTCAAACATCCCCACAAACCAACACCACGGCCGATAGAATTGCCTGAGATACTGCCCAAGGCATCCACCATATTCGCTCGTTTCGCGCGACCGATGACCAACTCAGCCATAAGGACTGGATAAGCAAGTACAAAAGCCAATAGCAGGTAGACAAGAACGAAGGCTGCACCACCATTTTCAGCAACTTGGTTGGGAAACCCCCATATGTTACCAAGACCGACTGCTGATCCTGCTGCAGCTAGGATAAACCCAAAGCGAGACGAAAATTCTCCGCGAGCACTCATGCATATTCCTCTTTGTTTTAATTATTATGCATTCGTCTGTAGACGAAAAAACGGGCCCTTACGGAGCCCGTTACTGTTTTTATTGTAAGGTACTAATTTGTTCGGATGGCATATTTACCAGTATCGATCATATCGATTGTAATGTTTGCCGCTTCTAACAAGAACGGGTCATCAAACTCGATGTCTTCTGGTAAATCATCTAGGCTAGCAACAGCTTCCATACCCATTCTAACCAAACGTTCGTTGGCTCTCGCCAGTCTTTTTTGTTCGTTTTTCTGTTTCTTATCAAGACGCTCTGTTTCAACTAATGATATAAACGTCTCGTCTTTGTTCTTCTGGTAATCCGCAATGTCTTCGAACAGATATTGGAACTCCGGATCTTGCATAACGCGTTTTTTATGCTTGGCAGCCAAAATATCCAACGTTTGCTGACTATCACTGAAAGTCATGTAGTTTGCACGCGTGATACTGTCCCACGGCAAGGCGTTTTCTTCTTGGCTCTCACCCCAGTCTGCAGGGTCAACAGCGCTCGGATATGAAATATCCGGCACTACACCTTTGTGCTGGGTACTGCCACCATTGATACGGTAGAACTTGGCGATAGTAAACTGAACACTACCAAGTGGATTGTCATACAGGTCGTACACTCTGCCTAACGCTCGGTGCTGTTGAACTGTACCTTTGCCAAACGTTTGCTCGCCGATAATAAGTGCGCGATTGTAATCTTGCATGGCGGCGGCGAATATTTCGGATGCTGACGCGCTGTAGCGGTCAACTAAAACCGTTAGCGGTCCATCATAAAATACTTTGCCGTCTGTATCTTTATCGACTTTCACTCGGCCTTCACTGTAACGAACTTGGACGACAGGTCCTTTCTCGATAAACAAACCCGACAAGAGAATCGCTTCTGGTAACGAACCACCGCCATTACCACGCAAATCAATGATCATCCCCTTTACATCTTGTTCTTGCAGTGACTCGATTTCCTTTTTCACGTCTTCGTGCAAGGCGTTATAGAACGAAGGAATCTCAATGACACCAACCTTTTCGCCTTCATTGGGCCCAGACGTTGGGATAATCACTTCTGATTTTGCCGCGCGGTCTTCTAGCTTAATTTTGTCTCTAACAAGCTCGACAACGTCAAAGGATTTGCTGTCACCTGAACCTTTCATGACCTGGAGTCTAACCGCACTGCCCTTCGGACCTTTGATCAGATCGACGACTTCATCCAAACGCCAGCCGATCACATCGACAAAGGCCTTGTCGTCTTGTGCAACACCGACAATCTTGTCTTCAGGCTTCAACTTGTTTGACGCATCAGCAGGACCACCTGGAACAATGCTTTGAATGACGGTGTGATCATCTTCAACACGCAACACTGCGCCAATACCCTCGAATGACAAATTCATTTCCATTTGGAAACGCTCAGCATTTCTAGGCGACAAATAGCTCGTGTGCGCTTCGATGCTGCGTGCAAATGAATTCATCACCGTTTGGAAGACATCTTCACTCGTGGTTTGCTTTATCCGTTTGATCGCTCTTTGGTAGCGCTTTTGTAGCAGTTCTTTCGCTTCTTCAGGATCTTTGTCCGCCATCTTGAGATTGAGCGCATCGTACTTGACGCGTTGACGCCACAGCTCATCTAGTTCCGCGGTGGTCACTGGCCACTCTGCGTCTTCCCGTTGATAGTGGAATTTGTCACCCGCTTTGGTGAAATCAAACGGCTTATCTAATAACGATAACGCGTATTCGAACCGTTCAACACGTCTTTCCAACGCTTTGCTATACATCTCATAAGCGATGGTTAGGTCACCGAGCTTGATAGCTTCGTCAAAGCGCGTTTGGAGCGAGGTAAATGCGTCAACATCCTGCTTAAGCAGAATATTTTTATTGCTGTCCAAGGTGCGCACGAACTTATCAAAAATTTTCTTTGAAAGTTCATCATTTAAAACTACGTCCGAATAATGGGCTCGGGTAAACATTCGCGATATTCGCTTAGCCGCAGCTTCGTGCTGGGATTCTTGCTTGAGTATCGGTAATGTGTCGACAGATTCTGAAGCGGGTGCCGCTAGGACACTCGTAGAAGCGACCACTACAGCCGAGATTATTGTTAAACGTAGTTTTTTATTCATATTACGACCTCTTGGTACTCGCCAAACGTAACGCACTTTCATCCACTTTAACGACCATCCCGCTATCCAATTGTACATGGATACCGTCTTTCGCAACTTCGGTGATTACAGCTGGCATAGGCACTTTGCCCAACTTTACCGTAACTCGTGTACCGTTAGCGATGTCATCGGTCGTTAATTTTTGTGGAACTGGTTTATTAGAGCGAGGTTTTGCTGAATTGGTTCCTGCGTTTTTATTACTGCGTGCTGCCTTGGCTGACGACGCTGCATGATTCGCCCGTCCAGAGCGATTGTCATTACGGCCCTTACTTGGCGCTTTTCGCTGATTTTTACGCTTTTCTGCCGCTGCGGCTTTACTTTCTTCAAGTTGCTTTTGCGCGTGCTCAGCGTGTTCTGCTTCGATAGCGTCGTGTTGTTCACCCTGCAAATCGACGCGATGCGCGCCTTCTTTAACAGATTCTAAATAGCGCCAGCTGTTGGTGTAGTGGCGCAATGATGAGCGCAGCAAGGTTTTGCTGACGCGCGGCTCTTCCTCAAGTGCTTGCGCAAGATCTTGAAAAATGCCTATTTTAAGGGGTTTTGCAGTTCCATTTAAGGAGAAGCAATTTGGGAAGGTTTCCGCCAAAAAGGCAATGACTTCTTTGCTATTTGCGAACTTTTGAGTGGCTTCCATTGAGTAAAAAACGCTGTGTATTAATCGAGTTCAAGATCTGAATCATCCCAAGTTGCTAGCATTTGGTCAACCCAATCCGCCAAATCCACCTCATCTATCTCGGTGAGTTGCTGATCTCGATACCAAAATTCCCACGTGTGTTGCAGCATTTTCTCCAAGCGCTGGGGCTCAATATCTTCATCTGCATGGGCATAAACGGTGTGTAAAATAAAATTCAAGCAGTCACTCGCCTGCTCGGGATCATCGTGATAATCCTCAATATCTTCTGGCGTTGACAGCACCGTGTGAATGTCGATCAGCTCTTTCATTATAGACTCTTTACGAAAACATCAACGATCGCTTGTAAACCTTTTGCATCGTTTTGATCGAAACGGTTCAGCGTTGGACTATCGATATCAAGCACACCAAAAATTTCGCCATTGTGAACGATAGGTAACACAATTTCTGAATTTGATGCAGCATCACAGGCAATATGCCCTTCAAATTGGTGCACATCAGCAATGACTTGAACCTCTCTGGTTGCCGCTGCAGTGCCACACACTCCCTTTCCAAACGCAATTCGAATGCACGCTGTTTGGCCCTGAAATGGGCCCAGTACTAACTCACCATCAATGTTGCGATAAAATCCAGCCCAGTTTAAATCGTCCATCGCGTTGAAAATAAGCGCGCTAATATTTGCCATATTAGCCACGACATCACGCTCATCTTGGATCAGGGATTGTGCTTGAGAGATGAGTAATGGGTAGTTAGTTGCCATAGTTACCTTATTCTATTGTAAAAATCGCTGTAATTGACGCACCTATGCCCTGTGAACCGGGTAATGCAGTACTCATGTCTGCTTCCATTGCTTTCATCATAGGTGCATACGGTCGGACAGCGCCGTGTTGTTCGTGCACGCTAAGCAACTGACCGACTTTCGCATCAATTGGTTTCAACAGCATGTCCGCTTTTTGCTGCGCGTCCTGCATTGCTTCGACGAGCGCCTGTTGATAATAGCGTTGTTGATTGGTGACGATAAATTCAAACTGATCGATTCTATTCGCACCATTGCGCAACGCGCCATCAAGGAGCGCATCATACTGGTCCAATTGGGTATGTGAAACTTTTATTGTGCGCGATAACACAAAACCGGATTGTTGCTGCCGGTTATTTATACGCTCATAACGCGGATAGAGTTGAACCTGCATGGTTTGTATGTGCCGCTCTTCTACATTCATTGAACGCAAAAACTTAATAATTTGGCTGGTAGATGCACTTACTTTTTGGTTTAGTTTTGAAACCGTTTCGCCTTGCTGTTCAACCACAAACATAACGCTAAAAGCATCTGGCACAGCGGTAACTGACGCATTACCTTGAACGGTTATCGTTCTGCTTTCCTCCGATGTGGCTAGTGCCCCGTTTGCTACAACTACTGACATTAACAAAATGGCTAATAGTGCTGTAAAGCGCATAATTCGCTCCTCGACTTTTAAAGATTGCAAGTATACGCCTATAGGATGAACTAACGCTGAATTGGTTCCTCGACAATTACCCGAAAAACCAATAACTAACCGAAATGGCAGCTAAAATACCCGCGCAATCCGCAGCTAAACAGCAACCAACTGCATAACGGCTATGTTTAATGCCAACGGCCCCAAGATACACGGCTAACACGTAAAAGGTCGTCTCAGTTGACCCTTGCATCACTGACGCGAGGCGACCAGCGAAAGAATCAGCGCCATGATGCTGCATAGTTTCAATCATAAGTGCCCGCGCGCCAGACCCGCTCAGGGGCTTCATTAATGCCGTCGGTATCGCATCAATGAAGCGCGTATCAAACCCGAACAAGGCGACCACAGAAGCCACACTGCTGGCAATCATATCCATCACGCCACTGGCGCGTAGCATGCCGATCGCAAACAACATGGCTAACAGGAACGGAATAATACTGATCGCAACCTCAAAGCCCTTTTTAGCGCCTTCAACAAACTGTTCGTACGTATTATGTCCCTTGCGCCAGCCCGCAATCAGAACTAACACAATAAAACTCAACAACGCAAAATTAGCAATCATCGATGATTGCTGGGCCAACTGGTCTGCCGCTAGTTTGGAAAAGTACAGGATAACGGCGAATAGCGTGCTAAAAATACCGAGTAAATATAGCACCACCACTTTGTTAAACAGATTGACGCGCTGTATCGCACACGTCACAAATAATCCCACCAAGGTAGAGGCACTGGTTGCTAACAAAATAGGAATAAACACATCGGTTGGCTGAGCCGCGCCCTGCTCTGCGCGATATAAAAACACCGCAATAGGAAATAGCGTGACCGCCGAGGTGTTTAATACTAAGAACAAAATTTGACTGTCGGTAAGCGTATCTTTTTTGGGCGCCAGCGTTTGCATATCTTGCATGGCTTTTATGCCGAAGGGGGTGGCGGCATTGTCTAGGCCTAACACATTGGCTGACATATTCATGGTAATACTGCCAATGGCTGGATGCCCTCTGGGAATGTCCGGCATCAGCCTGCAAAGCAAAGGCTCTAATACCTTTGATACTTTGCCGATTAGGCCCGAGTTTTCCGCCACTTGGAAAATGCCCAACCAAAACGCGAGTACACCAATCAGACCAATGGCTATCTCAACACTGAGCTTCGCCATCGACGAAACGGCAACCATGGTGTCTTCAAATGCCGTTAATTCTCCGGAAACAAAAAACTGCCAAACGGTGGCCAAAAAAGCAGAGACAATAAAAACAAGCCAAATACGGTGTAACATCCAGATACCAATTTATTCTTTTTGGGGAATACTACACGAATTTTTTATTACTCAGTAACTATATTTACTGAGTCTTGTTTGGCTCCGGGTGTTTTAGCCAAGAACCGCTTTTAGGGCTGCACTGCAATGCTGAACATTTTTCTCAGTACACGCGCTGCCCATAAGACCAATACGCCATACTTTACCGGCAAATTCACCTAGCCCGGCACCGATTTCAAGCCCATATCGATTGAGTAACTCGGCCCGTACAGCAACATCATCTACACCATCAGGAATATTAACGACGTTCAATTGTGGCAATCGATAATCAGCGTCAACGGCGAAGCTCAGGCCGATTTTTTGCAACGATTCCGCCAATTGCGCATGAATCGCAGCGTGACGAGTCCAGGCATTTTCAATGCCCTCTTCTTTAACCATCAACAATGATTCATGCAGCGCATAGATACTGTTAACGGGTGCAGTGTGGTGATAGGCACGTTTGGTTCCTTTACCCCAATAACCGAGGATCAAATTCATGTCCAGAAACCAACTTTGCACGGGCGCCTTTCTCGATTTAATCACCTCAAGCGCCGCTTCACTGAACGATACTGGCGAGATACCCGGAACGCAGCTCAAACATTTTTGTGAACCTGAATAGGTAGCATCTATTTGCCAGTCATCGACTTCCAATTGAATCCCTGCCAATGACGTAACAGTATCCACAATCGTCAAACAACCATGTTGCTTAGCGACTTTACATAACGCCGCGGCATCATTTCTCACACCGGTAGACGTTTCGGCGTGCACGAAGGCGACGATTTTGGCATCAGGATGCGCTTGTAGTGTGGACTTTAAATCATCAACTGAGGTTTGCTTGCCCCAAGGGGACTCCACAACAATGGCCTCTCCACCGCAACGTTTGACGTTCTCGAGCATACGCCCACCAAAAACACCATTAATACACACTATGACTTTGTCATCGGGTTCGACGAGGTTCGCAAAACACGCTTCCATACCAGCCGATCCTGGTGCAGAAATAGGCATCGTGAGGGCGTTATCGGTTCTAAATACATAGCGTAGTAGTCCTCCCACCTGATCCATAAGCTGAATAAATGCAGGATCGAGGTGTCCTAACGTTGGACGAGCAAGCGCATTGAGTACTCTAGGGCTTACGTCTGAGGGACCCGGCCCCATGAGTGTTCTCTGCGGTGGTATGAAGGTAGAAGCTGAAATCAATGGTGCAGTCATCGTGATGTACTCGTACAAAAAAGCGTTAGGTGAATTGTTTCACACATTCATCAAAATACAATTCCAAATAACAGGCATTCACAATATTTATAAACTTGTGTTTTTGGAAAGCAAGAAAGAATGTTGTAACAGGTCTGACAACCTTGAATTTTCTGCGTTTGGTCGCGTTTTGGCATTATTTTTACTTGGCTTTAAATGACGTTTAGTGAATAATGAAAGTCCGAATAAATGGTTTAAATTACGCCATCGGGGAATATATTTACAAAAAATGTTTATAATTTAACCAATTGTGTTCTATTATTAACATTCGCAAATTTTGAAGTACATTTCTCCCATGGATGAGTTAGCGCACGGCTCAGCAATGAGCCATTCCCCTAGGCCCGGAATTAGCAATAATTCTGGGCATTTTTTATTTAGAACCCCAACCGCATCAACATAATCGGTATTTATCCTAGGATCTTTAGCGTTTTCATATAACGCTCGGCATTCCCACTGTAATGTTCAGCGGATGCTTCAAGCTGTTTCGCCACTGTTTCTGGTATCGTTTTAACGATTTTACCGGGCGATCCCATCACAACGGAATAGTCTGGTACTTCCATTCCTTCGGTGATTAATGCATTCGCGCCAATGATGCAGTACTTCCCTATTTTGGCTCCGTTTAGTACAACCGCATTGATTCCGATCAGGCTGAAATCACCTATCACGCAACCGTGCAACATAACCTTATGTCCTACGGTTATGCCGCGTCCCAATTTCAACGGAACCCCTTCATCGGTATGTAAAACGCTACCGTCCTGAATATTAGTGTTTTCACCTACTGTAATTTGATCGCAATCACCGCGCAGGACGGCATTAAACCAAACGCTCGAATGCGGCTTGAGCACGACATTGCCAATGACATGTGCCCCTGGCGCAACATAAACGGTTTCATCGATACTTGGCGTTAGATCGCCTAATTGATAAAGCATCTTATTTGTCTCCGGTGTAGCGAACTAACCCTTCTTGAGCGGTACTGGCAACCAATTGCCCGTTCATATCGTAAATTTTACCGTTTACCAGCCCACGGGCATTACCCGAATAGGGACTGTCCATCGAGTATAGATGCCAATCGTTCATGTTAATGTCTCGATGAAACCAGATTGAGTGGTCAATGGTTGCAATTCTTAATTTTGGATCGTTAATCGGTATCCCATGGGGCTGCAGCGCCGTGCCGAGAAAATGAAAGTCCGATGCATAGGCAAAAACTGCCTGATGCACACGCAAGTCATCCGGCAACGGTTGTGGTGCTCTCATCCACACTTGCTTAACGGGCGCAGATGGCTTTGAACTGTAACTTTTACTGGTATCGACCGTACGTAATTCAATCGCGCGATGGTATGGCATTGCGTCGAGCATGCGCTTGCTGAGTTTATGCGCATTTTTTTCATACAATTCCACATCCGATGGCGTGCTTTCTTGGCTAGGCACTTTGGGCATATCGGCGTATTGATGGGTCAGATTCTGTTCGTGAATCTGAAACGACGCCGTCATGTAAAAAATATTTTTGCCGTTTTGGATGGCCTTGACCCGTCGAGTTGAAAAACTACCCCCATCGCGCACATTTTCGACTTCGTATACAACGGGCAAACTGGCATCACCGGGTAACAAAAAATAGGAGTGGTACGAATGACACATTCTATCTTCTGGTACCGTTGCTTTTGCTGCTATCAATGATTGGCCCAGTACTTGTCCGCCAAACAACGCTGGGAAACCTAAGTCCCAACTCGTGCCGCGGTAGATAGATGCATCGATAGCTTCTAGCGTCATTAGGTCGGTTAGTGATGCAATGTTCATAAAGATTCTCTTCTATTGTGGGTAGTACACGGTACTAGCCTTACTCTGGTGTTCAAAAAACCGGGTATCTTTGTACGGAAGTTTCATAAACCCAGAAATTCCGATCCCTGTGATCGTTGGGATCAGTTCAATGATTTTTTCCAATAGCTGCCTAAATTCAGCCTCATACCTATGGTCGAGCAACTTGTAATAATTGTGTATTTTCAAGTGATTAGGTAATGCTTCAAAAATGATACACCCCGTATGGTGTATCGTATTTAACTCAGTCAACACATCCAGCAATGGCTGTGGCAATTTGAGTAACTCATCGGGGTCATCACCATCTTCAAAATAAGAGTGCATGCGGCTTTCGTCTTCTACTGTCGACAGTTTACTGCGCTCAAATGGTATTTTTAAACCCGCATCAGGGACAAATGGTTCGCGTTCTGATTCTCGCTCAACGTGGAGCGTATCTTTCGCGTTAAACATACAGCTTTTGAAGATCCCCTCGCGATGAATCGCCCTCGCTAACGTGACGACCACATTAACCGCCATATCAAAACTGTGCTTCACGTCGGGATCAAATAAATTCAAGCTTGAATCAATGTACACCCCTTCCGCTTGCCAGCGAACCGCTAAGCCACCAACAACCGGGTATTTACCAAGGCGAGAAACCGCTGCAATAAACGCTTTTTCTGTTTCGCCCATGCCTTGCATATAATTTTTGTAATAACGCTCAAATTGCGCGTCATTGATATACTTTAAATCGTGGTGTTCCAATTCTGTTTGTTGGCGCAAATAACTTTTCCGAGAGCTATAAACGACCGTCTCGATTTCGCGATCTCGGTAACTTGCCCACGATGGGATCATAGGATTGACTTGACGCGAAAACGACTTGTTTAGTTTGATATTCTTCAATAAATACAAGTTAGCGAAAAAAGCGTCGCCGGCTTTCCTGCGGATCGCCGGGTCATCACTGAGTAATCCCGTTAGAATATCGGCAAAGACCTTGGGTAAACCTAACGCTGATGGCGGGATAACATGCCGCCCAAACCTAGAGGATTGGCCCGACGCCAATGCGTACAAGGTGCTAGCTAAACCCTGCTCGTCAAATCGTGGCGATGACAACGCCCCATTCAGTTGGTCATCACCAATAAAATACACATCACCGAGTCGCGCATTGGTTTGTTGTAAATCACCTGACATCAAATCCATCACGTTTTGACCAACGTGCTGGCCATGTTCGTCTAACTGCGCATAGACACTGGATCCCCAATCTATCAAGCCGACTGATTGCTGTGCTTCATCCCACACCACATTGGAAGGTTTAATATCACCATGGACAATAGGTTTAAGCCCTTGTTTCGTGGTGTTATTGCGCAAAACCAGCAGTACGTCGGCTAATTGGCAAGCTATTTTTATCAGCATTTCAATCGGCAAAGGCCCAATCGCGAGTGAGACTTTTTCCAAATCTGCACCGGACGCTCGCTCCATTACCAGAATCGATTGTCGCTTTATCTGCTGAAATTGAATCAACGCAGGTACGTGTGGGTGGCTCACTTGCCCGAGCATAAACGCTTCTTCTTCCAAGCGGTCTTGCACGTGTTGGGGTAGATTAATGCGAGAGAATTTGAATACGTGTTCAACCCCATCGGTATTAGTACCACTGAAAGCGAACCCAAATGCGCCTTTACCGATCATTTCGATGTCTCGATACCCCAACCTTTCGAGTTGGTGGGTACACAGCGCAAACCAATCCTTGAGTTTTTTTGCATCAGCATGAGAGAGCAGATATATGCTCTGCTCCTCTGGGATGTAAAAGTGCTTTAAATCGCTGGGTTGAGACATAAGTTAAGACGATTGCTTTAACCAGGTGACGCTCGCTTCTGTGCAGGCTAATTGGGAACCGAGGAACTGCAACACTTCTTGCATCGTCTCATAAAATTGCCATGGGGCATTTAAGACTAAAACACCTGAACCATACATGCCAACATCTTCCGAGTTTTCGGACACACACAAACGCAAATTGATGGCACTATCGATTTCATCGTCGACAAGTTGTTCGACCATTTTGGGCGATAAACTGGCTTTTTCCCCTGCTCGTTTCGATAACAAGGGATACCAAAGTAAGACGCAGGCGTTGGACCAACGTTTGTGTACGCCTTGAATCGCTTTTACGACTTGTCGGTATTCACTGGCTTGTTCATAAGGCGGGTCAATTAATAGCATGCCGCGTTTAATCTTTGGCGGCGAGAGCGCAATTGCTCCCTCTAAACCATCTCGATGATGAATGTGCGCGTCTTTTAGCACTCGACACCGCTTTAATTTCGCGGCTTCTGCTGGGTGAAGCTCCATGATGATATGCTCATCTTGCGCGCGCAACATCGCTTGCACTATCGCGGGAGATCCAGGTAACTCACCTCGCTCTCGATAGGCTTGCACAATATCAATATACTGCTGCACCGGCGGTGGCGCATTTTCGTCACTATCGATGATTTGAGTAACGCCTGTGTCGTACTCTTTATTCAGCATCACTTGCTGATCTGAAAGCGCATAAACGCCGGCGCCTGCGTGAGTATCAATAACGGTAAACGGCTTCGTCTTCTGTGTCATCTTGCCAATTGCAGCGATGACCGCGATGTGCTTTAACACATCCGCGTGATTGCCAATGTGAAAAGCGTGTTTGTAGCTAAGCAAAAGTGCTGTCCCGACCAATAATTCGTGGTCATTTAAGCATTTAAGTAACGGTGAGTAAACGATATTTAAGAGTAGGCTCTGATATTGATTTCAGAGCCTTCTAAAAGTGTGATTAACGCAACGCAATCAACATACTGGCTGGGTTTTGCAAATACCCCATAAAGGTATTATTGAACTTGACCATAGTGGCACCGTCGATCACCCGGTGATCGCCAGACCAGTTGACCGTCATGATGTTCGCTGCAACAACATTGTCGTTTGCATCGAACCTGGGCAAACGCTGTGTTTTACCCAACGCGACAATCGCAACTTCTGGTTTGTTAATTACCGGTGTAGCGGTCGTGCCGCCAATAGCACCGATGTTGGAAATACTAATAGTACCACCAGACAAATCTTGACCACTGAGTTTGCCTTCTCGCGCTTTATCAATTAATTCATTCAGCTCAATCGCAATGCGTTCGATCGACTTGTTCTGAACCGCTTTGATATTCGGTACCAACAAACCAATTTTACTGTCTACAGCCAAGCCGATATTGTGATCGGCTAGATAAGTAAGCTCACTTCCGTCATCAGCTAAACGGCTGTTGATGATCGGGAATGCCTGCAATGCCAGTGACAACGCTTTGATGAAAAATGGCATGAAAGACAACTTAACGCCTTTCTTCTCCAACGCCGGTTTTAGCTCAGCGCGCAGTGCGATCAAAGCAGACATATCAAGCTCGTCACTGACAGTGAAGTGCGGGATAGTGCTGACTGATTCAGTCATTTGCTTGGCCATCGCAGCCTGAATACCCTTCACTTTTACCGTGACATCTTGTTCACTGCTGGCAGTATCAACGGCTGCTTTTGACGCTACTGGCTGTGCTGGGGACTTGGCTGGTGCGTTGACTGCTGCAAGCACGTCTTGCTTTAACACGCGTCCTTTTTTGCCCGTGCCCGAAACCGTGTGTAAATCAATGTTGTTCTCACGCGCAACGCGTCTTACCGCCGGGCTGGCTAATACCTTGCCGGATATCGCGACTGGCGCTTCGAATTGACCACCTTGTTGTTTTGCCGCGCTTGACGACTCCACTGCGGATTTAGGCGCTTCTGCTACCGGTGCTTGACCACTTGGTTGCGGCTGTGGTGCATTAGTTGCAAACTGATCAGACTGTAACGCAAACAAAGGTGCATGAACCTTCGCGATCTCACCTTCTTGATGATACTGCTTTACAATAACACCAGAGTGTTTCGCGGGTATTTCCACCACGGCTTTGTCAGTCATAACCTCAATAACCGCTTGGTCTTCTTCAACTGAATCGCCTTCAGCTACCAACCATTTGACAATCTCACACTCAACAATACCTTCACCAATGTCAGGTAGAATAAAATCTTCTTCACCGGCTGTCGCCGCAGGCTCAGAGGTGGTTGTGGCAGGTGTTACAGTGTCATTTGCCGCAACTGATGGCGCCTCTGTAGACGGCGCATCACCGGCAATATTCATCGCAAACAACGGTGCGTGTACCTTGGCGATTTCACCCACTGCATAGTGCAGTTTGGTGACAGTTCCCGAGTGCATCGCTGGGATCTGAACCGTGGCTTTATCAGTCATGACTTCCGCAACAGGCTGATCTTCTTCAATCACATCGCCTTCTTGTACCAACCACTCAAGTAGTTCGCACTCAACAATGCCCTCACCTATATCGGGTAATATAAAATCAGTACTCATCTCTTTACCCTCAGTAATTCATTGTCTTTTTAATGGCTTCATACGTTTTAAGGTGGTCCGGCATATATTCTTTTTCATGCGCCAAAGGATACGGAGTATCCAACCCACACACACGACTAATCGGCGCTTCCAAGTATAAGAAACACTTATCTTGAATCGTCGCGGCGATTTCGCCTGCGAATCCACCGGTTTGTGGCGCTTCGTGATTGATCAACAAACGCCCGGTTTTCATCACAGAATTAGCAACTGTTTCAGCATCCCAGGGTAAAATACTGCGCAAATCAACTACTTCGCAGCTGATACCATCCTCGCGTGCCATTGCGGCAGCTTGCTGGACCACTTCAACCTGTGCACCCCATGCCAAAAGCGTTATGTCGGTTCCTTCTTCAACCACGTCCGCTTTACCTAACGGCAAGGTGTAATCCTCTTCAGGCACATCACTTACAGAAGCACGATACAAACGCTTCGGCTCCATAAACAGTACCGGGTTGTCGTCACGAATCGACGCGAGCAATAAGCCTTTTGCTTGATAAGGGTTACGCGGCACTACAATTTTCATTCCAGGCGTGTGCGCGAAATATGCTTCTGGCGACTGTGAGTGATACAAACCGCCAGCGATGCCGCCGCCATACGGCGTTCTGATGGTGAGTGAACCACAGGTAAATTGACCACCAGAACGATAGCGGAATTTAGCTGTTTCATTCACGATTTGGTCAAACGCAGGAAAGATATAATCCGCAAATTGGATTTCAGCCACGGGATAGGAACCTTGTGATGCAAGTCCGTTCGCAAAGCCGATAATACCTTGTTCGGTTAGCGGCGAGTTGAAGCAACGGTCACGACCAAACTTTTCTTGTAGGTTGCTCGTTGCGCGAAATACGCCACCGAAATGACCAACATCTTCACCAAATACCACAACCTTTTCATTGCGCTGCATTTCCAAAATCAACGCATTATTGATTGCTTGTAACAAATTCATCTGCGTCATTATTCAATCTCCCCTGATGTTTTTGGGTAGGCTTCAGGGTATTTCTTGATATGTCCTTTAAGCGCTTCAAGCTGTTCTTGTAGGTGCCATGGAACCTCGGCGTATACGTCATTGACCAAATCATCAATGTGGCATACCGCCACTTTTTCCGCGGTTTTCACTGCCGCTAAGATTTCCTCACGGGTCTGCGTTAAAAACGCATCATGAGCGGCTTGATCAAACCAACCATTATCAGTTACCCACTGCTTAAAGCGATTAATAGGGTCTTTTTGACGCCATTTTTCTTCTTCTTCTTTTGAGCGATAACCGGTTGGGTCGTCTGACGTCGAGTGCGCAGCTAAGCGATACGTCATGGCTTCTACCAGCACAGGGCAATTCTCTTGCAGTGCGATCTCTCGGGCTTTTTTGGTTGCCATGTAAACCGCTAATGCGTCGTTACCGTCAACACGGATGGTTTTAATGCCGTAGCCAATACCGCGAGACGCAATGCCGTCTCCAGCAAACTGTTCTTCTGCAGGCGTTGAAATGGCATAGCCATTGTTACGACAGAAAAATACCACCGGACAATTCAATACAGCAGCCATATTAAGGCCCGCATGGAAGTCCCCTTCAGAAGCAGCACCTTCTCCAAAGTAACAAATGGTAATCGCGTCGTTACCTTCTAAGCGTTGGCCATAGGCATAACCAGACGCTTGTGGGATTTGAGTACCCAAGGGTGAAGATATCGTCATGAAGTTTAACGGTTTATCACCATAGTGAATGGGCATTTGACGACCTTTATTTGGGTCTAAGCGGTTACTGAACATTTGGTTCATAAACTGCTCTGTGGTGTAACCGCGATATGCTAACGCAGCTTGCTCACGGTACTGCGACATGATCATGTCAACGCTTTCAAGCGCCGCTGCACTGGCTGTCGTTGCCGCCTCTTCACCGGTACACGCCAGATAGAAACTGATGCGCCCTTGACGCTGAGCCGCGATCATTCGCTCGTCCAACAAGCGAATGTATTCCATCGTATTCAGAATTTTTACTGCGTCTTCTTTGCTCATCTCGGGTGTTTGCGCACCTTCGATCAGTTTCCCGTCTTCTGAGAGGATTTGCAGCATGGGAATATCCACGATGCCATTTGCGATGATATTTACCGAATCAGTCGTTTTGACGTCCGATAAATGATTACGGTCGTTCATTCAAAACTCCGCGTTTTAGTTGTAGGATTATTAACGACAAAATACTACGTGAACTCGCTAATCCGAATGTTGCTTTTTCACCAGCAAAGAATCCTCAAGAGTGACATTTATTTCACATCTATTAACAACTGAGAAACATTTATCCTACTAATTATGAGATATGAAGGGTTGAATTCAGGCCTTGTGCATAAATGGCTGTTTAAACCTAAATTGCTCTGCATCTATATTCGATAAGTACATATCAGAAAATGAAAAATTTCTATTTAAAGGAGATTACAAAGCTCTATAAATTGTGCTAAAACTAATAGAGTCGTGTTATGCGACATTTTTATGACACTCGATCGTTCAAAAAATCGAAACTCATATCAAATAACAATAATCTATTAAATCCCAGGGACTTAATTCCCCTAACAGGAAGACGGAGGTTAACCTGTGAACCATAAAGTGACATTAGCTGTCTCAGCAGCATTGATGTCGATGTCAGTTCATTCAGCGACAGAGCTAGCTGAGGCAAACTCTCAGTTTGTGATGGATGAACAGCAGCTTGTTGCTCAAACGCCAGTTTCAGTAAACAAGAATAAGACATCCCTATCAAAGAAAGGCGTGAAGTTCGTCAAAGAACCGAATCTGCCAAATCAAGAGTATTTCTACATTGTTCAACTTGAAGCACCTTCTGTAGTCAGCTATGACGGCGGAATCGAAGGTCTAGAAGCAACAAATCCTTCGTTGAACAAAAGAACTTCTTTATTCGAATCTTCACCAATGGGAAATAAACGGTTGGACGTTAACGCTCCAGCTGTTAAAGCTTATTCAAACTATATCGAAGATAAGCAAAGCGATTTTGTAGCTGAAGCTCAGTCTATCGTTGCAAACGCCAAGCCCGTTCTAACGTTTAAATACGCGTTAAATGGTATGACAATGAAGTTGACGCCTTCTGAGGCAGAAGCATTGTCAAAGCTTGAAGGTGTTAAAAGCGTCGAAAGAGATATTCCGCTAAAACTAGACACAGATGTCGGCCCAGGTTTGATTGGTGCTCCCGATGTTTGGTCAGGTGCAGCACCTGATAGCGGTGTTGGCACGTATGGTGAAGGTGTCATAGTCGGTATCCTTGACTCGGGTATCAATACCGATCACCCATCTTTCCAAGACGTAGCCGATGATGGTTACGACCACACCAACCCGTGGGGTGAAGGTGTTTATTTAGGTGATTGTGCCGGTGATTTCCCTGAACTGTGTAATGACAAGCTAATCGGTGTTGTTTCATATCCGTTCATCACTGATGATTACACAGACACCACGGTATTCCCGCCGGGATTACCCGCAAATGGTCAGGACTATGATGGTCACGGTTCACACGTTGCGTCTACTGCCGCAGGTAACATTTTACGTGATGTACCTGAGCTAACCCCTGAATTTGGTTCAGAGCAAGGTGACGGTGTTCCAACTGGTTTCGTATTTGATCAGATTTCGGGTGTTGCGCCGCGTGCCAACATTATTGCGTATCAGGTATGTAAGCCTGGTGACCAAGGCGACCCTTACTCAGGTTGCTGGGGTGGTCCTATCGTTGCTTCAATTGAAAGCGCAATCGAAGTTGGTGTTGATGTCATCAACTATTCAATCTCTGGTGGTGGCTTCCCTTGGGCTGGTGCAACCAACGAAGCGTGGCTAAATGCGCGTAACGCCGGTGTATTCATCGCGTTATCAGCGGGCAACAGCGGTCCAGAAGCAGCAACAACAGCTAAACATGCTCCTTGGTACACTGCAGTTGCAGCGACCGAGCATGGCCGTTCAATCGCGTATGACAAAACCATCGGTGATTTCACAGGTGGCGACAGCGAGCTACAAGAACTAACGGGTTCAAGTAACTCTGGTGGTATCACTGCCTCTATCGTCTACGCGGGTGATTACGAGAACGCGAACGATCCTGATGGCGATCCAGCACAATGTTTACAACCTTTCCCTGCAGGTACATTCAGTGGTGAAATCGTGGTCTGTGACCGTGGTGCAATCGCTCGTGTGCAAAAAGCGATCAACGCTGCAGACGGCGGTGCTGGCGGTTTCGTACTCGCAAACTTGCAAGACGGTGCCACTTCAGTTGCGAATGACGCGTACGTTGTACCGGGTATTCACATCGATGCGGACCAAGGTGACTTGCTACGTGCTTGGTTGGCGTCTGGTGAAGGCCACACAGCTACCATTTCTGCTGCCGACGGCGAATTGGTCATCGACGACGCTCGTGTTGACGTAACAGCAGGATTCTCTTCACGTGGTCCAAACGCGTCGATTAGCACGCTAACACCAACCATTACCGGCCCAGGTGTAAGCATCTACGCTGCCAATGCAGATGAACAGTACGGTAAAGTGACCAATGGTCCAGCGCCTGCAGACTTTGCTTATTTGTCTGGTACTTCTATGTCTAGTCCGCACATTGCGGGTTCAGCAGCGCTTGTTAGAGCTGTTCACCCAACTTGGACACCGGACAACGTTCGTTCAGCGTTAGCAATGACTGCTACACCGAACGTTAAGAAGGAAGATGCAACCACTCCAGCGGATTGGTTTGACATGGGTTCAGGTCGTGTACAAGTTGACCTAGCGGTTCAGTCTGGTCTAGTAATGGACGAAACAGACGAAAACTACGCAGCAGCTAACCCAGACTTGGGTGGTGATCCACGTACGTTGAACATGCCAAGCATCACAGATGATAACTGTGTGGGTACTTGTACTTGGACACGTACTGTTACTGCAACCAAAGCAGGCACATGGACAGCCGGCGGTGCTTCAATTTCTTCTGGTTTAGAAATTACCGTATCTCCAGCAGAATTCACGCTTGCAGCGGGTGAATCACAAGAACTAACGGTTTCTATCGATGCATTTGATGCGACCAGTGACGTTTGGTCTTTTGGTTTGGTTAGCTTGACGTCTGAAGTGTCACCTGACCTACACTTACCTGTATCGGTTGTTGCCTCAAATGGTAACCTTCCAGACGCATTTGCGTTTGAAGCGAACCGTAATCAAGACTCATTCTTGGTTAAAGACCTACTTGCTGTTGAAATCAGCGACTTTACTGCAACGTCTTACGGCTTGACTAAAGCCACAGTTGTTGAAGGTGAAGTAGCGCAAGACAGCGACAACTCTTCAATCTTGGATGACCTTACTGATGGTCTGTCAATCACGACACTTGACGTTCCAGAAGATGCGAAACGCCTAGTTGCGATGACATCTAACTCAACAGCGCCAGACTTGGACCTGTTCGTCGTTATCGATCGTAATGCCGACGGCGTTCCGACTGCTGACGAAGTGGTAGGTTCTAGTACGACTGCAACAGCAGACGAAATGGTTGACCTTGAGCTTCCTGAAGCAGGTTTCTATTGGTTAATCGTGCAAAACTGGTCTGCGTCTGCTGAAGATGCAACTGACACGTTTGAGCTTGGCTATGCCCTAGTTGACGGTGAAGAAGGTGATAACCTCACTGTTTCTGACCCAGGTGCCGTTGCTCAACTTACGCCGTTCGAATTGCGTATGACGTGGGACTTAGCGGATGGTGTGGAAGGCGACATGTACTTCGGTGCAGTTGACTTGGGAACTTCGGCTGAAGACGCGGGTAACCTTGGTTTAGTGCCGGTTAATGTAATGCGTGGCGATGATGACGTTAGCGTTGTTGCTCCATCACTTGATCGTTTGAACCCAGGTGACGAGTTGACCTTCTCTGTAGCAGTTGATGCAAACTTCACGAGTGAAGACAGAGATTATGCGGTTAGCTTAACACTTCCAGAAGGTGTAACGCTGGTTGAAGGTAGCACTGATGCTACTGTCGACGGTAACACGCTAAGCTGGACGGTATCGCAACCTTCATTGCTAGGTGTTGAGCCTACGTATGCAGTCACAAGCAACGCAAGTGATGCAATGTGTGCGATCCCATTCGGTGATGGTAGTTACATCAACTTGGCTGACTTCGGTATTGGGATTAACCAGAATATCGATGGCGACACAACAACTGGTAGCTTCGGTAACCGTATCCAATTCTTGGGTCAAGAATACCAAGGCTTCACCCTAACGGACGACGGCTTTATCACGCTAGGCGGTGATGTTGGTGGAACGCCGTGGGTTAACCAATTGTTCCCTGATGCGGAAGCGCCAAATGCGGTCATAGCGCCGTACTGGAGAGACATGTTGTTTGACGTAGCAAATGGTCGTGGTGTAGCGGTTGCTTCAACAGCTAACGACAACCTAGTTATCATCGAATACGATGACATGCTTACGTTCTACGGCGTGCCAGATATTGCTGACTTCCAGATCGTGGTTAACAACGACGCTGAACCAGGTACTCCAAACATCGTATTTGCATACGATAATGTAGAGCACTTCAACAGCGCTGCTATCCCAACCACAATCGGTTTCGAGAATGCAGCGGGCACAGCAGGTGTTAACACGCACTATGTACCATTCTTCGGTTCAGACAATGCACCAATCGGTGACATTGGCGCTGACGCAGTGTCAGGTGCTCAGATTTGTTTCTGGCTACAAGACGTTGCAGATGAGCCTACCCTATTGCCATTTACTGTTTCAGTGAATGCTGATAACGCGGGTGGTCCAATCCAAATGATGGCGATGTCAGAAGTGTATCAAGCGGGCACAGAAACTGCGTTCCCTGGTACTACTACTGCAGCATCTGAAATCTTCGCAGACGTTCAGGTTGAAGGTCCTCCAGTACCAACAATTGACGGTATGCTAGTTGCTGACCTAGAAGTTGTTGAGTTGACTGAGCTTGATCTACCAGGTGCGGTTACTGAGCCAAACGGCGACCCTGTTGACATTCTTTGGAAACAAGTATCGGGCCCTGCAGCGGTTATCGCAGGTAACGGTATCGCTGAAGCAATCTTGGTTGCGCCAGAAGTTGAAGAAGACTCAATGGTCGTACTTGAAATGACGGCAACAGATAGCAACGGTAACTCAGTTACTGCTACTGCCAATGTCATGGTTAAGAATAACCTTCCACCAGAAGTAACGGTGTCTGCACCAGCTTCAGTTGAAGAAGGTTCAACCATCACAATTTCTGTCGCGACTTCAGACAACGAAGGTGATGACGTGTCGGTAACAATCAATGGTGTAGCGGGTACTTCGTACACAACAACAGCGATTGCGACAAACACAGATACTTCAATGACGTTCGAAGTTGTAGCAACTGATGGTCTTAACACGACGACTCAAACAGTGACTGTTCGTGTAACGAATAAGAAAGGTGGTAGCATGGGTTGGATTGCCCTACTGCTTATCCCTGCTATTTGGTTACGCAGAAAGAAACTTCACTAATTGATAATTAGTTAATATAAAAGGCCGCGAAAGCGGCCTTTTTTTTTGCAAAAAAACTGTACTTATAGATTGTTTATATTTAAACGACTACATACTACCATCTATACAAACTCATTCTATTTGTTAAATCATGTCTAACTACCTAAAAGATAGTCATTTAAAAATATTGAAAAAACTAGAGAAAGCCGAGGTATCGCTATGTAATTTGCAACGTTTAGGTGAACTCAGTGACGATGGTTTTGGAATCGAATTTGACGACATTATGGTGACACTCAAAACTTCAATAGAACTTCTACAGTCCTCTCAAGACGATTTGTTAATGTTGTATACGTACGACACTAACAATTAGTTTCCAATATGGAAAATAAAGACTTGCCACCTTGGAAAGTTATGCGCTACTATTAGTTTCCACTTTGGAAAGTAAGGAAGCGTTATGAATGATCAAAAAGTAACTCAGTCTGAAGCTGAGCAAAGTTTAGCGTCATTAAGCCGCACACAAGCTGCGTTAATTAATGACTATCGCCCCTCAGTTGCGATCAGTATCGCCATGAGCGTATGTTATGGCATCGCAATCTTAGGCTTTGCGTTAACCGAACATGAAAATGATTGGGCTTTAGCCATTTGGGGTGGCATTCTCGGGTTTGCCATGTCAACCGCGTTATATATTTACAGTTATCGCCTTAAAGGAATAAACGTAGGTATATTCCCGCGTTCTAACAGCTCAGTAATGGTTAACGTTTATGCAGGAATTGGTTTTGCACTGCTCACCTTTGCGAGTCGGTTTCTACGAGAATCGTTTGCGCTCGACGCCGCCGCTTATGTTTGCGCCATAATCGCTGCCAGCCTGTTCTTTTGGCTGAATAGAAAATACCCAACTGGCGAAAAAACAGTGGATGGTGTGTAACCTATGCCTGAACTCGATTTACTGATACACGCCCCTAACCGGTTGCAAATCTGTGCAATGCTAGCGACAACCAAAGAATTGGAGTTTCGAATCATCAAAGACCAATTAGATGTCAGTGATTCAGTGCTGTCTAAACAGCTCAAAGCACTCGAGGATGCAGCTTACATTGCAACGGTAAAACGCAATCAGGACGGGCGTCCCCGCACTTGGATTAGCATGACTAAGGAAGGCCGTTCGGCGTTTGAACAGCATGTAGAGGCACTGAAAAGCATTCTTGCCTAAACCGATCAGAATATAAATAAAAAAGGGCGCATCAGCGCCCTTTTCGATATCTTGGTTTTCTCGCCTATTCGTATTTTCTTTCTCGTTTGGTTTCAATCGCATCAATGTAAGCGTGCCAACTGCCATAGCCGATCAATGGCATCAGAAAAATGAAACCCACAAAGCCAGTCACAAAGCCCAAGGCTACCGCAGTGAAGATGATCCCGCCCCATATGAACATGGGCACTTTGTTCACCCACACTGCATTCATACTGGTTAAGACCGCCGTAGCGATATCGACTTTACGCTCCATCAAAATTGGCTGGGTGAATGCACTGATAAAAAACACCAGCAAAGTGAACCCTGCCCCGACGACTGTGCCCAACGCTAAGAATGGCAATAGATTATCGAGGGTTTGCTCAAGGTACGGCGGGTACAGCGCATGAATGAGGGCCGCCACACGCAACCAGAAGATCATTAGCACCATTAACAGAATACCGAAGCCCCACTCGTTTACCGCATTACGCGTTATTGCTTTGAGTGAGTGCCGCAGCGAGGGTTTATGGCCTTTTTCCAATTCCCAGCTAATGTCGTACAAGCCTGCCGCCAAGAATGGACCAATCAGCATAAAGCATACAATCGCCGGCAGAATCACGAGATGCCAACCGGTTAATTGTACGAGGTACGCTATAAACCACGGGATCACCGCAAATATCACCCCATAAAATACGCTCAAACCTGGTGTTTTAAAATAATCACGCAACGCCAATGATAACCACTTGAGTGGGTCACCCACGTCTAACTCCTTACAGGGTATTACACGCGCAATATGACTCTCGGTGATGGCATTTTTGGGTGTTTCTTTGAAATGGTGTGACATAGCAATTTCCTTATGAAAACCTAACTACACGAACGTATTACTCATGGGTTCAGTAACTAATACGCCCAGATGCGCTGCTGAAGTTCACATCTTATTAACAAAGTATAGTGGAAGGTATCTAAATTGCTAAAAACACACACAAAAATTATTGATTTAAAATTGGCTGCCAATGAATGGGTTGGTGAAAAGCGGTTTGCAAACCCGCATTTAGTTCCGAAAACAGCGTAATCGGCTCGTCATACCCATTCACGCATGACAAGGTGAAACGATGGCAATTGTTCTTAATCACGTCATATTCTGAATATTCAAACAAACGCGACGCCGCGAGTTCCGAGCAACCCGGTGCGACAAGCGGTTTGCGCTGATCGTCACAGGCCACGTAAATCCGGTTACCTGAACGATCTTCGAGGAATCGCTGTGGCGAAACGGCGCGAATAAGCCCGTTACCGCGCAGCTCGATAATATTGCCGTCCACCCACACACCTGTGTGTTGAAACACCTCATAGATACCGCAACACACGATCGAGCCGCAAACCGGTTCAACAGCATGGTGACACTCTCCTGGAAAGTGATTGATGTAGCCTTTTGACTTTTGAACTTCTCTCGCCACACGTGTACTCGCATACAATGCAGCGGCGCCAGCCCCAAGCCAGACCAAAGGAATCGGCATATTACCTCCAACAATTCGACTTAACTCAGTCTAGTAACGTTCAAATATTAAACAAGACTAAAGTTGTAACGGTTTTTTACAGGGAAAACCGAATATTCGCTTAAACAAGAGTAAGCTCTGTATTACTCTTGCTGGAGAATAAAGGAAGTCATTCATGATCCCAGTTACTAAATCTCGAAAACTCGATAATGTGTGTTACGACATTCGGGGACCCATTGCCGAAAAGGCGCGTAAACTCGAAGACGAAGGCCACCGCATTCTAAAACTTAATATTGGTAATCCTGCGCCATTCGGTTTTGAAGCGCCTGATGACATATTAAAAGACGTGATCAGAAACCTACCCAATGCCCAAGGGTATTCTGATTCGACCGGTATTTATGCGGCCCGCGTAGCGGTGATGCAGTATTACCAGTCTAAAGGCGTGAAAAACACCGCGATTGAAGACGTATTTATCGGTAATGGCGTAAGCGAAATGATCATGATGTCTATGCAAGCATTGCTAGACACCGGTGATGAGGTATTGCTCCCTGCCCCAGATTATCCGCTATGGACCGCTGCAGTGAGTTTGTCTTCCGGGACGCCGGTGCACTATTCGTGTGACGAAAACAACGGTTGGTTCCCTGACCTAACTGACATTCGCAGTAAAATTACCGAACGCACCAGAGCCATCGTGCTGATTAATCCGAATAATCCGACGGGCGCCGTGTACGACAAGGCACTGTTGCAACAAGTCATCGCGTTAGCCAGAGAGTTTAAGCTGGTCATCTTCAGCGACGAAATCTATGACAAGATCCTATATGACGACGCAGAGCATCATTGTATCGCCGCAATGGCGGATGATTTGGTGGTTTGTACCTTTAGTGGTTTATCGAAAAACTACCGAGTTGCGGGTTTTCGCGCTGGCTGGATGATGGTTAGTGGCAATAAGCTTGCCGCAAAAGAGTATATCGAAGGCCTGACCATACTCTCGTCAATGCGAATGTGTGCCAATGTCCCGTGTCAGCATGCTATCCAAACCGCACTGGGTGGTTATCAGAGTATTAACGAGTTAATCCACGATACCGGTCGGCTTAAAATTCAGCGCGACTTAGCCGCGGAAAAACTCAATGCTATTGAGGGGATATCCTGCGTAGTGCCGAAAGGCGCAATGTATTGCTTCGCTCGTGTTGATAAAGAGAAATTCAATATCAAAGACGACGAGCAAATGATTATGGATCTGTTAGAGAATGAAAAGATCCTGCTGGTGCACGGCAAAGCCTTTAACCTTAATGATGGTATTTATTTTAGGTTGGTTTTTCTCCCGCACATTGATGAATTGAGTACCGCACTGGATCGCATTGCGAATTTCTTCAGTTACTACACGCAAGCATAACGCGATGAAAAAAAGTACCTTCCTCGCCTGGATTTTAAGAATGCCGCTGATTAAGCGGTGGGCATTAATGCATTCGGTCAAAAGTGAAAACGTTGCGGAACACTCACACCAAGTGGCAGTGATCACGCACCTATTAGCCGTGATCAAAAATAAGTATTTTGATGGCTCCATCAGCCCTGAGCGTGCGGTTACCGTGGCACTGTATCACGAGATTTCAGAGACTAAACTGCAAGATATTAATCACGTCACGAAATACCACAATCCGGAGCTGACAAAAGAGTTTAAAAAGCTCGAGGAAATCGCGGAACTGGAGTGTCTCGACACGCTGCCAGAAGAATTAAGAGATACCTTTAAACCCCTGATCGTCCAATCCGCGGTTGAGCCTGAGTATAAGAAAATCGTCAAAGCAGCCGATTTGATTGCAGCCTATCTAAAAGCCTGTGATGAATTGGAGTTTGGCAATCGCGAATTTGACCATGTTAAGGAGCGCTTAGAGCGCATGCTCGCAACCTATATTGAGAGTATGCCTGAGGTCGAATTTTTCTTGGATACCTTCAAAGATAAGTGCCTCGTGAGTGTTGATGAACTCTCCGAATAACGCTGATCTGTGCCCCTGTGGCTCAAATCTTACGTATGCTGATTGCTGTGAGCCAGTTATCACGGGTCGCCAAGCAGCACAGACCCCAGAACACCTGATGCGATCGCGCTACAGCGCGTATGCAAAGCAGTGTTACGAATACATTCTTAACACCTACACCGACGATACGCGACCAAACGTCACCAGCGCGGCATTGGCAGAGCAAAACCAAGCGATCAAATGGCTAAAGCTAACGGTATTAGACGCGAGTATGACCGGCGAATCAGGTGAAGTTTCGTTTCAAGCTTATTACAAAGAGCGCGATCACGCGTATTGTCTCGCCGAGCATTCCCGCTTCAGCAACGCAAAAGGACGTTGGCTTTATATTGATGGCGAGATGTTGCCAGAGACGGGACGCCTCAAAGTAAAGCGCAACGACGCGTGCGTGTGTGGTAGTGGTGCAAAAGCCAAACGTTGCTGCTTCCGATAGTCGCTTACTAGTGGTTTAACTCACTGATACTGCATAGTTATTGCTGTCTACGAAGCGCTGTTTTATGCTTGCGCTACGGTATGAAAAAACACCACATACAAGTGATCACTATTTATGAAGTCTGCCTTAGACAACGCTATCTGGTCTGAACGTCGTTTACCAAGAGTTGAAAACCGCGACGGGGATCATAGAAGCCCCTATCAACGTGACAAAGCGAGAATTTTGCACTCGGCAGCTTTCCGGCGTTTACAAGCCAAAACGCAAGTCCTGGGTGTGGGACTGAGTGACTTTTACCGAACACGACTCACGCACAGCCTTGAAGCGGCCCAAATTGGCGTGGGTATTTGCGCACAGCTCGCTGTTAAGTACCCTGCTCTGGCAGAACAAATAGCGCTTGATAGCAATCTAATTGAAGCGCTGTGCCTCGCGCATGACATTGGCCATCCACCGTTTGGACATGGCGGTGAAATCGCCCTGAATTACATGATGCGCGATGCCGGCGGCTTTGAAGGTAACGGTCAAACCTTCAGAATTGTGACCAAGCTTGAGCCGTATACCGAGAATCACGGCATGAACCTGTCGCGCCGCTCTGTGCTTGGCTTAGTAAAGTATCCAAGCTTTATCACGCGGTTACGCGGCACCCATAAAAGTGACGTCAGCGCTGGACATTCACTGCGCACCGTAAAAGCCAATGAGTGGCACCCACCAAAGGGCTTATTTGACTGTGATGAGGCTATTTTTGAGTGGTTAGTGGCCCCTTTCAGTCACGCAGACAAGACGCTATTCACCCGCTTTAAGCAACCGAGTAATCCGCACGGACATGCCAAGACAGAATTTAAATCAGTAGACTGCTCGATAATGGAGCTTGCCGATGATATTGCGTATGGCGTGCACGATTTAGAAGATGCCATTGTGATGGGAATGGTGACTCAACATGAATTTGAACAATTCATGTCACCGGATATCACTCAACTCGACGTCCCGGGGTTAGCCGATAGCTTCGCGCAATTGTCCGCTAAACTGTTTAGCCCACAGCATTTCGAACGCAAAAACGCCATTGGTGCGCTGGTCAACCTGTTCATAACCGCGATTGAATTTGTGCAATTAGAGCAGTTTGAAGATCCGTTACTGGATATTAACGCGAAAATGCCAGAGCAGTTTGCCAAAGCGCTCGATTTATTTAAGCGTTTTGTGTACCAAAAAGTCATACAAAAGCCGGAAATCCAGCTATTGGAGTACAAAGGCCAACAAACGGTCATGGAACTGTTTCAGGCCTTTGCTTCTGATCCCGAACGATTACTCCCGGACAACACGCGTATGCGCTGGGCTCAGGCACCCGACGAAAACGCCCGCTTGCGCGTTATTGCCGATTATATCAGCGGTATGACTGACGAATTCGCTTCGCGCTTGTATTCGAATATGTTTATACCAAAACGCGGTGGTACGCACGATACGCTGTCGTTGTAGGGCTGAATAAACTTTTCTGAAATTTAATCAAACGGAAAAAGGTCGTAATACGTAACAATCTTAAAAATTAAGTGTGTTGTAGAGTTATGTTGATCCGAGTTCCTAAAAGCAGTGATTGTAAAGAGTCTGAGGTTACCGATGAAGCGATCTATCGTGATCGTCGCAAAGTCCTAAAAGGTCTGGGTTTCATCGGCGCTTCGAGTTTGATCGCGCAACCCGCTCAAGCGTTTAATTGGTTTTCCAGCGATGACCCTGAATTTAAAACGCGTGAGCTCGCATTTGAAAAAGCGCCGGCGTTTTCAACTGAAGAAGCGATGACACCAGAAGACAAAGCGACTCGTTACAACAACTTCTATGAATTCGGCACTGGTAAAGGTGATCCGGTCGAAAATGCACAAGAATTCCAGGTTGATCCTTGGAGTCTCACCATCGATGGGCTGGTAGAGCAACCGATAACCTTGAGCTATGACGATCTGTTCAAACGTTTTCAGCTAGAAGAGCGTATATACCGACTGCGTTGCGTCGAGGCGTGGTCAATGGTGATCCCGTGGATTGGCTTTGAACTAGGTGCGTTGATCAAGCAAGCAAAACCACTCAGTAGCGCCAAGTTTGTCGCATTTGAAACCCTGTATGACCCCAAACAAATGCCCGGCCAACGCAATCGGTTCTTAGGCGGTGGGATTGAATACCCTTATCGGGAAGGTCTGCGACTAGATGAAGCGATGCAGCCGTTATCTCTGCTTTCGGTTGGCTTATATGGCAAAACACTACCACCGCAAAACGGTGCCCCTATTCGCCTCGTAGTGCCTTGGAAATACGGTTTTAAGAGTATTAAGTCCATCGTTAGGATCACCCTCACTGATTTGATGCCCAAAACCACCTGGAACATATTAGCGCCGCAGGAATATGGCTTTTATGCCAATGTTAACCCCACTGTAGACCACCCGCGTTGGAGCCAAGCCCGTGAACGACGGATAACCACCGGCGGGTTATTGGCGCGTAACCGCATCGATACACAAATGTTTAATGGCTATGAGGAAGTCGCGCCACTGTATAAAAACCTCGATATGACGAAGTTTTACTGAGGCCGATAGTAGTGACGCAAACGTGGTTGTTTAAACCCAAGCGATTAGCGCCTTGGCAGCTCATTGCGATCAAAACGGCAATACACCTTCTTTCAATTGGTTTGGTGGCGCAAATCTTATGGCTAGCCATCAATGATACGGTTGATGGTGATCCCGTTGATGCCCTGCTGCATTTCACTGGGATCGGTGCGATCAATCTGTTGTTGTTGAGTTTAGTGGTCACCCCCATGGCAATGAAGTTTAAAATCACCAACCTGATTTTACTCAGACGCTTGTTGGGGCTCTATGCGTTTTTCTATGCCTTCTTACACCTGTTAACGTACATAGCGTTTGAATTGCAGTTTGAATGGTTGATCGTGGCTCAGGAGATTGTGAAACGGCCGTTTATTGTTGTCGGTATGCTGGCTATCTTGTTACTGCTCAGCCTATCCCTGACGTCGACGAAATCAATCCAGAAACGCATGGGCAAAAAATGGCAAACACTGCACAATTGGATCTACATTGCCGCGCCGCTCACCTTATTGCATTACATATGGGCGGTGAAATCAGATATTGTGCAGCCAATGCTGTACATCTTCGTGATGATTTTACTGCTGTGGTTGCGCAAGGATAAACTGCGTAAAGCTAAGTTTTTCTGACGCTTATACCGGTTTTGCTTGCTGATTGACACAGTAACAGCCTGACACGTCTACAGGCACAACTGCACCGACTTCGGCCTCGTAGGTTAAATAGGGTTCAACCTGGCCATTTCCGGTAAAGCAACCAACGCCGGTTGAATATGGACCGAGATAAGACAAGCGCCCTTCCCCGTCAAATACTGCAATCGCAGGCGTGGCCGTCACAACTGACTGTAAGTAGGGAATTGATTCGATACTCACTTCTACATTGCGCTTGCCTTGTTCAACGGCGAGTGACTTAACGGTATTGATATGGCGGCTTGATGATACCTGACATAAGCACTGCTCAGCATTGGCGATGTGCACAACCGTATCAATAAGCGGTTCATCAAACGCGCCGTTCATTTGCTCGACGAAAACGCTATCGAAATCGGGTTGGTTGATGCGTTGGTACAAAAAACCTTGAGGATCAAACGCGGACATTGAAAAACCTGAGGCCAAGTATAACCCCAGTGCAGACAACACAATCCAAATCGGCACAACCAGCCAGGCGACTATCGTTTTACCCATTACTGTACTTACGCCTTAAACTTAGAAAGTTCTTGATGCAATTTAACCAAGTCATTGTCCAAATTCAGCAGCTCATTTAGGTTTTGCTTGATTTGCGCCGCCTGAGACTCACTAGAGTCGGTAAGTTTAGTGGCACACATTGAGATGGTTTCTGATTTTGACGTTTGGCGCTCAGCGGAACTGGCAACAAGATTCATATTGTTACTTAGCTCAGTGATCAAGGCGTTTATTTGCGTAATACTCTCGCTGGCATCATTGGTCACTTCGACACTCTTTTCAACGCGGCTCGCACACTCAGCAATGGTATTCAAGGCTTGGTTTGCGCCATCAACAAGCTTTTCAGTGATGGTGCTGATCTCTGAGGCGTTTTCGCCCGTCTTGGTGGCCAATTGTCGGACTTCGTCCGCGACCACCGCAAAGCCCCGTCCATGCTCTCCGGCCCGAGCTGACTCAATTGCAGCGTTTAATGCCAACAAATTGGTTTGGTCGGCAATTGCCTTAATTGAGGACATTGTCTGGTCGATGTCGTTACACATTTCTGACAAAGCACCGATAGACGATACGGCATTGTCCATATCGATTTTTAAGCTTCTGGTCTCCGATACATTGCTGTCGATGATTTCTTTGGCGTGTGCTGTCCCACTGGTCGCATCGGCACTCAGCTGACTGATGGTTTCAACGCTGTTGGCAATTTCGTGGTTGGTGTCGTTCACCTCTGTCAAAGTGGTCGTGATGCGACTCACTTCAGCACTGTTTTCCTCTGCCATACTCATGATTGACTGTGAACTCGTCGACAGTGCCGACGATAACTGTTTGGCATGCTCACCGTTGGACTTCACGATCTTGACTAAATCACGCAACGCGGAAAGTAACCGATTGAAGTCTTCGATGGACTTACCCTCACCTGTGATATCCGCATCGATCGCGATTTTGTCATCACCGACAATCCGATCGACTGAGTTACTTAAGGCATGAGCTGCAATGGCTTCTTTTTCAGCGTTATGGGTGATGTAAATGAGCGCGGCGCCTTCGGTGATGGCAAAAAACGCGTGCAACACCAAAATACCGAATAACACATGACCCTCTTCGAATACGTAAGCACCAACGCCCTGCGTCTGTAAGACAAAAAAGCTGATATGGTGCACGGCAACCACTAACACACTGGAGGCTATAATACGCCAGTCTCGGTATACACTTAGGATCGCGAGAATGGTGAAAATCTCGAAGTGAACCTCAATCAAACCAAAGGATTGATGGATGTGTAGTGCGGTCAGCAGCTGTGTTGCGATACCAACCACGTGCCGGGTAATCGCCTCATTGGGCATGGCTTTAATCATCACCAACGGCAAGCCAGCCATCAATGTTCCCGCGATAGCGGCTAACATCAATGTGTCGGTATAAAACCCGATGCCAATGGCTGCTACCCATTGAACCAGAATGATTGCAGTAAAGAGTTTATGTGCTGTTGTATGCCAAGGATATGTCACATTCATTCCTTAATCGTTGCACGCCTGATTACTTACAGGCGATCGCTAAACCATAAAATGTTTGTCACGATACACATTACTTCGCGACACTGATCACAACGTGAACTTGTTCAATTGCGCCGTAGTTTCATCAATTGAACCGTTTAGTGCAGACAATGCTTCACTTGAACGTTGCACCTCTACACTATTGCTCTGTGCCAGTTCACTTAACTGTTGGGTAATTCGATTAATCTCGTCAGAAGCCGCAACCTGTTCTTCAGCGGCTGTTGCCACTGAGGTTATATTCTCAGCAACATCGTTTATCAGCGACACCAAGCTATCCATACTGCCCGCGGCGCTAGAAGAAGAGTTTGATGACGCATCTGCTAGCTCAACGCATTGAGAAATAATGTTAACCGCCGTGCTGGTATCTTCATTTAGTTCTGCACTGACTTCTCTGATCCGATCCGTGCTTGTCTTGGTGTTACCGGCTAAGTTTCTCACTTCATCCGCAACAACCGCGAAACCGCGGCCCTGCTCCCCAGCACGCGCAGCTTCGATAGCTGCATTCAGCGCAAGCAAGTTGGTTTGCTCTGCCACCGCTTGAATGGAGGTCATTACCTCTGATATTTGCTGCGTTTTATTGTCCAGTGAAGCGACTATGTCAGACATGGTTTGTAATTGCGCTTTGAGCTCCACTACATCGTGGTTTGCATTAGCGATAGTCTGCTTAGCGCCCTCAGTATTCTGTAGCGCAGTAGTAGAGGCTGCGCCCACATCGTTTGTTCGTCTGGCAACATCCCCGATTGTGGTCGTCATTTCATCCATCGCTGTGGCGATCATGCCAACATCGGCAACGCTTTGATTCGTTGCGTTCTCGACTGACTTGTTAACATCGCACAGGATCTCGGCGTTTTCATTGACCTTCTGATTGGTCGCTTGAACACTGTTTAAGGTGTCTCTAAAGGTCCACAACAGTTTTCCAAAGGGCGACTGCCTATTCGGGTCAATATCACACGCCTTGTCTAACGCCAAGTTGTTAGGATCAGCCAGCACAATATCAACCGCTTGCTTGAGCTTTAAGCCTGCGACCGCTTCTTTGTGATTGTGCGAGGCCATAATCCCCAACACTGCGCCTTCTGATACGGCAAAGAATGCATGCACAACGAGGATGCTAAAGAGCAAATGCCCTTCTTCGAAAATATACAGCGATGCGCCATTGGATTGCATCACATAGAAACCGACATGATGTACGGCGATAAAAGCAACGCTCGACACAAATACCTTCCAATCGCGATACCAAGTCAAAACAGCGAGCAGCGTAAATATCTCAAAATGCAGTTCAGTAAGTCCGCTTGCTAGCTGAATGTGCAGTGCGGTTAACACTTGAGCCGCCACACCCACAACATGCCGTGTTACTTGAGCAAAAGGTTGTGTCGCGATTAAAAAGAGTGGTAAACCAACCGCAATGACAACCACCACAATCGTGGTTAAGGCTGCGCCTACATAGAATCCACCAATGATTGCCGCTAACGCTTGTACCGCTAAAATCGCAGTAAACACCTTATTAGCAGTTTCAATCCAAGGGTACTGTTGCATAGAGATTCCTTATAACATCCGAAGCACGTTACGCAGCTTTCGCCAGCTGCACATATGTCTTGATATCGGCTAAGCCCAGCATTGTTAAAGCCAGTTTTTTCGATGGACGAACAACCATGTTGCGACTTAGCTTTATAACCTTGTTTTTATCAGGGTTTAATTAAGATACTCGCTATTTAAAAAAGTAGACCATTTTATTGAAAACTGTCGAAAACTTAACGAGTAAAAGACCCAAATCATGATCCCGCGCAATGGGTTAAACGATTGCGATTTCACGCCTAATCATCAAAACATCTGGAATGTGGTATGGTTTGAATCTGAAATAACACTTTACGCAGCGTTTTATCGATCCCTGATTCTTTTAACAATGTTGTTTGAGATTTCGTTGAGCTTAGCTTGCGAATCGGGTGTTGATACATTGGCGACAATAAAGACACCAACCTTTGTTTTGGGGTAAATCGCTAGCCAACTGGAAGTACCAAGTGAGCCTCCACTATGGTAAAGCATTTGTTCGGTAGAATCGTAATTATAGGTATTCCAGAAATACGCTTTGCCATGACTTGCACTATCTCCGGCGAGTAATTCATGGGACAGAGCTACTTCCGGACTTTCAGACGTAAGCTGATAAACGATAGAGCGAGTCATTGATTCGAGCGTGGATGTTAGTCCACCCTCTGCCCATGAATATGGACTCAGCAATGGCATTATGTCGCCATACTGGTTTTTGCCTATGGTGACATCATCCACACCAAGGCTTAGTCGCTGAAATCCTGTATCCTGCTCGCCTGATTTAGACGTGATGATTTCCAATACTAGGGTTTCAAACGATTTGTTATAGACCGACTCTAAGATATACGCGGTTAATTTAGTGCCGGCATTAGAATATTGAAGTTTCTCGCCAGGCACAGACTCAAGAGTAAACTGACTCAAGTCGTTGAAAAAGTCTGCTTTTGTGTAAGCTGACAAGCGCTCAATGATCAGCCCTTTTTGAGCGTCTTCCTCGCTATATGCAAAATCTTTAGGTAGTCCGCTGGTGTGCGTCGCTAAGTGACGCAACGTAATGAAATTTCCAGAGCGCTCTAAGTTTTTGTATTTGTGATTTTCTAAGTAGCGCCTTATATCCCCGTCAAGCTCCACTTTTTTGTCGTAAACCGCTTTTGCGAGCACCAATCCTGTGTAAGTTTTCGTTATCGACGCTAGTTCATAGAGTGTTTGGTTGTCAGGAGTCGCACTATTACTCAACTGACCAAAATGATGTTGGTAAATGTTGCCATTGCTAACAATTGCGACAGAAGCAACGTGAGCTTCTTCCTCATTTAAAAACGCATTCATTTCAGCTTGAATGAATGATTCAAGGTCGACTTCTGCTCTTCCATTACACGCAACTAAACCGAAAAACACAGTTCCTGCGATCAATGTAAGTAAGAGGTTTTTAGTCTGGAAGGTCACACTACATCCTTTTTCTCGTAGCCTAACTTTGTAGCAACGGATACCACAAGTATTGCGAATACAATATCAAAAACAAAAACGGACGAAAAAACGTCTGCGCCAATAAACAACGAAAGTAGAGAAATACTCAAGATCGTACCGATTGTTAATACAATAAATGAGTGGTGGTAAGGCTTATGTTGTACACCTCTAGCAAACAACCAGTAAACTAAAAACGTTGAAACAAAATTGAGTGAATATGAGGCCAGTACAAAAGCCGGGGTATTAACAGGAATGCCAAACAAATCAGCAACCGGTACGGAAAACGCCACTAATGACGTAGGAATTAAAATACTGATCGGAACAAACAGAAAGATCCTTTTTAATTGGAACAACAGCCTCGTCTCCGAACGCCCGATAACTAGAGAATACTTGCTGCGAAAATTGGAACCCCAAATGGCTTAAATTGGGCAAGTTGACACCATAGTCGTTTGTTATACCCCACGGTTGGCCCTCTTGTATTTGCTCTGGTAGTGGCGCCGTTGCTTAGTAATTTCGTAAAGTACAATACCTGAAGTGGTTCCCAGGTTTAGACTCTCTATCATTCCAAACATTGGAATTGCCACACAGAACTCACTTCTACTTACAGCTAGGTCACTAATACCGCGAGATTCATTACCAAACCAAACAGCCAATCTTGGTTGAGTATAATCGGCTTCGTGAAGTATGAAATTCTGTTTTCCTTTGACATGGGGCGAAGTAACGATAGAAACAAATCGATTCTTTTCCAGATGTGAAAGGCAATCTTCGGTACTGTCGAATCTTTTCACAAAACTCCATTTAATCGCAGAAACTGAAGGCTTCGAGAGAGATTTCTTTTCTCTCATATCTTGCCAGTCATCCGGTAGTGAGCCTTTTGGATCTACGATATATGTTTTCTCGACGCCAAGAGCGTTAACGTTTCGAATAACTGTTCCGATGTTTTTAATATCAGTTGGGTATTCCAAAACCGCAACAAGGTTTTTGCAGCGATAAGGTTTTATTGCATCTGCCCGTTGTCTTAATTCACTTTTTATTTCATCCATTGATGTTTCATTTTCCATATAGGGTATAACGCTAAGCCAACCCGCAGTAATGTAGCGGCATAATAGCGAAGCGCTGCTGCGCTACTGTCCCAATGTGGCACGCAGTGCTACACGTGTTAAGCACCTTGTTATGTGACATTTTCTAAGGCGTCCTTGAATGCCTTTATGGCGTTACTTGAAAGGTATGTCTCCATACCCAAGAACAGGCTTAAGAGGCCTTTACCGTGCTCTTTTTTAAATGCCTCGCTCGTTAAGACCAACTCCAATTCGTTTGCCACAGTTAGCTCGCAAAACAATTTGGTTGTTTCATAGTCCAATGGAAAGAGTTTTTCATTGAACCTATCTTTAAATTGAATTGGTGTTTGGCGACCAAACTGAGGAAAAACAAAGCCTCTATCACATGAACAGTATAAATAGACCAACGCTTCTTCGTTTTTACCGATAGTTTTTGCAATTGAATCGCGTTGTTTTAATGAGACCATGTTCTGGTCAAAACCTGCGGTCCCGTAAGCAGCATGAAATAAACCGGCAGTTTGAAGTAACTCCGAAGCCCCCCAGCTTTTTAGTATTGATACTGTTCCTTTAAGGTGGCTTGCTAGGTCACCGTTTAGATGCTGAAAGTCTCCTGCATTTAGTGCTTCTAAGGCTTTAAACCGTGCATCCATAGTTTGAATATTCCCTTGTCATGTAACGCCCCAATTAGGGGCGAATGCTTACTGCGAAAATAGCGAAGCCGCATTTTGTATTTATCCCAGAGCCTGTCCTCGGCTGGCGCGAAATTGAGCGCCTTGTTATATACCATTGTTAAGTTTTACCTTTTCTGCCAATAAAGGGGACCAAGGAATATATAAAGGGTGTTCTTCTCTGCTATCTTCAATTTTTAATTTTGCCACTTCGTGCCCCAAACAATTAAATATTTGTATATCGATTATTTTTCTTAAATCGACCGACCTAAAATGTCTAGGCCTTCCGAACAATAAACAATCTCCTTCGATTCTAGCAGAGCATGATAGAAACTTATTCTCAAAGGGAACGGCACCAATGACATACTCTGATTGATAAAAATAAGAATTTTTGATGCTTGTCCCGAAACCATCTAAGAATATTGAATGGTGCCGCCGGTAACGATGGATTCTTAAAAAGAATATAACTCCAAAGGTCAAAAAAGACAGAAAAACTGACCACCATATGTTTACACCCAAAATAATTACGCCAACTAGCACGCAAAACGCAGGTAATGCGAATAGAGCGACTGAATGAGCAGCTCTTTTGTGTTTTGGAAAATGTATGTCCATTACATCCTTATGTCATATAACACCCCGATAAGGGGCAATTGCTTGCATGCGAGAATATCAAATCCGCATGCGAGGAACTTTCCCAGCGAGCGGAGCGAGTGAGCTTGGTCGGTTTGTTATATTCAAATTGCATCAACGTCCGCCTGTATGATTACTTCAAAGTCTTTATTCAAGAATGGGCCTATTGAATAATGATTATTGTTTAGTACGTAAAAACCATTCAATCCATTAAGCAGGTCGCCTTCACTATCAGAATTTAGTTTAAACAAAATAATAGAAGGAGCTTGGCAAACGATTTCTACGTTGCGATTGTTTACAGTGCGGTTTTCGAAATAAGTTCGAATACTCTCTGCACTATATGAACCATCAAAAGTGCTAAGCGGTGAAGCCCCGTAAGAAAATAATTTTTTGTCCATTTTAACATTTTCCTGGCGAACAATGTTAAAACGCCCTGGAACTAAATCCGTACAAGGTTCTGTGTCAATATGTTCATCAAACTGTGAACAACCAACAATCGCTAATACGCCACAAAGAAGAATCGATCTCACGTCAACCACCTTGAATATAACGCCCCGATAACGGGCGAATGCTTGCTGCGAAAATGGCGGAGCCGCAGCAAGTAGGCGTCCCAGCGAGCGAAGCGAGTGTGTTTATTGGTTTGTTATATGCCATTGCTAACTAAAAGCCTCTTTTAACTCTCGCTGATACTCAGTTACTGCTTCCTCGAACTTTTCCGCAGAAAAACCTTGGAAAGAACATTCGTGTATTTCGGTTTGCTTACTCCCGTAAGGCAATACTCCAAGTGATGATTCAATACTCTTACTTACATCCTGAACGGTTTCAGAACCAGCATCTTTGGCTATGCTCAGCAACTTAAGCGCTTTAGGTGTTGGATAAATCTTGTCGTGAACTTCCACAACGAGTTCTTCTTTAGTCAAACGGCATAGCCCTCCCTCAAATTCGGTTTGAGTAAAGATTGCCCTGTTTATGTAGTCGCCGTTAAAAATGATGTCTTTGTATGAAGCACCTTGAGAGTCTCCATTCATTAACACTGACAACAAGAACCATATATCTGACCAAACCAACTTATTCACAAACACCCCTTGGCATATAACGCCCGCATAAGGGGCTAAGAAACAGTTGGCTAAAATCGCGAGGTACGAACATAGCCAACTGTTTTGTGTCCCGTTGCTTAATGCGCTTGTTATGTTGCATCGCTGATTTCATCCTTGATTACTTTCTTAACCTTTGGTTGATTCATTAGATTTTCAAAGCCATCTAACATTGAATCTATTTTATCCTGCGGTACTTCGTCTGAATTCGGTGTTGAATAATACTTCATAGCCGCCTGAAACCTAGTCACAGAAACTCGCATAATTGATGAGATCAATTCACTATCATTGTGTATTTCAGATACATCAAAACAACCTTTTAGTTTAGTTTTATCTTTACCATCATCACCTTTGTACTCAGTGACGCTTGTCGTCCAGGCTGTCCAATCGATTTCTTGCTCCGGAAACTTATCCTCAAGGCTCTTGAATAGTTGAGGGGCAAATACATTTTTTAGCACAAATTCACCCATTTCTTTGTCGATGCGATTCACTTCATAGGATAAGCACGATGCCAAAGGAGGTGGTTGTTGCGCATTGGCACAGTGAATCATTGCGAATAAAAGAAGAGTGATTAGCCGCACTTTACCCTCTTGAAACATAACGCTAAGCTAACGGGCAGTGACTTAGCGGCATAATCGCGGAGCGCCGCTGCGTTACTGTCCCAGTGTGACACGCAGTGGCACACGTGTTAAGCGCCTTGTTATATCCATTCATGGAACTAAAAACAACCACATTTGAAGCAGCATGATTAACCCAACTATGACATATATGCAGTCTGAAAAGACCACCATTCTTTTTGTGAACAGCATTTCTTTATTATTGCTTACGACACTTAATGCAAACCTCTTTGCTAAAGGGTGAATAACGAAAATAGATATACACGCCAATATTATAATTGCTGCGGAGCGTCCATAAAATAGAAGCAAATAAAGGCAAGCTGGCCATATGAGCATAAGGATTAGAAAAGTGAGTTGAAGCTGAGTTGCCCAAAAAGCTCTGTCTTCCGAATTTCCTAAATTGGTTGCGCGTTTAAAAGTGCCGAGAATAAATATTTTAAAAGGATTCATAGGTAAACAAGGATATAACGCCCGCAGCACAGGCCGGAGCAAGCGAAGCTTGCGGAGGTCCAGCCAGCTTGCTGGCGATTGTGGCTGCGTTTGTTAGGCATTTGCATGGAGTTTACTACGCAGGCGCTGTTGTGTAGCTTCATTTCCTTTGTCCCATGACTCAAAAAGCCCAAACCAGTGCAGCCTTTCATTTAATGTTAAACCGCCGATATCATTAATGGCGACACTTTTAAAATTTTGAAAGTTGGAATGGAATTTATTTGATGCTTCCGTATCTTGGAACCAAACATTTCCATGCCACTTACCAATTAGATAAGCAAGTTCCTCAATGTCTTTATCATCTTGTTTCCACTCTCCGACCCAGCGAGAAAGACTTTCTCTCAATTCAGGCTCTGGCACAGAGTTGACTAGTTCATCTAGGTTCATAGAGATGCCTAACAGCTTATTATGGAGACTTCAGAGTAACACTGGACAGGGTTCACTTAACAAATCTCCATATTCGTATTTAGTTTCAGTAGCTTACTTATATTGTCACTCTAAAAGCTACTGTTTTTTAAGTGTGATTCTGAGACTTCTCAGTAATTACTCGCTGCATTTCCAACCTATTGAATATAAATCAATAAGTTAGGTTATATAGACGTTGATATTTGTGTGTTACCAAGACTTCTCATTAATTCCCCTTACTAACCCTATAAACTCTTCACTATTGATAAAGTCAGCATAGGAATTCATACGACAATTGATTGCGTACTACTAGGAGTTCTCAGTAAACACGACGGCCCAAATGTCCCCCCCTAATATCGTATGATGCGTAAGCCAATCAACACCGTTGTGTGATACGAGTTAATATGAAGTCTCAGTATTTGCAGGTAGCTTATTGGTTAGCCAACGAACTAAACGTGTTTACAAAATACATCATACAGTTTGTTGCCCCCCAGCTAATGTAGCGTGATTGACCCGCTTTTTCGTTCATTCCTTAGCCACTTCGAACAATAAAAATACAAAAAAACACTTGCATGTTTTTTTATACAGTACTACTGTATGCGCATACACTGTATATTTATCAGGTAACTAAACATGAACTCAGCAATCACAATTGACACGCAAAACACTGTTCAACTTAAATCACAAAAACCTTCACAAGGCTGGCATTACTTGATCGCTGAACAGGTTGTATTTGAAAAATCGCACATCGCGCATGAAGGCAGAGCTATTCGGATTCAGAAGCCTGAGGCAGAGCGTGTACCACAGTGGATAAAGCGTCTAATTCAATCTGGAAATTGTGAAGCGATCTACGTAGAGAATTTGGAGTTGAGTGAGTCTGAAAAGCTGGCGATTAGCGCCCTATGTACGAAGTTTTCTGTTTCACTTGTCGGCTTAACCATTAATGACGCAGAACAGGCCAATGTTATCCGAGGACCTTGGTAACCCACCTACCCCGTTAGTGTCGATTTGGTATCTTGGCGTTAAGGAATAACCGCTTGATATTCCCAGTTGTGTTGACCTTTTGTAAATACATACCGGGTTTGCGGTTGGCCGCGCAGCGTTAAATAGTCAACGTAATGACTGTCCACTAGTAAAACAGCAAAATGTTCAGGCGGTGTATTATCAGAATTACCGCCTGACGCTTTCAACGGCATATTATCTAAGCGTGGTTCCCCAGGATTTCCCCACAAAAATTGTTGTCTTGCAGCGTCTGACAGCTTGTTCCATTGTTCAATCGCACATTGTTGCCAAAGTGGGTGTTTAACGTCGACTAGCGTTGCACTGCCCTTCATGCGAAATTGTTCACGCGAATCAGAAAAATACCAACAGATTGCGACGTCGCTACAATGCTCTAATTGATGCCATTTTTGGGTTCTGGTGTCGGTGATGATAACAATGTGTTCGTTAGCGTCTAACCCTCGGTACACCACCGTGCGGTTGTCAGGCAAACCATGTTCATCCACGGTCGCCAGCTGCAGATAGCGACTCTGAGGCAGCGCCTCATTTTGCTTCAAACTGTTTTGCAGTAATGCACGCCAATCAACGTTTGGGTTATTCTCGCGAACATCCATGGTTTAGCTAACTCTTTCAATCTGGCTAAACAACCGGTAAAAATTATCAGTTGTATGTTGTGCAATCGTACTGACACTCTCGCCGCGCAGTTGAGCAATAAATTCAGCGACTTCTACAACATACCCTGGTTGGTTCTTTTGGCCGCGGTACGGTACTGGTGCTAACCATGGAGAATCAGTTTCGATCAGCATACGCTCCAGCGGTATGGCTTTTGCCACTTCACGCAGCTCATCGGCACTTTTGAACGTAACGATGCCGGAAAACGAGATATAAAAGCCCATATCAATGGCTTGTTCAGCCATTTCCAGTGACTCCGTAAAGCAGTGTAATACGCCATTGGTATGCTCAGCTTTGTACTGCTTCAACGTGTTAAGAGTATCTTCACGTGCGTCGCGGGTATGAATGATCAGAGGCTTAGCCACCTCATTAGCAACTTCTATGTGTTCAATAAAAGACGCCATTTGCGATTCACGCGTGTCCGCACTGTAAAAGTAATCTAAACCTGTCTCACCCACGGCAACCACTCTGTCTTGCGAGCATACTTCAAGCAGCTGAGACTTCTCGCATCGATCTTCTTGATGAAGTGGATGCACACCACATGATACTGAAACGCCGTTAAACCCCTCAACCGCGCTTAACATGTCAGCGTATTCACGCACAGATACTGAGACGCATAGAAGATGCTCTACGCCGCGCTTGTTGGCAAACTTAATCGTTTCCGCCAACTGTTCTTGCGTTTGTCCGAGGCGATCGAGGTGACAATGAGAATCTACAAACATGGGTTACTCTAATTCAGATAACAGTAAAAATAATTGGGTGAGTAATAGGACTTTATTGACGCCAGCATGTCGCGCTTTAACGCTCAGTGCAGCACATTCTTGATATTGGGCCCATAATTTCGCGGATAACAATGCTGATACTTGTTTGGCGCGTTGCGCGATGTGTAATTGCGACCAGGTTAACACCTGCTCTAACTCATCTTGCCACTGCTGAGCCTCCGTTTGAGGATCCGATGCTTTATTCTTGAGCGCATCGAGTGTGGCATTAAACGCCGCATGACCTTTCGCGTTCTCATTCGACAAGAATTCCAGGACTTTCATTGGCGCATTTGAATAAGCCGCTAGCAGATCCGCGTCGATTGTTTCGACACTCGTGTGGTCCTGCATTTTGTTCCGTAGCCATTCGATGCTCATCTCGGGCTGCGGAGCTGACAAGGCATGTTTTTCACAGCGACTTAAGATTGTCGGCAGCAAACGACTAGCGTGATCAGTAACCAAAAGAATGTAAGTCGATTCGGTTGGCTCTTCGAGCGTTTTGAGCAGCGCATTAGCCGCTGACTCGCTCATCAAGTGCGCAGAGGCAATGATCAACACTTTGTTGTGGTTAAGCTGCGCTCTTGAATGTAAATTTTGAATAGCCTCTCGAATAGAGTCGACGCTGATCTGGGTTTTCTCGGTGGTCACATACTGAAAGTCAGGATGACTGCCTGCGGCAAACAGCTGGCAGGACTGGCAAACACCACACGCATCTCCGCCAGCGTGTAGATCTTTGCACAACGCAACCCGTGCGATGTCGTTCGCGGCTTCATGCTTACCGATACCTTTTGGTCCAGACAGCAACAATGCGTGGTGTAAGCGCTTTTCACTCACACGAGTCGACAGAGCAGCGATGAATGATTCAAACCAAGGTAGCATTATTGACCTACAAACTCGTTCAATACCGACAACACTGATTCCCGCACGTCATCCATGTTTTGCATCGCGTTAATGGTGACGATGGATACATCGCGTTCAGCCTCGGCAAGATAAGTGGCGCGTGCACGCTCGAAGAAATCGATGCCCGACAGCTCTATTCGGTCTAGTTCGCCCCTGCCTCTTGCGCGCTCAAGCCCAATGCTCGGCTCTACATCTAGGTATAGCGTTAAGTCGGGTTTAAAGCCTTTTAATGTGATTTCGCGAATGCTGTCCATGAGTCTTCGGTCAACGCCTCTACCGCCGCCCTGATATGCCAGCGAGGATAGATCATGACGGTCGCCAATGACCCAGCGACCCGAAGACAACGCCGGCTGGATCACATTTTCGATCAATTGCGAACGAGCGGCGTACATCAGCATCAATTCGGTTTCGGTTGTCACCGCTTCTTCCCATGGCTGTTTTACGCATTCTCGCAAGGCTTCAGCCAAAGGCGTTCCTCCGGGCTCTCGTGTAGTTGTGACCAATATGTCGCGTGATTCTAAGAAATTCACCACGTGAGCGATCACCGAGCTTTTACCCGCGCCTTCAAGCCCTTCTACTACAATAAACTTTCCAATACTCAATGAATCAAAGCCCTTGATCGATACCTAGCTGGTATTGTCGCACAGCTCGATTATGTTGTTCGAGTGTTGCGGAAAAAAAATGCGTGCCATCGCCTTTGGCGACGAAAAACAAATCATCCGTTATTTTGGGGTTAAAAGCAGCGATGAGCGCCGCCTTACTGGGCATTGCAATCGGTGTCGGCGGTAAGCCCTTAATCACATAGGTGTTATACGGCGTTGGCGTGCGCAAGTGTTTACGCGTTAAATTACCATCGAACTCAGCGCCGATGCCGTAGATGACGGTTGGGTCTGTTTGCAAGCGCATCCCTCTTTCAAGGCGATTAACAAAAACACCTGCAATGTGGCTGCGTTCATACGCAACGCCAGTTTCTTTTTCGATAATTGACGCCAATATGAGCGCTTCATAGGCTGTTTTGAAGGGTAGATCGAATGCTCGCGCGTTCCATAAGTCCGTCAGTAGACTCTGCATAGCCGCATGCGATCGCTCGATAATCTGCAGTACTGAGCTGTTTGCCGTATAGGCATAGGTATCAGGTAATAGCCAACCTTCAATACTTTCACCCTCGAGCCCGTTTGCTTGAACCCATTCGAGTAGTTGAGTTGGCTCCAATGGCTCACTTAAAAACGCTTGCGCATTGAGCTGTTCTAACCACTGTTGGTAAGTTAATCCTTCTACCAGTGTGACAGAAAACTGTTTCTCTTCGCCGCGATTGAGCGTTTGTAACAGACTATCCAAGCGTTGTTGTGGCGTTATTTCGTAGGTACCAGCCTTAATGTTGGCCAGTTGCCGATTGAAACGCAGTGCCAACTTGAGCAAAACACTATTGGTATAGATCCCCTGCTGTTCAAACTGATTTAACAAGTGATGCAAGGTCATGCCGTTATCGACGGTGATCACTAGCGGCTCATCGATTACCGCTGTTTGATACAGGGATTGGCGCGAGCCATATGCTAACGCAACGACGGCGACACAGCCAATAACAGCGCAACTAATGAGGATCGTTAACCATCGTTTCAGCATAGTATTATTGTGTAAGCCCAAGTTGGTTTTGCAGTGCAATAACTGGCGTATCAGCTATTGCAATTGTTTGCCCTTTTACTCGCAGTTCCGTCACCGGCACTACCTGCATTAGGCTGTTACAAATAAACAGCGCTTTAGCAGCGAGCAAGTCTTCAATTCTACACGGTTTCTCAGTCACCTTTTGGCCACTTGCCGTTATGTGGTCGATGATATGCTGACGGAACACACCGGCTATACCACACTGGTCTAATACGGGTGTACACCATGTTGAAGATTCATTCATCCAAAAAAAGTTAGCTGCAGACGCTTCAATGAGATTATCTTGATAATCCGCTACCAAGACATCGTCACAATCGCGTGCTTGTAAATCTTGCTTCACCATCACCTGCTCTAGGCGATTAAGATGCTTCAGGCCCGCCAACAAGGGTTGATGCGCCAGTTTAACATTGGATATTTCGACGCTGATCCCTTCTTTACGTTGGTGCTGGTACTGCGGGGGATAATGATGAGTTGTGATAATAACCTGAGTCGGGCCACAACCGTGCGCTGCGTATCCTCTGCCCCCGTCTCCGCGCGCAATGAGCACTTTAATTACAAAATCAGGCTCTGGATGTTGTTCACAACAAGCAGCAAGAATGAACTGTAATGCAGTGCCTAAGTCGGCGTACTGCGCTGGATTAGCATTCAGATGCTGGCTATCCAATCCACTTGGCAAGATTAAGTGAATATCAGTTAGATCAACGCGCAGTGACTTTGCGTTGGCAATCAGGCGTTGACTATGCAGTGGGAAAAGTTGAAGTTGGCGTGCAATGACGGCAATGGTCGTAAAAAAACCATCGCCATAATTGAGCGCTCGACTCGCAGTAGATATGTCACACGTTGAAAAAGTGACCGCCATATTTACTCACTCATCGAGCTAACGAACAAATGTTTAGGCACTCCAGCGTTTAAACACCAGTGAACCGTTTGTGCCGCCAAACCCAAATGAGTTGCATAAGGCGTATTCTTCTTCAAACGGTTTTGACGCATTCGCGACAAGATCCATATCACATTCTTCATCTGGGTCGTTTAAATTGATCGTCGGCGGTGCAACTTTGTCTCTGAGCGCAAGCAAGGTGAAAATCGCTTCAACCGAACCTGCAGCGCCAAGAAGGTGGCCAATCATCGACTTAGTTGAACTGACTTTGACTGAGCTTTGCTGGCCAAATACGGATTTAACCGCGCGCAACTCGGCAACGTCACCGGCTGGCGTAGATGTTCCATGCGCATTCACGTAGCCAATACTCGCTGGATCCAGCTGTGCATCGTTAATCGCATTCTGCATAGAAGCTGCCGCGCCTTCACCGTTTTCTGGCGGTGACGTCATATGGTGAGCATCACCGCTCATCCCAAATCCGACAAGCTCGCCATAAATCTTCGCACCTCTGGCTTGAGCATGTTCTAACGACTCAAGCACAACAACGCCTGCGCCCTCACCCATAACAAAACCATCGCGGCCTTTGTCCCAAGGACGGCTGGCAGTTTGTGGGTCGTCGTTTCGGCTACTTAACGCTCGTGCGGCAGCAAATCCAGCCATGCCAAGCGGTGTAATTGATGCCTCGGCACCGCCGGCAACCATCACATCCGCATCGTGATAAGCGATTGTTCTTGCAGCAATGCCGATATTGTGAACGCCTGTAGTACAAGCCGTTACAACGTTCAGATTAGGTCCTTTGAGTCCTTCCATGATGGACAAAAAGCCGGAAATCATATTGGTGATCGTCGAAGGCACAAAGAATGGTGAGACGCGCTTAGGGCCACTGTCTACCAGCTTAGTATGATTCTCTTCGATCATTTGTAAGCCACCGATCCCCGAGCCGATCGCAACACCTATGCGGTGAGCGTTAGTCTCATCAACGGTTAGTTCGGCATCCGCAATCGATTGCTTGGCCGCCGCAATTCCCAGTTGGATGAAACGATCCATCTTTTTCACGTCCTTGCGAGGGATATACTCTGTTGGATCAAAGTCTTTGACTTCGCCAGCGAATCGTGTGGATAAAAATTCTGGATCAAAATGCGTGATAGGGCCGATTCCGCTCTGCCCTTGTAAGATTGCATTCCAAGTTTCGTCAACGGTATTGCCAAGCGGTGAAAGCATGCCGATACCGGTAACAACAACGCGCCGTTTGGTCACTTTGCCCCCGATATACAAAAATATTTGAATATAAAAATTGAAAACGGCTCTTGAAGAGCCGTTCTAGAGATTTCGATTATGCGTCTTTGTTCGCGTTGATGTAATCGATAGCAGATTGAACTGTTGTGATTTTCTCTGCTTCTTCATCAGGAATTTCAGTGTCGAACTCTTCTTCTAACGCCATAACCAATTCAACTGTATCAAGTGAATCAGCGCCTAAGTCGTCAACAAAAGAGGCTTCAGATTTTACTTCTTCTTCTTTTACGCCAAGTTGTTCAACAATGATTTTCTTAACGCGTTCTTCGATGTTACTCATAATTCTAGATTTCCCTTAACGTCACTAGATAAAAATTGCGGCTAGTTTATTCAGCCTCTGATTCCCTTGCAAGTATCATTCGCTTGAAAGGTTGAGGTCAAACCAGCTAGCCCCGAAAGTGTATCAACAAATTCTTAACAATCAAGCCGACTAAACGAATAAATCGTCCGGCTTATTGCATAAACATGCCACCATTGACATGCAGTGTTTCGCCGGTGATATATGCTGCTGCATCACTGGCGAGGAAATTGACCGCTGCGGCCACTTCTTCAGGGGCCCCAAGACGATTAGCCGGTACATCTTTAAAAATGGCTTCTTTTTGTTCGTCGGTTAGCGCTTTAGTCATATCGGTATCGATAAAACCAGGTGCCACAACATTCACGGTTATGCCACGGCTAGCGACTTCACGTGCCATGGATTTACTAAAGCCAATAACACCGGCTTTCGCAGCAGCATAGTTGGCTTGCCCTGCATTTCCAGCACTGCCAACCACCGAACCAATGGTAATGATTCGACCATTGCGCTTTTTCATCATGCCGCGCAATACAGCTTTTGATAGCGTAAAGATAGCGCTCAAATTAGTATTGATAATGTCGTCCCACTCATCGTCCTTCATTCGCATAAGGAGATTGTCGCGTGTGATACCGGCATTATTTACCAATACATCAACACCACCATGATTATCATTGATCTGCTTAATAACGTCCGATACTGCATCGCTATCCGTCACGTTAAGCGCTAAGCCAGTGCCATTATCACCCAGGTATTCGCTTATCGCGTTGGCACCGTTATCAGTTGTAGCCGTACCGACCACATAAAAGCCTGCCGCCGCAAGCGCTTCGGCTATCGCTTTGCCGATTCCTCGACTCGCACCTGTTACGAGTGCTGTTTTGCTGTGTTGTTCCATAATATTCTCAATTAATCGTTACTAAAATGGCTCGGCTCATTCATGGGCGAGGCCGTTAGCGATTTATCAATCCGTTTAGCCAGTCCGGTCAATACTTTGCCCGGGCCCACTTCATACAATTGCGTAACGCCTTGGCTGGCCAAGTACTGGACACTCTCAGTCCAGCGTACAGGGCAATACAATTGACGTACTAGCGCATCTTTGATGTTCTGAGGGTCTGATTCAGCGGCTACATCAACATTGTTGACCACAGGAATGACTGGCGCCGAAACACTTACGCTTTCTAATAATTCAGCCAATTGCTCAGCGGCAGGTTTCATCAAATCACAGTGCGATGGAACGCTCACTGCCAATGGTAATGCGCGCTTAGCACCTTTATCTTTGCAGGCTGCGGCTGCAAGTTCGGCTGCTTTTGTAGCACCCGCGATGACGACCTGACCTGGTGAGTTGTAGTTCACTGGTGCTACGACCAATCCGGTGTCCTCTCGGACGGCATTACAGCAGTTCAGAATCTCAGCGTCATCCAACCCGATGATAGCGTACATTGCGCCCTCACCCGCTGGTACTGCTTGTTGCATAAAACGCCCGCGTGCCTCAACTAAGGTGACGGCATCTTCAAGTGTTAACGCTTCGGCACACACTAGTGCAGAATATTCGCCAAGACTGTGACCGGCTAAAAAACCCACTTCCGGCAACACATTCTGTGCCACACGCCATAGGGCGACACTCGACGTTAACAACGCAGGCTGGGTAACGTGCGTCTGATTTAACGTTTCTTGTGGATCGTTTTGAACCACGTCCCACAAGTCGTAACCGAGTTGCTCTGACGCTTGTGAAAAGGTTTGTTGAATTTGTGGGAAAGTCGCTGCCATATCTGACAACATTCCCACGCTTTGTGACCCTTGACCGGGAAACACACATGAAATCACTGACATTTATCTATCCAATCTTAATATTGAACTAATGCAGAAGCCCAAGCGAACCCGCCGCCGAAGGCTTCTAACAGTAAATTTTGACCGCGTTTGATTCGTCCATCTCTGATTGCCGTATCCAGTGCTGTTGGCACCGTCGCAGCTGATGTGTTGCCGTATTTCTCGAGTGTAAGTACGACTTGATCCAAACTCATATCGAGTTTTCTCGCAGTGGCTTTGATGATCCTGAAATTGGCTTGGTGAGGAACTAACCAGTCTAAATCAGACTTTTGCATATTGTTAGCAGCAAGCGTTTGTTCGACCACTTCACTGAGTTTGGTCACTGCAACTTTAAACACTTCGTTGCCTTTCATAACGCCCCAGTTGTCGTGCACTGATTGTTCGTCGCCGCGTGTGGGGTTACCTACATACAACAAATCTCCATAACTACCCGCCGCGTGAATGTGGGTTGAAAGGATCCCTGGCGTTTCACTCGCTTCAATAATAGTGGCACCCGCTGCATCACCGAATAAGATGACCATGCTGCGATCCGCAGGGTCAACCAAGCGGCTCAAACAATCTGTACCGATTACCAAGATGCGTTTGGCCATACCGGATTTTATATATTGGTCTGCCACGCTGAGGGCGTAGCAGTAACCTGCGCAGGCTGCCGCGACATCAAACGCGGGTATACCATCAAGATCGAGGATACGTTGAATTTCGCACGCCGTACTCGGCAAAGAATAGCGGCCGCTGGTCGTCGCGCAGACGATCATATCGATGCTTTTGGGGTCTATATCAGCGGCTTCAATAGCTTTTTTACTTGCTTCTGCGCCCATTGTGGCGGCTGTTTCGTCTGCCCCTATAATGCGGCGTTCTTTGATGCCTGTGCGGTCGGTTATCCATTCGTCAGATGTATCGACCATTAATTCTAAATCTGCGTTTGAACGAATTTCTTCAGGGTAGTAACTACCAGTGCCTATAAAGCGTGAATACATATTTAATGCGGCTCCAACAATACCTGTTCGATTTTGGTTTTTATTCTTTCAGGAACTTGCATCTGCGCTTCATTAATAGCCTGTTCGATAGCATAAAAAAAGGCGTCTGCAGAGGCGTTCCCGTGGCTCTTTACCACAATGCCGCGCAATCCTAACAGACTCGCCCCATTATACTGGTCGGGGTTCACTCGATTATAAATGCTTTTCAATAGGGGTAATGCAATCTTTGCCAACAGCTGGGTGTACCAATTTTGCTGGGACATCCGCTTCACTTCATTGATGACCAACTTGGCCAAACCTTCACTGGATTTGAGGGCAACGTTGCCGGTAAATCCATCGGTCACAACAACATCGGCAACGTCAGTAAAGATGTCGTCACCCTCTACGTAACCGATATAGTTTATTTCTGACGCATCTCTGAACAATTGGTCAGCGTATTTAATTTGTGCATTACCCTTGATGTCTTCTTCACCCACGTTGAGCAATGCAACTCTTGGCTTATCGATTTTAGCGCATTGTTGCGCCAGGACAGTGCCCATAACCCCGTATTGAAACAAGGTTTCGGAATTACAATTCACATTTGCGCCAAGATCTAACAAAAACACGCGGTGATGACTGGCGGTTGGCATCGCAGTCACCAATGCGGGTCGGTCTATACCCGGTAGTGTCTTCAATACGTAAAAGGCCATGGCCATTAAGGCGCCTGTATTGCCGGCACTCACACAAGCATCAGCTTGGCCAGACTCGACCAACTCTAAAATTCGGCGCATTGACGATTGCTTCTTCGTTCGCAGTGCACTGGTTGGCTTCTCATCCATTGCCACAACTTGCTCACAGTGTTCGACCGTAATGCGTTGCTTTTCTGATGCGTCAAGCGGTTCGATAGCCGTTTTAATTAGCGACTCATCACCACATAGGATGAAATGCGTATTGGGATGGGATTTCACTGCCCGCTGAGCAGCGGCCAGAATAACTGGGGGGCCATGATCGCCCCCCATAATATCTAACGCAATGGTTAGCTGTGCCAAGATTTTAATCCTGCTTTATGCAGTTATCTTATGCACCAACAACTTTTTTACCACGGTAGTAACCGTCAGCGGTTACATGGTGGCGACGGTGAGTTTCACCAGATGTTGAATCGACAGACAAAGTCGCGCCTGTCAATGCATCATGTGAACGACGCATACCACGCTTAGAACGTGTTTTACGATTTTGTTGTACTGCCATAAATTACTCCTGATCTCGCTTAAGTTCTTTCAAAACCGCAAATGGGTTTTCGCGCGTATCTGCCTCTGCTATCTGACCAAATGACATGTCATCTTGTTTAACACTGCACAACTCCTCTGCATGAAGCGGTACAATGGGTAAAGATAGTATCAATTCGTCTTCGAGCAGTTGAAATAAATCAATTTCTCCGTATTCATTTACTTCTACTGGCTCATACGCTTCCGGTATTTCATCGACTTGCTCTGTCCCCTGCACTGGGCTAAAGCAAAATTCGACATCAACTGGGTGAGCTAGCTCACCATAACACCGTTGACAAGTAAGTGTAACTTCAGTGCTCATCGAGCCGTGGAAGATGACTAGACCCTGCGCGTCTTTTTCAAACTTCACTTGAACGTCAACGAATTCGTTGCACTGTCGTACTGCGTCCATTAATCTCGTCATATCTTTAGCAGCAATTACGCCAGTATAATCCGAACGTTTTATTGCACTTTTGACTGGGTCAAGTTTGTGGGGCAGTTTCACTTTTTGCATAGCGCGCGCATAATATAGAGAATCAGCAGTAGAGTCAAAGATTTAATTACATGAATAAAGCCGCCGAAGCCGCTAATAATAACAACTTGCCTCTGATTTTAGCATCTACTTCCAAATACAAACGACAACTACTCGAAAAGCTCATCAGTTCATTCGACGTGCAGGCTCCTAATGTTGCGGAGTTAACGGTGGCCAGTGAGTCTCCTGAACAGATGGCGATCCGCCTGGCAACGGAGAAGGCCCAAGCCGTCTACCAACGCTTTCCTGAGCATATTGTGATCGGTGCAGATCAAGTGTGTTCTGTGGACAAACCCGGCGAACAGCCACATATACTGGGTAAACCCGGCACCGTAGATAAGGCGATAGAACAATTAACCTTGTGCAGTGGCAAAACCGTGCGCTTTTATACGGCTATTTCAGTCTATGCGCCGGGTAGAACAGAACCAATACAGTATTGTGAGACCACTCTAGTTGAGTTTCGCGCCTTGTCGGCTGCGGCGATAAGTCAATACGTGGCGATTGAAAAACCGTTAGACTGCGCCGGTAGCTTTAAATCTGAAGGCTTGGGCATTCGTCTGTTTAAATCTATCCAAACGCGCGACCCAAATGCATTGATTGGCTTGCCATTAATAGGCCTCGTGGATATTTTCAACCAACTTGATATTGAAGTGCTCAACTACCGCGACAAAGGGTAGCGGCCGTTATGCCACTAATGATGCAACAGGAACTGGTGTAACTCAGCGACGCTCTCGGCAATTATTTTGGGATCATATTGGCGCAAAACTGATTCTTCATGCACACCGTAGTTCACTGCTACTCTATCCATCCCTAAAGACTGGGCCATTTGCATATCGTAACTGGTATCTCCAATCATCAAGCTACGCTCGACGTCGATACCGGTTTCGGCTAACAACTGACTGAGCATATCGGGCGATGGTTTTGATTCTGCCTCGTCAGCACAGCGTGAATGCGAAAAATAATGGCCGGTACCGGTTTGTTGCCACGCACGATTGAGGCCTCTTCTTGCCTTACCCGTCGCGACTGCCAGCGTTCGCGGTTGTGCGGACAACATATCAAACAATGGCAAAATACCCGGGAACAGAGGACATGGCGTTTGGTCGCTATTGAGATAGTTGTATTTATAGCGTTCGACAATCTTGTCAATCAAGGCTGAGTCTTGCAGATCAAATAACTGACCAATGGCGGGTACTAAGGAAATGCCAATAATATGTTCCACCGCTTCGCGAGACGGTACCGCCAGATCACAATCAAGCGCAGCTTGCTGCATACAATGAACAATTTTTGCGGCCGAATCCATTACCGTGCCATCCCAATCAAAAATCACCAGTTGATACTTCATTAACCTCTGTCCTTAGCTGCGAGTTGCGTCAGCAGTGCCTCTAATTTGGGCTCAAGCGGTGCTTGATATTTAACCTGTTCCTGAGTGTGCGGGTGAATAAACGCAATTGAGCGCGCATGTAAAAACAAGCGGTCTAAACCGAACGGCTGAATCCACTGCTCAAATTCTGCATCTGCATACTTGGGGTCACCGCCTATACAATGCCCCGCATGTTGACAGTGCACCCGAATCTGATGGGTTCTACCCGTGATCGGTGACGCCTCAACAAGGGTCGCATGATCATATTGTTCAAGGATCCGAAAGCGTGTTTCAGAGGGTTTGCCATTCGGGTTAACAAATACCATTCGCTCGCCTGACTTAAGGACATTTTTATGGAGCGGCGCTTTCACTTTAAAGCGATTGCTCGGCCATTGCCCTGCAACCAACGCTAAATAGCGCTTATCGACGGTTTTGTCACGTAGCTGTTGATGCAAGCTATTCAGCGCTGAGCGCTTTTTCGCCACCAGGATACAGCCAGACGTCTCGCGATCGAGTCGATGCACAAGCTCTAGAAATTTTGCTTGTGGACGCAATGCCCGGAGCCCTTCAATAAGCCCAAAACTCAAGCCACTACCACCATGTACCGCGATACCACTTGGCTTGTTTATAACGATGATGCGGTCGTCTTCGTGAATAATAGCCGACTCTAACTGCGATACACGCTCTAGTTTAGTTGACGGTAACGCATTGGGTTCAGACTGACGAACAGGTGGAATGCGCACGATATCACCACTACACAACTTGTATTCAGGCTTAACCCGCTTCTTATTTACCCTGACCTCGCCTTTGCGCAAGATACGGTAAACCAAACTCTTAGGTACACCTTTGAGTTGACTGTGTAGGAAATTGTCTACGCGTTGTCCTTGATGGTCTTCATCAATCGTACGAAACTGGACTTTGGTGGTGGCTTCATTTTGCATGGCGCGAAGTTTAACGCAATTGGCGCCTAAACCAACCAAAAATTCACTGCTTGCGAGAATTAGGTAAAAAATGCGATAATGTCGCGTCCAAGCGTTACGTGCCACACAGCACTGTTTAAATCAACGCGGATTCCATCTGTCGACGAGCCCAACATTTGCGCCGTCCTCTGATGAAGAAAAAAACGTAAAAGTTAACTCTGAGTAACGTCAAAATGAGCAAGATGCTCACAAAAAACTTGGCGTTCAAAAGCGATAATAATGACAATCGCCGCGAATCAGATACTGAATTGAATACCAGCTGTGGCTTTTATTACAAGCCGCCGCGAACGAACAATTAGATAGAGGGTGCCACCCTGACACCGCATTGCTGAAGAGACAGCGGCCCTAGAACAGTGGGCAAATGCGGTTAACTGGCAAAACACACAACTGCTCGTCGTGAGACGTCCCGTACCCGTGTGCGGTTCAATGATGTGTCTTTTTTCGGTGATTTACTGAGAAAAGTAATAATGAAAAGAATGTTAATCAACGCAACTCAACAGGAAGAGATGCGTGTTGCCCTAGTTGACGGGCAAAAGTTGTATGACTTGGACATTGAAAGTCCCGGACACGAACAGAAAAAAGCCAACATATATAAAGGAACTATCACACGCGTAGAGCCCAGTCTCGAAGCGGCTTTTGTTGACTACGGTGCTGAGCGCCACGGCTTCCTCCCCCTTAAAGAAATCGCCAAAACATACTTCCCTGACGGCTACAAATTCGATGGTCGCCCGAGTATTAAAGATGTTATCCGCGAAGGACAAGAAGTTATTGTCCAAGTGGATAAGGAAGAGCGCGGTCAAAAAGGTGCGGCATTAACGACCTTTATTTCCTTAGCTGGCAGCTACCTGGTTTTGATGCCCAATAACCCAAGAGCAGGCGGTATTTCACGCCGTATCGAAGGTGATGAGCGCACAGAACTCAAACAAGCATTAAACCAACTGGATTTACCAGAAGGTATGGGCTTGATTGTCAGAACCGCAGGTGTTGGTAAATCATATGAAGAGCTAGCGTGGGACTTGAGTGTTCTCATTACGCATTGGAGCGCTATCAGCAAAGTGGCAGAAGAACGCCCTGCTCCATTCTTAATTCACCAAGAAAGTAACGTCATTGTGCGCGCCATCCGCGACTATTTAAGACGTGACATCGGCGAGATTCTGATCGACAAAACCGCGATCTACGAACAAGCACTGCAACACATCCAATTGGTTCGCCCAGACTTTGTCAATCGAGTGAAATTGTACAAGGGTGAAGTCCCGTTATTCAGTCACTATCAAATCGAAAGCCAGATTGAATCCGCGTTCCAAAGAGAGGTTCGTTTGCCGTCTGGAGGATCCATTGTTATCGATCCGACTGAAGCCCTTACCTCTATCGATATTAACTCTGCTCGCGCAACAAAGGGCGGCGATATCGAAGAAACAGCATTAAACACTAACTTAGAAGCGGCCGACGAAATCGCCCGTCAGTTGCGCTTGCGTGACCTTGGCGGTTTGGTGGTAATCGATTTCATCGATATGACCCCAGTGCGGAATCAACGCGAAGTTGAAAACCGTATGCAAAACGCTGTCGGCCCTGACCGAGCACGCGTGCAAATAGGCCGTATCTCACGCTTTGGCTTACTCGAAATGTCGCGTCAGCGTTTGCGTCCTTCTCTCGGCGATTCTGCGCACATCGTGTGCCCAAGATGTAGTGGTCACGGAACGATACGTGGAACAGAGTCTCTCGCGTTATCGATTTTGAGAATACTTGAAGAAGAAAGTATCAAAGAAAACACAGCGCAACTTGAAGCACAGTTGCCGGTAAATGTTGCGACCTACCTATTAAACGAAAAGCGCAAAGCAATTCGTTCAATTGAACAACGTCACAATGTCGAGCTGCTGTTGTTACCAAATCCAAACTTAGAAACGCCTCACTATCAGATCGAGCGTCGTCGTGCCGATGAGACGGTTAAAGATGCGAGTTACTCGGTTAATCTAATTGAAAAAGAAGCTGAGCAATCTGAAACGAGCACTGCGACAGTCGTTAAACGCGAAGAACCCGCGTTGCAAGGACTGGTAGCGCCACCGCAACCGGCGCCAGCTCCTGCTCCACAAAAAGCAGCCGATGACACGCCTGGTGTGGTCGAAAAGCTGGTGAGTTGGATTAAAGGGCTGTTTGAAAAAGAAGAAGAAAAGCCGAAGAAGAAACCCCAAGGCCGTGGCCGTGGACGCAACCAGCAGAAACGCAACAACCGCTCACGTAACAAGCAAGGTGGGCAACAGCGTCGCAATGACAATAGAAAGAACGCTAAATCCGAGACGGATGAAAAGCGTTCAAACAAGCCTCAGTCTGAAAAGCAACGTCGCAATCAGAATGACAAACGCACGCGCGGAAAAAATCGTCAGGACAAGGCTGCCTCAGAAGAGCTTGAGCAGAACGATTCAAATACTGCTGCGACAAAAGAGGTTAAAGAACGTAGAACCCGTCGCAATAATCGCAAAAGCGTGAGAGCTAAGAATGAAAATGCTGTTGAGGCGCAAGAAGGTACACAAGTTGTAGCCGATACAGATAGCCAAGCAAAAGACACTAACGCTGCTGAAAAGCCTACGAAAGAGCGTAGGCCACGTCGAGCGAAACGCACGGAAAAGGCAGAGCCAGTCGCTGAAGCGGCCGCAACCGAAACGACCGATACGGTTGCACAAGAATCAGAAGTGCAAGCGTCAAGTGATGAAGCAACGGAAGCGACTGAGACCAAGCCTAGAAATGGTCGCACACGCCGTAGCCCTCGTCATGCCAGAGCGGCCGGTCAGAAGCGTAAGAAGCAATCAGAAAATGACAACGCACAGGATGAGTTGAACTTCGATGCTCCGGTTGAGACGAGTACAGAAGCAGCCAGCACTGAGTCTGTTGCAGAAGTATCCGAGCAGGCACCTGTTGAAGCAAAAACAGCACAACCCGTTGCTGAGGCGAAACAGGAAGAAGCGCAGGTCAATACGACCGACGAGGCTCCTGTAGTACCGGATCTGTTTGAGTCTGTTGACGCTCCAAAAGCAGAAACAAGTGCAGAAACAGCTGAAGAAGCAAGCGCAGAAACAGCTGAAGAAGCAAGCGAAGCAGTGGCAGAGGCAGAAGACACTACTGAAGTAGTAGCTGAGACTAGCGAAACTGTCGAAGCGCCTAAAACTGCTGTACAGAAACCTGCAGAGCCAGCGATTCGATTAGTCAAGCGCGCCAGTCATCCGATGGCGACGCCTGCCGTAATTGATGTTGTATTTGGTGAACTTCCAGCCAAAGCGATTGAAAATGCAGCAAGACCAGAGTTGGCCGTCAGTGGACGTATTGCTGCAATGGCATCGGTTTCAGCTCGTGCACAAGCGCCTATGGCGTCTCCTGCCGCAGTTGAATAACATGCCATAACAGTCAATAAAAAGCCCGGCAAATGCCGGGCTTTTTTATGCCGTTATTGTTGAATACCGGATGCGACAAAAAGCGCGAGTCGCTCAATAATAGCTTCGGTGTCTGGATATTGATTAAAGTCGGCTTGTGCAATTTCTACCAGTGCATTGCTGGATGCCATTGAGAAGACGAAACTGCCAAGCGCAAAATGCAGTCGCCAAAACAGCTCTTGCTCTGATACATCACTCACACTGCGCCTGAAAAGAGACATAAGCCGCGCAATCGTATCACCGTAATTTCCCAGTATAAAACTGCGTAAATGTCCTTGAGAATCGCTGTACCCTCGACCGAGTAATTGAATGAACACCGACGCACTGTGAGGCTTGTTCTTATCCATGGCTATCAGTGGTGTGATAACACAGCGGATGATGTCGATGACTTCTGGTTGTTCGACTTTCTCTAATTGGTCAAGCTTTGCATCAAGGTTGGGGATGACGCTCTCAAAATAATTGCGCAATACCGCTTGGATGAGGTTCTTTTTACTACCAAAATGGTAATTGACCGCAGCAAGGTTTACACCCGCTTGCTGCGTTATCATGCGTGTAGACGTGTGCGTGAACCCTTGGCTTGCAAATAAGCTTTCAGCCGCACTTAAGATCCGTTGTTTAGTCGCTAAACTCATTTAAACAACGACTGTGAGCGCTCCCACAAACGCATTAAACCGCGTTCTACAGAGACCGAAAGGCTCAAACCCAATTTTTCTGCAACCGATTTCTTCGTTGCGTATTGAACGGCGTAAATTTTGCGGGAATCGTTTGCCGCCAAGATAAAGTCATCCGACGTAATCAATTCGTCCACTAACCCAAGAGCTAACGCTTTTTGACCATACCAATATTCACCCGTCGCGACAGTATCGATATCGAGGTCTTGGCGATGCTCTTTCACAAAGGTTTTAAACATTTGATGTACTTCTTCCAGTTCTTGCCTAAATTTATCCCGGCCACTGTCATTATTTTCACCAAACATAGTCAACGTGCGTTTGTACTCGCCAGCTGTATGCTGTTCAAAGTCGATGTCATTCTTCTTGAGCAACTTATTGAAATTGGGCAGCTGCGCGATAACACCGATAGAACCAATAATCGCAAAATTAGAGGCAATGACCTTATCAGCGACACACGCCATCATGTAGCCTCCACTCGCCGCAACTTTGTCCACAGACACGGTAAGCTTTATCCCTTTGTCTTTAATTCTTTGCAGCTGCGACGCGGCTAAACCATAGCCATGCACCACACCACCGCCGCTCTCGACTTTGACCAATACTTCATCTTGTTCACTGGCGACGGTCAAAACCGCGGTAATTTCTTCGCGTAGCGCGTCAACTTCATGCGCATCCATTGACCCACTAAAGTCGATAACAAATAGATTCGGCTTTGCATCTTTGTCTTTTGATTTTGACTCAGACTTGGCTTTCTTCTTTTGCTCTTTTTGATACGCTTTGAGCTCGTCTTTATCTAATAGTGTTTCACGCGCGTATTCACTGACATCTTTGAGTCGTTCTGAGATGGACTCAATGGTCAATTCACCCTTTTGTTGCTTTTGTTGTTTTGACGCCTGTGCAGCAATACTTGCGACGACAACCACAATGGCAATCACAATCGTAATTGCCTTGGCGAAAAACACGCCGTATTCGTAGAGAAATTCCAATTTAACCTCGAATATTGATACTTAAAAAACAACAAAGGACCTTGCGGCCCTTTGTTTTACTAGGATTACCTATCTTCGAATTCTACTGTGAAGACAAGTTTAACTCCATGATTTTATTCGCTTCGATGTCTTCGTTGGTAAAGAGCATTGGGCGTAATTGCGGTTGCGATGAATACAACTGCGTTTGATCTAAGAAGTGATCACTGGTTCGATTTGAGCTCTGTGAGTACGTCAAAATACCACGTCCCTCTGGACCCGCATCCGTAAAGTTCATCACAATCATCCAGCTACTGCCGTAATTGATGTGATAACCGCCAGCGTCTGCACTCAAGCGCGTTGAACTGTTCAATGGCGCGTATGAGTGTCTTGGTAACAATGTTGGATCGTTGATTCTGGTATCAAATACGTTGAATCCGCCTTCAATATTGTGCGCCCCACCCCATGGCAATTTAACGCCTGACGGTAAGCCAGCAACCGTGCTTCGCTCGACAAACTGTACTTCACCCAGTGTCGCATCCATGGCAATTCCCGCCGCTTGCATATTTAGCATTGCGCGCGCTAAGTGTTGGTACGTTGTTTCGGTGTCGGCCAAACCGCTAGGTGTGGTGACAGGACTCTCAGGATTGAATGGGACTTCCCATTGCGGTGCAGTTCTGAATTGGAATGCAAACTCTCTGAACAATGGTGCACCTGCACTCATCAAATTCATCGTACCGTCCCAAACAGACAAGGCGGCGCAGCCAGCCGTGAGGTCAACATCTTGACCATCGACCGAAACTGGTGTTGAGCCGCGTTGCTCACATAACGTGATTAACTCATCAAGCACAGCCTCACCCAAATAGTTACGGTTGCCGATCAAGGCTTGCTCAACTTCAGCAGCACTGAAGCGGTCATCTGCGCCTCTTTCGTCAGCAAGTAACACGTGCGCCATACGTGAACGCAATGATTGCTGGTTACCCACTTGGCCATACAACGGAGAAACGCCCGTAATTGGACTTTCTAAGTTAGTTAACCAAAAGCTGTCATTTGAGTTTTGCACATAATCGGTCCCTTCATACTTGGGCGCTTCCTCGTATGGAACTGGGCGCTCAAAATCAAATGCTGAAGCAAAGCCAGGTAAAACGGTAAAGCCCGCAGCTTGACGTGTGCCGATCAACAACGGATTGGTAGTCAGCTCATTGATCGCAGTTGCCGTAAGTCTGGGAACTGTCGAGTCATCAATGTAGAACACTTGACCATCGCGAGAAGTCGCCATGGTGTTGTTAAAGATCACGCCGTCATAATCTTTAAAGGCTTGTTTAAACTCATCCATAGACGTAGACAAGTTCATTGCTAACCAATGATCAATAACGTCAAAGTTAGGCAAGTTTACATCTTTGATTGCAAACGCGTTACCATTGCCCCACTCGAAGTTGCCGGGAACTACAACCATAGGGCCATAGTTGCTTGAATAGCTGGTTTTGGCTAAACGAATGGTTTGGCCTGGACCAACCGCTACATCAATTTCATGTTGCGTGGCAACAATGTCACGACGGCTGCCATCAACCAAGTGGGTGCGATTAGTGGCATCATTTGGATCTAGCGACATTTGATATACAACAAAGTGTTCAGCCGTGGAGAACGTGTGTGTCCAGGCGACGTCTTTGTTAAAACCAATATTGACCGCACCAGGTAAGCCCATCAACGAACCACCAATGACATCAAGGTGCCCAGGGATCGTGGTGTGCAACTGCCAGAAACGCAAACCGCCGGTATGCGGGAAGTGCGGATTGGCTAATAGGATACCTTGCTCGTTTTCAGTGACGTCACTGCCTAAACCCCAACCGTTTGAACCAAGATCGAGACTGTTTACTTCTGGCATCTTAACGTCTGGTTGGATTTTCAGGTCAACCGACTCAACATTACCCACAGGTGTCGGTAGCGGGCTTACCCCAGGAGGAGCAGCCAAAAACATCGGCCCTAAGAAGTTGCCAGCACCAGGTAATAATGCGACCCCTAGTGAATAGGTGATTAAATCTAGACTATCAATGGGTTGCACCCATGGCTGCCCGGCACAACGACCGTCAATGTTATCAACACCGGTATCAGCCAGATAGCGGTTATAGCCTTGCGTATACCCAGACACCATGGCGCGAGTGTTTGCTGATAGATTAATATAGTTTTCTTCAGCCAGCTCACGAATGCCCAACGTCAAATAACCGAAATCATTGATCAAATGTGCAGAATCACCACTGCCAGGCACTAAGTCAGGCCCCAAGTATTTAGCACGCTCTGAGTTGTAACGAACAATTTGGTCCGCCAACACACAAATGTTGTCGCGCGCAAATGCGTATCCGACCCCGTAGGATAAACTTTCTAAATTGTCCGCTGTAACATGCGGCACACCGTATGTCGTCCAACGGATATTGGCTTCCAGTACGCCATCGTCATCAAAATTAGGGACACTTGCCGGAACTTCAGGTGTCACAGGAGGCGGTGTTGGTGCGGGGCTTCGATCTAGCGTGAATTCGTTGTCATTTCCGCCGCATGCAAATAGACCAGTTAGGGTTAGCGCTACAGCCGAAATCTTTAACTGCGTTAACAGATGCCGTTTCATTTATTACTCCATGGCTTTATGTCGTTAAATCAATACTGTGTATATCAAGATCACATTATCTTTACAAATTACTTACACTTATGTTACTAACAAGTGTAAGTGATGGATTAAAAAAAAAGCCAATTGCGTGAACAATTGGCTTTCTATTTTATGTGTATTTAATCACGTGATTAGTTGGAAATAACCGACGTATCCGTAATTGGTATTGCAGTCGCGTTACTGGAAATGAATCCAGCTACTTGTAACTGCATTTCAGTCGTTACCGCCGCACTAGGCACTGGGTTCAAACTTGATGCGTGAGCACCAGAGTTAAACAGTACGAGGCCATTTACTGGATCACCTGTTGTAGTACTTACAATCTGATCTAGACCGATTTGACCGGCCAGTGCTAACTGACCAGACAATGGCAACGCAGTACTCACTGGAATGACTTGGTCCGGCAAGTTCTCTGCACTGCCATCACCAACAACCGTCATCATGTGAACCGGAGTGTTACTGCCCAGTAATGCGCCGAAGTTAATCGGGTCAGCTGAATCCAATGCTGTTTGCGCCGCGAAGGCGAACTGATTGAACAAGGCATTAGCTGCCGCTACGTCTTCTGCACTGCCGTTCTCAAAGAACGCATTTACCGCACCTACCAGTTGCGCTTCAGACACTGATGTCGTGCCATATAATTCTACCAATAGCGCTTGGAAACCTTCTGAGCCTTGGCTCAACAGCAAACCTTTAACCAGTCCGCCGAATGCTGCACTTTCAAGCAAGAATTGCGTAGTGCCGCCACCAGGTGATTCCAAAGACGCCGCTTTAACGCCAAACATCGCATCGATGGCAGGATTACCTAAGGACATGTTGGCGATCGAGGCGAAGTTACCGCCTGTCATAGCACCTAATGAAACACCCATTACTGACACGTCCTGTGCATTTAGATCACCCAACTGGCTAGCAGACGTGTCGATAAACGCATTTAGTCCAAGTCGTAGACCTAGCAGGTCAGATACTGATTGCTTCAAGTTATCACGCGCCGTTGGCAAGCTACCAAGGTTCATGTAAACCGTTGCAGAAACCGTCGTTGCATTAATTTCATCGATGCCGTCGCCGGTTAAGTCAAATCCACGGGTACCGTGCAATGGCTGGTCGATTGCAACCGTTGCATAGCCAGCGAGTGACAGTGTGCCAGTAATCGCAAGCATATCTTCTTTCTGAGATGTGATACCGTGCGCCAAAATAACCACCGGCCAACCTGCTTCAGGCTTTTGAATTGGGAATCCTAATGCCGTCGCTAAGGCCGGGTTTGGCACAGTTACTTGAACATCTAGCGTTTCATTACCCATATTACCGCCGCGAGGCTGAGGAATTGGGTTAAATTTAGTGATGTTTCGAGCACCGTCTAACTTTTCACCATTGACACGCAGGTCAGCTAGACCTAGCTGGGTACATAGCGCATTGTTTGGACCCGGTGTTGCAGCAGCTAACACTTCAGCTGGCGCACCAGCTAAGACAATCCCGCTATCACACGCAGCTTCCCAGAACTGGTTAATTGGGGCAGTTGGATTTTCTGCTGACGGAACACCCAAGTAGTAAGGTAAAGAAATAGTTGCTTGCATGCGCGTAGCGGCACAGAATGGGCCCGCTTGGCCTAAGATGCCTGTTGCTACACCAACCGCAAAATCATTCACTTGGCCCCAAACTGGCGCTAATTGGCCACCCACAGTACCAAACAAACCATCACACGTTTTGAATAGAGAGAAATCAGTCGCTTCGATAAGCGGGATCAAAGGTGCGGCTTCTGGTGGCAACTGCGAGATACCAAATTGGACAGCGCCAGCAACGGTAGCGTCTGATACCAGACCTAAGGTTTCCATCGTGTTTTGAGGACCAACCGCATCAGTTGCGATAATTGCAGGTAATGCCTCACCAGCTGTCGGGTCACCAGCACCAGCGCGGGCTGCGAATTCTGCGATCATGGCCTGTTTAAGTGCAAACATATTGCCAACTGTAGATTGAGTCGTAAACGCCGCTGCATAGGTTACTTCTTCGCGCGAAATACCCACTTGTCCCAAGGCTACAATATAGGAATTAACCAAGTTTTGCAGATCAAGCTGCGACGGACTTGCCAGTGGTAATACCGCTGGATCCTGTTTAACTAGGTCCCACGTGGTAGAACCCTGTACAGATTTACCAGAAGTGTCTTTCAGCGCATCGGTCATTACTAGCATGTGACCACTTGCCGCTTTCAAAGGCTTCAAAGGCACAACGCTAATCGTATCTGACGACGCTAGGCTCAATACAAAGTCTTGCCCGAACGTCAGTTCACGTCCCATCTTACAACCTGCACTAGGTACGGGGATTGCAGCACAGTCGGGGTCACTTTGATCAAGGCCTAAGGTCGCTTCGAACAAACGTACGCCGGCGGCCAAGGTTGATTCATCAATTGAATACCCAGCTGGCACATCAACTTCAATCACAAACGGTGTTGTTGTTGACCAGCCATCGAGCACGTTTAGTGCATTCTGCGGGTCACCAAAATTAGTCGGATCAGCAACCGGGATGTTCAACGTATAATCAAAGAAGCCATCGTCCCCGGGTAACATAAGAAGATCATTGGGGATATTAAGATTGCCCGCACCTGGGTCAAAAACAATGCGAGACTGGGGGCTTTCGACCGGGATGTCAGCTTCGATGTCGGCAATTGTCTCGCCACCACCGCAGCCTGCCAAGCCTAGCGCCATAGCAATGCTGCTGCTGATTAATAGTTTTCTCATTTCTTCTCCCTACAATACTATTGTTATTTTTGTTCATGGATAGAGACGGTAGTGTGTCAAGTCGGCTCTGTTCACATGAATGAACATTTTTTAAACAAGTAAGACCAGTTAACTTTGCCTAATATTATGGGCTTTGTAGCAACATTGCAAAGGTTTGTTAACACTTTGTAAGCGTGATTGAAAAATTACCAATCAGAATACCTTTCATCGTTAATTTTTGTCATATGGTCGGCATAATTCGTTTATCATTCACAACCAAGTCGATGTACCCTGTTGAAGGGCCGTTCCAATAAACTGAGAAAACTGCGTTACCCATGTCTGAAAACACACATTTACAATCACTCGAATTTACTCGTACGCTTCGCGTTGCCAATCAGTTCGAAGCCCCGAAAGAATCCCTGCAAGAGAAAGTTATTTTGATCACCGGTGCCGGTGATGGTATCGGTCGAACGGTCGCTTTAACCTATGCTGAACTGGGCGCTACTTGCATCCTATTGGGTAAAACAGTTGAGAAACTCGAGTCTGTGTACGACGAGATTGTGGCCAATCATTGGCCGGAGCCCGCTATTGTGCCGCTTGACCTAAAAGGCGCCACGCCGCAACACTACGTGGATATGGGCAATACTATTCGTGACCAGTTTGGTCGTTTAGATGGGGTTATACTCAATGCCAGCATCCTGGGTGCGCTGTGTCCGTTCGGGCAAATCAAGCATGACGAATATCAAGATGTGATGCAGGTAAATGTCAATTCAACCTTTTATCTACTGCAAGGATTACTGCCTGTATTAGAGAAGAATCCAACCCCTGCTTCAGTTGTATTCACGACTTCAACGGTTGGCCGACAAGGCCGAAAATTTTGGGGGACCTACAGTGTTTCCAAATTTGCCACAGAAGGCATGATGGAGGTATTGGCAGCAGAGTACTCGCCCGAGCGCATCCGCTTTAACTGTGTTAATCCAGGAGGTACGCGAACCAATATGCGCGCCAAGGCATTCCCGGCTGAAGACGCGAACCAATTGAAAACGGCAGACGATATCATGCCAGCCTACTGTTTCTTAATGTGTGACGATAGCCAATCAATTACGGGCCAACTATTTGAATGCCAACCAAAGTAATGGACGCGTGTTAACGACCCCCATTTCTTGATGGCATAAAAAAACCGAGCAGATAGGCTCGGTTTTTTGTTGGGCTATACAACCATTAGCTGTTTTGAACTTTAGCCCACGTATCTCTTAGGCCAACCGTGCGATTGAACACTAAGTTCTCCGCTGACGCCTCGCTATCGGCACAGAAATAACCGGTACGCTCAAATTGATAGGCCTTACCCTGCTCTGCAGTTGCTAGCGATTGTTCTACATAACCGTTAGCAATCGTAAGCGATTCAGGGTTGATAGTTTCGACAAAGTTTTCTGCACTCGCCGGGTTAGGCTGATTAAACAAACGGTCATAAAGGTTAAATTGTGCCGGTACACCAGTACCGCAATCGACCCAATGGATTACGCCTTTTACTTTTCGACCGTCAGCCGGATCTTTGCCCAAGGTATCTGCATCATAACTGCAATACACAGTCGTAACCTTACCTGAGTCGTCTTTTTCGACGCGTTCAGCTTTGATTACATAAGCATTGCGCAAACGCACTTCTTTACCCAACACGAGACGTTTGAACTTTTTATTCGCTTCTTCTCGGAAATCTTCCGCTTCAATCCATAATTCGCGACCGAAGTGCACTGTACGATTACCCAAGTCTTCATCGTTGGGGTGATTGGGCGCAGAAAGCGCTTCTGATTGCCCTTCCGGATAGTTTTCAATCACGACTTTGATCGGATCTAACACAGCCATCGCACGCGGTGCATTGACGTTCAAGTCATCGCGAATACACGCTTCCAACATACCCATTTCGACCAGGTTATCCATTTTGGTAACGCCGATACGCAAACAAAACTCGCGGATAGAGGCCGGTGTATAACCACGGCGCTTGAGTCCCGCAATGGTCGGCATACGCGGATCGTCCCAACCCGTAACGTGATTCTCTTCTACTAGTTGAATCAATTTGCGTTTACTTAAAACAGTGTATTCCAAGTTTAAGCGCGAAAACTCATACTGATGCGGTGTAGACGGCGCACTGATATTTTCAATTACCCAGTCATACAGGCGACGGTTGTCCTGAAACTCCAAGGTACACAAAGAGTGCGTGATTTGTTCCATGGCATCCGAAATACAATGCGTGAAGTCATACATCGGGTAAATGCACCATGCATCACCCGTTTGGTGGTGATGGGCAAACTTTATGCGGTAAAGAACCGGATCGCGCATGCACATGAAGTCAGAAGACATATCGATTTTTGCGCGTAAACAGCACTCGCCTTCTTTGTATTTGCCCGCCTTCATCGCTTCAAAGTGTGAGCGATTCTCTTCAATCGGCGTGTCGCGATATGGACTATTTTGTCCAGGCTCTTTCAAGGTCCCGCGCATCTCGCGCATTGTTTCTTGACTGGAAAAATCAACATACGCCAAGCCTTTGTCGATTAATTCCAGGGCAAAACCGTACAAGGCGTCGAAGTAATCAGAAGAATATCGAACATCGCCATCCCAATGAAAACCTAACCATTCCACATCGTTTTTAATCGCGTTGACATAATCGATGTTTTCTTTTTCTGGGTTTGTGTCGTCAAACCGCAGGTTACAAGTACCCTGATAATCTTGCGCCAATCCAAAATTTAAACAAATCGACTTTGCATGGCCAATGTGTAAGAAACCATTCGGTTCGGGTGGAAAGCGCGTTTTAACCGTATTGTGCAGACCTGCTTGGAGATCCTTATCAATAATTTGACGAACAAAATTGGTCGGACGATGTTCTGTCTCGGCCATCAAGGTAGTCCTCTGTATAATGGGGTTTCAAAAATAGGCCGCCAGTATACCATCGCGGGTTTTTTACGATAGCGATTTATAACAATTCTATCAAAGTCATTGCGTCAGCGTTTTGTGCTGTTGTATAAATCCAGTATCGCTAGGTAGTAATAGGCAAGGTTTTGGCTAATAAGGACAAAGCAACATCGTTTGATATCGCCCATAAGGCGGGTGTTTCTCAATCCACGGTTTCACGTGCGCTGAGCAACAGCCCGCTAGTCAACCAAGAAACTCGGGAGCGCGTGCAGCGCATCGCTCGAGAAATGAATTACAAAGTCGACAAGAATGCCAGTAACTTGCGCAAACAGCGCAGCTCTACAATCGCGTTGCTCCTGTTTGAAGACCCCTCTCCTGACGATTCGTTAATCAACCCATTCTTTATGTCTATGCTTGGCTCCATTACTCGCGCGTGTGCGGCGATTAATTATGACCTGCTGGTTTCATTCCAAAACATGAACGGCGATTGGCATGCCGAGTATGAAGACACCAATAAAGCGGACGGGTTGATTTTACTCGGATATGGTGACTATTTAGACTACCGGGATAAGCTGAACCAACTCCAAGAACAAGGCACGCACTTTGTTCGTTGGGGCGCGCATGACGCCGAATATCCCGGCATATCGATTGGCTGTGACAATTATCAAGGCGGTGCCTTAGTTACCCAACACCTGCTTGAACAAGGTGCGAAGCAATTTGCCTTTATCGGTACGGCTGGCGAGCGAGCGCCTGAATTTATGGCGCGTTTCCAAGGCCATATCGCAACCCTTTCTCAAGCTAACCTGTTACCGAAAGAAGCGGTGCAATACAACGCGGTGAGTACCGAAGAAGCCGGATTTGAAGCAACGCAGAAAGTACTCGATTCAGGATTTAAGCCAGACGCATTAGTATGCGCTAGCGACTTAATTGCAGTTGGCGCGATCAAATGTTTGAAAAAGCATGGTCTGCGCGTGCCTGAAGATATTTTGGTCAGTGGCTATGACAATATTCCCATTTCGGCCTTCACTACCCCAACCTTAACCACGGTTCAACAGAACACCAAAAAAGCTGGTGAGTTACTTGTAAGTAACCTTGTCCGACTCATCAAAGAAGAAACCGTTGCGGACCACTTAATGCCCGCTGAGTTAATTGTGCGGCAATCGAGCACCAAACCTTAACTAACTTATGAAGAGTAATTAAAAAAGCCGACGTTATGTCGGCTTTTGCAATGCTGTTTTGTGTAACTGTTGGTTTAAGCAGTTGCTTGCTCAACGTTATGCGCGCTGTCTTTTTCCTTAACTAAGAACACTGAAGCAGCAGCACACAACATCGACACACCAGCAAGAATAATGATGTATTTAGCCTGGTTGTCAAAGACGTTACTTAGGATCCAACCAGACAGTAGCCCCGAAACAATCTGCGGCGCGGCAATCGTAAAGTTGAAAATACCCATGTAAACGCCGGTCTTGTTAGCTGGCAGCGAGCCCGCCAAAATCGCATACGGCATAGCCAAAATTGCGGCCCAAGCAATACCAACGCCGATCATTGGCAGCATAAGATTTACGGCACCTTGCGGTACTTCAACCGACGTGATCAACAAGTTGACATTTACCGGGGTTAAATCTTGGAACATGATAAAACTGATGTAACTCAATCCGCCTAATGCCAATGCGCCCGCATATACCGTCTTGCGGCCAATTTTATCTGCAAGCTTGGCTAGGAAGACCGAAAAAATCGCTGCGAACAATGAATATGCGGCAAACATGATACCGACCCAATCACCGGCTGCACCTTTTGCTTCGACCACAAAATCAGGCACAACCTCTACCGACGCCAAATAGTCGGGGTCAAACCACTGGGTTTCCAAGCCCCATATGTGTTGGGTAATCGCGGGCATGGTGTAAACCCACATAATAAACAACGCAAACCACGAGAAAAACTGCACCACGGCTAACTGACGCATGGTGGTTGGCATGGTTTTCATCAAACCCCAGAAATCGGCTAACTTTGTGCCGATTGATTTTTTAACCGCGAGTTCTTTTTCTACCTCGGCGTGGTCCATGCCTTTATATGCATAGTAATCTTTTGGTTCGTATTCTTTGGTTCTAAACACGGTCCACAGTACCGATCCCAATAGAACACTTGCACCGATGTAGAAGGCCCAAACAACTGAAGGCGCGACTTCACCTGCTTGCGCGGTATTTTCCAGACCGACAACATTGGTCAGCAAAAAGGGTAAGATTGAACCAACGACGGCACCGATATTGATCAGCAACGACTGAACTGAGTAGCCGATATTGCGTTGCTTGGCAGGCACCATGTCGGAGACCAATGCTCTGAATGGTTGGAAACACACATTAAAAGAGGCATCCATTAACGCCAACATTAATGCGCCAAAAATCATTGGCGCCATAAAGGCAACAAACAAAGGGGCATTGGGCATGAGGAACATACCAATCGCGGCCGCTACGGCCCCCGCTAAGATAAACGGACGGCGGCGCCCTAGCCTATTCCATGTGCGGTCAGAGGCTGCGCCTACGATCGGTTGCACGATCAGACCCATGATCGGTGCCACTAACCAGAATAAACTCAGTGAGTGTAAGTCGGCACCCAAATCAGACAGTATGCGGCTGACGTTAGCATTTTGAAGCGCAAATCCGAACTGCACACCCAAAAAGCCGAAACTCACATTCCACACTTGCCAAAAACTCAGCTGTGGTTGGTTCGGTTGGTTATTTTGCATTACTTGATTCCATTAGTACTCCGTCAAAATCAGACTTGGCGGATTAACAACAAATTAACAATAGAGTCTAACCATCTGGACTGCAAAATACTATTCAACTGCATACGTATTCAGGGATTCACGTATCAGGATAAGACCAATTCACTTGTTCTCACGATCACTTGGATGGTACGGTTAAACCAAGCGAAACGGGCACTAAAGTGGTTATGCAAGACAGACAGATGGGTAAGCAGATAGCGATTGTTGGAGGTGGCACTGCAGGATGGATCACCGCAGCGCTCGTCAACCATCATTTAAAGCCTCATGGCTTTGACGTGGTGCTGATTGAATCTCCCGATATCGGTATCATTGGTGTTGGCGAAGGCTCAACGCCGCAGCTTAAACAGCTTTTTGAGTTACTCGGGATTCCCGAACATGTCTGGATGTCCAAGTGCAATGCGACCTTTAAAAACGGTATTCGCTTTGAAAAGTGGACCCAGCATACGCACTTTGATAGCTATTTCCATCCGTTTCCCTCGCCTACCGATCACCAAACGGCGAGAGCATTTTTAGCCAACTGCCATCAGCAGTTTCAAGGCATTGAATCAGACAGTCACCCCGATCTGTTTTTTTTAGCCGCTGAACTAGCCAGCACAGGTAAAAGCCCGAAGGTAAGCGCGGGTAATGCCCCCTTACCACTCAACTATGCGTACCATTTTGATTCCGTCTTGTTGGGTCAATTTTTACGCGATTTCTGTATCACCAAGGGCGTCACGCATATTTCAGCGACAGTCGACCAAATCAAGCAGCATCCGAACGGCGATATCGCGTCGGTGCAGCTAGCCTCTGGCGACCTTATCTGTGCCGACTGGTTTTTCGACTGCAGTGGGTTTCGCAGTCTGTTAGTTCAACAGCAACTCAATACCCGCTTTATTCCGTTCAAAGAGAACCTATTTAATGATGCTGCAGTGGCGATCGGTACTGGCATAGACCAAACCTTTCATGCGCAAACCACTGCAACGGCGCTCACCAACGGTTGGAAATGGCATATCCCGCTGCAACATCGCACTGGTAACGGTTATGTGTATAGCACTGAGTATTGTAGCCCGCAGCAAGCCGAAACAGAGTTACGCGCGAGCCTTGGCGTTGCAGCAGGTGAATGTGAGGCGCGCCATTTATCTATGAATGTTGGCCGGTGCGAAAATACCTGGGTAGCGAACGCGATTGCAGTTGGCTTATCTCAGGGCTTTATTGAGCCTTTAGAAGCGACTGCGCTGCATATTGTGCAAACCACGGTTGAGCAATTTATTAGTGCGTTTACGGCGGGTGATTTTAGTGCCGTTCACCGCGAACAATTTAATCAACGGATCAACGCCAGAATTGACGGTATTCGCGATTACATCGTGTGCCACTACCAGGCCAGTGATCGGCTCGATACCGATTATTGGCGCGCAGCCAGCCAATGCACAAACCGATCAGATTCACTGCAGCATATTTTGGATGTATGGGATAAAGGTGGCAATTTAATTGCTGAGATAGAGCGCCAGCAAATCGGACAATACTATCCGGTCGTATCTTGGTATTGCTTGCTCTCGGGATATGGCAGGTTTAAGTCTAAACAACGCGTAAATGCAAGCGCAGCGACGGCAAACATTCGAAAACACTTGCAATCGCTAACGCCGTTATTTCAGGATCACCACTCGAGCTTGAGTCGCAACTGACGTTGGGCTTGAGTGCTCACACTAAGCGAGCCCTGATCGGCATTCCACACTACAATGTCACTGTCCAGTGTGTAGGGGTTACCGTCAATCAAAACGCGTGCAGGCGGATTTTCAAGACCGTGTATTACCCACTCGATTTCACGTTGCTGTGGTCTTCCGGCAAAATCGCCCTCTGACCCCATGCTCAGGACTAATGCATCATCAAACTGCGCTGCAAATCGCAAGTGTTCGTGTTGTCCAGGCGTTAAACTGTCGGCACTGATACCATCATCGTCAAACAATGAGTATTGGCTTTCAGTAACGGACTTATCAGCGTAATAGTGCACGGACAGCGTTTCAGTCGAGTATGACGATAGCGTTTGCTGGCTATCAACCATAGGCACAAACGAACCCGCTCGAACCATTACGGGTAACTGCTCGAGCGGCGCGTCTATTTGCACACTCGCGCCGCCCGCTACTTTTTGCTTGGTCCAGAAATTAAACCAAGTACCAGGCGGTAAGGTAGCGTTTATACTGGTAACCCCCGGATCGGTTATCGGTGAGACCCAAAACGCATCGCCAAACATGTAGCTTTCGGTTTCTTCTAACGCTGCGTCTTCAAATGCCATAAACATCGGTCGCATGAGAGGCATACCTGTTAAGCTGTTTTGATAGGCCATAGAATAAATGTACGGGATTAATTGATAACGCAGTTTGATAAAATCACGCGCTATGCTTTTGACTGGATCGGGATGAAATACCGGCTCTGGCGCGATGTGCTCTTGTGCATGCGGTCTGAAAACTGGCGTAAACGTGCCAAACTGCATCCAGCGAGTATATAACTCTGGTTCAAACACTTCACCACCCGCAAAACCACCGAGATCAGAGTGCGTGTACGCTAAACCAAATAGCCCCATTTGCAGTGCCAACTCAACTTGCGGTTTAAGCCCACCCCACTCGCGGCTTACATCGCCTGTCCACGGGATCATGCCGTATCGTTGCGTACCAGCAAAACCGGCGCGCATCATCACGAACGGACGCTTCTCAGGCGCTAATGCCAATTGACGCTCATACACCATTTTGGCCCATTGGTGGCCGTAAGCATTGTGGATCTCATCACCGGTAACGGTTTGGCCATCGAGTGTATGCAGACTGTCGCCAGGGTGCACTTCGGGCTCGCCCAAATCTCCCCACCAGCCTGCTACGCCCTGCTCTGCGAGCTTTTCATAGTATTGCCAAAACCAGTCTTGCGCCTGTTGGTCAAACACGTCGACTAAGCCCGTGTTTCCGAAATAGAAATCAAAACGGCGCGGATCGCCGGCGTGGTTTTTCGCCAATGCATGACTGTCAACGGCACTTTGCCACTCTGACGACGTAGTTAAAATAAAGGGTTCAGTGATGACAACCGTTTTAACGCCTTTGGCGTGCAGGTCACTGATCATTTTCTCGGGTTCAGGCCAAGCATTCTTATCCCAATTGAGATTGCCCATGTGCCCTTTGATATCAGGCCCAAACCAATAAAGGTCGAGTACGACTGCATCAACGGGAATGTCCTGTTGCTCGAACGCCGCGATGGTGTCTCTCACTTCTTGCTCGTTGCGGTAGCCGAAACGCGAGGCGAAATTGCCCAGCGCCCATCGCGGTGGTAGAGGTTGTTTGCCCGTCGCCGTAACCACGTGTTGCACGACTTGGTTAAGGTTATCGCCCGCAGTAACTAAATACGCCGTGCGGCCACCGACCGCTTCAAATTGAAGCACTGAAGACTCAGTGTGGCCGATGTCTAAATGCCCGCTCGCGCTATTATCAAATACAATCGCATAGTTGTTCGATGACATAACCGCCGGCAAGCTGTAATACATCTGTGACGATTCAGTGGTGTAACCGTAATGTGCGCGGTTGTATAACGGCAAACGGTGTCCTCTACGGTCCATTCCCAGGACACGTTGTCCTGCGCCCATGATTTTTTCACTGTCCGCTAGCGAAAAGCGAAAGCCCCGTGTTGTATCTTGATAAAACAAGCCAACTTCTTCTTGAACTAATAGCTGTCCATCTTTGAAAAAGCTCAGCTGCAACGGACTCGCTTGGATCGCAACTTGGATGCCGGGTAATTGGTATAACCATCCGCCCTCTTGCTGCGTAAGCTGCGCATTTAACTCAAGCTCCAATGCTGGATCTAAGGCAAACGAAGGCAATTGCTTCGCACCGTTTGGCTGATACCAAACACTCACCGTATTGGCCGTAATCCCATCAATCGTAGCATTACCGTCGGTCATTTCGATATGCAGTACATCCCCCTCAAGCGCTACGTTAAGCGCATCTCGAGCGCTTGCCGGTAGGACAATGAAGCAACAGCATAATAGGAGCAGTAGCGCTTTATTCTTCATTAGCATTCAACTCCAATACCAATGAGCCAAGGGCGTCGATGGCGACCTCAATAGCGAGTGAACCGTCGTCTTTAAACTCAGCCGGGAACGACTGGTCGGTTAGGAGATCAACCGCATTTAGGGTTTTGCTCGCTAACTGCCAAGCACTGACTGTTTCTGCGGGCACGTGCAGCGTGAAGGCCTTCGTTTCTTGGGTGAACTGGCTAACCACCACTAGTTGTTGGTCGCCAGTCCAACGCGTAAACGCAAACGTCTTGTCGTCGTAGGCCGATGCAGCGGCGATATTGCTCGCGTGCAAACTCTGGTATTCACCCATCATTGCAGGATGGGTAGCTGAAATTTGCATCACGTTAATATAGTACTCACGCAGTGCACGCTCTTGCGCTGACAACTGCCCACCGTCAAACGAAGCATTGTTCATCCAACGTTGGTGCGCAGGTACGCCCGCATAGTCAAAGATCGTCGTACGCGTTGGATCTCCAAAGCCGGTCTCTTCACTGCCGTCTTCGCCGACGTCCTGTCCAAAATACAACATGGTTGGCGAGCGGCTGATCAATGCGGATACCACAAGTGCTGGCTTGCCTTTTTCAGCATCACCCGCAAAATCTGGACTCGCGATACGTTGCTCATCGTGGTTCTCAAGAAAGTGAAGCATATGTTCTTCAATATCAGCCATGCGTGTTTGGATGTCGGCCAATACGGCTGTATCACCGTGGCCTTGCATGACCGCTTTTAAGCTATCGTAAAACTCCACTTTGTCATACAGGTAATCCATTTTGCCGAGGTGAATGTAATCGCGATACAAGTGTGGTTGGTATACTTCAGCCAGCAAAAACGCATCGGGATTCTTCATTTTGATTGACGAGTTCAAGAATGACCAAAACTCCACCGGTACCATCTCGGCCATGTCATAGCGGAATCCATCGACGCCTTTGTCTAACCAATAGTGGACGATATCGTGAAACTTGTACCAGCTGTCTGGCAAGTCTTTGTCCTGCCAAAATGCGTAGTGCGCTTGGTAATCTTGCTCAGCAAAACCCTCTGGTAAGGTCGGAAAGTCATAGCTGCCATCAGGTTTTACACCGTAATTAACCTTAACGGTTTCGTACCAGTCGTGAAAACTCGGTTGGGCAGCACGCGCGCCATTCCCAGTCCATTTTGCCGGTGATTCAGCGAAGGTCCCATCCGCCAGAGGATGACTCTCTCCCCCCAACGGCTGATACCCATTTTCGCCTTCTGGTACTTTGAAATCCTCACCGACCACGTAGTAAAAGTTGTTGTCTCTGGCGTATTCAACGCTAGTGTCGTCATTGGCGCCAAAATCACTAGTCCCCTCAGGGGCTGCCAACGACTCATAACCACGCGCCACATGATTCGGCACGATATCAATCAACACCTTCATGCCGTGCGCATGTGTGCGTACAATTAATTGTTCAAATTCAGCGAGACGATTTGCAGGATCATCGGCTAGGTCTGGGTTGACGTTGTAATAGTCTTTAACTGCATATGGCGATCCGGCGCGCCCTTTTACCACATCAGGATCATCTAAACTGATACCGTACGCGGTGTAATCATTGATCACGGCGTGGTGCGGCACCCCTGTATACCAAAGGTGTGTGGTACCCAAAGCCTTAATGCCACTTAGCGCATCATCATTGAAATCACTGAATTTACCAACGCCATTCGTCTCCAATGTGCCCCATGGTTCATTGGTGTCTACCGTATTCCCAAATAAGCGCGTGAACACTTGATAAACGACCGGTTTGCCTGCTGGTTGCGGGTTGGTTGTTGAAACAGCTGATTCCGTCACGGCCTCCGCCTCGTCTTTAGCTAATTGTTGAGACTGCTGGGTGGTGTTGGGGGTACACGCTGACAACGCAACAACCATCACTGAAGCAGTAAACGCCATTTTCACAGACGTTACTACATTGACTGTAGCTGAGGGTTTTGTCGCTTGCCTAATTCGTTGATCGACCATGATCGCTCCACATTAGTGAACATAGTTGCGAAGCATAACCGTTAATGAATTGTTAACTCAATCTGCATACGTATGTAAGCTATGCAGGCAGCACAAAACTCACTCAACGACTACTTATCAAGTTTAAAACAAGGTGTAGATGAACGCCGCCAGTGATGACTGTTGGGTTGCGATAACAATGCCACCCAATAGGGCTAATACAATCACGATCGGTAGTAGCCACATTTTCTTGCGCACGCGTAAGAATGCCCAAAGATCTTGTAAAAACTCTAACACTTTAAAACGGTTCCTTGAGGTTATCTTTTTGTGGTGGCGATTCGCGTTGAATCCAATAGGATTTTGCGTCCGGCTTCAGTTTGGTTTGATAACCTAACTTACCTAATAACCGCAGCACTAGACCAATTGGGAAAATCAGTAAGTAAAATGCTAAGGCTAGGATGACGAAGGTGTTTAACCAACCGAGTAAACTCGCAAATACCGTCCAAACCACATAGAGCGGAAACAATAGCACAGGTACTAGGTAAGCAGAAACGAGTAATATCGCGGCGACATAAAATGGCCACATTGGCATTGGCTGTGAGAATATCCAAGGCAACAGCAGCGCGAAAAACAACGGAAACGCGATACTCATTTGCCAAGCAAATTTGCGTAATGCCGGTTTGTCATCGGCCGCAGCCATTGGCAACATATGATCGGTAATCCACTTTGGTAACGGCATAGTTAATCCTTCGCAAACGTCACTTGTTTTGCTTGCTCAATTGCAGCTTCGGGTTGATCGGATTTGTGTAGTAGCCAATTGCCCATCACTAAACAATCCATATCGGTCGCGAGAAAACAACGAATTGCATCTGACGGTGAACAAACTGGGGGTTCGCCGCGGACGTTAAATGACGTATTGATCAACACCGGTGTATCGGTAGAGCGATAAAACCCCTCCAGCAAACGATGCAGCCTTGGGTTCATATCCGCTTCCACCGTTTGTAAACGGGCGGAATAATCGATATGTGTGATCGCGGGTAAACTCGAGCGAATTTCATTGACGCGTTTCAAGCCTTCGAAGTCCCCGGCTGATCGCTGTGTCCGCAGTGACTCAACCACGGGGGCGGTCAACAGCATGTATGGACTGACGCGATCAATTTCAAAATACTGGCTTGCATGCTCAGCCATTACGATGGGTGCAAATGGTCTGAATGATTCACGTTGTTTGATCTTCACATTCATTTGACGCTGCATCGACGTGCTGCGTGCATCGCCTAAAATAGATCGATTGCCCAATGCTCGCGGACCAAACTCCATTCGCCCTTGAAACCAGCCAACGACTTTGTCTTGAGTTAATAGTTGGACGCTTTGTTCGAATAACGCCTCATCTTCCAGTTCTTGTGCCTGCAGCCCCCACTGTTCTATCGCGCTGCTTATCTGCTCAGTCTCGTAGGCAGGCCCCAAGTAGGCGCCCTGCATCTGATCGTGTGTTTGTGTATACGTGGGTGCTTGGTCACCATTGCGTGCTTGCTCAAAATGACTAAACCACACCTGCAGCGCTGCGCCCAATGCGCCGCCAGCGTCGCCAGATGCGGGTTGGATCCATAAGTGCTCAAACCCCGCCTCGCGCATAATTTTTTCATTGGCGACACAATTCAAAGCCACGCCTCCGGCCAAACACAAATGCTCCGAACCTGTCAAGGCACGAGCGTGCTTAGCGATTGCAACAACAACCTCTTCGGTGACCACTTGAATCGATCGGGCCAGATCACAATGACGTTGCGTCGGAGTTTCATCTGCTGGCAATGGCGGTCCACCAAATAACTGATGAAACTTATCGTTGGTCATCACGCTACCCACTGCGTAGTCGAAATAGCGCATATCTAAACGAAAGCTACCGTCCGCTTTTATTTCGATCAGGTGTTGTTTAATGTCGTCTACATAACGCGGCTCACCGTATGGCGCTAAGCCCATCAGCTTATATTCGCCAGCATTAACTCGGAAACCACAATAATAGGTAAACGCCGAATAAAGCAGACCCAAAGAATGCGGGAAATGAACCTCTTGCAAAGCTTTGAGGGCGTTACCTTTACCGTGCCAGATACTACTCGTTACCCATTCACCCACACCGTCGAGGCACACCACCGCGGCATCTGCAAAAGGGCTGGGATAATACGCTGATGCTGCATGACTTTGATGATGCTCAGTGAACAATAGTTCGGGTAGCGGCACGTCTTTAATTGACGTGTAGGTGTCACTATCGTCAACCATGTTAAAGGCAAGCGTGCGCAACTCTCGACGCAACACACTTTTGAGATACAGCTTTTGCTTCAACCAAATTGGCATCGAACGCAAAAAGCTCATAAACCCCTTCGGTGCATGCGCCAAATACGTTTCCAACAAGCGCTCGAATTTGAGTAAAGGCTTATCGTAAAACACGATGGCATCGAGCTCTTCAATTGAACAATTGGCCTCTTCTAAGCAATAGCGAATAGCATCCGCAGGAAAGCCCGGATCGTGCTTGTTGCGGGAAAATCGTTCTTGCTGAGCGGCTGCCACAATATTGCCATCACACACCAAACTGGCAGCGCTGTCGTGGTAATAAGCCGATATACCAAGGATTCGAATCATTAAAGAAAGGTTAGTTATTAGGTCTTTGCAGCATAATGACCGATTGATAGTTGTTATTCAATCATAACGCCATTAACCTAAGCTTTTGAACTTGCTTCAGTTTCGTTGTGACCAAAACACGTTCTCATCGCCAAGCCATTTTTACGGGGATCATGATAATGATCCCGCTACTCGTGCTCGCTATACTTGAAGGGATACTCAGGCTCTCTGGCTTTGGTCAAGAATACCCCCTGTTCATCGAACCGGCGCAAAAACCGGGTTACTTGCAGCCAAACCCCGACATTATTCAACGCTATTTCCACTCGCCAGAGCATGCGCCCAATGTTGCGCCTGACACCTTTTTGTTTCCTCAGCAAAAACCCCAAGGTGTAATCCGGATAGTTTTGATGGGAGGGTCTTCAGCCGCAGGCTTTCCTTACGGCAGATTCGGGGCGCCCAGCGGTATGTTGCAGCAGATGTTGAAGATGCGTTACCCCACACAGGACATTGAGGTCATTTCGGTGGCAATGGCCAGTATTAACAGTTACGCGTTACGAGATTTCGCTGCAGAGGTAGCCAATGTTGAACCCGATGCTGTGCTCATCTACGCGGGCCACAACGAATATTTGGGCGTCATGGGCGTCGGGTCTGTGTATGCTGGTGCCGGTGGTCATTGGGCGAATTTAGTCTATATGACCCTGCGGGATTTCAGGCTATTCCAATTACTCCAACACCTGTTAATCTCGGCCCCCGAAATACCGGAGGATGCCTCAGGCAGAACCGTGATGGCGCAAGTCGCCAAGAACAAAAATATTATCCTAGATTCTGATGCTTACACAGCGGGCATCGAACAATTCACGCATAACATGCAAGCGGTTTTAGAGACCTTTTCTGCGCATGACATCCCGGTGTTTTTGTCCAACATTGTTTCAAACGAAAAACATCAAAAACCGTTTTCCAGTGCTTCAGAAACAACCGGGATTGAATGGTCGGCTGATCGTAACTTCGACCGTGCGCAGCGTTTGCTGCGCAATCAAAACTATCCCGAAGCACTCAAATACTTCCAGCGTGCGCGTGATCTAGACGGACTAAGATTCAGAGCACCGACGGATTTCAACCCGATCATTGAAAATTTGGCGCGAAATGACAAAGTCACTCTGGTGGATTCAGAAGCTGCGATCCGAGCCGATACGCCTCACGGTATCATTGGCCTTCGTCACATGTTGGAGCACTTGCACCCTACTGCGAGGGGCTACTATCTGATCGCGCATCAATTTCTCGCAGCACTGGAACAATCAGAACTGTTTAGCGGTAGCGTGGATAAAACCCAGCAACAAATGTGGGAACTCATTCCGTTGACTGCCGTTGATCACCATTTAGCGCAATACAAAGTGAGCCAGTTAACCTCTGACTACCCGTTTACGGAAGAACCTCTGGGCTTCTCTTTACCCCCAATAAACTCTGAAGAAGAGCGTTTTGCACAACAGCAGTTCAACGGCGCAGCATGGTTAAATCAGCAGCAGAGTCTGTTGTCCTATTACCAGCAGCAACAGCAATGGCGAGATGCTGCCGTTGTGGCAGGTAACCTGTTTGAAGCGCTACAGACGAATCATCAAGCTGCACATGCGGCTGGACAATTGTATCGCCGGGCACAACAACCTGAGCTGGCGTTGTTTCATGCGCGTAAAGCAGCAGAGCTAGCACCTAATAATACTCAGTACAAAATGAACTATGCGCAGTTATTAGCAGAGCGTGGCGATGTCGAAGCCTCCAAACAGCAGTTAAAAGCGGTGTTAGACATCAATCCGGATCACGAAAACGCGAAGCATTACTTGGCATTAATGGAGCAACGCGGTTAATGGCGGGTAAGCAGCGCAATACGAAACTTTTTCAACTCATTGGTTTGAGTATACCGGTTTTATTTTTCATCGTTCTGGAAGCTTCTCTACGGTTGCTTGATGTGGGTGAAGACCATGCGCTATTTATCGAAAACCCCGTGCATACCGACTACTTGTTACCCAGGCCAGACGTTATTCAGCGCTACTTTGCGGCAAGTGAAAGCGCCCCGAATGTCACGTTAGAAGCGAATTTCTTACTCAAACAAAAACCAAGCAACGGGGTCCGCTTTTTTGTGCAAGGCGGATCGACTGCTGCGGGATACCCCTACGGTTTAGGCGCTTCTATCGCGGGTATGCTCGGTCAACGGTTAAAACCGTCCTTGCCAAACAAACATGTCGAGGTCGTCAATACTGCTCTGTCTGCCGTGAATTCATTCACTCTACTCGACCTTGCTGACGATATTATCGAGCAGCAACCTGACGCCGTACTAATTTACGCTGGTCACAATGAATACCTGGGTATTTTGGGCGTAGGCTCAAACTTCACCCTTGGCAGCAATTATTGGCTGACCCGCAGTATGCTGTGGCTGAAAGACTTGCGCTTGTATCAATTGCTACAAGGGTTGGTTTACGCGCTTAAGCAAAACCCAGCAGAGGCGAACAGCGCTGAGCGTGAGCGCAGAACCGTGATGTCTCAGGTAGCAAAACACAAAAACATTGAGTTCGAGTCTGAACTGTACGATTTGGGCTTACAGCAATTTAAACGCAACATGAAAGCGTTGCTGGATAAATACGCTGCGGCAGGGGTACCGGTATTCCTTGCCACCATTGGCGCCAACTTGAAGGATCATGCACCATTTGAAAGCACCCCAATACCTGTTGCGTTTGCTGAACAGTTGCCGCAGGCCAACAATCGCCAAGCGCTCGAAAGCCTCTCCACTCAGTGGTTCGAATCCACTTCGGCAGATTTACACTTTCAGTTAGGCTCAGCGCTTTACGCAGTAGGTAGTCATGCACAGGCAAAACGACATTTTATACTGGCCAAGCAACATGATTTATTGCGTTTTAGAGCCCCAGAGGCCATCAATTCGATCATCCGAGCGTTGACTGAACGCGATAATGTCTATTTAGTCGAAGCCGAACAAAGACTCGCTCAACGCAGCCCAACGGAAATTATCGGTAATAACGTGATGCTCGAGCATCTTCATCCGAATGTGGAAGGTTACTTTGTGATCGCAGACAGTTTCTATGCGGCTATGCAAACGTCAGGCGTGTTCAAACCATGGCAATCGGTGCCAATTGACACAGCGTGGCGCAATCGACCAATGCTGCCCGCCGAGGAGTATTTTGGTTACGCGAGTGTACTCACGCTCATGTCTGACTATCCGTTTCAAGACGCTCCACAACCCGTGCGACTGCCTCAACCGGCAGATTGGCAACAACAACTCGGTCGGCAGCAATTTGAAAAACGAATTGACTGGCTTACGATGGCGAAGCGCTCCGCGGAGCGATATGAACAAACGAATAACATTCACATGTGGCTAAAAACGCTGCAATTAATCGCTGACGCTCTGCCCCACGATCCCCTCGCGAATGTAACAATTGGCGAACGGTTATACATGCAAAAACGCTACCCTGAAGCACTACACTACTTGCTTCGTGCACAACGCGCCGGCAGCGTTGGTAACGACCTTACCCAAATGATTGAAGTAGCCCAACGACGAACACAGTGATCGCAGATAAGCTTCTGTATATTGTGATCGGTATTGTGTTTTAAGTACTATCAACAACAGCAAAACAATAACAATATGATGGAGCACGTATGCCGATTCGATCCACTCTATTCGCTTGTGTCACGACTGTCTCGCTTGGATTAAGTAGCGCCGCTTTTGGGGACAATGAAGGGCCCTATTATCCAGACAAACACGATTGGACAATGAAAAGCCCGCAGAGCCAGGGGCTTGACCCAGACCGAATTCAACAAGCTGTAGATTTTGCGCTTGAGCATGAATACAGCGGTGACAAGGACCTGCGTATTGCTATTTTAAAAGGCTTCGCTCATGAGCCATTCCACGAAATATTGGGCCCTACCCGCAAACGCGGTGCCCCAGCAGGGATGATATTGAAAAATGGTTACATCGTGGCTGGCTGGGGCGATCTCGACCGGGTAGATATGACGTTCAGTGTTACCAAGAGTTACTTATCAACAGTTGCCGGCGTCGCCATCCAACAAGGTTTGATTCAAGACGTGGATGACAAACTAGCCGACTACGTTTGGGATGGTACTTTCGCAGGCGAGCACAATAGCCAGGTAACCTGGCGCCAGTTACTTGATCAATCATCGGATTGGAGCGGAGAGCTATTCGGGATCAAAGATTGGGCGGATCGGCCACCTAAAGAAGGTGGCTTAGATGACTGGAAATATCGCGCATTGAATACGCCTGGCACTGTGATGGAATACAACGATGTACGCGTAAATTTGCTCGCTTACTCATTGTTACAAGTGCTACGCAAGCCGCTTCCTCAAGCGCTAAAGCAACATGTTATGGATCCGATTGGCGCGTCGACAACATGGCGTTGGTACGGCTATGACCATGCTTGGGTTAATGTTGATGGCCAAAAGATGCAAAGCGTAACCGGCGGTGGACACTCCGGTGGCGGTGTCTTTGTTTCTACCTACGATCAAGCTCGCTTTGGTTTACTCTTTTCCCGTGATGGCCAATGGCAAGGACAACAAATCATTGAGCCAGGCTGGATTGACCAAGCAACAGCGCCTTCAACACCAAACCCAAGCTATGGTTTTATGTGGTGGGTAAATCAAGGAGAAAGGAAATGGCCAACGGTCGATAACCCTGACCTATTCTACGCTGCAGGGTTCGGTGGTAACTTTATCGTAATTGACCAAGAGCGCGATCTAGTGCTGGTAACGCGCTGGTTAGAACCACGCATGATTGGCGAGATGGCGGCGTTGGTGTTTAATTAAGGGTACAGGTCTTAGAGGCCTGAACTGATGTCAATTCTTTAACTCTTCTATAGGTATAGGACGTATACTTCTTCTGATGACTGAGTCTAGCTCTTTCATCAAAAATGCTGTGGCCAATCAAATCGACATAAATCAACAAAGCAAACTTAACTGAAGGTATTTAAACCACCAAAAAACTAACGAATGTAAGGAATCTGAAACTTGTTCGACTTAACCACAACAAGTAGCCCTAAGTACAAAACAAAAAACCAACCTATAGAGCCTCCACTACTTTCCTGATTTTCGTCGAAAGAGTTTTGATTTGATGACCTACTGGGATCTAGTGGGAACGCATCACTGCTATCATCAACGCCGTCATTATCGTCATCAGGATCCGCATTATTACCGATACCATCACCGTCGGTATCAACGGATTCTGTTGGGTCTAGTGGGAACGCATCACTGCTATCATTAACACCGTCATTATCGTCATCAGGATCCGCATTATTACCTATGCCATCACCGTCAGTATCAACGGATTCTGTTGAGTCTAGTGGGAATGCATCACTACTATCATTAACACCGTCATTATCGTCATCAGGGTCCGCATTGTTACCGATACCATCACCGTCAGTATCAACAGATTCATTCGGGTCTAATGGGAATGCATCACTACTATCTTCAACACCGTCATTATCGTCATCAGGATCCGCATTATTACCTATGCCATCACCGTCAGTATCAACAGATTCTGTTGGGTCCAATGGAAATGCATCACTGTCATCATCGACCCCATCATTGTCATCATCAGTATCTGCATTATTTCCTATTCCGTCACCGTCAGTATCAACAGATTCTGTTGGGTCCAATGGAAATGCATCACTGTCGTCATCGACACCATCATTGTCGTCATCAGTATCAATACAATTTAACAGCCCATCAGCATCGCTATCTAGTTCGCAGCCCAAAACACGAAATGCCATTAAGCTTTCGGTGCCACCGAGAATTAAATCGTCATAAACGTAGATGTTATTTATCCTTCCATCATGTGGGACATCTACCGCCCTTACAATCAAACCTGATGGTTCTCTTACAAAAATTGAAAAAGCTTCTGAACCATTTGCAATTAACATGTTTCTTAGGACTGCGCTAGAATTGATTGAAAGAGCAACACTGCCCTCTTGTTGAACTGGAGTTGCATCAAAAGAGCCAGCAAAAACTATTTTATTTTCTTCAATGACAAACTCATATAGCCGCCCAGTCGCGTTGTCAGATACAATTAACGATTGATCCCAATAATCAATATCGACAATGTTCACAAAACCCTCTGAATTAGAAAACTCTTGGGAAACATTCAACAATCTAAATGAATCAATCAGTTCCCATTCGTCCAAATGGTTTTTTCCTATCAACGCCAAATTAGAGCTGTCAGCGGCTAAAATATAGTCCTGAATCTGCAATAGATGTTGAACAGCTCCATTATTACCGACAAAAACATCTGATAAGTCTAACCTTAAATATGTTTCAGCATTTTGAATGGTTGCAACATCCACATACCAAATCGACCTATCTAAGCCTGTCGCATAAAAATAGTTTTCTTTGATAAAACATTTACGACCGCTTACTTCGGCTGGAGGTCGTCCGGGATACTCACCATCATAAACTAGATCATCAGAGTCAGTACTCAATTGCCAAACAAAGTAACCTATTCAATAGATATACTCTCCATTTTTAGCAAAGCATCTTGGGCTTTGGGCGAACAGAGTATGACTCTCATCTAGCTCACGGTTCTCATTGTTTGCTAAATCATGAACCTCATTACTTTTAAATCGAATGAGCCCATTATTTCCATACTTACTGGCTATAATTTCTTCACCAATGACGTTTATGGCAGCGAAGTGAAATAGCTGCGAATTGTAACGTGCAAGTGCAGTTGGATATATGTGACTTGCAACCTCTAGGTGGGCAAATCCTAAACTTCCTCTTGCTATCACCAGTTGGTTATTAAAAAAGTATGTTTGAGAAGCGTTTATTAGATATAAACCTGTGATTCGAGATGCTTCACGAGGACTGCTCATTCTTACAAATACAATGTCGCTAAAATAGGAGAAAATGTAACTATCTTCAGTAATCTGAAGAATGCCTTGTATCGACTCGACAGAGCCTTCTGGACGAAAATCAGGGTTCTCGACTACCATTAATTCATTTTGTTCTGTTGAAGATATGTCTGCAAAATAGAAACCTTTACCCAAGCGAGAAACCAATAGCCAGTGCTCTGTCACTTCAGCGGCACCAAAGTAATCACCATCAGGTGATTCAATTCGTCCTACTAAATCGTATTGTTCATCAAGGAGCTTTAGATGATAGATAACCGAGTAAGTTACAACCCATATTGATATGTCGTTTGCGGCAATATTTCTGATAAAACCAATATCTTCGGGTAAATCGATTTTTGATATTAGAATAGGCGCGGAGGTCTGCGCCAAATCGAAAACATAGGTTGCTTTTTTTTGTATGCCGGCGGTAACGACAAGACGCTCGTTATGCACAGTATAATTAATCTGTAGATCGAAATTTGTTCTTTGAGGTGGAAAGGGGTTGTCAATTGCAGTCAGTTCTGTAGACGTTATATTGACATTGCCATTCGCCTCAACTTCGAACTCTAAAAAATGGCCTGTAAGTGTTACAACCGCTAATTTTTCATTTGATAGAGAAAAAATTTCAGCGTCGTTTGGTAGTCCAACATCTAAATCAAATGATTTATCAAATTCCCACTCACCATTTGTTTTTTTAAACAAATAAAAGTCTCTCGATACCTGACTATAACCAAGAATGAAACCATTGGATTCAGCAGCTTTATCGATCCCAGGTATACCAATGTCGAACGCGAGGTTAATGTCCGCATCACTAAACTGTGAATACGAAAATACCGGTGAACTAAACAACCCGCTGGTGACATAGAAAATCAGAAAAGAGAGAAAAAAACGCATAAAAATCCTTTTTGAATTAGTGCTTTATCCATAGTTTACCAATAACACTCTCTCCGCCTTTTTAGCATAACATTAGTTTTTTGTAACATGAATTTTTTGTAGGTATTAATACAAGCTAGTATTTCAGAGTATGAATGAACCCTATGGACGTCCCTATAGTTTGTCTTGGCACGTATCGATTTAGCGGTACAAAAAATCCTCCATAACCTTAATTTGCAACTATTTCGCATATTGTATTTTTAAGCCCTAGAACTTTTCATACATTACTCAACCTGCAAACAACAGACGCTATACGACCTCATACATAAAAGGTTTGGATAACTCAGCTTTGCCAAGAGCATTAAGCCTTTTCGCATGAATACTGACAAGTCGATAGTAAATAAAACCGATATCGATTCAAAAGCGCATTGAGAAACCCTAACAATACTCACTTCTTGTTGCGGTTAAAAAAGCCGTTTTGGAACTCAAGAATCATACATAGCCCAACGTTTAGTCCTTCATCGGACCATAATGCCCGCCAGCTCGTATGAGATTTTTTGGAAAAAAATGAGGCTATAGCGACGCACCAGACAATCTATTCATCTCTCACCATTCGATGAGCTAGTGAAAATATGCAATATCATGCCACTTGAGCGTCACGGAAATACGTTATCTCTTCTTTGTACCTTTTCGGAAGCCTGCCGAATTTGGACTTGTAAATTTCATACGAGGCTAGACATGTAAAACCGCCTTGCACATAACCGTCCCCCTCATAAACCATCCAATCTACGATATTTTCTAGCGGTACTGTTTGTCGTATAAATAGTGGTTCAGCACAATCTTCAGCTCTTCTCTTGTGCAAAGAAACAATTAGACCTTCGTCTTTCTTGCCATGCGCAGTTACCCAGTATAGTTCTTCTTTCTCTCTTTCAATAACCGAGACTAGAACTGACACATCAAATTTCGCCTCATCTAGAGCGTCCAACATTCTACTAATCTGTGTTTTTGCTTTTATCTCGGCCTCACGCCAAGTGTCGCTGTTTCTATCTATATCCATGTCTTCAATATCGGGCATAAGAATAAATCGACGGTTTGCCCAACGCCCTAAAAGGAAGAGAGCGATGGGAACAGCCAGCCACAACCATTTGGGTAGCTTTGACTTTTTTGTAACTGTATTAAAATAGAGTAGAAACAATCGAGGATGTAAATACCCCTCACTTAGTGCGCTAGAAAGTATACTCTCGGCCTCTAGTAACTGAAATGGTCCACCAATCTCAAGCAGCCCTTCTACCTTGTCCATCATTTGTGTATGAGAAAGCTCCTCAACTATGATTTCAATCCCAGCCGAATCATAGACTTCACGAATACTCTCTGATGATCTAATAGAATCGAGTACGGAACTCGTATTAGTCCCACCTCCATCATAGTGGTTTTCCAAGATTTCTATCATACCGTATTGAAACTTATCATGGTTGCGAGGATAAAAATCTATGTTCGTCACCAGCCTACCTTCTCTCTCCAATATCGATAAAAGAAGCTGTAAGTCATTTAACGATATTCCCTCCGATACTCTTACGGAAAGTGTGAGACGAGCAGTGTTTTCGATCGGTTTGTAAAAAACATTGAATTGATTTTCAGAAATACCAAAGAAGTTCAGTGCTCGAATTATTTCGTCTGAAGATAGCAACGCTTCGTTTATCAGAATTGTTTCTGTTTGTTCAAAACCATCGCCAATGTTTAGGTCACCACTATTGGATTCGTATTTACTCGCAAAAGATGGCCAAGTGATTTTATAGTTGTGGAAAACATTCTCAGATTGATGCCGGGTGTATGCTTTTATTTGCAGTAGATTACTTACGAACTCATTTGCATGATGAACATCAGGCCTGCCGACATGCACCGTCAAAACATTTGTTCCCTTTCTCAACCCTTGAGGTCTATAACCAATGCTCTGCACATTGTCTTCTGTTATCGGAACGACACCAAAAGATACAGACTCTCCAATGCTACCGTCATAGTACAGCTGCATCTCCAACTGTGCCGAAGAATATGTCTGTGTAATAACATTGATACTTCTCACTGTTATTTTTGGTTGCTCGGCCAACAAGTTCCAACTAAGCAGACCAATACTCAACAACAGCCAGAGTTTCAGGGAAATGCCCTTCATGCTCATTACTCAAACGCGGCCGCATACCGTCGAAGCTGTTCGGCACAAGGCCTAGTATTCGAATACTTCCCAGAAAATTCGATCAGATAATTCACATCGGGTAGAAGATAGAGCGCATTTTCCAGCAGTTGAACTGAACCTTCATCCTGCACCGCGTCACTTGTAGCCCATTTTGTGCAATAAGCAATAGATAATGTGCGTCGTGCATGTCCATAATTCATTAGGCTAAGGGCCTTTTCTGCTTTGGTGATGGCAGCATCAATATCACCGAAATTAAACAGTAATCTACTGGCATAGTTGCCCCACGCCCATGCAGAGTCAGATTCTAGTAGTAACTTGTCGTCATACAGCTTTCTAGCCTTTGCGAGATTTCCTTGATTTAGGTAGATATTCGCTAGGCCTGTCATCGATGAAGATCTAGCCTTGATATTTTTAGTGTCGCTATCGATGACGGCCAAGTAATGGGGAATAGCCATAGTCTTATTACCGATTTTTTCATAATAGTCCGCCCAACTAGCGTCTAACCAAGGAGATGTTGTACCTAACTTTTCTGCGGTATGGAGGGCCTGTTTGACATGAGAAAACTTGCGTTGCTTGGTATAAAGATGCGCCAATAACACATAAGCATCTGCATAGTCTGGGGCTAGTCTAATCGAATGTTTGATGGCAGCTTCAGCCGATGCAAGCACGCCTGCTTGATCAGTTTTTTTACTACCAGAGCTTTTCATAATCAGGAGCCTTCCAAACTCTCTATAAGCCGGCGCAAACATATCATCTTTCTTAATGATGTTATCAAGTACGTCATTTGCTAAAGATAGCTTTTGCCTCTCACCTCTCCAGGAATTCAGGAGCTCATACGCTCGAACATATTCAGCGAATAATGCTGGATTTTGTTTTTGGTATCGTTTGACGGTGTCGGAATCAAGAACATCCGCACTCGAAATGGAAGAGATGGTAAATAGCAATAGTGTGATAATGTATTTCATAATAATCCCTCATTAAATTTCCTATTTGCTGAGTATTAACTCATTGGTTTCAGTCTACTTCTCGGTCTCCGTATTTTTGTTATCTAGTATTGTCGCCTGTTATAAAAACCTAGACCAATCTTTCAGGTCAACTACACAAATATTATCTGAGTATTAAGCTGATTGTGCGGTTTATAATATTTGTAGTCACGCTGAAGAAAATGTCAGATACTTCTTGAATATGCTTGCAATACGTACCCCAAAATACAGTTTTGGATCTACTTTCCTGTACCAACAAACCCCACCATACGAGCGATAAACTCTCCATCTTTTTCAACAAAATACTGGCCAAGCTGAGTTTGTTCCCCGCCATCCGGACCATTACCACTGAAAGCAACGGTTACTCGAGATACACCACCTATGATGTCGCTTTTGATTACTCTTGCAGTCCACCCCGGTGCATTTGCGCTAAACATGCCCACATAATCATTTAACGCTGTAATGCCACGCACAGACTCAGGTGTTCTTGGGTCATCGTACTGTACATCGGTTGTGACAGAACTTTTTATTTTGTTCATTCGAAGCGCCGCATCAACGATTTCCCATGCGTCGAAAAAATTCGAAATGCTATCAGACATACCCTCTCCTAGTTTTAAGATAAACGCATACGCCAAGTAAACGTACAGTGACGTGACGGCATAATCAAGGAACGCCAGCGCGATGCATAAGAAGCTGTTGGCGTCCTAGAAAAACCAAGCAATCACTTATCCTTATTAGGCTGACCTATACCACCAGACAAAGTCGCCTTGTAACGGTCAAAATCTGCTCCTCGACCATTCAACTGATATTGTCCGGTTTTTTGCCAAATTCGATAACCATTTTTTTGCCATACATCTGGAAGTCTTGGCTCATCCATTTTTGTATAATCTGCCAGCCACAGCGGATAACGCGAAAATTTCGGATGCGTGATATTGTTTTGTGCAAAGCCATAGCTGGAATAAATCATTGGTATTTGTCCGGATATAGATTCTAGGTGTGTTAGAAACTGCATTAAGGACAGCTGTAAACTTAAATCATCGACCTTATCACCGATATTGGCTCTCTCAATATCGACAATTGGTGGAAATGCCATATCCAGTTTACTCACAGTCTTCCAATAGTTAATTGCCTGCTCGGTGGCATCGTCGCCCAACAAAAAGCGATGATAGGCCCCTTTATTAAGGTTCTTATGTTGTAGAGCAAACCAAATTTTTTGAAAGTGCGCATCTTGGATACCTTTACCTTCGGAGGCTTTAACCATAACAAAATCAACAATATCTAAAACGTCGGGGGTATTGAGGATATTGCCGTTCCAACGGGCCAAATCAATCCCCCTTGGCAATGGGTCCTGTGGCGAAGAAAGAACGTTAGCTCCTTTGCTCTTATCGGTTAAATTGGCAAATTGCGGCTTGAGCGCTTGGAGCTCGTTGTACATCAAAAAAGAAAAGGCAATAAGCATGAACAATGATGCAATACTGACTAGCAAACCGGCCAAGCCAAGTTTATTCGTATTCGGGCCGATATGTTGGGCTGAAGACGCCGGTAGATTTGTATCATCTTTGTCCAAGTCAGCCAGTCGGTCAGAACAACATATGTAACCCATGGTGTTTTGATACAAGAGTTCATATGTGCCGTTTTTGAGTTCGACACCTTGATACACAATGTTATCGCTTGAGTCTTTAATATCTTCCGGTCGGTTGGAATACAAACCTTGTTCATTAAGTATAATTTTGTTGTTTTCTACTCTTGGGTTGGTGAACACATCACCCAAGCAAATTAATTGAGGAGGCGGTTGGTGTTCTTCTCTGTATAGCGTGATATAGCCGTTATGGCTGAGGTAATTAAGGAATGCCATCAACTCCAGCAATGCCTTTAAAGCTTGTTCACGGGCTGCGCTATCGCCATAAGTACCGACTTTAAGAAAAAACATGGCATAGCTTTCAGAGCGCTGTAAAATCAAACAATAACCATTTTGTTGACTAAAGAAATGCTCCTCTAACATGTCTTTTATGTTTATTACACTGTCACTTTGTTGCGCTAGTAACCAGTGAATGACTTGTCTTTCAGTGTGGCTGAGTTTTTTCATGGTACACCCTAATAAAGCAAGAACATCATTAGGCTAGACGCCAATAAAAAGCCTAATCCAGTCACAAATCCTGCGTATGTCAATGTACCGAGCTGTTGGGATTTAAACTTTGTATTTGCGCAAGCGCCCATTGCAGCAGCAAGAAAAATGAAATTGGTCACAGTAAAGAGCTCATCTGCGACGTACTTATCGTGTTTGTCATTTACAACAAATAGGCTGATCACGGTCAAACACAGTGCTGATCCTGCTAGAGACAACTCAATTAACTTGTCTTGTAAATTATTTGAAGACATGCGTGGATCTCCTTGATAAAGCATTTAAAAGCAGGTCTATTCAAGACCTGCTTCGCATGCGCAAGTTAAAAATTAACCTGCTTTCCGGTTAGTTCCGCATTACCATCCAGTTTGTCTGGAGTCGGAAATGGATGAGTCACACCGATACTTTTGTTGTAGCCGTATACCCAGACTCCATTTAACTTTTCCAGTTTTTCCAGCGACACAACCAAATGAGCTGCGAAATCAGACACAGAATCGGCGCAGACTTCCATTAAAACGGGCCCTTTATAATCTGGCACCAATCCACCCAGAAGCTCGGCGAGTTGCGCATGGGTCCAACACCAATCAGCCGCTCCGACGCCTTCATCTCCCACCTCCTCATCGTTGCCGTGTCCGGTTATTGCCAGGGGTTCATTACTTTTCACCAGCTTAAGTAATTGTGCCATTTGGCTATTTGCTTCACCTTGGTTGGCGACAGATAGTATTTTTATCGCGCCCCAATTTGCTGCGCCAGAATCTTCGCTGTTTACCCAGTCAATGATTGACTGGTCTTTAGTGATTACGATTAACATATTGAAAACCTCGATGAATCAGGCTTTGACCCGCGGACTACAGGGCGAGTCAAAACACTGTGTTATTAACTCGCTTGATCGCCTTGACTACCTGCACCACCCTCTGCGCTAGAATCGTCTACGCTACCCGCTTTGTTGAAGTCGTTCGGATAATACTTAGCTAACCAGGAACGACAAATCTGCGATTGAGTAATGGGCTTGAGATAATAGTTAATCGGCACGCCAACGTTATCGCCACCTTGAACACATCGATTGACGTAATCCTCCAGTGCAGTCATCACCGAATTGGTATCGATGATTTTATTGGCCCCGTCGTCAATATCAGAAACGCTGCTTAGCGCCGCTTCAATTTTCGAGTTTTGCAAGGTGATCATTTGTTGCCCAGTTCGAGCAGCATCAGCTGATTGGGAAACCGTATTGTTCTCGCTGGCCGTTGCACCTTGAAGGGTTGCCAAACTTTGCATTTCTTTAGCAGGATCGAAATCCGTAAAGCTTTTAACCGCCATAGCAACTTGATTGGATTTAATCGACGGAATAATCCCCATGGTGATCAAAGTACAATGTGATGTCACATTTTGAGTGCTGAGTAGATTTTTTGCACTGTCAGAAAAACTGGCACTGACACCGAATCCACCGGTGCCTGACGCAAACCAGCCACCAATTTTAAAGGTCTCCTGCATGGACGCGGCAACCGATTCCATTCGCTGTGTAGATGAAGAATCGGTCGTGTTAAGTACGTGCACCATAGCCACAAATGACGAACCATAGGTTGCACCGGATAATAACGTAATTGATTTGTCATCCTTTGTTTGTTGCTGTGCTTCAATTTTTGCGATGGAGGCCGGATCATTGGTCTTAATCATATTGTCCGGATATAGCGTGTTCCACGCGTTAACTGCCTTGTCCACATCAAGAATAAAGGGTGCAAAAATTTGCGCATTTTTGTGCGTACAGCTGATACTCACCACCAAGGTACCCGCAATACTGTGCCTTGAATGCTGGCTATTCATCTGTGCCTGAGCAGACGCTTGAGCCTGGCTAGACTGTTTTTCGCCAAAATAGCTTAGAGACTCACTCACAAATGAAGCCACTGTTGCAGCATGACTTGAAGAGGACTGCTGATTCTGATCAAACGAAAAGTATTGGCAATTCATTTGCAGTGAATCAGCTGAAATTGGCATCTTCGACAATTTGCTGCGGTTGTAATCAATCGGGCTCTCTACTTCGCTGTGAACCGCAACAATTTTTGCGCGCAGCGGTTGTATTGCTTTCTCTGCGTCTAATTTAGCTTGACCATATTTACTGGCAGCTTGTGCTAACTGTTTGCCAATGTCTTGGGATTCTTTAATCACATCAGTTGTGTCAATGCCCATACCAGTCAATTCATTAACTGTCATATCAATACTGCGTTTCAATGTTATTAACGAATTCATATCAGATTCAGCTGCATCTGCGGGGGCTTGGGCTTGAGCGATAGCTTCAACATTAGTTAAGGCTTCCTGTGACAGGATGTTCCCCAAAACTAGGGACGGGTCGTACGGGATGGTGGAAGGCATAATCCTTCTCTCCTTTTTTAGCTCTGCATTAGTATTAAGTGGTGGAGTACAACCTAACGAAGTCTATTTCGATGTGATAAACAAGCATCGTTAAAAACATCACCAGATATAGAACTACACCACGCAATTAAAAAGCTGCGTACGTTTTTGTCTGTCCGCGGCTTTCCCGAACAACGTTAGCGCTCATCCTCCCTGTTGACCTTACGCTTTCAATACCCTTCCCATACGAATTTATTACGGTTTAAAAACGGACATAGGAAACAATCACATAGATTTTTTGCAGCTCATTCTTTACTGGAAAACAGCCATTTTAAGTAGCAACATTTGCCTAATAGTTTTGTTTTAAAAATGGATAAGCCAACTCCTTACCGAATCCTTAAAAAGGTAAAGAAAGTTCTTACGATGAACTTACCATTTAATATTTCCATTAAATTCAATAAGTTAAGGCAAGGATTTTAATTGAGTAAAATTTATAACGTTCTATACTGATTCTAAGCAGTGAAATGTCGTTCAGACAAAGCAATCGTTAATAAGGAATATTACGTGCACGAACAGGCAGCACAGGCACAATCGCACTACAGTATGTTTAAGGTTGGGAGTTGGATTGCACAACCTCAATCTAACAAACTAGTGTGCGGTGACAGCAAAGTCAGCATTGAGCCTAAGATGATGGATGTCCTCGCTTTCTTGTGTGAAAACGCAGGCCATGTAGTTAGCACCGAACAACTACTGATTGCCTGTTGGAAAGGAACGTTTTACGGCGACGCACCTGTTCAAAAATGCATCGCTATGTTGCGTAAAAAGCTAGGGTGTAATGCCCGTAAGCCAAGCTATATTGAAACCGTACACCGTCGCGGTTACAAAATAATTGCCGCGGTAAGTTTTAGTCAAACAAGCTCACAGCCGTACATTATTGGACCAGTCGCCTGGGATAATGGCTCGCCATTCTTAGGTTTACACACGTTTCAAGCTGAACATGCCCCTATCTATTTTGGCCGAACAAAAGCGATCGCTGAGGTCATTCAACAAATCCATCAGTGCTGCAAACAAGGCACTCACTTTTTATTACTTTTGGGTAAAAGCGGTATTGGCAAGTCTTCATTGATCCGAGCTGGAGTCCTACCTTACCTACACAATGACTTGGGGTTTGCGGGTTTTCACGTTAGCAGGTATCACATTGTGATGCCAAGACAGGGCCAAGGGCAATCTCCAACGCGTATGTTGGTAGACGCGCTGGTAGAGTTAGAGATGCTGAAGCCCACTACCGATTTGACCACTCTTACAGAACAATTAGATCAGTACCCTGAGCTCTTAGGTGCAGAACTTGCCGAAGAACCTGACAACGCAGATTCATTAGCCACCGAATCCACCGGATACAAGCTGTTAATCATCGACCAATTTGAGCAGTTTTTGTTGGACGAAGGTTTGAGCATACGAGCAAAAGCGAATTTAGTTGCCTGTATGACTCAACTAGCGCAACGCAAGCAGGTGTTTTTGATAGCATTGCTACGCAATGATTTTTATGCCAACTGTGTTGATATAGACGGTTTTACCGAACTAAAAGGCGACGGTCGCCAGTATGATTTGCAGCCAGCCACACCGGGCGAAATAGCTAAAATGATCCGCCACCCTGCGTATGCCGCAGGATTGAGTTTTGAAATTGACGAAGCTAGCGGCGAACGGCTAGACGATTTATTGCTGGATGCGGCCATACATCACCCAGATGCTCTGCCCTTACTGGAATATACCCTGGATCTCCTTTACCAGCAGCGAAACAATAATCAGCTACTCTTATCTGCCTATCGAGATATGGGCGGTGTAGAAGGCGCAATTGCTCGGCAAGCTGAGCTTACCTATTGCAGACTGCCTGATGCTAGCAGGCGCTGCTGGCACAAAATCATGCATACCTTAGTTAAAGTAGACTTAACCAATCGGCATGCCATTACTGCTCGCAAGGTGCCAATAAGCGCTTTTGCAAGCGAAGCCGAACAGGTTTTCGTGCAAGAATTTATCAAAGCAAGGTTATTCGTCTGTGAAATGCGTCCTGTCAGATTAAAAGGTAAAAGAGAAGGAAATGACAGTGCAGGAAATGGCATAGAAGACGATGAAATCAGTCAGTCAAGTAAAGGCGAGTTCATCAGTTTAGCCCACGAAGCCTTATTATATCATTGGCAACGCGTCAGTGATTGGGTTGAGGAAAACCGCACAGCATTACACAAACGCATCCAGCTCGCCAGTGACTGCCAGCGTTGGCGAGAAGACGAAGAGAACAGAGAACTCCTGCTCCCGCCAGGTAAACAAGTAGCGGACGGGTTGTGGTTGATTCAAAGACCTGACATTGAGCTATACGACTACGAAACCCGCTTCGTATTGCTTTCACAACAACGAGAAAACAACGCAAAAAATGTTCAGCGCATATTGTGGGCAGTGTTCGTTGGTTTATTCATCGTTGTTACCTCACTTGCAATTATCGCTAATCAGCATTCAAAGATGGCAGATCAGTCCAGAATCAAGGCGGAAGGTCTTATCGACTACATGCTGGGTGATCTGCGAGATCAACTTGAACCTATCGGTAAACTTGATGTTCTTCATGGTGTGGGCAAGAAGACGCTTGAATATTACCAAGGCAGCATTGAAGGCGGTCTATTACAACAAGCAAACAGTCTGAAATTACTAGCAGAAATTAACATCAGCAAAGATCAGTTAGGCGTCGCTGAGCAGCAACTTCAACAAGCAATGACACTGCTTGACACAGATAGAGCAGTGCAAAACAGCAATGACGAAAAATTCCTTTTATTAGTCGGCAATCTACATTATTGGTTAGGTCTAATTACCTATTATAAAGGCGATTTTGATACCACTGCGGACCATTGGAAGCGCTACTTGAGTTATGCGGAGCAGTTATTGGTCATGGACTTGAGCAATTTAAACCTACGACTTGAAGTCGGCCATGCGAACCACAATCTGGGGGCCTTAGCTCGGAGACAGCAAAATTTACTTAGTGCTCGACGATATTTCAGCGCCGCATTAGACGCAAAACAACAGATCTTGCAGGCCGATTCTGATAATCCAGAATACATCGAAACCGTTATTTCAAGTCTCAACTGGTGGGCAGACTTAGAATTTAGTTTTGGTGAAATAAATCAAGCGTTAACAGGCATCGCACAATCGGTCTCGCTATCCCAACAGTTAATCGAGCGACAGCCTGATAACTACGAGTTTAAATACAAATATTTGGTTTCGAGTAACGTGTTGTTAGCCATGCAGCTAAGAGCAAATGATTGGTCGGCTGCTGCGGATACCATTAGAAAAACCACTCCCGTCGTGAATGAGTTAGTTACTCATGATCCAAAGAATCAAATGTGGCGCAGACAGGTTTCGCTTTTTCATATACGCCAGTTGGAATTTAATTACTTTGAAAAAAATAACATAGATTACAATAAATTAGCTGATCTATCTGACTTTTTTGAACAACAAAACACACAGTCAAACAACAAGCTTCGCGCGCAGTTACTTTATCTGAGTATCCGGTTAATGGTGAATGAATCGGTTATGGGAAACGAAATCAGTGGTGACATTTTTGACCTGATTTTGCATGAAAAAACCGCCTTTATTCTAGATGCAACACCGAGATTGGTGTTTGAATTAAGCAGAACAAACACTAATCAAACAACCAAGCTAATAAACCTTTTAGAAGCCAAGCTTCCCCCATTATCCGATTTGCCTGACTCCCCTAACCAAAATATCTATGTCTTGGTAGGGCATTATATATTGGCACTGTTACAGCAGAATTCCGGGCAGGCAGAATCACTGTTAACGCAAATCCACAAGCGTGGGTATGCACACCCTTTCTTAACGTACAGCAAGGACATCGTTTTTGTGAGAAACGACCAACCTGAGGAGAAATCTCATGAGCAAGAAGCAACAAAAAACTTTTGAATTGACTATTTGGGGTCCCAATGACGCCAAGCCACCAGTCGAGTCGCTCGGTGCAACTGGTACACAGGCTGCCGCTGATTATCGCTATTTATACGATCAGGAAGAAAAGAAATTTAAGCTGGGCGATGGCCAAATGGTGCTTAAGTTTTTATTGGACGGGAAAAGCGCCAAATACTACGAATTTCGCTGGATAAATGCCACCAATCTAAATGAAGCTGAAGCGAATGGTATTCGCCTCCACATGACAAAAATGAAAGACAGCCAGGTAAAACTGACAATAGACAACAGCGATAGATTACCTGATGGCTCAAAAGTAACCACAGGCAGTATTTACTTCACGGTGTGGATTGAAGATACCCGTACGGGTGATCATTTTATTTGTGACCCCAGCGTTGACATTGAAGCTTGATCAGAAACGCAGTTTTGTTGCACTCGTATGCATGGCAACGAGTGCCTACCAATACTCAATAAACCGACGGATCTTCCCCATCCCACAGATTTAAGTCTGCCAGTATCTGGAAGGTTGCATAAGTGAAGTCATTCACACTCAGAGATACCGAGTTGCACATACCAACCACAGATGTGTTGGTATCTGGTCTTCGAATATAGCTGGTATCAGTGCCGACCCAACCGCCATTATGGAAAAAGTAGCGACCATCGGTGTTTTGACCATTGGCGTAGTACCATTTTTTTTCGTCGCTATCGGGAATATTGACGTTTGGCGTATTCATAAGTGCCATTAGTTTTTCTGGATTTTTGCCCAGTGTTGGCGTGTAAAAATGATTGTCCCACAGCAGCATGTCATCAACAGTCGTAAACAGTCCACCATCACCAACGGTATGTAATAGGGTTATATGGTTACGTTGTTTACCTTCTTCTGTGACGCGATAACCTGTAGCTCGATTGGGGATAACCTCTTCGGCGCTGTCCGAGAAAAACGTATTGTTCATGCCAAGTGGCTCAAAAATGCGCGTGTCGGTGAATTCGCGTATTGTCATACCACTAACCCGCTCTACCAGTTTTGCCAGAATGATATATCCATGATTACTGTATGCCATCGCTGTATCAGGCTCATGCACTAGCGGAAAGTCTTTCATTACTGAATAGTATTCTGCATTTGAAACCAACTGTTCGCTGCCGATCATAAACCCGCTCAATGACGATTCGCGGATTGTGTCTAGGTGATCGCCAAAGTCACCTAAACCAGAGAAGTGACCAAGTATTGCGTTTATCGTCGTTTTTCTTCCAAAGTCTTTCAACTCGGGCAGATGCTGGCGTATATCATCATCCAGTTTTATCGCGCCATCATCCGCTAACAACAACACCGCAAACGCCGTAAACTGTTTGGAGACTGACGCCATGCGAAATACGGATTTATCGTTAAGCGGAATTTGATACTCCAAGTTGGCCATTCCATAGCTTTTCTTGAAGATAAATTGTTGATTTTGAATAATACCCACAGAGCAGCCTGGCCCATCAGGCTTAATACTCTGCTCAGCAATTGCATCCATGCGCTTTTCTAACAGTGCAAGCGGATCACCTTGTGAATGGGCATAAACCGAATTGAGTAAACAGCCGCAGGCAAGTAGCAGAGTTGGTTTGCGCATGAGTTCTTCCTTTTTTTAATTATTGTTTTTCCGCTCGATTGGACGAGACTAATGCTGAGCATACCAAAGGTTATCCGACATGCTAGTCACTGTTGAGTAAAATAGGCGTCAAAAATGCTAAGACTGCATCAATGGTTTGTTTATGCACTGCCTCACGGCTTACTCCATGTGGCTGGTCACATAGTAGCTCAAGGACGTGTTCACCGTGTTCGGTGCACTGCGACAAAAACGCATAGTGATGGGCACCTTCAAGCATGATGAATTCGCTATTCGGTATCAGCATATGGGCATATTCTGCGTTTGCGCTACTTTGCGCAATACGGTCTTCACTGCCTACCAGCAGTAACGTTGGTATCTCAACCGCCCGCAAGCTTTCGGGTTTGAATGCGTGCACAATCGCAGGCGCTATTGTTACCACGGCTTTTAGGTTAGGAAGCCGGTAGCGCGCTTGCTGACGTCTATTACTGGTAAGCACTTGTGGTGTGTCTTTTACTAATTCAAAGGCCTCTAGTACGGAGCTAAATTCAGGTTGCGGCTGACAGCTAAAATCATCTGTTGCTCGCTCGCAGTAGGCATCAAATAATGCTTTATCAGTTACACCACCAGATACTGACAACGCCGTATAGCCACCGAGGCTAAAGCCAATAACGGCGACATTCTTGGAATCGATTCGCGAGCCCCAGGTTGCGTCTTGTAAAAGTTGCTGTCGAACCTCAACAAGATCTTGACTGCGCTCCCACCATAACAAGTAGCCTTCTGGATACTTATCAGATTCAAAGGCAGTGTTGCCATGGTGATTAACGGCTGCTACTAAATACCCTTCCTTAACCAGCGCTTCAGCCAACCACAGAAGCTGCGGCGCAGAGCCTCCTGTGCCGTGCGACATAATCACCAGTGGCAGTTTATCGTTTACGGGTTGTGCTTCAAACGCTACATCTCCGGCATTAAAAACCGGATTATTGGGCGCTCCCAACAGCAAAGGCGCACTTCTTTCGCTGATTGTGGGGTAAAAGATATGTGTCGTCATTGGCCGGGCTTTATCGCTTCGCCACGCCTGTCGGTTAGTGTCTTTCAACGGTAGCACCTGCATACCAACCCGATGTCTGCGGTGTTGTGAACAAGCACTGTGGTTTGCGCGCTGTGCACATAACGCGACAACTTTTTGGTGTAATCGCTGATTATCGAGAAAGCTGTTGTTGAGCCATGCGTATAAGTCTAGTGACTTGTCAGTTTGACCGGACCAATCGAGTTGCTCAGCCAAGTCATTGACTAAGAGTGCATCGGGTACGTTATCTAAAGTTTCGCGAGTAAGCTCTACTATGGTATTTGGCCAACTATTGTCTAATAAGCTTTGATGCAGGAGAAATGACGGCGAGTGCTGCCGTTCAACAGCGGGTACTGTAAAATATGCGCGTAAAATATCGTTCGCCAGTGCTGTTTTATGTCCCATCCCCATACCGGTGTTATTGAGAATAACGAGGCTAAGTTGTTCATCGGGAAGATAGTAAACCAAGCTACTGTGCCCTTGTAATTGGCCGTTGTAACTATGCGTTAGTTTATTCACGCCATCAGCCAGTTGCATGTTGTGGATTCGCCATCCGTACGGGCTTTTTGTTGCGAACATTTGCGCGCTACTGCTTGATGACAGCATCACTCCCTGATGTAAATTATTGAGGTAGTTAAGTAGATCGTAAGTAGTGGAATAAATACCAGCGCCCGCATTAAACACTTGCATGTTGAGTCTGTCTTGTTCCTGCCACCCGCCCTTATCGCCCCAACGAAAGCCTTCCACTAACGTTTTTTCTGAGGTTGAGACCATCCCAGAATTAGGCATCTCCAAAGGGCTAAAAACCTGCTCAACTAAGTTCTCAGCTAACGATTTTTTAGTTGCCTGTTCCATTGCAGCTACTAGTAACAACCAACCCAAATTCGAATATTGATATTCGGTGCCCGGTGCAAAAGACAGTTCAAGACTCGCGATCTCTCGCAATAGTTCTTCTTGCGGCAAGGATTGTTGAAATCGACCGTCACGCCACCCTGGCAACATAAAATGGTTGGGCAATCCCGATGTGTTGGCTAGTAAGTGATGCAAACTAACCTGATTGGCCCACGCCGCCTTCAACTTTGGAATTGCCGTGTCTAGGGTCATGTGCAGATCCCAAACACCTTGTTCTTGCAACTTAAGCGCCAGCGCAGCAACGATGGGTTTACTTACCGAAGCTATCGGAAAGCGGGTATTTTGCCCTTCAACGCCTTCACTAAATGCACATAGCACCTGATTACCTTTTGCAAGCAACACATTTCCTTGGAATACGCCACTTGCCGTAAAAGGAGCGATTGCTTGTTTAACGTCATCGCAACGGTTGGTACTCGACGCTGTTGATAGCGCAAAATCTGAGTAGCTAAAAAGGAGTAACGACAATAGTAAGCGACAAGATTTCTTCACATCCATTCCTCGCATTTGAATTCAGAGGCGCATGCTAGTATTGTCCGTCCGGAAAAGTCCTTAAATAATTCTCTTATTAATCTAACAGCCGTTATTTTTGCATGGAAAGTGACCAACCACCTACCACCCACTACCAACTAGGTCCCTTTACAATTAAAGGGCAAGAGAACCTTATTGAAGCCGATGGTGAAGTGACAAACGTGTTGCCTAAGGTTATGCGTTTATTGCTCTATTTTTGTGAAAACCCACAAAAAGTAGTCACGTTCGACGACATCATCAGCACCATTTGGCCGCGTGAAGTCGTCGGTGATAATGCTGTCTATAATCTGGTAGGTCAGCTGAGAAAAGTATTGGGCGATAGCGCAAGTGCTCCGAAATACATTCAAACCATTTCTAAAGTCGGTTACCGTTTATTAGTTGATGCCCACGCGATCCCTGTTAAAGATGATACTAGCGCAACGAAACCGTCGCTAAGGCGCATTTCCACGCGTCCAGTTATTTTGGCGACTGCTTGCTGCGTAGTTATTATGCTTGTCTTGAGTTTCCTGCTGCTCAGAAACCAGTCTGATATATCAATCGCCAGCGCTAAACAACTGCAGTTAGGATACTATCAGTTAAACAGAGGCGACGCTGCCGGCGTTGATCAGGCAATCAGCACCTTTCAAGAGCTCTTAGCTGTAGAACCAAACTTGGCAATTGCAAAGGTCGAGTTAGCCTATGCCTTTATTCGAAAGTCACGTATTGAACCTGAAAACACTCAATTTTGGTTAACCAAAGCCTCGACTATTAGTGCAAGTAAGGGTTTGGGTCCAAGCAAAGATCGACTTGTAGCCCTTCTTAGTGCTCGCATGACTACCGACGCAGACCTCATTTCGTTGCAGCCGCAATTTTCAGCTTCGTCAGTCGTTTCCAGTGAACGACTTGCTTATGCCGATCTATTGTTTGATGCGGGTTTAGCTGATGCGGCATTGGAACAGGTAGAGATAGTGTTAGTCTCTTGCGTTGACTGCCCTTATGTTTATCGTAAACTCGCCAGCATTCAAATGGTGCTTGGCGAGGTCCAACAAGCCTTTGACAGCTTTTCGCACTATCGGATGCTGTTGAATAAAAGCACCAATAACCCACTGGATAATGCCGGATATGTACCGCTCAATCGAACCAACTTAACGGAAATGGCAAACTGGCTCTCTGAGCAACCGTTACCAGGCGCTCTCCTGCCACACCAGCGCAATGCGCTAGCTTTATTTTATTTAAACCTTGGTCGAATAGATAAAGCCGAATCTCTCATGCAAAAAGTTAGTACAGACACCCAGAGCTTTTTCGATCTGTATACACTTGCGGCTATAGCCGGTGCCAAGGGCGACTTCAATAAAAGCTATGTATTACTGAATAAACGCCAGCAGCTCTTCCCGGATAATGAACGCTTTAAACTCTCGGTGGTTTTCGCTCTGTGGCAGTTGGGGAAATATGAGCAAGCTATGCAGGCTTTCACGGAATTTGAACTTGTCGCGCCCAATAGCGAAGTGCCAAGCAATTCGCGGTTTGAAACGAAGAGCCTGTATGCTGCGTTGCTCAAAGCAACGGGAAACACTAAGAAGGCAGAAGAAAACCTAGATACTTTAATTAAAAGTTTAAAGAGCGGTATGACGCCGGGTAGCGGCACCGCGGATATAAGACTCGCCTTAGCTTTGTCCTTACACGGACAGCAACATGAAGCGCTATCGGCACTAGAGACGGCTTTATCACAAGGATGGGTATCTGACTTCAACCAAAGTTGGTGGTATCTTCAAGATTCTCCCTATTTTAACGATTTAAAATCAAACCCTAGATTTAAGCGACTAGTCGCCAGACATCAAAAGGACATTGAGGGAATAGGAGCACTATGATCTCCATAGGCAGTGCTTTTAGTTAGCTTATTAACCCTACGTTCAATAAGGAGCTTTAAACATGAAGGTCACTGTTTTTGCGTTAATGCTTTTTTTGCTCGTTGGCTGTACAACCGGCCGATTGGAATACATCACTCCTGAAGGTGAAACAAAATATGCCTGTGCGACAGAATACACCTGGCAACCCAGCGTCGATAAGTATGCAGTGGAGTACATTTTAAGTCATTGTGCTAAGGAAGCGGAGAAACGCGGCAATACGATCATCGATAAGAAACTGTTAAGCCTTGATTTAACCGTACCTAAACCACCACAAGGACAAACGTGGAGTGTTGAATTGGCCAAATCGATGCATAAAAGCGGGCAACTCACGGATAAACAATATGGCTATTTGATCGCGTTTATCGATTTAGGCCTTAAGCAACGTCCAGAATAAGCATTAATAAGAAAACTATATTGCGGGTTTTCTGAATCTCTTGAACAACGAGACAAGACCCCAAACAGTACCAACCAATAAAAGCCCTAAGCCTGCGAGTAAGAAACTGCTATCCAATTGTTTTGCTTCGGTGGCATTTGCTTGCACGACGATCCAATGTACATAGCATAAAAACACAGCGATGGCGGCGGCTGATACCTGCAACCAGCGTGACACATAGTGTAATGAATCGGCTTTTCTCTCTGCCGCTAGCCAGTAGGATTTATTTGGTAAGTTGATTAAGTCATCGGGTAGCGACGGTAAAAATGCGCCTATCCCGCCGACAAACAACGTTGTGAAAGCGATAACCGTTACCATTAAAATCAGATAACTGTCTCTATCAACAAAACCATCTGCATTTCCGGATGCGTCAAAATGCGAAGCGACTTCATTGGGCATTTGGCCCCCGGTTAACCACACAAACAAACCGGCTGCGATCGCTATCAATAAAGATATTCTCATCGTTACGCACTCCCTAGCATTTTGTTTCTCCTGCAAAATTAACGTCCCGCCTTGTGATTTGCAAGGATATTACGCATGAGTGATACGCGTTTCGCCACGGCAGCTGTTCAACAACATCTGCAGTGAGACATTACTGTAAACAGCGAGCAAAAAAAAAGCAGCTCACTAAATGAGCTGCTTTTTCATCGGAACCTAGACCTTAGATTAAAAATCAGTCGGTGCTGGCGGTACCGTTAATTTTGCTTTCGGGTTTTCTTTCAACTCTTTGAGCAGTTCCTCAACTGCACGTTCCAATGATGGATCCTGCCCCTTGAAGATCAGTTCGGGTCGGTCAATGACTTCAATATCTGGAACGACACCTTCATTTTCGATAATCCAGTTCCCATCATTGTCCAATATTCTGAACGTAGCCGCGATGACTTGACCACCGTCAACCAGACTAGGGTTACCTGAAATACCAATTAAACCGCCCCATGTGCGGGTACCAATGATTTTGCCAAGACCCGCTTGTCTGAAGTAATACGGCAACGCGTCACCACCAGAGCTAGAGTAACCATTGATTAGCATTGCTTTAGGACCGTCATGCGCAAGCTGTGGTGTTTTCGTTGGCTCAACACCACGGCGCTTCCAATAATTTAATGGTTTGCGTGCCAGCCAAGTGATCATGTGCTCAGGTATAAAACCACCACCATTGTAGCGATCATCAATGATCAACGCCTCTTTGGTCGTTTGCGGCATGAATGTCTTGAACAACTCACGATGGCCTGCTGTGTGTGTATTCGGTAGATGAACGTAGCCAATCTTGCCATCTGACAACTCATTCACATAGTCAATCCGTGATTGAACCCACTCTCGATAGCGCAGACCCAATTCACTCGCAACCGGCTTAACAATTACCGTCCAAGTATTGTCTTTGTCTGGGGTATCACTCAGCAATAACTCAATGTTTTGTCCTTGCGTGTTTTCTAGCAGCTCATAGACATTGTCTACCTCAGAGGTCATTTGACCTTGGATCGCAATGATAAAGTCACCCACTTTTGCTTTTACACCGGGCTCATCGAGCGGAGAACGGAAGTTCTCGTGCCAATTTTCCCCTTCAAAAATTGACGCAATACGGGTAAATCCGGAAGCGTGTTTTTCTAGCTGAGCACCGAGTAAACCGTGCTTTTTGCGATCGACTTTCGGTGCATCACCGGATTGAACGTAGATATGACCGGCGTTGAGTTCCCCTGCTATCTCGCTGAACACATAATCGAGGTCTGCTCGGTGCGCCACAGCGTCGGCTAGCGGTTGATACTTGGTTCGAATCGCATCCCAATCTTGTCCATGATGGTTTTCATCATAGAACCAATCTCTCAATGTACGCCAACCATCGACATACATTTGTTGCCATTCAACCTTCGGATCGATTTTTAACATCAACTGCTTCAGTCCAATCTTGGCTTTACCCAGATCTTGTTTTTCTTTTGGCTCGATGATGCTGAAGTTGTCGCCAGAGCGAACTAACAGGTGCTTGGCATTTGCTGAGATAGCATAGGCGTTAACCTTATCGGCTACCGTCTTCACCTTGCCGTCTCGGCCCGTGCTGATCAAATGAAGTTTACTGCCCGAAATAGCGAGCACGGCACCTTTAACACCACTTAAGGCGCGATAGTTACCCGCTTTAGCACCGAGTACTTCCACACGTTGAGCAAAGTTTTCAGCTTGCACATTGGTGTTTACCTCAGCTTTTTCCGCTTTATCGTCGTCGCTGCCTTCATCGTTACTTGATTCAATTTCAGCTTCGTCACTTTCAAACTTGTTCAGCGCTAAAATGTCATCATTAACTGCTACACCATAGATTCGCGTCGCTTTGTTGTATAAGTAATCAAACTCATAACTACCGAAGGTTAAATTGAAGTCTCGCTCAGAAGTGAAATAAAGATATTGACCATCTGGTGAGAAGGTCGGATTACGCTCTGACGTCATGCTATCGGTTAAGCGCTCTACTACGCCTTTTTCGAGGTTATACAGCCATAATGAGCTATAACGATTTTCATCGTTTTTGACGTAGACAATATCTTCGCTGTTAGGCGACCACACGTATGAGGTTAAGCTGTTTTCGTTGAACCGAGCCGTATCAATTTTTGTCTGTTTCGCACTCTCAACGTCTAATACCCACAGCGTGTTGTTCTTATCAGCAAATAGCAATTTTTTACTGTCTGGTGACCATACCGGGGTAAAACGCCAAATCGAACCATCAGAGGTCAACTGCCTGACACTGTTATTATCACTGCGATCTTTGAGGTAGATTTCATATTCGCCAGTCACGTCACTCATGTAAGCAATGTAGCGACCGTTTGGTGACCAGCTGGCATCAATTTCTCGACTCGATGGCGTGTGAGAAAGGTTACGCGTTACGCCGTTCTTTTTAGGTACCGAGAACACGTCACCACGGGCTGTGAATAACGCGCGTTTACCGCTGTTATCAATACTCATGGAGTCGATAAATTTGGCGACGTTTTTGCTATATGGCTTAGCGTGCTGACGCACACCCGATACATTAATATTCAGCTTTGTGCTGGCATTGTTACTGGGGTCAAAACGGTACAGATATCCACCGTTTTCATAAACGATTGCATCAGGTCCTGCTGACGGCCATAACACATCATAATCAGTGTGATTGGTGAGCTTACGCGGTTCTTTCCCTGGAACGTATTGATATAGATTCAATGTGTACTCGCGGTCAGAAACGAAGTAAATCGTGTCGCCTACCACTGTCGGTTGATGATCCGTTGCCCTGTGATCAGTCAATTGTTCGGACGTGTTATTTTCTAAGTCATACACCCAAACGTCTTGGGCTCTGCCGCCGCGAGTGCGCTTCCAGGTACGAAATTCACGATCAATTGGCGTATACACAAACTGTTTCCCATCTGTCGTGAGCATACCACCACCGGTTTCAGGGATCGCTAACGGCTGCTCCATGCCACCATTAACAGAAATCATGTAAGGTTGTCCCATCCGTTCGCCCCACGGTAAGCGATTGGCTCTGAATACTATATTTTCGCCATCTGGGGTCCAGTCTAGAATTCGATAGTCAAAACCACCTCTAGGTGGCATCGGACCAACATCATTATAAAACGTAAGCTGCTTAAGACCCGAGCCATCAGCATTCATTACGTAAACCTGACGGCTACCATTGTATTCAGCGGAAAAGGCTATTTTACTGCCGTCTGGCGAAAATTTTGGAAACGCTTCGTAGCCAATATGGTCGGTGAGTCGTTTACTGTCGCCGGTAGCATGATTAGCAATGTAAATGTCGCCGGCGTATACAAACGTCACATTATCTTTGTGTATATCGGCGAATCGCAGTAATCGAGTATCCTCAGTGGTATAACTGTGCGCCATACTGGAGGCTAGCAGAGTCAGGGCTGAAAGCAGCTTGATGTGTTTCATGGTTGTCCTTCTAGTTATTAGTAATGCGATAATGTAACAATTACGTTTTTGCAGCCAGATTATTCTCTGTTCCAACAAAAAAAATTGGTAACAAGACGTTAGCAAACCTTTACAGTTTTGCGCTGCGCGCTTAACCCAAAATTTCAAACGGTTGCCGATAAAACGCGCGTTGCTTTATGGCCAGACAAAAAAAAGGCTGCGAATGCAGCCTTTTTGATACTAGGGAGAAGTCAGTATTACTTCTGTGACACCGTTACTTGTGGTTGACCGCGTTCTGGGCCAGTCACTTTAAACTCGAACGTTGCCGTTTCGGTGTCAATTAGCAGGTTATTATTGCTAGGTGCCATGCTGTAAGGAACGCCGATAGACACTGCGTTACTCTCACCATCTGGTGCACCTAAGTTCACGGTTGCCCAATCATCTGACGCAACTTTAAACTCTACCGCACCACCACCAAGCGAGATATCGACAGAGTAAACACCGTCACCTTGGTAAACTAACGCGTCGTCAGTACCCCAACCGTTCATGCCACCACGGACATATACTGGTGTGGCGCCAAAGAACTCAGCTTTGAACACGCGTAGTAATGGATCTTCAGGCGCTGAGTTATCCCATGCAAATACATAAGACTCGGCATCAACAATTTCGATAAACAGGTTATCGTTAGATGGTGCCAACGGTGTCGCTTGCTCTAGCTCAACTCGACGATCAGCATCATCGGCACTAACGGCACCGAGGTTAACCGTAGCCCAATCATCTGTCGCGACTTTGAAGTCGTAAGTTGCAGCATCCAAGTCAATCGCAACGGTATATAAGCCATCGCCTTTGAATGCCATTGGGTTATCCGTGCCCCAACCATTCATGCCACCACGCAGGTAAACAGGATTATCGAAGTACGGATCTTCTTTACTGACGTTAAGCAAGATCTCACCGGTGTCAGATGCATCAACACTGAATAGGTAGCTGGTTGACGTATCAGCAGTGAAACTGAGGTTGTTGTTACTTGTTGCAATAACAAAGTCTTCGCCTTCTGTCACAACGTTCGGCTCACCATCCGGTGCACCTAGGTTCACAGTAGACCAATCTTCTGAAGCAACTTTGAACTGTACCTCTTCACCTTCGTTCAGGTTAACAGCAACGCTGTAGATACCATCGCCTTTATAAGCCATTGGATCATCAGTGCCCCAACCGTTCATGCCACCACGCAGGTAAACCACAGTGTCACCAAATGGTACAACATCTGGTGCACCTGAGGTTGCATAGGCAGAAAGACCGAAACCTTGAGGGCCCATTTGCGGCTTAACGAATACAGCCATCGTTAGTGCAGGAACAGTGAATGTACCATTGCCATCTTCGCCTTCAGCGAAACTTGCACTGCGAACGACTGGGTCAACAGAGCCCGCGTGGATCATGTGAAGTTCAAAGCCTGTAGCGGTGTTGACCGTAATCGACTTCTCTTCATATCCGCTGTTCACTGCGACAACGACTGCATCGTAGTTGCTGTCAATGTCAGCAAGAACAATATCACTGTCAGGCGTAACACCATCGTCAAGACTCATTAAGATCAACCCTTGCTCTTGACGGCTACCAATGTTGTGGAAGCCAAGACGGTTGATGATGTCTTGCTGTGAGGTTAAACGGAACAATGGAGAACCGGTACGAATGCGTACAAACTCCTTGAAGACCTGAGATGCAAACTCAATCTCAGTCATCGAAGCAGCGCGTTCAGGTGAGTAGACAAATGACGCCATTTCTTCCCAACGACCTTGGTTGTCTTGCGCAAGTGGCAAGCCAACATTCCAGTTGTTCGTGTTCTGCGTAAAGTCTACGTAGTTGAACCAGTCACCAGCGTCGAACGTGTTGCGATCCATTGATTTAGAACGCAGCATGTCGCCACCCATTTGTAAGAATGGGATACCCTGAGACATGATCGGAAGACCGATACCGATATTCTGAGCACGTACACGCTCCTCTAGCGTTAAATCAGCCGGTAGCGTGTAGTTGAATTGATCCCAAAGGGTTTCGTTGTCGTGCTTAGACACATAGTTAATGATATCAGCTGGATCTTGCGCATAACCACCAAGCGAACTCGTGGTTGTAGCAACACCACCTGATGTCTCAAGGATGTAATCAGTAAGCGTACCCGCCATACCTGATTTTACACGGTCCTGAGCGGCTAGCGCTGCACCATCGTCTTCACGCATGAAGATTTCACCTTGGCGCACAGCTTCGCGGATGCGGTCGTTGAACGTACCGATTTCAGTACCGGCCATATTCAACTGATTAGCTTGCTCATAACCACGATCGACGCGTGTCCAACCCTCACCATAGAAATAGTTGTCTGGATCGATAGCTTGAACGGCATCACGCAGACGAACCATCGTGTCTTTAGACGCTTGGCTCATAATGTCGAAGCGGAACGAGTCAAACTTATACTGTTCAGTCCACAGCAACAATGAGTCATGCATGAATTTCTCCATCATGACATTGCGCGGCTCTGTATCATCACAGCATGTCTCACGCACAATTGCCCCACTGTCGACTTCATAACGGTGGTAATAACCCGGTACGACTTTATCCAACACTGATTTCGGGAATACACCAGACGCATTTGTATGGTTGTATACCACGTCCAAAGCAACACGGAATCCTAAGCCGTGCAGCGCTTGGTTCATGGCGCGCATTTCGATGATTCGCGCAACGCCTTCTGGATCAGAAGAGTAGCTACCTTCTGGCGCATTGAAGTGATGCGGATCATAACCCCAGTTAAACTGGTCAAAACCACGCATATCTTCTAGCAATGCCTGCGCTTTGGTCGGCTCCTGCACTGGATCATAGCTGGCGTACAAATCACCAAGCGTCATTGATGAATCGGCGTCATCACACACGCTTGCGTTGCGGTTAAGTACACACAACTGCGCAACAGTGCTGTTGAAATCAACCGTTTGGCTAACATCTTCTTCAATTGTCGCAATATCGTTAGCGGGCAGCATGTGGAACATGTTCACGCCTGCTTCACGAAGGTTGCGCAGATACTCTACCGGTACACTACCGTCTTCAGTAAATGCCAGGTATTTGCCGCGGTTAGCTTCAGACGTTGACTCATCACGGATACTGAAGTCACGAATATGACCTTCATAAATAACGATATCTTCTGGGTTTTCCAGCGTTGGAATTTCATGTGTATCCCAACCATCTGGTTTTAAGTCATCGTCATTAAGGTTAACAAAACGCGAGAAACGACCGTTGGTAGACAGTGAGACTGAATACGGGTCAGTTACTTCTAGTACTTCGATATTGCCAGTGATTGGGTGGTAAACCGTCACTTCATAACGATATAAGGTGCGATCAAGTGACATGTCGCCAGCGTAAGTCCACACACCTGATGCTGAATCTTCAGACATGTTTATAGCACTAGCCAGTGTCTTGTCATCGTTGTAAGACATCAATCTTACGTTACGCGCAGTTGGTGCCCAAACCGCTGCAGTAATACCCGCATCCGTGTACACCGCGCCTAGTGCTGCTTCGTTAGCATCTTCTTCGCCTGTGGTATACACCTGGTCAATGGCATTGGCTAGCTGGATACCCGTTGCGGCGACCAATGTGCCTTCCGCATCATAACCGGCTAAAACCGCCTGAGTTTTCAATACGGCTTTGGCGTCTTCTGCTGTCCAGTCGCCCTGGAATGCAGGGAAACCTGCCAAGTGCGGCGCAATCGCAGCCTGCTCTTCAGTCAGCGTAACTGCTTCCAAGTCTAACGCAGTGCCATTCAACCCCTCTTCTAGTGAAGCTTCTAAATCAGCAGATGCAGAGAAGTGTAATTTCATTGAATCGATGCCATTCATGTCCAGTGCAGACACTAAGGTATTCGCATCGAGCCAATGAGCGGACATGCCTTCAATTTTCACCGGCTGTGGACCGAGCGACAACAATGGGAATTCAAATACCGTCGGCTCACCGCTTAACGTGAAGTTCATCCGGGTGAATGTCGCGTCATCTTGGTCAAGTGCACCGGCAAAGTCAGCACCGCCCATTTCTTTACCCGCATCTTCAGTACCGATGTGGATAATGAAGTTGTGGCAAGAACCAGGCGTTCCGGCATAACCGGGTTTCAGATCGAGGATCCAATACGCACCATAGTTTGGATCAACACCGTTGTGCACACGACCATTTGCCCACTCTGTATCAGGGTCAGCATAAGCGTCACAGGCATCGTTGCTCCACGTGTGTAGACGCCAGCCTTCATAGCTTGGGTCATTCGGAGAGTTGTCGGCTCCCACCGCAACTCGGTTGTAATACAACACAGCCTGGTCATCTGCCGGGAAAAACACCGGATCAGGCAACGTTGGATCTGCGCCAACAACACACGCGTCATTGGTCGCATTCGGGACGGTTGGTGGTGTGCATTGGATAGGAGGTGGAGGCACACAGTTAGAGCCTGACTCATCAGGCACATTGGGTGCATTACAGGTTAATAAGGCGCTGGTACCGCTGTCGATATCAGAGCCACCGCATCCCGAGAGGAACAGGGCTGAAAGCATAAGGACCATAAGCCCAAATGCACGAGAACGATTAAACATAGGTATTTGCTCCGATGTTATTCTTAAGTTTTGGGTCACGAACTCACGTGCTATTTTTAGTCGATTTATCATAGTGAATACGTCAACCCTAAGAAGTACTGCGTTCCAAAGAATTGGATGGTGCCCGTCTGCTCTGGTGAACTGAAGTAACTCTTTGTGGGTTCATCCGTTAAGTTATTAATTTGGAAAAGCACACTCATGTTTTCATTGATTTCATAAGAGGCTTGGTAATCAATAACCATTTCAGAATCAAAGTTGACCGTTTGGTCATTAACCGCGACTTGCTCAGACACAAACTGATCACGATAGCGACCACTGATACGGGTTTCAAAACCTTCGTGCTCCCAGAAAAGTGTTACTTGAGCAACATTTTCAGAAAGACCTGGTAACGCACTGGCAAACACCCCATTCCCCGTTGTCAGTGAAATTTCACTCTCAGTGAACGAGTAACTCGCATTCAAACCTAAACCAGACCAAAGGCCAGGAAGCATGCTGTAAATTTGCGTGTAAGCTAATTCGATACCGCGAATATAACCCCCTTCGGCATTGTTTACCGCAGTCTCGTACTTACCATTTTCTGTCGGAACGGTAATGAATACTGGGTCGCCGTTTGCATCACGGGCTAACTCTGGCTCCTGTCCCGAAAACTCTGGTTCTAAGAATACCGGAATCGTGACATTGTCTGGCACGATAAAACCGTTTGCCTCAAAGTCGTACGGTTCGGTCGCGATGTTTTCGATAAATGATTCAATGTCTTTATAGAAAGCAGCGGCAACGAAAGCACCATCAGTTTCCTGGAAGTAGTACTCGTAAGAAATATCGTACTGAGTTGCGTAGAACGGCTCTAGATACGGACTGTTTCGCGCAGAACCATTAATTCGAGCGGTCGGCGTAGAAACGGTGATTTCACCACTATCGCGATCCTGAACAGCTGTGACGGTTTCAATCGTTGTAGACGCGTTTGCCGCAAAACGGTTGATTGGCGCACGCCCCATCACTTTCGCGGCCGCAACACGAACTTGATGACCGTTGTCTAAGTCAAAATTCAAGTTGATGCTCGGCAACACATCAGAATATTCATGCGTAATAATCGCCGGACGATAAAATGCGTTAATTAAACCTGCGTCATCAGTAATCAGCTGCGCACCGGCAGTTGGGTCAGACACCTCAACCGATGTTCCCGTCTCTGGATCTTCGATAAAGCGAGTTGCGCGCTGCAAGGTCGTTGAGGCTTGCTTTGAATCAACGTAACGCACACCGATGTTACCAGTTACCGGAATATCGCCGATTTCGGTATCGATGTTAGCCATCAAGTAAGCGGCATTGACGGTTTCAAACACATCACCACTCTCTTGTACCGACCATGCTGTTGATGGACCAGTTCCCGGACCATTAATAACACCAGCAGCTCCTGGACCCCAGGTTTGCACTGGTTGTGGGATTCCGCCTGGGAACCAAGCATTCAATGCGGCGTCGAGGTCAATGGCGAGATAGCTTGGGAAGTAACCAAAGTCACCACTCCAATTAACCACTTCGGCCATGCCTGGCGTTAGACGCAACGGCGGCTGACTGGCTGAAAAGGCAGAATCGTTACCATATTCAAATACCGAACGGTCGTTGCTGTATTCGCGGTCAGAATAACGTCCACCGAACTCGATGCTAGAAATGAACGCATTGTCTAGCGAGTACTGGAAATCAAGGCGATATGCATCGAGTTCATCTTCGTTTTGGAACGGGTAAATGCCGTATTTACTGACCATGACACGATCGAGGTCGGTAAACAGCTGCGATTGATTAAACGCCAAGTCAGGTAAGTTGAGCCCGTTTAACTGATAAGAAATAGAAATATTTTCATCAAAACGAGGGTTTGGTGCATTCGCATCTTCGCCGACCAATGACCATAATAGACCGTTACGGAAATCACTCTCAGCTTTAGACAATGAGATGTCTAGTTGTGCTGACCAGTTGTCGCTGATGTCCCAGTCTAAGTTAATCCCGTAGCTTTCGACTTGGTCGAAATCTTGGTTATCGTCATTTACCAACTCGACACGTGTAAAGCTGTCGCTGGTGCGCGTAAAGGTTCCGCCAATAACGGAACGGTTTACCACCACAGGGTTAGTGATAGACGTGCTTACACCACCTAATTTAACGCGGAAACCGCGTGCAAACGCTTCAGAATCAAATTTCGATATAAAGGCATCTGCTTTTAAGGTGAAGTTGTCTGTAGGCGCCCATTCAATCGCACCGATGTAACCGTCACGGGTTTCTTCCCCGCCCTTGTGCTGCATTTCGAAACCTTCCGAAATCAACTCACAGTTTTGCTCGAACTCGACTTCTTGGCATTGTGCGTTGGTGTACACACCATCAACATCAGTGACACCGTTATATGCAAGGCCAATAAACTGTGTGGAGACACTCGGTTGATACAAGCGCGCATATCCCAGCGCTAGGCCAAGTGTATCGTCAAGGAATTTACCTTGATAAGAGAAACTCAAACGATGGCCATATTCTTCGCCATCAGGGATCTCGTCAGCGCGATCGTTAAACATACCGCGCACATTCATATTGAATGTGTGTTGCTCATCATTATCTAGCGGGCTCGCAGTGCGCAATTCTACCGTACCAGCTACCCCCCCTTCGATTAGAGACGCCTTTGGAGACTTATAGACCGCTGCAGACGTAATTAACTCAGACGGATACTGGTCAAACTCGATCGAACGAGTACCACTCGTCGAAACCTGCTCACGACCATTTAGTGTCGAGAAGACAAAACCACCAGATAGACCACGAATATTAATTTCCGCCGCTTGACCACCGGTTCTGACCGCTGAAATACCGGGCAAACGCGTTAAGGCGTCAGCCATAGATACGTCGGGTAGACCGCCCAAATCATCAGCTGACAGCTGTTCTGATACGGTATCACCAAAACGTTTTTGATTGAGTGATTGAATTAGACTGGTACTAAAACCCCGTACCTCAATTCGTTCTATTTCTTCTTCAGGTACTTCTGGACTTTCCGCTTCCTGTGCGTACAGAGGATGACTGACAAAAGCCAATCCACTCGCCACAAGAGCTGCGGTGATCAAACTGGGTTTGAATTTATGCATGTGTTGTCCCATCGCAGTTGTTAAAAAAGTGAGTCTTGCTCAAACAGACAATTGGCAATATTTCACCTTATTTTAATAATCGTCTCATGGTACGCCCGCAGCCCGCGCCCTACAACGCGTTGCATACGTATTCAGTAACATTTGTTTACGTTTAGTTTACAACGACCAAAAACACAAGGAACAAACGTATACCTCTGTAATTATTGATTTTTTTAAGAGATAAAAGGGTCTTGAAGGATAAATGTGTCTAAATACTAATGTTGAGCTATATCAATATAAGCCACACCCAACTGTTAACATTTTGTTTACATAACAATGTTAATTAAGTTGTTCTAAGTTGTGCTGGTGAGGCGTGAAATTCAATGCACAGCCATGCAAAAATTGTTGCACGTTTTGCTCCGAATAAAGGTCGCCCTTTCCAGGTTGTTGTTGTGCTATCGGGGGGAAGGCGCCATAACCTGCCAGTAAACAATGCCAAGACAGACTACCAAAATGTGATTCCAAGTTTTGGCGCTGTATTTCTTCGCGCAGATCGCCGCGCTTAAACCACACGTCAAAAATGTGGCCCAATGAATCGGAGAACTGATTGTTATCGCGATTCGCTCGCCAGTACTCGGTATCAGAACGCGTATTGAGTTTATAGTGCGCCACTATATAGTCGCGTACATGTTCAAATCGAGCGTGTATCTTCTGGTTAAATTCCTGTTGATGTAAGCCGGTGTAATTCCCTTTTTTCCAATGCTCTATAAAGCTTTCAATGCACACTTGGACCAGATGCAAAGCTGTCGCCTCAAGTGGTTCAATAAAACCTTGCGATAGCCCTAACCCTAAGCAGTTCTTAACCCAATGTTGCTTTAACTGCCCAACACGCATTTTAAGGTGCCGAGCTTCAATGTCGTCCGTTACGCTTAAGTGAGACCGCAACGCTTGTTCTGCCTGCTCAGCGCTGACAAAGGCATCACTGTAGACGTAACCGTTTCCTGTGCGATTGGTCAAAGGTATAGACCAACACCAACCATGCCCTAGGGCCGTCGATGTCGTTTGGACTGGGAGTAACGCCTGTGCTGGCGTAGGGATCACTACGGCCGCATTATTAAACAAATTCTGGCTAAAGGATTCGAACGGTACCTTCAGTTCTTTTTGCATCAATAAGGATGCAAACCCCGTACAATCGATAAAAAAATCGCCTTCAACACATTGTCCGCTCTTCAACCCTAAGCTTCGTATATCGCCATTTTTGTGTCGAAGGGTGGTAACAACCTCTCCCTCAATATGCGTTACGCCGTGTTGGGTGCCATGCTGTTTTAAATACTGACCTAGAAGGTGTGAATCAAAGTGATAGCCATATTCGATCCGAAATGGGAAGGTCTCAGGTGTTATCGGCCCTTTGTTTTGCGCCGCCAACACGCCGTTCAATAAGAATTTGTCTGGTAGTGTTTCAGTCTCTAAACCTAAACGTCGTGTACGGCAATTCACTTCAAAAGCGCGCTCGGTAAAGGTGTCGACCTGACTGATAAATGGATGACTGTAAGCGTTTATACCAGATTGTGGGCTCCAACCCTTAAATTGAATGTTCACCTTGTAAGTGGCGTTGCAAAACGGCATCCAATCCCGCTCTTGAATACCACACAATGAAAAGAAGCGTTTCAGCGTCGGCGTAGAGCCTTCGCCTACCCCAACTATACCGATATCACTGGATTCGATTAATGTAACCTTGATTGACTCTGCTGGTAGTAATGTACTGAGCAAATTTGCTGCCATCCAGCCCGCTGTTCCACCACCTAAGATCACCACGTGTTGCATTAATCGCCCCTTTCTAAACCTTCGCGATCATATTATTAATATAGTCATCGTGCGAAGGCAGCTGTGATAACGGTTCTTGTTTTATGCGCGCAATTGAATTGAGCATATCCATCAACTGCTGCTCAGACATGCCATTGGCGATGGGATGATAATCTTGCGGCTGAATGCCTTGCCCCATCATGACTTGTAGCCAAGAGCTTTCTAAAAACAAATCGTTACTCTCTCTAAAGAGCTTACCGGTTTGCTTAAATAGCGCAATTTTATGGGCCAACGAGTCGGGAATCGGACTGTTGCGTCGATCATCCCAAAAGCGCTCACCGTGCCTTTCGTTCAACACATAGTGCAAAATTAGAAAATCCCTAATTTGATTAAATTCCAGCTCTGATTGTTGGTTATATTCGTCAATCGCGGCCTGTTGATAACCATTATGCGGGAACAACTGAACAAGACGGGTAATCGCCGACTGAATTAAGTGAATACTGGTCGATTCCAGCGGTTCTAGGAATCCACTGGATAACCCTACCGCTAACACATTTTTATGCCATTGTTGGCGACGTCTACCGGTAGTAAACCGCACTACCCTCGGCTCATCCAATGCTGGTGTATCTAAGTTATTCAATAACAAGGCGGTGGCTTCGTCTTCTGACATGTAACGACTACTGAAAACGTGACCATTGCCATTGCGATGCTGTAATGGAATGCGCCACTGCCACCCCGCCGTTCTTGCGATTGAACGGGTAAATGGCGCCGTTTGTTCGTGCCGCTCTGATGGCACAGCAACAGCGCGATCGCATGGCAGCCAATGGCTCCAATCATCGTAACCAACGCCCATCTGTTGCTGGATAAGCAATGCTCTAAACCCTGAGCAATCGATAAAGAAGTCGCCTTCGACTCGCTCGCCGTTTTCTAACTGCAATGATTGAACATCACCATTTGCATGCAGCTGCACATCAACGACTTTACCCTCGGTACGCATCACGCCCATGGATTCACATAAGGTACGCAGATAGCGCGCATACAAAGCCGCATCAAAGTGATAAGCAAACGGTAATTCTATGATCGGGTCTTTACTGTTGATTTGCGCAAATTTGCCTGCTTCGGCGGCCAAATAATTTAGGTCAAAAGACCATAAATCTTGTTTGTAACCCAGTTGTTTTGCGCGCTGCCAAAAGTGATGAAAATGGCAAAACGCCATGCTTTTCCCAGGGGCTCCGAACGTGTGATAGTACTGTTGCTCAGGTTTAGTCCAGCCCTCAAACCGAATCGCTAGTTTCATGGTCGCCTTGGTTTGCTTGAGAAACTCAGCTTCATTGATGCCAAGCACTTGGTTCACCAAGCGGATTGGTGGGATCGTCGCTTCGCCTACACCAACGATGCCAATATCGTCAGATTCAACTAGTTCGATTTCGATCGGAACACCAATGATTTTCTTAATCAGCGCAGCTGACAACCATCCGGCAGTACCGCCACCTAATACAACAACTTTGTTCACTCTATTTTTCATAGCGCTCATAGAAAAAAAACCACTTTTATACAAAGTGGTTTGACTTTATCCCAGGGAGTCAGCTGTAGGCAATCTGGGTTTGCCTACAACTGAACAGTTTCAAGTTAGAACGTGTAATTGAATCCTAACAAGAAATTACGACCAAACGACTGATAACGTGTCACTTCACGTGAATCAGCATTGGTTTGCAACGTATCTTCGTCAGTCAAGTTTTGACCCTGAAGCGTTACTCTTAATCCATCTAACATATCGATACCTGACTCGCTAAAGTCATACGCGATCTGTGCATCCCAAAGCTCACCACCTTGGTCAACCGTTTCAACCAATGACAAGCTTAAACCACGTGTTTCTGTTGCAAAGTCAGAACGCTTACGGCCTGATACGCGGAACTCGAAACCGGCTTTTTCATAGAATGCAGTAAGTTGATAGCCTTCATCAGATAAGCCTGGTACGCGCGTACCATCGTCCAAATGACCGTTCATGAAAGTAGCGTTAGCAAATATGCCGAACCCTTCTAAGCTGTCATGGAATAAATCAAACGGCACGCTAGCTTGGATTTCCCAACCTTGCACAGTACCGGTTAAGCCATCTTCCTTGGCGTCTACCAAGCCCATAAAGGTCGCTGGCGCTTGCCCTTCAGAACCTTGGTGGAACGACGGAATATACACTGATGTGAAATCCGCTAACAAACTTGAATCCCTGTGCCAGTTACGTAGATCTTTCAAGAAAAACGCTACTGCAAAGAAACCAGAGTCCGCGAAATAATTCTCATATGACAAGTCAAACTGGTTGGCAGCCAACGGTCGCAAGTTTGCGTTACCCGCGCTACCGCTCCATGGGCCGTTTTCAGGGTTCGCATTAGTGATTTGGTTATCGTTAAACGCAAATGACACCTGCGCGTTTGGACGCATGTCGTCTAAGCGTGGACGACTCTCAACGCGTGATAACGCTGTACGGATATATTGGTTTTCAGCGACTTCTAAACTCAAGTTCAAGCTTGGTAACACGCTAGTGTAGTCAGCACCACCGTCGACCGGTGCCGCGTCAGTAAATCCAGTCGCGTTTGTCGTTGTGTTAAAACCGGAACTCTTCTGATCAACATCGATAATTTGCACACCGAAGTTACCGCGTAAATAGGTATCGCCTAAGTCCGCTTCGATATCAAATTTAGTGTAGAAGGTTAGCAACTCTTCTTCGACTGTGTAGGTATCACCAAAACGGTCGTTTTGCACTAATGCCGCATCATTTTCGATGTAGTAACCACTGTTGAACAGCGCCAGTGAATCGTATGCCAACACACCGTTGATACCGATGAAGCTTAGGTCTGCGACACCGAGTACATTTGGAATCGGGCCGTCTCCTGGATACTCTGGCGCCGTCAAGTAAGCACCATTATTGATCTTAGTTTTACTCCGGTCAGAGAATACGACACCCGCTTCAACGCCCGAGATAACGCCGTAATCCAAGAAGCCTTTAAGTTCCGCACGGAACGTGTCTAGAGATTCATCAAAATCAGGTTGGTTAACGAATCCGTCTTGTGAATCGCTACCAAACAAAGGGTTACCCCACGCCTGAGGACCCGCCAAACGAATCAGATTTGGATCGGTATAATCTAACGTGGTTAGACTTGGATGTGCGCCGTAGACTGCGCCTTGAGGTGTCATGGTCCAGCTACGCGCAATTGGCGTGCGTCCCTCTGTGCCAGCACGACCTACACCTGAATAACTTTCGATGTTAGTAATGGTTTTTTCAACATCACCGGTTGAGAAATCGAACTCTGCGACCCAGTTTTCATCGATAACGTATTCCACGTTTAAGCCAAATGTCGTCAATTCCGCTTCTTTGCTCTCAGCATCATTTCGAATAACCGAGAAAAAGTCAGCGAAAGTACCCGCTGTTACCAGACCATTTTGCACTTCAGTGATGGTGTAGTTTTGCGTACCCCACTCAGCGCCACCTTCTTCAATTCCACGGAAGACTTTGTCTTCTTTGAAGTCGATATAAAGTGCGTCCAACTTAACAGTCAAATCATCGCTAGGTGCCCACTCAACTACCGCTGCGATTGAATCACGTTCCATCATCGCTGAACGAACAAAAGAGTCATGACCACCTAGGATCTGCGTACCTTCTGGTACTGTCACACCTGGCGCTGCTTTTTCTGGGTTTGCACCTGTGTAACCCCAGCCACGGAATTGCTCTTCTTGGCTTGGAGATTCCATCGACGCCAGCGTTAATGCAACACCAACGGTGTCATCGGCAAACGTGTCAACGAAGTTAAGTGCGAATCGGTGACCTTGATCATCAAAGTCTGGGTTGGCTGAATCTTTACCGTTTTGCTCAATAAGGCCATTGAACGTTATCGTTCTTTCTTTACCAAGAGGGTTGATCGTTTGTAAATCAACTGTACCGCCGATGCCCTGTGCCATTAGTGACGCATCCGGTGTTTTGTAAACTAAAACATTAGCAACGATTTCTGACGGGTAAAGGTCGAACTCTACCCCACGGTTATCCCCCATGCCTAACAATTCACGGCCATTCAGTGACGTGCCTACATAGTTTTCATTAAAACCACGCACAGACAAACCACTTGTACGTCCATCACGACGCTCACCGGCAAGACCAGGCAAACGCGCCAATGACTCTGCAATACTTGTATCAGGTAATTTACCGATATCTTCAGCTGACAAGGCTTCAACAATAGACGTGTTGTCCATTTTAATAGCTTGAGCTCGTTGTAAACTGCCTCGAATACCAGAGACTTGGATGACTTCGTAATCTGGCTCTTGCGCTTCAGCTTCTTGTTGTTGAGCTAACGCTTGACCAGAAGAAAATGCGAAGCCACTGGATAGCAACGCAACCTTAATAAGGTTTGGTTTAAATTGTTTCATAGGTGTCCCGTTCCTGTTAGTGAATGCCACTCTTGTTGGTGAATTTACGTCGTTCAAAATACTGATCGCGCAATTACACTGAGCGTTATTATTCGCCACAGATCCTATGAACTTATTGTTAACACCACAATAAAATGCATACGTATTCATAGAATTATGCATAACATAGCATTAACAAAAAAACGACGGGGTTAACATTTTATCTAATATATTCAATACATTAACAGCTTTTATAGTTCAGATTATTTTTTCACACTGTGAAAACAGCTTGTTAAGCCAGAACTTTATGCATTCGTATGCATAAGAAAAATTTAGGTATTTACGAACCTAGAAGAAGAGGAGAAAGTGTCAAAATACTCATGATTTTACCGTTGGCATTGCGAGCATCTTAATAAAAAAATCCCTCGACGAAGCGAGGGATTTAGACAGTGTGAGTTAGGTATTAGTTTACCAACCCGTTGCTTCGCGCAACGCAGCACCGATATCAGCAAGTGAACGTACAGTCTTAACACCTGCAGCTTCTAAAGCAGCAAACTTTTCGTCTGCAGTGCCTTTACCGCCTGCGATGATCGCACCGGCATGGCCCATACGCTTACCTGGAGGCGCTGTAACACCTGCAATGTAAGAAACCACTGGCTTAGTTACGTTCTCTTTGATGAATGCAGCGGCTTCTTCTTCAGCCGTACCACCAATTTCACCGATCATAACAATCGCTTCTGTTTGTGGGTCATCTTGGAACAACTGTAAAACGTCAATGAAGTTAGAACCAGGGATTGGGTCACCACCGATACCAACGCATGTAGACTGACCAAAACCTTCATCAGTCGTTTGCTTAACCGCTTCATAAGTCAATGTACCAGAACGCGATACGATACCGACTTTGCCTGGCTTGTGGATATGACCTGGCATGATACCGATCTTACACTCACCCGGAGTAATAACGCCTGGGCAGTTTGGACCGATCATACGCACGCCTTTCGCTTCGACGTACTCTTTAACGTAAAGCATATCTAGCGTTGGAATACCTTCAGTGATACAAACGATAAGTTCGATACCAGCATCAGCAGCTTCAACAATTGAATCTTTACAGAAAGGCGCAGGTACGTAGATAACCGTTGCCGTTGCACCAGTTGCTTCTACAGCTTCACGCACAGTGTTGAATACTGGTAAACCCAAGTGTTCAGTACCACCCTTGCCTGGCGTTACACCGCCAACCATTTGCGTACCGTAGGCAATTGCTTGCTCAGAGTGGAAAGTACCTTGTCCACCAGTAAAACCTTGGCAGATAACTTTCGTATCTTTATTAATTAAAACTGACATTATTTGCCCTCCGCTGCAGCAACAACTTTCTGAGCAGCGTCTGTTAGCGACTCAGCAGCGATGATGTCTAGATCTGAGCCAGCAAGTACTTCGCGACCCAATTCAGCATTGGTACCTTCAAGACGTACAACGACCGGTACTTCAACACCCACTTCTTTAACTGCGCCGATGATACCTTCAGCAATCATGTCACAACGAACGATACCACCGAAGATGTTAACCAATACGGCTTTCACGTTGTCATCTGACAAGATGATTTTAAATGCTTCTGCAACGCGTTCTTTTGTCGCACCACCACCAACGTCTAGGAAGTTAGCCGGTTGACCACCGTGTAGATTAACGATATCCATTGTGCCCATTGCAAGGCCTGCTCCGTTAACCATACAACCCACGTTGCCGTCTAGCGCTACGTAGTTAAGCTCCCACTGAGCAGCGTGCGCTTCACGTGCATCTTCTTGCGACGGATCGTGCATTTGTTTAACTTTAGGCTGACGGTAAAGTGCATTGCTGTCGATACCCACTTTCGCATCTAGACAATGCAGATTGCCGTCGTCTTTGATTACCAAAGGGTTGATTTCGATAAGTGCAACGTCGAGCTCTTCAAACATCTTCGCTAGACCAAGGAAGATCTGAGTAAACTGTTTGATTTGAACACCGCTTAGGCCTAATTTGAATGCCATTTCGCGTGCTTGATAAGGCTGAGGACCAACGATTGGGTCGATTTCAGCTTTCAAAATTTTCTCTGGCGTTTCTTCCGCAACCGTTTCGATCTCTACACCACCTTCGGTAGAGGCCATGAAAACCACACGACGTGTAGTACGATCAACAACAGCACCTAAATACAGTTCATTGTCGATGTCAGTACACGATTCCACCAATATTTTGCTAACTGGCTGACCGTTCTCATCAGTTTGGAAGGTTACCAGGTTTTTTCCTAACCAGTTTTCAGCAAAAGCACGAATCTCGTCTTTGTTTTTAACTAGTTTTACGCCGCCCGCTTTACCGCGGCCACCAGCGTGTACCTGACACTTGACAACCCACTCAGAGCCGCCAATGCGATCCGCTGCTTCCACCGCTTCTTGAGGTGTGTCAGCTGCGTATCCTTCAGAAACAGGTAAGCCGTATTCTTTGAATAGCTGTTTACCTTGGTATTCATGCAAATTCATGGTGTTTCTTTCCGATTTTTATTAAGAGAAAAGTCGCACTAAGCGACCTATTTTATAGCGCTCGCATTATAGTCAAAATGTGAGCATAGTGACAGATGATACTGGAAAGTATCATCTGTCTGATTAGGATTTATACTAAAGTCTTACACATCCAATAGTAGACGCGTTGGATCTTCAAGCATTTCCTTAACTGTTACCAAGAACCCAACGGATTCCTTACCATCGATAATGCGATGGTCGTAAGACAGCGCAAGATACATCATTGGTAAAATTTCCACTTTACCATTCACTGCCATCGGACGGTCTTGGATCTTATGCATTCCCAAAATCGCACTTTGCGGTGGATTGATGATAGGGGTAGACATGAGTGAACCAAACACACCGCCGTTGGTGATGGTGAAATTACCACCTTGTAGTTCAGCCATTGACAACTTGCCATCTCGCCCTTTAAGCGCTAGCTCTTTGATACCCTTTTCGACACCCGCCATGCCAAGCATGTCAGTGTCTTTCAATACAGGCGTAACAAGTCCACGTGGAGTTGAAACAGCAATCGAGATATCGAAGTAGTTGTGATAAACAATATCGTCACCGTCGATAGAAGCGTTAACTTCAGGGTAGCGTTTTAAGGCTTCGGTAACGGCTTTAACGTAGAACGACATAAATCCTAGGCGAATACCGTGGCGCTTCTCAAAGCTCTCTTGGTATTGCTTGCGCAGATCCATGATTGGCTTCATGTTAACTTCATTGAATGTGGTTAACATCGCAGTCGAGTTTTTCGCCTCAAGTAGACGGTTAGCGATTGTCTTACGCAAACGTGTCATTGGTACCCGTTTTTCCGTACGCTCGCCAGAAACCACTGGTGCAGCTGCCGCTTGAGGCGCCGCTGCTGGCGCTGAGCCACCTGATTTAAGGTGCTGCTCAACATCTTCTTTGGTGATGCGTCCGCCTTTGCCAGTACCTTTGATTTTCGCAGGGTCAACACCCTTTTCAGCCAATAGGCGGCGAACGGACGGGCTTAATGCGTCGTTTTCTTCTGCGCTTTCTGGAGCTGCTTCAGCGGCAACAGGAGCGGCCGCACCTGCTGCACCTTCTGTAAATTTGGCGATAACTTCTTCAGCCACTACCGTCGCACCCTCATCTGCCAATACCTCAGATAGAACACCATCATTCGGCGCGACAACTTCTAATACGACTTTGTCGGTCTCAATATCAACGAGGTTTTGGTCACGTGCAACTGCTTCGCCTGGCTTAACATGCCAAGCCGCGACTGTTGCGTCAGCAACTGACTCGGGCAATACCGGAACCTTAATATCAACCTGAGCACCGCCGCTTGCTGCCGCGGGAGCAGCGTCTGCAGCAGGCTTAGCTGCTGGAGCAGCTTTATCTGCAGCACCGCCTTGCTCAAGATTTGCAATCACTTGCTCGCCAAGAACCGTTGCGCCTTCTTCGTTAAGAATTTCGCCAATAACACCGTCTTCTGGTGCTACGACTTCTAAAACGACTTTATCAGTCTCAATATCAACTAGGTTTTGATCACGCTTAACTGCGTCGCCGGCCTTCACGTGCCAAGTTGCAATTGTCGCGTCGGCAACCGATTCAGGCAACACTGGAACTTTTATTTCGATTGTCATTGTTGGGTTCCTTTACTAAATAGTGAGTGCGTCATCAACCAGAGCTTTTTGTTGCTGGTTGTGAACAGATACATAACCTACCGCTGGAGAAGCAGAAGCTTCTCTACCGGCATAGCGTAATTTTGCTGATTTAGGAATTACGTTCCAGAAGTGGTGTTGACTGCTATACCAAGCACCTTGGTTCTGAGGCTCTTCCTGACACCAAACCCAGTCTTTAACATGCTTGTACTGCGCAAGTACTTCGGCACACTCTTCTTCTGGGAATGGGTACAATTGCTCTAAACGGACAATTGCAACATCGGTTTGCTCATTCTTGCGGCGTTGTTCTAGTAGGTCGTAATACACCTTACCTGAACACATTACCACGCGCTTGACCTGCTTGGGATCGAGCTCGTCGATTTCACCAATGACATTGTGGAATACGCCTTCACTGAGCTCTTCCAACGTAGAAGTCGCTAGCGGATGGCGTAACAAGGATTTCGGTGACATTACGATCAACGGTTTACGCATAGGTCTGACTGACTGTCGGCGCAGCATGTTAAACACCTGTGCAGGTGTAGACGGCACGCAAACTTGCCAGTTGTGGTCGGCACATGACTGTAGGAAACGTTCTAGGCGCGCAGAACTGTGTTCTGGGCCTTGACCTTCATAACCATGAGGGAGCAATACTGTCAAACCACACAAACGCCCCCATTTGGCCTCACCTGAGCTCAAGAACTGGTCAAAGACTACCTGTGCACCATTGGCGAAATCACCAAACTGGGCTTCCCAAATCGTCAAACAGCTCGGCTCTGCAGTTGCGTAACCGTATTCAAAGGCCATTACCGCTTCTTCTGACAATACCGAGTCATATATTGCTATATCACCCTGCCCGTCGCGGATATTTTGTAGCGGCATATACGTCGACGCGTCCTTCTGGTTGTGCAGCACTGCATGGCGATGGAAGAACGTACCACGGCCTGAATCTTGACCGGTCATGCGGATGTCGGTGCCTTCATCGACAATTGACGCATAGGCTAGGTTTTCAGCCATACCCCAATCGAGTGGCTTGTCACCGTTGGCCATGGCTGCACGATCTTGATAAAGCTTGTTAACGCGCGACTGCAACTTCACGTCGTCAGGAATCGAGACCAGCTTTTGCCCAAGTTCCTTGAGCTTTTCGATGCTCAACGAACCGTCGTATGGCACGGTCCAGTCGTGACCGAGATAAGGTCTCCAATCAACCGAATGTTCGGTCATTGGGCGCCACTCTTCGACCACACATGCACCGTGGTCCAACGCGGCACGATAATCGTCAACTAACTTCCCGGATTCGTGTTCTTGCACTGAGCCTTCCGCGTGCAATTGGTCTGCATATATCTGGCGCGGAACCGGGTGTTTTTTAATTTTTTGATACATCAGCGGCTGAGTCGCATTTGGCTCATCCGCTTCGTTGTGACCATGACGACGATAGCAAACCAAATCAATCATCACGTCACGTTTAAACTTATTGCGATATTCGAGGGCTAGTTTGGTTACAAACAAGACTGCTTCAGGATCATCCGCATTTACATGGAAAATTGGCGCCTGAACCATCTTGGCAATATCAGTACAATATTGCGTGGAGCGCACGTCTTCGGTTTTTGATGTAGTGAAGCCAACCTGATTGTTAACCACAATGCGGACAGTTCCGCCAACTGCAAAACCGCGCGTTTGCGACATATTGAAGGTTTCTTGAACCACACCTTGACCAGCAATCGCAGAGTCCCCGTGAATCGTTACCGGCAGTACTGCTTCACCGTCAAGGCTATCGCGGCGTTCAAGACGCGCACGGACCGAGCCCATAACGACCGGGTTAACAATTTCCAAATGCGAGGGGTTAAAGGCCAATGCTAAGTGAACATTGCCGCCTTCTGTTGCGAAATCTGAGGAGAAACCCGCGTGGTATTTAACGTCACCAGCACCCAACGAGTCATCGTGCTTACCGGAAAACTCGTCAAACAACACCGAAGGGTTCTTACCGAGTACATTAACGAGAACGTTTAAGCGTCCGCGGTGAGCCATACCGATGACAACTTCCTTAGTTCCCGACTTACCCGCCTCAGCGATGAGCCCTTTCAACATTGGGATTAAGCTGTCACCGCCTTCAAGTGAGAAGCGTTTTGCACCGGGGAACTTGGCACCGAGGTACTTTTCCATGCCATCCGCCGCAATCAAGCCCTTGAGGATATTAACCTTCTGCTCGCGACTGATTTCTGGTTTCGCTTGAACGGATTCAATTTTTTGCTGAAGCCAGCGTTTCTGCTCGGTGTCAGTGATATGCATATATTCAGAGCCAATCGAACCACAGTAAGTTCGATTCAATGATTTATACAATTCACCCAACGTCATAGAGTCTTTGCCAATAGCATAGGACCCGACGTTGAAAACTGTATCAAAATCACTTTCTGATAGGTTGTGATGAGACAATTCTAAATCACGCACTCGAGCTTGTTTCCACAGCGACAACGGATCCAAGTTGGCATGTTGATGCCCTCTGAATCGATACGCATTGATCAACTGAAGTACGCGAACTTGTTTCTCATCACCTGCCGACCCCGTGGAAGGAGCTGCAGCAACAACCTTAGCGGCTGGTCCCATCGCCGCGAGCGCTTTGAATTGCTCGCGAATCTGGCTGTGATTTGAGTCTATTTCAACACCATCTACTTTGGGCAACCCATCGAAGATATGCTTCCATTCGTCAGCAACACTGTGAGGGTCTTCCAGGTAGGCTTCGTACATCTCTTCGACATACGCTGTGTTTCCACCGGCAAAATGGGACGATGCCCACCACGCTTGCATCACGCTTTCTTGCATTATTGTGCCTTACCTTTCGTTAAGAAACTAAATGTCTAAACGGTTTTTATTATATGTTGTTATTACCTGTACGTCAGCGCAAGCAACACAACGCTCATTTTTGAAACAAAACAGCCATCCGTATGGATGGCCATTTAATAGTCTAATTATTCATCAACTAGTGTTGAAAACAACTAACTAAACAGCCCGTTGTAATAGCATCGATTTAATGTGACCGATGGCTTTCGTCGGGTTTAATCCTTTCGGACATACGCTGACACAGTTCATGATACCGTGGCAACGGAACACGCTAAACGCGTCATCCAGATCATTAAGGCGCTCATCTGTTGCTGTGTCACGACTATCAATCAAGAAACGATAGGCGTGCAGCAAACCCGCTGGACCAACGAATTTGTCCGGGTTCCACCAGAACGACGGACATGACGTTGAACAACAAGCACACAAAATACACTCGTACAAGCCATCAAGCTTAGCACGCTCCTCAGGAGACTGTAGGTGCTCACGCGCAGGCGGTTGTTTGTTGTCGTTAATCAAGAACGGTTTAATCTTCTCATATTGAGTGTAAAACTGAGACATATCGACAACAAGGTCACGTACAACAGGTAGGCCAGGTAGGGGTCTAACGACGATCTTGCCCTTGCCTAGCGCTGACAGCGGCGTAATACACGCCAAGCCATTTTTACCGTTCATGTTCATGCCGTCAGAACCACACACACCCTCACGACAAGAACGACGGAAAGAAAGTGTTGGGTCTTGCTCTTTAAGCGCAAGCAATGCATCCAACACCATCATATCCTGACCTTCTTCTACTTCTAGAGAATAGTCCTGCATGTGAGGTGCATCATCCACCTCAGGATTGTAACGATATACAGAAAATGATAATTGCATTCTAGTCACTCCACTTAGTACGAACGAACTTTTGGCGGGAACGCTTCGCGAAGCTTCGGTGCCATGTTGACGTCACGTTTAATCATTTTTTCAGAACCAGGAATATACACGCTGTGACACAACCAGTTTTCATCATCCCTTTCGGTGAAGTCAAAGCGGCTGTGAGCACCACGGCTCTCAGTTCTGAAGTTAGCGGCGACTGCTGTGCTGTACGCTGTTTCCATCAGGTTGTCGAGCTCAAGACACTCAATACGCATGGTATTGAAGTCACTGCTCTTATCATCCAAACGAGCGTGCTGTAGGCGCTCACGGATTTCTGACAGTTGTTTGAGGCCTTCGGCCATTGCTTCACCTTCTCTAAATACAGAGAAGTTAAGCTGCATGCATTCCTGCATGTCTTTCTTAATTTGTACCGGATCTTCGCCCTTGCCTTTCTCTGAGTTTTCCCAGCGATTGAAACGTGCGAGTGCTTGGTCGATATCGTCACCCGACGCGTCACGTGAAGGCGCGATTTCGTCGATTTTTTCACCCAAGTGAAGGCCTGTTGCACGACCAAATACAACCAAATCAAGCAGCGAGTTTCCACCAAGGCGGTTGGCGCCGTGTACCGATACACACGCAATTTCACCACAGGCGAATAGGCCTGTTAGTGGCTTCTCGTTACCGTTTTCATCGATTTGAATGACCTGACCATCAACATTCGTTGGGATACCACCCATCATATAGTGACAGGTTGGGATAACCGGAATGGGTTCTTTAACCGGATCAACGTGGGCAAATGTGCGTGATAACTCAAGGATACCAGGAAGACGTGATTCTAGGACGTCTTTACCCAAGTGGTCTAGTTTGAGTTTAATGTGTGTACCCCATGGGCCTTCACAACCGCGGCCTTCGCGAATCTCAGTCATCATTGAACGGGCAACAACGTCACGCCCTGCCAAGTCTTTAGCATTTGGCGCATAACGTTCCATGAAGCGCTCACCGTCCTTATTAAGGAGGTAACCACCTTCACCACGACACCCTTCGGTCACGAGCGTACCAGCACCCGCAATACCTGTTGGGTGGAACTGCCACATTTCCATATCCTGGACTGGCGCACCTGCGCGCAGTGCCATACCGACACCGTCACCCGTATTAATGTGGGCATTCGTGGTTGACGCATAAATACGCCCAGCACCACCGGTGGCTAATACAACGGCTTTACTCTTGAAGTAAACGACTTCGCCTGTTTCGATGTCGATTGCAGTACAACCGACCACATCGCCATCTTGATTCTTGACCAAGTCAAGTGCGTACCACTCACTAAAAACTTTGGTCTTGTTCTTAACGTTCTGTTGGTAAAGCAAATGCAGTAGCGCGTGACCTGTTCTGTCAGCAGCCGCCGCAGTACGAGCAGCCTGTTCACCACCGAAGTTCTTGGATTGCCCACCAAATGGACGTTGGTACACTTTACCGTTTTCGAAACGAGAGAAAGGCAAGCCCATGTTTTCCATTTCAATAATGGCTTCTGGACCTGTCTTACACATATACTCGATCGCTTCTTGGTCACCGATGTAATCAGAACCTTTTACGGTGTCGTACATGTGCCATTCCCAGTTATCTTCGTGGGAATTACCCAACGCAACCGTGATACCGCCTTGAGCTGATACCGTGTGCGAACGGGTCGGAAAAACTTTTGATAATAATGCGCAAGATTTACCGCTTTGAGAAATTTGCAGTGCCGCGCGCATACCTGCGCCGCCTGCACCGATTACAACGGCGTCATACTCGTGAATTGCAATGCTCATACTACACTCCCCATAAAACAAACACGCCAATCGCGACATAAGCGAAGGCAATTAGGTTTAGCACGTACTGTATGAAGGCACGCAATCCTGCTGGTTTTACGTAGTCGGTCAGGACTTGCCACAAACCGATACGAACGTGAATCATGATTGAAACGAGCGCTGCAAAGGTAAAGACCTTCATTGCAATGCTTGAGAACAATCCGGTCCATACTTCATAGGTAACGGACTCTGTTGTTATGAAAAACCACGCTAGATAGAACGTATATAGAGCAATGATGATTGCAGTTGCACGTAATGAGACATAATCCTGCACACCATCGCGTTTTATTGATGCTTGATTCGTTACCATAGGACAACTCCAATTACGATTGTGAGAACTACCCAAAGGCCAATGACAACTCTGGCACTGGTATTTCCCGACTCCAACTCTTCCCAATAACCCATGTCCATAATGCCGTGACGAATACCACCTAGAATGTGGTATGTCAGTGCAGACAGAGTGCCGATAGCGATTATCTTACCGATAACACCATCCATGAGAGATTGAACGTAACTGAAATCGTCTGCTGAACCGAGCGAAACTGCCCATGCCCAGATGACGAATAACAGCGCAAAAAACATTGCTACGCCGGTAATCCTGTGAAGGATCGAACTGGTAGCAGACGGCGGAAATTTAATAGTATTTAAATCTAAATTTACTGGTCTTTGCTTTTTCACAATTTATTGCCTGTAAGGTCCGTTGTTAACACGTCTTCAAATCTGTGTCCCGATCGCGTGTTTTTAATATAGATGTTAAAAGCCTCGTTCCGTGAGTTGTTAACGTTTTGTGAATTTTGTGCGACTTGGTTTACATACTATTTATTCTGTGAATCCAAGTCCCAAAGAGTATATCCAGCAGCTACTATAAATACAATTTTTTGTTCTATTTTAAGACTTTAGTCGTAACCATATTCGCAACACTGTTTGTGACTGGATTATAACGCTCAACAATCTAGAATATTTATTGAGCAAATACGCATTAAAATTGACTTATTGCGACTTTATCAGTACAAATAGCGCCACTTTTCCCATCGCTTTGCGTATCTACGCGACAAATAGCGACATTAAGAATCAGTCTGAGGAGAGCATTCATGGCCGACCAAAAAGCCATTTTAAAAGCCGGTGACAAAGAAGTTGAATTACCCATTCTAACAGGGACCGCCGGGCACGACGTTATCGATATTCGTGCATTAGGTTCAGCGGGATACTTCACTTTCGACCCGGGGTTTATGGCAACCGGATCATGTGAATCTGCCATCACGTACATTGATGGTGCAAAAGGCGAACTTTTGCATAGAGGATTTGATATTGAATCCCTAGCGCGTGACGCAGATTATTTAGAAGTCTGCTACATGCTGCTACACGGTGATGCACCAACATCTGAACAATATAAAGAGTTCAAAGACACCATCACGCGCCACACCATGGTGCACGAACAGATCAACATGTTCTTCCACGGTTTCCGCAACGATGCCCACCCTATGGCAATGCTTTGCGGCACAGTAGGTGCAATGTCTTCGTTCTATCACAGCGACCTAGACGTCAACAATCCAGAGCAGCGCATTCGCAGCGCGCATCGCTTAATTGCTAAGATGCCGACATTGGTTGCAATGTGCTACAAATACAATGTTGGACAGCCGTTCGTATATCCGCGCAACGACTTGAGCTACGCAGCGAACTTCTTAAACATGATGTTCTCTGTACCTGCTGAGGAGTATGTTATCTCTCCTGCTGTTGAACGTGCTATGGACCGTATCTTCACATTGCACGCTGACCACGAACAGAATGCATCTACCTCTACGGTGCGCTTGGCTGGTTCTTCAGGTGCTAATCCTTATGCGTGTATCGCGGCCGGTGTAGCTTCATTGTGGGGCCCAGCTCACGGTGGCGCAAACGAGGCATGCCTTAACATGCTAGAAGAAATCGGTTCTGTCGACCGCTTCCCTGAGTTCATCGCGAGAGCCAAAGATAAATCTGATCCATTCCGCTTAATGGGCTTTGGTCACCGCGTGTATAAAAACCACGACCCACGCGCAACAGTAATGCGTGAAAGCTGTCATGAAGTTCTGAGTGAGTTGAATATCGACGATCCGTTGTTAGACGTAGCAATGGAACTTGAGCGCATCGCATTGAGTGATGATTATTTCGCCGAGAAGAAATTGTTCCCGAATGTCGATTTCTACTCAGGTATCGTGCTGAAAGCGATTGGTATCCCTACCAACATGTTTACGTGTATCTTCGCCTTGTCACGTACAGTTGGCTGGATCTCACACTGGCATGAAATGCTGTCACAACCTGGTCAAAAGATCGGTCGTCCTCGCCAGCTATACACAGGTGAAGCGCGCCGCGAGTACACGCCAATTGAAAAATAGCCAGTAAGGGTTATTAATTGATACACTAAACGCCTCTTTCGAGGCGTTTTTTTTGCAGGAACAATATGCCCAAGCACGCTCACCTTTTAGGCTATTTAGGACTTATTCCGTTTGTTACTATCCCCATTGCGATCCATTTGGACGTATTGAGCTACGCACAAGGGTTCGCTTTCTTTAGCCAATACTCGGCGATTATTCTGTCTTTTTTTGGTGGTATTCATTGGTACGCGGCGATCACCGAGCCTAAGTATTCGCACCAACTTTACGTTGCGATGTTACCCAGTATCATTGCGTGGTTAGCGCTCATAACATTTGCCGATGCGCGCACCTTGGGGGTTTTGTCGTTGGCCTATATCGGAATGGTGATGTACGACAAGTTTACGTTGCAGATGCAGCCAGACATGATTATCGAATACACCCGCTTGAGAGTGATTTTGACCAGTGTGGTGGTCGTTTGCCATGCCTTAATGGTTTGGTTGAGCTAACAGTGAAATAGCGCTTTTCACCGTAAGGGAAAAGCGCACTTTGTTTACGCTCTTATCAGGGCCAGCAATTCTTCGGTCTTCTGTTGCATCAACGCAACATCACCTTTTGACTCTACATTGAGCCGGATCACCGGTTCTGTATTTGATTTGCGAAGGTTAAAACGCCAAGTACCGAATTCCATACCCACCCCATCGGTGTCATCTATCACTTCCGCTTGCGCTTGATAGTGTTCAACAACTCTTGCCAAGGCAAGATCAGCGTCCTTTAATTTGCTATTGATTTCACCTGAAGACGGAAATGCATTGATCCTGTCCTCAACCATAGATGAAAGGGGTTGCTGCTTAGTCGCAATAAGTTCCGCAACGAGTAACCAAGGAATCATTCCTGAGTCACAATAAGCAAACTCGCGGAAGTAGTGATGGGCACTCATCTCGCCGCCATAAATCGCATCTTCCTTGCGCATCCGCTCTTTGATAAACGCGTGCCCCGTTTTACTCTTAACCGGCTGACCGCCAGCTGACGTTACAATATCCTCGGTATTCCAGTAAACGCGAGGGTCGTAAATGATTTTGGCATTGGCTTGTTTGGCCAAAAACGCTTCTGCGAGCAGACCGACAATGTAATAACCTTCGATAAAATCGCCATTCTCATCAAATAAGAAGCAACGGTCAAAATCGCCATCCCATGCAATGCCTAAGTTGGCACTCGTCGCTTTAACAACATTTGCCGTATCTGCTCGGCTATCAGGTAATAGTGGATTAGGGATTCCATTTGGGAAAGAGCCGTCGGGTTGATGATGCACCTTTTCAAACTTGACGTTCACCCCCTGCTCTCGCATGAAACATTCAATGGCATCTAGCGCAGGCCCAGCTGCACCATTCCCAGCATTGACAACCAGTTTCATACCGTCTAACGCGCGGATGTCGATATAACTGCACACATGCTCTACGTATGCTTGTCGATGATCTATCGGCTCATATTGACCGGTTGCTGTGAGGCTATCAGCATCCGTGACCGCCTTACCCGCAATAAAGGCATCATTTTCGATATGTTGGTAGTCATTCACAGCGTACTGGCTCAAGCCTTGTGACACAGTGTCTTCAGCATAGGATTCTGCTACGCGCTGAATCTCATGTAAGCCGGTATCACCGCTAATGGGAACCGAGCCAGCCTTGACGATTTTCATGCCGTTATAATCAATCGGGTTGTGACTAGCAGTTACTTCGATACCAGCATCGACACCCAGGTCTTTGGTCGCGAAATAGATCTCTTCGGTACCCACCATTCCGATATCAAGTACCTTTGCTCCGCTGCTAATCGCGCCAGCGGCTAATGCAAGTTTGAGCGGACGAGCCGTTAATCGAACGTCTGAGCCGACGACAATCGTCTTGGCTGCCAGCACGTCAACTAACGCTTTACCGATACGAAAAGCAATGCGTTCATCGAGTTGTTCAACGAGTTTGCCCCGAATATCGTAGGCCTTAAAACAGGTAATTGGCGTCGACATTGCGTTACTTAGCCTCCGGTGCTCGACCATAGCGATCGGAGAAACGCACAATGTCATCTTCCCCTAAATAGGAACCCGATTGAACTTCAATCAGCTCGAGTGGAATTTTGCCGGGATTCTCTAATGCATGGACAGAACCAATGGGAATATAAATCGACTGATTTTCGGTCAGCATAGTGACTGACTCGTCAATTGTGACATTGGCCGTACCTGATACTACTATCCAGTGTTCAGCGCGATGATGATGCATTTGAACCGAGAGCTTTTCTCCAGGTTTTACGGTAATACGCTTAACTTGGAAGCGCTCTCCATTGTCAATCGAGTCATATTTACCCCAAGGTCGATAGACCTCGCGGTGAAATTCAAATTCTGGGCGTTTTTGCGCTTTAAGTTCGTTCACAATCGTTTTGATATCTTGCACTTTTGACTTATTCGCAACTAAGACTGCATCTTTTGTTTCTACAATGACAACATCGTCAAGCCCAACCGTTGCGACCAGACGTTCTTCTGCATTGATGTAAGTATTGGTTGTTTCGGTCATCAATACATCACCAACGACGACATTACCATCGGCGTCTTTACTGTCGGCGGTTTCCCACAAAGAGGACCAGCTACCCACATCACTCCACCCAGCGTCCAACGAAACCATGGCGGCTAGTTGAGTGTGTTCCATAACGGCATAGTCAATGGAGTCATCTGGAGACTGACTGAAAACGTCTGCGTCAACTCGAATAAAATCTAGGTCAGGTGTTTCGGTCTCGATTGCCTTCTCGCACACTGACAAAATTTCTGGTGCGTATTTGGCTAATTCAGAAAGGTAGGTCTTGGCTTGGAACATGAACATCCCACTGTTCCAATAATAGTCGCCGGAATCAACATATTGTGTGGCAGTCGCTAAATCGGGCTTTTCGACAAACTCAGAGACGCCAAAACCGCCACCGGTCGCGTCTCCCGCTTTGATATAACCATAACCTGTATGCGCTTGATCAGGCACAATACCAAAGGTTACCAACTTGCCCTCAACGGCCAAGCTCTGCGCCTTTTCCATCGCCAGATGGAATGCACGGGTGTCCTGGATCAAGTGATCCGCCGCCAATACCAGCAAGATTGCTTCTGGGTCAGCTTTGATAGCGTGCAACGCAGCAAGGGCTATTGCAGGAGCGGTATTGCGTCCGACAGGTTCCAAAATAATACCGCCGTGTTGACAGTCAACTTGACGTAATTGTTCAGCCACGAGAAAGCGATGGGCATCGTTACAAATCACAATGGGTGATTCGGCATCTGTGCCATTTAACCTTGCCAAAGTCTCTTGAAGCATTGACTGATCAGACGTAAGTGAAAGAAACTGTTTGGGAAGTGCGACGCGAGATTTCGGCCACAAACGGCTGCCAGATCCTCCGGCGAGTACAACGGGTTGCATGGAATATCCTATAAGTGATTTATAAGCGCTTTCATACTATTGAAAGCGCTTGGATTAATCAATCACGATGTGGATAAAAACCATGCTGCGCAACCAGTGCGAATAACAGCGCTAACTATGCCGTTAACCGCCCATGCTGATAGTCAGTAACGGCCTGTTCAATCTCCTGCTGCGTGTTCATTACAAACGGGCCATATTGAACGATGGGTTCACCTATCGGCTGACCACCCACTAAAATCCATTGGGTATCAGGTTGCTCGACCATCAAGTCAATAGTGTCAGCCTGATCAAGCGTCGCTAATACCCCTTTTGAAACAGTCTTGTTTGCAATAGAGACGGCACCTTCATACACGTATAAGAAATACTGATATTCAGGTTGCAGTGACATACGCAACTGAGTTCGATCTCTGGCAGTCAAGTCAGCAAAGAAGGGTACTGCTCGTTGACTATTAGGATTTGTTACTGGCCCTACCCTATCTGCATAGGTGCCACTGAGTAGTTTCATCTGTACGTCATGCGTCAAATGCACACTCGGTACTGCTGATGGCCTTATATCCTGATAATCTGGCGCGCTCATTTTTTCATCCGCAGGTAGGTTAACCCACAGTTGAAATCCTCTTAAAACACCTGATTCTTGCTCAGGCATTTCTTCGTGGATAATGCCTTTGCCAGCGTTCATCCATTGGATACCACCACTTTCGATTACCCCATCATTACCGACTGAATCTCGATGGCGCATTTTGCCCTGCAACATATACGTGACCGTTTGAAACCCCCGATGTGGATGAGGTGGAAACCCAGGTAAATAGTCATTTGCGTCCGCTGAACCAAACTCATCTAACATCAAAAATGGGTCTAAGTTCTGTAGTAACGGTTGGCCAATGATTCTGGACAATTTAACTCCAGCGCCGTCCTGAGCTGCAATCCCTCGGACGCATTGTCGTATGGTCGCCAGTTTCACTGTAGCGCTCCCCTATTGTGCGGTTCACTAAAATCAATCTCGGGTCCTTGAGGCACTACACGCGTTGGATTGATCATGTCGTGACTGTAGTAATAGTGACGTTTGATGTGATCCATGTTTACTGTGTCTGCAATACCCTCTTGATTGTATAAGTCGCGTAGATAGCCCCAGAGATTTGGATAGTCTGCAATGCGCTTTAAGTTGCATTTGAAGTGGCCGACGTAAACAGCGTCGAATCGCACCAATGTAGTGAAAAGTCTCCAGTCAGCCTCGGTGATCTGACCACCCACTAAATACCGTTGTTGGGCTAAACGTTGTTCAACTTCATCCAACGCATCAAAAAGGACAGTAAAGGCCTCTTCATAGGCATCTTGTGTGGTCGCAAAGCCCGATTTGTATACCCCATTGTTAATCGTGTGATAGACAAATTCATTGATTTCATCTATTTCGGATTGCAACGATGCAGGATAAAAATCCTGCTTATCACCCGTCAGTTCATTGAACGCCGTATTGAACATACGAATAATTTCGGCCGACTCATTGTTGACGATACTGTTCGTCTTCTTGTCCCACAGCACAGGTACTGTCACGCGTGACGTAATATCGGATTTCGCCATGGTGTAAACCTGATGCATGTAATTAAAGCCAAACAAATGATCTTCAGTTGCCCCTGGATAGCGGTCAAATGTCCAGCCATGCTCCAACATATCAGGCGAAACAATAGACACACTAATGTGACTTTCCAATTGCTTCAGTTTGCGGAAAATGAGTGTCCTGTGGGCCCAGGGACAGGCTAACGATACATATAAATGATAGCGCCCACTTTCAGGTTTATAGATTGGATGTTCATTGCTGATCACATCGCGAAACTGTGAATCTTGGCGCTTAAACTTCCCTTGGTTGGCTTTGGTGTCATACCACTGATCGCGCCATTGACCTTCGACTAATAATCCCATTGAAAACCTCTATTGTAATAGTGAATAACACGCAGTATAGGAAAGACTTAATCGAATAAAAAACGCATTAAATTCGCTTTTACGTTCGATAAATTAGAAAGCTTTAGGGTGAAGTGCTACGCCATAATGTGATTAACGATTTCATCTGCAATGGGGAACGCCGAGGTAGCAGCAGGTGAAGGTGCATTCCCAACATGTAAACAACGAGCAGAACGAACAAACCTAAAATCGTGTTCCAAACTCCCATCAGGGTTTACCGCTTGAGCGCGAATACCGGCGCGATATGGTAGTAAGTCGGCTAACTCAACGCTTGGGCAGTATTGCTGTACGCGTTTTAAATAACCGGCCCTGCAAATAGAATCTCGCATTTCACCCAATCCACTACTCCAGTATTGTTTAAACAGTGGCCAGCTGCCCCGATAGCGCAATGTGCTGATCAAATCACTTAAGTTAAACTCAAACGTGTTGTACGCTTCTTTTCCCCCAGCCAAGACAGCATTAGGGCCCACGGTTAAATATCCCCCAATCATCGGGGTTAAATGCACTCCCAAAAAAGGTAAAGCGGGATCAGGAACGGGGTAGATAAGCCTATCCACTACGTTATCTAAGCGCTTTGACAAGCGAAAGTATTCACCACGAAACGGCAAAAGCGCAAAATCAGCGGTATCACCGGCAAGTTCGATTATCCGGTCGGCGTATATTCCGGCACAATTGATCAAGAACTGACATTCGAGCTGCGGGCTCTCGGGGCGCAGAGACGTCAAGGTTAAGCCTTCACTAGACTCATCTATCGAATCAACGCGGTAGTCAAACCAAACGTCCACCCCCTGGACTTTTGCAAGTGACAGAATCGTCTGAGTTATTTTAACGTAATCGGTAATACCCGATTGCGGCACCCAGATTGCCTGGTGAGCATTGACGTTCGGTTCCACCGCCGCAACTTGTTGTTGACTGTATAATTGCGGCTCAAGTTGATTCGCCTCACAGCGTTGATACAGTGCGGCGAGTCGTTCTTCCTCGTCGGCGTGTGTGGCGACAATTAATTTTCCGCATTGTTGATAAGGAATTTGATGTTGTTGACAAAATGCGACCGTTCGCTCCAGACCTTGTCGACAAAACTGCGCTTTCAGACTTCCGGGCTGATAGTAAACGCCGGCATGAATGACACCGGAGTTTCGCCCGCTTTGATGACTCGCTGCCTGACCTTCTTTTTCGACAATCGCGATGGAGGCGTTTGGTTGACGATAACTTAACTGTAATGCCGTCGCCGCACCGACAATACCGGCACCGATAACCACGTAGTCATAACTTCGTTTCAATTACAGCTTTACCATTGAAAATTTGTCACAATACCCAGATATTAGCGAACCTTGACACAACACGCTATCTGAGATTTGTATGACAGAAGAACAACGTTTTGGCGGAATCGCAAGACTTTATGGCGAGCAACAGTCGGTGCGATTACAACAGTCACATGCCTGTGTCATCGGGATTGGTGGAGTGGGCAGTTGGAGCGCTGAAGCACTGGCAAGAACGGGTATCGGACAACTGACGTTAATCGATCTGGATGACGTTTGTACGACAAATGTAAATCGTCAAATTCATGCGCTCAGTTCGTCTGTTGGTGAACCGAAAGTGGACGTAATGGCGAAACGTATCAAGGATATTTCACCAACGTGTAAGGTTAACCCGATTGAGGACTTTGCGACCCAAGATAACGTTGCCGATTATCTGAATGCTAACATCGATGTCGTAATCGAAGCGACAGACAGTGTGAAAGCGAAAGCCGCCATCATCGCGTTTTGCAAACGCAACAAGCTGCCGGTTATTACGGTTGGCGGCGCCGGTGGACAAATAGATCCAAGACAAATCACATCTGGCGATCTCGCGAAAACCATTCAAGATCCCTTGTCTGCAAAAGTACGCTCTGAACTACGACGGTTTTACAATTTTAGTAAAAACCCCAAACGACGATTTGGCGTTGAATGTGTGTACTCTACGGAACAACTCCGCTACCCACAGCCTGACGGTTCTGTTGCGATGAACAAATCCATTCAAGATGGCAGCACTCGCTTAGACTGTTCGTCTGGCTTTGGGGCCTGCGCGATGGTCACCAGTACTTTTGGTATGGTCGCGGCATCTCGCGCGATTGAGAAATTGTTAAAATAGCACCTTGGACGGCTTATTCCGCTACCGGTGATTCAGTTACCTTGGTACGGTTTCGTTTGTTTTTTACATCCATGTACCCTGCAATGAGTAACCATGTGCCAAGCAGCGAAAACAGTAACACAGTATTCTCTGCGACTTGCATGACCTGTTCGCTCATAAAGGCTGTGGCTGCAATCAACAATAGGTAATAGGGCAAATTTAGGACACCGGCAAGCGCGACTATTTTAATTGGCTTGTGATTCGCCCCCTGTGCAAACATGAAAAACGCGAGTGAGTTCATGTGGATCATAGCCAACAACAGATGCTTTAACTCGGTGGGCTTGTGATCGTCAAACCGGTGGCTATTGAGTCTACCTAGCTGATAGTTTATGAGTGAGCCCAAAGTAGCGGCCGTCACCATCGCCAACGTTAGCGCACCAACATCCTTCCAATTCGGCTGCGATCCGATAACCAATAGCACGGCAAAAAACTGTCCGGGAAAATAAAAGCCAACATAGACGATCGACTCAAGCAAGATAATCAACATAATCAGCACGTAAAACGCGTCAGCAAACTGCCCTTCTATGCTGGTTAGTATGTCTAGACCAGGCGGTATCACTTGCCAATAGATAAGTGCGTTGATCAGGCTAAAGGCTATAATCGCGGTCAGTGGTAACGTTGAATAATATTTCATACTCGCTGATTTTTTACTTTGTCTTTATGCCGGTATCTACGCTGCAGCGCAATAGTTAGCTCAATCGCAGCGGTTACATTTTTGTCATATACGTAATGTAACTGATTGAACAACAGTGACAAACTGCTCTGTATCCCTTAGCCTTTAGGGTAACAACCGATTTTAATGCTCGTCTATGTACCGACACAAAACAACCTTAGAGCAATGGCGAATCCTCCAAGCGGTGGTGGATTACGGCGGCTATGCTCACGCTGCGGAAAAACTTAACAAGAGCCAATCCTCGCTTAATCACGCTGTGGCTAAACTGCAGCATTTATTGGGCGTCGAGCTGCTCGAAGTGAAAGGTCGAAAAGCTTTTCTCACCGAAGCCGGAGAAGTCATGTTAAGACGCTCCCGGTACATAACACAAAATGTTGAGGATTTAGAATCACTGGCGCAAAACATCCAACAGGAGTGGGAGCCCGAGATAACGCTGGCAGTCGACCTCGCCTTTCCGCGCAAACAGTTGTTCAAAGTGCTTGAGCAATTCTTACCTGAATCCCGGGGTAGCCGACTAAAAGTACTCGACACTGTGCTGACGGGCACTGAAGAAGCAATTATCAATAAGCAAGCTGACATCGTCATCACCCACAGTGTTCCCAAAGGATTCCTCGGTGAACCAATCGCCAACGTAAGATTCATTGCCGTCTGTTCGCCATCGCATCCGCTCGCACAACAGCAAGCCGAAATTGACCCAAACGCACTGCAACAAGAACTACAAATTGTTATCAAAGACACCGGCAGCTCTCCAACAGAGCGACAAGGGTGGCTAAAATCAGAATTGCGCTGGACGGTCAGCCAATTCCAATCAGCAATTGGATTGTTAAAGAACGGGATAGGCTTTTGCTGGTTGCCGGAACATGAGGTGACCGATGCGTTGGCTGACGGGTCACTCGCTCGATTGCATATCCAAGGCAGTTCATTTCGACGACTGACCTCTTATTTAGTTGTACCAGCCCCAGATAACTTGGGCCCGGGTAGCCAGCGCCTTGCTTCACTGTTAATATCAAACCGCGATCACGACGCATTAGCGTCACAACCTTCTGTTACTCAAGGCGAAAAGTTTAATGAACCAGAATGAATTGAATGAATTAATGCAGGACAGTGCTCAAAATGCCATCGAGAGCACCAAAAATGAATTTGATGTCGTTTTGGATCGCAGTCTCGACAGCATTAGTAAAGTAGATGATGTTTTGTTGAGCTTTCTCGACAAATATCAAGACAGTGCACTTGAAGACCAAGCCGTGTTTACCTTGTGTAATATATACGGCGCCTACGTTGGTGAAGTGTTCAAACAGCGAGTTGGCGGCACATGGCGCTATGACGACAGTGACGAAAAAGCACCATACGTAGTACTAGACTATAATGGGCACTCATACGCGTTTGCGGGTATTTGTTATGAAAGACTCGTCAACGACAGCACAATCAGCGTGAAAGCTTATTTTGAGAAGGCGATGGCGAACAACCTCCAGTAGTGCCAAACGTTCAATCACCTTCAACGGGTCTAGCATCCGCGACAAACGCGGCCACCCGTTTACTGCGCATTAAATAGGCTATAGATGCGACTGATACAATCAATGCTATCGCTTGCCCCCAATTAAACACGGGGCCTTGCGACGCCACAGTCGCGTATACCAAGTAACATTGGATCAGCAAACCAAACATGACCAATCGCTTGCACCACATTTGCGGCCAGTGCCACCCCTTTATCCTGAATTTATCGCGCAAACTCAACCCAATCAGCGCTGCAACACCAGGCGCTGCCGGTACGACGTTTTGGTACCACAGTGCACTATCGGGATAAAACCACTCAATCAATGCTGACGGGTTTTCGCGCATACTCACAGAGATAATCATTAGCAGCAGCGCCTTGCACAGCCATATACAGATCAAATACAAGGTCAACGGTGGCTTTAATAGTCCAGCTTCATCATAACAGTGCAAGGGAAAAGGCAGCGCGACGGCTTTGGGCGATAATTCAGGCACAAGATTTCAGACAAATGGGTCAAAAATATGCGCGCTACCATAACACGTTATCCGCCTTTAGGCTTGTACCCGATTCGAATCCCCCCCCAATGACGCCCAGTAACAAATATCGGCACTGACAAATCGTGCATTATTTCGCCGGTGTCACGCTTATATGTCTGTAGTAACATGGTCTGGGTGTGTGCCCCGCACCGCGCACCAGTGCGATCATTGAACAACCGCTTGCTTCTGCTGCTCACTAAGTCAACCTCAAAGTTTCCCGTTGGGGGCTTAGCAAACTGATTGTTGTGCGTCGGCACATATCCGTTTGGGTCAGTGGCAATCACGTAGACGATCGCCTTGTTTTGTTGCAGTACCGGTTCTTGGATTGCCGGTAAAATCCGGTCCGCAACACCATCATATGCAGTGGTATATTTTTGCGGATTAGTGTTGTTAACCTCAGCGTAGTGTCGGTCGAAAAGTTGTGCAGTGGTGAGAGTGTTATTACTTAGGACTTGTTCAAACGCTTCAGAAACTTGTTTTGCTGTTGCGGCGGCGACTTTATAAAACGCCTGGTGGTATGAATCACTTGCAGAGGTTGTCAAAATTGCATTGGCGTTTTCAGCAGCTTCCATTAACGACTGAGCAGAGCCCGCTAGGTGCTGTACTTCCGTATCACTATTTTGCAATTCTTGTTGAACCGTCTGCAGGGAATCAAAAATCACCTGTAAGTTCTGTTTATTGTGTCGCGCGCCTTCCGAAAGTGTGGTTATTTGCGTCTCCATTAACGCTGATTGTTCAGCGATGCCCGACAACTTGTCGCTAACATTCTCAATCTCAGCGGTACCGCGCTCTACATCTCCAGATAGTTGTTCTATTTGACTGACAACAGTTTGTGTCTCCGCGCGAATTTCATCTACGATTGACCCCACTTCACCGGTTGCATTTGACGTTCTCGCTGCCAATTGCCGGACTTCATCAGCAACCACAGCAAAGCCTCGGCCGTGCTCGCCGGCGCGCGCGGCTTCTATGGCTGCGTTTAACGCCAACAAATTGGTTTGGTCAGCAATTTCTTCAATCACTTTCGTCACACTCTGAATTTGAACTGATTTCTCATTCAGCTGCTCGATAATGCTTAATGTTTGCGAAACCTTTGCATTGAGATCTCTGATACTCACAGTAGCGTCCTGCAAGCTTTGCTGTCCGTCTTTACCTGCCTGTTTAGCCTCTACCGCCATCTGACTGGCACCTTCGGCTTGCTGGACTGAAAGGTCTACAGTATGAGTAATCTCTTCAGCATTTTGTGCAATACGCGATACTTCACCAACTTGAGTGTCTAGCTTGGCACGCAGAATATCAGCACAGTGCGATACTTCAGCCGAGCATATCGCATTGTCATTCGCACTCGAGGCAAGTTGGTCGACCCATTCTTCTGATCTGGCTTGCTTATGCCAGTCTGGGCCTAACAAACTGTTGAGTAAAGGGCCGGTGAAATCGGCCTCGGTAATCGCGTGTTGAATCTCGTCGGTGAGCTTTCGGTCTAACGACGTGTGTATCAGTAAAACAGCCAGTACCAAGGTGCCAATCGGCATTGCAACAGCAGTCAGTTCAAATGAATGAAAGATTAGCCAACACAATCCCCCAGCGACGAACGCTAGTGTCAGTGCGGCTACTAATGTGCGCATATAGCATTGCGTTAAAAAGCGATTCATATAAAAGTCCCCCAGGCCAGGCTTCTTTTCGTTTGCTAGTTTAAACCTACTCCTTTTCATCGGGATTTTCATTTTAAGCATCTACAACTTTAGTTTTAGATCAATAAATACCTGCAACTTAATGTATGCAAGCCACCTTAATTTGTGGCTTTTCTTCAATCTGACATACCGCAACGCGCCACTAACGCGTATAATTCGCCCATACACCTATTACACCGTCTCGTTATGTCAGTAGAAATTATCAATCCCAAGCAAACTACAACTATGGATACCCCTAAAAAGGTACTTGCCGAGCAAGCTGAAACCGCGATTGGCTACTCAATGGGTACTCGTATTGGCTTTATCAGCCTTGGCTGTCCCAAAAACCTTGTCGACTCAGAACGGATCCTTACCCAGCTTCGCACCGAAGGCTACGATGTTGTTCCGACGTACAATGATGCTGATTTGGTCATCGTAAACACCTGTGGTTTTATTGACGCGGCCGTGCAGGAATCCTTGGACACGATTGGCGAAGCACTGGCTGAAAACGGCAAAGTGATTGTCACTGGTTGCCTGGGTATCAAAGAAGACGAGATCCGCGAAGTACACCCAAATGTGCTAGCCATAACGGGCCCGCACGCCTACGAAACGGTTGTCGAGCAAGTACATCAACATTTGCCAAAACCAGAACACAATCCCTTTATTCATATCGTGCCTGATCACGGCGTTAAATTGACGCCGCGTCACTTCGCCTATTTGAAGATTTCAGAAGGCTGTAATCATCGTTGTACGTTTTGCATTATCCCTTCGATGCGCGGCGATTTAGTCAGTCGCCCTGTTGGCGAGGTATTAGATGAAGCGCAACGACTCAAAAATGCCGGCGTAAACGAATTACTGGTGATCTCGCAAGATACCAGCGCTTATGGCGTAGACGTTAAGCATCGCACAGGCTTTTGGAACGGTATGCCAGTTAAAACCCATATGCAGCAACTATGTGAAAAACTAGGCGAAATGGATATGTGGGTTAGGTTACATTACGTGTATCCGTATCCTCATGTCGATGATTTGATCCCTTTGATGGTAGAAGGGAAAGTACTCCCCTACCTCGACATCCCATTTCAGCATGCTAACAAGCGTATATTGCGTCTCATGAAACGCCCAGGCAGCGCCGAACGAACGATCGAACGAATCAAAAAGTGGCGTGAACAATGTCCTGAACTTATCATTCGCTCGACCTTCATCGTCGGGTTTCCGGGCGAAACAGAAGAAGAGTTCGAGGAATTATTGGAATTTCTGCGGCAAGCTCAACTTGACCGAGTTGGATGTTTCCCTTATTCGCCCGTTGAAGGCGCTACGGCCAATAATTTACCCGACCCAATACCTGAAGATGTTAAACAGCAACGTTTGGCACGCTTTATGGAAGTTCAAGCAGAGATCAGTGCGCAGCGCCTACAAGCTCGAATTGGCAACGAATACCAAATTGTGATCGACAGTGTAGATGCTGAAGGTGCTGTTGGACGATGCTTCGCCGATGCCCCAGAGATAGATGGTGTAGTGCATTTAAACGGGGTACATGACCTATCGCCAGGGCAGCGCGTATGGGCAGAAATTATTCATGCCGATCAACACGATTGCTGGGCAGTTTTATCCGCTGACCAGTAACTAAGCGCGCTAGTTATTTAACGCTGTAGTCAATTCACCAAACACGGTTCCATTTTAGCTACTGTTTGGTGAATTGGCTCACGCGACTAGATGTTTGATTGCCCCCGGCTTCAGCAGCGCCAGCAATAACAATAATACGGTCATCCAACGCTATTGCGCCTAAGCCATGACGTGCAACAGGCATCTTACTGACATGTTGCCAAGTATTCGTTGAATTGTCATAACGCCACACCGCATCGTAAACGCCACCACCATCATTAAAGAATTCGCCGCCAAACACATAAATGGCGTTCTCTAAAACGGCACATGCCAGGCCACCTTGAGCATCCGGTAACGCTGCTCTACTCGACCAAGTTTGAGTATCGAAATCATACACTTCGTGGGTATCAAGGTTTCCCCCAACAACAGTCCGACCACCGATGATGTGCCACTTGTCTTGCAGTTGCACACCGCACGCACTGTTGCGCTTTGTCGGCGCATTGGGACCCGCTTGCCACTGGTTTAGTTTAGGATCGTATATCCAATGTGCATCGCTATCTGTTTGATCGCGCCATTCACCGTTATTGTCCGCAGTAATGGGTGAACGACCTGTCGCAATATGCACTTTGCCGGCATAAACGGCCGCGAGCGTTTCGGACAACGGCTCGGGCATTGGACTCAAACGCTGCCATTTAGCGCCCTCAATACTGGTGTTATCATACCAGTAAACATCTTTGCTATTGTGCCAAGCACCACGTTGATTGATGGTGAAGCCACCAATTGCGTACAGTTTGTTATCCGTCGACACTAATTGAGGGTGATGTCTTGGCTCCGGCAAAGATAAAAGTTCTTGCCAATCGTTACTTGACGGCGTGTAAGTAAATACACGATTGGTGACATCAATGGGTTTATCGCTGACATCAGGACTCAGTCCACCTGCCACAATGATATTGTGCTGATGCAGTACCGGGTAAATCTCCTGCACCCTTATCGGCATCGACTTAAGTTCACTCCATTGATACCCCTTTCCTGATTCAACGGCCGCTTGAGCACTAACGCCAACAGTACTGGCAAACAGGCCAAGTACTAAAGTTTTGAGCACGTGTTGACAGGGTTTAGAACCGTTCTTTACCATGGCAAAGTCTCTCCATTGCTATGCCAAAATGATCCACTATTGCCCAAGTCCAATTGATCAATCCTAGTCACCAGACGATCGGCAGCGGTGCTCGCACTGATATCACCACCATAACCGACCATTTCAGTTTGCACATAACCAGGGTGAAGCAGCGCTACCGCTATTCCTCTAGCGTGTAGATCCCGCGCCATCGATACACCCGCCGCATTCAAAGCAGCTTTAGACATGCGATAGCCATAATATCCGCCGGAACCATTATCCGCCATTGATCCCATGCGTGATGTGATCATCACAACCTTGGCCTGGTCGGTTAGATTAGCTAGCAAAGTTTGGGTCACCAGTAATGGTGCCAGCGCATTTACTCTGAATTGCTGTTCAATTGTCGCGGGACTCCAATCTTCTATCCCCTCGCGTGCTAGTACACCAGCATTATTCACTAAACAATCAATTTTCACGCTACTGAGTGGTTTTAATTGACTCTGTAACTGCTCTATATCCAGCATATTAACGCCTTCAATCACGGTTGCAGCCGTTTTGTCCAGATCGTCTGATGTGTGTCGACATAGCGCGTAAACCGTATCCCCGCGCCCACAAAATTGTTCAACTAACGCTAGACCGATTCCTCGGTTAGCCCCAGTAATTACAACATTCATAAAACACTCCTCAATTGGATTGTTGTGTTATACGCGCCAAATCTTCGGGTGTATCAATGCCAATTGGCGGTGGTTTGACCGCAAGTTCTACATGGATTGCATCACCATTCCAAAGTGCCCGGAGTTGCTCTAGCGACTCAACTTGCTCTAATGCACTCGCGGCATACCCAACGTATTGCTTGACGTATGAAGCTCTGTAGGCATAAATGCCTATATGACGCATCATCATGCTCTGTGTTCTTGATAAGTCACCTGATTGCCTGCCATCCCTGTCATAAGGAATCGACGCGCGACTGAAATATAAGGCTTTGCCGTGTCTATCTGCTACAACCTTGACCGCATTAGCATTATCAATGTCGACGGCCTCTTCAAGACGCGCCGCTAATGTTGCCATTGCAAAGTTGGGTCGACTAGATAGATTGTCCGCAACCTGCTGAATGTTCTCGCTTGGGATAAAAGGCTCATCACCTTGAACGTTAACAACAACGTCATTTGGCGCTATCGCCATACGCTGGATGACCTCTGCGATACGCTCTGTTCCAGACTCATGTTGGTGACCTGTCATGCAAACAGTGCCGCCAAACGCTGTCACTTTCTTAGCAATGCGGTCGTCATCCGTTGCCACAATTACCTGCTTTGCTTTCGTTGACGTGGCACGTTCGTACACGTGTTGAATCATCGGCTTACCGTGGATATCGGCAAGTGGCTTGCCGGGAAAACGGCTCGAACCGAAGCGTGCAGGAATCACGACAATGAAATCAGTTTCAGAAATGTGCTCGCTCATTTTAGTGCTTCTATTTGTTCAAGCGTTAAACTAGTCGCTTCGCTTTCAATCAGCACCGGTATATTGTCTTTGACCGGAAACGCTAGTCGGTCGAAACGACAAACTAACTGCTGCTGTTCAGCTTGGTAGATGAGTTTACCCTTGCATATCGGGCATGCGACGATTTCAAGTAACTTTTTATCAAAAGCCATATTTTAGCTCTCTATTCGGTTGAATTTACGGTAGCAAGTGATGCCGCTAAGTGCTCAAAGAACGCCTCCGGTAACTGTGCGGAAACACGCAAGAACCAACAGTCTTTATGCGCAAAAGAATGACACTTAACCGCATCTTTTTCAGTCATAATAACCGCGTCATCAGGCAGATCCGTCACTTCGTATTGATAATGATCGATAAATGCTAAGTTTTCGACCGGATTGATGCCGAGAGACGCTAGGGTAGTTTTAAATCTGTCCGGATTGCCAATCGCACACAGAGATTGGACGCGACTGTATTTCTGTTTGAACTTATCGATACTGATTGTTTGGCTGGGATCAGCGACATTCACAATTTGATCAGCGCCCAACGTCATGTCAAATTGTCGGGCAGATACGCGACTTATCGCTGATGTTTGATTCAAAATGACCCCATCGACACCGGCCAGCCGGTTGGGCAATTCGCGCAATGGTCCGGCGGGTAACAACCATCCATTTCCTACCCCGCGATCATCCATCACGACCCACTCAATATCGCGCTGTAGCGCGTAATGCTGCAGACCATCGTCACACACGATTACGTCACAGCCGAGTTCAAACAGGCGCTCGGCACCTCTGCGTCGCTGCGGATCAATGATAACTGGAATGCCGAGTCGCTGAAAAATGAGCGCAGGTTCATCCCCGACAAGCGACGGTAAATCGCCCTCGACAAGTTGATAAGGGAAAACCGTTTGTGTCCCGCCATAACCGCGACTCAAGACACCAACGCTTTTTCCTTTCGCCAAGAGGTACTCACAGATCGCAATCACGACCGGCGTTTTGCCATTGCCGCCAACGGTAATATTGCCAACGACGATAACCGGTACGGGTGGTTTACTCGAGCGTAATAGCCCGATTTTGAACATGGCTTTCCTAACGGTCGCCAAGGTCCAGAAAACCAAACTCAATGGCGCCAATAGCCATAGCCACCAAGCCCCGGTATACCAACCCCGTTCAATCGCGCGTTGTATGCTCATTCAGCGTCACTTTGGCCAAACTGCAATTGATGTAGCTGCGCATATGCACCATTTTTGGCCAGCAAATCAGCGTGTGTGCCTTGCTCAAGTACTTTACCGCCATCCACAACAATGATCAGGTCAGCGTTTTCAATTGTCGAAAGGCGGTGCGCCACTACAATGCTCGTGCAGGTTTTTTGAATCTTCTCTAACGCATCTTGGATAAGCTTTTCACTTTCGGTGTCCAATGCCGACGTAGCTTCATCTAGGATGAGTACAGGGGCATTTACCAGCACAGCTCGTGCAATCGCGATTCTTTGCCGTTGGCCACCCGACAACATCAGGCCATTTTCACCAATTTCGGTATCGTAACCATCCGCCATTTGGCTGACGAATTCGTCGACGTGCGCAATCTTGGCCGCTTCGATAATCGCTTCGCGACTTACGTTTCGCCGAGCGCCGTAGGCAATATTATTTGCTACGGAGTCGTTGAACAGCGTGACCTGTTGCGACACTAGTGCGAACTGGCTGCGTAGCGAAGTCAGTTCTAGCTCGGCTAAGCTATCGCCATCTAAACTCACGACTCCCTGTTGCGGCGAATAAAAACGGGTTAACAGACTGGAAATCGTCGATTTACCACTACCCGATCGACCAACCAAAGCGACCGTTTGCCCGGGCTTGGCTTCAAAACTAACATTCAGTAATGCAGGCTTATCTTGGCTCGGGTAGGTAAAGGTGACATCGTCAAACTTGATCAAACCACTCGCTCTGTCGATGGTTTTACGCCCCTCGTTAACTTCGATTTGCTCATCAAGTAACTCAAAAATAGCGGTACACGCCGCCATTCCGCGCTGAAATTCGTTGTTAACCGTGGTTAATTGTTTGAGCGGTTTGAGTAGCATAACCATGTAAAACACAATACTGACAAACACACCTGCACTTAAGTTTTCGATCATCCCTGGAGTGCCGGCAATAAAGAGCACCACAGCAAGCGCAAATGACGCGATCACTTGGATCATCGACACACTGAGGATTTGCGTGGTGGTCAGTTTCATCGTTTGCTGACGATTGTGATTGTTTTTGTCGGCAAATCGATCCTTCTCGATTTTTTGTCCGCCGAACATCAGGACGACCTTATGGCCTTTGACGGCTTGTTCAACTGCTGTGGTCAAACTACCCATTGCCTGCTGAATATTACGACTGACAACTCTGAATCGCTTACTGACGTAAGTTACAATGACGGCAACGACGGGACCGATTAATAGGAATACTAACGACAGCTGCCACGAATGATAAAACATCAAAGAAAGTAGCCCGATAACCAGCGAGCCTTCACGCACTAAGATCAACAAAGCGCGGCCTGCAGCGTTAGCGACTTGCTCCGTATCGTACGTCACTTTAGAAATTAACTTGCCTACCGATTGCTGATCGTGAAAGCTAACCGGTAAGTGAATGTACTTTTCGAACAGCTGCTGACGCATGCGCATCACTACTTGGGAACCGATCCAGGCCAAGGTATAACTGCCCATGAAATTGAACAAACCGCGCACGATAAACACCGGCACGACAAAATACGCAGCGAGTTTCAAGTACTCATAATTTTGCGCCCCTAGACTTTCATCAATAATGGGCTGCATGTGATAAAACATAAAAGTGTCTACGCCTGAGTAACCAACCATGCCTAATACGGCGATTACAAAGGGCAGTTTGAAGTCTTTTAGATAACCAAAAAAGCGCCTAGTGTTGCCTTTTTTGGCTGAGGACGTCTCTGCTGTCATTCAGTCTGTTTCTTATAGTGTTATAGTCGAATTGTACTCAGAGTTTCTCCTAAACCCTAGCACTTAATTAATTTGCCGGTACCATCTTGGCGATATATCTTCACGCCATGACGATATCCTTAATCTTGGGGCGTCTTCGCCAAGTTCAAATAACAAATATCCCTGCTTTGCGGTATCCCAAATTTGCGCATCAAATAGGCGATAGCGATCAACGACTGATGTAGCAGGGAATCCCCATCGATTTGCCACACCCGTAGTAAAGACTACATGGTCAGGTTGAGTGGCACCGACAAACGACCACGCAGAACTGGTTCGACTACCGTGGTGAGGTGCAAGCAGTACTGCTACATCGAACAAAGGCGATTTTCCGGTTTTCTCCAGTCTTTGGTATTCCAGTTTCAACAATTCTGTTTCAGCCGCTTGTTCGATATCCCCGGCCAGTAACACAGCATGTTCACCATCTGAAATATGTATGACACAAGAGTGATTATTGTCACTATTGGGGTAACGCGTAACAAACCGTTCTGTCGGCCATAACACTGATATATCAAGGCCACGCCAATGAAAATAGTGGCCTCTGCGACATTCAGAACTGGTAAGGTTGAGTACGTTTGGGTATCGCTGCATTACATGTGCTGCACCACCGGCGTGGTCATCATCGTCATGACTGACGACGAAAAGCTCCAGGTTAAGACTGCGTTGGGCTGCAATAAAGGGCAAGATAATGTGTTGGGCATAACTACTAGTGCCAAAGCTCGCACCAGTGTCAATCAACATGGCGCCTTTATCGGTTGTGATTAAGACAGCGGTTCCTTGTCCAACATCCAAAACGTGCATTTGCCATCCCGGCTTAGGGGGAATCAGCGTACTATTGGTGTGCGCTAAAGCGATAGGCATTACGCCCAACATGACCACTACACTGCGCAAGTGAAACTTAGGAACGAGGCAAAATATGATAGCAAATGTCAGGCAAACTAAACTCAACGAAGAAAAATGTAGCTGTTCAAACGTAAGCCCGACAAATTTCATCAGCCAATGAATGACTTGAAACAATGCATCAAGCCAAGCGTCGATTGCAATGAAGATTATCAAACTAAGATCCGGCGAAATGAAACTGGCCCCTATCGAGAGTAGACATGCAGGGACAATGACGAAGCTCACAACGGGAATTGCGACTACATTTGTTAGCACACTCGATAACGGTAACAAGTTAAAACTATTCAGCACCAGAGGTACCATCAACACCGTTATGAGTATTTGTACGCGCACCATGCACAGTAAGTGGCCAGTAAAACCTATTGGTCTGTTAGGCCAGCGCCACAGGATGAAGAGTATTGCGGCAACGGCTCCAATGCTTAACCACAAACTCTGTGAGAAAAAAGAATACGGGAAAAACAGCATCAGTAGTCCCATTAACACTACAACACGCAACCCATTCGCGATCCGCAAACGCCCCCATAGCCCCAATAATACCAGTACCGTCATAAGCCATGCGCGCAGCACTGGAATCTGCCACCCGGCAAGGTACGCGTAACCCGCAGTGGCAACCCCGCAAGCCACATAAATCAAAGGTTTTAGCGAGCGTTGGCACAATATCTCCGGGGCCTGCGTAAACATGCCTAAAAGCGCAATCACTCCGGTAAATAACCAGCCAATTGACCAGCCAAAAAACACTGCGACGACGCCTAAATGCAAACCGGAGATAGCGAATAAATGCGCCAATCCCGTTTGTTGGAGGAACGTCCAATCTTGAGTAGAAAAGTCCGTCTTGTCTGCAACGGTTAGCGCTTTGATCCAGCGCTTATTTTCCAGTTTTAAACGGTCAATTGAACGAATGATTTCATCGCGAATAGATAGGGAAGATATAACGGAATGAGGAGATAAATGTTCCTTGATATAGCCAGTTGCCACGATATTCTGACTTAAACGCCAGCGTTCTGTGTCGGTTGTATAAGGATTGGCAGGTGCGAATCTCGGCTTTAAACGGGCCCTGACAATTAACGGCTGGCCCTGCCCCAGCGAATAGTCTGGCTGATACCAGTTGAGTCGGACCGAACGTTCGAACACGAACTGCTTGTTGTCGATTTGCGCAACACTGACGTTAAGTTGCGCGAAGTGCGCACTTTGCCGTATCGATGTCACCTGTCCCACGATTATGACATCTTGTTGAAATTCGACTCCAGACAGTTGCCAAGTATCATACCAATGTCCTACACTCGCCCCCCATAAAATGCCAAGTATTAGCCCTAACGACGTTAATATTTGCCATCGATTGCCGTATAATCGAGCAGCAAAGACTAACATGATGAACAGCCCTACTAAGCCAACACAAAAGGATGTTTGTGGGAGCCTTGGCCACATGTTTAGGGATGCATAAGCACCCACCATTGCCAGTAGCGTAACCGCGAATGGCGATGTCAAACGATTCGGCTCCTTAGCTGTAACTGACATAACGTTATGTGAAAGAGTAAACCTTTTATATGCCTAAAAAGTTCATCCGCCGCGTATTACCATCGCACCAAAGCATCAAAGAGAATCGCTATATGGCGGTTTTTGGCAAGCTGTTGCATGAACCTAACCTATGGCATTTAAATCGACGCAGTGCCGCTGGGGCGTTTGGTGTTGGCTTGTTTTTTGCGTTTTGGCCGGTGCCATTCCAAATGTGGCTTTCTGCCGCCGCTGCAATCCCGCTCAGAGTTAATCTGCCCTTGTCTGTCGCCACTGTGTGGATAACCAACCCATTCACAATGCCACCAATATTCTACGGTGCTTATAAGGTTGGCAGTACTGTACTGGGGACGGATATGAGTGAATTCGCGTTCGAGCTAAGCTGGCAATGGGTTGTTCAGAGCCTGTCGACTATTGGTCCAGCGTTTTTGCTGGGCTGTTTGATCTGTTCCGTGATCGCTGGGATCTTGGGGTATTATGGATTAAACTGGCTGTGGCGGTGGTCAGTGGTTAAATCCTGGCAAGCGCGTCGCGCGCGCCGCCAGTTAAATAGCTAGTGTGGCTTCACGTGTTGCGCTAAAAAATCCAATAGCTGCTGTTCGTTCCAAACCTGTATATCTAATTTTTCGGCTTTCGCCAGCTTGGAACCCGCTTTTTCTCCCGCTACCAGGAAATCCGTTTTCGCCGACACACTGCCCGCAACTTTAGCGCCCAATGCTTGTAACTTCTGTTTGGCTTCATCACGCCCCATCGCACTTAATGTACCGGTGATCACACATGTCTTACCCGTCAGTGGTTGGCTATCGGCACTGGCTTCAGCGATCGCAGGCCAACTCAGCCCCTGAGCAACGAGATCATCGATCACATCGACATTGTGCGCTTGAGCAAAGAAATTGACGATGTGCATGGCCACTACTTCACCAATGTCGTCCACTTCAATTAAACTCTCGCTGTCGGCGGCTTTCACAGCATCTAGCGTTTTAAAGTGTTGGGCGAGATTACCGGCAGTCGCCTCACCGACCTCTCGAATACCCAGAGCGTATAAAAATTTTGCAAACGTCGTTTGTTTTGCCGCACCAATCGCTAAGACGAGATTAGACGCTGATTTCTCTGCCATGCGTTCCAACCCAATCAAATCTGCAACACTTAACTTGAAAAAGTCAGCAGGTGTGGCTACCAAATTGGCGTCCACTAGTTGTTCCACTAACTTGTCACCTAAACCATCAATATTGAGTGCTTTGCGCGATGCAAAATGTTTTAACGCTTCTTTGCGTTGGGCCGCGCAAAACAGGCCACCGGTGCAACGCGCTACCGCTTCAGACTCGTGCTTTTCAACTTGAGATTCGCACACGGGGCACGCAGTTGGAAATGCTATGTCACGTGCATCTTCAGGACGCTTAGATGTAACCACGGAGACCACTTGTGGTATCACATCACCTGCTCTGCGAATGATTACAGTATCGCCGACCTTGACATCTAATCGCGCAATTTCATCTGCATTGTGTAAGGTGGCATTGGACACTGTAACGCCACCAACAAAAACTGGCTTTAAACGTGCGACGGGCGTTATGGCACCTGTTCTGCCGACTTGGAATTCCACATCTTGCAGTACCGTCATTTCTTCCTGAGCTGGGAATTTACGCGCGATCGCCCAGCGCGGAGCCCGTGATACAAAGCCCAATGACTGCTGTAACGAGAGATCATTAACTTTAAAAACAATGCCATCAATTTCATACGATAATTGCGCGCGTTGTTCACTGATTGACGCGTAGTAATCGATACAACCTTGAGCATCAGACCCCGTCTCCATCAAGCGATTGATCGGTAACCCCCACTCGCTAAGTCTTTGTAAGCGTTCGGTATGAGTATTCGGCAAGGTCACACGCGCTTGTTCGACAACGCCGGTTGAATAGGCAAAGAATCGCAGCGGACGTTTCGCGGTAATGCGCGGATCCAACTGACGTAAACTCCCTGCTGCAGCATTGCGTGGATTGACAAATACCTTGGCACCAATTGCCTTTTGCTGCGTATTGAATCGCTCAAAACCTTCTGTTGGCATGAAAACTTCACCGCGCACTTCCAATCGATTGGGATAATCATCGCCACGCAACGCAAGCGGAACATTAACAATCGTTTTAACATTGGCGGTTATGTCTTCTCCAACCTGACCATCCCCGCGTGTTGCAGCTCGAACTAACTGACCATTTTCGTAAAGAATACTCACGGCAAGTCCATCTAATTTCGGCTCACATGCAAATTCAATTGGGGTTTGAATACCTAATCGATCTTTGATCCGCTTAACAAACGCTTGCATTTCTTCGTCATTAAACGCGTTATCGAGCGAAAGCATCGGTAGTTCATGGGTAATTTGCTGAAATGAACTGAGTGGTTTATCGCCTACTCTTTGGGTTGGAGAGTCTGCAGTGACGCAATCAGGAAACTGCGTTTCAATATCGACTAGTTCTCGCAACAACCGGTCGTATTCAACGTCAGGGATCTGCGGATCGTCATTCACATAATAGTGATAATTGTGTTCGTTTAGCTCAGCGCGAAGCTGCTCGACGCGCCGTTGAGTAGAAGAATCTATACTGTTCATTAAGTCTGTATTGGGGTTATGAGCGAGCGATGATCCGCTGGCGCTCGAATTCACGGATTTTTTCGACGTACTGTTGCAAGCCTTGTTTGGTCAGAACACTGCGCCGGCCATCTAAAATTTGCGCCGAGAACTCATCGGCAATTTTTCGAGCTGCGTTGTGCATCATGTTAAAGACTTGGTGAGGTTCACCTTCAATCGGCAAGATCATAAATAAAGACACACCCTGCGTCGAAAAGTTTTCCAGATTATCAATATCAAAGACGCCCGGCTTAAACATATTAGCAAGACTAAACAATACCGGGCCCTTGCCGTTACTGTTGACGTGACGGTGAAAAATGTCCTGATCTCCAAACTTAAACCCAAGGGTTAACAACAATGGCAAAAGCGCAGCACCCGGAATTTCCTGATCCTGAGGCGCGCGAACATTGAGTACCAGTACTTCTTGCTCTGGTGCGGGGCTCTGTGCATCTTTTCCGTCATGCTGTCCTTGCTGGATCGTCGGTGTAGTCGCCGAGTCGGCAACAGCTCCACCGTCAATGGTCACCTCTTCGTCAAATGACATGCGCATTTGATCATCACCAAGCGTAGGCTCAATTCGTTTGCGAATTGTACTTCTTGGGCGTTTGCGTGGTGCTGGAGATTCGCTCTCTTCACTGACAGGTTTAGATTCTGTTTTACCGCTCACTGGGACTTGGTCCAAGCTGAAATCATCGACTTCATCAACCGGCTTTTCATCAGGTTGAATGCTCGTCACCTTGGACGCCTCTTCCTCTTTCAGCAAAAACGGTGGCGGCTCTGGAATTGTTTCTGGCGGGGTCTCGCTCGGCGCACTTTTTTGCACCGTAGGCTTTGGATTACTCACCACTGAAGCATACAATTTCTTCGGCTGTTCTGCCTCTGGTTCGCTCTCCTTAACGCTCGGTGCGTCCTGCATGTGGCGAATACTCAAGTCATCTAAATCCAGGTCAGATTTTTGCTCATCTGCCGCTTCACTTGTACCCAAGTCTTGGTCAATGTCACTCGAGCGAATGTCGTCAGCGTCTATTGTGAATGACACCTCGTCTGCATGACCTGTACTGGCATGAGCGTGCTCGTCGCCATGCACGCCAGCAGATTGAGCTTGATGCTCATCTGATGCGCGCTTGACCACTCTGACTTCACCGAGTCCAAACTCATCAAAACCTTGTTCGGATTTAACTGTTTCATCACTTGTCTGATTGGGCTCAATTCGTGGCTTTTTACTCGCAGATGTTGAGTTTTTGCGCAAACTCCACAATCCATGCGCTAAAATACCGATAATGGCACAACCGCCGATGACCAATAGCGCAAACCGTAAATCTTCCATTATAAAACTCGCCCTTTATTATGCATTTGCAATAGCAACAGCCTCGTCGACGTCAACGGCAACCATACGCGAAACACCTGGTTCAGCCATTGTAACGCCGGTTAAATGCTCGGCCATTTCCATTGCTATCTTATTGTGGGTGATATAAATAAACTGTACCGTTTTTGACATCTCTGAAACCAGTCGACAGAATCGTCCAACATTGGCATCATCCAGAGGTGCATCTACTTCATCAAGCAAACAAAACGGCGCAGGATTTAATCTAAAAATCGCAAACACCAATGATAATGCGGTTAGCGCTTTTTCTCCACCGCTAAGCAGGTGGATCGTGCTATTTTTCTTGCCCGGGGGTCTCGCCATAATCGTCACCCCCGTCTCCAACAAATCATTGTCAGTCAAATCTAAATACGCACTGCCACCACCGAAAACCTTCGGAAACAATTGTTTTAAATCATCATTCACTTGATCGAAAGTCAGTCTAAAGCGAGATTTAGTCTCTTTGTCGATTTTGCGTATTGCGTCTTCTAGGGTATCTAACGCGGCTTGCAAGTCATCGTGTTGATCATCGAGATGCTGCTTTCGCTCCGCCTGAATTTCGTACTCGTCCACTGCCGCTAGGTTTACCGCACCGAGTCGACTAATGGAAGCTTGTGTTTTATCCAGCTGAGTTTGCCACTCTGCTTCGTTTGCTTCAGCCGACAGTTGTTCTAAGGTTTCTTTCAGTGTCAGCTTGGTGTCTTCCAACTGTTCCAATACTGCGGTAGCGCGAACCTGGAACCCCTGACTCTCAAGTTTTAAACTTTCTAATTGTGCGCGCCGTTGGTTCAAGCGTTCGTTGACACCGTGAGAGCCCTTTTCCGCATCAGCAATAACCTGTTCCACATCAGCGAGTTGGAGTTTTAGCTCAGATTGCTGCTCGGTAACGTCATCGCGCTGCTCGAGCAATTCACTGATCGTTGCTTGATTGACCTCTTCTGGCGCATTCAATGTTTCGCGCTCTGCTGCTAATGCTTCAAGTTGAGTATGAATTTCGCCAACTTGTTCGGCAACGTCTTGCAAACGCGTTTTTAACGATTGGAACTGGCTTGTTAGTTGTTGTTTCTGTAATTCTGCCTGGTGTTTCTGTTGGGTTAAATGTTCGACTTTGAGACGCGCGTCTTGAACAAGCTTTTCCAATTCGTCCCTTCGCGTTTCAAATTGCAGTTGTTCCGTTTCAAAATCAAGTAATTGCTCCTCGATTTCTTCAATCCGCGCGGACAGCTCCTCCAATTGAGACTGCTCTTTTACCAACAGCTCTTTTTGTTCTAGTTGGTCCTGTTCTAATTTAAGTGTTCGAGCTGATGTCTGTTCAGCTTGCAGGGACAACATTCCATGTTTACTTTGTACTTGGTAATACGCTTGTTGAGCATGCTGAAGCGCCTGCAGGCTTTGACGCGACTCCTGCTCTGCGGTCTCAATGTCACTGCTTACTTGCTCCAAGCGCATTTGCATCTCACCGGCGCTCTCAGCCAATGAGACGTGTTGTGCCGCTAACTCGACTATTCTCGCCTGGCGAACGGCCTTACCTTGTGCACTTTGGCCAATTTTAAGCGCATCATTGCTACGCCAGAAGCCTCCCGGCGCGACCACAGACTGCAACGGGCCGAGCCCAGATAAAATTTGCTCTGCGTGCGCAACATCTCGGGCAATAAATATGTCGTTTAATCCCATCGGTACTGCATGATTATTGCAGACCGACGCTAGTGTTCCATCGTGTTTATCCGCGGTCCAGGTCTGGGAAAACAATACGTGAAGATGGGTTAATTCGTGCCAATTCTGAGGGAGTTCGCTGTCGTTTGACAGTACGTGAGCATTGAGTAAATGGCCGAGTACTTGGTCGACTAAAGACTCATAACCTTGCTTGAATTCTAACACCTGCCAACACTGTTTGACGTCGGCCATTACCGCTGGAATCTCTATATCGCTGTCCGCTTGCAAGGCTACTAGCGCCTCATGTTCGGCTTCTATGCGCTGAACGTGTTGTTGGTGCTGAGTCAGTGATTGTTGAACGTCATGACGCTGTTGATTCAGTGCTTCAACAGTGAGCTGTGCTTGCGCATTGAAGTCTTCTGCCTCCTGCTGCTGTGCGTCGGCGAGCGTTAATTGTTCTTGCAAAGAAGCTAGCTGCTGATGAATTTGGTCTTGCGCCAGTTGAGCCAATTCAGTTTCAATCTCCGATACTCGTTGCTGAGTGCGCAACTGCATGTTCATCGTACTTTGTATCTGACTATGACATTGCTGGGATTGTTGCTTTAGGTCATTGTAGCGCAACTCTTGTTCCCTAAAACGACGGCTAAAATCCGTTAGCGACTGTTCAGCTGTGTGTCTATTTTCAGTGGCGATCTCCAACTGCTCAGCACAAATTTCTAATTCCGGCAGGAGCGATTCGAGCTGCAATTCAACTTCATTGCAGGCAGACTCAGATTCCAATTGAGATTCGTGGACGGCTGCTCTTTTCTGTTGTAGCGACGCGATTGATTGCGTAATTTGTTCGTTGCGTTGTTGCGCAAATTTTTGGCTTTGCTCTAAACGCGTAATTTCGGTGCTAACCGCAAATAGTTGTTGTTGAAGCTGATCAAGTCGCTGTTTTAATTCAAATTGCATCTGTCGCTTTTCAACCAATACGCGCTCATCACCACGTTGTTCTGCGACCAGAGCCTCTATCTGGACTTCGCCTTCATCTATTTGCTGTTGTAACGCTGCGACTTTTTCATTGTGTGCCAACCATCGCAGCGCGGCCAGTTCCGCTTTTAGCTGTCTCTCTCTTGCCTTTAGTTCGGTATATCGTTTAGCCGCAGCTGCTTGGCGTTGCAACTTGTCCAATTGGGTACCGAGCTCAGTGCGAACATCAGCCAAACGTTCGAGATTTTCTCGGGTATGCCGAATTCGGGTTTCGGTTTCTCTGCGTCGCTCTTTGTATTTGGAAATCCCGGCAGCTTCTTCAATAAATACCCGCAGCTCTTGAGGTTTCGATTCAATCAGGCGCGAAATCATGCCTTGTTCGATAATGGCATAACTTCGGGGACCAAGGCCTGTACCTAAAAAAATATCAGTTACATCGCGACGTCGACATTTGGTGCCGTTCAACATATACGTGGATTGTGCATCTCGCGTCACTACGCGTTTGACTGCGAGTTCGTTGTAATTGGCAAATTCACCTTGAATCCGTTGGCTTGAATTGTCAAACACGAGCTCAACACTGCATTGAGACACAGGTTTTCGAGCAGAACTGCCATTGAATATGACGTCTGTCATCGCATCCCCACGCAGGTTTTTGGCAGAGCTTTCCCCCAACACCCACCGTACAGCATCGATAACATTAGACTTACCACAGCCGTTCGGACCAACAATCGCTGTCATCTCTCCCGGAAAAGGGATAGATGTTGCGTCCACAAAGGACTTGAAACCAGCAAGTTTGATCCGCTTAAGGCGCATTATTATCGTATTCTCAGGCCATCACTGCTTGTTCAGCGAGTAAGTCAGTTTGATGATTTTGAATGTAACAAAACTAACGGCTTGTAACAATTGGGCTTTTCATCCTGTCGGGATTCTCGATAAACTCTATAGTCAGAGCAGTCGAATCTTGAGTCCATATGCACACTTCAGCACCATCAAAAAGCGGCATGAGCTACTTCCTACACGGTTTTTCATTGATTCAAACTAAAGGGATCAAGCGATTTGTATTGGTACCTTTAGCGATCAATCTCATTTTGTTTATGACGGCTTTTTATTTTTTGTTTGGCCAAATCGGCGAGAGTATTGCGGCATTGGTTAACCTAATACCCGATTGGTTGGGCTGGCTGAAAGAGGCATTAGTCTTTATTCTTTGGCCACTTGCGGTGATCAGTGTGCTGCTGGTATTTGCACTAATATTCGGGACGTTGGCGAATTGGATTGCCGCCCCGTTCAACGGCCTACTCGCGGAGAAAGTGGAACGTCACTTAACCGGTCAGGACTTGGGGGATGAGGGGTTACTCTCGATTGTCAAAGATGTCCCACGTACCTTAGGGCGTGAATTTTCTAAACTGGCTTATTATTTACCCCGTGCAATCGGGTTTTTTATCCTGTTTTTGTTTGTACCGGTTGTCGGTCAGTTGATTTGGTTCTTGTTCTCAGCCTGGATGATGGCGGTTCAGTACTGTGATTACCCGTTTGATAACCATAAAGTTAGCTTCCCAATCATGAAAAAAGCACTGCAGCAGCAACGCACTCGCAGCCTTTCTTTTGGGATGATGGTCAGCGTTACATCTATGGTGCCAATTCTTAATTTTTTGGTTATGCCCGTCGCGATTTGCGGGGCTACCTCGATGTGGGTTGACCAGTTTCGTCGGGAGTATCAATTGAACCCAACTGCTGCTCATCAGCAAAACGACGCCATTCAGACGCCTTAGCATACATACCCTGGCGTTCGTAGTGTCTTGCTAGGTTTTCGGCAATTGGATACCAATGTTGTTTGGTCGCTAATTGCTGTGCCCATATATCGAGATAAACATTGGGTATTAGATCTGTGTCGTGAAACTCAAGAAACGTCCTATCATCAGTGAGTTTATACGCTTTGATCCCAACGTTGTTACACGACCGTGCCGGGTATAGACCTATCCCCTCACCGCCACTTGCGTCGATATACTTCTGCCATTCTTTTACCCGTTGCACCGGTTGATAGCTTATCTCACCCTCGAAAACCAAGTTAGGTGCAGATTGATTGCTACAGTGTACTTGTGCGAGTGTTTTCGCAATCGGGTACTCGTCCGCAAACCCGACAAAGTGAGCCAACTCATGAACAAAGACCGAATAGGTGTCGTGAAGATCTAAATACATGATACCTGCGTCAACATACGCTCGATTAGAAGGATTAAACACGATCACATGCGTCAGATGTAGCGCTTCGACTAAATTTTCCAAGGGGGTGACATCGCATTGCATTCTATTGGCACTTGCCCGACGGGTGTGCGCACAAGACAATTCAGACTCTGGTAACCAAATAGGTGCCAGCATACAAATCGGCAGTGACTGCAGACGAGCGTCTCGTTGCCAGCTATCCAGTAGTGATTTGACTTGCACCATATTAGCTAAGCTGCGGGCGATGGGCAGTATGCGTTGTTGACACAGATTTTGCTCGTCTCCCACAACCGCTGCAGCGTCTGATTCTCCGGGTAAGTACCACCTATGCTGCCCTTGTAGCAGATTGTCAAAACTTGACTTCCCCGCGCGTGCCGCCTGCGCATATGCACCAGATTTATCATGCCCTAACTGATGGGCTCTCTCATACCATTTTATCGCGTCTTCTGAGGCTTTTTCGCGCCACAAATACTCGGCTAACCGAAACGCGTCGCTGGCGAAGTGCTGTGCAGTTTTGTAGAGCCATGGTATCGCTTGTTCAACTTGATCGTTGAGTACGTACCATTCAACCAAGGCGTGTTGGGCATCTAACACTCCCAACTGCGCACTTGCTAATAAACCTTCGAGTTTAAGGTCAGGGTCGCGTTCTTCAAGCGCAAGGCGAAATTGCGCCTCTGCATCGCCTTGTTGTGCCGCTTGACGGAGCCAAACCATCTGCTGAGCTGGATCGGGTGTAAGTTCAACCAGTTTATTAAGGGCGGCCAAGTCACCATGAGCTGCAAGTAAGGGTAACCAATACATATCGTGGCGTGCAACAGCGGCTTGACTGAGCCGTTGTTGTGCGTTTGCTATCCCGAAGCGAAACTGCGTATAAACAGTCTCGAATTGTTCGGGTTTGAGGTCGCCATTGAGTGTCAAAAAATGTGAACGTGACGATACCAACACAGACGCAAATACGCCCGCAACCAGCAGGTATTTAAAATACTTTATCATGCGTAGTTTAAGGCTCTATTGTATCGCTCGATGCACGACCAACAGAGCGCAATCTTTCGAGTTCCAGGCGGGCGTAACGGTGTTCGACATACTCATAGACATTCGTGCTCAGAGCCAATTTGAAATAATTGCTCGCCACACCGCGGTTACCTCTGGCGCCATGATATTTGCCGAGATAGAAATATGCTTCGCACAAGCGGTCAGTCAGGCCCTGATGACTGGTAACACCATTGATTAAAGAGTTGAGCAGCGCGTTTTCGTCAATATCACCTAAGTAAAAGTCAACTAGGCTGGTTGCCCAATTATCCTCTTCAAGTTGTGCCCTCGCTTCACGTAACTCTGCCTGTGCACTCGTCACATCCAGTTCTCTAGACGCGATATAACGCCACAATGCTCTATACGGATCAGAGCTTTTTCGTTCAAGAAAGGTGGTTAGATCAACCACGGCTAACTCAGGCTTACCGCCGTAATACAAAGCAATACCACGATTCAAAAAGGCAAATTCATATTCCGGATCGATATCGATAGACGAATCAAACGCTTCATAAGCCTGAATAAACTCACTCTGTTGGGTGAAATGGATACCGATCGAATTGTAGGCTTCGGCCATATCGGGACGAAGCTTGAGGGCTTGACTATAATCAAACTGTGCAAGACCCGTTAAACCTACACTGTCATATAGCATGCCGCGTTGGAACAGCAGATCGGCACGTTCTTTATCCTCGATTGAGGCTTGATTCAAAATCAGGTTATAGCGTGCAATCGCTAACTGTGAACGAGGATTCGCCGGTGCAGGTTCAGCGAGCAGCAGATTACCCATTTGGGGAGCTTGTGGCTGTGGCGTTTGCGCACACCCTCCGAGAAAAAGTGATGCGATACTGATAGTTAGAAAGAATATATGCCGCATAAAACCTTAAAAGAACCTTGAATGAATAGTTGGCACTGACAAAAGTCGTTGTTCATGTTACAACACTGTGCCGAATTGCTTTAACGATGAAAAATGCAGTCTAACAAAAAAAATCATACCTCTACAGCTTTGATTGAAGCAGCTCAACAGGCCCAGTCACATGCCTATGCTCCCTACTCGGGATTCAAGGTCGGCGCTGCCATCCTTGCCGACAATGACAAGGTCTATGCGTGTTGTAACGTTGAAAATGCGGCATACCCGCTTGGCACCTGCGCTGAGGCTGGTGCCATTAGTGCCATGGTGGCCGATGGATGCCGAGCGATTCGACAAATCACGATTGTGAGCCCAGACGATACCTTCTGCTTTCCTTGCGGTGGTTGTCGCCAAAAAATCGCTGAATTTTCTAGCGACGAAACTCGTGTATCCATGGTCGATAACCAAGGCCGAGAGAAAAGCACGGGGATTACTGAGCTGTTACCCGAAGCGTTTAATCTAAAGTAATCAGTACTCTATTTTTAACTACACCCCTTACCGGCTTGACGCTGTTCATACGCTGCCATTTGCTCGGCTGTCGCCGGTAACTGAAATTTGTCTTTCCACTCGGCATAAGTCATCCCGTAAACACGCTCACGTGCCTGTTCATAATCGACTTCAACGCCTTCTTCCCGAGCAGCAGCGACGTACCATTTTGAGAGACAATTACGACAAAAATCAGCCAGAATCATTAAATCAATGTTTTGCACATCTTTGTTCTCATCAAGGTGCTGCAGTAGACGACGAAAAACAGCTGCTTCGACCTTCATTTCAGTAGATTGATCCATAAATAACCTCATTCAACCTTTATTTCTATTTGGCTTAAACCTAACAACAAAAAAGCCAGCGCATAATCGGCTGGCTTTTGAACTCGTTTAGCAACGACTGAGCGTATTATTCTTCGCCGCTGTCACTTTCTTGTTTAGTTGGAGCTTCTTCCTTTACAGGCTTTTCAAGTAGCTCTTTGATGCTCAAGCGAACACGGTTTTGACGATCAATTTCCATTACCTTAACGTCAACCATTTGACCTTCTTCAAGATAATCAGTCACTTTTGCTACGCGCTCGTGGGCAATTTGAGAAATATGCACTAGGCCTTCTTTGCCTGGCAGTACTTCTACGAAGGCGCCAAAATCAACGATTCGGGTAATCTTACCGTTGTAGACTTTACCAACTTCGATTTCTGCAGTGACCTGCTCAATCTTGGCGATAGCAATTTCAGCCTTCGCTCTTTCAGTTGCGAAAATCTTGATTGTACCGTCATCTTCAATTTCGATATTGGTATCAGACTCTTCAGTGATAGAGCGAATCATCGCACCACCTTTACCGATAACATCACGGATTTTATCTTGGTCGATTTTCAGCGTGTAGATACGCGGTGCAAATTCAGACATCTCTTCGCGGTGACCAGAAATCGCTTCATCCATAACGCCTAGGATATGAAGACGCGCTTCTTTCGCCTGCTTAAGCGCCTGCTGCATGATTTCCTGAGTGATACCTTCGATCTTGATATCCATCTGTAACGCAGTGATACCGTCTGTAGTACCCGCTACTTTAAAGTCCATATCACCTAAATGATCTTCATCACCCAAAATGTCAGAAAGGACTACAAAGTTATCATCTGATTTAACCAAGCCCATTGCGATACCCGCAACCGAAGACTTAATCGGTACACCTGCATCCATAAGCGCAAGTGACGTACCACAAACAGACGCCATTGAAGACGAACCGTTTGATTCAGTAATTTCAGAAACCACACGAACGACGTACGGGAACTCTGCTTCGCTTGGCATAACCGCTTGAATGCCGCGCTTAGCTAGACGCCCGTGTCCAATTTCACGACGCTTAGGCGAACCGATCATACCGGTCTCACCGACACAGTACGGAGGGAAGTTGTAATGCAGCATGAAGCGGCTATCGCGCTTACCTGCCAATTCATCGATCATCTGTGCGTCACGCTCAGTGCCTAGCGTTGCAACCACCAAGGCTTGCGTTTCACCGCGGGTGAACAAGGCAGAGCCATGCGTACGCGGTAACATGCCTGTGGCTACATCTAGTGCACGAATCATCTCAGGGCTACGACCATCGATGCGCGGCTCACCGGCAAGAATACGAGAGCGAACAACATCACTCTCTAAGTCGTGAAGCAAGTCTAGCACTTCTCCACTGTCTTGCTCTTCGTCAGCTGCAACAATTTCAGCTAGCGCTTTCTCAGTAACCGCAGTCACTGCATCTTTGCGCTCCATCTTGTCAGAAATCTGATAAGCCGCAGTCATACCTTCGGTCGCTAACGCTGCAACCTTTTCTTTAAGCTCGGTATTTTCTGCCTCTGGTTGCCAATCCCAGCTAGGAGTGCCAACTTCAGCTGCGAATTCTGAAACCGCGCTTACCACAGTTTGCATTTGCTCGTGACCGTACATAACGGCACCCAGCATAACGTCTTCGCTAAGCATGTTTGCTTCAGATTCAACCATCAAAACAGCGCTCTGCGTACCCGCCACAACCAAGTCCAATTGACTCGTTTCTTGTTCAGACGCACGGGTATTCAACACGTATTGTCCGTCGGTATAACCGACACGCGCGGCACCAATAGGACCATTAAATGGGATGCCTGAAATTGCCAACGCTGCAGACGTACCAATCATGGAAATGATATCGGTTGGGATGTCTGGGTTTGCAGATACAACTGTGATAACAACTTGTACTTCGTTTTTGAAGCCTTCAGGGAACAGCGGACGAATAGGACGGTCAATCAGACGTGCCGTTAGCGTTTCGTTTTCTGAAGGACGACCTTCGCGCTTGAAGAATCCACCTGGGATTTTACCAGCCGCGTAGGTTTTCTCTTGATAATTCACTGTTAACGGGAAGAAATCTTGACCCGCTTTCGCTTCTTTTTTGCCGACAACGGTCACAAGTACCGACGTGTCGTCCATGCTCGCCATCACTGCTGCAGAGGCTTGACGCGCAATTACACCCGTTTCTAGGGTTACCGTATGCTGTCCATACGTAAATGATTTAGTAATAGGATTCACTATTATTCCTTTGTCTTTAGTTTTTTCGCTTTTAAATGCGGCGCATAGTATAGCGGCCTATGCGCAACATGGCTACGGACAAAGTAACTATTTAAAAATAATATCACGCGCACTATCACAAATTGCGGCTACTGCTGGATGCGTAACCTTCCGCTCTGATGAAACGGCGTAAAAACGTTGCTTGATCTCTTCGGTTCTGCCGACTACCTCTACATGAAACTGTTGTGAAACTTCTTGCTCGATGACTGTTGGCATAAAGAAGATACCGAACCCAGCCTGACCAAATGATTTCATCAGCGCGCTATCGTCGTATTGCCCCTTTATAATCGGGAATACGTCGATATCATTGACCCAACGGTCAAACAGTTGCCGGATTGCATATTGTTTGGTGGGCAACAGCATTGGCGCATGATTGAGGTTATGCGGGAACTCACCGTCAAGTTTTTCGATTAACTCTGGTGCCGCAAAGAACGATAAACCAGATTCCCCGAGAAAGTGGTTGTATGCTTTGATACTAAACGCTGAGGAAAGTGGTGTATCCGTAAGCACCATGTCAACGTCGTGTACGGCTAAATCCGCTAGGATTGTATCGATCGGGCCCTCTTTGCAGACGAGATTGATTTCTTCATTCAAATTGAGCGCCGGTTCAACGATCTTGTACACAATCGTTTTGGGAATAGCACTGGCTGCACTGACGATAAATTCTGACGCGCCGAATTGAGGCGCTCCTCGTAGAACATCGCTTAACTCTCTTCCTAGCTCAAAGATTTCATCGGCATAGCGCAATACAAGCCTTCCAGTTTCAGTCAACTGCAACCCTCTACCAATCCGGTCGAATAAGGGTTGGTTCAGCCGATCTTCCAACATACTCAGTTGGCCACTGATAGTTTGCGGCGTAATATGCAGTTTCGATGCAGCTTTAGCAATCGATCCCTCTTTGGCTACGACCCAGAAATAATGCAAATGTTTATAGTTTAAATTCTCTGCCATCCTGTAAACGCCTTTTCATTTTGTATTCAATTTTTTCCGATGTTAATCAATACAAACAAACGAATTTTTTTGTTCAGTTTGAGTTGATAAATTTTTACCTATAGTGAAAAAAACAACGCTGGAGATGTCCATGCACATCAAAATAAACACACGAGACTTCTCGTTGACCCCTGCATTAAGTTCATTCATAGATGAAAAAATGAAATTCGCGCTGAGTCGTTATAACCAGCGCATACGTGTTGCGGAGATCAGTCTGAAAGATATCAATGGACCTAGGGGGGGCGTCGACAAACAGTGCATTATCAAAATGAAGCTGAATCAATTTAAAACGCTAGTGGTAGAGGATGTAAGTGAAGACGCCTATGAAGCCATAAACGCCTGTTGTCAGCGAGCCAAGCGCAGAGTTGAACGTCATTTCAATCGGGCGAGAACCCAAATGCGCAGAACGTCGACAATATAAATGATGAGTTAAAGACCCGTTCCCCTCGCCGTCGGACCTGTTAACTTTATGGAAGGAGAAGGCCACCGACAGCTTTCCACGCAACTAAATTAGTGCGTAGTGTTACCCTGCGCTATTGAATACTTCACTCTAGCTAACTACTCTTGCAGAGCGGTAAAACTAAAACCGCTGCTATCTGTCGCGCCTGAAAAGCAGTACTGAAGGCAATCAAAATAACGCAGTAGATTGGATTTCTATCAATCAACTCAAGTCATGTAGAGACTGAACTATGCAGGAATTTCTAACAAACTTGGATTTAAGCCAATATTTGCCAGCGGCTATCGCCTGGGCAACCAACATCTTACTCGCCATTATCATTCTGCTGATTGGTTTATGGTTAAGTGGCAAAGCCTATAAAATGGTCATCGGGATTGGCAAAAAATATGATCGTCTCGACGATACGCTGTTTCGATTCTTTGGCAGTATTGCCCGATACGTAATACTAGCCTTTGTTTTTATCGCAGTACTGAACCGTTTTGGCGTCGAAACAACATCAATAGTTGCGTTGATCGGTGCAGCCGGGTTAGCAGTGGGTTTAGCGTTACAAGGCGCAATGTCAAACTTGGCCGCCGGTGTCATGCTCCTCATATTCAGGCCCTACAAGGTTGGCGATTTTATTGGGTCTGCGGGCCAGTTTGGAAAAGTTACCGAAATTGACTTGTTCACGACTATTCTGCAAACCTTCGACAATCAGCAAATTATCATTCCAAACAGCGAGATTTGGGGTCAGCAAATTATCAACCACTCGCATTATGAGATTCGTGGTGTCGATATGCATTTCGGCGTCGCTTACGATGAGAGTATCGATAAAGCTCGCGAGGTGATTGAATCCGTCATTACTGCACACCCTCACATTTTAAAAGACCCAGCGCCATTCATCGAAGTGGAGACACTTAACGACAGCTCGGTCGACTTCTTGGTTAGACCTTTTTGCCACGGTGAACACTATTTCGATATTTTGTATTCAGTGCCAGAGCAGATTAAGAAAGCACTGGACAACGCCGGTGTCGAAATACCTTTCCCTCATCGCAAGGTGATACTCGTCAATGAAGGACAGTAAGATGATAAAACAGGGACTAATAGTTTTGGCTGTTTCTTCGCTGTTTGCCTGTTCAGACAACGAAGTTGGCGATGTCTCTTTGGGCATGTTTACCACTAAAGATATCAAGATCGATTCGTTGCACGACCCAATTGTTTCAGGAGTCACATGTCACGTATCCAGTATCGAAGCAGACTTAGATTTTGCTGACCCTTCAGATAGCGCAATTGCATGCCGACAAACAGGAGTTATCACTGCCGATATGATCGCTAAAATCGACAAATCGGATTCCGGTGAAGTTGTGTTTAGTAAATCTAAAAGTGTGTTTTTCAAAAATATGAAAATCCGTCGGATCTATGATGCTGAATCTCAGACGTTGATGTATGTGTCATATTCGACGAAGGAGACGTCAGGAAGTTACAAACACAGTCTGTCCACTGTGCCACTATGGGGCACTCAAGCTTATCAATGAATACGAAAAAGCCGGCATAAAGCCGGCTTTTTTATTTTGGTGCGGAAAGCGGGACTTGAACCCGCACGAGCATAGCTCACTACCCCCTCAAGATAGCGTGTCTACCAATTCCACCACTTCCGCAATAACTTTCAAAAATCCTTAGTTTGGAACGTCTGAATCGTCAGACGCTGGCTGTTGTTCCTGCACAGGAACGTCTGTGTCACCTGCAGGTGCACTCTCAACCACTGGTACCTCAAGGTTTTGCCACTCATCAACCTGCTTGTCTTGACTCGCTGTCAAGTTGCCTAGCATCAAGCTGATAAAGAAAAACAAGGTTGCCAATATCGCTGTTGTGCGTGTCATAAAGTTGCCTGAACCCGAAGACCCAAACACTGTATTAGAACCGCCACCACCGAATGACGCGCCCATGTCAGCACCCTTACCCTGTTGGATCAGTACGAACCCAATCAGTGCCAAAGCGATGATCAAATAAGCAACAATAAGTACTTCATATAACATGTGTTTTACCTCTTACAACCTGTTTGCTACTCACCGGTAGCCAAACAGATTGATTCAAATTCTTGCGGTTTTAAACTGGCACCGCCAATTAACCCGCCATCAATATCCTGTTGAGCAAACAGCTCTTTTGCATTACTACCTTTCACACTACCACCATACAATATACGTGTGGCGTGCGCGGCCGACTGACTCTGTTCGGCCAACATAGCGCGTATGTAAGCATGCATATCTTGCGCTTGTTGTGGTGATGCCGTAACACCCGTGCCAATCGCCCAAATGGGCTCGTAAGCAATCACAACTTGCTCTAACTGCTCGACGCTGAGCGTTTCGAAGAGTGCTTTTAGCTGCAGTCCAACAAATGCTTGCTCTTCTCCAGCGTCTCTCACTTCAAGTGGCTCACCAACACAAAACAGCGGCGTCAGCCCTTGCTCTAGCAAGGCTTTGGCTTTCAGCGCTACATCATGGTTTGTTTCACCATGATCGGTACGGCGCTCAGAGTGGCCAATGATACAATAACGACACTCAAATTCACGTAACATGCGAACTGACATATCACCGGTATGTGCGCCGTCTTCAAGATGACTAACCGTCTGAGCAGACAACTGTAGCCCGGTCTCACTGAGAACATCTTGCGCCTTGGCCAAGTAGACCGCAGGAGGACACAATACCACTTCGCAAGCATATTCCTTCTTCGAACTAAAGTAGGTCGAAAACGCTTCTAATAACGCTTGGTCACCGTTCATCTTCCAATTTCCAGCGACCAACGGCTGACGTTGACTATTCATAGTTTATTCCTTCAACCGCTGCAAAGCGGGCGAGATATTAACGATTCCACCTATAATATACAAGTGATTTAGTGACAAATTCAGCGTTAGATGCGCCGCAGCGCAACAACTGCCGAATTTTTACTCAGTGACCTGTTTGACTATCGCTGAAATATGCGTAGCCCACTGGGTCGACAATCCATCATCGTTCGACTCAACCATGACCCGGATCAAGGGCTCGGTGCCGCTTTTGCGAAGTAACACTCGACCATTTTTGCCAAGTCCCTGCTCGGCTTCTTTTACCGCATTGATCACATCACTATGTTGTATAGGGTCAGTCTCGGTATTTTCAAACCGAACGTTCTGCAGAACTTGCGGATATTTTTCAAAACCACTAGAGAGATCATGCAGATTTAGACCCGAGTGTAACATTGCAGTTAATACCTGAAGGGCTGCCACAATGCCGTCACCGGTAGATGCACTGGCGAGATTTAGTACGTGACCGGAATTCTCGCCACCAATCTGCCAACCTTTTTCGTGCAACAACTCCATCACATAACGATCGCCGACATTGCTTCGAGCAAACGGTACCCCCAAACGCGAGAGCGCAACTTCGAGGCCTAGGTTACTCATTAAAGTACCGACAACACCACCACTAAGACGCCCCGCCTTTAAAGCGTCTCTGGCGATAATATAAATTATCTGGTCACCGTCTATAACGTTACCTAAATGGTCAACCATCATTATGCGGTCGCCATCACCGTCGAGCGCAATACCCAAATCAGCTTGGGTCTCAACGACTTTTTCAACGATCGCCTTCATGCTGGTAGCACCAACTTGATGGTTGATATTAGTGCCGTTCGGGGATGTGCCAATTTCAATGACTTTTGCCCCCAGTTCACTCAAGACATTTGGCGCGATGTGATACGTTGCACCATGTGCACAGTCAACGACTATTTTCAGTCCCTTGAGTGACAATTCTGAAGGGAACGTGCCCTTACAGAACTCAATATAACGACCAGCCGCATCATTGATACGAATCGCTTTACCTAGTTTGTCTGAGGCTACGCACGTCATCGGCTCTTTCATTTGCGCTTCAATCGCTATCTCGATCGAATCATCTAATTTGAAACCATCTGATGAAAAGAACTTAATCCCGTTGTCGTAATAAGGATTGTGTGAGGCGCTGATAACAATGCCAGCTTCAGAGCGAAATGTTTTGGTTAGATAAGCAATAGCTGGGGTCGGCATCGGACCTAACAAGCCGATGTTGATTCCCGCTGCCGATAAACCTGCTTCAAGCGCGGATTCAAGCATGTAGCCCGAAATGCGAGTATCTTTACCAATTAGAACTTTGTTGGTTCCCTGACCCGCAAGCACCTTACCTGCTGCCCAGCCAAGTTTGGTTACGAATTCAGGGTTTATCGCGCTCTCGCCGACTTTACCTCTGATGCCATCAGTGCCGAAAAACTCTCGCTGCCCCATACATCCTCTCTTATTTTAATAATTTTTGCGTAGCCGAAACGACTTTTAGCGCGTCTACCGTTTCATCTACATCGTGCACTCTAATAATGTGAGCGCCATACTGTGCAGCCATTGTAGCGGCTGCAATACTAGACGCCAACCGTTGATCAACAGGTTTATCCGTAACGGCGCCTAACATAGACTTGCGCGAAACCCCGATCAACAGTGGAAAACTCAATTCTAGAAACGTTGGAATTGCATTAAACAATTGATAATTGTGTTCAAGTGTTTTACCAAATCCAAAGCCAGGGTCCAAGGCTATTTCGCTGCGCGCTATACCGCCTTGTACGCATGCCTCAACCCGTTGCAACAGAAACGCGATCACGTCTGCCACGCAATCCTCGTATTGGGGGTTGTGTTGCATAGTGCGAGGCTGTCCTTGCATGTGCATCAAACACACCGGCACCTGCAGCGATGAAACTGCAGCAATCGCGCCCTCGGCACGCAGAGCATTGACGTCATTAATCATGTTGGCTCCAGCACCAACGCCAGCGCGCATCACCTCAGTTTTACTGGTATCCAATGAAATTGGAATATCGCTGTGCTCTCGAATTGCCTCAATAACCGGAATAACGCGGTCCAATTCTTGTTGCACACCAACCGCTTTAGCGCCGGGTCGCGTCGACTCGCCGCCAATATCAAGAATATTCGCGCCTTGCGCAACCATTTGCAGGGCATGCTTAAGCGCCTGTTCGACATTTGAATTGTGGCCACCATCCGAAAAGGAATCAGGCGTAACATTTAAAATACCCATTACTTGGGGTTGCGAGATAGCCGCTATTGAAAATGACAAAGTGTTACCTTAATTAACCTTACACAACGACTATCATAACGATAAAAGTTGCCATGCTGAAATACAAAAAACGCCGGGGTTAACCAGCGTTTTTAATCACTTTTGGGTGTTCAAATGAACTCTAGTGAGTCGCATCACCTGGCTTGCCGTCAGCAGTGTCGGAAGATTCTTTTCCGCTCACGTCCTGCTTAACTTCTGCACCACCACTCGGCTTGTCATTGTCATTTGACTTCGAGTGGTCCCAATCGGATGGTGGGCGTACATCAGTTCTTGCCATCAGGTCATCGATTTGTTTTGCATCAATCGTTTCGTATTTCATCAATGCATCTTTCATCGAGTGCAAGATATCGATATTGTCTTTTAAGATATTCTCTGCGCGCTCATAATTGCGGTCAATCAAAGACTTAATTTCTGCATCGATAGCGCGAGCTGTATCGTCAGACATGTGAGACGCTTTCGACATGCTGCGACCGAGGAATACTTCGCCCTCTTCCTCAGCATATAACATTGGCCCCATTTTGTTAGACAAGCCCCACTGGGTGACCATTTTACGTGCTATATCCGTCGCTCGCTCGATGTCGTTTGATGCGCCCGTTGTGACTTTGTCATCGCCGTAAATAATTTGCTCTGCAATACGACCACCGAACAAACTAGAAATCATACTCTCTAAATGCTGTTTGCTATGACTAACGCGGTCTTGTTCAGGCAAATACATGGTGACACCCAACGCTCTACCACGCGGAATGATGGACACCTTATATACTGGGTCATGCTCTGGCACCAAACGACCCACAATAGCGTGACCCGCTTCATGGTAAGCCGTCATCGTTTTCTCGTCTTCAGACATAACCATCGATTTACGCTCAGAGCCCATCATGATTTTGTCTTTGGCTTTGTCGAACTCTTCCATCGCAACCAAACGTTTGTTTGAGCGTGCGGCAAACAGAGCGGCTTCATTGACCAAGTTAGCTAGGTCTGCACCAGAGAATCCAGGTGTGCCGCGCGCGATTACTGACGCTTCTACGTTATCGGCGATTGGAACTTTGCGCATGTGCACTTTCAAAATCTGTTCGCGGCCGCGAATGTCAGGTAACCCGACCACGACTTGTCGGTCAAAACGACCCGGTCGCAATAATGCAGGATCGAGAACGTCAGGTCGGTTAGTCGCTGCAATCACGATAATACCTTCATGCCCCTCGAAACCGTCCATTTCGACCAACATCTGGTTTAATGTTTGTTCACGCTCATCGTGTCCACCACCGAGGCCAGCGCCACGTTGACGGCCTACAGCGTCGATTTCGTCAATAAAGATAATGCAAGGCGCTGATTTTTTTGCTTGCTCAAACATGTCCCGCACACGGCTCGCACCAACACCGACAAACATTTCGACGAAGTCAGAACCAGAGATGGTAAAGAACGGTACTTTTGCTTCACCGGCAATGGCCTTGGCGAGCAGTGTCTTACCGGTCCCAGGAGGACCAACCATCAACACGCCTTTCGGGATTTTACCGCCAAGTTTTTGGAACTTGGAAGGGTCTCTTAAAAAATCAACCAATTCGGCCACGTCTTCTTTCGCTTCATCACAACCTGCCACGTCGGCAAAGGTCGTCTTGATTTGGTCTTCGCCAAGCAAGCGCGCTTTGCTCTTACCGAAAGACATGGCGCCGCGGCCACCGCCACCCTGCATTTGACGCATGAAGAAAATCCATACACCAATCAGTAGTAGCATTGGGAACCAAGAAATGAAAATCGTACCCAACAGTGATGGTGATTCAGGCGGCTCGCCCAATACTCTGACGTCTTGCTTGATCAAATCTGAAATTAGCTGTTCGTCGAAGTACGGAATATACGTGACGAAAGTCTCGCCTGAACGACGGGTCCCTCTAATTTCACGCGCATCGCTATTGATGCGAACCTCACGAACATTACCTTGGCTAACCTCTTTAATAAAGGTGGTGTAGTCAGTTTGTGCTCTTGATGACTCGCCTGGAGAAAAACTCTGGAACACCGACATTAATACAACGGCGATTACTAACCAGAGAATTAAATTTTTTGCCATGTCGCTCAACGCTTTAAACCTCGTAAAAAATTTGCAAATACTGCTCTTTTGTTTATCGGTGTCATTCGCGAGAATTCAACCCAAAAACAAAAAAATAACCTTAGGCGTATTAATTGTAACCTTACTACACCTTATAACCCGTCGCCACTAAATACACCTCTCTCGATCGGGCTCTGGACGAATCCGGTTTGCGTGTCTTGAGTACTTTGAATGCGCTCTTGACGTCGCGAAAAAACTGATCGAAACCCTCGCCCTGGAATACTTTGATTACAAATGCACCATTCGGTTTCAATACCGAGTGACACATATCAAGTGCCAATTCGCATAAGTACATTGAACGCGCTTGGTCAACAGAGCCATTGCCGCTCATGTTGGGTGCCATATCGCTCAATACTATATCTACGGTGTTACCGCCGATTCTGTTCAATAGCGTGTCTAAAACACTCTCTTCGCGGAAGTCACCTTGCAGAAAATCAACGCCTGCAAGCGGGTCCATTGGTAAAATATCACATGCAATGACTTGACCGTTCGCTCCCACTAAATCTGCCGATAATTGTGACCAACCACCGGGAGCAGCGCCCAAATCAACCACAGTCATACCAGGCTTGATCAAGCGGTCTTTTTCTTGAATCGCTTCTAATTTGAAGACCGCACGTGATCGCAAACCCATCTTTTGAGCTTTCTGTACGTAGTGATCATCGAAGTGTTCTTTAAGCCAGCGTTTACTGCTAGCGGAATGTTTCTTTTTTGTCATTCAGCGCAATGTTTGTCGTATTGCTCGTTAGATGGCGTTAGAATAGCGCTTTTCAAGAGACATTACGTCATCAAATTGTAAGAAAATTGGTACGATGAATTTAACAACGAAACAAAAGCAGTTCCTTAAAGGACTCGCACATGACAAAAAACCGATAGTCCAGCTTGGCAATAACGGCCTGACCGAGGGCGTGGTTGCAGAAATCGAAAATGCCCTGGGCCACCATGAACTGATCAAAGTCAAAATCCCAACCGATGACCGCGATGAAAAGCAATTAATTGCTGACGCCATTGTGCGTGAGACGCACTCGAATAAGATCCAAATCATTGGGCATACACTAGTGTTATACAAACCAAGCGACGAGCCAAAAATTATCTTGCCACGTCGCTAACCATAAGCTTTCCCTACAACGACAGATAAAAACTATGAAAATTACACCTTCAATGACTGCCATCGTAACAGGTGGTTGCTCTGGATTGGGCCACGCAACGGCGGCTAAATTTCGTGAGCTAGGACTTAATGTTGCCATCTTTGATATGAATGCTGAACAAGGACAACAACGAGTCGAAGAACTTGGCGCCGAACAAACACTGTTTTGCCAAGTAGACGTGCGCGATGCCGCGTCGGTTGAAAATGCAGTTAACGCAGTGGTCGAACGATTTGGCAATCTGCGCGTGCTGGTAAATTGTGCTGGTGTTGCTCCCGCCAAACGTTTACTTGATCGCGATGGCGAAGCGATGCCGTTGGATGCCTTCCAATCCGTTATTGAGATCAACCTTATTGGTTCTTTCAATGTCGCCCGTTGTGCTGCTGCCGCTATGGCTAAACAAGAACCGGTTGGCGAAGCCAATGAACGCGGCTTGATTGTCAATACCGCATCTGTTGCTGGCTATGAAGGTCAAATAGGCCAGACTGCTTACGCGGCAAGTAAAGGCGGTATCATTGGGTTAGGGCTTCCAATGGCTAGAGACTTGGCGAAAGTCGGTGTACGAGTTAACACCATTGCGCCGGGTATTATGGGCACGCCAATGCTGCTCGCAATGCCAGAAAATGTACAAGACGCACTGAAAGCAAATGTACCTTTCCCAAATCGTCTAGGTTTACCGGAAGAGTTTGCCAAACTCGCCGTGCATATGATCGAAAATGCCTACTTGAATGGAGAAACAGTGCGCTTAGACGGCGCATTGCGTATGCCGCCAAAATAAAAACTGGCTTAGGATGGACTGATTAGTGGAATCACTAATCAGTCTGCGCCACCATTAACTATATTCGCAATGTTATACAAACGATTAACCGCATGGTAGTTAACGCTTCCTTTTGGATATCGCCCCTTGCTATTTAACTGCCCAGCCTCCACTTGCATCAATAAATTGATTGCTTGATCAACGGTCTCGACGGCATAAATTTGGAATTCACCTGCCTCAATGGCGCGCACGACAACATCATCGAGCATCAAATTGATTTGATTTGAGGCCGGGATGATTACACCTTGATTGCCAGTTAACCCTCGGTGTTTACATAAGTCAAAGTAACCCTCAATTTTCTCATTAACACCGCCAACCGCTTGCACTTCACCGTATTGATTGATGGATCCGGTTATCGCGAGTTCTTGCGTCGCTGGTATCTCTGTCAGCGCTGATATCAACGCCAATAGTTCCCCCAGTGATGCACTATCACCGTCGATATGTCCGTATGACTGTTCCAATGCGATATTTGCCGACAAGGTCAGCGGAAAGTACTGGGCATATTTGTTGCCCAGATAGCCAGTTAACAACATCACGCCTTTACTGTGAATCGGTTGCCCCAATTCCACCTCGCGCTCAATATCGACCACACCAGAAGCCCCTGCGTACACAGTGGATGTGATCCGCGCAGGCGTTCCGAAAGTGGTATCCCCGATCTCAAGGACGGTAAGCCCATTGACCTTGCCTACAGCCTTGCCTTCAGTGGCGATCAATACGTGGCCTTCTTTGATATCGTCGAGCAACGCCCCTTTCACGCGACCGGTACGACGTCGCTTGGCTGCTAGCGCGTCCGTTATATGTTGTAACTCAAGGAAATCATGGTGATGCTTCTGGGCGAAATAATTGGCTTCTTTGAGTAATTCAATGACATCAGCAAAGCGTGCCGAAAGTTTGGTTTGATGCTCCGCCATCCGCATAGAATACGTTGCCAGGCGGGCCATAGCAGGTTCACTGATCCCCTCTAGTCCGAGCAGCAGAACCTGATGCCGAACTCTGCCAACAAAATCATGTAGGGTATTTTCACGCAATGGGATTTCGTGGTCAAAATCGACCAATACCCTGAACAGTTCATCAAACTCGTCGTCGTAGTCCTGCAAGGTGTAATACAGATCTCGAGACCCCATGAGAATAACTTTTACATTCAGTTCAATTGGTTGCGGTGACAAAGTAATAGAGTTGACCATACCGACATCTTGTTGAGGAAGATCCATCTTCAATGTGGAGAACTTTAAGGCCAACTTGAGGGTTTCCCACACATAAGGATGTTGTACCATTTTGTCTGCGTCCAGCAGCAAATAGCCGCCATTGGCACGGTGCAACGCGCCACTGCGAATCATGCTGTAGTTGGTGAATGCGACGCCTTGGGAGCTGTTATATTCAATTTTACCGAACAGATTTTGATGGGTTGGATTGGGCTCATAAATAACGGGGGCACCATCCGTAATACCGTGCGAGGTCAGAATGTTGGGTAAGAATTGTTCTTTCAGAATTCCCTTGCGATCGAACTCTTCGGCTTTGTCCTCTTTACTTTCCAATGCCAACAGTTCGAGAACTGTTTCGATCATCGGTGTTTTTATCTGACGCAAATACTTCAATACTGCAAGTTGCGACGCATATTTGTGCTCAAGATTTTTGAGCAAAGGGCGTATACCCTGTTCAGCCGTTGTGCGTTTCAACTCACGTAACTGTTCAGAATGTTCACGCTTCCACAGTGGTAATTCGATCAACGCTTCACTGAGCTTGTCTTCCAAAGCATCAATCAGCTGATAAAACCCAGTGCGTTGCTGTTCGTCGAGCTTACTAAATTCTGCATCGCTAATAGGTTTGCCATCGACAATGGGTGAAAATGTGATCGTGCCACCGTCTTCATATAGTGCGACGCTATTCGCTTGTGCCACTTGTTCTACCGCGTCGATTGCGTGGTCGTATTTTAACTCGAACTGACGCCCAAGCGCCGCTTTACGACGCTGGTATCCGGGATTTTCGAACGCTGCGGGAAACGTATCCAAGACGTCATCAATTAATCCATCAATGTCGGCAACGAGACGTTTGCTCTCCCCCGCTACCAATCGCATAGACAGCGGTTGGCGTTCATCGTCAAAATTGTTGATGTACAACCAATCATCGGGCGTCGACTTGTGTTTGACCGCTTTTTCAACGTAGTCGTGGACTAATGTATAGCGCCCGGTCGCCGGTTCCCCCATGACGTAAAGATTGTAGCCCGTTGCATCAATGCCCAAGCCGAAACTCAGCGCTTCTCTCGCACGGTCTTGGCCGATAAAGGTTGCTTGTAAGGCGCTTTCGTCCGCCAATGCGTGTTGGATATGCGATAAATTAGGTGAGGCACTGAGTTGCTCAACTTTGAGCGGTTCAACGGTTTTCAAACTTTGCATAGATGGTTTTATTATTGACTTTGAACACAGTGTACACCGCATTAAAAAGCTTGTGTCAAGAGACAAACTTTTTTTCTCAAATAGCCCGTTACAAGGCTGTTGTTAGCGATTGCGTTAAGGTATTCTTAGCAGCTTTATGTAAACCAACACTAACCCCTTACGGAATCAACAGCTGCAATGTCAGAAAAGCAATATGACCCCCAACAAATAGAACAACAGGTTCAAGCGGAATGGCACAATAATGAAACCTTCAAAGTCGATGTCGATGAATCGAAAGAGAAGTTTTATTGTTTGTCGATGTTTCCTTACCCGAGTGGCAAGCTTCACATGGGTCATGTTCGAAACTACACCATTGGTGATGTCATCAGTCGTTACCAACGGATGCAAGGTAAAAACGTCTTACAACCAATGGGTTGGGATGCCTTTGGCTTACCCGCAGAAAACGCAGCCATCAATAACAAGACCGCTCCGGCTAAGTGGACCTATGCCAACATTGAGTACATGAAGGAGCAATTGAAATCGCTAGGCTTCGGTTACGATTGGTCGCGCGAGGTTACCACATGTAAATCTGATTATTATCGTTGGGAACAATGGTTCTTTACCCGTTTATACGAAAAAGGCCTGGTATACAAAAAACTGGCTACCGTCAACTGGGACCCAGTTGATCAAACCGTATTAGCAAATGAGCAAGTAATCGACGGGCGCGGATGGCGCAGTGGCGCGGTTGTTGAACAAAAAGAAATTCCACAATGGTTTATCAAGATAACGGATTATGCCGAAGCGTTGTTAAACGACCTTGATGGGCTCGAAGAATGGCCTGAGCAAGTGGTTGCTATGCAACGCAATTGGATTGGTAAGTCCAAGGGTGCGGATATTCGTTTTGCCTTGACCGAAACCATTGGCGAACTTGACAATATCGAGGTCTACACCACTCGCCCAGATACGTTGATGGGTGTCACTTACGTGGCGGTTGCTGCACAGCATCCACTGGCTCAACACGCAGCTCAATCAAATCCTGATGTCGCGGCCTTTATTGAAGACGCCAAACAAACAAAAGTTGCTGAAGCTGAACTCGCGACAATGGAAAAGCGAGGCTGCGCCACAGGTCTCGAAGTCACTCACCCACTGACAGGCGAGAAATTGCCAGTGTGGGTCGCGAATTTTGTATTAATGGAATACGGTTCAGGCGCGGTCATGTCAGTACCTGGCCACGACCAACGTGACTGGGAATTCGCCAATAAATACGGCTTACCGATCAAACAGGTCGTGAAAGCGGCAGACGATGCAGAGATCGCGTCGATAGATACCGCCGCAATCACCGAAAAAGGCGAGTTAATCAATTCAGAACACTTTGACGGCCTTAATTTTGAACAGGCGTTCGATCAGATATGTTCTGCGCTAGAGCAACAAGGCAAAGGCCAACGCACCGTAAACTACCGGTTACGTGATTGGGGTGTTTCGCGCCAACGTTATTGGGGAACGCCTATCCCAATGATCAATTTGCCAGACGGGACTGAAATGCCGGTACCTGCCGACAAACTGCCCGTTGCGTTGCCTGAAGATGTTGTGATGGACGGTGTTACGAGCCCAATTAAAGCCGACAAAAGTTGGTCGGCTATCGACATTGATGGCGTAGCAGCTCAGCGTGAAACCGATACTTTCGACACCTTCATGGAATCAAGCTGGTACTACGCGCGTTATGCATCCGCACCACAAGATGCGATGCTGGACCCGAAAGAAAGTAACTATTGGTTGCCGGTCGATCAATATGTGGGTGGAATCGAACACGCTATTTTGCATTTGTTGTATTCTCGATTCTTCCACAAATTGTTGCGTGATGAAGGTCTTGTTGATTCTGACGAGCCGTTTAAACGCTTGTTGTGTCAGGGAATGGTATTGGCTGAGTCCTTCTATCGAGAAGACGAATCCGGCAAGAAAACCTGGTATTCACCGGCAGATGTGACCCTTAGTAAAGATGAGAAAGGTCGCATTACGGCCGCTCATTTAACTTCAGACGGCAGCGCAGTGATTCCGGGTGGAATGACTAAGATGTCAAAGTCAAAAAACAATGGAATCGACCCACAAGCCGTTATCGACTTGTATGGCGCCGATACTGTTCGCTTGTTTACGATGTTCGCTGCGCCACCTGAACAAACATTGGAATGGATTGATTCTGGGGTTGAGGGCTCGCACCGCTTCCTGAAGCGTTTGTATCGCCTTGCAACTGATAATGCAGAGGTTATTAGAACCTCAGCAGCCATCACGAACGAGCAAGCAAAATCGCTTAGCAAAGCACAAAAAGATTTGCGTCGAGAAATCCATCGCACAATTGATAAAGTCAGTGACGACTTAGGTAGAAGACAAACGTTCAATACGGCAATTGCTGCGGTAATGGAATTGCTGAACCATTTGCAAAAGGCCAGTACCGAAAGTGAACTTGAACACGCTATTTTGGCTGAAGGTGTGATCGCGATTGTACGCTTATTAAACCCAGTGACACCGCATATTTGTCAACACCTTTGGAGTGAGCTTGGTCAAGCCGGCTCAATCGAACACAGTGGCTGGCCAACAGCCGACAAAGCCGCCATGGTCGAAGACGAAAAGCTCATTATTGTGCAAGTCAACGGTAAGGTTCGAGCCAAGATAACGGTTGCGGCTGATAGTGACGAAGAGGCTGTCAAAGAAACGGCTATGAATCACGAGAACGTGCAAAACTTTGTACAGGACAAAACCGTTCGCAAGGTGATTTACGTCCCCGGTAAACTTGTCAACATCGTGGCCAACTGATGAATCAATTTAAGTCAGTCAGCTCGGTACTCAAATGCGGCACCTTCTTGGTGCTGCTCGGTGCTTTATCAGCGTGTGGCTTCACGTTGAGGGGTTCACAGCAGTTACCCGAGCATATCACTCAGGTTGAAGTGCGCAGCCTCTCTGCACACGACCCGCAAGCGCGCGCGCTGGCCAACCGCTTACCCGTTTATCAGCTCAACCACACACGTGCTGCACTGCCTGAAGAGCTTGGTAGTACGGTTATTATTGACTTAAAGCCGGAAAATCTAGACCGCAGACTCCTGTCTGTGTTTCAAACCGGTCAAGTCGCAGAATATGAGTTGATTTATCGGGTTGAGTATCGACTCATCTTCCCCGATCAAGAACCAATCAATGCCGTGGTAGAAGTGTTAAGAGAATATCAGGACGATCCGGACCAAGTGCTGGCTAAATCACGAGAGTTGGATCTCATCCTTGATGAGATGCGCGATGACGCTGCCGATAGAATTATTCGTCTTATGGCAAGTCAAGTATCAAACACGAGCGATAGCAACTAGTCCTATGCAAGTCTATCCAGACCGCTTTGCTCAACATATCCAGCAACAGCCAAAACCAATAGCGCTGGTATTCGGTGACGAGCCGCAACAAAAACTTGAGTGTATCGACGCAATGCGTCATCAAGCGATTCAGGATGGCTACTCAGAGCGCCAAACACTGGTGGCAGATAGCGAGTTTGACTGGTCCTTATTGCTCGAAGCAAGTCAATCAATGTCGCTGTTTTCAGACAAGCAGTACATTGAACTCGAACTACCTACGGGTAAGCCTGGCGCTACTGGCGGAAAAACCCTGGTGGAACTGGCCAGCGGCGACCTGACTGACTTACGCATTTTGATCCACGGCCCCAAAATCGGCAAAGATGTGCAAAATGCGAAGTGGTTTAAAAGTCTCAATCAATTGGGCTCATTTACCCAGTGTTTCCCCCTCGAAGGTCAACGCTTACGTCAGTGGATTGAACGATGTCTGCAACAGCATCAATTATCGGCAAATAAAGATGCGATCGCAGTGTTAGCCGACAATTGCGAAGGCAATTTGTTGGCTGCGAGACAAGAAATTGAAAAGCTCTCGTTACTGTATGCCGGCCAACAGTTAACCCAAGACGCCATTGCCAAAGTTAGCGTCGACCAATCGCGCTTTAATGTCTTTCAACTCGTCGACACGTTGCTTGCGGGCAATATGCAGCGAGCCATCAAAATGCTGTATCGCCTCGAAAGTGAAGGTGTAGAACCGAATATCGTGATTTGGGCTCTGGTAAAAGAGTGGCAAACACTGGCAACGCTCAATCAAGCCCAGTCCCTTGGTCAATCGCCGAATTGGCAAAAGCTCCGTATTTGGCAAAATCGACAAGCGCTATATCAATCAGCGCTATCACGGCTGTCACAGCAGGATCTGAACGTCATGCGAGACAAACTCGCTGATGCAGACTTGCGTTTTAAACAAAGTGTTATTAGTAAACCATACGTAACGCTCTGCCATCTTTGCTTATTGTTTATGCCTGCCGCTTTGGGTGACCTTGAGCTGTGTTAAACGCGCGCCCTATCGTATTGTTTGGCGGCGCGTTCAACCCGCCACACAAGGGACATTTAGAGCCCATCCAATGCCTTGCAGAAAACTTAGACTTTGCTGAAGTACGCTTGTTGCCATCGCCCTCACCACCGCATAAACAGATTCAATCAGTCGACCTAAAACACCGCACTGAAATGGCGAGAATCGCCTGTGAATATTATGACAGATTGTGCATCGATAAGAGTGAGAGTGAACTCCCCTCGCCGACCTTCACAGTGCAAACACTGGCGCACTTCCGACAACGATTCCCGAACGAAAGTATCGTGTTCGTCATCGGCATGGATTCATTGTTGAATATCAATACATGGATTCGCTGGGACGAAATTTTAACGCTTTGTCACTTGTTAGTGTTGCCGCGCCCCGATTTCAATTTAAAGCCCAATGCATGCATACAAAAATGGCTGAAAAACCATGTCAGTGAAGATTGGTCTGAACTAAGATCATCGCCATGTGGCCGCGTGTTTTTTGCAGATACGCCACTGTGGCCTATATCATCTAGTGAATTGCGCGACGAAATTTCTCAGCACAAGCGAACAAAGCTGACTGAATGGTTAGTCGAGCCTGTGATAAACTATATAGATAAGTACCAACTTTATGTGAACCAAGATGAGGAGAACTCTTGAACCACGCTGAACTAAAACAATTTGTGATTGAAAAAATTGAAGATATGAAAGGTCGCGATTTAATCGAACTGGACGTATCCGAGAAAAGTAGTATTACTGACACCTTACTGATTTGCTCCGGAAACTCTAAACGGCATGTTGTTTCAATCGCCGAGAATGTAACATTGGCCTGTAAACAGGAAGGTAATCCGGCGCTGAGTATCGAAGGCAAAGACACTGGCGAATGGGTGCTAGTTGATTTAGGCGACATCATTGTCCATGTAATGCAAGACGAGACGCGTGACTTCTATCAATTGGAGAAGCTCTGGAGCTAATGCGTATACAAATCATTGCTGTGGGGAACAAGATGCCCAATTGGGTGTCACAAGGATGTGAAGAATATCTGCGGCGCTTTCCCAATGACTTTAGTGTATCCATTACCGAAATTCCGCCTGGTAAGCGCGGTAAAAATGCTGACATTGCGCGTATACTGCAAAAAGAGGGCGAAATGATGCTCAAAGCAGTGAATAAAGGCAACCGCATCGTCACGCTTGAAGTTACCGGCTCGCCATGGAGCACGCCGCAATTAGCCAAGCAACTCACGCAATGGCAGCTTGATGGCAGAGACGTTAGTCTATTGGTCGGAGGCCCTGAAGGTTTGGCTCCCGATTGTATTCGCGCTTCACAACAAAAATGGTCTCTATCAGCGCTGACGCTGCCTCACCCAATGGTGCGAGTCATCCTAGCGGAGAGCTTGTATCGCGCCTGGAGCGTTACCCAGAACCACCCCTATCACAGGGAATAGCAGTGCCGATTAAACGCCAAACGATCCGAGACCATTCTGCCGAAGCAAACTTGTTTGCCAGGCGCGCTGTTATCGCATTAATTATTATCGCAGCGCTGCTTGGGATTGTGATCAATAACCTACATAGCTTACAAGTCACCCAGTTTGAAGACTATCAAACCCGCTCAAATGGCAACCGCATAAAGGTTTTACCTGTTGCCCCTAACCGCGGCCTCATAATGGACCGAAACGGGGTTATCTTGGCAGAGAACATTCCGGTATTCAGCTTGGAAGTAATCCCTGAGCAGGTGAAAGACATTGACGCCATGCTCACTCAAGTTAGCCAGTTCCTACCACTAACAGAAGAAGAAATCGGCGATTTCAAAGATAGCTTAAAAGGTCAAAGACGATTTAAACCAGTCGCCTTGAAAACCCGCCTGAGTCAAGATGAAGTCGCTAAGTTTTCCGTCCATCAACATCACTTCCCCGGCGTTTCGATCAACGCGCGCTTAGCTCGCCATTATCCGTTTGGATCAGCGTTGACCCATGCAGTGGGTTATGTTGCCCGAATCAACAAGAATGATTTAAACAAATTGGAAGAATCGGGCCAGGCGGCTAACTATGATGCCACGCATGACATCGGCAAATTGGGTATCGAAAGGTTTTACGAGGAACGGCTGCACGGCACTGTGGGCTACCAGCAAGTGGAAGTTAACAATCAAGGCCGAATTATTCGCACGTTAGATTTCCAACCGCCAATACCGGGTGAGGACTTGGTCCTCAATATCGATATCGAACTACAGATGGAAATCCAGCGATTAGTAGCCGATCGTCGCGCAGCAGTGATTATCAGTGAGCCTAAAACTGGGGCCATCCTAGCGCTATATTCAAATCCCAGTTACGATCCTAACCTGTTTGTGCATGGGATCAGTTCTCGGAACTATGGCGCACTATTAAATTCTCCGGACAGACCCTTAATCAACCGCACTACCCAGGGCCAGTATCCGCCGGCATCAACCATTAAGCCACACTTGGCTTTGGTTGGATTAGAACAAGGCGTCATTACGACCGAAACTGTGATGAAAGATTATGGCCGTTATCGAATACCCAACGTCAACCATGTGTGGCGTGACTGGAAACGTGGTGGCCATGGTGAGGTTGATGTGGTCAAGGCAGTAGAGTCTTCGTGTGACACATTTTTTTATGACCTCGCCTTTAATCTCGGCATCGATGGTATCAGTACCGCGATGGTAGAATTTGGTTTTGGCGATTATACCGGTATCGACATAACGGAAGAGTCCGACGCCAACATGCCTTCGCGAGGTTGGAAGCGCGCGCAAATGAACGAGCCTTGGTACATCGGTGACACCATACCGGTCGGAATTGGCCAAGGCTTTTGGACGGCAACTCCGATTCAAATTGCGAACTCCGTTAATATCCTGATCAATCGCGGTGAGAAAATTTTGCCCCAAATTCTGCGCGGTGTTCAGCACGCAGACGGTGTCGTACTCGAAGGGGTCAAAACGGCCCGCCCAATTGCCATTAACAACGTTGATAACTGGGAAGTAGCACTGGATTCAATGTATGGGGTCGTTAATCGCGAAACCGGTACTGCGCGACAAGCTTTTGCCAAAACCCCATATATTTCTGCCGGGAAAACCGGTACCGCGCAATTGTTTACAGTCGCCCAAGACGAAGAATACAAAGAAGAAGAGGTTGCGTTGCACCTGCGCGATAATGCCATGTATGTGGGTTATGCCCCTTATGACGATCCTGAAATGGCAGTTACCGTTGTGCTAGAAAACGCCGGGGGTGGCAGTAGCAATGCCGCTCCGTTGACAAGACAGATAATGGACTTCTATTTCCGTCATCATCAATTTGAACCGTCAGAAAACACCGCCATAGGTTCACCATGAACGCAACGATAATCAACCCTAACCGGAGGAGCTTTCTACAGCGAATTCATATCGACGGAATACTGCTTGTCGGTTTGATAGCACTAATGGCGGTCGGGCTCATAACCATTTACTCTGCTGGTGGACAGGATCCAGCGTTGATCCAACGTCAAATCATCCGGCTTGGACTGGCATTGGTTGTAATGGTCGTGTTAGCGCAAATTCCCCCCATGATGTATCGAGGAATGGCTATTTACTTCTATGTAATTGGCTTATTAATGTTACTCGCAGTACTGTTTTTTGGTGTCGTTGGAAAGGGCGCTCAGCGTTGGCTCGATATAGGCTTTATGCGCTTCCAACCCTCCGAAATCATGAAGCTAGCGGTCCCAATGATGGTGGCTTGGTATATCAGTAAATTCACTCTACCGCCCAAGACTCATCACATAATCATCGGCTTTATCTTAGTTGCTGTGCCCACAGTATTGATTGCTAAACAGCCTGATTTGGGGACATCATTACTCATCGCGAGCTCCGGCATTTTCGCGCTTTTTCTAGCAGGGATGGCGTGGAAGCTTATTTCCATCGTTACCATCATGGGTGGCTGTTTTGCGCCCATAATGTGGTTCTTCTTGATGAAGGAGTATCAAAAACAACGAGTTCTGACCTTTCTAAACCCAGAAAGTGATCCGTTAGGCTCTGGCTATCACATTATCCAATCCAAAATTGCAATCGGCTCGGGGGGCTTGGAAGGCAAGGGATGGTTACAGGGAACGCAATCACAATTAGAGTTTTTGCCTGAACGCCATACCGATTTTATTTTTGCTGTTTTCAGCGAAGAGTTCGGTTTACTGGGCGTATTGGGATTATTGGGTATCTATGTGTTTATCATCATGCGGGGCTTGTGGATAGCGTCGAGAGCACAAGACGCATTCAGTAAACTACTGGCTGGTGCCATCACCCTAACCTTCTTCGTGTACGTATTTGTCAATATCGGCATGGTATCGGGTTTATTGCCCGTCGTCGGTGTACCCCTGCCTTTGGTGAGTTATGGCGGAACCTCAATGGTGACACTGCTCGCGGGTTTTGGCATTCTAATGGCCATTAGTACTCAAGCACGTTTGATGTCGAGATAGATATTATGCGCGACAGGATTCGCCTTACATACATATTGTTAAGTCTAACCCTGCTTATTCTCAGTGGCTGCCAATACGGTGGCCGTTATTCGCAAAAGTATGACTCTGCCCCACGCAATATTCCCGACAGTATCGCACGCCAAAGTGCAATTCCTCATTATGAACCCTACAGAGAGTTCAATAGCCGTCCCTATACCGTGTTGGGTAAACGCTATTATCCAATGACATCCGGTAAAGGGTTCGTGCAACAAGGTGTTGCTTCTTGGTATGGTCAGAAGTTTCACGGTCACCTCACATCAATCGGAGAGGTGTATGATATGTACGGGATGACTGCAGCGCATAAAACACTGCCGCTCCCCTCTTTTGTTAAGGTAACCAATGTGTCGAACGGGAAAAGTGTCATTGTTCGCGTTAATGACAGAGGACCTTTTCACGACGACCGCATAATCGACCTCTCATTCGCAGCAGCTAAAAAACTCGATTACTTAAAGACCGGGACGGCAGAGGTGAAGGTAGAAGTCATTCACTTTGATGAGCAAAACCGAGTCACCGTCGGTAATGGGCCAACAACAAGTTACGCGGAATACGCGGGGCTTGTGACCCCGAGGTCTGAATCACTTGATGCGACAGAAGTAAACAACGCCCCAAACCAGACACCTGAGATAAGTGGAGTTGGCTCAGGTGTATACATCCAAGTCGCCGCATCCAGCGATGCGAGCAAAATCGCCAGCATTTCCGACAAACTGACTGAATTATACGAGGTTCCCGCCAGCACCAAAGGCGATACACAAATGATTCGTTTACGTCTCGGTCCAATAGCCAACGAACATTTAGCTGACATGTTGCTCGATGAATTACGGCGGAATGGATACCCTCAAGCGTTCCGTGTATTGGCCCCTTAAACAGCGGTTTTATCGATTTTTCTCGCAGTAAAACTTTTGCAATTTTTTACTGTCTTAACCTAGTCCGAACCCCATGTTTTGCGCTATCATGCGCGGGTATCGTCATTGATGATTAAGCGCTAATGACGGGATCGATCAACCCGAATAAATATAACTCAATACGGTAGATTCATGCTTTCAAAAATTCGTTGTATCTTAGCAGTATGCTGCACACTCGTTCCATTTGCTTCAACGGCAGCCGTGGTCATCCCTCCTCCACCCAGTGTCGCTGCTGAGGGCCATTTATTAATTGACCCTGCAACCAACAAAGTGATTACCGAACAAAATGCTGACATGCGACTCGCGCCAGCCAGTCTAACCAAGATCATGACTGTGTATGTCATCGGTAAAGAACTCCAGGCGGGCAATATTTCAATTGACGACAAAGTCAAAATTTCTGAAAACGCGTGGGCAAAAAATTTCCCTGACTCTTCAAAAATGTTCATTGAAGTGAATACCGAAGTTGCGGTCTCAGACTTGCTGCGCGGGATTATGGTGCAAAGCGGAAATGACGCGTGTGTTGCAATGGCTGAACACATTGCCGGCAGTGAAAGTGCCTTTGCCAGCATGATGAACGCGCACGCAGCCAATCTTGGGATGATGGGTACAAACTTCGTTAACAGCCATGGCTTGCATGACCCTGACCATTATACGACTCCCCGCGATATGGCCCTGCTGTCTGCTGCAATCATTACCGAAGTTCCGGAAATGTACGCCATCTACAGCGAAAAGGAATTCACCTACAACAGCATCAAACAATACAACCGCAACAGTCTTCTGTGGGATAAAAGCCTCAACGTTGACGGTATCAAAACAGGCCATACGTCTGACGCAGGTTACAGTCTGATTACGTCTGCGACTCAAGGTGACATGCGTCTAATCTCAGTAGTAATGGGAACCGAAAGTGAGCGTTCCAGAAAAGAAGAGAACAAGAAGTTACTTCGTTATGGTTTTAGATTTTATGAAACAGTAACGCCATATGAAGCCGGCGAAAGCTTTGTTGCGCACAGAATTTTTATGGGCGATCGCGAAACGGTAGACTTGGGAATTAATCAATCGACCCCAATTACCATACCGCGCGGTCAAACCAAGAACCTAGAAGCTAATTTTGTGCTAGATGAAAAGCTCGAGGCGCCACTCGCTAAGGGTGAGGTCGTCGGCACACTCTATATACAGCTGGAAGGTGAAGACATTGCAGAATATCCACTCGTCGCATTACATGAAGTGAACGAAGGTGGAATGGTAGACCGTGCTATAGACTTTATTAAATTGAAACTTGGCTTCGATAGTTAGGTTTCTGAATATTTTCAAGCACCCAGGAGTATAAAGTGGACACCCGTTTTGATGAATTATTAGAATTTCCTTGTTACCAAACGTTCAAGGTTATGGGTGTTGCCGATGAACGCCTACCGGCCATGGTTATTAATCGCCTGCAACAATTAGCACCGGGCGATTATGCGCCGACAGTTAAACCCAGTAGTAAGGGCAATTACCACTCTCTGTCATTGAGCGTAAAAGTCACCAGTAAAGAACACATGGAAAGTATCTACACCGAGCTTTCTGCACTTGAGCTAGTGCGCGTCGTATTGTAATGAGCAAACCAGCGTCAATGACGATTGTTCGTCAACTCGGCCGTCAAAGTTACATGCCGATCTGGCAGCGCATGCAAGACTTTACTGATCAACGAGATGCGCAAACCCCAGATGAGATATGGCTGGTGGAACATCAGCCTGTCTTTACACAAGGTCAGGCCGGTAAAGAAGAACATATCTTAATGCCAGGCGACATTCCCGTGGTGCCGGTTGATCGCGGCGGTCAGGTCACGTATCACGGTCCTGGTCAGCAGATGCTGTATATTCTTATTGATATTAAACGAGCCAAGCTCGGTGTGCGTCACCTTGTCACAGCGCTTGAACAATGTATTGTCAATTTGCTCTCAGACTATGATATCCAAGCTTATGCCAAGCCCGATGCACCAGGCGTGTATATCGATGAGAAAAAAATCTGCTCCGTTGGGCTTAGGATCCGCAAAGGGTGCTCTTTCCACGGACTTGCCCTGAATGTAAATATGGATTTAGAACCCTTTCAACGAATTAATCCATGCGGATATGCGGGCCTAGAAATGGTAGACTGTGCAACCGTTGGCGGACCAAGTTCATTGAGCGAAGCAGCTCAACCATTAGTTGATCATTTTTGTCAGCTAGTGGGTATCACCACTAAAGAGTTCAGAGAAGGCTTTGATGAGTAATTCAAAACCACAAGCGGGTGTAAAACTCCGCGATGATGAAAAAGTAAAACATATTCCAATCACCATTGTTCCAACCGAAAAGGAACAAATGTTACGTAAGCCTGACTGGATAAAAATCAAGCTTCCTAGAACAACTGACAAAATCGACCATATCAAACAAACACTGCGCAAAAACAAATTGCATTCGGTGTGTGAAGAGGCCAGTTGTCCAAACCTTGCTGAATGTTTTAATCACGGTACCGCAACCTTTATGATTTTGGGTGATATTTGTACCCGCCGCTGCCCATTTTGCGACGTTGCACACGGAAAACCCCTCCCCCCATCTGCGGAAGAACCGATAAAGCTAGCGAAGACCATTAAAGAAATGGGTTTGCGATATGTGGTTATAACTTCGGTTGACAGAGATGATTTGCGCGACGGTGGAGCCCAACACTTTGTCGATTGCATCAATGCTATACGCGAACACAGCCCGACCACCACAATCGAGGTGCTAGTGCCCGATTTCAGGGGCAGAATGGATAGAGCCCTAGAGATCTTCAAAAATGGTGTACCTGATGTATTCAACCACAACCTTGAGACTATCCCTCGTCTTTACCGTGAGTGTCGTCCAGGTGCGAACTACAAGTGGTCGTTAGATTTGCTTAAAAAGTTCAAAGAGCAACACCCTGAGGTACCGACTAAATCCGGTCTAATGATGGGTATGGGTGAAGATGCGGACGAAATCCAAACCGTGTTAGACGATTTACGTGAACACAACGTGGACATGTTAACGCTTGGGCAGTATCTGCAGCCCAGTAAACATCACTATCCCGTTAAGCGCTATGTTGAACCCAAAGAGTTCGATCAACTTGGCGACTATGCCAAATCCATCGGCTTCAGCCACGCAGCATGTGGCCCTATGGTTCGTTCTAGTTATCACGCGGATAAACAAGCTGCTGGTGAAGAGGTAAAATAAACCACACCTCACTAACACGAGACCGCGGTTGTTTGCCCAAACATCCGCGGTTTTTTTTACAGCCGAACCCTGAGTTTTGTCGGCACGCATAAGGCATCAATAGTCGCCAAATGTTGTTCCCGATGACTGGAAAATTCAGCGCTCGAATAGAGACGTTTCAAGGTTGGCAACGACACAACATAGTACTGAGTTGCGCCTAACAGCACGTAGATATGCGCAAGTGCCGAGTACTGTTCATATTGAGCGTCGAGCTGTTGATGACTGTTTTGAGCAATAGCAACCAATTCATCAATAATCGGCCTAAGAAACCACTGTTTAGCGGTATCTGCGCGTTGTTCGTTATCCAATAACTCTCTCATCAACAACACAATTACCCGCAGTAGGCGGCCCTCCGCGACACTCATCAGGCGAAAAAGTTTATTCAATTGAATGTCCACAGGGTATGCTTGTTTGATCGCTTCAATGGTGTTCATTAAATGGTCGGCGGCCCCTCTTAAAACTTCCGCATATAGTTTTTCTTTAGTGGCAAAATGATGAAGTAAGCCCTGTTTACTAACGTTAACCTGCTTGGCCACATCATTAATACTGACCCCATAAAAACCTTTTGCGGAAAACAGGATCTCTGCATGCAGCAGGAGTGCATCTCGCGTGTTTTTCACCACACTATAATTCTCATATTTTATAAAACTATTGACACCTTACCACCCGGTAGGTATTTTTTAAATAGACTTACCGGTCGGTAGGTAAAGTAGGAGGGTAATTTATGAATCGTGATATTGAGATCGCGTTAATTGAAGAGTGTAAGCAAAACAAAGCCAATCGCACCACTTCATTGGGAGAACGCGAAAGCTTAGGGGATGTTTCTCGCTACCTCTCGCCAGAGCGTTTTAGGCTGGAACAAGTAAAGCTCTTCACTGCTCTACCCAGTATCTTGCTTCATCAATCTGAATTGCGTGAAGACAATGCGTATACCGTTGTTGATTCCGCGATTGGGTCTGTCATCGTCACTAAAGATAACGATGGCAAGATCTCGGTATTCCGTAATGCATGTCGCCACCGGGGAGCGCGTTTAGCCGACGGTTCTGGTTGTAGTAAATTGTTTGTTTGCCCCTACCATGCTTGGGCCTATAACAACAATGGTGAATTGGTGAGTGTACCGGGTGAGCAACAGTGTTTTCCTAATTTAGACAAGCGCAACAACGGGCTCATTCGCGTTCCGAGTATAGTCCGCTATGGATTTGTATGGATCTGCCCTAGCGCACAAGAAAATACACAACTTGACGAATATTTATCAAGTCACTTAGGAGAGATGCAAGGTCTGTTGGAGTGGCTCGAAAGTGATAAGTTGAGCTTTTTCAAACGCACGACCAAAACATGGAACGGCAACTGGAAATTGTTTGCCGAGGGGGGCTTAGAAACGTATCACTTCTCATTTGCTCACAAGAACACGATAGCATCGAGTTTTTATAATAATACTGCTGTTATTCATCAAGTCGACAAACACTTTCGTGTGGTTATGCCAACGCGTGAATTAGAAAAAGGCGCACCGACTTCATTACATGATTGCAGCCATACGTTGTTCTATGTATTGCCCAATTCGGCGCTGTTGGTACAAAAAGAACATGTGGATTGGATCTGTTTTAATCCTATCGATGCTCATTCCACCCAGATCAGTGTAACTAGCTTGATCCCGCAAAAACCGGATATCAGCGACCCTGCTCAGCTCTCGCATTGGGAAAAAAACCACCACATCACTAATATCACATTGGACGAAGATTGGGATTTAGGCGCCACTATTCAGGCATCGCTAAAGGACAATGCAATCCCTTACATACAATACGGGCGCAACGAATGGGCGTTGGCAGCCTTGAATAAAATTATTGATGATTTGATACAGGCATAAAACGTCGCTACGTTTATTTGTTAGCCCAAAAAAAGCCCCTCCGAAGAGGGGCTTTTTCTCATTCAAATAACTTACTCATTGCCAACTTTGAGTTTGCCGCCTTTACCGAGGCCACCTTCTACTTCTTGAGCCTTGTAGTTGCGTAAAGAGCGTACCATCTGGTTGTAAGAATCAGCAAATGCCGCTGAAATCACTTTACCTTCAGGCGTGCTAGAGAATCCGCCAACACCCGCACCGGCACCGCCACCAAACAAACCGCCAAACAGGCTGAAATCATAGTTCCCAGCATTACCGGTTGAAGCAGAAATCTGCACACCTGAACGGTTGTCAATCAACAACATCGTCGTGTTTGCTTCATTTTTACTCAACCCGCCTCCAATAAGTGAGCCAACAGAGCCCAACAAAGCGCCACCGATTGCTTTAAGACCGCCTGTTTCCTCCGCGAATTGAATCTCCGGAGACAACGTATAGTCAGCTGCAACTAACTGGCCTTTGCCATAATTGCTGCCGTCGCGAAGTTCACCCGAGTCCATGAGTTGGCGTTCTGTGGAGATTGCCGCCATGGCTTGACCACGCTCAACCACAACAAAGCAGTTTGACTGTTGAATCATTAAACGGATTAATGGAAGCGTGCTGCCCAATTGAGGATAGCGTTGACGATACACGTAGTACCAAGGGTCTTCCGTCTTTTCAAATACTGATAGCGTCCCAAGGGTCTCTTCACAGCTTTCCAGACCGGTGTTATTTCCATCCACACTGCCTCCTGCAGCGCCACCGGTAATCGTGTTACCTGAGTTTCCGCCGAGCGTTGGGGCTGTAGACATACATGCTGTTAGACACATACTGCCGACAAGCATCGCTAATGATTTAATTAATGTTGTAGAGTGTTTGCTTGCTGTCACAATTGTTTCCTTTACTTACGTGATATTGAAGTTGTGTCGAGTAACGCAAATCCGATTACGTCTTAAAACTCATACGGTACCCATCATTCTAGTCTTTGCCATATTAGCCATAAAATCAAGCAGATTTGATTCAACCCAATTTAACCACAATCAATGAATATACGCCGCTAAGTGGCATCAGCGCCTATGTTAGACCAGAGTGCGGGCAAAGATAGTAGCAAAATGCGCAAAATTCGATTGGTGCCGTCAGATTCAATGGTATTTATTGCCTGTAGTGATTCAATGAATACCGTGTGATTGTCGTAATGCGACGATGCTGGAATGAGCCGAAATTTTTTGGAACGCCTGTTGAAGCTGCAGAATGACACGCTGCTCAGATTGCAATGATGAAGCGACGTATAACTCTCGTTGCGCCACTAGTTCTAAGCGCTGCATGTTGTCAACCGTATCCTCAGGTAACGCTGTTTTGAGTTTGCGCCAGATATTCTCAGCCAATAATACTCTATCAACCCGCTGCTTTAGCAACATTCCGATTAACTGCTCAGTGGTCTCCACAGCAATAATCTTGTGTGCTTGAGCGTCGAACTTATCAACCAGCATATTAATGTTTAACTCGTCCAGCGAGCGACTCACAGCGTACGTCAATTGACTGTTCGGCTTAGTGTTTTTCTGTTCGAAACTCTTCAAACCCCATGTGTACAAAGACAAATCATCGATAGACCCGATCCAGTGATACTTATCTTCTCTATCCGGTGTTCGCAACATGGAAAAAATCAATACATTTGGCTCATTGGAAGCCAGAAACATGGCTCTCGACCAGGGTAAAACCTCAATTTTAAAATTGACGCCAGACTCTATCGACAGCCGTTTGACAAGATCTGTTGAATAACCGGCAGGCTCGCCGGCATCAGTATAGTTATACGGAGGGAAGTTTTCGGTAACCGCTAACCATTGGTCCGCGCGTGCATTCACTTGGCTCGCATAAACAAAAGCCATTGTCACCAATAGAGAGAAGAAACAAGCTACGACTGAAGGCGCGGTTTGCGGAAATAAAAGCGCGGCTGAAACGGGTTTCATAACATCTCACTCACTACTGACTACATGTGATAAAGCGATCACACCCGTTGAGTTTAGTCTTAAATCACCATTCCTTCCCGTCTAATTCGACCTCATTACAAACAAAATCAAAAAAAGGTTGAACCTATGGTTACAATAACGACAATGTGCGCAAACGAAAATGGGTGTACTTAGGAGTTTAAATGCGCAAGAAGATCTATATCGCCTACACAGGCGGCACTATTGGCATGCGTCCTTCAGAGAGAGGTTATGTTCCCGCTCCGGGCTTCCTGTCAGACACCTTGGCCAAAATGCCCGAGTTCAATCGTTCAGAGATGCCGCTCTTCTATATTCATGAGTACCCGCATCTGATTGACTCTTCAGATATGTCTCCAGATGATTGGCAACGCATGGCTGATGACATAGCGCAAAACTACGACGACTATGATGGTTTCATCATTTTACACGGCACAGATACAATGGCTTATACGGCCTCCGCCCTTAGCTTTATGTTAGAAGGTCTGAGTAAGCCAGTCATTGTGACAGGTTCACAAATACCGCTCGCGGAACTGCGTTCTGATGGTCAAGAAAATTTGTTGAACGCTCTGTACATAGCCGCCAACTACCCAATTCCAGAAGTCACCTTATATTTCAATAACAAACTACTAAGGGGAAATCGCAGTCGTAAAGTAGACGCGAATGGTTTTGATGCATTCGACTCCCCCAACTTTCCTGTGTTAGTCAGCGCTGGCATAAACATTACTGTGACAGGTCAGCACCGAAGCGCATCAGAAGGTTCACAATTAACGGTAAGCCCCGTGCAAGCACAACCCATCGGCTTGATCCATTTATATCCGGGTATTGCTGCGGACGTTATTCACAACATCCTTCAACAACCCGTCAAAGCATTAATCTTATTGAGCTATGGTGTTGGTAATGCACCGCAGTCACCGCAGTTGTTAGCGCCTTTAAGATATGCAAAAGACAACAATATTGTTGTTCTCAACTGCACCCAATGCGGACGCGGAAAAGTCGATATGCAAGGGTACGCAAATGGCCAAACACTAGCGGAAATTGGCGTAGTATCAGGTGCTGATATGACGCCCGAGGCCGCCCTGGCAAAATTACACTATTTGTTCAGTAAAGATCTGAACTACGACCAGATCAGAACCGAGCTAGAGCGTGACATTTGTGGTGAATTGAGTAATTAGTAATATTACACACATCGGGCTGCGCGGCGTTGGTGTAACGAACAAATGGGACAAATCCCGAGAGTCGCTACTGGCTGAGGGAGTTCTATCCCACGAATCCGACCGTTAACCTCGTTTTTACGTAAGTTGTTCAAAGGCGACTTTACATGCTTTGCAACCCGACTAAGCTAGACCTGCCAATAAATAACACGAGAACTGCGTAATGAAAAAAATGAGTATAATGGCCTTGGCTTTTTTGGCCTCAAGCATCGCGACTGCATCTCCCTCTTCTCTAGAACAAATAGTGGAACAAAGAGCGCCCGAAGTTAAGCAACGTGATGCCTATCGCAACCCAACTGCTACAATTGAGTTTTTTAAAATTGAACCCGGTATGAGTGTCGCTGAAGCATTACCCGGTGGCGGCTGGTACAGTCAAATTCTCGCTCCTTATATCGGCGCAGAGGGATCATTGCATGGTATCAACTACAATAATGACATGTGGGCTCGCTTCGGTTTTTTCTCAGAAGAAGCCATCCAACAACAAATTGAGTCGACCGGTCAATTCCCAGAAAAAGTCGCGTCGTTTTCGTCACCAGCGCCAAAATCTCAAGGTTTCACCTTTGATAATATCCCAGATTCGCTCGCCGGTAGTGTCGATCGCGTTCTGTTTATTCGAGCATTGCACAACCTGAATCGATTTGAATCAGAAGCAGGCACCATGACCAATGCACTTGAAGCAACGCACAGATTACTGAAAGCAGATGGTCTGGTGGGAGTGGTGCAGCATCGTGCACCTGAAGGCAACAGCGATGAATGGGCTGACGGAAGCAACGGCTATTTGAAGCAAAGCACACTGATCAGCATTTTCGAGAAAGCTGGTTTCAAACTAGTCGCAAGTAGTCAGATAAATCAGAATAACAAAGATGTACCCACTGAAAAAGACATGGTTTGGCGATTGCCGCCGACGTATTTCGGTAACGGTGAGAGTGAAGAACAAAAAGCCGCAATGGATGCGATCGGTGAATCTGACCGTATGACGCTCTTGTTTGCCAAACAATAAACTTACAACGCTCTGCCACCCATTTGCTCGGCTAAATTATCCAGCCGAGCGAGGGTGTCATCAAACGCACCACTATTAGGTTGATACGTAATTTTCACCGCACACGCATCACTACCGTAAACAGCCCGAAGATTCCGTTGTTGCCAGTTTTTCACTGTATTAAGAAATCGATACGCGACCGGCTCTTGGTCAAATTCATATTCAATTTGTTGCTCAAGCATTGCAGCTCCGATTAAAAATTGAGTTAACGTGTACCGCTAACTCATAATTTTCTGAACACATCGTCGCATGCACATAACAGACCGGGATGACTGAGCCCATTGGCCTATATGAGCTTTTCATTGTATTCAGATTTTTGAGTTGAATTCGACCGTTTGTCGACCTCGATGTATGGTTTTGGGATGCTCAAAAGCGCTCAAATGTCGTGCTTTTTAAACCGCGCAATCAGTTCTTCTTGTTCCATTTGCAATTCGCTTTTTAGCTCTTGTCGAGACTTTTGCACGATTTCTCCATCTGCACCGATCGTCATGTGCTGTCCAGATTGTTCAACCTTCGCTTGATAAACCATGACTGCTTGCAAACAGGTTTCACGTTGTTCTTCGCTGAGCGGAGTCCCGTCAAACCATTTACCCGTTTCCACCAGTTGCTTCACTCGCCCGTAAAGCTCTGGTGTCATTTGTGTGATAAGGAGAGATAAATCCATATTTAATTATGAAAACCGTTTTAACAAAACTAAACGCGCCCTATTGACTAAGTACCATACAAAACCAATGACTGAGCATCCAACCGCCAAATTTTGCTGTAGGTCTGTTGGTTGTTCCCCCCCCCAGTACCACATGCCAAACCCAGCAACAAACATTAACATTGCCAGCATTGATTGATTCTGAAGGCTTTGAATCTTGTTGAACCGCTGCATTTGCTGTTTACGCACAATGTCTTCTTCTGATGCATTGCCAATAGCAAAGCCACAATGACTGCAGTTAGTCGCTTTGTCTGAAATTTTCTTGCCACATGAAGGACAATCTATCAATGCCATCTTAAACTCCTGATCTCGCAGATAGTGTTGAGTACGAGACTATATAACTACGTTTACCAACGCACTATAGATTAGCGATAGGCTACTCTACTCTGCGTTAAAAAAGAAAAAAGGCACCAAACGAGGAGGTGCCTTACACAATATGATTAGGAACTACTTGTCGCTGTTGCGCTGCCAATAGTCATCGACAGTTTCTTTCATTTCCTTACGCAACAACATGATCCCAAATAAGTTCGGTAGTGTCATGACCACGATCGCGACTGCGGAAAGCGCCCAAACCAACGTAGTATCTGAGAATGATGCCCAAATAAACCCGGCAACATATATAACGCGGTATGGCATTACTGAACGCGGACCAAGCAAATAGGTCATAGCCCGGTCACCGTAGTACGACCAGGCAATAGCAGTAGAAAACGCAAACAATAGTAAGCCTACTGATACGATATATTGCCCATACTCACCAAAGAAACCACGCGTGAACGCGATTGCTGTTAATGGTGCTGAGTGCACCAGTGATTTACCAGAGACTTGTAAGTTCTCACGAACGGGTTTGCCGTTCTCAATTTCTAACATGCCTGAGAATAGGTCTTCATCATTCACGCGATAGAGCACATCTTCAGCGATTGAACGCGAGTTGATCAGTGTATACCCACCTGATACCGCAACGCCGTTTACAACCGAGATTTGACCGTTGAAAGCCTCGACGGTACTGCCCTCAACGTCGTTGAGATACAAGTACAGTTGATTGACACTTTCAACATCTTGCTCTGTGTATTGACCACTAACAAACAACATGTCAGCGCGATCAAATACATTCTCGTGTTTTTCTTTCCACACACCCGACGACAAGATTACCAAACCCGTGACCGTACAAATGATAATGGTGTCAATGAAAGGCTCGAGGATGGACACCATGCCTTCAGACACGGGTTCCTTGGTCTTTGCTGCCGCGTGGGCAATTGGTGCAGAGCCCTGGCCCGCTTCGTTGGAAAACAGACCTCGGTTAACCCCACGATTAAATGCATACGCTAAGGTCGCGCCGAGGAAGCCACCAGCCGCTGCCGAGCCGGTAAACGCATCGCCAATAACAGCCATAAAAGATGGACCAATGTTTTCAACGTTCGCAAAAATAACCGCGAAAGCACCGATCAAGTATATCACTGCCATCACCGGCACAATTCTCGCTGTTACCGCAGCGATGCGTTGAATACCACCGAGAATCACCAATGCTAACAAGATACCGAGGCTCCACCCCACAATATACGCCTCGACGCCAAACGTCGCTTCTATACTCGTTGCAATACCGTTACTCTGCGGCAAATTTCCGGTTCCGAAAGAACTGATCACTGTCGCAATCGCGAAGGCAACCGCTAGCCACTTCATGTTCAAGCGGCGATCCATGTAATACATGGGGCCCCCTGCCATGGTGCCATCTTCAGTTTTCACACGGTATTTATGCGAAAGTGTGACCTCAACAAACTTGGTCGTCATACCAACGAAAGCTGTCGCCCACATCCAGAACAATGCCGCGGGGCCGCCGAGGAAAATCGCAAAGGCTACGCCACTGATATTACCGGTACCAACGGTACCTGAAAGCGCTGTTGTTAACGCCCTAAAGTGACTGGTATCGCCTGGATCTGAGTCTTTGTCGTACTTACCGGTTACGACTTTGCAGGCGTGCTTAAAGTAACGAATTTGCGGGAATTTGAGGTAAATTGTGAAAAAGATACCCACTCCCAATAGGACATAAGGGAACCAAAACGCCCCCCCAAGTAAACCGTCTAAATCGACGAGAAAATTATACAACCCTTCCACACATCTCCCCTTTTATTGTTATTGTTGTGTCATCGCTCGCCAAGGTTAGCGCAGTTCGTTCAGAACTGCACGCACCGCAACTAACAAATCTTCACCTAATTGCATACTGCGTTGTGGCGACCAACCATACGCTGGATCCGGCAAGTTTGCGTTATCCTTAAACGGCATTTCGAGTGTAAACGACATACACCCAAACGCCTCAGCGACAGCATTAGTTGCAATCGTTAAGTCGGCTTGGCCAGGTTCGTCTTGCGGATAGCCATGTTCAGTTTGAAACTCCGGTGTAGTATTCACCAGGGTTTGCTTGAACGTATCTTCGAGATGCTTCATTTTATCGTCGTAGCTTGGGATCCCTTCACTGCCGGCAACGAAGTTATACGGCAACGCTTCATCGCCATGGAGGTCCAAATACATATCCACACCGGTTTCACGCATTGCATTCAATACATGGTAAACCTCTGGGCTGCGTTCCAAGGTTGGATTTCCCCACTCTCGATTCAGATTTGCGCCTACTGCATTGGTGCGCAAATGCCCGCGTACCGAGCCATCCGGATTCATATTCGGTACCACATAGAACACGGCCTTTTCTAGCAGTGACCGCGCTAACCCATCTTGGTCGTCCAACAACCGCATGATCAAACCTTCAGCACACCATTCCGCCATCGTTTCACCCGGATGTTGACGCGCGGTAACCCAGACTTTGTGCTTTTCTTCGGTTGGCTCACCGATAATGAGTAAAGAGATATCGCGTTCGTCTAACGTAGCGCCGAGTAAGCGATGGCGACAATCAAATTTAGTCTGAGCTTCGCCAATCAGATCAAGATGACGCTCGTAACTATAGGGCGCAAAATACGCGAAGTAGACGACGTCATGTTCCGGCGTGAAAGCAAAGGTTAAACGCTCGCCATCAAACTCACTGTCAACTCTGAACCATTCTTGACGGTCGTAACTGGCAACCACATCATATCCCTTCCAACCATCGGGGTACGCCGATGTTTTCAATCCTTGGATACAAAAGCCGTATTGTTCAAACGGATTGGCTTGAACACGGAAATGGAACCATTGATAAAACTCTGATTGGTTGTCATTGTTAATCGATAAGACAACGTTGGTGGGATTAGAGGCATCAACGACGTTGATATTGCCGCTATCAAAATTGGATGAGATAAACATGAATTAAACTCAGCGAGTGACTTACCACAAGTTTACGTTGCCTGCAGTTCTGACTCAATCACTTCATGAATAACAACGTCTAATTGCTGTAAATTTCACCCAAGCATACGCTACGATCGCAGCATAACGTCAGCCCGGGTAACGATTTAACCAAGCGCGAAGTTTTAGGCCCGCAGCAGTACTGTACCCTTTCGACCCACCCACAATCCGTTGTTCACTATCTAACAAATAATAAGTCGGGTATGCGGTCACATTGAACGCAGACCGAATTGCGTTGTTGCCGAGTAAAATCGGGCTTTCAATATCGTGCTGTTGGGCGAAATGCTCTACCGCTTCGACGGAGTCGTAATCTAATGCGACGCGAACTATTCGAATGTTGTCGTTTTCAATGTACTCGAGATTGCCAATACTCAGATGGCAAATTTTGCACCATGGTGCAAAAAAGTACACTAAGGTCGGTTTTTCATCAGACAGTAGCCTCATACGCTCTCCATCCAGCGTGACCAGCACCTGATTTTGCGGCGCAACAGAACCATCTTGCTTGAGCATATCCCGCGATTGCCAAGCAAGCACTAGGGCAATAAGCACGCCTCCAATTGCGATATCCCGCAACCATATATACCAAGTTTGCCCCAACAATTTCACCACATACTACTCACTCTACAACGCGTTAAAGTCTCGGACCGAGGAACGCGGATTAAAATTCCATATAAACACAAAAAAGCCCGCATAACGCGGGCTTATTAATCAACCTAATTGATTATATTAGCGACTTTGTCCCGGAATAGTCGGAAAATCAACGCCCGCCATATCACGCACGCAACGCATTACCTGACAACTATACCCAAACTCATTGTCATACCATACATATAGCGTAACGCGGTTATCTGCAACGATAGTGGCTTGTGAATCAACTACTGCTGCGGCTCTCGCTCCAACTAGGTCTGTAGACACAATTTCAGTTGAAGCAGTGTAGTCAATCTGATGTTGCAAAGAGGAGAACAAGGCCGTATCGCGCAAGTACTCATTGACACTAACCTTGTCGGTCGACTTTTCCAAATTCAAGTTTAGAATTGCCATTGATACATTCGGTGTTGGCACTCGAATCGCGTTACCTGTCAGTTTACCCGCCAATTTTGGATAAGCTTTAGCCACTGCTTTCGCAGCTCCGGTTTCAGTGATCACCATATTCAATGGGGCACTACGACCGCGGCGCTCGGCCTTGTGATAGTTATCAATCAAGTTCTGGTCATTGGTGTATGAATGTACGGTCTCAACGTGACCGCTGACAATACCATACTCTTCGTCAAGCGCTTTAAGAACAGGCGTGATGGCATTCGTCGTACAACTTGCTGCCGATAAAATCGTATCCGTTGATTCGATGTCTCCGTCGTTTACGCCGTGCACAATGTTTTTGATATCGCCTTTACCCGGCGCAGTCAAAATAGCCTTAGCCGCACCCTTCGCTTTCAGGTGTAAACCCAAACCATCGCGATCACGCCATACACCCGTATTATCAATGATAATCGCGTTGTCGATGCCATATTGGGTGTAATCCACTTCGTCAGGGCTCTTCGCATAAATAACTTGGATGTAAGAACCATTCGCTTTAATTGCCTTGCGCTCTTCATCGACGGTAATACTGCCATTGAAAGGACCGTGAACAGAGTCTCTACGCAGCAAACTAGCACGCTTCTCCAGGTCACCTTCACCGCCGCCACGCACGACAATCGCACGCAAACGCAGCTTATTACTTTTACCTTGGCGCTCAATCATAAGACGCGCCAACAAGCGACCGATGCGTCCGAATCCATACAGCACTACGTCTTGTGGCTCGTGGTCGTCGACGCGGTCGATAACTTCTGCCAAGGCATTACGTAAATACCCTTCTAAGTCGTCATTATCGACGGCACTGCCATAATGGAAATCAAACGCCAATTTACCGATGTCAATCTGGGCTGGAGACAATTGCATCTTGCTTAAAGCCTCGACGATTGGCCAACTTTCGCGAAGGCGTAACTTAACCCCTTCATGTAAACGAACAGTGCGGTGCGCTTTGATCACGTCAATCGCACTTGCATTGAGCAATGGACGCCCATAAACCGAAATTTCGACAGCGTGATTGCGGTATAATTTGCCAATCAACGGCAACATCATTTCCGCATATTCTTGTCGTTCCTGCCAACTGGATTGTAACTCTTGCTCAAATTGTTGATTCATGCCCCACCTGGAAAAGTAATCATTCACTATACTGAGTGTTAAATTGCAATGCGTCAGATAACGTTAGCTTTCATCCAACGATGCGCTACACTGGGAATCGCACTGTAAATTAACACCGATTTAAAAAATCGGCGGTATTGTAATGAAGCGAATGCAATACGCCAAATTGTTGAAAATTTACAGTTTTTACTAATTTAAGGAGTGATTAGTGAGTTCTTTACGTTATTTTCCCACAGTTTGCCTGACTGGTTTAGTCCTGTTAATCAGTGGTTGTGACGCCTTTTCTGGCAAAACAGTTGCGACACTGTGTGAAGAGCATCCTGAACTCTGTAGTGATTTAAATCCCGACTCGTGGTGCCGCGCTGAAAAAGCCAACATCATTAAAGAACGCTACGATCACCAAGATGGATACTCCGAGAAAGACAAGTATCGACTTATTCTGTACTTTGAAGACTACCAAGCATGCATTGGCAAAGCGAAACAGATCCGACACATCAAGCTACGTGAAAAGGAAAGCGGCCGGATGAAAGGGTTTCTGACCGCACAGAGTGAACTGAAGCGTCTTGCGCAGGAAACAAGACACTCGAATAATCCTTACCTTGCCTATTATCAGTGGTCGCGCCACGGACATAAAGATTCGCTCAAACGTTTTTTATACCAAGCGCGCACGGGCAAACTCGACTCAGCTGAGTTGTATGTGCTGCTCGCGACCTATCAAGCCAAGTTAGATAGTGGCCAAGCAATCAATTCACTGTACACCGCCTTGAGTCTTTATACTCAGGACGAAACCGTTGATCCTGAAATATTTGCGTCCTTATACACACTGCATCAACAACGAGGGAGTACCGACCAAGCGATCACATGGGGATTAATTGGCAGTGAATTTGAAGTCAATAATGTGAATAGAACAGAGCTGCAATCCATGGCTCAAGCCTATGGCCTGGACATAGACAAGCTCGAATCAAAGGCTGATGCGATTTTAGATCGGATTGAATCTCGAGAGTTTAGCTTTTCTGGATAGAATGAAAGTTAATTTCAGTTTTCTGTAGCGAAAAATTGACATATTTCGAGTATTTTTTGTGCTTATCCACCCGAAAATCAACGTTAACAGCCATGTAACTGGCTCAAAAATTGATTTTATTATTCAGATTCAAAGCGCAGCGAGACTGAATTGACACAATACCGTTTACCTGTCGGGGCTGGACCATCATCAAAAACGTGGCCTAAATGCGCGTCACATTGTTTACACACGATTTCGATACGTCGCATACCGTGGCTGTTGTCTGGGTAGTAATCAACATTCTGGTCAGTCGATTGTGCCGAAAAAGACGGCCACCCACAGCCAGATTCGAATTTCGCTTCCGCAGTAAACAACGGTGCGCCACAACAGGTACAGTGGTATGTGCCCGGTGAGAACTGATTTAGCAATTCACCGGTAAAGGGCCGCTCGGTCCCTTTTTGTCTACATACCCTGAATTCCTCGGCAGTCAATTGCTGCTGCCATTCGGCGTCTGTTTTTTTCATCTACCGTTACCTCGCATCCGGTTTACTTTTTAATACGAACTTGAGGCCGCTTAGGGTCATTCCACTCTACGTGGTAACGTTTTCCATCCGCTTTATCGACCCGTTGAAACGTATGAGCGCCAAAGAAATCGCGCTGTCCTTGCAACAGATTGGCCGGTAACACAGACATTCGATACGAGTCGTAATAGCTTAACGCTGAGGTCATCGCCGGACACGGAACACCACTCAAAACAGCATGACTAATCGCACTGCGCCAGTCTTGTTGGTAAGTCACTATCTGTTGCGTAAAGAATGGGTCTACGAGTAAGTTTGCTAGGTGTTCATTTTGTTCGTATGCATGGGTAATCGACTGTAAAAATACGGCTCGAATGATACATCCCGCACGCCAGATTTTCGCGATCTCGGCAAAATCTAACTTCCACCCGTGCTCCTTTGCGGCAAGGTCCATCAATTGAAAGCCTTGCGCATAAGCGCATATTTTACTGCAATACAGTGCGTGTTTTAACGCGTTAACAATCTGTGCTTTTTGCTCATCGCTGTATGTCGGTAGTTCAGGACCGGCCAAACACTCACTTGCCGCAACACGCTCCTGTTTTAAGCTCGACAGGCTGCGTGCGAACACGGCTTGCGCTATCGTCTGCGCAGGTGCTCCAACCTCTAAAGCACTCACGGCGGTCCATAAGCCCGTGCCCTTTTGACCGGCTCGGTCAAGAATAACGTCCACGAGGGGCTTGTCGGTTTCGGCGTCTTGTTGCTCCAGTACCTCAGCACTGATTTCAATCAAGTAACTATTTAATTCACCCGTATTCCACTCACGAAACACGCCTGCGATTTCCGCTGGCGACATGCCTAGAGCCGATCGCATTACATGGTATGCCTCGCAAATAAGCTGCATATCCGCATACTCAATCCCATTATGCACCATTTTTACATAGTGGCCAGCTCCTACCGGACCAATATAAGTTGCACAAGGTTCTCCCTGGGTAACTGGCTTTCCGGGGGTGTTTGACTCTATTGGCTTGCCCGATTCTGGGTCGACCTTGGCAGAGATTGCTTGAAATACTGGCTCGAGACGGGTCCATGCATATGGGTCACCTGATGGCATGAGCGAAGGACCGAATCTAGCACCAACCTCTCCACCTGACACGGCGGTTGAGAAAAAGATAAATTTGCCTTTGTACTGTTTTTCGCGGGCTACAGAGTCTGTCCAAAGGCTATTCCCAGTATCGACTACGATGTCATCTGCTTCGATGCCCGAATCAATTAAATGATGGCAAACATGGTCAACCGGCTCACCGGCAGGAACAGACAATATGATCAGATGTGGGGCTTTAAGTTTGCTTAACAGTTCAGTGTATGAACGACAGGCTTCGACGCGTGCTGAAGCATCACCGCGCTCTTCAGCATCTTGTGCAATGATCGCATCGACCTTTGTCTGGTCTAGATCAAAGCAAGCGATCCTATAACCGTGGTCAGCTAGGTTGAGGGTTAGGTTCTTCCCCATTACTCCCAAGCCAATAAAACCTATGTCGCAAAGATCCTTGCTAGCCGCAGTGTGATCTACTTGATTCATCGCATTTCCCCCATCGCATAATGGGGCGGCATGATACCAAAGCTATTTCAATAGGAGTAGGTGAAAATCGCAATAGATTTACCCGCTTGTAAAAATAAATGCTTTACACAAACTTTTGGGTGTTCGGATAGATCGGCGTAACGTGTATCAAGGCGTAAGGTCCATCCACCGACAGGCGACAAACTCGGCAATGCAAATCGGACATCGTCATCACTGGCGTTAAAACACATTAGCCAGTGTTCTGGACGCTCATTATCCTTACTAGGCACGGTTCCGCGAATTTCCATGGCAAACGCCTGGTTCTCACTTACGTGCCAATCGTGCGGGGCCTTGTTAGTGCCATCAGGTTTGTACCAATGCACGCTGGATACGTTCGAGGTAGAATAATACGCGTCATCTTCTAGTTGAATGCCACTGAGTAATTCGCTGCTGTTGCGCAGTGCAATTAACTCTCGGCAAAACATTAAAAACGAGCGCTTCTTGGGCGTCAATTGCCAGTCAAGCCAATTAATCTCATTGTCTTGGCAGTAAGCGTTGTTATTACCATTTTGCGTTTTGCTCAGTTCGTCGCCGGCAAGGATATGCGGGGTTCCCTGAGCGATTAGCATTGTGGTGAATAGATTACGCTTTTGTCGTTCCCTAAGAGCATTGATATTAGGGTTAACCGTTTCGCCTTCTACGCCGTAATTCGCCGACAAATTGTGTGAATGGCCGTCTCGATTTTCTTCGCGGTTGGCTTGATTGTGCTTTTCAGAATAACTGACCAAATCGTGCAGCGTAAAACCATCGTGGTAGGTGACAGGATTCACTGATGTAATGACCGGTTTGTATCCCTTGTGAAAAATATCACGAGACCCCATCACACGGGTGGCAAAATCGCTGGTTAAACCTTTGTCACCGCGCCAAAATGCTCGGACTGTATCGCGAAATTTATCATTGCATTCTCGCCAACCAACGGGAAAACCGCCAACCTGATAGCCGCCCAGACCGATGTCCCAAGGCTCTGCAATTAACAATACATCGCGAAGCACGGGATCTTGCTGAATCGCTCGGAAGAAACCAGCGTGGCGCGTGAATGCATGAGGGTCGCGACCGAGGGTAGCCGCTAGATCGAAACGAAAACCGTCAACGCCAATAACCTCTACCCAATACCTCAATGCGTCCATGATTAGTTGCAATACTTGGTAATTGGCAACATTCACGGTGTTGCCACACCCTGAGTGGTTGATGAACTCATCCGGACCGGAGGAATGGCGCTCCATCATGAACGCTTGGTCAGCACATAGTCCTTTTAAACTAATAACAGGCCCATCGCGGCCTGCTTCAGCTGTATGGTTAAATACCACATCCATGATGACTTCAATTCCAGCCTCGTGATACGCAGACACCATTGCCTGAATCTCATCTAGCGGATTGCGAACCGCATAACGAGGCTCTACAGCAAAGAAATTAATCGGGTTATAGCCCCAATAATTGGTTAAACCTAGCTGCGTAATATGCGGCTCTGGCATAAAACTCGCGCAGGGCAAAAATTGTACTGTGGTTATTCCAAGTTGGCGTAAATGATTCAAGACTGAAGGATGACATGCCCCTAAATAAGTACCGCGTAACGCTTCAGGTACGTCTGGGTGTCGCTTTGTCAGCCCCTTCACGTGCGCTTCGTACACTATTCTGGGCTGTTCTTTATGGAACAGGCGCTGGCGTTGAACGACAGTGGGCTGTTCGACTACGACACTTTTAGGGAGCATGTCAGCGCTGTCTCCCTCAAACAGCTCCTTGCTCCATTCACACGCTCTGCTGAGTTGTTTGCTATAGGGGTCTACTAACAGTTTTTGGTAACCGCCATTGCCGTCATCAACACGCAAACCGTAGTACTGTCCAGTTTCTATGCCAATGATGTCAACGTGCCAAATCGCCCCGCTTTTACCAATCATTGGGTATTCGGCGACCAACGTTTCTTCAGCGTCAAATAAGCATACGAAGACTTGGATAGCGTCAGGGCTGTAAACAGCAAAATTGCAGCCCTTATCGTGTAGCGTCGGTCCTAAAGGCTGTGGAAATCCCAATCTCAGTTGCGTTTGCGTATTCACCCAATGCTCCGCTATTCACCCACGATGTATAGAGTAGCTAGAGGAGGTAAATGAATGCAAATAGAATGAGGCTGGCCATTCCACTCTGTAGCGTCAGATGAGATCTTTTGATTGACTGCGTAATCGCTACCCCAGAACTGTCCGTCATCACTGTTGACGATCACCCGATACTGTCCAGCATCTTTGACCCCAAGGCGGAAATGCTCCCTAGGCATCGGGGTAAAATTGGTCACGACATACACTTTTTGACGACCATCTGTCGATTTGCGCACGAAAGACAACACACTCTGCTCAGCATTTTCATGGTCGATCCACTCAAACCCAGCAGGATCACAATCCGCTTCATATAGTGCTGGCGTATCTCGATACACATGATTTAAGGTCTTGTAGAGGTTCTGGATACCACGATGTTTATCCCATTGGAGCAAGTCCCACTGCAATTGAGCATCATGATTCCACTCCCTCGCTTGCGCCAGTTCATTGCCCATAAAGTTGAGTTTTTTACCCGGATGGGCATACATAAAGGCAGCGTAGCAACGCAGGTTGGCTGCTTGCTGCCATTCATCTCCGGGCATTTTGTGTAACATCGAGCCTTTTCCATGCACGACTTCATCATGCGAAATTGGCAGCACAAAATTCTCATCAAACGCATAAACCATGCTGAACGTCATCTCACCGTGGTGATAACGACGATACGCAGGATCCTTGCTGATAAAATGCAAAGAATCATGCATCCACCCCATGTTCCATTTGAATCCGAAGCCTAACCCTCCCTCAAAAACAGGACGAGACACTTTGGCAAACGAGGTTGATTCCTCAGCGATCGTCATTGCTTTTGGAAATGCCTGATAGACTTCTTTATTCATCCATTGCAATAGACTAATTGCTTCATAATTGTGATTACCTCCATCGACATTCGGGATCCATTCGCCATCATTGCGGGAGTAATCAAGGTAAAGCATTGACGCCACTGCATCTACGCGTAAGCCATCAATGTGAAACTTGTCCAGCCAATATAGGGCATTCGCCACCAGAAACTGGCGAACCGTATCTTTGCCGAAATCGTAAATGCAGGAGTTCCAATCCGGATGCCAGCCCTTTCGGGGATCTTCATATTCGTAAACGCAACTGCCGTCAAAGCGCGCCAGGCCGTGTCCATCTTCGGGGAAATGAGCAGGCACCCAATCGATGATTACACCCAACCCGTGTTGGTGACATTGGTCAACGAAATACTTGAAGTCATCAGGATGTCCAAATCGACTGGTTGGTGCGAATAAACCGACGGGTTGATACCCCCACGAACCGTCAAATGGGTATTCCGAAACTGGCAATAGTTCTAAATGCGTATAACCCATATCAAGAACGTAAGGAATGAGGTCCTCGGCCAGTTCTCGATAAGTTAAATAACGTTGCTCAGAATCTGCACCAGGGCGTTTCCATGACCCTAAGTGGACTTCATAAATGCTCATAGGCTGCGAATATGGGTCGCCTGCATCCCTAGCCAGCCAAGCATCATCGCGCCATTGATACTGAGCGTGATCGTAAACTCGCGAGGCATGCGATGGGTATTGTTCAGCACTGAAACCTAGCGGGTCTGCCTTGTGTGGTAAATCGTTGCCGTGTGCATCTTTAATCTGATACTTGTATTGCGCACCAGCCAATATTCCTGGGATAAACAGAACCCAAAAGCCAAGATCGGTTTTTTGCATGGGGTGATAGCTACCATCCCAATAATTAAAATCGCCGATTATCGAAACTGCCGACGCATTCGGCGCGTACACCGCAAATCGAACCCCCTCGATCAACTGCCCATTGCGTTCAAAGCGATGAATTTGCGCGCCAGCTTGTTGATACAGATTTTGTGGCGCGTGATCGATAAAATGCACTGCGTGATAGGCTTCTTGCGGAAACTGGTACGGATCTAAACATTGAAACGCCGTACTATCTGTCTCAATGTCAAAGCCATAAATGGCCTTTGGCAACGACTCGAGTGCCACACTGAACAATGCTGTCTCCTGCTGTTGGCTTAGGAGGGATATAGGCTTTTTGGTCGACCAATCTATTAGCGTGACCGTCCGGGCTCCGGGTAACCAGGCATTTATTGTCGCTGAAGTTGAATCAGCGATTGGCCCAAGCACTTCAAATGGAGACGCACATCTTGCTTGTGCCAATTGCTGAATCTTTTGCATTTAATGTCCTTAATTACTGCCGGCCTTAGTTCTAGCCTGATCAATTCTGTGCGCTAAACCCATAATAGTCGGATCATCAAAGATTGACGACAATGGACGAGACAATTTTCGCTTCCAGTTCGGATATTCGTTGAATGTCCCGGGAATATTTACCGGTTTATCCATTTGCAACCAATCTTCTAATTGTAAACTTAGTAGCGCACTGGAACCGCCAGCCATATGCACTTGCATGCCTTGACTTAACGCTTGTGTCATCCCAGTGTGATCCGCCGAACGACCTACCTGATCATCAACCGATAAGTGGCCATGTAAACTATTCAAAATCTGTTGCTTGTTTTCATGTCGGTCGTGATACAAGCTTTTGAGCACTTCTTCATCGCGATACAAACCAACCTCTTTGCCCAACTCCAGATCATTGCAATGCCAAAAGCCGATTAAGGTTGGCATATCATGCGTGGTCAAAGTTGACATCGATTGGACTGGATAATGGCTCGGTGAAAAGAAGCCGCCGTCTTCGGCTTGTTCAAAAAAGAATACTCGGTACGAATATATCCCGTTATCCGCTAACTTAGCGCGGATTTCATCCGGTACTGTACCAAGGTCTTCGCCAATCACCAGGCTTTGATGGCGCTGGCTTTCCAACGCCAAAATACCCAGCAGATCTTCAACTGGGTAATAAACATACCCTCCGTCTTGGGCGCCGTCTCCTTTTTTAATCCACCAAAGGCGCAATAACGCCATTGCATGGTCGATACGCAGCGCCCCAGAAGCTCGCATATTGGATGAAAACAGGTCAATTATGGGTTGATAGGCTTGCTCGTACAATTTCACTGGATCCATCGGAGGTAGGCCCCAGTTTTGTCCCAACGGACCAAGAATATCAGGCGGAGCACCCACGCTTGCGCCGGTGCAATACAAAGATTTGTTCCCCCAAATCTCTGCACTTCCCTCACTTACCCCTACCGCTAAATCACGGTACAAGCCAATCGTCATACCTAGTTCAGCAGCTTTTTCACTGGCACTCTCAAATTGCAATGCCGCTTGCCATTGCAAGAACATGTAGAATTTGACTCTTAGCGCATGCTGTTTTTTGAAGCGCTCGACGTCTTTACTTTGGTAGTCTGAATACTTTGCCGGAAATACTGGCCAGCCCCAGCTTTCTTTTCCTTCAGCTTTGAGGTGCTCTTGAAGTGCATCAAATGTAGCGAGTACATCAAGACTTTCGCCGCCTTCTGTGCAAAAGGCTTTAAATGCCTTGTTAACTTTGGTGTTTTTAGAGAGGTATCGTTGGTTAAATACATCAAACACGCGAGACAAAGCGGCTAGTTTAACCGTCGCCACGGCGTCGTAATCAATATAATCAACTTCCCGAACAAATGTGAGCTGCTGTTGGAAATCGTCACTTGTTATGAGGGACTGAACACTTTCATCGTTATACCCATCGATTTGTGATACGTCGATATACAAGTAGTTCAACCAACGTCGCGAAGATGGACCGTAAGGGCTGCACGCGCCTGGGTTTGATGGATATAAGGCGTGAATAGGGTTTAATCCAATAAAATCCGCACCTTGTTGCGCCGATTTTTCAACCAAATAGCGCAAGTCGCTGAAATCACCGATGCCCCAGTTAGACTCGCTGCGCAAGCAGTAAAGCTGGACGCTGAGTCCCCACACTTTTTTGCCAGACGCAATCTTGTCAGGCGTATAGCAGCGATCAGGTGCAACGATAAGACGCATACTTGCCAACCGATCATCACCTTCCGCCAGTAACTCAACTTGGTGATAACCTAGTGATAAAGGCTGATTAATTGCGACCGCGTACGCTTGGAACTCACTATCAGCTAGTGACGCAGAGTCAATTAAGTCACAATCGACCGGCACAAACTCATGTTTAAAATCGCTGCCGTCTTCAAATTTAAAGTCAAGAACATGCGGGTCGTTGACCAATTCAATCGGCAATTTCACTGTGATAACCAGATGCTGTGACTCACGTATCACTTGTACTGGATCGAGGGGTTTCAACCAAGTTTCATCAACGGTGTTTTGTATCTGTTGCTCAATGACAGTATCAGAGCTAGTGTCATAGCCCATCACATTGAGTAGCTTCTCTTTTACTGACTCTTCAACTTGCGCGGGGTGACCCCAAGCGTCTATATACTGAGTCTCAATACCACGCATTTCCACTAAGGAATTGAGTGCTTTTGATGTCATAGATTTATCCAATTAAAAACGGCACCTTGGCCAACGTAAATAAATTGTTAACATTATCAAACAAGAATCATTGCTCCGCATTTGAATACGTTTGCAAACGGTTAACAACAGCGTTAGCAACAGACTATAGAGTGTAATTTTACATCATATTACGGCTAATTCTTTGCCAAAAGACGTTTTTTGATCCATAATTTTCGTAATTATATTACATTTAAAGGCAAAACAATGACCATTAAAGTGGGTATTAACGGTTTTGGCCGTATCGGACGGCTAGTTTTACGCGCTTCTGTAGAACGCGATGACATTCAAGTAGTTGCAATCAATGATTTACTCGACGTTGATTATATTGCCTACATGCTGAAGTATGACTCAACTCACGGTCGATTCAATGGCACCGTAGACGTAAAAGATGGCAATCTGGTCGTCAACGGCAACACGGTTCGCGTAACAGCAGAAAAGTCACCTGCCGATCTCGCCTGGGATCAAGTTGATGTAGATGTCGTTGTTGAAGCAACGGGCATCTTCTTGACGGAAGACACCGCTAAACTTCACCTTGAAGCGGGCGCGAAGAAAGTCGTCATGTCTGCGCCATCGAAAGATGCTACGCCAATGTTTGTAATGGGTGTTAACCACGACGACTATGCTGGACAAGCCATTGTTTCCAATGCGTCATGTACGACAAACTGCCTAGCACCTCTGGCGAAAGTATTAAATGACGAATTTGGTATCGTCGATGGTCTAATGACAACAGTGCACGCGACAACAGCCACACAAAAAACCGTCGATGGTCCTTCGATGAAAGACTGGCGCGGTGGTCGAGGAGCCTCACAAAATATCATTCCATCGTCTACCGGTGCGGCAAAAGCAGTTGGCAAAGTGATTCCAGCATTAAACGGCAAACTAACCGGTATGGCATTTCGCGTTCCCACCGCAAATGTCTCAGTGGTTGATTTAACCGTTAACTTGGCCAAACCAGCAAGTTATGAACAGATCTGCGCGGCGATGAAGTCAGCTGCAGAAGGCAGCCTCAAAGGCGTACTGGGTTACACCGAAGATGCGGTCGTTTCGCAAGACTTCATTGGTGAGACACAAACGAGCGTATTTGACGCCACTGCCGGTATTGCATTGACCGATACGTTTGTCAAAGTTGTTGCTTGGTATGACAACGAAATGGGCTATTCACATAAAGTTCTTGATTTAGTTGCCCACATCTCTGCTTAAAACAGGCTTTACGGGAAGGTTTTCAACCTTCCCTCCTGTGTTACCCTAGCCCTTCTCAAGTAGCATTTACGCCCCGTCCACAACGCTATGAGGAACCTATGTCACTTGTCCACACAACCATAACGCATTTTCAACGTGATCAGATAGAGATAATGCAAGTTGAAAATCAGCATGCCCTGCTACAAATAAGTCTATTCGCAGGACATATCTTGTCCTTCATACCAAAGCATGACGGTAGAGAACGATTATGGATCAGTGACAAGGCCAAATACGATGGATTTACCCCCATTCGCGGTGGCATTCCGATCTGCTGGCCGTGGTTTGGTGCGGCGCCAGAGCAACTGGCCACACGTTTTGGTGCGCTTCCCTCTCACGGTATTGTTCGAACGTGTGATTGGCAAGTATCTGATTTAATTGAAACGCCCGAAGACACACAGATCTCACTATCACCTAACATTGCGAAAACGTTTAATGATTTAACTTCGCTTAGCGTCGAACTTCACATTGTTGTGGGCAAGCAACTATCGGTCAGTATAAAAACGACTAACCCTTCGCGAGAACCATTACCGTTTTTTGCGGCCTTGCACAGTTATTTCGCGGTACGTGACATTAACCAAACTGAGATTATCGGTATCCAGCGAGATTACGCAGATAAGCTCAAAGCTGGTTCCATCCACCCGGCACCCAATCCCTACAAAATTAGTGAAGAAGTTGACCGGGTCCATCTCGGCGAGACCCCACAAATATCCATCGCCTTTCAGGGTTCGGTTACCAGTGTTCAATCAACGGGTAGCGATAGCACCGTTGTATGGAACCCTTGGCAGCGACGCAGTAACGAAATAGCGGATATGCTTGATGATGGTTACAAAACTATGCTGTGCATCGAAACAGCCCGAACACAGTCAAACATGCTCCCCCCCGCCACGACTCACACACTGACCCAAACGATTGGTTAAGCAGGTGTAATTTCCCCTTTCATACGTGCTACTGACAATTTTATCGGGATATTTTCTACGAGATTCTCGCGCATTAGGGCCTTGAATATCAGCTGAACGTGCGCCATTTTACGCATAGACATAAAACATGAGTGTAAACATGACAGAAAAGAGCAATGTCGAACAAAGCCGAATTGATAGCTACCTAAAGAATGTGGATAAACGTATCTTAATCCGCAAGATTGCTTGGATTATTTGTCTGGGCTTATTCGTGCTTAGTACCGGTATTTTGATCGCTTCTATTACCGGAGAAGGCGAAGTGCTTCTGATTGACGTCGGTCGTTTGTTTTTATACGGACTGCCACTGGTGTTAATGACTCGAGACAAGCGCAAGCTCATCAATAAAGACATGAGGCACCCCAGACGAACTGAAATAGCAAGTGCCGCGCTAGCATTTCTGAATAGCGAATAAAAAGCCGGCGCAATTCGGCCGGCTTTTTACAAGTAAATGGCTATTTAGTTAGCAGCTTCAGCGATTGCGGCCTTTGCCAAATCGGTGATTTTATTCCAATCACCGTTGCGGATAGCATCGTCTGGCGCCAACCAAGAACCACCCACACATTGGACGTTGGACAAGCTCAAGTATTCAGTAAAATTCGCAGGGCCAATGCCGCCGGTTGGACAAAACGTAATTTCGGGGAACGGCCCTCCAATTGATTTCAGTGCTTTTACACCGCCTGAAGCTTCAGCTGGGAAGAATTTCAAATGAGTGTATCCAGCATCTTTGGCTTTCATCAAATCCGAAATCGAAGAAATACCCGGTATTAATGGGATTCCTCCACTTGCACCTGCTGCGAGCAAGTCAGCAGTCATGCCCGGACTAATCGCAAATTTGGCCCCGGCTTCAGTCACTTCTTTTAACTGCTGTGCATTGGTCACTGTCCCGGCACCGATAATAGCCTCAGGTACGTTCTCTGCTATCGTTTTAATAACCGCTAGGGCTGCAGGTGTTCTTAACGTTACCTCCAACACCTTAATACCACCCGCAATTAACGCTTTTGCAAGCGGGATCGCATGCTCAACCTCGTGGATAACAAGAACCGGTACCACTGGTCCGGCAGCAAAAATCTCAGCTGGAGAAGTTTTCCATTGATTCATCATGCATTTACGCTCGCTGTATGTTGTTTCAAATATGCTGCAGCGCCTAACAAACCGTGGTCGGGCTCAGCTATTAAATAAGTTGGAATGGGTTTTACGTAGTCAGCAAACTGACCTTTGTCTTCGAAGCACGTTCTAAAATCACTGTTTTGCAAAATTTCAATAATTCTCAGTGCGATGCCACCGCCGATGAATACACCGCCAGTGGTTGCTAAATTGAGTGCTAAATTGCCGGCAAAATTGCCTAAAATTCGACAAAACTGTTCGACCGCTTGGCGGCTAATTTCACAGTCACCGCTCATCGCTGCAGTCGTGACTTCAGCCGCCTCGGTAAATACTGCTTGGTGCCCCTGGTGTTGAGCTAAGGCTCGGTAAATATTGACGATGCCGCGGCCGGACATTACCTCCTCAGCAGACGCTCTGCCATGGATTGAAACCAGATAACGCCAAATAACAATATCCGTCTCGTCGCATGGCGCGAAATCCACGTGGCCACCTTCGCCATCCAAAGTCTGCCAACCACTCGCCGTCATTGTCATGTGCTCAACCCCAAGGCCTGTGCCAGGACCAAACACAGCAATATTGCCCTCAACTTCGCGAGTACCCTCACCCAATTGAATTAATTGGGTCGGCTGTAACCCGGGCAAAGAATGGGCCACGGCAGTGAAGTCGTTTATCACCCCAAGCCATGACAAACCGAGTTCCTGTTGTAGCGCTTGTTTTGAAAACGCCCAGGAATGATTGGTCATCTTGACCCAATCGTGATTCGTTGGGCATGCAATGGCAATACAACCGACATCAAACGAGGCAATACCGACTTGTTGCTGGAAATGTCGAATCGCATCCCCAATCGTGGCAAAGTCATTGCACAAGTATTTTTCGATTCGCACCAATTCGCCTTGGTCTTGCACTGCGAGGCGAATATTCGTACCGCCGACATCAGCGACAAAAGCTTTCATGTCGTGTTATTCCTGCTCTACAAATAATGAACACGCGCCCTGCTCGGCCCCCGTAAGGGTTGAACGCATACCCGCGAACATCTCGCGACCCATACCGATTTGATGTTGACCAATATTTGAGGTCTTTGCGTCGCGTTGGGCCAATTCGGCGTCGTCAACGAGTAACGTTAATTCACCTGTTTCACTGTTGATTTCGATCAGGTCACCATTTTGAACTTTAGCCAGTAAGCCACCTTTATAAGCTTCTGGAGTCACGTGAATCGCAGCGGGAACCTTTCCTGAAGCTCCAGACATACGACCATCCGTTACCAACGCGACTTTGTGTCCACGATCTTGTAAAACGCCAAGTGGTGGCGTTAAGCGGTGCAATTCAGGCATGCCAATCGCGGCTGGTCCTTGGAATCGCACGACGACAATACAATCCTTGTCTAGCTCTCCAGCTTGGAACGCTGCGTCCAATTCAAATTGATCTTCAAACACAACGGCTGGCGCTTTTATATGGCAATGCGGCTGGCGTAATGCAGAGGTTTTGATTACCGCGCGACCTAAGTTTCCAGATAGTACAGACAATCCACCATCGGGTTTGAATGGCTCTTCAACAGATGCCAGCACAGCCTTGTCAAACGACTCTGTAGGGCCATCACGCCATTCGAGTTCACCGTCATTTAGCACGGGCTCTTTAGTATATTGATCAAGACCTTCACCACATATTGTTTTCACGTCATTGTGCAACAGGCCTGCGTCGAGTAACTCTTTGAACAATAGGCTCATGCCGCCTGCAGCGGTGAAATGGTTGATATCGGCTGAACCATTCGGGTAAATACGCGTTAACAGAGGCGTAGCATTCGATAAATCGGAGAAATCATCCCAGTTGACGATGTAGCCTGCTGCGCGAGCAACCGCCACAAGGTGCATGGTGTGATTTGTAGAGCCTCCTGTTGCCAGTAAGGCAACAAGACCATTAACCAACGCTTTGGCATCTAATACTTCTCCGATTGGCGTATAGTTATCGCCTAGATCGGTCAAGCGCGTTACTTGACGCGCCGCCGCTTGTGTCAGCGCATCACGCAGTGGAGTACCTGGATTAACAAACGATGCACCTGGTAGGTGAAGGCCCATGACCTCCACAACCAACTGATTACTATTCGCTGTGCCGTAGAAAGTACAGGTGCCAGCTGAATGGTAAGACTGAGACTCAGCTTCAAGTAGTTCCTCTCGACCCACTTTACCTTCTGCGTAAGCTTGGCGTACACGTGCCTTTTCTTTGTTCGGTAAGCCTGAAGGCATTGGACCAGCAGGTACAAATACGGTTGGTAAGTGACCGAAACTCAGGCCGCCAAGTAATAACCCAGGTACGATCTTGTCACAGATACCCAGCATCAACGCGCCGTCAAACATATTGTGAGATAGTGCGACTGCGGCACTCATAGCAATCACATCACGGCTCATTAAGCTCAGATCCATGCCAGGGTTACCTTGTGTAACACCGTCACACATTGCCGGTACACCACCTGCAAACTGCGCGACACTCCCTACTTCACCGATGGCTTGCTTTAGAATAGCGGGATAAGTCTCATACGGTTGATGCGCACTCAACATATCGTTATACGACGAAACAATCGCAATATTTGCTTTAGTCATGCTGCGTAAATCCGCCTTATCAGACTGATTACACGCGGCAAAACCGTGCGCTAAATTACCACACGACAAAACGCCACGATGCGGGCCGTCTCGACGCGCTTTGTCAATTTTTGCTAAATACTCTGCACGTGTCTTCTGACTACGTGCAATTATTCGATCAGTTACATCTTGAATTTGTGAATTCATTAAACTCTCCTAAGGTGCCCACATTAGGGTAACGTCTGCATTATCAACTACAGCTTTGATGGGCTTTTCTTCGGCATTTTTAGTTTGCAGTGCCTGTTCGAGTACTGACCGCTTCTTGTCGCCTGTTAAGTGTAAAAATATATGCTTCGCTTTGACCAGCGCTGCCAATGTATAGGACATCCGTTGATGCGGTGCCGTAGTAGGCTGGGTAGCAATAAAAGTAGAAGGATTATCTAGTGCCAATCCCGCTTGAATTTGCGCGCAGCACGGGAAAAGTGATGCAGTGTGTGCATCTTCACCCATGCCCAGAATTAATACGTCAAAGGGTTGCTTGGGTTGATCGGTAGCGCTGTTCAATTGTGTTACGGCGTCCTGTGCGTCATCGTGCTCAGTCTTAAGTGCAAAAAATTGTGCGGCAGCAGCTTTACCAACCAATAAATTATCAGTGACTAGCTTTTCGTTACTGGCGTCATGTTGGTTGTCTACCCAACGCTCATCTGCAAGCGTGATCGTAACCTTTGACCACGCTAAATCGCGTTGACTCAACGCCTGAAAAAGAGGCAACGGCGTGCTCCCCCCACTTACCACCAGAGAGGCTTTTCCGTCTCGCGCAATAGCTGATTCTAAAATTGATACGATGGTATCCGCGAAAGATTGATTGAGGTCTTCTCGACTTTCAAAAAGGGTTTGTTGTAATGACATAAGACCTCTTTAGCGCGTTTTAGCGCGACTTTCGTACCATGCTCTATCTGCTCGAGCGAGCAAACCAATCGACGCCACAGGTCCCCACGTGCCGGCTTGATAAGGCTCTGGTGGCTCATTGCTACCGTTCCATGCTGCCAGAATGGAATCGACCCAGGTCCACGCCTGCTCAATTTCATCGCGACGAACAAACAACGCTTGGTTGCCGCGCATCACTTCCAGTAATAGCTTTTCATAGGCGTCCGCAATGCGGTCGTCTGAAAAGGCCTCTGAGAAACTCAAGTTAAGTTTGGATTTTTGCAGGTCCATCGAGCCGTGGCTGGCCAAACCAGGAACTTTATTCATTACGGTGATTTCAACGCCTTCATCAGGCTGGAGTCGAATCACGAGTTTATTCGGTGGTAGATTCGCAAAACTGTCACCAAACAAATTGTGTGGCTGTCGTTTAAAATAAATGACTATCTCGCTGACTTTGGTCGGCATGCGTTTGCCTGTGCGCAGATAAAACGGCACGCCAGCCCAACGCCAGTTGTCAATTTCAACTTTTAGCGCAACAAACGTCTCTGTGCGACTTTCGGTATTCGCATCAGGCTCCTCAAGGTACCCGGGTACTTCCTGCCCTTTCACAAAGCCATTGATGTATTGACCACGAACAGTTTTTTGTTGGTAATTCGTCGCGTTAATGGGTCTGAGAGCTTTAAGGACCTTTAGTTTTTCATCACGTATACTATCTGCATCGAGTGTTGTTGGTGGCTCCATCGCAATCAGACTCAACACTTGCAACAAATGGTTTTGGACCATATCCCGCATTTGTCCAGCCTCATCAAAGTAACCCCAACGGCCTTCAATACCAACCGATTCAGCAACGCTGATTTGAACGTGATCAATACAGTTGTGGTCCCAATTAGTCGCAAATATAGAATTGGCAAACCGCAGTGCGATAAGGTTTAGAACCGTTTCTTTGCCTAGGTAATGATCAATCCGATATATCTGTGACTCTTTGAAAAACTCAGCAACCTGATTGTTAATCACACACGATGTTTCTAAGTCATGACCAATCGGTTTTTCAAGCACCACACGTACACTTTCATCGATTACACCAGCAGCGTTTAAGCCTTTGCAAATGTCGCCGTAAATAGAAGGTGGTGTTGCGAGATAACACACCATGATGCGCTCTGGGTCGACATGCTCTTTGAAGGCAACGTAGCTATCGCAGTCTTTCATATCGACTTGCACGTAGTCTAACCGCGCTTCAAGACGCTTCCAGGTGTCACTGCACAATGACTCGCCTGAGAAGTTTTCAATGTTTTGTTTGACTTGTGAAATGTACTCTTTAATAGAGATGTCCTGTCGCGCAACACCAATAATTTTGGTGTCCGGGTGGATAAGCTCTACTTTTTCAAGCTGATATAAGGATGGCAATAATTTACGGCGTGCCAAATCGCCAAGTGTACCAAATAAGACAAAGTCACAAGGTTCGGACGTACTTTCAAATACCATGAGTTAACCCTATGTTTAAAGAAGCGCACATTGTTAATTAATTATAGTCGGCGCTGGTCGGCATACGCCAAGTAAACACCAAATGTCGTAATTTTACAACTTTTTGAGCGGAATTTCGTTTCTAATCCCAACACAAAAACCCAATTCAGTGCAATATTCTGATCATTTTTGTTAAAAACTTACAGGAATTGATGTCATTTTGTCCCTGCTTAGTAGTATATTGAGTAAATTCACAACATATATATCCAAATCGCTACTAAATCATGAACATACTTGAACGAATTTCTGAACATAAAAGCGTATTTAGTAAATCTGAACGAAAAGTCGCAGAAGTCATATTGGCGAACCCCCAGACCGCGATTCATAGCAGCATTGCAACCTTGGCAAAAATGTCAGATGTGAGTGAACCCACGGTTAATCGGTTTTGTCGGCGCTTGGACACGAAAGGATTCCCAGATTTTAAGTTACATCTAGCTCAGAGCCTGGCGAACGGCACGCCATACGTGAACCGACATGTAGATGAGAACGATGGGCCCAGTGAGTACACCAACAAAATCTTTGAGTCGACCATGGCATCACTCGAGGTTGCGCGGCAATCCATTGATATCAATGCAGTTAATCGCGTAGTCGATTTGCTAACCCAAGCACAAAAAATTTCGTTTTTTGGTCTCGGCGCTTCTGCATCTGTCGCGCATGACGCGTTGAATAAGTTCTTCCGATTCAACGTACCCGTTGTATATTTTGAAGACGTCGTGATGCAACGCATGAGTTGCATGAATTGCAATGAAGATGATGTTGTTGTGCTCATTTCCCACACCGGCAGAACCAAAAGCCTCGTCGAGATAGCAGGGATTGCACGTGGCAATGATGCAACAGTGGTTGGCATTACCTCAAAAGACAGCCCTCTTGCTCAAGAGTGCAACTATGTGCTCTCACTAGAGGTGCCCGAAGATACCGATATGTATATGCCGATGGCTTCTCGCATTGCTCAATTGACCTTGATTGATATTTTGGCCACTGGCTTCACACTGCGACGCGGTAACAAATTCAGGGAAAACCTTAAGCGTGTAAAGGATACCCTGCGCGGGTCGCGATACGAGAAACGCGATAACTGATCATGCTGGTAGATTGTTACCAATCTGGTACGAGGTGATCGCATTCAAGGAAGTTAGATTGGCTGTTATCACATATTTGTAATAAAATTACGTAAAATAATTCCACAACAGTACAAACGACAGTTATTAATCTTTGGCGGCGAACATGACAAGACGAACAAAAATACTCGCAACACTCGGCCCAGCGACAGACACAATTGAGACAATTGAAGGAATCATTCGCGCGGGTGCAAATGTAGTCCGAATGAACTTCAGCCACGGCAATGCTGATGACCACATTCAGCGTGCTGAAAAAGTCCGCCAAGCGGCTCAGAATATAGGTACATACGTCGCCATTTTGGGAGATTTGCAAGGACCTAAAATACGCATTTCACGGTTTAAAGACGGTGCTATCAAGCTTAGCAAAGGCGACTCATTTGTATTGGACGCCGAACTCGGCAAAGAAGACGGTACCCAGCAATCAGTAGGTATCGACTACAAGGCGCTTCCTCAAGACGTTGGCCCTGGTGATGTTTTGTTACTCGACGATGGCCGCATTCAATTAAAAGTTGAGCGAGTTGAAGGACAAAAGATTCACACAATCGTTACTGTTGCAGGAAAATTGTCTAATAACAAAGGAATCAATCGTCAGGGCGGCGGCCTCTCGGCTGAAGCACTAACGGAAAAAGACAAGCAGGACATATTAACCGCAGCCGAAATTGGTGTGGACTACCTTGCCGTTTCATTTCCTCGCAGCAGTAAAGACTTAAACTATGCACGCGAGTTAGCCCGCCAAGCAGGCAGTGAAGCCAAAATTTGCGCGAAAGTAGAACGCGCAGAAACGGTTGAGTCGGATTCGGCGATAGACGATATCATTTCCGCGTCAGATGCCGTTATGGTTGCTCGTGGCGACTTAGGTGTTGAAATAGGTGATGCTGAGCTAGTTGGTGTGCAAAAAAGACTCATCGCACGCTCTCGACAACTTAACAAAGTCGTCATTACGGCAACCCAAATGATGGAATCGATGATTGATAGCCCGATGCCTACACGAGCGGAAGTTATGGATGTGGCGAACGCCGTTTTGGATGGCACCGATGCTGTCATGCTATCAGCAGAGACTGCAGCGGGTAATTTTCCGGTAGAAACCGTTACAGCGATGGCTCGAGTGTGTGAAGGAGCCGAGACGCACCCAAGTGTAAAAATATCCAAGCACCGCTTAGATGAAGACTTTGCGTCTTGCAGTGAAACGATCGCGATGTCAGCCGTTTATGCCGCCAATCACTTACCCAACATCAAAGCGATTGTGGGTTTGACGGAAAGCGGTAATACCGTCAAGTTAATGTCTCGTATCACGACTGCTTTGCCGATTATCGCATTGTCTCGACACGTCAATTCGCTCAATTCAATGACCCTTTACCGCGGCGTTCAACCGGTTTTCTTCGACTCGCGTGACAGCGCACCGGGTCAGCTTAAACAAGACGTTATTAATGTCCTCAAAGAGCATGGCCTAGTGAAGTCTGGAGACCAGTTCATCATGACCTATGGCGATGAGATGGAAACAGTTGGTGCAACGAATGCGTGTAAGATTGTAACGGTCAACTAATTGTTTGATGACGCGCACAAGCACATCAGTGTAGATCAAACAAAAACGCCGCGGTTACCCGCGGCGTTTTTGTTTTAGATTAATGCTCGGCCTCTTTTACCCCTGCCAATCCGTAAAGTGATCAGAGACATCTCTGGACAAACGTTCTCGCGGCGCAAGGGGGGTTGAACCAATATATAAAAAGCCCACTAGTTCATCTTTCAAGTCGATACCCAAAGCGCCTTTGACAACATCGCATTGCGCATAGCTTCCTGTTCTCCATATTGCGCCAAAACCTTGCGCAAATGCAGCCATTTGCATTGCATGTACAGCACAAGCAGCTGATTCGACTTGCTCTATCCATGGCACCTTGGGATTTTCTTGGTATCGAGTCGCGGCAACAATTACCATGGGCGCTCTGAGAGGCAACTGTAAAGCGCGTGCACGCGCGGTATCGTCAGCCTCGTTGTGAATTGCTGACTGCTCGAAAATTTGACCTAGCTTGGGTAGGTTTTCGCCCTCAAAAATAATGAATTGCCAAGGCGCTAAGCAAGCGTGATCAGGGGCTCGCATCGCTGCTTGCTTAATGATCTCCAACGCTTCGCCAGTGGGCGCTGGCGATTGCAGCCGCGGCTGAGACTGCCGCTGTAATAATAAATCTATTGCGTTCATGCATACTCTTACTGGTTATGTGCTAATGCTGATCAGTGAACTATAAAAAAACCGAACTAAATGATCCACATGAACGCTCGGTGCTATACCGATTGATTACCCTTGTTCGCCCAGTTGTTCAGCCAATAATCGATGCTCACAAAGCGCCCTCCCCCCATAAAGAAAAGTACCAGTAGCATAATAAAATAAGTTATTGCGAACTCAATGCCATTGTTGAGGATGACAAAATTTCCGCTACTCGTTAGCCAATCATAGTTACCGTATTCCTGCAGCAATGACTTAGCGGCGGCGATTTTATCAGCAGATGCCATGATTGATTCATTGTGGAGAATCGTGCCGTCTGCTAACCAACTATTTGCGTCAGCAATAGCCAGCCAGCCATTCTCCCAATGTACTGAAAATGCTGCAACTAACATGGTGATCATCAACGGGATTGACACTAGCCGTGTCGCCAACCCGATTAAGAGCAATACGCCACCCACGAGTTCAGTCGCGGTGGCTAAAAAGGCCATTAACTCAGGGAAAGGCAGTCCAAGGCCCCACTCCGGATTGCCGAACCACGCAACGATATCTGGAAAGCTCGTTGCCTTGTTCCACCCAGCTTGAATCATCACGGGCGCAAGATATAGTCTGAGCAATAAAGCGGCAATCCCATCAAATTGTTGACTGGATTGCACGATGGATTGGTAACCTTGATGAATGACTCGAAGCACGTTATTGCCTTATTTGTTCTAAGATTTACAGTATAGATCGCTTTGCGGATAAAAATATTTCACTGATGTCCAAAAAAACCTCCCAGCCAAAACCTAAGCCAAGTGCCTTTTCACGCTTGCATCAACGCCAGGCGCAAAAGCTCGATGTGACCAAACGCCAGTCATCCACGTTAATGGCATTAAGTGACAAAGATCACAAAGCGATTGCGGCACTGATCACACGTTGGCTTGAGCAAAGCTAAAGCCACATTGAGAGGCTTTGTCATATTTAATTACATTTATTGTTTCCCGATCTTTTCTTGATTCAGTACCATATAACTAGAAAAATGTAAGAGGTATCTAATACATGTCAGCTAATGCAAGTTGGACTAAGTCATTATTTGTAGGGCTATGGAATGCGCTGAATTTCAGCCGAAAGCTCGTTTTTAATGCCATTTTTATCTTCCTGATTATCGGTTTCGTCATGATCATCGCCAATAGCGACGACGGTCAAATCACCGTGCCACAAGACAGCGCTTTAGTACTAAACCTGCGCGGTAATCTGGTAATCGAAAAAACGGCTGTCGACCCTTTCGAGGAGTTCGTCAATGAAGCGTTCGAACAAGAAGAAGAAAACCCTGAAGTATTGGTGTCTGACGTACTGATGGTGTTGGAAAATGCCAAAGCCGATAATCGCATCAAAGCACTGGTACTCGACTTACACAGTCTATACGGCGGCGGGCTCGACAAGCTGCGCACTATCGGTACCGCGATTGAGGATTTCAAAACGTCTGGTAAGCCGGTGTACGCAATAGGTGACTATTTTTCTCAACCTCAATACTACTTGGCAGCGCATGCCGACAACGTCTATCTGCATCCTATGGGCGGTATGCTACTAGAGGGTTACGGTCGCTATCGGACTTACTTCAAAGATGCGTTAGAAAAACTCAAGTTTACGACCCACGTTTTTCGTGTTGGAACATTTAAGTCAGCGGTTGAACCCTATTTGCGCAACGACATGTCGGAGGAAGCTAAACAAGCAAATGCGGCATGGTTAGACGTCTACTGGCAGCAATACAAAGACGATGTTGCCAAAGCGCGCAACATGGACACGTCTAATTTTGATGAAAAATTGGATGTACTGGTTGCCAAAATGGCTGAAGCCGACGGCGATTTTGCACGCTATGCACTTGAAAATGGTTGGGTTGATCAACTCAAGAATCGCGAACAAGTAAGAACTGAGCTGCAAGAAGTTGTCGGCTCTGACAGCTCAAAACTGGGCTTCAAATCAATCAACTTTAAAAACTATTTAAGCGTGATCAATGTGCCGATGGGTTTGGGCAATTCTAGTGCCGATAACGTCGGCATCGTAGTTGCCAAAGGGACGATTTTAAATGGTGTTCAAAAGGCTGGCACGATAGGCGGTGACTCTACCGCTCGTTTGCTACGTCAAGCCCGTTTGGACGACAACATCAAAGCGGTAGTGTTACACGTCGACTCCCCTGGTGGCAGTGCATTCGCGTCTGAAGTCATTCGCAATGAAGTTGAATTACTTAAAGCGGCAGGTAAACCTGTCGTTGCAAAAATGGGAACATATGCAGCTTCTGGTGGTTACTGGATATCTGCTAGCGCCGATAAGATTGTTGCCTCACCGAGCACTATCACAGGCTCAATCGGCGTATTTGGCATGTTTATGACCTATGAAAACACATTGGACTATCTCGGATTACATACTGACGGGGTTGCCACTACAGAAGTTGCTGGCATCTCTCCCTCTCGTGCGCTGGATCCGCGTGTCGGTCAGATTATTCAGGGCAGTATTGAACATTCATATGCCCAATTCATTGACCTCGTTGCAACCGAACGCACCCTCGATCCCGAGCGTGTTAACGAAATCGCACAAGGCCGAGTCTGGATCGGTGAAACAGCATTGGAACTTGGACTCGTTGACGAGCTAGGTACGCTGGATACCGCTATCGCTACTGCAGCCGAGCTAGCAGGTCTCGAAAACTATAAGTCAAAAATTATCGAGCGCTCGTTGTCACCCAAAGAAAAATTCTGGAAAGAGTTTTTTGGCCAGGCGGCAGTCATGCTCTCAGGCACAGGAATACAAGCAACGGACAGTGCGGCGATGGGATTGTTCAAACAGGTTATCTCTGAATTCGATAGCCTTGCGCAACTAAACGACCCTCGCGGCGTCTACGCTATGTGTGTTGCGTGCGAAATCCACTAGTATCATTCTGACTAAAGGCGCTCATTGAGCGCCTTTTTCATGCGTATTCAAAATGCTATCACCCCAAATAAAACGGCAAGTTGAAGCGCAAGTTTCAGACCTCGTGCAACTTGCTCAACAACGCTTGCGCAGAGCCATTGCTCTGCCCACAGTGGGGTTTAGGCGTAGTGGCCGAACAGCAGGCAGTGCTCATCTACAAAAAAATCATATCAACTTCAATCCAGTGCTATTGTCGGAATACCCCGACAACTACAAGTCAGATGTGGTACCGCATGAAGTCGCTCATATCGTCGTATATCAGGTGTATGGGCGGGTCAAACCACATGGCGCAGAATGGCAAGCTGTCATGCGTAGCATTTTTAACTGTGAACCAGCCACAACACACTCGATGTGCAGTGACAATCTCAACTCGAAAACTTTTCCGTATCACTGTGAGTGTGGGCCCGTGCAGCTCACTGTCCGTCGGCACAATAAAGTCATGCGCGGTCAACAACAATATCAATGCCGCACATGTGGTCAGATGCTTAAACCCACTCCACCTGCCGACAGCTAGACAAGAGAAGTTCATTAAGCACTGCGTTCGATTAAATCCAGTGTTTTTTTGGGCTGCTCAGATCTATTGTTTGAGGAGAAATAGAATTGCTCAAATGGTTCAGCTGCGCGTATGCCATACTGGGTAAATACCAGCCTATCTTTGGCACCGTGGTAGTGATACACAACGATTTTATCTAACGTGGATTGCGCATAAACACTAACGATATCGTTTAACCCTGAATGACTTGGGTTTCCGTCTAGACAACAATCATGAAATATCTGTTCGCCTTGCACTATTTCGTGATTCAAAATCTCCGGAATCGGACGTGTGTCGCCACTGTAAAAGAATTTCCCCCTCAGCAATAACCCATATGCGCTGCGTGGAGCGTGATGATTAACGGGTAGAATTTCAAACTTGAATCCGTTCAGGTGGAAGCTATCCAGTACCGGTACTAGGTCCAATACATCCCACACCGTTTCATTACCCTCAGCGACACAAGCATTACCCAGGATGTTAACTAACGACTCTATTATGGGCACGGGTACAAATATCTTCGGTCGGCATTGGCTCAACGACGCTTGAAAATACAGCTGCTCCAACCCGCCAATGTGGTCAAAATGGCAATGTGTGATAAATACGGCCGATGGCAGCGCCTGATCGAATAGTTGTTGATAGCGCGGCAAACCATCAAAACCGCAGTCGATTAGCAAGAAAGGTGCATCATCGTATCTTAGTACCGCATTGGAATTGCCCAAATCAGAGGCAATAGCTGAACCCACACCCAAAAACTGAAGAGATAGAGACATAGTCGCCCTCGGGCTTTATCAGAAGTACTCAGCGTAATGTGGGAAAGTGAAAATATTATGACAAAAAGTCGAACAGAAACGACTCGTTAGAACCAAGATTTGGTGAATACGCGATCGAGCTCTTCAAAAGCCGTTTTCAGCATTGTTGCCAGTTCTTTGTAACGTGGTTTGGGTTTCATTTGTGCCAACCTACAACCTTGTTGGCGCATTTTCGCGTGAATCTCTACATACCAAGCTCGTAGTGCTGGGGGCAATTCTTGATTTGAGCGAAAACCTAACCACATCAAACCTTGTAACGGGATACTCAAAAAGAAGGCAGCAATGGTAATAGCCTGAGGCAGATAGCTGGTACCAAACTGGTGAACTAACGCTGCGCAACTTAAAATTGCGAGCGGCGGTGCAACTTTTATCATCAAGCGGGTAGCCGCGATTACACGACATTCAGGAAATAACGCGTATAACGCCTTTTCCATTGGCCATGTATTCATGTAGGTCTGCCCATCTCTGAGCATCGTTGCGACTGGTAACGCCATTGCTAAATCAACCTCTTTGCGGCTAACACAGAACTAAAGCCGTGTTGTTAATCATACAATACTCTACGTAAAAAAGCGGTATATCGATTTATTCTAAAAACGCGCAATAATCGCAACGATGGTAGATAACGGGCGAAATATAAAGTGTGATTCGATAAATTTGCGTCTACTGTCGATAGATGCACAGCGTAAATAATTTGAAATACAAAGACAGGAATAACTGTCATAGTAGCCAAACAAATTTTTGTTTGTCTATTTGGGTGTTGAAACTATAATTTCCGCCCCAAGATACCAGTCATTATCGAATTATCAGTCTTTGACTGACACCAGACGGAGTTTTTGATGTCTTCTGAAAAACCTACTCGACACGCACGCCTGCTTATCCTAGGTTCAGGACCTGCTGGCTACGCGGCGGCGGTATATGCCGCGCGTGCAAACCTTAATCCTGTGCTACTCACCGGTATGCAACAAGGTGGTCAGTTAACCACCACGACTGACGTTGAAAACTGGCCAGGCGATCCAGAGGGTTTGACTGGACCAGACCTTATGGTTCGGATGCAAAAACACGCTGAAAAATTTGATACTGAGATTATTTTCGACCACATCAATGCAACCGATTTGAGTAAACGACCGTTTACTCTCAAAGGTGACAATGGCGTTTATACTTGCGATGCACTGATTATTGCAACAGGCGCGTCAGCGAAATACCTCGGTCTTCCTAGTGAGCAAGCCTTTATGGGTAAAGGCGTTTCTGCCTGTGCAACGTGTGATGGATTCTTCTATCGCAACCAAAAAGTTGCCGTCGTCGGTGGCGGAAACACCGCAGTTGAAGAGGCACTATACCTGTCCAACATCGCATCCGAAGTGCATGTTATACACCGTCGCGATAGCTTCAGAAGCGAAAAAATCTTGGCTGATCGTCTGATGGACAAAGCTAAGAACGGTAATGTGGTACTGCATTTGAATCGCACATTAGACGAAGTTGTCGGCGATGACATGGGCGTCACTGGCATCAATATCAAATCAACTGAAGACGATAGTATTGAATCATTGGATATCATGGGACTCTTCATCGCCATAGGTCATAGCCCAAATACCAGCATTTTTGACGGTGAGTTAGAGATGAAAGATGGCTATATCGTCGTCAATAGCGGCCTAAATGGCAATGCTACCCAAACCAGCGTTGAAGGAGTATTTGCGGCCGGTGACGTATCTGATCACGTCTATCGTCAAGCGATTACTTCTGCAGGTACCGGATGTATGGCCGCGCTTGATGCTGAAAAATATCTTGATTCTCAAGAGTAACTTAGTGTTATGCTGAGGCCTCTGATTGAGGCCTTTGCATGATCCAACTTTATCAATTAGACGAACAGTTATACTTCCCTTCGGCAGACCTGGCACTCAGTGAACCCAATGGCCTATTGGCGTTTGGTGGCGATTTAAGTGTTGAGCGCTTGATAAGTGCTTATAGTCAGGGTGTATTTCCTTGGTTTAATCAGGGTGAGCCCATTTTATGGTGGTCACCGGACCCGCGCGCGATCATCGAATTTGATGATTTCAACTGCTCAAAAAGCTTAGCTAAACTGATCCGCCAGCAACGCTATACCGTCACACTGAACCACGCATTCGAGCGCGTTATTCAATATTGTGCCTCTATACCCCGTAAGTCCGCGGAATTTGAGTTACCCGAAACGAACGTCACGACGTGGATAACCTCACAAATGCTCGATGCCTATAAACGATTGCATCAGCAAGGCTATGCTCACTCGGTAGAAGTATGGCGAGAAAACCAACTCGTTGGTGGTCTGTATGGTGTATCCGTCGGCGCTGGATTTGCCGGCGAATCCATGTTTCATATAGAGCCAAATACCTCAAAATTAGCGTTAGCGTATTTGATCCAACACCTACGCTGTCACGGTATAGATTTTGTGGACTGTCAAATCGAGAATCCACATTTAGTATCACTAGGTTGTAAGTCGGTCTCGCGACAATCCTTTTTAAACCGCTTACAAATCGCCAGAACACAAATGGTCAGTGAAGAATTATGGCTGCCACAACCGATAAACTATTGATGAAGTTTGGGGTAACCCAAGCCTTTGATTGCAGTTATCTTCCTGATAAAAAAGAGCAACTACTTGTTTATGTGGAAGAGACTGCCGATTGTAATGTTCAATATGAATTACTGATACGCGCGGGTTTCAGGCGCAGTGGCGAACAGATTTATCGACCGCACTGCCCATCGTGTAATGCGTGCCAAAGCTTGCGTATCGTCAGCAATGAATTCAAGCCCTCTGGCAGTCAAAAGAGGATCTTAAATAAAAACCGCCATGTAAGCGTAAAGGTTCAACGAGAAATACAGGATAACTATTATCCTTTGTATGACGAATACATCCGCCTACGTCACGCAGATGGCTCGATGTATCCACCTTCACAAGTACAGTTTGACAATTTTATCCGCTGCCAATGGAATACCGGTCTGTTTTTTGAGGCCTGGCTAAATGACGAGTTAGTTGCGGTCAGTATTGTTGATGAATTAAGTGAGGCATATTCAGCTCTCTATACTTTCTTCAAGCCTGAGCTCGCTGATCTATCGTTAGGTAAACTTATGATCATGAAGATCGTTGAGCGCGCAGTGCATGAAGGCAAGCCTTATGTCTATCTCGGCTACCAAATCGACGACTGCAAAAAAATGAATTACAAACGCGATTTTTACCCTCACGAACGATTTTATGACAATAAATGGCATCGAATCCAAAAAAAATGAGACTATTGCTTTACAGTTGCGGCCTGATTGATTAAAGTCTGCGCGGCTAATTTTTTGGATTTTTGAGGTAATTGCTTTACATGGCAAAAGAAGACAGTATTGAAATGGAGGGTACAATCCTAGATACCCTACCAAATACAATGTTCCGCGTTGAATTGGAAAACGGGCACGTCGTCACGGCGCATATTTCTGGAAAAATGCGTAAAAACTACATTCGTATTCTAACGGGTGACAAAGTGACAGTCGAAATGACGCCCTATGACCTAACAAAAGGTCGTATTATCTATCGCGCACGTTAATCGGTACGCCTCGAATCAAAAAAAAGCCCGGTCATTGGACCGGGCTTTTTCGTTTTTAGCATTTAGGATGCGGTAGACTTGGACTTTTCTGTGGCTTTGAAGCTGAAAGTAAACTTATCTGCTTTTAATCCCACTTTTACAATCCCACCGTTGCTCAGCTCACCGAACAACAGCTCATTTGCCAACTCTTTCTTGAGTTGTTGCTGGATGACGCGCGCCATCGGACGAGCTCCCATCGCTTTGTCGTAACCGAGCTCAGCGAGGTGCGCGCGAGCGGCATTCGAAACCTCAAGAGAAACTCCCTTCGCATCGAGTTGCGCCTGTAATTCAATAATGAACTTATCCACGACCTGCAAGATTACGTCAGTATCCAGATGGTTAAACCAAATAATACCGTCTAAGCGATTACGAAACTCTGGCGAGAACACTTTGTTGATTTCACTCAGCGCATCATGGCTATGGTCTTGCTGTTTGAAGCCAATCGATTTACGCACCGTCTCTTGAACACCGGCATTGGTCGTCATCACCAGTACCACATTACGGAAATCTACTTTGCGACCATTGTTGTCTGTTAAGGTGCCGTGATCCATAACCTGAAGCAAAATGTTGTAAATATCAGAGTGCGCTTTCTCTAGCTCGTCAAGCAACACGACTGAATACGGATTCTTGATCACAGCGTCAGTCAACAAACCGCCTTGATCAAAGCCTACATATCCTGGCGGGGCTCCAATTAGACGACTGACAGAATGTCGTTCCATGTACTCAGACATGTCGAATCTAACTAACTCGACGCCCATAATTTTCGCTAGCTGCTGGGTCACTTCTGTTTTGCCCACACCGGTAGGTCCTGCAAATAAGAAGCTGCCAATTGGTTTCTGTTCGTTACCCAGTCCGGACCGAGATAAATGAATCGCGTCGGTTAGTGTTTCGATTGCATCATCTTGCCCAAACACCACCATCTTGAGGTTACGACCAAGGTTTTTAAGGACCTCTTTATCAGAAGCAGACACAGATTTTTCAGGGATTCGTGCAATTTTTGCAATGACATGTTCAATATCACCCACACCAATCGTCTTTTTGCGTTTGGACTGGGGTAACAAGCGCTGACTTGCGCCCGCTTCGTCCATTACATCGATTGCCTTATCCGGCAAATGACGTTCATTAATGTATTTAGCCGACAGTTCAGAAGCCGCTTGCAAAGCTTTATTAGTGAAACGCACATTATGGTGCTCTTCGTAACGCGACTTCAGCCCCAACAAAATTTTGGTCGTATCGGCAACGGTTGGCTCAACAACATCAACTTTTTGGAAGCGACGTGCCAATGCCCTATCCTTTTCAAAGATGCCTTGGTATTCCTGATACGTAGTTGAGCCAATACAGCGAAGTTCACCACTGCTTAACTTAGGCTTGAGCAAATTCGACGCATCCATCACCCCACCGGACGCCGCACCAGCGCCGATGATGGTGTGTATTTCATCAATAAACAAAATCGCATGTTTGTCTTTGCTCAACTCTTTGAGGATCGCTTTCAAACGCTTCTCGAAATCACCACGGTACTTGGTTCCGGCTAGTAAGCCGCCCAAATCCAATGAGTAAACGGTGCTCTCAGCAATCACGTCCGGTACTTGCTGATTGACGATTCGATACGCCAAGCCTTCAGCAATTGCGGTCTTACCAACCCCTGCCTCACCAACCAAAAGTGGGTTGTTTTTGCGACGGCGACACAGAATCTGTATCGAACGTTCAAGCTCAGAATCGCGTCCGATAAGCGGGTCAATTTTGCCATCTTTAGCCTGAACATTTAGGTTTGTGGCAAATTTGTCTAGTGCCGACTGATTCGCTTCGCCGTCTGTGCTTTCATCTGCAGAGTCTGCACTGGTAGCACTATCTTCATCATTCTTGCTAACGCCGTGACTAATGAAATTCACGACGTCTAAACGCGTAACATCGGCTTTTTTCAAAATATACACGGCTTGCGATTCTTGCTCAGAGAAAATGGCCACTAACACATTGGCGCCAGTTACCTCTTCTTTACCTGAGGATTGAACGTGAAAAACTGCGCGCTGTAGTACGCGCTGAAATCCTAACGTAGGCTGAGTTTCGCGCTCATTGTCAGCATCTTCTACGATTAATGGTGTTGTGTCTTTTACGAACTCGGTGAGTTCGGCCCGAATCACGTCGATATCGGCACCACATGCCTTGAGTGCCTCTTGTGCTGCTGGATTATCCATCAGTGACAACAACAGATGCTCTACCGTCATAAATTCATGACGATGTTCTCTGGCAAATACAAACGCCGAATTAAGCGTTTGTTCTAGATCTTTATTTAACATACTTCCCCCAATACAAACTTACGCTGGCTCCATCGAGCACATCAATGGGTGTTGGTGTTTTCGTGCATACTGATTAACTTGCATGACTTTGGTTTCGGCGATCTCAGCTGTATAAACACCACATACAGCGCGGCCACGATAATGCACGGTTAACATTAACTGATTGGCTTTTTCAGTATCCATGTTAAAAAACTTTCACAACACTTCAACGACAAAATCCATCGGCGTATAGTCATCATTATTCAGCATTACCTTATACATCGGCGGCGGTTGCGCTTTTTTGCGTACTTCCTCCAGATGTTTCTGCTTATCTATACTTATCGTGTTGTCTTTACTCATAGTTTAATAATAGCTACAGAATTAAAAATTACAGAAACAAAACCGTCGACTGACAGGTTTTTTATTTATACCCAATAAAACAGGGCTTGGCTCAGTGTTTTTTTGCGCTTTTGCCTTGACATATTGTGGTTAAAATATCTACAGTTTATGTTGAGGTGATGTGAAGTGACGCACATTCCCTCTCTCTACTCATTGTGGGGGCTAAAAACTTGGAGTTCAAGGATTAAGAGGAAGTAGAAGTATGGCAGTTGGTAAGGTTAAGTGGTTTAACAACGCGAAAGGGTTCGGATTCATCGTTCCTGAAGATGGTGGCGAAGATATTTTTGCGCACTATTCCACTATCCAAATGGAAGGCTATCGTTCACTCAAAGCAGGCCAAGAGGTAACTTTCGATGTTCAAGAGGGTCCGAAAGGCTTACACGCTGAGAATATAGATTTCCCAGACAACGCAGAGCGATAAACAAATTAAAAAAAGCCCGGTCATTACCGGGCTTTTTACTATTTAGCGTTAGGTTATAACGAATCAGTCTATTGGTAGGTGAGCATAACACTCACCCGCCTAACTGAATTACAAAGACGCAAGAGCGCCTCGCAGCGTTGCACTCGGAGCCATTGCTGCACTGACTTTGTCTTCGTCAGGCATGTAGTAGCCGCCGATATCCATTGGGTTGCCTTGCGTCGCGTCAATTTCCGCAACGATTTTCTCTTCATTTTCGGACAACTGCTTGGCTAATTCAGAAAACTTGGCCGCAAGGTCGGCATTTTCCGTTTGCGCAGCCATCGCTTCAGCCCAATACATGGCGAGATAAAAATGACTACCGCGGTTATCTAACTGACCTGCACGGCGCAACGGTGACTTGCCATTGTTAAGTAGCTTTTCAGTTGCCTGATCAAGTGCTGTAGCGAGTAGCTTAGCATTGGCATTGTCGTTCTTAAGTGCCAAATCTTCCAACGATACCGCTAATGCCAAAAACTCCCCTAGCGAATCCCAACGCAGATGGCCTTCTTCGACAAACTGCTGTACGTGTTTAGGAGCAGAACCCCCTGCGCCGGTTTCAAACAATCCACCGCCGGCCATTAATGGCACAATTGACAGCATCTTAGCACTGGTACCAAGCTCAAGAATTGGGAACAAGTCGGTCAAATAATCACGCAAGACGTTGCCAGTGACTGAAATCGTGTCTAGGCCGCGGATCGCGCGTTCCATGCTGTAACGGATAGCACGTACCGGAGACATAATCTGAATATCGAGCCCGTCGGTGTCGTGGTCCTGAAGGTAAGCTTCAACTTTTTTGATCAATTGGGCATCGTGCGCACGCTCGTCGTCTAACCAGAAAACAGCAGGCATGCCGCTTTGCCGCGAACGCGTTACTGCAAGTTTGACCCAGTCGCGGATTGGTGCATCTTTAGCCTGACACATACGCCAGATATCACCCGTCTCAACGTGATGCTCAATCAGAACCGTTTCATCTTGGTCGATAATTCGAACCGTGCCATCGGCTTCCATTTCAAACGTTTTATCGTGCGAGCCATACTCTTCAGCTTTTTGAGCCATCAATCCAACATTAGGGATTGTGCCCATAGTAGTTGGATCAAATGCACCATGCGTTTTGCAGAAATTGATAACTTCTTGATAAATTGTCGCGTAAGTACTCTCAGGAATGACCGCTTTAGTGTCCTTCGGCTTCCCATCTGGTCCCCACATTTGTCCTGAGTTACGGATCATTGCAGGCATAGACGCGTCAACAATGACGTCACTTGGCACGTGAAGGTTTGAAATACCTTTGTCCGAGTTAACCATTGCAAGCAGTGGACGGTCTGCATAACAAGCGTTGATGTCACGCTGAATTTCAGAACGCTGAGATTCAGGTAACGAGGCGATTTTGTCGTAAACACTGCCTAGACCATTGTTAGGGTTAACACCTAATTCATCAAACAATTCACCGTACTTCTCAAACAAATCTTTGTAGAAAACTTTTACACAGTGACCAAATACGATCGGGTGCGAAACCTTCATCATCGTTGCTTTAACATGCAAGGAGAATAAAACGCCTGTCTCGCGGGCGTCTTCAATCTGCTCCTCGAAGAATGAGCAGAGCGCGTTTTTGCTCATAAACATGCCATCGATGACTTCGCCAGCAAGCAAATCTACACGCGGTTTTAATATTGTTTTAGTACCGTCTTTAGCTTCAAACTCGATGCGAACGTGACCCGCTTTCTCAACTGTTGTTGATTTTTCACCCGAGTAAAAATCACCACCGCGCATGTGCGCTACGTGTGTCTGTGACGCTTGACTCCATGCGCCCATTGAATGTGGGTGTTTTTTTGCATAGTTCTTAACGGCTGTCGGTGCTCGACGATCGGAATTACCCTCACGTAACACAGGGTTCACGGCGCTGCCTAGTACCTTGCCGTAACGGTCTTTGATAGATTGTTGCTCGTCATTTTCCGGCTCTTCTGGGAAATCCGGTACCGCATAGCCTTTCGCCTGAAGCTCTGCAATAGCCGCTTTTAGTTGCGGAATCGAAGCACTGATATTAGGCAGCTTGATAATATTCGTTTCTGGAAATTGTGTGAGTCCACCTAATTCACTCAACGCGTCCGAAATACGTTGAGATTCCTCTAAAAACTCAGGGAAGTTTGCCAAAATCCGACCGGCTAACGAGATATCGCTAAGCTCTACATCAACGTCTGCAGTACCTGCAAACGCCCTGATAATCGGCAGCAATGAATACGTCGCCAATAGCGGCGCTTCATCGGTTTTGGTGTAAATGATTTTAGACTTCGATGTCGTCATTCTGAACCTCTTCAGCATGGCTCTTTGAGCCGGTTAGATAGGATAGGCATAAACACGTGATTGTATATGGGTATTCGGAAATTATACAAGTCATACCATTGTCTTAGATATTAAAAACGTAAACTTAACGACTACCTAGTGATGGGATAGGCGCGTAAAATCACGTATGATTACGTCGCCCAACCGTTAGTGATCACCATGCGAACGAAAAACCCCAAAGACCGCTGTGTCGTTTTGTTAAACAAGCCTTTTGACGTCCTTTCTCAATTCACCGATGATCAAGGACGCAAAACGCTCAAAGACTTCGTCCCAATTCCGAATGTTTATGCTGCCGGGCGACTCGACCGAGACTCTGAAGGGTTATTGCTGCTGACCAATGATGGAAAATTGCAGCACAAACTCAGTCATCCTAAAGCAAAAACCAGCAAAACCTACTGGGCACAGGTCGAAGGGACCCCAGCAGAGAGTGATTTGCGCGCCTTTGCCACAGGGCTAGAATTAAAAGACGGTATGACCGCGCCGGCAAAGATTAAAGCCATCGAAGAGCCGATTAATCTTTGGCCAAGAACGCCACCGATTCGAGAGCGAAAAAACATTCCCACCACTTGGTTAGAAATCACCCTGACCGAGGGCAGAAATCGACAAGTCCGCAGAATGACAGCCCACATTGGATATCCAACGCTGCGTTTGATTCGCTATCGAATTGGTAGTTGGACAATCGACGGTTTAACCAGTGGAGAATATCGTCAAATACTGCTCAAGTAGTATCGAATTTAGACGCGCTATCTGTTAGAATCCGCGCCTTTATTTTTGTCCACTTCGGAAGTTATGAGCACGATTGAGTTACCCATTTCCATTCCCTCCCCTGATGTCGCTGATCCATCGAGTAAAAAAGTGATCGTTGGTATGTCGGGTGGCGTTGATTCTTCAGTTTCCGCTTACGTCTTGAAGCAACAAGGTTTTCAAGTCGAAGGTGTGTTTATGAAGAACTGGGAAGAAGATGACAATGACGAATACTGTGCCGCTGCTGAAGACCTTGCCGATGCGCAGCAAGTCGCCGATACGTTAGGCATAGAATTGCACACGATTAACTTCGCCGCAGAGTATTGGGACAATGTGTTCGAGTATTTCCTCGCCGAATACAAATCTGGGCGTACACCAAATCCCGACATCATGTGCAACAAAGAAATTAAGTTCAAAGCGTTTCTTGAGTTTGCCGCAGAGGATCTCGGGGCTGATTACATTGCGACCGGTCACTATGTTAGGCGCCGCGAGGTCGATGGTCGTTTTCAGTTACTTCGCGGGTTAGATGACAACAAAGACCAAAGCTATTTCTTATACACATTAAGCCATGAGCACGTGGCTAAGACGTTATTTCCAATCGGAGATATCGAAAAGCCGGTCGTCCGACAAATTGCTGCGGCTCTGGGACTCATTACCCACGATAAAAAAGACAGTACGGGTATTTGTTTCATCGGCGAACGCAAGTTTAAGGATTTCTTGAGTCAATATTTACCTGCGCAGCCAGGACCGATCGTCAGTGCTGAGGGAGAGCAGTTGGGTGAGCACCAAGGGCTCATGTATCACACTCTGGGTCAGCGCAAAGGCTTGCATATTGGTGGGCTAAGAGATCATGGCGACGATCCTTGGTATGTCGTTGATAAAGACGTTGCGAACAACACATTGATAGTCGGCCAAGGCGCCAATCATCCGAGATTGTTTTCCAATGGCTTAATCGCTAATCAATTGCACTGGGTCGACCGAAAACAACATCAAAACTCTTTACGTGTAACGGTTAAAACTCGCTACCGACAGCAAGATATTGCGGCAAGTGTCGAATTTGAAAATGACGATTGCGCTAAAATCATATTCGATGAACCACAAAAAGCAGTTACTCCAGGCCAGTCTGTCGTGATCTACCAAGGCGACACCTGCTTGGGTGGCGGAATTATTGAGAGTTACATTCGTTAAATGTTAGCCCCTGAAATAGAACAACAACTAGCACTTGCAGGCGTTTGCCAGGCAGCCACACTAGTCCAGCGCATCGCACGTACTGGTGAATTTGATGCTAAAGCGACTGAAGCTAGCTTATCCAGTATTTTAGTCACCAACCCTGAAAACCCTCAGCAGGTTTTTGGTGCTTTAGGTAACCTTTCCATTGGTTTTGAAGCCTTGTTGGGTCAGTTACACAACAAGACTGACAATAAAGATGCCGAACTGACTCGATACATCGCCAGTATTCTCGGTCTAGAGCGTAAGTTGGCTAAGCACCCACGCGCCATGCAGCAGCTTGCCGAGCGGATTACCCATGTCCAGCGCCAGCTAGACCACGTGGATTTCGACAACCATCAAATTATCGCATCACTGGCGAGTATTTATACCGACGTTGTTAGTCCCTTAGCACCGCGCATTCAAGTGGCGGGACAACAGCAATACCTGAATCAACCGATCAATCAACAGCGTGTCAGAGCGCTGCTGCTTGCCGGTGTTCGTGCTGCGGTAATGTGGCGGCAGATGGGTGGCAAACGCCGCAACATTCTGTTCAAACGTAAATCGATAATTGCAGCGGCACAACAAGCCTTACGATTAATTAACTAAAGCGGAGACCACATTGGAACTTTCAACCCTTACGGCCATTTCCCCGATTGACGGACGTTACGCAAGTAAAACTAGCGCACTGCAAAGCGTATTCAGTGAGTTTGGATTGCTTAAATACCGCGTTGTTGTCGAAGTTCGCTGGTTACAGATGTTGTCTTCTCTCACTAGCATTGCAGAAGTTCCAGCATTCTCTGCGAGCGCAAATGCGCATTTAGATGCTATCGTAGCGAACTTTTCAGTTGATAATGCTCAGCGTATCAAAGAAATCGAGCGCACAACTAATCACGATGTCAAAGCCGTTGAATACTTTTTAAAGGAGCAAGTCGAAGAAGTCGCTGAACTGGCGGCAGTGAGTGAATTTATACACTTTGCTTGTACCTCAGAAGACATCAATAACCTCTCTCACGCGTTAATGTTGAACGAAGCCCGAGAGCAGGTCTTGCTACCTGTACTCGATCAGATTATCGGTCAAATGAATGAATTGAGCGTTTCGCTTACGCGCGTGCCAATGATGGCAAGAACACACGGTCAACCCGCTTCTCCAACGACCATGGGTAAAGAATTCGCCAATGTAGTACAACGCTTAAGTCGACAGCGCAAGCAGATTGCTGAAGTCAGTATCTTGGGTAAAATCAACGGTGCCGTTGGCAACTACAACGCGCACTTGTCAGCCTACCCTGACGTTGATTGGCACCAGGTTTCAGAACAGTTTGTTACTAGCTTGGGCATCACGTGGAACCCATACACAACACAGATAGAACCGCATGATTATATTGCTGAACTATTCGACGCTATTGCGCGATTCAATACTATCTTGTTGGACTTCGACCGCGATGTCTGGGGTTACATTGCGCTTGGCCATTTCAAGCAAAAAACCGTTGCCGGAGAAATTGGCTCCTCCACAATGCCGCATAAAGTTAACCCGATAGACTTCGAAAACTCTGAAGGTAACTTAGGGCTGGCGAACGCGATGTTTGCTCATTTGGCAGCAAAGCTTCCAGTCTCTCGCTGGCAACGCGACCTAACAGACTCAACAGTTCTACGCAATTTAGGTGTTGGCTTGGGCTACTCAATGATCGCCTATCAAGCGACATTAAAAGGAATGAGTAAACTAGAGGTCAATGTTGACTCTCTAGCCGCGGAATTAGATGACAACTGGGAGTTACTCGCAGAGCCGATCCAAACGGTTATGCGTCGATACGGAATCGAAAAACCGTATGAAAAGTTAAAAGAGCTTACACGCGGGAAAAAAGTAAACGCGCAGATCATGGCTGAATTTATTGATAATTTGGATTTGCCAGAACAGGCTAAGGTCGAGTTAAAAGCGTTGACCCCAGCCAATTACATTGGTGACGCAATCCGTCTTACGGAACAGTTACCGAAGTAAACACTCAGCCCTATACTGACGACTAACAGTGACATGGAGGTCACTGTGTAAATCAGGAAGCGATCATGGGCACCCCTCAGGTAACAAGCCTTTGTGACACATCGGCATTCTCAGTCAAAAACGTTGCGAGCCACTCGCTGTCGACGCGAACCGCCTCCGCGCAGCCCAAGATACTTGAAAACGTCTCGGTTCTATTTGTTGATATGCGCGGATACAGCTGCCTTGCGAGCCAACAAGGAACGCTTGAACAACATCAGTTCCTGCATCACGTTTACTCTCGGTTTGATTCCATTATTGAATCTCATCGAGTACAACGAGTGAAAACCAATGGGGATCAATACATCGCCGCAGCCGGTATACACGCCGCCCATGAGAGCAGAAAAGATGAAATAGCAGCGCTGCGTATTTGTCACGCTGCGGTAGAGCTTTTAATCGCATTCAACCAGCTTGCCAAGGCACTGCCTTTCGCTTTGGGTTTGCGTATTGGGATAGCGTCGGGTGAAGTCGTCATCGCGCCAATTGGTCAAACTTCGACAGCTCCAGACTTATTTGGTTTACCGATGATCCTCGCGGCGCGACTCGAACAATTTTGCCATACGAACCAAATACTGGTTTGCGAACGAACGCACCTAGCAACACGTTCATTCTTACCGAGTAGAACAGCTATCGATGCGGAACTAAAGGGCTTAGGCAGACAACGCTTTTTTCAACTCGACTTGCAAACACTGATGCGACGTTGAGCCTGGCGAGATACAATATACATTCCCCCTTCATTTTTTGAGCTTTAAAAATACATGACGTTTGTGACTGAACTGCGCACTTTTAATCAACAACAGTTTCTAGACGAATATTGGCAACAAAAGCCGTGTGTGATTCGCGGTCTACTGCCTGATTTTACCGATCCCATTGATGAACACGATTTGGCCGGCTTGGCCCAAGAGCCCGACGTCGACAGTCGTATCGTTAGCCGCAATAGCGACAATACGTGGCAGTTGCAACAAGGCCCGTTCGAGTCTTTCGAAGCCGTCTGCGTGGATCAATGGAGTTTGCTGGTTCAAGGCACTGACCGTTTTGTTCCGGAGCTCAATGAATTGATGGAAGCGTTTAAATTCATTCCCTATTGGCGGATGGATGACCTAATGGTGAGTTACAGTGTTCCTGGTGCTGGTGTTGGCGCTCATATTGATCAGTACGATGTATTTCTGATCCAGGGAAAAGGTAGCCGTCAATGGCAAGTAGGCAAACCGAACAATCAGGCTGAGTTTGACAATCAAGGGCTGTTGCAAGTCGATGATTTTGAGCCCTGTATCGACATCGTGGTTAAACCGGGTGATGTGTTATACATTCCCCCTGGATGGCCGCATAAAGGGGAGACAATCGAAGCTGCACTCACCTACTCTGTTGGTTTCCGCGCCCCTGACACGGAGTTTATCGCGGGAGCCCTACAAGACTTTCTTATCCAGCAGCCCGTGTATAACCAACGTTTTAGCGATCCAAAGCCCAACTACAAAGGACACTTTGCTCAGGTATCCAGCACCGCAATCGAGCAATTGAAACAGATGCTGTCAGATTGTATGGGTAGCCCCCAATTCACCCAACATCTGACAGCAGCGCTCAGTCAGCAAAATTTGACCGACGAAGCACAAGAAATCGCCGAAATTAGCAAACAAGAAATCCTGGATGCGATGCAAAACGGTGATTTTTTGCATCGTCGTGAAGGCCTACGTCCATTGTTTAGCGAAATCGATCATGGCGATCATTGGCTATATCTAGATGGCGAGGCCATTAAAATTGGCGCAATGATGTGGCCCATAGTTTTGCCGTTGGTAGAATTCACGAGTATTCAACTGACCGACGATTTGCCGGAAGATATGCTCGATCCATACGCGGCGCTAGTGCAGTTTTTGGTAGAGCGTCAATGGTGGTATCTAGAGGATTAGCGATAAACGCCGTTACATGATCCGTCGACAGGTAAGCCTGTCGACGAAGTCAGTGATTTAAAAACTAACCAACGTATTAGTTAATCGCATCGTCTAAGTCAGCAACAGGAAATGCTTTAGCAAACGCTTTTAACGACTCAGCATCGACATCATAAGTTTCAAATACGAGCATGCCACCACTTTTCATGGTGATTGTTAGGGTTACCTGATCACCGTCTTTAATAACCTGGCCGGTGCGGCGTTGAATACGAACCTTTTCACCACCTCCCGCTTGCATACCCAGTTGCGCGAGCGCAGAGAAAGCCCCCATTGCTGACCCGGTTGAGCCACCATTTAACGTTACGTAGATCGATTGCCCACCGTTAACATAATTTCGACTCGTCGTCTGAAAGCCCATGGCGCTTTGTTGTTCTAACTGTTCACCATTAAACCCTTCAACCTCATCTGGGAAGAATTGATTCACTTGGTCTTGCTGCATTTGTTCAAGCAAGGTTACACACCAACGCGCTTCTTCAAGCGCGCCCTCAATATCACCATCCTGAAACAGTTCTACTGCGCTTTTACAAGCTGTGTCGGGTGTATCATCTGCAATTGCGAAGCCAGAGACACTAACGGCAAGAGATGCCATTAAAAATGAACGTTTAATCATGAGTCTTTCCTTAACGTGCCGGACCAGAATAACTGGTTCGGTATGAATAAAGTTGTCTCTACCACATAAAGAGACTGTAAAACCCTACTTTAACAAAGGGAATTTGTTAGCTCTACCCCTGCGCGACAATTCTAGTCATTGATTGCGTACTTTGAGATGAATACAGCAACGACTATCCTTGTTGCCAAAGACGCTCATTCATTTCCAATTCGAACAAGTTTTCTGCACGCGCCTCGAGTAACGTCGCATACTCAAGTTGAGTTTTATCATTGCCCATTTGATTGCGCACGTTTTCGGCTTGTAGTTGCCATTTGAGCGCAAAGTGTTTAAGTGCAGCTCGAGCACTGTCAGCAACCGAAACAGGCACGTAGTCAACTGGCAAGTCGCCGCTGATAACCCAAAGCTGTTGGTCATCGTTGGTGTTTATTTTCCACACGGCAACCAGCGGAGCAAGGTAGCGGCTATCTTCAGCAACAACGGATTGAAACAGTAAGCCATTTTCTGCCAAGTGGCGATTCGCCTTTTGAAATTGTTCTTTGGCCCACTCGGCTAATTGCTCTTGATTTTGGGGCTGCTGTTGGTTTTGCATAAATATCCTAATTGTTATTTTTAATCGTATCCGCTAGAACTTGCAGCGGGTGTAAAGGTTTGAATTGTTCGTACCGTGCCACTTGGCTTCTGCACGAGTAACCTGTCGCCAAGATTTGATGTTGCTGCGCAGAGGAAACAGCATCCTGCCAACTCAATGCATAAATACCGGCACTCGCTTCAGCATTTTCTGCTTCATGCCCGTAGGTCCCCGCCATACCACAGCATCCTACAGGGGTAGCCACAAGCTTTAAGCCAAAACGTTCAAATATGCGCTGCCACTGCTTTTCGGAGGTTGGCAAAGCGGTTTTTTCGGTGCAATGGCTCAACAGTTTGTATTCTATCGTGTTATCCGGTTGGTTTGTGACGTGAGTATTGTCGATAATGTTTATTAGCCACTCTTGTACTGTGTGAACTGTAAACTCTCCTCGCTTTTCACCTAACGCCTTGTTGTATTCATCTCGATAACAAAGCACCAACGACGCATCAACACCTATCATCGGCATACCGAGCGCGTAAATTTCATTTAAAAATGCTGAGGTGGTTTTCGCCGTCGCTGCAAATCGTTCTAAAAACCCTTTAACGTGTTGCGGCTTACCGTTTGGCTTAAACGGCAAGATAACCGGAGTAAGACCGAGACCTTTAATTAGCTCAGCACAGTCAGCCACCACCTGAGCATCATAGAACGAGGTAAACGGGTCTTGAACAATAAGCACGGTTGACTTGCGCTGTTGTTCGGTTAGTTTTTGCAGAGCACTCAATGAGAAAGGCTCGCACACTGCCTTAGTTCGAGCGCTCAAGTTAGGCACCGACAATTTGGGGGTGTCAATATAACCGATACTTTTCTTCAGTACCTTTTGCGACAAAGGGTTCTGTACTAACGCATTGAATAGCTTGGGCATCTTCGCACTTAACGGCGCTATCCATTCTACATTCGCGACGAAATGGTCTTTCAACGGTCGCATGTATCGCTGGTAATAAATGGATAAAAATTTTGCCCTGAATTCCGGTACATCTACGCCAACCGGACATTGGCTTGAACAGGATTTGCACGCCAAGCAACCATCCATGACTTCCTTCACTTCATGGGAAAAATCCTGTTGGCCGTGTTTGTTCCTACTATTCACCCAACGCTCCCAAATTGATGTCGAGAACGAGGCTGCCTCTAAACGTTTTATATCCAGACCTTGATTGCCGAGCAGGCGCAACCACTCTCTGATCATGCCGGCGCGTCCCTTGGGAGAATGACGTCGGTCGCGGGTAATTTTGCTCGACGGGCACATCGGCGAACTAGTGTCGTAGTTAAAACACAAGCCATTGCCATTGCAGCTCATCGCAGGCTCGAATGCTTGGGTAAACTGAATAGGTATGGTCGCGTCTAGGTGACCGCGTTTCGGATCGGCAACCCTAACTAAAGACTCAGACGAATCGATCGGCGTGCAAATCTTGCCAGGATTCATTTGATTATGAGGATCGAAACTGGTCTTTATTTTACGCAATTCATTAAACAGTTCCTCACCAAAAAATTCAGGACCATATTCACTACGGTAGCCCTTACCGTGTTCGCCCCACATCAAACCACCGTATTTCGCAACCAATGCGACCACTTGGTCTGAGATTGTCAGCATTAACTTTTCTTGTTCAGGATCACACATGTCCAATGCTGGCCTAACGTGCAGTACTCCGGCATCAACGTGACCAAACATGCCGTACTTGAGCTTGTGGCTATCTAACAGCGCACGAAACTCCATAATAAAATCCGCCAAGTTTTCCGGTGGCACTGCAGTATCCTCAGCAAACGCAATCGGTTTGCGTGTGCCTTTGGTTTTACCCAACAAGCCAACCGCTTTTTTTCGCATGGCGTAAATCTTAGCGATGTCTGCTGTGTCATAGGTAATTTGATAGCCAATGACCCCTTGCTGTTGGTCGGCAATAGTCTTATCTAACGTGTCGCTTAAGTGCTCAATTCGTTGATTGATCTCTGCCAACGACTCACTGTTGTATTCGACCATATTCAAGCCCAACAACTCACGATCAGGTACATCCGTGATCAGATCGCTAATGCTGTGCCAAATGATATCGGTTTTGGCAAGGTTCAATACGTTGCTGTCCACCGTTTCAACTGATGTTGCATTTGCTGCGACCATCGCAGGTGCATGTCGCAAGGCAGCTTCAAAGCTATCGTATTTGATATTGACCAATGCTTTGTGTTTTGGGATTGGGGTAATATCCAATTTAGCTTCAGCAATGAACGCCAGAGAACCTTCAGACCCAGTCAACACTCGTGTCATATCAACATATGCAAGCGAGTCATCAGTCGCGTGCTCAAGATCATAGCCCGTCAGGAAACGATTCAGGCGCGGGAATTTTGCGAGTATCGCATCGCGTTTACCAATGCAGGTTTCCACTAATTGCTGATTGATTTTGTGGCTGCGGCCTCCTTGCGTTGTAGCCGAAATAGAAGTTGCTTCAACAGCGCAGGTATTGACCACATCGCCGTTCGCAAGGACGGCAGTCAGACCTAATACATGGTCACTGGTTTTACCGTATACCAGTGAGCCTTGCCCTGAAGCATCGGTGTTGATCATGCCACCTATGGTAGCTCGGTTACTGGTTGATAAATCGGGCGAGAAAAAGAAACCATAAGGTCGCAAAAAATCATTTAATGCGTCTTTAACCAGGCCTGCTTGTACCTTTACCCAGCGCTCCTCAGCATTGATTTCCAGTACCTGATTCATATATCGGCTGATATCTACCACGATACCATTGGTCAGCGACTGCCCATTAGTGCCCGTACCGCCGCCACGTGCTGAAAACTTAATGTTTACATTCTGTGCCGCAAGTGCGCCTAGTTCGGACAAGTCATCTACTGATTTCGGATAGACCACAGCTTGCGGCATTGCTTGATAGATTGAATTATCCGTCGCTACTGCCAATCGACTCGAATAACTGTGTTCAATATCACCGGTAAATGCACTGCTGCGCAAAAGCTCAAGAAAATCCAAGTAATCTTGTTGAATAGACGTTTCAGGGGGAACAACCGGCAACATCAACTGCGTGTCTCCAATTCAAGCCAAAGGCTGATTATACAAGCCGTAGGTGTAAAACCAAACAGCTTAAACCGTGATTTTGCTCGCAATACTTCGAAACATTTCTACGCTTTATCGGTCTATTTAAACAGCTATACTATAAAAACGGGCGTGTATAGACGAAAACACGCATTGTTAAAGGTTTTACGAAGAGGACGGCTATGCTTGCTAAAACAGTACGAACCATCGCTGGTGCGAGTTTAGTGGCCGTTGGCGTGGTTTTTACCATTATACCCGGCTCAATTTTACTCGTTATCGCGGGCTTATTTATTCTAAGCTATGACTACGCGATTGCGCGTCGTTGGCTTAAAGTCTCACAAGATCTGTTCAGCCAAGGAGCCAGAAAACTAGATCGTTGGTTGCTCAATCGTCGCTAACAGATGAATCAATAAAAAAGGCCTAAGGAAGCAATTCCTTAGGCCTTTTTTGTTCTCTGGCTATTGCCGTTAGAAGGCGCTAGCGTTCGATACTCTTATCCGTGATTTTCAGCAAGATACAACCAAGTCTCGACGACTGTGTCAGGGTTCAAAGACACACTATCAATGCCCTGCTCTACCAGCCAAGCAGCGAAGTCTTCGTGGTCTGATGGCCCTTGTCCACAAATTCCAACATATTTACCACGTGCTTTTGCAGCCTTGATTGCCATGGACAACAATGCTTTAACCGCATCATTGCGTTCGTCAAACAAGTGGGCGATAACACCAGAGTCTCGATCAAGACCTAACGTTAATTGGGTCAAATCATTTGAACCAATAGAGAATCCGTCGAAGATATCCAGGAACTGGTCTGCCAATAATGCATTTGATGGCAGCTCACACATCATGATAACGCGTAGGCCATTCTCACCTTGCTTCAAGCCTTGCTCTGCAAGCAACTCAATGACCTTGCGTCCTTCTTCCAACGTACGCACAAATGGGATCATGATTTCGACGTTGGTCAAGCCCATCTTATTGCGAACACGCTTGATCGCTTCACATTCAAGTGCGAAACAGTCGCGGAAGTCTTCCGAGATGTAGCGGCTCGCGCCACGGAAGCCAAGCATTGGGTTTTCTTCATCAGGCTCGTATTGGTAACCACCGACCAAGTTGAAATATTCATTCGACTTAAAGTCTGACATACGCACAATCACTTTCTCAGGCGAGAATGCTGCGCCAATAGTTGAAATGCCTTCAACCAATTTCTCAATGTAGAATTCGACTGGTGACGCATAACCCGCAATCATGTCGTTGATTTCGTCTTTTAAATCTTCCGGCTGATCGTCAAAGTTCAGCAAGGCTTTCGGGTGAACGCCAATCATTCTGTTGATAATGAACTCTAAACGAGCCAAACCCACACCAGCGTGAGGTAGGCGGCCGAAGTCAAATGCACGATCAGGATTACCTACGTTCATCATGACTTTTAGCGGTAGATCAGGCATTGAATCGATGCGAGACGTTACGACATCAAAATCTAGCTGTTGATTGTAGATGTAACCGGTATCGCCCTCTGCACAAGAAACGGTCACATTGTCACCGCTCTCAATGGAGTCAGTCGCATTTGCACAGCCGACGACCGCAGGGATACCTAATTCGCGAGCAATGATTGCTGCGTGACAGGTACGTCCGCCTCGGTTAGTCACAATCGCTGAGGCTTTCTTCATGATCGGTTCCCAATCCGGGTCAGTCATGTCAGTAACTAACACATCACCCGGTTGGATTTTGTTCATTTCTTCAATTGACGCCAACACTTTTGCTTGGCCTTTACCAATTTTGTGACCGATTGCACGGCCTTCGCAAATGACTTTCGCGTTGCCTTTTAGCTGAAAGCGCTCAATAACTTGCATGTCTTCGCGAGAGCGAACCGTTTCAGGGCGGGCTTGTACAATATACAACTTGCCATCGACACCATCTTTGGCCCACTCAATGTCCATTGGACGCTTGTAGTGCTGCTCAATGATTTGAGCTTGCTTGGCCAGCACCATGATCTCATCGTCATTCAACGAAAACTGGTGCGACAATTTGTGCTCAACGTCTACGATTTCGACCTGTTTTCCATGGTCCAAATCGGTTGAGTAAATCATCTTCGTTAACTTGCTGCCAAGATTACGTCTAACAATCGCAGGATTTCCAGCGTTTAGAGTTGGCTTGTGAACATAGAATTCGTCTGGGTTTACTGCACCCTGTACAACCATCTCACCCAAGCCGTAAGAACTAGTGATAAACACCACGTCTTCAAAGCCACTCTCGGTGTCGATCGTGAACATAACACCCGATGAAGCAATATCACTGCGCACCATGCGTTGAATACCAGCACTCAGTGCGACACCTTTGTGGTCATAGCCTTGGTGAACACGGTATGAAATTGCGCGGTCGTTAAACAACGACGCAAATACGTGTTTGATTGCTACCATGACAGCGTCATAGCCCTTAACATTCAAAAACGTTTCTTGCTGTCCAGCAAAAGATGCGTCCGGCATGTCTTCCGCAGTCGCAGATGAACGAACCGCAAATGACGCTTCATCGCCTGCGTCACCTTGAAGTTCATCAAATGCCGTGTGGATGGCTTGCTCAAGCTCTGGTTGGAATGGCGTATCAATGATCCACTCGCGGATCATTTTGCCGGTTTTGGCTAGGGCATCCACATCGTCCACGTCAAGCGCATCAAGAACGTCGTGAATGCGCGCCTCAAGGCCGCTTTGTTCCAAGAACTCGTTAAATGCGTCAGCAGTTGTGGCAAAACCACCCGGCACTTGAACGCCAGCGTTCGCCAAGTTGGAAATCATCTCACCAAGAGAGGCGTTTTTTCCGCCCACTCTACCAACATCTTGCATACCTAACTGCTGATACCAAAGTACGTAATCTTGCACTCTTAAAGCCTCCGGCTAATTTGCTAAATCATAGGGTTTGTGTTTTTAGTAACGCTGCCTTACATTCTATTAATAATGATGTGGCATGCTTTATGTCGGTGCGATTTTAGAATGCCGTTGATAACAAAGTAAAATTTAATTTTTTTCTGTAATTAATTTACGACAATGTTAAGGAGATGTTGTGCGCACAGCTTTTTATGTTTCTGATGGAACAGCTATAACTTCTGAGGTTTTTGGCCATGCATTACTATCCTTATTCCCGCTAGAGCTGACTCATACGACGATTCCATTCGTTGAAACAGAAGAGCAAGCACACGAAGTCTTAACAAAAATATCTGAAAGTTTTCAAGAAAGTGGTGAGAGACCGTTAGTTTTTTACACCATCGTCAATACTAATGTGCGTGACATCATAGCGACGTCAGTTGGGATCAACTACAACTTTCTCGACCAATTTGTTGCGCCTTTGGAAAAAGTGCTAGGTGTCCCATCTAAACCGGAAAAACACCGAACCCACAGTATTCACGAAACAACCTATGACATCAGAATTGAGGCGGTGAACTATGCACTCGCTAATGATGATGGCTCAAACCTCAAAGACTATCATGAAGCAGACATCATATTAGTGGGCGTATCGCGCTCGGGTAAAACACCCACCAGTCTATATCTAGCATTACAGTACGGTATTAAAGCTGCAAACTATCCGTTTACCGAAGAAGATATGGGCGATATTTTAAAAATGCCCCCAGCGTTGCGACGTTTTAAACATAAACTGTTCGGCTTAACAATAGCGCCCGACCGTTTGCATCAAATCCGTTCTGAACGTCGTGCCAATAGTCGCTATGCGTCATTAAAACAATGCCGAATGGAACTAAGGGAAGTCGAAAACCTATACCGGAAAGAAAAGATCCCATTTCTAAACAGTACAAAATATTCGATTGAAGAAATTTCCGCCAAGATACTTGCGGCGACAGGTTTGCAGCGACGTAAACACTGATTTTAACGCCGAGTCTCTACTCGGCTTTTTTGAGACTATTTGGGCGACCACCTGTCACTTTGTCGGCACGGCCCTCAAGCTTCGCCTTTTCAGCTCGCTTTTTGCGCACCTCTTTGGGATCGGCGATGAGTGGTCGATAAATTTCAATCCGGTCGCCATTTTTGAGCTGTTCAGTTAGTTTAGCCGCTCGATTCCAAATTCCGACTTTGTTGACCCCCAGATCAATTTCCGGGTACAGGGACAAAATCCCGCTTGTTTCAATCGCCTGTTGTACTTGCGAGCCACTCGGGACTTCGACTTCGAGAAGAGATTGTTTGTCGGGCAATGCATACGCCACTTCAATACTCATTGTATCGCTCATTATGCGTATACCTCTTTCGCTCTGCGGGTAAATGCGTCCACCATGTTGCTGGCAATAACATTAAATGCTTTGCCAAACGCAGCTTGAGCCAATTTGCTACTGAATTCGAAATTGAGATTCAGCTCAATTTTGCACGCTGTTTCACTAAGCGGAATGAACTGCCAGCCACCACTCAGATGCGAAAATGGTCCATCGACCAATTGCATATCAATCCGCTTTGGCTGCTCCAACGTGTTTTCAGTTGTGAACCACTGCTTAACACCCGCTTTGGCTATCAACAACGAAGCGCGCATTTTGTTCTCGGATTGTTCATCAATACGACTCTGCGCACAGCCTGGCAAAAAGTCCGGATAGGCCTCTACATCATTAACCAACCGAAACATAGACTCTGCACTGTATCCGACTAGTGCACTTCGCTGAACACTCGGCATGACACCTCTTTAACGCCACTCATGATAAAGCGCAGCAGTTTAGCATGAATAAAATCGCAAATTTTACAATTTCCAACAAAATTGCTTCCCAATCAATCGACTTGCTGAGCTATAATGCGCCGCATGAAAAAGAATAAAACCAACCCTGGCACGATAGCCAAAAATAAAAAGGCGCGCCACGAATTTCACCTCGAAGATAAGTTTGAAGCCGGTATCGAGCTTCAAGGTTGGGAAGTGAAAAGTATCCGCGCGGGTAAAGTCAGCCTAACAGAAACCTACGTTACCATTGAAAATGGCGAAGCGTACTTATTGGGCTGCCAGATCCAGCCATTAAATCAAGCGTCAAGTCACGTTGTTTGTGATCCAACACGTGACCGCAAACTGCTGCTGAATCGCCGTGAGCTCGATAAACTAATGGGCGCTCGCGATCGGCAAGGTTACTCTATCATCGCAACGGCTATGTACTGGAAAGCCTGTTGGGTGAAGGTCGAAATTTACCTCGCCAAAGGTAAACAGTCGCACGACAAACGCGATGCTGTCAAAGACCGCGACTGGGCGCGTCAAAAAGAGCGTATGATGAAACATAGCGCCTAAGCGCTATGTCGTCTATTCAGACTATCGAACCTCGTCTTGCCATTGTGCACGGTAGCGTTTAGTTAGCTTAGCCGCATTAATTTGATCACAAATCAAACTCCATAGCGGTGAGCTATCAAGCTTTGGCGGTTTACCTTTACTCATGAGTCGCAGCTGACGTTTGATAACGGCCATCGTCGCAAGACCACTGAGCGTTTTATCTTGCCAACGAACCTGAGGGATAAAACCTTGTACCTCATTATCTTTTTCCCAGCGATTGACTAGGTCAGGGGTAAACGCTAGTGCGCTGGCCATCCCCACCAGCTCAACTCCACTTTCAAGCGCTCTTTGCGCTGTCTGCATTCGACTGATACCACCCGTTGTCATGATTGTCATCGATGTCGAGGCCGCTATTTTTTCGGCAAACTCAAGAAAATAAGCTTCGCGCGCAAGCGTGCGTTGATCTGCTGTTCTCCCTTGCATCGCCGGCGCTTCATAACTGCCTCCAGACAATTCAACGAAATCGATTTGGCGCGATTCCAACATCTTAACGACCGCTTGTGCATCTTCGACGTCGAAGCCACCGCGCTGAAAGTCTGCAGAATTGAGTTTAACGGACACACTGAAAGCGTTGCTAACGCGTTGCTTAATCGCATCGATCACTGCCAGTAACAAGCGGGCGCGGTTGACTAAGCTGCCCCCCCATTCATCTTGACGTTTGTTGGTCAGTGGCGATAGAAATTGAGCTAGTAGATAACCGTGAGCAGCGTGCACTTGGATACCGTCATAACCTGCTTGCTCAGCCAGTTCAGCGGTGGTAGCAAAGCGTTCTATTACGTCGCTAATTTCGCTTTCATCCATCGCTTTTGGCTGTTCGAACATACCAGAGTGTTTACCCATATTAAGCGCAACATCTGACGGCGACAGGACTTTGCCTCCCATTTTTTTGAATACCTGCCGGCCTGGATGGTTAATTTGCATAACAATTTTACAGTCGTTTTGTTTGGCGGCCTTAACCAGATGTTTGAACGGCGTCAAATCTGCACCGCTTTCCAGTGCAACGCCTCCAGGGCCAGTCATTGCGAGGTGGTCTATCATCACATTGCCGGTGAGAATCATCCCGACACCGCCCAACGCCCATTGGGAATACAAGTTATACAAGGCCTGATCTGGTTTTTGCGTCTTATTTGCAAGGTTTTCTTCCATCGCAGCTTTTACAACCCGGTTTTTAACGGTTAAACCACTCGCAAGCGTCAATGGTTCAAATACTTGGCTCATTCTTACTCTCTGTGTTTTCAGTCAAGGCTATATCCTATACCAATGTATTAAGTCATACACCTAACACCAAGCCCCTGTGCGATATCATGAGATAATTTTATTTGAAAGGATGTTGTACCATGAAGAAACTACTCGCGAGTGCGTTGGTTCTCGCTGCGAGTTTAAGCAGCTTTACCGCGTCTGCTAACTTGATCACGAATGGCAGTTTTGAAGACAACAATGTCAATACCAATAGTTGGCGTTGGTTTTACGCCAAAGATGTCAATGGTTGGAATGGAAGTAACGTTGAAATCTGGGAAAAGTTCCTGGGTGTCTCAGCGGTTGACGGTGTCCAGTTTGCAGAATTGAACTCGCATGCAAATGGTGGCCAACAATTCAATATCTATCAAAATTTCACGACTAATGTCGGTGAAATCTATGATTTGTCCTTCTTCTACCGTGCGCGCCGCAGTAACAATGAAGCGTTTGAGGTGAGTGTACAAGACGCCTCAAACAACACATTCTTTAGTCAGCTGATGACCGATCACGTCGTTGGGAAATGGTCAGTGTTCACAGCGCAATTTACCGCGGTATCGACTCAAACCACACTGATGTTTTCGTCCATAACGCCGCACGCTGGCACAGTGGGTAATTTCTTAGATAACATTGCAGTCACAGGTACAAATTCGTTCCGCCAATCAAATGTTTCTGAACCTGCCACCTATTTGTTAGGTGCGTCAGTGTTTCTGGGCTTAATGTTAAGTCGTCGACGTCGCCAACAAACACGCTAAACCTCAGAATTGTATTAGATTATTGGACAGCGCCTGTGTTACTATGGCGCTTTCTGGGGCTGATCAGGATTCGACAGGATTTGGGAAGCCTTAGGTGCATGCGGAGGTGCGGTTGGCCTCCTAAAAAAGCCGCATTTAAATAGTCGCAAACGACGAAAACTACGCACTAGCCGCTTAATAACCGGTATAGGCCCTTCCACCTCAGTCTCTTCCTGCTAGCGGGGATTCGGAAGGTCATTTAAGTAGGATAGCGAGGGAAACTTGTCTGAGGTTGAACCGCGAAATAGTATCAGGCCAGCTGCAAGGAAATCCTGTTTGTCGGAGTTCTAAGCAGTTAAATAAATGACAAACTAAGCATGTAGTACCGACGGTAGACACTTTCTGGACGCGGGTTCAAATCCCGCCAGCTCCACCAAACAGAGGATTCGAGAGGATTCGAGAGTAATTAAAAAGCCCCGCTAGACGGGGTTTTTTAATACCTGTAGAGCAGTAATGACATTTTTTCGCGTTGTCTGACACTCATTCTTTTGGTATATCTTTTGGTATACAGTTCAAAATTCAACCAAAGGCGTATACCAAAAATGCCAAAAATCATTACCCCGCTAACCAATACACAGATATCAAGTGCGAAAACTCCCGACAGAGAGAAAACACTCCAAGACGGCAAAGGCTTAATGCTATTGCTAAAACCAAATGGCGCAAAAAAATGGCGATATCGATATACCCATCCACACACAAAAAAGCGCGTGTTGCTTGGTATAGGCGATTACCCCGCTCTCAGTCTCTCTGACGCAAGGAAGAAACGCGACGAAGCAGAGGCTTTGATTGCCCAAGGAACAGACCCGCAAACATTTTGGCGTAAGAACAAACTTCAAGAAGCGACATCACACATAAACACTTTCGAACAAGTAGCAAAAGCATGGTGGGACGTTAAGAAAACAAAAGTCAGTGAAGATCACGCCCATGACATTTGGCGATCTCTTGAGCGCGAAGTTCTTCCGTCTATCGGCAAGTTGCCAGTAAAAGAGTTGGATGCGACTATCTTGATCAATTCGTTGAGCCGCGTTCATGCTAAAGGTGCTTTAGAAACAGTGCGCCGATTGTGTCAACGCATCAACGAAGTAATGCAATATGCGACAAACACCGGACTAATTCCTCACAACCCTGCGACGGGGATCAAGAGTGCGTTTCAAGCCCCAGCAGCAAAACAGCAACCAAGCATTACTCCGGCTGAGTTGCCGAAACTAATGCAAGATATCAGCTACGCGTCTATCAAATTACAAACGCGTTGCATGATTGAATGGCAACTTCACACTATGGTGCGTCCTGCCGAAGCTTCTGGTACTCGTTGGGACGAAATAGACCTCGAAAAGCGAACATGGACCATCCCCGCCGAGAGAATGAAACGGAAAGAACGCGACCATGTAGTGCCTCTAACAGACTCTACTATTCGCATTCTCGAACTAATGCGGCCTATCAACGGCCATCGCGAACACGTCTTCTGTAATCAAAACGATCCTACGAGACCGGCAAACTCGCAGACGGTTAACATGGCACTAAAGCGAATGGGCTATCACAAGAAACTAGTTGCTCACGGCCTACGCTCCCTCGCCAGTACGACCTTGAATGAACAAGAATTCAATTCTGATGTGATCGAGGCAGCACTCGCCCACGTCGACGCCAATACGGTTAGACGCGCATACAACCGCACCGATTATCTAGAGCGTCGACGTAAGTTAATGGAGTGGTGGTCGAATCACATCGAGACATGCGCCGGTGGTTCGGTTACAGCCATCAACAATATCGAGCCCATCCGGAGGGCTATCTAGTGAGCGACGAAAAGTACATGTTCAGTAGTATCAGCGATATGCTCATGGGGCTATCACAGCACGACGAAATCCAATTAACGGCCTTTCAGACTCGCTTGAAGCAACAACGGGAAATTTTAGGTGAAGACTTTAAGTTCTTGCTCCCGAAATCGGAAAATAACTCTGCAAAGCTCCGGCACATATCGAGGGTAGCTAGGGATATCAGCCCACAGTTTATTCCTGAAAATTTAAGAATCTCTGACGAGCTACAACATGAATTAGACGGATACATTGCAAGTAATTTTAGCGAGTTAACGCTCGAAGACGCCATAATAATGAGAGAACTAATAGTCACAGATATCGCACGATACGCGGACGCCTCAGAATCCATTACTAAAGCAAACTACAAAGTTACCAATGAAGTTATTCGTGACGTGTTACATGTCTTAGGTGAGGCTCAACGAAAATTGGAAACTGGAAACGAAGGCAAAGTCAAAGCCGTCATATTTGAATCCGCACCGGAAACTTTTGACCAATTTTCGAAATTGGAAGAGCTTCTCTCTGCGATTATAGTGGACGAATATGACCCAAGAGCGAGACCTGAAGCTCAATGGCTAGTCTTAAAACTGGCACCGCTATACTTTGCTGCGACTGGTGATAAGCCTGTTGCTAGCGAAGTAGAAAACGAAGGCCCATTTACTCGACTAGTAAGAATGGTTTTCCAGATTGTCGACTCCCAATTCGACTTTGAACGCAAACTTTCACCCGAAACTGATAGAGATACCACGGGACCGCGCAGCATAAGAACACTAGTCAGAGGGGCCATTGAGGAGTACAGGAAACTAACACGGATCTAAGTGGTGCTATATTTCAAAACTTAGATCCATACTCTTAATCACCCCTATTCGCTGAAATTGACCTCGAACAACAACTGACTATAACGAGGTCAAAACATATGATTCCTGTAACTGTAAATCTGGAAGAACTTCCAAACGACACGTTCTTGAATATTGCTCAAATTGCAAGAACCCCTACGAGAAATAAAAACCCCAATAGATACATTCCGATCTTTCAAATCTCCCGCGGTACATGGGAGCGCGGCGTAAAAAGCGGTAAATTCCCTCAGCCTAAGCGACTGCCCAACGGCCAGTGTCTTTGGAGAGCTGGTGACATCAAAGCTTTGATTGCTGAAATGGAGGGCAACGCATAATGACTGACGATAAAAAAGCGGCAGTTTTGCCCCTGCCGCTCTCTACCAACTACATAAATCTACTTGAATCCGCAGACCCGACTGAAATGATTGCGCAAGTTTACGCGGCTTGCAAGTATCCAGAGCAATCCCGCAACGTCACCTGTACGTTGAGAACTATTTACCGATTGTTAGAGGCTGCCCGTTGGCAAAAAACTCTCGATACTTGGGAATGTGAAACAAGTGCCTATGGTTTCCGTGTTTTCGACCTTAAGCGATTTACAAGGTACACGGCGGAACTCGGTGTAACAGTTTCTTTAGAATTCTGCCAAAAACGCGGGCAGTTTCTTAACTCCAACGCACCGGATTCTCGGCTAGCACTTTTGGTCTCGGATATGTTTGAAATGTTTGAGGATGACAACTGGCGGTATGAGGTGTTCGACGAATACACCTCTCTGCTCTCCCTGATAATTGGAGACTGCAATTTCGAACACCTTGCGTTTAATGGTGAGGTGGCAGCATGAGCATCGATCCGAAATTGAAAAAAGCCAAAATTGCACGCTGTCTAAGGGCGTTGCTAGAGCCTGATTTAGAACAAGCAATGCGTTTTCTCGAACACTTCAAAAACGACGACGGGTGCGCACTTGTCGCGGCATATGCGGAAAGCGAGGAAGCCAAAAAGAAAAAACTACCACCAATTCAACAGAGACTTAAGGTCAATCCAAAGGCTATGCAAACTTTGGAGAACCTAAATCGTCGAGGCTACGGAATATTCGCAGCGGTCAACCGGACAGACGGAGAGACCCGTAAAAAGGCGGACATTACTGGTGTAAACGCCGTTTGGGTTGATTTAGACAGCTTAGACCGAGACAACAAATCGGTTGTCCAGAACATGCCAGCCAAACCTGATCTAGTTGTAGCCACCAGCAAAGGCAAGTACCACTGTTACTGGTTCGTTGACGATTGCTCGTTGGAGGAGTTCGACCGAATCATGCCACAACTAGCGGAGCAATTCGGAGGCGACACAAACGCAATAGATCGTTCACGCGTTCTTCGTGTTGCAGGGTTCATACACAGGAAGGCAAGGCCATTTCTGAGCCATATAAAGGAGGTCGTCTAATGGAAGCCACTATCACTCGGCATAACGTCAAAGAACTGATAAAAAGCCTTGGGCTTGATGTTGCTAAAACGCCCTCAGATCAACCAGAGGATCAAATGGACAAACAGATAGCCCAATATACTAATTTATCGTTTAAAGATCGTATGGGCGGTCCTGAAGGCTTAGAAACGCTTTCTAAGATAAAGTCCGCGCTAGGTCACCTTCGCATGGCTGATTTTGGCTCGAACAACGCGGAGTTTGAGATTGTCGCGAAAGCTTTATCTTGGTTCGTCGGGACGGGACACGAAGACCAAGCACTAGACGTATTCTTAGACCACTGCTCTTATGTCGGTGGCGACTTCGAGCCTGAACGTGAATTAAAACGTCTTCGCAGTTTCGATTCCGGATACGAAAGCGACCGTGTAAAACCGGCGTCACTCTTCAAAGAAGCCATTGAAAAGGGATGGAAGCCTGATTCGTCTATTCCAAAACCGACAATTAAGAATAAAGGATTCGTCCATCTTGGTAGTTTAAAGCCTCAACCTATTGATTGGCTGGTTGATGGATTGATTGAGCGGAATTCCGTTGGGACCATTTTCGGGGCGCCTGCTGGTGGTAAGAGTTTCATCGCGCTTGATATGGCCTTCTCCATAGCCGCTGGGCGCACTTTTCACGGAAGAGATACCGAGCAAGGTTCAGTATTCTACATCGCGGCAGAGGGGCAGAACGGCCTTATTCGGCGCATGAAAGCGTGGGAATTGAAGCGGCAAACAAGCCTAGCTGATGCAAATATATTCCTTCAGACAGCGCCCTACCCGCTAACGGAGTCGGGAGCCGTGGACGTTCTTATTGAACACATAAAACAGACTCTCAAGACTGGCGTGGAATCACCAGAATTAATTGTCTTGGATACACTGGCGAAGAGCTTCGGCGGGGCTGATGAAAACGCCACAAAAGATATGAACGCTTTCGTCAATGCTGTAATCAGTTTACAACAAACCTTCAACTGTTGTGTGCTGGTGGTCCATCATACGGGCAAAGGCGACCAAAAGTCTGCGCGAGGAAACTCGGCACTAAAAGCAGGTGTAGACTTCGAGTATTCTGTTCAAAAGAATAATGACCTAGTCACACTTGCCAACTGCAAAATGAAAGACGCGGAACCTCCTACGCCGGTCACATTTAAATTGGAAACAGTCGTAATAGACGCGGATGGAAATTCGAGTTGCGTTTTATCCATAGCTAGTCAAAAAGAAGTCAAAGACAAAGAGCCTAAGATCAGCGGGATTGGAAAAAATCAGAGTTTATTGGCTGGGGAAATTCTGCGAGGTGCTTCCGGTGAAGAAGTTCGCATAGAAGCATTGCGGAATAGATCTTCTCTGAAAGGGAAAAGATTTAACGAAGCACTGAATGGGCTAGCAACGCGCAATGTCATTTCCATTGCCGAGAGCGGTGGACTGATTTCTTTCAACAAGGAAGTTCTAGCACAATGCTCCCAGTCAACAAAAAGCGACCTTTCCGAAACTCTCCCCCCTTAAGGGGGGGGAGAGCGTTTCGGCAAATACGGTTTGCGTCCGAAATGATACCGAAACAGTACCGAAACGATACCGAAATTCCGAAACAGTGTCCGAAACGTAGTCCGAAACGTGCAAAAAAAACAGGGGCTATTTCGGAACGTGTTTCGGACAATTTTCAAGTCAATATCACACATAACTCATTATCAGGTTGTACGTGCCTAGAATGACCCCGCATACGAAAAGTAAGCCCATACCTAAAAACGCCAAGCTCTTAATCAGATCAATAACCTCGGGGAAATATACATAAAGCACGGCAAGAACACCAACGCCGAGAGCCATTAGCACGAAGAATGGTCCTGTGGCGCTTCCTCGTCCCATAGAGTCCCAATTTGCCATTGCCAAAGAGGAATAAGTAACAAGGTAAAACGAAAATAGAGACCTCATTGCAAATCACTCCGTTTGGTAAAATAGATCTCGCCGCTGTTGTTTCTGACCCAGCGCTCTTTGTTGTAGCTATTAAATCCTTGCGCTTTTAATTTCTCGTCTAGCTGGGCGAGTGCTTCGCTATCCATGCCCCGCCTTACACATTTCTCTTCCCCGTGTTCATCCAGCAATGTCATGTAAAAAAGGTCGTAGGTCACAGGTCGTCTAAGCAAACACTGAGCATTGTTGATATCTAACCCACCAGCGGCAACATGGCGCATGTGCTTCATCACCGCGTTCCAGTTCGGGTATTGCTCGGTACCGAAGTGGATATGAACGCCTTTGAATTTGTCAGCGCCGTTTGCGGTACGATCATCAATCAAATAGTCACCAGCGTTTAAATGCTTGTTGTGGGATAAGACAAGACGCTTATACGCGCCCTGCCCCAAGTACTTCTTCACCCACAAAAGCTTATCTGACCACGCTGAGGGATTCTCCCATGGCGCCGTGGACAGGATGTAAGTATTACAAATCGCGCACAACTCGTTGAACGCTTCGATAGCGCCGTCCATAGGCTCCATTAAGGAAAAGATATTAGGTACCTCATCCAACCGCCCCTCGTACTCTGTGAGCGTTTCTTCAGTTAGCTTGTTGAACGCTGAAGGGAAGTCGACCAACACGTTGTCCATGTCGACGTAAACTCTCAGTCTATCTTTGCTCATGATTTATCTCCCCTCGGTTTAGGCATGAGGGTATGATGACCGCTCACTATCACAAATGCTTTGCCCTTTTGGTCTTCAGGTTCAGGCTCATTAATCCGCTCGTAAACAGTGCCTATTTCAGGGTCGTGTTTAATACCCGACAAGACACCAATAACCGACAAGTCGGGCAAGTGCCTATGGATGTATCGTCTTATATGTACCTCGTGTTCGGCCCTGACCACTTGTGTGATTTTCTGGGCTCCACGCTGGAGGATGACTAGATATAAATTCATGCTGTAGATTTCCTTTTTGCATGAGCATCGCCTTGTCCCGTTCCCTGCTTGCGAGGGCACATCCCGTCTAAAGTTAGACAGAAACCACCTTATCCGGCGTGGACAGGTTGGCGGAGCAAAGCTCACTCTTGATGTTAAAATCCCCTTCAGAATAGCAGCGAAAATAATGTTTTTGCAATCCTTGGACGGATGGAGACTTTGAAGCCATTAATTCCCATCTTTTTTAACCACAAGGTTTACTTAACAAATTCATAAGGTTACACGTATTTTTGTAGACAGCTTTTGGATGGTGGAATGGATTTAAAGAATAATTAAAAACGCACCAAAAACATTCACTACGATTATATTTTTTTAATTTTTAATTCACTCAATTTATTGCCAAGCCAAACCTCTGCCCTTGCGGATGGTTCTAGTTGCTACTAAAAATATATGGTCAATCGATACGAACGATTGAAATAGTGCTCGCATTAAACTTGAAATTCCTAATATCATCGTTTTGCAGAATATTGACGACTTCCTTGATCACATTTAGTGGCAAAAAGAACCATTCTTTTGGCTTAACCATATTACCAAAACGGTCAGGTATCTGGATATCCGCTTGAGCCTCTCGAAAGAATTTATGAAGTAATTTTTCGGTGGCATGAAGGTTCATATTGTACAGCGTAAACTTGGCAACGACCTCAACGTCGGCAAGGAGATAGGTAGAATCCTTAGCAGCGTTCGCAACTCTTTTCTTAACATCTGAGGTCGTCACTCCAATTTTATGAAGATACTCACGATGCTTTGCTATTGAAGGCTCCTCTGATTTTGAGCGGAGTACGTAAACGATACCTGTTTTGTAAAGTGGAGAGTCCTCTTCAACAAAAAGCGGTCCTGAATCTTTTGGGACAATTGCTCTGGCTGATTTGTCTTTGTAAAGCGCGGCACCGAATGACCGAAGGAGCAAGTTACTTTCCATGCCGTTTGAATAAACTACTCGCATACGCGCGTTATGATGACCTTTACGACGTGCGTGTTTTTCGCCCATTTCAGCCACATAAGCGATTAGGCCAGATAAGATAAATGCCTGACCTTTTTGTATCTCTGCAATACCTTTGATACCTGTTGTCTCTAATGTACCGTCGTCGAGTTCATTTTGAATTCTCACGAACAAAGGTTTAAACGAGTCAAAGTCCATGCATTTTTTGCGAGTTGCCATGTCAGCACTTGCAGTCTGGCTTTTTGTTCCGACGGTCACATGCTTTAAATTGAAAATATCATCATCATCGGTAAGTAAGTCACTCGACAGGACATCATCAATTGTTAATTCAGTTTTTTTTTCAACAGACGATTTAGTGCCTAGTAAGCCCTCTGTATCAAATGGTTCCAGAGCCTCTAGAGCTTCTGATGTTGAACGAAGCTTGGACAATCGTGCAGCCAGTTTAGCCTCATGAATGTTAGTCGCCTCAATATCAGGCTCTCTGCCATTCAACTCGATGAAGCTTTTGAGTTCTTCAAATGTCTCATAGTAAATCGCGTAGTGACTTAGTTTTTTTGACTTTGTCACAGAAACTTCGAGTAAACCCAATGGGTCATCGTTAAATATGTCATCTAATGTCCGTTTAGCCATACTCTTTCCTTATGCTCTCATCTGTTCACGCTTTTTGTTCTTCAGCCACTCGAGAGCTTCTCCGAGTCGTCTCTCAAGTGCGATATCACTCTCAAAGCTTGGTGGGCGTCCATTGTCACGCGCGAACTCTTGAATTCTCGGCCACAAAGCCAAGGCCTCTTCTTCGGTCATTTTTATTTTTTGAGTTGAGGCAACACCATGCACTTTCTGCAGCAGCTCAGAAGTTAGCCCCTTACTAAGTACTTCATAAGCGTGACCGAATGGATTAACACTGTCTATTAGATCAACTGATAGGTCATTAATGTTTATAAACTTGCGGACAAGTCCAACGAAACTGCTACTCCCAGCCTGTTGCTCATCTTCATCATCTGAAGCATTCTCATTGTTTCCAACAGACGCCATCGCCATCGTTGCAGCTACCCGTTGCCTTATCGCTTCAACGTCTTCTTCAGATTCATTCGGATATTTTTCTTCAATTACCCGACGAACATAAACATCTTGAACGAGTTCTCCCGGCATATCTTCATTAGCCATCGCCTTAATGACATCAGAGTTCTGACAAACGGCTGCGACCAGCTCATCCATTTCTTGCTCGATAATCTGTTTGGCTCTTTCTGACTTAGGCTCTTTGAGATCTTTCACACCAATAACAATTTCGCCAGTGTTCGGGTCTTGTTCACCCTTACCAACAGAATCATCACTCGACTTAGGAACGAACTTGAACTTGGGCGCTAGAGCCTGTTCCATTGCCAGAGATACAGAGATTGCTTTGAGCATTTGGTTGACTGCATTGACTACCAATTCGTCGTCAGCTCGAGGCTCTGCTATTAAGTTTGTAAATGTTGCCGTTGGTTTGCCTTCATGGTCACGTGTGACTCGGCCTATGATCTGGATTATCTCGGTTAGTGAGCCTCTATAGCCCACGGTAATTGCATGTTCAGCGGGAGGCCAGTCGAACCCCTCTTTTGCCATACCCAACGCAATGATTACGTCGACCCTCTCTTGTTGTTTTTTGTCGCGTAAAGACTCTTGCAGTTTACTTCTGAACTCGGGGTCATCCTCTACTAAATTGGCAACTATCAATTTACGACCATCCTTTGTTACAACTGGATAGAAGTTTGTTTCTTCCTCAACGTCTTGCATGTCGCCGATTATATCGATGATCGCATCGACTTCATCATGCTTACTACCAGCCGTTTCAGGGCTCATTCGATGTGGAATATGGATGATTGTTTTCTTGGACAGATCGAACACTTTTGGAAGTGCCTGTAGATAACTTCCATCCAGCGCACTGTAAAAACTGTAGTTGATCTTAAGCGTCTTTAGATGCTTGTAGGCGGCCATCTGTTCCCAGTATGTATAAGACACATGGGTAAACCGCGCTTCGTCTTCAACAGACATGATAGCCATATCATCGCCTCGGAAATAACTCCCGGTCATAGCGATTACATGTGCGTTATCTCGCTGCAATACACAACGTAGCAACTCTCCTAACTTACTTTCTTCACTGGAACTGGAGTGATGAAATTCGTCGATAGCGAGAACACAGCCGTCGAATACTTCTTCGCCAGCTTCTTGGAATGCAAATCGTAACGTTGCATGAGTACATACTAAAGCGACATCATCACTCTCAAGAAAAGCTAATAACTTCGTAACTTTGCTTCTTGCTCCTGCTCCATGGTCTGCACCTGGGCTACATAAATCCCATTCAGGTTTTACAGTCCAGTTCGCAAAAAAACCATGACTCACTAAATCTGTATCACCAAAGCTTGAGCCTATCGAAACTTCGGGAACGGCAACAATCACCTTTTTGCAGCCTTGGTTTTCCAGCTTGTCCAACCCAAGAAACATTAGTGCGCGCGACTTACCAGAAGCAGGAGGTGACTTTATAAGTAGATATTGCGCTTCGCGTTTGTCAAATACTCTGCGTTGCATCGGCCGCATTCCCATTGGGTCTGATTCTTTAGGTTTACGGATTTCGTCGAGGTCGATTCTTACTGCAGTCACATTGCTCATTTATTTCATCCCTGTCTTGACTCTAGATACTGGTGAAACAAGATATCCAAAGAGTCTTCATCATTAATGTCATTCGAACCAAAATAGAAGTTTTCTACTAAGGCGTCGTTTTCTTCATGTGCTAACTTCAAGTCTGCAGGCATTGTTTGAGGATTGTATAGTTCCGCAATGGACTTAGGAAAATTGCTTTCTCTTGCAAGTAATATGTTTTTGGCAGACTGTTCCAACAATGCCTTTTGGGCCATGTTAAAAGAGGGACATGGAAAAGTATGCCAGCCCAAAGTGTTAGAATAACGAATACGTGTCTCTAGCTGGCCACATACAGTTTTTATCCATAACAAATGAATACTTGAAACTAATAATGAAAACATCCATAAGTCTGCATCATAGATAGCAAATGCAGAATCAGAAACAATTTGCTCGCTGTTAATAACTCCTGCAGTAACGTATTCTCTGTTTTCCGAAAAAACCCTTGGCACAATTATACTTAACGACTCTGTTTCCCAGCACTCTCGGAATTTAAAAGGAGTATCCGCGAGCCTAACTCCTCCAGCATCCTTACTTTTCAAACGATTCTCTCTACAGAGTTCGATTCGCTCTCTTATAAAAGGAATTTCTGCAGCCTCAGTATAATTATCCTGATTGAGCCAGAGACAAAAACGCTTCGCCCCCCTAATCAGCTCTTGAGAGCCTATGAGCTCTTTGAGAAATTGTTGAGAATGAGGGGATTCTGTAAGTAATTTCTCTTTTTCTTCTGGACTCAGTATTAATGCCCCCCCATCATAAGCCATATTTCCAAAGCTCATATCTGGCAACCCGAAAGGGGAATGATTTTTCTTTTCTATATAAATATTTGGTTTATTAAGTAAATACGAATTAATCCGGGACACTTCTTTAACATTTTCGCCATCAAAAAGTTTTTTATGTTTGGAGGAATGCTGACTTACACCAACAACCACGCATGTGACGCCTGCATTATCTGCAGCATTGTTTTTCCACTTAAAAGATTTATGTGCAAATGAAATTTCAATTTTTTCATTTAATATGTTAGGCCAAAGAGAAGATGCGTGTAGTCCCTGAACAATGCTATTGGTCATAACAAAAGCGAGGGATGCATTATATTTCTCACAAAATTTAGCCCCCTTATAAAGCCATCCCGAAACGTAGTCGAATGATTTGTAAGAGTTTACTCTTCCCTTAAACACAGAGTCTAAATCAGATTTTTGTTCTTTGGAAAGTTGTTTGGCCCCTAGGTAAGGCGGATTTCCTACAATATAGATTTCCATAGATGCGTGACTGTTTAGTATGGACTCCCACTCGACTATTAAGGCATTAGTATTTAAAACCTCTCCTGATTCACTCAGAGGTAGTGCGGGAATTTCTGTACCAAATGCTGCTATAAACCTTGCATTTTGTTGATACTCAGCTATCCATAAAGCCAGTTTCGCCGTTTCAGCGGCAAAGTCTGCATATTCAATACCATAGAAATTCGAGAGGGAAATAACCGAACTAAATCCAAATGCCAGTGATGCACCACCTTCCAAATCTCTAAGCGCATCGAGAGCCTGCAGTTCCAACTTCCTCAGTTCGCGGTAAGCTATTACAAGAAAGTTGCCGCTCCCACAGGCAGGGTCAAAAACGACAACCTGTGATAAACGCTCTAAGAAAGAATTAATCTGCTTTTTGGAATGTCTTGCCTTGAGCAATTCATCTCGAAATTCGTTGAGGAATAGCGGCTCTAATGTTTTAAGAATATTGGGTACTGAAGTATAGTGCATACCCAAATTGCCGCGCATCGTCGGGTCAACAATTGCCTGGATGCTTGAGCCAAGAATATCGGGATTAATATGTTTCCAATCCAGCGCCGCAGTTTCCAGAAGGTATCGATATGCTTTCGAGGTAAATACTGGAACAAGAGCTTCACCACTGAAAAGCCCACCGTTTACATACGGAAACTCAGTTAGCCAAGGAGCGATATCTTTACGAAGATGATCATCTAAATCTAAAACGCCAAAGATTTCGGTGATAACCTGAGTTGAATTTTGACCATCACTACCAGCTCGGTTTTTCAGTGCTTTTGTGAATATATCTTTCGGAAAAATGCCGGTATCTTCAGCAAATAGGCAGAAGATAATTTGCGTCATAAAGTGGTTGAGTGCATGGCGTTTATCACCTTCTAGCCACTCGGGATTTCTTTCGATAAGTGCATCGTAAACTTTAGCCAGTTTACCAGTGGCCTTGATGTCGACTTCACTTTCCTCTTCTCGACGAAAGCCCTCTTGCCCGGCCAATGGCAAGAACAGTTGAGGCTCATCTTTAATCTTATCGATTGTGCAGTCTGTCAGCTCGTCATACTTTCTATCGTAAACAAGAATGTGAGAGCCATCGTTGACTACGACCAGTCTGACTTTAGCTTTGAGTGTTTTATCGGACTTTTTAACCGCATCGATAGTTGCGTTAAGTTGTCCTGGAGCGCATGGGACATAATGAATTTTCTCACGCCACAACAGCCCATTTTCGAATTCAGATGTGTTTGCCTTACTTGTACCCAATCGTTTAAGCGTTGCTGAGGAACTAAACAAGGCAATGAGTTCTTTCCCATACTCTGCAGGTGTTAGATTTCTGTTCGATATTTCTTCAAGCCCATTTTCTATATCGACGATGTTTAGTTTTTTAACTGCTGACATACATCTCTTCCTTTTCTGTATAAGTCATGTTCGTGTTTTGCTTTTTATTCTCAATTTGCCAGCGGAAAACATAATATCCATGGTATCCGGCCGATCTTCATCCTAATTTAAAATCAACTATAATGCCTTAAGATTTTTCCTAAGGTATTTGTGAACTACGGATTTATGTTGACGACAAGCTGTTAAACACTTAGCCCGTAATTAATTGCTTAATATGACATCCAATGTCGGGAATACGAAAAAGTGGCAACAGCTAATGAAACTTATCTAACGCCCGTTTTTTGCCTTCACCAAATTATAAGGCGGTAAGCGCAGGTTGACTTAAAACCACATATTTCTTTAAATCTGAAATCTCAGTGTCAATAAGCGTCATCACCCCAAATAAGTCACCGCATGCTCTCGGGCGCCGTCCATTAACTTCAAAAGGGCCAGCATCCGTTCAACTTCAAACTTCGGCGCGTCGACAGAGTTGATATACATGCGGAGCAGATCAGAAACCTTCTGAACGTCGCTCAATTCGTCAATTGCTAATTGGATTTCTAGTGCGGTTGGTTTGGTCATGGCTGTTATTCCTATGTTCAAGATTCAAGAATGACAGCATCGCCATGATTAAACTGTTAACCCGTGGAGGACGGTTCGCCCTAACAGCTTATCTGCTGAGCTTTTAAAATATTGGAGGATGTTGGTTTAGTCAAGAATTGTAGAAATCAACGGAGCGCCTCTTTAAGATCCAAGACCTCTTGCTTTAATTGTTCAGACAGTGTGTTGAAATAGCCACCAAATGAGGTTCTATTTTCGTAAAACCAACGAACTAGGTCTGCGTCATGAAGTTCATGAACCTTAATTTTTTTGATATCTTCGTCGCTCATTCTGTTCGCCCTTTCCGCGCAATTTTGAAACAAAATGTATTTCTGGAGTATCTCTCCAACTGCGGCTGACGCGGGGAGTAAATGCTCATTGTCTGTAATTGTTACGGCCAAGTCATGGACATTGTCGAGTGTTTCTTTAGATATCTTGTTCCATTGATGACCGAAATTCATAATCTCAAAATACACCTTTAAGGTGTCTCTAGATAACTCGTTCAAGATACGAATACGTTTATCAATTCGGTCTACTTTATTAAAACGGTAATTCCTGTAAGCAATAAAGGCAGCGCTCAAAGCCGCAATCGCAGTCAAAATCGAAGACAGTAACCCAAATATAGACCAAGGCTCTTTTACCTCTGAAACTACAACCAAAGCCAATGCAATATAAAAAACGGGCAATATATAGAAATGTATAGTTTTGCTTTTTACATCCATTTTAGTGAATCCTGTATGAGCTATTGAGCATTCTCACACAAATTTAAGTAAGCACAAAACTAAGCAACGCACACCGGTTGGTATACGCTTTGGTATATGAATAGAATTAAAAAATCTAGACATCATGTAAATGAAGATCTTAGAGAGGGCTTTCAAATCCCGCCAGCTCCACCAAACAAAAAACCACGCCAAGGCGTGGTTTTTTATTGGACGTCCGTCGGCAACTCGATCGTAAAGGTTGTTCCCTTACCAACCTCACTGTCTACTGAAATCTGTCCATGTAGCTTGGTCGTGACGATCGTATAGACGATATTTAAACCCAGACCGGTGCCTCCTTGGCCTCTCTTAGTGGTGTAAAACGGGTCGAAGATTTTTTGTTTCACGCTATCGTTCATACCTGAACCATTGTCAGAAAAAGTCACCACTGTAGAGTCGCGTTTCTTATCATATGACAAAGTCACTTCTATGGCCTTATCTGCAGTTTCTTTGAACGCATGAGTGACCGCATTAGTGCACAGGTTATTAAAAACCTGACTGAGTAAACCCGGATCAATGTTGTGCTTTGGGTTGTCTCCGGTAATTTTCCAGCGTATGCGATGTTGTTTTAGATATGCCGATAAAATATTGAAAATATTTTCACAGTAATCGTACAGGTAAATCATTCGCCGCTGTTCGACTATCTGATCGGCTGAAACTTGCTTGAAACTCTCCACCAGTCGATGACACCGGTTTAAATTGGTAACAATCAGTGCATCTAACTCTTCCAGGCGCTGTGCAAAATCTAACGCACCTTTTTTGCTCAACTGGCCATCTTCGATCTTTTGTTTGAATTCTCGAGAGTCGCCCCCTAAGGTGGTAATTGCGGTTAATGATATCCCAAGTGGCGTATTGATCTCGTGCGCAACACCCGCAACCAATCCGCCTAAAGACGCCATTTTTTCCTTCTCCACTAATTGAGTTTGTGCTTCGGTTAGTGACTGTAACGTCGCTTCGAGTTTTTCTTTGGTTCGCCGGTTTTTGACATACAAGTTTGATATCGCCAATGCGGATATCAGTGAAATAGCAACGATACCTAATACAACGTATATAATGCCCCGCTGGCGATCAATCACTTCAGACTGCGACTGCACCTCCGTTTCGGCAATCGACAGCTCTGCTTGTTGTCGCTTTAGCAATGACTGATTGGCTTCAACCTCGGTGTTGAGTTCCTCCAATACAATCAATTGGTCTTGTACGCTTTTCTCAAAGCTCAACATTTCCTCTTCGGCTTCGAAGAGTTCACGTTCTTTAGACTCGAGGTCTACCAAAGCGGTTTTATATTGTGATTCAACAGCACTAACCTGCCCAACCAGCCCTCTTAAAATCACTTGATTAGATTCGATGCTAGACTGTTTGCTCTGAATCTCAGACTCTAACTCAGCGACCTTGGACTGAAGCTGGGCAAACTCCCGCTCCTTTTCAGCAAACGCCGCGCGTTGCTCTTCTAACAAGCCAAAAGTAGACTGGTTCTGCTGGCGCAGCGCTTGGATAGCTTCTTCTGTCTGATGATACAGTTCAGCAACATCGATTTCTGTCCCACCAAACAAAACCAGTTCTGGTGAGATTTCAATATCCTCATACACAATATTGGGGCGGTTTATTTGGAATTGCAGATTCGCGGTACTCTCCCCAACTTCACGTTCCAGAATATTGATCATGACGTTGTGGAGCGTTGGGCTTTGTTCAGTAACAAGCAAAACCCCCTTGCCTCGAGAAACATACGACAGATTTTGTAGTGCCGCTAGGTGAGCTTCAGAAATGTAGATCAAATCCGCATCACCTAGCTGGTCTTGCGCTTCTGCAAGTTGAACACGAATCGGTTTGTCCCGGACCGAGAGCTGATTCAGCGGCGTGAATTCAGCGTACAACTCGGCATCTTGCCAAACATAGAGATTAAACGAAGATTTATCAGTTTCGTTGGGCCATTCGACATTGCGCACTAACTGTATCAGCAATGCTGCTTTGACTTCTTCTAAGGTGTAGTCTTGTGCCAAAACAAGTGGCGTTCGAAGTAACGTACACAACCCGGTGAGTATACTGATCAAAATAAAACAGTTTAGCTTCAGCCTGCGCTGGCGGGCAAAAAGATACGTCAACATGAAAAAATCAAATGCACTCTCTGTAGTATTGATCGGCCCGAAAGACGGCGATTGTTTAAATGCACGCAACCCGCATAGCTTTGACGAACACATCTGGCTAGAGAATTACAGAGCACTCGAATAGTTTAGCGCAATTCAAATAAGGATTCTGCAAAGAGCAGCAAGTTTATGAAAAGACAGCATGATTTTTTATTCTGATAGTAGTACCCGAGCGTTATTATCGTTATGCTAAACAAAAAAACGTTACACAGTGTCTTTCTATGTTCGCTAAGCGACTTTTCATTTTGTTTGTTTTTCTCCTATCCGGGGGCAAAATTGCCTCTTCATACGCTAATGAGAACATTGACGCGTTTATAGAACGCGTTAAAACAGTAACCTATGACTGTCCAAACACAGACGATTTTCAACAATTAGAGGCGTATTTAGCATCTGACTCCCTGTCTTCCGCGCAACGGTTAGCGCTGTCTGTCGAGCGTTCCCACTTCTTGATTTGTGAAGGTCAAGTCTCAGAAGCGCAATCGTTGCTGTTTGATGTCACTGCGTGGCCGGATATCGATAAATCCAGCTATTTCTTTGCCTCTGCTATCTATCAAATTGGCTTTACTTATGACTTGCGTGAACAACCTGAACGTTGTGGTTACTATGAGCAAGCGCAAGCACTAGCAGAAGATAAATTCAGCGATGTCTATTTAAGCGCGACAATGGGCCTTATCACCAATTGTGAAGCTGATTCGGATGCTGGAGAGAGACTAGGCAAGATGTTTATTGTCCTGGAGAAGTATTCAGCGACCAAGGATTATCAGGCGCTTGCACACATTCACAACAGTATAGGACTGGTATATGGTGGCCTCCAACAGCATGTATTAGCGGCGGAGCAATACTTAAAAGCTCATGAAATGGGCCTGAAGGTCTACACCGGTAGTAACCAACTTACGATCCTTATTAGCGCAATCACCTCCTTGTTTGCCAGTGGCCAATACGACCGAGCCTACGAGACAATCCAAGAATTTGAGCGCATCAATCAGAATGTCGGTACACCATTAACCAACTTTTTCTATGCGTACGCGCTCGCTGGTTACTACTACAGAATCGAAGACATCGAAAAACTAAAGTTGAATTTACCAGAACTCAAGCGCACAGCCGAGCAAACTTCCAATCCAGTGTTTCATACCCTGTCTAACTGGCTACAGACTGTCCCCTGTGTCTATGAGAAAGATATACAATGCCTCGAAGACTATCTAGCACAAGCTGAAGCGGAAGATAGTGCGTCAATGCGCTTCATTGGACAGAACCTCGAATATCAAAAATTCCGCGTCGATATCGCAATTGCGATGGGAGACTTACAGCGAGCCGAGAACACCTTCGCGGATTATGCGAAAAACTTCCGAGCATCAGCGCAAAAGAGCCAATCTTCAGCAAGTATTTTGAGTGTCGCCAACCTGTATTCAAAAGTATATGAATTGGAATCTGAAGTTGAAAAAGCGGAACGCTTGAGACGCAATACGCTTGTATTGAGCATCATTCTATTCCTAGTGCTAGGTTCATTGACTGCTTATATTATTCGCAAAAAACACTTGGCCAGAATGGCCATCGATCCCGCGACTCAATTACTCAATTCTGAGATAGCGATTAGCAGAATTGAACAAACTGCGGCGCCTGATAGTGGAAAGACGAATGCGTTGGCATTGTTAGATTTGAGCAACTTAAGAGAATTAACCATTGCAGCTGGTTCCGCCAAAAGCGATACGGTTTTACGCGAAATTTCCGATACTTTGCGTAATGTGACACGCGAGTCAGATATATTGGGTCGTTTTGGCCCGGAACAATTTATCTTGTGCTTACCCAATATCGAAGAAAGTAGCGCGACAAGTTTCTTTGAGCGAGTACAGAATGAGTTAGATGGCACATCCGTTGGTAATCCCAACGATGAATCTATCAATGTTCGCACCAGTATGAGTATTTTTATTGCAACTGAAAAATTCTCGGACCTAAGCTCGGTGATAGACGAAATGGTGTTGTCGTTTAGCGTTAAAGCTAAGCGTTAACCTATTTTTTACAATTCAAACTGCTCGGCCTAAGATAGGGTTTTACTCTCAACTTAGGTCGCCATATGAACACAACTCCGAAATGGTTTACTGCAGTCGCCGTTGTTGCTTTGGTTTGGAACATCATTGGGCTAATTGCAGTCATAATGAACATGCTGTTAACGCCAGAGCAAATAGCAGCGATGCCTGCAGAACAACAAACCCTACTAGAAGATACACCTGTATGGTCGACACTTGCCTCCTTGTTAGCAGTGTCCACAGGGACTCTTGGCTGCCTAGCCTTACTATTCAAAAAAAGCTGGGCGGTGCCACTCTTTATGCTGTCGATCGCCGGTTTAGTGGTTCAGGATTTAGCGCTATTCGTGGTTTTAGATGCGATAAAAGCGTATGGGATCTTCCCATTGATCATGCAGAGTATCGTAATGGTTATCGCCATTGCTTTATTGATGATGGGCCAAAAGGCTAAACGCGAGCAGTGGTTAAGCTAACTCACGCTATGGCAAAGATAAAAAACGGCGCCCGAAGCGCCGTTTTTTTTTGGTTCTGACCTACCAGATTTTGACTCTTTCCTCTGGTGGTAAATACAGGGCATTTTCCGCTGTCACACCAAACGCTTCATACCATTCCGGTACGTTTCTCACCGCCCCATTGGCACGGAACTCAGATGGTGAATGCGGGTCGGTTTCAATGCGGCTTCGAAGTGCCTCATCGCGATATTGATTCGCCCACACCTGTCCATAACCGAGGAAGACACGCTGAACGCCGGTAAAACCATCGATAACAGGTGCGTCGGTGCCATTTAATGACATTTGATAGGCTTTTAGACCGATGCTGATACCGCCTAAATCACCAATATTCTCACCAAGGGTAAACTCACCGTTCACGTACAAGTCTGGCAGAGCTTCGAATTGATTGTATTGTTCAATTAGTGCGCCGGTGCGCTTCTTGAACTCGGTCAAATCGGCTTCGGTCCACCAGTTACGTAGCACGCCATCACCATCAAACGTACTGCCTGAATCATCGAAACCATGGCCGATTTCATGTCCAATAACCGCACCGATACCGCCGTAATTAACGGCATCATCGGCTTGCATATCAAAGAACGGCGGTTGCAAAATCGCGGCTGGAAAAACAATCTCATTTGCGGTCGGATTGTAATAGGCATTAACCGTTTGTGGCGTCATGCCCCATTCGGTTTTATCAACAGGTTTGCCTTGCTTGTCTAATTCTTGCTGATACGCCCACTCTGCAGCTGCGCGACGATTACCAATGTAATCTTTCGGATCGATATTCAGTTTTGAATAGTCTTTCCACTGATCTGGGTAACCAATTTTCACAGTAAACTTGGATAATTTATCTAACGCCTGAACGCGTGTCTCATCCGTCATCCAATCAAGTTCGTTGATGCTAACTTCGTAGGCCTTAAGTAGATTATCGACCAACTCAACCATGCGCGTCTTGGCTTCTGGCGGGAAGTGCCGTTTAACATAAACCTTACCGATGACTTCGCCTAGTGTTTGATCCAACACGCCGGTTGCCCTGCGCCACATTGGACGTTGCTCTTCTACGCCGTAAAGCACTTTACTGTAGAAGTTAAAGTTGGCTTGGTTGAACTCTTCGGTCAGCATAGAAGCGGTACCGTTCAGCATTCCCCACTGCAAAAAGACTTTCCAATCTTCAATAGGTGTCTCAGCGATGACAGCATCTATCTGAGATAAAAAGTCCTTCTGCATGATGATCAGCCTTTCAGGCATATCGAAATCGGTAGCAGTGAGGTAACGCTCCCAATCAAATGACGGCATCATGGCCTGTAGATCCTCAAGAGGGATGCTTTGGTAGTTTTGTGCCCAATTACGCGTATCTTCTTTTTTCATGTGCAAAGCTGCCATCCGCTCTTCAAGCGCATAGACAACACTTGCCTTATCGGCAGCGGCTTCTATACCGGCTAGTGTGAAAATCGTTTCGATGTGCTTCTTATACTCGTCGCGTATCGTGTCGGAGGCTTCACCCTCTTTAAAGTAATATTCGCGATCAGGCAAACCGAGGCCGCCTTGCCAGAGGTACAATCCATAATCATTTGGCGCTTTAAAGTCTGCATATTGAAAGAACCCTATTGGCGTAGACCAACCATAGCGATTAATGAATGCAAAATGCGCTGCAAGATCACTGTGGGACTGAATTGCATCGATTTGCTTAAAGCTCTCTTTAAGTGGTTTCAGACCTAGCGCGTTACGCGTTTCCATATCCATGAACGAGGTGTACATATCGCCCACTTTTTGCTCATCGGTGCCAAGCGCAAACGTTCCTTCAGCCGATTCGCGAATAATCGCGATAACATCTTCTTGTGCATCGTCACTTAATTTCGAAAACGCCCCGTATGACGCTCTGTCTGCTGGGATTTTATTAGTGTCTAAAAAAGTACCGTTAACATAGCGGAAAAAGTCATCGCCTGGGTTAACCGTCAGATCCATGTTTTCTACAAAAATACCTGATCGCAACTGTTGCTGCTCAACAGCGGCAGTCGGAGTTTCAACTGAGTTGGATTGGGTCGTATTTGGATTGCATGCGGCTAGCGCCATTGTCGTCGCCAAGGCCAGCGCTGTAAGTTTAGTTTTCATGATATTCCTAACGGTCTTATAAAAATAATTATTATTCGTCGCAGCGTTATTCTGTCACTTTTGTGCGATAAACGGCAGCCCTTATTCATAGTTTGTAACAACTTAAGGTGACTTAAAGAGCATAATTTGAGCGAAAAACCGAGCAATCATTGACGTGAAATTGCCCCAACTAGCGATCTTTTTAGGAACCAAAAGTTATATCAACAGTTTCCTAAATAAAACATTTTTCCCAATAATAACAGTACATTAACCCTTTTATTGCAGTGACACATTTTCAATATTTGTTTAAAGAATGTGCCGTGGTAAGACCACTGTGGTGTTCTATTTAGTCGAACAAAACTGAAAATATGCAAAGGGGGTGCCGCTTGAATATCGTTGTTTTAAACGAATCCGTTGAGAATGAGTGGTGCAAAAAGCGTGATAAGCGCTGCGCGATCACGCCAACCACTGTAAAAAAGTTGGTTAGATTAGGGCTCCAGGTTGCATTTCAGTCCGGAACCGGAATGAGCGCAGGTTATACCGATGAAGAATTCGTCGGTAGTGGTGCGACGCTAATTACGTCAGTTGAATCATCTCTGGAGACGGCTGACGCACTGCTTCTCGTTAACCAACCCAGTATAAAGACAATACAACAGCTGCCCGCAAAAGCGTTGGTGATTGGCCACTTGGACCCATTTTTCAATCAACCGTTAGTCGAAGAATGCGCACAAGCAGACTTATCGGCAATTTCGGTGGAAATGATTCCACGCTCATCTCGTGCGCAAAAAATGGATGCGCTTAGCTCTCAAGCCAGTTTGGCGGGTTACGTCATGATGATGCAAGCAGCCAATCACTATGGTTCTATTCTGCCGATGATGATGACGCCCTCAGGCACCATCAAGCCCGCCAAAGTTTTCATTATTGGCGCCGGAGTCGCAGGACTACAAGCCATTGCAACGGCTAAACGATTGGGCGCTAGCGTCACCGCCTATGACACGCGAGATGTTGTCGCTGAGCAAGTTGAATCATTGGGCGCTAAGTTTCTCAAAATCGACATTGGTGAGAGTGGCCAAACAAAAGATGGCTATGCCTATGAGCTGACCGCCGAGCAAAAGCAACGCCAACAAGATGGTCAACGTGCAGCCATTATCGATGCAGACATCGTCATCACCACGGCTCAACTGTTTGGTCGACGTCCCCCTCAATTAATTTCATTGGATGTGCTCAAGGAGATGCGCCCAGGGAGCATAGTGGTGGATATGGCGGCCCAAAATGGCGGGAATGTAGAAGGGTCAGTCGCCGGTGAAGTTACGGACATAGACGGCGTAACCGTCATCGGAACAGGCCACTGGCCAGAACAAGTTGCCACTGCCTCAACGGACATGTATGCAAACAACTTGTTTAATCTGATTGAACAATTTTACCGCACCGACAACAGTGAAATTGCAATCGATTTTGAAGATGACATAACGCGCGGTTGTGTCATTACTCACGAAGGCAAAGTCACCAATGACATGCTCGTTAATGCATATAAGGGGTAATGGAAATGAATACAATTTATCTGCTTTTCATCATCGTATTGGCTGCCTTTTTAGGGTTTGAACTGATCCGAAAAGTCCCCGCAACTTTGCACACTCCACTCATGTCGGGTGCAAACGCTATTTCTGGGATTACCCTAGTCGGGGCTTTGGTATCAGCAGGATCAGACCAACAGTGGCTAACCACTGCATTAGGAACAGCTGCCGTAACGCTCGCAACCATTAACGTGGTTGGAGGCTACCTCGTGACAGACCGGATGTTGGGTATGTTCAAGAAGAAGCAAGATTAAGGGGTCGCGCAAATGAATGATTCTGTAATGCTAGTAAATGTCAGCTATGTAGTTGCCGCTACCCTGTTTATATTTGGCTTAAAGCTATTGAGCCACCCCAGTACCGCCCGTAAAGGTAATCTGGTATCCGCTTTGGGAATGCTGGTCGCCGTGGTAGTTACACTTACCGACCAAGGCATCGTTAGCTACGAATATATCGTAGGGGGTATGCTGTTGGGTGCTGCGATCGGTGCTTGGGCTGCGAAAACCGTGCAAATGACAGCTATGCCGCAAATGGTATCCTTATTCAACGGCTTCGGTGGCGCGGCCTCACTATTGCTAGCTTGGGCAACCGTCTCAAGCCTGGCACCAATCTCTCAACCGCCGTCAATGCTGCTGCTCGTTTCTTTGCTATTCACCATAGTTGTGGGAGCAATCACCTTTTCTGGCTCTTTAGTTGCCTGGGCCAAACTTGCCGAAAAAATAACGACTAAAGCGGTAGTTTTTACAGGTCTCAGAGAACTGAGCATCCTGCATATTCTCGGGCTGTTTGTCGTCGGTTATTTATTCGCTTCAGAACCGCAAAACCCAGTTTGGTTATGGGTAACCATAGGTTTGGCGTTGAGTTTTGGGTTTTGGGCAACCATCTCCATTGGTGGTGCCGACATGCCGGTGGTTATTGCACTACTCAATAGTTATTCGGGTGTCGCAGCTGCCTCAGCAGGTCTTGCTGTCGACAACACCATCCTTATCGTGACGGGTCTATTGGTTGGTGCATCAGGGCTCATATTGACCAATATCATGTGTAAAGCAATGAATCGTTCGTTGATGAATGTATTACTTTCAGGCTTTGCCACGCCAGTCGAAAATACGGCAACTATTGAAGGCGAAATTCGCCCACTGTCAGCCAACGATGCGTTTTACGTATTAGAAGCGTCCCAAGCTGTGCTAGTGGTGCCCGGTTACGGAATGGCCGTAGCACAAGCACAACATGCTATCCGAGAGCTGCAGACGCTACTCGAGGAGAACGGCGCCACGGTAGAATATGCGATTCACCCAGTCGCAGGGAGAATGCCTGGCCACATGAATGTACTGTTAGCGGAAGCTGATGTCCCTTATGACCAATTAATGGAAATGGATGACGTTAACCCGCGAATGCAGAATTATGACGTGGTTATCGTTATCGGCGCCAACGATGTGGTAAACCCTGCGGCAAAGGAAATGCAGGGCAGTCCAATCTACGGGATGCCGGTCATTGAGGCGCATCGCGCAAAAACCGTTTTTGTCTTAAAGCGATCTGCCAATGCTGGCTTTGCTGGTGTTGACAATCCTCTGTTTTTCAAAGAAAACACGCGAATGGTGCTCGGTGACGCAAAAGAGTCAATCAATATCATGATTAAAGCATTCGGCGATGACTAACGTTAATTGCCCGGAACCGTAATTCCGGGCATTTTAGCGAAAGCTTCGCGCGCTCTTTGATGTCATGGCGCTAAACCACGGCAAAAACCGCTTCGACGCATTAGTCATTGGCATCTGCAGTCCCATCGGGCTATTATGCTGCAAAGCTTAATAATCACGACAATTGAAAGAGTTTACGGATTCAATGACTAACCCAAATGATGATGATTTACCGCGTATTACCTTAGATGAAGAAGATCGCCGCGGATATCAACAAAAGAATAGCCCGACCGCGAATAAAGGTTCCACTAAACCGACTCGCGCAACCGCTCCCGCTCAGTCAAGTGGTGGCAGTGGTTTAGCAACATTTGCGCTGATCGTGGCGTTAGCGTCAGGTGGCGGCGCAGGCTATTTGTATTGGCAACTTCAGCAACAAACCATCGCAGCCAACGCTGCAGAAGCGCGTATTCAGGAGCTAGAGAACAAGCTGTCGGCGACCGGTGAAGAAATGGGCGAATCCACAGTTGCGCTGCAAGTTAAAGTGACGGAACTATCTAATCGCGCCGAAGAGTTATGGGATCAAATGGATAAGTTGTGGGCATCGGCATGGCGACGTAACCAAAAAGAAATAACGGAATTAGGTGAGAAGCTCGACGAAGAAGTAGCATCGCTCAAATCAACTACATCTGCCCTGTCTAGCTCCTCAAATTCGACCAGTCAAACATTGACCGATATTCGCGCTCAAACTGAAACCATGGCGAGTGAGTTACTAGCAATTAATGTTCAGCTTGAACGCGCTTCAGCAAACAGTGGCTCTACCAAACGAGACGTTCAGCAAGCAACTGAGAAGTTACGCCTGCTCGAACAACGCAACGCTGCTATGGTCACGCGTGTTAACCAAATAGAAAACGAAATCCGTGACTTAGCCACCCGCATGGCGAGCTCAGGCGGCACGCCGTAGCGAGCGAATGCCAGGCCTCGTGCAAGGCACAGAGTTTCACGCATAAAAAAAGCGCCCGATGGGCGCTTTTTTTGAATCTGTAGCAAATGCCGAATTAACGACGTAGGCCAAGACGCTTGATCAAGTTTGTGTAACGCTCTGCGTTTTTACCTTTAAGGTAATCAAGCATTTTACGACGCTGGCTAACCATACGTAGCAAACCACGACGTGAGTGGTGGTCTTTCTTGTTGCTTTGGAAGTGACCTTGAAGTTTGTTGATGTTGTGAGTCAACAATGCAACTTGAACTTCAGGTGAGCCTGTGTCGCCTTCTTTAGTGGCGTAATCAGCGATGATTGTAGCTGTTTCTTGTTTAGTGAGCATAGGATTCTCCTAATGAGTTTAAAACCAGAGCTGACCGATCACTAATTCAGCCAAGCTCGAAAGAGCGCGTATTATAGCGATGTTTGCTATGAACGCAAGCACTGTCGCATAAACTGTCGTGGTTAATTTTCCACCAGCGCATCTTGCACCACAACCCGTTGTGGTTTTACAAAAGTATGCTTAGCAAACAAACGTGGCGACTGGTCTCTCGCTTCTGCGATATGCTCGCCGACGCCCAAAAATTTGCGCTGCCCATCAGCTAACTGTTGATAAATTCTGATCGGCTGGTGATAGTCCACGTCGATAGTGCAGAATATGCTTTGTCCGCGCATAAAGCGCTCCGCTTGCTCAACTTCAACACACATTTGTGGTAATTCAGTCGTAGCAGCATCCAACGGCAATAGCAGTGCATCTAATGCTGCAAAATCGGTACTGTCTGCATTTCCTGCGATTTCGCTCAACTGCTCTAATGTATACATTGGTTCGTTAGCATAGTGGGAAACAGACACGCGGTGTAACTTCGACACGTATGCACCGCACTGTAATGCTTGCCCCATATCATCAACTAACGTTCTGATATACGTACCTTTCGAACAATGGACACGCATTTGAGCGTGTTGCCCGTCGAATGACAGCAGCTCTAATTTTTTTATATGAATAGCGCGAGCTTCGCGTTCTACGGTTATTCCCTGTCGCGCGTACCAATACAGCGGTTTACCTTGGTGTTTTAACGCTGAGAACATCGAGGGGACTTGTTTTGAATGTCCTGTAAATTGCTCAATTACACGCTTCAGTTCGGGTAATTCAAACTCAACTGGTGTTTGCTCTACGATATCGCCGTCTGCATCTGACGTTGTCGTACGCGTACCAAAGGTTGCCGTAACCTCGTAGGTTTTATCTGCGTCGAGTAGGAACTGAGAAAACTTGGTCGCCTCACCGAAGCAAATCGGCAGCATGCCACTGGCTAACGGATCCAATGCACCCGTATGGCCAGCCTTGGCGGCTTTAAACAAACGTTTAACCTTTTGCAGCGCATCGTTTGAGGAGTGGTGTAACCCTTTGTTCAACATCAGCATACCATGCAATGCACGGCCCTTATGACGTCGCCCCACGATTATTCCTCGTCTGTATCTGTTTTATTGGCGCGTCTCTCGTCTTCAGCAATGGTTTGTGAGACCAAATTTGAAATCCGAATACCTTCTGTCAACGACGTATCACGATGGAAGTGAACCGCGGGAACCGCACGCATTCTCAATCGTTTACTCAGTAAGCTACGTACAAGACCCTTTTGATCTTGAAGCAGTTTAAGATTCTCTTCAACCAGCGCTTGGTCATTCTCGTAAAACGTTACGTAAATCTTCGCATGTGCTAGATCACGTGACACCTCTACTCCCGATACCGTCACCATGATTAACTCGGGAACTCGGTGTTTAATTTCATTCTGTAGAATGCTGGCAACTTCTTTGTGGACTTGTTGGGAAACCCGGTCTGTGCGCGAAAACTCACGTGCCATGGTTAACTCCTAATATAATTTATCTACAGCGCAAAACGGAGGCTTGCGCCTCCGTTCTTCGCGTTTATTCATTGCAGAGACTAGATCTCGCGCTGAACCTCAACCACCTCGAATACTTCGATTTGGTCGCCGACTTTTACGTCGTTATAGTTCTTAACGCCGATACCACACTCCATGCCGTTGCGAACTTCTTGTACGTCATCTTTAAAGCGACGTAATGATTCTAGTTCACCTTCGTAAATAACGACGTTATCACGAAGAACACGGATAGGATTGCTGCGCTTCACGCTACCTTCAGTAACCATACAACCTGCGATGGCACCCAGCTTCGGTGATTTAAATACATCACGAACTTCGGCAAGACCCATAATCTCTTGCTTGAACTCTGGCGCTAGCATACCACTCATGGCCTGCTTCACTTCATCAATCAGATTATAAATAACACTGTAGTACCGCAGATCGATTTCTTCAGCTTCAATCAGTCGTCGAGCCGTTGCATCGGCACGTACGTTAAAGCCTAGAATAATCGCGCTAGAAGCAGCCGCTAAACTTGCGTCCGTTTCAGTGATACCACCAACGCCGCTACCGACGATATTAACTTTAACTTCACTGGTTGAAAGCTTAATCAACGATTCTGAAATCGCCTCGACTGAACCTTGTACATCAGCTTTCAAGACGATGTTCAACTCGCTAACGTCACCCGCTTCCATGTTGGCAAACATGTTTTCAAGTTTCGCTTTCTGCTGCTTGGCAAGCTTCAATTCACGCTGTTTAGCATGACGCTTGGCTGCCACTTCACGAGCTTTACGCTCATCTTTTACTACCAGCGCGTCTTCACCAGCGATTGGTACGCCAGATAGACCTAATACTTCTACAGGTGTTGAAGGACCGGCGACTTTAACTTCTTTACCGTTTTCATCGCGCATAGCACGAACGCGGCCATACTCTTCACCACACAACAAGATATCGCCTGTTTTGACTTCACCTTGTTGCACTAGAACAGACGCAACTGGTCCGCGGCCTTTATCCAGGCGCGATTCAATCACAATTCCGCGACCATCACCCTTCGCAACCGCCTGTAAATCAAGCAATTCAGCTTGTAGGGAAATTGCGTCAAGCAGCTCGTCAATACCCATACCGGTCTTAGCCGATACATTAACGAACTGATAATCACCACCCCACTCTTCTGAAATTACTTCCAGTTGAGATAGTTCGGTTTTAACGCGATCCGGATCAGCAGTCTCTTTGTCCATCTTGTTGACCGCTACGATTAACGGCACATTTGCTGCTCGAGAGTGCTGAACCGCTTCTTTAGTCTGAGGCATAACACCATCGTCAGCTGCGACAACCAAAATTACGATATCCGTTGCCGTTGCTCCGCGTGCACGCATTGCAGTAAACGCGGCGTGTCCAGGTGTATCTAGGAACGCAATACGTCCCTTGTCAGTTTCAACACTGTATGCACCAATGTGCTGGGTAATACCGCCGGCTTCACCATCGGCCACTTTCGCGCGGCGGATGTGGTCCAATAACGACGTCTTACCGTGGTCAACGTGGCCCATAATGGTAACCACTGGTGCACGAGTGGTTTTCTCGCCTTCGTTAGAATCAGCAATCAACTCGTCTTCAAGTGCATTGTCGTTAACAAGCTCGTATTTGTGTCCCATTTCTTCGATCACTAATACCGCAGTATCTTGATCCAAGACTTGGTTAATCGTCGCCATTTCGCCCATCTTCATCATGGTCTTAATGACTTCTGTAGCTTTGATCGCCATGCGGCTTGCTAGGTCACCAACGGTGATGGTTTCACCCAGTTTGACCACGCGCTCAACAGGAGATGCAGGTTTCTGGAAGCTATGCTTAAGGTCTTCACCCGCATTCTTACGCGACTTCTTGCGGCGGCGAGAAGAACGCTCAACTTGCATATCTTCTTCATCTTCAGCTTCTTGCGCATAGCGGTTTGAGTGCAAGTGAACTTCTTCCGCTTCTTCACGCTTACGACGCTCTTCTTCTTCTTTCCAGCGACGTTCGTTCTCTTCTGCAAGCTTGCGCGCTTCATCCGCAGCGCGCTTAGCATCTTCTTCTAGTTTGCGCTGCGCTTCTTCTTCCTGCTGCTTCTTCATGCGCTCTTCTTCTTTGCGCGCTTCTTCTTGTTCAGCCTTCTCTTCAGGCGACAAGCTAGATTCAGCAGCTTTGCGTTCTTCAGCTTCTTTCTTAGCTTTTTCAGCACGCGCAGCACGCTCAGCTTCTTGCGCTTTACGCGCTTCTTCAGCTTTGCGTTTCGCTTCTTCAGCTGCCTTACGAGCAGCTTCGGCAGCTTCTTGCTCCGCTTTCAAGCGAGCTTCGGCCTCTTCAGCTTTGCGTTTCGCCTCTTCTTCAGCCAAGCGTTGCTCTTCAACTTCAGAGCGTTTCACATACGTACGCTTCTTACGCACTTCGACTTTTACCGCTTTCGACTTGCCAACACTTAGCGTGCTCGTTGTCTTACGCTGTAATGTCATGCGCTTAGGTGCTTCAGAACCAGAACCACCATGCTGCTTACTCAAGAAGTCTAGCAGCTGACGTTTTTCGTCTTCAGTGACACTATCGCCAGGTTTTTTGGTAATACCAGCGTCTTTGAATTGAGTTACCAATCGGTCAACTGCTGTACCAATATCACTGGCGAGTTTTTCAATGGATACTTCTGCCATTAATTAAATTTCCTCTTGTTGACCTTACTCTTCGCTGAACCAAACGATATTACGCGCGGCCATAATTAATTCGCCGGCTTTCGCTTCGTCTAGTTCTTCAATATCACTGATATCATCTGTCCCTTGCTCAGCGAGTGCTTCAAGGTCTGTGATACCGCGGCTTGCAAGTACGAATGCCACATGGCGCTCCATACCTTCAAGGTTCAATAATTCATCTTTTGGCTCGTTAGCTTCGAGTGACTCTTCGTTCGCCAACGCTTGAGTTGTTAACGTTGCACGTGCTCGGTTACGCAACTCTTCAACGGTATCTTCATCGAGACCGTCAATCGCTAGGAGTTCGTTGACTGGCACGTAGGCAACTTCTTCTAGCGTGGTAAAGCCTTCTTCCACCAACACTGTGGCAAAATCTTCGTCAATATCCAGGCCCTGCGTGAACACGTCGATGACTTTGGCATTTTCTTCAGCATGCTTATTGTTTAGGTCTTCGACGGTCATGACGTTCAGTTCCCAACCGGTAAGCTGACTCGCCAAACGGACGTTTTGACCACTGCGCCCAATCGCTTGAGCAAGATTGTCGGCTTCAACTGCTACGTCCATGTTACCGTTGTCTTCATCAACGACGATAGACGCTACTTCAGCAGGTGCCATGGCATTGATCACGAACTGTGCTGGGTTTTCGTCCCAAAGCACAATATCAACGCGCTCACCACCTAGCTCTCCAGAAACCGCTTGAACACGTGAACCACGCATCCCCACACAAGCGCCAACCGGATCTAGGCGTTTGTCGTTGGTCTTAACCGCAATCTTGGCGCGCGAACCTGGGTCACGTGCAGCAGATTTAATCTCAAGTGTTTCTTCGGCAATCTCAGGCACTTCCAAACGGAATAACTCAACCAACATATCGGGGTGAGTACGGCTCACAAACAGTTGTGCGCCTCGCGCTTCTGGGCGAATCACATACAGCAAGCCGCGGACACGGTCACCTGGACGGAACGTTTCACGCGGTAACATATCATCACGGAAAATAACGCCTTCAGCGTTGTTACCCAGGTCAATGATAATGTTGTCTCTGTTTACTTTCTTAACCGTACCGGTAACTAAGTCACCAACGCGGTCTTCATATTCGGCAATCATCTGTGCACGTTCGGCTTCGCGAACCTTTTGCACGATAACTTGCTTGGCCGTTTGCGTCGTAATTCGGTCAAACGCGATTGACTCAATTTGCTCTTCAACAAAGTCACCTACTACCGCATCCGGCTCGTCAACTTGAGCCGCTGACAAGGTAATTTCGGCGTATGGGTTTTCCTGTGGCTGATCGTCTGGAATAACTTCCCAACGACGGAATGTATCGAAGTCACCGGTAGTGCGGTCAATGCATACACGAACTTCGATCTCGCCTTCGTTTTTCTTTTTGGTGGCGCTCGCTAGTGCAAATTCCAATGCTTCAAAGATCTTTTCTCGCGGCACTTGTTTTTCGTTCGAAACCGCTTCTGCCACTAATAGTATTTCTTTACTCATCTCTTGCCTCTTTGACAATTGCAGTGTGAGTCACTGCTAATCAAACGTTGGAACCAAGTTCCCTTTTTCAATATTCGCAAACGCTAAATCAAACGTTTGACCATCAACTTCAACGCTAATGACACCATCTTCTGCTGCCAATAACTTGCCTTTAAAGTTACGGCGATTGTTCATCGGCATGGATAAGCGGATGCTTACTACCTCACCTAGAATCGCTGCGTAATGCTGTTCCTTGAACAACGGTCTATCCATTCCCGGAGAAGAAACCTCAAGGTTGTATTCCGTGCTTATCGGATCTTCAACATCCAATACGGCACTGGCTTGATGGCTAACTTCCGCACAATCATCAACTGAAATACCATTTTCATGATCAATGTAAATCCGCAAAATCGAGTGTTTACCCGCACGGACAAATTCGACCCCGACCAGCTCATAACCAAGCGCTTCAACTGGTGATGTCAACATCGCTGTTAGTCGTTTTTCTAATTGCGACAAACAAACCTCCAAATACGAAAAAAGGGCCTATAGCCCAACTGAAGTGCACTCGCGATACTGCCGTGCCGGTATGAAATCCCAATAAAAAACCCCGGACAATGCGGGGCTAGTAAACTGGCTGGAAGTTGCCTCCATTCCGCTGGAGTCTTCCACAAAATGAATCGGCTAGTTGCACACATTACAACAAGTGCCTCGCGCGAAACGTTACTTTCCTTTAGAGGGAGCCCGTTTCATCAATGCCGCGCATTATATAGTGACTCTAGGCTCCCTGCAACCGCATTATTGTGCGGATTTCCTTTCTTCGAGTGCTGCTAGTTTGTTTGAGATGTTCACAAGATGATTGGTTAACTCTGGTGAATCTTTCGCCAACTCTGCAATGTGCGCGTAAAAGGCTTTTTGCTCATCCTTGGTCATCGTCACTAACCACTGTTGGTCATCGGCATGAATCGCACTCGCACCTAGCGTGAACAGTGGTTGTGAGTTGAAGTCTAAATTTTGCAGTTATTCAGTCAGACTATTCGATCATTCTGTATGCTTGAATCAGTTGCCCGACTTTCGTTCAAGCAGCGCTTCAAGTTTATTCGAAATATTGACTAGGTGGGCCAATAGCTCCGGTGAATCCTCTGACAATTCAGCTATATGTTGATAAAACGCCTTTTGATCATCTTTGGTTAATGTAGCGACCCATTTTTGGTCATCAACGTGCGCTGACGCAGCCCCTAGCATAAACAGTTGAGCCTGATTAGCCGATTCGTCTCTGAAAAAGCGCGGTAAACATTCTCGTTTAGCTATTTGCGTACCGATAGGTTTTACAATTCGGCAATCAACCGAGAATTTGGGAATGGTATTAACCTTATTGTAAGCCTCATACATCGCGAATTTTGCACGCTCATATTCGCGTTCAAAAAAAGCGACAGGCCGCTGCCCTTGCACGGATACGACCTCCATATCCTGTTGCGCAGTAGCTGCATGTTTTTGCGCTTGCGCAGGGTTTGCGGCAAACGACAGGGCAATCGCAACCACGCTCAAAAATGACTTACATGAAATCAGTTTCATCGACTATTTCCTTGTTCTAATACATAAAAACAACTGAGGCTGCCCCCGAATCCAAACGCAGCTTTGTTCAACATTGAAACTCGATTGGGACTGGCCGATATCATAACTATTGTTCAAATTGGAAACAGCTTCAAGTCCATTGCACTTAAAATTGAAGCCCTTGTTGTCACCTCATCTTCTTTAAGCTTGAAATTTAAAGTGCTGGTGTCAGCGTTCTTTGCGGGTAAATACAGCGTGAAAGTTAAAGCCATATTCGGCGAGAGTGATTGAAATTAGCGCAGCATGAGTAACGAACCGTCACTCAAGCTGCGCCAATCTAACATGATATCTGTTGCAGCTTAGCCCTGGGCTAATTGGTCGAGTAATGCAATCACCTGTTGACTTGCATTTTCCATACGTCTCAAGTTGTCCATCGCCTGCTGAGCATCGCCTGCCTGCATGGCTCGCATTGCCTGTACACCACAGGAATGAACTTCAGCGTGAGGCTTGTCTAACGATTGAAATGCAGGGTTATGAGAATGTGTTTGGCGGCCTTCGTGCTGGTACCATTGACCCAAACGACAACTGCGGTGGTCGCCCAAATCTTCTGGGCTTTTATGACTTAAGTTAAGCAATACGGCGTAGACGTCTTTTTTCCACACCATATGGTCAAGTTTAACCGTCTGGATAAAGGTCTTCAGTGACGAATCCGAAATGACATTTTTCATCGATTCACAGCATTCGACAATCTGTGAGAACTGGTCGTTTAGCTCACCAACACCTGATGACAATACATCATTATTGGTCTTAATCTCGTCTACCGAGCCTACCGCGTATTTGGTTGAGCTGATGATCGTTGAGACCAAATCTGCAACTTCGCTGGCAGATTTATTGGTTTCTGTAGCCAGGGTCCGAACTTCGTCGGCGACCACGCTAAATCCGCGGCCTGCGTCCCCAGCCCGCGCGGCTTCGATTGCAGCATTTAACGCCAACAAATTGGTTTGGTCAGAAATGCTTGTGATGGTCGATACGAACGTATTGATACTGTCCGCTTTTTCCGACAACCCGGTGATACTGTTGTTCATGTCACCCATTTTGCCACCCATGTGCTGCATAGACGTCACAATATCTGAGAGTGATTGGCTAGACGTCCCAAACAGTTCGTCCATGCGCGCGATGGACTGTGATTCATTGTCGATGCGCTCGTGAGACTCCAGAACCGTGCCGCGGATACCTTCAATCTGCTCTAATGACTCAACAACCAAATTACACAAATCAGCTTGGATCTGACTGTGTGGATCTTCAGCGACCTGGCTAACCTGATGTTGCAACTCTGCGTTTTGTTCTTTCATACTAGCAAGCTCTTGCTGCAGCGCTTTGACTTCAGATCGCAGGTTTTGATTTTCTTTTTGAGTTTGTTGATGTGTGGAAGAAAGAACAAACATGTAGTTAGGCTCCTATAACACAGTGAACTGTGGGTAATTTTTAGTTAAAACGACAACTTATCTCATTTTATCGACAGCTTTGCGTCATTCAGGAGTCACTAAATGCACAATTAGCATTAATTGCCGCTTTTTCATCGTTATAAAACGCTATCGGTAGTCCGGCGTTGCTCGCTGTCTTACCGAGAAATTCGCGCTGAAGAGGATTTCCTATCCCAGCAATCTTTTTACAACCAAGATTTTTACATCGGCAGTAAGACGCGATTAGTTCATCAATAGCACTCGGCGTAGGCAACGCCTCCTTGCCCAATGACTCAACTAGAATCCATCCACCTTGCTCCAGCTCAATCGCTTGCGCTGCGATGCTTTTGAATAGCGCTTGTATTCCTTCTGAATTAAATGCAGTAGTTGGTCTGTTGATGATGATCCGACCAATACGTTCTACATTTATATTTCCATGTGCTGCGAATACCATTAAGCACGACCTCTTGTGACGCTGGTGACAGACGTCAGCTTTGCAAACGTTTTACTGTAAACCGAAATTAAGCATAGCGAGAGATCGTGTGGGTCGCAATTAAACTTCTAGGTTAACTACGCAAAATAATTCAAGGTTTGTTGAATCTAACGACGGTTTGCGCTTTTGCTTGCGAAAGCTAAATCTATATGTACACAGTGTAGTCATCACCAAGCCACGTTAAGCCAAAGGTTTTATGCAAAAAGCTAGTTTTGACATTATCCAAAATTACCAGCTTTTAATGGTCAGGCCTATCGGAGCATGGAGCGAGGACAAAGCCCTCGCATTTACGCAAGCTGCGAATCGGTGTGTGCAGCGCGACATTATGAATACAATCAGACAGAGCTGTTGCAGTTTCTAACCATTTGAGCCCCTCTGCGGATTTTTTTTTCAACAATTTAAAACTTTTACCTGAACCCGCTCGACTTAACCTGTAATGACATCAACATCAGGTATAGAAGCATGAAAAAAATGACCCAATTTATCGTTGCAACTTCTTTTTCGCTTACAGCATTGGCGCCCGTATTTGCAATACAAAACGACCTTGACTCCATCGACGATTACACAATCATTGCCTACAAAGACTGCAAACTGGTGTTTCAACAACCAATGTCGGTGGCGCAAATCGACGCCTACCACGATTTGCAAACTCAGGCTGACAAAATGGATGACCTTGAACTAGGAATCGATGGTATCGAGGCTGAAGTTGAACACTTCACACAAGAAATTGAACTACTGACGGATCTGGCTATTCAGGATAGCGATGGAACGTTAACCATCAATAAAAACCTATTGGCAGAGCAACAGGATATCGTCGCGCAATTGGAACACTTCATGGAGAATAATGAGCACCGCTTCGACGCCTTAACCGACCACGCCGATGTATTGGCCGACTACGCCGACACATTTGGCGATTTGATCGAAGATGATTTGAGCGCGGTCGACTATGACAATGTTCGTATCATAACGCCCGATAACCGCAACGAAAATTTTCGCTGCGACAATCTCAGCATCTCGATGTAATCATTTACTCAAGCGCGATTAGGGTTTGGATACAACAGCTTGTGCATGACCTTATGCCGGAATGGGTGCCAATGCCCTTCCGGCTGCGCCAATCGGTTGGCAATAATCCACAGCACTTGCGCATTATGACCGAGCCCCAAATGACTGCCTCGGACTTCGATATTCTCGGACTGAATAGCATCGTGCGCCCAATCATCTCTGCAGGCCTGCCAATGTGCGATGCCATCGGTGCGCGAATAGATTGCGCTGGAGGGAACCGGCGGTGGCATCAACATTCTTTGCATTGCCTCGGGCTCTTGTTGCGCTACATCACCATTGATGAGTTGGAAAATCCGTGCCGCAACTGGCGCTGCGCCTTTGGGTCCATTAAAAGGGCTGCCCAGTGAAACAACCTGGCGCACGCAATCAGGGATCACTCTGGCGATTTCGCGAGCCAGAATTCCACCTAAACTCCAACCGACTAAACTCACTTTTTGTTCGTGAATAACGTGTTGTTCAATGACTTTGTTCAACAGAGCATCACTGACGACTCGCTTGCCCCCCGTTATATGGGTGCCCATATTGCGACCTAAGCCCCACCCTGAGGCTTGATAGCCTTTCATCTTGAGGAATGTGCGCAGCAATCCGGTGCTGCGATCACTCGCCAGAAACCCTGGTAACACAATTACGGGGTGTCCATCACCAACCGGCGCACGCAACAACAGGGGCATCATTAACCCTGCTGTACCAAACTCCATCAGGGCTCTTCCCTCACGCAGGAAATTCAATCTTGAGGGTCGATTCAAGCTTACTTCATTACTCATAAATGCTTCTCTTCATCACTGATTAACGCGTTTAACGCTGCAAAGGCGCTGATGCGTTGCTCAACTGCAGATTCCAACTCAAGTGCTGATTCACGCAAATATCGAGCGAAAATCTCTATGTCGGGCATTATATTGTCCGCGCTGGTAGGGCTGATCGACAAAGTGTTGTCATAACTAAACACCGGCATTATCAGTCCCATTCCGTCAAAAATAGGCGCGGTTCCCATGTTCACCAATAGTTTATGCCCCGACAGATAGACTGGAATCGGTGGTCCAGGCACATTGGTGATCACCACATTGAAAAACGGTTTATGCCGCTTGGCCAACGCCATCTTTGAATACAAACGTGCGGCAGTACCCGCCAAACCGAATGGAATTAACTCAGCAAAACCCATCAAACTTCTGGCATCTAACGCATTTTGATAACGCTTTTGCGCAGTGGTGTTTTCAACTATTTGTTTGAAACGAGCGATTGGGTCTTCGAGATCGGTTGCCAATGCTACGTACATTGCGGAAACTTGATTACCCATGGCGTTTTTTTCGTCATCGGTACGCGTGCTCACGGGAACCATCGCCACTAGAGGTTCGTTGGGTAACGCTTGCTTTTCGAGCAAATAGCGACGCAACGCGCCTGCGCATATGGTCAATACTGCATCATTTAACGATGCACCTTTTACGCCTTTACGGAGTGCTTTGACCCGGCGTAATTCGAGTACTGCTGAATCCCAGCGGCGCTGGTGTTCTACGGTGGTATTCAGCGGACTGGCTGGCGCACTGAACGGCATTTTGGGTGAGGGTAACCCCTCTATTCGCGCCATATAACTGGCTTTTAATGCTGATTTGCCGGCATCCCATAGTAAACCAGGAATTTTACCCGGTCGGGCAACCATATTGAGTGCCGATTGACCGAGCAAACCCAGTGTACCGAGCTCTTCACTGGTGCCGCCTTCCTCATTTGGCTGAGGCTCTCGTGGTGTGGGAGAAATATCAAACAGCATACTCATTAGGTCAGCACCAGATTTACCGTCAAAACCAGCATGATGAATCTTACTGATAAGCGCTACTGAGCCAGGTGGCGTTTGTGCAATAGAATCAACGCCTTCGACAAAGACAAACTCCCATAGAGGCTTGTCGCGATCAATTTGACCGGAGAATACATCAGAGGCCATTTGACGCAGCTCTCGCCAACCACCGGGTTTTGGCAACTGGCGACGGAAAACGTGGCGGTTGATATCAAAGTCTGGATCTTTTACCCAATATGGGCGATCAACACCTGAGGCGACACTGGCTAACTTTTGTTGTAACCGATCAACGGTGTGGACACGAGCGGATAAAAAAGCGAGGAAATCATCAAAGCTAAGTGAACCTTCTAAAATCGCAACGCCACCAATATTCATTGGAACATCGTCAGATTCTAAATAAAGAAAGGATGCATCGAGACCGCTTAGTGCTTCCATTTTGACTCCACACTCATTTGTAAATCAAATGTTAATGCAGGTGTGGCACTTGAGCAAGTCAAATCAATCCAACATACGCGTCACGTTTGCCAGCCGCTCACCTAATAATGCCAACGCCGTTTTCACATGCTTCGGATTACCCAATATCTCTGATTGGAAAGTTTGGCGATCGATAACCATCAAATCGCAATCGGTAAGCGCTGTCACATTGGCAACGCGATCAGAATCAATGAGCAGCGCAAGCTCGCCAAACAATTCCCCGCGTTTCATTTCGCTGATAACAACATCGTCAGGACTGTCAGTTTTTGGTACCGACACCTGCAGTGTGCCATCCACCACAATATAGGCGCAATCTGCGGTATCACCGCGACGAATGATCTGCTCTCCCGCCTTGAAAAATTCCCGGTCAAAACTTTCTAACCACTCATCCATGCGCTGATGTTTTGCAAATTCTAAAAATCGGTCTTGCATGTCATCGATCACTAGCATCATCGGTAAAATATCCATACCACTTGCGGGATGCACGATAACGTCTGAAACCCGTTTAAAACCAACCATCTTAATGATTGGTTCTATTGCTGGGTTGATTGGCGCTACTACATGCGTGATACCGCGTCGTATCCCCCAATAACATGACATGCATAAAATCATAAAGGCGATTTTACGCATCGAGCGGTAGTCACGCTGTAAACAAAACATGCTGGTACTTGCGATGCGCGCGCCTTGGGCTGGCAAGAATGGCGAAAAATCAAAATAGTGTTCTGACGGTAAGCCTGCGCCAGAATCCTCCGTTATGCGCATTCCACCGACAACTTCATCATTGACGACGGCTGCTATGTTACACGTGGTGGGTAACGCATCGAAATGATCAAACACGCGCTGATCGGCGCGCTCAGGAAACTTACCTTCTTCATTACAGAATACTTGGTATCGTGCTTTAAATACGCCGTCAATTTCAGCGGCAGTCTTAGCCAGTTTGATTTTGATTCCCATACATCCCCCAAGTTCAGTTGCTTTAAAACTAATAGCAGTAAATATCAAAATCGCCCAATAGACTTGGAACGTTTCGCACAAATTCCCGAACGATGAATCAATAAAGCATTAGCCACTTGAGTTAGTCTGATAACGTTTTAAAAAGACGAGGACACGTGTATGCAAGCGATCATCAGTAAATGTCTGTTAACTGTGGGGATTGCAGTTTATGCAATACTGATCCCCTACCTTGAGATAAATGCAAGCCATGTTTTCAATCCAGCATGGCCACCTCACGCGCGCTTTCACGAGGTTTGGCAGTTATCGACCCATATCCTGCTTGGAATAGTCGCGCTATATTTAGTCTGGTTTCAGCACAAGCTCGGACTGGCGGCCATTATTTCGTGCTGCATAATGGGTGGCGTAATTGTGGCGAATGGCGCATCAAACCTCTACGGAGGCAGCGTCTTGTCTGGCAACCTAACACGGCAAATATTGGGGCTTGATTTGGCAGTATTTATTGCGATCGTCGTGTGTGTTCTTTCCATCCTGGCATACGGGCTGGACCGCCACAGTAAGAAGGTGGATTAACGTGCAGCCTGACGCAACGCTAGCGCCTGCGCATCCTCCTTTTTGGCTGGGTAGCGCAGTGCGTGGCGTATCACCCAGTTAAGCTCCTTATTGGAACCCGCTTCAAGCCACGACTGGCACAAATCAAAAATTCGCTGAGGATGGTCTTTGGCAATATCGCCGAGATGATTCGCGACGCTTCTGCGCACGTACAGTGTCTCGTCGTCCTTGAGGTAGTTTAATATCGGTATAACGGGCTCCGGATCCTTAATCAATGCGGATAGTCGGATCCCCCACGGTAATTTTGGCCGCGTACCCTCTGAACACAATCGACGCACATGTGGATTTGGATGTTGAGTCCAATCTTCAATATACCCCAGAGTACGGGCGCTATCGCTGATAAAAAATGGCCGAATCGCAAACTCCGCAGTAAAACGCATAGTGAGCTCGCGCATCGCCTCCATAGAGAGATCAAATGGATCACAACCGCCATTGTACTCGGGGTTATTACCGAACTCGGAGATGAAAAAACTGTGTGGCAAATAGAAAAACCCACTTAAACCGAATTCTTCAGCCTGCATCTTTGCAGGAGTCAATGACGCTAGCAAAACACTGAGTGCATCTTCATAGAGCGGCGGTAAAAATGCTTTCAATGCAAGGGCTATGTGCTTAGCTCGCTGCATTAAGGGCAAGTTATCGATGCCCGCCAGTGCATGCTCAACAAAGGCATTGTATTGAAAACTTCTTTGAACATAGTGAATGTTAAGCGCTAAACACTCTATAGCATTGCGGTCGAGCAACTGAGCTAAGGAACTTCCTTTTTGAATCGCGCGTGGCGCAGCAGGAATAGTGGGTGGTCGAGTCAGAGTATCCATCGCCCTATTCTATCAGATCCAAAGAGCGGTTAGCTGGCTAATTTCTGTTTGAAGAATAAATTAAAATCTATCTTGTAATCGCTCGCTAATGCGGCACTTTCGACTGTGACATTGGACTTGATCAGGTTGATGTCTTTCGGTGCAAGATAATGATTACCAGTCAAAGAATAGAATACTTTAACCACTGGTTTTAATGGATCTGTTTCATTGTGTTTAACCACCATCGCGATGGTTTCATTGTCGAGCTTGACTAGACTGCCCACTGGGTAAATCCCAATACACTTAATAAACCGTTGAACAAGCTCTTTATCGTATTTGTGCGGTGTGTCCTGTAATAAAATTTTCAGGGCCTTCTGACTTGGCATACCTGGCTTGTAGACGCGGTCAGCCGTTAATGCATCGTAGACATCAACTATCGCGATCATGCGCCCATGTAAGCTGATCTCCGCCGCTGATTTGCCAAACGGATAGCCTTTACCATCAAGTCGCTCGTGATGCTCACCGACCGTTCGTACCATGTGTGCTGGAATCTGCATTTTTTCGATAGCTTCGATGCCATACACTACATGCTCTCGCATAACATCCATTTCTTCATCGGTCAGTCTGCCAGGTTTATGTAGGATCTCATCCGGAATTTTGATTTTGCCGATATCATGCAGAAAACCACTCAGTGACAACTCGTGCGTTTCCTTTTCACTTAAGCCTAAGTAATTGGCAAAGTTTGCGAGCAATATGGCGACATTGAGAGAATGTTCTAATAGGTAATCGTCTTTTTCGCGGATTTTGGTCAAACACAAAAGCGCATCGGGGTTGCGGTCAATTGAACTGACGATCTCGCGTGAAAACTCCTCTGGAATCGAAATGTCCATTGGCAAGCCAGTCGCAACAGACGACAATAATTGTTGTTGAATTTCTTTACCCTGTGCATGCAGTCGACTCGCGACCGCCAGTTCATCATCAAAACTAACCTCTACTTTCGCTACGGTAGCTTCGTCTGCGGAGCTGTCTTCGGTAGTTGATAAAGTATCTGATGGTGTTTCAGGGGTGTCATTTGCTGTCGTAAACCCCTTTGATTCATCGATAACAACGGCCTTTATGCCGCGTTGTTTCAGTGAATCAATAATGCCCTGACTAGTAACCTTACCACGGCTTTTCACTTCCATTTGCCCAGATTGGCGTGCAATCCGCTCGACAAACATGCCAACTGCCAGCGCATCAATACTAATAGTCTTGAGTTTTCGATTGCTCATTTAAAAAAACAGCCAGTAAACAGATACTTAAAACCTAGTCAAGAAGCCCCAAACCTACAAGCGTAAATTGGAAAAAACGACTCAACTGCAAATTTTGTTGGGAATCAAGGGGGATGATAGGCATTTTTTGCCAGTGATTAACCATATTTAGTAAGGTGGTTTTATTTCCGTTAAATTTTTGGAATGAAATGCTCAAAACTCGTGTCTTTTGGTAGTGATTTAGAAAATTATGCTGCGCACAGTCTGTGACACTATCGATAAGTCAAATATCGAGTAAACAGGCATGAATACGTTAGAGAAACACTTTGCACCTTTTCGTGACAATATTATTGGCCAAAAACTGCAACACGCGATCAATGGTCAAAAGACCGATATTCTCTATGCCGATTGGACCGCTAGTGGGCGACTCTACCGCCCCATTGAAGAGTATATTTCTGCTCAATTGGGTCAGTATGTCGCAAATACCCATACAGAGACCAATTTAACCGGCTCTACAATGACCGCGGCTTACCACCAAGCGCAGAACATCATCAAACGCCATGTCAACGCTCAGCAGTGTGATGCCTTGATTTGTACTGGCTCGGGTATGACAGCCGTTATTAACAAACTACAACGTATGATGGGGTTACGCGTACCAGCTGAAGTGGCCAAAAATGTTCCTAATACAGAGCGACCTGTAGTGTTTGTTACCCATATGGAGCATCACTCAAATCAGACGACGTGGAATACCTGCAACGTTATTGTTGAAGTCATAAAGCGGGGCTCGGATGGTTTACCCTGTTTAACAGATTTGACTGCACTGTTGGAACAATATCAATCGCACTCGGTAAAAATTGGCTCTTTTACGGCGTGTAGTAATGTCACAGGGATCGCCACGAATTACCATCAACTGGCGAAAATCATGCACCAACACGGTGGTTTATGTTTTGTCGATTTTGCGTGTTCAGCGCCATATGTCGAGATTGACATGCACCCTGCTGATCCACTCGAACGCCTCGATGCCATATTCTTTTCTCCGCATAAGTTTTTGGGCGGCCCGGGTAGTAGTGGCGTTTTAGTGTTCAATAAAGCCCTATATGCGAGTGAAGTCCCCGACCAACCGGGCGGAGGAACAGTCACATGGACTAATCCTTGGGGGCAACAAGGTTTTTATACTGATATTGAGCTTAGAGAGGACGGTGGGACACCGGGATTTTTGCAAACCATTAAAGTTGCGCTCGCAATCAAAGTTAAAGAAGCAATGGGCGTTGAAAATATCCACGAACGCGAGCGTCAACTGACCAAGCTCCTGATGGATGGCCTTAAGTCGATCGACGGTATTTTTTTGTTGGAGCCCGATATTCAAGAGCGGTTGTGCATCGTGTCTTTTTACGCGCCTGATCACCACTACAATTTGTTAGTCCGTCTATTGAACGACAAGTATGGTATCCAGGTTCGTGGCGGCTGCAGCTGTGCGGGCACATATGGCCACATACTACTGGACGTGGATCAGCAACAATCAGAAACGATCACCTGTAAAATAGACCAAGGCGATTTGTCTGATAAGCCAGGCTGGGTTCGCGTTTCTTTGCATCCGACCAGCACTGACGCAGAAGCGGAATTTATCGTCAATGCTGTCTCAGAAGTGATGCAAAATATTGAAAAATGGAAACTGGATTATCAATTCTTGCCCGCTAAAGGTGACTTTATCCACCGCCACGCTGCAGCGACACAGATGCAAGATATTCAAAATTTTGATGTTTTCGGACAGTATGGATTGTCGCCTGAAATCCAAAAACCGGCCTCAATCAAGCATACATTCGAGCGCTGGGTAGAATCCCTCGCCTCTTAACTCACTTACAACCCATAGGGCTCACACATTCTCTGGCCTGTGAGCCTTTTCTTTTATCTTTCGTTTACCTGATGCAAATCAATAGTCTAATGTTGTACATAGATTATACCTATGCGCTTTTACCAAGAGGATTACCTATGCGAGAACTCTTTTGGGACATGTACAATGCTGTAGAGAAAACCTTCTTTTATAATCTCAATCGTAAGATTATTGGTAACATCAGTTTCTTGTTTTTGTTTCAGTTGATGACGTTCTGGTTGGTGTACCTCAACCGCGACCAATCACTCAGTGAACACGCATTTACGGATTGGCTCGTGTTGCTCACGGTTGCCAGTTTAGGTGCCTTTGTTTTCACCATCTTTTACCTCAGGTACCTGATTGTGAGGCCGGTAAAAGCGCTACTGGATACCTTAGATGCGATAAATCAAAAAGGCGCGGATTTGTCGACACGATTACCCGAGTTCACCCAAGATGAGTTCAGGGATTTGTCGAAAGCTTACAATTTATTTTCGAGTAATTTGTCGAATACGCTCGTGCAAGTGTACCAGCAAGCCAATCAAGCTAACGAGTCTAATCATGTGGTGACATCTGCGGTACAGGAGGCACATCGGCGAGTTAATCGGCAAAAAGCCCTAAGCGATGAAATCTTTGCGACCAGTGGCGATGTTAATGCGCGTATTAGCGGTATTGCAGAGACGTCCGTAAAGGTCAGTGAAGTCAATTCGCAAAACCTGGTACAAGTGCAAACAACAGATACCGAGCTGCGCTCCTCAAATGAACAGATCGTAAAAATTTCAGCATTGCTCGAAAAGTTTTCAGGTACCGTAAACGGATTACAAGCCAACGCCAGTAATATCCGCGATATTCTCAAAATGGTTGAAGGATTTGCCGATCAAACCAACTTACTGGCCCTAAACGCTGCCATTGAGGCAGCAAGAGCCGGTGATGCTGGACGCGGATTTGCCGTTGTGGCGGACGAAGTCCGTTCCTTGTCTTCGCAAGTCGCCGACGCTACTCAACAAATCACCTCGTTTATCAATGATATGGAAACACTCGTTGAAGAAACACAAGATGAATCTGAGAAATTAATTATTGAATCCAACACCATGCGCAACAAAATAGAAACGACGAGCACCACATTCGAGCAAATGGTGATGGATTTTGAAAACAATAACGCTGAGTTCACCATGATCCAACAATCAGTTGATGAGCTGCATAATATGTATGAAAAAACGCATTTAATCGTGGCGGATATCGTCAATTTGAGCGAAAACGTGCAAAGCGAAATGCTCACAGCAGACAACGAAGCACAATCTGCACAAACGCAAGTGCAGCAAACGAAAGATAGCCTTGGTCAATTTGTGTAAATCTAAACAACGAGGTTACACACGTCGACTTGATCGGTTAGAGTATGTGAGATTATTCAGTTTCATTCGAGATCACTGTCATGGATAGAAAGCACCTCGTTTTCGGCATTATAGCTGCAGCACTTATTGGGCCATTTTCACACAACATCGTCGCGCACAGCGAAGATGAGCGACTGCGAATGTACTCCACCGCCGAATGCGCAGCGTTTAACCAATTCCCTAGAACAACATCCGCCTTTGGTTTGAAACGCTTCAAACAAGAAGACCGACAGCAGTTTTTGAGTCTGCGAGAGCAATGCCAGGCATCTCTCGAGAACCGATAAAACCCGTAACTGCACAGCATTTCAACATGCATCCATGGGTCGAGGCTGTGCTGCAAGCGCTAATCCCGATATCCGATAGCGAAAATGCCACAATGATGCGTGCCTATATGCGTGACAAATTCGCATTTTTGGGCGTCAAATCGGAGCGGCGACGCAATGCGACCAAAGCCTTGTTTGCAACGAGCGAACTGCCACCTGTTCCGGACTTGCCCTTAATTGTCGATCAACTATGGGCACTACCAGAAAGAGAGTTTCAGCTTGTTGCAGTTGATTTATTGATCAAACGAAAACGCCATTTACCGTGCGCGATGGTTCGCGATATTGAACGCTGGATCATCTCTAAATCTTGGTGGGATACCGTTGATATGCTGGCAACTCACATCGTAGGAAGTGTGTACTCTCGCCAACCCGAAAAGTTGATTGCGGATATTGAAAACTGGAGAAGGGCTGATAGTCTATGGCTCCGCCGCACAACCTTATTGTTTCAATTAAAATACAAACAGGAAACGGACGAAGCGCTATTGTTCGATTTGATTCGCTCGCAGCGCGATGACAGCGATTTTTTTATCCAAAAAGCGATTGGTTGGGCGCTTCGCGAATACGCTAAAACAACACCAGACAACGTCATTGAGTTTGTAAAACAAGAGCAGATTGAAGGTCTGGCTCAACGCGAAGCGTTGAAGCATCTCCGCTAACAGTCAACAGTTCCGTAAACACAAAAAAGCCCCAGCAAATGTTGGGGCTTGAATTGAATGTGAAGCATTTTGCGACTAGACATTTCCAGTTGTTGAGCACAGTTTACTGAATCAAATCCGCATATTCGGGCCGCATTTCTAGCGCCTCATTGGTAAATTCATTGCCCTTAAACAAATGCGGGTAGTAGTACAAACGCAAACGTTCATGGAATTTTCGAATGCGATTTTCATATTGATAATAGGCCTCCGCATCAGTATTCGCCATTGACTGGAATACACGCTCGACTTTGGCAGACGGCGCTAACCATGACCAAACCGATGCTAACTGGTCTCGACGCTGCCTTGCATCACGATACGCTAACGATATGGGTTCTGCTGTTTGATCACCCACCTGTTGAAAGGCGTAGTACCATTTCCATTCAAATGTGCCTTCCATATCAGTGTATTCTGCCCATTCAGGGTGCCGTGCGATAAAGGGTTCCATGGTCGCTTCGACTGGCAGATCCCAAGCATCGTTTACAGCCTCTCGCTGGGTTAACAGCAGCTCGCCATTGTTGGGAATTGGAACAACATGATCGATCGCAAGTTTCATCCCCGCGGGTATAAGAATGGTAAACCCAAACCACACGCCAATCAGAGCCGCCAGAGAAAAAGTACCCGTGAATTCACGCCTTGTGACCCAGTTAACCAGACACCACCACAATAGCGCATACACAATTACCGTAAGCGACGCGGTAGAGATATTGAGAACCTCCACACCTTGACTCAAGCCCACTAACCAAAGTGGGAACAAAAACGTCAGGCAGAGCATTGAGAGACGGATAGTCGAACGTGCTCTCCATACATTTTTGTTGGCAGAATCGAGTAATTCAAATCGGCCATTAGCTCGCTCTCTGGTGCGCAAATCATATAGCAGAAAAATCGTAAATAACGGCAATAAAACCGCCACTACAAACGCATAATCAAACCGCCCTACAAGCGCAAAATCTGGATTTTGAGCATCGGCTTCATAAATCTGACCTTCTAACGCTAGCATTCTGATGCGATGTTTCCAGGGTTGCAAATCACGGTGACCCAACGCCACAAAAGCGAAGTCAGACGGTTCATCATAGGTCAGGTGAAATGTGTAGTACGCAGCGCTTCCCCAATCACGATGTGCTTCCCCCATCACTTGCTGCTCAATGGCATCCGCTTGCTTTAAACGCTCTATTATTAAGCGCTGTGATTGGACTTCTTGAAGACCAAAAAAGATCGCAAGACTCGCGCAAGCAAATGCAATGAGTAACCAGAACATCGCGCTCTTATCGCGGGACAAAAACCACAATTCTCGTTTTAAACCATTCATGCGTTGAGTCTCCGGCTAGAGATTAAGCCTGCACAAACCAATACAATCAACCAAACCAAAAGTTTGAACAAAGACGGTGTAGACGTCTCAATCCTCTGTTCTGAGGAAAGTGGCGTGAACTGAAACTCATCTAAAACTTGCCAGTTGTCCGCAGATATACGCGCACGACGAGATGCCTCTCTACTTTGATTGCGATTAATATCGTCTTTGTAGTTTAGCGTCTCGACATGGCTCTTATTCAGCCCCTGTACAAAGTCAAACCTCAACTTTTCCGTTTCTTTTAAAAAACGATGATGAGTACCTAAGTCAGTTCCTGCTAAGATTTTTGACGCTGATGAGATTGCTAATACTGGCGATAACCAACCGTAATGTTGCATATGCTTGGATTGCGACTGTTCAGATTGCATACGGTCATTTGCGTATCGATTCATAACGTCCGTCAATTCTGTTTCCGATGTTTGCGCGACTAGCCCGCGAAAATTGATAGGCAGATCTTCAACACTATCCACCTGATATTGCTCAAGCAAATCACTGCGTAATTTAGCAAATGCAGGGTCAGCGGCGTTGTGCCCATCGCCTAACTCTCTGAGGTCGGCATACATTTGATAATCCACTTCAATTTTTCCCGGTACAGCAATTGCCGCACTTGCCGATGTAACCGCCACGCGAGGAATGATCAACGACCAAAAAAGCCAGATGCCAATCAATGCTGCTAACGCAACGCCATAGTGCTGAGATTTAAGGGACACCAATGCGATAAGCGCGCACCACACAAGTAAATACAGCATGTAGCTGAGCACTATACTGGATCCGATCGACCAGCTTTCACCACTGGCTATGGCAATACTGATCAAAACCATAAGCGGCAGCAACATAATCGCGGTCAACCCTACAAGTGCCAATACTTTGCCGATATAAAGCGTGGCACCTGAAATCCCCTGGGCCATTAATGGGATGAGTGTTTTAGCTTCTCGCTCGCGTACCATTACACCACTACCCACCGTGATCAAAAGCAATGGGACCAGAACCTGATATACAAATGCCGGGGTAATCCCCTGAAAGCTACCAACATCTGCGCTTGCCGAGGAATTGGCAAAGGTTGCAGAATTTTGTCGATGGCCTTCTAAGAATATCGCTTGGCCGGTCACACTATCTACCCCGGTATCGAAGATCGACAAGGGAGGTGGTGTGCGGAACGCATAATGGCCGTAATGAACCATTCGATGTGGGTGACGATCTGGCTGGTCCAAAAAGGTTTGTTCTGCAGTTTGTTGCTGATGCTCACGCTGATGCGCTTCTTCTAGTAATGCAATTGAATTAACTACACTCACAGACGCAACAATAATACTGACCAATACAAACGCAGTTACGGCAACTTTAGAGCGAAGCCAGTATCGCCACTCTTCTTGAGCAATTTTAAAGGCCGTTTTCATTGTGCAGCTCGGCCCGCAAACGCAGCATGCACCGATTCAGTATCGATTTGACCATGCTCCGGACGAGTGAATTCGCCAACTAACTTACCATTGCGCAACAAACCAATTTGGTCTGCAACCTGGCAGGCGCCATAAACGTCGTGTGCCACCATCAAAATCGCTCTATTTTCTTCAGCAAGTGATTTCACTAATGCATTGAATTCATCAATTGCCAAAGGATCGAGGCCCGACGTTGGTTCATCAAGCAGTAAAATTGGAGTGTCGCGCAGCAACGCTAACGCAATCGCCACCTTTTGTCGCATACCTTTAGAGTAATCCTGCAAGCGTTTTTCTCGTGACTCTGCTTGCAGCGAGACGCGGTCTAGCGCATTGTCGATAGCACTCTTGTCTGCCTTGATATTCCCCAGTGACAAAAAGTAGCTGATGTTTTCGTAGGCATTTAAGTGCTGATACAAGGTTGCAGATTCAGGCAAGTATGCGGTTTGGCTGCGCACTGTAGTGATATTAGTAGAGACCTCGTTGCCGAGAACTTTTACGGAGCCTGATTCGGGTTGAAGGAAACCGAGAAATGTCAGTAACGTGGTCGACTTACCAGCCCCATTACCGCCCAGTAGTGCATAGATACTGCCGGCCGGCACGGAAAAAGACACGTCGTTTAAGACTGTCTTTCCCGTACGAGCCACCTTCACAGCATCTGCTATTAAAGCATCTGTCATTGGCTAGCCTTAGAAGTTATACGTTAGTGTAAGACGCGCTCTTCTTGGCGCACCTGGCTCAACCCACACATTGGCGAAGGAATTGGTGTAGAAGGTTTCGTCAAACGCATTGTCTAGGTCAAATCGGAGCGACACATTGTTGTTGAAATCTGCTTCTGCAAAAACGCGAGCGGTAGTATAGCTAGGCAAATCGAAATCTGCGCCAACCCATCCATTGCGCTCACCAACGTACAATAACCCGCCACCGACTTTTATTGCCGTGTTGTCGACATCAAAGTCTTTAGTCACTTGCAGGCTTGCTTGATGCTCAGGAGAGTTGATCACTGGGTCGCCCGCATCAATAGTAAATCCAAAACCATCAGCATCGGCAAAACTGTTAAGAAACTCTGCATCAGTGTAGGCATAGGAGAACCAAAGCCCTACACCATTATCAAAGCTTAGATTGGTGTCTACTTCCAAGCCAGTGCTCTCAGCTTCACCAGCCGCAATTGAAAAGAACCCTACTGCAGTAGCCTCTGGGCGGTCGTCATTCACCAAGAAATTACTCTGCTTCACGCGGAATAGTGTTAGGTTAAAAATGCCATCTACAGAATCTGATAAAGCACTGAGATCCGTTTTAAAACCTACTTCCGTGGAGTCAGTTACGTTTGGATCAAATTGATTACCCTGAAAGTCTTGCCCAGTTTGTTGACGATACCCTTCACCGTATGAGGCATATAAACTTGTTCCTTCATTGAGCATGTAAACAACGCTGACTTGGGGTGACACGCGGTCGTCTTCAGATGTAACGGTAGTAGCAGGCGTGGCTAAGAAGTTCGTAAGATCTTGCTCGAAGTCATCATAACGCAAGCCCAGTCTTACTTGTAGATTCTCAGACAAGTCAATCTGGTCTTGAATATAAAGACCATAACCTTTTAGTACTTCATTACGGTTTGTATTTGCACCAGCTTCTGGCGACAAGTTCACGCCATAGACAGGGGTATTAATATTGAGCAAAAGATGCGTGCTGATATCTTCAGGTGTGACAGCAGCTAAATCACCACTGAACCGTGAGCGATAACGGTCGATGATCAGAGTGTTGTCGAACTTATCGTAGTCAACGCCAACAATCAGACGGTGGCGCATATCATTTAATTCGAAATCACCGGCTAGCTCACCACGTAAAACAAGATAATCAGAATCGAAATCGCGTGAGCGGAAGAAACGCGCAATCGTTTCACCATCACGTAAATAAGTTTGGCGAGAACCAAACTGCGGTTCAAACGCATCCCCTTCCAGACTCGTGTCTCGATATCCGATACCACCTAAAAAGCTCCAGGTATCATTTAGTTCATGTTCAACTTCGACTTGATGGCCTACCACTTCGGTTTCAATTGGCACAGGCTCACCGACAAAAAGCTCTCGCGGTGAAAACCCAAAATCTTCCGAATACACTACGCCTCGGTCAAAAGGTAACTCCTGGCGGGTATACTCTAGTTCATAGGTGATGTTAGTTTGATCAGAAACGCGCCACTTAAATGATGGGTAGAAGCCTTGCTTTTCGGTTTCGACGTTGTTGCGAAAACTTTCAGCGTCTTCATAGAAACCGACTAACCGGAAACCAACATCGTCATTGCCACCCAAGAGACCTTGATAGTCCCCTTCAAAACGCAACTGACTCCAACTGCCAATTGTAGCGGTCACATATCCACCGGTATCAAAATTCGGTCGTTTGGTTATTAGATTGACGGTACCGCCCGGCTCTCCGCGGCCAAATAGTGCTGAACGTGGTCCTTTCAACACTTCTACTGATTCAATACCCACCAAATCTCGTGGGCCACCAAAACCTCTACCGGCGTTAAAACCATTGACTAAAAAGCCGCTTGGCAGGTTGATATCACCGGCAAACCCCCGCACAGAAAATGCGTTCCATAAACCGCCAAAGTTGTTTTGACGTGCAACAGATGCAGATAAATCCAATGCGTCGCTTAAACTCAAAGCGCCTGCATCACTCAACACCTGTTGGTCAATCACTTGGTTGGCTGCTGGCGTTTCCAGTGGTGCAAAATTACCGGTGTAAGCGCGCCTCTCGCCTACAACTGTAACGACTTCAACATCCTGCTCAGCGCCAGGCTGGCTGGTTTGCGCTGCCGCGTGTACGGAAATAAAGGATGTGCTTAATGATACTGCGACCGCCGTAGCAAGCGATGCACGTTTAAAATCTTTATGATTCATTGTTGGGTTCTTAGTGTGGATTAATTTTATTTTTGTTATGTTATCACATTGCATTTATTGCGCATTACTTTTCTCAGAGTCACCATGCACCAAAGTGACAAGTCGTTTTGAACGCTATACAGACCTATTTACGAACCTTTGTGAAATATATATTTGTGCGGGCTTTTAAGAAGATATGGCGCTCATGGCGTCTCGCGGCAATAGATTAGAAGCCAGATATGTTGTGAGAAAACATGTAAAGCCGAATTAAATTACTTGAAATCATCACCATCAATGATACTTGTGTATTAATCCAACAATCGCTAATTTTGACCATTAAATTATTAGCTTAGCGGTGTTGCAAATGAGCAATGTTAGCGGTCAAAGTACCACCAAAACCCACTATTCAACCTGTACCTTGTGTGAGGCGATGTGTGGTATCGAAGTTAAAACTCAGGGACAAGAAATCCTGACGATTAAAGGCGACAGGGATAACCCGTTTAGTCAGGGTTACATCTGTCCCAAGGCGTCAGCATTGAAGGATCTTTACGATGACCCAGACCGACTGAAAACGCCAGTGCGCAAGGAAGGTGACGAATGGATTGCCATTAGCTGGGAAGAGGCCTTTAGTTTAACCGCTAAGAAGTTACATGATATCCAGCAAGCGCACGGCAGTAATTCTGTTGGAATTTATCTTGGTAACCCCAATTCGCACAATATGGGTTCGATGTTGTTTGGCCCTTATTTTTATCGTGCGCTGAAAACTCACAATAGATATTCGGCAACTTCCGTGGACCAACTTCCCCATCACATTGTATGCAGGAAGCTATTTGGTCACATGTCACAAATTCCTATTCCCGATATCGATCACACCCAGCACTTCATGATAATTGGAGGCAACCCGCTTGCGTCAAACGGCAGCATTATGACGGTGCCCAATGTCAAAAATCGCCTCAAAGGCATTCAGAAACGCGGTGGCAAGGTCGTAGTAATTGATCCTAAGCAATCCGAAACTGCGGATATCAGCTGTGAACATCACTTTATCAAGCCCGGTTCAGATGTATTACTGCTGTTAGCAATGATAAACACCCTGTATCGAAAAAACCTTACTGACTATGATGCTCTAAAGCAGTACATCCCTGAAATTGACGCTATTGAGAGCTACACGGCTCCCTATGCACCCGAAAGGGTCGCTTCTTCCACTGGCATTAGTGCACAGAACATTGAACAACTGGTGGACGATTTTTGTGCAGCAGAGTCTGCTGTGTGTTACGGCCGCATGGGTGCAAGTGTTCAGGTGTTCGGCACCCTAACCCAATATCTGATCATGTTGTTCAATATCCTAACCGGAAACCTGGATCGACGTGGTGGTATGATGTTCACCCAGCCAGCAGCTGATATCCTCACAGTCGCCGGTCCTGGTAGCATGGGTAATTTTTCGTCCAGAGTTCGCGGATTACCGGCATTTGGCGGAGAATACCCGGTTTCCTGCCTTGCAGAAGAAATAACAACAGAAGGCGAAGGTCAAATTAAAGCTATGGTGTTGGGCGCGGGCAACCCGGTGCTAACCACACCCAACGCTGAACAGCTCGACCAAGCGTTTGAACAGTTAGAATTTATGGTGGCAATAGACTTCTATGTGACAGAAAGTACGCGTCACGCTAACGTTATTTTGCCGCCAGTAACAGGGCTTGAGCGAGATCACTTTGATTTAGTTTTCCATAACTTTGCGGTGCGCAATTATGTGACTTACTCAGAGCCGGTTGTCGAAGTAGACGAAGAGCATCTCACTGACTGGCAAATATATCTCAGTCTGGCTGAAAAGCTGGATGAACTGAATGGTAAGCCGACTCAACACTATGAAACTTTGTGGGATAAAAAGCCCAGCGGCGTTATCGACGATTTGTTACGCAATGGAAAATATGGTGGCGGTGAGCATGCTTTGACGCTGGATAAGGTAAAAGCCAACCCACATGGTATTGATCTAGGTCCGCTGCAACCGGCTCTGCCCGAGGCGATATTCCATGGCGATAAAAAGATCCCACTGGAGTTTGATTATTTTATGGGAGATTTACCAAGGGTTGAGCGCCATTTCTTTAGTCCCGAGGCAGAAAAGAATAGCGCCTCATTTATGTTAATTGGACGTAGGCATCTCAAAACCAATAACTCCTGGTTACACAACAGTCCTAGAATGCACAAAGGTAATAATCGCTGTAGTGCGCAGATCCATCCAGCGGACGCAAGCGCGCATGCGATAGCAGACGGTGACAATATAGTGGTGACATCACGTGTAGGACAAGTGATTGTTGAAGCTGAAGTGACGGATAAGATCATTCCCGGGGTTATCTCCATCCCCCATGGCTGGGGCCATGACAAAACGGGCATCTCTTGGCAGGTGGCTAGTCAGAATGCGGGCGCGAATGTAAATGCACTCACCGACGAAATGGCAGTAGATGAACTCTCTGGAAACGCGGTTTTAAATGGTGTGCCGGTCTCAATTGCTCGCGCAAATTAATTAACGATTAAATACAAAAAAGCCCCAGCAAATGCTGAGGCTTTTAATGTGGTTGCGGGAGCAGGATTTGAACCTACGACCTTCGGGTTATGAGCCCGACGAGCTACCAGACTGCTCCATCCCGCGCTTGTTCTGGTTTGATGCCGCTGACTGCGTCTCATCAAGTGGTGCGCATTATACATAGCCACAGCGGCAACGCAAGTCGAAATATCGGCATTTAGTCATAAAAATGCAACATCACTGTTTGTTTGATTATGATTCAACCGATACGTTCATTTTTTAGGCGTTTATGCCGGCATTTATTTAAACAACTCCATCTTGCCCGCCAATTTAAAATCCAAATCACTGATGCCGTCTACATCGTGTGTTGTCAGTTCAACACGAACGCGGTTATAGACATTGAACCACTCTGGATGATGGTTAAGTTTCTCTGCCCAAATTGCAATTTGCGACATCCAACCAAATGCACGAATAAAGCTTTTAAACTTAAACTCTTTGCACAACTTGTCGCCGACTAACTGCCATTGTTGGCTTTCATCTAACGATTGGTTTAACTCATTGAGTGCGCTTTCGATTTGTTCTGGTGTGTATTTTTCTGCCATTGCTAACCCCTTATCAGAAGAACTGCTATTAAACCAAAAACTGAGCGTTAGAAACAAAAACGCCCGGTAAAAACCGGGCGCTTACTGTCAACTATGCCTAACGATTAGAATTCAATCGCAATGCGAGCATAAATCTGACGACCACGTGGATCGTGTACTTTAGAGTCGAAACCACTGTTGGTGAATACCTGAGGTGGATCTTCATCAAACAAGTTAATACCACCAATCGTTAATAGGTAATCCGTTTCGGTCTCCCAAATGGCCCCCAAATTAACATTGTATTGTGCATCCACTGTAACTTGGCTATCGATCTCAGCCATATCATTCTGATCATCATCATATGAGCTGATGTAACGAACGAATAAGTTGGCACTGTGAATGTCATGAGACCAGTTCAAGCCTAGGTTCGCACGTAGTTCAGGAGATGAGGTACCAATGTTACTAAAGTTACGCTTGCCCGCGCCGTCGATAACACCCGCTTGCGGATCAATCAACTCGTAGTCAAGAATATAGGTAGCATTGATACTTGGCGTAAACGTACCGGCATCCGTTTCAATTTTGTAACTTGTGACCAAGTCCAACCCTGACGTCGATAGTTCACTGGCGTTAACGTAGGTATTCAACACCTGAAGCAGTGGACCATTGAGTGGATCTCCAGCACGGATGATGCGCGATGGGTCTTGCGGATTAGCATTCAAGATAGCTTGTGCGTTCTCTTGAATAATCAAATCCTCAAAATCAAAGTTCCAGAAATCAACTTCAATCTATAAGTCCTCAACAGGCTCCGCTGAGAAACCAATGTTGTAAGCAGTTGATTCTTCTGGCTTCAGATCTTCATTACCTGATGTTCTCACCGCGGCGAACGCAGCTGCGCCACCAAATACTGGGTCACTTAATTGCTGCAACGTCGTTGCCCCGCCATTGCGCAAGAATACGGTTGGTGCACGGAACGAACTAGACCAAGAGCCACGGAGAGAAAAATCATCAGTGGCACGCCACGAGAACGCGACTTTAGGATCAATCGTGTCGCCAATTGAGCCGCCGTAGTCTTCATAGCGCAAGGCTAATTGGATATCGAGGTCGTCACTGACTGGCAATGCCATTTCGGCAAATGCCGCCCAAACATCGAGCTTACCTTCGAAGTCTGGGTTACCAATTACGAACGTGAAGCTATCTTGGTTAGATAATGCATCATAGTCTTGGCTCAAACGTTCTTCACGATATTGAAGACCAAATGCAATACCCGCAGTGCCGCCATCCATATCAAACGCGTCGAGTGAGGCAAATCCTTCAACAACTTGCATATCAGACTTGGAATCAATCACTTGTTTGCCTGTGAAAGAATCAATGACGTATTGAGAGTTAGGCAATACTGTGTATGAAGTCGCGAATGGGTTGAAGTATTCACATGGGCCAACACCTGGCGTGCCAGTCAACGGGTTACAATCAGATCCACCAAGACCATTCAAGGCTAAGTTGAATTCCGTGTTTAACACGTCATCCACTTGGAATAAGAAGTCATTTGTACCGTTGGTGTAACTGATTTCCCAGAAACCGTTATCTAGCTCACCTGTTAACGTTGTGTTGAATCGGAAGGTATCAGATTCAGTATTGGCAGGATCGCCTGCTACACCATTACCCTCTGCACGACCAAAGAAGCCAACTGGCGCGCCGAATGGGTTACTTGGGTGATCAGCTGGTACCACAGGCAAGGTCAAAATTGGGAAACTTGGCGAACCACCACGTTCCGCGCGATTGCGCGCAATGCTAATTTCGTTCAACCAAGAGATATCATCGGTTAGCTGATAGTCTGATTTGATATACGCGGTCACACGCGTTTCATCCGGAACGTAAGAATATGTGCTACCAAAGTCAAAACCACAGAAACCAATATCCAAACCTGGAACCGTTCCCGGTGGTGCTAGCAACTGAGGAAATCCACCAAATTCAGCACAGCCCGTGGGATCGATAAAAGGTGTACCGCCTAAGAAATAAGAGCCAGGATTACCCAACGCGCTCGTGTCGTCTTGTGGACGAGAAAGTCGACGATCGGAAATGAACATAGGTGAACGGTTCGTGTAGCTAATGGCGGCCATTACACTGCCATTGTCACCGACACTACCCCACAAACCTTGTAGGATATATTCTTTGTTGTCACCGTGTGCACCGTCTTGGTAATCGAATGTGACTTTAGCGCCGTCGTAGTCTTTCTTAGTGATAAAGTTAACCACACCAGCAACCGCATCGGAACCATACAACGCTGAAGCACCATCCTTGATTACTTCCATTCGGTTGATTGCAATCATCGGCACCAGAGAGCTGGTGTCGACGAAGTTTAGACCATCGTTGGTCGGTTGCGCGTTCACAACTTGACGTTTGTTATTTAACAATACGAGCGTCGAGGCAACCCCAAGACCGCGCAGGTTAATGTTAGAAGTACCGGCTGTTGCATTTTGTGTAAATGCATCCGGATTGTTTTGTGACCCTGTGTTAATCGTCAAGGTCTGGGTGATATCGGCAATGTTTTTCGCACCGATTGAATCAATCGATACGCTGTCGACCACCGCCAGTGGCGACGGAGATTCAAAATTTTCACTACGGCGCACGAAACTACCCGTGACCATAATCAGTTCAAATTGTTGTTCTTCTGCTTGTTGAGAGTCTTGCTCTTGCCCGATGGCAAGTTGTGGAGCGAGCACAAACTGAGCAGCGACGCAGGCAGCTAGCGCAGTTTTGCGGGTGGTTAACTTCATTGTGAGTCCCCTTATTGAGCCGAAGAAGACAACGCGCTCAATATTTATGTAGTGGTAGTACGTTTATAGTTATCGGCGTAATTCAAAGAGTTACGCTAAGAAAATAGTAGGCGTAACTCTTATAAATGTAAATTATATGTTGCTTATATGTAAATATTCGCCAACTGGATGGTCTGACCAGATAATAAACAACTAGATGGGACTCGTAGAATAATCAGTGACCGACAGAGCGGATCACGGCTAGCATGAGGAACTGCCCTATTAATGCAGGCTTGTCGCGGCCTTGGATTTCTACAGCACAATCAAATGTAAACAAACGACCAGTCGGTTTTTGTTCAATATTGGCGACTTTAAATGCATACCGCACCTTATCGTCTACCCTGACTGGTTCTAAGAATCGCAATTTATTAATGCCATAATTCAACACTGACGTAATATCTGCATGCGCCTGTATCGTCTCTTCAAACGCTTTAGGCATTAACGAAGCGGACAAAAACCCATGGGCAATCGGTTTTTTAAACGGACTGAACTGGGCGCACTTTTCTGCATCTATATGGATCCATTGATGATCGCCAGTGGCATCTGCAAACGTGTTGATTGTGGCTTGATCGATGGTTGTCCATTCAGACGAAGGCAACGTATCGCCAACCGAAAGATCGAGTAATGTAGTTGTCATATGTAAATAACTCCAGAATTTACGATTAATGGCGGGTTTTATACTATTAATTTACTGAATATTCCAAATCACATTCTATAATGCTTACTAATAAGTAAAAAACGTTAGAGTATTGTGATACTCGCCTCAAAATAGATGATAGGTGATCATGAATTTAAACCGAATAGATCTCAATCTTTTTGCTGTATTTGACGCAATTTACACGGCTGGTAGTTTAACCAAAGCAGCCGATGTTTTATGCATTACTCAACCTGCTGTTAGTAATTCCCTGGCGCGACTCAGGGAGATGCTAAATGACCCACTATTTGTGCGCACGGGTCACAGTATGACGCCAACGCCGGTAGCGCAAAATATTATTGTTCCCGCTCGCCAAGCACTTGGATTATTGAGAAAGAGCGTCCAACAAAGCCACACGTTTGATCCGGCCATATCAGAAAAAGCGTTCAATTTCGCCAGCCGCGATCTACTTGAAGTCAGTATCATGCCCAGGCTCATGGTGCGGCTTCAAAACGTAGCACCCAATGTTACTCTGACCAATTATGAAATCGCGCGTAGCCAAGTAGTGTCTTCGATGGCGAATGGCAGTTTGGACTTTTTTGCAGATGCGTCAACGTTCACGGACCCGCATTTGTGCAAACAAAAAATCGCTTCAGACCGCCTCGTTGCCATTGCACGGAAGAATCATCCGGCTCTCAAAAACGGTTTAGATTTAGAGACCTTTTTGCGCTTAGGCCATATCAATGTGTCACAACGCAAGAGTGGCGCGGGACCAATTGAAGTTGCGCTGGATAAGCTCGGGAAAAAACGCAAAGTTATAATGCGTGGACAACACTTTTTGACCGTCCCAAGTGCTATTGTTAAAACCGACTTAATCGCATGCTTGCCTTATCATTTAGCTAAGCATTACGACTTGTCGATCTATGAATTACCATTTGAATTGCAACCAATTGAGTACTTCTTATATTGGCATGTTAGCGCGGACCACGACCACGCTCATTTGTGGATGCGTGAACAGATCGCGGAAGTCGCAAAGGCCTATGAACCACATTGATTGAAGAAGATTGAGAGCACTGATATTAGTGCTCTCAACTGTACTATTCACTTAAAACATTTTACTCGTCATCATCAGAGCGGAAAATGCAATGCTTGGCGTAATCTTTAGCTTCGGTGGCTGTCCAATCACCTTTGTCTTTCTCGTCTAAATCTTCACACCATTCTTTACTGCCGATTTCAGGTGCGCAACCCGCTAGGGCAAAACTAACAACAAATAACGCGATAAGTTTTTTCATTTTTATTCCTAAGTTACGTTCTCTCTCGTGCAGTAGAAACGATACCGCGTAAACGTCCTTAACTCAACGTCGCTCAATCGCTTTCAGAATGCTCGCGAAACCTGCACCACCTTGCTTTTGGACCATGCGATCCAACACAAGATTTCCAATCAATGGTACACGTAAGTGTCCTTTAGATATCCAGGTTACTTCTGTTTGATCACCCTTTTCAGTGAGTCTGACCTCACCAATAATATGTTCAAACGTAATTGGTGATGATTTTTCTATCTGATAGCGCAGTAGTGTTGGGCGCTCAAAGCCAACAATCCGTTCTTCTAATGTAAATGGTTTCAAAACCACTCGTCGTAACGCGCCAAGCCCGTTGCGCTCGTGTTTACCGGGCTCCACTAGCTCAGATGCATCTACACCAGGGAAAGACTTATAATTGGCGTGATCTTCCAATGCCGCAAAAACATCATGGATTGGTTTGTTGACCGTTCGCGTTACGCTGATATCAAACATCGAGTAAACACCTTTTCATTCGTGCAGTCTAAGACTACCTATTGCTGATAGCGCTAGACTACCCCAGAACGCCACACTCTTATACAGCTCGGCATGTAGATTCCCCCTACCGATCATTTTTTCTAATGATGCGTCACCATAATTGCCACTAAACCTCACTCTTGGCACTGTTTGACCTTTAGCCACCGAGATTTAACGGTTGCTTATTTTTCTAAATGCATCACACTGAAGGTACTTCAATCGTTTGATGGAGACTTACCATGAAAAGACTAGGGTTGGTAACAGGGTTCAAAGGTTCTTCAATCAGTATTGTTTTTGCCTCTGCGCTCGTAGCAGGTTGCAGCAGTACCGATGAACTCAGCACCAGTGAATTGGTCGCCAAGACTATGCGCTCAAATGGTGACGGTGTGCTCTGTAAAATGGAAAAGCCCATCGGCTCGCACATGAAAACGCGAGTGTGTCGGTCTGCTAACGAGAGAGAGGAGCTTGCCGAATCTTCGCAAGTATATTTTCAAAGACATCTAAAATCTGGACATTAGTCGCCTTCACATAACGGGTTCAGTAAGCGCGTTGCTAAAACATAGCCATCGCGCTCCTCTATTTCATGACATTCATTGCTTTACAATAGGTATTATCTGACATACCTATGTATCACCCCAGCGATTTTTTTTTAACCAATCCTCAGCTTTAATTACTCACGTCGAAACGAAATCAAACAACTTACTGAGGAATTTAACCATGTTGAAAATCGTTAAAACTTCTATCACTATCGCTGCTGCTTCTCTTATGTTCACAGGTACTGCTCAGGCAGACGTCAACGAAGCACTACAAAACATCTGCACCATCGTTAAGTCTGATGACAAAGGTGAATTGCGTAAGAAAATGAAGAAGGTTCGCTCTGACTACAACCTTAAGCTTCAAGATTACTATTCAGGTGTTTCATGCGGCGGTAACAGCCTTATCCGTACCGCGATGCTTAACAACGCTGTTGAAGCCGGTACATTGCTTGTGAAGAAAATGCCAAAAAAGCATTTAGCGGCACCCGAGCAGGATGGCAAAACACTACAAGCTTGGGTCGCTGAGCAAGGCTTAGCTGACAACCCTGTTGCAGCTGCACTTTCACAGCGCATCTAATCCACAATTTCGGTAGCTTCGGCTACCACCATGTTTCAACATGGTCGGCAGAGTAACGTTCTGCTTCCTCGAAAGGCCCCGATTTATCGGGGCCTTTCTTCTTTCGTATTGTCCTATTTTAACGGTTAATAAACGCTGCTATGGCCACGTTTATCTCGTCGCTGCGTTCGTGATGGATCCAATGTGACGTTTCACCGAAACGCTGCTCAGTGTAGTCGGGTATGTATCTATTTAGTCCCGCCAACACCCCAATATCAAATGCTTGGTCATCTTCGCCCCACAATACAAGCGTCGGAACGTCGATTCTGATGTGCGGAATCTTAAAATCATCAAACGATTTGATCGGACCGCTCTGATTCCCGAGTTCAGATGAGCGCGGAAATAACTGTGGCATAGCCCGGTAGTAATTCAACATATGGGTAACAGCATTCGACTTAGACCAAGCTTCTACAAATGCACGTTCTTCTGCAGCTGATATGCCACCGCGAATATGCGCAATCGAGTGCTGTTTCAATTTTGCAAAGTCATCCTGACTTAACTCATCCTCAAAGTTGGGATTCAAAAAATCATGAATGTAATCACTGAGTATTCTTTGCTGCGGATTATTAATCATTTCGCGCGTAAAGGTGCTTGGATGCGCGGCATTTAAGATAACCAATTTGGTGATCAACTGTGGATGTCGAGCTGCTAGTGGCCACGCGATTGCCCCTCCCCAATCATGCGCTACGAGAATGACGGGATGATTGTCAGCTACAACGCGAATAAACTCAGCGATTATACTCACCAAATTAGGAACAGAATATTCTGCCAGAGAGTCCGGTGCTTGGCTTAAGTTGTAACCCGGTAAATCGAGTGCGATAGCGCGGTGTGTTTTGGAGAAGAAGGCCAACTGAGAGCGCCACACTCCGGCATGTTCAGGGAAACCATGCAAGAAAACGATTATAGGCGCTTCAGTTAGCGATTCGTCAATGGGCGCTTGCTCTAAGTAATGCAAGCGCAAACCATTTGCCAGAACAAAGTTCGACCGAATCGAAGATTGCTCCATGTTTCGATTAACCTTGATAGAAGGCTTCTTCCGACATCGTCATCAAGTTGTCAGCGCCAGAGTGGATAGCTGATACTAGTGAGCGCGTGCGTGTAAGCATACGGTCGAAATAGAACTGAGCGGTTTGAATTTTCGCCTGATAAAAATCAACTTCAGTAGTACCCTCGTCAAGTTTTTGCTGAGCAGTTACCGCCATTTGTAGCCAGAAATACGCAACAATAACGTATCCAGAATACATCAAGTAATCGACTGCCGCCGCGCCCAACTCATCTGGATTATTCGCTGCTGACTTCATGATATCGTTAGTGAGTTGTCCCCACTCATCGATGTGACTCTCAACCGCATTAGCCCAGGCATTAAATTGTGGCTTGTCTCTCAATGACTCACAGTAACTACGCATCTCTTGAGTGAAGACCTGTAATAGCTTGCCTTGACTGCCGACGACTTTACGTGCCAAAAGGTCAATCGCTTGGATACCTGTTGTGCCTTCATACATTGTACAAATGCGGGTATCTCGAGCTAATTGCTCCATGCCCCACTCTTTAATATAACCGTGGCCGCCGTATACTTGCATGCCGTAACTGGTGCACTCTTGCGCAGTTTCGGTTAAGAAAGCTTTAACGATTGGCGTCAACAACGCGAGTTTTGCATCAGCGATTTGGCGCTTCTGCTCGTCCTGCTCGTACAAGGTGACATCAACCATTTTCATACAATAGATCGCTAACGCGCGGTTGCCTTCACGCAGTGCTTTTTGCGTTAGCAGCATACGACGAACATCAGGATGCACGATAATCGGGTCCGCTGGGCCTGACTCGTTTTTGCGCCCCGTCAATGAGCGGAACTGCAAGCGATCTTTGGCATAACCCAATGCACCTTGGAAAGCCGCTTCAATGGCAGATAAACCTTCCATGCCAGTGCCGATGCGCGCCATGTTCATGAACGTGAACATACAGTTCAAACCGCGGTTCGGCTCACCGATCAAGATACCCTTTGCAGCGTCGAAGTTCATTACACAAGTAGCACTACCTTTGATACCCATCTTATGCTCGATCGAGCCGCAGGTAACCGTATTACGCTCACCCTTTTCACCATTGGCGTCGACGTTATATTTCGGCACGATAAACAATGAAATACCTTTAGTACCGCTTGGTGCATCTGGTAAGCGTGCTAAAACGATATGAACAATGTTTTCTGACATATCGTGCTCGCCGGCGGAAATGAAAATTTTCGTACCGGTCAAAGAATATGTACCGTCATCATTGGGTTCAGCCTTACACTTCAGCATACCCAAATCAGACCCACAGTGTGGTTCGGTTAGGCACATAGTACCGGTCCAAGTACCCTCAATTAACTTCGGTAGGAAGGTATTTTTTTGCTCTTCTGTGCCATGAGCTTTCAAGGTTTCCATACAACCTTGACTTAGCCCGGGATACATTGCCCATGAGTGGTTCGAACCTGAGAACCATTCAGCCAACGAAGTAGCCAATGAATAGGGTAATGCTTGACCACCGTACTCTTCTGGGTGCGCCATCGAAGGCCAACCACCTTCAACGTACTGCTGATATGCCTCTTTGAATCCGGTTGGTGTTGTCACTTCACCATCCTTAAAAGTACACCCTTCGTCGTCACCGATTTCGTTGATTGGTGCTAATGTATTTTCGGCAAATTTAGCAGCCTCAGAAAAAATAGCCGTTACCAAATCATCACTGACTTCATCAAAACCGAGGTCTTGATAATGCTTATCGAAACCTAACAACTCGTATAATGTAAATAACGTGTCGCGTTGAGGTGCTTTGTAATTTTGCATAGTACTAATACCGCCTTAAAATACTTCGAACAAACCGGCTGCGCCCATACCGCCGCCGATACACATAGTGCAAACAACATATTTTGCACCACGTCGTTTTCCTTCAATAAGTGCATGCCCAACTAAACGAGCACCACTCATCCCGTATGGGTGGCCAACAGAAATAGCACCACCGTTTACGTTCAATAAATCATTTGGGATCCCCAAGTGGTCACGGCAATACAAGACTTGAACCGCGAACGCTTCATTAAGCTCCCACAAACCAATATCGTCCATGCCTAAACCGTGCTGTTTAAGTAACTTAGGAATGGCATAGATAGGGCCAATACCCATTTCATCTGGTTCACAACCAGCAACAGCGATACCGCGATAAGCACCTAGTGGCTCTAAACCACGCTTGGATGCTTCGGTGTCGCTCATTAGAACACTCGCACTAGCGCCATCGGACAGCTGACTGGCGTTTCCCGCAGTGATACAGCCGCCTTCAATTACGGGGTTGAGGCTTTGTAGGCCTTCCAATGTCGTCTCTGGGCGATTACCTTCATCTTTACTCAGCGTGACTTCATGCAGGCTCACTTCACCTGATTCTTTATCCATCACCGCTTTTTTGGCCGTAATTGGCACAATCTCATCATCAAACTTACCCGCTGCTTGGGCAGCAGCTGTGCGCATTTGACTCTGATAACCATACTCATCTTGGGCGTCACGGCTGATGTTATAGCGCTTTGCCACAACCTCTGCGGTTTGTAGCATTGGCATGTATATGTCTTTATGCTTTGCCACTAATGCCGGATCCACCATGCGATGCGTATTCATGTGCTTGTTCTGAACTAATGAAATCGAGTCCAAGCCCCCTGCGACCATAACGTCAACTTCGCCGTTAACGATGCTGTTCGCTGCTGTCGCAATGGCGTACATGCCTGAACTACACTGGCGATCTAACGTCATGCCAGCAACACTTACCGGTAACCCGCCAGCAAGCCCGGCAAGACGACCAATATTCATTGATCCAGAGCCTTGTGTCAGGGCTGCACCCATGATGACATCATCGACTTCCGCGCCGTCAATTTTGGCTCGCTGCACGGCAGCTGCGATTGCATGCCCGCCCAATGATGGGGCTTCTAAATTATTCATCGCACCCTTATAAGCCCTGCCAATGGGTGTTCTTGCGGTAGAAACGATTACTGCTTGAGGCATAACGCACTCCTTTATCTTTTAAATACTGCACCGCCCGATAAAGGCGGTGCGATAGATGATTAGTTAAATGATTTACCCTGTTCGACCAACTGCTTCAACAGCGGCGCAGGTTTGAACCAGGCTTTGCCATAGTCACCAAGTTCATCGTGGTATTTCTGCATGGCATCTAAAACAGTCGCTAAACCGATCTCATCGGCATACTTCATTGGACCACCGCGATAAACTGGGAATCCATAACCGTAGACGTAGATGACATCGATATCGCTCGCTTTAGCGGCGATTCCTTCTTCAAGGATCAACGCGCCTTCATTGATAAGCGGATAAATGCAACGCTCGATGATTTCTTGTTCACTGATTTCACGCTGCTGGATACCCAACCTTTCGGCTTCCTGTTTAGCGATCGCCATCACGCTCTCATCTGGGATTGGCGTGCGGTTGCCGGCTTCGTATAGATACGCCCCCTTCCCAACTTTCAAGCCTACGCGGCCATCTTCGACAAGTTTGTCGGCTACCACGCAGTAGCTTGGGTCGTGCTCGATAAATGCCTTGCGCGACTGTCTGACAAAGTACCCGATATCGAGCCCAGCCATGTCTCCCATGGTGAATGGTCCCATTGGCAGTCCAAAGTCATAGATAACCTTGTCAACCTGCTGAGGCGTAGCACCTTCCAGCATTAAGCGGTTCGCTTCACGACCATAAGTTTCAATCATGCGATTGCCGACAAAACCAAAGCAAACACCAACCAACACCGCTACTTTGCGAATTTTCTTCGCCATTTGCATACAGGTTTTGATTACATCAGGTGCTGTTTCAGCGGCTTTTACAACCTCAAGTAATTTCATCACATTAGCGGGTGAGAAGAAGTGCAAGCCAATAACGTCTTGTGGTCTTGAGGTTGCAGAGGCTATCTCATTGACGTCCAGCGTAGAGGTATTGGTCGCCAGTATTGCACCTTGTTTACAAACCTCGTCTAAACGACTAAAGACAGCTTTCTTGACGTCCATCTTTTCAAATACAGCTTCAATGACTAAATCGACGTCAGCTAGATCTTCATAGTCTGTGGTGCCGGTTAACAGTGACATGCGCTGCTCGACCGCTTCTTGCGTTAACTTGCCCTTTTTGGCGGTTCGCTCATAATTCCCACGAATGACAGACAGGCCTTTATCCAATGCCTCTTGTTTCATTTCCAACATGGTCACCGGGATGCCCGCGTTGGCGAAATTCATCGCTATGCCGCCGCCCATAGTGCCCGCGCCAATGACAGCTACTTTGCGAATATCTCTAACGGGTGTTTGTTTGTCATAGTCAGTGACGTGACCCGCTGCACGCTCGGCAAAGAAGAAGTGCTGTTGTGCGCGCGCTTGTGGAGTATTCATGCACTCCATGAACAGTTCACCTTCGCGCTTAAGTCCCTGCTCAAATGGCAATTCAGTTGCTGCTTGTACCGCCTTGATACAATTGAATGGTGCGAAGAAACCACGCGCCTGCTTAGCAATGCCCGCTGCAAACTGGTCGAAGATTGCCGAATCAAAACTATTAGAGTCTACTTCGATATCGCACGTTCTCGGCACTGCGGCACTTGGGTCTAATTGACTGATAAACTCAATCGTCGCGCTTTGTAGTTGCTCAGGTGCGTCAGTGATAACCGAAAAAACGCTGTTCAACTTAGTCACCGCTGTTGGTTTACCCGAAACCACCATTTCTAGTGCTTGAGCCACAGGGACCAAGCGAGGCAAACGCTGTGTGCCGCCCGCACCGGGAAGAATACCTAGGTTAACTTCAGGAAGACCGACTTTGTTGGCTTTGTGGGTAATGCGATAATGACAAGCCAATGCGAGCTCTAATCCGCCGCCGAACGCAGGTCCAGGGAGGACCGCAATAACGGGCTTAGTCGATTGCTCCACAGCATGCAGAACTTTAGTCGATAAGTTCGGCTCAATGTCGCCGGTAGCGAATTCAGAGATGTCCGCACCACCGCTAAAAAAGCCAATGTCAGACGTAATGACAATGCACGATACAGCATCATCGGCTAGGGCTTTTTCAATGCCGTCGATGAGTCCAACACGGACAGCTTTACCCAATGCGTTTACGGGAGGATTGTGCATCACCAAGGACGCGACAGATTGATTTACCGAATAGGCAACAGCGGCTGAGTCAGTCATAGTTATCTCACCTTATAATGATTAAGCCAGCATGGTATGACCTGTTTCGCAATCAGTGAAGTTTATTGGTTTTATAATTCTGAATAAATTAAATCAATAACATTAACAATTCGTTTACTTTCGCGGCCTAGGCGATAACAGGCCAAAATCAAGCGAAATGATTCATTTGACCCCCTTCCCTAGTTCTGATTTGGTAGCACTTTATTCAGGAGGCACGTATGGAATTTCTGAGGACACCCGATCACCATTTTGAGCATTTACCGGAGTATGATTTCGCCCCGAATTACCTTGATGTTGACGACACCGAAGGTGGTTTGCTGCGGATGCATTACATCGACGAAGGGCCAAAAGATGGTGAGGTCATTTGGATGCAACACGGCGAACCGAGTTGGGCTTTTTTGTATCGAAAGATGATTAAACCACTAGCAAATGCGGGCTACCGCGTTATTGTGCCAGACCTAATCGGCTTTGGTCGGTCCGACAAGCCAACACAGCGCAGTGATTACACTTATCAGCGTCATTTAGACTGGCTAACCTCGTTGTTGGACCAATTGCAACTCACTAATATAACACTAGTGTGTCAGGACTGGGGAGGCTTACTAGGCCTGCGTCTAGTCGGTGAACAGCCGGACCGGTTCGCGCGCGTGGTTGCTTCCAATACTATGCTACCAACCGGTGATCATCCGCCTGGCGACGCCTTTTTCAAATGGAAGGCCTTTTCACAAGACGTTGATGTTTTTCCTGCAGCAGGCATTATCAAAGGGGCCACGGTTATTCCATTCGGCGACGATGTTTACAAAGCCTATGACGCACCTTACCCCGAGGAACGATACAAGGCTGGAGCACGAGAGTTCCCAGCCTTGGTACCGGTAACACCGGACAACCCAGCAAGTGAAGCCAACCGCAAAGCATGGCAAGGTCTATCGACATTCACTAAGCCGTTTCTGTGCGCTTTCAGTGACTCAGATCCGGTTACCGCAGGTGGCGACGCCATCATGCGCAAACTGATACCGGGCTGTGAAGGACAAGACCACACAACCATCGAACAAGGTGGACACTTTGTGCAGGAAGACCAAGGCGAACGGTTTGCCGACATAATTTTAACTTTTTTGCAGCGCAACCCGCTCAGCTAGCACACATATGGAGAACACTATGGATCCGTTACTTAATTTTGAAAACCACACCGTATTGATTACCGGTGCAGCGAGTGGTTTTGGACGATTACTGGCGATTAGCCTTGCCGAACGCGGCGCAAACCTGGTGCTTGGCGACATCGACCACGACGGCTTACAGGAGACTGCCAACCTACTCTCATGTGGACCAGAGCGTGTCGCGTTTCAAGTCAATGATGTTGCCAGCGAAGAAGATTGCAAAGCGTTGGCTGCTTTGGCTCTAGAACGCTTTGGCACCCTCGACATTGCCATTAACAATGCGGGAATAGCGCATTTGCCAGCTCCTATTCATGAGCTAACTGAAGCGGTCATGGACAAACAATTCGATGTGAACGTCAAAGGCGTCTTGTTTGGAATGAAGTATCAAGCAGTTGCAATGTTGAAACAAGGTAAAGGACACATCTTAAATGTGAGCTCTATGGCCGGTTTAGGCGGAGCCCCCAAGGGTGGCGCCTATGTCGCAGCCAAGCATGCCGTGTCAGGGCTAACTCGCACTGCTGCCATTGAATACGGTCGTAAGAATGTACGGGTTAATGCCATTTGTCCATTTTATAGTCCAACAAACATTTTAAATGTTGATGGTTTTAATACTGACGAGGCACGAGCTCAAATGGCACAAGGTAGCCCAATGAAACGTTTGGGCGACCCGCAAGAAATCGTCAATACCATGATGCTACTTATCTCTCCAGGAAACTCTTATATGAATGGCCAAACGATTGCCGTTGACGGTGGCGTTAGTGCGTGGTGAGACTCTCTTAATTATTCTGTCGTTTCAAATAGTTGCTTTGCGGTATAAAACGTAGCGATAAGTGGTGATTCACAACGTCCGATATTAGGGCTAAACTATGTGGAAATAACCCAGCATCATTGCTGGGTTATTGTTTTTTCGTAGTATCCGAGAAAGGACAACATGTGTTGTTGAAATTTAACCTCACATTCCGCATTGCACATTTTGCCGACAGACAAATGGGTAGATTACTCAGGTTGTCATTGTTAACGGCGTTGTTATTCTCTCACTCAGCTTCTGCGCAACCCTTGTACGACAATCGAGCGCTTTGTTTATCCGATCCCGCAACCTGTTATCAGCAATCGACTCAAGGAACCGCCCGGTATTCGGTAGGCGCGCGAGAATGGTATCGCATTAAAATGATGCAACTACTCGCGCTAATTGAAATGCAACGATTCACAGCACTCAAGCACGAACTCGAAGACGTCATTGTGCTAAGAAACCCGCCGATGGTGTTTAAAGCGACGGTTTATACCTACTATGCGAAAGTGCTCTTGTTGGAGAGCAATGAAGCTGAGGGCCGTCAGTATTTGCAGCAAGCGCTGACACTCGTGAGCGAGATTAATCATGTATTGCCCGATCCGTTTCGGAGCGCCGAAATTCTTAACCTGTACAGCTATGTACCAGAATTAAATTCCCATGCGGTAGCCTTTGCAGAAACATTGATTCCTAACGTGACGCGCGTTAGTGATCCTATGGGTTTAGCAGAACTCTATACATCGCTAGGGCATACATTTAAGTACGCCAGTCAGCTTAAAAAATCACTGCATTATTACGAGCAAGCGCTGCGGACGTATGAAGACGTTGCGGATACAACACGCAAAGCATCTGCCTTCCATAATGTCGCCAGTGGGCATAAAAACCTCGGTGATTATCAACGTGCCGAACGTTTTTTAAAACGTTCTATCGCTGCATGGGGCACAAATAACGCAGTGTTGATCAGTAAAAATCACGCCCAGTTAGTCTTGGTAGAAACATACATTCTGCAAGGAAAAACATCCGAAGCTAAGGCACTACTGGGAAAATCGCATATCGATAATATGCCACACTACCAGCAGGCGTTGTTCGACCGTTTAAACCAAATACTAGATACCTCACAACATTAAATTGTTCGTTTATTGGATACCCCGAAAAATATTAGTGAGACCGATTTTTGAAACGCTTACATAGGTATTATTTTAAATACCTATGTATCACCCCAGTGATTTTTTTTTAACCAATCCTCAGCTTTAATTACTCACGTCGAAACGAAATGAATTAACTTACTGAGGAATTTAACCATGTTGAAAATCGTTAAAACTTCTATCGCTATCGCTGCTACTTCTTTGTTGTTCACAGGTACTGCTCAAGCAGACGTCAACGAAGCACTACAAAACATCTGCACCATCGTTAAGTCTGACGACAAAGGTGAATTGCGTAAGAAAATGAAGAAGGTTCGCTCTGACTACAACCTTAAGCTTCAAGATTACTACTCAGGTGTTTCATGTGGCGGTAACAGCCTTATCCGTACTGCGATGCTTAACAACGCGGTTGAAGCCGGTACATTGCTTGTGAAGAAAATGCCAAAAAAGCATTTAGCGGCACCCGAGCAGGATGGCAAGACACTACAAGCTTGGGTCGCTGAGCAAGGCTTAGCTGACAACCCAGTTGCAGCTGCACTTTCTGAGCGTATCTAATCCACAATTTCGGTAGCTTTGGCTACCACCATGTTTCAACATGGTACGAGTCTCGACGCTCGTGACAAAAACGGCTCCCTTTGGGAGCCGTTTTTTCTTTTCCAGATGATCAACAAAACTAGGGTTTAAGCACCATTTTGCCGCGTACTTCTCGTCCCATGACCTTGTTTAGCGCACTTTTAGCTTCAGCCAGCGGTAACGCCTCATCAACAATGACCTTCACTTTACCTTGTATATACCAACCTAACAGTTCTTGCATATTAGCCGCGAAATCCTGCGGTTGATGTTGTGTAAATGAACCCCAAAACACACCGACCACAGAATAGCCTTTTACTAACGAGAGATTGACTGGAAACTCGGGTATCTCACCACCAGCAAATCCAATAACGAGTAAGCGTCCATTCCAGGCCATCGCACGGCTACACGCATGGAACGTGTCACCACCGACACACTCATAAACAACGTCAGCCCCTTTACCATCAGTTGCCTGCTTGATCGCCTCTTTGAGGTCCTGCTCGGTATAGTTAATCAACACATCGGCGCCATTCTCTTTGGCTGTTTGTAATTTTTCTGGTGTTGAGCACACCGCAATAACTTTAGCTCCCATCTCTTTACCAATCTGAACCGCTGCCAATCCTGTTCCACCAGCAGCGCCAGTTACGACCAACGTTTCGCCGGGTTGAATATTAGCGCGCTGTTTCAACGCATGGTGAGCGGTAGCATGCGCTGTGACCAATGCAGCGGCCTCTTCAGATGGAATGGCGTCGGGCAATGGCAAGATATGCGTTGCGGGTACAGTTACTTGCTCGGCATAGCCACCAAGCATACACAAGGCAATCACGCGCTGCCCTTCAGCCCAACCTTTAACGCCCTCACCTATTGCTGATATGGTACCCGCCACCTCATTGCCCGGAACAAACGGACGTTCCGGTTTCATCTGATACAATCCTTGAACGAGCAAACCGTCCGGAAAGTTGACTCCCGCAGCCTCTACATTCACAACCACGTGACCTTTCTTTGGTGCAGCGTCTGGTATATCCGCATACTCTAGTGACTCAACCGGTCCAAACTCATTACATACTATGGCTTTCATATTGATCCTTGATTATTTGATAAGTGCTGCGGCATATGACGCTAACGGACGCATCATGGCTTCCAATGATGCAGCTTTGGCATTTGAGGCATTCCCCATTTGCGCGCGTTTAACGACGCCTTGAACGATGGATGCTAAGCGAAAAAAACTAAAAGCTAGATAAAACGTCCAATTGTCAATACCGCTTAATCCGCGTCGTTGGCAATAGGCCTCAATATAGGCCTGTTCTGATGGGATTCCTAAACCCGCTCGATCTAAGCCGCCCAAGCCTGGCGCATGCCCCATATCACTCGGCAAGCGAAGTTGCATACATTGGTAAGCCAAATCGGCGAAGGGGTGACCGAGCGTCGATAACTCCCAATCAAGAACCGCTATAATTTCGGGTTTGTCGGGTGCAAACATCAGATTGTCGAGCCTAAAATCGCCGTGAACTAATGACACTTGGCCATCATCTTCAGGTAGCGCTTTTTCCAACCACACAATCAAATCTTCGATATCTTGCAGATGCTCAGTTTCAGCGGCACGATATTGCTGCGTCCAACGCGATAACTGACGAGCAAAATAATTTCCAGGTTTACCATAATCAGCTAAGCCCACCTGTTCGACATTGACGTTATGCAATGCCGCCATCACCCGGTTCATCTCATCATACATCTGACCACGCTCTGCGCCGCTCGAAATTTCCGGTAGAGCGCTCTTCCAAAAAATGCGGCCCTGCTTAAACTCCATTATATAAAACATGGTACCGAGCACATCGGTGTCGGTGCACAAATGGATCGCTTCTGGTACGGCTACATCCGTCTGCTGCAACGCACTAATTACCCGGAACTCTCGATCCACAGCGTGCGCAGATTTGAGCAATTTACCGGGAGGCTGCCGCCTTAATACATATTGACGTTTATCAGTTTTCACCTTGAACGTTGGGTTCGATTGGCCACCACTGAATTTTTCCACCGCAGTGACCTGGCCGATATCGATCCCGTTGTCGCCAAGATATTGGTTAAGCGTATCCAAGGGGACTAAGGGCTGTTGTTCACTCATAGTTTTCCTACTTGCTGTTGGCTGCAGTTTCGGCAATAAGATTACGCCCTAACTGCATCATATGCACCTGATCTGGACCGTCTGCAAGACGAACTGTGCGCGCATAGGCATACGCTGCTGCGAGTGTTGTGTCTTGACTGGTACCCATTGCGCCGTGCATTTGGATCGCGTGGTCAATGACCTCGCACGCCATTTTAGGCGCCACGATTTTGATTGCCGCAATGATATTCTTGGCAACTTTGTTGCCGTACTTATCCATTGCATCAGCCGCTTTTAAGGTTAACAGACGCGCTTGCTCGATATCACAATGCATTTGCGCAATTGTTTCTCTTACCGATTGTTGCTTACTCAACGGTTGGCCAAACGCGATTCTTTGTTCAACCCTAACACAGGCTTCATCCAAAGCGCGTTGGGCGACGCCAATCAGGCGCATACAGTGATGTATTCGGCCTGGGCCAAGGCGACCTTGGGCAATTTCAAACCCTTTGCCCTCGCCAACCAACAAGTTCTGCGCTGGCACTCGGACATTTTGAAACAGTACTTCGGCATGCCCTACCGGCTCGTCATAATGCCCCATTGCTGCCATTGGTCTAATAATAGTCACGCCTGGGGTATCCATCGGCACCAAGATCTGGCTTTGCTGTTGATGCCTCGCAGCTTGCGGATCGGTTTTGCCCATCACCACCATGATCTTACAATTCTCGTTCATGGCGCCGCTGGTGTACCACTTTCTGCCGTTGATAACATATTCGTCACCATCGCGCTCGATGCGCGTCTCGATATTTGTTGCATCAGACGAAGCAACAGCAGGCTCAGTCATTGCGAATGCTGAACGAATTTGCCCTTCCAGCAAAGGGATAAGCCATTCTTGCTTGTGTGCTTCGGAGCCATACTTAGCCAATACTTCCATATTGCCAGTATCGGGCGCACTACAGTTGAATATCTCCGCACTGAAAGGCACGCGCCCCATAATTTCGCATAGCGGCGCATACTCTAAATTGGTCAATCCAGCACCGTATGGCTTGTATTCTTCGGGTAAAAACAAATTCCACAACCCTTCGTCACGCGCTTTTTGTTTCAACTGCTCCATCATTTCAGGTGTGCGCCAGCGATTCTCACTCGTTTCTACGGCTTCGATATACGCCTGTTCAATCGGGTATACATGCTCTTGCATAAAGGCTTCGAGTTTTGCCATTAATGCTTTGGTCTTTTCACTGTGATCAAAATTCATATGTTCTCCAATTAGCCTCTAGCTGTAGGTGATTGACTCACGTTTCTCCGGATGTTCGAGGTGCGGGACAGCGTTAAATTGATGTAAGTGCACCCCTTTTCGATTAGCAAACAATTGCGAAATACTGGTATTGCGGATTTGTAAATTTAAATTAACCATCGTGGCTGCATCAGCCCCCAAAACCTGACTGATCATCATGGCAATGGCTCCACCTGATGTCGCCAACACAATCCTTTTGTGAGGACTTGCGATCGCTGCATCTAATACGGACATCACGCGCTGCTGAAATTGCTGCCAGGTTTCGGGCAACAGCGTTTCATCTAACTGCCCCGCAGACCAGGCCAACATAGATTTGCGCAACAAACGATAAAATTCAGCTGGCGCCGCAGTTTTTTCAGGTTTCTCGTCAGGGTGGTTATGTAAATAAGCATCGGCAACCGCTTGAAAGTCAAACTCATTCAAGCCGGGATAAACCGCGAAGTCACTCAAGTGCGTGTATTGCTCAGCGTTCTTGTGACTCGCCAAGCCGGTCACAATCCCTTGTGCGGTTTCGTGATGTCGGACCATATCACCGCGCCAAATCGCATCAATCGATTGTCCAATGTGAGCGAAATAATGACCTAGCCATTCGGCTTGTAAGCCACCTAATTCGCTTAATTTATCGTAATTAGCCTTGCCGAACGATGCTTGGCCGTGTCGCACTAATACAATTTCTGCCATTGTTTACCTCGTAGTCGTTCTTGATAGCACGAGGCGTGCAACAAGGTGACGTGTTTAACTAAGACAAATGTTAAAAATAAGTGAACTATAAGTGTAATTGATTCTACTGATAGGGTTTCATTCAGCTAACGTATATACCGCTCCAGTATCAGCAACAAAACACCGCGCTTTTGGCTGTTTTATTGGTTGAGATCAATATGCGGCAATTGGATTCAACATAAACTTTGCTCACGTTATTCGTTTGGGTATTAGTTTTGCCAACCATATTTGACCAGCAGCTCGTCGCTAAATACAACACCAGTGGACCTCGCTATACGTCCTATCCAACAGCGCTCGAGTTTCATCACGAACTACCCGATAATCCAGTTCATCATGCCGCATTAACCAGTGCTGGCGAGCATTTGTCGCTATACGTGCATATTCCGTTTTGCCATAGCCTCTGTTACTACTGTGGTTGCAATAAAATAGTGACGCGACACGCGGATAAGGCAGATCGTTATCTCGACTACATAGAAAAAGAAGTCGCGATGAATAAAGCGTCTTTCAAACACATGTTAGTGCAACAATGTCACCTCGGTGGTGGCACACCGAGTTTTCTAAGCGCGCAACAAATGCGCCGGCTGATGAACATCCTGCGCGGCGGATATGCTTTTGCAAATGACTGTGAAATCAGTATTGAAATCGATCCTCGACGAATCGAAGATACCTATTTAAACACTTTAAAAGGACTTGGATTCAATCGCATCAGTATCGGTGTGCAAGACATTGATGAAACGGTGCAAGCCGCAATTAATCGCACGCAATGCACCGAGCAGGTTCGCACATTGGTTAAGCAAGCCAACGATCTGGGCTTTGATTCAGTCAATCTCGATTTGATTTATGGCCTACCCCATCAGACGCAAGAGAGTTTTGCGAAGACATTAAGTGCCACAATTGAGATGTCTCCTCAGCGAGTATCACTGTTCAGTTACGCCCATTTGCCCGCGCGTTTTGCTGCACAACGCAAGATAAAAGATGAATGGTTACCCGCACCAGAGCAAAAATTTGCATTGATGAAATTAGCGATTGAAACGCTATGCGGCGCGGGATACGTGATGATCGGTATGGACCATTTTGCCAAGCCCGATGATGAGCTGGCAATCGCGCAGATGCGCGGCACGTTACATCGAAATTTTCAAGGCTATACCACCAAAGCTGATTTGGATATGTTGGGACTAGGTGTGTCTTCAATTAGTTTTATTGGGGATTGGTATCTACAGAATGTAAAAACCCTAAATGACTACTACTCGCGGATTGACGAACACCTGCCGGCCACGGATAAAGGGGTCGGTATCAGCACTGATGATGCCATACGCAGAGCGGTAATTATGGCGTTGATGTGTAATCTGCATGTCGATAAACGCGAAATTGAGCGGGATTTCGAAATCGTTTTTGATGACTACTTTGCGCAAGAGTTAATCCTATTAGCGCCATTCAAAGCGGATGATTTGCTCACTGAAGATCAACACACGATTGACGTTAAGCCCCATGCGCGCCTTTTGATCAGAACGATTGCGATGACATTTGACGCCTACATGGGCCTAGCCAAAAACCACCAACGATTCTCAAGAGTCATTTAACTCTGCTATGCTGTGGCTAAAGAATCGCCACAGCTACCCGCCCTGCTAAGGACAGTATGATGAATCGGAACAAGTACCTTCAGATAACGCCTTGTTACTCTTCAGTGAAACCTAACCTTCGGCTTTTTTCACTTTGTATGAGTGCTCTCATCATGATGTGCAAAACAGCCTTTGCAACGACCGTTGCATTCGGGAGCCTGGAACACCATCCTCAATTTGAATCTCGGTATGTCGCAGCGCGTGATGTACAAGTTTGGTTACCGCCCAATTATTCTGCAGACGGTCGCTATGCTGTTGTCTACATGCACGATGGACAAATGCTGTTTGACGCTACAACAACCTGGAACAAGCAAGAATGGATGGTCGATGAAGTCGCCGCAGAGCTGCAACGCACAGGGAAAACGATGCCGTTTATCGTGGTCGGTATTTTCAATGGCGGCGACGATTTAAGATACATCGAATATTTACCCAATAAACCGTATCAAAGACTTACCCATCGAGAAAAAGCACAGCAATTTGCACCGCTCACAGAGGCTCCACCTGCAGATTTAGAAAACATCATTCGAAGCGACAGTTACCTGCGTTTTATCGTTGAAGAGCTCAAGCCGTTTATCGACGCGAAATATGCGGTGCACACAGACAAGCAACACACCTTTGTGATGGGGTCAAGCATGGGCGGCTTAATATCCTGGTATGCATTGAGTGAGTATCCTGACGTTTTTGGCGGTGCTGCGTGCATATCGACCCATTGGGTGGGAGGCTCGGCCAACCAGACAAACCCAGTGACAGAGCAGTTTATGCTGTATATGCAAAATGACTTTCCAGCGCCAGGGTCACACAAAATCTACTTTGACTACGGCGACCAAACGTTGGATGCCTATTACCCACCGTTACAAGCGCAAGTTGACCAAATCATGCGCGACAGAGGTTTCGACGAGCAAAACTGGCTGACATTATTCGACAAAGGGGCCGATCACTCCGAAAACGCTTGGCAAAAGCGCTTAGATAAGCCCTTACTGTTTTTACTCGGGGTTGATTAACCGCTGGTCACGCTTGGGTAATTTTGCCACTACTAGCTCATATGACTGATCGATCAGGCGTTGTACTTCTCCCGAGGGCACGGCACCGTCCAAAAAGACCGTAATCCAATGACGTTTATCCATGTGGTATCCGGGAATAATATCCGCGTGAATATCACACAATGCACTCGCCTGCTCAGGATCGCACTTGAGATTGACGATTGGGCGTTGTTGGTGAACGCTGGCCAATGCAAACATTTTGTTCATGACTTTGTAAACGTCCACGTCGTTACCGAACGGGTGCGTCAGCTCCGTGTAGGGTTTTTCAAGGGCATAGTCGTGAATGCGCGCAGTGTCCATAGTGATATATATTCCTTATTAAATTCGTCCAGTCGCGCTGGACAGTGTTTATTCAAATAAACATTGAGGGTTTATGGTAGCGCACATTCGCCTTAATGCGCTTTAAAACTCGCAAACAGTGCATCGCCTTCGGTCAATCCTAGTTGCTTAAACGATACATCACTAATAACCGCAAACAACGACTGAGACTCAGTCTCGTTGACCTGCGTGGTAAGAGTGAGCTTCCATTGCTGTTTGCCCAGCATTTGCGTTGCAGCTAAGACACAAGGTACCGAATTGAGCATACTGGTTCTCAGCGGTTGTTCGGCGCTTATCACAACCTGATTCGCGTCAACTCTTATTTGTGGACTAACCGCGGAGCTTCGACAGCTGTAACTGTATAGACGAATGTCCCCAAACCAAAAAGAGGTCAGTTCCGCTCCCAAGCTGTCATCAATCGGAGATTCAACTGAGTTCATGCGCAACACAGAAAACAACGGATCGGTCACGAATTCTTCGTCGCCAATCTCAGTGGTTTGTTGCAGTTGATGCACGAGTGTCGATGTATCACCGCTGCTTTTCACTTGCCCGTTGTCCAAATGAATAAGATGCTCACAGGTAAACGCTAACTCCCGTAATGCATGAGAGACAAAAATCAGCTTTAAACCACTTTCAACCAAGTCACTGATATAGTTCAGTACTTTTCGTTTGAGCCGCTTATCCAGAGCTGAAACCGCCTCATCTAGGAGCAAGACGTCAGGACAATTCAGCAAGGCGCGAATAATCGCAATGCGCTGTTGTTCTCCTCCAGATAGGTGTTCGACTGACTTACCAATAAGATGGCTAACTTCAAATATGTCGAGTAATGTATCGCGATCCAACAGCTTGATATACGGTTTTTGGCACTCATGGTTGTTAAACTGTTCAGCGAACGCAAGGTTACCCTCGACCGTTAGGTGTGGGTAAAGTATAGACTGTTGAAAAACCAAGCCAACGACTGGTGGCTTGTCGCCCTCCTGAGTGGACCAGCGCAGGATTCCTTGCATGTCAGGTTCCAAGCCAGCTAAACAGCGTAACAAGCTCGTTTTACCCGCACCGGATGGACCAAATACGCCAATGCTTTTGACGTGTGGAGAAACCTTAAACTGGATAGCTAGGATCTGTTGCTGGTGCTTGTTGAGTGCTATGTTTATGTCCACGAGCTACCTCGCCTGCCATTAACGCGATACAACAAACTCAATAGAACCAGGGAAAATACTAACAACACAAAGGCCAATTGATGAGCACTGGTGTAATCTAGCGCTTCAACATGATCAAAAAGGGCGATTGACACCACACGTGTCTCCCCCGGTATATTGCCACCAATCATTAGCACCACACCAAACTCACCCAAGGTATGCGCAAAACTCAAACCAATGGCGGTTAAAAAGGCATTTCGCGTGATGGGTAAGGTAACATGCAAAAACTGTTGTCTACGTGTAAGTCGCATGGTTCTCGCCACATCAAGAAAACGCTGATCAAACTGTTCAAAGGCGTTAAACAGCGGCTGCACTGCAAACGGCAATGAATAAATCAGCGAGCCAATCATGATCCCAGTAAAACTGAAGGCCAAGGTGGAGCCAGTCAAGGCAAACCAAGAACTGCCCAGCCAGGTATTAGGTGAAAACGCTACTAACAGATAAAAACCCAGCACAGTCGGAGGCAATACTAATGGTAGTGCAATCACAGCGTGCACAAGCGGTCTTAGCGGATGCTGCCAACGAGCAAGATACCAAGCCAAAGGCGTGGCAATTAAGATCAGCAAACCACTCGTAAGTGCCGCAAGTTTTAGGGTTAACAAGATTGCTTGAAAGTCCATTATTCGTCGACCCTGCGGTATCCCAAACCAACCAATTGTTGCTGCACCGTGTCACTGAGTAAAAACGCAACAAATGCTTCCGCTAACGGTTTATCTGTAGCGGTTTTCAAGATCACGAGCTGTTGTTTAATCGGCTGATACATGTTGTCTGGAATGATGAGATAGCGCGTTTTACTCTGGAGCATATGGTAGGCAACAATCGCACTGTCTGCATTTCCCGTCTGCTTAAACTGAAATGCTTGTAGTACATTGTTACCCTGCACCAGCCGAAAGTTATCGTTATCCCACAACTTCAAGTGTGTTAACGCCTGCTTAGCGGCTTCGCCATAAGGGGCAATTTCTGGGTTTGCTATTGCCAGCGTTTGGGTTTCAGCCAGTGCTTGTTTAAGCTGCTCAGCACCACCTCCAATTGGTTTTAGGCCGTCGACTATAGGCATATATTCTGACCACAAGGCCAACTGCCCCATCGCATAGTCTTTGCGGCTTCCGGGTGTTATCAGACCTTGTTGCTCGAGGCGTTCTGGTCTCAGACTGTCCGCGGACATAAAAACGGCATATGGTGCACCATGTACAATCTGAGCGTATAAGCCTCCAGTCGACCCACTGGAAACCTCCACTTGCTTGCCAGATTGGTTTTCAAATTGTGTGGTGAGTAGCTTAGCGGTTTCTGCAAAGTTAGCGGCGACAGCAATGCGCATGTCAGGCTGAGCAAGGAGTTTGCCACTGATTAAAAGTAAGGTGAATAATAAGACGAGTTTCATGCCAAACAACTGCGCCATGCAAATGTTACTGTGACCACGATTCGCCCGCTTGTCGATCACTCTCTTTTGCCGACACCCAACGAGCTTTGCCAGAGGTGTCTATTTCTTTTTTCCACAGTGGTACATCATTTTTGAGCCGATCCATTAAAAACTGAGCCGCCTCAAATGCACTCTTGCGATGTCGACTGCTAACGCCAACAAAAACAATTTGCTCATTAGCACTTAAACGACCGATTCGGTGAATCAACACGACCTTGGCAATATCGAAACGAACATGTGCTTTGGCGACTAATACCTGCAGCGCTTTCTCGGTCATTCCCGGATAATGTTCGAGTTCAATTGCCGACAGCGCCTGATCAGCACTGAAGTCTCTAACTAACCCAGTAAAGGTTACAATTGCACCTTGCTTTGCATCTGTACACAGCTGCGCATAACATTCTTGGTGGTCGAAATCATGCAGCTGAATACTCACAAGGTCCATACTCAGCCTCCAGTAACAGGTGGGAAAAATGCCACTTCATCGCCGTCTACTACGCGGTGATCCAGATTCACTAGGGTTTGGTTCACAGCGCATAAGGTTTGGCGCGGCACAATCACGGTGTCAAACGCCTCAATATGGGTGGATAATGCGCCAATCACATCACTGACTGAGCTAATTTGCGAGGCTTCCAAGTTGAAGTGATCAACACCTAACAACTCTCGAAACTGAGCGAAGAAATACACTTTTATCATGCCGACTCCGCCTGCCACACACCTGATTTACCACCATGCTTTTCGAGCACTCGAATGCCGTCGATCCGCATGCTCGGTTCAAGCGCTTTACACATATCAAAAACCGTCAGTGCCGCTACGGACACAGCAGTGAGAGCCTCCATTTCCACGCCTGTTTTGCCGGAGAGCTTACACATGCTCTCAATCCGCACGCGGTTTTGCTCCATCTGTAGCTCGAAATCCACCGCCACTTTCGACAGCGCGAGTGGATGACATAAAGGAATCAAATTGGCACATTGTTTGGCGGCTTGAATACCTGCTATTCGCGCTACACTCAAAACATCCCCTTTTGCCATTTGTTGTGATTCGACCTGCGACAACGTCTCGGTACGCATATAAATATACGCCTCAGCTCGCGCTTCACGAACAGTATCTTGTTTACCAGAAACATCCACCATATTGGCATTGCCCTGACCGTCAAGATGAGAAAAATTCATAATTTTCTACCCTTTCGCTAAAAGGTGCTTGGTAAAATGGCCGACAAAATTGCAAGGCTTATGCTCAGCGTTGAATTGCTCTTTTAAGATACCGTTCCAGGCCGTTCGACATGCACCGGTTGAACCCGGCATACAAAAAATACCCGTGTGATTGGCCAAGCCCGCAAACGCTCGAGATTGCACCGTTGAGGTGCCGAGCTCCTGATACGATAAGTAGCGAAACAATTCACCAAACCCTTCAATAGTTTTATCAAACAATACCCCCAGGGCTTCGGGCGTTGAGTCCCTATCAGTGAAACCAGTTCCGCCTGTCACCAGAATCGCATACACATTGGGATCCGCAATCCACGCAGACACAACAGCACGCATCTGATAGACATCGTCTTTGACAATTTTAGCGTCGACTAATTGATGACCTTCTTCAGTCAAGGCGGTACGCAAGAAATTACCTGAGGTGTCGGTGTCTTCTGTACGCGTATCAGAAACGGTTAATACTGCAATGTTCAAAGGCTTTAACACGAAAATCTCCACTACTTAACTAAGTTTTATTGTGACGCTGATTGATGGCTTCCTCAAGCGCATTCCAAGCAAGTAATACACACTTATGCCTTGCTGGGTGCGCAGTCACTGCTGACAATGGCTTGAGCGCTTCAGGGATGCTATCAAGCTCAGTGTCTCGGCCCGATAACCAGTGCTTCATTTGTTCAACTAGTTGCAAAGCACTGTCTTCACTTTTGCCTAAAACACTCTCGGTTAGCATTGAAGCCGAGGCTAAACAAATTGAACATCCCCTGCCGCGGAAACCTGCTTCCGCTATCGTTTGTTCGCTGCCATCGTCCGGGCATACTACTTGAATACCTATTTCAATGTCGTCACCGCAACTTGGGTTTCGACCTCGAGCAACAAAATAATGTTCGGGAAAGCTGCCCGAGCGTTTGTTCTTGGGCTGCTTAAAGTGACTCATAATCGCTGCTTTATAGCGCGTTTTGGTTTCTTGATTCATGTGAACATCGATTCAGCTTCGCGCAAGGCGTCGAGCAATACTTGAATATCGCGCTCATCATTGTAAAGCGAGAAACTTGCACGCACCGTCGCGTCATAACCTAATGTCTGCATGAGTGGTTGTGCACAATGATGACCAGCTCTAACCGCAACGCCATTATCAGCGCAAACTTGCGCCACATCATGCGGATGAATTGCGTGGTGAGCAAAGGTCACGATGCCAGCTCTCCAAGCGCTCGCTTCACTCAATAGTGTAATGTTGTCAAATGCTGCAATCGCATTACCACATTGCTCTCCCAACCTCGCAACATGTGACTTCACCGCAGTGCGGTTTTGCGCTTGAATGAATTGCACAGCCGCACTCAGTCCGCATGCTCCAGCTAGGTTTGGCGTGCCAGCTTCAAACCGTTCGACGCCTGGACGCCATTGCGTGTCTTGTATGTCCTGCCCGACCCAATCGACCATTCCTCCACCGAGCAAAAACGGTTCAAATGCCTCACGCTGCTCAGGCGCAATGTAAAGTACTCCGATGCCCGTCGGGCCATACATTTTATGCCCGGAAAAAGCCATGAAGTCACAATTTAAATCTGCCACCTCAATCGGCATGTGTGCCGCCGCCTGTGCCGCATCAATCACGGTCAATACATGTTCTGATCGAAGCTGTTTCAAGAACCCCGCAAGTTCATCCAAATCGCAATAGAACCCCAACACATTTGACACGAGACTCAGTGATACACACTTCACTTTATTCAGTTCTGCACGCGTGACATCTGGCAACTGTATGCGACCACTCGGGTCGATTGGTATACGGCGCAGCGTTGCTCCTGTTTGATGACAAAGCCGCAGCCACGGCAGGAAGTTTGCGTGATGCTCAGCATCAGATACCCATATTTCATCACCCTGACTCAGCCGTTGTCTGACCGCACATTGCGCGACCATATTTAAAGATTCGGTGGTACCTTTGGTAAAGCAGACATCGCTCGCATCCGCACCAATAAAATCTGCGACGGTTCGCCGTGCTGAGACATATCGCATAGTGGCTTGTTCGGCAAGTAGGTATATGCCGCGTTCGACCGGCGCGTAGACTTGGCTATAGCATTGGCTGATCGCATCGATGACCGATTGAGGCTTATGTGCTGTCGCCGCGTTATCGAGGTAGTGGAGCTCGTAGCCTAAGTTTCTTTGGGATGCAAAAATCGGGAACTGCGACTTAATCGCTTCAATATCCATTAGGCCAATTACTCAGTCACTTGCGGTTCAGATGCCTCTACCTGATTGCCTAAGGGCTTGACCACTTGGTGTAAAGGTTCTCCCGTGCCACCGCGTCTCAACAGGGTTATTTCAGCCAAGATTGACAGCGCAATTTCCTCCGGCTTAGTGGCACCAAGATCAAGCCCGCACGGCGTGTTGACGCGTGCTAGTGCATTGTCATCAAAACCGCTTTCTTGCAGATAATCCAGAACTAAGCCCGAACGCTTTCGACTCGCAATCAATGCGATGTAGTGAGCTTCGCTTTTCAAGGCTCGGGCGATCGATTCATGATCACCTTTGTGTTGGGTGGCGATAACCACATAATCGCTGGCTTCTGGATTTAGTCTTGAATAGTCTAAATCATCGGTGATGAGTTGGCTCGCTGCCGGAAACTTTTCCCATTCGGCACCCGGATCATTTACCACCACTTGTAGGCCGAGCATATCTGCCATGATGCAAATCGCCTCTGCGACCCGGCCATGCCCCATGAGCCACAGCGTGGGTTCTGGTAATATCGGCTCAATATATACGCGCATTCCGCCTCCGCAGGGCATTCCCGCCCCCAATAGTTCATCATCTAAATCGATATCAAGGATCGCTGTTGACGCGGTATTGATGCATTCTACCGCCTGTTCACATGCAGTGCTCTCTGCACAGCCTCCACCTACCCAACCTGATACAATGCGACCTCGTTCGTCGATAACAGCCTTTGATGATGTTTTCGCGGACACTGAGCCAAATGTATCAACGACTGTCGCCACTGCGAATGGCTGCCGACGTTTTTGTAATTCAGCGATCACCTGAAAAATCGAATTTGTCATCAAAGCGCTTGCTCCTTATTTGCGTCTGACTCACTGACATCCGGCCGTTTTGAAAACGACATGTTAAGCACCACAAATGGTGCAGTTGGGATGTTTCGGCACGCGGATGTGTTGCCATTGCATGGTCGCGCCATCGAACAACTGCAGAACGCCATGCATGGATGCACCTAAATCGGCCAATACTTTAATCGCCAAAAGCGCCTGGCTGACACCAATAATGCCAACTATCGGCGACAATACACCCGTTTCAGAGCAGCTCAGATTCTGCTCACCGAATAACTGGCTGACACATGCATAGCAAGGCCCACCGAGTTCAGGCAGAATAGCCATCAATTGCCCTTCTATTCTGATCGCCGCCCCGGAAACCAGGGGCGTCATGTTTTGCCAGCACAGCCGATTAAGCTGCTCTCGAGTTGCCAAATTATCACAACAATCAACCACAATATCACTGTTTTGTACGTGCTTCGCCAATTGAGTATCGTCTAAACGCTGTGCGATAAGGGTATAGTCTACTTCGCTATTTATCGCGCTTAAGGCGGCATGTGCGGACTCGACTTTCAACTGCCCTACTGTCTCTTCTTTGTGCAAGATTTGGCGCTGAAGGTTGGACATATCAACTTTATCATCGTCAACTAATGTCAATACACCAACGCCAGAGGCGGCAAGATATTGTGCACATGCACATCCCAATCCCCCGAGGCCGATCAACAGCACCTTGGCATTGAGAAGTGTTTCCTGCCCATCTATATCAAACTGAGGCAATGCAATTTGACGGTTGTATCTCAGCACATTGTGTTCAGTGACTGTTTTTTTCATGTTTGGGATCTTAGACCGATATCTAGCGGGTAATGACCGGATAGTCTGTCGGTATTATTCTTCGAACATTGCCCATAAAGCAAGCTAGCACAATACGTTACATATTACTGATAGACCGAGATAAAGCGAAATTCATTGAGCGTATATTTTACGAGAGTGAGCGTTTTCCCCATATGCAGTCATGACAATGACACTAAAAGCACAGTACACTACCCACCATTCACTGCGTTGTTCACTCCTTATCTGTATGAATACATTCGAAAAAGATCACTTAGTCGTTGCACAGAATGCCTCTGGCAGAAACATGCAAGTGCCCATTTACCGATTCAAAGGCAAACAACAAGGACCGAGTGTATACATCCAGAGTTCGATTCACGGCGCAGAAGTGCAAGGTAATGTCGTGATTTACCACCTCATTCAGTGGTTAAAACGATTACCGATTCGAGGCGAAATAACCTTAGTCCCGAACTGCAATCCTGTGGGCACCAACATCAAGGCAGGTGAGTATACGCTCGGCAGATTTGACCCGGTCAATGGGACCAATTGGAATCGCGGCTATTGGTACGATAGAGAGAGTGTGCTTAAATTTGCTCGTTCAGTCAGCCATGAGGAGTCTACGACGTCGATCAAAGCCAGGTTTCGTCGTCACCTTGCGGAAAACTTGGAGAAGAAATCAAACACAACATGGGGACTGGGCCTGGCCAATCAGTTAAATCTCAAACTACAAACCCTGGCAGCGGACGCAGACATTGTTCTGGATTTGCATAACGGACCGGTGTCTACTCGCCATATATACGTTCCAGAATATGCGCAAGAATCAGCCAAGTATTTTAACATTCCGCATATCATTTTTATTCCAAATACATTCGCTGGCGCTTTGGATGAAGCCACCTTTTGCCCGTGGTGGACACTAGCAGAGAGCTTAAAAAAACGCCTAGACCGAGATGTCGCTTTCGGCGTCGAGGCCTTCACCGTTGAGATGGGCTCTCAGGAAGTCGCAGACTTCGACGAGGGTGAAGAAGATGCGCAAGGGATTTTGAGTTATTTAAATTACAAAGGTGTGCTGCTAGATGCGAATATCGAACCCAAAGCCATGATTCGGTACGCGACGCAGCTCAATAGCTACAAAACCCTATTTACTCAAACCGGCGGGATTGTCGAGTATTGCGCTAAACCGGGTCAATCAGTGCTACAAGGCGAATGTTTAGCGCGTGTTCTCAATGTGGATGAGCTTGAAAATGATCGCGCAGTTGAGCTAATTTTGGCGCCTTGCGATTTAATACCGATTTTGCACTTTCCCTCAGCATCTGTATTGAGTGGTACTCAACTGTATAAATGTTTTACTGATTATTGGCAGTTGTGAATACGTTATCTCGCGTATAGCATCTCTCAGACAGTCTTGGTGACTTAAGGTTGGTTGAATGAAAAACATTGAAACGCTGTTGCCTAAGTTGAACATTCTCGTCGTTGACGATATGGAGGCCATGCGATCCTTGGTCAGAAGCTGCCTGTATGAACTGGGAGCAGAGAATGTCTATGTTGAGCAAAACGGTGAGCGAGCTTGGAAGGTTTTAAGCCAGAAGAAGATTCATCTGATTGTTAGCGATCTAGATATGCCAACCTTAAACGGACTGGAGTTGCTAAAACGGGTGCGCTTTTCCAAAGAACACCAACACATCCCTTTTATTATGCTGACAGCTGAGTCGGAAAAAGCCAAAGTACTTGAGATTATCAAACAAGGCGCATCTGACTACATTACCAAACCCTTCAAGCCTAAAGACTTGAGCTACCGCATTATCAAAATGCTGCGAAAAGTATCCCTTTGATATGGTGCGCAAAAAAGCGCTCAAATGAGCGCTTCTTCATAACGGTGTTGCCGTGAGATTAGATCGGTGAACCGGGCGGCATACTAGCGGCGTCGAAGCCACCGCGCCACTCACCCTCATCCCAATAACGCTCCAAATGCTCTAACAGCGCTTTATCTGCCAAGGTGTCATCGTTACGATCGAGCCACTTGGTGAATTGCTGTAATGTTCCAGATAGCACAAGCGCATTTTCGGGGCTCAACCGGTTATCGTGTAGTGCATCCATCAAGGCATCTACTACCACGAGCCGAACACGCTGCGTTATCGCTTTGCTCTTCGCACTGCTGCGCTTATTGGTATTCTTCCACGTTGCGTCAAGAAGGCGCTGAACGGTACTTTCCACCGAGGGCAAATCAGCATCCAAAGCGTGTTGCCAAGCCAAGCGATTCAAGCGTTCAGGATGAACGATTGAACTGACAGTATATGCAGCCGACGCCTCGGCAGCAGTCAATGGGTCAAACATCAATCCCGTACGTCCTGCAAAAGACTCTCGGGTGCGTGAGGAACCATACACCTTGGGGATCAATAAGGCGGATAAGTGGTCTGGAATGCTCAAAAACTCTGCTGACAAGGCGTTAACAAGCGTATCCAAGGCTTCTTGTTGCTTGGTCGCAGAGACCGCCCGTTGTCCCATCGGAGTTTGGTCTGTTTTGATTTCGTATTGGTAGTCTATTCCACCGAGCAATTTGACGACCGCATCCGTTTGATAGCGATGCGCGAAGTACAGTGGTGCTAAATACTCCTCCAGTGAAGACAATGGCGTACCATTTGGAATGGTATTCAAACCAAAGCGCGAAAGTGCAAGCCCCCTTACGTCTGCGATTCGCTTAAATTCGGCTACCGCGTCAGCGCCGTTGTCCCACAAATGGCCGTCACTGCCGGGATGACGACCAGAGCGAGAATCCGGGTCTGACTTGTAGCGCATCCCACTGGCATATGCAGCATTAATCGTGAGCGCTAATCCCGCAGTCTCCGCTTCAACATTGGTATAATCTTGATAACCATAAGCAATCGTATGCAAATCCCATGCGCCCATGCCGACTGCATAGGCGTCATCCAAGGTGATTTTGCCATTCACGATAGCGACTTTCGGATGCGGGTAATCCATTACCGACGCTCGGTCAGTCTCGCTAGCCGCAAAATTGTGTGCGATTCCTAACGTATGACCAACTTCATGGGCTGACAATTGTCGAATACGAGCCAATGCCATTTCCTGTTGCGCACTGGTGTCAGTATTACCGTCGGCAAATGGACTCGTTAGCCCGAGTGCAATTAAGTAGTCTTGACGAACGCGAAGCGAGCCAAGTGTCACGTGCCCTTTGATGATTTCACCTGTTCTAGGATCCACAACTGAGGTTCCGTAAGACCATCCACGCGTTGCCCTGTGAACCCACTGAATCACATTAAAACGCACGTCCATAGGGTCGGCATCTTCGGGTAAAATTTTCACTTGAAACGCGTCTTTATAACCGATGGCTTCGAATGCTTCATTCCACCACAGTGCACCGTCGCGCAAGGCACTCATCACCGGCTCAGGTATGCCCGGATCCAAATAATAGACAATCGGTTCTATGGCTTCGCTTGTTGTCGCGCTGGGGTCCTTTTTATCGAGACGATGCCGTGGAATCAATTTCTGTTCCATTGGATCTGCAATTGCGACTGAGTAATCCATGAAACTATGCTTCCAAAACCCCGAGTACGGATGAAATGCGCGAGGGGTATAGTCGTCATCAGGTAAGGCGATCAAACTGTGGTGTAAATGCACAGAGATAGCATTGGGTTCTGGGGTAACTTGGCGAACATAAGTGCCCGGCTTGGTGCCCGCAAATGTAACCAGCGCCTCAAGTTCAGTGTTATTGGGAAACGCCTTTGTTCTAGGTAAGTATACGCCACTGCGTTTTGGGTCTGCTTTGTAACTACCTTGTTTTGTGCGATCAAGACGAGTAGCGATACCGTGTATATCACTGAATAAGAAGTCGGTGTAATCCACTAAAACCGTTCCATCTTGCTCCGCGACAATGGGCAATCCAGCGATTACTGAATCCGCAAACGCTTCATCAATACTCGCCTGTTCAGCGTCGTTATCAGAAACAGCTCGATAGTCTGTATTGATTTGCTTGAGGAGAATTTTGTTGCCGTAGCGTTGAAAAATGGTCAGCCGTGTATCGCCCAATTGACCGCGATCAAGGCCAATATCATTGGAGCCAACGCCTTGCGGTAAACTGCTCTGAAAAATGAAGGGTTGGTCTAACTTATCTATGGCTAGAAATACTTTGTCTTTGGACTGATCGTAATACACAGGGACAAAACCATCGCGTTTTTGCATGTCCGCAGTAAATTCATCGACGCTAGATGCCAGGGCAACATGTGTCACCAACCATAACAAGACTATTGTAAGAGCGGTTTTCACCTTAACTCTCCTTGTGTGTTTTTATTTTTCAATTTTTTTTGATACGAAATCAAAGCGGCCTAAGGTCAATCCGAAATCCGCTTCTCAACCGTGATTGGATCACATCATCTTGATCCATGTCAATGAGCCAGTAGCGACATCCACTAATCTGTACACAGCGCAAATGCAATTGATTTTCAGTTATGGGTCAAGCAATACAACAAACCGTATGCACGCCAGCCGACTATGAGCGGTTTAATCGACGATTGGAGCTCGAACTAGGGGTTCTCCAAGATGCTTTTAGATCGCCTAGCTTTAACAAGCACCACTGTAGCATCGGTGCTGAATTGGAGATGTTCTTGGTAAACAACCAAGGGTTGCCTTTGGCGGGTAATCAGGAACTGCTCAAAAAATGCAATAACCCACTGCTTCAGCCCGAGTTAAATCAATATAACTTAGAATTGAATCTGCTCCCCGTTGACGCCGTTGGCGCGTCGCTTTCGTCCATTCACGCGCAAATGGACGACCAACTGGATCAACTTCATCAACATGCAGAGCAATTGGAAATGTGTTGCTTGCCAATCGGGATCCTACCAACGTTAACCGAACAAGACTTAAGTCGTGACTACCTGACCCCTAAAGCACGTTATTTGGCGCTTTCTGATCGCTTGACTCATCTAAAACAAGGCCCCTTCTCAGTTGACATTCGCGGTATTGAAAACCTCTCGATGGATTCTCATGAAGTTACTCTGGAAGGGGTTAACACTTCGTTTCAAGTACATTTACGGGTACCTTACGACCGCTATGTGGCAACGTTTAATGCCGCGCAGTTGGTTACCCCACTGGTGTTGGCTTTGTCTGCCAACTCCCCCTTTTTGTTGGGTAAACGTCTCTGGCATGAGACTCGAATTGCCCTGTTTAAGCAGAGTATTGATTACCGCAACCATCATACGAACCAATGGCGACACCCCTCGCGCGTCAATTATGGTCACGGATGGCTACGCCAATCACCGTATGAGATCTTTTCCGAGGGGGTTGCCTTGTACCCGACGATGCTACCTGAAGAAATCGATGACCGGCCGCTCTCCGATTTTTGCGCGCTGCGCAATCACATGGGCACTATCTGGTCTTGGAATCGTGCTGTGCTTGACGCCGGCGTAGATAAACATCTACGAATTGAATTCAGAACACTACCGGCAGGCCCTACTAACATCGATATGGTCGCCAATTTAGCCGTGATGGTTGGCTGGACAACAGCACTTGCTGATTCTGTTGAACACTACATCACTAAATTGCCGTTTAACTACGCTGAGTTCAACTTCTATCGTTGTGCACAACACGGTCTACAATCCAATGTCATTTGGCCACAACAGCATCAGCACCAACTGACGGAACGTCGGGTAACGGAAGTTATCGCCGACATGTTGCCACTTGCTGCCGAAGGATTGCGGTCAATTGGTGTATCTCAAGCAGATATAGACCTTTACCTTGGGGTTATTGAAATGCGCTTGGCCCGACAGCAAACGGGCGCCCAATGGCAACTGGATGCCTATTCGAGATTGGCTAAAACGCACGATCACTCAACAACGTTGCGCCAAGTTGTTGCTGAATACTCAAATCATCACTTATCTGGCGTACCAGTAGCCGAGTGGGAGTAATATGAATATAGGGCGGTCCTCGCAAATGCAGACAATAGAGCACTATGACACGTCATTGTTGCCAGAGACGATTTACAGCTTCTTGATGTCTCTAAATGGCCCAACCATGATCAAACTGGCGGGTGAACAGCCGGGTTGTATTGTCGTCACCACGTTATTGCACGCCAACGAACCGAGCGGCCTGCGGGTATTGCACCGTTTGTTAAAGGAAGAATTCAAACCGAAAAAAGACACCTATTTTATTATTGCGTCAGTCGACGCAGCGAAACTGGAACCGCCCTTTAGTCATCGACAATTACCACAGCAGCGCGATTTGAATCGCTGCTTTACGCCTCCATATGAAGACTATAACGGGCAACTTGCGAAGCAGATTATTGACACTATCGTTAAACTCAAACCTGAACTGCAAATTGACATGCACAACACCTCAGGCAGCGGACCGGTATTTTGTGTCTCTACCCGATATCAAGCCGAGCACATAGCACTCAGTTCATTTTTTTCACGCTGGCTAGTTCACACTGACATGACGTTGGGTTCGATTATGGAGGTGCCTTTCATGCACCCTGTGATCACCGTAGAAGCTGGTGGAGCTCAAGATAAACAAGCGGACTTTAATGCCTACACCGGATTGCGCAGACTTTTAACGACTGATACACCTTTTGAACTGCAACAACCGATTGATATTGTGCATCAACCGATGCGTTTGTTAATCGCGCCAAATTCAACCATAGCGTACTCGGACAGACCGGTATTCGGCGTCTCACTTACCTTTATCCAAGATATTGAAAGGTTGAATTTTGGTGTGATACAACCGGGCACAACATTGGGTTGGGCAGACCCTGCTGGCTTATACCATTTTTATTTACAAGGTTCCCAAGACGACAAACAAATCAGTGACTATTTCGACGTCGTCAATGATGTCATCACGCCAAAGATCCCGCTGAAGGTTTTTATGGCGACATCCCATGCGAATATCGCCAAGATGGACTGCTTACTGTATTTCGTAGATGCCGAGCATCAAGTCAACCGGCAGCTTTTGTTGTCTCCGGTTCAGGGTGCCAATGTAGCATCCGAGACAGATGTGAACGGCGACACTCCCGACCAACGCTGAGTTTTTTGCGTTACACATTCAACAAAACGCGCCCTGTCACATACGAGTGTCAAACGTTCTCTACTGCGCGTTATGCCAGTGTACAACAGTTCGTTTGTCAACAACCTGTCAGCGCCCTGCTGCGGAATTACCACCGCCACATGCTGATATTCAGAGCCCTGTGATTTGTGGACAGTCATTGCGAATACCGACTCTAGCTCAATCACTCGATCGGGTGAAAACTCGCGAGTTTCTTCGCCGTTACTATGCGAAAAATGGATAGCCAGCTTGCCTCGCGTATCGCGCCAGACGATGCCAATATCACCGTTGTACAGTCCGAGTGATGCTAAGTTTTTGGTTATCATTACTAAACGACCGTGAAAATGCGACTGATTCAACGCCACATTGGCACGTCGCTTCAAGGTTGAATCAATTAGTTGATTGAGGTTTTCAACCCCCATTGGCCCTTGGCGCGTTACACACAACAAACGAAACTGCTGAGCCGCGCGCAACGCTTTTATTGGCGTCGGCTGCGATGCTAAAGGCGCGTAGTAGTCCTCTATCCAGCGACGCACAAACGCTTCGAATTGGGCGTAATTGGCATGTTCGAATCGGTCTGATGCCTCGCAATAGGACAAATAGTTTTCCCATGTGGACCTGGCCTGTTGAGGTTGATTAATGCTGCGCTGAATTTGCGACGCGATGTCTCCTAATGACTGATCAAAGCGTTTGGACTGCTGCAGTTCGATTGCATAAGTGTAGAACTCTGCGTCAATGAGCGAATCAACTGGCACTTGGAACTCCATGAGCCAGCTTTTTTGCAGTGCTGAAAGCTGATTGCTTGGGTGAGGCTGTAACATCGGCAAGACATTACCGGACTCAACTGACGGCAACTGAGCAGCATCGCCTAGGAGTATCAGCCGACAATGATCGGGTACAGCGCGGATTAAGCGGGTAAATAATGCCAGATCGAGCATTGAGCATTCATCGACAACAAGCACATCTAGCGGTAATGGATTAGTGTGATCATGTCTACAACGCACACTCCCCTCCCTAAGCCCTAACAATCGATGCACAGTGCTTGCTTGTTGTGGGATTTGCTGCACAGCTGCCAACAGTCCCGAATGCTCCTGTAGCGCTTGCATGTTTGCCTGAATCGATTCACTTAAGCGCTGAGCAGCCTTCCCGGTTGGTGCAGCTAGTCCAATTTGCAGCGAATTGTCGGCAGCCAGCTGTAACGCCAACAGCAACCGACTCACGGTATAGGTTTTGCCAGTACCGGGACCACCGGTCAGCATCAACAGTGGTTGATGCAAGGCCGTGATCACAGCGACCTGCTGCCAATCGAGATCAGACTGTTCATGGCTATGTGGAAACAACTGCGGCCAAAACTCGGCGACTCTATCGTGCGGCTGATGAGCAATGGGCCGGATACGATGCATGTTCGATAGACGTTGCATCAAGGTTTGCTCGAAGTTAAATGCTCTAGCAGTATATAAACAATGATCTTTTAAGACCAAAGGCGCTGGAGACGACATTGACGCTATCAGCTGGCTGACAATACCTTCAAGCGCGTTTAGCGCAGGAAATCGATAACCTTTTTTGCCAGAAACCGGATCGCCCCAGAGTGTGGCGTCTGCTATGCGCGATAACGGCAAACAACTGTGCCCTTGTCGTTGCGCCCAACTCAATGCGACTAAAACCAAGAAGGACCAATGCTCGTCGTCTTCACCGCTGAATTGATAACCTGATGACAAGTTCTTGGCAAAAAAGTAATCGATCGGCTGCAAATCGTCACAGCGCATGCTCAACTGCGCAAAGCTCTTTACCGTCATTGTCCACCTCCTAGCGCCACAGGACCAGAAAACGACGCGTCTAAGAGATTGAGTACCTGTTCGCTAATCGGTGCGTAAAAAACGCCCTGCTGTTTTTGGTTATTTGGATGCATGCCGCGCAAGTACAAATAAATGACACCACCAAAATGGCGCTCAATACGATAGTCCGGGATGATATTGCGCAACCGTCTATGCAGGGCCAGTGAATAGATTAAATACTGCAAATCATAACTATGCTCAGTATTGTTGCGGCACAGATCGTTTGGCAGGTAACAATCAAAATGGTCACCCAAATAGGTTGATTTATAGTCCACTACATAAAAGCGACCATTGACCTGCATCGTCAGATCGATGAAACCGTGCATCATTCCCTCAAGTACATCATCATTTAACCTATGGGATTCCATGCTTACTTGATCAAGCAATCCGCGCTGGCACAGTTCATTGCGATGAACAGATAAGGCCGCATACAGCCCGGTCAATGCGCCACCACTTAAGGGGAAATAAAACTCCGCCTCTTTGGCGACTTGATTGTTTGCCAACTGTGATAAACGCACACTGTCACTAACTGTTTCTCTAACGATGTTCAGTGGCGTGTTTAAGACGTCATCTAACCATTGATGGGTGAGTTGGCGCTGAAGATCTGAATGGATTAGGTCGTATTGTTGATTGACCTTCTCGCACACTGCTGGCCAATTTGGCCGTTGAAACTCCGCAAGTTCTAATGCGTCATGTAGAAAGTTGCCAGGCAATGCCCCTTTTGGAAATGAAAACCGAATGCCCCCATCAACCGTTTGGTTGTTGCTCGGTTCAAGTATACTCGGCTCAATGAGAGACACCGCAAGCGGCGCAAAACGTTCATGCTCTCGGCCTGACAAATCTGTACCACTCGACTCTTTCGTCAGCCCACTAAAAGAATGGATACGCCATTTAGTTCTCAGTGATACCGTTAAATTTTGCACCGTCAGCGATTCCGACGGCTCGACTTCGGAAACTGAAATTTTCTGAGGACAATCAGTATTCGCCTTTACAACGGTACATTGGCTGTCTGGCTCGTCTGTTATTACCTGTAAAGCCGCTAGCCAATTCGGTTCTTGCGCATCAATTTGTAGCGTAATTCCGAAGGGTGATTGTGAGTTACTTAAATGCGGCCCCACCCCCATGTAGCAGCGGTATTCGGGTCTTGTCATAGCGACATATAATAATCGCACAGACTCCTCGTGCGCCTGCTGTCGGACTAACTCGAGCGCGTATTCGGAAGGACCTAACTGACAGATTCTTTGCTGACGCTCAGGATCGTAAAATTCATATACGGCCTTAAATCCATTCCCCTGCTTGGCCGGATCACTGTACTCATTCGCAAACGGAACGAAAACAAAGGGGTATTCTAATCCTTTTGATTTGTGTTGCGTCACAATCTTTATCAGCGCCGCATCGCTCTCTAAGCGTTGCTGGAATGCTTCATCACCACTTGGGCTATTTATCTGTTGCTTAAACCATTGCAAAACTTGTAATGGATGTTGATTGCGTTGCGCATGATTTTGCAGGGATTCAGCGATATGCAACACATTAGTCAAGACTCGTTCGTTGTTGTTCCGTGGTTGGTAATGGCTGCGCAACATGTGAAGTATCAATGCTAAACATCCATTTGTAAGCCAATAGTGACGCAATTGTTGCGCAAGCTGCCTCGCGTCTCCCCAACTAGGGTGCAGAGGGTCTGACTGCATAAGATGTAAATTCTCTACCGGAAAACCGGTAAAGGAACTAGAGAGTGCCTTGACTAACTCACTATCGGATTGATAATGCCATATCCCGTGCAATACACGCAGCAGCTCATGAGCCTCTAAACTGACAAATAAGCGTGTTTTATCGCTCAAAAATACACTGTTTAACCCCGCCCGGTGCAAACTCGATTGTACGGTTGCCGCTTCATTTTTATCGCGCACCAAGATTGCGATATCGGACGGTTTTGTCGACCGTTCGCCGAGTCGGCTTTCACCTAATAAGCGCTGGATTTCTGCGGCCATCCAAGTGCAAATTTGTGCTTGATATGTCTGCTTTATATCCGCTTTGCTACTCGCCAGTTGTTCTTCTGATAGCTCACTCACCACTACTGTTAACGCTTTGCGATGTTCACTTAATGGATCATGCAAGGGTCTTTTGGCAGCCGCTGCATGAGGGGTAGAATTGACTTGCTCATAACCGATTTGCTCACCAAAGACTGGGTACCCTGGCGCTACCAGTGGCCCCCCCAAAAACACACGGTTATAGGCTGCAACCATTTGGTGAGTGGAACGCCAATTAGTATCCATAACCCATAAATATTCAGCGTCACTTCGGGCCTTGAGGTAGGTATAAATATCACCACCGCGAAAACCATAAATGGCTTGTTTAGGATCACCAATCATCATCAGCAATGGACTTTCAGCACGATGTTCATCGGTTGCTCGCGGCTTATAAACCTTGGATAAAATAGTGTACTGCTGGTGATCAGTATCTTGAAACTCGTCCACGAGGGCGACGGGGAATTGTGTAACGAGTCCATTTGCGAGTGCGTCAGATTTAGCAACCGTGTCGGCAACTTGCTGGATCAAATCGTCAAATCCCCATTCGCCTCGGCGATGTTTTTCCGTCGCTAAACGCGCCCTAATCCACATAATAGCAGAGTGAATGACGTCCAAACTGGCAACCATTTGTGTGCGCCGTTCAAATTGCAGTCGTTGCTTGTCTCGCGCTTCTTTTAGGCTTTTTCGCGTGTCAGCAAGCGGCTTGAGCAGCTGTTTGCTTTCGGGTTTACTGCGGTATCGATTGCCATTTAAGAAAGCGCCTACCTCGTCTGGGATATTGTCTACCGACGGATTCGCGAGCCAATCGAGTAAAACCTGCCACTCATACTGACGCTGTTCCGCTTGTTTGTGACTATCGACCAAGTCGTCAAATATAATATTTTTGTGCTGACATAAGTTGTCATAGTGAGCGCTGAGCTCTGCCGCATAGTGAGCTAATAACACTGAGGCACTGGTGTTGATATCGCGCTCAACAGTCTCCTTTCTCAATAGCTCGACGGGGGTTGAGCTATAAATCAGTTGCCCAAACGCGCCATAAAAGGCTTCTGGTGTTTGCCAACCGTTTTCAGCCAGAGCCCACATGATTGATGCGTCGTGTCGATGTGTCCGAAACCAATCCTGGACAACCTGCTCCATCAGCGGTAACGCGTCCTGATTGAGCTCAACTGAGAGTGCACCGCCGGTTTCAAATGCGAGTTGCTTCAGAATTCGATTACAAAAGCCATGTAAGGTAAAGACTGCCGCTTCATCCATGGCCAGCAAGGCTTGATTAATCTGTCGAAGCGCAATTTCAGGGTCGTTGTTTGCGTACAAATAGGCGAATATGCTGTCAGATTCCTCTGCTCGCGTCTCTTCACTGCGCCAGTATTGTTGAGCCTGACGCAGCGTCTCACTCAATCGCCCGCGCAATTCCTCGGTAGCAGCATTGGTGAATGTCATTACCAGTATTTGCTCTACTGCAAGTCCTCTCTCAATAATCAAACGCAGATAGATTCTGGTGATATTGAACGTTTTCCCAGTGCCTGCACTGGCCTCTATTAAGTGACGTCCTGTAAGTGGTATATGCTCTACACTGAGTACATTCAGCTCTGTGCCTAGTGATGACTTCATGGTTTACACATCCTTAACGGTTATCGCCTTTGATTGGACGAATAACCGCTCATATAGAGCTAACAGTCTTGCTACTTGCGTTTGCTCTGGAAGTTTTCCGGCAGGAAAAAACCACTGATAGTAGGGATTATGTGCCAGTCCAAAGGGCTCTTGGGTGATAACCTTGTGCAACTGCCGGAGTAGTTCTTCGCTTGTAGGTTCGCCTTTACTAAACGTTTTACATACAGCTTCGCCCAGTTCGATATGCCAAAGTAGTGGCTGCTGTTCGATAGATTGATAGGCGTCGATAACCTGTTCCAATTGCTGTTTCGCCTCGTTTGGAGAGACTGTCGGATAGCGAAACAACTGCAGTTTAATAGGGTCAGATTTACTGTCTAATGCCACTGCTTGCATTGTTACGTTCACGCCCTGACTCGCTGCTGTAACAAGCTGCTGCAGACGGTGTAACACATGGTGTTCAGCGCGCAAAACAGAAGGTAGCCAACTAAACAATTCGCTCTCATCAGCAGCCTGTTTTTTTGTCATTGTTTGAGTATGCAAGGTCAAATTGCCTATGCTGACATGCGCCCCCTCAGGAACGGTTTCCGTCGCTTGCACGTATTCAACCAGTTTGTCGACATACGGCTGTATGAGCATGATTCGTTCTTGCGTAATTGGATCTGCAGGTATCTCACCCGCTAACACAGAGCGCCGCAGTGCATCTGCGAATGCGTCTGTTTTCCCATCCGATTCCAGACCGGAAATCTGCTCGTTGATGTATTCCGATAACAATTGATAGCGTTCAAGTCCCCCAATTCCGAAAGGCTCAGCGTCATTCAACTCAAGCTCTCGGTCATCGAGGTAAAGGCCAAGATTAGTATTCGCAAAATAGCGCAACGGGTCTTTTAAAGCCTTAACCAGCGATGCGACTGACAATAATCGGGATTCAGAAGAATCACTCGGCACCCGCTTGTCGTTTACCTCAACATTTAGTTCTTTCGCTTGCTCCCCCGTTTGAATCAACTCTGCTAGTCGCAACCAACCGGTGTCAAAGCTGGCGATAACATCCGACTTCCGGTTGTCAAAGTGCTCTTTAGCAAACGCATGCAATGGCATTTGAGAGGACTTGTAAGGCAAAACTCCCTTACTGGTCGAATATGCCGCCCGTAAATAATCAAACAATTCTCTCAGTACTAAGCTTGGCTGTCGCTCGCTGTTATCGCGGATATGTTTACCCTGAAAACTTAGATAGAGCTGCTGACGCGCTGAAATTATTGCTTCCAAAAACAAGTAGCGGTCATCACCCCGACGGGAACGATCTCCCAAACGCCGTGGGTATTTGGTCATTAAATCAAAGGAAATCGGGATTGATTGTCTTGGGTATTGGCCGTCGTTCATACCCAACATCGCAATCACTTTGAACGGAATGCTGCGCATCGGTAGCATAGAACAAAATGTCACTTGGCCAGTCATAAACTGGTTTATCGCATCAGGTGATGAAAAGCGTTGTTTAAACGCCAATCGAAGCACTTCGATACTGATGACCTCGTCAAAATGAGCTTGCAATGCATGCTCGTGTAGTTCAGCGATGGCTTTATCAATTTTCAGCGCGGCTTGCGTGTTATCTTTTAACACACCGAAAAAGCTGTGTTTTAACGAGTGTAAATACTGTTGCCAGTCATCTGCGGTTCGCGGCGTTAGCAATGCCTTTCGGTGTTCTTGCAGCTGCTCAAGCAGCAAGCACAGTTTTCCTAGCGCCAAGGCTTGCTGCCCCTCGACATCGGGTATCGTAACAATTGGGTCGATAAACACTGGAGTATCAATGTGGGCAAGTCCGGTCAGCAAACGCTCCAAGCCCCACTCCCAGGAATACAAACCGTTTACTCCTGGAGAGTCAGCGTTGTTTACCTGTTCAACGATCGTTTGTTGATGCTGCGCACTGAGTCCCCAATGGATGCGGGCTTGTTCAATCCAATTGATTAGCAGATCCAGCTCGTTCCCCGTAAGTTCAAAGTGTGTTTGGATTGCGTCCAAACGCAAAAAGTCAATCACCGCAGAGACCTCAAAGCGACTGTCTGGCAGCTCTAACAAGTGCATAAACGCAGCCACCTCAGGCACACTGTCCAAAGGCGCGCGGTCGGCTACTGAGCATGGGATTCGCGGGTCTGAGTCGAACGTTCTATGCGTCGAAAACACCGCGGGGATAAATGCAGCATAGTCTTCAATTGCCGGACACATGACTAAGACATCCTGAGGGTGCAAATTCGGGTCGCGTTCAAACAAGCTCAACAGGTGATCATGCAAACCTTGAAGTTCTCGCAATGCACTGTGCGCACTCACCACTGTTATCGATTCATCTTGGGCGAAGCCGTTGGCCCCTGGCGCAACATACTTACCTTCAAAAATGGCTTGTTGAAGCTCATGCAAAAGGTTCGGCTGGGGTAAGGGTTGGTCGGCTTTTTCAGCCATGTTGGGGGCTTCAAACGCGCTGATTTCAAACGCTTGTTGCTGCTGCAACAAATTAAATAAGTCTCTCCCCTGCTGCCCCATATCGGCCAATATAGGATTAGGTGACTCTGGATTTAGCCAGTTTGCTAGCTGCAGCTCTCGAGCCTGCTGCCTCCTCGTTTGGAAATCCCCCCAATAATTAACACAGGGATTTAAGTGAAACACGTGAATATCAACATACTCAGCAAGCGCATCTAAAAAGTTCACTAACTGCGGTGCCATGGTATTTAAACTGAAGACAAACAAATGAGCAGGCAACTGTGCTCGTTTGATGCCCTTCCCGTCTTTTAATGCTTCAACCGCCATCGCATGCAAATTCGCTGGATGATAAGGCTGTTGCTGGACCAATAACCGCCATAAGTAAGACTGCCAGCGAGCTTCCGGCTCAGACATATACCCCTCAAGCATACTAAGTCCTTTCTCCCACGCAACCAACCAGTCAGGACGATACAACATATATTGTTCATATACGTCCGCAACAGCGCGACAAAAATCAAATACTTTAGCCTGCTCTCCTTGCGCGGAGCCTTTATTCAATTGCTGTACGTAGTCCCGAACTGCCTGCATTTCAGGTTGCATCATTACCGCGTCTTGTTGAACCAATGCAAACAAACGCCAAACCAGTATTTCCCGTTTGTATGTTGACTGTTGCGGGATCAAGTCCTCGCCCAAGAGTTGTCGCGCGACTTGCCACATGAAACGCGTTGGCATCGGGAAATCTAGGTTCATCGCGACACCGTGACGCTGTGCAAGGGACATATTGAGCCAATGCTGCATACCCAAACTTTCGACTATAATCGTCGTCGGGCTCAACACAGCCTCTAGTGGATTGGATGAATGTGTTTCGGTGTGCTGAATCACGGCGCTCAGCAAATCAACAAGATGTTCGAGTTTGTTAGACGGGTAAAGTCGGAGCACGTAAATCTAAACAAAGTGAATAATAATGAGGATGTTACGCGATTGATCTGTGAAAACCTAGCAGGAAAAAAGCCCGTACGCGGTTAGGACACGTAAACGCGTACGGGTAAGGTTATTGCGCTTACTTCCACTCCACATTTCAAGCGTTGCCTGGCACTTGAGATGCATCAACATGAAACTAAGCTCAGTTAACACAGAAGAAGCTGCAGAATAAATGCCACTTTATTTTTTTCTTATATTTCAGACAATTAAAGAAATAATGTAACTATCGATAAGCTGAACTCACCTTCCATAGTGCAGACTTGCATCATGTTTGTGCAAGCTGACAAGTGTGCCTAATTGGCTGAATGACATGTCCAATAAGTCAAAAACACAGTAGAATCAGGCCTCTTTAAATCCAACAATAAAGCGCTTATGCAATCTATTGAACTCAAAATTCTCGATCCCCGTATCGGCGATTCAATTCCTTTACCCACCTATGCGACAGATGGCTCAGCAGGCGTCGACCTTCGCGCATGCTTAGATCAAGAGGTGACGTTGAGACCCGGCGATACTCAACTAATCCCTACCGGGATTGCTATCCACATTGCTGACAACAGTCTTGCGGCAACCATATTGCCGCGTTCTGGGCTTGGACATAAGCACGGAATTGTATTGGGCAATTTAGTGGGGTTGATCGACAGTGACTATCAAGGCCAGCTGTTCATTTCAGTTTGGAATCGCGGACATAATGAGTTCACCATTGCATCAGGTGACAGAATTGCTCAGTTAGTCTTCGTGCCTGTGGTCCAGGCTGAATTTAGTCTTGTGACAGAGTTTGGGGAAAGCCAACGCGGAGAAGGTGGTTTCGGCTCCACAGGCGTCGAGTAGCCACTACCTTTATCGATATCGCACTACCGGTTTGAAACTATCCATGCAAAGATTTCGTATTCAAGCCTGTAGTGGCTAGGCGAGGAATTAAAATTGATATCTATTGCAGCTCGAATGGCTGGTATTGCGTGTATATGCTACTGGGCTTACGTAACCTTGTATGGCGGGGCTGTAAGCTCTTCATCTCCATTTAACCCCACCCCTCCTGAGTTTCTGTCTTTATTCGGCTTCGAATTTAGTCATGAGCAGCTTAAATCGGCACTCCATGTGTTACTACTGCCACTCGGGTTATTGTTGTGGGCGTTTGGTGACTATCGTCCGCACAAAACCAAAAACAAATCTTAGTCATTAGTCCATTCCGTTGGACTAAAAATCTAGCCGCTTAACAGAATCTGTTAGTGAAGCTTCATCGATATAGCCGATTGCACTGGGATTCTTTGAGACTAGATCTATTACTTCAGCATCATCCACGACTTCTTTAGGCGGAACACCTTTGCCAGTAAAGACTAGCTTGGCCCAATACGCCGATACTTGAGACGAGCTTTTGCGTAAAAAAGACGCATCAAAATCGGCCCGTACTGCAGATGTTGCCGCTTGATTTATCGGGATACTTTCGCTCCCATCGGAAAACTTTCTTTCCTTACCCAAGAAAATTCGCTGAACCGTCTTTTCGTTCAATTCTGCGCTATTACTTGGGTGAACCACAACGACTACTTCACCGAGGACAGGTGCAGTCAAAAGCAAAAGTCCCAAAAACGTATACAGCCTGCGAGAAATATTCATGGTGTATATCCTCTAGATACGATCAGGCAGCGTTATACGCTGCCTGATATCAGTTTGACTAAAATACGTAGTTAACCGCAAAGCGCACCAATGTAGCGTCATTGGTATCATCTAAGTCATCAGAGTATTTCGTCACATCGGCTTTAAACGCCACGTTGGTGTCGTAGTCGTATCTTACGCCTATCGATGCAGTATCATTTTCGGACACTGCTGGCTGTTGGATCCCAACTAATAGCTGGGTCAGCGGCACCTGAAAAGGTTCCGGATAACCACCGACGCGATCCAAAAATTTGAAGCCATCATTTAGATCGGACATTTCATACGATATGTACGGTGTCCATTTGCCGTTACGAATACCAGCTGTTACGTACATGTTTGATTCATCGGGATAAAAGCTGTCTTCAATTTCAACACCGGTAAACTCGGCACCGATGAACCAATCAAACGCGTCGTATTCGAGGCTTACCCCATAAAATATCCCTGAATCATCTTCCGCTGCCAGCAGATTTTGGAGACCCGGGTCGATTTGCCCCAATTGCGCGAGAGCTGGCTCCAATGCAGGAATATCAAATGTTGTCGTGCCACGCGCTCCAACAGCGCGAAGTTTCCAATTGAGGTAAGTAAACTCAGCCGTGCCCACTAAAACATTGTTAACCTCTAATTCCGCCGGTTGGCCACCGAGTGTGAAGTCACTTTCAATTTTGCCGGCGGTAAGTTGGAATACATATTCTAGGTCACCAGAATAGCCGCTGTAGTCAGCGCGAATACCATCAATATTGTTGAATGGCACGTCATATACTGAAGACGGTGCAACCACCCAATGGTAAGAGTACCCAACATCTAATGACGCAGAGTAACGGAATAACGGCATACGCAGTCGGCCGGCTGAAATGCTCGTCGAATCAGTAGCGTCAAATGTGATGTATGCCCATTCGAAGTCTACGTCATAGTCGTCAGATCCACGCGATACCAGTTGTCCTGTGGCGGTCATCCGGTCGTTAATATCGCCGCTGACTTGAATTGCAAACAAACTTTGTTCGCTGAAACTAATGTTGTCATCGTAGCCATACAAGGCATCGTCACTGCTGGTGATACCACCAATCAAATTTGCAAAACCGTTAATTCGAACATCAGCTTGAACCTGCCCCGACACAGCAATTGCGATGGCGGTAAGAGCGCAATACTTTTTCATGTTTATCTCTCCAATTAATTCACAGGTATGGCTTTAATATCGCCGGTGACAGATGCACTATCGACATAACCGATCGCACTAGGATCAGCTGCAACTGCTGCAATCACAGCCGCATCATTGTCGACTTCAGTCGGTGGTACACCTTTGCCTGTAAATACAAGCTTTGACCAGTATGCTGCCACTTGGGCTGAACTGCGGCCAATGACGTTGTCATCAAATGCAGTTCGCACACTTGAGCTGGCAATTTGATTGATTGGCGTGACTGCCGTGCCACTGGGAAACTTCTTTGCCTTACCTAGGAAAATCCGCTTTACGACTTGTGAGTCGATAGCATCGCCATTGGATGGATGGACGACCATTACGACTTCAGCGGAGACGGTATAACTTGCGAGAGACAATAGCGCAGCTAGTCCTCCGTACAATAAACGCTTTTTCAACATGGTTTTCCTCTATTTGTGTGTGTTATCAAGTTTTTAGCGGCGCGCACTCTATTGAGAGCATGGTCAATTAACAACCATTTATACGTATTGAAAACCATACGTACGTGCGCAAACTAATACGATCAAATTCACTAGAGTATAATTAGCAGGCACAAAAAAGGAGGCCAAGAGCCTCCTTTCACTGCATGTTTGCGAAGAGTTGGGTTTATTTTCTCTTCGACAAAACTCTTTTCCTAATCAAGAGTTTAGTCGTTAAAAACAACCTTGCCAGAATATTTCTTCTGAATGATACCCTCAAACCGCTCTTCCAATACGTGGCGTTTAACCTTTAATGTTGGAGTAAGCAAATCGTTCTCTATCGTCCATTGATCATCCATGATGACAATTCGGTCGAGTTTTTGATGACTCTCGAGGCTTGAATTCACCATTTCCAAAGTACTCTCTAAGCTACTTTGTATTTCAGCTTTGTCCTGCTGCGCGGCTTCTTCAGACAAGACTAACAGCGCGATAGGTTGTGGCAGATTGGTTCCAGTGACACACACTTGCTCAACCACCGGGTTTTCCATGATTTTCGCTTCGATTGGTGCAGGTGTCACGTATTTGCCTTTGGCCGTTTTGAAGATGTCTTTTAGACGACCAGTGATTTTCACGTAACCTTCGCTGTCAATCGTGCCTTTGTCGCCTGTGCGCAACCAACCGTCTTCAGTAAAAGCTTCCGCGGTTTTTTCAGGTTCCAGATAGTACTCCTTCATATTACAAGGAGACTGGACTTGAATTTCGCCCTCGTCAGAAATTCGGATATCAACGCCTTCATAAGCGTGGCCAATGCAACCAATTTTGTCCGTGCGGTAAGGTACGCTGCTCGTCCCGTAGGCGCAGTTTTCAGTCATTCCCCAGCCTTCACTGATTTTGACCCCGATACGCTCAAACCATTTGATCGTTGCAGGAGCCAAGGGAGCAGAGCCGCTCGCCCAAAGGCGTGCTTGGTCAATACCTAATCCTTGCCTGATTTTACGGGCTATTACACCTTTCAAAATTGGGATACTGAGGAGCAAGTTAAGCTTCTTCTGCGGCATTTTAGCCAAAATACCCATTTGGAATTTAGTCCATAAGCGCGGTACTGAAATAAATAATGTCGGCTGGCAGGCAACCACATCTCGCTGGAAGGTATCTAACGATTCGACAAAACTGATACGTCCTGATGAATAAATACTGGCAAGTTCAACCAGCACCCGCTCGGTGATGTGAGCTAAAGGTAGATAACTCAATACGCGATCATTTTCGTTCACATCTAATGCCGTCAACGAGTTTTCTGCTGCCCAACAAATCGTACCGAATGTGTGAACAACACCTTTAGGCGTGCCGGTACTACCAGAGGTATAAATAATGGTCGCCATGTCTTCCATATTGACGTTCGGCTCACCTTCTAACGGCTCAATGTCGATGAAATCTTGCCACTGCTGCTTCACATCAATATTTGGATATGGGAACGCGACCGAATGAACATCATCTGGAATTGCTTGAATTTGATTCTCTGTATCATCGAGTTTGCCAACGAAAATAAGCTTCGTGTCTGAGTGCTTTAGCACATATTCGATCGTCTTTTGACCTGCGGTAGCGAAAATAGGTACTGAAACATGTCCAGCCATCATAATGGCCAAATCAGCGATGAACCACTCAACACAGTTTTTCGACAATATACATATACGACTTCCGGGTTCGTAATTCATCTGCTTGAGTCGATTTGCTGTTTTTCTAACTAATTGGCCGACTTGTCCCCAAGTGTATTCCTGGAACTCACCGTTTACCGGCTGTTTGAGATAAACAAAATCGGGACGCTCATTCTCCCATTGATACAGTTTTGTCAAAGGTGAAGTGGGCATATTAGTAAGGCTCATAGTCGCTTCTTGTTTTAATGGCATGTTCATTTATGTTAGACCAATTAACACTGTATTTACATAGGCTAATTAAGACCTTATCGATTGCCAAATTCAATATTAATAACTCGACCAATAAATACTGTTTATTCGAGCAATTATTCGACAATCCAAACCTTTGGCTGATTATTCCGCTTCAATTATGATACGCCCAGCTTTTATTGCTCCGCGTTTTAACATCGGCTGAGGGGCTATCTGATAAAGATCTCCATTGTTTCCGGCAAAATACTTGGAAACGCCATTTTGTCGAGCGATCACCGTATTCGCTTCAATGTGCTCAGCCTCACCGTGAACGGGAATTGCGATCTGGGGTTTTACCCACTGGTACATCAACGCCAACTCTTCTTGATTAGGGTGGCCCGACGCGTGAATAGGAATGGGACTATCCTCTGACAAATGCACGACTATATTGCGCGCTTTCAGCCGTTCTACCATCTGTTCAACCGGACGCTCATTGCCGGGAATGATCATGGCACTGAAAATCACGCAATCTCCGCCGTCAAGATGAAGTTGCGGATGATTGTCGAGTGCGAGGCGATTGACTGCCGCGCGCGGCTCTCCTTGACTTCCCGTCGCGACAATCAGAACTTCATTTTTCGGCAAGTAACCTACATGAGATGCGTCTATGAGCGTTAAATCATCGGGCCAGTACCCGGTCACTCGCGCGATGGAGTACATATTTTTTAAACTTCGACCGAGGAGCGCCATGTATCGACCCGTTTTCTCAGCAATGCGAGCTAATGCGATTAATCGAGCAAGGTTGCTTGCAAAGCACGTTACAACAACCCGTCCTGTCTCTGCTTTAATCGTCTCATACAATCCCGCTTTACATTCCCCTTCTGAAATTGAAAAACCGGGTTTGAGGGCATTCGTAGAATCACATACCATCGCGCTAATGTTTTGCTCTGCGAGTTGTTTGTATCGCTCTACCTCGAAACCTTGACCTACGCCTGGACGTTTATCAATTTTCCAGTCGGCGGTATGCAAGACACTACCGACAGCGGTCTCAATGAGCAACGCATGAGGTTCAGGAACCGAATGGGTAATCCCCAACCAATGGACACCAAATGGGCCAATTTGACGATAAGCACCGGTTTTAATCTCGTACACAGGAACTTGCCCATCCAGCCCAACCTGTGCCAACTTCCGGCGCAGTACTTCAGCGGTAAAGCCGGTAGTATAAACAGGTACGCCGAAGCGCCTCCAAAGATGAGCGACAGCACCAATGTGATCTTCATGGGCGTGGGTAATTACGATCCCAATCAATCGCTCTTTTTGTGCAGTGATGAAAGATGGATCTGCTGCCACGACACGAAATCGCTGAGTTGAATCAGGTGAAAGCGGCTCATCAAAGGTAACGCCACAATCAACCATCAACCAGTGGCCGTTGTGACTATATAGATTCAGGTTCATGCCAATCTCTCCGGTACCACCAAGTGGTACAAACCACAATTGATCAGCATTTGCTACGAGGGAAATAGTGGACTCCTTTACATCATTGGACGAACGTCCGTGACCATTAAAAATGATTTAGCGGTTATTAATTGTTACCCCAAAATGCACAGAGCGGATTAACCGCAAACCAATTATCCCTCGTTTCCAATAAAAAAGGGCGCTAATGACGCCCTTTTTACTACTTATGATTTAATTAATAGTAGTAACGGAACGTCACGCCCATCGTACGAGGTTGATTCGTTCTGTAGGCCAAGCGAGCTCGGCCGCCGCGTTCTCTGTCAAACGATAGGTTCGTATTTTCATCGAGTAAGTTGTTGACATAAAACAGCGCTTCCCAATCATCGTATTCAAGACCCAGGCTAAGGTTGACGGTATGGTAACTCTCCAGTTCCAAGTCTAGTTGAGTCGTATCAGTGCCGCTAGCTCCGCCAAACGGCAGACCTGAAACAAAGGTCCCTGCCCCTGCAACTTGGTCACTGGGTTGCGTTATGCGGTCACCCACATGTTGAATCGACGCAGACATGTAGGTATTAGCAGAGTTGAACAACGGAGAATCAAACTCGTAGGTACCAGCGATCGCAAATTGGAGCTCAGGCACAGACGCGAGGCGATTCCCTTTGGCTACACCGCCAATCACATTGCCATTACTATCAACCACGGTAGAGTCGAATTCGGCCTGAATCAGTGAGCCAGCAAAGCTGAAGAACATATTACTCGTGACTTGGCGTGTAACCTCGAATTCAACACCCTGTGTAAAGGAGCTTTCTACATTGAATGAAATCCGCGAAGAACAAGAACCAGCATCCAATGTCACTTGTAAATCTTCTATATCGGTATAGAAGGCTGCAACGTTTGCGGTCCAGCCCCTCGAAGCAGCTTTCACCCCAATTTCATAGTTCAACAAGGTTTCGTCGTCGTAATCCTGAAACCCACCAAAAACTGCCAAATCCTGTGCGTTACAAAGCGTTTCGTTGAGTGGATCGTTAACCCCACCCAGGCGGAAACCCTGGGCGACTTGCGCATTCAGGTTAACAGTATCGTTAACGCGATAATTGGCAATCACTCGCGAGGTAAAACCGTCTGATGCAGTAGAATCAGTTTGATCATCACCATTGGAAAACAGCCCCCCAGTCGTAAACCGTCGCGACTCTTCATAATCATAAAAGCGAGTACCCGCGGTCACAGATAGGTCGTCATTGACATCGTACGTAATTTCACCGAAGACGGCCGTTTGCTCCAAATCATACGGTAAATCGGCATTGTAAGGAGAATCAGCACCAAATCCGTTTGCCACTGCTGCTGACGTCCCAGCCCCCAACACAGAGTCAGTGAAGGCATCATACCCGGCTGTCGGGAGGCGTTGAGAATAGGTACGTTGGGTGTCCGAATAGAAAACGCCAGCTAACCATTGCAAAGCGCTATCATTATTTGATGCGGCGCGAAATTCGATGGTGTCTTGCTCCACCGTTGTGCGGTCGCGTAAATTAGACGGCAGCGTAACAGCTGCATCGGGATAGCCCAAGTCGACTGAAACTGACCCGGTCAACGCACTGGCATCACGGCTTACCAAGATATCGCGATCGGTGTAACTGTACACAAAGGTAAAATCAACTTCTTCGGCGGCATATTCCGCCGTTACATCAAAAATAGTGGTTTCATCTTCAAACGCTTCATTCAAGAGCAAGTATTGCTCTCGCTCACCTAACTGAATCGCTGGTCGTGTTGTTGTGAAGGGGTTGGCAAAAAGATTAAACACCTCTTGGCGATTGAAACCACCCATATCGATTTCTTGGAAAACCAAACGAGGCGTAATACTCAAATCATCGGTAACCTGCCATTTTAACGCAACCCTTCCACCGGTTCGTTCCCCGTCGTTAACGTCTTCAAAGCGTGTATTATTTTCACTTAAAGCATCAATATAACCGGCGTAATCCGTGCGATATGCAACAGCGCGCAATGCCAATGTATCATCGGTCAATGGTACGTTTACCATCCCTTTTATATGGTTACCCTCTGAACCATCGGTAACGGTATTGATGTTACCTTCGAATGAAGCCTCAGTGACACCGAACTCAGGTTGATTGGTGATGTAACGTAAAGTACCGCCAATAGAGCCGCTACCAAATAAGGTACCTTGCGGACCTCTTAATGTCTCTACTCGGCTCAAGTCATATAGGTCAAGGTCGGGTGTGAACAATGATAAGGAGATCACACTCTCGTCTAAATAAACACCCACTTGCTCTTTTACACCCGGCTGGTCACGCACAATTTGTCCCGCCGATACACCACGGATCGCGACTTGGCTTTGTCCGGGACCTAGATTCTGAATAGAAACGCCAGCAACATTCCGCGTCAACTCTTCAAGATTGGTGGCGCCGGCTCTTTCGATATCGTCTTGGGTTTGTGCATTTAGCGAAAATGGGACTTCTTGCAGTGAGGTTGAGCGTTTTGTTGCCGTTACCATAATGCGTTCGAAGTCTTCTTCACTGGCTTCCTGTGCAACAGTAGGTGAGCAGTATAATGCAGCGATAGTTGCCGCTAAGGCAGTCTTCGTCAGAAATTGTTGTGTGTTTTTCATTTGTGTTCCTCGTGCTGACATCCATTGTCAGTGTTTTCGTTGCTAAACGAGTTATTTTTGTAGTTAGCACAGATAAGTGCCGAGTGAATTGCATTACCACAGGCATGGTTAATAACAATTCCTTAACATGGTTTAGCAACAAAACTTGGAACATACAAGCAATGATACGTTTGCTTACAAACTGAAATCAGAATACGCAAAAATAGGCAAAGTATTGGCTAATAAATGCGACCAGTCCCCAAAATGTCATCGTTGAAATGGGCCGAATTCGTCAGTTTTAGCAAGCACGTTGTTCAGTGTCGAATCAGCGTTTCGAGCTCTTCAGGCAAAAGTACCATCCCCTCTTCGCCGGGCACGGGGAAAACCGCGACACAGAGCTCATCGTCTTGCATCCCAACGGTCCAACGCTGAAACCAGTCGGATAATTGCACCGGCATTGCCTCGCAGTCACTCCATTCTTCATTGCGCCACAGCTCGGCTGCTTCAGCCGTTGGCCAAACTGGAATGCAATCTTCTTCGTCAGTGGTCAACATAACTGCACCATCCTGGTCATGCAAAATCCAGATTTGTTGGTGTTGATTGACAAGTCGGTCAAAAAACTGAGCCCGCTGTTGTTGATTCGCTTCAAGCATGTCATTGAGTTCGGGAGAGTTATCTTTATTCGTCATTCTGATCTCTTATTCATTTTAGTTTTGAGAGAGCGCAGTGCTGGTCGACGACTGCTGGTTAAGTTTACTCAGATTTACAGTTGCAAAAAAGGGGGCTGCCATTGCCCCCTAGTGAAAACGTCAGTGGACTGGTCCGTTAAGCGGACATAGGCTTAATCGGCAAATCTCTGTAGCGTTTACCTGAAGCTGCAAAAATCGCATTCGTCAGAGCGGCGGGGAAAGGTGCAACACCTGGCTCACCCAAGCCTGTCGGAGGGTAATCATTTTCAACAAAATGGACGTTTACATTTGGCATTTCATTGATTCTTAGTACTGGGTAATCATGGAAGTTTGAATTAACCACCGCCCCATCCTTGAACGCAATCTCAGTGTACAGGGTAAAAGACATGCCCATTACAACTGCACCTTCTTGCTGGGCTGTTGCACTGTCTAAATTCAATACTTGACCACAATCGACCGCACACTCGACATTCAAGACTTCAATGTTGTCATCAATGACCCGCACGTGCACAGCCATTGCAACGTAACTTCTAAAACTGTGATGCACTGCAATACCGATCCCCTCGTTAGGCGGCAGCTCGCGGCCGAAACCCGCTTTTTGCGCGGCTAAATTCAACACGCCTTTCGAACGCTGCACTTGTTCTTGCTGCTCTGGGTCAGTATTACGGTCATACAACTGATTCAGGAAAGTTACCGCGTCGATGCCCGCTTTATGCGCTAATTCGTCAGCGAAACTACCGTACGCAAAACCATAGAAAATTGCATAAACTGCGCGATACCAACCGATTCGGGTATGCGCGGGTGCAAGTCCTGTTTCGCTGCGTAAATTCTTTATCCCAAATGGATGTCGCTCAATCTCGGCTAAGCTGTTTGCTGGCGCGCGATCTAATGTGGGATTAAACAATGAACTGATAGATGGAAATGCTGCCCGGTGTAACCAACCCGTGACGTTGTTCTCAGCATCCATTGAGGCTTCAATATGCTGCGCACTGATTGAGTGATAATAACCTGTCCGCATGTCCTCTTCACGGGACCATATCAACTGCACTGGGGCTTTGATTTGCTTTGAAATCGCGGCGGCCTCTTGGACATAATCACATTTAAACTTACGTCCAAATGCACCACCTGACATCATAACGTGAACATATACGTCTTTTGGTTCGATACCCAAATATTCGCCCAGTACGTTCTGAATGTCCTCTGGGCTTTGAGTCGATGCCCACACTTCCGCGCTGCCATCCTTGACCCACACAACTGATGCATTGGGTTCCATTGGTGCATGGCACAAATGGCCCTGGGTATAGGTCGCTTTGACCTTATTCACAGCATTGGCTAAAGCATTATCAACATCACCCCGCTCAGCCACTTTCTCTGCGGGAGACTCAACGTTTTCTACCAACTGTTTTCGATATTGAACCGTGTCATATACCGCGTTCGGCCCAGCATCCCATTCAATTTTAAGTGCTTTAACCGCCTTTTGTGCAGTCCAGCTATTGTCAGCAACAACAGCTACTCCGCCGACTGAGCCGTATGGAACCTCGTATCGCGGAATATTCACGACGTCTAAAACTCCGGGAATTGCTCTGGCAGCAGTATCATCGACGGTCTTGAGTTTTCCCCCTAAGACGGGGCAATGAGTAATCGCAGCATAGCGCATACCCGGGACTTTCGTGTCGGCACCGTACACTCGCTTCCCAACAACAACCATTGATTGGTCGTGTCTGGGTAGTGCTGTGCCGATATATTTAAATTCGCTCTTTTGCTTCAAAATCGGGTCTTCCGGCACGTCTTGCAGAGCAGCCACGGCCGCTAATTCGCCATAACTCAAAGTCTTTTGAGTCGGTGTATGGGTAACTTTATGCATTTCTGCCACGCAATCACTTGGCTCAACGCCCCATGTTTTCGCGGCTGCCGCGATCAGCATCACTTTTGCTGCAGCGCCGGCCTGCCGCATAGGTTCGTACATGGTAACGATACTGGCGGATCCGCCGGTTGCTTGCGGGCCATATTTCTCGGCGTTACCCTCTCCCTGCTTAACCGTCACTCTGGACCAGTCTGCTTCCATTTCATCAGCTACAGCAGACGGCAGCGCGGTCGAAATGCCCTGACCCATCTCACATCGCCCACAATACAGGACAACGTCTCCATTGGGATATAGATGAATAAAAGCACTGGGTGAAAACGCATCTGAAACACCAGCTTCTGCTGCTCGTGACGGAATCGAAACGCCCAGCGCTAAACCACCGCCAACTAGGGCTGATGCTTGCAAAAACCGGCGGCGTTGAGGATTTTGAAGAGTTGAAACAGTCATGTTCAGACCTCCTTGGCCAATTTATCAGCCGCGTCACTGATGGCTTTTTTAATCCGCAGATAGGTACCACAGCGACAAATATTGCCCTGCATTGCGTTTTCAATGTCTTGTTCACTTGGCGTTGGGTTGTTTTTCAAAAAACTGGCAGCATTCATAATTTGCCCAGCCTGACAATAACCACACTGGGGTACATTGTTTGCCAACCATGCTTCTTGCAAAGGATGATCACCCTTTTCTGATAAGCCTTCGATGGTGGTAATTTTTCTTCCCGCTACAGCTGAAACGGGCAGTACACAGGAACGCGTTGCGGCGCCGTCAACATGCACAGTACATGCTCCACACAAGCCACTACCACAACCAAACTTAGTTCCCGTTAGCTCTAAACGGTCTCGCAAAAACCATAATAATGGCATGTCGGCAGCGACATCAATGGGATAGTCAGTGCCGTTGATATTGACTGAACTCATACAGTTCTCCTGTGTACATGTTCTTTGTTTTTGCCCAGTATGAAAAGGACGCTGTGAAAACGCATGCATGTTACGGTGATTGCATCAACATATACGTTAGACTGCAGATCGATCTCGCACAAGCTCAAGATCAATTGTTGATGGTAATTTGTTTAGCCAATGCCTATCATACGGCTATACATAAGATAAAGGATTGTTTCTGGTGATGAAGTTTAGGCTGCAATTATTTGTAGCGATATTACTTACTAGCTTAACCTTTTTCTCCCATGCTCAAACTCGGGTAAAACTCGTGTACGCCGCTGACTTGCCGATCATTGGTTCAAGTGCGCACGGCGACTATGCGGAACTCGCTACACTACTGGAAACTATTAGAGCCGATACCGACACTCAAGCGCTATTTGTGTTCGGCGGCGCTAGCCTGGCGCCCAGCCCACTTGCTTCTTTCGATTCTGGTTCACACATCGTCGATATTCTTAACCAGCTCGCACCTGATGTTATGAGTATTACCAAGCGCGAATTCAGTTACTTCGAAGACGAGCTTATTCTGCGTAGTTACGAAGCATCTTTTCCGCTGCTTCTCTCTAATGCAATTGACCTGCAAACTGCGGAACCGCTGGACGGGATCCATACTGATCTTATCATCGAGGTTGAAGGTCTCAAAATCGGCTTTGTATCTATAGTCGCGCCCTACATCACGACGCAATACTTACTGCGTAGACTTAGTATTGAGGAACCGCGTAACGCAGTATTAGCAACGGCAAGAAAACTCAGAGACAAAGGCGCTGACCTGGTTGTTTTGCTGCATTCCGATCAATTTCCGTTTATCTACTCTTTTTTGGAAGACGGTACTGTTGATGTCGCCATTCAAAGTGAAACGAATGATGCAAGGGCATCACTTTCGCAACAAGAACGACATCAAAATCAAGTCATTGTTGATCAACCAGGTACCGCTGCAATCATCGAGCTTATAAGAACATCGGAAGAAGCGACAGACATACAGGTAAAGATGATCAAACTCGATTCACTGGCACCGAGCCCAGAAATACAAACAGTGATTGGGGCTTATCAACAGCGTCTTGAGAACCAATTCAGTCGTTCGTTAGCAACAGTATCAGTACCGTTTATTACAACGCGAGATGCCGTGAGAACCGCTGAAAATGGGTTTGCAAACATCATCGCCGACGCCATGCGACGCGAAGGCGCAGCTGACCTTGCCATTTTTAATGGTGGGGCAATCCGCGGCGACAAACGCTACCCCAAGGGACATGTTTTCAGTAAACGGGATTTACTCTTAGAATTGCCTTTTCGGACCCGACTAGTCACGCTGGAAGTTACCGGTGACATTATCTTACAGGCGCTGGAAAATGGGGTCAGTGAGCATGAAAAAGTGCAAGGTCGTTTTCCACAAGTATCCGCAATAACTATGTCAGTGGATACCCAAAAACCAGCGGGTGAACGAGTCTCAAACGTAAAGATTCAAGGCCAACCGTTACAAAAGAACAAAACCTACTTACTCGCCACAACGGATTACATGTTCAATGGTGGTGATGGTTACGTCATGTTGAGGAATGGCAAGCGGCGCTATGATCTTGCGCCCACTACGCCATTACTATCCGACGTATTACAACGCTCTTTGAGTGAGTCCGGGACACTTAATGCCTCTGTTGACAACAGAATTACGGTTAATTGACATAATGCCAACAGATCCCGTCAATTCCCCCCCGTTTAAACGTTCCATCAGGAGTGTGACCGACATTTTGCTTGGTCTTTTTGTCGTTTTGTTCGTGCTTATTATTGGATTTAGTTACCGACAATTATCTGATACAGAAGAGTCTTACAACAATATCGCGACTAATGTGGTTCCGACACTCGCAGATAATGGCATCATGCACAGTCAATTAACCGCTGTAGCGTTCCTCGTATCCAATTTCGCCCAAGCGAATACGTTACCTGAAATGCGCATCAGTTATGCCCAAGTCAACGAAAAACTGACGGAAATAGACCGTTTAGTACCATCAGAATCGCCACTGGCCTCTGATTTAGAGACCATTCGAACAGAGTTTATTGAACTGTACTACGCGATCAATCGAAAACTGGCGTTAGAGGCAACCGCACAAGAATTAACCGATACACTTTCGGATATTCAGCAAGCATCATTTGAGCAACGGGACGGTAATCAATTAACCAATACCGAATTTTTGAAGCTTGAACTGGACTTGTTAAGACTGTCAAACGCCAAAAAACTGATCAATGTCAGGCAACTAGAGCGTTCGATACGCCAGCAATTATCCTCAATAAAACAAAGTAATAGCTTGAACGAACAAGGCCAATCCTATTTAGCCAAGCTCGAGGAAATAGCGCTATCATCAGAAGGGTTGGTCGATACCAAATCACTCAAACTAAGAGAACAAGCGCGTATTGCCGGGCAAAGTAATTTCTTACGACGATTTGTCTTAGATGTGGCGAAAAATGCAGAATTTAATTCTTATCAATTTGCCGAGCAGCAAGCTGAGATTGCGAGTGAATTCGCGACTGAGTCATCTAACCGATTCACCATAACACTTGCAGTTTATGGGCTGTCCTTTTCTATTGGTTTAATTTTGATCCTGTATATAAAGTCTCGCGTTGTTTCGAGATTAGTCAGCTTAAAACGCCTAGTTAATAGCGGCTCAGTGGACAAAATCCCAAGTGAATTGAGCGCATCAACCGATGAAATCGGTGACCTTACTCGAACCATCACGGACCAATTTAATACGATTGCGGAACAAAAGGAAAAACTCAAACAATTGAGTTTTGTTGATAGTTTAACCAATATCGCCAACCGGCGAGCGTTTAATGAACGACTCGAACAGGTGCTTACCGTATCCCAACGTAATGGTTTGGCTCTCTCGCTGTTGGTTATCGATGTGGATTGTTTTAAACAGTACAATGACACATACGGTCACTTAAAAGGTGATGAATGCCTGCACACGATTGCACAAACCATTGACTCAACCACTAGGAGGGGTAGTGACTTCGTCGCGCGATATGGTGGCGAGGAATTTGTCTGTATTTTAGTCGGTCAAACCAGCGAAGAAGCGACCGATTTCGCCAATCAGATTTGTGAACAAATCCGCGCACTGGCGATTGAGCATAAAGACAGCGAGGTAACCAATATCGTGACTGTCAGTATTGGTGTTCACACCGAGCTTTCGCTGTCTAAACAAACGACAGAACGACTCCTTCAGTGCGCAGACACTGCGCTTTATCAAGCTAAAACAAATGGCAGAAACCAAGTGTGTCAGTACATCACTGAAACTGACCTAATGGGCAAAAATTAAACAAAACACTTGCTTTTTCACTAATCTCAGCGATACTGTATACATAAACAGTACTGAGGTTATTTACATGTATGGGATAGCATTGATCGACAAACTCGTCGAAAAACATGGTTTACACAGCGAACAAGTGGACAATCCTTTTCAATCGGTTCACGTGTGCGTGGGTGGTGCAGTGCCTCAAACTAAAGGCTTGTCACTGCCATTTTGTATCAACCGATTCTTGTACCAGGCACCTTTGTATTCGCGTTGGATGTTACACCAGCTATGGTTACCTAAGTCGAATAAACCATTGGCGTGTTTTCTGATTAATCAGCGAGGTAAAGTCGTTGAACGAGTCTATTATCAGAATGGCAGAAAATACTACGAGGCGTGCGACAAACTTCTACAGCACATAGAACGTCTGCACAGTGAAGAGCGCACTGCGGCTTAACGGCATCAACCCGTCATACTCAGAGCCAGGCTGTTGTTTACCTTCTCCCAGTCTTGAGGCTGATTTACATTGAAGAAGTCAGAAGCATCGAACCGTTCCAGTGCATGTGCATTTACCGCCTCAAGTAAACTGCGTACGCTGTATGTTTGGGTTGTCTCAAAAACGCTATTGATGTGCTGCTCGAAGCACTCTGACACAACGAAGCACGCAGGAAGATAGGACTGTGCGTAATAACAACTCTGCTGTGTTCGACGACTGTGCGTAACCAAAGTATTTAACGTTTGCACGCGCATGAAGGGTATATCTACTGGCAAAACTAATAGCCGATCACCTCTATTCACATTACCGCTATGAAGAGATGAATGAATACCGCTCAGCGGCCCTTTCATGGGAATTATGTCTGGGATACCGCCATGTTTTTCACCGCTTACCATAACAGTATCAAGTGCAGTGTTACTCAGTGTTGCGTGTGCGTGCGACAACAGCGATTGACTGCCTATTTTCAGCAACGCCTTGTCCGTTTTCATACGCGAAGAAGCGCCTCCTGCTAAAAGGAGGCCAATCGTTTTTGACATAAAAGTACCAATTAAAAGCCGACGTTAAGCCACAGCCATAATTTGTCTGCGTCCACTCGCCCACTTTCACCAGAATAACTGGCGTACTTTACACCAAGCTTATAGTGCTTGTTAATTGCTTTTACGTACTGCAGATTGATTTCTGAACCTAGATCATCAACAGTTGGAGACGCGTCGTCGGCTGAAAAATCATGATACACCGCAAGCCAATTGCCGCCGCCAAGCTTACCTCCTAGGCTCACATACAGATCTTCGAGACCTTGACTGGGTGTTCCGAGAAACTGATCACTCCACCCATTAAACTTGTGTAACGTTGCCAAAGGTGTTTGAAAGCCCATTTGACCGTCGTCAGATCCGAGAACTTCGTAACCAATCTTAGCGGTAATTCCATTCAGAACAGCCCCGCCCTCAGCGAAGAAGTAATCTGTATCAAATTCCTGTCCCGCAGCTTCATTGGTTTGTGAAGCAAACTCAATATGATAAAGCCATTTAGTTCCATCTACCTGTTTATTTCCCGAGAACCGCACACCAAACGTGTCGAGTGCATTATCAGTGTCGTTATCAACTTCGAGCAAATAACCATACGCAGCTAAAGTGCCTAAACCGGTTTTGTAACTCGCGTGCATTAGATGATCTTTAGAATCAATATCCGCATCTTCACCAAAAATTCTGTTCCGTTGGTCGACATAGCTGTAATCAAATTTAAATTGCTTGTTCGGTGCATAGACTACCCTTGCGCCATCAAAGGTCTGTCTATCTTGACGCCACCCGACGTGTCCCACAAATCGATGTCCATCATGAGTAATCACTTGGCGACCGACTTTTACCGTTAGCGCGTCCTTTTTGTATTGGATAAAACCCTGATCAAGCTCAGTGTGTTCAGGATCAGCAATAACTGAATAAATGCCGGTATTATAACCATTCGGCGGTGACGCATAGTCACCCTCACCTAACACAATCCGGTTATCTTCCATTTCGACCGTAAACGAGAAACCCGATACTGCAGCACTGCTGTAGCCAAGCCTTGTTCGTAGAGTCAATGCGCTGGCGTCCTCAAGCGCGTTATCTTGATCAACACTTTCGTAGCGAAGGTTAAAGTTACCAAATACTTTGCCTTCACTGATGGCTTTGTAGACGCTATCAGTCGCATGTACTGGTGAAACTGAAGCCATGTATAATGCGGTTGAAACGGCTACGACAATCGAGCGTGTTTTAAATCTATCTTTTCTCATTGTGTTTCCTTTTTCGCAGACTAACCCACAAAGTCCTATTGGGACTCTGTAAGCGTAGTCGAGTTTTTGTGTGTTGTGATTAAATGTATGTGTTTCGCTAACTTAAGCTGCGTCCGAACGTGATGGCTTATTCTTGATGCTCGCCTTTTGTGAAGTAGAACGCTTCGCAGCGGGTGTCACTGGCTCAACCTTCCGTTGCTTTTCATAGAGGAAGTGCAAGACTTCGTGCCGGTAATGGTTGTATTGCGCGTTGTCAGCTAATTGAATCCGGTCCCTCGGGCGTTCTAAATCAACATCAAGGATTTCGCCGATGGTCGCGGAAGGTCCATTTGTCATCATCACAATGCGGTCAGAAAGTAATACGGCTTCATCTACATCGTGTGTGATCATCACGACTGTATTACCCAAATTCGCGTGAATTTCCATTAATGAATCCTGCAAATGTGCTCTAGTCAGGGCATCAAGTGCGCCAAAAGGCTCATCCATTAGTAACACTTTGGGTTGCATCGATAATGCGCGCGCTATACCCACCCGTTGTTTCATACCTCCCGAGATTTCGCTCGGTAGCTTATCGAGAGCATGCGACATATGAACCAGTGCTAAATTGTGCTCCACCCATTCCTTAATTTCCTGTTTGCTGCGTCCCTTACTGGTTTGCTTAACCGCCAGTTCAACGTTTTTATACACGCTGAGCCATGGCAATAAGGAATGATTTTGGAAGACAACCGCGCGCTCTGGGCCTGGCTCGTTGACTTCAGTTCCCTCGAGAATAACGCCACCTAGCGTCGCTTGATGAAGCCCTGCGATAATGTTTAGTACCGTCGACTTACCGCAACCTGAGTGACCGATCAAGGAGATAAATTCACCTTTGGCAATCTTAAGATTGACGTCTTTTAGCGCGTTAAAAGGTCCTTTCGGTGTTGGAAAGTCGATACTTACTTGTGTGAGTTCTAAATGATGTTTAGCTGACATAGGTTATCCCTCATTTCACTATCGTGTAACTGCAGACTTATCCCAGCTCACGGCGCGCTGAAGATAGAGCATGATACGGTCCAAAACGAAACCAATTAGTCCTATTGTGATCACCGCCACCATGATTCGGGCTAGAGAGTCAGAACTACCGTTTTGGAATTCATCCCAGACAAATTTGCCGAGTCCAGGGTTTTGCGCGAGCATCTCTGCTGCGATTAGAACCATCCAACCAATGCCCAACGATAATCTCAAGCCAGTGAATATCATTGGGATAGAAGATGGTAGAACGATTTTTACCACGTGAGTCAACGCATTCAGACGCAATACTTTGCTGACATTAAGCAAATCGTTGTCGATGCTCGACACGCCCACTGCAGTATTGATCAGTGTTGGCCACAAACAACATAAAGAGACCGTTACCGCAGACGTAACGAATGATTTCGCGAACAGTGGATCATCGCTCACATAAACCGCACTGACGATCATGGTAACTAAGGGTAGCCAAGCCAGAGGCGATACCGGTTTAAATAGCTGAATGAGTGGATTAATCGCAGCATAAACCGACTTACTCAGGCCACATACAATGCCAAGGGGTACGGCAATGATTGAGGCTAACAAGAAGCCAACCATGACCGTATACAGGCTGGTCCAAATCTGTTCAAAGAAGGTTGGAGCACCTGTAAATGGCCTCACTTTCGGCTTATAACTCGGATCTTCAGCCATCCGAGCCGCATTGCGTGCCTCCTGGCGTTCGTAGAATGCAGCGGCTTTATCGCGTTGCGCAATGTGCTCATCTACCAGCACATTAGCTTGAATCCACACCTGAGCAGGCCCAGGGAATTGCCCTAGCGAAGTATCAATCGATTTAGCTACTGCATTCCACAAACTCAAAAACAGGAGCAACCCAAGGATTGGCAGTATTACGCTCGCTGAACGTTGTCCCCACTTTGATGTAGTGACACCTTGCTTCATTTGCCCGAACAAGACCGGAATAGCGTTAGACTTCATCGTTTAGGTCTCCTGTTGTAGTGTTAGTTAAATCTTTGAATCAGCTTTCAAACCAATTTCGAGCGATTCAAGATATGCATTCGGCTTCGTTCCGTCATACGTAATCCCGTCGAGAAACTCAGTTTGAGGAGGTTTAAAGCCAGTCTCTGTTGCAAAGTCTGGAAAGTCTTCGGCACTCGCTTTACCTTCCGCAATGAGCGCTGCCGCAGCTATCGCATAGACATCAGGTCGGTAGACTTTTTTAGCGGTTTCCATATACCAATCATCAGGCTTGCTATCTGAGATTTGCCCCCAGCGACGCATCTGCGTCAGATACCATATGGCATCGCTGTAATACGGGTAAGTCGCGTTGTAACGGAAGAATACGTTGAAGTCAGGCACTTCACGAACGTCGCCTTTCTCGTACTCAAACGTACCCGTCATACTGTTTGCAATGACCTCTTCATCCGCGCCTACGTATTGTGGTTTCGCTAACATTTTCACTGCTGCTGGACGGTTGGCATTATTGTTCTCATCTAACCACATGGCAGCTCGGATCATCGCTTTAACAACTCGGATATGGGTATTTGGATTCTCATCAGCCCACGCTTTGCTCACGCCAAAGACCTTTTCAGGATTGTTTTTCCAAATCTCATAGTCCGTTATCACAGGTACACCGATGCCTTTAAACACAGCTTGCTGATTCCAAGGTTCACCGACGCAATAACCGTAGATAGTCCCCGCCTCCATTGTGGCCGGCATTTGTGGTGGTGGCGTGACAGACAACAAAGCCTGCGCGTCAATTTGACCACTAGTATCGCCTTTGTGTGGGGCATAAAAGCCTGGATGGATGCCGCCGGCCGCTAACCAATAGCGCAATTCATAGTTGTGCGTTGAGACAGGAAAAACCATGCCCATGTTGAATGGTTTGCCTTCGGCTGTGAATTTGTCGACGACAGGTTTGAGATAATCGGCCTTGATGGGATGAACAGGTTTGCCATCTTCGTGTGGTATATGGGGTTTCATCTGTTCCCAGATATCATTGGATACCGTAATACCATTACCATTTAAATCCATACTAAACGCGGTAATAATGTGCGCCTGTGTGCCGAAGCCAATTGTCGCACCCAGCGGCTGCCCTGCCAGCATGTGAGCACCGTCTAGCTGCCCGTCAATGACACGATCTAACAGTACCTTCCAATTCGCTTGGGCTTCCAACGTGACATAGAGCCCCTCTTCTTCAAAGAATCGCTGCTCATAAGCAACTGCCAGTGGTGCCATATCAGTCAACTTTATAAAACCGAACTTCAACTCTTCTTTTTCTGGCCAGCCAACTTTCTGCGCGTGTGCAGAAGAACACACCACACTCAGTGTAAAAACAGCCGCAGCAGTGCTAAAGCCTTTAAAAATGCGGTTCTTAAACGCGTTTCTTACTAAAGTCCCAATCATATTCATTTTCCTCAAGCCAAAAAAAACCCGCACAGACTTCAGGACACGGTGAGTCTGGGCGGGCTACATTGCCAATCGGTAAAATTGCATCGGTGCAACTTCCCGGTTTTTATTTAGTGCAACATGACTGTCGCTGCGCTTTATTGTTAGATGCCGCTAGATAGTTCTATTACCACTATTTTTTGGGCATCCTTATTATTGTCGATATTCTTTTTGCATCATCGATGCCAACTTTTTACCCCTTTAAATTCATGTACTTAACATGTTTTTAACAGCCAGGAAATGAATGTTTTTCGCCATGTTGGTGCGCTGTGCACAAATCAAGTGCTGTTACTCAGCTGATTATTCCTTATAGCCTTGCATCGCTTGTCGATAAATATCGCTCCGAAACACCGCATTATGTGGCAAGTTAGCCACTGCCCCTGGTTGAACTTGTCCCGTCTGTATCATTTGCTGTAGCAACCACTCGCTGCAACTTGCACTGGGCAAATTTATATCGGATAAATTTGAAGAAAACTGGTTATATCCCGGTACCTGACGCGGCGGCTGCTGTTTTCCAACCAAGCAGCTACCAATCAGAGACGGTGCAATAACGTCTATCGGCGCATCCAAATATTCCATCCGACTTAGGATTCGAGCTGCTTCAAAGCGATTGGGAACACTTTCTAGCCACTCACATGCTTTTTTTAATGCGCAGCATATCGCGTGTACGACTTTCGGGTGCTTTGCATAGTAGTCCGACAACACGCCCAGCACTTTCTCTGGCGAGTCCCGCCATACGTCAAAGGAGGTCAAAACAGTTACACCGAATTCCGCCCTGACTGCTTTAGCATTCCACGGTCCGCCTACACAATAGCCGTCAATATCTCCACAGTGGAGTGCATCGACCATACTAATTGGCGGCACAACAACAAGCTCAAATTGCTCCACTGACAACCCGCCAGATTTGAGCCAGTGATGTAATTGGTAGAAGTGACAGCTATAGGGGTACACCGTCGCTAATTTGAGTTTTGCAGTGCCGGATTTTTGCCGTTGCTGAACCACTTCCTCTAACAAATATGCGGCTAAAGGTAAGCGAATCTCACTGATATCATTGGCTCGTTGGATTTCTTCATAGAGCGCTGTCGACAGTGTGATCGCGTTACCATTTAAGCTCAACACCATTGGTGTAATAACGTTAGCTTGTTGACCTCCTAGACCTAATTGACTTGCAAAAGGCATGGGCGCCAGCATTTGCGCCGCATCCAATACTCCAGCATGCAATTTGTCTCTTAGCGTCGCCCAAGAATGTTGACTTTGTAACTCCACATCGACACCGTAGTCTCTGAAAAAACCTAACTCCTTGGCAATCACCAACGGAGCAGAATCAGTTAACGGTATGTAACCTATGGTCGCAGAGTACTTCATGGGCGACCTCCTTTATTCAAATTAGTTAATACGGAAATCAGCGTTTTAGCTATGTCTTCCATTTTTTGACCTGCATCCATCGACATTTTGCGCATCGCAGCATATGCCTCTTTCTCGGTTAAATTGCGCTGCTCCATCAACAATGCTTTGGCCCTATCTATTTGCTTCTGCGAAGCGAATGCCTGTTTAGTATCGTCTAACTCTTGTTTGAGTTTTTGAAATTCATAGAATCGTGCTACGGCGGCGTCCAAGATTGAACGCACTCTCGAGGGATCAGTATCGCCTACGATATATGCGCTAACACCACTCCTCACAGATTGATTAATGACTTCCGTGTCTTGCTCGTCTGAGAACATCACCACCGGTTTTGGTGCAAAACTGGACATGGTGTGCAGGCTTTCCAACACATCACGACTCGGTGATTCAATGTCTATCACGATAATGTCTGGTTTTATTTGGTCGACATGACGCAGAAGGCTATGTGCAGGTGCCTTTAAGTGAACGATTTCATAGCGTGATTCTGACAATGCTTGTTTGAAGGCATCCGCCCTTTGTTGATCTTCATCGATTAACAATATACTGAACTGCGACACTGTCTAACCTACCTTATGCTTTGCTGAGTTTGCATTCGGGAACTTATGACCTTCAAGCAAGTTCTTCGCCAAGGTTTTGCTCCACTTCTGATGACAAACACTCAATAATATCAGTGGGTTAATAACTTCAGTTTGGTCAACCAAACAAACATTGCACTATTGCAGTGCAATATACAGTCAAGCAGAGCAGACTTGTGGTAATACTGGCCAGCATTTATCTCTGGATTGCCAAAGTTGCAGCGCTCGCGCTTGAAGGCTTTCGAGTGATTGCTGGTCTGAATCTGCCGCTAATAACACTGTTAGTGTTCCAAGAATCGCACTACGCCCATAATAGCAATCCAGTTTACCTTCCCACACATCGATTAACTCGCTACAATTCAACGTTTTCGGCTTGATAGACCATTGTTCGTTTAATGGTTGAACGGTGCAGATCGTTTGATGACCTTGGGAGCAGCGGTAGAGCTCAAATGCGCGCTCTGGATTTACTTCTATTTCACCACCTTCACCACGGAAAACAGTGACATTAGATTCAGTCAACAAGGTTGCAACACGTGCATGTTTACCATCGATGCCTCGATGGAAGACGCCCTGCACACTGATTCCGGCCCGACTTGGGTTTAACATCCTGGCTAATGTATTGGCGCAAGAGCGCAAGCCAAGTTCGCTGCGCATATTGATAAGTGACCACACGGGTGGATTTAGCCAGCTGAGATCTGCATAGGTGAACCCAAAATAGTCCAAGTGTTGGTTGACCTGCTCGGGAGACTCAGCAATGGGTAAACCGAGCTCCTCAAATACGGCTGAAAGGTACAAACGCTGGCTATCGGGTTCATGGGTACCATGCATAAAAATACGCTTACCCGACTGCGCTAAACACATAACGGCCAACAAAAACCAAGGCAAATGTCGCCGTTTCCCAGCGTAACATCCTAAGTCATAGTCTGCGCTAACGGGCAGAGGCATATTGGTAGAACGACAAGCCGATAAAAATCCAGCCAGTTCCTCAGGTGTTTCCTCCCGTACCCTCAGCAGCATTAGGAAAGCACCTTTTTGCGCGTCGCTAACTTTACCCGAGAGTATCAACCGCATCGCCTGCTCTGCTTCCAATTGATTTAACGTTGTACCTGCGCGCTGACCTCTACCAATCAAGGTAATGAATCGCTTCATTTGTTGTCCCGGTGCGGAGTTGAAATCGTTGCTCATATCAGCGCCCCAAACATGCGCATGTTTTGGGTTAAATCGACCACTTGATAACGGTGTTCAATGGCATGACCAATCATGATCAAACATGGGCCAGAAAAATTCTGTTGTGCAGCTAACTGTGGTATCGCAATCGCATCTCCTAACAGTAACTGTGCATTGGGTAAAGACACATTTTCAATCATCGCTATTGGCATATTCGCTGCCATACCAGCAGTCCGCATAGCATCGATTATCTGCTTGAGACGCCGAGCTCCCATGTAAAACACCAGCGTCTCCGATTCCAGCGCAGCTGTTAACGCCTGCCAATCTGGCATTGCCATTTCCTGTTGTTGACGAGCCGTGATAAGGCGAACCGATTGTGCGGTACCGCGCAACGTTAGCGGAATACCCAGACTTGCGGCAGCCGCGGACGCAGTTGTAATCCCTGGGACAATGCTGAATTCAATATTATGCTTCTGTAGTTGCTCGGCTTCTTCTGCGGTTCGCGCAAATACACTGGGGTCGCCACCTTTCAAACGCACCACCCGGTTACCGTTTAGAGCAAAATTCACCATTAATTCCGAGATACACGCCTGACTCATACTGTGTCTGCCGGCGCGTTTGCCGACGAAACGGATTTCGGTCGAAGATGGAATGAGTTGTACAATGGCATCTGATACGAGTTGGTCGACTAGCACGATATCGGCATGATTAATTGCGGTTATTGCATGTTGCGTTAATAAGCCAGGGTCACCAGGTCCGGCACCCACAATGATCACTCGACCAATCGATTTTGAGCCAGTTGGCGTTGTGTTGGCACCGGTTCTACCCTTTTTAACTTTGGCGCCAAGGCTATTGTTATTGAGATATGTGGCTATTTTGTAGATAACGTTAGAAAACCAGTCCGTGATAGTCAGCATCATTTCAACACCTCCTGAATACTAATGATTTCATTATCGCTGTTTGCATTTGCCTGGCCTGAAAGGTCGTCTTCAGTAGCGCGAATGATTTGGCTCAGCTCAGACTGACAGCTACCGCAGTTAGTGCCACATTTGAGCGCTTTGCCCAATGCCTCAACCGAGTTAGCGCCTTGAGCGACTTGGTCGATAATCGTGTTGCGATGTACGTTAAAACAGCTACAAACAACCGGCCCCAGTGCGTAGTGATCTTCTGGTTGATTGCGAAGTAAGCTGCGCAACACAGTGGGTTCAATCACGTTTGACGAAAAGCAATCCTCCACCCATTTCTCTTCAATCATCTGTTCGGTTTGTGAGCTTAACCAAAAAAGACTTAATCGCTCGGCCTCATCCAACAGCACAGTGAATTGAGCTTTTGCGTCACTGCGACGGTGCACGGTCTCTTGGCCAGACAGTAAATGTTCAAAATGCTTGTCACAATCCGCTTGTGTGTGCTGGCAGGCCATTCGATACGAAAATCCGTCCTTAATTGGCTTTGAGCTCCAATACGCAAAGAACTGCAGGAAGTGAAGCGGTAATTCAGCGCGTGAGACAACTCGAACATAAGTTGGATAAACAAGTGCCTCACAGTTTATTGCGGCATGTTTTAACTCCGGTTGGCCGGAAATCGGATCGCAGGCACTGGTAAACAGTCGAGTAATCGCAACAGCATTGGTTTGTTGTAAACTCCAATGGATAGGTAAGAACCCCTCGCCTTGCCTCATTGAGTGGTCATATCGGCATCTCACAATGACAGGATTGTTGGGGTTGACCGCAGATGTGAGAGCGACTAATTGTTGGTCTGATACCGCGTGGTTGATCGCCGTCTTGGGATTCAGGGCGAAAAAAGGCTCTTCGGTATGTTCCAATAAGCGCTTGGCTTTGCCCGTGCGTGTCATCGTGTGCCATTGATCGCGCTGTCGACCTGAATTAAGGATCAATGGGTAGTCGTTACTGGTAATTTGCTCTGGCGGACATGGCTCAATTGGAATGAAATTGGCGCGTTTGTCTGCCGTATAAAATCTTGCATCAGTAAAAAGGCGTTTGGTGCCGTCAGGCTTTGACTCCGTTACAGGCCATTGAATCGGTCGCAACTGATCATATGCTTTTGAGGTGAGCCCAATGAGTGACGATAAATCTAAGTCTCGCGTGCCGTCGTTATGAAACGCGGTGAGTCTTGCGTGTTCATCAAATATTTCAGCGCTAGAGCGGTAATTGAAACCGTTTTCAAATCCCATTTTTCGGGCGACGTCGGCTAATATTTGCCAATCATGACGGCTGTGGCCATAGGGCGGTATCAGCCCCCTTTGACGGGAAATCATCCGCTCGGAATTGGTCACGGTACCGTCTTTCTCAGACCAACCAGTCGCCGGTAGTTTAACCGAAGCAAACGCAAGTGTATCGTTATCACTCACTACATCCGACACGATGACACAAGGGCATGTCTCCAACGCTCTTTCTATACGGTTTCGGTTAGGCATGCTGACCACCGGATTGGTGGCAATGATCCAAATGACCTTGATCTTGCCCATCGCCACTGAATCAAATAAGTCAACAGCTTTTAAACCATGCTCAACGGGTATTTTAGGGCTTTGCCAGAACGTCTGAACCCATTGTCGATGACTGGGATTTTCGATCTCCATGTGTGCTGCGAGCATGTTAGACAACCCGCCCACTTCTCTGCCCCCCATGGCATTTGGCTGTCCTGTCAATGAGAATGGCCCAGCACCTGGCCGCCCAAGCTGTCTCGTCGCCAAATGACAATTAATAATTGCATTCGCTTTGTCGACACCTCTACTCGACTGATTTACACCCATGGAGTAAAGCGACAATGCAGCATCTGCGGCACCGAAAAGAGTGAAAAAATCGCGTATCTGCTCGACTGGACAATCACAGTGAGTCGCAACTTTTTCTAGCGTCCATGGCTGTGCCATGGCGAGTGTCTGTTCAAAATGATTGGTGTGCGCCTCGATGTATTGGCGATCCACCTTAGATTCACTATGTAAAAATCTCAGCAGTCCATTGAATAGGCAGGTATCAGTGCCAGGTTTGATCGCTAAATGCAGATCGGCGATTTCACAACTTGCGGTTTTTCTCGGATCAATGCTGACTACTTTTAATTTCGGATTTCGTTGCTTTGCCCGCTGCAACCTCTGAAATAATACCGGGTGCGTCCACGCGGCATTTGAGCCAGTCAACACAACCAAGTCGGCATAATCAATATCTTCATAGCAACACGGTACACTGTCGCTGCCAAACGCTCGTTTATAGGCGGCAACGGCGGATGACATGCACAACCGCGAATTGGTATCGATATTGGCGCTACCAATAAACCCCTTCATTAACTTGTTTGCGACATAATAGTCTTCGGTCAATAACTGTCCGGACACATAAAAAGCCACTGAATCAGGGCCAAACTCATTAATCGCTTCGTTGAGCTTATCTGCTACGTAGCTAGTCGCAGTGTTCCAATCGACTACCTGGCCATCGATCTCGGGCTCACGCAGCCGCCCGCTGGTGTCATTTGTGTCGAGTAAGTGCGTTCCTTTGACACATAGTTTGCCGTTATTCGCCGGATGATCAATTTGGCCCTTCAGATCTGAAAGTGCAGTGTGGCCGCTTTGATCATAGCTGCGTTTGACTTCCACACCACAGCCAACACCACAATAGGGGCATGTGCTGGTGCAAAGTTGTGCGGACGACATTGGCTAAGCTTCAACACTGGTAAGTTGGACGAACACGCGCTCTCCATCCACGCGTGTTGGGTAGACGCTAATTTTATAATGACTGTCATCCAAACACTCTCCGGAGGAGAGACTATAGCGCTGCTTATACAAGGGCGACGCTACCACATATTGGTCGCCAACACTGCCAATAATACCGCGATAGAGCACGTTTGCTTGACCAATAGGATCTCGATTGGCGATAGCAAAAACACTACGTTGTTCATCCATTTGGATATCAAACATGGCGATTTGTTGCCCTTCCACTAGACTGCAAATACCTGAATTTTTGATGAGATCGCTCACTCTGCACGCTTCGACCCATTTTTGTTTTTGTTGCATGATGTCGCTCCTACAGGGTTACCAACGTGATCTCTTCATCAGAAGCCGTTGTGTTTGATGATTCAAATGCTTGTTTTTCTTGAGGTGTTGCAGGTCTTATCTGACCGCGCTCTTGTACAAATACAACGTCTTCATCCTGCGCATCCGAATTAACAAACTGGCGGAACCGTTGTCTTGCGTGCGGATCTTCTACGGCGGTTTTCCATTCGCACTGATAGCTGTCTACGATATGCTGCATTTGCGAGTCGAGTTCTACAGCAATACTGAGTGAATCGTAAATAACGACATCCTTGAGATAATCGAGTCCGCCTTCAAGGGACTCCATCCATACAGAAGTTCGTTGTAAACGATCTGCGGTTCTTACATAAAACATCAATATACGATCGATATAAGTGACTAGCGTTTTGGCATCGAGGTCTGTAGCGAACAGATCTGCGTGACGAGGCTTCATGCCACCGTTCCCACAAACATAAAGGTTCCAGCCGTTCTCGGTCGCGATAACCCCAATATCTTTGCTCTGAGCTTCAGCGCACTCGCGGGTACACCCAGAAACGGCAAACTTGAGCTTATGCGGCGCTCGCAGACCTTTATAACGATTCTCTAAATCAATGGCCTGTCCCACCGAATCCTGTACGCCGTAACGACACCAAGTGCTGCCCACACAGGACTTAACTGTTCTCAATGATTTTGCGTACGCGTGACCCGTCTCGAAGCCTGCCGCGATTAACTGCTCCCATATTTCGGGTAATTGCTCTACCCGAGCACCAAATAAATCGATTCGCTGTCCACCGGTGATCTTGGTATACAGCTGGTACTGTTTAGCGACTTGACCAATTGCTATGAGCTTGTCAGGCGTAATTTCCCCAGCTGGGACACGCGGTACAATGGAATAGGTACCGTCTTTTTGCATATTGGCTAAGTAGGTATCATTTGTGTCTTGCAAGCTCACGTGGTCTTCTTGAAGGATGAACTCGTTCCAAACTGAAGCGAGAATTGAACCCACGGCCGGTTTACAGATTTCACAACCATGACCTTTCCCGTGTTTAGCGAGTAACGCCTCGAACGATTTAATCCCCTCCACACGCACAATGTGAAACAGCTCCTGCCGTGTGTAAGCGAAGTGCTCACAAATATCTGTGCAAACCTCTGCGCCTCTCGCAGTAAGTGTTGCTTCAACCACATTTTTCAACAGCGCACTGCAACCACCACAACCGGTGCTGGCCTTGGTGCAGGCTTTGACTGCAGGTAGATCAGAGCAACCCGAATCGATGGCGCTAACTACGTCGCCTTTCGTCACATTGTGACACGAACAGATGCTCGCAGAATCTGGTAGCGCATCACTGGACAATCCTGGCGCACTGTCGTTAGAGGGTAAAATCAGAGACTCAGGTGCATCAGGCAGTGCCATTTCATTGAGACAATATTGCAATAAAGTGTCGTACTCGCTGGTATCACCAACTAATACGGCACCCAGTAATTGTGTTTCTGCAGCATTAACAACAATTTTTTTGTATACGCCTTTAGGTTGATTCTCGTAGGTATAACTTAAGGCACCTTCTGTGCGAGCGTGCGCATCACCGATAGAGCCTACTTCGACTCCCATGAGTTTTAACTTGGTACTCATATCAGCACCCGCAAACTTCACCGTATCTCCGGCTAAGTGAGCTGCAACAACTCTTGCCATTTGGTACCCAGGTGCAACCAATCCAAAAATCTTGCCTTGCCACAACGCACATTCGCCAATTGCGTATATGGAAGGGTCGGACGTCTGACAATAGTCATCGACAACGATCCCTCCCCGTTCCCCGAGGTTCAAACCCGCATTCTTAGCCACTTGATCAGACGGTCTGATGCCCGCGGAAAAAAGGATCATGTCGGTTTCTAGATACTCTCCGTCTTGAAAGCACATTCGATAGCGGCATTGTTCGCCTGCTTGAATCACTTGGGTCGCTCGTTCGGTATGAACAGCCACACCCAATGCCTCGATCTTTTCTCGCAGTACTCGACCTCCACCCGCGTCAACCTGAACAGCCATCAATTGCGGCGCGAATTCTACAACATGGGTTTCAAGTCCAGCCTGCTTAAGCGCATTTGCTGCTTCCAAACCCAATAGTCCGCCACCCACTACGACACCGACTTTGCTCTCATTTGCTGACGCTTCGATTTGTTCCAAATCATCAATAGTGCGATATACAAGACAGTGCTGCTGTTGATGCCCAGGAATAGGCGGTACAAAAGGATATGAGCCAGTTGCAAGAACGAGAATATCGTAGTGAAACACAACACCAGACTGTGCTTTGACACTTTTCTCTGCTCTGTCTATTTCCTCAACCCACGTACTGGTATGTACCTCGACCCCCAACTTGGCGTAGCTGGTAGCATCGGCTAATGCCAATTGCTCCGCCGTTTTACCACTGAAATACTCAGACAAGTGCACGCGGTCATACGCGAGACGACTCTCACCACATAGGACAATGATTTTGCGTTTGCCCGGTTGTTTGGCCAACTGCTCGACAAAATGATGACCGACCATGCCGTTTCCAATGATGACAATGGTTGGTATGTTCAAATCACTCGCTTGATGTTCCTGCACGTTGCTAGACATGATTCACCTTTTGTTCAAACACAAAAAAGCCCGCATTCCTGTAGTCACGTAGTGACCTTGGATTGCGGGCTTCTTTGCCTTGGCTAACGTATCGCTACAGTGCGATAGCAGCCACAATAACTGTAGTGAAACAGTTTATTCAGGAAAAATGCCAACTATTTTAATTATATTTTTCAGACAGTTATAAAATCATCAACCATGCTTGCGAGCTGATTTTGCACAACAGAGGTGCATTTTGCACCTCCAAGGTGAACCCTCTATTCAAAGTACCCTTCATTCGCTTTTATGGTCAAAGGGTGATAGCCAGGTTTCGCCACATCAAACGCTCGTTTTGCGAAAGCCTTGCCATCCGGGGTTTTCACCAATTCACGATACAAGGGTTTAACCAATTTATTGCGGCCGATACTGGTTAGATACTGATAAAGGCGATCATAAGCGGGTTGGTATTGATGTTTAATAGCCATCAACAACCAGCTATGCGCTATCTCGTTGTTTTTGCTGCCTGTCAGCTGAAATGCAGCATCAAGTTCATCAAGTTGTGCCTCTGTTAGAGGCTGTGGCAGATTGTTCAAGAAATACAGCCATTCATGGACCGTCCAAGCACTTGCGTCAATGTCGGCAGCCGCTAACTCGCCTTGTAGCCAAGCGCTGCGACTTTTATCGATTAGCTCGAACGCATTGGACTCAGGTACCGGTGCTCCAGCAGGGATCCCAGGTTCAAAAATCCAGCTCATGATACGGTCGCGATCTAATTGCTGCGCGTGAGAAACCAATAACGTCTTGTCCAGATACTCAATAAACTGGTCAGTTGTAATACTCTTAAACGCAAAGGCTTCAAAGTACTCGAGTAAGAACTGATCGAATGCATCACGACCAATCAACGTTTCTAATTCGCGCAGAAACAGGGCCCCTTTTTCGTAGGGAATATTGGAAAACACATCATCAGGATCACGTCCGCGCAAATCAATCGCCAAGATTTGATCATTTTCTGGCAAGCTTTCAATGTCGGCGAGCAAGTCCTGATACCCTAAGACAGCCTCCATACGATACCGGTCGGTACCGTAAATCATCTCCATAATCCGGTATGTTAGGTAGGTCGTGAACCCTTCATTGAGCCACAAATCCCGCCAAGTGGCATTGCTAATGGTATTCCCCGACCAGCTATGAGCAAGTTCATGTGCGATCAAAGAAACCAGACTCTTGTCGCCAGCAATAACCGTGGGAGTTATGAATGATAAACGCGGATTTTCCATCCCCCCAAACGGAAACGATGGCGGTAATATCAACAAGTCATAGCGATCCCAACTGTACGCTCCGTATTTTTCCTCTGTCGCGATCAGCATATTTTCCGTATCTTCAAATTCACGTGCTGACGCTTCTAATAGTTCTGGTTCGGCATATACGCCCGTTCTATCTCCCATTGGCTGAAAAGCCAGATCACCAATCGCCAGCGCAATCAAATAAGACGGTATTGGTTGCGGCATAGTGAACTCATACTCTCCATCCCTTGGTGTCTGCGGGTCATTCGCCGCACTCATCACCGCCAATAATGATTCAGGCGTCTTGATCGTGGCCGTATATGTTACCCGCACCTGTGGAGAATCCTGCAGCGGAATAAAGCTACGCGCATGCACAGCCTGAGCTTGGGTAAATAGAAATGGATGCCTCTTACCGGCAGTCTGCTCAGGCGTCAACCATTGCACGCCCGATGCCTGCGGCGAAGTAGCGTACTCGATCGTAACGAGATTCTCATCAGTCGGCACTTCAATATGCAACGCTGCGCCAAGATTCGGGTCAGCGTCGGTCAACACATACGGTATGTCACGACCGTTTGCTTGAACCGCACGAATATCTAAATCCCGAGTATCCAGGATCAATTGACGCAGATTCGGTTCGGCTCGCTCAACATGCAATTGTGCACTACCGACAAGCATTCGTTGTTCAAAATCTGCGGTTAAGCTCAAGTCGATATGCTTCACCTTAATTTGTTCTGGATTCGAGAAAGAATGATAGTCCTTACCCACTTCAATGGCAGTTTCAACTGCTTTTGTAGCTTCTTCTTGAGGGGGAGCTGACTCTAGCGAGTGAGTCTGGTTTTGGGGTTGGCAGGCAGTCAATAGCAGAGAAAAGCCCAGTACCATGAAGTGATGTACACGCATTATGTTACCTTATTAGTTTCGCGCAAGGCGCTTATTGTGTAGGAGTTGTAGCGCAGAATAACATGTTATGAACCTCAACGAACCGAGATAATTGAGGTGTTTTCACATAAACACTTGCCATATTTGTGAGTTACTCTAGGATCGTTTCCGACATGATACCTCGTGTATTGAACACTAATTTCAACCATCTCGGTGCCTTGTGACAATAACTCAGAATAATAGTCAATCCATCACACTTATCATCAATGCGGACGTTTATGCGCCGCAGTCTTTGGGTCTTCAAAACATCCTCATTGCCGGCGGTAAAGTGGTTTACATGGACGAACACAGGCCTTCATTGGATGACAAGCTCGACTATACCGTTGTCGATGCTGACGGTATGCCAGTAATACCCGGATTTATCGATGGCCACACGCATATGACCGGTGGTGGTGGTGAAGCGGGGTTTTCAACTAGAGTGCCACCTGTACCGTTGAGTCGTTTCACCTCAGCCGGTGTCACCACGGCTATCGGTCTTTTGGGTACTGATGATCTGACGCGCAACACCGAATCACTCATAGCGCAAGTATACGCCCTGCGTGAAGAAGGGTTTTCTGCATATTGCTACACCGGTGGTTACCATCTCCCACCGACAACACTAACCGGCTCGGTGCGCTCTGATATCGTATTCGTAGAGCCAATCATCGGTGTTGGCGAACTCGCAATTAGCGACCACCGCTCCAGCCAACCGACGCTCAACGAACTATTGAAGGTAGCATCAGAAGCTCATGTTGCGCGCTTGATGACCGGTAAAGCTGGGATTCTCCACTTACACCTCGGGGATGGTAAACGCGGTCTAGAATTGATTAGAAAAGCCCTCTCAGAAGCGGAAATTCCGCCGCGGACTTACAACCCTACTCATATTAATCGCCAAAAGGCCCTGTTTGATGAGGCGTGTGAATTAGCCAAACTAGGCTGTTGGGTTGATGTTACCGCTTTTGAAACCGGCGACGTCGGATATGAACCACCAGAGGCCTTATTGCGTTATATGTCGCAAGACTTACCACAGGACAAACTGACCATCAGCTCTGACGGTGGTGGTTGTTTACCGACGTTTGATTGCCACGGGCACATGACGCACATGGACTTCGGCGAATCTCAAGCAATGACAGATGTGTTTTATACACTTATGGACGAAGGCAAAGCGATAGAGCAGATATTGCCCTTCTTTACAAGCAACGTCGCTGAGCTAATGAACTTCAATCGCAAGGGCCAACTGCAGGTAGGTCACGACGCAGATATCGTTGTCCTAGATGCTAACAACCGAATCCAACATGTCATGGCATTAGGTCAGTGGCATGTGTTTGAGGGCCAACAAGTGATAAAAGGTACGTTTGAATCGTAAAACGCTGAGGTATCGGCTCAGTTAGTGAGCCGTGAATCAAACAGCTCAATAGTCACCTGCTCTCCCGCGAATACAGAGCCGCGTTCAAGCTCCAAAACGGCGAAGCAATTACTCTGAGAAAACGATGACAAGACACCAGAGCTTTGGTTGCCCATCGGTTTCACACGAAGGTCTCCATCGTGACCGGCCCAGCATAGCGCTCGCTGAAAATCTAGGCGGCCTGGGCGCTTACGGAAATCTTCGTCAGCGATAGCTGTTAGCCGAAGCCTCGATATCGGTTGTTGACCTGACATGAGATCCAGCGCCGCCTCGGCAATCTGTAAATATGTAACCATTGCGGAAACGGGGTTCCCAGGCAAGCCAACAAATAGACTTTTTGATAATCGTCCAAATGCCAGTGGCTTGCCAGGCTTAATGGCTATCTTCCAAAAATCAACTTGCCCTATTTCTTCAAGCACGTCTTTTGTGTAGTCAGCTTCTCCAACCGAAACACCGCCAGAGCACAAAACTAAATCGGCATTGTTGTCTGCCTGTTCGAATGCGTCTCGTAAAGCTTGTTTGTCATCCGGTACGATACCTAAATCAATGGTTTGATATCCTCGCTGTGCGAGCATCGCCAATAACATAGGGCGGTTGGAATCATAGATATGTCCGGGAATCAAACCACTCGCAGGCTGAGTAAGTTCATCACCAGTGGACATAACCGCGACGGTCAGGTTTTTCAAAACATCGATTGTGGCGATCCCCAGTGAGGATAACAACCCAACATCCAGAGGAGTTAGTCGCTTGTTTTGCTCGAGCACAAGCGCGTCTTGACGAATATCGTTGCCCACAGGCCTCACTGCTTCGCCTCTGCGCACAGGAGCCACCACAGTAATTTTACCGTCCATCTGTGCGGTGTTCTCTTGCATTACAACGGTATCAGCTCCTCTTGGAATGACAGCTCCCGTCATAATCCTTACGCACTGTCCGGCCTCAACCTCACCTGAAAATGGCGAACCAGCGAAACTCTCACCAATTGACTCGAAGTATTCGACTTGACCAATATCGGCGTAACGCATCGCGTAACCGTCCATTGCTGAATTAGCAAATGCGGGTACATTTATTGGCGAATAAACGGGTTGAGCGAGCACTCGACCACAGCATTCTGTTACGGAGACTGTTTCCTTTTCAGTCACGGGTTGAATCAAGGATGCAAGCTTATTTAATGCTTGGTCCAACGGCAGCCAGTTTGGCGATGAAAGAGACATAAACTTCCTTTGAGAGGATTCTATTGTACTAAAATTAGAACTCGAATCGATGTTGATAAACACTTTCTAACAAGGTTTGGTCATACGTCAATTCGTACTCATCAAACAGTTGGAGTGCTGCTTGGATATCTGAACAGACCCGCACTCCGTCGCGTTTATTAACGACTTCTCGATCGACAATGGTAACGTTGACGTCAGCTTCGCGACTGCCTAAGAGTGCTTCACAGACCATACCGGATTGAACAGAGAAATCATGGAACTGATTGAGCATCTTTAAAACGTTGGGCGTGGCCAGTTCCCAGCGATCTAAGCAAACCAAACCGCCAAAGCGTGATACGCCATGTTCAGTGAGCAGGCGTTTAGTCGTGCGAATATAGCGTTGAGCACAGCCTTCACTCCAAGTGCCAATTGGAATAACCATTAGGGTTTCTAGGCTACATACCAGATGGAAAGAACCATGCCGATTGGGTGGCTCAACGAGTACATTCGGGTGATTTTTAATTTCATTAATCGTGATCATAACGTCGAGATTATACTTAGCTTTGGATGCAATACACTACCGCTTGCAGTCGACTTTTTGGTTATAAGTTAATCGACAGCTCATTACTACTGTTATTGTTATTCAATGAAAATGCAAAGCATCTGCACAATTACTCCATGTTCGTCGCATACATTGAACACATGTTCGAACAATTACTAAATGCCCACTAACGATGAAACGTCAAAATATCTGGTTCACTTTTCTATTGATCAGTTTGTGTTGGATGATCACCAGCACACACGTGTTATAAAAAAACCATCAGACTCGCTCACCATTGATATCAAGATATAAAAAGTTGCAAAAAAACTGGAGCGTTAAAATTGCCCAACTATACTCAAAGAGAGTGTCGGCGTGGGGTTTTGCCCCACAGATCAAAGGCGCGGGAGTGCTCATTGGATTCGTTAATACAACTTAATTCCATTCTAACTAACCCATCAATAGCTCAACAAAAGAAGCTGGAAAAAATCTGTCTGATTACTGCTGAAATGATTGACGGTGCAGATCGCGTGAGTCTATGGACCTTTGAGCATGACTTGACACAGATTCGTTCAATCATTTGTTACGACGGTCCATCGGGAAGTTTCTCGAGCAATGCAGTCCTGCGCAAACGTGATTTCGCGCCGTATTTTGATGTCATACTGAACCAACATGTTGTCACAGCTCCAGACGCACACCGTCATCCGGCAACGGCGTGTTTTACCGAGGCCTATTTTATCCCCAATAACATTGTGTCGTTACTTGATTATGTCCTGCACCAAGACTTTCAGCCCAAAGGCGTCATTTGCTGCGAAAGTACAGGGAAACCCACATTATGGAAGAAAAGTGACGTTGATATGCTAAAAAAAATTGCGTTTGCATGCTCTTTGTATTTCGAGTTGACGTAACTACAGATTAGTCAGCCTGATCGGATCTTTGCAGCTGCATCGCGGCCTTTTCGTTTTCGGTGGCTTTTATCAGCTGGTTAAAGAAAGCGTATTGTTCAGCCTTGACTGAATCCCCAATTTCCTTGCCCTTCAAGCCCTTCTTAATCGCTACTTGCGCGGCGTGCTTCTTATCAAAATCCGCGAGTTTTTCCGCTAAGAAGCGCGCATATTTGGCCTGCGGATAGGGGCTTCGTTCAGACATAGGACCACGGCCTTGTACATCCGACTGGCAAGCTAATAAGAACTGGTCAAAACGTTGCGGCTGTTCAACTGCCGATAACTGCTCAGTTAACCATTTGAATAGCGTTGCCGGTTTTAATTCAAAAACGCGGTGACAATGCAAATGAAACTCGCAAACCAACAAGCTTAGTTCACGCACTTTATTGGGGATCCTCCAGCGCAAACAAAATGCCTCAAGCGGCGCTAAGCCAGCCGTCTCATGCCCTCTCAAATTGCCTTGTTTGGCATAACATATCGGCTTGCCTATATCATGCATCAACACCGCAAATCGCGTCGCAACATCCGCTCCCAAATTTGCCGCTTGCCGCAGCGACAGCATAGTATGGACAAACACATCGCCTTCTGGATGGTAATTTTCTGGCTGCGGAACATCACGCATTTGATCCAATTCGGGGAAGATACCTAACCCTTGTAGCGTTTCAAAAAACAGTTGCGGCCACGGTTCAGCTAACGCTTTTTCTGTCTCTTTCCACACTCGTTCTGCAACTAAATAGTCTAATTCGCCCTGCTGTTGCATGCTTTGAATTAGGCTAATGGTAGATGAATGTATTTGCCACTTGGGTCCAAACCGAGCCCTGAAACGCGCGATACGCAAAACGCGCACGGGATCTTCGACAAACGCTTCTGTGGTGTGCCGGAGAATTTTACTGTTCAAATCATGCTGGCCGTTGAACGGGTCAATCAGATTACCATCGCTATCTTGTGCCATTGCGTTGATTGTTAAGTCTCGGCGGCTCAAGTCGTCATCCAGCGAAACGTCCGGACTGGCATCAACAACAAAACCTCGGTAACCACGGCCTTGCTTGCGCTCGGTCCGGGCCAGTGCATATTCATGCTTTGTTTCCGGGTGCAGGAATACTGGAAAATCTAACCCTACGGCTTGATACCCGTCCGCTAACATTTGTTCTGGAGTAGCACCTACTACCACATAGTCTAAATCCTGGGCATCGATACCCATCAATTTATCCCGAACGGCGCCTCCAACGAGAAAAACGTTATGCTGCAAAACGATGTCCACACTTCTATTCAATAATCGACACAGAGGTTACTACGACTAAAGCTTATTTTCAGCATCAAAAAAAACCGGTACATCTGTACCGGTCTTACCGTATCTCAGCATGAAGATTATTCGAAGAAATAATCCACTCGAATGCCAAATTCACTGGCGTCATTGCTCAGTATTACTAATACATAGTCACCAGTATTTAGACGTGCATTATCATAACGCTCATCAAAAATATTTCGGCCATAGGCTGAAACCGTCCAATCACCGTGTGATGGCGCGTACGTGATATTGGCGTTTACCAGCGTGCGGCTATCAATTTGTGTCAAGCGACCAGGATCAGATGATGGCTCGCCAAACATTTCGTCTCGATAGGAAACATCAAGACGAAAATCAACGGTGCCACTATCCACAACCATTTTGTATGTTGGGCTTAGTGAGGCTGTAATTTCTGGCGTTAAGGGCGCGACAGGTTTCACGCCATTTTGCTCATCTACATCCACATCAATATAACCAAAGCTGCTATGAACTCGGAAGCTATCTGTAGGCGCCCACGTTCCTTCGAATTCTAATCCTCGAGAAGTCTGCCCAACAAGAAGGTTGGCAGTGTCGAAGCCCCCCTCTGCTGTCGTACTCACCTGATATGGCAAATCATCAAACTCGGTATTAAACAATGCGACGCTGATACTTAAGGTGTCGGTTAACTCGCCTTTGGTTCCTACTTCGAAATTAGTAGCAGTTATGTTGTCGGTCGCAACAAAACAGTTAGGATCACCAAATAAGCAGAACGGTCTAGCGGGGAATTGACCTGATTGGTACCCACTTTGAATGCTACCGTACACATTCATACCACTTTCCATTGTATAATTTGCCGAGAGATCAAATGACGTTTCCTGCCAATCTCGTGCTGACGAAGTCGGTCCTATACCGACGTTTGCAGTGGCCTCTTTTTCATCGTCATTGTAGCGAAGACCGCCACTGATGCGAAGATCTGGTGAGACGTCATAACCTATGTTGACGAAAACCGCCTTACTGGTTGTTTCTTGGTCTAAAGCCAACAAATTTGGACCGCCATTAAAGCTAGAATCTTCGCCCTGACGGTTACTCCCTTCTTCATTGAAATAATACAAGCCAGAGACAAAATCCCAATCATCGAAATAACCATTTAATTGAAATTCAATTGAAGTTTGATCCGCTTCTCCTGTCTCGGGGTAATGGTCAAAATCGAAAATTGTACTGTCATCATCTAGACCAGCTTTGTATTCCGACGTCCGATTGCTCACTATAAAACGCGAAGAGTAAGTATCGTTCCAATTCCAATCCGCAGTTGCAGATACCCCTGAGGCTTCATTAGAAACCGTACTCACTGCAGCAGTGCCAGTCGCGTTGTTATAGGGATCTGATGCAACATCGGAATTGCGGAGCGGGCCTACGGGTGTAGGTGATCCAAATCTCACCCCGGTGTAGTAAGCTCCGGTAGGTAGTTCGTCAATTAACGTAGTATAGGGCCGCAAACCACCCTCACCGTCATTCGCGTCAGCGGTCAAAGTCAACGTAAAGTCGTCGCTCGGTGCGAACCGAACAGACAGGCGCCCATACAGATCTTCAGTTTCACCAACATCATATTCAGCACTTGGTAAATTAATAAACTCACCTATGCCGTCACGCCTGTTGTAACCGGCATTTAAGTTAAATGAAACGGTGTCTGAAATTGCGTGATTAGTAAATACGTCACCTTTCAGTCTACCGCGCGTACCAATTTCGCCACTAACTTTGGTAACTGCAACTTCATCGGGCTGCTTAGTAATAATGTTTATAGCACCACCAATTGAGTTACGGCCATAAAGTGTTCCTTGGGGACCGCGCAAGACCTCAATTCGGTCAATGTTGCTCAAGTTCCAGTTTTGCCCAACCTGACGTCCTAAATAAACGCCATCAACATATACACTTACGCCGGGGTCTGTGGTGATAAGGTGATCTTGCAGACCTATACCTCGGATGAATGGATTCACGGACGATGTGTGCCCTGCAGAAAATCCGGTAACATTTAGGTTTGGAACGAACTTTCCTACATCCGTTAAGTCAGTTACGCCTTGTGTCGCTAATTGCTCTCCATTAAACGCACTGATTGCAACCGGGACTTCGTAAATTACTTGTGAACGCTTCGTGGCCGTTACAGTGATTTTTTCAAAGTTACTTTGCTCTTGATCGTCAGATTGCTGCGCGAAAGCGTTCCCGCCCATCGCCAATGAGATAGATGCGGCAACGAGTGTTTTGCGCAAGGATAGAGACGTTTTATTGAACGTTAAATTTGCATACATAGTGTGTGTTTCCTAATTACCGCCTGCGAGGAGTGAAAGCGGGTTTCTATTATTTTTTTCTGAATGAACTACGACAAAGCAATGACTATTAATGACTCTTCAATGCAAATCAGAACTGTCATGTAGTGAGGCGGGATCCTATGCCTTGGAAGAGAATTATAATCTAATATTACAGTTTTGTTAAAGTATCATGGCTTGCATGACACTTTATTCAGTTCAATGTCGAGAGGGGTCTACCGTCCCAAAGCAATTCAGGTACATCAACGCCCCTGACTCCCCAGTCACTACTAGTTTATTACACTCAACATGTATTTCGCCAACGGCAGCTGTTTTCTTGATCGACCTCAATTAACCATTCAATAGCGCTGGTATCTGCATCCAGCTGAAACTACATATTACCTTAGAGTAGTTAATGTCTGACTATTCGAAACTACCATTTTAAACTATTTGAGGAATCGATTATGAGCTTACCGTCAACACGAAATCGTTTTGATTTGGAAAATTTGTTTGACCATTTCTTGTCACCAACACGGCAGTTTAATAATGATTTCTTTACGCCAAGTGTCGATGTAAAGGACAAGGGAGACCACTATTTAATTGAAGCTGAGCTACCAGGCGTGAAAAAAGAAGACATACATCTAGAAATACATGACGGTGTTTTAACACTAAGCGCCGAAGTAAAGCAGGAAAGTAAAGATGAGAAAGGCGGAAAAGTAATACGCCAAGAGCGTCGATATGGCAGTTATCAGCGTAATTTTTCAATTGGAGAAAGCATACACGAAGAAGATATTTCAGCTCGTTTTGAAGACGGCATATTAGTGATCAACGCCCCTAAACTAACTGCCGAGAAATCGACCAAGAAAAAAGTATCGATCGACTAATTTCGAAGCCCTCTGAGACTGCCCATGTGCATTGTCAGAGGGTCTGTTTAGCCGATCAATTATCCCATTAGAGGTAAATTATGAAATTGAGCTTATTGTTGATTTTAACCGGTGTAATCTTGTTGACAGGATGCGAGTTTGGGCCGGATTCTCCTAGAGGTTTCAGTTTACCTCAAGGTAGCCCTGACAAGGGCGAAACCGCAATTTTTAGACATCGCTGTCTGTCTTGTCACGAAATCGTTGGACTAGAAGCAGAATCTGCGACAGTTGCAGCAGAAATTCCACAAAAAATCGTATTGGGTGGGCAAATTCGTCGGGTGGCAACCTATGCAGAACTCGTCACTAGTGTAATCAACCCATCTCATCGCATCTCTCGCACTCATGAGGCCTATGTAAAGGATCAACACGGTAATTCGATAATGCGAAATTACAACGACGTAATGACGGTCAGTGAACTGGTCGATATCGTTGCCTATTTGCAACCGCTATATGAAGTAGAGCCCTATACTTATACACCCTACCAACAGTATTACCCGCAATGAGCGAGACCATCAGGGTAATACTGATGTGACCTGTAACTAGTCCATGGAGGTCGCGGTGATGACGCCATTCTCCCGCATGATCCCGGCTAATTCGTCGACGCTGGCGGGATCATCAATAGTGGATGGAATACTATACGGCTGCGCTTGCGCGATCTGTCTTAACAATTTACGTAGAATTTTACCCGAGCGTGTCTTTGGAAGTCGAGGCACGATAAGCGTTTGCTTTAGACATGCCACAGCGCCAATATCACGCCTGATCATACTCACGAGTTCTTTTTCTAAGTCTGCTTGTTGGATCTCAATGCCGTTTTTGAGTACCGCTAATCCAACTGGAACCTGGCCTTTTAATTGATCTGGAATGCCGATAACACTGCATTCTGCGACAGCCGTGTGAGCAGCTAAAACTTCTTCCATTTCACCGGTTGACAATCGATGCCCGGCAACATTGATGACATCGTCAGTGCGTCCCATTACGAATAGATAGCCATCGTCATCAATATAACCGCCATCGCCGGTACAGTAATATCCTGGGAACTGAGTTAAATACCCGTCTTCGTAGCGCTGATGATCACCCCAGATCGTATTCAAACAACTCGGCGGCAACGGCAGTTTAATGGCAATGGCACCTTGCTGATTTGCGCCAACCGACTCTCCATTGTCATCAAGAATTTGCACATCAAAGCCAGGAACCGGTTTGGTTGCAGACCCGGGTTTGGTTGGCAAAATCTCGATCCCGGTTAGGTTTGCCGCAATAGCCCACCCTGTTTCTGTTTGCCACCAGTGATCAATAACGGGTTTACCGGTTTTCTCCTGGGTCCATTCTAGTGTAGGAGGATCCAACCGCTCTCCAGCCATAAAGATGGTTTTGAGACAGCTTAGGTCATACTTTTTAATCAGTTCACCGTCCGGATCTTCTTTCCTAATAGCACGAAACGCCGTTGGTGCAGCAAATACTGACTTCACATCATACTCTTCAATGACGCGCCAAAATGCGCCTGCATCGGGTGTTCTTACTGGTTTGCCTTCGTACACAACGGTCGTGCAACCAAACAATAATGGCGCGTAAACGATGTAGGAATGGCCCACAACCCAGCCAACGTCCGAAGCTGCCCAGAAGACTTCACCCGGTTGCATGTCATATACTGCAGTCATCGAATAGTGTAACGCCACCGCATGACCGGCATTGTCGCGCACGACGCCTTTCGGCTTGCCTGTGGTGCCTGAGGTATACAGAATATAAAGCGGATCAGAACCTTTCACTGGCACACACTCGCTAGTTCCAGCCTCTGCAATTGCCGTATGCCAGTCGACGTCTCGACCTTCAATCATACTTGCTTGACATTCAGGTCGTTGCAGTAGAACCACCGAAGAGGGTGCATGCTTCGACATGGTGATTGCCTTATCCACCATTGGCTTGTATTCAATAACTTTGCTTATTTCGATTCCGCACGATGCGGTAATTAAAGCTTTGGGTTTAGCATCATCAATTCGCACCGCTAACTCATTTGCAGCAAACCCACCAAACACAACAGAATGTACAGCACCCAAACGCGCCGAGGCCAACATCGCAACGACGGCTTCCACGATCATCGGCATGTAGATAACGACCCGGTCACCTTTACCCACGCCTTGACGGGCTAAAACACTGGCAAACTTCGCTACCCACTCTTGCATTTGTGCGTAGGTATACTGTTGTTTTTGTCCCGTCACCGGAGAATCATAGATAACCGCGATTTGCTCACCCCGGCCTTGCTCCACATGGTAATCAATCGCCATGTAACAGGTGTTGAGCTCCGCATCAGCAAACCAAAGCTGTTGGCCATTCTGATCATGGGTCATGGTTGGAGTGGGTTTTTTGAACCAAGGTAGCGCAGCAGCTTTATCAAACCAAAAGTCGATTGGCGCATTCACTGAGGCAGCGTATTCTTGATCGTAACTGTTCGTTGGCAGGGTCATAATCGTGCTCGTTTTAATAAGTTGTCAACACGATGCAACAATACTGTAAAGCGATTATGGTCGGATATAAGACTTCAGCCTTATATCCGAACTTTAGCGTTACTGATTGACGTCAACCAGCACTCGACCTTTTACCTTGCCCAGCATTAGCGCCTCAGCTTTGTCGATAACGTGACTGAGACCAACCTCTTCACAAACATCATTGAGTAAAGATTTATCCAAGTACTGCTCGAGTCTCTGCCATGCTTGCTTGCGTGTTTCCAATGGCGCCATCACACTGTCAATTCCGCACAACGTCACGCCCCGCAAAATAAATGGCATTACAGTCGCGGGTAAATCGGCACCTTGCGCTAAGCCACAGGCCGCGACGGTGCCTCCGTAACGCGTCTGTGCGCACGCATTTGCCAGTGTATGGCTGCCAACAGAGTCAACCACGCCGGCCCAACGCTCCCTTTGCAGAGGACGGCCTTTTTCTCCCAATTCCGCGCGATCAATGACCGACGTTGCCCCCAAATGTTTGAGGTAATCTGCTTCGGCTGGCTTACCCGTCGATGCGACAACATTGAATCCAAGATTAGCCAACACTGCCGTGGCAATACTGCCAACACCTCCACTGGCGCCGGTAACGAGGATTTCCCCCTGCTCTGGCGAAACCCCATGTGCCAGCAGTGCATTGACACAGATACCAGCCGTGTAGCCAGCAGTGCCAATGATCATGGTTTCTCGAGCCGAGAATCCATCGGGAATGGGTAGCAGCCACTCACTTTTGATCCTCGCGTACTGGGCAAGTCCTCCCCAATGCACTTCTCCGACGCCCCAACCATTGAGCAATACCGCATCGCCCGCTTTAAAACGCTCTGACGAGCTCACGATAACAGTACCAGCTAAATCAATTCCGGGAACCATTGGAAACTGCCGCACAACTGGGCCCTTGCCAGTGATCGCCAGTCCATCCTTATAGTTGAGTGTTGAGTAGTCTATTTGCACCAATACATCTGCGTCAGGCAATTGGGATTGATCAATTTGCGTTAAGCGGGCAGTTTGTCCCGACTCTGTTTTTTCAATTTGGATTGCATTAAACACGGCATGTCCCCTTATTCCATTGGACGTTACGAAGACGCGGTCGCGGGCAGTGCGCAGCGTCTAAAACCCATTAGCTTAGTTAAGATTGGACGCGCCAACAATCAGCCGATCGTCTTAGATCATTGACTTGAACTCTCTAGAATGACTGTAAGCCATAACCGAGTGGGAAAAGTGCGCGTGAATCTTGAGCACCAAGGGGCAGATCCTCGTAACCCGCTGGCCACGCATGAGGCAGGCGACCGACAGGAGTGAATCCGTCTACAGAATACAACACGTCGGCAATACCACTCCCCTCTGAACCAGGCAACCAAGCGGCAACGAAGGAGTCACTTAATGCTAGTTGGGAGTTGATTAAGAGCGGGCGGCCAGAAATCAATACCGTAATCAATGGTACGCCTGACTCCGCACATTCAGCCAACATTTGTTGCTGTTGTTCACTTATCCAAATGTCTTGCGTATCGCCTACCCCTTCCGCGTACGGGTATTCACCAACGACCGCCACGACTTTGTCAGCTTGCATATCCGCTGGGCAACCTTCGGCGAAGTATCGTACTTGAGGTTGTTGTTGGCGTATCCCCGCTAGAATTGATGTAGCGCCTAGATAGTTGCGCTTGAGTCCCTGCCACCGAATCGACCAACCGCCGCTTTGCAGACCGGTATTGTCGGCATGCTCTCCTACAACCACAATTGATTCGTCTGGCCGTAACGGTAACGCTTGTCGCGTGTTTTTCAATAACACGGCTGACTCCCGCACGGCTTGCCGAGCGACAGCGCGATGTTGAGCGCTACCGACTTTGCTCGCATACTCGCGCTTGCTAAAGGGGCGCTGAAAAAGGCCTAATTTGAACTTCATCGTCAAAATGCGACGCACGGCATCATCAATTCGCTGCATAGGAACAGTCCCGTCGAGCACAGTCGCTTTGAGTTTAGTGAGGAATTCTTCGTGGTTACCCGGTTGCATCGCAATATCGACGCCTGCATTGATCACTGTATGTGGCTCACCAAAACGTAAGCCACCATTCCAGTCAGTCAAAACGACACCATCAAAACCGACTTCATCCTTCAAAATATCTTGCACCAGTTCTTTGTGTTGGTGCATCGCAATACCATTAACAGAGTTAAAGCCAACCATAATGGCCGCTACATCATGCTTTACCGCTTCAATGTAGGTCGGCAAATGTCGTTGTTTGATTTCGTCATCGGTTAAGGTTGCATCTCCGCCTTCGATACCGCCATCTGTAGCGCCGTCGCCCAAATAGTGTTTCGCCGTTGCTGCAATCGTGTGATCAAAATGCAGTGCTTCGCCCTGCAGGCCAGTCACCGATGCTTGAGTAGCCGCTAGGGTCAGACTCAAGTCCTCGGAGAATCCCTCATAAACACGTCCCCAATGTTCGTGTTCTGGCATTGCGATACAAGGTGAGAAAGTCCAATTAAAGCCGGTGCCAACACTTTCAATCGCGGTGATCTCGGCCGCGCGCTGAATCAGTGACATATTGCCTGTTGCCGCCAAACCGATATTGTGAGGAAACACAACAGCGCCTTCATAGGTGTTTTGCCCATGTACCGCATCTACAGCGACCATTAATGGGATACCCAGCCTAGTGGCCAGAGCATTTTGTTGAAATTGGTCAAACGTGTCCATCCAATCGGTAGGCAAGGGACCGGGGACCGGACCGTCAGTATGAATAATAGAGCCAATCCCAAACGTGCCTACGATCTGTGGTGACACCGAATTGTGCCAAACCGATTGCGTCATTTGGCCAAGCTTTTCATCCAAGCTCATCTCGGCAAGTATTGCGCCAACGCGCTGAGAGTCATTTTCAAACCGACAGAGGTCGAGTTTCGCGCTCCCCCACTCACATTGATAAAGAGAGGTTTCTTCTGTGGTTTTGGTTGCACAGTTACTCAACACACCAAAGCTAATTATCGCAACGGAAAGACGCAACATTTTCATTTTAGATGTCCAGTTTGAAGCACTACGGTCCAGTCTAATCGATCAAATATGGGGGTTATAGACACCAGCCTCCAAACCGTCGCATCAGAAGTCCGTCTTAGCTGGATATTGTAATTACACTGCTCGCGAGATGGTGTCTGGAACTTGGTAAAGAAGATTGCGATACTACCTCGGAATACCACGAGCGGCCTCCGCACCAATTAAAACAACTGTTGAGGAATAATGAATCACATAAACTTTCAACATTATAGTTTTGAACACATACCGAGCGCTGTTTTGTACCAATCACTCAAGTTACGCAGCGATATTTTTGTTGTCGAACAACAATGTATCTATCCAGATTTAGACAATAAAGATTGCGTGTCTGGTAGCGAGCACATAGTGGGTACTTTAGCGAACTCAGATAGCGTTGGCGCTTATGCACGTTGCTTACCACCAAACGTATCTTACCCTGGCTGCAGTATCGGCAGAGTGGCTGTGGCCAAAGAATTAAGGGGCTCTGGGGTGGCTAGAGCACTAATGCAATATGCGATTGGAATCTGTCAGCAACAATGGCCAACCAGTCCGATTGAAATTGGTGCACAATTGTATCTGCAAGACTTTTACGCTTCGCTGGGATTTGCGGCTTTCGGCCAACCCTACGACGAAGACGGGATCATGCATATCGATATGCGCCACTCACGCTGATACTTGTCATGGGCGATATTTTATAATAGCGTTCTAAAGCTTGCTTCATGTATAACCTGCCACAAGAATAAATGGATGTTGATGGCCCTAAAGACAAAAACATCAAGCGTAACCATACGGATAATAGTACTGACTTGTGCTCTTTGTTTTAGTGTTGCCTCGAACGCTAATCCAAACCATGTCGAAGCGACCAAAACCATTACGATTGCCGGTGATGAATGGTGTCCGATCAACTGCTCACAAGACGCTACCAATCCCGGCTATATGATTGAAGTGGCGCAAGAAGCATTCGGTCTTACCGGTTACCACGTTGAGTACATTGAAATGCCATGGATGCGCGCTGTTAACTTAGCAAGAAATGGGGAAATAGATGCGATTGTGGGTGCTTTTGAGGATGATGCGCCGGATTTCGTATTTCCCACGGAACCGATACTGTTCATTCGCCCAAGTACGTTATTTGCCCGACAAGGCCTCGCTTGGCAATTTACGGGTATCGACTCGTTGCGAGAAGTTACGTTAGGTGTTATCGGTGGCTATGACTACGGCGCTCGGCTAAATGCGTTTATCGATACAAGTATTGCCGCATCAGATAGTCGGGTTATTCAAATCTATGGTGACAACGCGACGAGCCGTAATATCGAGTTACTGCGCAAACAGCGCGCAGATTTGATCGTTGAAACAGATGTAGTGTTCTGGCACATAGTGCGCAGCTCTGGTGACGAAAGTCGCTTTAAAGAAGTTGCCCAGCTAACAGAACCCGAAGGCTGCCACATCGCTTTTTCGCCAACATCTGAACGGTCTAAACAATTAGCAATACAGCTCGACTCTGGGATCAAACAGTTGAAGAAAAATAACCGTCTAACCGAACTGGCCGGAAAGTACCAAATATCGCTCAAATACATGTCGCCCCCAAGTTCAGACTAAATGTTGGTGAGAATAAAAATGTACCTGATAAAAAAAGTTCTTATCTCTTTAATAGTTCTGCTGGTGCTATTAAATTCACCAACCAATGCCAGCGCTAAACAGAAGCTCGAAGAATTGCGTTTCGTGGTTAACGCGCCGGGCTCATTCCCCTATCTATATATGGATGATGACAGCAATCGATATATCGGACTTGTCCCTCACCTGTTATCGGACATGGGAAAGGATCACAACCTTAAAATTCAATACATTCATTCCAACCAACTCCGTAGTGAAAAAATGCTCATTACAGGACAAGCCGACCTCTATTTGGTCAACCCGCAGTGGCTCAGAGAACCGGACAGGGTATTAGTCAGTGAAACACTCGTTTCTCACAGTACATACTTATACGCTACAAAGCCATTCGAGCAAGACTTTGCCATCGCAACGATTGAAGGTGCCCAAATATGCACAAGAGAAAATTACGTTTATACAGGTCTGAGTAACTATTTTCAGCGAGATATTGCGCTCAGAATTGATGCGCCCAACGATCAGACAATGCTCAATATGCTGGCGGGTAATAGGTGCGATTACTTGATTAAAAACGATTACAACGCGATGCGCGCCTTTGCAAGTCAACGATTTTGTAACATGACGATATATCAGTCACCTCAGCCAACAAGTGTTGTACCGTTGACGATTATTCTCAGAGCTGAACTCATTGAGCTCAAAGACACCCTCGACCATCACATTCGCACGGCAAGGCGCAATGGATATATACAGCGATTTTTAAGTCACCATACAAAACCGCCAGTCTTTCCAATGCTCGTCACTTGTTAAGCCAGTACCGCATGCGACATTAGGCAAAAACCGGTAGCCAGGCCATAACAACACCGATTTTCAGTGTGAGAATCAAAACACCAAATCCTATCGATAAATAGGCAAGAGATTTAAGCCCCCAGATAGTGTTTTGCCGCACTAGTGCACTGGCCATTAAGCCCGGTAGAATGAAAAAACTAAAGGCCACAAACAATCCTGCGAAACTGATTGCATGTACAAAGCCATAGGGGTAGAAAAAGCTAGCGAGCGCGGGAGGAGTAAAACATACTGCAGTAGCCAAAGCTTTGTGTTTGGCGTCCTCACCAAGATTTAGTTTGTCCTGAATAAAGTGATATAAACCCAAACCTATGCTGAGAAACGACGTCATAATGGCGCAATGAGAAAATACGGTTAAGCGAGATTGGATATCTGTATGAGCACCATTTGCGACCAGCGCCTCAACTAAATCGCCAATGTTTCCGCCATTTTGGATTACGCTGACAAACCCCGGCCGTCCAATGCTTCCCAAGGTTACATATAACCAAAACAGATAGACAAGTAATGCGATAAAGGTGCCCCAGAAAACACTCTTGAATACGTGTTCTGAACGTTCCGAATAGTGTCGAACCAGTGTGGGGATTAGCCCAGCGCAGGCAAAAGCGGTGATGTAGACGGGAAGTGCTGCAGACAAATAGGGCAAAGTGTCAATTGGTGACAAGAGTGACACTGGCTCAACTGATGGCAATACACTGGCAGTTGCAATCCAAAACATAATCGCCATTGCGGCCATCAGTATGAGTGATACGCGGCTAACGATAGAGGTACCGAGTGCAACAACGACTGCAATGAGGCCAGCAAAACCAAGACTAAACCACGGACGAAGGCCTTGCTCATGTTCGATATCTGCTGCAGACAGCGTGAAACTAATGATGCTGCCACCCGCCGTGGTGTATGCATACATTAGGATCATCATAATAAATAAAATGCTCAGGTTGTTTACCCGAGCCCATTGCCGTCCTAGGACTGCTCGAACCAATGCATCGAAACTACTGTTGCGATCAATACCATTCTCGGGTTGCGCCACAAGCGCCAAATTGACTTTACCCAGCAAACTTGCTGAGACATAGGTCAACAACCACACCAAACCAAACCCGAGTGTTGCCCAAAGCATCCAAGGGCCTGCTGAGGCCATCGGTAAAGCAAACATCCCTGCGCCAACGGCACCGCCGGTGACGAGCATGATGCCATGCCATAGTGGTTTGGATTGCGCCATACTCTGTCCTCGACATCACACAATTTACAATGTGCCAGATTTACACCGAATCGCTTGTTTTTCAACAAGTAACGTCAAGGTAATAGGTATATTGGCGTTTAGATTTCCCCACGCCGCTCAATCAATTGTTGTTTGATTTGATGCGCTTTTTCCTCTGTTATGTCATACCGCCACATGACGAGAATCGCCATCGCTGCTGTCCCAGCTGGAATGATAATATCTGCCAACCTGAGTTTGGTCATCGTTTCAGCCGTCTGCGTCGCAGCTCCGGCGTCAAAGCCAACAAACTTAAGTACTACGCCAGCCAATACCAGCGCGAGTGCTTGGCCCAGTTTTACCATTAACCAATATATCGCACCAAACGTGCCCTCTTTTCGCGGCATGCCGTTGTTCAACTCATCAAGGTCACAGACGTCTGCCGTCATACTCATCATTAACGTGAACAAGCCACCTATACCAAACGCCATCAGGGGGATTGGGATGAATATTAGCCAAGGGTTTTCTGGATTAAATCCGTACCATTTGAGGCCGTAGCCCACAATCGAAAGTAAGGTAGAAATGATAAATGCATTGCGTTTACCCCATTTGTTCGACATCCAACTAACAATCGGTATTACAAAAAATGCAGTAGTAACCGCTGTCATGGTCGAAAACCATGCAGGCCAAGTTCCGGTTGTACCGTAGTCACCGTCAAACATGTGGAAAACAATAATAAAATAACTGAATGAGGCCACCAACTGAAAACCGTTAAAAACGAGGAACGTAGCGCTACATAGGCGCACAAAGGCACTGTTTTTAAACGTCTGGATAATATTTTTAACCACGCCTTTGAGGTTCGTCCAAAGCGTTCTGAAAGAGATTTCAGCGCGATTATCAATGTTATCACTGTCAATTCCTTTGCAAAACAACCCGGGTAACAACCCCAGTACGATACATCCCCCAGCGACGTAAAGAGACAAGGTTTGAACGCCTTCAGCTTGCGACTCGAACAAATCAGGATCAGCGATCAATACCCAAAACCAAGGCACAATCATCCAGGCGATTTGGCCCATAAATTGAGAAAATGCCATTAGACGAGTACGCTCGTTGTAGTCCGACGTAATTTCGTAGCCGAGGCCAACAAAGGGTGTTGCATACATCGTGTTGCCAATCGTGAACGCTAGAGAGAACAATAAGAAATACCAGAACGTATAGTCCTGCGACCACTCGGGGTCTAGTTGCCACAAAAACGCGAAGAATGTACCACTGAGGATCGCCCCTACCACTATGTATGGCCTACGACGCCCCCAACGAGATTTGGTGTTATCGGTAATAAACCCCATAATTGGGTCAGTGATCGCATCAAATAAGCGAGGGATTCCCCCCAGTAAGCCAGCCAATAGAGGGTCAACACCGAAGCCTGTGATCAAAAAGAATGCGAACACTCCCAACGCTGAGGGCAGTAAATTAAGAACGAAAGTGCCTGTTCCATAAGCCGCCTTCTGACCCAATGGGACTTTGTCTTTTGCGGCCGTTTCGTAGTGCGACATAGCTGCGAATTGACTCTCAATTGTGAATAAAACGTTAATGTACGGTATTTACCCTCACAATAGCGAATATGATCGCGGTAATTAAGCTGACATGTCCGCTCAGTGCGGTGACGTGGACTAATGTGTTTTATCCTATGCATCAATACGCTAGGATGTGGTTAGCCGTTTTTACAGGAAAAAAGGAGTGGCGACTTGCTGGATTTGACATGGGATATCGTCGTCATGGGTACGTGCGTCTTTATCATCGGCTATGCTTTGCACTTGATGGCTTGTTATTATGGCTGGGAAGATCCTAATGATGAGGCTGATGACCTGAATGTAGAATCAGATTTGGATATCCAACAGTTTGACGCTGAGATTGATTCTTCCAGTTATCGAAAAGGACATGGAAACACGGTTTTAGATAAATGGATGAGTTTTGGCGGTGGTTATTACGGTACCGTTGCTTTTGTCGAATTGATTTTCATTGAATTAAACCAATTCAAAAATTTTGTCAGCAATTTTCCTGGTGTATCCGAGTTTATTGACTCACTTGGTATAGACTTTCTCATCGCTTTCTTCATCGACCAGATCATGAATTTTGTCGCCGCTATTATTTGGCCAACAAACTATTTGGGTAAATACCCGATTTTCGAAGTTGCGTTATTCGTTGGCGCCACTTGGTTAATCTACGAGCAGGCTCGAAAACGTGCACTGGTGCGCGCAAAATCAGAATAGCTAACTCCCCGCTCGACCTGCCCTGAGTCCTTTACACCGCAATTGACTTGCCCCCATTTGACTGCGTCCGGTTTCATACTGAGTTAAAACTCGTACAACCATAATTAACCGAGAGTGCCGGAAATGAAACTAACCTCAATTCTTGTTCTGTTAATTGGGCTGCTAGCCATCAACCCAAAGGTATTCAGTATGACAGAAAGCACTGATAATAACGTCACACCCAATGTCGTGTTTAACCCAACCATTGATGGGCAATGGATTGGCTTAGGCATTTCATACGGTTCTTATAGAGATGGTGAAAGCCCATCGAAAGGAAGTGTTTCGTCTGAGGATGACATTTTCGAGGATATGCAAATTCTTACCAGCCCTGAGGGCTATCAATGGAATTTAATCCGAATGTACGCTGCTGATGCGGCAAGCGAGCAAGTGCTCAAAACGATTCAAAAACACAACTTGCCAGTGAAAGTGATGCAAGGTGCTTGGTTATCTTCAACGCAAACCGACGCAGAGAATGAGCATCAGATCGACGAAGTCATTCGCTTGGCAAATACCTACCCTGATATTGTGGTGAGTATTAATTTAGGCAATGAAATATTTGTTGATTGGTCGGCACACAAATTGACGGCTGAAGACGTTCCACATTACTTAAGCTGGGTGCAGCGGGTGCAAATGGAAACTGACGTGCCTGTGACGCTCGCTGATGACTATAATTTCTGGAACAAAGACTGGAGCCAGCCTATCGGTCAAGCATTGGATTACATCGTACTGCACGCGTATGCCATGTGGAATTCAAAAACTCTCGACGAGGCCGTTCCTTGGACTGCTGAAATTTATGCCGACATTCAAGCACGCTTTCCCAACAAACAGATCGTGCTGGGTGAGTCCGGTTGGGCGACCAGTTCTATCTCGACGAATGGTGATGAGCGATTAATTGTGGCGGAAGCCAGTGAGCAGGCTCAGCTAGCGTTCTTTACCGAATATCGCGATTGGCTTAACAGTAATCGAATCGTAAGCTTTTACTTCGAAGCATTCGATGAAAAATGGAAAGGCGGTGAAGACAAACCGGATGGCATTGCAGAGAAGAATTGGGGGATCTATCGCTCAGATAGAACCCCAAAACTAGCCGCTCAGACGAAATAATGCAGTGCGGAAGTAAGACTGCCCTGCTTATTTTTTCTCGCTCACCCAAACGGTAATAGTGCCCTCTACAACCACATTACCATCCGTGTCGTAGGCCTTCACAGAGATCGGTAGTTCTCCCGGTTTCCAAGCGTCAGCAGAAACTCTCGCCTCACAGCGAATATCAGTTGGCGCTTTCGCCGGGTACGCGACTGACATGCTTTTCGGGATCCAACGCAAATGCTTAGGTATTGATGCTTCGCACATAAATCCCATTGCCATTTCCAAGCCATTGCAGATAGCAATCACGTGCGCAGTGCCAATGTGGTTTTGCACCTTTTTACGCTTTTTAAAGCGCACCTCACAATAATTTGGCTCTAATTGGGTGATCAGTGGCGAAATAGTTGAAAAATACGGTGCCTTGCGTGCCGTGAACCAACTGAACAACTGCCGTCCAAATGGATACTGCAAAAAGCGTTTGTAAGTTTTTAATACGTAGTTAGAGCTCATTTTTTAAATTCACCACTGGCCAGACCATTTAAGATGGTGTCGAGTCTACGTGAGTACATATAAAATTGGTATCCCCATCGGTTGGTAATCCATATTCTCATATATGCATGTTAGTCGATGTTGGAACCGCCACAATGTCGCCACAATATTGCCCCAAAACGCCTGAATCGCGCCGCATGAAAGCCCAATTTGGGTTTTATCCTCGCTCAAAACAAAACCAAGGATTACTTCAATGCAGCCCAAAACACTCAATCATATTGCCTTCGCCATCATACTCTCACTGGGTATTGGTAGCTGTGGATACTTTATCAGCCAAACCCTTTTTAACGCCAAAGTCGCTATCAATGTAGCGGAAGTGAAAGGTTTAGCAGAGCGCCAAGTGCAAGCTGATACTGCTATCTGGACATTGACGTTTGGTGTGGCTAACGATATCAGCGCACCGCTGGCTTCTTTGTACCGCCGCGCCGAAACTCGACAGCAGACGATCTTTGATTTCTTGCGGCGCGCTGGCTTTGACACTGAAGAGTTGGAGATAGGTGTGATTGATTACAGCAAACGAGAATATCGAGATAGCAATCAAAAATTGATTGAACAGCGACACAGCTTGAGAGGATCGATCACCATCACAACATCAAAGGTCGAGCTCGTTGCCAATGCGCGCGCAAGTATCAACAATCTGATTGCTGAGGGTATTGCCATTGATAATCACAATCCTCGCTACCTATTTACGCAGTTGAATCAAATAAAACCGGCTATGCTGCGCGAGGCAACTGAAAACGCTCGAATCGCAGCAAACGAATTCGCCCAAATCGCACAAGTCGAGGTTGGCGCAATCAAGCACGCAAGGCAAGGCAGTTTCGTGATCAATGATTCTGGTGAACAGTATTCCAACGATCAAAAAGTCACTAAAGATGTGCGCGTGGTAACGACTGTCAGTTTTTATTTAGAAGAATAAGACTATTTTTGGCGGTGTTATGTGGAGACATCAATCATGGTATCAACGAGTTCACTGAGCACTGCCTGCCCTGTGGATCCTGAATCGGCCCCCGTAGACTTGCCTTCAATGGCGATGATGCATGAGCCGCTACCTAAGCCTTTTAGCGGGTTTTCCCACAACACCTGTCCATCTTCAGCTCTCAAGCAAAACAACACTCCCTGCACATAAACAAACAATTGTTCTGACAACACAACGATGGTTGGTTTACCCCAATCAGTCTTTATTTTACGCCGCCATAATTCTTCACCCGTGTGTTTGTTAAGACAAACTACATGCCCTTTGATACCAAGAAAAATCCGTTCCATGATGACCTCCAAATACTTCACACTTTAGCGTTCTAACGACTTCTTTGACGCTTCATATTGTTGCCGTATATGCCTATCCCGGTAGCTGATAAGCCTTTCGTACTTCACCGGGACTTTTACCTATGATTTTCTTGAATGCACGCGAAAATGCAGCCTCCGATTGATAACCAATATCAAGCGCAATGGCAAGAACAGACTCTTTCGTCAATTGCAGCTTAGAATACGCCAACGACATACGCCATTCGGTTAAGTAGTCCATCGGCGTATTGCCCACCAGCCGTTTAAACAATTGTGCAAAGCTGGTTCGAGACATCCCAACTTTTGTAGCCAAGTCTTCAAGTGACCAATGCTCAGCAGGATTCTCGTGAATCAGCTTGAGCGCATTACCAATGCGATCATCGCTCAACGCTCCTAACCAACCAATCTTATCTTCATTGAGTTCGGTTAAATATTGGCGCATGGCAGCAATCACTAATATGTCAGCCAGACGCGCAATCACTGCTTCTGCTCCTACGCCTATCGTTTGTGTCTCGGTTTTTAACAACTCGCTGATATTACCAATCATCATAGCGGATCCATCGGTATCGCGGTCAATGATGATATAGGACGGCAAAATCCCCAATAACTTGATGGCTAATGGATGTTGAAACAACATAACCCCGCAGACCATACGAGTCGCGTCGCCACCACCGCCAAACTCGAGTGTTTCAAACCGCTCAGTGACACTTACAATGGGCAAATCGGCAAGATTGGTTGAATGCTGACACTCTCCGTCACTCAGCAGATGGCCCTCGCCTTTTGGGAATAAAACAAAATCTCCGGCATTGAGTTTGAACGTGCTGCCCGCAACTTCAAACAACGCCATTCCCTCCACCACGATGTGAAACATCATACAATTGGAAATTTCGGGCATTGTCATTGACCAAGGCTTTGTCAGCGTAGACTGCGTGAAGAAAGCACTTTCCATGCGCAATGTATCTAACAACTTACCAATAGGTTGATCAGTAATCTTTGTTTCAACACGTGCCTTATAATCAAATCCCATGATGCCAACCTTGCTATCGCTCATTTTGATAGCATAGGGCTTTGCTCCCACGATGCAAGACGATATAGCAAAGTCCATTTCTCTCGGTCGTTTTTTTTACATCGATAGTAATAGCCCTGCCAGCAATCCACTCACTGTACGAACGTGATTCCAAAATACCCAGCGCTTGCTATACATCTGCCAAATTTTATCCCGTTCTTGCTCAGTTGCATGGAGTAGTCGGTTATTTAAGGGCACATTTTTGATAATTGTCACCAGCGTTGTGCCGATGAAAAATACCAAACCAGCAATCGCTAACAATCCCTCGGTAAAGACAAAGAAATAGAATCCTGCAATACCCGACAGGATAAAAAACCCCATGAAAACTGGATTCAATATAGTCTTATTAATCTCAACCATCACCAAAGCGCCACTTTCAAGTGTAGTGAGTGTTCTCACAATGGTATTACTGAAGATGAAATACAGTCCAACCATGGTAATCATCGATAGTTGAAGCAAAGCTTCAACTATCACAATGGGCTCTATGCTATCCATTACTCTGCCCTCGCAAACGCTTGCGCATTGTTTAATATGAATTGGTTGAAACTACGCGGAGGGCGTCCAAGCGCCTGTTGTACGCCATCAGCGATGTATTCATTGCGACCATCGAGCACTTCGGTGAACAAGTATTGCAGCATATCAATTGCTCCCGAGTCCACGCCATGTTGCTGTAATGACTCAACGAATTGTTCCAATGTTACCTGAACGAATTGTACGGGAGTGCCCAGCAACTCTGTAAAACGTGCTGCAAGCTGCGCAAAACTGAGTAACTCCGGCCCTGTGACTTCATACAATTGCGCCGTGTGACCGGCTTCAGTCAATGAAGCTATCACCACGTCAGCAATGTCATCTACATCAACAAAAGGTTCAGTGATAACGCTGACAGGTAAGGCAATTGTACCGCCGACGATATAGTCACGAAACATTCCTTCACTGAAATTTTGATTGAACCAAGACGCACGCACGACAGTTGAACTCAAACCAGATTGCTGCACAATAGATTCGCAAATTTGTGCCGCCGGTTCACCGCGCCCCGACAACAACGTGATGTGTTTGACGCCTTTAATTTTGGCCAAGGCACAAAACTTCGCGATATCTTCAGGAGCCTTGGGCACCGCGAGATCCGGGTAATACGTCAAGTATACGGAATCCACGCCATGCAGTGCCCGACTCCAGCTCTCGGGCTCATTCCAATCAAAGTAAACGTCGCCATGACGGCTAGCACCTATTGGATTAAAGCCTCGTTCTTTTAGTCCTTGCAGAACGCGAGAGCCAGTTTTTCCACTTGCACCAATAATGAGATGTTGTGTGTTGCTTTGCATGAGTAAGACCTCTACGTTGGTAATTAACTTGAGGTCAGTGTAAGTGAGGTTATCAAGACGAAATTGACTCTGCGTCCGTTTCGTTTTGCAATTCGTTCAAGTTTGGGCGTGTTTACGCCACCAAGTCGCCAGTGATGAACCGGTGATGTTCATTAATGGACTAAAGACCGCAGGCGCTAGACCCATGGTTGCCACTTTGCCCATCTCAAGTGCAATACCAGACGCCAACCCTGAATTTTGCATGCCCACTTCAAAGGCAATGGTGCGTGCAGACGCTTCATCCAAGCCGCCAAGTCGAGCGCCGTAATAGCCTAAGGTATACCCCAACAGATTGTGCAACAACACAACCACGATAAGCACACCGCCAATTGCTAATAAACTGTCGCGCCCCGCTGCGGTAATGATCGTGATGATGATCGCGATGGAAAGCATGGATAGGGTCGGCATCGCGCGATCTAAGCGTGGAAAACGTCCGTGTAAAAAATGGTTAAAACACAACCCAGCGATAAGAGGTAAAAAGACGATTTTGCTGATGCTATAAAACATTGCTAAGCCGTCTATTGGCACGTATTGGCCCGCAAGCATATTCATGTATAACGGTGTCAAAAACGGTGCAAGCAGAGTCGAAACGGCAGTCAGGGAGAGTGACAACGCTAGATTGGCTCCCGAGATATACGCCATAACATTCGATGCCAAACCGCTCGGTGAACAGCCAACTAAAATGATCCCGGCTGCAATTTCGGCGGGCAACCCTGAAGCAGCAGCGAGGCTGACGCCCACCGCCGGCATAATCGAATACTGACACACAATGCCCAGTATTACCCCTTTTGGCATCTTTGCAATGCGCACAAAGTCATTGATGCTAAGTGACGTCCCCATGGCAAACATAATCAACATCAACAGTGGCACAATTAACGATTTGTATTCAACGTCACCGACGCCAACAAACCAATGAGGAAAGTAAAGAGAAGCTGCTACCGCGGCCAAAATGACAAACGTAAAAGCAAAACCGCTATACAGGCGTGACATTTTCAAGCGTAAGGCTAAACAGCTAAAAAACCCGACCACGATGGGCGCTGAAGTCTGCCATTGCGACAACATCAGCAATGCGCTGGAGGCTATACCCAGTATCGCTGTCAATATTGTTAAACCACGCCTCAATATCAATACCGTGGTTGAGAAGGTATGCCTAGTCTGCAGTTCTGACACTGGCGTTTCCGAATCCGATCAACACTTACCCGATATGTAACACGAACGGTTACTTTGGGCTACAGAGAATCCAGTACCTCTCGTAAGTAATTCAGATTCGCTGGAGCAAAATCCAAACCGTCGCCACTTTCTGACCGCAACACGTTTGATACGATACCAACCACGCGCTGTTCAACATCCAATACTGGACTACCGCTCAATCCACGCAGCTTACCGGGCGACAAATCTGGCATGGCAATACGCAAATTCGCCGTTTCCATTTTCATAAACCGTCCTTGATAACTGTCTTGTTGGCAGGTTTTCGCGTTGAAGTAGCTGCAACCATATGCCGTTACACGCTCACCAGGTTGCAGCGGTGAATCTCTCAACTTAAGTGCAGGCAGATTGGAATAGTTTTGTTTCACTTCGAAGATCAACCAATCTCGCTGTAAAACGCGCATGTCGAGCACTTCTTTTGTCGATCGATTGAGGAGTGTCCCCAACACAATGTATTGGTCGGGATTTTGATTGGGGTATATTCGCCATTCTTTCACTTCATCAGCAACTGAGACACTATTCATGCTAGGCGTTTTCGCCTCGAGCAGCGCATGTTTTACGGTCACAGCGTAAATATTGTCTTGATGTTCAATCAAAAAGCCATTGCCGACGAAACGCTTGGAATATTGCGAGTCGAAGAAAACAATATGGTTTATCCCTGATACCTGATCAGTAGCCATGGCAGGCGAATACAAGAATATCGCCATCAAGATAATGGCGACAGAACCAATTTTAGTCATGCGGCACCTTAAAGTGAAGTCACTACCCTCATGGTATAAAAGTGCCGACTAATATTCGTTAATCTCAACGGAAATTAACCACCAAGTACCGCTTAACCACCCACAGAAGAATCTTTAAGTTGACTGGTCAAACGAATCAAATCGACCCCTTTGCTAACATCGAATTCCATAAAGGCAACGATACCGTGCATCAACAGAATCAAGCTCATGTACACGTCCGGTTGTTGTTTCAGCGACTCGCTAGCCGCTTCAAATCCCTGCGTGTTATAAGTCATCAGCAATTCAATCGAATACTCCTCTGGCGTGCGCTGTCGGGGTTTAGGTGTGTACCCCAACTCCGCCACGACCATTTCCGCCATGGCCCACACTGACCAAGGATTTTGACCGGTAATCAATTTTCCATGCTGGCTGACTTGTTCCAAATAACGATCACCTTGTTCAAAGATCGCACCTTGTTCGATTAGCTTATCTTGCAACAGAAATGGGAAAATATGCTCAGCGTCTGGGATTAGAAATAGCTCTTCATCGTTGGTAAATCCGCTGACGCGCTTGTTCGCCAGTAGCATTTCGCCATTGTCTAACTGCACATTGACCAGAGCGGCAGGTCCATGACAAACAGCGCTAACGACACGGTTGTGTTGATATAAGGTTTTTGCGATGCGCTGCACATCAGGATCATCTGGGAAGTCGAACATCGTGCCTTTACCACCGACAAAGTAAACTGCTTCGTATTCCAGCGGGTCAATATCCGCAAGCGCGATAGAATTGTTCACTCGCGCTTGGATAGCACTGTCATTTAAAAATGCATAGTCATATGCGCCCATGTCCTCACCGTCCAATACAACCGGCGGCTTACCGCCTTTCGGACTTGCAAAATCGACTTCAAAGCCATTTGCGACAAATACCCAGTAAGCTCGGGCGAGTTCCGTATGCTCATACCCTGTGGTCTTATCTTTTCCCATTTGATCCACGCTGGTAACAACAGCCAGAATCTTGCCTCGATTTTCAGGAACATTCTCGCTTACATACGATAAGTCTGTAGTTTGCGTTTGCTTTAGCGCGTCAAAATGGGCTTTGTCGGGTAACAAGCTCAATAACCACTGTTTACCTCCGTACGCGCCCCCGGTCAACACAATGGCAATGATGATTATGGATATAATGATCTTTTTTAGCATGCGACTGTCTCCTTTGTTGTCAGAGACAGCGTATCGGAGGGGGGTGAAATCAGAGTGAAATTTGGATCGAAAATGTCTGCTGGTGTTGCTGTATCTGATAATCCCACTCCAGCGACTCAAGGATCCGCGTAACTAAATAGAGGCCTTGTCCAATCCCTTTACTGTCTTGTCCTTTAACACCGCGCGAAGTGATGTTTTGTAATGCTTGTTCCTCACTCGCATTTTTAAACTGTAGAACGTCATTTCGAACACTGATCGACAACTGTTTGTTGCTAGCGTGCGAAATTGCATTGTTAATCAGATTTGTCAGCAATAAATCAACTAGTCCAGGATTGGCTGTTACCGTAAATGAATCGGCTATATCAAGCGCTAATTCGAATTCAGTGCCGCTTGCTTGCACACATTGTAATGTCATCAATTCAATGCGTGCCTTCAAATCACATGGTTGTTTTTCAAGGGATTCTGCGCGAGCCAATGCGAGCAAAACGGCCACTGTATGCTCCATTTGATTACTAACCTCTTTGAGAACGGCCAAATCACCTGACTGAACTCCCCGCTGCTCCGCAAGTGTTAGCGTGTTACTCAAAATCGTCAATGGTGTGCGTAGCTCATGATTGACATCAGTGGTAAAGTCGCGCTCCCTTTGTAACGTTTTGGCTAGATCATCAAACGCGCTTTGAAGGGTTTTGGACAGGAAGCCTAACTCATATTTTAGCGCAGGCATGGGTTGATTCTGCTGTACAGCTTGGGTCAATGCGAGCACCGGCTTCACCGTCCAAGCGGCCATTTTGAAGGCTAGTAACAGGCTGATAACAAGCGCAATAATAAAACCCAGCGTAAACAGCCACACAATATTCGGCGTTGTGGTCACAACGAGCAGTGGTGAAACTTCTGCAATTAAATACCCTGGTTCATTGCCGCCCAAATCGATCGCTTGATAATGGTAGTGATCATCATCCGGTGTGAAAATCTCATTGTCCTCCGAACCACGCTCAATCCCTTGTTGGATAAAAACAGGTAGTGACCCTTTATCAGGGTAGACTTGGGCAAAACCGATCCTGGATTCAGGCAATTGCCCGCTTTGTGCAAAGACTTGCTCAATGTTACTGGCTTCCATTTTTAGCAGTCGAGACAGCATCGTGTCCTCAACAAAAAATGCCGCAAAGATGGCAACTGCAAAATACAAAGAACTCAAAATCAGTGTCACACTGACAAACATCAGTAGCACTTGCTGCTTAATACTCCCGATCAGTTTCACGGCTTAACCTCCAGCTGATACCCCAAATTCATCACAGTCTTTAGCATTGGATACTCGAAGGGTTTGTCTAATGCGCGGCGCAGCGAATAAATATGAGACTTCAACGCATCACTGTCTGGTGGTGTATCGGACCAAAGCTTATGGGAAATAAAAGAGCGTGATACAGGTTTGGGATAATGTTGTGCAAGGACACAAAGAAGTTCAAATCCAACATTCGTCAAAACGAGTTCCTCACCAGCACGAGATGCAGTTTTAGTCGTTAAGTTCAATACTAGCTCCCCGACTTCCAATATTCTCGATTGATGCAAGTCACCACGGCGTTTTAATGCCTCGCAACGCAACACTAACTCGCGTAAATCGAATGGCTTTGTCAGGTAGTCATCAGCTCCTTGATGAAAACCCGCTGACTTATCCTCAAAACGGTCTCGTGCGGTTACCATCAAAATAGGCGGTGTTACTTCAGCGTTTTGTTTGATTTCCTTACAAACCTTCAAACCGTCGATATCAGGCAGATTCAAATCCAATAAGATGACGTCGAAAATCTGCGTCAATGCCAGTTCAATACCCAGCTCGCCATTATGAGCATAATCAACCTGCCAGCGATGTCCGGAGAGAAACTCCAGGACTTGCTTGGCGATGGTTGGGTTGTCCTCGATCAGCAAAATCTTCACGTTTAATCCCCTAACATTTGCGCCTTGAAACTGTAACCGATATAGGTGAAATATCGGTGAAAAAATGTGTCAAAGCGTTACTTTTAGTCCATTTAACAAGCGAAAAACAGCACGATACTGCCGCAAAACAGCAGTTGGCGTTTACAACTTTCCGCGTTACAGTGAGTTATCGTCAATGTGTGTACCTGCTGCTTATGCCATCAAACGCGCCTCATCATCAAAGTTCGCTAGAGCGTATTGCGCAATCTGGGGCGTATGAGCAAATCCGTAGGCAACGACTGATGCAAATCTGTGTCGCTATCGCGGTAGGACTTGCCTCGTCACTGTTAGTTGCTCGCGATATCACTTTTTACATTTTTGTTGTCTCTCTGCTGTCTACCCTGCTCGCGTTCACCTTAGCGTTACGACATCGCATACAAATGGCGATATCAATATTGATTGGCTCCATGGCGTTAATGCTTTTCGCCTTTGCCCTCACCGGTGCAGGTCTTTTCGACCTCGCCATTCTTGGGTTTCCTGGACTGTTAATCATCGCGGCGGTGCTGGGTGGGCTGGGTGTTTTTATCAGTGTGTTAATCATCGCGTTACTGCAGTGCGTCGCCATCGTTTGGCTGGTGCAAACAGGCGCAATTGTGCCACATACCCCCAGCGCCAGTTGGGCCCATTTGGTTTTCATCTGTGTGATTCTGACGATCACCGGTTTCAGCGTGTTTATTTTAGTTAACGACATCAAGCGGTTGTTGAGTTCGTTACAATATGAAAACGAGAAAGTGCTAGAAAGTCAGGTCAAAATACAACATCTCGCCCATCATGACCCGTTGACCAACCTCCCCAATCGCGCATTCGGCGAACAGCTCTTTCAACAAAAACTGGAGCATTACCAAGCGACCAAGAGAGGTCTTGCCCTGCTATTTCTCGATCTCGACAATTTTAAACCCGTTAACGATGCACTAGGCCATGCAGCCGGCGATCAACTACTCGAGCAATTGGCCCAAAGGCTGAGCGATGTGCTGACCGAAGAACATGTGCTAATCAGATTTGGCGGTGATGAATTTATTGTACTCGCGCCCTATCCAGACAATTCGGACTATATAGAAACATTAGCAAACTCACTTATACAGCAGTGTTGTTCTGTGTTTGAGGTACTCCACACCCAGGTTGTTGTGTCAGCTTCAATCGGAATCGCGTGCACATCTGACTTAAAAGGTGAGTTCAAGCAGCTTTGCAGAAAAGCAGACATTGCCATGTACCAAGCAAAACAAAATGGCCGCAATACGTTTCACTTTTATGATGAGGCCCTCGATAGAGCAAGCAGCAACAGATTCAACTTATTACAGTTACTGCGACCCGCCGTGCAACAGTCAACACTGGTTTTGTATTACCAGCCGATGGTCGAACTCTCCAATGGCCGGATAACCGCGGTAGAAGCACTGCTTCGATGGCCGCAGGCTGACGGTAGCATGACGCCGCCAGACGAATTCATCCCGGTGGCGGAAAGCAGCGGCTTAATCAACCAGTTGGGCCAATGGGTTATCGAACAAGCATGCCTGTTTTGCGCTCAACAGCGTGCGTCCAACGCCAAGAGTCTCAGAGTTGCGGTCAATTTGTCGGTCGTTCAATTTAAAGACGGTCGGTTGCAGGCAATCGTTGAATCAGCGTTAGCACAAGCAGGACTGCCCGCACACGCGCTTGAACTCGAGCTAACCGAATCGGTGTTGATTGATGATACTGACCAAATTTTTGAGCAGTTGCGCAAATTGCGGATGTTAGGGGTAACCATTGCCATTGACGACTTTGGTACAGGCTATTCAAATTTGGGTTATCTACGCGACTTTAATGCCAGCAAGTTGAAAATAGACCGAACGTTTGTCAGCGCAATGATGCATTCGGAACAGGATGAATCTTTGGTGAAAGCTATCATTAGCATGGCGCAGAGCATGGGGCTAGAGACAGTTGCTGAAGGTATAGAAAATAAGCCTACAGAACAGAAACTAGCAGCACTGGGGTGTACCTTCGGTCAGGGCTATTACTGGTCGAAGCCGCTCAGTGAAGCGGAAATAATTCACAAGTTGAGTGAAACAAGCGGCATTTAAACTAACGCTATGCCGCTGTATCTTTTAAACTTGTGTTTATGATTTGAGGGGCGCCATCGGCGGTAAGATCGTTACATTCACTATCTTCGACTCTACCAATTCCGTACTCGCAATTTCGACCGGTAAAAACCGGTAATCCATTGGCCCAGTAAAACTATCGGCCTTTAAACCGACACTGTGAGTCAAATCTTCTTGCCAGCGGAAATACAGTTGCTCACCCTGTTCGATCGTAAATGTCGCCGCGTAGAACGGTTCATCAGCGGCTGCAAATGGCGTTTTCATGTCGAATAGCGCGATAGCGTGCTTGCCCGGCTGGAGATTCACTACAGCCAATGAACCACTATTCAATCTCGCGATCTCTTCCCCATTGATGGTGACCACTGGTACCTCATGACCATTTCGCACCTGCAATGGGCTGTACACAAACAAGGCTGTATCTGAAGTATATTGTGCAACTGGAATGAAAGTTTGTTGGCTTGACGTGCATCCGGCAATGACTAACAAAGTGGTAATAACGAGTACATAAAGTCGTCTAGTGTGCTGTTTTAACATGATAAATCCTTTTTGCTTGTTTAAAAAACTGACCAATACAGTTTCACAATTGAGTATCCAATAAATTTTTGAGTTTGCAAACCCATTCGTCACTCGACTTGACGCTATCACTCATGCAGGCTTTCTTCACCCAAATTTGACCCACGCCACTTTATGCTACCACGAGCATTTTTAGTTGAACCTTCCTCAGCACCTTGTGGTCTCTCCATGTGCTGACCGGAGAACATGATTCACAGCGACCAAAACATGAACAAACCGAGACTTAACATTCTGTTGATTGAAGACAACATCGCACTGGCAAAACAAATCTGTCGCTTTATGGAAGGCTTGAATTGGCGCGTTGATTACAGTGAAAAAGGTACTCATGGTATAACCTTGGCACTCGAAAACACCTTTGACGTAATCGTCTTAGACCTTAACTTGCCCGACTGTGATGGGCTTGTTGTCTGTGAAGAAATAAAAAAGTCTCAGCCTCGCACCACGCCGATTCTTATGTTGACCGCCCGTGATGCGTTCGAAGATAAGGCCAAAGGCTTTGCAACCGGGACAGACGACTATCTCACGAAACCCTTTGATTTACGTGAACTCGCCCTTCGCTGTGAAGCACTTGCTCGGCGACCACAATTGCATACCGATTCAACCATTCAAAAGGGATTATTGGCGCTCGATACTCGCGCACTATCAGCGACCTGGCAAGGCGAACCCATCAAGACAACCAAGCTTGGTTTCAAAATCCTAGTGGAGCTTACAAAAGCGTATCCATACCCGGTTGCTCGTAGCGATTTGCTGCAAGCGCTGTGGGGTGATGAGCCCCCGGAGAGTAATGCGCTGAAATCACACATGTATACATTGCGTAAATCGCTTGATGATGTATGCACCTCCCCTATTTTAAAAACAATCAGTAATATTGGTTACCAATTACAAGGACTCGAACATGATCTCTAACGTCATCGGCCAGTTGGCTTTGACTGCAGCACTGACCGCGACTTCTCCTAACCTACAACAATTAACTGAACAGCTATCAGAAGTGATCGAAACACACTATGTTGACGCGGAAAAAATTCCTGCCATCACCGAATCACTGGCAACGTATTCAACTTCAGCGCGGGCGTCTGAAACTGTGTCATCAGAGCAGATTGCCGAACATTTGACCGAAGTTCTGAGGCGACATGACAAACATTTCACCCTTGGATATCGGCCGCCGTCATCAAGTGAAAACAAGCCGCGTAAGCTCTCATGGTTTGCACGGTTGGAGCAACAAAACTATGGCTTTACTTCACTTGAAATACTAGACAACAATGTCGGCGTGCTTGATTTCTGGGGGTTCGCTGCAGTCAATGCATTATCTAAGCAAAAAGTCAGCAGTGTGATGACCTTCTTGTCTGATGTGGACGCCCTGATTATCGATTTGCGCAACAATGGCGGCGGCAGCGGCGAAATGGTCCACCTGATTAGCAGTTATTTTGTAGATGGCAAAGTACACTTAAATTCGCTGTACACACGACACTCTGATGTCACCCAAGAATTCTGGACGACAACCGAGATCAACAATAACCACTTAGAGAATATTCCACTGTATATCTTAATCAGCGGGGAAACTTTTTCTGCAGCAGAAGAATTCACCTATAATTTCCAGCAGATGAAACGAGCAACCATTGTCGGCGAGGCCAGTAAGGGCGGCGCGAATCCCTGGCGCTGGTATCCTTTGGCAGATGATTTCCGTATTGGCATTCCCATCACTAAAGCGATCAATCCCATTACACAAAGTAATTGGGAAGGCGTGGGCGTGCAACCAGACGTAGACACCACGGGTAAAAATGCCCTCGAAGTGGCTTATGCGCTGGCACTTGATGCTATACAAAACCAATAATGGAATGCACGATTTCCTGTGCTCTATTGTCAATTCTACTCATTGGATGCCTCTACAAAGGAGGCATTTAATCTGAAAAACACAGTTTATTTTTGTCCAAATCACGCACATACGCAGAAAAACGAGGCCCTCTTTGCGCCGGCTTGCCCTCGCACGTAGCCCCTAATTGGAGGGCCTTTGCATAGATAGCTTCGACCTTTTCAACACTGCCGAAATTAAAACCAACCATTGTGCCATTGCCATGAGTAGCAGCTGCTTGGTCAAAGGGGATCGCAACTGAGAATGCAAAATCCTCCCCCAACCAATAGGTCATTCGTTCGCTTGCCTCAAGTTTTTGCAGTCCCTCTGCTGCAAACAACGAATCATAAAATAACACCGCCGCTTGTATGTCGTTGGTACCAACAACAACGTAATTCATTTTAATCATTAAACGCCTCCAAATAGTGTGTAGGCGCAGCATAACCCCACGCTACTGACAGCTTATGTCAGCAGTCTGATCATTGAGCTATTTAGCTTTGGTGAAAGCTCTGCTAAAAGCTTAGGTATAGAGCCAGCCAAACAGTCGGGTCGAGATAGAGCGATAGATCAAGAACAAACCAACATAGGCCAAAAACTGTAAAACCTCGATAACGAGTTCCTCGGTAGAACGAGGAAAATCAAAAAAGGCTAACGTCAGCACAGTCAAAGCTGCAGCTGTCGCATTCGCCATGGCCTTGGCGAAAAAGGGGAATTGTTGTGTGTCGTCCTTTGACATATTGACTTCCACAATTACGAGTGCCAAAACTCAGCGGATTTAGATGAATATTGCTGCAGTTTAATCAGTCCGGGCAGCAGCATAATAAAAATAAACAGCAATCCCATTGCCGCTGTAATCGCACTTGTCCCAGCGAAAAACAGCAGATAACCGGCGAAAATCAATAAACCGAAGCTGATCACAATAAGCAGATTCAACAGCAACCGCCAAATCCATCGTTTGTATATTGGTCTACTGGCTATACAGCCATATACGCCAATTTAAACCGCCAATGTTAGCACTACGGGCAAATATCGGCTCGCAAACCCGCCGGTCTCATTGAATACTTTTTCGGCCAGTCTTACTAAACCTATTGCATTTAGAATGAGCACATAGACATACCATCGGAACGTGATTTTTGTGCTTTTTCGCTCGTGCATAAACGCCTAATCGCTCACCGGTTGAGTATCGATTTCGACTCGATAGGCGTGTTCAGTTTGGATAATGCTTACCCGCCACTGTAATGCGTCGGCAATACGTTGAACTAAGTATTGCCCATGGCCTAGCCCCTGATAGTGTTTGCCTGGCCCTTGTTTAACATCGTTCTCAAAAACTAGTAGAGCTCCTCGGTTAGCAATACACATAGAACCACTGCCACCGTGATAGAAGCCATTGTTTATCAAGTTTTGACACAATAGACTGAGCAGTAGTCCATTCCCTTCCACACTAAAGTTTTCCTCAACCTCAAGTCGAACATCAAACGTAGCGTTGGATTGGCTTTGATGTAACGCAAGAATACTTCTCTCAACAATTGGCATCACTTTGAGCTTTTCGAAACTCAGGCTCTCAGCTCTTGCCAACGCCAAAAGCACTTCGACCGTATTTTTCAACGCGTCTGAAATTTGTCCCAGAAGCACTTTGTCTTCCCCGCCAATAGGTTGCTCCGCGCTTAATACTAAAGTGTTTTGTAAGATGGCCAGTGGCGTTCTGAGTTCGTGACTCACGTCGCGCACAAAATTTTTCTCGCGTTGTAACAACACGTCTATTTCGTTTAACGCCTGTTCGAACGCTCTACCTAACTGGCCGATTTCGTCTTGTCGCCGCGACTCATGCGGTGCGAAATCGCTTCCAGCACTATGTTGATTGATTTGCGCAGTCAGCAATTCTAGTGGCCTAGCCGTTCGGTTTGAGAGGACCTTAGCCGCAACTAGAGAGACGATTAGCATAAGCAAAGACGACACACCAACGAACCAACCTATCAGCTTGCTTAAACTATCGATAACAACGATTTGTGCCGCATCAATCACCAACCAAAAATGATCCTGTTCACCTAGCTCAAAACGTTCAAAATGAAAATTATGCCCTTCTACATCAAACTCTTTCTCGTGCTGGTATTCCTCAACGCCAGCTCGCATTGCCGGATTGAGTTCATCTTTGCGATTAAACAGTAATATGTAATCCACTCGCGGCTGCACGCGCTGCCCGGTTTGCTCATATACCGCTTGAATAAACCGCGCCTCGGTATGCATAACCTGCTTTACCACGTCATCTTCAGTGATCACGGCGAACAACCAGGTGATACCCGCGAATACAATACATACGCCCGCAGTTAGAGCGCCAAATGTGACAAACAACCGTGAGCGAATGGATTTAATCGGCATTGAGTACCCTACTTTGAATAACCTTTTATGTGTTCTAATGGCAGTGACACACAGGTTTTGCGTAACATGCATAATGACAGTGATTGTGGCGTATCTGCCATCGCAAGCCAATCTTCTTCGGTCAAGTCAGTACTTGGAATACCGTTTAGCGAGACAATTACGTCACCGACAGCTATGCCTGCATCCGAAGCGGGAAAGTCAGGTGAAACATAGCGCACGATCAAATGGCCGTTGCGGAGTTTGCGTAGCTCTAACCCAGCCAAATTGTACTGCGTCTCGAAAGACCCTCCTGAATACGGTACTAGGGCGAACTGAGATGAATGGTAGTCAATGATCGAGACGTATTGATTCATTAGCGCGCTGCCAATCACCCACCAATCATCTTCATCCTCGCTTGGGATGAGATTCGTTTTGACCCGTTTAAAGGTATGCTCGCCAAACGATAGGCTGTCTATGGTCGCTCGTTGGTGTTCAACTTTACCGCTTAGCCCAAAGTCTGCCGCAGTAACTGTGGCTGGAAACGTTACTTGCTCATTGGCAATAAAAGCAGTATTCAGCTTCAAATAATGGCGACTACCAGTATCGATCACAATATCACGCTCAACTGATACTTGGTCGTTAAAATTCAGCTTGGCTGGAATGTTCAACTTGCTAAATGTTGTATCAAAACCGACACTCCATTGATCTCCCGATGTCAGTACAGATTCTCTATTTAGCGTAATACGGCCATGTTTTTTGTCGAATGTCCATGCGAAATGACGCATAAGATCGTGACCAATAACGCCATCCATAATCGCTTCTTGCTCACTGTGATAATACGGTGTTGTGGACAGCGGAATGTAAGCTACTTTCAGATCGTTGAATACCACATCCCCGAACGCGATGGAGGCAACAGCCGCTTGATAAGCAGGTGTTTTGGATTCTTGCCCCCACCCTGCAATAGCCAATTCAAAGCCTTTGGTAACAGAAACCTTACGACCTTTTGGCGTATCAAACAGCATAGTAAAGGAAGCACCGCTATCGATTAGAAACAATAACTCCTGACCGTCCATCGTTACATGCACATAGGGCTTATGACCGATATATACAGCATCAAATTCGTGTTCAGTCTGGCCTTGAGGCCAAATAGGTGACAGTTCATCATTGGCACTTTTCATACGCAACGTGTTGACCACCGAACAGCCGGACAACGTAAGCGCCGCTATCAAAAAAACCATTCTCATCCACATAATTACCACTCCAGTGTTAACAAAGAGTCATTCATTCTATGGCGGTATAGGTCAAGATAGGGTGAAATATGCTGAGTAATACTAAACTTTGTTCGAGCATTCTCACGAATTCAACCGTGCTGTTTTTTTAGTCAAATACTGGCATACTGAAAGCACAAAAATAAACAGAATCATGGACATGCGAAAACTACTATCCTTTACCCTAGCCCTGTTAATTTTCTCAACCAGCGCCGCTGACTTCAGTCAAGGGCGTGTGATACAAGCGCTGCCCGACGTTTTGTCATTTAAAGAGCGGGTTGAACCATTGAATGAAATGGTGATCGATCGTCTCGACAATCTGCTACCTAAATTGATGCAAGAAGCGGATCTTGATATGTGGTTAGTGATCAATCGCGAGTATGGCGAAGACCGCTTGTTTTACACTTTAGTGCCACAACCCACTTTTGCAGCACGACGCACAACACTACTAGTATTTCACAAGCAAGAAGATGGCTCTGTTGACCGTTTCAGCGTAAGCCGCTACCCAATCGGAGAAGTTTATCCAACAGTATGGGATGGTGGTACCAAGGAGCAACAATGGCAACGTTTAGCTGAAGTAATCGCGGAGCGCGATCCCGAACGCATCGGTATCAATATCAGTGAAGATTGGGCATTGGCAGATGGTTTGAGTGTTGGTTTACATCAACAATTATTGAAGTATTTACCGGAAACCTATCAGGCGCGCCTTACCAGTGCTGAAGATCTGGTGGTCCGTTGGCTCGAAACACGCAGTGAAAAAGAACTCAATATCTATCCTCAAGTTGTCACGCTAGCCCGCGGTGTAATCGCGGAAGCGTTTTCAAACAAAGTGATAACGCCGGGTGCAACCACGACAGATGATATCGCGTGGTACATCCGCGAACGCTTCGAGGAATTGCAGTTACGTCCGTGGTTTCAACCATATGTAAACATCCAACGCGAGGGTGACGAGACCAGTAAAGATGACGTGTTTATGGGCGTGTACAATCGTACTGTGCTACCCGGCGATATCATTCATACTGATGTTGGGATCTGCTACATGACGCTGTGTACCGATACGCAGGAAATGGCCTATGTCCTCAAAATGGAAGAAAACGATGTGCCACAAGGTCTAAAGGACGCGATGGCTATCGGCAATCGCTGGCAGGATATACTCACCGGTAACTTTAAAACGGGTGATACAGGCAACGAGATCCTCGCAAACACCATAAAAGACAGCATAGCCGAAGGGATTAAAAGCAGCACCTATACCCATCCGCTCGGCATGGTAGGTCACGCCAGCGGTCCGACGATTGGCATGTGGGACAATCAAGGTCCAACCCCCGTGCAAGGTGATTGGAAGCTATACCCCAATACGGGATATGCCATAGAAGGTAATATCTCCACTCAACTACCTGAGTGGAACAACCAGTGGATCCAAATCAAACTCGAGCAAAGTGCCGTGTTTGATGGCGAAACCGTTTGGTATTTAGCCGGTCGCCAAACGCAGTGGCATCTCATTCGGTAGGGATACGGCACTTGCGCCATAAAGGCAAGAGGACTTGTTCCCTTGCCTTTTTTTATTTGCTCAACAACATGTCTGTTGAGATTGGTATGTAGTGATCGACACTGTTAATCAATGAAAGAGCAGTTAATGGTTCTGCGCTGATCACATGGGTCGTGAGGTTATCAGACTGCTTCAAACGTTGCATTAAACGGTCAAAATCACCGTCACCGCTGAGCAGAAATACGTGTTCAACAGCATGTGAAGCGTCCATGATATCGATGGTAATCCCCACATCCCAATCGCCTTTTGCGGTTCCGTCCTGGCGCTGAATATAGGGTTTGAGCTTCACAGTAAACCCCATGCTGCGCAGCGCTGTTTGGAATTTGTGTTGGCCGTCGTTATTACTCTCAATCGCATACGCATTCGCAGTCACCAAATTGTAGTCGACCGCAAGCTGAGAATAGAGCTGGCGATAATTAAATGACTGTTGAAAAGCCTGCTTGCAGGTGTAATAGATGTTTTGCACATCGACAAAAACTGCGGCGGTCGGCTTGCTATCACTCATTAGCCCGCTGCCCTAGGACTGCTAGCCGGTCTTCTGCGTCGTCGCTGGGGTTTAGTTTGATTGCCCCTGCCCTGCTCCGCCGAATTACCACTTTTCACGGCCTGCTTCTGAGCACCATCATTGGCTTTATTATGTGTCTTAGGCTTTTTCGGTTTCTTTGGTTTTTTGGGCTTTGCCGGTAACTCGATATGCGGAACCGTTAAGGTTGGCTCAAAACCGTCTACGACCTCTCTGGGAATTTGAAGTCCGATTAAGCGTTCAATTGTCGCCAATTGCTTTGCCTCATCAGCACAAACCAACGACATTGCCAATCCAGCGTTCCCGGCACGCCCCGTCCTTCCGATTCTATGCACGTAATCTTCAGCAACGTGCGGTAAATCAAAATTCACCACATAGGGTAATTCGGCAATATCAATCCCACGTGCAGCAATATCTGTCGCCACGAGCACTTGGAGTTGCCCATCTTTAAATTCAGACAGTGCGCGTGTTCTCACGTTTTGACTCTTATTGCCATGAATTGCCGCAGCGCTAATGTTTTTCTTGTTTAAATTACTGGTTAGGCGATTGGCACCATGTTTGGTTCGACAAAACACTAATACTTGAAACCAATTGTGTTGCTTCAGTAATTGAATTAACACCTTCGTTTTTTTATTTTTGTCCACCGGATGAACGCGTTGCTCAATTCGCTCTACCGTAGTATTTGGGGGTGTTACCGAGACTTCCACGGGGTCGTTGACTAAGTTCTTCGCCAACGCTCGAATGCCATCGGAAAACGTTGCGGAGAACAAAAGGTTTTGACGCTTCTTCGGCAACAACGCGAGAATTTTCTTAATGTCGTGAATAAACCCCATGTCGAGCATTCGGTCTGCTTCATCCAATACAAGTGTTTCGATCTGTTCGAATTTCACTGCATTTTTTTCGAATAGATCCAACAAACGTCCAGGTGTGGCAATTAACACATCCGTGCCCTTGCGCAATTTGAGCATCTGTGGGTTAATTTTTACCCCACCATAAACCAAATTGTAATTGAGCCTTAATTCTTGACCGTACTTTTCAACACTTTCAGCAACTTGAGCAGCCAGCTCTCGAGTAGGCGTTAAAATAAGTGCGCGCACTCCATTACCATTTACCCGTTGTTTCGACTCAGATAAACGCTGCAGGAGAGGCAAAGTAAAAGCAGCGGTTTTGCCGGTGCCGGTTTGTGCCGCAGCCATAACATCACGGCCATCTAAAACGGGTGCAATGGCTTTGCCTTGGATTGGCGAAGGCGTTTCATAGCCTTGTTTATCAAGGGCTTTAAGAAGTGGTGGAATTAATCCTAGAGATTCAAATGTCATGCGCTATCGAGTAAGTAGTAAAAAGGAACCGCCCCGTCAATGCGAATGGAACTCATCTTTGCCATTGGCGTATAAAGCGGCGTGGGAGCTTACATGAAAAGGCTTCGATTTGCGAACAACATATCGCAAAGCGTTCAATCTGATCGCTAGCGGGTTAGTTTAGCGAGGGTCTTTTCGCAAAGCTTGAAAACCAAGCCACCCAGCCATCGCACTGACACCGGTCAGAAATACGCCCCAAGCCCAGTCAATCAGCATGATAAACAACGTAAAACCTTCCAGGATACTGTAGTTGGTTAAATTGTATGCACCATAGCTGGCAAGTCCCAATAAAGCGCCATCAATACCGGCGTAGTGCAAAGGCTTATCTCGATTGGCCACGACCGCTAGCACAAATATCACCCCTCCGTACATCAAATAAAACACTAACCAAGGCCAAGAAATAAATTGGCTTCTCAGCATGCCTTCCATCTCTGCTTGATACCAGTCAGCGGCAAACCAGCCCAGCCAGAACACTTCAAGTACTGCGAAGCAGAGAAAAATGGCAAATAGTGACGCTAGAATACTGGTGGAAAAAGTAACAATCTTATCAAGCATAGACCCTATCCTAATGTTGCAAAATTGATTCTGATTGACTCACAGCCATATGTACTTGAGTAAGGCTAAGGCTGCAATAATATAAACTGAAACACTGACTTCCTGCGCTTTGCCTGACATTAACTTAACGGCCGCATATGTTAAAAAGCCCAGTGCTATACCCTCCGCTATTGAATAGGTTAAAGGCATCATAACCGCGGTAACCACCACAGGAGCGGATTCGGTTAAATCATCCCACTGAACATTGGTGATAGCCGAAATCATCAATACAGAGACAAATATCAAAGCGGCTGAAGTTGCGAATGTCGGGATCATTTGCGCTAGCGGGGCGAAGAACAACGCGCATAAGAACAACGCCGCGGTGGTCAAAGCGGTAAGGCCTGTGCGACCGCCGACGGCGATACCTGCACCACTTTCAATGTAGGAAGTTGTCGTTGAAGTACCGAGTAATGAGCCTGCTACTGAGGCCGAACTGTCTGCCATTAAAGCCTTCCCTAGGCGCGGCAATTTTCCATCCTTATCCATTAGCCCCGCTTTTTGCCCAGTCGCAACCAAGGTGCCGGATGTATCGAACAAGTCAACAAACAAGAATGCAAATATAACTGCGTACAAGCCTGCTTCTAGCGCGCCCCATATATCCAATTTCAAAAATGTGGCTGATACCCCAGAAGGCATTGCGACCAGGCCTTGGTAAGCAACCAAATTTTGGCCATCAATAAACACATCTGAAATGGCGCCGGCAAGGGTCACCGCCGCCATACCAATAATAACCGAGCCCACAACGCCTCGATGATGCAGTGCCGTAATCAACACAAAGCCAACAAACGTCAAAATGACTTGCGTTGAACTCACCTCACCTAAGCCAACCAGCGTCGCTGGATTATCGACTACTATCCCAGCATTTTGTAACCCGATGATGGCTAGAAATAGGCCGATTCCGACAGATATTGACGTTTTGAGAGACGCGGGTATCGCGTTAATGATCCATTCGCGCACTCTAAAGGCGCTGAGTAAGAAAAACACTATTCCTGACCAAAACACGCAACCTAAAGCGATTTCCCAGGAGTGTCCCATCCCAAACACAACGCCAAACGTGAAAAATGCGTTGAGCCCCATACCGGGTGCTAATGCAACGGGATAGTTGGCCAACAATCCCATCAGAGCGCTCCCCAGCGCAGCCGCAATACACGTTGCTACAAAAACCGCCTCAAATGGCATACCCGTTTGGGACAGTATTCCTGGGTTAACGGCGATAATGTACGCCATCGTCAGAAAGGTTGAAATTCCCGCTAGGACTTCAGTTTTGACTGTCGTACCGTTTTCTCGCAGCTTGAAATAACGCTCTAGCATTAACGTTGCCTCCATAGGCAGGTGAAATGTGCATGTAATGTCATGCTTCTTATTGGCATTTGGTAACAAAGTCTAACTGACGTACAAGAGCCTGTCTAAACCCGACTAGCCGGGTTTACTGCGGCCTGCTTAAATTTCCCAACCTTGCGGCGCAAAATGCGCTAGAATGCCGCCAATTTTTCGCCAGCGATGATGCGGATTTCGCTGGTACGGCTTTTTTATCTCTTTCGGAACTATCCTCGGTGATCACAACAGCAAATATCACGATGCAATTTGGCTCTAAGCCATTGTTTGAAAACATTTCAGTTAAATTCGGTAACGGTAATCGTTATGGCTTGATTGGCGCCAACGGTTGCGGGAAATCAACGTTTATGAAAATCATCAGCGGAGACCTTAGCCCTAGTGCAGGTAATGTCAGCTATGGTGAGGGCGAGCGTCTGGGCATATTGCGACAAGACCAGTTTGCGTTTGAAGCGTTCAGCGTGATTGATACCGTGATCATGGGTCATACTGAATTGTGGCAAGTCAAACAGGAACGCGATCGCATCTATGCCCTTCCCGAAATGTCGGAAGAAGATGGCATGAAGGTCGCCGATTTGGAAACCCAGTTTGCGGAAATGGGAGGCTACGAAGCTGACTCTGCGGCAGGTGAGCTTTTATTAGGTGTCGGCATTCCTACCGAACAACACTATGGTTTGATGAGCGAAGTCGCGCCGGGGTGGAAACTACGTGTGCTGCTCGCCCAAGCACTATTCTCTGACCCAGATTTCTTGCTATTAGACGAACCAACGAACAACTTGGATATCGACACTATTCGTTGGTTAGAAGCGACACTCAATGAACGTGAATCCACCATGATCATCATCTCGCACGACCGCCACTTCTTGAATTCGGTATGTACGCACATGGCAGACCTAGATTACGGTGAATTACGCGTTTATCCGGGCAATTATGACGAATACATGCTCGCCGCAACACAAGCGCGCGCTCGCCTCATGGCCGATAATGCCAAGAAAAAAGCACAAATTGATGAACTCAAAAGCTTTGTCGCCCGCTTCTCCGCAAACGCGTCAAAAGCCCGACAAGCGACCTCTCGACAAAAACAAATAGACAAAATAAAACTAGACGAGGTAAAAGCTTCGAGTCGCGTTAATCCATTTATTCGCTTTGAACAGGACAAAAAATTATTCCGCAATGCGTTGGAAGTTAATGGGTTGAGTAAACAGTTTGACGAAGGCCCTTTATTCGAAGACTTCAATTTAATGGTTGAAGTCGGAGAACGCATCGCGATTATCGGTGATAACGGTGCTGGAAAAACCACCCTATTGCGTTGCCTACAAGGTGACTTAGCGGCTGATACAGGGGAAGTGAAATGGTCAGAAAACAATAAGATTGGTTATTACGCACAGGATCACGCAGATGATTTCGACGTCGATCTCGATTTATTTGAATGGATGAGCCAATGGCGTAGAGAGGGTGATGACGAGCAAACGATTCGAAGCTTCTTAGGTCGTATGCTGTTCTCTGCGGATGATATCAAGAAAAAAGTTGGGGTTTTATCGGGCGGAGAGCAAGGCAGAATGCTGTTTGGTAAGATCATGATGGCAACACCCAATATATTGTTAATGGATGAACCAACTAACCACATGGACATGGAATCGATAGAGTCACTCAATATGGCGCTCGAAAAATATGAAGGAACCCTATTCTTTGTCTCGCACGACCGTGAATTCGTATCGTCACTCGCCAACCGAATACTCGAAATCAAAGATGGCAAAATCACTGATTTTAGAGGCACCTATGACGAGTTTTTAGCGAGTAAAGGCGTCGCTTAGGTATATACGGGGGGAGCTTTGATTCGCTCCACCCGGCTCTAAAACTTCCCAACCATTGAATTTGCTTGCTCGGTCAATCGCATATAGCGCGTTCATTGTTTGCGACCCGAATCATATCCGCCGGCGAATAGCGATTAGCGTCTGAGAATCGGTAAATTGAAACACCGTTGTCCAAAATTGCGAAAATGTTCCCGCCATAGCCACTCATGTAAGGCACGTGTTTAACACAACCCGCATCGTTACCAAACGGCGAACTCCAAAATCCGTGCAAGTAGCGAGACTGGTCATACTGATTATCTTCCCACCAACTATGGAATCCCTGTTTGTCTGCTTTAAATAGTGCTTCTCGAAGGCTTTGGCGATGCAACAGTTGACGCCCGGCGAAAACCCCATCGTTGTGAATAAGGGCACTCAGTTTCGCCATATCATCGATGTTGGGGTATAAACCGTGGAACAGCTCTGCAACACCGAAGTGCCCGTTCGCTTCTATGGTTCGCAATTTGGGAACATGTTGAATCCCGATGGGTTTATAGACCTCTTCAACCAACATTTGCCAAACGTCGGCATCCTCACCTTCAATCGACTTGTAGTAGTTATCCAGTGCTACTGCGAGTACAAAGGTCAGCGCTGAGTTATAGCGAAAAACCTCGCCAGGTTCCCACGGATAGTTAGCGTAACTAAATGAGATACCTAACTTTTCGTCCGCTGAATCTCGCCCTATCCAGCGCTCCATTTTTGACTCATTTTCATCTGCAAAGATATTACCACTATTGGCTACCGCGCCATTGTCACCAATGCCTGCAACCATATTGAGAACGTCGCCAAAGGTGACATTGTCCCAGCCATTATGATTTGACGTCACATTGACATAATCAGCGATTTTACGATCAAATACTTGTAAGCCATATTTTTGCGCAAGACGAAATAGCGTGAATCCGGCGCCCAGCGATTTTGTTATTGAGTAGGCTCCATTGCGCATCCAACGACAGTAGGGATAGTCGCCATAGCGCGTAAAACACCCCTGGAGATATACCTCACCATCTTTAATTAACGCAGTTTGATTGATGGTATCGTCCGCCAATGAACTGTTAAATTCGCGACGTTGTGTTTCGTTGCCAATAATAGTTAATTCGCTCCAGGGCTTTATCGGAACTGAGTTGGCCATTTCTAATTCATAGTCCTGAATCAAATCATTGGCATTAGCTAATACATGGGGGTCGTAACGAGACAGTAATTGAGCGTAAATATCCTGACGGAACCATAACGCCGTTTCTTGGACAACTTGAATTCTTAGATTACTGATTTCTGTATCATTGTATAAGAACGTAGCCACGCCATTGTGGCCTTGATTTCGTCTCGCTGAAATCAGAGTAAAAGGAAAGCTAGCTCTAGACCATCCCTCATCAGTCGTCTCCGACCAAACAGTGCCGGGATCCAGAATAATTCCCCAGAAACTGTTATCGCTTAATGTCACTTGGCGATCGCGGTTGGTGGGAATGAGTGCACCGTTGTGACTGATAAAACTCAAATCCACATCAGGAAAGTTCTTAAACGATTCGTCGCCATTGATACGAAACTCTTCAAAATCACCGAGTAAACGCCGAGTATCTAGAATGATCGTGCCTGAAAACTCATGCAATGCTGCGGAGCTGTCACCAACTGGCATGAAATAACCATTGTGAATAGGCGAAGTGTGCGGATATGCATCGGCCAGCAGCGCTTCCTTGGTCAGCCAATCTCGCTTCGCACCGGGCAAGCTTAACGCCGTTGCATCCGTATTTAATAGTGATCCGCCAGAGTCGCTATTATCATGATTGCTGGGGGATTGCGATTCGCTGCCACCACAGGCCATCAGTACAAACAGTAATAACGGACTCAACATTCTTAGCTCCTTCAACCGCGACATAATTGTTCCCCCTTACTGATTAAACCAATGGAATAAAATCACCATAGCAAATGATTACCAGCCGGCATATAGATGTGGGATGAACAGGTTTGTGAAAACCTGAATAGGTTGAGCGTAAAGCTTGTAATCGCCAGCAAATTTGGCATTCTGCTCGCAATTCAAAAATCTGAGAACCGATATGGAACGAACCGTAACAGTAATCACGGGTGGCAGTATGGGCATTGGGCTCGCAGTTGCACAACAACAAGCGAATTGTGGCGATACTGTCATAAACTTGGATCTTGAAGACTTTATACATCCGGTGAACAATACATCTTGGCTGCGCTGTGATGTTAGTCGCGTTGACCAAGTTAATAAGGCAATTGCGTCTACCATCGAAAAATATGGAAAGATCGATCGCCTTGTTTGCAATGCAGGCAAACACCTGTCAGCCACAATCGAAGAGACCAGTGAACTGGAACTTGACCAAATGTTCGCACTCAACGTCAAGGGAGCATATGCGGCGATAAGAGCTACCCTACCCTGCATGCGTGAACGGGAAGCCGGCGCTATTGTTTTAATGGGTTCTGACCAAACGACAGTGGGTAAACGTTCCTCTTTTGCCTATGGGTTGACTAAAGCCGCGCTTGGCTCGATGGCCAAATCCATCGCGCTTGACTACGCCCCTTTCAATATTCGAGTGAATGCCGTTTGTCCTGGTACGATCGAAACACCGCTATTTCATGGCGCTATCGACAACTATGTAACTCAAAGTGGCGAAGATAAGTCGGCGGTTGTAAATGAAGAGGCCGCTGCTCAGCCGCTGGGTCGACTCGGCCAACCTCAGGATGTCGCAGCATTGGTCAGCTTTCTTCTGAGTGACAGCGCCGCCTTTATAACGGGTAGTCTCCACGCGGTCGACGGCGGTTATACCGCGCAGTAATCGCAGCGCAAAACAAATAAACCTTGATCTTCACATAACTTCAAATATACTTCACCTATCAAGTATATTTGAGGAATTTATTCATTATGGATATTGTACAAAGAAGCCTTACGACCAAACGGTTATGGCAAACAGCCGAAGTTTTTTCGCGCAGATTAGATAATTCGCTTGGCGCCTACCACGGTATTGGACTGACTGAATTTATGGTGCTTGAGGCGCTCAATTCTGCGCCAGACCAATCAATGCGCCGAGTAGATATTGCGGACGCACTTTCTCGCACGGGTTCAGGTATTACTCGATTGTTAAAACCTATGGAGAAAACTGGTTTAGTGGAAAAGGATGTCAATCAGCGAGATGCACGCGTGAGCTTGGTAAAACTGACGCCAGCCGGGGCCGAGCTCTACAAAAACGCTGCGGCAACGATGGACGAAAAATCAGCTCATTTATTACGTAACCTAGATGCTACGCAATGTCAGGAACTACTTGACTTGCTTAACACTATTTAACGCACGAAATTACAATCGGTAGCGAGCTGTATTTCCTCGCTTGCTACCCTGTCACCTCATCCGCAACGTCTGAATTCTTGAGAATGATTTTGGTTTATTCAAAAGAATAATAATCAAGTTCCTCAGATAAGCAGTATCATTTTTTATTCACATAAGGTTTTGGGAGGTTTTTGATATGAGCAGTGCTGAAGAGATTCAATTATTCCGCGATATGGTACTGCGGTTTCTTGAGCAAGAAATCATTCCTCATTACGACGAGTGGGAAGCGAATCATCATACGCCTAAGACTGTTTGGCAGACATTGGGGCAAGCGGGTTTATTGCTTGTCGATCTGCCGGAGCGCTATGGTTCCGCGGGCGCCAGCTTCGAGGTTGCTCAGATGATCCAAGAAGAAATGTGCCGCCTCGGTCTGCATGGGTTGGCGACCGGGTACAACATTCACGCCAATATTGTCGCTCCCTACATTGAAAATATCGGGACTGAAGAACAAAAGCAACGCTGGCTGCCTGCCATGGTCAGTGGTGATGTGCTTACTGCGCTAGCAATGACCGAACCGGGTGCTGGCAGCGATGTTGCAGCCATGCGAACCGTTGCGGTAAAAGACGGCAATGAGTATGTGCTAAATGGCTCTAAAACCTTTATTACGAATGGCAACATGGCCGATATGATAATCGTCTGTGCCAAGACCGATAGCAAAGCTGGGGCAAAAGGTATTTCATTATTCTTAGTCGATACGTCCCTACCCGGTTTTTCAACGGGGAATCCAATCCACAAAATTGGACAACACAGCAGTGATACCGCCGAGCTGTTTTTTCAAGATATGCGAATCCCCGCAGACGCGTTGTTGGGCCAAGAAGGTCAAGGATTTGTGTATCTCATGCAAGAGTTACCGCGCGAACGTTTAGGCTGCGCTGTCCAGGCAATAGGACATGCACAAGGCGCGCTGGACTTAACCGTTGAATACGTGACGGAGCGTAAAGCATTTGGTCAGCGAGTAGGTCAGTTTCAAAATACTCGATTCAAATTGGCGGAATGCCAAACGGAACTCGAATTGTGCCGCGCTTTGTTTGAAAAACATATGGATAAGTTCAAGCGAAATGAGATGACCGTAACCGACGCAGCGATGTTGAAGCTGGCCGCAACTGAAATGCAGCTCAAGATGGTTAATGAGTGCCTGCAACTATTTGGCGGCTATGGTTATACAGACGAATACCCGATTTCACGTTTTTACCGTGATGCGCGTGTGCAAACCATCTATGCCGGTAGTTCTGAAATAATGAAAGAAGTTGTCGCCAGAGGCATACTAGGTCGTTAACTTCGATAAGGACGTAATCGATGAGTTCGATGCTTACAATCGCATTAGCCGTGGTGCTTATTTTGAGCGCTTTTGTTTTGTACACAGCGCAGCGCGATAGAGCAATCAAGGCGCGATTCCCTGCTACTGGTAAAATGACTCCGCTACCCGGTGGGACGATTCACTGGACGGTCCAAGGCAGTGGGCCTAATGTAGTATTGGTCCATGGACTTGCGGGCAACAAGCACAACTTCAGTGACTTGGAGAAGTCCTTGTCTAAGCATTTCACTGTCTATTCGCTTGATAGGCCCGGCAGTGGCCATTCGCATCGCCACTTCAGCACAGATCCGAGTTTTTCTTCACAGGCCAACATGATTGCCACGTGGATGGAAGCCGAAAATATCAACAGCGCAATTTTTGTTGGGCATTCGATGGGAGGCGCGATTTCACTCAACTTAGCTATCAACTGGCCTGAAAAGGTTGATGCCTTGGCGCTCATCTGCCCGTTAACCGCCCCATTAAATATAAAACCGTCGCGCATTACCAAGTGGTACTTTCGTAGCCCTTCGCTCCGATTTGCGGTGGCGAAGGGCTTTTCCCCGATCATTCAACGCCAAATTGGACGCAAACAGGTTAACGCCATCTTCAAACCAGAACCGCCAAGTGCTGACTTCGCGCTTCGATATGGTGGCGCATTGTCGATGTTGTCCGGCGCTTTTCTGGCGGCCAGTGGCGACCTATCTCATGCGCAACGAAGCTTGCGCGAGCAAATCGCGCGCTACTCTGAAATTACTTGCCCAATCACTGTACTTTTCGGTGAAGGTGACCGAATTCTCCCATACCAACCCCACACAGAAATTATAAAGCACTCAATCCCCCACGCGCAGATAGAAGTGATGGAAAACCGCGGCCATATGCTCCCGATAACGGCGGTAGAAGCCTGTGTCAATGTCATTGAGTCGATCGCGACAAAACTAAAAAATTCTTCTAACTAAATGAAAACTTTGACTATACTCGGCAATGTGACGTCCGCTTAGATAACGTCTCTGCAGTCAAAGCTCGGTGCAAATAAATGAAGAAAAATTTGGTCTTTTTAGGACTTATTAGTGTTAATGCAGTTGCGTCTGATACAGATCGACTCAATAGGCTTTTATCCATGAGTCTCGCGGAAACACTTCGAGTAGAGGTTGCCACGGGCACTGACAAAGAAGTATCAGATGCGCCAGCCGTCGTGTCTGTCATAACAGCAGAAGACATTGCTGCCATTGGTGCACGATCACTATCTGAAGCACTTGAGCATATTCCAGGTCTACATGTAGCGCCATCTATTAACCGGTTGTCTCCGATGTTTTCTATTCGGGGAATTTTTACGGATTCCACCCCGCAAGTTTTGGTTTTGATTGACGGCGTGGATATGTCTGAAATGACAGCACTCTCAACGCCATACGCTTTTTATTACCCAACCCACTTTATCGAACGGATAGAAATTATCCGTGGTCCCGGCTCAGCAGTTTATGGGGCCGACGCGTTCAGTGGTGTAATCAATATCATCACGAAACAACCTGAGGGGAATAATTCAGCAACAGCGAATCTGCGTTTGGGTTCATTTGATACGCAAGAGGCTTGGATTAATGCCAGTTTTATCAGTGGTAAATTCAAAGGAACCATGTCAATTAGCCATAAAGAACACGGCAGCGATAATGATCGCATAACACCCTACGGGGTCATGAAGCGCGATGGCGACGTCAGCAACCTTCACCTCAACGTCGACTATGGAAACTTCAGTTTTAAAAACTGGTATTGGAAAACCAACCAATACATGGGTGTGGGTGCCGGAATTATCGGCAATGATCTCGACCTTGACCGCTCGAGATCGTGGCGCTCACAGCTGAGCTGGCAAGGAGAGCTGAGCGAACATTGGTCTGGCTCAACAGACTTTTCCTATGGAAGTTCTGACTACGATGGTTATTTCCAACTGTTTCCTCCAGGAGTATGGCCAGTTGGGAATGACGGTAACTTATTTATTCCGCCATTCACGCCGATTAACTTCCCCGATGGAGTAATCGGTAATCCGCTCGCAGCAACCGAACGTTCGCGCTTGAATGCCTCAGCCATTTATTCAGGTCAAGAAAATCATAGGGTAAGAATTGGATTAGGATTTGAACGATCAAAGCTTACTGATGTAAAAGAATTTAAGAATTTTGGGCCTGGGATAATCGATATTGATAATTTGCCTGCTGATGGAATAAGTCAGGCATTGATCGACGTAAGCGGGACACCATTTGCCTACACTCCGGAATACGACCGTGATTTATGGTATGTCTCAGTGCAAGACGAGTGGCAAATCAGTTCACAGTTAGCGCTTACAACTGGCGTACGCTTTGACCATTATTCAGATTTCGGTTCAACAACAAACCCAAGAGTGGCACTGGTCTGGAACGTCTCGCAAACGTTAACCAGCAAGTTCCTGTTTGGCACCGCATTTCGTGCCCCACGAGTCTCGGAATTAGCCTTCATCAATAATCCTACGGTATTGGGTAATCCCAACCTGGAGCCAGAGGAAATACGCACGGCTGAGATAGCGCTAGATTACCGGCCATCAAGTACCTTTAATAGTCAGCTAAACGTTTTCAGCTATCAGTCTGAAAACCTAATACAACTCGACTCTGCGTTTACGTTCGAAAACCGCGGGGAACAAGATGGTATTGGCTTTGAATTGGAGACCAATTGGCAACTGTCAGATCAACTGCAAACGCGGGCCAGCTTATCTTGGCTAGACTCTGAGTTGCCGCTGACCGGCGAGGACAAAGAACGTGTGCCCGGCTTGATGGCCTATTTGGACTTTCGTTACCAATTTTCCAGTCAACTCCTAGTGTCGATGCAACATTACTGGATTACTGATCGTAAACGTCAAGCGGGAGACCTTCGCCCAGAGGTCGACGACTATTTGCAATCAGACTTAAATCTCTTGTGGCGAGCATCCGAACAATGGGAAATCCAGCTGGGTGTCAAAAATATATTTGATGACAACATCGTAGAGCCTGTGCCGAATTCGGCACTATTCGCTTTGGGTTTGGGATTCCCCGACGACTATCCAATGCAGAGCCGGCAAGTATTTGGTTCGGTTTCATATCAGTTTTAGGTCCAGCAAACCTACCGTTTTATCCGTACTCCGCCTGTAATGCCAACGCTGACTCCAACAGTTCAGCCATATCGTCCGCCCCCTGCTTGGTATCACAGATAAATTCCATTCGTGAGTCTTGGCGATAAGAATGGTCAGCCATATCGAGATGCCCTTCACTGACGTTAAACGCGATAGGTCCTTTCTCTGTTTGCATAATGGCTTTTAATCGTTCACCCGTAAAACGACGCAGGGTAGACTCAACGGTTGCAAGTTCAAATACTCGTGTTGCGGAGCAAATCCAACCATAGGAGAAAAAACCTTGTCCATGATTGGCAACTTTATAAACCTGTTGTTCAGCGATTGTCTCCTTTTTGTCATGTTCATGACTTGAGGCATGAGAATGCACGTGAGAATGGGAATGCTCAAACAAGGACAACTGAGGTCGGTCTAGTAAAGCAAAATCTATTGAATCTTTAACTGCGTCAGCGCGATGGGTTTTCGCTAAATTCAGCTCAGCCAAGTGCTGCGTGAGCAAAGGAAAATGGTGCGATTCATAGAGGTCAGATTTCGTACTGACGATGACATCGGCAATGCTGAGTTGCTCGCGAAAAGTAGGATGGTTCCGCCACTTTTCAGATTCAAGCTTGCGCGCATCAATCAAGGTCAAGGTCGCACGCACATCTAATACGTCTTGGTAATGAGGTTCATTAAGCGTTTGCAGAACTTCTACAGGATGCCCTAGCCCTGTTGGCTCGATAAGCAAGCGATCAGGCCGAGCCTCTGCCAATAATTGATTAAGTGCAATGTGCATAGGCAATCCCGATGTACAGCACATACACCCCCCTGGGACTTCCCTAATGTACACCCCCTTATGCTCAGTCTCCATGAGTGAACCGTCGATACCGATTTCGCCAAACTCATTAACCAACACTGCCCAACGTTCACTGTCAGGTTTCTCTTCCAGAAGTTTAAGGATTTGCGTCGTTTTACCGACGCCGAGTGCTCCTGTAATGATGTTGGTAGGTACCGCTTCGATCTTTTCCAATGTCACCACCTTCGTTCAATTCCTTAAGATTCAACCAACAAACTGGTCCCATGGACCAGTAATCGCGAGGGTCAGTGTCGGTGAATAAAGATTTACAAACATGGTTTGACCATCTGGAGAAAAACATGCGCCAGCTGGTTCGGTTTGCCAGCGAACTTTGGCAAAATCATACAATCTCCCATCTGTGGTCACGCCTCTGAGCTTGTTGTTCACCTCATCAGAATACTGGTCTTCACACACAATTAAATGACCATTTGGTGCAATAGCAACATTATCTCCATAATTAAACGCCGCTTCACTGACACTCTCAACGAACAAGGATAGTTTGCCTGGTGATTGCTGCTCAGCGGATTCACCTTCAAATTCAGAAGGTTTGTAGCGCATGATTTGGCCGAGCTTTTTAGCGCCGCCATTGGTGCAACAGAAGTACATTTCGTCCTCACCAAAATGCAGCCCCTCACCTCTTGCAAATAGAGCTGCACCGCTTGTGTAGCCTCTTTGACGCAAATCATCTTTCGGACTTTCTACATCCTCTAAATCAATCCATTCGCATTCAAACTCTTGGTGCAATGACATATCAGGATTTTGCCAATTGCGGGTATCAAACATGGGTTTGCCTTTGACAACAAGCGCTTGCAATTTGCCGCCTTGGTCCAGTTTTTGTCTTACATTCGGAATAAAGCGATAGAATAAACTGTCACCGCGGTCCTCGGTCATGTAAACAATGCCGGTACGCGGGTCAACACACGCCGCTTCATGATTGAAACGTCCCATCTCTTTGAGTGGCACCGGTGCAACTAGCCCTTGGCTTTGCGCGGGTACCTCAAAAACGTATCCGTGATCTTGGCCAATGTGCTCTGACGCCGTTAAAACCGATTCTTCGCATGTCAACCAAGAGTTCCATGGGGTTACCCCTCCTGCGCAATTACGGATCGTGCCTAATAGCGACATGAATTCTTGTTCAACCTTTTCCGTTTTCAGGTTGTACACAATATTGCTTGTACCGCCGGGCAGCGGGTGACCTTGGCTATCAGCGTCATAGGCAGACGAGGCGAGCGCTTGCGGTAATTTGGAAACAGCAGACGCTTTCGGCGGTGAAATTTCGTGATTTCTAACTAATACCACCCGGTCATCATCTAGTGGTAAACATCCCATACCGTCGGCCCGATCCGGCACCTTCAGACCGTCGCTCATAGCACTACCTAACGTCGAGATAACGCGGTAACTAAACCCCTTAGGAAGGTCGAGAATACCTTCGGGATCAGGTAAGAGTGGCCCATACGCTCGGGCCGGATCCATCGCTGTATTGACCAAGTTAGCACCTTTCACGTTGATGTGTGTGAAAAGACCACCAAAAGCCAGGCTAACTAAGCCTTTATTGAAATTTCGACGTGTAATCATAAGACCGTTTATAGTAATGAAGAGGAAACTTTAGGGTTAAGTATAAAAGATGTTGCACCAATGACTCTACTGTTTACAACGACAATCTTCGCACAAACCTTTCAATTCAATTTGTGAGAAAACGCCACCAAAATCGGTCTTCTCAACGCTGCGATTAAGCTCATTTACGAGCATGTTAGATGCGGGGCTCTCATGAGTTTTTTGACATTCTTTACAAATGATAAATACCGAAAAATAACTGCCCACACTACATAGACTGCCAGTACACACAACGTATTTGTTGATAGATGCCAAACGGTGAACCAATTTCCACTTTGTTAAGCAGTCTAGTATTCGGTAAATGGAGTTAGCTACGACACGTTCATTGAAGACTTCATTGAACTTGTCCATGATTTCATATGCTGAGAGTGGCAGTTCTTCATCCATTAACATGCTAAGCAACTTAGTTCGCTTATCCGTGGCTTTTATACCGGCTTGTTCAATCAGCTGCTGTGCTTTACCGAGGTCATACTCGTGACAAACTGATGCCTTCATTCTGCTACCTGCTCGTTATATGTGGGAGACGCCATCGGGTCACCTCACACTTTTAATTTCTCGGACGCCCTGCGAATTGAACAGAAACGATTCAAGCAAAACGGATACGATCATTATTGTTATAATATAACATATCATGTTATTTTCAATAAAAAAAGAAAATCGCTGCACAGCAACCAATTATCTGGCTGCTGTCGTCTGCTGATGCAAGGCTGTTTTATAGGCTTCGTAACACGGGAACGCAGCGGTTAGCGCGCTTGCCAAAACGATCCCCAAGGATACAAGGACTAAGTCAATGGAGAGGATATTCCAGCTCAGGAACAAACCAAATTCCGAGGCTAACCACCCTTCCAGAGAGAACAGCGCAACCGTCAATGCGATAGCGGCCACGAGGAGTGAAGATACGGTAATCAGTAGCGCTTCAAGCAGTACTAAAAACATAATTTTCTGTGGACCCGCGCCAAGGATACGCAGCACCGCGATTTCCCCTTTGCGCTCATTCATTGACGCCAACAACATGGTTGATAAACCAAACAACGCCGAGAGCAATACTAGTATCGCAATTGCTCTTAGAATCCCTTCGATGACGCCAACCAATGACCACAACTCTGCCATGGCGACCCCGGGTAAAACCGCCATTAACCTGTCGTTCGAATAATTATTGATGTCCCGCTGAATCCTAAATGTAGCCAGTCTAGACGTTAGACCAAGCATTACGGATGTTATACTCTCGGGCGTTAACTCGAGACTGTCTGGGTTTTCAGCCAACTGTTTCAGTACGCCTGGCGGCTTATGTATTGCTTCAATTGCCTCAAGGCTAACGTGTACTGTTTTATCTACGGGTGTTCCTGTTCTTGTTAAAATGCCGGCAATGGTAAATGGCGCTTGGTCGTGCAGAGAAAAGCTTGTGCTACCGATGCCGTGAGCAATCACAATTTTGTCACCCACTGAGTATCCTAGCTGCTCAGCCACATCGGCTCCGATAACCGTTTCGAATAAGGTATCAAACTCCCGCCCTTGTTCCATTGACAGCGTTCTGCCGCCACCATATTTGAAATGGTTGAAATAGTCAGTTGAGGTGCCAAGTACTCTGAAGCCGCGGTGCGAGTCGCCCAGTGATATAGGAATCGCCCATTCAACGAGTTGATTATTTTTCAGTGACTCGTAACTCTCGTATTTAATATTGTTCGTAGGACTCCCTAACCTGAAGATTGAATAGAGCAATAAATTCAACTGGCCACTGGGTGCCCCGACAATAAGATCAGTTCCCGAGACCGATCGGTTAAAACTGTTTTTTGCTTCTAAACGGATGTGTTCAACGCTGAAGAGAACAAGAATGCTGATCGTCAAAGACAGAAAAGTGAGGATTGCCGTTTTCTTACGACTCAATAAGCTTAGTTTAGCGACACTGAACAGCACTACATATTCCTTTCATTCTGGATGACCGACGCGATATCCACCGACTTTGCAAAATGTTTGGCGAGCGCTTGATCGTGACTAACAAAAACCATCGCCGTATTGTTCTCGGCAACTACAGCCATGAGTAAATCCATAAATGCATCTCGAGCGGAAGCGTCGAGTGCTGATGTAGGCTCATCCACTAGCAATAGTCGAGGTGCGTTTATTAATGCTCTAACAATAGCGACCCGCTGTTGCTGACCAATACTAAGCTGACTCACCGGGCGTTCAAAGAGTTCAGCGCTCATATTTAGGCTGACCATAAGCTGTTCAGCTCTTTTGCGAATATCTCGTTTGTCTTTGCCTGCTAGGTAAGCTGCCAATTCAATGTTATTTAGAATGGAAAGATAGGGAATTAAATTAAATGTCTGAAACACCACGCCAATGTTTTGCGCTCGAAACGCATCCCGCTTTCGATTCGACATACTGGGAAGTGACTGGCCGAGCACTGTCACATCCCCCTGATCGGGGACTAGCATTCCCGATAACATTGCCAATAATGTAGATTTACCGCTCCCAGACTCACCGTGTAGAAACACCGTATCGTTTTCTTCGACGTCCCAACGGGGAATATAAAACTTGGTACTCTTGGCTTTTGCGCCACCGTATTGGTAGCGGACATTGTCCAATGTTACTGCTGTTCCCATTTTTAATTTACTCATCGCGCGAAAAGCCGCACTCACCACTTAAAACTATGCCTACCCGAGGTAATGTTATAACATAAAAGCGTTTTTTATGGTCAACAAGAGTCGTTAAGCTTGAAGATTTACTCGATGAAAACCCTTCTTTTGTCTGGGCTGTTCATTCTGGCATCGTTTCAGCCACTATCAGCAGATGCGAAAACAGAATATCAAACCATCGAATGGGTGCAACTAATGCCTGCAGATGATTTAGAAGCCCTAATGAATCCACCTGAAGCGCTACTAAACGTTGCAGATGGTTCGGAAATGGACACGCTCGATAATTTGAACAGCTTAGGCGCGGACGACCCAAATGCAGAGCGCTTTTATCAAGCATTGAAATCGGCGGAAGTCGTTGACACTTTCAATGAAAAGTCGATCCGCCTGCCTGGTTTTGTGGTGCCACTTGCGAATGACGAAAACAATTTAGTGACCGAGTTTTTCATCGTGCCCTACTTCGGAGCCTGTCTGCATTTACCACCACCACCACCGAATCAGATTATATTCGCTAAAGTTACCGAGGGTTTTGAGTTAGACTCTTTGTATAACCCTTTCTGGTTTGAAGGGCAGCTAATGATTGAGCAGAATGAAAACGATTTGGGTACATCTGCGTATACCATTAAATTAGACTCGTTGTATCTGTACGAAGAGTGAGATTATTTATGAATATGAAACCATTGTATTTCGCTTTACTCACCAGCGCTTTTTTCACAACATCCGTGAGTGCGTGTGAGTTTCATGATGCCCCTATGTTTGGTGTAATGGGGATGGGTCACCCGATGATGAACAGGCATGCTAAAGTGGACTTTGGTGAGCTGGTTGTTTCGCACGATAACGAAGTCACAACCAATGCAAATGAAAGCGCCAATCTCGTGATTCGCTATAAGCTGCCATTGAATTATCGAGATGTCACTTTAGACTTTTCAGCGTCCAATGGTATTCAACTTACACAGCAAGGACCGGTAAAAATTGATCGCATGATGGGCTCCTATTCATTAGCTTACACGGCGACAACCGGAGGTTCTCAACTGATCAATGTTAGGGTCGAGGCGATTAAAAACGGTAAACCCTACTCGCATGTGCAACACGTTAACCTAACGGTACTCTAAGCGTTTAATAGTTACAGTCACAATAGGATTGACATTTGTGCGAACACTCATTGCTGTCAGTGTCGTTTTTCTTTGTCTAGGGGTCTTGTTTACCACGTTGATTACCGACAACTGGTCTGCCATAAAGCGCGCGTTCGTCTCCCCTGAAATCGTCTTTATAACAACGGATGAAGCAGCACTAACGCGCATCGCTAATAGCCAAGCACTTGATATCACGTGGGAGCAGTTGCTACCCGAGCATGAACGCGAGTTGATTACAAAATACCAAGCACCGGAGCCGGAACGCATATCTGATTTAACCGACCAAATCTTACGCTCGATCGAGGCCAGTAGTGACACCGCATATCAGTCTGCAATGGTATCGACAAATACCATTAACACATTCGACAATGCACACGTCTCACTCGCAGGCTTCGTTGTACCTATCGAATTCTATGACGATACAAGCCCCAGTTTAGTATTTTTAGTTCCGTACTTCGGCGCGTGTATTCATTTCCCCCCTCCGCCTCCGAATCAGATCGTTTTTGCAAGGTTACCGCCAGGTTTCGATCAACTGGATATTAATCAAGCGTATACATTTGAGGGCATCCTGCAGCAAGGATTATTCGAAGATCAAATGGGAACTTCAGCATATGAAATGAACGTCACCTCGATTAGTCTATATGAAGGACAACCGGATGATCTTAGAAACCACTAACTTGATTCTGGTTCAAGTTTAGGGTGTCGCGATCGCCACTTAAGGTTCACAAAGTGTCCGCATGCTACAAATAAAGACCCTATAACCGTAACGACTACTTCTCCGAGCTCGCCCAGTCGGTCATGCCCTTCAACCACGGCAAACAACAACAACGCCATACCAATACCGCTGACCAACAGAGCGACAATGCGACGATGGTGAAAATAGCCACTGATGACAGCGAATAGGCTGATGGGCAATACGGCGAACAACAACCAGCGGTGGAAAAGCTCATCGTCAAACGCTAGGACACCAGACACCGCCGGAACCAAAACCAAAATCACGGGTAACAATAGACATTGCACTGTACACAATATCGACAGTCCTATCGCAGCCTTATCAGCGGCGTTTATCCAAGCGCGCATCGCTTTGCCTACGTTGGGCTAGTTAAACAAGATAACATTGTCTTGCTGTGTTAGGGCCTTGGCCCCCTGATCGGTGTCAGTAATCCATTGAGCGGATAAACTTTTTAGGTTTACTGTATGGTCAAAAATCGTTGCTGAAAATGATGTCGGCAGCGATTGACAGCTTATTCCATACGTAAACTCAACGTCTATATGTCCGCCATGTTCTTCGTTGTGGTCATGGTCGTGGTCATGGTCATGGTCATGGTCATGGTCATGGTCGTGGTCGTGGTCGTGGTCGTGGTCGTGGTCATGATGATCGTCTTGTTTACCATGAGAATGCGTCTCAGCAAGCAACAATTCAGAAAAATTCTCATCTACACCCGATATCTGACACTCATCACTAATGCCCAGCAAACCGTCGTTTGTCTTTACTTTTTGTAAAAACGCCTTCACTACTGACTTTTCGGCTGCGTCTTGTGGTAAATGTTCAAAACCGAAGGCATTGACAGCGGGTAACACAAACGAAACTTCCCATTCATTGCCTTGCTGGCTCAACAACATTTGACCTTCATCATGCACATGCGCCTGAGCAAAGCTCACGGACGAGAACAAGCTACTACTACAGACCAAAACAATCGAATTAACGCGCATTTATTTTCTCCTAACAAAGCGATGCGAACGTGTTGCAGACGCAATTGTTACATTATAACATTACCGTTTGGATGTATATTCATTATTTTGTTGCTAACGTTACGCCTCGATTCAACAAAATAACTACAATGACGGTAACTTAATGAATTTTAATCGTAAAGTTCGTGCTTGCTTGGCAGGCTCAATGACGCTCCTGGTCGGCGCTTGTGGTGCCACAACTCCAGCAACCAGCGCAACAGTCGCGGTAGCAGCTCCCGCGGTATCCCCAGCAGCTGTATCGCCTTTAACCTTCGCAACCTGGAATATTGAGCATCTTGCTGCGTCAACAGAAAATGGCTGTAAGCCGCGAACAGCGGCCGAAATCGAAGCATTGCAAGCTTACGCGCGAACCCTAGATGCCGATGTGATTGGACTACAAGAAGTCGATTCTATTGAAGCCATTGCGCTCATTTTTCCTGAATCAGAGTGGCAGCTTTTCTTATCCGATCGCCCAGACAGTGAACCATATACGTGCCGACAAAATGGTCTGACATCAACTCAGCAAAAAGTCGGTTACGCCGTTCGCAAAGGTCTTGAAGTTACACGTGTAGAATCGTTAACGTCTTTTGGACTCGACTCCAGAGGCCTGCGTTATGGCTTGGAAATCGACATTAACTCTGACTTCGGGGCAATCAGCGCTTTGAATCTACACATGAAAAGTGGTTGTTTCGTCGATAATTTCAGCAGAGCAGATTCTGATGCTTGTGTAACATTCTCTCGTCAAGCGCCCATCTTAGATGCATGGATTGAAGAAAAAGAATCTGATGGTAAACCATACCTTGTAATGGGGGATTTCAACCACCGACTCTCGGCGCCCTATAACCATCTAACCAGATTACTAACAACCAATTCCGATGGTAGCGATTCAACCCTGAATATCGCAACCCGAGACATCATTGGCTGCCACCCCTATTACCCTGCACCAATCGATCATATTTTGGTCGGTAATATGGCCAATCCTGCAGTTGAGCAACGGGTTAAAGTGCATGCTTTTGACGATATGACGGTCGACAACATGCTCAGCGACCATTGCGCAATCTCATTGACGCTAGACAAGCAGTCGTTAGCGCTTTCAAATGCAGTAAAATGGCAAACACAAAGCAAGGAGTATCAGTTCCTGACCACGGACGCTTACCAACGCGCAGCGCAGACGCTCGCCCAAGCCGCTTTACCTTCTGATGCCTGGGTTGTGGTAATGGATGTGGATGAAACCGTGCTCGACAATAGCGAATATCAAGTTCGCCTGAATCAGACCAGTACCACATATTCGCCAGCAACGTGGAACGCGTGGGTCGCTGAGCAGCAAGCTGGTTTGGTTCCTGGTGTCGCGTCGTTTATGCAGTCAGTGGTAAAGCTCGGCGGGAAATTTGCCCTGGTGACCAATCGAGATCGGGTTTTGGATTCACACACTTGGCAAAACATGCAGGCGCTAGGCTTACCAATAACAGAGGGTAACACCTGCCTAATTGGGCGTGACAGCCAAGATAAAGACGCCATAAATAAAACCACAATATTGAATGATAAGGATTTACGGCGCATACAAATAACAGCTGGCGAGGCGAGCTGCTATCGACCTGATGGTGACCGCCATTCAGACTTCCCTAGCGCTAACATTGTGATGCAAATTGGCGATAACATCGAGGACTTTACGGGTATTACGCAGGAAGATGCAGACGTCGAGGCCATCATTGAAGCCAGCCGGGGTTTCTATGTTTTATTACCAAACCCAATGTATGGGTCTTGGTAGAAGCTGTTAGCGAGGAAAAACATTGGCAGCGGAACGTAAATTCGACTTATCAATATCACACCATCTCGGACGGGATCCCATTAGCTTGTCCGAGATCTTCGCTGCAGAGAAGAGCGTAGCGGTATGGCAACGCGATTCAATTGCCGAACTATCTGAGTATTTTGAGCTCGTCTCAAATAGTCTTAAAGTCGGTTTGAGAGACGTCTACTCCATTGAAAACTTGCGACAACATTTGGCCGAACGTCTGCCTGATGCCGCCGGCAAGCAGCAAGCCATTGACGATATCCATATGCTAGCGGACATGCTGACCTGTCTATTTGATTGCCAGCAAGTTGGTTTGCGACTCGTTACCTTAACCAGCGCAATGTGCCCGCGTTTTCACGTGGATCACATCCCGGTTAGGTTAGTATGCACATACGTTGGTGCCGGCACTGAATGGGTGCCGAATCACACATTACGAACGCTAACATCAGATGCCAGTGAAGTTAAGCTCTCCGCAGAACTGGTTGAACAAGCGCAAAAGAGCACTGCAATCCAACAGCTACGCTCGTTTGACGTCGCCTTACTCAAAGGCTCAGCTTGGTCAAACAGCATCGGCAACGCGGCTATTCATCGCTCATGCGGCGTTAATCATAACGCCACTAGAGTGTTATTGACGCTCGATCCGATGTAATCACTTCACTGCACAAACATAAATGATATAGTTCCCCGCGAAATTGGAAATAACTCTAACAATTGGAATAAACAAACGATGAAAAACAAATCCAACGCTATAGCGATGGGCGTTGCTTTAGCTCTTTTAACAGGGACAGCATTCGCAAAAGAAGGAATGTTTACGCCTGAGCAACTGCCACTAATCAAAGAAGAACTCAAAAAAACAGGACTGGAGATTTCGCCCGATGAGTTAACTGACCTCACGGGTTTCCCAATGGGAGCAGTAGTCTCTCTCGGTGGCTGTTCTGCTTCTTTCGTGTCTCCACAGGGGTTAGTGGTAACCAATCACCACTGTGCCAGAGGCTCGGTTCAGTTCAACAGTACTGCGGAAAACAATTATCTTGAGAATGGTTTCTTAGCAAAGAATACCACCGAGGAATTGCCGGCTGCGCCCGGATCGCGTGTGTATGTCACTGAGGATTTCAGCGATGTTACTGAAGCTGTGTTAGGCGGATTGTCAGATGACCTGGTTGGCAAAGCGCGTTTCGACGAAATCACCAATCGCCGTAAAAGTTTGATTGCAGAATGTGAACAAGAAGACGGCTACCGCTGCTCTGTAAGCTCGTTCTTCAATGGCAAAGAATATAAACTCATTAAACAGCTTGAAATAAAAGATGTGCGAATTGCCTATGCGCCAGCGGATGCAATTGGTAAATACGGTGGCGATATCGACAACTGGATGTGGCCGAGACACACTGGAGACTTTGCCTTCTATCGCGCTTACGTTGGTCCCGATGGCAAGCCAGCCGAATTTAGCGAACAAAATGTTCCCTACACACCGAAACACTTCCTCAAAGTATCAGCCAAGAGCGTTGACGACGGTGATTTCGTAATGGTCGCCGGCTATCCGGGTAGCACTAACCGCTATGCCCTACTCTCGCGCGTTGAATATGTGTTTGATTGGCTCTATCCAATGTATATCGAGCTTGTCACGGACTGGATTAAAGTGATTGAAGACACCGCACCTGAAGGCAGTGATGCCCGAGTAAAATACGAATCTTCTTTAGCTGGTCTCAATAACTTTTTGAAAAACACTAAGGGACAAATCGAAGGGGCAAAACGAGTTGGCTTGGTTGAGCGTCGTGCTACACGAGAAAAAGCGTTAAACGATTGGTTAGCTAACTCTGAGAATGGAGCTCAATATGCAGCTTCAATTCAAGAGTTGAATCAGATCGCCGTGGAAAAAGCACAAGCCGATAAGCAGGACTTTTGGTACAGCTTTGCCACACGCCCCGCGCTTTTGGGCGTTGCGGAACGTTTGTATCGTCTATCCATTGAGCGTGAAAAACCCGACATGGAACGCGAGCAAGGCTATCAAGAGCGTGACCTTGTGCGCTTTGAAGAAAGCTTACAACGCATTGATCGCCGTTTTGATTCAGAAGTTGATAAAGCACTTTGGGCAATGTATCTGACAAGCTACCTTGCGGAGCCTGAGCAGAACCACGTTGCAGTGCTAGACAATGCCTTAAAACTAGATAGCAGCAAGCCTCTTGAGCCTCAGCTAGCGAGCTTTTATGACAACACGACGTTGACTAATTTAGATACTCGCCTAGCACTAATGAAGGCGACCAAAGCTGAGTTGGAAGCAAGCGAAGATCCGTTCATCAAACTTGCCGTAGCCTTGTTTGAAGACCGTATGACGCGTGAAAACGAAGCCAAAGAGCGTGAAGGTAAACTAGCAGCATTACAGCCGGACTATATGCAAGCCATTATCAGCTGGCAAGAAAGTCAAGGTCAGGTAGTGTATCCAGACGCCAATAGTTCGCTGCGTATTACTTACGGTAATGTCATGGGTGGTTCGCCGAAAGATGGTTTGATCTATGAACCTTTCACTCGCTTGGAGGGGATCACAGAGAAAGATACGGGTGAAGAGCCTTTCAACTCACCTCAATCACAACTCGATCTGATCAACGCGAAGCAGTACGGCCCATATAAACTGGATTCAATCAACAGCGTTCCCGTCAACTACTTATCTGATTTGGATGTTACGGGCGGTAATTCTGGCTCAGCGACGCTGAATGCTAACGCAGAACTAGTCGGCTTGTTGTTTGACGGTACATTTGAAAGTGTAAATTCAGATTGGGATTTTGACCCGAAAACGACGCGCAGTATTCATGTCGATAGCCGTTACATGTTGTGGGTAATGGAATACGTTGACGGCGCTCACAATCTCCTTGAAGAAATGACCATTGTAAAATAAGTAAAATGTTTTCAGGGGCCCCAATGGCCCCTACTTTTATTCTTTCCCCATTCACCACATTCAGTCACACGTTTTCCTAACGTTTCGCCTCCTCTAGCCAATCTCAAGCCCCATCCGAAATGTATAGCATCGACCACGGTGCAAATGGCGCATTTAAAGTGACGAATGAAATTGAACCGCTCCGGGATTTAATTTAACGTATTCAGCTGGTTTTTAAGGTATTGAGCGTTGTTGATGAGAGTCTTGTTGTTACTGATGGGGCTATCCATGCTTTCGGCGTGTGGTGGCGGAAGCGATAATCAAACAACTATGGTCGATTCCCCCATTGCGCCACCGCCTGCCTCTCCAGCCCAACCTGCGCCGGAAGATGACCTAACCTATCGCATATTATTCATCGGCAATAGCCATACCGCGGCGCATCAAATGCCACAGATGGTCGAAGCCCTCATCAACCGACATTTGCCTGACCAAAAAGGCCGCGCTGAGCGTGTGCCCCATTATCGCTTCCTAGCTGATCATGCAGTTGCTCAACAAACGCTTGCACAACTCAATTCAGCACAATGGAGCCATGTCGTATTACAGGCCCAAAAATACTCACAGAGTTTTTCACGCGAATACCCAATTGACGGTGCATTAAGCTTGATTGATAAAAGCCAACAGCTCGGTGCTAGTGCAATTATGTTTCCCGAATGGGCGCAACGCTCGAACAGTGCAGAGACTGAATACATTCACAATATTCACGTTGGCATTGCGCAGCAAAGCGATGCTTGCGTAGCGCCTGTTGGCTACGCTTGGGCTCGAGCATTGGAGTTGCGACCGGAATTGGAACTTCACGCTGATGACGGCAATCATTCATCGCTCACAGGTAGTTATTTAACCGCATTGGTTATTTTTGAGACCTTAACAGGAGAGCCCGCTGATTTGCTACCTGCCACTGACGTTGTCAACATTGACGCTGATCTTCAACGCTTTTTAGGCCAAGCAGCGACCTTCGCAATTGCGAATCACGCCCCATGTGACTATTGAGCCTTCGTAAACGCAAAAAGGCAATTCCCCCTTTGCAAAAAACTTTTTCGTGTTTAAAACTTTTCCTACACGTCTCTCGACTTATACCTTGAACCCAGATGAAAACCACCTAATAAGGAACAGTCGATATGACAAAATTGACCAACAGGGCTACCAAGGCTATCTCGAATTCACTTGCGATTGCCCTACTATTGGCTATCGGTAGCGGACTAACATTTGCACGAGCGTCTCATGACAATGACCGAGAAGAGTATCTTGTTGATGTAATCGCATCCGGTGATATCGCTCAAATCAAGGGGCTATTGGACGGTGAATTAGACGTCAATCAGAATATAGAAGGTGACGGAACTCCGCTGATCATCGCCATTCACAACGGACATACAGAGCTGGTTGAATACTTGGTTACCGTCGGTGCTGACGTGAATTTAGAGAGCCTCCAAGACGGCAATCCACTGATAGCTGCAGCACTGAGTAATAACTTGGCATTAGTTGAGTATCTATATGAGCAAGGTGCCGCCATTGACGCCATCACCCAATATGATGAAACCGCTCTCATCAGCGCGTCTCGAGCAGGCCATTTTCAAATTGTTGAGTATCTGGTCAACAATGGCGCCGATGTCAACCTAGCGGTACACGCCAATGTTCGTTATGGAAAGGAATTGCGCAGCCCGCTAAACGGTGCCAAAACCCAAAAAATCCGGGACTTCCTGCTCGCCAATGGCGCTGAATAATCTACGCATAAATTGCGTTGAAAGTTATCACGGTCAGGTAAAATCATTGCCGGCCGCTTTGAACACGCTTAATGACCGGCAAAGCCCTTTTGATATTTTGCTCTGGCTTTGACGGTTTTAAATGCCTTAGACAATGCTTCCAGATCCGCTGGAGTTGACCGCTTGTTTGCCGCAAGATAGACATCCACCGACAACTCCGGGATCTCATACGCAACTGCTAGCTGGTCGCAATCGTGTTGCCATTGTCTGGCCAGATCGCAGACTAAATAGCTGTCGATAATGAACGAGTCAATTTTACCTTTATAGAGCAAGTCGAGGAGTTCTTTAAGTGAACTCCGCACAATTAAGCTGTCGTCAGTAAATCCGTTTGCGAGTAAAAATTTGTGGGTATAATCATCTCGCATCGCACCAATGATGTACTTTGCCGCCGACTCCACGCTATTGATACTGACTTTGGGGTTTTGTTTCAGGTGAATGAAGCCGAGGTTAAAGCGTCCTAATTTACCAACCCAATAAAACAGCGATTCGCGCTCCGGGGTTCTAATTGTCGAGTAAAGCAACGTGTTTTTGCGTTTCAACGTTTGATCATAGGCTCTTGCCCACGGATATACTTCAAACTGGCCATTGATATCAGCAAGTGCTAAGACTTCTTTTACCAGCTCAGTCGTAACGCCTTGAACTTCGCCTTCAACAATAAACTGTAGCGGCGGAGCTTCTTCTGTTAGCACTGTCCATTGCCTAGCACCGACCGTTAGGCTCACAAATACGAGCAAGAACGTAAAACCGAAACGCATCACGTGAAAACCACCACTAGGAAAAGATTAATTCGAGTATAGCGCCTGCGGTCCGAACAAATCCACTGATGTGCTGTGTAAGGGAAGTAAATCTGTCTTCGCAATTGACAGTGGCAATATTTGTCGGTTTAGTGTCATTTTGCCAAACTGGATTTTTCCTTACCATGCTTGAGTGTTTATTCCGCCAATGAGGATTTTAAAGATGAATACCAAGTACAAGCGCTCGTTCACGCAGCTCGTCAGCTTACTTATAGCACTTTGGTTAAGTGCGCCAGCATTTGCTGACAAGCCGTTTAAAGTGGCCATATTAATGTTTGACGATGTACAAATTATCGATTTTGCCGCGCCTTACGAAGTGTTTGGGCAAGCGCGATTTGATGTTTTTACGGTGTCTAAAGACGGTAAACCGGTTACAACCGTGATGGGCCTGGATGTCACACCGACCCATAGCTTTGCAACAATGCCCGCAGCTGACGCTGTATTAATACCCGGCGGTAATGTGCATGATATTATGGCAGACCAAGATGTTCAGGCTTGGCTAAAAGGTCAACAAAAACAGGTCCAGCACATGCTTTCCGTATGCACAGGCTCGCATATTTTAGCCGAGACAGGACTCCTGAACGGCATGGCTGCAACTACGTTTCATCGGGCTATTCCCGGCTTGATGCGCGATTATCCAGAGATTTCAGTACAGCGTGAAAAGCGCTTTGTCGACAATGGGCAAATCATAACCTCAGCAGGTTTGTCATCTGGCATTGATGCTTCACTTCATCTGGTTAGAAAAGTCCTTGGCCTTGAGAGAGCAAAAACAATCGCGCTGCACATAGAGTATGATTGGGATCCTGATGGCGGTTTTGTCCGCGCGATATTGGCAGACAGAATGATGCCTGACAATCGTTACAATTGGCCAAATGGTGTTAGTTTTCAGCGACTCAGCTCTCTTGGTGACCAACATCAATGGCAAACCCAATATGAAGTTACAACGGACGTAAATATTGACGAAATTGTTGCGGTGTATAAAACAGCCATGACGTCACACAATGACTGGAAACTAAGTGAGCAAACAGTCTCGGACGTGTATGTTTGGCAAGGCAATGGCAAAAACCAAGACTGGCAGCACAGTCTCGCCATTGAACCGTCAGCCGATCCCTCGCGTTACACGTTAATCATTGACGTGCGAGCTTCTGAATAAGCGATACATCATGATCAAACAAAAAGTGGGATTTTTACTGTATGAACAGGTCAATGCGCTGGATTTAGTGGGACCACTGGAGGCCCTCCACTCAGTATCAGATGTTGCAAGTCCTGCATATGACGTCTGCTTTGTTGGCCCGACTTCGGGCCGTTTTGTCTCCGAATCGGGTCTCCCTATGATTGCCGATAAGGGACTGAATGACATAGACAAATTAGATATTCTATTCGTGCCCGGAGGCAGCGGTGCACGAAGCAGCAATACCCATGAACAACTGTGTCCTTGGCTACAAAAAATCCAGCCGCATACGCAGCGAATTGTGAGTATCTGTACGGGTGCATTTATTCTCGCCGCTGCGGGTTTACTCGATGGACAACGCGCAACAACACACTGGGCGCATATCGAGACGTTCAGTACGCAGTTCCCCAATATCACACTTCTCGCCGATGAGCTCTATGTTGACAATGGTCATGTTGCCACATCTGCAGGGATAACCTCGGGCATCGATTTAACCCTAAAACTCATTGAAGATGACCTAGGTGCTGAAATCGCCGCACAAGTTGCTCGTTATTTGGTGGTTCATTATCGCCGCTCTGGTCATCAAGCACAGTTTTCCTTGCCGCTGCGTTATCAAATCAAGGCCGATAGTCAATTCAACTCGCTGCACGGCTGGGTAATGGCGAACCTGCAGCAAGACCTCAGTATTCGACAGTTAGCAGAACAGTGCCAAATGAGTGAGCGCAATTTCTGCAGAAAGTTCAAACAGCAAATGGGCCAATCTGCAGGACGGTATGTGGAGTCATTACGCCTTGATTATGCTCGTCAACTACTGGTTGAAAAGTCATGGCATATCAGTCGCGTAGGACAAGCGTGTGGGTATCGAAATGACGATGTATTTAGACGGGCATTTGAACGCCGCTTTCAGTTGACACCGCGCGCCTATCGAGCGCGGTTTAAGACTCTATAAACAAAAAAGCGAGCAATGCTCGCTTTTATAGATTCTACTCGGTGTCAGAAACAGGCTTTGTTTATTTAGCTGCCTGCAAAATCTTACGCACAATGTCCAAGGTTAAATCCCCAGTCTCGCTTAATGCCGTCATGCCAAGCTTCTCTAGATTAGCAATGACCTTTTCAATACCGTCATCATTAATGCCGTAAGCACTTAATGTGGTGGGAACGTCAAGTGAATTAAAAAATTGCTCAGTCAAATCAATAGCACGATCAATTTTTTCGTCCTCGCTACCTGAATCTAGATGCCAAACGCGTTCTGCAAATTGCAGTAGTTTTGCGCGTTTTTTATCTTTTCTCTCTCTCAGTAAAGACGGCAACACAATCGCTAGCGTGCGACCGTGATCAATACCAAATAAAGCAGTCAACTCGTGACCAATCATATGGGTTGCAAAATCACCAGGCGTACCGGCACCGATTGAGCCATTCAGCGCATTCGTAGCTGACCATATGAAGTTCTTGCGCGCTTCAATATTGTCATTGTCCTTATAGGTTACTGGGCCGTCTTCAATCAATGTTTGCAATACGCCCTCGGCAATTCGATCTTGAACCTTCGCATTTACCGGATAGGTCAAGTAGTACTCGACAACATGCACAAACGCATCAGTCACGCCATTGGCTATTTGCTTAGTCGGTAGCGTTTTGGTGAGCTCCGGATCAAGGAATGAAAATTTAGGGAATACCAACGGGCACGCAAATGGAAGCTTGTGATGGTCTTTGGTTACAACACCGAAATGATTCGCTTCAGAGCCCGTTGCAGGTAGGGTAACAACACAACCCAGCGGGAGTACTTCGGTAACGGGAACTGGCGCGAAACCATGGGTCAACAATCCGGCGTATTCATCCACCTGAACTTTCGCTGCCATGGCAATAAACTTAGTACCATCCATCACCGAACCGCCGCCAACCGCTAGCAAGAAGTCCACGTTTTCAGATTTTGCCAGGTTGGCAGCCGAGACCAAAGTATCAAATTGTGGATTCGCTTCAATCCCGCCAAACTCAATCACTTTTCGTCCACCAAGAGCCGCTGTGACAGCATCAATGGTGCCAAATTTCTTGGCGCTTTGACCGCCGAAGGTAATCATTACCTTCGCATTAGAAGGGATCAATTGGTCGAGTTCCGCCAATCGATTAGCTCCAAACACAATGTGTGTTGGGTTATAAAAATTAAAATCTAGCACATCATTCTCCAGGCAACGTTTTGAGAGAATGCACTATAATTCAACCACCAAATGATTAAGATACACATATTGCCAAATTACATGCACAATCATTCACATTAAATAACTCACAAAGGACAAGTGGTCATTTTCATTCTAAACTGACACCAATTTGACAATGTCGATAGTAAACATGGAAACGAACATTCAAACACTTGCTGCTAAAATTGCGCTACTTGCGAAAGAGAGTGTGATTTACGATTTGCCGGTCCGAGGTGGGTGCGTGTTTAGCGCGAGCATGACACACGAACCGCTACCGACCTTGTATGAGCCTATGATCTGTTTGATCGCTCAAGGCGCTAAGAATTGTCATGTGGGGAGTGAAACTTTCTCATACGCAGCAGGTGATTTATTTATTAACTTCCTTCCCCTCCCGGTGGAAACTGAAATTACTTAGGCTAGCGCAGAAGCGCCGCTCTTGTCAGCGGCAATGCGGATCGATTTAGTTCGACTAGCCGACATGGTGTTGAAGATAGAGCGTGCGGCTCCCGACAATCATTATCAACCATTGAACACTGCAACAAGCATCGTGACAGGACCTGCTCCCGCAAATTTGATTGCGCTTTTTGAGAAAATGCTGGATGCAGCGAGCAATCCATTGGATGCCAAGATCCTCGGCGAGTCTATTATCGATGAAATTTACTTCCGCTTGTTAACAAGTGATTACGGCGCTGCGTTGCGCATATTGCTTAACCAGTACGGACAGATTCAGCCAATTTCTCGTGCGGTTAATTACATTCACGACAACATGGAACGGACAATTCAAGTTCACGAACTAGCAGAAATGACAAACATGAGCAAAACGACATTTTTCAACGCGTTCAAGAAAATTATGCACGTTCCCCCCAACCAGTACATTAAGTCCACAAAACTGCGCAAAGCTCAGCAGCTGTTAACCAACGGTATGCAGGCCACGGAAGCCAGTTACCGGGTAGGTTACAACAGTTTTTCTCAATTCAGCCGTGAATATAAAAGGTTATTTGGTTTTTCCCCTTCTGAGACAGCTATCCATATTTAGTTGCGGTGCCTGCAGAACGAATACATTACGGTCAAACTTGTCCGTTAACGATAAACAGCTGAATCAACGTCGCGCAGGAAAACGGGCAAATCGTTAGCCGGGAGCGTTGCGGGTATTTGGTACATCATATCCCCAATAAATCCACGATGGTAAGTGCCATGGTTCACAACGTGTAAGATCATATCTGCACGTGACATTTGACCGCGCCCACCGCCGACAAATTCGAATTCAACCACCTCATTCAAATGGCTTTCATCTGCGACTTTCACGTACTCGGCATACCATTTATCCATTTCATGTTGGTGTTTCCATAGTTCCGACAGCGCGGGGGGCGTCGCCGTGTTGCGGGATGTGTAATGATGAGATTTGCCTAACAAATGACATTTGAAAATATCATCTACAACATACACATGGTTAAGCGTGTGCACCATATTCCCAAATCGGGTTTGGCGTTGCTTAACGACTTCTCGCTCCGGTAGCTGACTGAGAGCCTCAAAGACGAGTTGATTCGCCCAGGCTTTGTAGTGAATCATCATGGTCAACGGTCGGCTTTGGTTCATAACGCTCTCGCTGTTGAATTAAATATCCGGGCGAATGGGCTAATGTTTCGCAACCCATTCAGTTATTACATCCAAGAATCCATCAACAAAACGTTTGTCGAGGGTTGAAAACTCATCACGCTCGCCCGTTTGTGCTGCTTGGAAATAGTGATTTGCGTCGTCAAACACCTTGAACTCATATTGCGTTTTGGCGCGCAACAACGCGTTCTCCATCACATCTTTGTTTTGTTCGATGGTGACTTGTCGATCGTTTCCTCCCACCAATGCCAAAACAGGTACGTCTAGTTGCTGATAGTCCAAGGCAGTATCATGGTAAAGGAATGAGGTTAATGACGGCAACGCGTAAATGATTTTGTGTTCCTGTGCTGCGCTATCTGCTCGTTGGAGCAAAGCCGCATTATCGACTGAAGACCCCGCTAGCGCTGTTAAACGCGCCATCATATTATGTTTAAAGTCCTGTAAGACCGGCGCCAAGTCACCCCCATCGCGAATCGCAGCCATCAACTTATTGTGCGCGGAGACATCAGCTTCGATCAGTGCGCGACTGCCACCTTCTTTAAGATACTGCTCTCTCAACTGGTAAAGCACTAAATCAATTAAAGGTACCGATGGCGCTGCCATCAATATCAGTTTACTCACCAGCTTGTTTCTGAGCGCGACCCGGCTACTGACGATACCGCCTTGGCTATGTCCAAGCAGGGTGAAGGATTGAAATGAAAAACGCTCGGAGTGACTAAAGTGTTGGAGGATTTTATCAAGGTCAGTGACGTGCTGCTCAAATGTCGTATCCGGGAAACTGCCGTTGCTTTGTCCCACGCCTCGATCATCATAGCGAAAAGACGCAATTCCTTGCTGCGCCAAGTGTTCGGCCAGCACTTTGAAAATTCGAAAACCGTCTAAGGTTTCGTCGCGATCTTGTGGGCCGCTGCCGGATGTCATGACGACCAAGGTATCTGACTTCCTCTGAGAGGGTAATAGTAGTGTTCCACCAAGCTTTTGCTGTTGATATTCAACAATAACTTCGTGCTGTTCAAAATCAGTTGCGCTAACCGCTAGGTCTGAGCAGATGAGCGCAAAAAGGGCAATAAAGAGTCGGTTCATCATTAATGTGCATTCCTATTCAGTGTTAAACCGCTCATTTGCTCATTTCGTGAGACTGCGGTTTGGTAAACGTTAGGCTGCCATTCTTCAGCGTAACATCGCCGGCTTCATTAATCTCAACGCTTATTGTGCGCTGAATCGGACCCAGGGCTGCAACATAACTTTCTGTATGCTTAACGTCTTTAAACAACGGTCCACTAAGCTCTCCCCATGTCATCCAAACAGTGTTTTCGCGCTGTTCAATCGTGATATCGGGCCAGCCCTCAGCTGACGAGTAGTATCCTAAAAAGCCCTCTTTCGCTTGGCCTAACGTCATTTGATTGCTCGCCAACAGAGCACCTTCCATTTCACTTGCAAAACTTTTATCAAAACGCGTTTTCTCTGCATCATATAGCGATGAGGCATCCTGATGGTTCATGGCTAAGTTGTAGAGGTAATTGGCAGCCAAATGCGGCAAAACAAACGCGCGTTCTTCATTGTAAAACGCAATAACGCCAAGCTTTGCTTCAGGCATAAAGGAAGCATGAAAACTAATACCGCCATATCCTCCAAAACGGGTCAGCAGTCTATTGCCTTGATATTCAGCAATGTCCCAGCCGAGCGAATAACCTGAACGCTTGTAGGTGTAAAACTGGCGATCTTGCTCGATTGTCGATTTGTGCAATTCACTAAAGAACCCATCTAGCGGGGATAAAGTTTTATCTTGATTGATGTTAAATTTAAGCCATTTGGCCAGGTCAGATAATGTCGAGACAGTACCACCTGCAGCATGCATGGTTAAATCCGATTTATGTAGGTCACGCCTTAATTCTTCGCCATTTTGATCGACTTCGATCATCGGCAGAATACTTTTTTCACTATATGCCGACACTTTAGAATGAGTATTGGTCATGCCCAGTGGCAAGAAGACCTTCTCTTTCATTAGGGTCTGCCAAGGCTGCCGCAGATGGTTTTCGGCCGCTTTCGCATACAGGATAGGGCCAGTGTTGGAATAGCGAAACCCGCCAGCCGGTGCTACGAGTGTTTTGGTATTGAGAGACTCTATCCAATCTACCTCATTCTCATACCCCAAAAATGCGGTTTTGAAGGTGTGTTGGATACTTGTAAACCCTGCACTGTGATTCAGTAGTTGACGCAGCGTGAGCGCTTCTTTGGCGATTTTAGGGGTTTGAATTTCGTTATCGAGATACTCAGATAGCGGCGCCTCAAGGGATAATCCGTGATGGGATTCTAATACCTTCGCCAAAGTGCCCGTAAACGCCTTTGTATGCGAGGCAACTAGAAACGGGGTGTCTTGACTAAGGCCATTTTGTTCTGGGCTTGTACCATTTGGATTAAGCGTAAAGGTATATTCCAAGCCGTTTTCAGAAACCAATGCAATTAACAAATCACCCTTTAACTGTTTGTCTGCATAAAGTGTTTGCATCGCATTTTCAAAAATCTGGCTATCTTGTTCATCAAGCCTGTTGTCAGCAGCCAACGCCACAGAGCTAATCGCGCAAAGGGACAAAGACATAAAAAGCTGTCGCAGTTTCATCAATTTTTACCTCATCAATTTCGATGCGCGTAAGTCTAATGAATTGTGAAAGTGTGTTAATTCAAAAAATGTAAAGGTTTGCGAAAATGTTTCAACGAGCGGTTAGAATTACCCGATAAGCGCGTAAAGGCTAGGAATTGAGAAACAAATTGAAATAATTATCAGAGCCTAACCAATAAGTTACGGCGATTCTCTGGCTGTTTCTAAGGTGATGTTCAGCGGTTACTTTTTCTTATTGGCTGACGCTAACTCAGCGGACAAAATGTCGTCGCGCTGGTAAATCGGCAATAGTTGTTGATGGTATTCAACATGAGCCAACGTATGACTGTTGGGCAAATTATGGTTCATACACTCAACGCCTTTAGCCATTAGTTTTGAACACGTTTCCATGTCCAATTTAACCGTTGATATAGAGTCATGAATCGACGTACAGCCGGCGACGAGCACTACCACACCGGCCACCAAGAAATTTGCCAGTTTTTTCCGAAACGATTTCGTCATACCTTTGATTCCTGTTGCGCTTAGTAGTTTCATCGATCCATTCACTTCATCATAGCGGAGACAGACACACGCCATCAAGGATAAACAGCATTTTGCAAAGTGGTGGTTAATGTTAGCCTAGTGTTTTCCAATTCCCCAAAGGTATACGTGGGTTTTGCTAGTCTCTTTTTTTACAACCAACACTTCCCACCAAGCATTTAGAAATGCCGGCATTGCCTCGCTTGGCTGCGGGGGGTGTTTTGTCGTCGGCTTTGTCATGATTTTCTGGATAGAACCTGGAATACATCTAAATCCCACGCAACGATTAAACTTTATCCTAACCAATGGCCTGTTATTCCAATTATGGTACTTGGTTATCTTTGTCGCCTTTGGCGCATGCTTATTAGTGTTGGTCAGGGGAATTCGAAAATGGATGGAGCCAAGTCAAACGCTCGGTTACCACCTTTCGGTAGTATTCGGCTTTATTTGGGCATCTTACATCTTTTGCTGCGGGCTAATTGCAATTTTCACTATCGAATACCTGCTCTCACTGCCAACTGACCAACAATCGCCGGTATGGTATGTGATTTATGCCATTCAGATGGGATTGGGTGACGGTGTAGAATGGGTTGGCGGTATATGGCTGTTAACGACAAGCTGGATATTATTAAAAACCCAAAAACAACCGTTACTGCTGCACAAGTTTGGCCTTGGAATTGGTATCACCGGTTGCTTAACATTGATCCCCGCTCTTGCGCAGATTGGCGCTATATTTGGATTAGCGCAGATCATTTGGTTTGTCTGGGTAGCGAAAACAATGTTTCAACTGTCCCGAGAACCCAAGTCAGTCGAATGATGACACCATAACCCGGTAGTGTTGTTGGTCGTACTCAACAGTTATTCCCCACCCCATTACGTTTGCCATTCGAGTGACTAAGTATTGTCCATGGCCAAGTCCCTGATATATTTTCGATTTTTCAGCGCACAACATGTTTTCAAAAACAATCATGTCGCGCTGCTGATAGACGCGCATTTTTCGGCCATTCCCATGATAAAAGCTATTGTTAATCAGATTCTGGCAGAGCAGACTTGTGAGGTTCGGATTACCGTGTACCCGGATGTCTGAAGGTAGGTCAAAATCTACTTCGAACGGCTGCTCTGGATGCATATGATGTATGGCGAGTGCCACGCGTTCCAAAATCGGCAGCAAGTAAATAGATTCAAAAACTAAGTTTTCTTTCCGCGCTAACGCGAGTAGCACTTCTATGGTCGATTGCAGGGTAGCCGTTGATTGCTCCAGCAACTGCCGGTCTTCTGGTTTCAAGGTATTTGAAGTGTTGAGCTCCAGTGTATTGCGGATTAGCGCCACTGGCGTGCGGAGTTCATGACTAACATCACTAGCAAAATCATGTTCGCGGCGCCAAGCGTGTTGTAACTCGCCATAGGTATGTTCAAAGGCTGTGGCGAGTTGACCTATTTCATCGTTGCGCGAGGTCTCTTTGATATCACATGCCTCCTCGCGTTGCTGCTGTGAAACGGCCTGGGTCAAATTGCGGATCGGTTGCGAAAGTTTTGCCGCTATGAACCAGGTACTAAGCACTGAGAGCACGAGAACAGCAACCGCAATACTGCCGAGAAATACGGCAAACACAGACGAAAACACTGACAGAGGTGCAGTCTCGTTCACATTAACCAATAACCATAGCGGCCCTTCTGTCCCACTGAGCTGCGTCGCATACCCTGACGTTTGCTCGATCGAGATCCTAAATAGGGTTTCATCATGAACAGAAGGCTCTAGTTCGCCCAATGCCGATAGTTCTGTATCGTTTACATAGGTAACCGCTTGAGTTGTGAAGGCCGCCAGACGCTCGGCAGCCGGCAACGTTTCTTCATGCGTATTGATCACGTGGCTGACAACAAACGCCCCGACCATATCTTGTGTTACGTCAACGAATAAAAAAGTCAGCCGCGAGTAAAACAGACTAATGACCAACACCAGCCCGCCAAAGCCAAAAAACAGTTGTGCGCGAATACCTTTAAACATCATCACCCAACCCCGTCAGGCGATAGCCAATATTACTGATTGTTTGCAACTCTGGCGGCGTTTCCCCTTGCTCTAACGCTTTCCTCACATTATACAAATGGGCTTTGAGTGCATTGCTTTCCGGTGGCTCATTTCCCCACACCCCGGTAACAAGGTCACTCCGGGCAACAGGGTATGGGTGAGCTTGTGCGAGTTGTAGCAAAATCTTAAAGCCGGTTTTAGTAACATTTACAGGGACATCTCGCCACATGACTTCAAAGCTGCGCGTATCCAGAGTTAACTCTCCCTTTACTACCCTGGTATCGGTGTGTAACTGATGCCTTCGCCCCAGTGCTTCACATCGCATAACAAGTTCACGTAAGTCGCAGGGTTTCGTTAGATAATCGTCCGTTCCCCGCAAGAAACCTTTAGCTTTATCACTGAACGCGTCTCGTGCAGTCAGCATCAAGATTGGGGTGATTCGGGTTTGCTGAGCCTTTATGGTTTCACACACATCCAAACCATCGATATCGGGTAGATTAAGGTCCAGTACAATCACATCGAATTGCTGCGACAGAGCAAGCGTTATCCCCTGCTGCCCTGTTTCAGCGTAATCCACCTGCCAGCCCCTGCCCTCTAACAACTGACATATCTGCTTGGCAAGCGCTAAGTTATCTTCAATTAACAGTACAGTAAGCGCTTGTTTAGTCATGCTTAACCCTGTCCGAATATATCCATATACTGGCTAATCTGAATGCAGACACTGAAATTGTCAAAGACAGAATGGCAGAACTACAGTTCTGCCATGATTTCTTGTATCAACTGGTCGGTTTTATTGTCACATGCGCTGTAACCATGACAGTTCGAAAACAGCGTCACCGTAATGTCATCATCGACAAAATAGAGATTGCGCGTTTCATAACCTACCTCGGCTCCACCATGATGGTACACCGATTGACCATTGATATTATCCACAAATAGGCCCAAACCGAAGTCAAAACCATAGGTCGTCGATACCACACTCGCCTCGCCGATGAGCAATTCGCGAATATCGTCTGTTACCACCGTATCATCGGTCATGATTGCTCTCAGTAATTGACTGAGATCGCTCACAGTTGTGACCAATGGTGCATCTGCTACGCCAACACTCTCATAAAATGGCTTAGTGTTTTCCATCTCTCCATCTTCGATAATGTAGCCTGAGATAGACATTCCCAGTTCGTTTTCAACGCCACCGTAATAGGTATCGTTCAGACCTAACGGAATGAGTACCCGATTGCGCAATGCACTCGAGTGGTGTTCACCTAGTACGGCATCAAGAACCAAACCCGCCAGTAAATAACCCGAATTTGAGTATTGAACCCCCATCCCTGGCTCAAAATAAGCGGGTTTGTTGTAGATAAATTGAAGAGCGTCAATATCCGTCTTCAACTGCCCAACCGTTTCTATTCCATATTCGAACCACTCTCCTGCGGTGTCATCATCGAGGTAGTCGTGAACACCTGCGGTATGGTTGAGTAGTTGCCGAATGGTGATTTGATCACTGTACGGAATGTTACTCAGAATACTGTCAGGCAAATAGTTCGAAATAAGATCATCAATATTCAATAAGCCGTCTTCATGCAATAGAGTCACCAATAGTGCTGTCGCTTTCTTGCCCGCACTGCCGACTGGCATCTGGTCGTTAATGACCATCGGCTCCAGGGTGACTATGTCTGATACGCCTGCGGCTCCAGTGTAATCAATCTCTGGGCCTTCAACGCGTAAAATCAAACCAGGAACGTCATCCCCAACCGTATTATCCAATAACGTCTGGAATGTTTCTGACAGCGAGGGCGGCTCTGGCTGTGGTTGTGGTTGCGGTTGTGGTTGAGGCTGCGGCTGTGGTGCCGGGGCATCACTGCTTGAGCCACATCCACCCAGTACGCCTAAACTCATGGTCATTAGCCCCATTACTGCGATTTTCCGTAATTTCATAACAATAATCTCTCTAAAAGTTAACGCTTGTGGGCATTGCAGTTCGAGACTGAATGACCGCGATTCGGGACTCAATTTAATCGGTAGAGGGTAAATACAGGGTAAAGATATCGAATTGAAAAACTAGGTTCGCTATCATGCAGCAGATGGTGTGGTGTTGACTCGCTCTTCAATACTGTAATAGCAACCAATTTTGTTGTATTGAATGGATGCTTAAGCTAACACGTATGAATATTTTATTCTTATAAAAATCTATACATTTAGGTAAACTATTTCAAAACCCAAAACCGCGATGAGAAACCCGTGATGCTGCCAAAAGAATATGACCAGTTTATTCAACGTGTTAGAGACACAATCCCCGAAGACAGGATCATCACGGACACATTTCAAACCTTAACCTATGGGACTGACGCCAGTTTTTATCGATTAACGCCCAAAATCATCGTAAAGGTTGCAAATGAAGCAGATGTTACTGAGGTTATGCGTCTGGCTGACCAAATGCACTTGCCGATCTGTTTTCGTGCCTCAGGCACGAGCTTGTCTGGCCAAGCGATCACCGATTCGATTTTAGTTTCAATCACGCCCGATTGGAAAGGCTATGAAATTCTCGACGACGGTAAACGCATAAAAATGCAGTGCGGAGTTTTGGGTAGTGAAGCCAACAGTGCACTGGCCGCACACAACACCATGTTAGCGTTAATGCCTGCCTCTATCGACGCTGCAAGCGTCGGTGGTATGGCAATTAACAATGCAGCGGGCATGAATTCGCTCGATACCTATACCATGATGCACAGTGCGCGTTTTGTATTTTTAGATGGTTCCGTCTTAGACACAGGAACCCTAGCAAGTAGACAAGCATTTGCTGAGCAACGACCCGACCTGATAGAAGGCGTCTTGCGACTCGCCGAACAGTTAAAGTCTAACACTGCCGTTGCACAGCGCGTGTTAACCAAGTATTCAATCAAGAATACAACGGGGTATGGTCTACGAGCGCTTTTAGAGTTCGACGACCCAATCGATATGATTGCGCACCTGATGATCGGTTCAGAGGGAACGCTAGGATTTATTTCGGAAATCACCCATAACACAATAAACAAAGAGCCATTTAAGGCATCTGCATTCTTGGTTTTTCCCGACATTGCAACTGCAGGAAAAGCAGTTACCCGTTTTAAACACAATAATACGCCGGTCACGGCTGCCGAAATGATCGATTACTTCTCGTTGCAAGCTGTCGCGCATATGGATGGCGTACCGGAATATGTAAAGGATGTTCCCTCCGGAACTGTTGCTATTCTGGTCCAAGCTGAGAGTGATTCACACGCAGGGTTGCATGCCGACATTGAGTCAATAAAGGCAGAAATTTCAGACTTGCCCACAGTAGTACCATCCCGGTTTACCGAAGATCCTCGAGAATATGCAGCATATTGGACGGTTCGAAAAGGTATATTCCCCGCTGTTGGCGCCAATCGACCACCAGGCACAACCACACTGATTGAAGACGTTGCGTTCCCCATAAACACGTTGTCAGAAGCATTAGTCGATTTACAGCAGCTGATGCAAAAATTTGAATATTTTGATGGCGTTATTTATGGCCATGCATTAGACGGCAACTTACATTTCATTTTCTCTCAAAGCTTTCAAACCGAACAGGACGTCGAGCGCTATGAAGCCTTTATGGAGGCTGTGTGCGATTTGGTCGTTAATAAGTATGACGGTTCGTTAAAAGCCGAACATGGAACCGGTCGAAACATGGCACCATTCGTCCGACAAGAATGGGGCGATGAAGCCTATGAGGTTATGCTGGGAATAAAGCAACTGTTTGACCCTAAGGGGATCCTCAATCCAGATGTCATGATCACGCAAGACCCGAAGCTCTACACTAAGAACATCAAACCAATGCCGGTCGTCAGTAAGATAGTTGATCAATGCATCGAGTGTGGCTTTTGCGAACGCATGTGCCCTTCGAAAAACTTAACCCTTACCCCGCGCCAGCGTATTGTCGGCAAGCGTGAATTGCAGATCATTAACATTGAAGACAAGCCCTCATTTGAAGAGAAATATGCGTACTTCGGGGTTGATACCTGTGCGGGTTGCGGACTCTGCTCAACTGTTTGCCCGGTGGGTATTAATACCGGTGATTTAATCCGTCATATACGCCACAACCAAAATCAAAGCGTAGAAGATAGGGCAAAATGGATTGCCAATAATTTCGATACCGTGACAAAAGGGGTCAAAACCACCTTAGGTACTGCAAACTTCTTCCATAAAGTATTGGGTAAAAACGTAATGCAACGTGTCGCCGATAGCAGTCGTACTTTATCTGGTGGCAAGCTAGGTAAGTGGACGCCAGCAATGCCCACAGCTGCCGATGCAATTGTACTTAAGCCACAACAGCAGACCAATCAATTGCAGGTGGTTTATTTACCAAGTTGTGTCAGCAGAACAATGGGCCCGGCGAAAGACGCAACCGAACAAACCAACCTGTTTGAAAAGACCGTTAACGTGCTCAATAAAGCGGGCTACGAGGTGATCATTCCTGAAGGCGTTGACGCGCAATGCTGCGGCATGCCGTTCGAGAGCAAGGGTTTGTTCAATCAAGCCGATCAAAAGGCAGCGGAAACCGTGGAGATGCTAAAAGCAGCCAGTCAAAATGGCCAAATCCCCATATACTGCGACACGAGTCCATGTACCAATCGATTGAAGAGCTATCAACAGGCAGGGTTAGCCATTTACGAACCGGTCGAGTTTATTCACCGATTTTTGATGGATAAACTCACTTTCACGCCAACTGACGACAAGATCGCGTGCCACATTACCTGCACAGCCAGAAGAATGGGCCTCGAGCAACAGACAATTGAGGTGATTAACGCCTGCAGTAAACAATCGGTTTTCCCCGCACACATAACCTGTTGCGGTTGGGCCGGCGACAAAGGTTTCACCACTCCAGAATTGAATGAAAGTGCACTAGCGACATTAAAACCACAAGTACAAGACTGCACTGCAGGCTATTCGACCAGCAGAACTTGTGAGATCGGACTTAGTCACCATTCGGGTATCGATTATCAATCAATCGTGTACTTAGTGGATGACTGCACTACCCCGAGATAACGAGGTATAGGCCCCCTAGGTCATTTGATTAAAAAAGCCAGAGGGCAATCGCGCTCTGGCTCTTTTAGATGTCACAACTGACGTGACGTGTCGTTTGTGAATACCTTACAGGGTTTCTTCCAACCACTTAAAGAATTCGCGCTGCCAGACAATGCCGTTCTGTGGTGTCAGGACCCAGTGATTTTCTTCTGGGAAGTATAAGAACCGGCTCTTTAGACCACGCAGTTTCGCAGCCTGGAAAGCTTGCATTCCCTGTCCTAGCGGCACTCGATAGTCTTTGCCGCCATGGATAACGAACATTGGCGCATCCCACTTGTCGACATAGTTGATCGGATTAAATTCGCCGTATGCTTTACTCGCTGCCGGGTTGTCAGTCTCCCAGTATGCACCGCCGAAGTCGTGATTCACGAAGAACATCTCTTCAGTTGTGCCATACATACTGCGCGTATCAAATACTCCACAATGCGAAATAAATGTTTTAAAGCGGCCGTCGTGGTTGCCCGCTAAATAGAACGCCGAGTAGCCACCAAAGCTCGCTCCCAAGGCACCAAGTCGCTCCTTATCAACATATGGCTCCTGTGCAACATCGTCGATTGCATCGAGATAGTCCTGCATGGCCTTACCGCCCCAATCTTTGCTAATCGCTTCATTCCATTCGACACCGTGTCCTGGCATGCCGCGGCGATTAGGAGCAACAACGATGTAGCCTTGAGACGCCATCAGTTGGAAGTTCCAACGGAACGAATAAAACTGAGACAGTGAGGACTGCGGTCCACCTTGCAAGTACAAGAGTGTTGGATACTTTTTGTTAGCATCAAAATTAGGCGGATATATCACCCACACCAACATATCTTTGCCATCTTGCGTTTTAACCATGCGCTTTTTCACACTGGGTAGATCGAGCTCAGCGTAAAATCCATCATTCACATTGGTCAGCGCAACTAAGGTTTGGCTATCGAGATCAAAGCGATAAATCTCTCTGGCATTGTTCATACTGTTGCGATTAACCACCAAATGGCCGTCCAATGCAGCGACAATTCCATTGACATCGAACATACCCTCAGTCAGCTGCTGAACCTTAGGGTTTGCGGCTTCTGTGACAGGGACTTTGAACAGTTGGATGGTACCGTCTGTTGGCGCCACAAAGTAGATGTCTTTACCGTCGTGGCTCCACTCAAATCCATAGACCGTGCCGTCCCAATGAGCGGTCAGATTTATGTCTGCACCGTTGAGTCGCACAATAATGTCGTTTTTGTCTGCTTCATAACCAGGCTCATCCATACGTAACCAGGCTAATTGCCCGCTCGGTGAGAATTCTGGGTGATTGTCGTAGCCAAGGTTACTCTCCGTCAGATTGGTAACCTCTTTACTGGCTAAGTTATACCGATAGATGTCAGTATTTGTGCTTTTGACATATTCAGTGCCCGAGAGCTTTTTGCTGACGTAGTAAATACTCTCACCTTTAGGGCCCCAAACGTAATCATCAGCGCCGCCAAAGGGGGATGTTGGTGTATCAAATGGCATCCCGGCCATAATGTCGACTTTTTCTTCTGTTACCAGATCCTGATAAAACACATGATTAAAACTTCCATCATTCCATGTGTCCCAATGCCGATAGTTCAAATCATCAAAAACATAGGCGTTTGCGCTAGCTAGGTCGTCGTACTTATCTGTCGCCAAGACAGTTTCAACGTCGACTGATTCATGGAACAATCGCTTGGTGCCATCAGGTGAAATTTTGTCGTCTATCACCAGCCCCTGATAAGCATCTAGGAGTTTAGGCGCACCGCCTTTCAACGACACTTGATACACTTTGCTGTCAAAATTATTCTGTTCGACACTGGGCGTTGTGACCTTGTAGATCAAATGCGTTTTTTGTTGATTTAGACCGAGTGCACTGACCCGTTTTACTTGCCAGAGTTTTTCCGGGGTCATCACTTCTTGAGCTGTTGCAGTCAGGCCAATGGTTAACCCCATGCCAGCAACTAAAAGACTCTTCCACATTATGAATTATCTCCAAAATTAAAGCCGAATTAGCTTACATAATTCGGCTCTAACTTTATAGGACTGATTGAATCAAACGACTGGAAAGTAAAGCAGCCAGTCCTACGACATTGTTCAGAACAAAAAAGCACGCAAGTTTCACCACAGCTTCACCACATAGCGCTCACTATTAATGCTCATTTTAATAGGAGCCCACTATGTTTAAATTTATCCGATCAGGTGTTTTCATCGCCCTAATATCATCAAGTACAGCGCTTGCCAATACCCAAGCGACTGACGCATTTACGACAGAGTATTCAGTCGACCATGTGGCCACTTTGTCCATGCAGGACGATAACGAACACTTCAGCTTTACGAGTTTTGACGGTCAAACAGTAAACGGGCGGTTAAGTTACCCAAACGTAAAACAAGACACATACCCGGTATTGATTGCCATGCACGCCATGGGTCGTAGTTTCCCACGTTGGTGGAATGCCAAGCTAAAAGGGTCACCAACGGTTACACAGGCGCATAAAGTGACAGCATTGGCCAGTCAACAAGGTTTCGCGGTTCTCGCACTAGACGCGCGACATCACGGTACGCGAAAAGACCCTGACTTATCATTATTGACCATTCTGGACAGGCTAGAAGCCGGCGATAGCAAGGCCTATGAAGCCATGGTCCGAGATACAGTTAAAGACTATAAAGCCGTCCTTAATTGGGTATCTGCACAGCCGCAGTTTAACGATTCACCGGTTTATGTTGTCGGCTATAGTATGGGTGCACAAATGGCGTTGCTACTCGCCGCTGCCGATCAACGAATCGACAACGTCGTAAGTATCGTACCGCCACATGTTGAAGATACGATGGCGCTGGTGTCTCCCAACGTCAACGCGGCACGCATTACGAACGCCGAAGTGTTGTTGCTCACTGCCAACCAAGACGAATACGCAACCAAGGATCAGTTCGCCGATCTGTTTGAACAGTTACCGACTCAAACAAAACGCCAGATTGTCTTTAATTCAGGTCACATTCTGCCAGCGCAATACCCTGAAGTGCTTGAACATTGGTTCGCGAAAGCCAATTAGTCAGTCCATACGCAGCGCCTAGTTGGTGCGTGCGGCTCTTAACCGATAGCCCAAAATTTCTGGCGAATCAGGGTCTAGGAGCTCAAGCGCATCAACCATGGCTGCTAACCCTAACGCATTGGGCGCATTAAAAAATATCACTAAGCCATCTCGTGTATCAGGGTAATAATACGCCAACGATACAACTTTCCAGTTCGTGCCTCGATGCCCGATCAGTTTGGTATCGTCAAAGAGTGACATACTCCACCCTAAACCATAGCCAAGTGTGGTTGGGCAAGGAATCGTACCGGCATCTAAGCAGACAATGTCATCTTGGGTAAACTGAACCCCTTGTAAGCTATCTCGCTCGGCACGCAAAGAATCAGATAGTGCAGTCCCCAACATCGAGGCGATTAAAAAATTCGCATAATCTTCAACGCTAATCACCAAATTTGCGGCGGCAGAATAGCTACCTTCATCAGCGCAATAACCGTATGGATTGCAGTAATATCCATAGAATTTACCATTTTCATCGAATGGTTTTGCAATCTGAGTAAAGTTGGCAGGGTCGACGGTTAGAAACGCCCTCTTCATTCCAAGCGTTTGAAAAAGAGTCTCCTCAACCAAGGTCGCAAAGGGTTTATTAAGCTTGTTCTCTGCGTATTTGGCCAAGTACTCATAACCCTCCCCCGAATAACCAAAGGTTTCTCCTGGGGCGTTAATAAAAGCGAGCTTCCCATCGTCTGAAAAAAAACGCCAATTCGTAAAGCCACTGGTATGACTGAGTAACATTCTTGGCGTGAGCTGCTGCACCCGCGTGTCGTCTTTTAGATCAGGGTCAATCCAATGCTCTGCCACTGACTCATCGAGAGACAACTTGCCTTGTTCAACCAGGCGGAGGATGGTTTCGGCAACAACGGGTTTGGTTAAAGATGCGGCGTTAAATAAAGTGTCACGCGATGCAGGGACTTGCTCCGATTGCATGCCATATTGCTGTTGCCAAACTAATTTCCCGTCGTTAATGACGGCGATACCCGCAGTATTGATTCGATGAGACTGAACCAGTTGTGCCAACCTTGCATCGAGATGAGCGGCGTTTTCTTGAGTCACTTTCATTACACTGGGCGCCGCCCGCGCTTCGTCAGCTGAGCTTGAGCCCAACAGACCAACAAATATACAGGCCAAACACAGGGTTAATCGCACATTCATGAGCCCACTCCATTCCTTGCTTAAGGTGAAACTGAGGTTATCAGATTTTCACGTTCATGATACCTATCTTCAGTTGCACTCTTCTCGTATGACGCCTCGCGCATCCTTATGCTGCATCGAATGATTCAGAAATAATGTTAGCTCACGGGTCTGCGCATGAGTGACCAAGAAGCAGTGTCCATTTCCATCTGATAAAGATGACATTTATTGCCCAAAGCATTTAATGCATCCCTGAATCTATCACCAGCAGCTGAATGAGGGCTTAACACCTCGTTTCTCACTCCCACATGCACTTCCTTTATCGGTATTTTAGTGGCAAATATGCTTAAACCCGGCACTGCTGGGATTTCAGTCCGTTCTGATAGCGAATGTTCTGAATTATTGTTCTTATTTTTCACTACCCTGACTTCTTCCTCGTACACCCAGCTAGCGTGTTTGGTTAAGAATACTTTTCTCGCCAATGCTTGGAGTTCTGGTGAGTTCGACATGTCATGGCCATCAGTTACGCTGCACACCTGCCGAAAGGTATCGATATTGGGCAAGCCCACCTTTAACTGATTCTTGGTGTAAGAATATAGGACGTCACCTGAGCTGACGGGAATGATATTGTGGGCGTAATCATTTAGAAACAGAACGTCGGTATCATACCCAATGACAAAACCACAATGCTCGCCAGCGTAATGGGACCACATCAGCGCATTGTCAAACGTGCGGGTTAGGGATAAGACAAGTACTTGCTGTTCAAGCTCAGAAAACAAGGCTTCCAGTTCACCGAGCTTCCTATTTGGACCGACGCGATTTGATACAGAACTCAATTCAAATGGGTCGTTGAAATGACATGGCGTACGAAAGCCAAGTTGCTGACTTTGTAAAGCCATCAAGCCACTTTCAAAACCGTAATACTTATACAAAATCACAATGAGTACCTTTCCTGTCCTAACGACTGTTGGAAGGTTTGGGCTCATTCTTCAGTGCCAGTGCATCCTTGAGCCCTACTACGTTCTTGAGCATATTAAACCAAAAGGGTGCGCCAAAACTGATTAAAATGGTGCTCAACAACATGCCCAACCATTGATTCAAATCCAAATACACATCGGCAAAGTTCTTATTGGGAAACACTTTAAACCCAAAATGTTGCAGGTTCTGCCTTTGTTGATCGAGCATTTGTTGTGGCAGCTCAGTGGTTTTCGTGACCGCTTGAGCATGGGCATTGAGTGCGGAACGCAGTTGAGCATCTTGGTTGAGTTGAGCAAACAGAGTAAACGCATTGAGCTGCATGACTATGACCAAAACGAATGCCACCACAATACTGATTGTGTCAGTGCGTCGTTTAAACTTAACCCGCATCTCATCTTCGATCTGACTAAACAACGCGTCGATTTGTTCGCTGGGCTCTAGTTTAGTGAGACGCTGGTAAGCGCTTTTAACCTGATCCAGACTCACATAAGTGGCCTTTTTCAATAACAACGATCGCGTCGTTAGTTGCGTGAACTTAGTTACATCGAATGCATTCGAAGAGCTGTCATTCAGGGCTTCACCGAGTTTTGTCATACCCAATATGAGATTCCGATGCTTTCTAAAACCTCTAAAATCCAATGCTTGAATGACGGCGGTGACGAACAAACTGAACAACAGCATCACCGTCACAAACGCAATCAGAACCCCCAATATATCCATGACCATTTCACTTTCCTTATTTCGTTCAGAAACTTAGATGCTGTTTTATCGTTAATTCGCTTTTTTGCCAAGCAAGCAAAAATCACGAATACGCAGCGCTACCTGTCGCTCCATCAGTTATTGGGTAACCGCTTGATCGTTATCGGTAGCCAACCACGATTATTACTATACTGGTCGACGAAAAATGACTTGTAATCATTGGCAAAGGCATACAGCTTACCATCAGATTCTGCAACAAATTCGGTCGGTGAGTGCGTGGTGACTTGATAGTGCAATTTCTCCTCGTCTGGCTCTTCATCAAAACACAGTACTAGGGTAAACCAATCTAAATTTGGAATAACTCGGCCTGAGCGCCCGGCTCTAATAACCGTTTTCTTTAACTGGCTCAGCATTCCAGACAACTGCTCTTCGACTAATGGATCTTCAACATGCCAGCCATTTGCGGTGCACATTATGCTCTCATCTTGCCAATACAGGTGCGGCTCAACGGAGACTTGGTAACGTTCACCGCTGCGCAATAACACCCCTAACGCGTCAGGTAGTACCCTTGCCTGCACGATAGTTTGAACTCTATCACCCACATTTAACGTTACAGGATGGGCGGGGTCGGCTGTTTTGCGTTGAATGTTTGCCTGTTGGGCTTTCCCTAGCATTTGATTTTTCAAAGCGTTAGGTAAACCTGCCGCATAGGGAGTTACGTTGACTACCCTGTTCAACGCAGATTCATGAAATTGGGCATCGCTGGGTATTGTTCGCCGGTGATAGCTGTATATCGCACTTCGGCTGTATTCGTAATAAGCAAACGGGTTTTGCTTGTGCTTTATTTGCGTAAAAAAATTATCATGGAACGCTAGTCCAATACTTTCAGCTTCTTTGCATAACCATTCCAGCGCGATATTTGACAATGGGACTTTGTTCACCGTCCCGCCGCCTGCACAACCATGGTCGCCGGCAAACCAGAGCTCCTGTAGCGCTCTTGGGTTAGCGGGCGCTGCCATTAGCGTAACGTCGAACTCTTTGCGCTCCTCGTCAATCGCAACCGCGTGACGGGCGTTCATTACATAAGGGCTAATGTGATTGTCGATAAAACGAAAGCGCTCATTGAACTTGTCGTCAATGTTTACTCCGGGGATCTTATTGGGCAAGCCAAGAGCACCGACGGTATCCCAACAGCCCATAAATTTAATCGCCGGTGGTACTGAGCCGTGTGTAGCCCGAAATGCCTCGGCGGCAGCGCTATTGGCTCGCTTCTCTTCCCTGTACAACTCATATGCTTCAAAAATATGTACAAGTTGCTGGCGACTGAGCAAGCCTGCAAAATTCAGTAAGCCAGCGAGCGAGCGAATGGTATAGGCGCCTCGGCTAAATCCGAAACAATAAATCTCGTCGCCATCTTCGTAGTTATTGGCAAGAAAGCGGTAGGCTTGCCGTACATTGTGATCAAGCCCAAAGCCTAACCCGCCGCCAATGTATTTTTCGGCAAACTCGGTCAGAAAATTACCACTGGTTGTGCCTACACCTTCGTCGTAATAACTCAGTTGCAAGATTGGGTTGTCGGGATCGCTTTCGTCTTTCAGTTTGAGGTTTTGGGCAACCGCTACTACGTTAGTGGGCTGCTTCATTTCGAGGTGATTCCAGGTGCCATCACAGCAAATAATGAGGCGTTTCATTTGTCTATCCTCCGTGAATGAGTTGTTGACTTGCTCGCCTATCCATCAGTCTTGGGCGACTTTTGGCGAGCAGAGCTGAACAGTGTTGTTCAAACTTATCCAACTAAAGATATACGACATTTGGAAACTTACCAGTATTCAAGCCTCCAAATGTTAGTAATGTGTGTTCACTATTGTTTCAAACAATTCCGTGGCGTTTAGCTCAACCAATCACGACACACTTTGGATCGTTACTTCTTGTCCCTCGGTTAACCGTTCTGCGCCACGCACGGCAATTTTGTCACCTGCCTCCAGTGCCTTATCAGCATCTGTAGGGCTCACTTCGACCCACTGTCCTTGGCCTTTGCCAACGAGCACAGGGATATGATGCGCTTTGTTATTACTGTCGATCTTAACCACATGCGTTCCCTCGCGGCGAATAATCAAGGCATCGCGGTTAATCAGGGTTACCGCAGAGTGTTTGGTGATAGGTAAAACAACATCGACGAGTTGGCCACTGGCCCATTTTGTGTCTTCATTTGGTGCAATTTTGGCCCGGATCTCAAAGGTTTGCGAGCGCGCATCAGTGGCAGGGATGACCGCCGAAATAAGCGCTTCGGATTGTTGAACATGGGTAAACTCATCGCTGGTGATCGACATTTCCTGACCCAGTGTCACGAACGGCAAATATTTAATTGGCACATAAAGTTGTACCTCTAAATTTTGGATGTCTAAAAACCTAACGAGAGGCTCTGCACGACTGATTTCCCTGCCAGATAGCTGATAACGATTACTGACAACCCCGTCAAAAGGCGCTCTCACCGTTGTTCGCGCAAGTCTATCGGCCAATTGTTTTAATCGGATGCGCGCCAACTCTATGTCCGATTTAGCTAAATCCAATTGATTTTGAGTTGAATCAATTTGGCTTTGCGCAGCGGCATCGGTTCTAGCTAAAGACATTAGTCTCGACAGTTCTTTTTGCTGATATTGAACATTGATTTCGGCGCGTCGGATCAAGGCTTCTTGCTCAGCGTGCTGCAATTGCAGGGGCAAACGGTCAATCTGCGCTACGGCCTCCCCTTTAACCACAAACTGGCCAGGCTCAGCGACATAAATTAGCTGACCAGCCGCGCCTGCGGTTAAATCGACGTCGTTATGTCCAAATACAGTACCATGCACTTTAACGTTCGTTGTCAACGGTGCTTGTTGTACCGTCTCTACTTTAACGGGAACTTTTATGTCTTGCGCTAAGGCCGGCACTGAAAAGTACGCAAGCAATGTGGCGAGGGCAATAACCCGGGTAATGTTGTTCATTTAATTACTTTCTCTCAATTTGTCGCGTTGGAGGTTTGCACTTGAAACACCGGACCAACACTGGATTCTTCGCGGACGTACTGTTTTTGTTTACCCAGTAGCAATAGACTAGGCATTAAGATCAGGGTGAAGACTGCGCTCACAGCCATCCCACCAACAATCACTGTTGCCAGTCCTCGATATATTTCAGAACCGACGCCGGGCATAACCATCAGAGGTAACATGCCAAACAAGCTGGTTAATGTACTTAGATACACTGGACGCGCTCTTATGCGCACCGCTTGCTCTACTGCTGCAACTCTGCTGAGACCTTGTCGCTCCGCAGACCGCGTTTGATCAACCAACAAAATCGCGTTATTAACCACCAGTCCCAACAGAATGATAAAACCGATCATGGTGAGTAAATCCAACGATTGGAATGTGAATAGATTCAAAAATGCCAGCGCCAAAACACCACCGCCAATGGCCAAAGGCATGATCAACAATACCAAAACACTGTCTTTCGCTGACTTAAACAAAGCCGTCATCAACAAGAACAGAATAAATAGAGCAAGGAAAAAGTTGATGGTCATCTCTTCAATTGCCGAGTCAAGCTGCTCCGCATTGCCACCTAAAATGACGCTCGCTTCGGCGGGTAACTGCGCTTTGATGTCCGGCAGTACTTGCGCCGTAATTATCTGCTGAGCCTCTTGCAAGCTCATGTCAGCGGGAGGCGTGACGTCGATTGAAATAGTGCGTTTGCCATCCACACGTCTAAGCTGTGCAGGCCCTACTGTGCGCTGAATATCAGTCAACTCGCCGATGGTTTGTATACCTGCGTCTTGGGTATAAATCGGGAGTTCAGCCAATTGCTCGGGGGTTTCCCACTGCTGGGAACGCAAAATGACATTCATCCGCTCATTTCCATCAAAATATTCGCTGACGAACATTCCACTGGTAAAGGCTTGTACCGCGCGGGCAACATCACGGCGGTTTAAACCGGCTTGCGTAATGCGTCTGTCATCTGGATTCAAACGCAGCTCGGGCTCGGCCATATCTAAAGACGGCTGCGGACGGGCCATCGCATTAGGCATGACTTCGTTCACTTTAGCTAAGCCAAAACGCGCAACATCAATTAATGCGTCGAGGTCTGAGCCAATCAAATCGATGCTCAGTGTTCTGCCGTCACCACCATTGTTGACGCGAATCATCGAGCCTCGGAATAGAAATACTTGGGTATCCGGTAGACCCGCAAAAACTTCGTTGCGGGCGACATCCATGAGCTCTTCGACTCGAGTCGGATCTTCTGAATAAACAAAACCACCCGCATTAGCGCCAAACGCGTAAAAATTATAGTCTTTGATTTTCGGCGTTTTTTCCCCGGTGTAATAAGGCTTCAAACGCTCCTTCACCCGGCTTGCTACTTCTTCTTCCATATGCCCCAAATTGCCACCAGGTGGCGTTATGATGCTATAGAAAAATCCATCAGTTGGCGCGCGTGGCATAAAGTCCGTTTGCGGCAACAATAGCAATGTAACCATCACTGAACCGACCAGCAATCCGCCAACCCAACCGTATTGTTTGGTTCGGCTATTGGTCAGGGCCATTACGATGCGCGTGAGTCGCTGCCAGTAGTGCGAGAACGGATCTCGCTCAGAGCGAGTTTTCAATAGATACTTGCTCGCGATCGGTATGATCGTAATCGCCGAAACAAACGACGCAATAACTGAAATAGCCAATGTCAATGCAAGGTCCGAAAACAATTGACCTTCAATACCTGCCATAAACAAAATCGGCAAAAAGATTGCCACGCTAGTCGCTGTCGAGGCGAATAACGCCCCACTGACTTGAGTTGCTCCCTTTAACACGGCCTTCTTATCGTCAAGCCCTTCGTTTCGCAATCGCGATATGTTTTCTTGCACTATAATCGCGGCGTCCAAGACCAAGCCAACAGAAAAAGCCAACCCTGCGAGTGACACCACATTAAGAGAACGATCGAAGAGATCCAATGCCAAAAACGCAACCATCAACGAGACTGGTATCGTGCACGCTATCACTAGCGTTGGTCCGACGCCTCTAAAGAACAGGTATAAAATCCCAAGTGCTAGCGCCACTCCCAAACCCAAATTACTTTGCACTAAATCGAGTGCGTTTCGAATATGAACAGACGCGTCATAACTTAACTCAATCGCAAGGCCTTCATCCGCTAACGGGCCCTCGTTAAGTTCCTTAATTGCTTGATTGATCCCATCTAAAACAGCGACCGTGTTAGAGTTATTTGTCCGTGAAATGGTGATGTAATAGGCGGATTTACCGTTTCTTAGTGTCATCCCAAAACGATCCGACAGCGTATTTTCGACGGTCGCAATATCGCGCAGATAGATAGGACGATTCTGGCTATAACCGACTCGCATGTCGGCAATATTTTCCGGCGTGTACTTACCGGTAAATCGCACCGTATATTGACGACGACCAACATCTGCAACACCACCCGATACGTCATTTGACGTGGATAGCACATTGGCAATTTGCCCGACTGAAATACCTAGCGAAGCGGCTTTGTAGGGGTCAAAGGTAACGCGCAATTCACGCGGTCGCTGACTCGCCATGTTCACGTTTGCAACCCCGGGTACTCGAGCTAATCGAGGTTGGACAATATCGTCAATGGCTTTTTGATATTGTCCCATATCCAGGGAGTCAATATCAGTCGTAGGCACGACCAGCAAAGAAGCAGCTGACAGCCCACCACCACCGGCACCCGGATTTGCGCCGCCGGCAGTCACTATCGGATCTAATGCATCTAGCGGTAATGGCGGTGCTTGATTCAAACTTGTCAACACATCAAGCATGGCTTGTTGCATATCGGCACCGACTTCAAAGGTCAGGTTGATCACGCCACCACCTCGATTAATCTGGGTGTTGACTTCAAGTGCGCCGGGCGTGTTTTTAACGGCATTCTCTAATGGTTCAATAATGACCGATTCGATCTCTTCAGGCGCTGCTTGACGCCACCCAGAAAAGATAGTGATTTGAGGCTGCTCAATAGTGGGTGTTAACTGGATCGGCAGTTTAAAAATACTCATTAAACCAAACAGCACGACTAGCGTCAGGATCACTAACACTGCTGCAGGGCTTTTGAGGGAGGCACGAGTTAAGTTCATTGGAATCGGCAAAACTAGTCTAAACTTCGCCTATTTTAGTCGTTCGCAATGCACAAAAGAATGACCCGAGCGAGGCAAAACATAGATTTGAGACAAAGGACAAATTTACCCAGACCAATAACACGAGTATTAATATCCTGTAACACTTATGTCATTCATCGCACCATTTAAACAGCCCTAATGACAACCGATTCGATGTCCCTATGGTCAACAATCCAACGAATCTAGCGGTTTTAGCAGTCTCAATATTGCGTCTTGTATTGAGTGCAGAGTATGAAATCATCTCTAACAAAAAGTGAGTACAACTGTTTACCTCTTTTTTGACACAATAACCAAGTTAAACCTTCGTGCAGCTAATGACGACATACGCTAAGGTCAACACGTGTAAAGGAGTCAAAAGTGACACATCGAACCGTTGCCACATTACTATTACTATGCTTGAGCAACACTGCTCTGTCTGAACCATCAAAACTCACCATTGGAGAAGAAATTGCGTTTGGTGATTCTCAACCAGCATTGGTGTCGAAGTTGCAGGATTATTGTGAAAACCTGACGAATGTGGAGAGTTCTCAACCCGCCTTCCCTCTTGCAAAAACCACTGAACAACACCTTGTGTGTAAAGGGTACAAAAAGGACACAATTCAGTTTGATAAAGCCGCATTTATTATCGCTGACAATGAGTTTGTGCACATGGAAGCACACTTAAATGACATCGAGTCAATCGTTGAAGCACTGGGTGAACAGGCCGCCACCTATATAGGCATGGAGGTTTATGCGGGCGGAAGCTATTGGTTGAACCGCGAAAATAACACTCTTATTTGGCTTACCAAAGATGCATTGCATCCGAATTTGTTTGCCTGGAACAACCCTGTACTCATGTCTGCACCTGGGGACTATGAGCAAACCACTGAAATACCCTCACTCCTCAATTTCGACGCAGATATCGACACTTTACGCCCGCATTTCGAACAGCGCTGTAAATACGTGCAAGAAGATATAATCGACTCGATTTGGCTGCCTAATCAGCCAGAGCGACAAGTGCAAATTAACTGCTTCGGGTACGAATACGCAGGCTTTGAGCGTAAATTTGAAGCCGTTTTTGGCGATGGACAGTTGCAGGTCGTGTGGGTATTGAGTGGTCAGCAAGAAGAACAGAGAATCAGACAACAGCTGCTTGCTGATTGGGGCCCAGCGGAAATCACTAACCCCAAATGGGAGGTATTTGCAGGCGGTAAAATCTCATTGCGCAAAGACAAGCCCGAATTACTTATCCTTGCAGACGAGATGATCCCCTTTTATCAAACAGACTTTGCTCAAAATTGAATACCGAATGAATCAAGCCTCCTACGCCGTGATTAAAGAAACTTGTACTGGCGCTATTAACCTACCGAGTGTCGGGAAAATAACGAGTATTTGTCTGTTATTGCCCTGTGATTACCGTATATCCGTTGCGCAAGCCATGCACCCAAGAGGCAAATAGGGACTGGCGTGACGATTTTTAGTGCCTGCTCGGGCAGCGTATGTTCAGGGTGCAAGACTATGCTAAGTACTCCATAAAACACTAACAAACATGTCGAACCTCCTTGCTGGCTCTCAAACAAGCTAACAATTGATCCGTTTCTCTACTACGTAACCAATGTGACTCAACTACGTTACCAATACGACAGTTCGTGTCAACATATTAATTTTAATAGGTTTTTAGCAACAATAGGCTTGGCTTCATTGTTTTAAACAAAAACAGGTTTTGCAGCTAAATACACGCGTGTTTGCGGATCAGATTGTGGTAAACATGATGCAAACTGTCTAGTTGTTCCCGTGGTACGGTATCATTTAGCAGTAACTGTTGAATGTTTTGGTCCAACTCAAATAACAGTTCGCGAATGTGCGTATCACTTACCATACTCTGCATCCAGGTTATAGCCGCCACTCGGACACCAGATGTAACAGGAGTCACCTTATGGAGGCTACTAGAAGGATAAGTAACCGCGTCGCCAGCTTGCGGCTTTACGCGTTGTTCACCAAATTCAGTTTGGATGACGAGTTCACCGCCTTCATATTCTTCAGGCTCAGATAGGAACAGAGTCATTGACATGTCGGAACGCAAAACATCTGAAGAGTTTGGGATGCGCATAACCGCCGCATCCACATGAAAACCGTATGTTTCACCAGACTGATATCGATTAAAACACGGCGGAAATATTCTGTGCGGCAGCACGGCAGAAACTAATTTCGCAGTTTCGCCATACTTGGCTAATAAGAAATTAGTCAGCTGCTGCACGGTTTCATTTTGAGGATCGGCCTGACCATTATCCTTAACATCGCCGGCCATTCCCATCGCAGTGCCTCTACCGTCTATCCACGGCGCTTGATCGAGCTGCTTCCGCAACGCTGAGACCTCGTGTTTAGTTAGCAATTGCTCAATCAAAACCATGTTTCTCTCCTAGAATTGGTAAGTGACGGTTGCTCGAAGTGATTGCCTGTCACCGATGTACATAAACTTAGGTGCGCGGTATGTCGAGGTATAGTATTCATCATCAAACACGTTACCCAAATTGACGCGTGCGGTTAAATCTTCACTAAAGTTGTATGTCGCAAATAGATTGTAAACACGGTAACCCGGCACTGAAGGCGCACTGTCTACATTTACCCCTGTGTCAGGTTGCCCCCCATTCATGCTGCTTTTGTAGGTGAAGTCACCGCCAACAGCAAAATCATCGCTCAACTGATAGCGAGCTTGTAGATAGAAGCTTTCTTCGGCAAACAATGCCAGAGGAGAACCCACGCTATCCGGGTTAGATGCAGATTTCAAAATTTCAGAATCCATTTTAGCAGCGCTAACTTGAATACTTAATTTATCCGTCAACTGACCGTTTGCAGCGGCTTCAATACCAGTGACTTCATTTTTACCGGTATTTAAAGCGCCTGTCGGTGAATAACCTCGGCCCGCCCCTTCCATAACATCATCTTTGGTCAATCTGAATGCCGCGACTTGCACAAACAACTGTTCATCAATTAGCGACATTTTTGTACCTAACTCAAGGTTCGTGACTTTCTCTGGCTCAGCATCAGCGTTACCGTCAGAGTCGGTGCAAACGCCGCCATAACCACAATTGCCACCCACATCGGATTCACCACCATTAATATTGGTTGCTGAACCATATGAGGCATATAGGTTAATGTCGTCGACTACTTCGTAGACGACTCCCAATTGCCCATTAGTTAGCGTGTCCGAAAACTCAAACAAGTTCTCTCCTGCACCGGTAAATGTTAAATTGTTATAGTCATATGAATCCACACGAATACCCGCAAAAAGCATCAACTCTTCAGTGACTTGCATCGTATCCATCAAAGACAAGGCAGATACTTTGTAGTTGTAATCGTTTTTCAAGTCACCTCGTGCTGCCGCACTTCTATCAATTGCCGCTCTTAATCCCGTGATAACGTTGCCACTACTATCAAGGCCACAGAAGTTTTGGCTAATGCCTCTACGACCTGCAGTCCAACAATTGCTTGCAGTCACGCTGCCGCGATTGTCATAGTTGAAATTTCTGACGGTGTAATCGGCGTATTCGGCACTGATCAAGAATTTATGTGCGATAGAGCCGGTTTTAACATCTGCAAAGAAGTTAAACTGCGTAGCGAAGTGTTCTACATCTTGGGCATTGGAGTGACTCCCTAATGAGAATGTGCCATAACCATTTACACCATCTATTGCATCCTGCTCTGTTACGTACCCCGTTGTCCCTCCGGCGCTCGTCGCGATATAGCCGTTTTCGGTTTGACCATACCGAGTGATGTTATAGAAGGTCCATATATCATTGATGTCATGTTCAACTCTTATGGTGGAAGACCAAGCGTCTGATTTCATGAAGTCACCGGTTTGAGCATAAACAGGGATATCTTCAATGATTGCGTCATTAACCACAGTCGAACCCAAATCTGGCGTGTCTTCAGCCTTCAGGTAGTAAAAATCGGTCCACACTCGTGTTTTGTCGCCATCATACAAACCCGAGAGCAACGCACCATCTCGACTGCGTTCAGCACCGTCCCGTTTCGGAGCATCTTCACCTGCCGTCAAAAGGTTGATGCGTACGGCAAAATCGTCACTGATTGGCGTGTTGACGTCCACTGACGCTCGATAATGATTGTCTGTACCAATCGCCAGATCAACTCGACCAAAGTCGTAATCTGATGAAGCTTTTTTTGTGATGCTGTTGATCGCACCACCTGACGAACCACGTCCAGCAAAAGTCGCACTCGGGCCCTTGGTAATTTCGATCTGCTCAACCGAGAAACTCTCTCGCGTATTCATTCCGGGATCACGTAAGCCGTCAACGAAAACATCTGAACGCGCCTCGTGGCCTCGAATAATATAGCGATCACCAAATGCATTCCCATTCTCCCCGGTACCCAGCGTAACGCCCGCCTGAGTTGAGAGGATCTCCTTCAGGTCTGAACGCCCTGACTCTTCGATTTGATCTTTGGTCAAAACTGTAATCGTTGCGGGTGTATCAACTAAGTCAGCGAGGCGTCGAACATCACCAGACTGTTTTACGTTGTAGATAGAATTTCGAACACCGTGTATCTCTATTAGTTCTACTCCTCTGTCTTTCGCTTTTGAGTTGTCGTTTGCAACATCATTTGCCATTACGGGAGGTGCACTGATAGATAAGGCTCCCAATAAGGCAGTGGATCCCATTAACACTTTTTTGGACATAGTTTTCCCTTGTTATTAGTCAGTGAGGGGGGTTGAGTCCGGGTATTATAAGGAATCAAATACTTATGTAAATGATATTAATTCTCATTTATATTTTTATTTAAAATAAATCCTGTGAATGGAAGCGGTTCGTCTAACGAGTTTTATCTAAGTAAAGAGCGCGCTGAGTTTCTCCGAATGGTGATCATGTGCGATGTTTTTCACCCCCCCTGCCTTGGGGGGCTATAACTTGACTTAAGCGTTAACGATCACTTGAAGAGATGGCGAGTTTGGAATAGCGACGCCAAACCCAAAAAATAATGGTCATTAATACAATCAGTGCCGTACCGATTGCAATGTCTCGCATAACACCACCGATCCTATTGTTTACGATGTAGATGTCTGGTTTACCCGTTTTCCACAACGTCCACTGAGTCGCCATATTTGACGCGAACGCTTCTTCATTGCCCGTTTGGAACATAATGAAACCGTCTCCCGTTTCAGGCGAAAATCGGACCGTTGCGTTGAGATAAGGTGATTTTCCGCCGTGACCAACAATAAAACCGGTGTCTGAAGGGGCAAATAGCATTACCCCGGCCCCCCAAATCGGTTGCCCACTGACAAAAGCTGCAGGTGTTTGCATCTGCGTCAGACTTTGCTGACTCAGCAGTTGAGAGGTCGCCGGCTCTCCTGCATTACCCAGAAAGTTCACTCGAACGAGTTTGTGCATATCACTCAGACTCGTATACAAGCCGGTTGACGCGAGCGACGTATAGTTTGGATAGTCTCGACGAGCCCCTCCCTCAGTAAAGTATTCCGTCAGTAGCGGATCAGTTCGATTGACCTGAAAATAGGTGTTTTTTAAACCCAAGGGTTGAAACACTAATTCAGACATTGCCTGATTAAATGTTTTCTTAGTGACATCCTCGATGATCAACTGAATTAAGTTGTAACTCCCACCCGAGTATTTCCAAGTCTCTCCTGGCATTGCAGTAACCACCACTCGTCCGCTAACACCGGGATCAGCATCTGCGGCTAGCGTTAGATGCTCGGTCAAGGGTTGGATGGCTTCATCCGGCGCGAAACCGTTATGGCCTAAACCATCTTCTATTCCCGCGGTATGACTCAGTAGCAAGCGCAAAGTGACGAGTTCATTATCATAATCGCTGGGTGGTAATACCCAGCTTTCGAGATAATCAGAAACCGGCGTGTCTAAATCGACCATCCCCTTTTCAACTAAACGCATCACGGCCATTGCCGTAACCCACTTTCCTACTGATGCAACGCCAAATACCGAGTCCTGATTGACCGGTTTTCCAACCGACACGAAATGCATGTTGGTTATCTGACCTTGCTCAACCATCGCATACACAGCATTTCCTTTGTGTTGACTGTCTACTTCAGTTTGCAATCGTCTTGCAAAAGCTTGGTTGTCAGCCTGCTCGGCCCAGGGTGTTAACAGCCAGCCTTCCATCAACGCGGTAAAACGTAGCGCTCCCCAAACGCCTGAAAGCAATAAAATAATAACAATAGAAAAGAGTACCTTTTTCATCGCAAAGTCCCGAAAAGTGATTGACGTTAAGGGTAAAAACAACACGCAACGTATGCTTGACTCATGATACAAAAAGTATTGCTGCGCGTTCACATACAGGTATAAAAGCTTGTTACACAGGTCGCTTCACACTTATAAATTTGCCTTTTGATAAATGGCTTCTGCGTCTTCAAGGAGCAACAGCTCGGCAAGTGTTCCGCCATTGTTTAAAAATGCCTCAGCCAGTTTGAAGCCGATCCAATACCCCATATCCATGGGCATGTCAGATGTTTGTGTGTAGAGCCATGGCTGATAGTCAAACGACTGCCGGTGTGGCGCAAATTGCTCAATCAGCGCGGCAGTTGAGTTTTCGCCAAAGTGATTGCGTTCATCATCCAAAACATAGTGATCACCCAGTAAACTATGTGCGACTAAGTCAGCACTGCCCTCTAACAATGCGATTTCAAGCAGGTTGAAGCGGAAGTCAGTTCGTTTTGTCACTCGATACTGCACTACATGAACAAGCTCATGCGCCAAATAATTTTCTAATATGTGCTTCGCTGCATCCGTGTCTGGCGTTTCATTACATACCATCTCCATGCCCAACACGATGGCGCTCGGGCTCGCTGTTGCTGCAGTATTACCAACTCCGATGACCCCATACACGCTGACATCATCCAGTACGACACGCGTTAATTCGGTCAACTGATGTTTTAATTCAAGGAATGTTGGCGTGAGCGTCTCAAGTGCGGAGGCGCACTGCTCAATAGTCATCCACTTCTGTTCATCCAGCTGATTATAAAAATGCGATAACGTATCGGTGTTTTTGAATCGTCCTCGTAACATCGCAAGGCCACCGGTATCGGTCGCCAAAATCTGCTCCTGAAGTACTTGGCCCGTCATTGGTGTGGATGTAGTTTTAAGGGCTATGACTTTGGACACCGCAGACGTGTCGATCGGACTCTTTGCCTGCACGCTCGACGCAACCAAAGCGCTCACGATGATTGCAAGGGTATGGACGATGTTTTTCATATTTCACTCCAGAAACTAAATATCGCCAACAAGTTTAGGTTGTTGGCCAATCTCAATTGTTACCCTGCGTTCAAAACTTCATGCAAACAGTACATACATGAATGCAGGCGTAACACTTCCAGTTAACTTGTCAGTCATTGTGGCGCGACTATTTTCGACACCATTCGCTGCGTCAGCGGCACAATAATTAAACTGACGGGAAACGCTACCGATAGCGCAATACCCCATGCTCTAGGCCACCCACTCAAGATCTCTGCTATCGAGCTCGACTCTATCGCCAGCATCGCAAACGACATGACAGCGGACATCAAAAACGACATTACAAAGGAGAACGTATAAAAATGCAGTTTGTGCGGAAGCATGTCGGCTCCCTCCTTAACCCAATGTTGTTTACTCGCTCTCTAAAGCAGCTAAAGTGGATTGCAATTTGATCTTGAGATCGGCATTGGACAGTTGGCCGTTTTCAAGGTCAAAGTTGTCGTAAAAGCTGGGGATTGATAACGATCCCACTACCTCACCATCAAAGAAATGTGCAGAATCACGCGCTAGGCCCAGTACACTTGAGGCACCGCCTGGACCAGGAGATGTAGACAGCATGACGATTGGTTTAGCTTGATACACCTTCATGTTTACACGCGACGCCCAATCAAAAAGGTTTTTATAGGCTGCAGTGTAATTACCATTGTGCTCAGCGAATGAAATTACCAGAGCATCAGCCTCGGCTATTTTGCTCAAAAACTGTGCCGCAGCATCGGGAACACCGTGCGCATTTTCAAGATCACTGCTGTAAATGGGCATCTCGTAGTCATTAATATCCAACACGTCTACCGTATGTTGATCCAATAATGTAGCAGCATAATTAACGAGTGCTTTATTGATTGATTTACGACTGTTACTGGCTGAGAACGCTAAAATTTTCATGTTAATCTCCAATTATTAAGTTAGTTAAATCTTGCTTGGTTATTGTGCTAACAGACCAAATTTGCCGGCGAGATAGTTCGCTTCCGCTTGCACTATTTCCGCTTGTGAACTCATGATAAATGGCCCTTTTTGGACGTAAGCTTCATTCACTGGCTTTGCTGCAAACAGTGTAAAATGAGCCATTTCATTACTCGGGTTGGCGAGGTATACCTTGGATTTTGCACCTGCAATCACGTCAGAAATGGCAATCGCTTGGCCGGCGAACAACTTAACTTGCTTATCACCAACCATGACGATGAGCTCCCCCTTGATGACATTAAGCCAGGCGTTTTCGCTTTCTTTCAGTGGATGAGAAAAAGTAGCGTTTGTGTCTAAATATCCATCTAGGATGGTCATCGGTATTGCAGGCGACTGCTGACCCATCACGCCGTTACTTTCGCCTAGCACAACGCGCACACGACAACCTTCACACTTGATGCTTGGCATATCAGAGGCTTTAACATAAAGTGACGTAGGCAATTGCGTCCTATCCGCTGCAGGCATATTGACAAAAACCTGTAGGCCATGAATGTTAGCCCCGTCACGTGGCGCTTCGTCATGGATCACGCCTGAACCTGCTTGGAGCCAGTACAGGTCGCCCGGCATTATGTCAAAATCATTACCCAGAGAATCTCTATTATGGAACCGGCCGGTACTGTCCTCGAATATGAGCGATACAGCCGACAACCCCGCATGCGGATGAGCACCAAACGTCGATTTGGTCATTCTGTAATGATCCACCATGACCAGAGGATCCATTGCACCCGAAAAATCTTTAGCCCGAAAGGCTAATGCCTTAAAACCATCGCCTATCGCGAAAGTCTCTCCTGATCGCGTTGCAGTGACCATCGGAGCATTGACCAGGTTCTCACCAGTGTTTTCTAACAGTTTGTCTAATAGACTCATTTTTTATTCACCAAATTCTACTTTTGAACCGACGAATTCATTCTAGACTTGGAACGATGGGGCTATAAAGATAGATATTTTGAAACATGCGTTCTATATTTAGAACGATAGAGGCAAATAATCACACTTCGAGTCATACATGATTGATTTAAACGACTATTACTATTTCGTTCACGTGGTGGAGAAACGCGGCTTCACACCAGCTGCGAACGCCTTGAACATGCCTAAATCACGGTTGAGCCGCCACGTATCGAAGCTTGAAGAGAGGCTTGATATCAAACTTATCCAACGCACATCCCGCCAGTTTAAGGTCACGGATACAGGCCAAGTGTTCTACCAACATGCAAGAGCTTTGTTAGATGAGATGGAAGCCGCAGAAGCTGCTATCGAAAGCCGCAAAGCATCCCTTAACGGTCGCATTGCGATGAGCTGTTCATTGGGGGTCGCACATTTCGCTATCAAAGATCTGGTGGTAAAGTTTCTTAAAGAAAATCCTAAAGTTGAGCTCGTTCAACAGGTCACCAATCAAAACATCGATTTGGTTGCGGCCGGCATCGACATTGCTATTCGCGGCCATGTTGAAGCTCTACCCGACTCGAGCATTATCCAAAGGAGCCTCTCAACCTTCTCATGGCACTTGTTTGCAAGCCCTGGCTATCTCACCAAAACTGGTACACCCAAGACGCCCTACGACTTGTTTAAACGGCAAAGTCTCAAGGTCGGTTGGCAGCCCGCAGTTGGGCATTGGACCTTGCAAAATAAGCAGGGAGTAAAAACGACAATCCCATATCAACCACAATTGTGCAGTGATGACATGAGCACGCTGAAAGACGCTGCAATTGCGGGTCTCGGGATCGTCAGTCTGCCTAACTATACCTGCCGAGCGGAAATCGATAACGGTTCATTGGTTAAGGTGCTACCCGATTGGATCTCAGGGAAGGCACAGCTGAGTTTACTGACACCTTCTCGAATCACGCAATCACCCGTCACGCGTTCTTTCGGAGATTATTTGCTCAATAACGTTCACGCGTTAACGCGAGATTAATCAAGCGCGAACCATTTGATTTCATAAGGACTTAGTGTTGAATACAAACCAACGTGGCGTGCATAAGGCCTTAGTCTGATCGTGTGGTTTTCGCGATCAGGAATTTGAGCTTCAATACCGTTTATTTGTGCATAAACATTTTCACCGATAATACTTATGAAACCAGCATCCATGAGATGCTCTACGAATCCAAGATTCATGTAAATACGGATCGTTTTTCCCTCTCTAATCGCTTGCGTTAACGCTCCGACTGAGCCCTCAACCGCTTTGGCTTCTTTATTTTGGTGATAAAGTAGTTCTGGTTTAGCGTCGACTGTGGCACTCAGCAGTAACAGCCCTACAAATATAAACAGATAGTTTTTCATTGTGTTTTCCTTGTATTGGTAACCTGATTCTGCGTTTTTTGATGAAGATTTCCCTACCTCAACGTTCGAAATCATTGCTTCAGCGTTCGCAAAAGCAAAATTCAGCAGCACTACAGCAAACTCATGACAACGGCCATTCGACGCACTTTAATATCAAGCTTTGGTTAGCCGAGTTAACATCGAATTTTTCAAGGAGTTTGTATGAGAATATTCGCGCTACTTTTATGCGTGACACTAATTAGAACTGTGTCAGCTCAGGAATACTGTGACAGTCAATGCCAACGATCACTCATAGACGACTACTACAGCAAGATTAATCAAGCCGTACAGCGTCACTCAACTGAGGAACATATAGACACATTTTTAGCAACGCTACACGACGACGTCGTTTATCTGCATGACGAATACGAAGCAGAGTTTAATAAGAGTACATGGCGGCAGGCCTTTCTTCGCCAAATGGAGCGCGGCAGTTATGCGAACACAACGCAAGCGTCGACACTGGTAAAGTCAGTGATCCACGGGTACCAGACAGCTGCTGTTGAATTTGTTAGCCGTTACGCCGAAAACGACGATTCCGCACTGACAGCATCACCGCCACGCCTGGCGATCTTTAAGTTCAAAGACAACAAAATAGTGTTTATTCAAGATCACTGGTACCACGCCGCAGAATAACACTACAAATGAGTTTCGCACTGGCAATGCGCAGTTGCTCTGACGCTATTAAAATGGGACTCACTGCAAGAGTCCCACACTGTGTCAGTCAAACAGATAGGCACGCTAAATGCGGTTACCACATACCTTGCTTGTCGACCCAGCGTACAGCCAAAGCAAACCAAGCCACAGCAGCAGTGTACAAACCAAGCCAAGCGAACGCCGAAAAACCGGTCGGCTCGCCCCACCCACTATTAAAATAAAACGCTAGGCCACACACCAACAATAACACGATACTAATCACTGCTTGTTTACGCTCTTTAAAGCCCAACAAGCCAAACGAAACCCATGTTGGGACACCTTGCCAATCTTCAGATTTTTTATCTATCACTGTTACTCTCTCCGTTAGTTTGGAAATATCAATCTCAAAAACAGAGGCGAGTGACTTGAGCGTTTCCGCACTAGCAGGGTTGCCTGCTTCAACTCTCTGAATCGTTCTTAAACTAAGCCCAGCCATAGTTGCTAGTTGTTCCTGTGACCAATGCTTCTCTAATCTGAGTTTTTTAACAATCATAATTCCTTCACCTCTGCTGACAGAAAATTAATGTTCCGCTCTGACTGTCGGTGACGACTTCAATGCGTCAGTCATGCGACAATCGTTGAAATTCAATTGGTTAGGGATTTGTTGCGCAGCTCTTTAGTAAGCACCGGCAGTGTGAGCAACGTAGTGATTTGCAGAAAAACACTCATCATTATAGGCCGTAAATCATGCGCATCAGTTGCAAAAATGACTTCCTTGAGTACCCAATAAATACACAACAAGCCGATCATCGATAGCAGTACGCGCGCTTTCTTTACGCTATCATCAGGGTTGTTTGACACACCATTACTAAGCACTTTTCCTGACAGGACATACAGCAATCCACACGCACATGACAAAACGCCGAGTTTCATCCAAGAGACACTGCCCTTAACGGCTGTAAAATAGGCAATAATGGCGCAAGACGTGACATAGATACCGAGCACTATTCGTTTAATCTGGGTTAATGGCAACACGCGTTTGTGTGATTTATCGTGTTCATCATTGCCACTATCGACGCTGTGTTTGAAAAACAGAATCGGCAGAATTTGAATAGCAAAGAAAGCGCCTAACAAGGCCAACTGAAGTTGTGTGCGTACAAACAAGTCTTCGGTGAACCCCATCAGAATAATCGGGATCCCGCACACGAGGCTCAGCATGTTGAGCAACCAATATGGTGTCTTGACCGCTTCAGCAGGACTTACCGCTCGCGTTAGCATATACATAGGGATTGCCGCGTTAATCAGAAACAACTGACAAAATGTTGATAGTTGAAATGCGTTAAAAGGCTCCATAGCTCCTCCAGTCAGGTGGCTTATCGATACTGGAGTGCACTATAAGTTTGTAGAGACACTATTCCTATTGCACACCGTGCGGGTTTTATTGCACGGCGTACAAATTAGACAATTTGAAGCGCACCGTTAGCTGAGCGGTGTAGCGAAAAAGGTAATGTAAGATCACTGTTGGAGCCGATTAGCGACCCGCTACAGAGCGTATTTATATTCGCAAACAAGTGTACGATCTGCATTTTTATTTGTGTAGTTGAGCATTCATCAACCCCAAAAATCACTCAATACTTAACCCACCTAAACACAACAAAGGCGTTAAGTATTTATGAGTAATCCACAAATGGTGGTCGTCACCGCCCCCAATAGTAAAACCAGTAAACACCTGGTTACGCTGCTAGAAAGACATGATGTGTGCCATAGAGGAGCTTCGAGACGCTCTGTGATCGCATTTGACTGGAATGATGAGGCGACTTGGGAGCAGACTCTCAGTGCCACAACCGCTATATTCCTCGTAATTCCACCAAATCTAGCACTGACGGATTTCTCTAATCGTCTAGCATCATTTGTATCAGTGGCAAGTCGTTATTGTTTGCAGAAAATTGTACTGCTGTCCGGGCGAGGCGAAGTGGAGTCAAGAAAATGTGAACGCTTCGTACTTGACTCTGATATACCTGCCACGGTTATCCGCTCAAGTTGGTTTAATCAAAATTTTAGCGAAGGGTTCTTTTTTGATGGTATTCGAAACGGTGAAATTTTAGTTCCTGTTAGAGGTATCAAAGAGCCATTCATCGACACGCAAGATATTGCTGAAATTGCGTTCAACGCGCTCACTCAGCCTGGACATGAAGGGCAATTGTATGAAGTGACTGGACCAGAACTCTTGTCCTTTTCAGACATTGCGGCTCAATTTAGCGAGCAACTGAACAAACATGTAATCGCCACCTTTGTCCCCTTGCACCAGTATTTGAATGAGTTAAAGCGGATGAATGCGCCTCAGGAAGATATTGAAATGACGCGTTTTTTGTTTGCTGACTTGCTTGATGGTCGGAATGAATACATCACGGATGGCGTAGCACAAGCGCTTGGCAGACAACCCAGATCGTTCTCGACATTTATTCAAAGTGCAAAGCAATCTGGTGTGTGGGCATAACATTTTACCTAAGAGGCATTTACTATGAAGATCACTACACAAAAAACAACGCTATTTGTTGCAGGACTTTTGTTAGTCGTAATCGGCGGTTTCATCGCCCTTACCCCGAGCCTTTACTTGGCCCAGTTTTCCTCAACATTCGAGCCCAGCATTGATATGTTGAGTGAGTTGCGGGGCATGGGGGGATCATTGTTCATCTTCGGCTCATTCATTCTCATGGGGGCATTTGTGAAGTCGTTAGAAAAAACCGCTATGATCGTCGCAGGCTTAATTTTCTGCGCTTTTACAACCTTCAGGCTATTAGGTATTGTGGCTGATGGAATGCCCGGTCAGGGCATTGTGATTGCGCTGTCGATTGAGGTGGTATTTGCAGCGACTGTATTGTGGATGCTGACAGCAACATTTCGCAAGGCAACCAACGCAAATCGGGCATAAACCAACAGTGTTTCACTGGAGCGGCAATGAAAAATCACAGCTACGATGAGATCCTGCATTATTTGAAGCTAGAGAGTATCTACTACAGTCGTTCCGTGCTGGGTGGTATAGACTGGGGTATTGATGTGCCGGCATATGAGGGTACGAGCATGTTCCATGTTGTAGTAAGTGGCTCATGTGTCGTAGCGATCAATAACCAAAGCCTGACAATGAACGCTGGGGATGTAGTGTTTATCCCCCGCGCATGCGGGCATTCAGTTAAAGCGCAGCCCGCAGCACAAGCGGTCGACTTGTACTCGCTACCGGTAAACAAAGTCAGTGATTTCTATGAAACACTTAATCTCAATCCTGAGCAGCCCGAGAAAACCGTTGTGCTATGTGGCGTTGTCCAAATTAGTCATCCTTCGGGTGAGATGCTCATTCGCGAAATGCCTGATGTTGTGCATGTGCAGCGTAAACAACACATGTTTAAATCGGTGATGGAAGACATCGTCAATTTGGTATTCCACGAAGCGAGAGGTGAATTTTTAGGTGGCGAGGAAGTCATAACCCGACTCGTCGACATCCTGATGATTCAAACAATACGACACTGGGTTGATATGGCTGACAGCGACAAGGGCTGCTGGCTGCATGCACTCAAAGATGTAAAGATCGGCAAAGCACTTGCGTTAATCCACGCTACAACTGAGAAATCCTGGACCATTGAATCGCTCGGTCGCGAAGTGGGTATGTCGCGGACCGCATTTGCCAACCGATTTACCGAGCTGGTCGGCGAATCGCCCATGAGTTACCTTAAAAATTGGCGGATGAATCTCGCCGTCCAGCGGGTTAAAAGTGGTGACAAGTTAGATTTGGATTTTATCGACAGCTTGGGCTACAAATCTGAGGCTGCATTTCGTCGAGCGTTTAAGAAAACAACTGGCTCGACGATTTCAGAAATGCGACGTCAAGGCTGACTTAGTATGGCGAAACAAAAATGTGTAATTGAGGCTGGCGCTATTAAGCGCCAGTACCTTGAAGAACCCGTCGAATTAGCGCGTTAAACCTTCAACCTATCGATCACTTGCGCTAAGTCTTTGGACAGTTCACTCAATTGCTGAATAGATACGGATACGGCCATGCGGTCGTCAGCGGTTCGATCCGCAAATTGCTTAACCTTCTCAATACTTTGGGCGACCTCATCGGTCAAATCAGCTTGCGTGGTATTTTCTTGCCTGATCCCCTGCATGCGTTCGCCTATATCGTTCATGCTCAGCGTCACAGAATCCAGTGTACGTGTAAGCTCACTGACCTGATTAGCCCCTTTGTCCGCTTGTTCATTACTGACTTTCATCGTTGAGCTTGCCTCATGCGAAGTGTCCTGCAAGCGAGTAATAATTTCTTGAATATGTTGAGTGGATTCTTGGGTTCGACTGGCCAGTGTCCTTACTTCATCGGCCACCACTGCGAAGCCTCTACCCTGCTCTCCGGCTCTGGCGGCTTCAATAGCAGCATTTAAGGCGAGTAAGTTCGTTTGCTCGGCAATTTGGCTAATCACGTCCAGTACTTCACCAATTCGGTCAGACTCTTGTTCGAGCTGACTCACAATGGAGGAGGCCGAACTGATATTCCCTGATAGCGCTTGAATTTCTTTTGAGGCTGAATTCAGCGCAAGATTGCCGCCGTTCATATCGGACTTGGCGGCATCCGCTAGATTCGTGACATCAGCCGTATTCCCGGCCACACGGCGACTTGTATCAGCTAATTGCTGACTGGCGGCAGCAACAGAATCTATTTGCTGTTTTTCTTGATCAGATAACTCTGAAGAATGAGCGGTAAGATCCATAACGCTATTGGTTGTGCGACTTACTTCCACGGTTATCGCTTTTGTTTGTTTGACCAACGAGTGAACTTTTTCCACAAAAACGTTGAATTCATTGGCTAACTGTCCGATTTCATCCACTCGATCCACATCGATCCTGCGAGTTAGATCACCCTCACCTTGCGAAATGTCTCGCATCGTGACCAACATTGAGGTGAGTGGTCGTAAAACCGGGCGGATTACAACCATAATGACAATCGCGAGGACCACTAGCACTAACAGTAGGTTGACCGCAGTCATAAACGCCGCTTGATTGACCGGCTCATCAACCACAGAATCAGGGATCATGAATCCAAGCTTCCAATTGACTGCTGGATAATCGTCTGCCACTGCATCAAAGATTAATCGATAATGTTGCCCTTTCCAATGAACATCGGCTTCGCCACTCTCAGCCGAGGCAACATAGGATTGCAACGCGGTAAAACCTTCACTCTCTGGAAACTGCTTATCAACCTCAGACAATAGTGATCCCGGTGGAAACGCTTCATTAAACCCAGGGAAATAGACCAGAACGCCCTTGTCAGTCACCAAGAACGCTTCTCCGACGTTTTCATATTTAATCTGGCTCAGCATGTCACCGATTGTGGTGATCAAAATATCCATGCCACCGATGCCGATAAAACGCCCATCGCGTTCCACTACTGTTTTGACCGTCGCCGAGATTGACCCGTCGTTTAAGTCAACAGCTGGATCCGTGACATACAAGCCATCAGCATTAATCGCCTCTTGCCACCAAGGACGCTTATTGGTGTAGTAACTATCGCTGTCATATCGGCCATTTAAGTCAAAGTACTCAAACGTGTTGGCTGAACCAAAAAAGATACTCTTGATGGCGCGATCATTGTCAGAAAAAAATCGAAAGTACTCAGTTACGTCCTGGTATTGTTCAATGCCAGCAATATCACCACCGCGATCGTCATAGCGCTCAAACCAGTCAAGCACTTGTGGATTGGAGAAAATGCTGTGGATCAATTGACCTTTGGCATGGAAGAAGCCTTGGACTTCGGTCGCGCGAAGCTTAACGAGGTTCGCGACATCGCGCTGAACACGCTGCTCTGTAGCATCCCTAACTTGGCTGACTTGCCATATTCCGTATAACAAAAACAGCGCTGCCATACTCGACAACACCATCACGACTAACTGACGACCAACGGATGCTCGATACCACATAGTGTAGATTCCTCTTAGCGGGACTTTGTTACAACTTACACTGAAATGGTTGATGCTTCTATAGTTTTACGCGTCAGTTCACTCCTCATCCAATTGAGATATACCCACTGTGAAAGTCTCTTGAGATTCCATGCGCTAAGCTTTGGCCACCAATACCGCAACATCGTCTAAATGCTCTGCACTTCCGCCAGCGGAATAGGCATCGTAATGAAAACTCGTGACGCTATCTTTCGTTATATTGTTGGCGTCATAACCCTGTGCAACTAAATCTGCAAATGCTTCCGCTACTTTGCGGTTATCTTCATCTGCATTACCTGTCAATTTGACGACCTTGATCTTCATCTTCATAGTCAACTGTCCTTATCTCTAAATTTATTTAAACGACGCTTCAACCAACGCATCGAGTGGTGCTCTCTCTCCATCTCGAGGGTCTGTCTCGGCTATTCGAGTCACCGCGGCTTTGAGTTTTGGTAAATCGCTCCCAGCTTTGTTTAGATCATCGATTAATCCCAATTTTGGATATTCAGTTTTCATAGTGCTGCTAACCAAGGTAACTTTTGCAGTATCCACGGTATCGCTGGGGGCTAACTTTTCCATGACCTCTCCCACTAAGACCATTCTTCTATTGTGTTTTTGTTGGGCGTTAGCCAGAATTTCTTTCGCCTCTTTTTCGGTTAAATTAAACGACTCAGCCATAATTTCTTCTGCAGTACGTTCCTTTGTAGCATTTCCACTTTGAACCGACACAATTGCTGCACCACCTTCCTTGGCGAGATTTTGTGCGGCTAAACCCGTGGCAAAATACTGTGCGATTCCACCTGATGCTTGTGCTGAAGCATTGGCAAGGGCTTGCGCTTCCTCTGCCCCTTCTCCAGGGGTACTTACCTCCGACGTAGCGCCGCCACCAAATTCGGCGCCAAAAGAAGCAAGCACAGAGTAAGCATCGGTTTTATCCGTAGACTGGAATTTACAATCAACAACGGGATCCGTTTTAACACATGTCGCAGGTATCCAATTGCCATTTGCGTCCTTCATATTGGCTAGCAAGGGTAACCAAACAGCCTCCGTCCGTTTATAACCTACTGTTACTTCGGGCACTTGCGTTGTAGAAGATACACCGACATCGATAGCGAATTTAGTTTCCGTGCCAAAAACTAGTGTGTTGCTATGATCTGGCATTGCTGTGCAACCAGAAAGTATCATCAAACCTATAAGGCTAATCCCTAAGCGCTGGGCTTCAATGCGAGACATATGTATTCTCCGTTGTCAAAAGTTAGGTTCTGCTTGTAGAAGTCGTAATCATTTTTTGTGCTGGCTACGAGTAGAAGTAAGCACTCTTCTCCGCTCGAAATCACGGATTGTTGACGTTGGCCCAGCCCCCATGAGGGACCAAGCTCCAGGCCATAAAAATCTTTTTCATAGGACATTATGTTTTTATCAGGCGGAAAGGTTGGCGATTGCGTGACACTTAAAACGCCAATTTGTAATGAATTCACTCCTGTCGACGGTGTCAGTCCCTTATCTTGAAAAGTTTGTGCTTCCGCCTTACAGGTGTCACCTAGTTGCAAGCCGTTAACAATCTCGACAAGCCGCTTTCGGTCTGTATTCTCATCGGTTAAAACCAGTGAGCGACAACCAAAAAATACGCGGTTCCTGGTCTTATTTTTGTAACCAATCGTCAGAGACCCATCCGCGAAAACCCCTACGACTGTAGCGTTTTGTAAATCGATAAAAGTTTGTTTTTCGGGATTATCAAGCACATGATTCACACCAAAACTCGTGAGCGTGATCCTCCCATCGCCATGCACAGATGCTGTGACACAACCACTTAGGTAAAGAACAAACACCATTGTGCAAAGCGCTTTGAGTGAAGACAAAACCCAGAGTGAAGAAAATCGTTTTGAGAACAGACGAGACATGCTAATTCCCTGCTTATGCGCCTTGAAATAGCCTTCTGCTTAAATCAGAAGGCGTCCTTTTCCTTGAACAAAATATAGACGATTAAAAGTAAGTTTCAATTCTTTCTGTAGTTACAGATTAACTATCTACATCAACTGTTTTCCGCAGCAATGATTGATTACTCTGCAATCCGTGATCAAGATACTTAACGACTATACATATTTAGATATTTCTATTTCTGAACCTGTTTATTTGAGTGCCTACCGGCGGCACGGCTTTGTCGTCTAGGTTAATCAGTGCCTGGTATTCATCTGGAAAAAACACCCGCAATCGCTCTATTCTTGCAAAGTGATTGGGTTCAAGTGTGTTGATACTGCTTAACAGTAATCCGATACTTGGATTCAGACGCCCCTTTGCGTACGAGTCCTCTAATAATATGTCGAGAACATCCAAACCTAGATTATCGAAATTGGCTGAATAGCCAGCCTCCATTAACAATTGAACGGCCTCAGGTGAGTGCAGCGCAGCCGGCGCGAAAAAATCGTTTCCCCACTTATCTTGAACCGAAAAGTCAAAGCCTTCACGAACTAACCATGCCCATTTTTCCAGTGGTAAATGAGTAAAAGCCATTAGTCCTGACGGCGGCGTGTGATTGACCCTAGCTTGCCAGATATCGAAGGATTCTGCCGTGTTAAAAACTAATGTGGATAGCAATTTATTGGTTTCTTGCTCTGTTAATGGGTGAGTAGCACTGTAACTTAGCGCTAGATCGTACTTTTGCTCTTGTAGCAATGTTGTGAAGCGGGCCGTTCCAGTCTGCTCATCCGGTGTTTGAGGCTGTAGCGTCCCACTGGCATTGACCAACGCGGGATCAATATCATGAAGGGCTTGAACGCTTTTTTCTCCTTGTTCATAGCGCTGAATCAACTGATATTTTTCATCGCTGTCTGCAAATCCCTCCTCAGCGAGTAAATCTTGCCGGATAGATTCACAATTCGCGGAAGACGACTGCAGAGTGTTTTTCTTAATCGTAATGGTCTCTATCGCTCTGGAGATCAATGATGTGTCTTTGGGAATTTGTTCGATGTGATGACTACTGTCCAGTAACTCAATCTCACCAATAACGTCCTGCAACAGAGATAGCGCCCAGCTATTGCTGTCTGTGATCCTTCTGTTCGGTGCTCTGAACATTACACCGTCTCTTTCACCATCGTTGTACGGGCTGCCATGAGCGCGATAACCCTTGTTGATTAGATAGCGAAGGGTCTCGTGATATTTGTCAGGAAATGAGTCGAGGTTTGGGTATGCGTCGGCCGTGTCTGGTAAATTCATTATGGCCAGATCTAAACCGGTGATAATCCCTGGTTCGTTGCTTGGTCTAACACCATAGCTTTCTAATACCTCTAGTACTTCAACATTATGATTTGCTGCAGCTAGGTCAGCTAAATTCGCATAGCTTTCAAAGGTGCCCTGTAACACCGTCGGCATATCTTCAATCGATGATGTTTGCTCAACTAACAGCTGGATGTATTCAAACGGTATATTTGCCTTGATTGCCACGGCAACGTCGTTGACTGTATATGACTGCAGAGAAACGGCCTGTTCAAATTGCTGTACGTCCACATTCGGTGCTGTTAATACGAATAGTGTCGAGGGTGACAACGGCATACCTTCTATATTCAAAGGCGAGACAAGGTATGTGTTAAAAATTTCGTCATTCTGCAATAGCGCCAAAACATCTTGTGCTTGAATGTCATCACGTAATTTCAATGACATGCTCAAACCGCGCATTTCACCCAACTTTTTCAGCGCCTCGATTGCCAGCGGTGTATTTATCGCATCAAGCCCATTCACAACTGACACCCCATGCCATTCATTTAACATTTCAGCCCGGGTGGAATAAGCGTACTTCTCTCTTTGGATATTCAGTTTGGCTCGCAGTAACAGATCATCAAAATCACTGTAATAGGTTTCGAATTGGTCATCGTAGGCTAACAACTCTCTTTCTGACTTACCGTTTCTCAGCTCGTGTTCAAGCGTGTCGACCAAAATACCCAAAATGTTCTGTACTTGATCGCCAAATTCAAGGCCATTTTCTTTGCACTGAGCGTTTGCAATCGTCAATTCTTTTAGTCTTTCGGTCGCGAATACTCGATCACTGAACTCAAATACAACCTCTTCTGTAACGGGGACCAGAGATTCAGGCTGAGGCATGTCGTCAGCTTCCTGGCTAACGGTCTCATCACTAAATGAGTAGTAAACATATGTGATTGACAGCATCACAATGACGAGAGTGAGTAAGCTTTTTTTCATGCGCGGGTCGATGTCCTAACCAGATTTATTGTTGAACGTCCTGTTAACTGCTTATTGATTTTGCAGAGATTCAGCAGCGTTTGCTATTGTCTAAATGCGCCAGCATCCTTGAGCAACTTACACTGATTAAGCTCGCATTGCAGCTAAGGTTGCGCTTCTAGTTTTGCGCTTAACCTCAGAAACCGTTTTTGATGGCAAAGATTTAATGGTTTCGGCATATGCTAATGCCGCGTTGAGTATTGTGCCCTGCTCAGCGACTGTATCGAGAAACCCGGCCGTTTTTGCGCCATGGCCATCATATATTTTGGCCAAAATAACCGACTCGTTGAAACAATAGGTCGACAGACGTTCCTGTGCAAGCGCCAATCCCCACGGCGGCAAAGTCAAACCGATGGCTGTCTCATTGAGACCAAACTTCGCGTTTGCTGCACCAAATCGATAGTCGCCCGCCATCAGTATTATTGCGCCTAATGCGACGCCATGACCGTCCGCAGCAATAATTAACGGTTTGGGAAAACTGTACAAGCGTATAATCAGTTCACCACCTCGGCGAATGAGCTCATCTCTTTTAGCCGAGTCATTGCCTTGGATAATACCGAGATCAAAACCACCGCAAAACTTACCTTCTCCACCATAAAGGACAACTGCTTTCGCTTGCGCTTCGGCTTCATCCAAACACTTATTTAATGCATCAATGAGCTCAAAGCTGAACGCATTTACTTTGCCATTGTTCATTTCAATAACACCGATGTCATCTATGAGTTTGAGCGTTGCAATCATTTTTTTATCCAATCGATCGAAAGTAACAAGTCCGGAGCATTAAGCGTAACAAACAAATGCGACTATAATTAGCCTTGATTGTTTACGCTATTCACCAAAATAAGTTTGAATTAAAGTAGGTGAGTTTGACAAGAACTGCGTTAAACTGCGCTCGACGTTAGGCTCTTTTTGTGAGTCTTTGGTGGAAGACCAATTATTGATAAGCACATCGCAGTTGAAAATTGCGCTTATGAGATTGTATAGATGTTTTTGAGCTTTAGCTTCAACCGCTTTTGGTTGATTGTTTTGTTGTTTGCCTTTACCTGTGATGTATTTGCAGAACCAATCCTCAATGTTAGTAAGTCCCCAGAGATAACAGCAGGCCAATTTACGCGCCATTTTCAAGAATCTGACCGCCGCCTCGATTTACCGGACGCCATGATTGAGTTCGCGTCACGTGAACACGCAATTGGCTCCAGTGAATCCATTTCTATGGGGATAAGCGTTTCCCCAGTCTGGTTAAATACCCTGTTGCAAAACGATGCGACTGAGTCGAGCCGATTCCGTTTTAGCACCGAAACGCCATGGCTAGATGTTATCGACGCATGGCTAGTCCATAACGGTGAAGTGATTTTGCATCAACATGGTGGTGATTCGATTCCTTTCGAGCAGCGTCCGATGCAATACCGTTACTTTGCATTTGACGCTGATTTACCGCCTGGCGAAACACAGCTATTTATGCGTGTCGAAACCGTCGGACCAATGGCAATACCGCTCAGAATCTCCGCGGCCGATCTCGCCATCCAGCGCGATATCTCCAGTGCCAGTCAATATGGTTTGTTGTATGGCATCATGATCGCACTAGCCTTGTACAACCTGGTTATCTATCTCAACATCCGTAAGCGTGAATACGCGTTATATACTTTTTACCTGCTTGGCTTTGTGGTGAATAGCCTGTCATACACAGGACAATTACACACCTGGATTACTCCGGACTGGGGCCCTTATTTCCAAGACTGGTTGAATATTTTTTTGATGATCACCTACTCAATCGCGGGCCTGCATTTTGCGCGGGTGCTGCTTGGGACCGCTGACTATGCGCCAAAACTGGATCGGATAACCATTGGCGTAACAATCATCATTCCCGCGGGTATGCTAGTCGGCGCTTTGATCAATAGCTTAACGTTATCGTTACTGTTGGCTTTTTTATTAAATACTAGCTTTGCCGTACTCTTTATTGCGCTAGGACGCATGGCACTGCGCCATCGCGTCGCTGCAGCAAAGCTTTTCCTTGTTTGCTCCGTTACAGCAGCCGTTTGTATCTGCGTGTCAACAGCCGCTGTAGCGGGCCTGTTACCCTACAATGATGTTACCTTTAAACTCATTGAAATTGGCATGTCTTTCGAGGCCATTTGCCTAGCCGTGTTACTCGCGCAGCGTTTCCGCACAGCCGAAATTGAAAAAGAAATTGCCCAGCGTAGTGCTCGAATTGATCCACTAACTGGATTAAATAACCGCCGTGGTTTTGAACACATTGCCATGCCCATTTGGCATCAACAAGTTGGCAGTCAACGTGATATTTCGGTGATGTTATTGGACATCGATTTATTTAAACAGATTAACGACCGACATGGCCATATGCAGGGAGATGAAGTACTCAAGAGTATTGCTGCGCTGCTAGAACATTCGGCAAGACATGGTGATGTTATGGCCCGTTGGAGCGGTGAGGAGTTTTTGCTCCTACTGCCGGATACTGATGAAACACAAGCACTGGAACATGCGGAAAAAATCCGCGCACTGATCGAAAGCTCGCGACTGGATATTGGTAATGGTCAAATCCAATTTACCGCTAGTTTTGGTGTTTGCGGCACCGTGGACGGTCGACTATTCTCAGCCCCACTTGGCGAGCACGATTTGGACCGCATGATGGAAGCGGCTGATCAAGCCTTGCGCGATGTTAAGATACAAGGCCGAAACAAAGTGCTGCAAGCCTCCGACGCGCTGTTTAAAGTACAGTAGCCGACTCAGCTTAAGAGTTCAAAGTCCTTATTTAGAGATACTTTCATAGTAGTTTTCTGCTGTACAAAGTACCCCAAAATTTTCAGACATACAAATGGTTGTGACTGGATGACTTAGGTCAGTCGGATATGAGAAAACTAATAGACAGTCTGCATTTAAGCTACCGGCTTTATAATCTGTTGTTGAGCTAACATAAAGGCCACCCGTGAAGAATGGCTTCAGTTTACACATCAGGTATGGTGACTCAATGCGGCTTAATCCTCTCGACTTCAACTTTCTCATGCCAATCGAATACACGCTCTGGTTTTGATTGAAAAGGCTCATCGTATATCACTTCTAACTCAAGTCTTTCAGGTAGCACCTCATGATAAGACTCTGCGCTGTTATCGATTTCCCAACCCTCATTTTCCAGCGCTTTATCATTGGATATAACGTTTGCGCTATCACTGGAATAAAAGCCCGCCATATCCAAACGTGTCATCAGTGGTGCCGCCAGTGGAATGTCGGTACTCTGAGAGCCGAAATATAGCCGGTTGATTTGATTGTTATCTGAACTCAACGCATAAATAGTCTGACGTGTACTCGGCCGCCTAAAGGCTAAGTCCGTTATACCATCACCATCATAGTCCGCCGGTACCGGAATATCATCAGCAAGGCTGCCAAAGAATGTCCGAACAGTTTGCTCATTGCTACTTTGACGAACAAACCACATGCCTGTTGAAGGCCTTCTTACCGCAAAATCAATTTTCCCATCACCATCGTAATCTGCGGGTAATGGGATATCGCCAGCTTGGCCGCCAAAGTAAAATCGCACGATTGCGTTATTGCTGGATTGTTTATAAATCCACTGACCTGTTCCCGGACGTCTTACTGCAATATCTGCGCGACTGTCGCCATCATAGTCAGCCGGGATGGGGATATCATCGACTTGAGTGCCAAACGTTACTCTAAGATAATTACTTGGGTCAGACGATTGTCTGATAATCCATTGGCCTGTGCTTGGGCGACGAATGGCAATGTCTGTAATTCCATCGCCATCATAATCCGCTGGTACTGGCATGTCGCCACTTTGATTACCAAAGACGAAACGCTGAATGTCCCCCGACTCTGACAGCTTGATAAACCAGCGACCTTCACTCGGCCTAAAGACCGCGATATCATTGATACTATCACCGTCGAAATCGCCGGAAACCGGCACATCCGATGGCTGAGAACCGAAAAATAGTCTTTGAATGACGTCATCGCTGGAACGCTTAATGAATTGCGTACCTGTAGAAGGCCGTCTTACCGCTATATCCGCAGAGCGATCGCCATCGTAGTCAAAATGTGTACTTACCCTGTTGTTTGGGAATTCATCTGCATTTGTCGGAGATGTGCCGGCTGCAACCTCGTCCCCATCGCTAAAACCGTCGCCATCAGTATCGGCACGTAATGGGTCTGTGCCGTATAAGTTGACTTCTTCCCCATCTGTAAGGCCATCGCCATCAGAATCTGAAACGTTCGCGTCAGTGCCTAAGTCAGCTTCACGAGCATCACTTAAGCCATCCGCATCGGAATCTATATCTGTGGTGAACGCAGTCACAACCGCACTACTCTGCACTACTGTGAAGGTGTCTGAGGTCGTAACAACTTGTTCAAGATTAGGAACACCGCCGCCAACGATGTAACTTTGCAAGGCATTTGCAAAGTCTTGACCATCGATAGTGACACCGTAACCATCAACCCACGAGCGCGACAACAAGGCCTCGCCAGAGTCAGCATCTTTTAGTACCCAGCTGTACAACAGTGGTTTCCCTTCTGGATCAACTGACTTCTTCCAGCCAAAGTGCACATCATTCCCCAATTGCGGATCGTAGTTAACGCTTGACGCAATCGGCACTGGAGTGCTTGGCACTCCATCCGCCGAAAGACCAAAATATTCTGCGAAAATCAGAGCACCAGCATCTTTTACTTGTTGGCTATAGGCTTGATCAAAATCAGCTAGCAGAGGGGCCCATACTTGTTCATCAAGTTGGTTTTCATGTACCGCCACTTTCGCGGTGTGGAATTCACGTAAATCTTCATTGGTACGTGGCACGCTGTCCAGATAATGCTCAACACGCTCTAACGCGCCATCACAAACAGACATTGCTGATAGTGTAGTGGCAAGCTCGTCAGACGGCACAATACCCCAGAAGTGAAATAAACTTGCGAGGTTACAACCAATGGCATTTGAAGCATCTTCTAAAAATGCGTCATGTGTAACGCCGACTTGCGTATTAGCTGGATTGCCGGACGCAAGATCTTCGTTGTAGTAGGTCTCGTAAATATCACCCAACACATCCCATGTATTGAAGATATCCGCTAAATCAACAAACTTGGCATGCCCCCTGGCTTGGTAGGACGTTTCAATCGTACCGTTGGGGTTATACCCAATTGGATTACCGTTTAAGAAGTTATAGGTCATCATCCAATCAATCGCTGCATCTGTGCGAGAGAATTCTTGGTAACCGGAATACTTCAGCGCTTCATCGTAATCGAGTCCATACAAGAGATTGAGTACTGCCGCTGCCGGCACGTTTACATACGCCTCTTGCTCGCCTTCTAAAATAAAACGACCATAATGGTGATGCCCAAGTTCGTGTAACATAATGAGCATACCTGTATCTTCTTCCCAGCTCTTATCATTCAATGCCGCAAAAGGCGTGTAATAGCCGTCCGTTATACCATTCTCCCCTTCTGCATATAGACCAGGCGTTACAGGATAACCCCCAGGGAATGAACCAACTACCAGCTGAGTAGCATCGAGTACATAAGCTTCCGCACGTGATCTAACGAACGGACGTCCATGCAAGGTTTGCAAAATGTCCATGATTTCATCCCAGCGATCCAATAGCTCAACGGGTTGATTAAAATCAAGTAGTTGTGATGACGGTACAGACACCATAAATTTATCTGACTCAAGGTCAGCAAATACACCGGGGTAAGTTCGAATAGTTTCCCAATCGGCAACATCCGTTTCATAACCTTCACGAGTAGAGAAGTATGGCGCTCTTACAGCACCATCGAACTCAAACTTAACCCAGCCGAGATCGGTATCTTGCGGTACCAGAACGTAAATATTACCGCCAAAGGGGCTTACGACCTGGAAACTAGTTGATTCAATTCTGTAGTTCACACTCAATACGGGGAATCGGCTCGTTGATGACAATGCCATATGGTTGTCAACGTGCGAACCAATCCGCACGTGTAACCCTGAATCAACAACTGATTGTGGCACTGTGATGGTGACTAACTCACCAGCAGGCGCATGAAAACCGGTAGGACGATATAGATGCGCGGCTAATTCACTGTCAGGTTCGAGGCGCATACCGCCCATTAAGTAAGCTGGATCGCGAACAAACTGCGCACGAATATCTGCCGTTCCCTCTGATACGCGTTCTGCATTAGCAGCAAGTGCTCCCGGCCACTCAGTATGTTCAATATAGGTCAAGCCTTCACCACTGCTTACGTTGCTAGCATTCAGCCCCCCGGTCATTAACCACACGCCCAAATCGATGTAGGCGCGCGAAACAGCGGGTAGCTCATCGTAATAAACGCTATCTAGGTTGTTTCTGTTTTCAATTTCATAAATGGCACCGTTAACGGATTCATGCGCATCAACAAAAGCCTTAGCTTGTGTTGCAAAATCAGCAAAGTCAGTACCGTCTAAGCTTTGGCGTAATACTACAAGTTGCTCATCGAGTGCCAGATCATCTAAGGGTGCTTGGCCTGTAAGGTGGTCAGTGAACGCACTAAGTGCAGACGTTACAGAACCCACATCACCGTCCGGCTTGGGCGATTGAATGATGAGATTATCGATGTAAACCTGTGCCAAGTTGCTCGTCGTTCCATTGCCGTTAGCAATGTCATATTCATTTTGCCATTCAGGATCTTCGCCATCTGCAGACTGATGCACCCCGACTCTGAGCGGCGTTTCTGCCATCCAACTAATGAACTGACTCGGGTCTACGACTTCCCCACCTTCACTTTCTGTTAGGGATTTGATCACTTCCCGACCATTGATACCAAATGCAACCGTATTGGCTTGGAAATCAATATCAACAGTTGCGGTATGCCATTGGTCCATCGGCAAGTCGAAGAAACGCGTTGCAATTTCTTGCGTGCCAACACCAATATTAAATTGAGCAAAAATAATACCTTCAGGCTGCCACTCAACTTTCTCATTAAATGCCGTTATCTTTAAGCCAGGTACATCGTAAGCCCAATCCTTGTTACTCAAAATAACCCTTACACTTTCATCCTCACCGGTATCGCGAAAGTAAAAATCGACACTCACTTTGAATGAATCATCCAGCTGCAAGTTTTCCGGCATGCCGCTGGGTACTTCTAGCCACGTTCGCCCTTCCAAACTGAATGCTTGGCTACTGTCACGGTCGACATACAAAGATTCGGCTTCACCCAATACGTGTAAATCATACTCTGTTGATTCGTCTGCTACGTCACCTTCGAACAAATATTCTGTATTCACGATAGAAGTGGAACGATGCTGATACTCAGACAAACTCGCTTGCCAGTATTGCGATTGAGCTAACGTACTGTGACGATGATCCACTGGAAGATGCTGCGCTCTGTCCGGGTGCATAGGGTGTGCAAACACCATCGTAGAAAAGGCAGTGCACAAAGACGCCGCAACTACTGTACTGTGAAATTTTTTATTATTAGTTTTCGATCTTAACAACACTACAAACCCCTAGCACATTTTAAGGTGAGCCTAAGT